>NZ_CP183183.1:0-822500 GCF_048500665.1 Streptomyces tritici
CGTCCGCTGCGCTTCCGAAGCAGTAGGACTGCGTCCTGCTGCTGGGCCTTCGCTTCGCTCTGGCCCAGGGAGACGGGTCCGCTACGCTCCCCCGTCTCAACAGTCCTTCCGGCTGCGCCTCCAGGACCGTCTGGCCCGCTATCGCGGTCCTGGCTGGCTAGAGGGTGGGGGCGGCTGCGGGCGGCCAAGGTGATGCAGCATGTAGAGTTGGTAGAAGAGAGGGATACCCCTTCTGGTGTCGTGTGTGGAGGGTGGGGGCTCTGTGGGTAATGCAAGGGCTTATCCGGTCTATCAGGGCGGGGATGTGGCGGCGGTGATCGCCGTGGCCGTGTCTCTGGTGAGGTGTGGGGAGCTGTGGGAGGGGGCGAGTGTCGACCTGGATGCCGAGTTGCTTCGGGTGGAGGACGTCGTGAGGGCCCGCGAGGTGTTCCCGCAGGGCTGGTTCTCGGGAGGCGGCGAGCATTTCTGTGGGGTAGATCTTCCGGATGACGCCCCGGTGCTGGCTCGCCTGCTGCCGATGACGCTCTCGGTCGTGGAGCCGGTGGAGGGTGATCTGCTGGGCAGAGCACCGGAGGTGCTGCGTCAGGCCGGGTGGGGGCAGATCGCGTGGATGGCACTCAGTTGGCCGGCAGTGCCCGAACTCGGCCTCGGTCCGGAACATGCGCGGACCGGGGTACAAGCGTGCTTCGGGATGGACGCCAACCATGAGCCGGCCCCGGCAACACCGTGTACGTCCACGTCCGGCCCGGGGAGGACGAACGGGCGCAGCACCTTGCCCGGATGATCGGATACGGCGTCATAGGGCCCAGCGAGCACGGCTGGTGACGGGCGGCTGGATAAGGAACGGGGTCTGAGCGGTAGGGCGGCCCGTCCGCAGTGTGCTGAGGACGGGCAGGAGAGGGTGGGTGGCTGTGTCGGAAAACGCCGGAGTCTCGTACGAGGGCTGCTCGATCTATGTGGATGCCGCGGATAGCTCGATGGTCATCACCTGGCTGAAGGAGCGTCTCGGCGCCGGTGGGGAGGGCCGCGGCCTGGTGGTGGGGCCGCTGGGGGTGAGCAGTGCTTGCAATGACTACTCCACGGGCAGGAAGGCGCACCCTTTCGAGTTCCTTGAGTGGCCCACGGTGGTGGAGTGCGAAGCGGTTGCGAGGGCGGCGCCCGGTGCGATGGTGGCCGCGGTCACGGCTGTGCTGGAGACGCTGTGGCGTGGAGGGTGGAACGCTGTGGCGGCGTGCGACTTCGAGGACGAGCTGCCGGCTCACGGGGGCAGGGATCGCTACCCCCTGCCGTCCCCCTCGGGGAGCCTGCCGCATGCAAGAACGGGCCGATGGCGAAGCCTGCTGGCGCGCGGTGGGAAGAGGAAAAGGAAATCGGTGTGATTCAGCTCCGAAAACACCAGGTGGACCAGAAAGCGGCTTTTAGAAAATGGGTGGGATTTCCTGCAAGGTCATTTGTGCCCGCTGAAGGGGCCCGGGCCCTGGGGGTGTCTGCGACCGGGTCCGGGAAGACGATCACGGCCGCCGCGAGCGCTCTGGAATGCTTCCCAGGCGGACGGATCCTCGTCATGGTGCCCACCTTGGATCTGATCGTGCAGAGCGCCCAGTCCTGGCGCCGAGTCGGGCACCGCGCGCCCATGATCGCGGTCTGCTCCGTGGACAAGGACGAGGTCCTGGAGCAGCTTGGGGTGCGCACCACGACCAATCCGATCCAGCTCGCGCTGTGGGCGGCGTCCGGACCGGTGGTCGTCTTCGCCACGTACGCCTCCCTGGTGGACCGCGAGGACCCGGAGGACCCTTCGGGCCGGCGGACGGTGCGGGGGCCGCTTGAGGCCGCCCTGGCGGGCGGAGAGCGGCTGTACGGCCAGGGGATGGCACCGTTCGACCTGGCCATTCTGGACGAGGCGCACATGACGGCCGGGGACATGGGCCGGCCGTGGGCAGCGATCCACGACAACGCCCGCATCCCCATCGACTTCCGGCTCTACCTGACCGCCACCCCCCGCATCCTCGCCGCACCCAGCCCGCAGCGTGGCCAGGACGGACGAGAGCTGGTGATCGCATCGATGCAGGACGACAGCGCCACCTACGGCACCAGGATCTTCGACCTCGGGCTGGCGGAGGCGGTGGAACGCTCGATCCTTGCGGGCTTCGAGATCGATGTGCTGGAGATCCGGGACCCCGACCCGGTCCTGGGGTTGTCGGAGGACGCGCTGCGCGGCCGGCGGCTCGCGCTGCTCCAGGCCGCGCTGCTGGAACACGCGGCGCAGATGAACCTGCACACCGTCATGACCTTCCACCAGCGGGTCGAGGAAGCCCGCGCGTTCGCCGAGCAGATGCCGGCGACCGCCGCCGAGCTGTATGCCGCTCAGGCCTCCGCGGCGGCGCTGGCCGAGGCGGAGGAGCTGCCCGCGTCGTCGATCGACGCGCGGCTGTACGAGCTCGAGGACGGGCGCCACGTGCCCCCGGAGCGGGTGTGGGCGGACTGGCTGTGCGGGGATCACCCCGTCGCACACCGGCGTGCCGTGATCCAGCGGTTCGCCAACGGCATCAACGCCCAGAACCGGCGCGTACACCGGGCGTTCCTCGCATCGGTACGGGCCCTGGGCGTCGGCGTCGACATCACCGGACTGCGCGGGGTGGAGGCGGTGTGCATCGTCGGTTCCCGCAGCTCCCAGGTCGACGTCGTGCAGAACATCGGGCGGGCGCTGCGCCCGAATCCGGACGGCACGGTGAAGACGGCGCGGATCATCATCCCGGTCTTACTGCAGCACGGGGAGGACCCGAAGGACATGGTCGCCTCCGCCAGCTACCAGCCCCTCGTCGACATCCTCCAGGCGCTGCGCTCGCACTCCGAGCGCATGGTCGACCAGCTCGCCTCCCGTGCCCTGACCCGCGGCACCGAGCGCCGGCGCCTCCACGTCCGCCCCGCCCCCGCAGCGGGAACCGAAGGCGGTGACGGTGATGAGACCAGCCAGGCGCAGCAGGAGGTCGACCGGGTCACCTCGATCGTGGTCAACTTCGCCCAGCCCCGTGACGCCGCCGACATCGCCGCCCTCACCCGCTGCCGCGTCATCCGCCCCCAGTCCCTGGTCTGGCTCGAGGGCTACCAAGCCCTGGTCCGGTGGCGTACCGAGAACGGCATCACCGGCCTGCACGCCGTCCCCTATGACGTCGAGACCGAGGTCGGCACGACCAAGGACTATCCCCTTGGCCGGTGGGTGCATCAACAGCGAAAAGCGCTGCGCGCCGGCGAACTCGACTCCCACCGCAAAGAGCTCCTCGACGACGCCGGGATGGTGTGGGAACCCGGCGACGAGGCGTGGGAGAACAAACTCGCCGCACTCCGCTCCTACCACCGTGCGCATGGGCACCTCGCACCCCGCCAGGACGCGATGTGGGGCGAAGGCGAGGCAGACGGAGAGCAGCTGGCCATCGGACAGCTGCTCGCCAACCTCCGCCGCGAGGGCGGCCTCGGCAAAGACCCGGAACGAGCCGCCACACGCGCGGCACAGCTCACCGCCATCGATGAAGACTGGAACTGCCCCTGGCCCCTCGACTGGCAACGCCACTACCGCCACCTCGCCCACCTCGCGCAGGACGAACCCGGCGGCCACCTGCCCGACATCGCACCCGGCGTACTCATGGACGGCGACGACATCGGGCGATGGCTCCAGCAGCAGCGCAAGCCAGGCACCTGGAAACTGCTGTCCACCGAACAACAGGAACGACTGACCACGCTGGGCATGCAGCCCGACCAGGCCCCGTCTCCCGCCCCGGCGGCACCCCGTGCGGCGGGGAAGGGCCCGAGCAAGGCGCAGCAGGCATTCCAGCGCGGCCTAGCAGCCCTGGCCCAGTGGGTCGAACGGGAGGGCGCCCACCGGCCAGTGCCCCGCGGCCACGCCGAAGAGATCGCAGTCGACGGTGAAGCAGACCCGGTGATCATCAAGCTAGGCGTATGGATCTCCAACACCAAGAGCCGACGCGACAAACTCGACGAGGGGCAGCGCGCCGCCCTCGCAAAGCTAGGCATGCAGTGGGCATGAGATGTCATTTCGGCCGTCGTTGAGCTGGGAGGTCAGTAAAGAGGAGACCTGGAACGTCGTGGCACCGGGGCCTTCGCCTTGCCTTTCGACACCGAATACGTGCAACGCGGACTCTGCTGCACCCACGGTGTTGCGCGCTGTGCGGCCCCGCGTCTGTGGGGGAACAGACTTCACTGCAAAGCGAAGGGCGCTGGGCCAAGCCCTGCAACGCCGACCTCGGTGTGGCCGCTTGTCGCCATGAATTCGCTCTCACGGCCATCGGGCAGGCGGAGCACTCCCGGGTCCGCGTCAAAGAGGTCCACGCAGCTTCCTGGATCTGCCAGTGTGATGCTGCCGGCCCAGGTGCTGTCCCGGTCCGACTCCCGGTTGTCGCTCCGGCGCGGGTCGTAGCGCAGAACGAGGGACGCGGTGACCGCGACTTCGCGACCGTCAGGCATGACAACAACAGCAGGGCCCGCATAGCGCTGACGGCCATCGCCCGGGTGGAAGGGCGCTCGAGGATCCATGCCGGGAGGCTAGCGCGCAGCACGTGCACCTTCTACGCCCCCCGGCAGTCGCTCAGGCGCCAGACTGCTCGGGCCAGGTAGTTGGCAGCGTCTCGCGGGTCAGGCATGCGCCACGTCTGGGGAGCGAGGCGGTGGATGCTCCACGGTCCAGCGACGCCCGATGTTCAGGCTGGGCGGGAAAGCGGCGTACTTCAAGATGTACTGAGGAGCGGAATGTGTCTGCCCCTCCCAAGGCTTGGGCTGACTTGGGCTGTTCGGCTTCCAATGCTTCCAGGGATCGTGCTGCGGGTGGTGGATCACGAACTGGTCAGCCACGTCGTACGCCACCTCCACAAGTGCGAAGCCGATGGCGCCCTCGGCGTGCATCAGGTGGTCTACGTGCTTAGAGGTCCTAACAAAGGCGTTGGACGTGTCGGTGGGTGATGAGGCAGGTGGCGAGGCCGAGGAAGGCTTCGTGGATGTCGTCGCGTCGTTCCCAGCGGACGCGTAGACGCCGGAAGCCGTGCAGCCAGGCAATCGTGCGTTCGACGACCCACCGGTGGACGCCGAGGCCGGAGCCGTGCGGGACTCCGCGTCTGGCGATCATCGGCTTGATGCCCTGGGCGCAGACCAGGCGGCGGTACTTGTCGTGGTCGTAGCCCCGGTCGGCCAGCAGCACGTCCGGTCGCCGCCTCGGTCGTCCGACCAGGCCGGCGACGGACGGGATCTTCGCGAGCAGGGGCATCAGCTGGGTGACGTCGTTGCGATTGCCGCCGGTCAGCGACACGGCGAGCGGGATGCCTTGGCCATCGACGATGAGGTGGTGCTTGCTGCCCGGCCGTGCTCGGTCGACCGGGCTGGGACCGCTTTTGGGCCCCGCCGAGCGGCCCTGACGTGGGAGGAGTCGATCACCGCCCGCGACCAATCCAGCTTCTTCGCGACCCGCAGCTTCTTCAGCAGCACCAGGTGCAACTGGTCCCAGACACCGGCCTCGTTCCACGCGGCCAGACGCCGCCAGCAGGTCATTCCGGACCCGAAGCCCAGTTCCTGAGGCAGGTACTCCCACTGGATCCCGGTATGCAGGACGAACAGGATCCCGCACAGGGCCTGCCGGTCCGGCACCCGCGGCCTACCCTCCACCTGCTTCGGTGCCGGCTCAGGCAGCAACGGCTCGATCAGCGACCACAGTTCATCCGACACGATCCACGGCCGCGACTGACGCTTCCCCACGACCAGACCAACGACCATCCGAACCGAAAGTCACATGATCATCAACTTCTGTTAGGGCCTCTTAGACGTCGTTTCCTTTGGTCTTCGGCGATCGTTGACGGGATGTGGATCGCCTTATTGAGCAGTTGGTGCCGGACGAGCTGTGGGAGCTGTTTCGGCGGGTAGTGCCACTGGCCGTGGTACAGCGGCCGCAGGGCGGGGGACGCCGGCGGGCCGGGGACCGTGGGATGCTGGCTGCGATCGTCTTCGTGGCGACGTCGGGCTGCACCTGGCGCCAGCTCCCGCCGGTCTTCGGGGCTTGCTGGCAAACGGTGTATAAGGGTTCGCGCGGTGGAGCCGTGAGCGTGTGTGGGCCCGTCTCTACCGGGTCATCCTGGATGAGCTCGGCGCACGCGGGCAGCTCGACTGGTCCAGGTGCGCGATTGACTCGGTGAGCGTTCGTGCCCTCAAAGGGGGCATCTGACGGGACCGAGTCCGACCGACCGCGGCAAAAGAGGATCGAAGATCCATCTGATCTGCGACCGCGCCGGTCTGCCGATCTCACTCCCGATCTCAGGCGCCAACCTGCACGACAGCCAGGCCCTCGAGCCCCTGGTCGGCGGCATCCCGCCGATCCGCTCGCGCCGTGGACCGCGTCGGTGTCGCCCCGCCAAACTGCACGGCGACAAGGGCTACGACTACGACCGTCTGCGCCGATGGCTGCGCGAGCGCGGCATCGTGCCGCGGATCGCCCGCCGTGGCATCGAGTCCTCCCAACGCCTGGGCAGCCATCGCTGGGTCGTGGAACGCACGATGTCCTGGCTTGCCGGCTGCCGTCGCCTGCATCGGCGGTACGAACGCAAGGCCGAGCACTTCCTCGCCTTCGCGGGAATTTCCGCGGCCCTCATCTGCCATCGCCGCCTCATCCGTGCGGACATGCACAATCGGTCAGCGTCGTGATAGTTGGCTCGTCCGGCCGATCGGGGAGGTTTGGCGACGCCGGCTGACGGTCAGCCACCGCGGAGACCCCACTCGTCAAGGCCACCGTAGACATGGGCTTCAAGGCATCCTGGGGCGTCCATGGCGACGGCCTCGCCCCGGTACAGGGCGATGAGTGAGTCCTCGCCCCGCCACCAGGTGTCGGTCACGCCCCGTACTTCGGGTACCGGCTCGTATCCTTCGAGGTCCAGGGAGTCGACGGCCTCGCCGGTGATTCTCGTGATGGTTTTGGCCCAGCGTCTCGCGTGGCTGGCCAGTGCCAACGATTCCACCCAGCCTTCGGTACTGGCATGCAGCGGCGCCCAGTGGTAGCCGTGGATACCGAACTCGTCACCGGGGCCGATCATGAATCCGTAGGCCAGGGACACCCGACAGTCCCCGGCCGGGATCCACCAGCCCTCGGCGGCCGAGCCCTCGGGAACGTCCGCGCCCAGGACGCGCGGGCCGCTCTCGTAGAACGGCGCCGGCGGCAGCGCGAGACCGCCCCAACGGTCCTCGAAGGCCACCGCGCGATCGATCTCCGTAGCCGGGACACCATGCTCGACCCAGGCGCTGCGGTAACCCTCGATGTCTGGCTGACGAACGCGGATGCCCTCCACCTCGACGAACAACTTGGCCCTGCGGGTCAAACCGGTCGGCGCGACCGGGACCGGCGATGCGGGAGCGGCAGCCATCATGCTGCCGGAGTCTACTGGCGAGGTTCGGTACCGCCTCGGGCGGAAGCCCGCCCGCTCGGTTGCGGCCCGGGACCTGCACCCCACCAACAAGTGTCCTCAAGAGTCAACTTTCACGTTCAGCCAACCGTGGCCCAGGGACCGCCATAGGAAACGACGTCTTAAGGTCGCGCGCCGCCAGGGCCAGGGCGCGGAGGCCGCCGCCGACGAGTGCGACGGGGGTGCCAGCGGCAAGGTGTTCCATGACGTGTTCCATGGTGCCGACGTTGGTGCGGCACAGGACTGCGCCGGGGCGGGTGACGGGGCCGAGTTCGGTGGGCATGGTGTCGGTGCCGGTCAGACGGATAACGGATAGGGGCGCCGGCAATGGCCAGCCAGCGGTTGGCTTCGTCAGCCAGGCGTGGGCCGAAGCGGAACGAGCGGGACAGAAAGAGCCTCGTGCCGTCGAAGCCGGTCATGACGTCTTTGGCGCCGCGCCAGTGGTAGGTGGCCTGGGCGGAGTCGCCGACCATGACGAGCTGCGCGTGGCTGCGCTGATTGTTGAGGATGTGCTCGACGACGGGGCTGGTGTCAGCCCCTCCCCGTCGGCCGGTGAATCGGAGGGGGCAGCGGGTACAGCCGCTCCCCCTCCCCAAGGGGTACCGGTCGTACCTGTGACGCGGCGACGCCGAATCTCCGAGGTTCGCGAGAGAAGGGCCACGAGGAGGGAGCTGGTACAGATGGTGCTGGTCTCGTGACTGATCTAGGTCCGCAGCTGTCCTAGTCGAGTCCTACGGTCGTCACATCGCGAGGGACGACACGAGGGGACGAGACCGATGACGCACACTGCACCCGAGGGTTACACCAGCGTTGCACCATGGGTGGTCACAGACGACACCGGTGCGCTGCTCGACTTCATTGCCGCCGCGTTCGACGGCGAGGAACTCGCCCGTGTGCCGGTCGAGGACGGCACCATCGGCCAGGGAGATCCGAGTCGGCGACACGGTGGTGCTGGCCTTCGACCGACGGCCCGACTGGCCGGTGATGCCCTCGCAGCTGCGGGTCTACGTCCCGGACGCGGACGCCGCCATGGCCGCTGCCGTCGCGCACGGGGCGCAGGTGATCACCGAGACCGCTGACAGCGCGTGGGGAGATCGCGGTGGCCGGGTGCGGGATCCGTTCGGCAACATCTGGTGGGTGGTGAGCCGGGTCGAGGACGTCGCACCGGACCAGGCCTGGGAGCGCATGCTCGAGCCCAAGTACGCCGAGGCGATGCGCATGGCCCAGGAGACACTGGACGCCGCACTGAGCGGCCGGGACACAGGGATGGCGAGCGCCCCACAGCGCCCCACCGAGTGAGCCCTTCCAGCCTCGTGGTGCTGACTGCTTCAACAGCTTTCGCGACCGTGTCGGTCCGTCGCCGGCCGGCACGTGAGAGGTCAGAGTTCGGTCGTCCAGATCCCGACAGGGTACTAGGGCCTGTTGTGAAAGCCCTGGTCGCGTTGAGGTTCGGCGTCCTGGGGGCATCGTTGTCAGTGGTGCTGTGCATGATCGGCGCGTCAGTTTTGGCGGAGGTAGGGAAGTGTCATGCCGATCACAAGCCGGCAGGTAGCAGGACACGCGTTCCTGCGGCAGATGTACGACGACTCGTACTTCCCTGATCACGTGGTCGACCGGGGAAAGGCGATCCTGCTGCGGCTGTGCGAGCGCATCGAGGACGAGCGGCCGTCGGACCTGGAGAGCTTGTATGCACTCACCCAGGCTGCAACGGAGGAGTCCAACCTGCTGGACAGGGAGTTCGTGGCGGCCGGGAGTGAGATCGATACGGTGGCGCGGGAGTGGATCTGTGACGAGTTCTGCTTCGTCGCGTCGGCATACGAGTTCACGGAAGCAGATGCCGAGAAGCTGACCGCTGGCCGGGACTGGTGAACCAAGACAGGAGAACTACCTCCGTTCAAAGCCACTCGTTGATGGCCGCGACGAGGACTGTGGCTTCAAAGCGGACGGCGAGCTTGTCGTAGCGGGTGGCCACTGCCCGGTGGCGCTTGAGGCGGTTGATGCCGCACTCGACCGCGTGACGCTGACGGTAGTCGGCCAGGTCGAAATGCGGGGCCGACCGCCGCGGGAGCCGCGCTTCCAACGGTTTGCGTGCCTGGCCGGCCTTGTCCGGGATGGTGCAGCGAATTCCGCGTCGGCGCAGATAGGCGCGGTTCTTGCGGGAGGCGTACGCTTTGTCGGCCCGCACCCGGTTGGGGCGGACGCGTGGCCGGCCCGGCCCGATGCGGGGCACGCGGACCTTTGCCAGCACGGGCTCGAACTGGGGCGAGTCCCCGCGCTGCCCGGCTGTGATCACGATCGCCATGGGCTTCTGACCCTGCTCCACTGTCAGGTGGAGCTTGGTGGTGAAGCCGCCTCGCGACCGTCCCAGCCCGTGATCATCCGGCTCGGTGAAGATGCCACTCGGTGGTTCATACTGCAGGTCACCCCGCTTACGAGCCCCGGCCGCGTGCTGATGGGCACGGCACACCGTGGAGTCGACGCTCAGGTCCCAGACGATCGCGCCCTTCGCGTCGGCCAGGGACTGGAGCCGGGTGAGGATCCGCTGCCAGGTGCCGTTGCACTGCCACCGCCGGAACAGGTCGTAGACCCGGTTCCACGGTCCGTACTCGACGGGGATGTCCCGCCACGGAACTCCGGTCCGGACCCGGAACCGTATGCCGTCGATCAGCTGTCGCCGAGGCCAGAGGGGCGGCCGCCCCGCCCTGGTGCCCTTCGGTAACAGCGGCTCCAGCACCGCCCACTGCTTGTCCGTCAGATCTGCCCGCCCCATGAACCGCGATCATTTACAGCCCAAGATCCACTTTCGACACACGGCCTAGGTCCTGTCCGGAAAGTCATGGGAGCCAGAGTCGGAGGCAGGCGAGGGCGGCCATGGCATGGAAGTGGCGGGCTCGTTTGTCGTAGCGGGTGGCCAGGGCTCGGTTCTGCTTGAGCCGGTTGAAGCAGCGTTCGACGACGTTGCGGCGCCGGTAGGCGGCTTTGTCGAGCCGGCACAGGGTCTCGCCGCGGCGGATACGTCCGTTGATCTGGTCGATCCGCTCCGGAATCGCCGCCGCGATTCCGCGTCGTCGCAGGTAGGCGCGGATCTTGCGGGCCGAGTAGCCCTTGTCCGCGACGACGCGGTCGGGCCGGGTCCTGGGCCGGCCCGGCCCCGGCCGGGCGATCCGGATCCGGTCCATGACCGGTTCGAACTGGGTGCAGTCGTTCACGTTCCCGCCCGTGACCGTGAAGGCCAGGGGCCGGCCGTGGCCGTCGCAGGCGAGGTGGATCTTGCTGGTCAGCCCGCCGCGCGAGCGGCCGAGCGCTTCGCCCTCCCAGGGCCCCCTTTTCGGGCGCCGGCCGCATGCTGATGGGCCCGGACCGTGGTCGAGTCCACGCAGACGATCGTCCAGTCGACCTGTCCGACGGCGTCGGAGTGCTGCTGGACGTGGGCCAGCAGCCGGTCCCAGGTGCCGTCGGCGGACCAGCGGCGAAAGCGTTCGTAGACCGTCTTCCACGGCCCGTACCGCTCGGGCAGGTCACGCCAGGCTGCCCCGGTGGACAGCTTCCACAGGATCCCCTTCACGACCTGGCGCCGGTCCCGCACCGGCCTGCCCATCCGGCCCGGCGCCAGCAACGGAGCGATCAACGCCCACGACTCATCCGTCAGTTCATGCCTACGCACCACGAACGGAGCAACGAGCCACCGACTTTACGGACACGGCCTAGGTCCTGTCTGTAGTCCAGATCATGAACGCGGTGCGATGCCGCGAAGCCAGCTCGTGTGAGACCGGCCGGCGGGCGGGGCGCAGCCGCGTGACCGTTGCATAGGCTGGCTGTCTCATCCGACGCACCGCGACGAGGATCAGCATGCACAGCAGCACCAGGATCCGCCTGATCGAGCCCACCGACGCCGCTCCGATCGCAGCGCATCGGGTGCGGGACGTCGAGGCCTTTCGGCCATGGGAATCGGTCCAGCCGGACGACTTCTTCACCCCGGAGGGCCAGACGGAGCGGATCGACAGGCTGCTGGCCGGATACCGGGCCGGCACGGTGTGGCCGGGCGTGGTACTTGCCGACGACCAGGTGATCGGGCAGGTCACCATCGGAGGCATCCTGCCACAGCCGCACCTGCGCCGCGGCACCGTCGGATACTGGATCGCCAGTGTCGCCCGGAATCAAGGCCACGCCGGGTGCGCCGTCGGGCTCGTACTCCAAGTGATGGCCGACGAACTCGGGTTGCACCGCGCCGAGGCGTCCACCAATCTGGAGAATCTGCCGTCGCAGCGGGTGCTGCGCCGCAACGGGTTCACCCGTACGACGTCGCGCACTCCTCGATCTTTCTCGACGGGCGCTGGCGCGACGCGCTGCTGTGGGAGCGGCTCCTCGGCAACTAGGGCCGGCGGATCGCCTGCACGCGGAGCCTCGGTTTTGATAAGCCGTCAGTCATGGCCCGAGGCGATCTCACCGACGAGCAGTGGACCCTGATCGAGCCCCATCCCTCGATCGCCGCGGTCAGGCCTATCCCTGCCCTGCGGAAACACTTCAACGCGGTGATGTGGCGCTTCCGCGTCGGCAGCCCCTGACGTGACCGAGTTCGGGCCCTGGCAGAGCGCGTACGGCCGGTTCCGAATCTGGGCGAAGCAGGGCGTTTGGACTCCGAGCAGTTGGTAGCCCTGGAGGCTGCCGTCGAGACCGAAAATAGGGTCGAGACGAAGGAATAACAGCCGCAAGACGGACAGGCCGAGGGTAACTCGCGCGTCGAGCGGCGACGGGTCCTCCGACGACGCCGAGCCCGCTTGAAGGGCGCTGAGCTGGGGCATTCCCGAGGCGGGTTGACCAGCAAGACATCTCATGTCGCCGGAGGTCAACTCGATGGGTGCGGCGTCACGTCCAGCCCCAGCGGTCGGGGGTGATGTGCCTGGCATGTCGGAGCCACCCGATAACATCGCCGCGCGTCATGAGGTGGGACTCGGAGGGGGCCGAATGCAGGTCGCTGGCGTTGATTTTCAGGTGAATCACCCGGTTCTAGCGCTGGGGTCGACCGACTGGCTGCCGGCGTTGGCTCTGGAGGGCGAGGCCGCGGTCGGGTGCGACACCCATGTGGCGGTCCGAGTTCAGGCTCAGGTTCGGCTCATCGAGGTCCGGCTCTTCATCGAGCCGCTCGACGAAGAGCCGGGGCCGGATCCGTCCTTCACGACTGTCTTCGAGGGGCCGATCTCGTTGGCTGACGGACGGCTGGTCATCGGTGATGTCATGGGTGAGACGCGCTTCGTGAGCCTCATTGGCGAAGGGGGCAGGCGGCGGATCCGTGTCGCCGTCGACGAGCCTGGCTGGAATGCGGTCGCAGTCGACATCTCCGTTGGCCCGCGCCTCTAGGCAGCGAGCGCAACGGGTGTAGCGAAGGCCCGTTGGGGGTCGTAGGGCATGTGGTTCTGCAGGCAGTGGTAGAGGCAGCCGAGGAGCTTGTTGAACAGGTTCCGCAGAGCGGCGGTGTGGCGTTCACCGGTGGCACGTCGGCTGCCGTAGTGCTCGCGGGGTTCGTGCGAGCGTAGGGCTGCGAAGGCCCACATGTAGCCGACGGAGGCCAGCCTCTGGTTCTTGACTGCTCGGGCGACCACGACGCGGCTGCGGCCTGAAGCCCGGGTCACCGGGGCGGCGCCGGCGTATGCCTTCAAGGCCCGGGCGTCGGCGAATCGCTCCCGGTCGTCACCGACCTCGGCGATGACGCGGGCTCCGGACATCACCGAGAGGCCGGGGAAGCTGGTGATGATCTCCGAGTCGGGGTGGGAGAGGAACGCTTCCTCGGTGGCCGTCGCGAGGTCGTCGACGCTGCGGCAGCAGGTGGCTTCGAGTTGCTGGATCAGGGCCTTGCTTGCTTGCCCATAGCCTGCTCCACCTGCGGCAGCTGGTGCAAGCGGTCCATCCGGAGATCTCCCGGAGCCGTTCGACCTCGGCGTCGGTCCCGCGTCGGAGCCGACCGGCGCGATTGAGCAGAGCACGCAGTTGGCTGCGGGTGAGCCGGGCTGCTGCCGCGGGGGTAGGCGCCGCGGCCAGGACCACGCGGGCGTGCTTGGAATCGAGGCCCAGCGTGCCGGAACCGTGAAACGCCTGGAGAGCGGCCAGGTAGTACTCGCGCAGATGGGAGCGGAGTCTGTTGACCATCTGGGTCTTGTCCCAGACCGCGTCCTGATGCGCGCGGGCCAGGACGGCGACAGCCTGGACGAGTTCGCTGTCAGAGGGCAGCGGCCGGTGGGCGGCCATGTCGGTGCGGAGGATGTTGGCCAGGACGCGGGCATCGGTCGCATCCGGCTTGGCCCGGGCGACGCTGCTGCGGTCCCGGTAGCGGGCGGCGGCCAGCGGATTGATCGCGTAGACCTTCCGGCCGGTGGCCCGTAGGCCGGCGACCAGCAGGCCGCGCGGGGTCTCGTTCGCCACCGGTATGGGCTCCTCCGGGCTCTCGCCGTGGCGGGCCAGCAGCTCCAGCGAAGCGTTGAAGCCGGCGCTGTCGTCGCTGATGCTCAGCTTTGCCAGTGGGGTGCCGTCCTGGTCGACCAGTGCGATGTCGTGGTGCTTCTCGGCCCAGTCGATGCCGCAGAAGACCTTGCTCAACCTCGTTCTCCCGTTCCTGCGTTGTTTCGCGGTGCTGGTCGGTTCGATGCGGAGCACGCGGCGCTCTAATAGAAGTGCTCAGGGCTAGCAACCGTGGAAGTAGGTGATGCCGTCGGTGCGGCGGTAGGTGGCAGGCAGCCGGTCGGGGCGGCTCTGTTCGGCCCAGCAGGAGCCGGCAGTGGAGCGGATGCCCAGTGGCCCGAACTCGTCGAAGGCGAATGTGCGGTCAGGACGCTCGTTGACCGCGTACTCGATTCTCTCCAGCTTGTCATCAAAGGCCAGGTCAGGGGACTCCTTCCAGGTCTTCGTTCACTGGAAAGTGATTCCCCGGCGGGCCAGTAAGCACCGCAGTGCCTCGCGGCCGATCCGGACGGGTCTGGTCATGTTCCGGAGCAGGTGGTCGGCAAGTTTGCGGACCGATCAGCGGGTGAAGGGCTTGCCCAGCGCGGTCGGGCGGGTGGTGGCCGTCTGGATGACGAAGTCCTCGTCACCGCTCAGCAGGCGGGGACGGCCACCACCCGCCCATTGAGGGTTGAGGCATGCAAGGCCGATCTCGTTGAAGCGGTGGATCACGTCCCGGACGGTGTCCTCGTCCGCCTGGACTAGGCCGTCTCGTTCGGATCAGCCGGGCTGACCAGATGAAGATGGCGGCGATGTGGAGTCCGGCGAGGTAGATGGTGGCGGTCTTGTCATATCGGGTGGCCAGACCGCGCCACTGCTTGAGCTTGTTGATGCACCGCTCGACCGTGTGGCGCCGCTTGTACGACTCGCGGTCGAAGGCTGGCCGACGGCCTCCCAGCTTGCCGCGCCGCTTACGGTTCGCGACCTGATCGGCCGGCTGCGGAATTACTGCTCGGATTCCGCGCTGACGAAGGTGGGTCCGGATCGCTCGGGACGAATACGCCTTGTCGGCCAGGACCATGTCTGGCGTGGTTCTGGGCCGACCGACCGGTCGAGGTACCCGCAGACCTGCCATGACCTGGGGGAACGCGGGTGCATCACCTGCCTGGCCGGGCGTGAGGACGAAGCATTCCGCCCGTGCCGAGCCCGGCATAGACCGTGCCCATGCCCCCTGCCCCCAGGCGACCGATGATCCGGTAGGGGCCCGACCCGGGCAGGGTCACCAGAACGGGCAGGCAGAACAGCGCTCAACGGGGCTTCTCCCACACAGACGAACGGAACAGTCCGAGAACCAGGACGAGCGCAAGCGTGCCGCGCTTTCGCCGAGTCATTGACCCGGCTGGATACTAGCCGCGAAGCCGGTGCCCGCTCCCAACACGGCAGAATCGACCTCGACGCTGGTCCCACACAGGCACGGAGCCGAAGCTGTAGGCATCGAATACTGCCGGCAGAGCTGTCCGGTTGAGTGGTCATCAGCCCAGCGAACAGCGCTGGCTGACGTGACGTTAGGGCAGTCGGGCGATGGTCGCTGCCGCAGCCGGGTTAGCGTGGGCGCATGGTCCATCTCAAGCAGCCGCAACTGTCAGGGCTGGGGCGGAATGCAGCCGCCCCGGGGGACGTCATGGTGCGCCTGGCCACGCATGCGGCCGGCAGGCATGGGCTGACGATGCGCAAGGGGCAGCTGCCGGACGCAGTGGCCGAAGCCCTGCTGACGCACGGCGGCAGCGATTCGGCAGTACTCCTGCACGGGCGCCGGGTCTCCTCGGCGATGCGCCGCCGGATTGCGGAGCATCCAGACCCGGCGATCCGCGACGCCTACGCGGACTTCGTACGGAGCATGGTGGAGCGCGGGGTGCCAATGGGCATCGAGGCCCTGGTCGAGGCCTACGGCCGGCCGCCGGCGGAACTCGCGGCCGGCTCTGATCCCAAGCTACGCGCGATGGTCGCGGAGACCTGGCGGGACCGGCCGATGGCCGTGCAGGTGGCGCTGCTCGACGATCCGGACCCGGGAGTGCGTGGCGCGGCCACGAGGACAGAGCAGCCGGGCGTCCCTCCGGAGCACTACGAGCGCTGCCTCGCTGATCCGGCCGTCCAGGCCAACGTCGCGCTTCGTCTCCCTCTGACGCCCGAGCAGTTCGACCAGCTGCTGACGACCGGGGACACGACAGTGCTGCGCGCGGTGGCTGCCAACCCGCACTTGACCGCCGGCATGGTGGCCCGCCTGCAGAACAGTCCAGACCCGTCCGTGCGCATCGCGGTGGCCTACAGCCGCCATGTCACCCCCGAGACCCGAGACCGGCTGCTCGCGCTGGTGGAGGCCGAGGACGCGGCCGGCAGCATCGACGCCAATGTCGCTCTCCGCTGGTCGCCCTACGAGCCGAGGTGGCTGCGGGACGCGCCGCTCGCCGAGCGGCTGACCTACCTGGACTGCCCGCACGCGGCTGGCGGCTAGCCGGGACCTGCCGGATCAGGCCTGGCAGAGGCTGGACGACGACCCGGACGTGTCCGTCCGCCGCGCCGCTGCCCGTCGGCCCGACACACCGCCACAGGTCCTGCTGCGGCTGCTCCGCGGCCACGGCGAGGTCTTCCACATCCGACCGCTGCTGGTGGACCACCCCAACTTTCCGCGCCAGGCGCTGCGCGGCTTCGTGGACGAGCCGGATCCGCGGGTGCGCGTCCTCGCTCTGGAGGACCCCGATCTGCCCGTTTCGGAGCTGCGGCGGCTTGCGGCCTGCGAGGAGTCGTTCCTGCGCGCGGGCGTGGCCCGGCACCCCAACGTCACTGCGGAACTGCTGGAGCGGCTGCTGGCGGACCCGGAACCCAAGGTTGCCGACGACGCGGCGGCCAACCTCGTGCTTCCACGGGCCCGGATGGACCGGATCCTCGCCGAAGCCGGCATCTGACAGCCGCCCGGGACCAGAGAACGGCCGGACGGTGAGGTGGCAGTCGTACAGGATTCGGCCGTTGGTCCAGCAGCCCCACACGCCGCTGCCCCTCGGCTCGGCAGCCACCAGGATGCGGTGCGGCGGCGGGCGGGCTTCCCGCAGCTGCAGACCAGCCTCCCCAAGAGCACTCCGCTGGCCGCCTGCCGATGGGTGACGGTCGGCAGGCCCCAGCCGCCGGGCCTTCCCCATCCCGCCTGGCAGCCCGGTCGGCCATGCAGGAATATCGCATACTCGCAATGACGCTCCCCGCCAGTCGGCGCGTTGGCGTGGACGCCGGCGCGGCGGGAGGCGTACGCGAACGACGAGGACGCCTCGACGTCGCTCGTCGCGGTCACGGCGCGGTCGGACCGCAGCGAGGCGGACCAGGACCCGCGGGAGTGGATGCCGCCGCTCCCGGACGCGCACTGCAGGTACGTCGGCGAGTGGGCCCACACGAAGCTGTGCTGGGGCTGTCCGCGGACCAGGCCGAGGTCGACGCGCTGATCGTGTACGCGGAGGCGTGCGCGCCGACCGTCGTCCACTGCACCCCGGCCCCGTAGGGCCGTGCACCCAGGCGTTCATGAGGTGTCAGGTGCCGCGCACACTCGGCACCACGGCCTTCCCCGCGGGGTGCGGCGAGCGGTCGTAGGTGCAGCGGACGCAGGTCGGAACAGAACGACACAGCCTGACACCGTGGTCGACAATGACCACATGGATGTCACCGAACTGCTCGAATCGGCTTCCCTCCTGATCCCGGAAGAGACCGCTACCGAGAACGACGTCACGGTGCGAGACGTCTGGGACTACCTTGCCCACGACGAGTGGGAAACCGCGCTGGGCCTGTTGGAGGAGCTCGGTGATGAACATCTGCTGCCGTTGACGTTCTGGGAGCAGCTTGCCGAGGCGGCCGAACAGCTCCGCCTTGAACGGAGCGCGGCGTGGTTCCACTGGCGGTGCTCCGAAATCCGAAACGGGGTGATCCGGGCCGATCTGACGCTCCGTCCGGCCATGGAGGCGCGACGCAAGACGTCAATCTCCGGTCACGGTGTTCTGCGGCCCATGTGGGGCATCGGAAACCTCTCACCCGCCGGAGGTTCTCCAGTGAGCATCGCCAGGTTCTGGGTCGAGGGCATGCCCGTTCTGGAGCCCGGCGGGCGGGCCACTGTTCGCCTCGTTCCCCTCACGCCCTCTCACTGGACACACGTCGCAACCGGCCAACGGATCAGCATGCACGAGGACCGGACCGTGGCCGGCACCGCAGTCGTGCTGGAAGTTCACCTCCCCGCCACCGTCACGCCCACGAACTGACTCCGACTGCCCCGACCTCTTACCGGTGCAGGTATCTCTGTACTCGACGGAGCACTCACAGGAGTAGGTCGGCACGTCTCATGGTGACGCTGGAGGACCAGGCAAGCGGACCACCTGCTCCCTGCACCCGCAGCGATGGTCCCTGCGCCTCGAGACAGGAACCGACTCCTACCGCCCCGCCACCACCCGCGCCCGCGCCGAACAGCAGCCGGCCACGAGCTGACTTGGCGCACGAGGCTCCGTGATCCTCCTCAGTGCTCACGGATCCTCGACCACCACCAGCCCCCCACCGTGAAGGCGTTCACCGGACCAGGATTCGGCAGAGTGCGACGCTCGAACTCATCGTCGATACGAGCAACCAGCCGGCCGAGATCGCGCCGGGCGCCGCGAGGGAGGTGAAGCAGGACCTCTTCCAGATCATCGCGGGCATACTCCACCTCGAGTCCGGGCTGCCAGACCTGGGAGGCGTTCAGATAACGGCCGGGTTGCTTGAAAGCCCACTCGAAACGGGCGAGCGCGTCAGCAACTGCACCAGGCCACATCCGCTCATCCTCGACGCGGCGGACAGCAGCACGAGTCCTCGCGGAAACACCCCGGATCCGCCGAACCACAACGTGTCTGCGAGGACGCCACCGCTCATCACGGACGGCCTTCGGGCGCCTACGCGGCATCGCCCTTTCTGATCAACATGCCGTCATCCTGCCACGAACGCAGCTGGCTCCGCACGCACGAAAGAGCCCCGACACCCGGGTTCCCGGACGACCTGTCCGACCTCAACACCGACCGCGTCGTCCAGTGCGTCGTCACCAGCTTCGGCACCGACCACGGCGACATCCCCCACGTCCACGCCCTCTTCGTCGACGCACGCCTCCTGCCCGACCCGCTCGACGACGACCAGTTCCACGACACCCTGGCCACCGCGACCGGGCTCGACGCGGTCACCCGCGGCTACGTCCTCCAGAGCCACGGCACCCGCCGGCTCAACGACCGCACCACCCGCCTCGCGTCCGTCTTACTCGCCCCCGAGAACATGACGCGCTGGTCCGGCCAACTCCCCGCCCCCTGGACCCCGTCCAGCGGGGTGCCCCTATGGGTTTGGGCAAGTCTCTGCGGGGCGGTGGAGGCCCTGGCGGTGTCAGTCTTCCGGGGCCGCGTCGACGCCGACGTATTCGTAGATCCAGCCCGCAGACGTGTCGGGGTCTCGGACTGCCTTGTAGGCGTGTTTGGTGGCAGGGTTCCACGGGCCTGGTGCTCGGCCGGGGCGGCCTCGGAAGCCTGCGGGCGGCAGTCCTGTCTGGTCGAGTTCGACGATTTTGGTCCGCCCGGTGAAGGGTCCGTCGACGATCTCGATGCCGACGGTGTTGTTGACGATTTCACCCGCGAGCCACCGACGGATGAGTACCAGGTGCTCGGAACGCTCGTCCCCCATGCCCGAAGCTGACCACGGGATTGGACGGAGTGCAAGCAAGTCTCAGACCGCTCGGCCGGGTTGGGGTTCGTAGAAGGTTCCCTCGCGGAGCATGGCGAAGAGGACGTCGGCTAGGCGTCTGGCGAGTCAGAGCAGGGCCTGGGCGTAGTGCTTGCCCTGACCGATCTTCCTGTCGTAGTGGGCCCGTGATGCCCGGTCAGCCAGGGCGGCGAACGCGGAGAGGGAAAAGGCCCGTGGAGCTGCTTGTTTCCTTTCCTGGAGGGCTGTTCGCCGCGGATCGAGGAGCCCGAGCTCCGGGTCGCCGGGGCGAGTCCGGCAGGCGGCGAGGTGGGCGGGGTTTGCTGTACCAGCCAGGGCTGGGGATGAAGGCGAAGCCGTTCTTGTCGGCGCTTTCGATGTAGCCGATGCTCGCGATGCTTCCTCGGCGGTCGCCGCGTGACACGCCCGCGACGCCGGTCTTGGACCCGGCGCCGCACTCTTCCCAGACCCGCTGCTGCTCGGCCAATGCCTCGGGCTGGCACTCAACGAACAGCAAGTGGTCCATCAGCATGCGCAAGGCCAGCTCTGACTCCTTGCTCTGGGTGAGGCGGTAGAGCGACCTACCATCTGACGTCTGGAGTGCTGGAGCCGCCTCCACCTGGAACGATACGTACTCGATCAACTGATCGACGATGGGGATCCCGACATCAACCAGTAGTGCCTTCTGATCCTCGGGGATCTGCCAGCGCGACACGACCGCCGAGTCTGCCCTTGTGACGTTCCCTGTGCCGGCCCAGGCAGTGAGCTCGTCAAACGTTGTCATGTGAGAGTCCTTCCGCGGCTGGCTGCGATGCGGACCCTATCGAGCAGGGCTGACAAGCACGCGGCCCCATCGGGGACGACGTGGTCCGGCATTTCATCTGTGGGGCGGCGGACTGTCCGCGTCGGACGTTTGCTGAGAGGTTCTCGCGGCTGACTGCCCCGTACGCACGGTTCACCACTCGGCTCGACCATGCCCTGGAGCGGGTGGGGCTCGCGCTGGCCGGTCGGGCCGGCGCGCGGCTGGCAGCCCAGCTGGGCTTCAGCGCGGGAAGGATGACCTTGCTGCGCAGGGTCATGGCACTGCCCGATCCCGCGTTCAGCCGCCGCGTGTGCTGGGCGTGGATGATTTCGCGATCCGTCGCGGCCAGACCTACTCCACCGTCTTGACCAGTATTGAAGACCACCGGGTGGTCGATGTGCTGCCGACGCGTGAGGCCGGGCCGCTGGCTGCGTGGCTGGTCCGCCACCCCGGCGTGGAGATCATCTGCCGGGATCGGGCGGGTGCCTACGCCGAAGGCGCCCGGCGTGGTGCTCCTGACGCTCTGCAGGTCGCTGACCGGTTCCATCTGTGGCAGGGCCTCGGCCGGGCCGTGGAGACCTGCGTCGCCGCCCATGGCGACTGCCTGCGCAGCCCATCGCCCAGCGGCATGCTGCCGGAGGCCACCGGACTGATTTCCGGCCAACCGCAGGACGACTCGGAACCCGTCGGCCGGCGGGCCGAGCGCAAGAAGGCCGCACACGCCCTGGTCCACGAGCTCCTGGCCCCCGGCCACTCACGCCGGGCGATCGCCCGACACCTGGGCTGGGGCCTCAACACCGTCCTCCGGTACGCGAACGCCGCACGCTGGCGGGACACCTTCCGCGAGAACCGCCCCCGGTCCAGCAGACTGGACCCCTACAAGCCCTATCTGGAGCGACGCTTCGCCGCGGGATGTACGAGCGTCACCCAGCTCCACAGCGAACAGGTTGCCGACAACGCCCCCGTTACCTGTCAGATGGTCCGTGCCCACATCGCCACCCTCCGGGGGACTCCGGCTGGCGCGCGGCCGCGACCGCCGACAGTGCGGCAGGTGACGGGCTGGCTCACCCGACACCCCGCGACCCTGAAGGAGGAGGACCGCGCCGGCCTGAAGGAGGTTCTGGCCCACTGCCCCGAACTGGACACCGCCGCCGGACACGTCCGCGACTTCGGCGAGATCCTCACCGACCGCCTCGGCTCCACACTCTCCACCTGAATCGACGCAGTCGACGCCAGCCAGCTACCCGGCCTCACCGGCTTCGCACTCCACCTGCTCCGAGACCTCGACGCCGTGACAGCAGGGCTCCCTCGACCGGAGTTCCGGCAGCATCGAGGGCGCCGGCAACCGCATCAAGAAGATCAAGCGGCAGCTCTACGGCCGAGCCGGATTCGAACTGCTCCGCAAGATCATCCTTCTCCAGTAACACTTCGCAACGTTTCCCCAAGAGAACCGGGTAGTGGCAATACCTGTCGCGGCCGGCGTATAGCCAGTGGATGCAGGTGCCCAGCCGTGGCAGGATGGCCTCATGCTGATCCGAAGGGGCGATGCCGCGTAGGCGTCCCAAGGCCGTCCGCGCAGAGCGGTGGCGGCCACGATGGCAGGATCCGGTCCTGAAGGTCCCCGGTGTCTCCGCGCGGACTCGTGCAGCGATCCGCCGGATCGAAGACCAGCAGACGTGGCCCAACGCGGTCGCCAAAGCACTCTCGTGTATCGAGTGGACTTTCAAGCAGCCCGGACGCTACCTGGACGCCTCCGCGTTTGATTCGCCCGGGGTGGCAGATGCCCGTGATGACCTGGAGTGGGCGATGCTGCACCTTCCGCCCGGAGCCAAAAGGGACTTGGGCCGATTGATCATGCGTATCGATGAGGAATTCGAGCGCCGCACCTTGCCAGAGCCCAACTACAACGAGTGGGCGACGACGTGCTGGTGGTGGACCAGAATGCGTGAACGCTGACGATCCCCGAGGCCGCCTCCCCTCCCTGCAATCGAACGAACCTGTCACCGTCCGTGATTGCTCCCCAAGATCTGTGCCAGAACCCAGTTCCGACAGCACTGCCAGGACGCTCTGTTCGATAACGGAGGGCGTCCGGCCGCAGGAGGCGCCGGGGCGCTTGACGCGCTGGAGAAAGTCTTCGCGCCTGGACGTGACGGCGGGCCGGGTTGCTCGTTACGATCACGGCCCCGGTGCGCCGGCCTGGGCCTTCTTGTGTGATGAAAGGCCCCACGCGCCGTCATGAACCGCTTTCCGCACGACCACGCTCCGACCCGTTTCAGCGAGCCTCCGCCGTCATTGGGCGAGGGGCCTCTAACGGCGCATCCGAAGGTGCTGCGGGACGAGCTCGTCGCGGCCGCGGAGTGGGTCTGCCAGTACCTGGGCCAGCTGCCGGAAACCCCGGTGAGCCGTCCGATGCCCGCACGCCGGCGCGCCCGCCTGCGTGATGCCCCGCTCGACCGTACCGGTGGTGAGCTGTGGCAGATCCTGGACTTCGTGCGCGAGGAGATCGCACCGTTCCCCACCGGCAACGGGCACCCGGCCTTCTTCGCCTGGATCAACTCCCCGCCCGCCCCTGCCGGCTTGATCGCAGAACTCCTCGCCTCCGCCATCAACGCGACCTGCGGCATGGGCGAGAACGCCCTGATGGACCTCGAACGCGGCACCGTGCGCACCCTGGCCGACCTGGCGGGCCTGCCCTCGACCGCCGGAGGCGTCCTGACCAGCGGCGGCTCCATGGCCAACCTGCTCGCCCTGGCCACCGCCCGCACCTGGTTCCTCACCCGCCGCGGCTCGGCTGACGGTCCCGCCTACGACCGCGACCACGCCCGCCTCACCCTCTACTACAACGCCCAAGCTCACATGTCCGTCGCCAAGGCCGCAGCCTGCATCGGCATCCCCGCCCACCGCCTGCGCCCCATCCCCAGCGACACACAGCACCGCCTGGACCCTGCCGCACTGCGCGCAGCCGTGACCGCGGACCAGGCCGCCGGACTCCTGCCGTTCTGCACCGTCACCACACTCGGTACCACCGCCACCGGCGCCGTCGACCCCCTCGAACCCGTCACCGCTCTGTGCCGGAGCACCGGGATGTGGCACCACGCCGACGGAGCTTGGGGCGGACTCGGTGCGATGGTGCCTGCTCTGGCACACCTCTACCAGGGCGTGGCCGATGTGGACTCCATGACCGTGGACCCGCACAAGACCCTCAGCGTGCCGGTCGGCTGCGGCGCTCTCCTGGTCACCGACCCCGAGTACCTCCACACGGCCTTCTCCCACCGCGCCTCCTATCTCACCCCGGGCGAACCCGACACCCTCCCCTGGCTCTCCCACTCCACCATCGAACTCACCCGCCCCGGCACCCGCGCCCTCGCCCTGTGGGCCACGCTGCACCACCTCGGAGGCGACGGCGTCGCAGCCTTGCTCCAGCACTACCTGACCCTCGCCGACCGCCTGCGCGAGAAGATCACCGCCAGCCCTCGCCTGGAACTTGTGGCCGGCGGCCCTTGGCCGGTGGCCTGCTTCCGCCTCACCGGCACCACCACACCCGACCCCGGCGCCCTTCACACCCGCGTCGCCCGCCGCGTCCAGACCGCCGGACGGGCCTACCTCGCCACCGTCACCGTTGACGACCGGACGGTCCTGCGCGCCTGCCTGTGCAACTACCGCACCCACGAGAGCGACCTCGACCTGCTCCTTCGCGAAGTCCTTCAGGCCGCGGACTCCGACTGCGCAGAACCACCCGATGCACCCCCGCGTGATCGGCCATCAGCCACGGCGGGCCATCCCGTTCAATCGGACGATGCTGTCAGAACTGAGTGAACATCTGCGGCTGAAACTCGGGCTCTGCTCTATTTCTTGTGGTGCCACCACGCGGGGTGATCAGCGGATGGTGCGGAATGGTTTGGCCTTGAGCCAGAACGGCGGGTCTTCGCTGTAGCCGCCTTCCCGTGAAGTACGTGCAGCTTTGAGGAGGGTGTAGTGCTCACGGGCTGCGATGTCGGACGCGTCCTCCAGGCCGCTGGTGTCGTGACCCCAAGCCTTCAGCGCGTCGAGGACGCGGCCTCGGTGACGCCGGTCAGTGCTGGTTGCCAGGAGATGTCGGGCATGGCTGGCCAGAGCGGCCTGATGCTGGGTGAGGAGGGGGTGCTCGATGAGGGGGATGGCAGCGACAAGGGCAGTGTGGCGCACATCGGCGTTGGGGTGACTGAGGAAGGGATGAACAGCGGAGAAGATCGCCGGGCGCGCGTCCCGGAACGCGCGCATCTCCTCGTACTCATCGAGAAATTCCTCACCGTAGAGACGTTCGCCCATGGCCACGCACTCGTCGTTTGCGTCGTAGGCGGTGTCGCCGAGCCACTGGAGCAGCCGCACGAGAGTTGGACGGTTCGGGGACGTCTTGGCGTCCTGGCTGTCGTCGCCTGCCGTGACGGCCGGATGGTTGAGGATCGCCGCGACGTAGAGAGCCACGGGCATCGTGGCCTCGTAGATGCTGTTCTGGTGAGTCACCGGTCCCAGCGCATCCTGGAGAGCGGACTGCCTGATGACCGGGTCCGAGCTGGTCAGGAGTGCCAGCGCCGCCGGCAGGGATTCACCCGTGCCGCGTGCCGTGGCGAGCGACGCCCAGTCTGTACTGTCCAGCAGTTCCTGAAAGGGAGGGAGAGCGGCGGGGCGAGGCTGCTTGGTCTGGCTGCGGCTGCGGGTCACAGGCTGAGGCTATGCCGTCGGGGAGCCAGAGTTGTGCCCGGGTGAACCTGGGTAACAGGACGCGCTTGCGGAGGAGCTCGAAGCCAGCTCGCCCGAACATCTGGCGCTTCAGCATCTTGATCCGGTTGACATGGCCCTCGACGACCACGGAGTTCCATGGCTGCGGCCGTGGGTAGCGTCGTGACTCCGGGTTCCTCCGGCTTCTGCGACGAGGCGGGCGTTCAGGCCACTGGGTGGATCCGGCCACCGGTTGCCTGTCGCAACGCGGTTTCCAGCCGGTCGCGGGCCTCGGTCTGGGCAGCGATCCGTTCGTTGAGGATCGCCAGCCGTTCCAACGCGACCCGCAGGCCCTTCTCTGCGGGCGGTGCGGCGGCCACATCGCCGTCCAGGCACGGCAGGAACACCCGCACGTCGTCCAGGGTGAGCCCGGCGGCCAGCAGGTGGCGGATATTGCGGACCCGCACCACCGCCCGCTCGTCGTAGACGCGGTAGCCGTTGGGGGCCCGCTGCGAGGAGATCAGTCCGGCCTGCTCGTAGTGCCGCAGCGCACGGGCGGTTGTCCCGGTCGCCCCGGCCAGCTCACCGATCCGCACCCATTCCACCTCCCGGGTTACTCCTATCACGCCACGACCGCTCCGCCGTCGACCGGGAGTACCACTCCGGTGACGAACGACGCGGCCGGTGCGGCAAGCTGGGTGACTGCCCAGGCCACCTCCTCGGCTCGGCCGATCCGGGCCAGTGGGGTGTGCGCCAGCTGCCACTCCCGCACCGCTGCCATCCGCTCCGGCGTCAGGCCCTGGTGCTCGCCGATGGGGGTGTCGATCGCGCCGGGGGCGACCGCCACCACCCGGATCCCGCGTGGTGCCAGCTCCACCGCCCAGCTGCGGGTCAGCAGCTCCAGAGCCGTCTTGGTAGCCGCATAGACCGAGCTGCCGGGCCAGGCCCGCTGCCCCACCGACGTACTGACATTGACGATCACCCCGCCCGACTTCTCCAGGAGTGGCAGCGCGACCTGGGACAGAAGGATGGGGGCGACGAGGTTGGTGGCAAGCTGAGCTGTGATCATCTCCGACGTCAGCGTGCCGAGGGCGCCGCTGCGCACGATGCCTGCGTTGTTGACCAGCACGTCCAGCCGGCCGTGTGTCTCCAGCACCTCCCGGACGATCCGATCCGGCTCGCCCTCGGCGGTGATGTCGGCGGCCAGCGGCGTGATCCGGTCGTATCCGGCCCCGGTCTCCTCGAGGGGCTCGGCCCGCCGCCCGATCGCGACCACGTGGGCGCCCTCAGCGGCGAAGGCACGGGCGGTGGCCCGGCCGATCCCGGTGCCGGCTCCGGTGACGGCGACGATCCTGCTGTTCTGCGGTGCGGTGCTGTTCATGCCGGTCATCGTGCAACCCTGCCGCCAGCGTCAAGGTCAAGCAGCGCCTGACGGGGGACAGTGCCTTCTCTTCCCCTGGTATCTCCTTTGTCTGGTGCGTCTGTTGTCGCGTGCACTCGTGGCGTCGGTGACCGTGATTCGAGCGTTGCCGGTATCTCGGGGAGGCACCGGCGCCGGTGTCAGTGGGCCGGTTCGAGATGGTCGGCGGCCCGGCGGCCGGCGGTGCTCAGGTGGGCGTCGAGGAAGCGGGCGGCCCGATCGAGCGCGGCGTCCGCCTCGTCGAGGCGGTCGTAGAAGTGCTGGAAGACGTGAGGCAGGCTGGGACCGACCTCGAGAGTGACCTCCACGTCGGCGGCGCCCGCGCGGCCGGCCAGCCGGACCGCGTCGTCGAGCAGCACCTCGTTCGCCCCGACCTGCACGAGCAGCGGAGGCAGTCCCGTCAGGTCGGCGAGCACCGGGCTGGCCAGACAATTCGCCCGGTCACCGGCACCGATGTAGAGATCGGCGTAGGCGCGTATGTCGGCCTCGGTGAAGATCGGGTCGGCCTCAGCCTTGGAGCGCATGCTTTCCCCTGCGAGGGTGAGGTCGGTCCAGGGAGAGAAGAGGACCGCGGCGGCCGGTTGCGGCAGTCCGGCCTCCCGGGCCGCCAGCAGGGTGGCAAGGGTGAGGCCGCCACCGGCGGAATCACCGGCCAGCACCAGATCCTCAGGGCCGGTGCCCCTCTCCAGCAGCTCGCGATAGGCCGCGAGTCCGTCGTCGACGGCCGCGGGGAAGGGGTGCTCGGGCGCCAGCCGGTAATCAACCGACACCGCACGCAGCCCGGCGCGGCGGGCCAGCTCACCGGCCAGTGCCGCATGGGTGTCCGGTGAGCCGATGACGTAGCCGCCACCGTGGAGGTAGAGCAGTCGGCCGGGCCCGACGGCCTCCGCCGGCTCCAGCTCCAGGGCCGGCCGGCCACCCAGAACGGTCCGACGGGTGACGATCCCCTGCGGGGCGGGGCCGGCGAAGGCAGCGGCGAAACCGCTGCGCTGCTCTTCGACCGTGGGCGGTGTCTGACTGCGCGGGGCGGAGCGGAGCATGGCGTCCAGGGCGTCGCGCTGCTGACGGGACATCAGTGAGCCTTTCCTCGGTCGGGATGCGAGGATGGATTCCTGGGAATCCATCTGACATCCAGTCCAACCGGATTCCGAGGAAGATGATTCCCAGGAATCCACTGGAGGGGTTTGTGAGCCACATCACGCCGATCTTCACCGATCTCGTCCGTGTCGAGACCCGGCTCTACAACGCCGTCGGCGCCCGGCTTCGCGCCGAATGCGACCTCGCGCTCGGGCAGTTCGAGCTGCTGGAGATCATCCACCGCACACCGGAGTGCCGCGTCCTCGACATCGCCTCCGAAGTGGCGATCACCGTCGGAGCGGTGAGCAAGGCCGTCGACCGCCTCGTCGCTGCGGGCTGGTGCCGACGAACCGCACACCCCCACGACCGGCGCTCGTCCCTGCTCGACCTCACACCCGAGGGCGCAGAACTCCTTACCGCCGCTCGCCCACTCGTCGAACGCGAACTCGCCACGCTCACCGCCGCGATCACTCCCGACGATCTGGCTCGTCTCGCCACCACCCTCGCCGCTCTCCGCGCCGCCCTCGAAACCGGCCGACACGGCCAACCTCAATGAATTGAGGGCGATCGGCCCGGCCGGTCGGGTCTGTCAGGTGTCGTACTCGCCGTTCCACGGAGCCGAGAAGCCCAACCCATCCGGATGGAGCTCAGCCCAGTCGTGCTCGCCCGCCCCGCCCTCGGGCTCGGCCTCGCCACGGCACTCCGTGATGAGGCCGAAGACCACACCGTCAACGGTGAGCTGGAAGGGCCGGATCGCGATGTCGCAGTACTCACGGCCCTCCAGGCCGGCGAGAACGACAGCCAATCGCGCTTCCGCGCGGGCAACGACGGATTGCTCGCCGTAGGGGCGTTTCATCTGCTCCGCCCACGTACCGGCGCACCAGATGTCGGATTCCTGGTGGTGGCCGTCGTGGCCGAACTTGTGCAGCACGACGAACAGCCGCTTCTGCTCCTCCCAGCCGCCCTCCATCTCGAACCCGTCCGGGAACGCGTAGGTGACCGAGGCCAGAAACTGGCCGCCGCTGAACCGGCCGATGGTGCTCGTTCGATAGTCCGGCTCATGGGCGATAGGAATGATCTCAGGGATAGTCATGCCCGCACCGTAGACACCGCCGAGGCCCCGCCTGGCGCCGGGCTGCCTCGAGTACCGCCTCGGTGACAGAAGGCCAGCGGTCTTCACAAGATGAGGACCGCAACTGTCTCGCCGCCAAAGGGGCGGGCCCACGTTGCCGGACGGTCGGGCTCCGGGGCGTCCAATCTCAGTCACTGTCTGCACGATGCTTCACGCGGGGCGGTCTACGGCCGTCGTGACGGAGGGGCCTGATGGCGTGTCGGTACTCCGATTCCCTGGCGTGAGTCCGTGAGCGACTTGGAAGAATTTTCAGAACCTGAAATCGCTGTTGACCTGCAAGTTAACCGCTGGGCACAGTCGCTGGCTGAAAGTTATTGCACCTGCTTGCGCAAGAAGCTGCCCGCCACAAGGATTCGGGGCATGACGAACCTCATCCAGCGCATGTCGCGTCCGGCCGCGCTCTCTGCCGCGGCCGCGGGGAGCCTTGTGATGACCCTGTTTGCCGGGCCGTCGGCTGCGGCGGGCACTCCGGCTCCGGAGTGTGTGCAGTACTTCCAGAGTTGGCGCTACACCGACGTCTTCAACGGTTGCGGCGAGGCCGTCGCCGTCACGGTCGAGTACACGAACGGTCAGTGGGCACCGTGCCGGGTCATCCAGCCCGGCGAGAGGGCGACGTTCGCCGGTTACGGAACGGATGGCAACTACGTCACTGGGCTGCGCACGTGCGAGCCCGTCGCGACCAGCGGCGCTTCCTGACCCGGGCACGGCGGGTGTGGCGTAGGACTGCGAGCAGGCAGTGGTCCTACGCCACACCCACACCCACGCCCAGACCCGTTCTCCTTTCCGAGGGGCCGTCCGCGACCTCGTCCATACACCTCGACCTTGATCGGTCGCAGTGCCTGAAGTCTCTGTTCTCTTCGGCTTGTTGGCGCGTGTTGCGCGACGCCGACGCCTTTCGGGGATGAGGCGTGCGGGACGGGGTACGCGGAGGTGGTCCGACCCGCAATTGGGAGGAACGAGGAGCAATGGGTCTCGGAGTCTGCATCATTCTGATCGCCGTGGGAGCCATCCTGACGTTCGCGTCCGACTGGCAGCTCGACGGCGTCAACCTCGATCTGGTGGGGCTGATCTTCATGGCCGTGGGCCTCATCGGTACGGCGGTGTACACCAGCATCCTGCGTCGGCGGCGCATGGTCGTGCCTCCGGTCGCGCCCACGCTGACCGAGGACGAGCGTCGCGACGATCTGCGGTGAGGGCCGCGCGGCGGGCTGAACTGGGCATGGAGGGAGTTTCAGGAATGTTGATGGCGCATCCCGTGGTGCTGGGGAATCTGATCGAGCAGTACGAGACGCTGCTGCTGTTGCGCGCCGAGAACGGGAGTCCCGAGGTGCGTCGGCGGTTGGACGACCTCGGGTACTCCCTGTGCATCGCCACCGGGACGCGGGACGTCGACACGGCGCTCGTCGCGGGCCGCTACCGACTCCCTGGTGCGCGGGCCCACGACGACTCGATCCTGCCCCGCCGCGTCTGAGCCGTCACCGCCGGCGATCCGAGGTTTGGAACCCGCCGGGTGGCGCAGGCGCAGGTGCAGGAATGCCTGCGGTGGTGGTGAGGCGGTCATGAGAGTCGTGAAGCGGAGGCGTCGGTGGGGTTTGGTGCGGCGGCGGCGCTGGAGGCTTGCTCGGTGGACGCCCAGTGCGGTGGTGCGGCGGGTGGTTGTGCGCACGGTGGTGTGGGCGTTGCCGGTGATCGTGTGGGGTGGGCGCCTCGTGGCGCGGCGGCTGCTGCGTACCGGAGGGCGTGCCCTGCTGCCGCGCCGGGGCCGGGGCCTTGCTGTGTAGGCCGAGGGCTACGCCTGTTGCTACGAGCAGGGCGCCGGTGATGTCGGCGGGGCCTGCGGTGCCGAGGTCGAGGGCGACGGTGGTGAGCAGGGCACCGACCGGTACGAGGCCGGCGAAGAGGCCCGCGCGGTCGGCGCCGAGGTGGCGCAGCGCGTCGTACCAGAGGAAGAAGGCCGCTGCCGTGACGATGACGCCGAGGTAGGCGAAGGCGGTCGCCTCGGTGGGTGTGGGGAGTTGAAGCGCCGTCGGGCCGTCCAGGGCCAGGGTCGCGATCAGCAGCAGGGGGACGGAGAGTGCGGCCGGGTAGGCGGCGACCCTCAGGGGACCGAGTCTGGGCAGGAGCGGGACGGCGAGCAGGGAGAAGGCCACCTCGCAGGCGAGTGCACCCAGGGAGAGCAGGAGGCCGGTGAGGCTGCCCGAGCCGAGGCCGGCGGCGACGGCTGCGCCGAGTGCCACCACGAGCGCGGCGGCGACCGTATGTGGTGCCGGGCGGCGGCCTTCCATGAGGGGCCCGGCTAGGGCGAGGACGAGGGGGACGGCTCCGACCACGGTGCCGATCATCGCGGGGCCTGCGTGGCGGGTGGCTTCGACGAGGAAGAGGTTGAATCCGGCCAGGCCCGTCGCGGCGAGGGCGACCAGGAGCAGTACGTCGCGTGCCGTCAGGCGGACGCGGGGCGGGCGGCGGTGGCGTACGACCGCGAGCAGGATCGCGGCGGCGAACCCGTAGCGCAGGGCCTGTCCGGCGAGGACCGGGTAGTCGGCGATGGTGGCGGAGACGGCTGTCGAGGTGCCGACGAGCAGCATCGCGGCGGCCGCACCGGCGGGGGCGGTTGCGGCGTTCATGCGGCATGCACCGGCGGTGTCGTGGCGGCGGGTGTCGGGTCGAGGACCTTGCGGGTGATGCGTTCGGCGAGGGCGGCGACCAGGGTGCGCGGGCGGCGGGGTGTGAGGTGCGCGGCCAGGGCGTTGCCGAATCCGGGGACGACGTAGCCGCGGTCGCGGTCCAGTGCGCGCAGCGCGGCGCGTACGACGGGCTCCGGGGTCGTGAAGGAGCCGGTGACGGCCGCGCGGCGGGTGCCGATGGTGTCGAAGAAGGCGGTCTCGACCGGGCCGGGACACACCGTGAGCACGCGGACGCCGCGTCGGCGGTACTCCTCGCGCAGGGCGAGGCCGAAGTTCAGCACGAACGCCTTGGCCGCGCCGTACACCGCGAAGTACGGGGAGGGCTGGAAGCCCGCGGTGGAGGCGACGTTGACCACCGCGCCGCCGCCGCGCCCGAGCATGCCGGGCAGGAGTGCGTGGGTCAGGTCGACGAGTGCGACGACGTTGACCATCAGCTGGTCGTGGTCGCGGGCGCCGGAAATCTCCTCGAAGCGGCCGCAGGTGCCGAAGCCGGCGTTGTTGACCAGCAGGTCCACGCTCAGCCCGCGGGCCGTCAGCTCCTCGGCGACGCGGCGGGCCGCGTCCGGTTCGGCGAGGTCCTGGACCAGTACGTGGGCGCGGACGCCGTGTTCGGCGGTCAGGCGCTCGGCGAGCGCGGCGAGCCGGTCGCCGGAGCGGGCCACCAGGATCACGTTGTGTCCACGGGCGGCGAGCTGCGCGGCGAACTCCGCGCCGAGACCCGACGAGGCTCCGGTGACAAGGGCGGTGCTGGGCATGGAGATCCCCCTTCAGTCCAATCAAAACTGTGCGTTTAAGGTAGCAGTAATTGCTATAGCTGCAACAGTCCTGTTGCAGGTTCTCACCTTGATGCGTCTTCGGTGTACTGTTCCCTTGGATAAGCGGGCTGGTAGGAGGCGTCATGACTGGGACTGCGGGGCGACCGCTGCGGGCGGACGCGGAGCGGAGTGTGCGCGTCATCCTGGAGGCGGCCGAGCGGGTCCTCGCCGAGGAGCCCGGGGCCTCCATGGAGCAGATCGCCGCGGCCGCGGGAGTGGCGCGTACGACGATCCACCGGCGGTTCGCCAACCGGCAGGCTCTGGTCGACGCCCTGGCCTCGTCCGCGGCCCGCCAGCTCGCCGAGGCCGTGGACGACGGCAGACCCGACACCGCGCCGCCGCTGGTGGCGATGCACCGGATCACGGCCAATGTGCTCCAGGTCAAGAGCGCCTGGACGTTCGCGCTGGAGCTGCCGGCGGACCCGGACAGCGAGGCCGCCCGTCTCCACGAGGACATCGACCGCCGCTGCATCGCCGTCCTGAAGCGGGCCCAGGACGAGAAGCTCATCGACGAGGCGGCCGACCTCGACTGGGTGCGCCGGGTCTACTACGCGCTCCTCGGGGAATCGCTGCACGGCGACACGGACGGCGGCGACCCCGACACCCTCGCCGCGCGCATCATCGACACCCTGCTGCACGGCGCGGGGCCCCGCACCTGAGCCGCCGTCAACGGCAGGTCGGCCGACGCGGTTTCTGGGATCATGGATCGGGTGACCACCACTCCCCCGCCACCAGCCGCCCGGCCCGAGGTCCAGGTCGTGTGCGTGGACGCCGTCGGCGCCGATCAACTCGCGGTCATCGTGCGCTGCCTGGCGACCACGCGGCTGGGAACGCGTTTCCGCTGCACCGGTCGGGACGGACGCGCCGTCGACCTGGTCCTGACGGAGATCCGGCGCTACCGCGAAGTGACCGTCGACGAGGTGGATCCGCCTCACGGCGCCCGGCTCCTCCTGAGCGGCGCACGCGCGGGCGACGTTCACGTCGAGCGCGGGGACCTCCTCCGAGGCACCGACCCGGCCATCTGATCAAGTGCCCCTGCGCGGGGGCGGATCGACCTCGCCTGCACCGTGCACGTCCACGGTCAGGTGGAAGGCGCGCCGGCCGAGAGGTGGCTCGGCGATCTGCCGGCGCTGCACGCACGGTTGTCTCCGCAGCGCCTCGTCATCACGGGCAGCGGCAGGACGGACGACGCCGGGACCGGAAAGTCCCTGGCGGCCCTGGCGTTGGTGCTCGACTCGCGCGCGAGAGGCAGCCCGGCCAGGCCGTCGCCCTGCGCACGGCCGCCACCTCGTGGACCGGCGGCGCCCTGGAGGAAGGGACCGCCGCGGCGTTCGTGCCTCTCGCGCTCTTCGGCACGCTCGTCCTCCACTCGCTGTTCTTCCGGTACGTGGTGTTCCTGGTGCTCGCCCGGAACGTGCTGCCCTGGAGATTCGGCCGGTTCCTGGACGTGTGCCACCGGGCCGGCATCCTGCGCACGGCCGGAGCCGCGTACCAGTTCCGGCACCTCGAGCTTCAGGACCACCTCGCCGGCCGGTGGAACCGACCGCCGGTGTGATCGCCGGGGCGTGAGTGCGGGGGCGGCTGCGGTGTCGGCGGGATTCGAACCCGCGGGCAGTTGGGGGCAGGGCCGCCCCGTGACCGCCAGTCGACGTGGGCGGGACCTCGCTCACGTCGATCGCAATGGGCCGCTCTGCCACGGCACCGCAGCCTGCGGGAACGCGCGCATTCCCGATGCCCTCACGGTAGGGGGACGGCTCGGGTCGGTCGAGCGCATTTCTGCCGGTGGGGGCGCATACGGCGTTTGCGGGGCGGTGGGGTGGTGAGGCGAAGGGCGATGGTGTTCGATTCGTCGACTGGGGAGACATGGAGTACATCCTTCGGCTGGCCGTCGTCCTCGGCGTCTGCGCGCTGGTGGCGTTCGCCGTCGTGCGGGCGGCGGAGTATCTGGCGCGGTATGCCGACGCCCGTCATCCCGGGACGCCGCTGTGGGGGCTCTTGCGGCGGTGTCGCAGCCCCTTGTACGTCGTGTTGCTCACTGTGTTGGTGCGGTGGGCCTACCCCGTCGCCGGGTCGTCCGGGCGGCGTTCCGAGGTGCTGGATCATGTGCTGCTGCTGTGCCTGATCGGTGGGGGCGCCTGGCTGATGGTGCGGGTCGCGTCCGCCGTGGTGGAGTCCTCGTACGCCCGTTACGCCGGGAGGTCCCGGGACCCTGCGCGCGTGCGCCGGGTCCGTACACAGGTCACGCTGTTCATGAGGGTCGTGTCGGTGGCCGTCGGGGTGCTCGCGGGCGCGCTCGCGCTCGTGACCTTCCCCAGTTTCCGGACGCTCGGCACGTCCCTGCTCGCCTCGGCCGGGATCATCGGCATCGTGGCCGGCGTCGCCGCGCAGTCGACGCTCGGCAACGTCTTCGCGGGCTTCCAGATAGCGTTCGGCGACATGGTCCGCATCGGCGACACCGTCGTCGTCGACGGAGAGTGGGGCGTGGTGGAGGAGGTGACGCTGACGTTCCTCACCGTGCGGACGTGGGACGAGCGGCGGGTCACCTTGCCCGTTTCCTATTTCACCTCGCGGCCGTTCGAGAACTGGTCGCGCGGCGGCTCGGAGATGACCGGGACCGTCATGGTCCATTGCGATCACTCCACGCCTGTGCCTCTCATGCGGGCCCACTTGCGGGAGTTCCTGGAGACCTGTCCGACGTGGGACCGCCGTGGGTGGGACCTGTCGGTGACGGACACCTCGCCCACCGGCATCACCGTCCGGGCGATCGTGACCGCCAAGGACGCCGACGACCTGTGGACCACCCGCTGCGCCGTGCGCGAGGAACTCGTCGCCTGGCTCGTGCGCGAGCATCCGGGGGCTCTGCCCCGGATCGTCACCGAGCGGGCGGCCCCGTCGCGGCAGGACGTGTGAGGCCGCGCCCGTTCAGGCGGTCACGTCTCTGTGGAACCAGCCGCGGAACGCCTGCGCCTCCGCCTCGGCCTCGGCGGGCCGCCTCTCGGCCCGTTCCAGGGCCTTCTCTGCCGCCGCGCGCCAGGTCGCGGCGCTGGCGCGGGGCGGGGGAAGGAACGGGCCGCGCTCCGGGGCCTCGGCGGCGGCGCCGAAGAAGTCGCCGCCCTTGCGCCGGACGTCGTCGGTTCCCCACGAGCGTCCGGCGCCGTCGCGCGGCACCTTCTGCAGATGCGGAATGTGCTTGGCGCAGTGGATGTACGCCTCCTCGACGGAGACCTCCACCCACACCTGGGCGCGGCGCCCCGGTACGGGGTCGACGGCGAGCCCCGGGTGGGCGCGGCGCATCTCGTCGTCGGGGACGATGCGGGCCCGGCCGTTGACGTGGAGGCCGATGCGGTCCTGGAGGAAGTCCATCATCAGCAGGCCGACGTGCGGGTTCTCCTCGATGTTGCCGAGGCTGGCCTGGACGCCGTTGCCCCGGTACTCGGGGTAGGCGAGGGTCCGGTCGTCCAGGACGTGGAGGAACCCGGGCGGGCCGGCGCGGAACGTATTGTCGCACTCGCCGTGCCGGTCGGCGGTGGCGAGGAAGAACATCTCCTGGCGCGCGGCGAACTGGCGCATCCGGGCGTTGAGCCGGTCGAGCACCTGCTCGGCGTAGAACCTGTCGGCGCGCTCGGCTGTGCCCATGCGCTGCTGGAGGAGGTGTTCGCCGTCGCTTCCCGGGCGCGTGGTGCGCAGCGTGGGCGGTGGCGACGGCGTCGTCGCGTTCCGGTGCCGACCGGCCTGTTCGAATGTGCTCAATTCCTTGCTCCGACCAGTTCCTCGATGGAGTCGTGCCGTATCCGGTGCGAGGGGATGCCGATGCCCACCAGCGTGTCGACGCCGCGGCGGATCATGCCGGGCGGGCCGGACAGGTACGCGTCGTAGGTGTGCCAGGGGCCGTACTCGCACACGGCCTCGGGGAGCCGGCAGCCCAGGGTGCCGCCGGGGCCCTCGTCGACGACCGGGCGGACCGAGAGCCACGGGTGCGACTGCTGCAGGCGCAGCATCGTCTCGATGTCGTACAGGTCGTGGTCGTACCGGGCCCCGTAGAACACCTGGACGGTACGGCGGTGGCCGTGCTGGGCCACGTCCTCGACCAGGGCCTTGATGGGCGCGATGCCGGTGCCGCCGCCGAGGCAGAGCAGCCCGTTGTCGGTGCTGTGGTCCACGGTCATCGAGCCGGCGGGCGGACCGAGGCGGATCACGTGGCCCGGGCGGGCGCGGTGCACGAGGGCGTTGGAGACCCAGCCGGCCGGCACCGCCTTGACGTGGAAGGAGAGCAGGCCGTCGGAGCGCGGCGCGGAGGCGAAGGAGTAGTGCCGCCAGACCCGTGGCCACCAGGGGGTCTCCAGCGCCGCGTACTGTCCGGCGAGGAAGGGGTACGGCTGGTCCGGGCGGACCGTCACGACCGCGATGTCGCGGGTCCGCATCTCGTGGGCGACCACTTCCGCGTCCCACCAGGCCGGTGCGCGCAGCTCGTCCTCCGCCGCCGCGTCGATCATGATCTGGGAGATGGTGGTGTAGGCGGCCACCCAGGCCGCCTCGGTACGTGCGTCCCAACTGCGCGGGGCGTGCTGGGAGAGGGCGCCGATGAGGCACTCGCCGACGGCCGGGTAGTGCTCGGGGCGTGTGCCGTACTTGCGGTGCCCTCGGCCGAGGTGGGTGAGGTACGTGGTCAGTGTCGGCGCGTCGTCGGCGTGGGTCGCGGCGGTGAGCAGCGCCCGGAAGAGGCGGTCGCGCTGGGTGTCCATCGCCACGGGGAAGAGGTCGCGCAGGTCGGGGTGCTTGAGGAAGAGCAGCGCGTAGAAGTACGAGGTGACCTTGTCGGCGATGGGCTCGATCTCGGCCATGGTGCGTCGGAGGAGCGCGGCGTCCGAGGTGTCCTCGGGGGGCGGGGGCGGAGTCGCGGCGGGGGTCGGGGTGGGGGCCGCGACCGGGTGTGGCGTGGGGTGGGGCGCCGGCTGGGCCGCCGGGGGCGGTGTAAGTGCGTGTGCGGGGGCCGGGGCCTGGGCCGGGACTCGGGGGTCCGCTGCCGGGGGCTGGGCCTGGGCCGGGACGCGCGGGTGCGCCGGGGCCTGAGTCGGTGTCGGAGCCTGGGGCTGGGTGGGGGCCGGTTGCTGGGGTGCCGTACGGGTTCTGTCCGCACCGCTGCCCACCGGACGTATCGGCGCCACGGGGCGGCTCGGTACGCGGTCCTCCGCAGCCCGCTCCTCGCCCCCATTGTCCTGCTGGTGACGCTGCGGGCTTCGACCGAACCAGCCCGCGTCCCGACTGGTGCCGCCGGTGCTGTCATCCATCGGTCTGCCTCGCCTAAACATCTTTCGGTCGGTCTTCGTACGCAGGGTCCGGGTGTGCCCGGATTTTCCTCTCCCTATCGGAAATCCCCGGGATTTCCCCCATCCCTTGAAATCCGGCGGCATACACCGCACTTGCGTGCCAGGGCATGCCTCGGCGTTCGAACGGGGACGACCATACCCCGCCGACGTGAATCCATGAACGGGATCTTCGATCCTTACAAAGTGATCGCGTTTCAGCAGGTCAGCGCTGTCTGGAAGTCAGGGGCCCAGACTTCGTCATGAGTTACTGACGAGTTCGAACGATACGGCGAGGGATACGCCATGCGAATATGAGGAATTCACTGACGGAAAACATGCGCGAGGGCTCCAACCCCTCACACGGTGCACGCGACTTCTTCACAGGGGGCCCACGGTGGGACGCACAGCACGGCGGGCTGCGGGATCGCAGTCCTTCACGGACCTGATCCGGCATCCGAGCCGCCTCGTCGAGCAACTCGTCGGGGACGCCCGGCAGCGCGCCGAGGCGGATCTCGTGGCGTGGAACGCCGGGGAGGCGCGGGAGGTCTCGGCGTTCGTGCGTGACGGCCGCCGGTTCCGGCAGGGGTCGCTGATCCTGGATCCTGCCGCGACGTCGCCGGTGGTGTGGCGGCCGTTTCGTGTGCTCGGGGGCGGCTCAGGCGGCGGTGTCGCCCTGGTGGCTCCGTTCCATGTTCATGGGACGGGCCCTGTCACCGGCCCGGGAAGTGGGGCGGTCGCCAGGGGGATGTTCCGTCTCGTGTCCCTGCAAGCGGCTGACCGTGACTGGGAACTGGCCGTCCCCGCCGCGGATGTCACGCTGGTTCGTGCGGCGCTGCGTGCGGGGGATGCCGGCTGACGGTGGCCAGGAGGTAGGCGACCAGGGGGTTCGGGGTCGTTCTTGCGCCAGGCGTGCGGTCGATCGGACCCCTGCATGAAGATCGCGATGGAGATGGACGCGCGGATCGCTGCCCTGTGACGGGGGTCGGATGTCGGTGCCGTCCGCGAGCAGCGTCGCACGCTGTCGCAGACGGCACCCCCTCGTGGCCGGGCCGGGTCGAGCCGTGCCCTGCTCCGTACTGCTTCTACGGTGTCGTGCGACCGGTGGCGGAGCCGAAGCCGAGCCAGGTGTGCCGGTTGCCCCACCAACACCAGCCGACCTTGGGAGCGTTGCGGCGCTCGCGGCCGTCGCGGCCCGTGCCGTTGCTGATCCAGATCGCCGGAGTACGGGCGTCGAACGTGCCGTTCGGCTTGCGCAGCCGGGCGCCGATCGTCATGAAGCAGCGGTTGCGCTCCAGGGCCTCGGGCTGCTGGAGCACCCAGTGGATGCCCTCGGTGAGGATCAGTGGCGTGCGCTCCTCCTTGGTGAGCGCGGGCAGCGCCTCCTCGGGGCTCCAGTTGGCCATGCGGTCGCCGCGGTCGATGCCGGTGACGAGGTAGAGAGGCGCGTCGGGCACCACAGCACTGTCGGTCGGCCTGAAGTCGTCCACGTCCGGCATGTCGACCACGACGAAGCCGGGCTTGCCGTCGCGGTTCAGCAGGGGCGCGAGGGCGGACGCGGGAACGCGGTCGGGGTGGACGGCGAGCAACGTGTCGTTCGCGGCCTCGCCGGCGCGCGCGGCGAAGGCGCGCAGTTCGTCGGCGAGGATTCCGGCCATTTCGTGCACGCCCAGCTCGATCAGACGCTCGGCCTGCGCGGCGAGCGTCGGGAGGGCGTTGGCCGTGGTGGGCGTAGTTGGCGTGGTGGGGCTTTCGGGCACGTGGGTCCTTCGGTTCACGGTCGGCGCGCCGTGGCGCGGGGTCGGGTGGTGATCGGCCGGGCGCCCGCTCGGGCGGGCCATGAAACGATCGGCGGTCTGATGGTCCGGCCGTGCGCCGCTCTGTGTGAAGCGACGCAAGCCCATGGGGAACGCCGGGAGTTGGCGGATCGTTCCCGTGATCGGCGCGCTCGCGCCGACGGGGACGGCTCGCGCCCGGCCGTGACCGGTCGGCCGCGGACCTGCGCGGGCGGCCGGGCGCGCAGCCCTGCGGCCGCGAGCGGAGCCGCTAGGGTGGCGGGCACGCAGGTGATCATGGATCGGGGGATGCGGGCATGACGACGGACAGCGCCAGGGAGCGGTTGCGGGCCGACGACCCGCGCGAGATCGCCGGCTACCGGCTGCTGGGCCGCATCGGCGAGGGCGGCATGGGGACCGTGTACCTCTCGCGCACCCGCGGCGGGCAGCCCGTCGCGCTGAAGGTGATCCGGCGCGAGTACGGGGGCGATCCCGACTTCCGCCGCCGCTTCGAGCAGGAGGTACGGGCGGCCCGACGGGTCGCGGGCTACCACGTCGTCCCGGTGCTCGACCACGACACGACCGGCGAACAGCCCTGGCTGGCCTCCGAGTTCGTCCCCGGCCTGGCCCTGCACGAGGCGCTCGCGGCGTACGGGCCGCTGCCGCTCACCTCCGTCCTGCAGCTCGTCGGCTGTACGGCGCGGGCGCTGGGAGCGATCCACACCGCCGGCGTCGTGCACCGGGACCTCAAGCCCAGCAACATCCTGCTGAGCGACCAGGGCCCGTACGTCATCGACTTCGGCATCGCCCGCGCCGCCGACGCCACACAGCTCACCGCGTCCGGCGGCGTCGTCGGCACCCCGCAGTTCATGTCCCCCGAACACGCGCTGGGCGAGGCCGTGGGGCCGGCCGCGGACGTGTTCTCGCTCGGGCTGATCGCCGCCGTCGCCGCGACCGGCCGGCACCCCTTCGGCGACGGCGGCGCGCTCACCCTCGCCGTGCAGATCGCCAACGCGGCCGTACGACCGCCCCGCCTGGACGCGTACGACGACCGGCTCCGCCCGCTGCTCGAGCGCTGCCTGGCCGCCGACCCGGACGCCCGTGTCGGCACCGACGAGCTGGCGGCGCTGTGCGAGCAGGCCGCCGGCCGGCCGCTGAACGACTTCACCGACTGGCTGCCGCGGCCGTTGTCCGCGCGACTGTCCGCCCGCCGGAGCGCCGTGGACTCCGCCGCACCCGAGCCGACGGTCGCGGACGCGCCGCCGCCTCCCCCGCCGCACAGCCCGACCTTCGCCGGGGCACCGACCGTGGCGCCGTCCGCGCCGGAGGGCTCGTCCGACCCGCACGGCCCGCGGAGCGCCCCGAGCCGCGCCATCGTCGCCGCGACCGCCGTGGCCCTCGTCCTGGCGGGCGTTCTGACCTGGACGGTCACCCGCAGCGACAGCACGCTGGACGACGGCCGGGGGCGGGGCGACGACAGGGAGGCGGCTCAGCCGACCCGGTCCGCGGGTCCGGGCGCGGCGGCTTCGCCTTCCGCCTCGGAATCCGGTTCTGATTCCGGCACCGACGCCGGCTCCGGTTCCGACGGTCCCGACGGTTCCGGCGGTCCCGGTTACGTCGTCGTCTTCCGGGACCGGCCGCTCAGCCTCCGTGCGCCCAGCGGGGTCAACATCATGCGGGTCGACCTCGACATCCCGCAGGTCGTGCAGGACACCTCGGGCCGGGAGATCATGCTCAGCGAGATCTCGGGCGGCAGGTGGGAGTTCTACACGCCGATGGGCAAGAGCGCGGGCAAGACGCCTGAGCAGTGCCTGCAGGGGGCCCGGGCGGACGTCCTGCCCAACGAGATCGAGGCGGAGGAGCTGCGCACCACCATCCCCGTGGGGACGCTCCTGTGCACGGTCACCACGGACGACCGGCTGGCCATGCTGGAGGTCACCGGCATCACCGGCAGCCAGGACGGCCTGCCCGACTACACCACTCGGCTCACCCTCTGGGAGCCGCGGTAGCCGCCGAGGGCCCTTCGTGCCCCTCTTGGGCGCCTTCCGCCTCCGTTCCGTCACCTGTCCATGGATGATGGAAAGCGAGGTCCGGTGGTGCACCGGTCTGCCGCGCCCCGGCCGCACGTCCCGCCCCGAGGAGAGCAGCCATGGGCTTCCCCGACGAGCATCTGATTCCGCTGGTCGACGAAGGACTCGGCAACAGCGCGTACCTCGTCGACCTCGGCGACGGCCGCGCCCTCGCCGTGGACGCGAGCCGCGATCTGCGTGCCCTGCGCGCCGCCGTCGCGCGGCGCGGCCTGACCGTGGCGTACGCGGCCGACACCCATCTGCACGCCGACTTCCTCTCCGGCGCCGTGCAGCTGGGCCACGACCACGGTGCCACGGTGCTGGCCTCGGCCGCCGGCGGGCGCGCCTTCGCCCACCGCGGCCTGGTCGACGGCGACGAGGTGGATCTCGGCGGACTGACCCTGCGGGCGCTGGCCACGCCGGGCCATACGGACGAGCACCTGTCCTTCCTGCTCCTCGACGGCGGCCGGGAGCTGGGGGTGTTCACCGGCGGCTCGCTGCTGGTGCGCTCCGCCGCGCGCACCGACCTCCTCGGCGCCGACCGCACCGAGGAGCTGGCCCGCGCCCAGTTCCGCTCGCTGCACCGGCTCGCCGCGCTGCCCGACGACACCGCGGTATGGCCCACGCACGGCGCCGGTTCGTTCTGTTCCGCCCCGCAGGGGGCGGAGCGCACGACCACGATCGGTGCGGAGAAGCGCGCCAATCCGTTGCTCGCGGCCCCCGACGAGGGCGCCTTCGTACGGCGGCTGGTCGCGGGCCTGGGCACGTATCCCGCCTACTTCGACCGGCTCGCCGAGGCCAACCGGCGCGGCCCCGCCGTCGTCGTCGGCACCCCGCCGCTCCCGGAGCTGACGGCCGGCCGGGTGCGTGCGCTCGTGGCCGAGGGCGGTGTCGTCGTCGACGTACGCCCGGCCGCCGAGTACGCCGCCGGGCACATCCCCGGCTCCGTCTCCATTCCCCTGCGCGGGCAGTTCGCCACCTGGCTGGGGTGGCTCGTGCCCGACACCGTGCCCCTCGCCTTCGTGACGGCCGACGGCCAGAGTGTGAGCGAGCTCGTCTGGCAGGCGTACAAGATCGGTTACGAGCGGCTCGCCGGCCGTCTCGCGGGCGGCATGCCCGCCTGGCTCGCGGACGGCGGTCCGCAGGCCACGACGGCGTTCGTCGCACCCGACCGGGCCGGGGGCCGCGCGTACACCGACGTGCGGCAGGAAGCGGAGTTCGCCGGCGGGCACGTGCCGGGCGCGGTCCACATCGAACTCGGCGACCTCGCCCACCGGGCCGCCGACGCCCCTCGGGGCACGCTCGTGGCCTGCGGCCACGGCGAGCGCGCCATGACCGCCGCCAGCCTCCTCGAACGCGCCGGACACACCGACCTCGCGGTGCTGGCCGGCGGGCCCGCGGACTACGCCGCCGCGCAGGGTACGCGGCTCGTGGAGGGCGCGGAGGACTCGCGCGCGTGAGGGCCGGGGCGTCGACGCCGGGCGGCGCGGGCGGCCGCCCCGTACGCCTCGGCCTGCGCGCGAACCTGGTCCAGTTCGCCCTGCTGGTCGTCGTCAACGTCTGCGTGGGCGGCCTGGTCGGGCTGGAACGCACCACAGTCCCGCTCATCGGCACCGAGACGTTCGGGCTGACCAGCGACCTGGCGGTGTTCTCGTTCATCATCGCCTTCGGCCTCACCAAGGCCCTGACGAATCTCGCCGCCGGCGCGCTGACCGCGCGCTTCCGGCGCAAGCAGCTCCTGGTCGCCGGCTGGATCGTCGGCGTACCGGTCCCCTTCGCCCTCGCGTACGCGCCGTCCTGGGGCTGGATCGTCGCGGCCAACGTGCTGCTCGGGCTCAACCAGGGCCTCACCTGGTCGATGACCGTCAACATGAAGATCGACCTCGTCGGACCCTCGCGCCGGGGACTCGCGACGGGACTGAACGAGGCCGCCGGGTACACCGCCGTCGGCGTCACCGCGCTCCTCACCGGCTACCTCGCCACCGCGTACGGCCTGCGGCCCGTGCCCGAGCTCGTCGGCGTCGTGTTCGTGGCCGCCGGGCTCGCGCTCGCGCTCGTCGTGCGCGACACCGCCGGCCACGTCGCCCTCGAACTCGCCCAGCACGCCGCCGGGCCTCGGGCGGCCCCCGAGGACGGAGGTCTGAAGGCCACCTTCGTGCGTACTTCGTGGCGCGACCGGTCGCTGCGCGGGGCCAGTCAGGCCGGGCTGATCAACAACCTGAACGACGGCCTGACCTGGGGCGTGTTCCCGCTCCTCTTCACCGACCACGGTCTCGGGCTCGCGGCCGTCGGGGTGATCAAGGGCCTGTACCCCGTCCTGTGGGGCATCGGTCAGATTCCCACCGGCCACCTCGCCGACCGCATCGGCCGCAGACCCCTCGTCGTGTACGGGATGCTGCTGCAGGCCCTGGGCTTCGTCCTCGCGCTGGTCCTGCTCGACCGGCCCCTGCTCGCGGGGGTCCTCTCCGCCGTCGCGCTCGGCCTCGGCACGGCCATGGTGTACCCGGCGCTCATCGCCTCGGTCTCCGATCACGCCCACCCGTCGTGGCGGGCCAATGCCCTCGGGACGTACCGGTTCTGGCGCGACATCGGGTACGCCGTGGGCGCCCTCGTCGCCGGTGTCCTCGCGGACGCCCTCGGGCTGAACGCCACCGTCGTCGCGGCCGCCGTGCTCACCGCCGGTTCGGGGCTCCTTGCCGCGCGGTGGATGACGGAGGTCCCGAGGGCGTCCTGAGCGTCCGGTGTGCGGGCCGCCGGCCGGCGGCCGCCGTCACTCGGGGAGGTGGCGGGCGAAGAACGAGCGTACGAGGTCGCGCACGGCCGGCACGGTGACGCGGGGGTCGGCCCGGCCGACCATGGCCTCGCGCCCTTCGGCGGTCATCAGACCCGCCTTGTGGAGCTGGGGCACGACGGCCGCATAGTCGGTGAAGACCCAGTGGTGCGCGTCGTCGAGTCGGCGCCGGGCGACGGGGCCCGCGTGGGCGAGGAGCGCCGCCCAGGACCGGTCGAGACGCGCGTCGCGGAAGCCGTCGGTGCCGGCCAGGAGCAGGGGACGGTCCGTGCCCCGGCGGGCCACCGGGAGCAGTTCGCCGTCCGCCCAGTCGAGGTAGCCCTCCAGGTTGACGGCGGCGGCGATCCGCCGGTCCTCGTGGAGCGCCTGGGCGGCCGCGGTGCCGCCCGCGGAGTGGCCGTAGACGCCGACCCGGTCCAGGCCGAGCGCGTCGAGGACGAAGCGCAGGTCGGCGACCCGGGTGTCGATCATCGTGCGGAAGGTGGCCGCGTCGGGCGGGCCCGCCAGGTCGGTGGGCCGGACGCGGTCGCGGCCCGGCCGCTCGTTCGGGAACTCGACCTCGCTCGCGTCCCCGGGGTGGTCGACCGTGACGACGGTCCAGCCGTGGGAGGCGAGGTCCACGGCGAGGGAGCTGCCCGTCGTACGGGCGTCACCGCCGCCGGGGCTGTACAGCAGCACGGGACGGCGGCCGGGCGGCTGGGCGGGGGCGCCGGTCCGGGCGTGGGTCAGGGTCGCCGCCCAGTCGACTCCGGACTGCGGCAGGTGCGGGTGGATGCGCCAGCAGACGTCGGTGAAGAGTGCGGCGGCGTCGGGGGTGAGCTGCGGGGCACGGCGGTGTCCATGGCCGGGGGCGGCCGGGCGCAGGACGGTGACCATGACTTCGCGTACGCCGATCTCCGGCTGCCACGGGTCGTTGCGGGAGGGGTCGACGAGGTGGAGCGTGCGGGCGCCGACGCGGTGGGGGCCTCGGGGTGCGGGGAGGCGCAGGCGAAGGCCGTCGCGGGGGGTGGCGGAGGCGGGGGCGGCAGAGGTGGGGGTGCCGGCGGGGAGGAGGAGGGCGGCGGCTCCGGCGAGAGCGCCCTTGGCGAGGGAACGGCGTCGGGGGGCTGCGGGGCGCTCGGGTCGTTCGGGTCGTTCGGGTCGTTCGGGTCGTTCGGGTCGTTCGGGTGTGGAGTACGAGGTCATGGACGGCATCTTGGGAGCGCGCGCCGGGCCGGGGCGAAGCTTTCGGCGGGAGCCGAAAGGCTGGCGTGGGGCGGGGCGATGTGCGGGTCGCAGGCCCGCGGGGCAACCGTGCTCCTCGTCGGGCCGCCGCCGCGCCGATCGGCGGCAGCCCGGCTTGAGCGGCGGGGTCAGCGTGCTCGCGCGGCCACGAACTGGCCCACCAAGGTCCCGAAGGGCATGTCCAGGTCGCCGTAGAGATGGGGCGCGACGGGGTGGTCGTTGTCGGCGAGCATCTCGACCATGAGGCTCGCGTAGTCGCTCACGACCACGCCCGCCTGCTGCAGGCGCAGCAGGCCCGTCTCCCGCTTGGTCGCCGAGAAGGTTCCGCAGGCGTCCACGGCCACGTACGCCGTGTACCCGGCGGCGGTGGCGGAGATGGCAGGGAGCGCCGCGCACACCTCCAACGACGTGCCCGCCACGACGAGCCGGTCGCGGCCGAGCGATTCGACGGCGGTGCGAACCCGGTCGTCGTGCCAGGCGTTGACCGTCGACCGGTCGATCACCTCCAGGTCCGCGGGAAGTACGGCCCGGAGTTCCGGTACGAGCGGACCCCACATGCCGTCCGCCGATGTCGTCGTCGCCACCACGGGCACGCCGAGTCGCTGCGCGGCGCGGGCGAGTGCGGTGACGTTGTGCTTCAGTTCGGCGACGCCGATGTCACGGACTCCCGTGAACAGACCGATCTGGTGGTCGACGAGGAGCAGGGCGGCGTTGTCGGCGGTGAGCGGGGTGTGGAAGGGGTTGGTGTTCGTCACGGCGGTTCCTCTGCGCTGGTCGTGGACGGGGAGACGCCCCCTCCGGGCCGGTGGCCGGGGGCTGCGTGAGAACGATGATTGACCGCGCGTCGCGAACTGGAGGAATGTTTCATCCGTGCCTGAATCCTCGCCCCGACCACCGGTGCGCTGCGCCGAGTTCACCTTCACGTCCGCCGATCTCGCGCGGCTGCGGTTCGCCTTCTCCCCCGTGTCGGAGGCCGTGGCGAGCCTGCGTCTGCTCCAGGACCCCGGCCGGCATGCCCTGCACCTTCCGTGGATCCGTGCGGTACGACCCCGGCTGCGCCCACTGGACCTGCGGCTGCTCTTCGCCCTCTGCCCCCTCGGGCCGTACGTCCCGGACTTCCTCACGCCGCCGCCGGTCGGTCCGCTGCCGGACATCGCCGCCGAACTCGACGCCGTGGCGTCGGCGGACGCCGAGGCCACCGCCGGCGAGGTCGCGCGCGTCCCGGCCGCCGACACGGCGCCGGTACGGGAGTTCCTGGCCGATCCCGCCGCCGGGACGGCCCGGGTCGCCGCGCAGCTGCGCCTCTACTGGGACACGGCCCTCGCGCCGTACTGGCCGCAGATCCGGGGCCTGTTGGAGTCCGAGGTGCTGCGCCGCTCGCGCCAACTCGCCCGCGAGGGCGCGGCCGTGATGTTCAACGACCTGCACGAGAACATCTGGTGGGACGACGGCGTACTGCGCGTGCGCACGCTCGCGTGGCGGCGGAGCGGCCCGATGATCGGCGACGGCATCATCCTGGTCCCGAGCGTCTTCCACTGGCCGGACACCCTGGTGATGGCCGAGCCGTACCAGCCGACGCTCATCTATCCGGCGCCGGGGGTCGCGACGGTGTGGCAGCAGGCGGCGGTGCCGACACCGGACGCCTTGGACGCGCTCATCGGACGTACCCGGGCGAAGATCCTCGTCTCGCTGACCGAACCGGTGACGACGGTCATCCTGGCCCGCCGACTGGGCATGGCCCCGGGCGCGGTCAGTCAGCATCTGAAGGTCCTGCACGCCGCCGGCCTGCTGGACCGGCACCGCAACGGCCGCGAGGTCTTCTACAGCGGCTCGCCGCTGGGGCTTGCGCTGTGTACGCGCGCGGTGGGATGAGGCGTCGACGGTCGGTCCTTGCGGTGGGGACCGGGACGCCGGTCCCGCCGCCGCGAAATGTCGATGGTCGCCAGTAGCGGGGGCCGGTAGGGTGCGGGGCATGTCGAGTCCTGAGTCGGACACGGTGGGGGCTTTCGGTCACGCCGTCAGCCCCCTGAACCACTGAGTCCGTAGCCCTGCTTCTGCCGTCGCGCGCCGCGTTCTGCGGCCGGGCGAGCGGGCCGCCTTGGGCTGGCCGCGGTGACGAGATGACCGTCTCGTACTTCTCTCACCTCGGAGCCACTCGATGCCTCTTCCGCTGTATCTGCTTGCCGTGGCGGTCTTCGCCATGGGCACCTCGGAGTTCATGCTCGCCGGCCTCCTGCCGGACATCGCCTCGGATCTCGACGTCACGGTCGGGACGGCAGGCGCTCTCACCTCGGCCTTCGCGGTGGGCATGGTCATGGGCGCTCCCCTTGTGGCCGCGCTCGCCCGCACGTGGCCGAGGCGCGCCACGCTTCTCGCCTTCGTCCTCGCCTTCGCGGCGGCGCATGCCGTGGGGGCCGTCACCACGAGCTTCGCGGTGCTGTTCGCGACCCGCGTGGTCGCCGCGCTCGCGAACGCGGGGTTTCTCGCGGTCGCCCTGACGGCTGCGACCGCGCTGGTTCCCCCGGAGCGGAAAGGGCGTGCGCTGGCGGTGCTGCTGTCGGGGACGACGGTGGCCACGATCGCCGGCGTCCCCGGTGGGTCGGTACTCGGCACGGTGCTCGGCTGGCGGGCCACGTTCTGGGCCGTCGCGGTTCTCTGCCTGCCTGCGGCTCTCGGCATCCTGAGGGCGATCCCGGCGGGCGTGGCGTCGAGTGGGGCGACGGGTGGGCCGGTTCTGCGCGCGGAGCTCGCTCAGCTGACCAGGCCGCCGCTGATCCTGGTGATGCTGCTCGGCGCTCTGGTGAACGCGGCCACGTTCGGCAGCTTCACCTTCCTCGCTCCGGTCGTGACCGGCACCGCCGGGCTCGGCGGCCTGTGGATCCCGGTCGCGCTGGTGCTCTTCGGCGCCGGTTCCTTCGCGGGGGTCACCGTTGCGGGCCGGCTGTCCGACCGGCGTCCGGGACTGGTCCTGGCGGTCGGCGGCCCGTTGCTGCTCGTCGGCTGGCCCGCGACGGCGGTGCTGGCGGACGATCCGTCCGCCCTGCTCGCCCTCGTGTTCGTGCAGGGCGCCCTGTCGTTCGCGCTGGGCAGCACGCTGATCGCACGCGTCCTCCACGAAGCCGCGGGAGCCCCGACCATGGCGGGTTCGTACGCCACCGCAGCCCTCAACATCGGCGCGACCGCCGGCCCCCTCATCGCCGCGACCACCCTGGACACAACGGCCGGCGACCTCGGGCCCCTGTGGGCCAGCGGCTTCCTGGTCGCGACCACCTTGCTCCTCGCGTTCCCCTTCCGCGCCACGCTCGCGGGCGGCCGTCGGGCAGAGGTACTTCAATGACGCACACGAACGCCCCGTGAACGTGGAGCGCCGGCCATCCGGACGCACTCCATGGACTGTTGCCATCCGCTGGACCGCTGCAGGCGCGGCGGCCCGGCTGTCAGTGGGGGGAGCTAGCTTCGCAGGTATGCCGATGCATTCGAACCCTCTGACTCTGCTGTCGACGGGTCCCACCGGAAGCGCCTTGGGGCTCGACCTGCCACCGGGCTCGCTCGTGGCCGAAACCTACTCCGGCCCCTGGGCCGAGCCTCTGCTCTGGGTGGCCGATGACACCGCCACGCCTGCGGCTTGGGCCCGGTACGCGGCCGCATCGGCCGGGACGGGGCTTCGGCCTGTGTTGCTCGAGCCTGATACGCACGTGGCGGAGTGGTGGCGCGGTGCACTGGACCCTGCCTTGACGTCGCGGCCGGCTGATCACGACGCTGAAGCCGTCCTCAAGGGGCTCTGGGACGATGCGGCTTTGGACCACGAGGACGAAGAGGATGACGACGGTGACGAGGGTGGGGGCGGGATACTGGCTCCCTATACCGGTAGTTGGCCGGGGATTGCACCGTCGCGCCCCGTTTCCGCTGACGCGGACGCCGTGGCTGCGGAGGTGGTCGGCGAGCTCTCGGAGCATCGGTTCAGTGGCCCCCGGCTCGCGCTCGTCCCCGTGGCGCGCTCTGCGGATCTTCCGGCGGCGATCGGCTGGGCAGGCCCCCTGAATCACGAGAACGACACCGCCCGTCTCTGTGCCGTACTCCGATCCTGGGAGGATCGCTTCGGTGTACGGGTGGTCGCCCTCTCCCTCGACCGGCTCGACCTGTCCGTGGCGGCACCGCCCCGCACCGTGGAGGAGGCTCTCGCCGTCGCTGCGGAGCATTTCGCGTTCTGTCCCGACAACGTATGGCAGGGGTACGAGACGCTGCTCACCTACGCGGAGGAGGCTCTCGTGGGCAATCACCACTGGACCTTCTGGTGGGACTGAGCGGCGAGCCCGAGGGGGTGCCGGTCCGGCGGGGGCTGAGGATCTGCGTGAGGTGCGCCCGCAGATCGGGGCCGAAGCCGTAGCCCTGTGCCTCGCTCTCGGCGTAGGACGCCGCCTGTTCCGAGGTGGGCTGCCACGCGTCGGGGTCGAACCCGAGGGTCACGGTGCCTCCGGGTATCAGGGCGAACTCCGTGCCGTGGCGCTCGATGGCGACCCGGTGCAGCACGGCGCCGCGGTGCTCCGTCGGTGCGACGGACGTGACGCGCCCGTGCACGCGCTCGGCCGCCAACTCCGCGACGCGGCGTGCGCCGGACAGGTCGTAGGAGAGCCACTGGTCGAGGGTGAGGCGAGCGAGAGACATGCGGGGAGTGTTCCAGGCGGGTCCGACAGCGAGGGCCCCCGCGCACAGGGGCGGACGCGCGCAGGGTCGGACGTGGGCGGCGGCCTGGGCTCCTGTCAGAGGCGTCCGCTTGCATGGGCCCATGACCGTTGCCGACGTCGCTCGCCGACTGCCCCGCATCGCAGCCCTCCGGGACCTGTGCCGCGCGCTCGCCATGCTCGACGCGATCCTCAGCCCGGAGTGGGAGAGCCGGTACCACTCGTTCGACGCCGCGTGGGGCGAGGGCGAGGAGCTGGCGTCGATGCGGAACGGGTCGGGGGACGAGTACGCCATCCTGTTCTCGGCGCACGGGGCCTGCATACGCGGGCTCGACCACGAAGCGCCGATGAGTCCGTACGCCAATGACGGCGAGCCCTGGCCGGGGGTCGTCGACGCCGTGCCCGAGGTGTTCCGGCACTTCGTCGAGGAACCTGCGTTCACCGACGAGGAGGGGGTGCCCGTCGTGACCGCCTTCCTGTGGCGCGGATCGGGCGACGAGCGGTGGCAGCACGGCGAGGTCGCGTTCCCCTCCGGGTACGACGACCCCGACGGGGCGGGCCATCTGTTCCGGCTCCTGGTCGACCCTTCGCCCGTGGCGTTCCAGCGCTTCGCCGAGGACTACTACGAGGTTCCGGTCGATCTGGCGCGCGTGAGCGAGGTGTACGCGCTCCGGCCGCTGGACCAGGAGCTCGTGTCCGCCTTGAACGCCGACATCACCGTCGCGGAACTGGAGCGCGACATCCGCGAGATCGGTTACCCGCGGCTTCGTTGAGGGGCCGCCGTCTCGCCGGCGTGCCGGCACCGGCGCCGCCGTGGCCTGAGGCGGCCGGGCCCGGGTGGACGGGAAAGGCCACCCGGGCCCGGCCTCTGGGTAACCGGCATGGCGAGGGAGCCATGCCGGTCGCCGCGGGCGGTCGGCGTCGAGGACGCTACGCAATGGCGGTTGTCGACACCGACCGCAGCTGTGACGGTCCCCCTGCCGTCCTCCGCGTGGGCAGCGGGGGCGGACACCGGCGCGCCGCCCCTCGGGATGCGAGGGGCGGGAGGTGAGAGGTTTCCGTGCCCGGAAGTCTTCCGCCCGCCCTGCCGTCTTTCCAGGGAGTGAAGTTGCAGATAATTGCCGAGCGGCCGTCCCGTAGGACCCGCTCCCCCGCCCAGCCCGACCGATAGGTGTGCCCGTGCGACTCGCCGCCAGTGACCGACACTCACTGAAGCAGCTCCTCCAAGAGCGCCGGGCGGCGATCGACCCCCAGTCCGCCGGCCTCCCGAGGCGGGTGCCCGGTCCGGGGCGGCGTGCCGCGGGGCTGAGCCAGGAGCAGATGGACGAGCTGCTGGACCGCGCGCCGGGCACGTACAACCGGTTCGAGAACGGCAAGTTGGCCAACCCGGGCAACGCGCTGCTCACCGACGTGGCCCGGGTGCTGCGCCTGACCGAGCAGGAATGGGCGGTCCTGTGGCGACTCGCCCGTAAGGAGAGTCCCCCGCACGCCCTGCACCGGGACTCCGGGATGTCGGTCCCCGGTGTCTGGCAGCGGGTGGTCGACCAGGTCACCGGCGCCATGGCGTACATCAACGACGCCGAGTGGAACGTGCTCGCGCACAACGAGGAGTACCGCCGGCTGTTCCCCCGCAGCGAGCCGCCGGGCAACACGATGCGCTGGATGCTCCTCGACCCCGAGGCCCGTACGGAGGTCCTGATCGACTGGGGGACCCGCTGGGCCCCGGTCGTGATGCCGCAGCTGCGGCACGCCGTGAAGCTACGGCCCCACAACGCGGCCCTGGCCCGTCTCGAGGCCGACGTCCTGGACGATCCCGTCGCCGGCCCGCTCTACCGCGAGGCCTCGACGGCCCCGATCCCGTACCCCGACGGTTCGGAACGGCCCGTCCGTCACGCCGTCCACGGCCCCGGGTGGGTCACCACGTGCGTCGCCGAGCCCGTCACGTCTCCCGGTGCCCGCGTCATGCTCCTGCTGTTCACGCCCGGCGCCTCGCTCGCCGAACGCCACCCCGTCCTCACGGCGCCCCTGACGTCCTGACGGAACCCGCGCTCCGGAGCCGCGGCCCGCTGCTGCCGTGGCCCCCGTGCCACCCCGACCTGATCACCACCCCGCCTCTTCGAGGAGTCTCCCGTGGCTCACATCGCCCGTCCCGCCATAGCCCTGCCCCCGAACGCCGTCTCCACCGACGAGCTGTGCGACGACATACGCCGCGCCCATCCCGACCTGCCCCGCATCGAGGCGCACCTGCGGATCGCACGCGCGACCAGGGTCAAGACCCGGTACTTCACCCGGCCGTTGTCCTCGCCCACCGTCTCCGGATCCGCCCCGGTCGCGGAGCGCAACCGGGCCGCCTACGACGACTCCCTCCGGCTCGCCGTCGACGCGGGCCGCGACGCCCTCGCGAACGCCGGCATCGAGCCCGCCGACGTGGACTGCGTCATCACCAGCCACACCACCTCCTGGGCCGTGCCCTCGCTCGACATCTCCCTCCTCAACGCGCTGGGCCTGAGGCCCGACGTGCGCCGGATCCCGATGGCCACCCTCGGCTGCGCGGGCGGCGCCCAGGCGATCGTGCACGCGCAGGCCGACATCGCCGCTCACCCGGGCTCGAACGTGCTGATCGTGGTCGCCGAATGCCTGTCGACCGCGACGTACAACCACGCCGACACCTCGCGCGAGTCGATGATCTACAAGGCGCTGTTCGGCGACGGGTCGGGCGCGGTGGTCGTGGCCGACGCCCCCCGGTGGGACGGCCCCGGAGTCGAGATCCAGGACACCTTCGCGTACGCGCTCCCGCAGAGCGTCGACCGGTACCGGGGCCGGCTCTCGGCGGCCGGGCTGCACTTCGACTCCACCGAGGCCGCCACCCGAGCCCTGTCGGACTGCTTTCCCGAGATCCACAACTGGCTGGCCGGCCGCCCGGTCGACTTCGCGGTCGTCCACCCCGGCGGGCCGCGCATCATCAGCGACGCCGCCACGGGCCTCGGGCTGGACCCTGACCCGGTCACGGGCGACCTCGCGCACTCCTGGGCCAGCCTCGCCGAGTGCGGCAATCTGGGCGGTTCGGCGGTCCTCGACGTGCTGGCCCGCACCTTCGACAGCCCGCCCGCCCACGACAGTGAGGGGCTGCTCATCGGGTTCGGTCCCGGCTTCATCCTGGCCGCGGCGCACGGCCGGTGGAACGACCCCAGGTCCTGAGCGCGACGCCGGACGGCCGCGGTCGGCCGTACCCTGGTCGCCCATCCTCTGCCGTTCCGGCCTGTGTTGCCGGTCGACGCACCTCCTCGTGCCGTCTCTCCCCCGCCTACGGCGTTCGGAACACCGTGCGAATCGTTGATACAGTTCCGGATCTCGTTCCGGCGTACGGCTGTTCGACGCCCAGGGAGTCACAGCGAGGAGAGACCGTTCGTGGGGACAGTCGTCGACGACGCCGCCTCCGTGGAGTTCCATGCCTTCTTCGAGCGTCACTACGCCGAGCTGGCCCGTCTCGCCCACCTCCTGACCGGAGAGCCGGACGCCGCCGACGACCTGGCGGCGGACGCGCTGCTCGCCCTGTGGCACCGCTGGGACCGCGTCCGCGCGGCCGACCACCCGCTGGCGTACGCGCGAGGGGTGGTCGCCAACCTCGCCCGCTCCCGGATCCGGGGCGCGGTGCGTGAGCGGCGCAGGATCGCGCTGTTCTGGTCGCAGCGCGAGGAGAGGACGGAGAACCCGGACGTCGCGGGAGCGGTCGACGTCCAGGCCGCGCTGCGGCGGCTGCCGTTCCGCAAACGGGCCTGCGTGGTGCTGCGGCACGCCTTCGACCTCTCGGAGAAGGACACCGCCCTGGCCCTGGGCGTGTCGGTGGGTACGGTGAAGAGCCAGACCTCGAAGGGGATGGCCGAGCTGCAGCGGCTGCTCGGGGCGCAGGGAGCACCGCAGCAGGTGCAGGCGGCGATGGCGCGGAGCGCCGGGGCCGGAGGAAGGGACCGATGAGGCGGGACGTGGACGACGAGCTGCGTGCCCGGCTGCGCGAGGCGGCCGAGGCGCATCAGCCGGACCGCGCGCGGATCTGGGCCAGGGTCGAGCGCGGCATGTCCGGGCAGGCCGGCGCCGCGGACCGCCACGCGCCGCCGGGCGTCGGGGACCGCCACGCCGTACGGCGCCCGGCGCCCGGCTGGCTGCGGGTCGCCGGCGCCACGGCGGCGGTCGCGGGCGTCCTGGTGGCCGGCGGCTACGCGGTCGCGGCGGCGCTGCAGCAGGACACGCGGCCGGCCAGGGACGCGGTCGCCGTCTCCCCGACGCCCACGCCGTCGCCGGAGGCGACGGGACGCCCGCCGGTTCCGTCGGGGAAGCCGACACCCGGCGCGAAGGACGCCCCGCGACGTACCGCCGACCCCACCCGCCCCACGCCTGCGGGCACCCCGGCGCGACGGCCCTCCTCCCCCGCCGTTCCCTCGGCCCCAGCGTCCGGCGTCGCGGACGGCCCGCTGTGGTCGGACGGCTCGGTGGACCCGCACAGCAACGCGTACTGGGCGCAGAGCAACGTCACCCTGAAGACGACCTCGGCGCTCACCGCGCTCACGGTCCGGCTGGAGATCGCCCAGACCGGCGGTGTGGCCTCGACGGGCGCCTGGCGCTCGCTGCCGGAGGAGGACTTCGCCCTCACGGTCCGGGAGCGGGACGGCGTCCTGGTCTACACGTGGGTGCTCAGGCAGGGCCGTACGGTTCCGGCCGGCACGTGGGTGTTCGCCGGGCAGTACGACCATCGGCGCGGCGACCGCGACGCCGGGGCGGACCGCTACGCGGCGACGGCGACGACGGCGGACGCCACGAGCCTGTCCGTCGCGGGCGACTTCGCGCCCCGCGGCGACAACGCGGAGGGCTCGGCTTCGGGTTCGGATCCAGGCTCGTAGAAAAGGATTCGGAACGGCACGGCAACCTATTCCGCAGCGGTGGCGACAACTGGGCGCAAGGATCCCCCACCACGCAAGGAATGGGTATGACAGCACGACCCGAACAGCGTGTGCGTCACCGCCGCAGCCTCACGAAGCGGCGCGCGGTCATCGGCTCCGCCGCCGCCCTCGGCATCACCGCGACGGCGGTGCTCACCACGACGACGCTGTCGTCGGCCGGCGCCGCGTCCTCGTGGCCCACGGCCACCGGCAAGAAGCCCGTCAGCAGCACGATCAAGGTCACGGGCACGTACGACGGCACGTACCAGCGCTTCCAGGGCAGCGGCGCGCTGGGCGGCGGCGGGCAGAACGAGGGGCAGGCGCCTTTGTTCCAGCTCGCGGACGGCGCCGTCCTGAAGAACGTCATCCTCGGCTCCCCCGCCGCCGACGGCGTCCACTGCCTGGGCAGCTGCACGCTGCAGAACGTCTGGTGGGAGGACGTCGGCGAGGACGCCGCCACCTTCAAGGGCACGTCGCCCACGGCCGTCTACACGGTCCACGGCGGCGGCGCGCGGCACGCCGGCGACAAGGTGTTCCAGTTCAACGGCGCGGGCAAGCTCGTGGTGACCAAGTTCCAGGTGTCGGACTTCGGCAAGCTGGTGCGCACCTGCGGCAACTGCTCCAAGCAGTACAAGAACCGCCAGGTGATCATCAACGACGTGGACGTGACGGCCCCTGGCAGGTCGATCGTCGGGATCAACGCCAATTACGGCGACACCGCGGCCCTGCGCAAGGTGCGCATCCACGGCGACGGCGGCAAGAAGATCAAGCCCTGCACCCGCTTCCAGGGCAACGACTCCGGCGCCGAGCCGAAGGAGCTGGGCACCGGCCCCGACGGCACGCACTGCCGGTACGCGCAGACGGACCTCGGTTACAAGTAGGTCCTGCGACAAGTAGGTCCCGCGACGAATATGTCCTGTGCGTGAGACGTCCCCGTCGGCGACCCCGGCGGGGGCGTTTCCGTACGGATCGTGACCCTACCCGCGCGTTGCGCAGCCGACGACGGGCACCGGGAGCGAGGCCGTGACCGAAGGTCTATGGGACGTCACCCTCCGCGTCCCCTGAGCCGCAAAAAAGCAGGTCACGGTCTTGGCGCGCACTCTTGACCGAAGGCCGCGCGGCATCGTAGCTTCGTCCATACCGACCTCGTTGGGCTGCTGAAAGGAGGCGACGTCGGATGGCTCTCTTCTCCGATCTCAGTCGCCTCACCCACCGCGCCGCCTGGGTTCCGGGTCGTGTAGCACACGGCTGCTGACCAGCCTCTTTTCTCCGGCGTGCCCTTTTGCGGCCCCGGCTTTTCCTTGATTTCTGTCACCGACTGCGACATGTCGTCGCGTGTGTCGTGTGCCGTTTCGCGCTTGGGTTCCAGAAACCCCGCCACCGAAACAGAAAGCTCCTGAAATGGCGACTAGGATGATCAGATCGACCATGCACCGAAATGAGGACATGTCGTGGTAGCGGCCCGTATCACGGTCAACGGGAAAGATGCACCGATTTCCCCCGCTGCGCCCCACACCACGGTGCTGGATTTCCTGCGCGAGCGCGGTCTCACCGGCACCAAGGAGGGCTGCGCCGAGGGTGAGTGCGGGGCCTGTTCGGTGCTGGTGGCCCGCCCCGGTGTGGACAAGCCCACGGACTGGGTGGCGGTCAACGCCTGCCTGGTGCCGGTCGCGGCGCTCGACGGTCAGGAGATCGTCACCTCCGAGGGTCTCGCCACCGTCGGCGAGGACGGCACTCCGCCCACCCTGCACCCCGTGCAGGAGGAGATGGCGGTCCGCGGCGGATCCCAGTGCGGGTACTGCACGCCGGGCTTCGTCTGCAGCATGGCGGCCGAGTACTACCGGCCGGGCCGCTGCGAGCACGCGGCCGCGGACGCGGAGCCGGGTGCGGACTCCGTCGCCGACCACGCCGACCCCGAGCACGGCCCGAACGGTTTCGACCTGCACGCGCTCAGCGGCAACCTGTGCCGCTGCACCGGCTACCGCCCGATCCGCGACGCCGCGTTCGCCGTGGGCGAGCCGGCCGAGGACGACCCGCTGGCGCAGCGTCGCGAGCAGGCCGCACCGGAGCCGGTCGCCACCACGTACGCCCAGGACGGCAGCGAGTTCCTGCGGCCGGGCACCCTGGCCGAGGCGACGCGTCTGCTGCGCGAGCGCCCGGAGGCCGTCGTGGTCGCCGGCTCCACCGACTGGGGCGTCGAGGTCAACATCCGCTCCCGCAGGGCCGATTGCGTGGTCGCCATCGACCGGCTGGCCGAACTCCGGGAGCTGCGCGTCGAGTCCGATCACATCGAGATCGGCGCGGCGCTGACGCTCACCGAGATCGAGCGCCGTCTCGACGGCGAGGTGCCGCTGCTGGCCGAGCTGTTCCCGCAGTTCGCCTCCCGGCTCATCCGCAACAGCGCCACCCTCGGCGGCAACCTGGGTACCGGCTCCCCGATCGGTGACAGCCCGCCGGTGCTGCTCGCGCTGGAGGCGTCGCTGGTGCTCGCCGACGCGGACGGCGAGCGCGTCGTCCCGCTGGCGGAGTACTTCACCGGCTACCGGCAGAGCGTGCGCCGTCCCGGCGAGCTGATCCGCGCGGTGCGGATCCCGCTGCCGCTGGCGCCGGTCACGGCCTTCCACAAGATCGCCAAGCGGCGTTTCGACGACATCTCCAGCGTCGCCGTCGGCTTCGCCCTCGAGATCGAGGACGGGGTCGTCCGCAAGGCGCGCATCGGTCTGGGCGGTGTGGCCGCCACCCCGATCCGCGCCCTCGACACCGAGGCCGCCCTGGAGGGCAAGGCCTGGACGGCGGAGACCGTCGAGGCCGCGGCCCGGATCCTGCGGGGTGAGGGCACGCCGATGGACGACCATCGCGCCAGCTCCCTCTACCGTTCCGCGATGCTCGGCCAGAGCCTGCTGAAGCTGCACGCACAGACCACCGAGGCGGTGTCGTCATGAGTCATCTGTCCGAGCGCCCCGAGAAGCCGGTCGTCGGCGTCTCCATGCCCCACGAGAGCGCGTTCCAGCACGTCACGGGCACCGCGCTCTACACCGACGACCTGGTCCACCGGACCAAGGACGTCCTGCACGCCTACCCGGTGCAGGTCATGAAGGCCCACGGCCGGATCACCGCGCTGCGCACCGAGCCCGCGCTCGCCGTGCCCGGTGTGGTCCGCGTGCTGACCGGCGCCGACGTGCCCGGCGTCAACGACGCCGGCATGAAGCACGACGAGCCGCTCTTCCCCGACGAGGTCATGTTCCACGGCCACGCGGTGGCCTGGGTGCTCGGCGAGACCCTGGAGGCGGCGCGGCTCGGTGCGGCGGCCGTCGAGGTGGAGCTCGAGGAGCTGCCGTCCCTGGTCACGCTGCAGGACGCGATCGAGGCGGGCAGCTACCACGGCGCCCAGCCCCTGATGGTGCAGGGTGACGTCGACGCCGGCTTCGCCGACTCGGCGCACGTGTTCACCGGCGAGTTCCAGTTCGCCGGCCAGGAGCACTTCTACCTGGAGACGCACGCCGCCCTGGCGCAGATCGACGAGAACGGGCAGGTGTTCATCCAGAGCAGCACCCAGCACCCGTCGGAGACCCAGGAGATCGTCTCCCACGTGCTCGGCGTGCCCGCGCACGAGGTGACGGTTCAGTGCCTGCGGATGGGTGGCGGCTTCGGCGGCAAGGAGATGCAGCCGCACGGGTTCGCGGCCGTCGCCGCGCTCGGCGCGAAGCTGACGGGCCGGCCGGTCCGGTTCCGGCTGAACCGGACCCAGGACATGACCATGTCCGGCAAGCGGCACGGTTTCCACGCCAAGTGGAAGATCGGCTTTGACGCCGAGGGCCGGATCCAGGCCCTCGACGCGACCCTCGTCGCGGACGGCGGCTGGAGCCTGGACCTGTCCGAGCCGGTCCTCGCCCGCGCGCTGTGCCACATCGACAACACGTACTGGATCCCCAACGCGCGTGTCGCCGGCCGCATCGCCAAGACCAACACGGTCTCCAACACCGCGTTCCGCGGCTTCGGCGGCCCGCAGGGCATGCTGGTGATCGAGGACATCCTCGGCCGCTGCGCGCCGCAGCTGGGCCTGGACCCCATGGAGCTGCGCGAGCGCAACTTCTACCAGCCGGGCCAGGGCCAGACGACGCCGTACGGGCAGCCGGTCACGCAGCCCGAGCGGATCGCCACGGTCTGGCAGCAGGTGAAGGAGAACGGTGGCATCGCCGACCGCAAGCGCGAGATCGCGGCCTTCAACGCCGCGCACCCGCACACCAAGCGGGCGCTCGCGATCACCGGCATCAAGTTCGGCATCTCGTTCAACCTCACCGCCTTCAACCAGGGCGGCGCGCTGGTGCTGATCTACAAGGACGGCTCCGTCCTGATCAACCACGGCGGCACCGAGATGGGCCAGGGCCTGCACACCAAGATGATGCAGGTGGCCGCGACCACGCTGGGCATCCCGCTGCACAAGGTGCGGCTCGCCCCGACGCGTACCGACAAGGTGCCCAACACCTCGGCCACCGCGGCCAGTTCGGGTGCGGACCTGAACGGCGGGGCGATCAAGAACGCCTGTGAGCAGTTGCGCGAGCGGCTGCTGCAGGTCGCCGCCACGCAGCTGGGCGCCAACGCCTCGGACGTGCGCATCGTCGAGGGCGTGGCACGCGCTCTGGGCAGCGACAAGGAGCTGGACTGGGACGACCTGGTGCGCACCGCGTACTTCCAGCGCGTCCAGCTCTCGGCGTCCGGTTTCTACCGGACCGAGGGCCTGCACTGGGACGCGAAGTCGTTCCGTGGCTCGCCGTTCAAGTACTTCGCCTACGGCGCCGCGGCGACCGAGGTGGAGGTCGACGGCTTCACCGGCGCGTACCGCATCCGGCGGGTGGACATCGTCCACGACGTCGGCGAGAGCCTCTCCCCGATGATCGACATCGGTCAGGTCGAGGGCGGCTTCGTGCAGGGCGCGGGCTGGCTGACGCTGGAGGACCTGCGCTGGGACACCAGCGACGGCCCGAACCGCGGCCGGTTCCTGACGCAGGCGGCGAGCACGTACAAGCTGCCGAGCTTCTCGGAGATGCCCGAGGAGTTCAACGTCACGCTCCTCGAGAACGCCACCGAAGAGGGCGCGGTGTACGGGTCGAAGGCGGTGGGCGAGCCTCCGCTGATGCTGGCCTTCTCGGTGCGCGAGGCGCTGCGGCAGGCCGCCGCGGCGTTCGGGCCGGCCGGGCTCAGCGTGGACCTCGCCTCGCCCGCGACGCCGGAGGCGGTGTTCTGGGCCGTCGAGGCGGCCCGCGACGCGAAGGGCGGCGACCCTGCTGTCGCCGCGACTGCTCTCAGTCATGCCTGACATGACCTGGGTCGCCGCGGTCGCGCGGTTGCGAGCACGCCGGGAGACCGGCGTGCTGGTGACCGTCGCGACCGTGCGCGGCCACGCACCACGCAAGGCCGGCGCCAAACTCGTCGTGGGGCGCACCGAGTCCTGGGGTTCCATCGGCGGCGGCAACATCGAGGCCGTGGCGATCGACCGGGCCCGTGAGCTGATCGGTACGCCGGATCCGGAGCCGGAGCTGATGGACTTCGCCCTGAACGACAAGGTCTCCGGCCGGCACGGGGTGCAGTGCTGCGGCGGGGCCGTGTCCGTCCTGCTCGAACCGCTGCCGGTCGTGCCGGCGGTGGCGATCTTCGGCATCGGGCACGTGGGCCTGGAGCTGGCGCGCATCCTGGCCCGGCACGACCTCGATCTCCACCTGATCGACTCCCGCGCGGACATGCTCACCGACGAACGGCTCGGCGTGCTGCGCGCGGACGCGGTGGCGCAGGTCGAGGTGCACCACACGCCGCTGCTTCCGGAGGAGGTGCTGGAGAAGCTGGCCCCCGGCACCCATGTCCTGATCATGACGCACGACCACGCCGAGGACGCGGCACTGTGCGACGCGGCCCTGCGCCTCCCGGAGCTCGGTTCGATCGGGCTGATCGGCTCGGCCGCGAAGTGGACGCGATTCCGGCACCGGCTGGCCACCGAGGGCGGTCACGACGCCGCCACCATCGACCGGATCAAGACGCCGATCGGGCTGCCGGAGATCGCCGGCAAGGAGCCGGCGACGATCGCGGTGAGCGTCGCGGCGGACCTGCTCCTGACCTTCGAGCGGGGCCGGGTCGGCTGACTGCTGGGGGGGTGGGGTCGCGCAGCTGGGGGGCGCCTCGCCTGCGGATCGCTACGTACCCGGAGAGGTCAGAGGAACTTTCCGCTGGCGAGGTACGGCCGCGGCACGGGCATGCCGCGGACCGCGATGTAGCCCTCCTGGCCGATGTCGAGGCGTGCGGCGAGGCCGACGTCGAGCGCCCAGTCGTTGGGCGTGGTGATGCAGTTGACCAGGGTGTGTCCGCGCGACGAGGCCAGGGTCTCCCACAGCAGCTTCTGCGCGGTCGCCGGGTCGGCGGCGGCCAGGAGCGACGCCTGCCCGTGCTCGTCGATGTAGACGTACCCCGGCGTGGCGATGTCCCGGGACACGACGAGCCGCATGGCGTTCAGCATGTAGCCGTGGTCCGGGCCGTGGCCCGCGACGCGGATCCGCCGGTCGAGCCGGTCCATCCACGCCAGGTCGTCGGCCGTGCCCTCCCTCAGCCCTCGCACTGCGGGCAGCGTGGACCGGTCGACCGTGCCCACCATGTGCATCTGCGGATGCAACGCGAAGCCGGCGAGCCGGTACCGGCGTGTGGCGCCCGGGTGGACGCTCGCGGAGAAGATGCCCGGGCGGCCGTCGGCATGGCGCAGTGCGGCGTCGATCAGCCGCTTCCCGATGCCCCGGCCCTGGTGGGAGGGCAGTACGCCGTACGTCGCGAGGTACCACAGGGGGCCGCGGTTCTGGGAGACGGCGAACCCGACCACGTCCTCCTCGCCGCCGGGCCCTTCGGTGACCGCGACCCAGCAGCCCTCCGGGTCGACGTCCAGGTAGAAGCGCATGCGGTCGATCCACTGCTTCGACGCGGCCGGGGTCCGGGGCTGCGGCTCCGGGTAACTGACCCTCCTGGTCGTCCTGTCCGCGTCGAGGAACGTCGCCGCCGATGTCCGTTCGGCGGAACCGAGGTCGTCCTCGCGCATCGGCCTCACATGTACGGGATGCATCGCTTCAGCGTAGGGAGCGGGCGGAGGCGGCCGCATCCGGTTATCCGGGCGGGAAGGGTAGGGACAGCCCCCGTCCGGGGGTGGTGGCTGCCCGGCTGCTTCTGCGCACGCCAAGCTCCTACGCTCGGCTCCATGGTGAAGCGGACAGCACACGCAGTCATCGCCGGTGCGCTCGCCCTGGCTACTGCGGCCACCTTGGGCGCCGCGGGTACGGGGGCCGGCCCCGGCTCGGCCGTGGACCGCGGCGACGCCGCCGGAGCCGAGGCCCGTGGCGACGCCGGCTCGCGGGTCGGAACCGCCAGGGATTCTGGCGACGCCTCGCGGGTCGTGACCGACAAGGGCGCCGTACGCGGCACGGTGACCGACGCCGTACGCGTCTTCCAGGGCATCCCCTACGCCGCCCCGCCCGTCGGCGAGCGCCGCTGGGCGCCGCCCGGGCCCGTCCAGCGGTGGCGCGGCGTCCGGGACGCCACCGAGCGGGGCGCCGCCTGCCCCCAGACGGGCCTCGTCCCGCCGGTCGGGCCCGCGTCGGACGACGAGGACTGCCTCTTCGTCAACGTCACCGCTCCGCGCACCCCTTCCGCCAAGCCCCGGCCCGTGATGGTGTACCTGCACGGCGGTGACCACACGGACGGCGAGGGCGCCATGCACGGGGCCCGGCGGCTCGCCGCCCGGGGCGACGTGATCGTGGTGACGGTCAACTACCGGCTCGCCGCCCTGGGTTACCTCGCCCATCCGGACCTCGAAGCGCGAGGTGAGTCCGGCAACTACGGCTTCCTCGACCAACAGGCGGCACTGCGCTGGGTGCGGCGCAACGCGGCCGCCTTCGGGGGCGACCCGAGGTCGGTCACGCTCTTCGGCGAGTCCGCCGGCGGCTACAGCGCCTGCGCCCATCTGGTCGCCCCGTCGTCGGCCGGCCTGTTCGACCGGGTCATCCTGCAGAGCGCCCCGTGCACGGCCGACATGGGCGCGCGTGACCGCGAGGAAGCCCTGAAGGAGGGCGTGGCGGCCGCCGCCGGCATCGAGAAGCGGCACGGCCTTGACGACTGGCGCAGGGCCTCCCCGCGGCAGTTGGTGCATCCCTTCGGCGCGGGCCCCACGTACACGCCTGTCTACGGCGGCGCGCTGCTCCCCCGTACCCCTCGGGAGGCCTTCGCCGCCGGGCGGTTCAACAAGGTCCCGGTGCTGCACGGCGTCAACCGCCACGAGGAGCGGGCCCGGGTCTACGGCCTGGAGCTCGCCAAGCAGGCCGACACGGGCGACCCGGACGCGCAGATCGACCGGGCCGACTACCACACCCACCTGGAGAGGGAGTTCGGTGCGGAGCGGGCCGCCGCCGTCGCCGCGCGGTACCCCGTCAGCGCGTACGACGGCTCTCCGGCGCTGGCCCTCGCGGCGGCCCTGACGGACGGGCTGTGGGCGCGGCACTCCGTCGACACCGGCCGGGCGCTGTCCCGGCATGTCCGGACGTACGGCTACGAGTTCGCCGACCATGAGGTGCCCTGGTACTCCGACGCGAACTACCGCAAGCCCCGCTTCGAGGTCGGCGCCGCGCACACCTTCGAACTGCCCTACCTCTTCGAACTCGACGCCTACACGCCGCTCACCCCGGCGCAACGGACACTGTCCGACGAGATGATCCGCATCTGGGCGGAGTTCGCCCGTACGGGGAGGGCGGATTGGAGATCCGCCACTCCGGCGTCGCCGAACGTGCGGTCCCTCGCCTCGGGGCCGGGCGGCATCCGTCCCGTGGACTTCGCGAAGGACCACCACGACGACTTCTGGAAGTCCCTGTTCGGGAAGTCGCCGCGCTGACCGCCGGCGTTTCTCAGTTCCTCACATCCTCGGTTCCTCGGTTCCTCGGTTCCTCAGTCCTGCCAGTAGAAGAGGAGCATGTCGACGGTGAGGGGGGTGCGGCTGCCGAAGTAGTAGACGTACAGGTCGGTGACGGTGATGGCCTCGAGCTCCTCGTCGATCCAGCGGAAGCCCGCCGCCTCCAGTGCCGGGCGGGCCGTCCGGCCGCCTTCGTAGGCGAACGCGAACCGGCCGAGGGTGCTGATCCGGACCTCGCTGTCGCCGAACTCGATGACGTGGTACGTCCCGTCGCCCTGCTGGTTGTGGGGCCCACAGTGGACGGGCGGGCTCGGGGCGAGACCGGCCGCGGTGAGCGCTTCCGTGGCGCGGTGCAGCCAGCCCTCGACGTCGTGCGGGGCGGGCGGTTCGGTGCACAGGGCCTCGACGCGCCAGCGGGGGTCGGTGAGGCGTTGGCTCCATGCGACGTACTCGTGGACGATCGGTCGACGCAACTCCTCGTCCAGGCCCGGGACTTCGACACGCGGGCTGCCGAGTTCCGCGTACAGCCGGCGGGTCTCGTCCAGGTCCTCGGTCAGTTCGTGGAGCGCGAGGACGGCCCAGAGCTTCGACTCGACGGTGGGCGCGCGGGTGAGGAACGAGCGCAGCGCGTCGACGTCGCCCTGCGCCAGTCTGTGCGCGAGGTGGGCCACCATGCGGTCCGGGTCGGCGAGCGCGTACGTGACGTCCTCGTCGGCCCGGTACCGCATCCGCAGCCGGAAGAGGCGGTCCTCGGGCCGGTCCTCGCCCAACTGACCCAAAACGGCGTCGACTCCGTGCCGTTCGACCAGGGCGTCCAGGGCCTCCTCGCCGGCGTCCTGGGATCGCTTCCAGGGATCGGCGGCGAGGACGGCCAGTTCCCGGGCAGCCGTGAGGTCGCCGACGAGGCCGCGGGTGCGCAGGAACGCCTCGGGCATCCCGTACGACTCCTCGTGGCGGCGATCCTCGTGGCGCAGCCAGGGCAGCAACTCCGGTCTGTCGCCGACGATTTCGAGGAGCTCGCGGCGTACCTCGCCCACGTCCTTCACGTCGCGTACGCGGTCGAGCAGCGCGCCCACCCATGCGGGCGGCACACGGCCGGCGAGCGCCCGCGCGCAGGCCCGGCGGCGCCACCACGGGTGGGAGGGGTCGGCCACGTAGCGGGCCAGTGCCTCGGCGTCGTACGCGCGCAGCGCGTCGGTGTCGGCCTGCCCGGCCGAGGGGATCAGCGTCTCTATGTCAGACATCCGGGGATGTTATGTCGCGGGCGCGGGGTGCGTCCGCCGGATTTTGCGGTACGGCTCAGAGGTGGATCGTGCCGTCCAGCAGAGGGCCGTGACGGGGGCGGGCGGGCGCCGGTCTCGCCGCACGGAGGGTGACTCCATGGGCGAGACGCGGCGCCTGCCGGTCATGGTGTCGCTGTTCAGCTCTGGGACCCGGCCGCCGCGGCAGCCCCGCCTCGGAACACCTCGGCGACGAGCCTCTGCTGCGCGGCGCCGAAGAGCTGCGCCGCCTGCGCCATGTCGAGGCGGGCGTCGCCGGTGGTGAGGGACGCCGTCAGCGTCGTACGGCCGTCGGGCGAGCTGTACATCAGCGCCGCCCAACCCCAGAAACCACCGTTGTGGGTGAAGATGGTGTCGCCGTTCTCCGTCTCCTGCACGAAGAGGCCCAGGCCGTAGCCGAGCTTGGGGTGCGGCGTGCGCATCTCGGCGAGCAGCGGGGCCGGCAGGAGCTTGCCGCTCATGAGGGCCGAGAAGAACGTGTGCAGGTCCTGGGTGGTCGAGATCATGTCGCCGGCGGCGGAGATCCAGGAGGCGTTGGCGCGGGTGACGTCGACCGTCCTCCACTCGCCGTCGGCCTCGTAGGTGTAGTAGCCGTGGGCGTGCGGCTCGGGGATGTCGGGCGAGGCGTCGGGCACCACGGTGCCGGAGAGGCCGAGAGGGCTCAGTATCCGTCGTCGCATCTCCTCGGCGAAGGGACGGCCGGAGACCTTCTCGACCAGGAGGCGGGCGAGAACGTAGTTGGTGTTGGAGTAGCTCCAGTCGGATCCCGGCTCGAAGCGGGCGGGCTTGGAGAGGGCGAGTCGTACGAGCTCTTCGGGCTGGTAGGTGCGGAAGAGGTTGTCCACCCACTCCTGGCCCTGCCAGGGGATTCCCGGGGCGGTGGTGCCGTCGTCGTAGTACTCGCCGGTGTGGCTGAACAGCCCGCTCGTGTGCTGAAGCAGCATCCGCACGGTGATCCGCGGGTCGAGGTCGTAGTCGGGCAGGTGGTCGGCCACGGGGCCGTCGAGCTCGATGAGGCCGTCGGCGACGAGTTGCAGCACGAGGGTCGCGGTGAACGTCTTGGTGTTGCTGCCGATCCGGAACCGGCCGTCGGTCGGAGGTTCGGCGCTCTCGCCGAGCTTGGCGACGCCGGCGCTGCCCACCCATTCACCGCGCTCGTCGTTGACGCGCAGCTGCACTCCGGCCCAGCCGGACTCGGCGAGCTCCTGGATGGCCTTCTGCAGTTCGGGACGGTCGTGGACGGTGGAGGTGCCGGACATGGTGGTGCTCCTTCGCGGGTGGGTGAGGGGTGGCACGTGCGTTGCGGGTGTGGGGGGGCGGCTGGGCGCGCCGCCTTGTCAGGCGGCGTCGAGGGCGCCGGTGATCTTTCGGCTCATCGCGACGAGGGCGAGGCCGGGCTCGCCCTTGCGCGCACGGGTGGCGGCTTCGAGGGCGACGAGGACGGTGTCGCGGAAGTTGGCGGCCTCGGCGGGCTGCTGCTTCTTGAGCAGCGCCATCGCGGCGGTGAGGGCCGGAAGCACGTGGTCGGCGAGGGCCGCCACGGACTTGCCGTCCAGGTTCTCGACCTTCGACTTCTCGGCGAGCACATGCCCGACGAGCCCGGTCGCGGAGGCCAGCGCGATGCTGCCGTGCGTGGCGGCCTTGTGCGGCGAACCGGCCGCGTCGGCGGCAGCCAACAGCGAGACGGCGCCGTAGGCGGCGGTGCGGAGGGTGTTCTTGTCCTGGGCGGTGAGGGTCTGGGCCATGACGTGCGCTCCTTCAAGTCCGGGCGGAATACGGGCTGTTCGCGAGGCCGTGACGCCACGACCTCCGCGTGACACCATGTTGGCACACAATGGCACCATGCGCGAGCCATCTGCGGCACCACGCGTGGCGCCGGTCGGCTCAGTTGCCGGCGTTGAATCACGAAACCGCTGGTCAAAGCGGGTAGCCACGCTGGCACCACTCACCGAACAAGGGGGTCGCCGGTGAACCTGCGGAGGCCAGGTTCAGCCTCACGCCCTGACGGAGGACCCGTTGTCAGTCCCCGCTGGCAGACTCGTCGGCATGAATCCCTTGCTTCTCACCGACATCGAACGCGCCGTCCGCAGCAGTTGGGGTGCCGAGACGTGCCCGCCCGAATCCCGAGCGCGCTGGACGAAGGACAACCCGGCGCGCGATCAGTGCGGAGTGACCGCCATGGTGCTCAACGACCTGCTGGGCGGCGAGCTGATCCGGGGAGAGGTCCACGTGGACGGCAAGCACGTGGACTATCACTGGTGGAACCGCCTCGGCATGGGCATCGAGACAGACCTCACCCGCGAGCAGTTCGCCCCGGAGGAGACCGTCACCGGAGGCGTGGTGATCCCCCGACCCCCGACATCCGAATGGCGCCGGCTCCGCCAGGAGTACGAACTCCTCCGCGCCCGCGTCCTGGAGAAGCTCACGCATCAGCAGGCGTAAGGGACCGCGTCGGAGCAGCGCCGGACGCGGACGACCTCGGGCGGGGAATCGGGAGTGGCCTCGGCATGATCGGATGGATGAGTCACGCGCCGCGATGGGCGGTGGCGCTCTCGCTGGTCATCGCCGCCGGCCTGCTGTGCGTCGGCGCCGTCTCGCACACGATGGACCTGTTCCGGTACGGCCTGCGCCCCTACGCCTGGGCCCCGAGCTGGCTCAACCTCTACTGGTCCTCACTCGCCCTCTTCGACCTGCTCGCAGCCGCGCTTCTTCTCGCAGGCAAGCGGCGGGGCGCGGACCTCGCCTGCGTCATCATGGCGACCGACATCGCCGCCAACTGGTACGCGGTCTACGGCATTCAGCACAGCAGCCTTCACGCCCAACCAGGACTGCAACGACTCACCGCCTTCGCCGCACTCGTCCTCGCCACCGCGCCGTTCCTCCGACGGCACCTGACCCGATGAGATGACCTCGGTGGACGGCGGCGACCGCCGGCACCTGGAGGCGGTCGGTTTCGGGGGCCGAGCCGGGATGAAGCGCCAAGAGGAAGGTCTTGCCGTGGCTCCTTGCCCCGTCGCGACCGCCCGCGAAAGGATCGGAGCATGCCCAGCGATCGCCTCATGCGCATCCACAGCGCCGAGTTCCAGGCCATGGCCGAGAGGGTCCTACGGGTCACCGAACTCACGTCCCGCCTGAACGTCCTGCCCTTCGAGGACGAAGCGGGCAAGGCGGAACTGCTGGAACAGATCCTCGGCAGGCCGCTGCCGCCGAGAGTCACGATCTATCCGCCCTTCTACACGGACCACGGTCTCAACCTCGACCTCTCCGAGCGCGTGTTCATCAACCAGAACTGCACGTTCCTGGACTACGCCGGCATCCGGCTCGGCGAGCGCGTGATGGTCGGCCCCAAGGTCACGTTCATCACCAGCGGCCACCCTGTCGATCCGGAGGAGCGGCGGCTGTACCTCACCGGAGCGCCCATCGACGTCGCGGAGAACGTGTGGATCGGTGCCGGTGCCACGATCCTGCCCGGCGTCAGCATCGGCCGTGATGCCGTGATCGCCGCCGGCGCGGTCGTGGCCGACGATGTCCCACCGGCGAGCCTGGTGACCGGCACCAAGGCCACCGTACGCCGACAGTGGTGACGAGCTCTGCGAGCAGCGAGATCGCGCATCTCCGCCAGGAGCTCAGGAGCCCTCGTGCAGCGCATGCACTTCAGCACCGCTGCCCGGGCCCGATGACAGCGAGCCCCACCTGCCCGGCGAGCCAGTGTGCGTACGGCTCCCTCATCTGACGGCCGTCGATGTTGACGCTGCGCACGTGGACGAGGACGGTGTGGTGGTCAGGGTCGGTCTCGTCGTACTCGCGGGTGCCGGTGTTGAGGAGGAGCGTCCCCTCTGCGTGCTTGGACTCGCCGTGAAGACCCGCATCGGGCGCGTCCGGCCGGCGCAGGTTCTGCCAGTTGATCTCGCCCGCTCGGACCGATCGCCGCCGTGAAGGCATCCTCGACGCTGCCGACCGGCTGGTCGAGCAACTCGTAGTCCACCGGTAGCCGCCCTTCGTACGCCTTCGGGTCGGTCGGCAGACCTGCCCACGGGACGCCTACGAGCCACGCGGGGAGGTCCTCGAACGGCACCTGTCGCCGAACTCCCCGACGTGTTCCCGCCCCCGAAACCAGCCCTCGGGCAGATGCTTCGCCCCATGCCGCACCTCGTCGACGGAGCGAAGCTCTGCGTAGAGCGAGACGTCGGTGTACTCGCTGCGGCCGAACTCCACGAGGCGACGCGCGACGCCGAGGGCGAGTAACAGGGTCGGGGCTACGGAAGACGGGGTAGGCGATGTCGTTGGACATGAAAGGACTGTGACACGGGCCATCACCGCAGGTCGTCGCAATTTCGTCCCAGTCCTGCGCACGCGCCCGGCAAGCACGATGCCGGTCTTCGCTTGCGGCGGTGGGTCGGCGAGCCGACCGGTCCGAAACGAGCGAGGCGATCGCCGGTGGGGCTCGACGTGGCCCTCGCGTCGGCCGGCGTGGCGCTGGAACGTGCGCCGGCGTCAGGGATCCCGTTGGCCGGCCCGCAGGAGCCCGCGTCGACCTCGGCCGTCACCTCTGGGCCAGCTGAGCCCGAGCCGCCGCCGAGGCGCACCAAGCGCAGCCGCGCGAAGCACTGCCCTTCAACATCAGGGCCTCAGCAGTCCGCCCACCCACCAGTCGTGCGGTTTGCCGTCGTTGGCGATGCTCCGATTGCGCAGCGTCCCTTCGACGGTGAAGCCGAGTTTCTCGGCGACGGCACGCGATCCGGTGTTCCCGACCATGGCCCACCACTCGATGCGGTGCACGTCGAGCGTGGCCCAGCCCCAGTCGCACAGGGCCCGAGCGGCCTCCACCGAGTACCCGCGTCCGCGCTGTTCCTTGACCGCCCAGTAGCCGAGCTCCCAGACGCCACGGCTGATGAGCGTCAAGCAGTACGAGCCGACCAGGGCACCGGTGTCCTTGCGGAACGCACCGAGCGTGTAGTCCCTGTCCTCGGCCCACTGGGCGGGCAACTTCTCGCCGACGAGCTCTTCCGCATCGGCACGCCGGTACGGCACCGGCACGGGCGTATAGAACTGGATGTCCTCGTCCTGGCAGGCTTCGTACACCGCGTCCACGTCGGCAGCTGCGAAGGCCCGCAGCACCAGGCGGTCGGTCTCAAGAGTCACCGGATCCATCGCGGCAGTATGACCACCACCGACAAGCGGCAACCACTGAATAACCCGGCCGAGCCCCTGGGACCACTGACCAAAGGTCGTCGCAACGCCGCCGACCAGCTCCCCACCGGGCCTCGTCACGCGTCCGGGACTCTCCTGTGATCTCCAGCCATCGCATGAGGACGCTATGTTTTCGGGGGTGAGCACTGACGCGGTTGCAGAGCAGGAACCTCGATGGGTTGTCCCCGTAGAGGCCGAGACGCCCTGGCTACGACGACCATCGCTGGCATCTGGCCCAGACGCACCATGTCGAGGCAGGAGACCGCGCAGCAGCCGACGAACTGGCTCGGACGCTCGCCATGGAGCACGTCCCCGACGAAATCGACGCGCCGGCCCGTGACACGCTCGCGCGCAAGGTTTTCCGGCTGGCTGACGGTTCGTGGCTCGTCGAGGTCGGCGGAGGCATCCACAGGAAGATCCTGTGTCGGATAAGCGTTGCCGAGCTGGTTCTCGAGCGGAGGTTCGCGTTGGCCCCGTACGAGCCCGAACCGCAGGACGCTGCCGTGGGCTCCGCCAAACGCCGACGGCTGTGGCCCCGGAACTGACAGCCCCCACGTCGACCACTTCTCGCGCTGTTCGGGCGCTCCCTGTGCGGATGTTCGCAGCTATCGTGCACAGGATGAGAGCTTCGGTGAGACGGTTCTCCGCGCTGGCCGCCTTTGCGGCCTGGGCCTGCACGGGTTACGCCGGCGCGGGAGGCGAAGCCGCGCGTGTGGACGGATCAGCTCTCATGGGCACGTGGACCAACGCGGCGGGCGCCCGCCTCGACCTCAAGCCCGAGTGGCGCATGCAGGGGGAAGGGCTGCATGACGCCCTGGCGGAAGGGACGTCGTGCCCCGAGACGGTAGCCGGGCGGTGGACCTTCTTCAGTGCTCCGGACCACGCGGGCTCGTCGCTCGCCGATGGTCGCACCACGAGCGGCGACCACGTCGCCCTGATGGTCGACGAACTCGACACTCCGTGCGCTCTGTCGGCCATGGTTCGACGGGACGGGCAGGGGTTGAACCTCTGTCTGGTGGAAGATCCCGACTCGGACTGCTCCGCTGAGGAACTTCTCCGTCCGGTGAACGCCATGGCCGAATAGGGTCTGTCTCTTCGGTCAGCGTCGGGCCCAGATGAGGGTGCCCGCGAGGTGCAGGGATGCCTGGTAGGCGATCGCGAGCTTGTCGGTTCGTGTGGCCAGACCACGCCACTGCTTGAGGTGGTCGATGCACCGCTCGACGGCGTTTCGCTGCTTGTACGCCGCGCTATCGAAGCCTGGCGGGCGGCCTCCGAGTGAGTCGCCGAGACGGGATGGGGCACCCCATGCAACTGCCGCGCAACCCCACCCACCGGCCCGGCGGCCGCGCACGGCGCCCAGGCACCTGCGGCGCGCCCGCGTGGACCCCGGCCCCCGGACCGCTCTCCGAGAGGTTCTTCGCGGCTTCCGGTGGTGGGTCAAGGGTGGAGCGACAGCGGAATCGCGAAGCGACGCGACGAAGGAGCGCCGTTGACGCACCGCCGGAAGGTGCGACTCTCGGAAAGAGGGCGGTCCACCCACGCCTCACCCGGACCAGGCTCACCACGACCGCCTCCCGTTCCCCGATGGCCGCCTCAAGCTGCGACTTGAACACGTTCAAGATACGTGTCAGGGTACGGCGTGCGTCCTTGATCCCATCGGCCGTCGCGCACGCGGCTCGCCGTACCCGCTAGGGGTGGAGTGTCTTGAGTTCCCGCCGTACCGCGCCGATCTGGCTCGCCGTCCTAACCCTTGCCCTCACCGCCTGCGGCCGGCTCTACGAGCTGCCGCCGCCCCAGGGCGAACCGGTCCTGCTGAAGCCGGCCGAGCTTGCGACCACGTGGACCGATGCCGACGGCGGCACCGTCACACTGAAGCCGGACGGGACGTTCGTCGCCCACGACATCTGCCTCGCCATCAGTTGGGACCGCGTGACCGGATCCGGAACAGGGACCTGGAAGCACGGCACCGCCAGGGGGTTCAGCGTCCTGTCCCTGGACTTCGACGTCGACAAGAACGGCACCTCACCCTTCACCGACCAGTTCGACGGCGCGCCCTACCCGGTCGACGAGGCAACCCACATCGACTCCTACGCCGCCTTGAAGTACGGCAAGCTCCTGAAGTTCTGGACCCGCGTAGGCGACCCGGACAACGACTACCCCCACTGCACCCTGACCCACCCGGCGAACTGATCGACTCCGCGACCGTGGGTCCGTCAAGGCGTGAGGTCCAGGATGCGGACCGCCTCGCCGCCCCAACGCTCCGGGGCGGTGGTGGCGATGATCGCCCCGTCGGGCCGGTCCGGAGTGGGCTGTGCAGCGTACTGGCTGTGGGCAGCAGCCCAGCTCACCCGGGCATCGTGCCCGACAGCCCGCACCTATGATCGGCCGGACAGGTCCTAGTCGGGCGGACACGCCCAGTCAACTGAGCAACCGGTCAGGCGGACACGTGTCAGTACTGCCCACCCCAAGCCGTAAGTTCGGCGGCGGTGACAATGCTGCGGACGGCCAGGTCCGCCCGCCGGGCCGGGGTCGTCTGGTCAACGACGACGGAGCAGCCGACCCACTGCCCGCCGCATTCCTCGACCATCGACCGCACAGCCGACGCCTGGCTGCCTGTCTCGATCCAGTCGTCGACCAGCAGCACTCGGTCCGCGGGGCCCACCGCCGTCCGCTGCAGACGCAGCTCCTGGCGAGTACCCCGGTAGTCGGGGTCGCTGCGCCATGTGACCTTCTTCCCGGGCAAGATCCCCTCGCTCTTGCGTACCGCGACGAAGCCGACGCCGGGCTCGACGGCCACTGCGGCGCCGAGCAGGAATCCACGAGACTCGATGCCGCAGACGGCCGTGACGCCGTCATCCCGGAACGGCCGGGCCAGTACACGGACCGCGGCAGCAAGAGCCTCGGGGTCACGGAAGACCTGCCAGACGTCAGCATGGCCGCCGATCCAGCGGAAGCGTTCGAGGACCAGACCGCGCCCGTGAGACATCGCGATCGCGAGTCTGCAGACGAACCGGCAGCCCAGGCAACCGCATTCTCCGTACGGGGAATGCCTACTGGCCACCGGCACTCCACCTTCACCGGGCCCCCTGGGTCCGACGCTGACCGAAGAGACAGAACCTAGAGCTCTTCGGCGCTGGTCAGGGCTTCGGTGACCAGGCGGGTGGCGAAGTCGTTGTCGTCGGTGATGCGGTTGATGTGCTCCGCGAGGAGGAACGCCGTCGCTTCCAGGGGGTTCATCTCCTCCTTGGTCCAGTCGCCGTACTGCCTGCGCCACAGACTCGGGCTCAGGCCGGTGCCGGCGGCGACGACCAGTCCCGCCATCGTCGGGATGGCCTCGGGGCGTACGCTCCTGGGCATCATGCGCATCGAGGCCACGAGGTTGGGCACCACGTACTCGATGACGTCGCGGTCGTGGTCCTCGTACGCGCAGCGCAGCCACTTCATGAACATGAAGATGAGCGTGCACACCCCGTCCAGCACATCGGCGGCGCCCTCGGGGCCGAGGGACGCGATGAACTGGTCGACCAGTTCTTCCTGTTCGGGGTCGGCCTCCGTCTTTCCGGCGTAGATGGCCTTGAGCCGCGAGTCGATCACCATGAGTGCCGCACCGACATCGCCGGCGGGCGCGTACCGGGGATCGCAGGGCGATGACACAGGCTTCCTCCTCCGTGACCGCGACGGGTGCCGCGGCTCGGTCCGTACGGTAGAGGTCGGCGCGGGTCCGAGTCCGGCGAATGTGCCGCCGAGCACTCGAACCAGCCACGCAGCAGGCGGCCCCATGTTGTGCGAGGTGCCGCTGCTGCGTCACCGCCCGCTCAGCGAGAACCAGGACGGCGGCTGACCGTACCGGACGAGCATGGCCTCAGCGCACCCAGCAGTACGCGCCCTGGGCCTGCCGCCGGGCCTCGGTCACGAGGGCGGCCACTGTGCAGGCCGGACTGTGCAGGATTGCTTCGGCGGTCCTCGTCACGCTCGCATGGTGCCCGAACGCCCGAAGGAGCTGATCGGCACAGGCGTCCGGGGCCTATCCGGCATCATCGTCCTGTGACTCATCTCGGACTGGTTGCCCTTGTCGTGCGGGACTACGACGAGGCCATTGCCTTCTATCGGGACGTGCTGGGGTTCGAGCTCCGGGAGGACACCCGGATCGACGACGAGAAGCGGTGGGTGGTCGTCGCTCCCCCGGGAGCGCGGGAAACCGGTCTGCTTCTCGCCAGGGCGGCCACCGAGGCGCAGGCGGGGCGCGTCGGGGACCAGACCGGGGGCCGGGTGGGCTGGATCCTGAACACCGAGGACTTCGAGCGCGACCACGCGCGGATGCGTGCGGCGGGCGTCGTGTTCGAGGAGGCGCCGCGGCGGGAACCGTACGGCACCGTTGCCGTCTTCCGGGACCTGTACGGGAATCGGTGGGATCTCATCCAGCACGAGAGGTGACCGAGGCAGCACCCTGGATCATGTGGCGGAGCGCGGTCGGCGTTCCTCGGCCGCATGTCGATGACGCCGAGCGACTGACCGCTGTCCTGCGCTTCAGGAAGGTAGCGTCGTGATCATGGACTCGCTGAACCGAACCACGACCGATCAGGCGCCCGCGAACCCGGCTGCCACCGACGACATGTTGGCCGCTCAGCCGATCGGTTACTGGTGTGGCCTGGTGCAGGCGGCGGTCACTCGGCCGCTGCGGGACGCCATGGCCAGGATCGACGTCACGCAGCCGCAGTACTGGGTGCTCAACCGCGTCAACGGCGGCCCCACACCGCCGAGTCGGGACGAGGTCGTCGCGCAGCTGTCGCATCTTGCCGACGGGCCGCATGAAATCGGCCGGGCCGTCGATCAGTTGTTGCATCGGGCGTGGCTGCGGGTCGACGGCGAGGAGCGGCTATGGCTCACTGACGCCGGGGAGGCTGGCAGGGTGCGGATCCGGGAGCTTGCGAGCGAGGTGCGTGCTGTGGTCCATCAGGGCATCAGTGACGAGGAGTACGTCGCCGCGCTCAAGGTGCTGCGCAGGATGTTGGCCAACGTGGCCCCCTCCTGAGGCCGAGTTCTCCGTCGGCGGTTTCCCGCCGTCCCTCGCTCACGCGTCCGGGAGGCGGGAGGCGCGGAGCATGGGGACGCGCCGGTGTTGTTTCTTCTTGCCGGGGTGCCACAGCAGGATCATCAGGCGTGCCCCGGGGGCGGTCAGGGGCTGGGCGGCGCACATGGTGACGTGGCCGGGGCCTTCGACCGCGTGGAGGAGGGGGCGTTCGTCGCCGTCGGGGTGGATGTTCGCGCCGCCGGCCTCCCAGATGGGGCCCAGGTCCGGGTCGGCGAGGACTTCCTTGGCGATCTGGTGAAGCGTTTCGTCATCGGTGCGTACAGCGAGGGCGGCGCGCAGCTGGGGCAGGACGAGCGGCGCCCAGACGGTCTTCCACTCCATGAGGGTGGTGCGCGCGTCCGGGTCCAGGAGCATCCACCGCATCGTGTTGGGCGGGATCCGGCCGCCGGGGAAGAGCCTGGCGAAGGGCTCGTTGTGGGCGAGGACATTCCAGGAGGCGTCGGTGACGTACGCCATGTGGGAGAGGCCGTCGACGGCCTCCTGCCAGACGCCGGGTACCTCGAGGCCGGAGTCCTGGTTGAGGGGGCCGGGCGGGTCGCCGATGCCGGCGTACCGGCACAGCGACACCCACTCCTGCTCGTTGAGGCCGAAGAGGCGGGCGACCTGGCGGAGGTAGTCGGTCGGCGGGTTCGGCATCGCGCCGGTCTCGAGCCGGTTGTACGTGTGCGTGGCGCGGCGGGTGAGTTCGTCGACCTGTTGCTGGGACAGGCCGCGGGCGCGGCGGCCGCGGCCCTGGGGGCGTTCGAAACCGTGCGAGGTGGGGTCTATCAGTTCCCGGCGCTCGGACAACAGAGCTTTGAGCGCCTTCTTGTTCATGGCCATGCAGGTGGAACCCCCGTGTACTACGCATCGGTCGCCTCGGAGTCTAAATACTGGCGCTGTCATTCGTACTAGAAACCATGCGTAGATATCCAACCGGCGACGGGCGAAGCTGTGGGTGTGGCGCTGCTGACCTGCCGGGAAGCGGGTCGGCGGTCACGCTGTGGCACATCGGGGCCGAACGGCCGGGCAGTCTGCGGGAATCCGTCAAATCGCCCGGGTCGGGAATGTTCTGATGCTCTCGTCGGTGCTCTGGCGGGGTGTCGCAGGATCGGTGTCATATTCCGTGCTCCGCATGGATTTTCGCGCAGGGTGCCGATTCCGCTTCGCCCGTCGGCCGGGCTTCGGCGAACCCCAGGTACAGCGGCCGGCGGTCGACAATCGCCATCGCGTAGCGTCCTCGGACGCCGGCCGCCTGAACGACCGGTACGGCTCCCCAGCCTTCCGGTTACCCCGAGGCCGGGCCCGGGTCGGCATCCCCCTGCCGCCCGGGCCCGGCCCGTTTCCCGCGGTGTCGCGCAACGGGGCGTGCCGGGGGTCAGCTCGGCTGGCCGGTCGGCATGATGGTGACCTGCTGCAGGTTCACCCGTGGCGGCAGGGCCGCGATGAAGCCGATGGTCTCGGCGACGTCCTGCGCCGTGAGCCACTCCATGGTCTCCTTGGAGCCGGCCAGCCAGTCGAGGGCGCCCTGGTCGGTGACGTGGCTCTGGAGCTCGGTGCCGACGATGCCCGGTTCGACTGCGGAGACCCGTACGTTCTTGGCGCCCAGCTCGGCCCGCAGGTGACGGGAGAGGTGGGTGACGTACGCCTTCGTGCCGGAGTAGACGGCGAAGTGGGGGAAGATGTTCTGCGCCGCGATCGACGAGGTGTTGATCAGGTCGGCGACGCCTCGCTCCGCGGCGGCCTTGACCAACTGCGGGGTGAACGCGCCGATCGCGTTCATCAGTCCGGTGATGTTCAGGTCGATCTGCCGCTTCCACTGGTCGGTCGCGAGCTCCTCGATCGGTGCGGGAAGCATGACGCCGGCGTTGTTCAGGAGCAGGTCGGCGCCGCCGAGTTCGGCCTCCACCCGGTCGGCGGCGGCCTGCAGCGCCGCCGCGTCGGTCACGTCGGCGGCGATCGCCACCGCGCTGCCGCCGATCTTCTCGATGCGGGCGACCAGTTCCGCCAGCCGTTCGGCCCGGCGCGCGAGGACGACGACGCGCGCGCCCAGGGCGGCCAGTTGCTCGGCGGCGGCCTCGCCGATGCCGCTGGAGGCGCCGGTGACGACCGCGACGCGACCCGCCAGGGGCTGGGAGGCGGAGGTCGAGGTGGAGAGGGTGGTGTTCGTGGACATGCTGGGTGCCTTTCACAAGCGGGGAGAAGGGGGTTCGCGGTCGGTCCCGCCGGCCGCACATCCAGAACACCACCCGCCGCGGCCCCTCGGGACGGCGTAACTGGCCCTGGTCGGGCTGGTACTGGCAGGGCCACCCTGGAGCGGACACGGCCCCGCCGACATGCGCACACTGGAGCCATGGACCGCACCAAGGAAATCTCCGGCTTCCTGCGCTCGCGGCGCGCGGCGATCACCCCGGGAGAGGCCGGGCTGCCCGCCGACGAGCGGGTACGCCGCGTTCCCGGGCTGCGCCGGGACGAGGTGGCCCGCCTGGCCGGGGTGAGCACCGAGTACTACACGCGCCTGGAGCAGGGGCGGGCGCGCAACCCCTCCCCCGAGGTCGTGGAGGCGATCGCCGTCGCGCTGCGGATGGACGAGACCGAGCGCGAGCACTTCACCGACCTGCTGCGGACCGGCGCCGCCGCCGTACGCCGTGCTCCCGCGAGGGCCCCGCGGGTCCGGGCGGGCCTGCACCTGATGCTGGAGACCCTCCAGCACGTGCCGGCCTTCGTCCTGGGGCGCCGCACCGACGTCCTGGCCTCCAACCGGCTCGCCCGCGCCGTGCTCACCGACTTCGACGCGCTGCCCGCCAACCGCCGCAACCTGGCCCGCTACTACCTCCTGGACCCCGGGGCCCGCGAGCGGGTGGGCGACTGGGAGCGGATCGCCGCGGAGACGGTGGCCATCCTGCGGCTGGAGGCGGGCCGGTATCCGCAGGACCGGCAGCTCGCCGATCTGGTCGGCGAACTCACCCTGTGTTCGCCGGAGTTCAGCGGCTGGTGGAACGACCACCGGGTGCTGCGCCGCACGCACGGCGCCAAGCACTACCGGCACCCGCTGGTCGGGGACCTGCACTTCGCGTACGAGTCGTTCCAGGTGCCCGGCGACGCGGAGCAGACCCTGTGCGTGTACAGCGTCGAGCCCGGTTCCGAGACCGCGCAGGCCCTGCAGGTCCTGGCCAGTTGGACCGCCCCCGAGGTCCCGGCGCCCGACGCGTCGCGGCCCGGCTGACGCCGGACCGCACGCCCGCGCCGGCGTCACGACACCATCCGGCGCAGCGTCCGCGTCGTGACCGCCAGCCCCGCCGTCACCGCCGCGAGGAGGGTGCCGGCGACGGCGGTCGCCAGGGTGGCGGCGTTCAGGTGCAGGGTCACGTCGGAGGAGGTGGACTCCGCGAGGCCGGACGCCATGCCGGCCAACGGGGCCAGCGGCACGAGGAGGCCGAGGGCGGCGCCGACGGTGACGATCAGGGCCGTCTCGCCCGCGGAGAGCAGCAGGAGTTGGCGGTCGGTGGCGCCCGCGGACTTCATCACGGCGAGGTCGCGGCGCCGGCCGTGGGCGGCCATGGCCATGCTGTTGGCCACGGCGATGACGCCGTAGCCGACCGCGATCACGATGAGCAGGGCGGCGAGGCTGTCGGTCAGCCGGGCGTCGGTCTCGTAGTCGGCCAGCGCGTACGCGGCGGCGTCGTGCAGCGCGGTGCCGGGGACGGAGTCGGTGGCCTCGGCGTCGCCGGGGACGAAGATGTCGTCGGTGAGGGCGGCCGGGTCGTGGGCCCGGACCAGGTCGCGGGCGACCACGAAGTCGCCGCGGGCCGGATCGTCCGGCAGGACCGCCCCGACGCGCAGCCCGACGACGGCGCCGTCGGCGAAGCGGACGGAGACGTACTGGCCCTGCTTCAAGCCCAGTTGACCGGCGACGCGTGCGCCGAGCACGGCCTCGCCCGGCCTGCTCCACCTGCGGTCCCGGCTGCCCAGGACGTCCAGGACGGTCGCGTCCCCCTCCGCCCCTCCGAGGACGAAGGCGCGCGTCGGCAGGGCGGCCTTGCCCACCGGGTGGGCGGCGACCACCTCGTCGGTGTGGCCGGGGGTGCCGTCCGGGGTGACGATCGTCTGCCCCGCGACCTTGAGCGCCTCGCCCGCCGGGTAGGCGACCCGCATCGTCTCGACCATGCCGCTGAGCAGCACCGCGAAGCCGACGGCGGCGACGACGGGGGCCACCAAGGAGGCGGCACGGCCGGGGTGGGCGGTCGGCTCCGCCCGGATCAGGACCGGCCCGGCGGCGCCGGAGCGCCGGAACGGCGCGGTCAGCAGACGGCCGAGGGGCCCGACGAGCACGGGAGCGAGCAGGGCCGCCGCGACGATGAGGGCCATGGTGGCGGCGAGCGCCGCGCTGATGCGGTTCTCGGCACTGGCCACGGCGGTGCCGAGGGCCAGCAGGACACCGGTGCCGAGGACCCCGAGGCCGGCGATCCACCGGCCGCGTCCCATCCCCCGCTGCGCGTCAGGGCTTTCGAACAGCGCCTCGACGGGGGCGACGCGGGCGGCCCTCCGCCCGGCGGCCCAGGCCCCCGCCGTGCTGACCCCGACGCCGATGGCGCAGGCGGTGAGCAGCGGCCAGGCGGCGACGGTGAGCCGCATGTCCGGCGGGATCACGTCCAACCGGTCGAGAATCGACCGGAGAAGCGGGGCGCCGGCCACGCCGGCCGCGCAGCCGGCGAGCGAGCCGAGCAGGCCGACGACCGCCGCCTCGCCGAGGATCATGCGGTGGATCTGGCCCGGGGCGGCGCCGAGGGTGCGCAGGAGTCCGAGTTCGCGGCGGCGCAGCCCGGTCGCGAGCACCAGCATGGAGGCGACGACGAACACCGTGGTGAACAGGGCGAGTACGGCCATGGCGCCGATGAGCTGGGTGCCCAGGAAGCGGCGGTGCTCGACGTGCGCGGGCTGGAGTTCGGCGCGGGCGTCGCCGACGACGAGGCTGCCGCTCCCGCCGAGCGCCCTGCGGGCGGCGGCGGCGAGCGCGCCGGTGTCGGCGCCGGGTTCGGCGATCAGGGCGACGGCGCGGACGCCGGGCTGCTGCCGGGCGGCGAACGTCTCGCTGAAGTAGTAGCCGGGGCCGTCCACGGTGCCGACGACGGTGAACCGCGTGCGGCCCTGCGCCAGGTTGACGGTGAGTGCGCCGCCGACGGGCACTCCGAGGGCCTGGTCCACGACGACCTCGTGCTCGCCGCGCGGGGCCCGGCCGACGACCAGTTCGTACGGCGCGGTCCGTACGCCGGACCAGCCGTGGCCGGCCTCCAGGGCGCCGTCGTCGGCGACGGGCTCGCCGTCCACGATCGCCTGGGCGTAGAAGGCGCGGTCCGGTACGGCGGCGGCGACGCCCGGGACCCGGTCGAGCGCGGTGAGCAGCGGTCCGGCCTCGGCCGCGCTCCACGGGATGCGGTCCTCGGGGCTGCCGTCGAGGTCCCGGGCCTGCGGGGGCAGGGCCAGGGCGGCGGTGCCGGCGTGGCGCGGCTGGACCCGGGGACGGGCGGAGTCGTGAACGACGAGGGTGGCGGTGATGAGGGCGACGCCGACCAGGACGGCGACGAAGGCGCCGAGGAACGCGGAGCGGCGTTCGCGTACGTTCGCGAGGATCAGCATCACGCCTCCAGCCGGGCCATGTGGGCGGCGATCCGGGCGGCGTCCGCGCCGCCTGCGCCGTCCGCGCCGCCCGCACCGTCCGCGCCGCGGTCGAGCGGGAGGCGGTCGGCGATGCGGCCGTCCTTGAGGAAGACCACGACGTCGGCGGTGGCCGCGGCCACGGGATCGTGGGTGACCATGAGGGTGGTCTGGCCCTCCTCGTCGACGAGCATCCGCATCATCCGCAGCACCTCGTGGGAGGTGACGGTGTCCAGGGCGCCGGTCGGCTCGTCCGCGAACAGGACGTCGGGGCGGGTGACGAGGGCCCGGGCGAGGGCCACGCGCTGCTGCTGACCGCCGGACAGCTCGCTGGGGCGGTGCCCGGCGCGCTCGGTCAGGCCCACCGCGGCGAGCGCCCGCGCGACCTGTTCGCGGCCGACCCTGCGGCCGGCGAACCGGGACGGCAGCTCGACGTTCTGCGCGGCGGTGAGGGATTCGACGAGGTTGAAGGCCTGGAAGACGAATCCGACGTGGTCGCGGCGGAGCCGGGTCCGCTGCGTCTCGCTCTGCCGGCCGATGTCCGCTCCGGCGAGGATCACGCGGCCCTCGGTCGGCCGCTCCAGTCCGGCGGCGCACTGCAGCAGGGTCGACTTGCCGGAGCCGGAGGGGCCCATGATGGCGGTGAAGGTGCCACGGGGGAAGGCGAGGGAGACGTCGTCGAGGGCGGTCACGCGGTGGTCGCCGGCGCCGTGGACCTTGCGTACGCCGTGGAGTTCGACCGCGTTCCGCTCGGGGGTTCGTGTTGTCGTCGTCATGGGTCGATTCCACGGCCCGGGGGCGGGCCGGCGCACTGATCCGCACTCCACCTCGGAGGTAGAGCCAGCTCTACCGCGCCGCCGGAGCGGCCCGGCTACGGTGAACCCCATGCGTCCTACAACGGCCTGGCAGGCCATGGCTCAGCGTCCCCTGAGCTTCCTCACGTCGAGCTGGCCCTGGCGGTCGCTGGCCTACCTGGTCGGCGGCGTCGTGGTCGGCGCGGCGGCGGTGCTGGTCTTCGGTCTCGGGCTGGCCGCGGGTGTCGCCCTGCTCGTCGTGCTGATCGGCGTCGCGCCGCTGGCCGGACTGGTGCTGGCGTCCACGGCGGTGGCCCGGGTGGAGCGCCACCGGCTGCGCCTCGTGGACCTGGACGTGGTGGCCGACCCGCACCGGACGCCGAACGGCCCGGGCCTGCGGGCCTGGGCGGCGACGCGGTTGAAGGAGCAGGCGACGTGGCGGGAGCTGATGTTCACGATGCTGTCGGCTGCGGCGCTGTGGTGGCTGGACCTGCTGGTGCTGCTCTTCTCCTTCGGGGTGCCCGCCGTGACGTTCGCCGCGACCGACCGGCACACCTGGCCGTGGACGGTGTTCGGGGCGGTCGTGCTGCTCGCCTCGCCGTACACGGTGACCTCCTGGGCCGGCGCGCGGGCCGCCATGTCCCGTACGTTCCTGGCCCCGCGCGACAGGGAGCTCGGCGAGGAGCTGCGCGAGGTGCGGGCCTCGCAGGCGCGGCTGCTGGACTCCTTCGACGCGGAACGGGTGCGCATCGAGCGGGACCTGCACGACGGGGCGCAACAGCGGCTTGTGTCATTGGGGATGACACTGGGTCTGATGCGCCTGGAGGTCGCCGAGGGCTCCCCGCAGGCGGAACTGCTGACCCGGGCGGAGGACCAGCTGTCCACGGCGCACCGGGAGTTGCGGGCGCTGATCCGCGGGCTCAATCCGCCGGTGCTCGCCGACCACGGGCTGGTCGCGGCGGTCGAGGACTACGCCGGACGGTTCCCGATCCCGGTGACGGTGGACCTGAAGCTGCCCGAGCGGCTGCCGAGGAAGCTCGAGACGACGATGTACTACCTGATCAACGAGGCCCTGACGAACATCGCCCGGCACAGCGGGGCGAGCCGCGCCCAGGTGCGCGGTCGCCACCATGCCGACCTGCTGATCCTCGACATCACGGACGACGGTCGCGGCGGCGTGGATCCCGCATCCGGCACGGGCGTGACCGGGCTCGCGGACCGGGTCACGGCGCTCGACGGGCGGATGCGGGTGTCGAGCCCGGTGGGCGGTCCCACCCTGCTGCACGTGGAGGTGCCGTGTCGCTTCGTCTGATCGTGGCCGAGGACGCCGTCCTGCTGCGCGAGGGCCTGGTCGGACTCCTCGAACGGGTCGGCCACCGGGTGGTGGCGGCGGTCGGGGACGCGGACGCGCTGGTCGAGGCGGTGCGCGCCGAGCGGCCGGATCTGATCGTCACCGACGTGCGGATGCCGCCGTCGCTCGGCGACGACGGGCTGCGCGCCGCGGTGGGGCTGCGCGAGGAGTTCCCGGGACTGCCGGTGCTCGTGCTCAGCCAGTACGTGGAACGCTCGTACGCCCTGCGGCTGCTCGACTCGGGCGGCGGGGCCGGGGTGGGCTATCTGCTGAAGGAACGGGTGGGCGCGGTCGCCGAGTTCATGGCCGCGGTGGAGCGGGTGGCCGCCGGGGGGACGGCGGTGGACCCGGAGGTCGTCCTCCAGCTGGTGCGGCTGCGCCAGGACCCGCTGGAGCGGCTGAGCGCCCGGGAGCGCGAGGTGCTCGGGCTGATCGCGGAGGGCCGCTCCAACGCGAACCTGGCGGCGCAGTTGTTCATCAGCGAGGCGGCCGTGAACAAGCACATCGGCAACATCTTCGCGAAGCTGGACCTGCCGGTGGACACGGACGGCCACCGGCGGGTGCTCGCGGTCCTCGCCTATCTGCGGGCGTGACGGGGCCTCCTCGACCGCGCCTGCCTGCCTGCCGACGGGACCGGGGCGCCAACCTCCTCCCAGGCGGGCCGGATCAGGGGCGGGGTACGGCCGCGGTGAGGGCGCGCCAGGTGGGGGTGTCGACGGTGCCGGTGGCGGGCAGGCCGCTCCGGGTCTGGAAGTCGGAGACGGCGCGGTGGGTGGCCGTCGTGTAGACGCCGGTGATGTCGGCGGGGAGACCCGCCCGGGCCAGGAGGTCCTGGACCGCCTCGACCGCGGGGCCCTTGTCGCCCGGGGCGACCGGGCGTACGAGCATGGGCCAGGTCCGCTCCCCCACCTTGCCGTCCGGCTGCAGGCCCCGGGTGCGCTGGAAGGCGATCACCTGCCGGCGGGTCTCCGGGCCGAAGATGCCGTCGGCGTCCAGGCGGTGACCGTCGGCGCGGAGGAGGCGCTGGACCGTCCAGGTGAGCGAGCCCTTCTCCCCCAGTCTCACCAGCGGCCAGCGGGAGAGAGCGGCCGGTCCCGCGGCCGCGGCGACGGGGCGGTCATGCGGGCCGGTGGGCGGCTGCCGGTAGCTGAGGACCGCCCAGGAGGCGAGGGCGATGCTCACCGTCACGGCCGTCACCAGGGCCGCGCGCCACAGGTGGTGCGGCGCGGTCCAGACGCGCGGCAGCGGGGACGGGGGCTCCGCCAACGCGGGCGGCTCCAACGTGAGGTGCCCGCCGGACGCCGCTTCGGCCAGCGCCAGGGCCCTGGGCAGTTCGTCGGGCGGCGCGGCCAGTGAGGCGTGCAGCGCCTGGACGACGTCCTTGGGGGCGGTCGAGGGGTGCGCCGGGTTCAGGTAGCGGGACAGGGTCGTCTGGTTGACGCCCGCCCTGCGGGCGAGGGACTCCTGCGTGGGCTTCCTGCCGCCCTCGTCCGCGGCGGCCTCCCACCACGCGCGTAACAACAGTGCCAGTTCCTGCCCCGCGCCGCCCGCCGTGCGGTGCGGCCGTGCCTCGACCATCGGTTCCTCCGAGCTTCGCCGTACGTGCATCACCGCACGTCAGCGCCCTGCATCTGTGCATGCATCATCACGCATCGGCGCATGCCGCATGGCGCGCCGCAGGGCGGTCCGCGGCGGGCAGGGTTGTCCTCGGCGGCTCGCACCGACCGGTCCGGAAGGCCCGACGACAGGGCGATATGCCCGTGGCAAGTGCTGTCGGAATTGCCGTGGCCGGCGCGCGTCGCCTCTCCCGCAAACCCCCTAAGGAGTGATCACCATGTCCGTGTCGTCACCTCTGCGTGTCCGTGCCACCGCGATCGGGCTCGGCGCCCTGGCCCTCGTCACCACGGCCGTCGCCGCGGCTCCCGGCGGGCAGGCCGCCGCGCCGGCGGAGCGGGGCCGGCCCGCGGCGGCCGGCGTCGTCACGACGCTGAAGTTCGTCAGGAACGGGAGCGACCCGCAGAACTCCCGGCTCTACGTCGTGCGGGGCGGCCGGTCCGTGGCCGAGTTCCGGGCGGGGTCCGGTCTCGGCAAGGCGCACGCGAACGGCCGCAAGGAGTGCAAGCGAGGCCAGGGCTGGCTGCCTCGCGGCACGTACAAGGTCGGCAGGGCGCAGACGCGTTACAACGGGAACGTCATCAAGGGCTACGCGATCCCGCTGAGCGACAAAAAGTGCAACGACGGCCGCACGCCGCGGACCGAGCTGTTCATCCACAGCGAGATGACCCGGGACGGAGGGCAGGGCCGTACGGAGAGCCGGCGCTGGGACGGGGTCGGCGACTACAAGTCCGCGGGCTGCATCAAGCTGGCCCCCAACGACATCAAGAAGCTGTTCCGGAACCTCAGCCGCTATCCGGCGCCCACGCGGCTGACGGTGGTCTGAGCCGGAGGTCCGGGGTGCGCCCGTACGGCGGCGGGCGCACCCCTCGGGCGTGGCGGCACGCCGGTCGCGCCAGGCCCCGGGTTCGAGCCGGGGGTTCTGGGAGGATGTGCGGCGTGACGAGGCTGAGCGGGCGGGCGCTGCGTGTGACGATCTTCCTCGGGGACAACGACCTCTGGCACCACCGGCCGCTGTACACCGAGATCGTGCACCGCGCCCATCAGGCGGGCCTCGCCGGCGCGTCGGTGTTCCGGGGCGTCGAGGGGTTCGGCGCCTCCTCCCGGGTCCACACCGCCCGCCTCCTGTCGCTGAACGAGAACCTCCCGGTGGCGGTGGTCATCGTCGACGAGGAGCGCCGGGTACGGGCGTTCCTCCCCCAGCTGGACGAACTCGTCGGCGGGGCCCTGGTGACGCTGGACACCTGCGAGGTCGTCCACCACACCGCACGCGAGGACTAGCCACCCGCCCGGCTACGCGGCCGGCTGCCCGCGGCCGATCGCGGACATGCCGGCGGCGTTCTGACGGCTCCTCAGCGTCGGACCCCCGACAAGTACGCGGACAGGGTCGTGATGGCCGCCGGGTTGCGGGGGCTTTCGACGAGGTCGACGTAGTCGAGGGTGACGATGCGGCGGTGTTTGACGGCGGAGACCTGGGCGAGGGGCGGGTGGGAGAGGAGGAAGGCGCGTTTCTGGGCGGCGGTGGTGTCGCCGTAGTCGTTGATGACGATGACGTCCGGGTCGCGGGCGACGATCGTCTCCCAGCCGACCGTCGTCCAGGAGTCGGCGAGGTCGGCCATGAGGTGGTTGCCGCCGGCCTTGGTGATGATGTCGTGGGGGGCGGCGTAGCGGCCGGAGGTGAAGGGTTTGTCCTGGCCGCTGTCGTAGAGGAAGACGGTGGGGCGGGCCGCGCCGCGCGGGGCCTCGGCCTGGGCGCGGGCGACCTGCTGCTTGAAGTCCGCGACGAGCTTCTGGGCGCGCCGTTCGACGCCGAAGAGCTTCCCCAGGTTGGTCAGGTCGGTGTAGAGCGCGTCGAGGGGCGGCATGATGCCGCGCGTCGCGCCCGGGCCGTTGCGGCAGGACTCCGTCAGGACGTACGTGTCGACGCCGAGGCGGCGCAGGGAGTCGGGGGTGAGGCCGTTGTCCTCGCCGAAGCCGTAGTTCCAGCCGGCGAACACCAGGTCGGCGCGGGCGTCGAGGACGAGTTCCTTGGTGATGGCGTCCTTTGACAGCCACTTCGCCCGGTCGTACCCGCCCTTCCAGGGCACCTTCGACAGGTCGCCGCGGTCGTCCGGCATCACGTAGCCGGCCATCCGGTCCTCCAGGCCGAGGGCGAACATGAGCTCGGTGATGCCGACGTCGTTGGTGACGACCCGTTCGGGGCGCTTGGCGTACGTGACCGCGCGGCCGCAGTTCTCGAGGGTGACCGCCGCCGGGCGGTCGTCGCGGGCGGCTCCTTCCGGGGGTGCGACCCGCGCGCCGCAGCCCGTCAGGGTGAGGGCGAGCGCGAGGGCCGCCGCCGCGCACGCGGTGGGCCGGAAAGCGGGACGGGTCATGGGGTTTCCACCTGTTCGTGGTCGGTGAGGCGGTCGAAGAGGAGCTGGACGGCGCCGGTCTCCGGGTGCCGTACGCGGTGCGCGCGGACGCCGAACACCTCGGCGAGCAGCTCCGGCCCGAGGACGTCGTGCGGCGGGCCGGAGGCGACGAGGCGCCCGTCGGCGATCACGTACAGGAGGTCGCAGTGCCGCGCCGCGAGGTTGAGGTCGTGCAGGGCCACCAGGACCGTCGGGCCGAGGCCGCGGACGAGCGTCAGGACCTCCAGCTGCTGGGCGATGTCGAGGTGGTTGGTCGGCTCGTCGAGGACGAGGACCCGGGGCTGCTGGGCGAGGGCGCGGGCGATGAGCACGCGTTGCCGCTCGCCGCCGGAGAGGGTGAGGAAGCCGCGGTCCGCCAGGTGGGCGGCGCCGACCCGTTCCAGGGCCCGCCCGCAGATCACCGCGTCGTCCGCGCCGGCGCGGCCCATGGCCCCTCGGCGGTGCGGCAGCCGGCCCATGGCGACCACCTCGGCCACCGAGAAGTCGAACTCGGAGGAGGAGTCCTGCGGCAGCGCGGCGAGACGCCGGGCGCCCTCCCGCGGGTCCATCGCGTGCAGGTCCTCGCCGTCGAGGCGGACGGCGCCGGCGGCGGGGCGCAGCGCCCGGTACACGCAGCGCAGGAGTGTGGACTTGCCGCTGCCGTTGGGCCCGACGAGGCCCACGACCTGTCCGGCGGCGGCGTGCAGGGTGACGTCCCGCACGAGGCGCGCCCCCGCGACCTCGACGGAGAGGTCGTCGATGTCGATCCGCATCAGCGGCCTCCGAACGCGTAGCCGCGGCGGCGCAGGAGCAGCAGGAAGCACGGCACGCCGATCACCGCCGTGATCACGCCGACCGGCAGTTCGGCGGGGGCGAGCAGCAGCCGGGAGACGACGTCCACCCAGACCAGCAGGACCGCGCCGGCGAGGGGTGCGACGGCCAGGACCCGCCGGTGGTCGGCGCCGACGAGCATCCGGACGAGGTGGGGGACCATCAGGCCGACGAAGCCGATCGCGCCGCTGACGGCCACGACCGTCCCGGTGACGCCGGCGGTGACGACGAACAGTTCGCGGCGCAGCCGTCCGGCGTCCACGCCGAGCGCGGCCGCGGTCTCGTCGCCCATGGCGAGGGCGTTCAGCCGTCCGGCGGCGAGCAGGAGGTACGTGGTGCCGGCGAGCACCGTCGCGGCGGCGATCGGCACCGAGCCCCAGGTCGCGCCGCCGAGGCTGCCCAGGAGCCACATCATCGCGGCGCGGGCCGCCTCGCCGTGCTCCGCGCCGAACACCATGAGCGTGGTCACCGCGGAGAAGCCGTAGCTCATGGCCGTGCCGGTGAGGACGAGACGCAGGGGCGTGAGGCCGTGTGCGGTGCGCGCGGCGGCGTACACCAGGGCCATGGCGGCGAGCGCGGAGCCGAACGCCGCGACAGACAGGGCCCAGACGCCGAGCGCCGCGAAGGCGCCGAGGAGGATCACGGCGTTCGCGCCGACCGCCGCGCCGGAGGAGATGCCGAGCACGAAGGGGTCGGCGAGCGCGTTGCGGACCATGGCCTGCACCGCGACGCCGGCCACGGCCAGGCCCGCGCCAACGACGGCGGCGAGGACGGTGCGGGGCAGCCGGATCTCCCAGACGATCGTGTACGCGGCCACCTCGTCGGCGCGGATCGTCCCGCCGGTCAGCCCGGCGCGGAGGAGCGCGAGGGCCTCTCCCGGGGTCACGTCCGACGCGCCCAGCGCGACGGCGCACAGCACGGAGAGCAGCAGGGCCGCCGCCAGACCCGTCGTCAGGGGCGCCGTCCGGAACCGCCGGAGAGGAGCGGCAGGCGGGTCGGGAGGGGCGGGACCGGCCTCGGGGGGCGCGGACGTCGTCACGGGCGGTCCTTCGTCTCGGGCCGCGTCCGGACGTACGAGGCGGCCCGCGGCCCGTGGGGACGGGGAGGTCCGCGAGGCATCCCCGGTCGCAGTCCACGGCGAGTGGTGGGAAATGCTGCCGTCCCCCGGGCGATCGGGCTCGTACGGGGCGGTCGTCGTGCGGCCGCTCGTACACACCGTTGCGGGTCAGCGCCGGATTCTCACCGGACTTCCCCCACGGGACGCGCTCGCAGCGTAGCAAGGGCGGGGAGCGGTACCCGTCCGAGCGCGGTGTGATCTACAGCGCCCCCGTGGGCCGCCCGCAGGTGGGCTTCGGCATACTGCCCCGCATGTCCGTCTCCGACGTGTCCCTCGACGAGTGGCTCCGCTGCGAGCACGGTGCCGCCCTGACCATCGCGAAGGCCGCCGCGCGGCGGGTGGGCGGGACGGTGATGTCCGTGAGCCGCCGGGAGTGGGCCGGCCGGGCCGCGTTCCGGGCCGAGATCGAGGTCGGCGGGGAGCCGTTCGTCTTCGTCCCGGGCGGGGAGGTGCGGCTCGGGTTCGACGCGGCCGCCTGGACGCCGACCGACGACGAGGTCCTGTCGTACCTGGGGAGTTACCGCGCCCTCGACCCGTTGCCGGCGTACGGCTACGAGACCGTCGACGACCGGGACGAGGCGCGGGCGCTGTGGGACGACGGGACGGTCGACGAGATGCGGGCCCATGTCGCCGCCCTCACGTCGCCGCCGCGCGTCGTGTCCCTGAACGCGTTCCTCGCCGCTCCCCGGGCGCACGAGGCCGGAGTGACACCGGCCCCCTTCGACCACCCGGTGATCGCCCGGCTGGTCGAGGAGTGGCGGCCCGGACTCCAGGAGCGCGTCGGCGACTTCGCGTTGCCGGAGGACGACACCCGCACGTGCGGGCGGGTGCGGTTCGACGACGAAGGCCGTCCCACGGCCGCCTGGCTGGCGGCCCACACGACGTACGAGGGCGTCACCCACGGGCTCGCCCAGGCCGGCCGGCGGCTGCCCACCCCGGACGAGTGGGAGCACGCCTACGCGTACGGGTCACGCGGTCTGTTTCCCTGGGGGGACCGGGTGCCGACGCAGTGGCTGGAGGACGAGAACGTCCTCGTCACGCCCGACGGCGTCCACTTCGCGGCGGACGCGCCGGCGCTGTACATGGCGCAGAGCTCGTACAAGTGGGAGCTGACCACCGACCGCCGCGAGGTGCGCGGCGCGGCCGGCGGCGGGGCGTCCTGCGGCGGGGAGACGGAGTTCGGGCAGTTCCTGATCCTCGCGAGCGCGTACCGCGATCCCGAGCAGGGCGCGTACGTCGGCGGGCGTCCGCACACGCGGGGCACGCTCGTCAGGCCGGTCGTTCCGCTGGGCTGACGGGCCCCCGACGCGCGCTCGCGGAGCCGGTGTCGTACCGGTCGGCGTCGTAGTCGGCGGTGCCCGAGGCGAGGTGGCCGCCGAGGCCGAGCAGCAGCAGGAGCCACACCAGGGCCTGCGCGCCCGTGCCGAGGACGAGCGGCCGGGTCGCGGAGGGGGCGCGGTGGGCGGCGGGCGCGGGCGGGTCGCCGAGGATGCCCTTGGGGTACACGGGCGTCAGCAGGGACAGGTAGGCGGAGAGCCGCATCCGGTACCGGACGACGGCGGCCGTGGCGCCGAACACCGGGCCGGGCAACCGGCCCAGGACCAGGGCGATCAGCCAGAACACCCAGCAGATCGTGAGCCAGCCGGTCGAGGCGAGGCTGCTGACGATCGCGGCGGGGATCACGAGGATCAGCCGGAAGAACACCGCGAGCCGGTTCAGCGGGCTCTGGCGCAGCTCGATCCGCACCGGATGATCGGGGGCGTCGAAGGCGAACGGCGGGTAGCGGTCGACGAGGAGGGCGGCACTGGCCGAGACGCGGGTCTGGTAGGCGAGGAATCCGCCGAGGAAGCGCGCGATCGGGTCGGGCAGCCGGCCGAGGACCAGGGCGGCGAACCAGCCGGCGACGGTGACGAAGAAGGCGGCCAGGGACAGCAGGACGACGGCGACGAACTGGGGCAGGAGCAGCAGCCAGCGCAGCAGGATCGTCCAGCGCCGCTGCCGGCCGGGGGCGGGCACGTCGAGCGCGGGGCGCCATTCGCCGTTGTCGGCGCCGTCCGGGGAGCGCGGTTCCCAAGCTGTCGTCACGGCGGCCTCCGCAGGGGTCCAGGGGTTGCCTCGATGCTGGCCCGGTCGGGCGCCGCCCGCACCGCCGCGGGGGCCACAGGGGTCACGGCCGGTGCCGTGGGAGCGCGGGCGGCCGGGATAATGACGGCGGATCGACGGAGGGGCGAGGGACCGATGACGCTGGAAGCGGGCCGACGGGTGCGGCTGGTGGCGGAACTCAGGCTGGCCGGGGCGGTGGTCCCGGCCGGGGACGCGCCGGAGGCGGCCGCGTTCGCCGGGTCGCTGTCCCTGGCGGCCGGGGCCGAGGGCACGGTCGAGCGCGTGGACGAGCCCAGGGAGGCGGAGCCGGGCCACGACGTGCGCGAGTACGAGCGGCTCGCCTCGCTCCTGGACGGCTACGGCTCCCAGATGCCGCCGGCGAGCCGGCAGCGGCTCGTGGAGGAGCTGGCGTCGCTGAAGCCCGCGTGGGAGGCGTACCAGGAGCGGAGGCGTCCCGGATCGACGCTCCGCGTCCGTCTGGACAACGGTCTGGTGCTCGGCGACGTTCCCGAGGACGTGTTCGCCGCCCTCTGACCGGCGGCTTCGGCCGGCGGCGCGGCACGGTCCGGCGGCGGGAGCCGGCGCGGCGCGCGCACCGAGGACGGGGCCGGGCGGCGCCCTTTCCCGCGCGCGGGGGCGTACCCGTGGGCCCGGCTGGGCGAGCAGCGGTGGCAGGGCGGTTGCGGCGCTCTTAGCTTCGGCCCTATGACGAAACGACAGATCTCCTGCCTGGCCTGCGCCACGGCCGTCGTGGCCACGGCGCTCGCCGCCGCCGTCCCGACCGCCGTCGCCCTGCCCGCCGGTCCGAAGGTGCACCTGGTCAAGGCCGGTGCCTCCATCCAGAAGGCCGTGGACGCGGCGCAGCCCGGCGACACCGTCCTGCTCGCGCCCGGCACGTACCGCCAGAGCGTCCGCATCACCACCTCGAACCTGACCCTGCGCGGCTCCGGTGCGCTGGCCACCGTCCTCGTGCCCGCCACCGGCGCGGCCGCGGACGACGCGTGCGCCAAGGCCGGCAACGGCATCTGCGTGACCGGGAAGGAGGGCGCGCCGGTCACGGGCGTGACCGTGCGGGGGCTGACGCTGCGCGGCTACACGGCCAGCGGCCTGTGGGCCACGCGGACCGACGGGCTGAAGGTGCGGCAGGTGGTCGCCGAGAAGAACGGCAAGTGGGGCCTGGGCCAGGAGCGGTCCGTCCGTGGCTCGTTCACCCACAACGTGGCCCGGGACAACGGCGACGCAGGGCTGTTCGTGGCCAACACCGTCGACCGGGAGCACGGATCCACCGACGCCGAGGGCACCACGATCGGCCGCAACCGCATCACCGGCAACCGGATCGGCGTGACCGTGCGCCGGCTGCGCGACGTGACCGTCGAGCGCAACGTGGTGACCGGCAACTGCGCCGGCGTGTTCGTGGTGGGCGACGAGTCGCGGCCCCGGGCGGCGGCGAAGGTGCTCCGCAACGAGGTGCGCGCCAACAACAAGCACTGCCCGGCGACGCCGCGGCTCCCGTTCCTGCAGGGCTCGGGGATCGTGCTCACCGGCGCCGAGGAGACGCTGGTGGAGCGGAACCGGGTCGTGGACAACGTGGGCGCGTCCCCGCTCTCCGGCGGCATCGTGCTGTTCAAGAGCTTCGTCGGCGCGGTCAACGAGCAGAACCAGATCCGCGACAACGTGGTGCTCGGCAACAGCACCGCCGACCTCGCCGACCGCGACACCGGCAAGGGCAACGCGTTCACCGGCAACCGGTGCGCGGTCTCCGAGCCGGCCGGGATGTGCTGACCTCTCGCCCCACCGACCCCTCCCCGCGCACAGCAAAGGCAAGGCCACAGATGACGACGATCGATCCGGCTCCCCCGCCGCCCATGCGGCTGCGGGAGCTCGTCTTCGGGGCGGCGTGCGCCGCCGCCGTACGCGCGGCCGCCCGGCTGGGCGTCGCGGACGCCCTGGGCGACTCGCCCATGACGGCGGAGGATCTGGCGGCGGCGGTGAAGACCGAGCCGCGGACCCTGCGCCGGCTGCTGCGCGCCCTGGCCTGCCAGGGTGTGTTCGCGGAGCAGCCCGACGGCGCGTTCGGGCACACGGAGATGTCCCGGCTGCTGCGCGAGGACGATCCGCAGAGTCTGCGGTACATCGCCCTGTGGTGCACCGAGCCGTGGACGTGGGACGTGTGGCCGCAGCTGGACGAGGCGGTGCGGTCCGGCCGCCCGGTCTTCGAGGACGTGTACGGGAAGGAGTTCTTCCCGTACCTCCACGAGGACGCGCCCCAGTCGGCCCACGTGTTCAACCGGGCCATGACGACGTCGAGCCGGCAGTCGGCGCAGGACGTCGCCGACCTGCTCGATCTGCGGGGCGTGTCCTCGGTGGCGGACATCGGCGGCGGGCAGGGGCACGTCCTGGCGAGCCTGCTGGAGAAGCACCCGGCGCTGCAGGGCACGCTGGTCGACCTGCCGGGCGTGGTGGAGAACGCCGATCCGCGGCTGCGGGACGGCGGGGCGCTCGCCTCCCGGGTGCGGGTGGTGGCCGGGGACTGCCGTGAGGACATCCCGGTCCGGGCGGACGTGTACATCATCAAGAACATCCTGGAGTGGGACGACGACAGCACCCGCCGGGCGCTGGCCAACGTCCGCAGGGCGGCGCGTCCGGGCGCGCGGGTCGTGGTGATCGAGAACCTCGTGGACGACTCGCCCTCCATGCGGTTCACCACCGCCATGGACCTGCTGCTGCTCCTGAACGTCGGGGGTGCGAAGCACACCCGGGAGAGCCTGGTCGAGCGGCTGACCGGGGCGGGGCTCGCCATCGGCGAGATCCGGCCGGTCAACGCGTATCTGCACGCCTTCGAGTGCACCGTCCCCGGTTAGTCGCCGGGGGAACGTCCCGAGGCCGCCGGTTCCGCGTGTGACGCGGGGCCGGCGGCCTCGGGACTTCTCGGTGCCTGTTCAGCCGCGGGGCGAGCGCTCCCAGCGGTAGAAGCACTGCGCCATCGCGTCCTTGGGGCTGCGCCAGGTCTGCGGGTCGTAGGCGCTGACGTACGCGGCCAGCCGGTCGCTGACGCCGCGGAACTCGGGGTGGCCGGCCAGCTTCGCGATGGCGGGCCCCGGGTCCTGCTGGGCCTCGATGAGGTGCAGGTACACGTCGCCGAACTGGAACAGGCTGCGCCGGTCGACGCCGACCAGGTGCGGCAGTTCGCCCCGGTCGGACTCGGCGAACACGTCGGCGATCGCCGGCGCCGAGCCGGGCGCCATGCGGGCGACGATGAGGGTGTGGTGCATCGAGCGTCCTTCCTGGGGCGTGGTCAGCCGGAGACGACCGGGGCCGTCTGGCGGCGGTCGCGGGCGGCCTGCTCGATGCGGTCGCGGATGAGGGCCATCTGGGTGCGCGAGTTGCGGTTGATGTTGTCGGTCATCCACTCGTCGTCGACCGGGGCGTCGGGCTTCATCGCGAAGTCCTGCACCCAGCGCATCTGGACGCCGCCGGGCAGCTGCTCGTACGTCCACATGATGTTCATGTGGGCGAAGGGGCCGGTCTCGACGCGGCGGGCCCGCACGGTCCTGGCGGCGCGGTCCACGGTGCGCTCGGAGACCCAGCTCCAGACCTTGCCGGACTCGTCCGGGTGCATGGTCAGCCGGAAGGTCGTGGAGTCGCCCTCGCGGGCGAGCACTTCGACGGAGGCGTACTCGCTGAAGAGGCGGGGCCAGTTCTCGATGTCGTTGGTCATGTCCCAGACGAGGTCGAGCGGGGCGTCGATGGTGATGCTGTTGTCGGTGTGGCCGGGCATGTCAGTTTCCGTTCCTGAGGGTGTCGTTGACGAGGGCGAGGAACTCGGCGGGGGTCTTGCAGCGCTCGGCGTCGTTGGGGAGCGAGCGGCCGGACCGGTTCTCGAGCTCGCCCACGATGCCGAGCAGGCCGAGCGAGTCGATGCCGAGGACCGAGAACGGCGTCTGCGCGGACTCCTCCAGTTCTCGCGGGTCGACGGTGACGCCGGCGGCCTGCTTCATCAGCGTGGCCAGTTCGTCGTAGGTCACTTCGGTGGTGATCATGTGTTTCTCCTTCCCGCCCGGCTCGGCCGGGCGGACTCGCCGCCGCGGCGCACGACCAGCGCCGCGTTGGAACCCATCAGTCCCCTGCTGAGGACGAGGGCCGTGTGCAGCTCGGCGGGCCGAGCACGGGACATCACCAGGTCGAGGTCGTGGCAGATGTCGTACACGTTGGGGGTGGGGGGCACCTGGCCGTGCTCCATCGCGAGCACCGCGGCCACGGTGTCGAGCACGGGCGCCGCGCAGTAGCCGCGCCCGATGCCGGTCTTGGGCGCCGTGACGGGCACCCGCGCGGCGTGGGCGCCGAGGGCGTCGGCGAGGGCCAGCGCCTCGGCGCGGTCCGCCTCGGGCACGCCGAGGGCGTCGGCGAACACGACGTCGATCTCCTCGGGGGCGCACGCGGCCTCGTCGAGGGCGACCCGGATGGCACGGGCGAGCCCTTCGCGGGACCGGTCCCAGCGGGAGCCGCCCGTGAACGTGGCGCCGTGGCCGGCGATGGTGGCCCGGACGGCGGCGCCTCGGTCGCGGGCCCGGTTCTCGTCCTCCACGACGAGCACGGCGCCGCCCTCGGCGGGGACGAAGCCGCAGGCCGCGGAGGTGAAGGGCCGGTAGGCGCGGCTGGGGTCCTCGACGGTGCTGAGCTCGGGGTAGCCGAGCTGGCACACCATCGAGTACGGCGCGAGGGGCGCCTCGGCCGCCCCGACCAGCATGGTGGCGGTGCCGCGGCGCACGGCCCGGGCGGCGTGGGCCAGCGAGTCGAGGCCGCCGGCCTCGTCGCTGGCGACCACGCCGCAGGGGCCCTTGAAGCCGCCGCGGATGGAGATCTGGCCGGTGGAGGCCGCGTAGAACCAGGCGATGGACTGGTACGGGCCGACGAACTTCGAGCCCTGGCCCCACAGTTTCTGCAGCTCCCGCTGGCCGAACTCGCCGCCGCCGGACCCGGCGGCCGTGACGACGCCGATGGAGTACGGGTCCTCGGGGGCGGAGTCCGGGCCGAGGCCGGCCTCGTTCAGGGCGAGGGAGGCCGCGGCCATGGCGTAGTGGCTGAACCGGTCGGTCTGGACGAGGAAGCGCTCCTCGATGAGGGCGGAGGCGTCGAAGCCCCGTACCTCGCCGGCGACCTTGAGGGGCAGGTGCTCGCAGCCCTCGCGGCTGATCCGGTCGAGGACGCCGAGGCCCTCGCGGACGGACTTCCAGAAGGCGTCGGCGTTCTGGCCGTTGGGGGCGATCACCCCCATGCCGGTGACGACCGCGTTCGGTGGGTGCCCTGTGCTGCTCATGGTGTCCTCCCGCCCGCCCCGCTGAGGAGCACCGCGGACTGGAACCCGCCGAAGCCGCTGCCGACGGAGAGCACATGACGCAGCTTCCGGGGGCGGGCCGTGCGCGGGACGTAGTCCAGGTCGCATTCGGGGTCGGGGGTCTCGTAGTTGGCGGTCGGCGGGACGACCTGGTGCCGCAGCGCGAGGACGCAGGCGGCGACCTCGATGGCGCCGATCGCGCCGAGCGAGTGCCCCACCATGGACTTGATGGAGCTCATCGGCGTGTCGTAGGCGTGGGCGCCCAGCGAGCGCTTGACGGCGGCGGTCTCGTGCCGGTCGTTCTGGCGGGTGCCGGAGCCGTGCGCGTTGACGTAGTCGACGAGGGTGGGGTCGAGCCGCGCCTGGTCGAGCGCGGCGTCGATGGAGCGGGCCATCTCCAGGCCCTCGGCGGTCAGTCCGGTCATGTGGTAGGCGTTGCCGTACGTGGCGTAGCCGCCGATCTCGCAGTAGACCGTGGCGCCACGGGCGCGGGCGTGCTCGTACTCCTCCAGGACCAGCACCGCGGCGCCCTCCCCCATGACGAAGCCCTTGCGGTCCGCGTCGAAGGGGCGGGAGGCGTGCTCCGGGTCGTCGTTGTCCGGCGACGTCGCCTTGATGGCGTCGAAGCAGGCCATGGTGATGGGGGATATCGGGGAGTCGGAGGCGCCGGCGATGCACACGTCCGCGCGGCCCTCGGCGAGGGTGTGGTAGGCGTAGCCGACCGCGTCGAGGCCGCTGGTGCAGCCGGTGGAGACGGTCTGCACGGGTCCGCGCGCGCCGAACCGTTCGGCCACCGTCGAGGCGAGGGTGCTCGGCGAGAACGCCAGGTGCAGCTTCGGGTCGGCGGCCCGGTGGTCCACGTCCCAGCGCCGGCCACTCTCGCTGACCTGCACGTAGTCGTGCTCCAGTCGGGTGGTGCCGCCGACCGCGCTGCCGAGGGAGACGGCGACCCGCCAGGGATCCTGGGTGCCGTCCCGGAGCGCGGACTCCAGTCCGGAGTCGCGGACCGCCTCGTCGGCGGCGACGGCCGCGAACTGGATGTACCGGTCGGCGTGTTCGCACAGATCGGGGTCGAGGCCGTGCGCGCGCGGGTCGAAGTCGCATTCGGCGGCGATGCGGGACCGCAGGCCCGCGGGGTCGAACAGGGTGATCCCGCGGGTCGCGGTGCGGCCGTTGGCCAGCAGGTCCCAGAAGGCCGCGGCTCCGGTGCCGCCCGGGGCGACCACCCCGACACCGGTCACGGCGACGCGGCGGGTCACTCCAGCGCCCCGGGGGCGTGCACGGGGTCGCCGACGGCTGCCGTCGCGGCCGTGTCGGTCTCCTCCGTGTCGACGTGGCCGAGGCTGGGCCGGGGGGCCAGCGGGCCGAGGTGGAACACCATGCGGGCCTCCACGTCGCCGACGTTCCGGAAGCGGTGGCGCATGTCGATCGGGATGAGGAGTCCCTGGTCGGGCCGGAGCGCGAAGGTCTCGCCGTCCAGGTCCACCTCGAGGTCGCCGGAGACCACGTACACGAACTCCTCGGAGTACGGGTGGTAGTGCTCGCCGATGCGCTCGCCGGGCTGCATGATGGCCAGCCCCATGAAGCCGCTGGTGGAACCCACGGTGGCGGGCGTGAGCATGGCTCTGAGGTCGCCTCCCCGCCTGCGGTTGGGTTCGGTCTCGCTCAGGTTCACGATGCGCGGACGCTGCTTGAGCATGCTTGTTACCTCCGGGTGTGGCAGGGCGTACTGGGGTGCGGAGGGCCGCGGCCGGAGCCGCGGCCCTCCGTCAGGAGTCCGCCGCGGTGCGGTCGGTGATGGGCAGCATGTCGGCGTGCGACAGGAGCCGGTTGATGTTGCGGTCCGTCTGCAGCGAGCCCTCGACGCCGATCGAGGCGCCGTCGAGCAGCCGTTCGAGGACGGCGGCCTTGCGGGGGCCGTGGAGGCCGAGGGCGGCGAGCGGGTCGAGGTCGAGGTCGCCGGTGACGTCGATGAGGCGGACGACGATGTCGTCGCGCTGGAAGACGGTGCTGGCGTGGACCGGGCTGTCCGGGTCGTCGGCGGCGGCCGCGTCCTGGGCGGCGAGCAGCCGGGCCAGGTCCGTGCCGCGGCCCTGCTTGGCCGGGTAGTACAGCGCGTGCCGCCGCAGGTCCCCGCCGGGTGCGGGCCGGCCGGCCGTCACGTGGTGGACGGCCGGGAGCGCGGCGCGGGTGAAGAAGACGCGCGCGGACTCGGGGTCGGTGAGGTCGCGGTCCTGCTCCAGGTACGGGTTGATGGCCTCCTCGACCGCCCGGACCTCCGGCTGGCGGCTGACGTGCCGCAGCGCGGCGAGGAGGTCGCCCTCGACCTCCACGGCCCTCACGACGCGGTTGCCGTGCATGAACAGGGAGGTGCGGCGCAGTCGCGTCTTCTCGTCGACCTGGGCCTTGGGCGACCGGTAACCGGCCAGGATCTCCGCGACCTTGGACTCGGAGCCGGGCTTGACGGTGAAGGTGAGCGCGTGGCGCGCCACCCCGTCGCCGACGCGCGGGGCCGCCTCCGTGGCGCTCCCCGCCCGCCCCGCCGTGGGCCGGTGGTCCGCGCCGGTCTCCCGGAGGATGCTGTAGCGCATCGACCGGGTGTCCCTGACGCAGGCGTGCATCGGCTTGACGGTCTCGACGTGCTCCTCGCTGTTCACCCAGGCGAGGAACGGCGGGGCGCTCTCCCACTCACTGGTGATGAGCCACTGCGACGGGTTCTCGATGGACTGGCAGAGCTGGTCGCTGATGTGGCCGGGCACGGAGGCCACCTGGCGGCGCATGGTCTCGTACGCCTCCAGGAACTGCTCCTGGGCTCCGTCGTACAGGTCGAGCAGCAGGATCACCCGGAGCCTGCTTCCGTCGAACGCCGACTGCGACACGCGTCCCGAGTTGGTCATCCGGCGCACCTCTTCTCTTGGTCAGGAGAGTCGGGGGGTGGACGACCGCGCCGTCCCTGGGGGACCGGGCCGTCCGTGGGGTACCGGGCCGTCCGGGAGGGGAGCGCTGCCCGTCGGGGAGGCCGGGGTCGTCATGTGCCGATGGTCGACATGAGGCGCTTCCGCGCGCGAGCCCCACGGGGCGGACGAGTGAACTGCGGCTCAACCGGGTGCTCCGGGCATGCGGACGGCGCCTCGAACGGGAAGGCATAGGCGTCCCACCCCCGAGGTGGCGTCGCGCACGACGCCGGAGGCAAGCAATGAACCCACTCGATCGGGCCGGCGAGGCCGGTCACCGCACCCCCGTCCTCATCGTCGGCGGCTCACTGGTGGGCCTGTCGACCTCGCTCTTCCTGGGCCGCCTGGGAGTCCCGCACGTGCTCGTCGAGCGCCATGCGGGCACGTCGATCCACCCGCGCGGCCGGGGGAACAACGTGCGCACGATGGAGCTGTTCCGGTCGGCCGGGGTCCAGCAGCGCATCGAGCAGGCCGCGGCCGTCCTGGCGGGCAACGACGGCATCCTGCAGACGTCCGTCCTGGCGGGCGGCGGCGGTGACGACGAGTGGCTGTTCCGGGAGATCGACCCGGGCGGCGGGCTCTCCCGCTTCAGCCCGGCCTCCTGGTGCCTGTGCAGCCAGAACGACCTGGAGCCGGTGCTCCTGGAGCGGGCCCGGCAGCTCGGCGGCGACCTGCGGTTCTCCACGGAGCTGATGTCCTTCGAGCAGGACGCGGACGGGGTGACCGCGCAGGTCAAGAGCCGTGAGACGGGCGAGCACCAAACGATCCGCGCGGACTACCTGGTGGCGGCGGACGGCCCGCGCAGCCCCGTCCGGGAACGCCTCGGCGTCGCGCAGAGCGGTCCGGGCGACCTGTTCCACAACGTGAGCGTCACGTTCGTCTCGCGCGGGCTCCGGGACGTCGTCGGCGACCGGCGCTTCATCGTCTGCTACCTGACGAACCCGGAGGCCGACGGGGCCCTGCTGCCGGTCGACAACCGGGAGCGCTGGGTGTTCCACGCGCCGTGGCACCCGGACCGGGGCGAGACGCTGGAGGAGTTCACCGACGAGCGGTGCCGGGAGCACATCCGGCGGGCGGTCGGCGTGCCGGACCTGGACGTGGAGATCACCGGCCGGGCGCCGTGGCACGCGGCCGAGCGGGTCGCCGAGCGGTACGCGGACGGCCGGGTGTTCCTCGTCGGCGACTCGGCGCACGAGATGCCGCCGACCGGCGCGTTCGGCTCGAACACCGGCATCCAGGACGCGCACAACCTGGCCTGGAAGCTGGCCGCGGTGATCGGCGGCTGGGCGGGCCCGGCGCTGCTGGACTCGTACGACGCCGAGCGCCGGCCGGTCGCGGAGGCGACCAGCGAGCGGGCGTCGGCCCGCTCGGTGGAGCACAGCCACCCGGGGTACGCGCCGGGGACGGGCGCTGCGACGGGCCGGAAGGGCGGCATCCTCAACGTGGTGCTGGGCTACCGCTATCCGCGGGGCGCGGTCGTGGGCGCGGACGGGTCGGTGCCGGTGGTGCCGGACGGGCTGCGGCTGACGGGCGAGCCGGGGACGCGGGCGCCGCACCTGTGGCTGGACCGGGCCGGCGCGCGGGTGTCGGCGCTGGACCTGTACGAGCGGTCCCTGGTGTTCCTGAGTTCGGCGTCGCCGGCCGGCCGGGCCTGGCACACAGCGGCGGAGGCGGTCGCGCGGCGGCTGTCGGTGCCGCTGGAGGCGTACCGGATCGGCACGGAGCCGGAGGCGGACCTCTCCCCCGCCGACGGCCAGGACTGGGCGGAGACGTACGGGGTGACGCGGGACGGCGCGGTGCTGGTGCGTCCGGACGGGTTCGTCGCGTGGCGGTCGGAGGGCGCGTCGGAGGATCCAGAGGCGGCGCTGGGCGAGGTGCTGAAGGCGGTCCTGAGCAGGTCCTGACGCCCGGCGTCCGGCCCCGGGGCAGCGCGGAGACGGATCCGCGGCTGCCCCGGGGCGCGTCAGCGGGCGCGGCGGGGCGGGTCAGGGGCCCCTGGGGCGCCTCGGATCACTTGCGCCAGAACAGGTGGTGCGTGACGCCGCTGGGGCTCGGCACGACGTCCAGGTGGAAGCGGTCGAGCAGGTCCTCCGGCGAGTCCCACAGCTTCAGCCCGGAGCCGAGCTTCACCGGCGACACGGCGACGTGCAGGGTGTCCACGAGGTCCGCGTCCAGGAACTCGCGGATCGTCGTGACCCCGCCGCCGAGCCGTACGTCCTTGCCGTCGGCCGCCTCCCGGGCCTGCGCGAGCACGGTGGCCGGGTCGGCGTCGACGAAGTGGAACGTCGTGTCGGAGAGGGTGAACGAGGGACGCGGGTGGTGGGTCATGACGAACACCGGCGTGCGGAACGGCGGTTCGTCACCCCACCAGCCGCGCCACTCCTCGTTCTCCCAGGGTCCGCGCTGCGGTCCGAACTTGTTCCGGCCCATGATCTCGGCGCCGATGTTGTGCGCGAAGTCGCGGGTCAGGTAGTCGTCGAGCCCCCGGCTGCCTCCGGGGTCGGTGCGCATCGGCCAGCTGGCCGTGGCGCCGGCCCAGGAGAACAGCCGCTCGGGGTCGACGTGGCCGAACGGCCGCTCGAAAGTCTGGTCCTCGCCGGCGGCGATGCCGTCGCTCGAGACATTGAAGTTCTGGACGCGCAGTAGCTGAACCACGGGGTGGTACTCCTCCTGAGTCGCGGGGTCGTGTCCGACGAGGTGGAGACCGTCGCGGCGGACGGAACTCATCGGCGGACACGAAGGTGGCGTCAGACGGTCAGGACGATCTTTCCCCGGGTACGGCCGGAAGCGCTCAGTTCCCACGCCCGTTCGGCCTCGGCGAGGGGCAGCGCGTGGGCTATGTCGACCGTCAGCTTCCCGGCGTCCGCGAGGGCGGCCAGGTGCGCGAGGTCGGCGGTGTCGGGGCGCACCCAGAGGAACGGCACGCCCTTGGCGGCGGCTTCCGGGTCGGCGATGGTGAGCACCCGGTCCTGCTGCCGGACCACGGACCGCAGGGTCTCGACCGCGCCGGGGCCGCCGTGGAAGTCCAGGGCCGCGTCGACGCCCTCCGGGGCGAGCGCGCGGATCCGGTCCGCCATGCCGTCCCCGTACGTCACGGGCTCCGCGCCGAGGCCGCGCAGGAAGTCGTGGTTGTGCTCCCCCGCGGTGCCGATCACCCGGGCGCCGAGCGCCACGGCCGTCTGCACGCCGAGCGAGCCGGTGCCGCCGGCCGCCGCGTGGATCACCACGGTCTCGCCGGCGGAGACGTTCAGACGGGTCAGGGACTGGTAGGCGGTCAGACCGGCGAGCGGGACGCCCGCGGCCTGCTCGAAGCTGAGGGCGCGGGGCTTGTGGGCGAGGGTGCGGACGGGCGCGCTGACGAACTCGGCGTAGGTGCCGAGCTCGACCCACTCCTTGCGGACGTAGCCGAACACCTCGTCGCCGACGGCGAACTCGTGGGTGTCGGGCCCGACGGCCTCGACGACGCCGGCCACGTCCCAGCCGGGCACCACGGGGTACCGGACCTCGAAGACCGGGTCGAGGTAGCCGGCGGCGAGCTTCCAGTCGACCGGATTGACTCCCGCGGCCTTCACGCGGACGAGCACCTCGCCGGGGGCGACCTTGGGTTCCGGACGCTCAACGAGCTTGAGAATGCCGGTCGTTCCGTATGCGTCATAGGTGATTGCCTTCATGATCGTGCCCAACGACGGACCCGCGGGAGTTCATTCCCAGGGGCCCGTCGTTGGGGACGGCCCCGGGGGCGGCCCCCGGGACGGCCGGCGGTTCGGGGCGGCGACGCACCGGGGCCATCCGGGTGGTGTGCGGGCCGGCCAGGGCCTGGGGGTGTGCGGGACCGGCGGGCGGGGGAACGGGGTGATGCCCGGATCGGCACGATTCGGCCGGGCGCGGGACGGGAAGGCGTGTGCGGGTACGCCGCCCATCCGATCGTCGGCCCGCGATCCGCTCCCGGGGTCACCGGCTCGCCGGCGGTCCGGCACTTCGGCTCACCCGAGGAGGAGTACCCATGGCGGAGCGCTCGCCCCTGCTCTCGCCCGTCCGCGTATGGCAGCGCTGGCGGCGGGACCCGGCGGTGGTGCAGACGGTGCGTTCGACCGCCGCGGCGACGATCTCGTACGTCGTGGCGCTCGGCCTCAGCTCGGAGCCGGTGCCGCTGACCGCGCCGCTCACCGCGCTCCTGGTGGTGCAGGTGACGCTGTACTCCACGCTGACGACGAGCCTGCGACGGGTGAACTCGGTCGTCGTGGGCGTCCTCATCGCGATCGCGTTCAGCGTGCTCGTCGGACTGACCTGGTGGAGCCTCGCGCTGGTGATCCTGGCGTCGCTGGTCGTGGGGCGGTTCGTCCGGGTGGAGGAGTTCGTCCCGGAGGTGGCGATCAGCGCGATGCTGGTACTCGGGGTCACGCAGGTCGCCGACACCGCCTGGGACCGCGTGCTGGAGACCGTCATCGGCGCGGTGGTGGGGCTGCTGTTCAACGTGGTGCTCGTGCCGCCCGTCTGGGTGGACACCGCCGGGGAGTCGATCGTGGACCTGGCCCGTCAGATGCGCCGGCTGCTGCTGGACATCGGGGAGGAGCTGACCTCGCCGGAGACCGAGGAGGACGACCGGGCGGACGCGGGTCCGGTGCCGTCCACCGCGTCCTTCGAGCGCGCGGCCGCGCGGCTCCACGAGGCGCGGCGGCTCGACAACGACGTGGCGGACGTGGACGCGGCCCTGCGGCAGGCGGAGGACAGTCTGCGGTTCAACCCGCGGGTGAAGGAGGGGCTGCTGCACCGCATCGTGCTGCGGACCGGGCTCGACACGCTGGAGATCTCGGCCGTCGTGCTGCGTGTGCTCGCCCGCACGCTGACGGACCTGGCCAAGCACCGGCGGGGCGCGGCGCTCTTCCGCGCCGACACGAGCGCGGCGCTGGAGGAGACGCTGCGCGACCTCGGGGACGCGCTGGTGAGCTTCGCCGTGCTCGTCACCTCGAACGTCAGCGAGGGCGCGGAGGCCGCGGAGCACCGGCTCACGAGCGACCTGGCGTCCGCGCGGTCCGCCCGCGACCGCGCCGCCGTGCTGCTGCGGGAGGACGCGCGGCACCCGGAGCTGTGGCAGCTGTACGGGGCGCTGCTCGCCGAGATCGACCGTGTCCTGGACGAACTCGACCCCGACCACCGGGGCCGCCGTCTGATGGAGGAGCTGGACCGCACCACGCGGAGCCGCGAGGAGCGCCGGCGCCGTGTCTTCTCCCTGACGGGCCGCTCGGCGGAACGCTGACCGCCGGGCGTACCGGTCGCGCTCTGGCCGGGTGGGCGTCGGGGCGTGAGAATGCCGGGGTGACTGTGACCTCCGGGACGACCGGCGAATGCCAGGACCCCACCGTCCGCGTCGAGCGGGACGGGCCCGTGACGACCGTGGTGCTGGCGCGGCCCGCCGCGCGCAACGCCGTCGACGGGCCGACCGCGCGGCAACTGGCGGACGCGTTCCGGGCGTTCGAGGCCGACGAGACGGCGTCGGTGGCGGTGCTGTGGGGCGAGGGCGGCACGTTCTGCGCGGGCGCCGATCTGAAGGCCGTCGGCACCGGGCGCGGCAACCGGGTCGCGCCGGACGGCGACGGGCCGATGGGCCCGACGCGGCTGCGCCTGACCAAGCCCGTCATCGCCGCGATCGCCGGCCACGCGGTGGCGGGCGGTCTGGAACTGGCCCTCTGGTGCGACCTGCGGGTGGTCGAGGAGGACGCGGTGCTGGGGGTGTTCTGCCGGCGCTGGGGCGTGCCGCTCATCGACGGCGGCACCGTCCGTCTGCCCCGGCTGATCGGCGAGAGCCGCGCCATGGATCTGATCCTGACCGGGCGCCCCGTCCCCGCGTCCGAGGCGCACGCCATCGGGCTCGCGAACCGCGTCGTCCCGACCGGGCGGGCCCGGCGGGCGGCGGAGGAGCTGGCCCGCGAGATCGCCGCGTTCCCGCAGCTCTGCCTCCGGCACGACCGGCTGTCCGTCCTCGAACAGCACGGCCTCCCCGAACCCGAGGCCCTCGCCGCCGAACTCCGCCACGGCATGGTCCCCCTGACCACCGGCGAAACCCTCGCCGGCGCGACCCGCTTCACCTCCGGCGCGGGCCGGCACGGCTCGTTCGACGACTAGGGGCCTGTCCGGCGGACCAGGTACCGCCGGCGGAAGCAGCGCCACCGGACGCGGTGCTACGCGGGGCGGAGAACGGGGTCGATCGCTGCCAGGCTCTCGTGCAGCCGGCGGGCCCCGCGCGCGACATCGTCGTCGGCGTCGCCCGTCATCTCCTCGCAGAGTCGCAGCGCCTGCGCCAGGTCGGCCCAGAAGAAGCCGAAGACATCGACGACGGCGGTGTGGATCCAGTCGGCGTGGTTGTCGTCGGCGACCGCCAGCGCGGACGCGACGATCGCCAGCCCCGCCCTGTCCTTCCGCCGCAACAGGCTCTCCGCGGTCCGTCGCGTCACGAAGGTGTCGTGAGGATCGAGCACGAGTGCGAGCAGGGGCTCGACGGCCTCCGGCATCTCGGCGAACGCCGCCAGGCCGTGACCCGCATCCGCCCGGTCGCGCCAGTCGTCGCCGCGCGCGAGTGCGCCGAGCGCCACGACGGCCGGGCGACGCAGGTCACGGTTCACGGAGAACTCCTTCTCGAGGTCAGCGAGGCGTGAGGAGGCAGAACTCGTTGCCTTCCGGGTCGGCCAGCACCGTCCAGGCGATCTGGGACTGGTCGATCCCGGGGTCGGTGGCGCCCAGGGCGCGCAGCCGGGCCGCCTCCGTCTCCAGGTCGTCGCCGGGGTAGGGGCTGACGTCGAGGTGGACGCGGTTCCAGACGCGCTTGGTGTCGGGGGTGCGGACGAACTCCAGGTAGGGGCCGACACCTTGGGCGGAGCGCAGGGTCGCCTGGTCGTCGGTGACCTCGTGCACCGTCCAGTCCATCGCCCGGCCCCAGAACCGGGCCATCTCGCGGGGGTCGGTGCAGTCGACCACCACCGCGGCGATCGGTCCGGTGTCCCGGTAGACCGGGCGGGGCTCCAGGACGCAGAACTCGTTGCCCTCCAGGTCGGCCATGACCGTCCAGGGGACGTCGCCCTGGCCGATGTCGGCGAGCGTCGCGCCGAGGTCCTTCAGGCGCGCGACCAGTTCCGTCTGATGGGCGGTGGAGGTGGTGGCCAGGTCGACGTGCACCCGGTTCTTCACCGTCTTGGGCTCCGGGCGGGCGATGATGTCGATGCAGACGGCCGAGGGGTCGGGGTAGTCGAAGCCCACGGGTTCGACGTTGGTGACGCCGGGCCCCTCGCTGTCGACGCCCCAGCCGAGTGCCTCCGCCCAGAACCGGCCGAGCGCGGAGTCGTCCTGCGCCTTCATGTTGATCTGCACAAGCCTTGTTGCCATGCCGCAGATCCTAGAAGGGCCGGTCGGGGGCCCTCGGCCCCTTCCCGGCCCGCCGTGCTCTCCACTCCCTCAGCAGCAGCGCGGCGGCCGCGGCCGGTGCCGGCCCGGAGGTCCGCACCGCGAGGGACGCCCCGGCGCGGCGCACCGCGTCCAGGCGGAGCCGCTGGACGCCGAGCAGGGCGCGGACGAACGGACGGAACGCGTCGTCCACCGCCGCTTCCACCCCTTCCCCGCCCGCCAGTTCCGCCGCCGCGCGGTCCGCCTGCTCGGCGACGACCCGGCCGAGCGCCGCGTCGGGGCGGGAGGGTTCGGCGCCGTGGCGGGCGAGGGCGTCGGCCGGGACGCCGGGGCGGCCCTCTCGCAGGTCCTCGGACAGGTCCTCGAGGAAGTCCAGGCGCTGCATGCCGGCGATGATCCGGTGGCAGCCGTCCGTGAAGGCCGCCCGGCGCACCGGGTCGGCCGGGGCCAGCAGGCAGGCGGTGAGCATCAGACCGGGCAGGGAGTACGCGCGTACGTACGCGGCGAAGTCGTCCTCGTCCGCCACACCGCGCCACTCCGCCTCGCGCTCGGCCCCCCGCAGGAACTCCTCGACATGCGCGCGCAGGGCGGGGGTCCGCTCCACGGTGCGGACCAGGCAGCGCAGGACCGGCAGTTCGGCGTCGCCGCCGTCGAGCGCCTTGCGGACGTGCCCGTCCCACGCCGCCAGCGCGGCGGCCCGCTCGTCACGGGCGCCGCGGTCGACGCGGTCGTCGGTCTCGTGCATGAAGGCGACGGCGGCCACGACGTCCGGCAGCAGCGCGGCGGGCAGCAGCAGTCGGGCGGCCGTGTACTCGGCCGGCCTGTACCGCCGCACCGCCCGGCGCTGCAGCGTGTAGTCCCGCCGCAGCCCGGGATCCGGTACCCCGGCCCGGTCGAGGACCCGATTCCACATGTCCGACCTCCTGTCGCCGCCGCCCCTGCGGACGGCCGGCACCATCATCGCCGAGCCGAGGCGGGGCGTCGGTAAACGGATGTGCGAATGTCAGTCGTGCGTGATAGTCACTACCTCCACGAGGGGGGTGATCACTGGCCTCCCCGTTCGAGAACACCAAGGGGTGGGGACATGGCGTTGCTCCGTGATTGGGGGCTCACGCTGGGACGATGGACCAGCCGGCCGGAGGCGCGGCTGGAGAAGGGGTCCAGCGATCCGGACGTGGCCCGGATCCGGGCGGCCGCCGAGGCGGCGGACTGGGCGACCGTGCGGACCGTGCTGGAGGCGCGGCCGGAGAGCCGGGACCGGACCGGGCTGCTGTGGGCCGTGGCCGACACGGCCGGCGTGGAGCGCTGGATCGGCGAGGTCCTGAAGGCGGAGCCCGAGTCGGCGCTGGCGCTGACCGTCGCCGGCATCCGCTACGTCAGCTGGGGCTGGGAGGCCCGGACCCGGCGCGGGCGAAGGACGTCTCGCGCGAGCAGTTCGAGGTGTTCCACGAGCGGCTGCGCCAGGCCGAGGAGTGGCTGTACCGCGCGGCGGAGCTCGAGCCGGGCTGGACCTCCCCCTGGTACGTGCTGCAGGTCACCGGCCGCGGTCTGCAGGTCGGCCAGGTGTCGGCACGCCGCCGGTTCGAGGCGACCGTGCGCCGCGACCCGTACCACCTGGGCGCGCACGAGCAGCAGCTGCAGCAGATCTGCAAGAAGTGGGGCGGCTCGCACGAGGAGATGCACGCCTTCGCCCGCGAGTCCGTGTTCAAGGCTCCCGGCGGCACGCCGCTCGGTCAGCTCGTCGCGGACGCGCACATCGAGGAGTGGCTGTCGCTCGACGCCGGCCCGGACGAGGCGTACATGCGCCGGCCCGACGTGGTGGAGTCCCTGCGGCAGGCGGCGGACCACTCGTACCGGCACCCGGACTTCGTCCGGGAGGGCTCCTGGCTGGGCCTGCTGAACAGCTTCGCGATGGCGTTCTCGCTGGCCGGCGACCGCGCCTCGGCCCGCGAGTGCTTCCAGGCCACGGAGGGGCGCGTCACGGAGTCCCCGTGGGACTACCTGAACGGCTCCGATCCCGTCGCCGCCTACCGCAAGCACCGCGCGGCCGCCGGGCGCTGACCCGGGCGGCGGCGCGCCGCGACGAGCGTCCCGCCCGCCCCTGAAGTCCCGCCCGTCGCCCCCGTACTCCTCCGTCCGACTTCCCGTCCGCGCCGCGCGCCGGCGCCGACGCGCCAGTGAAGGATTCCGTCAGGTGTCCCCTTCCGAGACCGCCCACACCTTCCAGGTCGACCTGCGCGGCCTGGTCGACCTGCTGTCCCACCACCTCTATTCGAGTCCCCGCGTCTATCTGCGCGAGCTGCTGCAGAACGCCGTGGACGCCATCACCGCCCGCCAGGCCGCGTCCCCCGGCGCGCCCGGCACGATCACCGTGCGCACCGGTGACACGCTCACCGTCACGGACACCGGCATCGGTCTGACCGAGGCCGACGTGCACCGCTTCCTCGCCACCATCGGCCGCAGCTCCAAGCGGACCGCCGAGGGCGCCCTCGACGGCGCCGGGCTGGAGTCCGCCCGCGGCGAGTTCATCGGCCAGTTCGGCATCGGCCTGCTGGCCTGCTTCGTCGTCGCCGACGAGATCACCGTGCTCAGCCGGTCCGCGAGCGACCCGGCGGCGCCCGCGGTCGAGTGGCGGGGCCACTCCGACGGCCGGTACACCATCCGGACGCTGCCGTCCTCGGCCGTGCCGGAGCCGGGCACGACCGTGCGGCTCGTCCCGCGCGCCGACAACGCCGAATGGACGTCTCCCCGGCAGGTCGTCGAGCTGGCCCGGCACTACGGCGGCCTGCTGCGGCACGAGGTCACCGTCGTGGACCCGCAGGGCGAGAAGGTGCGGATCAACGACACTCCGCCGTGGGAGCGGACGCACCGCTCCCCGCTCGCCCGCCGCGAGGCGCTGACCGCGTACTGCCGCGAGCTGTTCGACTTCACCCCGCTGGACAGCATCGAGCTGGACCTGCCGGCGGCCGGGCTGCGCGGTGTCGCGTACGTGCTGCCGACGGCCGTGAGCCCCGCGCAGCGCGCCGGTCACCGGGTGCACCTGAAGGGCATGCTGCTCACCGACCGGGCGCCCGAACTGCTCCCCGACTGGGCGTTCTTCGTGCGCTGCGTGGTCGACACCACCAGCCTGCGGCCGACGGCCTCGCGCGAGTCGCTGTACGAGGACGGCACGCTGTCCGCCGTACGGGACGCCCTGGGCGACCGGATCCGGGACTGGCTCACCGGGCTCGCGGCCAGCGACCCGGCGCTGCTGCACCGGTTCATCGACACGCACCACCTCGCGGTGAAGGCCCTCGCCCGGTACGACGACGAGCTGCTGCGCGTGGTGCTGCCGTGGCTGCCGTTCGAGACCACCGACGGCAACATCACCCTGGAGGAGTTCGCGCGGACGCATCCGACGCTGCTGGTCACCCGCAGCGTCGAGGAGTTCCGGCAGGTCGCCCCGATCGCCGCGGCGGCCGGCCTGGGCGTCGTCAACGGCGGCTACACGTACGACCGCGACCTGGTGCACCGGCTGCCGGAGATCCGCCCCGGCACGACCGTCTCCGACCTGGACCCGGCCACGGTGACCGCGCATCTCGACGCGGTGGACCCGACGGCCGAGCTGCGCGCGGCGGCGTTCCTCGCCGTGGCCCGGGAGACGATCGGCGTGCACGACTGCGACGTCGTGCTGCGCGACTTCCAGCCGGTGACCGCGCCGGCGCTGCTGCTCGACAACCGGGAGGCGCGGCACGAGCGCAGCCGGTCGAGCCTCGCCGCCGAGAGCGACGGGCTGTGGGCCGACATCCTGGGCTCCCTGCGGCACGAGACGCCCCGCGCCCAGCTGGTCCTCAACCACCTGAACCCGCTGGTCCGCCAGGCGATCACGATCTCCGAGCGCGGTCTGGCCGTCACCACCGCCGAGGCGCTCTACGGGCAGGCCCTGCTGCTCAGCCGACGTCCGCTGAAGGCGAGCGAGAGCGCCCTGCTGAACCGGGCCTTCATCGGCCTGCTCACCCACGCCATGCACAACCCCGGCACGGACGCGGACGGCGCCGGGCCCCGGAAGGACATCTGATGCTGGACACCCCCGAGGCCGTGATCGAGGCGCTGCGTGAGAACCACGACCGCCCGCACGGTCTGCAGCGCACCGTCACCGCCGAGGAACTCGTCGAGGCCGCCGGTCAGTTCGAGAAGCCGGACGTCCTGGTGACGGCCCTGCTGGAGCTGATGACGGCGTACGAGTTCACCGGCGAGTACCGCAAGTCGCCGGTCGTCTTCGGCCGGCTGCTGAAGCTCTGGGACGAGTCGCCCGAGGAGTTCAGCGAGTGGGAGGCGCACCAGGTCTACTGGCGCTTCAAGTGGGTCGCGACCTCGCTGCTCCACGTGCCCGAGGTGCCGCTGGCGTCGATCCACGGCTGGGTCGACGAGATGCGCCGCCGGTACGAGAAGGCGGGACACGGCATGCAGCCGGTGGCGGCGATGCGCTACCACGTCGCGGCGCACACGGGCGTCGGCGTCGCCGACGCGTACGACCTGTGGGTCACCCGGCCGCGGACCGAGCTGAGCGACTGCGAGGCGTGCGAGACCCGGCACCTGGCCGAGCACCAGATGCGCGAGGGCGACGACGCCAAGGCCCTGGAGACGCTGCGGCCGGTGCTGGAGGGGGCGATGGGCTGCGCCGAGGAGCCGCAGATGAGCCAGGCCCTCGCGCTCGGGGCGCTGCTGCGCACCGGCCGCCTCGACGAGGCCCGTTCGCACCACCTGACCGGTTACCGCCGGGTGCGCGGGAACACCGGCATGCAGTCCTGGGTCGGCCGGCACCTGGAGTTCTGCGTCCTGTCCCGCAACGAGGGCCGGGGCCTGGAGATCCTGGCCGAGAACCGGCCGCTGTTCGAGGCGGACGGCGCCCCGCTGGCCCATCTGTGGTTCCTGACGGGCGTCGAGCTGCTGCTCGCCCGCATCGTGGAGGACGGGCACGCCGACACGGCCGTCGCGGGCCCGCCGGGACGGAACTGGACCGCCGTCGAGCTGCTCGGCCACGTGCGCGCCGAGGCGGACCGGCTGACCGCGGCCTTCGACGCCCGCAACGGGACCACGACGGTCGGAGACAGCCGCCGGTGGCGGCTGGCGCAGCGTCCGCTGCTGGACGCGCCGCTGCCGCTCGGCCTGCGGACGTCGGTCGCCCGCCCGGCGGCGGCCGCGGCCGCGCCGGTCGCGGCGCCCGCCGCCGCGGGGGCCGCCTCCGTCGAGATCCCCGACGACTTCGTGGCACTGGTGCGCGAGGCGCGGCGGATGGCGACCGCGGGGCACCCGGGTGACTCCCGGCTGTGGAAGCGGATCGCCGAGCGGCTGGCCGACGGCAGCGCCGTGCACGACGACCGGCTCGGCCCGCCGGAGCTGCTGCAGGCGGAGCTCGCCGAGCAGCGGGCGGGCGAGCTGGCGATGGCCGACCGCGACGACGAGGCCGGCGTCGAGGTGCGCCGGGCGGCGGAGCTGTACGCGCGGATCGGCATGCCGTGGCAGGCGCTGTCGTCCCGGGCCCGTGCGCTGGCGTGGGCGAACCCGCCCGCCGACGGGGAGGACGAGAGTGCCACGGGCTCCGCGCGGCTGGACGCCGACGGGATCCGGGAGGCGCTCGACGAGCTGCTGGGCGAGGCGCGGCGGCTGGAGACCGAGGCGCCGTTCACGGGCGAGGCGCTCGGCCCCGCGGAGGCGGCGGCCGGCGACGACCTGGCGCTGGAGCGCAAGCTCGCGTACCTGGCGGTGTACTACGCGCGCACGTACGCGGCCTACCGGGAGCTGGGCCGCGGGGACGGCGAGCCCTCCCCCGCCGCCGTCGAGCGCTTCGAGGCGTGCGTCCGGGCGCTGCAGTCCGAGGCGGAGCGCCTGGCGGTGCCCCACCAGGTCGCGAACGCCCGGCAGTTCGCCGCCGACGTGGCGGGCCGCCACGGCGACTTCGCGCGCGCCGAGGCGGGGCTGCGCGCGGCTCTGAAGGACCTGGAGGCCGCGGGCCGGCCGTGGCGCGGTTCGCGTCCGCGGGCCCTGCTCGCGCAGATCCTGATGGCGCAGGACCGGGCGGCGGAGGCGGTGGACCTGCTGCACCAGGCGATCGCGGACGCGGTGCGGTACGACGACGCGGACTTCCCGATGGCGCCGACGTACGCGATGCTCGGCCACGCCGTCTCGCACCTCGGCGACCACGCGGGCGCGGTGCGCCACCTGTCCGAGGCGGCCGCGCGGTTCGACCAGTCCGGGGCGCCGGACGAGGCCGCGGACGTGCGGCTGCAGCTGGTGGACGTGCTGATGCGGACCGGTCAGCAGGCCGACGCGGTGGCGATCCTGGAGTCGCTGGTCGCCGAGGAGACGGCGGACCGGCTCCCCGAGCGGATGGTCGCGCAGATCCGGCTGTCGCTGGCGCGCGGGCTGCGCGAGCTGGAGGAGTACCTGCCGTCGGCCGAGGAGTTCCTGAAGCTGGCGGACACGGTCTCCGGCTGGAAGGACGACGCCCCGATCCGCACGATGGTGACGGCGGACACGGCCGTCGCGCTGGCCCTCGCGGACCGCTGGGACGCGGCGGACGCGGCGTACGGGCGGGCGCTCGCGGCGCACGCCGAGGCGCCGAACCCGTCGCTGATCACGCACATGATGTGCGAGTTCGCGCGGCTGAAGGTGGACGCCGAGGGGCCGGAGGGTCTGGAGGCGGCGCTGAGGCACCTCGCGGAGGCCGACGCGCTGGTGGCGTCCGTGCCGGCGGGCACGGAGGACTTCTACCCCTGGTTCGAGCGGGGCACGGTGCACTACCGGCGGGCCCGTGTGCTGGCGCAGGCCGAGCGGTTCGAGGAGGCGCTGGCCGAGGCGGAGGCCGCCGTCGCGTCCCACGGGGAGGGCGGCGAGGACGGGGAGTCGCCGCGTGCGGAGGCGACCCGGATCGCGGCGCTGATCGAGGGCAACGCGCTCGGTCGGTTCAACGAGGCCATCGCGCGGCTGACGACGGCGGCGGCGCGCTGCCGGAAGGCGGGGCTGCCGGAGGCGGCGCAGATCCTCGACTCCCTGCGGGAGGAGTACATGTCGCGCCTGCCGCACGGGCGCTGAGCCTGATCCGTCCCTTCGTCCCGGGCCCGGCCGTGTCGTACGGCCGGGCCCGGGGCGCGTTCCGGCCGTGTCGTACGGCCGGGCCCGGGGCGCGTTCCGGCCGTTGTCGGAGGCCGCTGATAGCGTGCCCGCACCGGTGGAACGATCATGGAGGACACAGCCGTGCAGGAAGTCGCGCATCACGAGGTCGGCGAGGAGCGTCTCGCCCGGGCGTTGGAGGACATCGAGGGGCGGGCGTGGGGCCGTTGGCACAGCATGTTCTACGACCACGTCTCCCCGGGGACGCTGCGCGCGTTCGGTGACGAGCTGCTCGACCATGTCGCCGCGCGGGTCGTGAAGGAGTCCGTGCTGGACGACACGGCGTGGTCCGCGCTGCGGACGGCGGCGGAGTGCTCGCTGGGCGTGCTCAGCATCGACTGCTGGCCCAATGGTGACCAGGAGATCCGGCTCCCGCTGGCGGGTACGGCGCTGACCAGCGAGGACATCAGCTTCAGCGACGCAGTCGACGAGGCTCCGTCGGCGCGCGCCTGGCTCGACACGTTCGCGGTGGCCCTGGTCAGCGGGCTGATGTGGGACTGGCAGCGGGTCACCGGCCTGCTGCTGCGGGGCGATTGCGCCCCGGAGATCCGCAAGGGGGCGCCGTACTCGAAGTTCACCCCGCCCGAGGACCCGGGCGGCATGGCCGCGATGGACGCGCTGTGCCTGTACCTGCGGGAGGCGAGCGGTCACCTGCCGCGCGACTGGCCGACGGTGCCGCTGCGCAAGCCGGAGGCCGGGGAGCTGGCCGAGGCGGCTCGGCTGCTGGACGCGGTCGGGGATCTGACGCCGGACCAGCGGCTGCTGCGGGTGCTGCTCGACGACGACCGCGCCGCGTTCGAACAGGCCCTGGCCGCCCGGCTGGTGGAGTACCGCGCGAGCGTGGGCGAGGACCCGGCTCCGCGGACGCTGCTGCCGCTCGACATCCTCGCCCTGGCCGCGCTGGCGGTCCAGGTGCACGGCTGGGAGCTCGACGTCCGCTCCGCCTACCTGCCGCCGGCGCTGCTGGGCACGACGGACGCGATGCGGCGGGCGGCGGAGTCGGGCGAGAACGACCTCGGCGGTTGGCACGCGAAGCAGTGAGCGTGCTCCACGAGATCACGCCTTCGGTGTGAGTTCCTCCTCGATGAGGTCGGCGGCGCGGCGGGTGCCGCCCTCGCTGGCCATCCGTTCCTGGATCTCCCGGCCCCGGCGGGCCACCTCGGGGTCGGAGACCAGGGCGAGGACGGCTTCCCGCAGCCGTTCCGGCGTCACTTCCTCCAGCGGCAGGTGACGGGCGACGCCGAGGGACTGGAGCATGTCGGCGTTGCCGAACTGGTCGGTGGCCAGCGGGACGGCGACCATGGGCGTGCCGGTCGCCAGTCCCTCCTGGCTGCCGCCCGCGCCGGCGTGCGTGACGAAGGCGTCGGCCTGCTTCAGCACCGACAGCTGCGGGACCCAGGAGCGGACTTCGACGTTGTCCGCCACGTCGCCCAGCTCGGCCGGGTCGACGTACTTGCCGATCTGGAGCACGACGTGCCAGCCGGGGAGGCCGCCGAAGGCCGCCACGCAGGCGCGGTAGAAGTCGGGCTGCTTGGTGAAGGCGGAGCCGAGCGAGACCAGCAGGACCTTCCCGGCGCCGGCCGGCCGCCGCCACTCCCCCTGGTCGGCCCGCGCGCCCTGGCAGGCGCCGACGAACCGGTACACGGAGTGGTCGACCCGGTCCGCGTGCGGCTGGAGCGCTTCGGGGATGAGGACGACCGCGCGGCGCGGGCGGGCGACGAACCGGTCGGGGTCGGTGTCGATGCCGTGCGCGGCAAGCCAGTCGGCGAAGCGCGCGTAGTACGCCTTGCCGCGCGGCGAGGCCTTCAGCTCGGCGTGCATCGGCGCGGCGACCTCCTCCTCGTACCCCTCCCAGGGCACGAGGTTCGGCCACAGGGAGACGGCGGGGACGCCCCAGCGGTGGGCGAGCACGGCGGCCGGGTACGAGGTGATGTCGTGCAGGACGAGGTCCGGCCGGTCGTCCTCGAATGCCTCGGCCAGCTGCGGCAGGACGTGGATCGCGTCGTTCAGGAACGGCTCGATGTTGTCGATGAGTTCGGTGCCCCAGGCGTCCGGGTCGTCGTCGGTCGGGAGGCGGGAGTCGTAGACGACGGGCGTGGCGCCGGTCGTGGCGACCTTCTCGGCGAAGGAGGCCGGGATCGCGTAGCTGACCCGGTGGCCCCGGTCGACGAGCTCGCGGATGACCTCCAGGCTGGGGTTCACGTGGCCGTGGGCGGCGATGGAGAACATGGCGATGTGGGAGCGGGGTGCGGGCGTCATGCGAGAGAGAGTAACCGAGACGAACCGTCTCGTCTAGCAGTTTTGATTCCGAGGAAGGAGGGCGAGGGCACGGTGCGCGCAGCGGCCCCGTCAGCCGCGGGCGACCCCCAGCGACACCACGTACCGCTCCTCGACGGTCCCGCCCGGAAACTCCGCGGACAGCAGCTCGCGCTCCGCGGCGAGAAACGCCGACGTGCCGGGCTCGCCGAGCATGAGGAAGGCGGAGTGACTGGCGAGGTTCGCCAGGTGCACGTCGAGCGGGACGCTGCGGCTCCACGCCACCTGGCAGGTGCGGAAGTCGAGGTCGGTCGTCAGGCGGCGGAACCGGACCAGGGGGTCGGTCTCCCGGACGTCGACGCCGAAGCGTGCGCGTACGCGGGCGTCCTGGTCGGCGAGCCACGGGACCGTGACGTCGGAGTCGTTCCACCACAGCGCGAGCGCGCCCCCGGGACGGAGCACCCGGAGCGCCTCGGGCACGGACTTGCGCGGGTCCGTCCAGTGCCAGGACTGCGCGTACGTGACCAGGTCGACCGACGCGGAGGCGAGCGGCAGGCGGTTGCCGTCGCCGAGGACCACCGGGACCTCGGGCAGCGCCCTGCGGAACTCGGCGGCCATCCCCGGCCCGGGCTCCACCGCGACGACCCGGGCCCCGCGGGCGTGGAGACGGGCGGTGGCCAGTCCGGTCCCGGCGCCGACGTCCGCGACGCACGCCCCGGCCAGGGGACGGCCGGCGAGTTCCTCGACGGCGTCGAACAGGGCGGGCGGATAGGAGGGGCGGTTGGCGGCGTAGAGGGCGGCGGCATCGTCGAAGGACAGGGCCTGCGAAGGGGAGGTCATCCGGCGATGATGCGCCGACGCGCTCCGGCGCACAGCCCGTTCGCGCGGGCGGGGCGCATATTTCGGCCGGATCCCGGCCCGGGGACCCGGTGCCCTTGCGCGGAGCCGGCCGACGGTGCCGTCGGTGCCGCGCCGACCTGGGGCTTCCCGCGAAGGGACCAGTCCGGCACGGGGCGGTGGAGGCGTGCCCCGTACGATGGCGGCATGACCTTCGCCTGCCGGACGACGCGCCGCCGCCCTGCCGGGCGCGGCCTCGCCCTGTTGGTGCTGGTCGTGCTCGCCGGGCTGCTCGGCATGCACGCGCTGTCGCCCGCGCAAGGGGCTGTACGGCAGGGCGGGGGCGGCGCCGTTCAGGCGGCCGGTCATCACGTACAGGCCGCCGGGCACCACGCGCAGAATGCCGGTCACCATGGCCACGGTGCCCCCACCGCGCACGCCTCCACCGACTCCGGGGAGACGCACGGCTGTTCGCACGGCGCCGGTTCCAGCGGGCACCTGGAGCACGCAGACGCGACCTGCGCCGCCGCCGGGGTGAGCGCCTCGTACGCGCCGCCCGCGCTGAGTCCCGCCCTGGTGGACGCCCCCGCGCCGAGCGCCCTCGCGGCCGTGGCGCCCAGGTCGACGGCGGCCGGACGGGCGCCGCCCGACCTCGCCGAACTGCAACTCCTGCGGATCTAGAGCCGCCCGCACGGTCCCTCGCCCTGCCGCGACCGGCCGTGCCCCGAGGCGTTCCCTCACTTCCGCACATCCCACACGCGCGCGGCACCGGAGACCCGGCCGCGCGGCAAGGAGTTGCATCACCATGACCAGCACGCGCACCCGCACCCGTCGCACCGCCGCCGTCCTCGCGGCCGGAGCCGCCGCCCTCGTCCTCGCCGCCTGCGGTGGAAGCGGTGACGGCGACAGCAGCGGCAGCGGGCACGGCGGCCACGGTGCCTCGTCCCCCTCGCCGTCCGTGTCGGCCCCGGCCACCGCGGCCAAGGACGGACGGAACGCGGCCGACGTCGCCTTCGCGAAGGGCATGATCCCGCACCACCGGCAGGCCGTGGAGATGGCCGACCTCGCGCCGACCCGCGCCGAGTCCCCGGCCGTGAAGAAGCTCGCCGCGGACATCAAGAAGGCCCAGGACCCCGAGATCCGGACCCTCTCCGGCTGGCTGACCTCCTGGGGCGAGCAGGTGCCCGCCGCCGGGGCCATGGACCACTCCGCCCACGGCGCGGGCGGCATGATGACCATGGAGGAGATGGACCGGCTCGAGAAGGCGTCGGGCAAGGCCTTCGACACGGCCTTCATGGAGCTGATGATCAAGCACCACGAGGGCGCGGTCGCGATGGCGAAGACGGAGCAGGCGCAGGGCGCCTTCCCCGAGGCCAAGAAGATGGCCGAGGCGATCATCACCTCGCAGTCGGCCGAGATCGCCCAGATGAACAAGCTGCTCGGCCGCTCGTGACCGGGTAGCGGGGAGGGGCGGGACCGCCGCGCGCGGTCCCGCCCCTCCGTTCCGGAGCCTTGGGGCCCTCGGGCCCGTTCACGCCGCCCCGGCGGCCTCCCGGGCGATCTGCTCGAACTGGGCGCCCATGGCCTCGGAGAGCGCCCGGGCGGCGGAGAGCGGGCGGACCATCACCATGAAGTCGTCGATCCGGCCCTCCTCGTCGAAGTGGAGGAAGTCGCATCCCTGGATCTGCTTGCCGGCGACGGTCGCCGTGAACACGAGGGCGTGGTCGCGGCCGTCGGGGTTCGCGATCTCCCGCACGTACGTGAAGTCCTCGAAGACGCGCATGACGCCGCGCACGATCGCCGCGGTGATCGCCCGGCCCGTGTACGGCTTGAACGCCACCGGGCTGGTGAAGACGACGTCGTCGGCGAGCAGGGCCTCGATGGCGGCGGCGTCGCGGTTCTCGACGGCGGTGCGGAACGGATGCATGGAACCCCTCGCTCGACCTAGTCAACAAATTTAATAGGTGCGTGCGAGAGTAAATGTTGCGCACGGCACCTGACAAGGCCGAAAGGCCAGGCGACGCGCGGCAGGGGTGCGACACAATCACGCCATGATCGGCAAACGGCTCATCCACCGCGACGCGGACGGCGTCCGCGTACCCGGGACCTGGCGGCCCGCGTTGCGCGCGGCTGACGCGCGGGGGTGAGGTACTCAGGCGTCATGGGACGTGCCGGCACGCGGAGTTGAGTACGCGCACCCAGGCGCGGCGGGCGCGGGCGGCCGACGATGGAGGCAGATCACACCGCACCAGCCAGGAGTCGTCCACGTGCTCAGTCGCCTCGCTGCCGCCCTCGTCCCCGTCGTGGGCCGGCTCACCGTCTCCGCCGACCTCCCGCGGCTGCCCGAGGGCGGCGCGGTCATCGTCGCCAACCACACCAGCCTCGCCGACCCGGCGGTGGTGCTGGCCGCGCTGCGGCGGCTGGGCGCCGAGCCCGTGGTGCTGTGCGCGGCCGGGCTGTGGCGGATCCCGCTGCTGGGCCGGGCGCTCACGCGGGAGGGGTACGTGCCCGTGCACCGGGGCACGGCGAACGCCGCCGACGCGCTGGCGGTGGCCGAGGAGGCGCTGCGCGCCGGCCGTCTTGTGCTGGTGTACGGCGAGGGCCGGATCCCCGACCGGCCGGACTCGGCGGACGCGCCGCCCGAGGAGTTCCGCACCGGGCCGGCCCGGCTCGCGGCCGCGGCCGGGGTGCCGCTGATCCCGCTCGGGCAGGCGGGGGCGCGCCGGATCACCTCGGGCAGTACCGCCAAGCAGCTCGCGGGCCTGTTCACCGCGCCGCTGCGCCGCCCTCGGCTCCATGTGCACGTCGGCGCGCCGGCGAAGCTGCCCCGGGACACGGCCGTCGCGACCCGGCTCGCCCGGCAGGCCGTCACGGCGGCCTGGCAGTCCGCCGCCCACCGGCGCGCCCGGCTTCCGGTGGGCCCGGACGGGCACGTCTCCTGCTGTGCGCACCTGGCCGGCCCGTCCGAGCCCCGCGCCGGCCGAGCGGCCCGGCAGCCGTCCCACGGGCGCGCCGGCGAAGGCGCGGGTCGCGAAGGTGCGTCCTGAGGCAGGCCGCGGGGCGCGCCGGTCAGCGCTCCAGCGTGGCGAACACGCCCGGGTCGTACGAGCCGCCCCGCATGCGGGTGATCACGCCGAGCCGGTTGGCGGCGTTGATCATGGCGACGAGGGAGACCAGCGCGGCGATCTCGTCCTCGTCGTAGTGCTTGCGCACCTGCTCCCAGGTCTCGTCGGACACGCCCTGGTGGGCGTCGGCGAGCCGGGTGCCCTCCTCGGCGAGCGCCAGCGCCGCCCGCTCGGCCTCGGTGAACACGGTCGACTCGCGCCAGGCGGCGACCAGGCTGAGCCGCACCGCGCTCTCGCCGGCGGCGGCCGCCTCCTTGGTGTGCACGTCGACGCACCAGCCGCAGCCGTTGATCTGGCTGGCGCGCAGCTCCACCAGCTCCGGGAGGGCCCTGGGCAGCGACGACTCCCGGATCGCCAGGCCCACGTTGTAGAACCGCTTGCTGATCTTGGCGCCGAGCTCGTTGGTCATCAGGTTGATGCGGGGTTCCATGATTTCGTCCGTCCTCGTGAGGGCATTGGCGTGCCGCGGCGGATCGTCCGCGCGGCGTGCTGACGAACACGGGATGCCGGCGCCCGCCGTCGCGTGACACCGGCGGGCGTGTGGCGTGCGTCACCCTGACCGGCTGTCACACAGCAGGCCCCGTCGGCATCTCGTGTGCGGCACAACGGACGTGACGGGTACGGGACGGGCGGGAGTCGGCCATGAGCGAGAGCGGCACGCGGACGAGGGACACGGCGGAGCCGGCGGTCCGGGGCGACCGGATGAGCGCCGCCACCGAGGTGTTCCTCGCCCACCGCAGCCTGCTGTTCACGGTGGCCTACGAGTTGCTCGGCTCGGCCGCCGACGCGGAGGACGTCCTGCAGGAGACCTGGCTGCGCTGGGCGGGCGTCGAGCTCGACGAGGTGCGGGAGCCGCGTGCGTTCCTGGTCCGGATCACCACGCGGCAGGCGCTGATGCGGCTGCGCACGCTCCGCCGGCGCAAGGAGTCCTATGTCGGCCCCTGGCTGCCCGAACCGCTGCTGACCGCCCCGGACGTGGCCGAGGACGTGGAGCTGGCGGACAGCATCTCCATGGCGATGCTGCTGGTCCTGGAGACGCTCGGCCCGACCGAGCGCGCGGTGTTCGTGCTGCGCGAGGTGTTCGAGCTGGACTACGGCGAGATCGCGCAGGCCGTGGACAGGACCCCGGCCGCGGTCCGCCAGATCGCGCATCGCGCGCGGGCCCGCGTCGCGGCGCGCCGACCGCGCGGGAGCGTCTCCCCGGCCGAGGCCCGGGACGCGCTCGACGCCTTCCGGCGGGCGGCCACGACGGGCGATCTGCAGCGGCTGCTCGACATCCTCGCGCCGGATGTGGTCCTCGTCGGCGACGGCGGCGGAGTCGTCCAGGCCGTGCTGTCCCCCGTGGTCGGGGCCTCCGAGGTGGCCCCTCTGCTCGCCGGGCTCGCCCGGTTCGGCGACGCGGCGTCACTGCGGCCGGCGCTGGTCAACGGCGGCCCGGCGCTGATCCTCCGGCTCGGCGGCGAGATCGACACCGTCCTGTCGGTGCGCATCGACGACGGTCGCATCACGGGCCTCTACGCGGTGCGCAACCCGGAGAAGCTGTCACGGCTCGCACGCGCGACCGCGGTGAGCCGCTGATCCCCGGATCCGTACCGCACGCCGGTGAAAGGTGCTGACGAAGGTTCAGCCACGGCGGGACGGGACCAGGCCCGCCTCGTACGCGGCGATGGCGCCGGCGCGCGGCGCCCGCTCCTGGTGCTCGCCGGGTGCCTCGCGGCCGATCTCGTGACCTGCGCGGTGCTGCGGACCCCGGCGGTGTGGTGGTTCTACGCACTGACCGTGCTGCCCGCCGCGCTCCTGCTGCCCTGGCTGGCCGGACGGCACTGGGGCGGGCGGCGCGAACTCGTGCGCGAGGGCTGGCTGCTGGCCCGGAGCCTGGAGGAGCGGCAGCACCTGGTCGCCGAACGGGCCCGGCTGACCGAACGCGCCGACATCGCGGCCGACATGCACGACTCGCTCGGGCACGTCCTGAGCCTGGTCGCGCTGCGCGCCGGGGCGCTGGAACTCTCCCCCGATCTCACCGACCGCGACCGCGCCGACCTGGCCGAACTGCGCGGGACGATCGCGGACGCGGTGGAGCAGCTGCGGGAGACCGTGGCCGTGCTGCACGACCCGACCGGGCACGAACACGGTTCCAGCGGAACGGCGCCGGGTCCCGGCCTGCCCGTGACCGACACCGTCGAGGACCTACTCGGCCGGGCCGTCGCCTCGGGGGTTCCGGTCCGCTGGGAGCGGCGCGGGGTGACGCCCACGCTGCCTCCGTTGATCGAACGGGGCCTGTACCGGACGGTGCAGGAGGCCCTGACCAACGCGGTGAAGCACGCGCCGGGCAGTGTGATCCGGGTGCGGATCACACACGGGGCGGACCGTACCCGCGTGACCGTCGTGAACGGCGCTCCCGCGGCCGGCGCACCGGCGGGGCCTTCGGCCCAGGACCCTGCGGCCGGCGCTGGGCACCTTGGCCTGACGGGGCTCCGGGAGCGCGTGACGGTGCTCGGCGGCTCGCTGCAGACCGGCCCGTACCGGGGCGGGTTCCGGGTCACGGCGGTCCTCTCGCACCGGGCCACGGCCCGTGCGGCGGCACCGCCGCCGTCCGCAAATCTCGAGGGTCGGGGCAGGGGGCACACCGAGTCCGCCCGACGGCTCGCCTCCGCACGGAGCGCCGCCCGCCGCCGTTTTGTCGCCGCGTTCGCGGCGCCGGTCGTCGCGGCCGCGTTCTTCCTGCCCTCCGCCGTGTTCCTGGCCTGGCAGCTGACGACGAGTGTGCTGCCGCCTTCCCGCTTCGACGAGCTGACGACCGGCCGGCCGCGCGCCGAGCTCGACACGCTGCTGCCGGCCCGCGCCTTCCGCCACCCGCCCGACCACGCCCGCTTCGCGCCCCGGCCGGCCGGTGCCCGGTGCGAGTTCTACCGTTCCGGCGGCGACCTGTTGCACGAGGTCGACCTGTACAGGCTCTGCTGGTCGGGCGACACTTTGCTGACGAAGGACATCGTCCCCGCGAGCGCGCCCTCAGCCTCGGCGCGGTGACGCCGTGCCCTGGTCATGCCGGTCGGGCGGCGCAGCTCCCGGAGTCAGGTGTGACCCAAGGCGTTGCGCCGCCGACCGGATGTCGGCGTCGCCCCCGCCGGTTCCGCCCGTGGGCCCTCAGGTGTGCACCCGGCTGTTGGGGCCGTCCTGGGCGTCGGCGTGGTCGTCGTTGAACCAGTAGTCGCCGGCCGCGAGATAGCGGAACGAGTGGCTGGTCTTGCGGGGCAGCGCGACCGTCACCGCACGGGTCTCGTCCTCCCGGGCGCGCAGCGGGTGGGCGTACGGGTCCCAGCCGTTGAAGTCGCCGACGACGCTGACGGGGCCCGGGGGGACGTCGGCGGGGAGGACGAAGGTGATCTCGGTACGGTTCTTCCGCTGCTTGCGTTCGAGCATGGCGGTGCGACTCCTGTCGACTCGACGGGCGGGAAACGTGGGGCCATCCTGCGCCCCGCCCGGCCACCCGGACCGCCGACACGGCCGACGGCCACGGTGGAATACCGCCACCCGAGCAACGGGGGCGGCTAGGACTTGTCCGGCCGATCATGTACGGAGCCAGATGACGAGGGTTCCCACGTCCCTTGCTGTGTCCGACGCCATCACTACCGCCAGCTGCGCGAGCTGACCATCGACGAGCTGGCCTACGTGCTCTTGATGCTCGACCACCCGATCTCTGCCGACGTCCTCGCTGAGATGGAGCGATGTGTTCGCCCCGTGACCGTTGACGATCTTGTGGCGATCGCTTACGTGCTCGAGACGACGCCCGCAGTGATGCTGTCGCACGTCCCCATCGACGTGCCGGAACCTGATGGGCCCCTCGCCACCGGGCTGCCGAATGACGTCGACCAGGCTGAGCTGCGTGCCTGGCTGGCACCACGCTCGACCGCGAGGCGCGGGTGAACTGGTGGAAGGAGCGGGTCGCCCGTCTCCGGGTCCGGGCTGCGCATCATGAGGAGCAGCTGCAAGGTGCGCACGCGGAGCTGCGTGAGCTCGGCGACCTGACGCTGCAGGAAGCGGATGCCCTGCCCGTCCAGTGTCTGCAGTTCCGAATCCGGGACGGCGAGCACGCGCTCAATCAGGCAGAGGCCGCACTGGCGTTGACGGCGCAGCGGCTCGACAACTTCCCCGAAGACGTCTGACGACTGAGCTTCGACCACTCAAGGGTGCCTGTGAGGGCCGACTCTGACAGATATTCTGCTGTTTGCGTGGTACCTCTGATATAGCAACCAGCAGTACTGGCAGTGCTGCTGCCGGCGCCCCAGCCACCGCAGAGCTGACGCCGGCCGACCATCCAGAACGAACGAAGGCAGAACACTGTGAACTCCGCAAGGACCACATATGTGACGCGGGCCGGGATAGCCGCATCCATCGCGGCTCTGGCCCCACTGATGCTCACGGGCTGCGGCGCGAGTAGTGACGCTGCTTCCTCGAAGGGCCCCAGCAGCAGCCAGGCCTCCAGCTTCGACGGTGCCTACATCTCCATCACCGATGGGGCCCGCGGGGAGATTGCAGCCATCGACGGTCACGAGATCACGTACATCAACGTCCCTGGTGGCGACCTGCGGTGCAAGCTGACCACGATGGCCCTCGACGACATCAAACACCGCGCGATCGTCAAAGGCGGTAGAACCGACGAAGGGCAGTACCAGGTCCTGTCGACCGGCACAATCAACGACGGCCGGACCAGCGTGCTCTGGAACGATGTCAACGGCTCTGATCAGACGGGCACCGACCCGGGATCAGGCGCGCTTTCGATCACGAGTGATATGATCACGCTCGGATACACCTTCCACTACTCGATCGATCAGGTCCAGCTCATCCCTGTCGACAGCGGCCAAGCAAAGGCATTGATGGCAAAGGACTGCGACCAGCACAGCTGAAGGCCATTCCGCCCAGTCGGCACAGAATCCTGTCGACATCGCATCCATGGGATTCTGCTTTCTCCCTGACGCATACTCCCGGAGCTGCTGTGCCGGTACTGCCTCGGCTGCCGGCTCGGTGAGGACTGTCGAGGAGGCTTGGACTTGTCCGGCCGATCATGTGACTGCTCCGCCGTTGTGTCGTTGATGTGGACATGGGGCGGGGAGATCTGTCGGATGCCGGGTGGGAACGGCTGCGGCCGTTCCTGCCGGTCGGCAACAGGCGTTGTGGCAGGTGGCGGGATCACCGGCAGGTGATCGACGGGATTCTGCACCGGGTGCGGACCGGCATTCAGTGGCGTGACCTGCCCGAACGGTTCGGCCCGTGGAAGACCATCTATGAACGCCATCGCCTGTGGTCGGCCGACGGAACCTGGGAACGCCTGCTCCAGCAAGTCCAGGCCGAGGCCGACGCGGCCGGGGAGATCGACTGGGACATCTCGATCGACTCCACCATCGTGCGGGCACATCAGCACGCCGCCGGCGCCCGCACAGAACCACCGCCGACTCCCGCCTCAAAGGGGGACGCAGCGGCAGAACACCAGGGCGAAACACCGTGGCAGAGCCTCGCCGCCCGCCTGGTGGAGGCGGTGCAGGAGGTGAAGGCCTGGGCCGCTCGCGCGGCGGGTTCACCACCAAGCTCCACCTGAGCGCGGACGGCCGCTGCCGCCCGCTGTCCCTGATCATCACGCCAGGGCAGCGGGCGGACTGCACCCAGTTCAAGCCCGTGCTGGAGAAGATCCGAGTCCCGCGCATCGGGCGGGCAGGCCACGCAAGAAGCCTGACAGCCTCGCCGCCGACAAGGCCTACAGCAACGGCCCATGCCGCGAGTATCTGCGGCGCCAGAGCATCCGGCACACGATTCCGGAGAAGAGCGACAGTCAGGCCGCCCGCCTGCGCAAAGGGTCACGCGGCGGACGGCCACCCGGCTTCGACGAAGAGCGGTACAAGGAACGCAACACCGTCGAGCGGGCGATCAACCGGCTCAAGCACGCCAGAGCAGTAGCCACCCGCTACGACAAGCGCGGCTACGTCTTCCTCGGGACCGCGACTGCCGCAACCCTCGTCATCTGGCTCCGTACACGATCGGCCGGACAAGTCCTAGTTCGACTGGCCGATCGGCCGGACCACGAGGGTGTTCACGTCCACGCCGCGCGGCTGGGAGATCGCCCAGACGACGGTGTCCACGAGCTGCTCGGCGGAGATCATGACGCCCGCCGCGTCGGCGCCGCCGGGGCGCGGGTCCCAGAAGGGGGTCCGGACGCGGCCGGGGGCGATGAGCGTCGTGCCGATGCCGTAGCCGGTCACCAGCATGCGGACGTTCTCCGCCAGGCCGGTCACCGCGAACTTCGTCATGGAGTACAGGTTGCCGGGCGTGTTCTTGAAGCCGGCGACGCTGCCGACCAGCACCACGCGACCCTTCGACTCCTTGAGCGCGGGGAGGGCGGCCCGTACCAGCAGGGCGGGGCCGAGGACGTTGGTCAGCACCATGCCCCGCCACTCCTCCGGGTCGCCGGTCTCGACCGTGCCGTTGGTCGCGTACCCGGCGTTGGCGATCGCGTAGTCCAGCCGTCCGAACGCCCGCACCGTCTCGTCGACCGCCGACGACACCTGCTCCCAGTCCGCCGCGTCGCTCTCGAACGTCAGCAGCCGGTCCCCGGCGCCCGCGTCCTGGGCCGCCTCGGCCAGCAGGGCGAGTTTCTTCGCGCTGCGCCCGGTGGCGGCCACCCGGTGGCCGAGGTCCAGCAGGCGGCGCACGGTCTCGGCGCCGATCCCGCTCGACCCGCCCGTGATGAAGGTGACGGGCGCTTGGGTGCTGTCGATGGACACGTTCCCGTTGGACATGGTCTCCCCGAGGGCCGATGGCGGTGCGCGCGGACGTGCGGCACCATCGCTGCCCCGACGCTAGATCGTCCCGGCCTCCTGGGCCAAACAGCGTGGACGCGAATCCGCATGCGTCCGGCGGTGGTTGACCCCCGCCGCAGCGTCGCCGGGCGGTGTCCGCTAGCGTGCTCCTTACTTATACGGCACCGTATAGAAGCGAGGTCGCACCGTGCCCAAACGTGCCACGACCGCCTACACCGAACTGCCCTGGCGTATCCACGAACTCGCCCGCGACTTCGTCGTCGAGGACGTGTGGTCCTTCCGCACCCCGGGCGCCGGGCCCGACGACTTCCCGGCGATGCTGGCCGCGATGCGCGCCACCGGCGGGCTCGGCCAACAGCCGCTGCCCGCCCGGTTCCTGTTCGCCGTGCGGTGGAAGCTCGGCGCGCTGCTCGGCTGGGACCGGCCGGACGCGGGCATCGGCCGGCGGGTCGGCTCCCTGCGCGACCGGCTGCCGGACGACCTGCTCGCCGCGCCGCGCGGGCCGGACGATCCGGCGATGCCGCTCAAGCCCGTGTACGAACTGGCCGACGAGGCCGCGCGGGAACTCGCCAACAAGACCGTGCACACCGTGATGCACCTCGGCTGGGCCCCCGGCGACGACGGGGACCACGAGCTGCGGATGGCGGTGCTGGTGAAGCCCAACGGCCGCTTCGGACGCGCCTACATGGCCGCCATCGCCCCGTTCCGGTACCTCATCGTCTACCCGGCCCTGACCCGGAAGTGGGAGCGGGCGTGGGCTGAGCGGGCACGGTAGGCGGCTGCGGGCCGCTTGGCCGCGAGCCGGGGCCGCGGAGCACGCGCAGGTCCCTGACCTCGTACGACATCTCCGTGGCCTCGGGGTCCGGCGCCGGGTGGTAACGGCCCGCGCAGACGGAGAGGTTGACGATCAGGTAGGCGTGCCAGGAGCGGCCGACGCCGCGCCCGTCCGCGTACACCTCCGTGTCGTCGACGGACCACACCACCGAGTCGGCCCCGAACTCCGTGCGCAGCCGCACCCAGCCGCCGGGCCGGATGCCGGGGTCGCGGTGGTAGTGGTACCCGCCGCGGACCCGGTTCGACAGCTCCAGCAGGTCGGGGTTGTCCGGGTGGTACTCGAAGACGTCGATCTCCTGGCCGCCGTCCCGCCAGGTCCAGATCGCCGGCCAGGCCCCGAACTCCTCGGGCAGCCGGACGCGGGCCTCCAGGATGTCGCCCGCGCGCACCTGGAAGCCCTCGGCACTGCCCTCGGTGGTGAGCAGCCCGGCGTCCCACAGGCCGTCCCGGCGCCGGCGCGCCCGGAACACCCCCGAGCGGCTGTAGTCGGGGTCGGCGGTCAGATGGTCGAGCTTGTTGTCGCCGGGGTTGACCGGTCCGCCGTCGGGATAGGCCCAGGAGCGGCCGGCGACCCACTGCTGCGTGGACGTGAAGTCGGCGGTGAAGACCGGCTCGACGGCCGGGATCGACGAAGACATGGCGGTACCCCCGAGCGTGCGTTTCGTCCAGCGATGATCCACTGGTCAGAAAAGTCCTGCCCCCGTCCGCGACGCCTACGCACACCGGTCACTCATTGGCATGAGGTCGCCACGGCGCCCCCGCTCCGGTGTTCGAGGCGCCGACGATGTGACGGACGGGGACTGTCAGACCCCCCTCGTAACGTCGTCGGTGAAGGGCCGGCAGGGTGCTGGTCCACCGGCGCAGGGAGCGGTCATGGGCAAGATCAGTGTGAACCGGCAGCACCTCAACCGTCTGCTGGCCGACAGTGCGGACGGGCACGGTGTCCCCTATCAGCAGGCGTTCGCCGAGCTCGCCGCCGAATATCGCGGGCGTCCGCCGCACGAGATCCTGCCTGCGCTGAAGGACGCCGCGGATCGCGCGCTGCTCGGGTTCTCGTGGAGCGACCTGCGGGAACAGGCCGAGGCCATCAGCACCGGCCGCCCGTACACGCTGCGCGTCACGGTGACCGGCAGATAGCGGGCGGCCCCACCGGACGGGGGAGGCCGGTGGGGCCTTGCGGGGGAGCCTGATGAACGGGGAACACCAGGCTCTTCCGCGAGTGTGCCACGAGTCGGGCGGCGGGGGCTGCCCTTCCACGTACGTGGCGTCAGTCGATGGCGGCGACACCGGCCCGGGCGAACTTCTCGTCCAGGTCGCCGGACGGGGCGCCGGCCACGCCGATGCCGGCGACGGGCGCGCCTTCGGCGGTGATCGGGGTGCCGCCGCCGAGGAAGAGGATGCCGGGGATGTCCTTCAGGTTCGGCGTCTGGGCGAGGCGGCCGGCCAGGGTGGAGGTCGTGGCGTTCCAGGAGACGGCGGTGTACGCCTTCTTCTCGGCGGACTCGTACGACTGCGGGCCGGCACCGTCGCCACGGAGGGTGACGAGGGTGTTGCCGTTGCGGTCGACGACGGCGACGGAGACGTGCTGGTTCTCCGCCTTCGCGGCGTCCAGGGCGGCCTGCGCGGCCTCGGTGGCGGCCTCGATCGTCAGGTGCGTCGACTGCGTCGTGTTCCCGGCGGCGGCATCCGCCTTCGCGACCGCGGCGGCGGGCGCGGCGGCCGGGGTGGCGGCGTTCGCGGACACCGCGCCGAAGGCGCCGGCGCCGAGCGCGGCCAGAGTGAGGCCGCCGGTCAGGACATGGGTCCGCATCGAGATCTTCTTCATGGTCGCTGGTTCCTCGCGGCCGTCGGGGTCCCGCCCCGGAATCGTCCGGGACCGGAGACCGGGCGGCAGTCACGCCGTCCCGCTCTGTCCTCCACCCTGGTCCCGCCGCCGCCGCCCGGTCGGCCCGCCGACCGCGCCCGCCGGGCGACATGGCGGACCCGGGCATCCACCGATCGGCTGACCCCGCCGGCGTACCCGCAGGTCAGTGCTGACTTCCGCCGGTCAGGCGAGGAGCCAGCTCCTCGTGAGGGCGATGACCTGGGTGCGGCTGCGGGGGCCGTGGTCGGCGGCGATGTAGTGGTTGCCGATGCGGAGGGAGAAGGCGAGGAGGCAGCGGGCCTCGACCTCTGCCTCGTCGGGGCAGAACGCGCCGAAGAGGCTGCGGAGGTAGGCGATGCGGCGGTTGTCGACGCGGCGGAGGCGTTCGGCAACGGCCGGATCGCGCCGGGCCCAGTCGCGGACGGCCAGTTCGGCGGCCAGGCCGGTCATGCCGTCGGCGGCCTCGGCGGAGTTGGCGAGCTCGAACAGGCGGACCAGTTTCTCCCGGGCGTCTCCCCCGTCGGCCTCGACGCGTGCGATCACGCTCTCCGTGACCTCGCGTTCCCAGGTGTCGAGGATCTCGGTGAGCAGCGCGCCCCGGTTGCGGAAGTACCCGTAGAAACCGCCCTTGGTGACGCCGAGGGCCTGGGCCAGCGCCTCGATCCGGACGGCCTCCGGGCCGCCGGCGGACAGCGCCCGCATGCCTTCCTCGATCCACTTGGCGCGCGGGGTGCGTGCCGTGGCCATGGTCGTTCTCCTGTCCCCTCGGCCGGCCGTCTCAGAACTCGAACCAGAGGTCGATGTCGGGGTGGACCCGTGCGCGCAGGCAGGCCGAGTGCGCGTAGGCCCGTTGCCGGACGTCGCCGCCCCGCGCCGGGTCGACGGCGCCGAGCCTGAGTTCGGTGGCCGCCGCGTCCTGGGCGAGGTCGACGATCCGGCCGCAGAAGCAGCAGGTGGGGTCCTGGGCGGTCACCGGACCCGTCCCCCTGCCGGGCGGACCATGAACACGTCGATCGCGTCCTCCGTCTCGACGGTGAAGCCGTGCCGCTCGTACAGGCGGCGGGCCGGGCTGCCCTGCAGCACCTGGAGGGCCACGGTCGCGCCGCGCGCGTCGGCGGCCCGCAGCTCGGAGGCGAGGACGGCCGTGCCGACCCCGCGGCCCTGAAGGCGGGGTGCGAGGTAGAAGTGCTCCAGCCACTCGCGGCCGTCGCGGGGCCGCAGCGCGATGCTCCCGGCGAACGCGCCGTCCACCAGGACGACGCGGGTGTGGTCGACGGAGAAGTGGTCCCGCAGCCGCTGACGGACGTGGTGCTCGTCGTACCGGCCGAGCCGCTCCAGGTCGGCGCGCAGGACCACGGCCCGCAGCTCCGCGACGGCCTCGACGTCCGCCGGAGTCGCGGCCCGCAGCGTCCAGTCCGCGGTGCGCGCCCCGTCGTCGATCAGCCCGGTGTCCATGGACGGGAGTATGTCAGCCGCCCCGACGGCCACCCGACCCCACCCGCACCGACCAAGATCACGAGGTGCACAATGTCCGCATGTCGAACACGAATACGCCCCGAGCGGCCGCAATCGACGATGCCGGACGGATCAGCCGGTCCCTCGCCCTGGCCTTCGACGACGACCCGATGATGCGGTGGTTCTTCCCCGACGCCGCCACCCGCGAGGCGTCGCTGACGAGTTACTTCGGCACGCTGTTCACCCGCCAGTACCTGCGCAACGCGGTCTGCGAGCGCACCGCGGACGCGGCGGCCTTCTGGGTGCCGCCGGAGGCCCAGGACAAGGCGGTCCCGGACGCGGAGACGATCCAGGAGCTGCAGAACATCCTCGGCGACCGCGCCGGGGTGTTCCGGGACGCCGTCGGGGCGGCCGCGCAGCACACGCCGCAGGAACCGCACTGGTATCTGGCGCTGATCGGGGCCGACCCCGCCGCGCAGGGACAGGGCCAGGGCGCGGCGCTGCTGCGTTCGGGGCTGGCGAAGGCCGACGCGGCGGGCCTGCCGGCCTACCTGGAGTCCTCGAAGGAGTCCAACCTGCCGTTCTACTCCCACTTCGGTTTCACCGTCCGCCACGAGGTGCGGCTGCCGGGCGGCGGCCCCGTCCTGTGGGGCATGTGGCGCGAGGCGCGCTGAGCGACCGCGTACCGGCGGGCCCTCAGCTGAGGGCGTCCTCGGCGTTGGTGGCCCAAGCGGTCACGGAGTTCTTGTCCGATGCGACGTACAGGCCGGGGGTGGCGGCCTTGAGCGGGATCTGCTCCAGGTCCGACTCGGTGTTCATCGTCATGGCGATGGAGTCGACCGTCCTGCCCGTGCCGTCGGCGAGCCCGCCCATGAGTCCGGCGTAGGCGGACTGGCCGGGGGCGAGACGGATGGCGTCCTCGATGCCGGGCGCCGTCCCGCGCTCCGTGGCCGCGCCGTCGAGGCTGCCGAAGGTGACGACGGGGTGGCCGAGGGCCTTGCAGGGTCTGCCGCTCTTGTTGGTGATCTTCAGCAGGTAGCTGCTGGTCGTGGGCTCCGCCAGGGTGGCGGTGAACGTGACGTCGAAGGTGCTGCAGGGGAAGACGTCGAAGTCGGGGTCCGTCGAGCCCCCGCCACCGGTACCGCCCGGCTTCTTCGCGGGCTTCTTGCCCGCCGGCTTGCCCGCCGGCTTCCCTGCCGGCTTCTTCGACGGCTCCGAGGGGCCGGTGGGCTCCGCGGTGCCGGGGTCCTCCGCCGGCGTGGCGGGCGCGGAGGTCGACGGGGCGGTGGGCGCGCCGGCCGCGCCGTCCTCGGACGGGCCGCAGGCCGTCAGGGTCAGCGCCGACAGGGCGGCGAGGGCGACGGTTGCTCTCAGGACGGTGCTCATGTGCGGTTCCCCCGATCGAAGAGCGCGAAGTGCGCTGGCGTGAGCACCAGAGTGACGGGCAAGTTTCACGGAATCGTCATGACGCCTTCCCGACTCCACCACGGCGGGGCCGGGGCACGGGGCGCGTGTGACCGCCGGGGCGACGAGCGACGCGGGAGGCGTGCGGCATGGAGCCTGCGGCGCGCGGCCGTCAGCGGATCACGGTGATCTCCGGCAGCGGCCGCCGCCACTCCCCCAGCTCCGCGACGAGAACCCGGCGCGCGAGGCGCCGGGCCTCGTTCCAGCCCGGGTCGACCGCCAGGGCGTCCGTCGTCCAGCGGTCCGCCTGCTCCTCGCCGCTCATCGAGGCGAAGAGCAGGTCCAGTTCCCGCAGTTCGGGCAGCACGGCCGGATCGAGCGCGCCGTCCGCCACGAGGCCGTCGGCCAGGCGGACGGCGTGGTCGAAGTCCAGGGCGATCTCGTCGGCCACGACGCCGTACGCGGCCAGCCACGCCTCCTGTTCCGGGGCGGCGGCCGCCACGACGGTCAGGGAATCGATCAGCAGACGGCGGCGGGACGCTGCTCCGGGTGGCTTCATCCCGCCATCGTGTCAGGCATACGGGTCGAACGGGATTCCGGCCGGTTTGGCCTTCGCCAGGTGGTCCTTGAAGCTGCCGTCCTTGAGGCCGAAGTGGGCGCTGCCGAAGTCGGCCGCGCTGAGCTTCTCCCGGATGCCGGCCGGGTAGCCGTTCCAGCCGACCAGGGCGGGGAACTGCCAGGTGCGCTGGTGGTTCTCGGGCGGTTCGTCGTTGGTGTTGGCGGGGCGGAAGCAGTGCGTGCTCCAACCGTCCTTGTGGTAGACGACCTTGGGGTGGGTGCCGTCCCAGCGGATGCGGTCGCGCGCGTACACGTCGAAGTCGCCGTGGGCCGAGGTGGCGACGTACTGCGCCTGGTTGTTCTGGATCCAGACGACGACGTGCTCCCAGTCGTGGCGGTGGCCGCCGAGGCTGCTGCCGGGGAGCGCCTGGTCCTTCTCGAAGTAGAGCGCGTAGAGGACGGCGCACCAGCCGTTGTTGCACGTGGAGCGGGAGTAGCCGTTGGTGTTGGTGAGGTCCCAGGAGTCGCGGCACTGGCCGTTCAGGGCCCCGGTGGGGTTGAGGCCGGGGTTGAGCGTTCCGTCGGGGCCGATCGCCGGGGTGGGGTAGCAGCCGTCGGTGTCGTAGTCGTAGGCCGGCTGGAAGGTCTGCTCCAGACCGTCCGCGTTGGCCGGAAGGGCCGGGGGCGGGGCGGCGAGGGCGGTGCCGGGGAGGGCGACGATCAGGGCGAGCGAACTGCCCAGCGTGAGCGCTGCCTTGGCGAGGGGGCGTCTGTACTTCACTGCGGCTCCCTTGGTCGGATGGGGGGTCGGTGCACCCGCGTTCACGCGGGCGCACCGGGGCCGCACTTGACATGCCCATTCCGAGCGCGGTGAATGCCCTCCGGCCGGACTCAGCGGAGACTCAGGTGCGGCTCGAAGGCGTCGAGCAGCAGCTCCCGCATCCGCGGCAGCGTCATCTCGCCGTTCCCGGCGAGGACCTGGATCGCCAGACCGTCCGTCAGGGCGGTGAACCTGCTGGTGAGCGCCTCGGGATCGGCGCCGGGGGCGAGCAGCCCGGCGCGCCCGCACTCGCGCACGAGGTCGAGTACGGTCTGCCGCCAGCGGGCGTAGACGAGTCGCTGGCCCTCACGCAGCGCGGGCTCGACGACGGCCTCGTTCCAGGACTGGATCCACACCGACCATTCGTCGTGGTCCTCGTCGCCCGCGACGAGCTGGAGCTCGACCAGCCGGCGCAGCTTCTCGGCCGGCCCCTGCGCGTCCCTGAACTCGGCCTCCATGCGCTGCTGGAGACGGTCCGCGTAGTGCCGCAGGGCGGCGCGCAGGGCGTCGGCCTTCGTCGGGAAGTGGTAGTGGATCGTGCCGGTGCTGGTGCCGCAGGCGGCGGCGATGTCGGCGACCCGGACCCGGTGGAACCCCCGGCGGGCGATCAGCCTGGCGGTCTCCTCCAGGATCTGGGCCCGCCGCGCCTCCGCGTCCAGCGCCTCGGCCCGGCCGCGCGCGCCGGTCGCCGCGCCCTGCGGCGGCGCGGCCGGGCCGCGCCCCTGGCCGGTGCGCAGATAGCGCAGGGAGACCCCGCCGACACGGGCGATGGCCGCGAGTTCGTGGCCGGCGAGCCGGCGGCCGCCGTTGAGGGCCTTGGACAGGGCCGTGGGATCCATGTCGATGCGGGCGGCGAACGCGCGCTGGCTGAGCCCCGCGGACCGTACGACGAGCCGCGCCCGCGCCACGACCGCGCCGTCCCCGTCTGCCCGACCCGCGACCGCGCCGTCCCCCTCCGCCCCGCTCACCACCGCGCCGTCCTCCACCGCCGGGCCGACCGCGCCACCGCCCGCGCCGTCCTCCTTCATCCGGCTCACCGCCCCTCCACCGCGCCGTCCCCCTCCGCCCGGCTCACCCCCGCACCGCCCGGAGCACCTCGTCGGCCGCACGCAGGCCCGACGACACCGCGCCGTCGATGTAGCCGTTCCACTCCGACGCGGTCTCCGTGCCCGCCCAGTGCAGCGGGCCGGTGGGCGTGCGCCAGCCGGCCTCGCCGTGACGGCTCCACGCGCCCGGCCGCGCGTACGCCTCGTAGCCGCCGCGAGCGTACGGGTCCCGCGTCCAGTCCTGCTCCGTGTACAGACGCGGCGACCCGGCGCGCGGGCCCACTACCCGGGTGAAGGAGGCCAGCACGGCGGAGCGCCGGGCGGAGGCGTCCAGGGCCGTGAACGCGTCGAGCCGGCGCCCGTACACGAAGCCGACGAGGATCCCGCAGGACGCGTCCTCCGGCGAGTTGTCGAACACGACGCCGACCGGCCCCTCGTCGTAGAGGGTCGCCACGCCGGAGAGACCGGCCTCGCGCCAGAACGGCGTGGCGTAGACGGCGTGGACCTTGGCGACGCGGCCCATCGGGTTCCCCTCCAGCCAGCCCCCGCGCGCCCGCGGCAGCGGCGGGCCGAACTCCACGTCGCGCACGGCGTGCGGGGGCAGGGCCACGACGGCGCGGCGGGCGCGGATCTCCAGGCTCCGGGTCCGTACGCGGACGCCGTCGGCGTCGCAGGTGATCGCCCGCGCGGGCTCGCCGAGCCGGACGCGGTCGCCGAGCAGGTCGGCGATCGCACGCGCCGGGGCCGCGGCGCCGCCGGTGAACCGGCTGTCCTGGGCGCAGCCCCGGGTCTCCATCAGCTGCTCGAAGCCGCCTGCGGCGGCGATGTAGAAGAGCACGTGGAAGAGGGAGATCTCGTCGGGCTCGGTGCACCACAGCCCCTGGACGGCGAGGGCGAGCCGGCGCAGCGCGTCGGCGTCGTCGATCTCGGCGTGGAACCAGTCCCCGGCGCTGAGCGCGTCCCACTCCGCGAAGCGGGGGGTGCGCCAGGGGCGGGCGGTGTCCACGGTGCGGGCGTGGGCGTCGAGCAGGCCGGTGACGCGCGCGTACGCGGCGACGCCCGGCGCGCCGGCGGGCGCGGCGCCGGTGTAGGGGACGCGGGCGCCGTCGTGCCGGACCTCGATGTGACTGCCCTTCTCCCAGGTCGGGAAGGTCGGGCAGGCGAAGCGGGCGGCGAGGGCGAGGAGCCGGGTCTGGGTGGGGCCGACCCACTGGCCGCCGTGGTCGAGGATCGTCCCGTCGGGGCGGGTCTCGCTGAGGACCCGTCCGCCGACCCGGTCGGCGGCCTCGACGAGGGTGACGTCGACGGCGTGGTCGTGGAGTCGGAGCGCGGCGGACAGACCGGCGTATCCGCCGCCCACGACGACGACTTCGGATGCGAGCAGATGCGGTGCGCTCCGTCTCTCCATGGGCCGAGAGGATGGAGCAACGCTGACGTACGCGTCAATGCTTGCGACACGGACGACTTCCCGAGACGGATGGAGGAGGGGTCCGCTCAGCGAGCGGTCGTCAGGGTCTCGTGGGAGACGCCGAGTTCGCGCACCAGCGCGTCGTCGACCCACTCCTGCATCCGGGTGCGGGTGAGCGGCGCCCGGTAGGAGGTGGTCTGGACGGCCAGTCCGTCGAGGAACGCGGTGAGCCGCCAGGCCGCGTCGGCGGGGTCGGTGCACTGGAACTCGCCGGCCGCCACGCCCTCCGCGACGACCTCGGCGATCGCGGACTTCCACTCCTGGTCGAGGTCGTGGGTGACCTTCCGCAGGGCCGGTTCGCGCAGTGCGGCGGCCCAGCCCTCGATCCACAGCCGCCAGCCTTTGGCCTGGCCGGTGGGCGCGTACCAGCGCAGGGCCGCGCGCAGTCGCCGGGTGGCGCTGGTGCGGGGCTTGCGGAGCAGGGTGCGCAGTTGCTCGAGGTCGCCGGCCGCGGCGTGGGCGAACGCCTCGGCGACGAGGAGCTCCTTGCTGGAGAAGTGGTACAGCACCAGGGAGCTGCTGACGCCCAGTTCCGAGGCGACGTCCGCGAGGCGGACGTTGCTCACGCCACGGGCCTCGATCTGCTCGACGGCGACGCGCAGGATCTCCGCGCGCCGCTCCTCCACGCTCAACCGCACTCTGGCCACGGCTTCACCCTACACAGCCCTTGACAGTGTCGTGTGGCCGGGCTCACAGTGCTGGCTACTGACTGGCCGTTCAGTCAGCAGAACTGTGCCGCTCCCGTACGTGCCCCTCCCCGTGCCGCCGTAGGAGTCCGCCCCGTGACCCAGACACCCGTCACCTCCAGCAGAGACCGCGAACCCGCGACCCCCGACCTCTCCGAGGGCTGGGACGAACAGCGCGGCCGGCTCCGCAAGGAGCTGCGCCGCTTCGACGTCCTGCTGTTCCTCATCTGCACGCTCGTCGGCCTCGACACGATCGGCTCGGTCGCGGCGCAGGGCCCGCAGGGGCTGACCTGGATGGCCGTCCTGGCCCTGCTGTTCTTCCTCCCGTACGGGCTGCTCGTCGCCGAGCTCGGCTCCGCGTTCCCGGTCCAGGGCGGCCCGTACGTGTGGACCCGGCTCGCGTTCGGCCGGCTCACCGCGGGCCTCAACCAGATCCTGTACTGGATCTCCAACCCGGTCTGGGTGGGCGGCAGTCTGTGCATCATCGCCCTCACCACCTGGGAGGAGTTCTTCACTCCGCTGCCGGGCCTGTGGAAGTACGTCGCCGGGCTCGTGTTCATCTGGGGCGGGGCGCTGGCCGTCGTCCAGTCCGTGCGGGTCGGCAAATGGGTGCCGATCGCCGGGGCGTTCGCGCGCATCGTGCTGCTCGGCTTCTTCCTCGTCTCCGTCGTCGTGTTCGCCGTGCGGAACGGCGTCCACCCGCTGCCGCTCGACGAGTTCGCGCCGACGTACGCGGGCTTCGTCGCCCTGGTCCCCGTGCTGATCTTCAACTACGTCGGTTTCGAGCTGCCCAGTTCGGCCGCCGAGGAGATGCGCAACCCGCGCCGTGACATCCCGCTCTCCATCCTGCGTTCCGGCTTCGCCGCGCTGGTGCTGTACGGCGGCCCGATCCTCGGCATCCTCTTCGTGCTGCCGAGCGACCGGATCGGCAGTCTGGGCGGGTTCATCGACGCCTGCAAGGCGGTGTTCACCGTCTACGGCGGCTCGATCGCCGCCGACGGCACCGTCACGCTCACCGGGGCGGGCGCGGTCTTCGGCGGGATCGCCGCCGCGGGCCTGATCATCGGTCTGCTGACCTCCGGCGTCACCTGGGCGATGGGCGCCCACCGCGCCCAGGCGGTGGCCTGCGCGGACGGCGCCGGGCCGGCCTGGCTGGGCACGATATCCGAGAAGCACAGCACGCCGGTGCGGGTCAACCTGCTGTCGGCGGTGCTCGCCTCGATCCTGCTGGTGGTCGCGCTCGACCTCACCGAGGGCGACGGCGAGAAGTACTTCGCGGCGGGCATCGGCCTGACGATCTGCACGACGTTCATCTCGTACGTGATCACCTTCCCGAGCCTGCTGGCGCTGCGCCGCAAGTACCCGGACGCGCCGCGGCCGTACTCGGTGCCCGGCGGCCGGGCCGGCGCGTGGATCGTGACGGCGCTGGCGACCGGGCTCGTGGCGTTCACCGTGGTCGTGCTGATCTGGCCGGGCTTCGGCGTGGGCTGGTTCGGCACGGAGGGCTCCCCGGCCGACTCCCTGCCGGAGGCCTTCGCCGGGCAGCGCCTCGCGTACACGCTGAGCCAGGTGGTGCCGCTGCTGATCATCGCCGTGATCGGCCTCGTCTTCTACGCGCTGGGCGCGAAGACCCGCCGCACCAAGAGCTGAACACCGCACGGAGGCAAGGAGGAAGGGGGCGGCCGGAGCCGCCCCCTATCCTCCGTGTCCGTCGGCTACACCGCGGAAGTCCGGCCGTACACCTGCTTGCCGAGCCACTGCCCGCCGTCGACCGTCAGGCACTCCCCCGTCAGGTACGAGGCGCCGTCGCCCAGCAGGAACAGGGAGGCGTCGGCGATCTCCGCCGGGTCCGCGAAGCGGCCCGCGGGCACGGTCGCCAGGACCTCCGCGCGGGCCTCGTCGCCGGCCCACAGCGCCGCTCCGGCGCCGGCCGTCTCCGTCGGGCCGGGGGCGATGCAGTTGAGACGGATGCCGAGCGGGGCGAGCTCCACCGCGAGGGTGCGCGTCATCGCCAGGACTCCGGCCTTGGCGGCGGCGGAGTGGACGGTGCCCGGGTGGCCGTGCCAGGCGTAGGTGGCGATGACGGAGAGGATCGAGCCGCCCGTGCCCTGCTCGCGCAGCCGGCGGGCGACGGCGCGGGTGCAGTAGTACGAGCCGTTGAGGACGATGTCGACGACGGCCCGCCAGCCGCCCGGGGACAGGTCGATGCCGGGGACGACGAAGTTCCCGGCCGCGTTGTTCACCAGTCCGTCGACGCGGCCGAACCGCTCGACGGCGGCAGCCACCAGCGCGTCCACGGCCTCCGGGTCGCGGACGTCCGTCGGTACGGCGAGCGCCTCGCCACCGGCCTTCGCGGCCAGGGCGACCGTCTCGTCCAGCCGCTCCGGGGTGCGGCCGGCGACGGCGACGCGCGCGCCCTCGGCGGTCAGCGCGAGGGCGACGGCGCGGCCGATGCCGCTGCCGCCGCCGGTCACCAGATAGGTACGGCCCGCGAACCGGCCGGTCTGCGCAGTCGTCACGTGAGCACTCCATGGGCGTCGAGGGCGACGGCGCCGCCCGGGTGGACCAGCAGCGGATTGACTTCGAGTTCGCCGAGTTCGGGGTGCGCGACGGCCGCCCGGGCGAGCGCGCACAGCGCCTCGGCGGCGGCGTCGAGGTCCACGGCGGGCGCGCCGCGCCAGCCGGTGAGCAGGGGCGCGTGGCGCAGCGAGAGGAGCAGGTCCCGGGCGCGGTGCGGGGTGAGCGGGGCGAGGGCGAGGGCGGTGTCGGCGTGGAGTTCGGCGGTGACGCCGCCGAGTCCGACCATGGCGACCGGGCCGAAAGCGGGGTCGTGCCGGACGCCGGCGATCAGTTCGACCGCGTGCGGAGGGGTCACCATCCGCTCCACGGCGTACCGGGCCGCGCCGGTGGCCGTCCGCATCCGCGCGAAGGCGGCGCGCAGTGCGGCCTCGTCCGCGATCCCGAGGGCCACGCCCCCGGCCTCCGTCTTGTGCGCGAGGTCCATCGCCTTGAGGACCAGCGGGTAGCCGGTGCGGCGGCGGGCGGCGTCGGCGGCGCCGTCGGCGGTGGTGACGAACTCGGCGACGGGGAAGTCCAGTCCGTGGGCGGCGAGTAGCTCGCGGACGGACTCGTAGCCGCCGCTCGTGAGCCGGTGGCCGGGCGGCGGACCGGGCAGCGCGGCCGGCGGCCGGACGCCGCCGCTGCCCCGGCGGGCCGCGTACGCCAGGGCGGTCGCGGCCTGCTCGATGCGCTCGTAGACGGGGACGCCGTACTCGCGCAGGACCGTCAGGGCGGGGGTGTCGCGGGCCATGGTGTGCACGACGAGCACCCGGCCGGCCTGCCGGGCGGCCTCGCCCAGCTCGCCGGCCACCGCGCACTCCTCCTCGGCCTGCGCGGGATTGGCGGTGGCGTAGTCGCCGAAGTAGCCGGTGAGCACGGTGGCGTCGGTGTCCCCGGCGTCGAGCAGCGCGCGCGTGATCCGGGCGTAGTTCCGCAGATCGGCCTCCCCCGCGCCGGCGAGGTCGACGGGGTTGCCGCCGCCGGTGCGGCCGGGCAGGTGGGCGGCGACGGCGCCCCGGGTGGGCTCGTCGAGCACGGGCACGTCGAGCCCGCGCGCGACCAGCGCGTCGGCGGCCAGCGCGCCCTGGCCGCCGCTGTCCCCGACGACGGCGACGCGCAGCGGCCGCTGGGGACGTGGGACGCCATCGGCCTGCCCCGCGAGCCGCTCCCCCGCCGCCGTCAACAGGACGGCCGCGTCCACGAGTTCGCCGGCGGAGTCGAGCAGCACCGCGCCGGTGTCGCGGCAGACGGACTCCACGACCGCGCGGGCGCTCACCAGCGCGCCGGTGTGGGAGGCGGCGGCGCGCCCGGAGGCGGCGCTGCGGCCGAGGGTGAGCAGGAGTACGGGCTTGCCGGCGGCGTGCGCGGCGGCCAGCGTACGGGCGAGGCGGCGGCCGTCGCGGAAGTCCTCGACGTACGCGGCGAGCACCCGCGTGGGCTCGTGGGCGATCAGCGCGTCGAGGGCGTCCGCCGCGTCGATGTCGCGCTGGTTGCCGAGCGACACGAACCGGGAGAAGCCCTGTCCGGCGCGGCCGAGGAGCCGGCCGATCTCGAGGGCGAGGTTACCGCTCTGCGACACCAGTCCCACCGATCCGGCCGGGAACTCGCCCCAGCTCAGGCACAGTTCCGTCGTGGTGTCGACGACGCCCATGCAGTTGGGGCCGAGCAGCCGCCCGCCGTGCGCGGTGACCAGCGCGGCGAGTTCGCGCTCCTCGGCCGGGTCGGAACCGCCCGAGGTGATGACGGTGAAGCAGCGTGCGCCGACCGCGAGCCCGTCCACCACCACGGACCGCACCTGCTGCGGCGGCACCGCGACCACGACGTGCTCGGGCACGGTCGGCACGGCGCCCAGGTCCGGCAGGAACGGGACGCCGTCGAGGCCGCCGCCGCGCTGGTTGACCAGGTGGACCGTGCGCCGGCGCCGGCCGGCGAGCGCCCCGGCGGCCAGCCAGTAGCCCCACTTCGCGGGGTTGGCGGAGGCTCCGACGACGGCGACGGAGCGCGGGTCGAAGAGGGCGTCGAGGCTCATGCGTACCAGCCGTAGCGCTCGGCGATCACCGGCAGGCGGTCCGCGACGACGCCGTGCGCGGCGGTCCTCGGAGTGGTCCCGTCGGCCTCGGCGCGGGTGAGGACCTGCTCGACGAGGGCCCGCATGGAGCGCCGGATGTGGGCGAACGCCTCGTCGGCGTCGGCGCCGATGTCGCCGAACAGGGTCCACCACCACCAGGCGTTGGTCGCGGAGTTGACGACGACGTCCGGCAGGACGGTGATCCCGCGCGCGGTCAGCAGCTCCTCGGCCTCCGGCAGCACCGGCATGTTCGCCGCCTCGACGATCCAGCGGGCGGTGATCGCGGCCTGGTTGTCCGCGTCGATCGCGTACGAGACGGCCGCCGGCACCAGCACGTCCGCGTCCGCGGACAGCCAGGCGTCGCCGGGCAGTTCCGTGTCCCCCTCCCGCAGGGCGGCGCGGTCGACCGTGCCGTACGCGTCGCGGGCGGCGAGCAGCGCCTCGACGTCCAGGCCGGCGGGGTTGGCGACGGTGCCCTTGACGTCGGCGACGGCCACGACCGTCAGCCCGGCGCGGGCCAGGAAGCGGGCGGTCGCGCCGCCCATGGTCCCGAAGCCCTGCACCGCGACGCGGGTGCCCGCGTGGGGCACGCCCGCCCGGTCCAGGGCCGTGAGGACGGACTCGGCGACGCCGCAGCCGCCCGCCAGTTCGTCGAGGCCGATGCCGTCGACGTCCACGGCGAAGGCGTCGGCGAGCCGGCGGCGGGCGGCGGCCTCGTCGTCGAGCAGCGGGTAGACGGCCTGGATCGAGGAGACGAGCCCGGCCTCGGCGGCGGCGCGGTCGACGAGGTCCTGGGTGAGGCCGAGGTCCTCGCCCGTGGTCCAGAAGCATGCGATGTGCGGCCGCATCGCGCGCAGGTAGCGGACGAGGACGCCGTACGCCTCGGGGTCGCGCGGATCGCAGTCGATGCCGCCCTTGGCGCCGCCGAGGGGGATGTAGCGCGCCTCGGGGTCGTAGTGGAGGGCTTCCTTCATCGTCATGCCGCGGGCCAGTCCGGTGACTTCGTCGAGGGTGCAGCCGGCGCGCATCCGCAGGCCGCCGCTGGCGACGCCGCGCACGAGCCGGTCGATCACCAGATGGCCCTGGCGGCCGGTGACGTGGTCCGTCCACGTGACGGAGAGGAGGGGGGTGGGCGTCGTCATCGGGGCAGCTCCTCGGGAACGGTGACGAGGGTCGGTCCGGGGGTGGTGAGCGCGCGTGCCACGGCACGGGCGAGTTCGGCGGGGGTGCGGGCGGTGGCGCCGTCGCCGCCGTAGGCGCGGGCGAGCGCGGTCAGGTCGACGGGCGGCTGGCCGACGGCGGCGGGGGTGTCGCCACGGGCCTCCATCTCGTCGCGGATCTCGCCGTAGCCGCCGTTGTCGAAGACGACGACGGGCAGCGGTGCGCCCAGGGCGACGGCGGTGGCGAGTTCCTGGACGGAGAACTGCAGGCCGCCGTCGCCGCTGAGGGCGACGACCTGCCGGTCCGGGTGCGCGGTCTTCGCCCCGATCGCGGCGGGCAGCGCGTAGCCGAGGGTGCCGAAGCCGGTGGGGTGCAGGTAGCGGCCGCGGGGGCCGACCGGCAGGTGAGGCAGGGCGCCGTAGTAGCAGCACTGGGCGCTGTCGGAGGTGAACACGGCGTCCTCGGCGAGGACTTCGCGCAGGGCGCGCAGGTACGGCACCCAGCGGGCGTCCCTGGTTCGGGTCTCGTCGTCGCGGGCGGCGCGGACGGCGGGGACGTCGGCCGCCGGCCGGCGTTCGGCGGAGACGTCGGTCGTCGGCCCGGGTTCGCCGGGGGTACGGGTGGCGGTGCCCGGCGTCTGCTGCGGCGCACCGGCGTCGTACGCCGCGAGCAGCGCGCGCAGGACGGTGGTCGCGTCGCCGGTCAGGGGGACGTCGGCGGGGAGGCCCGCGTACATCTGGGCCGGGTCGAGGTCGACGCGGATCAGCGTGCCGGCCGGCGGCGGCAGCGGCGTCCAGGTGTCGGACTCGGCCAGTTCGGTGCCGACGGCGAGGATCGTGTCGCGCTCCGCGAGCCACTTCCGCACGGCCGGACTGTGCAGCGCGACGCCCAGCGACAGCGGATGCCGTTCGTCGACGACTCCCTTGCCGTTGGCGGTGGTGACGACCGGCGCGCCCAGCGCCTCGGCGAGCGCGAGGCACTCCCCGGCCGCCGCGCGCGCACCGCCGCCCAGGACCATGGCGGGGCGGCGGGACGTGCGCAGGGCGTCGGCGGCCTGCCGCAGGGCTGCCGGTTCCGGAGCCTGCGGCGCGGCCGGCGGGGCGAGCCGTACGGGCCCCGTCGGTTCGACCGACTCCAGCAGGTCCAGGGGCACTTCGAGGTGGGCGGGGCGGGGCCGGCCGGTGCGGAAGAGGGTGAAGGCGCGCGCGACCGCCGCGTCGATCTCGGCCACGGACGAGACGCGGTGGCTGAACGCGGCCACGCCGCGCAGGGCTTCGGTCTGGCTGCGCATCTCGTGCAGCAGGCCGGTGGACTGCCGGGGGTGCCGCAGCGGCATGCCGGGCGAGACGACGAGCAGCGGCACGCTGTCGGAGTACGCCTGGCCGACGGCGGCGGCGATGTTGAGCAGGGCGGGTCCGGTGGTGGTGAGCGCCACGCCGGGCCGGCCGGACACCCGGGCGTACGCGTCGGCCGCGTACCCGGCGCCCTGCTCATGACGGGGCGTCACATGTCGGATTCCGTACACGGGGAGGTGCCGGTACAGCTCCAGGTTGTGCGTGCCGGGGATGCCGAAGGCGTCGGTGACGCCGTGCGCGGCGAGGGCGCGGACGACGGCCTCGCCGCCGGTGAGGGCGGTCGTCATCACAGGCCCCGGGAGATCACGAGCCGCATGATGTCGGAGGTGCCCTCCTCGATCTCCTCCAGCTTGGCGTCGCGCATCCACTGCTCGACGGGGTACTCGCGCGAGTAGCCCCAGCCGCCGAGGGTCTGCACGGCGGCCCAGGTGCAGTACGCGGCCGTCTCGGAGGCCGTCAGCTTCGCCATGGCGGCCTCGGTGGCGGCGGGCAGGCCGGCGTCGAGGCGCTTGGCGGCGCGCCAGGTCATCAGGCGGGCCTGCTCGACGCGGGTGCGCATGTCGGCGAGCCGGAAGCCGACCGCCTGGTGCTCGACGATCGGCTTGCCGAACTGCTCGCGGGTGCGCGCGTAGTCGCGGGCGTACTCGTAGGCGGCGCGGGCCACGCCGGTCGCGGCGGCGCCGAGCACCGTGCGGGAGACGTCGAAGGTGCGCATGAGCCCGTGGAAGCCCCGTCCTTCGTCGCCGAGCCGGTGCTCCTCGGGCACGAAGGCGTCGGCGAAGAAGATCTCCCGGCAGACGATGGCGCGCTGGCCCATCTTCCGCATGGGCGCGCCGAAGGTGACGCCGGGCGTGTCCTTGCGCAGCAGGAACGCGGTGACGCCGCGGGAGCGCAGGGCGGGGTCGGTCTTGGCGAAGACGACGTACTGTTCGGCCTCGCCGGCGTTGGAGATCCACGCCTTCTGGCCGTTGAGCAGGTAGCCGCCGGCGGTGCGGGTCGCGGTGGTGACGATCGAGGCGGCGTCGGAGCCGGCGCCGGGCTCCGTGGTGGCCAGGGCGGTCATGGGGGTGTCGGGGCCGGTCAGCGGGGTGAGCCAGGTCCGCTTCTGCTCCTCGGTGCCGAGTTCGAGCAGCGGGTCGGCGAAGAAGCCGTTGGAGCACAGGAGGTTGCCGATGCCGAGGTCGCCGACGCAGAGCTCCTCCTGCACCAGGCACTGGGTGAAGACGTCGGTGAAACCGCCGCCGCCGTACTCCTCGGGGAGCATGAAGCCGGTGATGCCGACCTTGGCGGCCTTGTGCCACAGGTCCCACGGCGTCTCGACGTCGGCCTCGTCGACGGCGCGCGCCCGGGGGCGGATCTCGTCGCGGGCGAACGCCCGGGTGAGTTCGACGATGCCGCGCTGCTCGGGGGTGAACGGGACCAGCTCGGTGGGGAGGTCGGACATGGTGCCTCCAGACGCACGGGGCGAACGGGACGACTATTGACTGAACCGTCAGTCAGTATCCGGACCCCCGGCCGAGGCTGTCAACGCATTGGATAGCCTGGACGACCATGGCTTCGACTCAGCACAGGACGGCGCCGGCGACGGGCGGCGCGCACGGCCCCGGCGGCGGGGAGCGGGACGAGGACGGCGTGCTCCTGCCGCGCCTGCGTTTCTGGGAGGTGGTGCGCCGCGGAGCCCTCTTCGGGCTCGCGGCCGAGGTGCTCGCGGCGCTCGGGATGTTCTTCGTGCCCGGCCACAGCGACCGCGAGGAGTACCTGGCGGTGGTGTCCGGGCTCGCCCTGATCGCCGGGGGCCTGTTCCTGGTGACCGGCCTGTTCTTCTGGGCCTGCTGCGTGGGCGACGTCCGGCGCTGGCGGGACCTGCGCACAATCACCGGCCAGACGGACGCCGTCACGATCATGGCGCCCTCCCTCGTCCGGACCGGGGTGCTCGGCCTGGTCCTGTTCCCCGGGCCGTACGGGCTGTACCACCTCGTGGACGCCGCCCCGTACGACAGCTGGCTGTTCGGCAGCTGACGCGGCCGGCGCCGGACGGGCGGGCCGCCGCCGGGAATTCCGCGGTGGTTGCGGGAGTTTCCCGCAGTGATCACCGTTCGCGTAAGCCCCGCTGTTAAGGAGTGCCCATGTCCGCCCAGGTCGCGCCCCCGAAGCACCACATGGCCCTCATGATCTGGCTGTCGGTCTTCCCCACCCTGGCCGTCCTGGAGCTGGCGCTCCGGCCGCTGCTCGCGCCCCTGCCGGTCATCCTGCGGCTGCTGATCCTCACCGCGATCGTCGTCCCGCTGGTCGTGTACTTCGTGCTGCCGCGGGTGCAGCGCGGGCGGGCGCTGCTGCTGCGCCGGATGGCCGGTCGGGGGGACGATGGACGCGGGGGTGCCACGCGAACCCAAGGGAGCCGTCATGCTGGGTGACAGCAAGTCCTTCGGCAGTTTCTCGGTCGACCGCCTCGACACCGCGCGGGACTTCTACGCCGACACGCTCGGCCTGCGCGTCGCCGAGGAGGAGGGCATGGACGCCCTGTTCCTCAAGCTCGCAGGGGACCGGGACGTGCTGGTGTATCCCAAGGACGACCACGTGCCCGCGACGTTCACCGTGCTGAACTTCGTCGTGGACGACGTCGAGAGGACCGTGGACGACCTGGTCGCCCGCGGCGTGACCATGGAGCGGTACGAGCAGTTCCCGCAGGACGACCGCGGCATCCTGCGCGACCACGCCGGCGAGGGGCCTCCCATCGCCTGGTTCAAGGACCCGGCGGGCAACGTCCTGTCCGTCCTGCAGGAGACGCCCCGCTGAGGCGCGTCCGCGTCGGCGGGCGCCTCGGCGTCCGGGGGTGGTCCAGCGTCGGCGGGAGCCTCCGCGTCAGCGGGTGACCCGCACCCGCAGCGGCGCCCGGAACGAGAGCAGGCCGAGGACCGGCGGGTCCTCGTCGGCCGCGAGCAGCAGCGCCCCGGGCAGCCGACGCGCGGCCGCGCGCAGGGCGACGGCGGCCTCCGTACGGGCCAGGGAGGCGCCCGGGCAGCGGTGCCGGCCCACGCCGAAGGACAGGTGGTGGCGGGCCTTGGCCCGGTGCGGGCACATCCGCTCCGGCTCGTCGAACACCTCCGGATCGGACCCGCTGCCCATGAGCATCAGCAGCAGCTGGGCCCCGGCCGGCAGCGCGACGCCGCCGAGCGTGACCGGGCGCGCGGTCACCCGCCGCCAGGTCGTGACGGGCGGCTCGCGGCGCAGCACCTCCTCCACCCACGCCTCCGCGAGGCCCGTCTCGTGCGCGGCGCGGGGCCACAGGCCCGGCTCGGACAGGGCCCGGTGGAGCGTGGTGGAGATGAGCTGGCCGGTGGTGGACTGCCCGGCGATGAAGACGAAGAAGCAGGCGCCGACCGCCGTCTCCACGTCGAGCGGCCGGCCGTCGGGCAGCCGGTGGGCGCGCAGCGCCTCGACGAAGGAACCGGGCCGTGCGGCGGAGTCGCGGACGGTGGCGGTGAGCCACTGGTGGAACGCGCCGACGAGCGCGGCCAGCTCCAGCTGGCGCTCCAGGCCGGGCCGGCCCCAGAACAGCTCCAGCGACGCGTCGCTCCAGCGGACCAGGGTGGCCGGGTCGACGCCGTCGATGCCGAGCAGTTCCATCAGGACCCGGCAGGGCAGGATCTGCGCGTACGAGGTGAACAGGTCGCACGAGCCGGTGGCGTCGAGCCGGGCCCGCGCGGCGTCCAGGAGCTCGTCGGCGAGGCGCTCGACGACGGGGACGGCGGCGGCGACGCGCTGGGCGTTGAAGAAGCGGGTGACGACGCGCCGCAGCCCGGGGTGGCTGTCGGTGCCGTTGTTGGCGAGCGCCGGCGGCAGTTTGAAGCCGGCCCGCGCCAGCACCCGCAGCACGGGGACGGGCAGCGGGACGACGGCGTGCTGGGCGTTGTCCGGGTGGAAGGCCGCCGGGTCGAGCAGGACGGCGCGGATGTCCTCGTACCGGCTGACCAGCCACAGGCCGGTGACGGGGTCCCGGTGCACCGGAGCGTGCGAGCGCAGCGCGTCGAGCCACGGGTACGGGTCGCGTACGAAGCCGTCGCCGAAGACGTCGAGCCCGAGCAGGTCGGGCGCGTCGTCCTCGGCGGAGAGGTCGGCGGGGGCCGGCAGGGCAGCGGAAGTCACCGCCGGACGCTAACACGCTCCGGCACCGCCCCTGACCTGCGCGTGTCCGGGATCACTCGGTGTCCCAGAGGCCCGGCTCGGCGAACAGCTCATGGAGCCAGCGCGCCGTCGCCTCGGCGGTGTCGCCGCCGCCGGCGGCGCCGTCCCGCACGGGGAACACGCGCGCCCACGACAGGGCCCGGCCGATCGCCCCGAGCCGGGACGCCAGCGCGACCGTGCGCCGCAGTTCCGCCACGGGCGTCCCGTCGCCGGTCCACGCCTCCAGATACACGTCGCGCAGCCGGGGCAGCGGGTCCGTCCCGAAGCGGCGGGCGATCAGACGGCCGGTGACGAGCAGCGTGGAGAAGGGGTGGGCGACGGCCGCGTCGCCCCAGTCGAAGAACGTGTAGCGGTCCTGCCCGCGGACCAGAACCTGCGACTCGTGCAGATCGGAGTGGTCGAGCGAGTCGGGCACGCCGGTCGCGGCGAGCTCCTCGCACCAGGCCACCAGGCGAGGCCGCCGGGCGCGCAGCGCCGCGCGGGCGGCCGGGTCCAGGGCTCCGCACTCCTCGACGAGCCGGTCGAAGACTGCCGGAAGAGCGGCGGGCCGTCCGTCCGGCACGCCGAGGGCGAGCAGGTCCCCGGTACGGCCGACGAGGGCGCGCTGCAGCGCCGCGTACTGGCGCAGCGGCTCCTCCCAGGCGCGCGCGTCGGCGAGGCCGCGGTCGAGCTCGTCGCGGAAGAGGCCGCCGCCGTCGGGGAGCAGGGACCAGCCGCGCTCGGCCTCGACGGCGAGCGGCACGAGGACGTGCTCGGGGACCCAGGCGCCGAGGGCCTGCCCGAGGCCCGCCTCGTAGCGGCTGGACGGCGGGTTGGCCTTGAACCAGACGGTCCGGTGGCCGTCGCCGTCGACGGGGAGCCGGACGAGGACGGACCAGGGACGCAGCCGGACCTCGGCGGCCGGACCCCGCTCCCGCAGCCCGTGCTCGGCGAGCCGCTCGCGGGCCCAGTCCAGGGCGGCGTCCCGCCAGCCCGCGTCCTCCCAGGGGGTGACGCCGTGGGGGTGGTCAGCCGGGTCCACGGTCGTGGTGGTGTCGTGTCGCATGGGCCCATCCCATCATCCCGGCGGTGCGGCTCTCCTGGGGTTTTCCGGGGGCGACGGCCGTCGCGGAGGCACGACACCGCCGCGCCGCGCACCCAAACGTCGGGAGAATGACACCTTCCGTTCTCCTCGGAGCCACGTGCCGCGTTCCGGGATGTCCGAGCATGCGGTGCGCGACCGGTCCGCGGAACCCTCCGCGGACGCTCAACTGCTCGACCACAAAGGAATTCACGGTGCTGCTGCGAGATTCGGGGCGGGCCTCCTCCCGCCGGGCGGGGGCTGCGGCCGTTCTGGCGGGGGCGCTGCTGCTCTGCGCCTGCGGAACCGGCGGGGCGGCGCAGGACGCCGAGCCGTCCGCCGAGGAGTCGGCCCCCGACATCGCGTGCGCGGACAACGGCCTGGTGAACGGCTCGGGTTCCAGCGCGCAGCAGAACGCGATGAAGCGCTGGATGCAGCAGTACCAGCGCGCCTGCCCGGGCGTGCGGCTCGCGTACAACCCGCTGGGTTCGGGTGCGGGTGTGGCCCAGTTCCGGCGCGGCGCGACGACCTTCGGCGGTACGGACCAGGCGCTGTCGGACGAGGACCGCGAGGTCTCGCGGGACGTGTGCGGGGGCGGCAGGGCGATCGACCTCCCGATGGTCGGCGGCCCGATCGCGCTCGGCTACCACGTGCCGGGCGTGCCCGGCCTCGTCCTGGACGCGCCGACGCTCGCGAAGATCTTCGACGGCCGGATCACCCGCTGGAACCATCCCGCGATCAAGCGGCTCAACGGGGCGGCGGAGCTGCCCGATCTGACGATCGTGCCGGTGCACCGCGCCGACGACTCCGGTACGACCCAGAATCTCAACGCGTATCTGAAGGGCGCCGCCGGCTCGGCCTGGCCGTACCCGGCGGAGAAGAAGTGGCAGGCGCGCGGCGGGCATTCGGCGAACGGCTCGGACGGCGTCGCCACGGCGGTGGCCCAGACCGAGGGCGCGATCGGCTACTTCGAGCTGTCCTTCGCGAAGAAGCGGAAGATCGACACGGTGCGCATCGCGACCGGCGCGCCCGAGCCGGTCGCCCCCACGACGGAGAGCGCGTCGCTGGGCATCGCGACGGCCGAGGTGGCCGGCGAGGACGGCGACCTGGCCCTGGAGTTCGACTACCGGACCAAGGCGGCGGGCGCGTACCCGATCGTGCAGGTCACGTACGAGATCGTCTGCGCCGACGGCAACCGGCCGGAGTCCCTGCCCGCGCTGAGGTCCTTCCTCGGGTACGCGGCGAGCGAGGAGGGCCAGAAGGAACTCCACGCCATCCACTACGCCCCGCTCCCCCGGTCGGTGGCGGAGCGGGTGCGGGAGGTCGTCGCCACCCTGTCCTGACGTGCTGTCAAGACCGGGGGGCGCACGGGTGCGGGCTCCTTCCGGCGGCACGGCCGCTGGGGCAGACTCGTCCGCATGTTGCGCCTGCACGTGATGACCTCGGAAGACTGGCCGATGTGGCGGCAGGTCCGCCTGGCGGCGCTCGCCGACTCCCCGCACGCCTTCCGGGCGCGGCTGGACGACTGGTCGCGGGGCGGGGAGAAGCAGTGGCGGGAGCGGTTGACGGCGCCGGGGACGTACAACCTGGTGGCCGTCCTGGACGAGCGGGCGGTGGGGGTCGCGCGCGGGGTGCCGCGCGGCGCGGGCGGGGGCGTGGTGGAGCTGCGGTCCGTGTGGGTGGGGCCGCGGGCGCGGGGCCGGGGCGTCGGCGACCGGCTGATCGCGGCGGTCGAGGCATGGGCCCTGCGCACGGAGGCGGACACGCTGGAACTTGCGGTGCGGCCGGACAACGAGTCGGCGGTGACGCTGTACCGGCGGAACGGCTTCGCTTTCACGGGCACGGACGCGGCGGGGCAGCGGCTGATGGCGAAGCGGTTGCGGCTGGAGTGACTCCGGCGGCGCACGGGGCGGGCACGCCCGGGTAACGCTCGCCGGCCGGAGCACGCTGAGAAGATCGTGAAGGGTGTGGAGCGGGGAGTACGGGGCCGGGTGCGCGCGCCAGGGGGTGGCCGGGGCGTGACGTCGTCCGCCCGGAGGGCGAGCCGGACGGGACGTTCCGGACACGCCGTGGAAGGGCGGGGCTGAGTGTTCCGGTTGTCGCCGCGTTCGTGGCTGATTCTGTCGGTCCCCGTCGTCGCGCTCGTCGCCTGGGGGCTGGTGCTGGCGTTCCCCGTCGAGCGCGGCCCGAAGCTGCCGCCGCTGCCCGCGGTGCCCCTGGCCGACCGGCCGCTGCCGGGCGGCGGCGTCGGGCAGTTGTCGCGGTGCCGGAAGGACGACGGGCCGCGGCCCGCCCCGAAGGGGCTGGGCGAGCGGGACGGGGATCCGCGGCTGGGGCTGGGCGGCTGGGCCGCGCAGTCCCCCGGCGCGAAGCAGCCCGGACGCACCACGTTCAAGGTCCACCTCGCCTTGAGCGTGCGCGGCGCCCCGCTCCTGCTGCCCGCGCCGCTCGCCCGGGGCGGGGTGACCGTCGACGTGTACGGCCCGCACGGCGAGGGCCGCCGCGCCTCGGCGCGCGGGCTCACGCCCCGCGTGAAGGACCCGGAGGACCCCGACCGGCTCCTGCCCGAACCCCGCTCCGGGGTGCACCGCGTCTCCCCCGGGGACGTGCTGTACCTGGAGGTGGAACTGCCCGCCGCGGCGCTCTGCCCCGGCTACGAGCTGATGACGGTCGGCTCGTGCTCCCCCGAGGGGACGAACGACGCCCAGGACTGCCCGGTGGTCACCGCCACGTTCACCGATCCGGCGATCCGCGCGTACCGGGCGGCGGCCACGGGCGAGCCCGCCGACCGGGTCAGCGACCGCCTCGTCACCGTGTCCTTCGAGCCGGAGCGCACGGAGACCTGAGCGACGCGCGGGGTCAGAGGTCGGCGACGAGGGCCGTGGCGTTGTCGGCGTGCGGCCCGGCGTGGGAGACGGCGGCCCGGACGAGGGCGCGGGCCGCCTGGTGCGGAGTGCCCGTCAGATACGCCGCCAGATCCAGGTCATGGTCCTCCAGGGGCTCGTAGCAGCCGTCGCTGGCCAGCAGCAGCCGGCCCTCGGCCGCCGCGGTGACGACGCCGATGGCCGGCGTGTCGCGGATGTCGCCGAGGTACGAGGTCACCGTGTTGCGCGCGTACGGCCCGGGGATCGCGCCGAGATCGATGAGGACCTGGCGCATGTTGTGGTCGGTGGTGAGGCGGACGAGCGGCAGCCCTTCGGGAGCGAGGTACGCGCGGGCGTCGCCGCACCAGGCGACGGAGAGCGGCGCGCCGGGCGCCTGGACGGCCACGACCGCGACGGCGGCGGGCAGATGCGCGGCCTTCCACGTGTCGCGGTCCGGCTCGGCGGCGGCGAGGGCGTGCACGGCCCGCAGCCCGGCCTCGGCCCCCTCGCGGGCGGCGGCGCGGGCGAGGCGGCGGGCGTACACCCGGGCCCAGTCGCGGACCTCGTCGGAGCTGCCGATGCCGTCGAGCAGGGCGTAGGAACGGGCGCCGCCGCCGGTGGAGTACGTGGCGGTCGCGTCGCACTGGTGCGAGCGGCCGCCGATCAGCTGTGCGGTCGCGTGAGTACGCATGACGCTCCCTGGTGGATGCGGGCTGCCCGCCCTCGGGGCACAGGACACAGGACAACTGTGTCATCCCCGGCATACGGGGAGCGTCAGCACGCCCGCCGCGCGGCGTCGCGGCGGGCGTGCCGGGTCTCGCGCCGGGTGCGAGCCGGGCCGCGTCGGGCCGTGGCGGGGGACACGCCGGGGCGTGCCGGGAGGACGCGCAGCCGCTGTCCGTCCGGCGACCGTTCGTCAGTCGACGAGTTCGCCGTCGCGGGCCACGATCCGGCCGCCGCGCACGACGAGGTCGCGCTGCGGCATGTCGACCACGCCCTGCGGCAGGCACTCGGCGCGGACGAGCACGAAGTCGGCCGGCGCGCCGGGCCGGAGGTCGGCGTGCGGCAGGTGCATGACGTCCGCGCCCCCGGGGGCCGCGGTGGTGTAACAGTCCATCAGCTCGTCGTCGAGGCGGACGTCGTCGACCCAGCCGAGGATGTGGGCGCGGTGGAGCATGTCGGCGTTGCCGAACGGGCTCCATGAGTCGCGCACCCCGTCGGAACCGAGGCCGACGGTCACGCCGTGCTCGCGCAGCCGCGCGATCGGCAGGACGAGGCTGCCGGAGTAGGCCACGGTGGTCAGGGCGATGTCGAGAGCGCCGAGGTCGGCGGCGATCGCGCCGAGGTCCTTGTCGGACAGGGCGGGCAGACAGAAGACGTGACTGACCGTCACCTTGCCGTGGAGGGAGAGGGCGCGGGTGCGGTCGATGATGGCGCGCAGCGTCGTGAGACCGGTCTCGCCGCGGTCGTGGAGGTGGATGTCGACGCCGATGCCGTGCCGGTCCGCGATGCCGAAGACGAGGTCGAGCTGCTCGTCGAGCGCCTTGTCGAAGCCGATCGGGTCGATGCCGCCGATCATGTCGACGACGCCGGAGCGGGCCGCCTCCTCCAGGAGTTCGGCCGTGCCGGGGGTGCGGACGACGCCGTGCTGCGGGAACGCCACGATCTGGACGTCGAGCGCGTGGCTCAGCCGCCGGCGGGCCTCGGCCAGGCCCTCGACGCCGGCCAGCTCGTAGGCGGGGGCGATGTCCGCGTGGGCGCGCATGGCGCGGGTGCCGCGGGTGACGGCGTGGGACATCAGACCGTACGCGCGGTCCGCGACCGAACGGGTCTGGGCGCGGAACAGCTCGACGTCCTGGGCGACGAAGTCGGCGAGGGAGCTCGCCGGCTTGCGCGACACCCACGAGCCGCCCCAGGTCGTCTTGTCGGGGTGGATGTGGGCGTCGATCAGGGACGGCAGGGCGATGCGGCCGCCGCCGTCGACGACATGCGCGGCGCGGGGCCCGCGGCGATGCGCCCGTCGACGACGACCAGGTCCACGGCCTTCGCCGCGCCGTGCGGGCGGACGTTCTTGAAGACGACCGGCCCACCGGGACGGCCGTTGCCCTGCCGGGCGTCGGCGCCGGTCGCGGCGCCGGGGGCCGCTCCGGCCGCGGCCCCCGTGCGGCTCGGCTGAGCGAGGTGGACGCGGTGCGCGCCGCGCCGTCCGCGGGGGCCGTCGCCGTGCCGCGCCTGCTGTTCTCCGCCACCTCGTCCGTCCTCCGTCCACCGGATCCCGCCTCCGGCGAGGATAGACGCCGCGTGGCGCCGGCCCCCGTACGGGAACCGGCGCCACGTCACACCTCCGGCGGCCGCCGGGTCAGGAAGCGTCCCGTACGGTGCCGGTGAGGGCCGGGCCGTGCTGCGGCTGCCACTCCTCGTCGTACGTGGTGAGCCGGACCCGTACCGTCTCGGCGGGCTCGCGCACCCGGTCGGCGATCGTCGGCACGCCGACGTCGGCGGTGAGCCGGCCGGCCGGCACGGAGACCCACAGGGACGCGCCCTCGCCGAGGCCGGACAGCGGCCGCGCCGGATCGGGCGACTGGCCGAACTGCTCGCCCAGCCAGACCGGGTCGACGTCCCGGGTGGACAGCTCCGTCCCCGAGGCGGCCGGCAGGAAGCCGAGGTCGCCCGTGAGGTCGACGTCCGCGGCCGCGGACAGCGTCATCCGCCAGACGAGCGGGCGGCCCTCGGTGACGTCGGACGCGACCGGCTTGAGGGTGACGGTCGGCATCGGGTCGTCGTCGCGGACGGTCAGCCCGCCGCGGTGGGCGCCGACGACCGCGCCCCGGACGGCCTTCACCAGCACGTCGTGGCGCGACCCGTAGCTGTAGCGGGTGTTGCCGCGCACGGTCACCGGCAGGTCGATGGTCGTGCCGCCCGCGCCGACGGTGACGAGCCGCGAGGTGTACGCGCCCTCGGTGCCGGGCTGCGGCACGAAGAGCCGGATCTGGCCGGTGCCGGACCCGGTCACGCGGACCGGGATGCGGTGGACGCGCTCGCCGGAGTCGCCCTCGGCGACGGTCGTGCGCCCGACGTCGACACGCGGCAGCACCGCGGGCCGGACGGCGGGCGTGCCGGGGCGCCAGCCCCAGGCGTCCATGAGCCAGGCCCGGCCGGCAGTGCCGTGCGGGGTCAGCTCCAGGGTCCGGATCCTGGTCAGGTCGAGTCCGGCCTCGCGCGCCTTCGCGAGCGGGACGCGGACCTCGCGCGCCCAGAAGGAGGCGGTGCGGTCGGTGCCGGGCAGCCCCTCGACGGCGTACCGGCCGAGGGCGGCGCGCCGGCCGGAGGCGTCGGCCAGGGCGACGTCGAACGCGGAGCCGGTGGCGTTCGGCGGCACGATCACCCGCAGGGCGAGCGCCTGGGCGGACGCCAGCGGGACGGGGGCGGCGGCGCGTACGGTGACGGGCCGTCCGGTCGTGGGCCGGGCGCCGGCCGGCGGGGTGGTCGTGCCGGGGGTGGGCCGGGGTCGCGGCCACACCATGGCGACGGCGTCGCGGCCGGGCTCCGGGCTCACCTCCCAGCCGGCGAAGTGCGGCGACTGTCCCTGGTCCCCGGAGGGCAGGCAGGCGCGGGCCGGCTCGGCGGCGATCTGGGCGCAGAGCCGTCCGGCGCCGTTCACCTTGAGGTCCGGGCCGGACAGGAAGGCGGCGGTGCGGTGCGCGCCGACGGCGTGGGTGAGGACCCGGGCGGGCCCCGCCGAGGGGGCGCGGCGGCCGGTGCCGTCCAGCAGCGGGCGGACCTTGTCGTCGCCCGCGACGAACAGCCGGGCGGCGGCCGCGATGTACGTGGCGCCGGCGGTCTGCTGCTGGGCGGCGGTCAGCCGGGTGGGGGTGCCGGGCGAGCAGACCTTGTCGGGCGTGTCGTCGGACCAGAAGTCGTCGTCCGCGGGGGCCTCGGCCTGGCCGGGGGTCCACTCGGTGTTGAAGAAGTTGTGGTTGGCGCCGACGACGTACGCCGCGCTGTGCAGGGCCGCGCCGGTGCTGACGCCGCGCGTGCCGTCGGCGTAGATCTGGCCCTGGAGGTCGGAGACGTCGCCGTCGCAACCGGGCAGCAGGGTCAGGGACGGGACGTCGGGGGCCGGGTTGTGGCCGAAGACGGTGGGGCCGATCAGGACGTTGCCGCGGATCGTCCAGCGGGCCGCGCCCGGTGCGCCGTCCTGGTCGGCGGGCGGCGCGTACACGCTGTCGAGGGCGGCGCGGTTGACGCCCTCGCCGCCCCGGGAGTGGCCGACGAGCAGGACGCGCGTCAGGTCGGCCGGCGCGACGGAGCGTACGGCGGCGGGGGCGGCGGCCGGGTCGGCGGCCCAGTCCGCCCAGCGGGAGAGGTGCTGCCGCACGAGGGAGGAGCGGGCCTGGGCGCCGCCGTCCTCGGCGACGTCGTCCTGGCCGTTGATGCCGTTGGCGGAGACGGACAGGGTCACGTACCCCTGGGAGGCCAGGAGTTGCTGGCTCTGCCGGTAACCGCGGTGGCCGGGCACGGGCTTGAAACCGGACGGGCAGGGCCAGCCCATGGCCCGTTCGCCGTCGGCGGCGAAGCAGGTGTAGTGGCGGCCGTGCAGGAAGAGGGCGACGGGGCGCTTGCCGGGGGCGTCGGTCGGGCCGACGACGTGGGCGCGCATCTCGACCGGGTTCGGGAAGCCGGGCAGCCGGACGGCGGGGAGGTCGTACTCGCCGGCGGCGGTGCGGTACGTGCCCGGGAGGCCCGGGTCGACGTCGTTGGCCGGGAGCGGGGCCTGCTGCCGCGGGACGCCGGGAGCGCCGAAGCCCGAACGCGGCGGCGGGGTCGGGGCGTTCGCGTCGAGGCGGCGGCCGGCGGCGACCACGCGCAGGTCGCCGGGCGCGCCCGCCTCGGCGCCGGTCAGCGGGAGCCGGAAGGTCCGGCCGTCGGGGGCCGCCTGGGGGCGGCCGAGCAGGCGGTCGCCGCTGTGGAACTCGATGCGCGCGTCGCCCATCGGCACGCGTTTCGGCGCGGTCCAGACGAGCTGCCGCTCGCCGCCGGTCCCCGTGGTGATCCGCCATCCCTTCGGGAGGTTCGTCGCGGCGGACCCGAGGGGCGGGGGCTCGGGCGCCGGCTGTGCGAACGCCGGCGCGGGCGCCGCCGTCGCCAGTGCGAGCAGGGCCACCGCGGTGGCAGCCGCACGTGTCACACGTATCAAGATGGGGTTCCTCGTCCTCGGTCTCGTCGGGGCGCGCCTGTTCCCCCGGCGCCCCTCTCCTTCCGGGAGATGACGCGGGCCGGGACGCGGTTGCCTCACGCGGCGGGCAGGAAGCGGAATCCGACGGTCGGAGAGACCATCGCGCTTGTCACGCAAGCCGGTTGACGGTCCGTCGTCGGCCAGGCGTGGCCGGATGCCCCTCCTTGCCGGGCGCGGGGCCGCGGGTCAGACTGCGGCCGACGACCCGCGGGGTCCGCTCCCGTCGCCCGAAGGAGACCGCCGTGACGCAGTCCGAGACTCCCCTCGTCCTCGACCCCACCGGCGTCGGCCGGCACGTCGAACACCGGCTGCTCAACGCGCGGGGCGGCGCCGCACGGGTCGACGTGCTCGGCGTGACGGCCTGGGCGGTCTCCGATCCCGTGCTCCTGAAGCGGCTGCTCACCAGCCCCGACGTCTCCAAGGACGCCCGCGCGCACTGGCCCGCGTTCGAGGAGGTCGTGCAGACCTGGCCGCTCGCCCTGTGGGTCGCGGTGCGGAACATGTTCACGGCGTACGGGGCGGACCACCGGCGGCTGCGCCGGCTGATCGCCCCCGCCTTCGCCGCCCGCCGGGTGGCCGCGCTGCGCGGCACGGTCGAGGACCTCGCCGCGGACCTGCTGGACGCCCTGGCCGCCGTACCGCCCGGGGAGACGGTGGACCTGCGGGCGACGTTCGCGCGGCCGCTGCCGATCGCGGTGATCGGCCTCCTGATGGGCGTCCCGGCGGAGCAGCGGCGGGACTTCGGCGGACTGGTCGACGCGGTCTTCGACACGACGTTGACGCACGAGGAGCAGACGGCGAACACGGCTCGCCTGTACGGGGCCTTGGAGGCGCTCGTCGCCGCGAAGCGGGCCTCGCCGGGCGACGACATGACGTCGCTGCTGATCGCGGCACGGGACGACGAGGGCGAGGGCGAGGCGAAGGGCTCCGGACTCACCGACGCCGAACTGCTCGACACGCTGCTGCTGATGATCAGCGCCGGGTACGAGACGACCGTGAACGTCATCGACCAGGCGATCACCGCCCTGCTGCTCGACCCGGATCAGCTCCGCCATGTCCGGGCGGGGCGGGCGGACTGGACGGACGTCGTCGAGGAGACGCTGCGTCACGAGCCGGCCGTCGCCCATCTGCCGCTGCGCTACGCCGTCACCGACATCGCGCTGCCCGACGGGCGGCGGATCGCGGCGGGCGAGGCGATCCTCGCCTCGTACGCCGCCGCCAACCGGCATCCCGAGTGGCACGGCCCGGACGCCGACGACTTCGACGTGACGCGGCTGAACACGGACCACCTCGCCTTCGGCCACGGGGTGCATTTCTGCCTCGGTGCGCCACTGGCGCGGCTGGAGGTCGCCACGGCGCTGCGGGCGCTCTTCGAGCGCTTCCCCGACGCCGAACTGGCCGTCACCCCGGAGGAGTTGCGGCCGCTGCCCTCGCTGATCAGCAACGGGCACCAGACGCTGCCGGTCCGGCTCCGGCCGCGCAGGGGCCCTGACGCGGGCTGAACCGCCGTCCCTATGATCGCCGCATGACCGGCATCTCTCCGCGGCACGCCACGCTCCTGGCGGCGCTGTCCCTGCTCGCCGCCGGGTGCGGGCTCTCGGCCGAACTCGACCGCGAGGCCGACCCGGCCCGTACGGCGGCGGCGCTGCGGCCCTCCCCGGCCGCGCCGTCCTCCGCCGCCCCCGGCGCCGTCGGCACGCCCCCGGCGCCGGCGGCGAGCCCCGCCGGCTGCCCCGCCACGGGCGTGCGGGTGACGACGGGTGCGGTGAACGCGGCGATGGGCCTGCGCGCCATGCCGGTGACGCTCACGAACTGCGGCGGCACGCACCGGAAGGTGAACGGCTACCCGGACGTCCGCGTGCGCGACGTCGAGCGCCGCCCCATGGACGTCACGGTCCTCAAGGGCCCGGGTCCGATCACCACGCTCGACGACCCCGGCCCCCGCCCGGTGACCCTGCGGCCCGGCGAGGCGGCGCGCAGCGTGTTCGTCTGGCGGTACGCGGCCGTGGACCCGGCGGACCTCCACGGCAGCGGCGTGTACGTCGAGATCGCCCCGGCCGTCGGCGAGGCCCGGCAGACGGTGCAGCCGGAGGGCGGCCTCGACATCGGCACCACGGGGCTGCTCGGCACGACCGCCTGGCAGAAGGTCGTGGAGTAGGGCCGCCCGCAGATCCCCCCGCGATCAGGCCGCGCGGGGATCTGCGGGCGGCCTGATCGCGGGGGTCTGCGGGCGGCCTGATTAGGCTGAGCGCTTCACACCGCACACCCCGAGGAGCACACCCATGCCCGTTCGAGCCGGCGCGCCGTCCGATCTCGAGACCCTGACGGCCTGGTGGCGGACGCTGGGCGGGGACGGGTTCGTGGTGCTGGCCCCGCCGAGGCGGGGCCGGGAGTTGCAGGAGGACGGGCATGTGGAGGCCGCCGACCTGTGCGCGGAGCGGGGCCTGGACGAGGCGACCTCGTTCGCGTACTGGCTGTGGCCGTCCCACAAGGCGGCCTTCGACCGCTCCGGGACGCTGACCGGCGAGCTGCTGCTGCACTGGGGCGGGGACCACGCGGCCGTCGCCGCCGGGCTCGGTCCGGTGCCGGAGGGGTACCGGCTGGTCGACGCGGGGCCCCGACAGGCCTTCCGGCTGGACCTCGTGACGCGCCGGGACGCGGACGGGCTGCCCGACCCGGAGGACCCGGCCGGCGTACGGCAGTTCCTCGCCCGGCTCGGCGCACCGCTCGACGCGAGCCTGCGGCCGCCGCGGTACGCGCCGCTCACCGGCGCGGAGGCCGGCTGGCTGCACGAGCGGCTGCGCGGGCCGGTGGACCTGCCCGCCGCCGCGCGGTACGCCCTCGCCCTGGAGCACCGGGACGCGCTCACCGCCGACGAGGCGTCCCGGCTGCTGGAGGCGTGGCGGGGCGCGTACGAGGGCCGGCTCGCCGAGTGGACGGGCTGGTCCGGTGTGCTGCGCGCCCTGCTGCGCCACGGGCACCCGGACGCCTGGGACACGGCGGCCGCCGTGGGGTACCGGGCGTCCGCCGTGGTCGCCGAGGTGCCGTCCGCGCGCGGGCTGGAGTTCGTCCGCGAGCGGGCCCTCGCCGGCGACCTCCTGGCGGTCGCGCCCTGGCTGCGGCTGCGCCACGCGCTGGGCGAGCCGGACTGGTCGGCGGCCGCGGCCGCCGTCGCGGCGGAGCTCGCCGGTCCGGACGCCCCGGAGGGCGCGCTGCGGTCGCTGGCCGTGGCGCTCGCCGCGGCCGCGACGGACGAGTGGCGCGGGGCCTCGGGTGTCGGCCACCACGAGAGCCGGGCCTTCACGTCTCTCGCGCGGCTCCGCTTCAGCACCGACGAGCGGCTCCCCCGCGCACTGCGCGTGCTGATCGCGTCGACGGCGGGCGAACGGCTCGGCCACGTCCGCGAGGAGGCCCTCCGGCTCGGCCCGGCCTACGAGGACCTCACCGGCACGAAGACCGAGGACGCGCTCGCCGTCGCGGACCGGTACGAGGCCGCCCGGGACGACCTGCTCGCGGGCACCGGTCCCGACCTCACGGACCTGAGCGCACTGACCTCCGCCTGGCACCGGTACCGGACGCCGAGCGAGCCGGACGTGGAGTGGCTGCGCGCCCGAGTGGCCGACGGGCGCACCGGCATGGAGGGGCTCGGCTTCTGCCTGGAGCTGCTGTACGCCCACGGCCTCGCGGGCGCCGCCGAGGTCGACGCGCTGGTGCCGCGCTGGAAGAAGACGCTCACCAAGCAGTACCGGACGACGTACACCGAGTGGCGGCACCCGCTGGTCACGCTGACCTGCCTGGCCCAGGAGCTCGGCCACCCGGTCGCCGGGGAACTGCTCGCCTGGTGGGCGAAGCCCAAGCCGCTGTGGAAGAACGACCTGCGGCTGCTCACCCACCTCGGCGCGCCGGACGAGGCGAAGGCGGACGAGCTGTGGCGGTTCGTCACCGGCCGCGGCCACGACACCGGCCATCTGCTGACGTGGGTCCTGCTGCGCGCCCGGCTGGACGGCGTGCACCCGCTGCTCGTCGCCGACCGTCTGGTGGCGGCCGGGGAGCTGCCCGACCACGCGCTGAAGCGCGCGCTGCTCGGGGCGGCCGATCCGGCGCAGCCGCTGTGGCATTACAGCGTCGACGACGGCTCCCTGTCGTGGTGGCTGCGGGCGCGGGAGGTCGCCGAGGACGCCCGGCTCTCCGCCGGGGCCCGGGAGATGGCGCTCGCCGTCGCCCGCGCCCACTGCCTGGTCCGGGCCCCCGAGCGGGCCCGCCCCGCGCCGACCGAGGCGGAGGTCGCGCGGGCGCGAGCCTGGCTGGGCCTGCACGACGGGGCGTGAGGGCGTATCCGTCCGTCCGTCAGGTGCGCGCCGGGTCGGCGGTGCCGGTCGGCGTCGCGCCGTCAGGTGCGCGCCGGGTCGGCGGTGCCGGTCGCGGCCAGGGCGGGCAGCGGGGGCGGGGGCAGGGCGTGCGGGCCGGCGGGGACGTGGACGGCGCTCGGGGCGCCCGACTCGACGTCGGCGAGCAACTGGCGCAGCGCGGCGGTGCCGTCGGGCTCGGGCAGCCGCTCGTCCAGGCCGGCGAGGGCGCGCCGGGCACGCCGCCAGGCCCGGCTGCTGCGGCCCTCGCTGTGGTCGACGAAGGCGCGGGCGTAGCGGGCGACCAGACAGGCCCAGGCGTCGGAGCGGATGCCGGGCTGGCGCAGGGCCCGGCGCGCGGTGCGGCGGGCGGCCTCGGGGGCGTGGCCGGCCAGGGTGACGGCGAGGGCGGCGAGGCTGACGGCGGGCGACAGTCCGCCGGGGGCCGAGGGCGGGATGGTGTCGGCGGCGGCCCGGAAGCAGTCGGCGGCGCGTTCGGGGTCGCCGCCGTAGAGGGCCAGGAGGCCCTGGACGTGGGCGATGCGTCCGACGGTGGCGTCGTCGCCGGCGAGGACGGCCGGCGGCCAGGCGCGCCGCAGGAGTTCGGCCGCCTCCTCGGGGCCGCCGGCGGCGCCGAGCCAGGCGGCGAGCCACATGCCGCGGGCGGTGAGCGGACTGTCGGGGCGGCAGAGCGGCAGGAGGTGCGTCAGGTGCCGGCGGCCCTCGTCGCGGGCGTCGTACACCACCCACCAGAACCACAGGTCGAGCAGGGTCTCCAGGGCGGCCTCGGCGCGGTCGGGCTGCTGCGGGGCGTGCGCGAGCGCGGCGCGCAGGTCCTCGGCCTCGTCCTGGAGGAGGAGGACGGCCTGCCGCTGGCTGCCGGTGCTCCACAGGCTCTCGGCGACGGCGGCGGTGCGCTGGACGTGGATGGCACGGCGTTCGGCGGCGACCTCGGACTCGCGGGCGGCGGCGAGCCGTTCGCGGCCGAAGTCGCGGGCGGCGGCCGTCATGCGGTAGCGCGGTTCGCGGATGCCGCCGGGGTCGCGTTCGTGGGTGAGGACGCCGACGGCGGCGAGCCGGGCGAGGCAGGCGGCGGCGCGGGAGGCGTCGAGGCCGCCGCCGGAGCAGACGAAGACGGCGGTGGACTCGTCGAACGCGCCGGCGAGGATGCTGGCCCGGCCCCAGGCGATCCGTTCCTCCCGGTCGCACACGACGTAGGCGGCGGCGAGGGCGTCGCGCAGGGACCGGTGGCGGGGCAGGGCGGCGTGCGGGATGCTCAGCCAGACCTGGTGGCCTTCGAGGCGGTGCGCCAGGTCGGTGGCGTCGTGGCGGTCGAGCTGGGCGGCGGCGAGTTCGACGGCGAGCGGCAGGCCGTCGAGGGCGCGGCAGATGTCGGTGGCGGCGCCCAGGTCGACGGAGCCGGCGTCGACGCCGGCGGCGCGCGCCCCGGCGAGGAACAGTTCGACGGCGGGGGCGAGGCGGCGGCCGGGGGCCGGTTCCACGGCGAGGGGCGCGGGGCGGAGCACGGCCTCGCCGCCCAGGCCGAGGGGTTTGCGGGCGGTGACGAGGACCCGCAGGGACGGCACGTGCTCCAGGAGGGTCTGGACGAGTCCGACGCACTCGGTGTGCACGGGGTCGATGTCGTCGAGGACGAGCAGGACGTCGGTGTCGCGCCAGTGCGCGGCGAGGACCCGGACGTCGGGCCGCCCGGCGGGGCGGGCCGCGGCCGGCGCGCCGGGGCGGGGACCGGGCCGGCGGGACGCGGCGCCGCTCGGGCGGGGCCGGCGGCTGCCGGTGGCCGCGTCGAGGACGGCGGCGGCGAGTGCGCCGGGCGCGCCGGGGCGGGTGCCGCGCCAGTGGACGAGCACGATGCGCCGCCCCCGGGGGCGCGCCGTCCGCGCCGGGCGTCCGACCCGCGGCGCGGGCCCCGCGCCGGCCGCGCGTACGGTCGCGGCGAGCCGGCTCTTGCCGATGCCGACCGGACCGGCGAGCGTGACGAGGCGGTGCCGTTCCAGGAGCCGGCGCAGCTCCGCGGTGTCCTCGTCCCTGCCCACCAGGCCGTGCGGCGCCCTCTGCCCGCGCTGCGGTGTCCCCACGTGTGCCACTCCCCGTGCTGTGCCTCGCGTCGACGATCAGTGACGCCACCTCTGCAGAACCGTCACTGCACGGGCGTCACGGCAACCCCAACGCCGCAGCGGCCCGGGGGGTGTCGTCCGCACGCCGAGGACCACTCGTGTCACGGATTGCCCGAACGTCCGACCGATTGGCCCGCCCCCTACACTTGAAGAGTTCTTCAATTCGTCAGCTGGAGGGGTGTCGTGAGCACGTTCGGCGAAGCGGTGCGGCAGCGGGTCCGTGCGGCGCGCTCCCGGCTGGAGGAGGCGCGGGCGGCCGGCGACGCGTACGACGCGGCCCTGGCCGAGGACGAACTGGACGACGCGCTGCGGCTGGCCCGCAAGCACGGCATCGACCCGGACGCGCCGGGCGACGCCGGAGCCGGCGGCGCGGGCGGCGCCGGCTCGGCCGAGGAAGAGGTGGGTGAGGCGTGAAGGCGGTGCCGGTTCCGCTCTACCAGGCGAAGGCGGAGTTCTTCCGGATGCTGGGGCACCCGGTGCGCATCCGCGTGCTCGAACTGCTCCAGGACGGGCCGATGCCCGTGCGCGATCTGCTCGCGGCGATCGAGATCGAGCCGTCGAACCTCTCGCAGCAGCTGGCCGTGCTGCGCCGCTCGGGCATCGTGACGGCCACCCGCGAGAGCTCCACGGTGGTGTACGAGCTGGCCGGCGGCGACGTCGCCGAGCTCCTCGCCGCCGCCCGGCGGATCCTGTCCGACCTGCTCGCCGGGCAGCAGGAACTGCTGGCCGAACTGCGCACCCCCGAACCCCGGGACGGCCGATGAGCCCCGCACCGGGACGACCGACGACGAACGAGAACGAAGACGAGGACACGGGCATGACGGAGCAGGAGAGCGCACGGGCGAAGGACGTCGAGCGCTGGAAGGAGCGCGGGGTGATGCTGCGCGTCTTCGTGTACGTCTTCGCCACGCACGCCTTCGCCGGGTTCGTGTGGCTGCTCTTCTACGTCGGGCAGAACGCCCAGAAGTAGGCCCCGGACCGGGAAGCGGACGCGGGCCCTCACTCCGGCCAGGCGTCGCTGCGCCACTCCCGCTGCTCCTGGCCGCAGTCCTCGTGCGCGGCCAGCGCCGCGGCGAGGTCGGTGTGGACCTTCACCGGCGGTCCCGCCCCGTCCGGGACGAGGGAGCCCTCGGGGACGGCCGCGAGTTCGAGGGACCGCCCCTCGGCGGCGAGCCGCCGCGCCGCCTCGGCGACCGCGAGCTGACCCGTCTCCGACCAGCCCCGCAGCTCGGCCAGGTCCAGGATCACCGGCCCCTTCCCCCGGGCCAGCGCCCAGCCCACGGCCCCGGTGAACCGCGGCACCGCGGCCGCGCCCAGGTGCCCGGCGAGGGAGAGCACGCCGAGCCCGGTGCGGGTGGTGTAGCGCCATTCGAGCGTCATCGCGTCGCCTCCGTCCGCCGTGTGCGCTCCCCCTCCACTCGACCACGGACGCCGGTGGCCTGCTCGCCGAACCCCGGGGGTGGCCTGATCGCCGAACCCCGCCCGCGTGCCCGCCGACCCCGCGCCCGGCCCAAGCCGTGCTGCGCAAGGGCGGGGAAGGGGCGCAGCATGGAGTTAGCACACGCGTCGGCGGGCGGAGGGAGTCACGGTGACGGCCGAGTCCTTCCGGGCGCCGGAGGAGGGGAGGCCGGGCGTGCCGTCGGCACCGGCACCGAAGGGACTGCTGGACGTCCTCGGCGTCGCGGCCGTGGTGCTGGACGTGCAGGGGCGGATCGTGTTCTGGAGCCCGCAGGCGGAGACGCTGTTCGGGTACGGCGCCGCCGAGGCCCTCGGCCAGTACGGCGCCCGGCTGCTGGTGGGGCCCGAACACCTCGACGAGGTGGTCGACCTGTTCACCCGCGTGCTCGCCGGGGGCGAGAGCTGGGCGGGGGCCTTCCCGATACGGCACAAGAACGGCGAGGAGCGGCTGGTCGAGTTCCGCAACATGCGGCTCCAGGACGACCTCGGGGACTTCTACGCGCTCGGCATGGCCGTCGACCACTCCACCGTCACGCGGGTCGAGACGGATCTGGCGCTCTCCCAGCAGCTGGTCGCCCAGTCCCCCACGGGTCTGGCGATGCTGGACGCCGACCTGCGGTACGCGCTGGTCAATCCGGCGCTGGCGCGGATGAACGGGGTCCCGGCCGAGGCGCACATCGGCCGCCGCATCGGCGAGGTCCTGCCGGACCTGGACACCGCGCTGCTGGAGGGCCTGGCGCAGGACGTCCTGACGACCGGGGTGCCGACCGTGGAGCGGTACATCGCCGGCCGGACGCCCGCGAACCCCGACGAGGACCGCACGTGGTCCGTGTCGTTCTACCGGCTCGAGGGCGGCCAGGGGCAGGTCCTCGGCGTGGCGGGTTCGGTCGTGGACGTGACGGAACGCCACCGGGCGTCCCTGGAGGCGGAGCGGAGCCGCCGCCGGCTGGCGCTGATCGCGGACGCGTCCGTGCGGGTGGGCACGACGCTGGAGGTGGAGCGCACGGCGCGGGAGCTGGTGGACGTGACCGTGCCCGAGCTGGCCGACGTGGCGGCGGTGGACATCCTGGACCATGTGCTGTCCCGCCGCCGCACGGGCGCCTCGGACGGCGGCCCGCAGCTGTTCCGGGCGCTGGCGGTGAAGGGCGACGGGCGGCGGGAGGCGCTGGCGGCGGCGGACCCGGTCGGCAGCCCCGCCATGTACGGGGCCGACCGCCTGGTCACCCAGTGCGCGCGCACCGGCCGGCCGGTGCTGGTGGCGCGGGTGGAGCCCGCCGACCTGGGGCGGATCGCGCGCAGCCCGGAGGCCGCCGAGCTGCTGCGGCGCGCGGGGGTGCACTCGTACCTGGCGGTGCCGCTGATCGCCCGGGGCGAGGTGCTGGGGGCTCTCGATCTCAAGCGGACCGACAATCCGCTGCCGTTCGACGAGGACGACGTGCTGCTCGCCGGGGAACTGGCCGCGCGGGCGGCGGTGAGCATCGACAACGCCCGCTGGTACCAGAGCGTGCGCAACTCCGCGGTGACGCTGCAGCGCAGTCTGCTGCCCGGCCGCCCGCCGGACGCTGCCGGTCTGGAGGTGGCCGCCCGCTACGTGCCGGCGCACGCGTCCAGCGAGGTCGGCGGCGACTGGTACGACGTGATCCGGCTGTCCGGCGACAAGACGGCGCTCGTGGTGGGCGACGTCATGGGCAGCGGCATCGACGCGGCCGCGACGATGGGCCGGCTGCGGACCGCGACCTGCGCGTTCGCGGACCTGGACCTGGATCCGGCGGACGTGCTGCTGCATCTGGACCGGATCACGCAGGAGCTGGAGCACTACATCGCGACCTGCCTGTACGCGGTCTACGACCCCCGGCTCGGCGAGCTGCTGATGGCCAACGCCGGTCATCTCCCGCCGGTGCTGGTGCCGGCGACGGGCGGCCCGGCCGCCCTGGTGGACCTGCCGACGGGCGCGCCGCTGGGCGTGGGCGGGGTGGAGTTCGAGACCACCCGCGTGCCGTTCGCCCCGGGCGACGAACTGGTGCTGTACACGGACGGACTGGTGGAGACCCGCGACGATCCGCTCGACGAGCGCATGGCCGCCCTGGTGGCGCTGCTCGACGACGGCCACCGCCCGCTGGAGGCCACCTGCGACCGGCTCATCGAGGCGATGCGCCGCCCGGACGACCCGGACGACGTGGCGCTGCTGGTGGCCCGGACCCGGCCGCCGGGAGGTGGGGCCGGATGATCATGCGCAGTGAGCGCGCGAAGGGACCCGGCCTGCTGGGCAGCGTCGCCGGCCAGGTCTTCGTGCTGACCGCGGTGATCGTGGTGCTGCTGAGCACGGCGGCGGTGGCGGCGCTGGTCCTCCAGGCGCGGTACGACAGTGAGCGCGACGCCCGCAACCGGTGCCTGGCGGCGGCTGAGGCCCTGGCGCACTCCCCCGGCCTGGAGGCGGCTCTGAAGTCGCCGGATCCGACGGCGGTGCTGCAGCCGCGGGCCGAGGCGGCGCGCCTGGCGTCGGGCCTGGACTACATCACGGTGATGACGCCGGACGGGCTGCGCTACACCGACGCCCGCCCGGAGCTGATCGGCCGGCGCGCCGCCGGCGACATCCATCGCGCGGCGGGCGGCGAGTCGTTCACGGAGCTGTACACGGGCGCGCCGGCGGACGGCGTGCGGGCGCTCGTGCCGGTGCGCGACACCCATGGCGTGGTGATCGGCCTGGTCGGGACGGGGATCGAGCTGGAGAACATCTCGGACGTGGTGGAGGGTCAGCTGCCGCTGATCGTCAGCGCCGGGGTGGTGACGCTGCTGCTCGCCATCGGCGGCGCGTTCCTGGTGAGCCGAAGGCTCCGGCGGCAGACCCGCGGCCTGGGGCCGGACGAGCTGTCGCGGATCAACGAGCACCACGAGGCGGTGCTGCACGCGGTCCGCGAGGGCGTTCTGATCATCGGCCCGGACCGTCGGCTGATGCTCGCCAACGACGAGGCGCGCCGGCTGCTCGGCCTGACGCCCGAGGCGGAGGGCCGGCACGTCACGGAGCTGGGCCTGGAGCCGCGTACGGCGGCGCTGCTGGCGTCGGGGCGCGAGGCGACGGACGAGGTGCACCTGTCGGGCGACCGGCTGCTGGCGGTGAACGTCCGTCCGACGCACGGCCTGGGCGGCCGGCACACCGGCACGGTGATGACGCTGCGGGACTCCACGGAGCTGGCGGCGGTGTCCGGGCGGGCGGAGGTCACCGGCCGGCGGCTGCACATGCTGTACGACGCGGGGGTGCGGATCGGCACCACGCTGGACGTGGCGCGGACCGCCGAGGAGTTGGCGGAGGTGGCGGTGCCGCGGTTCGCGGACTTCGTCACGGTGGAGCTCCTGGAGCCGGTGCTGCGCGGCGAGGAGCCGTCGGGCGCGTACACGGAGATGCGGCGGGCGGCGCTGTCCGGGGTGCGGGAGGAGACCCCGCTGCAGCCGGTCGGGGACGTCATCCGGTTCGTGGTGCCGACGACGCCGATGGCGGTGGCGCTGGACAGTCTGCGGGCGGTGCTGGTCGCGGATCTGACGACGGCGGAGGGCTGGCGGATGCAGGACCCGGAGGGCGCCGCGCAGGCGCTGGCGTACGGGCTGCACTCGCTGATCACCACCCCGCTGCAGGCCCGCGGGGTGGTCCTGGGCATGGCCAACTTCTGGCGGGCGGACACCCAGGAGCCGTTCGGCGAGGAGGACCTGTCGTTCGCGGAGGAGCTGACGGCGCGGGCGGCGGTGTCGATCGACAACGCCCGCCGGTACACCCGGGAGCACTCCATGGCGGTGGCGCTGCAGCGCAGTCTGCTGCCGCGGGCGCTGCCGGAGCAGAACGCGGTCGTGGTCGCCTCGCGGTACCTGCCGGCGGAGGCGGGCGTGGGCGGCGACTGGTTCGACGTGATCCCGCTGCCCGGGGCGCGGGTGGCGCTGGTGGTGGGCGACGTGGTGGGGCACGGGGTGCACGCGGCGGCGACGATGGGGCGGTTGCGGACGGCGGTGGTGAACTTCTCGACCCTGGACCTGGCGCCGGACGAGCTGCTGGGGCATCTGGACGAGCTGATCGACCGGATCGACCACATCGACCACTCGTCCCCCGCGGCGGACGAGGAGTGGGGGGCGGACAAGGCCATGATCCGCGGCCGGATCACCGGCGCGACCTGCCTGTACGCGGTGTACGACCCGACGGACGGGCGCTGTGTCATGGCCAGTGCGGGCCATCCCGGGCCGGCGCTGGTCCGCCCGGACGGGCGGGTGGAGTTCCCGGACCTGCCGGCGGGGCTGCCGCTGGGCCTGGGCGTGGGCGGGGTGCCGTACGAGTCGGTGGAGCTGACGCTGCCGGAGGCGAGCCGGCTGGTGCTGTTCACCGACGGGCTGCTCGAGGACCGGGGCCGGGACTTCGACCAGGGGCTGCGGCTGCTGCGGGAGGCGCTGGCCCGGCCGGGCCGTACGCCGGAGGAGACCTGCGTGGACGTGCTGGCGAACCTGCTGCTGCCGGCGCCGAGCGACGACATCGCCCTGCTGGTCGCGGAGACGCGGCTGATGGAGCCCGACCGGATCGCGCACTGGGACGTGCCGGCGGATCCGGCGGCGGTGGCCCGGATCCGTCAGGAGGCGTCGGCGCAGTTGGCCGCCTGGGGTCTTGACGAGGTAGTGTTCACCGCGGAGCTGATCCTGAGCGAGCTGGTCACGAACGCGATCCGGTACGGCGGCGAGCCGATCCGGGTGCGGCTGCTGAACGACCGCGGTCTGATCTGCGAGGTCTCGGACAGCTCCAGCACCTCCCCGCACCTGCGGTACGCGGCGACGACGGACGAGGGCGGACGCGGGCTCTTCCTGGTGGCGCAGCTCGCGGAGCGCTGGGGCACGCGGTACACGGAGCGGGGCAAGGTGATCTGGGCCGAGATGGAGACCGGTGACGGGGGCGGCGGCGCGGAGGGGCCGGTACCGGATCTGGACGCCTTCGAGAACCTGGCCTGGTGACCGGCCCTGCGCGCCGGGGGCGTGGGGACCGGCGACACGGATCCGGCCCATTACCCGGTACGCCCGCATGACGACAGCCGGAATCCCGCCATAAGTTACCGGTCGGTTTGTCGTGACTTCGCATGCTCACAGAAGTAGAACGGGCTCCCATTCCGTCGCACGTGAGGAAGGTCACATGAGTGACTCCACCTTGCACGACGAGCGCCCGACGGGCGTCTCACGGCGAAGACTCATCACAGGAACAGGTTCTCTTCTCGGTGCCGCGGCGCTGACCGGCCCTCTCCTTCCGACCGGCGCCCAGGCCGCCCCCGCGCAGGCCCCGGCGCTCGCCTCGGGCGACCGGGTCCCGGTGCTGGTGATCGGCACCGGGTACGGCGGTTCCGTCGCCGCGCTGCGCCTCGCGCGGGCGGGCGTCCCGGTGCACATGGCCGAGATGGGCATGGCCTGGGACACCCCGGGCGCCGACGGCAAGATCTTCGCCAACACCACCCGCCCCGACCACCGGTCCTTCTGGCTGCGCACCCGCACCCGGCAGCCCCTCAGCCAGTTCCTCGGCTATCCGCTCGACAAGGACATCCCCTGCTACACCGGCATCCTCGACGCCGAGGAGTTCGCCGGCATCACCGTCTACCAGGGCCGCGGCGTCGGCGGCGGCTCGCTCGTCAACGGCGGCATGGCGGTCACGCCCCGGCGGGAGAACTTCCCGGCGATCCTGCCGTCGGTGGACCCCGCCGAGATGTACGCGGTGTACTACCCGCGCGCCAACGCCGGCCTGGGCGTCACCCCGGTCGACCCGGCCTGGTGGGAGGGCGCGGCCTGCTACCAGTACGCGCGGGTGGGCCGCAAGCACGCCCAGCGCTCCGGCTTCCCCTTCGTCTTCGTGCCCAACGTGTACGACTGGGAGTACATGAAGCAGGAGGCGGCCGGGGCCGTACCGCGCTCGGCGCTCGACGGCGAGGTGCTGTACGGCAACAACCACGGCAAGAAGACCCTGCAGAAGACCTACCTGGCACAGGCCCGCGCCACCGGCCGGGTCACGGTCTCACCCCTGCACAAGGTCACCACGGTCACCCCGGCGGCCGGCGGCGGCTACACCGTCCTGATCGACCAGCTCGACACCGCCGGGGCCGTCACCGCCACCAAGACGGTGACCGCGGACCGGGTCTTCTTCGCGGCGGGCAGCGTCGGCACGAGCAAGCTCCTGACCCGGCTGAAGGCCACCGGCGCGCTGCCGGGTCTCAACGACGAGATCGGCCAGGGTTGGGGCGACAACGGCAACGTGATGTGCGGCCGCGCCAACCACATGTGGGACCCGACCGGCAAACTCCAGGCGTCCATGCCCACCGCGGGCATCGACAACTGGGCCGCGGGCGGGGCGTTCGCCGAGGTCGCGCCGCTGCCGACGGGCATCGAGACCTACGCCTCGTTCTACCTGTCGATCACCCGCAACCCGCACCGCGCCCGGTTCTCCTGGAACGCGGCGGCGAACCGGGTGGAGCTGGACTGGCAGACCGCGTGGAAGCAGCCGTCCATCGACGCGGCGAAGACCATCTTCGACCCGATCAACGCGAAGGAGGGCACGATCTACCGCACCGACCTGTTCGGCGCGTACAAGATCTGGGGCGACCACCTCACCTACCACCCGCTCGGCGGCGCGGTGCTGAACCGGGCCACCGACAACTACGGCCGCCTGCACGGCCATCCGGGCCTCTACGTGATCGACGGGGCGCTGATCCCCGGCAACACCAGCGTGAACCCGTTCGTGACCATCACCGCCCTCGCGGAACGCAACATCGAGCACATCATCGCCGCCGACCTCTGAGCGGCCGTCAATGCCCGGGCAGTACACACACGGTGTCGAGGCCGAGGACGCGGTTGAGCCGGCCGAACGCCAGCCAGGAACCGATGCTCATGGTGAGCTCCACGATCTCGGTCTGGCTGTACTGCCCGGACATCCGGGACCAGAACTCCTCGTCCAGGCCGTGGTGGTCGAGCGCGTACCGCTCGGCGTACTCGGCGGCCAGCCGGGTCCGTTCGTCGAAGGCGCCCGTCGTGCGCCAGGCGCTCACCGCGTCCGCGAACTCCTCCTCGACCTTCTCCCCGTCCCGCTCGGTGCGCCAGTCCAGGCAGAAGGCGCAGCCGTTGAGCTGGGCGACCCGCAGCCGGGCGGCCTCGAACTCGCGCAGCCCCAGGGTGGTGTGCTCGTAGACGGCGAGCGAGAAGGCGGAGGCGGCCGGGCCGATGCCGGGCACCATCTCGCCCCACACGTACAGGATCGGGTCCTTGCCCTCGGGAATGTCGATGATCATGACTGCGGCTTCCTTCCGAGTCGGCCGACGGCGGGGCGGAGCGGGACGTCCAGGGCGTCGTAGAGCCCGGGCGGAGCGGCGGCGAGCCAGTCGATCGCGCCGACGAGGCGGCCGGCGGCGGTGGCGTTGCCGCCGGCGGAACGGTTCGCGTCCTCGTCGACGGCCTCGACGGTCACCTCGATGCGCGGACGACCCTCGACGATCACCCGGTGCGCCCCGGCGCCGTTCGGGGGCGCGGGCCAGTCGGGGGCGCAGGACGGGTGGATGCGGGTGACGTGCTCGATGACGAGGCGCGACTCTCCGGCGACGATCCCCTGGACCTCGAAGCGGACCGCGCCCTGGGTGCCGGCCTCGAAGACGCCCATGGTGCGGGTGGTGACCGTGGTGTCGAGCGGGCGGCGCAGCAGGGTCTCGCGGATCTCGTCCAGCTCGACGCCGAGCGCGCGGGCCATCAGGCGCAGCTGCCCGCCCCACACCATGGTCGGCACGCCGGGCAGCAGCATCGGCGGTTCGTACGCCAGGGGGTGGCCCATGCCGATGAGGTCGCGGACGGACTGCTCCTGCTCGTACGTGGAGTAGTCGAAGATCTCCTGGCAGCGGACCGCGTCGACGGTCGTGCCCAGTCCGCTGACGAGCAGCGGCAGCACGTCGTTGCCCCATCCGGGGTCGACGCCCGAGACGAAGAGGGAGCCGCCGCCCTCCGCGACGGCCGCCTCGACCGGCCCGCGCCACTCGGGCGGTGCGCTCCGGGGGTCGTACAGCGGGTACAGCGCGGGCGTGACGACCACCGCGCCGGCCCGGACCGCGCGGACGACGTCGGCCAGGGCCTCGTCGGGCCGCAGGTCGCCGGAGGCCGCGTAGACGACTGCGCGCGGCTTCGAGGCCAGCGTCGCGGTCACGTCGTCGGTGGCCCCGACGCCCAGTTTCCCGTCGAGACCGGCGAGTTCGGCCGCGTCCCGGCCGACCTTGGCGCGGCTGTGCACCAGGACGGCGTCCAGCCGGAGCGCCGGATGAGCGGCGACGGCGCGGATCGCCGCGCGGCCGACGTTGCCCGTGCCCCACACCACCGTGGAAATCATGCGCGGAAGATAGCCGCGGGGGGCCGAGGTTCCCAGAGCCGTGCACGGGGATTCCGGACGGCTCGGCTCGGCCGGGGACGCGCACGGGGGATTCGGATCTATCGTCGCATTGGGTGCGTATAGGGTGTCGGGGCAGATTCGTTTCCCCGAGCCTTCTGGAGAGTCATCGGTGAGTGTCGCAGTCGACCCGTCCGAGTCCGCCGCGGTGCCGTCGGAGTCCGCCTCGGTCCCGGCCCAGGCCGACGAGTGGGTGGAGCCGGAGGCCCGTCCCGTGCCCGAGGTCATCGTGCGCGACGCCCGCGAGTTCGGCGCGTACGCGCGGACCGGCGGCTGGACCTTCGCGCTGAAGGTGGCGCGCAGCGTCCGGCCCGGCGGGCAGTCCGCGGCGGACTCCCCCAAGGTCTCGGCGAAGGCGTTCGGGGAGCTGGCGGGCTGCTCGGCGGAGCGGGTGCTGCGCTACTACAAGGCGTGGGACCTGGCCGCGGACGACGGCCTCGTCCCGCAGTTCGAGGCGCTGGTGCCGGGCGAGGAGGTCGAGCTCCCGGACGCGGACGTGTGGCTGTCGTACTACTCCTCCCGCTCCAGCGCCGGCACGGTCCGCGGCCACGCGATCACGGCGGCGGCCGAGGCGGAGGGGATCCGGCCGACGAAGGCACTGGAGGTGGCGGAGAACCCGACCGCGCTGCGGGCGGCCATCCTCGCCGACCCGGGCACGGCGGAGGCCGCCCGAACGGCCCTGCTCGACCGGATGAAGGAGGACCCGGCGCTGCAGACGGAGATGGCCCGCGCCCTCGCCCGCGCCGACGGCCTGAAGAAGGCGGTGGCGCAGGAGAGCAAGGCGGCGGACCGCATCGGGTACGTGCGCCAGATCGCCGAGCAGGGCCAGATCCGCACCCCGGCCGGCCAGACGGTGGCCGCTCCGGCCGAGCTGCGCGCGGAGGCCGAGCGGCACCTGTCGCTGATCGACGAGCTCGACGACTCGGAGGAGGCCGGCGAGTGGGCCGGCGAGGCGTACGAGACGATGAAGGGCCTGGTGGCGAAGGCGGTCGACGAGGACCCCGAACTCCGCGTCCAGGAGCGCCGGACGAAGTTCTACAGCAGTCTCCAGAAGGCCACGAAGGTCTTCGAGGAGCTGACCCTCGACGACGCCATGGACTTCGACGCCATCTACGAGGACGACATGGTCGAGCGCCTGGAGGCGCTGCAGCAGGCCATCGCGAGCTGCATCAGCGCGCTGCGGAAGGCCTCCTCCGAGGCGCCCTGAGCGTGTGAGGCGGCGTTCGTGGGCTCATCCCCGTTGCGCCGCCTCGCGTGCGATCCGCTCCAGGGTGGTGCGCATGCCCGCCCGGTTCACGGCGACGCGGCGCTCGGGGTTCGTCCCCGCGAAGACCGCCCCGAGCGTGTCGCCGAGCCTGCCGGTCCGCAGGTCCTGCCAGAACTCGGTGACGCGGGTGCCGGCGCCCTCGGGTTCGAAGCGGTAGCCCCAGCGGGCCAGCGGCAGGCCGAAGGCGCTGACCTCGAAGGTGAATTCGCGGTCCTCGCGGGCCTGCGTGACCCGTCCGGTGGTGAACCAGACGAAGGGCCCGCGCCGGTTGAGCCCGACGAAGCGCGTGCCGCGGCGCGCGGGCGGCGACGACACGAGGACCTTGCGGCACTCCGGGCTCCAGCGGCCCATGTTCCGCAGGTCCGACACCAGCCGGTAGACGGCCTCCGGCGACGCGTCGACGACCGCGCTCTCCTCCAGGCTCCGCAACCGCTCCATGCCCCTGCTCCCCTTCCGCCGCCCCGGCTTACTCGCGGGTAGGTTATCGGCCGGAGGCCCGGTCCGGGGAGGTCCGGTGCGGCACGGGATCGTGCGGGCCCCGGCGCCGGACGACCGCCGGCCGGCAGCGCAGCAGACGGCCGAGCACCAGCCGGGCGCCCCGCAGGGCACCGTGCCGGTGCAGCGCCCGGACGGCGTAGGTGGAGCAGGTGGGGGTGTAGGGGCAGCGGGCGGGCCGTGCGGGGCTCACCTCGGTGCGGTAGTACCGCAGGGCGTCGTACATCCGCCCGGCCACCCGGCCCTGGGGCCGCGGCGCGACCGGGTCGTGCTGCGTCCCGCGGGCCGTGCGCCCGGGGCGGACCAGCGCCATCAGCAGGGCGGTGGACGCCCAGCCCGCGCAGCAGGGGTGCGTGCAGGTGTCCAACGCGCCGGCGCAGCAGCCCTCTTCGTCGTCCCCGCGTTCCTTCCGGCGCGCGGCGCGCGGCCGGCGCTCGTCCTTCGACACGTCCGATCCTCCCGTTCGTCCGGATCTTAACGACGGCCGGGAGAAGGGGCGGGGCCGGGGGTCGGCCGTGGGGCAGGGCCGCGCTCGCTCGTGCGCGGCCCTGCCGGTTCGGCGGTGTGCCGGGTCAGTTCACGTTGACGGCCTTCCAGGCCGCCGCGACCGCGGTGTGCTGGGCGCTGCCCGCGCCGTACAGGTCGGCCGCCGCCTGGAGGGTCGCCGTGCGGGCGCCCGCGTAGTCGGTGGACGAGGTCATGTACGTGGACAGGGCCTTGTACCAGATCTTGTACGCGGCGACCCGGCCGATGCCCGTGACGGTGGAGCCGTCGTAGGTCGGGGAGGCGTAGCTCACGCCGTTGACCGTCTTGGCGCCGCTTCCCTCGGAGAGCAGGTAGAAGAAGTGGTTCGCGGGGCCGGAGGAGTAGTGGACGTCGAGGCGGCCGAGGTTGCGGTCCCAGTAGTCCTTGGAGTTGCCGTCGCGGCTGGGCTTGTCCATGTACCGCAGCGGCGTGCCGTTGCCCCGGATGTCGATCTTCTCGCCGATGAGGTAGTCGCCGGCGTCGGAGGCGTTGTTCGCGAAGAACTCGACCGAGGTGCCGAGGATGTCGGAGGTGGCCTCGTTGAGGCCGCCCGACTCGCGGCTGTAGCGCAGACCGGCGGTGGCCGAGGTCAGGCCGTGGGTCATCTCGTGGCCGGCCACGTCGATCGAGGTGAGCGGCTTGGCGTTGCCCGCGCCGTCGCCGTACGTCATGCAGAAGCACTGGTCGGACCAGAAGGCGTTGACGTACGCGTTGCCGTAGTGGACGCGGGAGTAGGCGGCGACGCCGTCCCCGCGGATGCCGTTGCGGCCCAGCTCGTTCTTGTAGAAGTCCCAGGTCAGGGCCGCGCCGTAGTGGGCGTCGACGGCGGCGGTCTGACGGTTCGTCGGCGAGCCGTCGCCCCAGGTGTCGTCGGCGTCGGTGAACAGCGTGCCGGTGCCGCTGGTGCCGCCGCCCAGGTCGTACGTCTTGTGGCCGCCGCGCAGGGCGTCGGTCAGGCTGTACGAGGGGGAGGTGCCGAGGGTGACGGTGCCGGCGTACTGGCTGTGGCCGGTGCCGGTCTCGATGGCCTCGTACGCGTACAGCTCCTTGCCGGTGGCGGCGTCGGTGACGACGTGGCGCTCGCTCGGCGTGCCGTCGGCCTGGACGCCGGTGACGACGGTCTCCCAGGCGAGGACGGGCTTGCCGGAGGCGGCCCAGATCACCTTGCGGGCGGAGGTCGCGGCGGCGTTCTCCGCCTCGGCGGAGGCGACGGCGGACTTCTTCGCCGCGGCGGCCGGAACGGCGGCCTCCGTGCCGGCGACGGCTATCCGGGCGGAGGTCGCCTTGGTGGTGGAGCGGGCGCCGTTCTTCTTCTGGTGCACGACGAGGTCGCCGCCGAGGACGGGCAGGCCCTGGTAGGTGCGCTCGTAGCGGGTGTGCACGGTGCCGTCGGCGTCCTTGACGACGTCGCGCGCGACGAGGCCCTCGTGCGCGGACAGGCCGATCGCGCGGGCGGTCGCGGCGGCGCCGGCCTGCGCGCCCTTGAGCGCGGCGGTGCGCTCGGAGGCGGTCAGGACGACGGGCGTGGCGGCGGCCTCGCGCGCCGAGACGGACTCTCCGGCGGTGCCGGCGGTGGCCGATCCGCTCTGGATGCCGACGACGACCATGGCGGCGGAGGCGAGCAGCGCGGCGGCACGCGCGGTTCGCGCGCGGTTCCGGGCGGGGGTGCGGGGCGAGGACTGCTGGCGGGTCACGCAGGCTCCTTCACTGGAGGTGTGGGGGTTGGCACAGCGGCAGCGAGCGTGCCAGCGTCGGCCCGCGATTGACAGGTCTGCAACAAGAATTTGACCATGACTTGTCCGTTGGGTGGCCAACTCGGTCCGATATACGTACGCTTCGGCCGACTCGCCCAGCGCGTCATCGCGCGGGGCGGGACCCGCTGCACCGGCCGAGGTTCCAGTCGGGCGGCAGATCCGCGTCGCAGACCGCGCAGACGAAGAAGCCCTCCCGCACGACGTTCCGCTCGCCGCAGGACGCGCAGCGCCGGAACACGATCGGCTGCGTGAACCCGTCGGGCCGGTCACGCCGTCCGAAACCGGCCCTGTCCAGGGCCTCTTCCACGGCCGGCCAGCAGTCGGGGTCGGGGCAGTAGCCGGTGGAGAGGTTGCTCACCTCGGTCACCGTCCACCGGCCGTCGCCGGCCCGGCCGAAGCCGAGCTCCCCCGCCGCGAGCACGGCCGCGCCGCCCGCACAGTCCACGTGCTCGCTCCGGCGAGGGGCCAGGCGAAGGACACCGTCCGTTCCCACCACGTACGTGAAGGGCTCCTCCCACTCCCCCGCCGCCCGGCCGGCGGCCCACTGCGCGAAGGCGGCGGGCGAGGGCACCGCGCGGCCCCCGCCGCCCGGCCGGGCCGGGACGAGGTCCGGGGGTCCGAGGTAGGTGTACGTCCGGCGCGCTCCATCTGTGGTCACGGCGGGCAGTATGACCCCGGACGGCCCCTGTGGCGGAAACCAGTTCGGGGAGTGTCTGTGCGGGCCCGTAGACTCGCGGTCCTCCGGACCGGCCGGCAAGGGCCGGTCGCTCGCCCAGAAGGTACGGACATCATGAACACGCTCGAGTCCAGCGCCCCGATCTACTACCGCCTCGTCAAGGAGCGCGGTGACGTGCCCGCCGAGGTGCGGAGGGCCGCCGAACAGATCCAGGCGGACCTGGGGCGGGTCATGGTCCTGCCGCCGCTGGGCCGTTCCGTGGACGGGCAGCACCGCTGACCGGCCATTCGGACTGTTCGTCGGACTCCGGAGGAGCACCCATGACCGGCCCCGCCCACCCGTCGTACCCGATCCGCACGGAGCGGCTCACGCTGCGGCCGGTGCGCGTCGAGGACCTCGACGCGATCCACGCGCACCGCTCGCTGCCCGAGGTCGCGCTGTACCTGCCGCACGAGCCGCACACCCGCGAGATGACGGCGGACACCCTGCGCCGCGTGATCGCCGGTGAGGCGCTGGCCGAGCCCGGGGACTGGCTCGACCTGGCCGTGGAGGACCCGTCCGGGCGGGTCGTCGGCGAGGTGCTGCTCAAGCGGGACGCGGCGCCGCTCACCGGGGAGGTCGGCTACGCCTTCCACCCGGACGTGCACGGCACCGGCATCGCCACCGAGGCCGTCACGGCCGCCCTGGACCTCGCCTTCGACGGCTTCGGCTGGCACCGGGTCATCGGGATCTGCGATGTGCTCAACACCCCTTCCGCCGACCTGATGCGACGCGTCGGGATGCGGCTCGAAGGGGTGTGGCGCAAGGACGGCTTCGACAAGGAGCGCTGGCACGACTCCCTCCAGTTCGCCGTGCTCGCGGCCGAATGGCGCCGCACCCCGCCGCCCTCACCGGCCGAGAGGGCCGTCGACGCGGCCGCCCGCGCCTTCTTCGCCTCCTTCACCCGCCGCCCCGGCGAGCCGGTCGACCTGGCGGCGGCGCGGCGCGTCCTCGCGCCGGACGCGGTGATCGAGCGGGTCGCCGCGGACGGGACGGTGGACCGCGGCGACGTGGACGCCTTCCTCGCCCCCCGTCTCGCCCTGCTCAACGGCCCCTCGCTGACGGAGTTCCGCGAGGTGGAGGCCGCGGCGACGACCCTCGTGGCCGGTCCGCGCGCGGTGCGCACCTCGCAGTACGTCACGTACGGCGTCCGGGACGGCGAGCCGTTCTCCGCCTGGGGCCGCAAGGTGCTGCAGTTCCGGGCGTCGGCGGACGGCGCCTGGCTCATCGAGTCGCTGCTGTGGACCGACGAGCCCGAACGCGCGCCGGTCGCCGCCGTCTGAAGCCCCGCACGGGGCCGCCGGTTTGGGATTGTCGGACGATCATCAATACGATCCGCCGGTGATCACGAAACGACGATGGGCGGCCAGGGTCTGCATCCTGCTCGCCGTCCTGGGCGCCGGGCCGGTCCCGGTGAGCGCCGCCGCCGACGAGCCGGCCGCGAAGGAAGCCCCCAAAGTGGAGTTGGTGCTCGACGTCAGCGGGTCCATGCGGGCCCGCGACATCGACGGGCAGACGCGGATGGCCGCCGCGAAGCAGGCCTTCAACGAGGTCCTGGACGCGGTGCCCGCGGAGGTGCGGCTCGGCATCCGCACCCTCGGCGCGGACTACCCCGGCGACGACCGCAAGCGCGGCTGCAAGGACACCCGGCAGCTGTACCCGGTCGGCCCGCTGGACCGGACCGAGGCGAAGACCGCGGTGGCCACGCTCGCGCCCACCGGCTGGACGCCGATCGGCCCCGCGCTCCTCGGCGCCGCCGAGGACCTCAAGGGCGGTGCGGCGACCAAGCGGATCGTGCTGATCACCGACGGCGAGGACACCTGCGCCCCGCTCGACCCGTGCCAGGTCGCCCGGGACATCGCCGCGCAGGGCATCCACCTCGTCATCGACACCCTCGGCCTCGTGCCCGACGCGAAGACCCGGCAGCAGCTGACCTGCATCGCCGAGGCGACCGGCGGCACGTACACGACCGTGCAGCACACCGACGAACTGTCCGGCCGCGTCCGGCAGTTGGTGAAGCGGGCGGCCGACCCGGTCGTCACCCCGGTGGCCACCCGGGGCGCGGAGCGGTGCACCGACGCGCCCCAGCTGCAGCCGGGCCTGTACACCGACCGCGCCTCCTTCGGCCAGCACCGCTGGTACCGGGTCGACGTGCTGCCCGGCCAGGAGCTGCGCGCCTCGGTGACCGTCTCCGCCGACCGGGCCGTCAACAACGACTACGGCGTGATGCTGCGCGCCGTGACCGTCCGCGGCCGGGAGATCGTCCGCGGCTCCGAGTCCGGTCACGGCCGCACCGACGCGATCTCGACGGGCCTGCGCTACCCCAAGGCTCCGCGTGACGGCATCGACTTCGACCCGGACGAGGACGACGACGCCGAGGTCAAGCCGGCCGCCGAGACGGTGTGCCTGGAGGTCTCGAACGCCTTCGCCGCCCCGCCGTCCGTGAAGACCACCCCCGGTATGCCGGTCGAGCTGACCGTCGACCTGGTCGACGCGCCGGACGCGGCCTCCGACGTGGCCTCGTTCGGCCTCGGCCGCGGCTGGTGGCTGCTCGGCGTGCTGGTGCTCGCCGGACTCCTCGCCGGCCTGGTCTGGGGCTGGCTGTCCCGCTGGCGGATCGCCGTCTGGAGGACGAACTGATGCGCACCGCACGTCTGGTGACCGCCGCGCTCCTCGCGGGCGCGGCCCTGCTCGCCCCGGCCGCCCCGGCGGCCCTCGCGGACACCCCGGCCCCGTCGCCGGACCCGAGCGCCGACGGCGCGACGGCCGGCCCCACGGAGGCCGGCACCACCTTCCGTACCGCCGCCGCGTTCACGCAGGGGCAGCGGGCCACCGCCGACGCCTCGGCGGGCGACTACCTGTACTGGGTGTTCCCGGCCGACGCGGGACAGCGGACCACGGTCCGCGCGACCGTGAAGCTGCCCGAGTCCGCCGCCCGGCACGGCGCGTCGACCTGGCAGGTCGACGTGTACGACGGGCTGCGCCGCCGCCAGCCCTGCATGTACGGCATGCAGACCCGCACGGCCGCCGCGGACGCCGCCACGGTGCAGCTTTCCTGCACCCTGCGGCCGGTCCGCGCCTGGGCCGACACCTGGTCGAACGAGCCGCTGCCCGGCAGCTACTACATCCGGCTGACCGTCACCCGGCTCCCCGAGCAGGACCACGGCCTGCCGATCTCGGCGCAGGTCGAGGCGGACGCGGCCGACGCGGGCGGTGCGTACGCGGTGGACGGCGCGCTGGCCGCCCCGCTGGGCCCTGCCGGGTCGGCGGCCCGCGCCGAGGAACGGGCGCTGGCGAAGGGCTGGTCGGCCGGCTGGTGGTCCGACCGCTGGCTGTGGACCGCCGCGGGCGGCGTGCTGGGCGCGCTCGCCGGCGTCGCGGGCTACGCGCTCACGCGTGGCCGCGGCCGGCCGGCGCACGTGCCGCCGACGGCCTGACGGTACGACAACGCGCGCTGGAGGGCGGCGCGTCCGGTGATACGTCCGGATGCGCCGCCCTCGGGCGTTCTGCGCCGCGCGGGGCGCGGCGACGTATGCGAGAACGTCACAGAAAAAACTCCTGCGCGTCACACAGGCGGCCCTTTCCGCGTGCCACCCTGCCTGGCGGTACATGTCAACACGCGTAGATCGCGGCGCGCCGAGCCGAGCGCCGGGGTCCGCGCACCCCCCGCCCCCGAGAGAGGGACCCCCCATGTTCGCTGCGCGCATACGCAGTTGGAAGGCGACGGCGGCCGCCGTCTCCGCCGTGCTGGTCGGCCTCACCCTGCCGGCCGTCACCGCGACCCCGGCCGCCGCGACGACCACCCCGTACGACGACACCTACTACGCGGGCGCGATGGGCAAGACGGGCACCGCCCTCAAGTCCTCGCTGCACGGAATCATCCGCAACCAGTCGAAGATCTCGTACGACGCGGTGTGGAACGCGCTGAAGGTCACCGACCAGGACCCGAACAACACCGCCAACGTCCTCCTCATGTACAGCGGCGTCTCCCGCAGCAAGTCCCTGAGCGGCGGGGACCTCGGCGACTGGAACCGCGAGCACGTGTGGGCGCAGTCCCACGGCAGCTTCGGCACCTCTGCCGGCCCCGGCACGGACCTGCACCACCTGCGCGCGTGCGACGTGCAGGTCAACAGCATCCGCGGCAACAAGGACTGGGACTTCGGCGGCAGCCCGGTCAGCGGCGCCTCCGGCAGCTACACGGACTCCAACTCGTTCGAGCCGCGCAACGCCGACAAGGGCGACGTGGCCCGCATGATCCTGTACATGGCCGTCCGCTACGAGGGCGACGACGCCTGGGCCGACCTGGAGCCCAACGAGTCGACCACCAACGGCAGCGTGCCGTTCCACGGCCGTCTCGCGGTCCTGAAGCAGTGGAACGAGCTGGACCCGCCGAGCACCTTCGAGAAGCGCCGCAACGACGTCATCCACAACTCGTACCAGGGCAACCGGAACCCGTTCATCGACCACCCGGAGTGGGTCGAGGCGATCTGGTAGACCCGGACGCCGGGTGCGCCGGGCTCCCCAGGGGCCCGGCGCAGCCCTGTCACTCCCCCGCCAGGGCGGCGCGGCGGATCGTGGCGTCGACGAGGGACAGGGCGTCGGCGGCCGTACGGCCCGGGGCGCGGTTCCAGGGGCCGATGAGGTCCGTCCAGCCCTGCGCGCGGAGTTCGGTGACGATCCAGGCGGCGGCGCGGTTCATGGTGTCGGCGCTGCCGTAGCCGAGGCGGTGCGCGGTGAGGAGCGCACCGCAGACGCAGCGGGCGCCGCGGACGTCGCGCAGCTTGTACGGGCGGTTCTGCCAGCCCCACTCGACGAGGACGCGGCGGGCGTGGCCGAGGTGGACGGACGGCCGCACGTCCGGCTGGCCGATGCGGCGCCAGGCATGGAGGCGGTCGGGCAGGATCGCCCCGAGCCGGCCGGGGAGCGGCCGTTCGGCGGGCGGGGCGGGCGGCAGCGCGTCGAGCGCGGAGGCCACGAGCCGCTCGACGGGGACGGACAGCAGGGCCCGCCAGTCGTCGCCGGGGGCCGGCTGGGGCTCCGGCGCGCGGGGGGCCGGTTCGGGAGCCGTCAGCTCCCAGTGGGCGACGAGCTCCCGCCAGGCCGCGGTGTCGTAGAGCGCGGCCGCTTCGCGGTCGAGGGCGTCGGTCGGGCACAGAGTGCCGGTGGGACTCAGGGCGTCAGTGGGACTCAGGGTGTCGGTCAGGATCTGGATGTCGGTCGGCACGCGTACTCCTCCAGGGTCGTCCCTTATGAGGAGAATGTCGGTTATCTCCCGCCCTGGCTTGAGCACGCTGCCCGCACCGTCCGCCCGCCCCGGCCACGCTTCGGCGAACGCCGAACGGTCGTGGGCCTACCGTCGACGGCATGAACGACACACACGCCACCGACCGCTTCGCGGAGTTCCGCGCCCTGCACCGGCCCGGCGCGCCGCTCGTCCTGCCGAACGCGTGGGACCACGCCTCGGCCGCCGCGCTCGTCGCGGCCGGGTTCCGGGCCGTCGGCACGACGAGTCTGGGCGTGGCCGCCGCGGCCGGGAAACCGGACGCCACGGGCGACACCCGCGCGGAGACGCTCGCCCTGGCCCGGGGCCTGAGCCGGCTGGACGCGCTCGTCAGCGTCGACATCGAGGGCGGGTTCGGCGGCGGTCCGGACGAGGTGGGCGCGCTGGCCGCCGAACTGGCCGCCCTCGGCGTGGTCGGCGTGAACCTGGAGGACGGCCGGCCGGACGGCTCCCTCGCCCGCCCGGAGGAGCAGTGCGCGCTGATCCGGGCGGTGAAGGCGGCGGCCCCCGCGCTGTTCCTGAACGCCCGCACCGACACGTACTGGCTCCCCGGCCACGCCGCCGAGACCGAGGCCCGCGCGCTCGCGTACCAGGAGGCGGGCGCGGACGGCCTGTTCGTCCCCGGTCTCCAGGACCGGCCGGCGCTCGCCGGGCTCGTCTCGGTGCTGCGCGTCCCGCTGAACGTGCTGTACTCCCCCGGCGGCGCCTCCGTGCCGGAGCTGGCCGGTCTCGGCGTGGGCCGGGTCAGCACGGGCTCACTGCTGTTCCGCACGGCCCTGCACGGAGCCGTGGCCGCCGCGCGGGCGGTCGCCGAGGGGACGCCGCTCGCGGTGGACGGGGTCCCCGGCTACGCCGAGGCCGACCGCCTCGCCGAGGCGTTCGCCCCGGGACCGGAGGTCTGACTCAGCGGGGGCCGCCGCTTTCCGGGACGTCGAGCAGGAGGCGCGGCAGCAGGCCCGGGTCGGTGGCGGCGTGGGCGTCGCTGACCTGTCCGTCGCCCACCTCCACCACGCGCCACACCCCGTCGGTGCGGCGCGCCAGATCGGTGGTGACGAACCGGCAGCCGAGCCGGGCCACGGCGTCGGCGTACCGGTCGAGTGCGGCGGCGGGGACCGGATCATGCGCGGCGGGGCCGTCCGGGTGCGGGGTGACCAGCCGGGGCGCGCCGTCCAGCCACCAGACCCGCAGTTCGGTCGCCACGGAGGCGGGCCGCTCGTACGGCTCGAAGACCCGCAGGACCACGCCGCCGGCCAGCCACTCGCCCTGCAGTTCCGCGAACCGCCCCACGACGCGGGCGAGTCCGGCGGGCTCGTGGAGGTCGGGGACGTAACAGGCCTCGTCCCACTCGTGCTTGCGGGACTTCACGTAGTCCTTGACGATCCCGGGACCGGGCGGCAGCCGCCGCGCCAGCGCGCCGACGTCCGCGAGGGAGACCCCCTCGGTCCAGACGCTGGGCGGCGTCAGTTCCGCGAACTCCTCGTACCAGCCGGGCAGTTCGTGAGCCGCCCGGTACCGCTCGGGTGTCACGAGCAGCGAGGCGCCTCGCCCCTCCAGGGCGCGGGCGAGATCCCGGTAGCGGTCCGCGGGGATCATCCAGCCGCGGTACCAGCAGGGCCCGAGGCCCCGGGGCACGCGGGCCACGGCCCGCTCCGGCTCGCCGGCCAGCAGGGCGTCGTGGTCGACGAGGGCGACCGTGCCGCCGCCCGCCCGCGCCGCGCCCGCCTCGGCCGCGAAATGGGCGTCGGCGCGGCGGGGGTCGAGCGGGTCGGCGCAGTAGAGGAGCGACGGCGGCATGCCGGAGACTCTACGGTCTCCGACAGGCGCGCCGTACGGCAAGGTCAGCCCCGGTTCGCGCGGACGACGACGGTGCCGCAGATCTTGTCGGCGAAGGTCTGCTTCTTCTCGTCCCAGAGCGGCCACAGCCAGCCGAGGTAGCACGCGAGGGAGTCGACGATGTGGGCGATCTTGCGCACGAACGCCATGCCGAAGCCGAGCGGGCTTCCGTCCCGCTCACGGAGCAGGCTGATGCCCATGACCTTCTTGCCGGTGGACTGGCCGGTCCTGCCCTCCCGGTACAGCTGGAAGAAGGCCATGCAGAGGGCGTACACGACGCCGACGGCGAAGATGGGGCCGGGCTCGTCGCTCCCGTTGAGGGCCAGCTCCGTGAAGCCGAGGGCGTACATCGGCCCCGCGATGATCAGGCCGTCGAGCATGTACGCGCCGACCCGCAGGCCCCAGTGGGCGAGCTCGGGGAAGCCGCCGATGACGGGCGGGTACGCCGCGCCGTACGGCTGGGCGGGCTGCTGCGGGTAGCCGTACTGCGGCGGGACGCCCTGCGGGGCCTGCTGGGGGTAGCCGTAGGGCGGCTGCCCCTGCGGCGGCTGCTGGTTGTAGGGATCGTTCGGGTCGCCAAAGCTCATGGCGCTGCCCCTCCATGGGTTCTCGGGTACGGGACGGCCGGTCATCGTTCCCGTACGGCCGCCTCCTTGTCCAATCGGCCGCGCGTTCAGGCGTCCAGCAGGAGTTCGTACGCCGTGCCGGGACGGCCGTCGAGGACGAGGTCGCCGGTCGGCACGAAGCCCGCGCGCGCCAGCACGGCGCGTGACGCGTGGTTGTCGAGGGTGGTCACGGCCGTGAGCCGGCGGAGCCCGTACGCGGTGCGGGCCAGCTCCACCATCCGGCGCACCGACGCCGTGGCGAGGCCGCGGCCGCTCGCCTTCTCGGCGATGCGGTAGCCGAGTTCGGCGGAGCCGTCCGCCACGTCGACGAGGTTCACCCGGCCGAGGATCTCTCCGTCCTCGGCGACGAGCACGTGGAAGTGGATGCCGCCGGCGTCCTGCTCGTCGAGCCGCTCCCGGTGCTGCTCCGCGAACTCGGCGAAGTACGCGTCGCCCCGGTCGGGTATGGAGCGGGCGAAGTAGGCGCGGTTCTCCCGCTCGAAGGCCAGCAGGGCGGGGGCGTGGTCGGCGCGCAGACGCTGGAGTTCGGGCATGGGGCGCAGGCTACGTCCTGGAGCGGGCTCCGGGCCAAGGAGATTCAGGGCGAGGGCAGCGCGACCGGCTCGTGGGGCGCGGCGGCGTGGTGGAGCCGGGCGACCGGGGCCAGTCCGTGGCGGACGAGGGACTCGGCGACGAGGGAGACGCCGCCGTCGAGGTCGTCACGGACGAGGACGTCCAGGGAGGTGTGGTCGCTGCCGCCGCCCGCGATCTCGGCCCTGCCGAGGCGCGCCTCCCTGAGCGCCTCGTCCAGCGTCTCGGCCAGGCCGACGACCGGCTCCGGGGTGGCGAGGCGCAGCACGAGGTCCCAGGAGCGGGCCCCGGTCAGCGGGCTTCGGCCGTACCAGCGGCCGGCGACGGTCCCGGTGGGAAGCCCCGCGAGGGTCGCCACGGCCCAGGCGGTCTCGGCGCGGCCGACGGGTTCGGTGAGGGCGCGGAGCAGCACGGGCTGCTCGTAGCCCGCCGTGCGCAGGGCGTCGGCGAGCGGTGCGGCCGCCTCGTGCCCGCCGGGTGCGGAGGCGCGGTCGAGCGCCTCGCGGACGGCGGGGTCGGCGAGCGCGGGCTGCCGGACGGCGGCGGCGACGGTCTCCTCGGCCTCGGCGAGCAGGGCACCCCACGCGGCGAAGGGGAAGTCGGAGTCGGCGGTGCGCAGGGTGTCCAGCGAGGACTCGCCCTCGGCGAGGGCGGCCGGCACGCCGCCGGGGCCGGCCGTCCACCGCACCGGCTCGTCGCGCAGGTCGCGGGCCTCGAACCAGTCCCGGGTGTCGGCGCGCACGCCGCACTCCCCGCCCGGGCGGACCGCGCCGAAGGCGGCGTCGACGTACGGGACGACGCCGTCGGGGTCGTCGCCCTCGGTGAGGAAGGCGAACCGGGCGAGCAGGGCCAGCACGGGGCCGGGGTGCCGGAGTTCCGGGTCGTGCAGGGCGACGGCGCGGGCCAACAGGTCGAGTTCGGCCCAGCTCATGACGTGGGGATGACAGTGGGCCCGGTCGTCCCAGCCGAGCTCGGCGGCCTCCTCGCGGCCGGGGACCGCGAGCCCCAGCTCCACGGACTCCGCACCCAGGTCGACGTCCAGCACGAGCGCGTGCCCGCCCCCGGCGCCGAACGCGGCCGACACGGCCTCGACGCCGTCGCCGTCGCCGTCCTCGTCGTCGTCCTCGAACGGACCGGCGTCCTCGCCCTCGAAGAGGTACACCCCCCAGAAGTCGGGGTGTGCGGTCAGCTCGGCGAAGTCTTCGGGGAGAGGCATGGCCACACCCTAACCACGCCCCCGCGCGCCCTTCGGCCGCAGGTCGGACGAGCCGGTCTAGGGTGACCGGATGAGACGACACATACCCTTCGCGCGGCTGCACAACTTTCGTGACCTGGGCGGCTATCGGACCGGCGACGGCCGCAGTGTCCGGTGGGGGCGGCTGTACCGCGCCGACTCGCTCGGCAAGCTGCGCGGCGAGGACTGGGAACGGTTCCTGGAGCTGGGCGTGCGGACGGTGATCGATCTGCGGTACCCGTGGGAGATCGAGGCCAAGGGGCGGGTTCCGGAGGCCGAGGGGCTCGCGTACGCGAATCTCAGCATCGAGCACCGGCCCTACGACCAGGCGGAGATCGATCCGGCGCTCGACCCGTGGCGGTACCTCGCGGACCGGTACGCGGAGGTCGCCCTCGACGGGGCGGTGGAGCTGCGCCGGGCGCTGGAGCTCCTGGCGGACGGCGAGGGGCCGCAGGTGTTCCACTGCGCCTCCGGCAAGGACCGCACGGGTCTGCTGGCCGCGCTGGTCCTCACCCTCGTCGGGGTGGACGAGGACACCGTCGCGGCGGACTTCGCTCTCACCGAGCTGGCGACGGAGCGCCTCGTCGCCGACTGGCAGGCCGCGCACCCGGGCCGGAAGCTCCGCTGGCCGGGCTACGGGCGCGCCCCGGAGGACGTCATCCGGCTGTTCCTCGGCGATCTGCGGCGGACGTACGGCTCGGTGGAGGGATACGTACGGGACCACGTGGGCGCCGACGAGGAGACGGTCGACCGACTGCGCGCCCGCCTGCTGACCGACTGAGCACCGGGCCGGGGCTTCTTCGGCGGCGGCATGGGCGCGTGAGGGCCCCTCGACCGCGGGCGCCGGCCCGCTCGTGACGGGGGTCACGGGAGGGCCGGGGCCGGGTGCGGGACGGGGCGCATAGAGTCGGGGACGTACCAGCACCGACGTACCCCGAGGAGCATCCGTGACCGAGCCGGTCCCCACCGCAGAGCAGCAGGAGATCGCCGCAGAACTCCAGGTGGCCGACGTCTTCGACGCGGCGGCCGAGATCGAGCGCCGGGTCGCGTTCCTCGCCGACCGGCTGACGTCGACCGGGCTGCGCTCCCTGGTCCTCGGCATCAGCGGCGGTGTGGACTCCACGACGACGGGCCGGCTGTGCCAGCTCGCCGTGGAGCGGGCCCGGGAGGCCGGCCACGACGCCGTCTTCTACGCGATGCGCCTGCCGTACGGCGTGCAGGCGGACGAGCGGGACGCGCAGCTCGCGCTCTCCTTCATCCGGGCCGACCAGGTCCTGACCGTGGACGTGAAGCCGGCCTCGGACGCGGCCCTGGACGCGGCGGTCGCGGGCGGCCTGACCTTCCGGAACGCGCACCACCAGGACTTCGTGCACGGCAACATCAAGGCCCGGCAGCGGATGATCGCGCAGTACGCGGTGGCCGGCGCCCACGACGGTCTGGTGGTGGGCACGGACCACGCGGCCGAGGCGGTGTCGGGCTTCTTCACGAAGTTCGGCGACGGCGCGGCCGACGTGGTGCCGCTGACGGGCCTGACCAAGCGCCGGGTGCGCGCCGTGGCGGACGCCCTGGGCGCGCCCGCCGAGCTGGTGTGGAAGACCCCGACCGCGGACCTGGAGACCCTGGACCCGGGCAAGCCCGACGAGGACGCGCTGGGCGTGACGTACGACGACATCGACGACTTCCTGGAGGGCAAGCCGGTCTCCGAGGCGGCGTACGCGTCGATCGTGCGCCGGTACCGGCTCACGGAGCACAAGCGGCAGCTGCCGATCGCGCCCTGATCCGTCCGCTCCGGCCGGCGGGCCTCAGCGTCGCGCGTGCAGGGCGCGGGCGACGCGGGGGCCCAGCCGGCGCTTGAGCCGGCGCAGGCCGTCGAGCCGCTCGACGGCCCGGTCGATCCGGTAGTACAGCTGTGGCGGCACGTACGGCAGCAGCGGGGAGTGCCGCTGGCCGAGCAGCGCGAACATCTGCGCGGGCGGCAGGTGGATGTACCGCGGAAGGTTCTCGTACCACTGGGCGCTGTGGCGCGCGGCGCTCTGCACGGACAGCAGCGCGTCGCGCCGTTCCCGCTCGTAGCGGGCGAGCGCGGCGGGCAGCTCGGGGGTGGTGCGCAGCGCCTCGGCGAGGGCGACGGCGTCCTCCAGGGCGAGGGTGGTGCCGGCGCCGATGGAGTAGTGCGTGGTGTGTGCGGCGTCGCCGAGCAGCACGAGGTCGCCGCGGTGCCAGGTGTCGTTGGTCAGGGTACGGAAGTTCAGCCACTGCACGGCGTCGTCGGCCTGGGCCCGGCCGATCAGCGGGTGCCCGTCGAGAACGTCGGCGAACAGCTTCTCCAGGGACCGCAGTCCGTCGGCCTCGTTCATCGCGTCCAGGCCGAGGCCGGTCCACGTCTCGGGGGCGCATTCGACGACGCAGGTGCTGTGGTCGTCGCTGAACCCGTAGGCGTAGCACCAGATCCAGCCGTGCTCGGTCTCGACGAAGGAGAAGGTGAAGGAGTCGAAGACGCGGGTGGTGCCGAGCCAGGTGTAGACGTTGCGGCCGACGGCGATCCGCGCCCCGAAGTGGTCGGCGTGCCGTTCGCGCAGCCGGCTGTTGATGCCGTCGGCGGCGACGACGAGGTCGGCGTCGGGCACGTCGTCCGGGCCGAGTTCGTGCTCGAAGGCGACGCGGACGCCGAGGGACCGCGCGCGCTCGGTGAGGATGTCCAGGAGCCGGTGCCGGCCGATGCCGAAGCCCTCGTCGCCGTGGTGCGTGGTGGTGACGCCGCCGACGTGGGCGGTCCCGTCGCTCCAGCGCACGGAACTCTCGGCGATCGCCCGGGCCGACTCCGGGTCGTGCGCGGTGAGCCGGTCGAGCAGCCCGGCCCAGTAGGTCACCCCCCAGCCGTAGGTGGATCCGGCGGGGTTCCGCTCGTACACGGTGATGTCGTGGGACGGGTCCTGCAGCTTCATCAGGATGGAGAAGTACAGGCCGGCGGGACCGCCGCCGACGCAGGCGACCTTCAAGGATGCTCCCGGCGATGACACGTGGTGAGTAATCGACAGCGCAGGGTAGCAGTCCGGCCGGGCGTCGACGGCGTTGCGGCACGGGGTGCGCCGGGTCCGTTCGCGTGTCCGTTCGCCGGCCGGTTCACGGGTCCGTTCGCCGGCCGGTCGGCGGGTCGCTGCGCCGGTCAGTTCGCGAGGAAACGCTCGACGACGGTCGCGAGTTCGGCCGGGGTCTCCTCCGGCGCGTGGTGGCCGGCCTCGTCGAACACCTCGAGGCGGGCGTTGGGATACCACTGCAGCCAGGTGGCCTCCATGGTGGCGGCGCCCAGCGCCGGGTCGTGGGCGCCGGCGACCAGGAGGACGGGGGTGGGGTTGCCCTTGATCTGCTCATGGAAGTCCGTGCCGGACCAGGAGTCCAGGTAGGCGCGGAACGCGGTCTGGGAGGAGCGGGCGAGCGAGCGCTCCACCATGGCGTCGAGCCACGCGTCGTCGTGCCGGCCGCCGGTGGTGTGGTCGATGATGACGCGGCGGTTCCCCGGCTCCTCGGCGGCCTTGCTGAACAGCTCCCAGCTCTGCTCGTCGAAGGGGAAGCCGGCGGCGGGCACGGGGGCGACGCCGATCAGGGAGCGGATCCGCCCGGGGGCCCGGAGGAGCATCCACTGGGCCGCCTTGCCGCCCATGGAGTGGCCGAGGACGGAGAACTCGTCCCAGCCGAGGTGGTCGGCGACGGCGAGGGCGTCCTCGGCGACCTCCTCCATGGTGTACGCGCCCTCGGCGTCGATCGCGTCGCCGTAGCCGCGGCAGTCCAGGAAGGCGTAGGTGTGGGCCTCGGGGTCGGCGTGCGCGCGGAACGCGTCGAAGCTGGAGCGGTCGGCGAACCAGTTGTGGAGCACGATCACCCGGGCCGGGCCGGTGCCGTGTACGTCGTGCGGAAGGATCTGACCTGCCATCAAGGCTCCCTGGGGTTGCGGTGGTCGGCGCGGAGTGCCCGGCGGCCCGAGTCTCGCGGGCTCCCCGGGTCGGGTCAACCGCGCCGGGGAGCGCGTCGCGGGGTGCGCCGGTGCGCGGTGCGCTGGTGCGCGGTGCGCGCCTCAGCCGGTGTGCAGGACGCGGGCCAGGAACGCGCGGGTGCGTTCGTGCGCCGGGTCGCCGAGGACCTGCGCGGGCGGTCCCTCCTCCACGACGCGGCCGTCGTCCATGAAGACGACCCGGTCGGCGACGTCGCGGGCGAAGCCCATCTCGTGGGTGACGACCATCATGGTCATGCCCTCGGCGGCGAGGGCGCGCATGACGGCGAGCACGTCGCCGACGAGTTCGGGGTCGAGGGCGCTGGTGGGTTCGTCGAAGAGCATCAGCGCGGGGCCCATCGACAGGGCGCGGGCGATGGCGACGCGCTGCTGCTGGCCGCCGGAGAGCTGGGCCGGGTAGCTGTCGGCGCGGTCGGCGAGACCGACGCGGGCCAGGTTGTCGCGGGCGACGGCGGCCGCCCGCTCCTTGCCCCGGCCGAGGACGCGCCGCTGGGCGATGGTCAGGTTCTCCAGCACGTTCAGGTGCGGGAACAGGTTGAACTGCTGGAAGACCATGCCGATCCGGCGGCGGACGGCGTCGAGGTCGACGTTCGGGTCGGTCAGGTCGACCCCGTCGACGGTGACGCTGCCGTCGGTGGGCTCCTCCAGGAGGTTCACGCAGCGCAGCAGCGTCGACTTGCCGGAGCCGGAGGGTCCGATGACGCAGACGACCTCGCCGGCGGCCACGGTGAAGTCGATGCCGCGCAGCACCTCGTGGTCGCCGAAGGACTTGCGCAGGTTTCTGATCTCGATGGCCGCGGTCATGGCCGCCGCTCACCTCGCCTTCGCATGCTTGGCCTCCAGCCGGCGCACCACCTGGCCGAGCGGCACCGTCACCAGCAGGTAGCACAGGCCGGCCACGAAGATCGGGGTGGTGTTGGCGGTGGTGCTCGCCAGGTCCCGGCCGAACTTGGTGAGTTCGCGCTGCTGGAGGGTGACGCCGAGGAACAGCACCAGCGAGGAGTCCTTGAAGAGCAGGACCAGTTCGTTGGTGAGCGGGGGCACGATGATCCGGAAGGCCTGCGGGATGACGATCGAGCGCATCGCGGTGAACTGCGACATGCCGAGCGAGCGGGCCGCCTCCAGCTGGCCGCGGGGCACGGCCTGGATCCCGGCCCGGATGGTCTCGGCCATGTACGCGGCGGATACCAGGCCGAGGGCGCAGGCGACCTGGCCGTACGTGCCGCCGGGGAACGTCAGCCCGGGGAAGGCGAGCGGGACGCCGACCCCGACGAAGATGAAGATCAGCAGGGCGGGCAGGCCGCGGAACAGCTCGATGTACACCATGGCGAGCCAGCGGTACGGACCGACCGACGACAGCCGCATGAGGGCGACGACGAGGCCGAGCACCAGGCCGACGGCGAAGCCGCTGAGCGTGTAGACCACGGTGTTGAGCAGGGCGACCGTGATCAGGTCGGGGAACAGCCGGCGGGCGACGTCCGGTTCCAGGAACTGCTCCTGGAGCCGCTGCCAGTCGGCCAGCGCGACGACGGCCGCGAGGACCGCGGCGAAGACGGCGTACTGGACGGCACGGACGAGGCGCCGCCGGCGACGGGGCGACATGGTCACGACGCGTCGGCGCCGTTCGGCATGGGTCCGATCCACTGCTCGTACAGCTTCTTGTAGGTGCCGTCGGCCTTGGCGTCGGTGATGGCCTTGTCGATCAGCTTGAGCAGTTCGGGGTTGCCGCCCTTCTTCACGGCGAAGCCGTACTGCTCGCCGGTGTCGAGGTTGCCGACGATCTCGAACTTGGCTGCCGTGGCCGGGTCCTTGAGCCAGTTCTGGACGACCGGGTAGTCCTGCACGATCACGTCGACCTGGCCGGTGCGCAGTCCGTTGAGCTCGGCGTCGGAGCTCTCGAAGGACTGCGGGTCGGCGCCGTGCTCGCGGGCGAAGTCCTCGCCGGTGGTGGACGACTGGGAGCCGAGCTTGAGCTTCTGCGCGACGATGTCCTCGACGGTGGCGGCCTTGACGCCCTTGCGGGCCAGGAGCGCCTGGGTGGCGTCGAAGTAGGGGACGGAGAAGTCGAGGTTCTTCTTGCGTTCGTCGGTGATCGTCATGCCCGCGGCGGCGACGTCGCAGACGCCCGCGTTGAGGTCCGCGCCGGTCTTGATGGTCTCGAAGGACTTGTCGACGACGACCTGCTTCACGCCGAGGTCCTCGGCGACGAGGTCGATCATGGAGACGTCGAAGCCGACGACCTTGCCGTCCTTCTCGGACTGGAAGGGCGCGTACGGGAGATGGGTGCAGGTGGTCAGCTGACCGGCCTTGACGAGCTCGGCTCCCTTGACGGTGGCGCCCTCGTCGCCGCTGCCGCAGCCGGTGAGCGGCGCGGCGAGCACGAAAGGCAGGGACATGACAGCGATACGGCGGTAGGACAGGCGGAACGAGCTCATGCATTCCCCTTGCGCTGAAAGCCGGAACGGTGCGGATCGGCGACGGTCCGCGTGCGCGAATGACGCACAGAATGTCGGAGTCGATCAGGAAACGCCAGGGGGCGTCCGCGATCTCTCCGGACGCACCGTCGGCCCCGCCCCGCGTCCCCTACCGCTCGCGGAGGTACGCCAGACCCGGGTGGACCGCGGTGTAGCCGTCGAGCAGACGGCGGGCGACGGCCAGGGAGTCGACCAGCGGGTGCAGCGCGAACGCCTTCACGGCCGCGGCGCGCGAGCCGCTCGCGGCCGCGGCGATGACCTCCCGCTCCACCGCCTTCACGGCGGTGACGAGACCGGCGGCGTGGTACGGCAGCGGCTCGGCGGCCAGCGGTCGGGCGCCGTTCGCGTCGACGACGCACGGCACCTCCACCACGGCGTCGGCGTCCAGGCCCGCGAGGGTGGTCCGGTTGCGGACGTTGAGGATGAGCGTGGTCCGCTCGTCCCGGGCGACGGCCCGCATCAAGGCCAGCGCGACCTGCTCGTAGCCGCCCGACTCCAGGTCGTCCTCGGCGCGTTCGCCGGCGCCCGCGACGTCCCGGTTCTCCGCCATGTACGTGGCCTCCCGCTCGGCGCGGGTCCGGTCCCAGGTCCGCAGGGCCGGCGCCCCGGGGTCGGCCATCTCCGCGTAGAACCGGGCCTGTTGGTCGCGCAGGAAGGCGCCGCGCGTCTGCTCGGCCTCCTGGTAGGCGCGGACGGCCTCCCGGTTGAAGTAGTAGTAGTGCAGGTATTCGTTGGGGACCGCGCCGAGCGAGCGCAGCCAGTCCGCCCCGAACAGCCGCCCCTCCTCGAAGGATTCGAGCAGCTTCGGGTCGGCGAGCAGCCGGGGCAGCTCGTCGCGGCCGTCGACGTACAGGCCGCGCACCCAGCCCAGGTGGTTGAGGCCCGCGTAGTCGACGCGGGCCCGGTCCGGGTCCGCGCCGAGCACCCGCGCGAGCCGCCGGCCGAGGCCCACGGGCGAGTCGCAGATGCCGATGACGCGGTCGCCGAGGTGCCGGGCCATGGCCTCGGTGACCAGGCCGGCCGGGTTGGTGAAGTTGATGACCCAGGCGTCGGGCGCGAGCCGGGCGACCCGGCGCGCGATGTCGACGGCGACCGGCAGGGTGCGCAGCCCGTACGCGATGCCCCCGGCGCCGACCGTCTCCTGCCCGAGCACGCCCTCCGCGAGCGCGACGCGCTCGTCGGCGGCGCGCCCCTCCAGGCCGCCCACGCGGATGGCGGAGAACACGAAGTCGGTGCCGCGCAGGGCGTCGTCGAGGTCGGTGGTGACCCTGACCTCGGGAGCGTCGGGCACGTCGGCGGCCTGCTCGGCCAGGACCCGGGCCACGGCCGCGAGCCGGGCCGGGTCGACGTCGTGCAGGGTGACGTGGGTGACCCGGCCCTCGCGCCGGTCGCGCAGCAGCGCCCCGTACACGAGGGGGACGCGGAAGCCGCCTCCGCCGAGGATGGTCAGGGTCACCCGGTGTCGTCGTTCGGCAAGCACACCGTGCACCCTACTGCCGGTCCGCGCGCCGCACGGAGCGGCGGACACGCCGACGCGGGCGGGCGGCGGCGGACGGCGCGCCGGGGCCCCCGCGGCCTACGCTGGGAGCATGCGGATCACCCCTGCCGAACGCCGGCGACTGCTCGGGCACCGTCATCTGCTGGCCCCCGGGGAACGGGCCGGGCTCGTCGAGGACGTCGCCGAGACGCTGGTCGGGCTGCACGCGACCGACGCCGCCAGCGTGGTCCTGTCGGCGCGGGCGCGGGTGCGGGAGCCCTCGCCGGCGGACGTGGACCGGGCGCTGTACGAGGACCGGACGCTGCTGCGGATGCACTGCATGCGGCGCACCCTGTTCGTCGTGCCCACCGACCTCGTGCCCGTCTTCCACCATTCGACCTCCGAGGCCATCGCGCGGCGGGAGCGCGCGGCGCTGCTCAAGCACCTGGCGGCGACCGGCCCGGCCCGCGACGGGCGCTGGCTGGACACCGCCGAGAAGGCCGCCCTGGAGGCGCTGACCCGGCTGGGCGAGGCCGGGGCCGTCGAGCTGACGGCCGAGGTCCCGGCGCTCCAGGAGACGATCGTGCTCTCGCCGGGCAAGCCGTACCAGGCGACGCAGCGGGTCGGCGGGTGGGTGCTGCGGCTGCTGGCGATGGAGGGGCGGATCCGGCGCGGCCGGCCGCTGGGCGGCTGGACGTCGAACCAGTTCCGCTACTCGGTGGCCCCGGAGATGCCGCCGATGGACCCGGCCGAGGCGCGGGCGGAGCTGGTGCGCCGCTGGCTCGCCTGTTACGGGCCGGGCACGGCCGACGACCTCGCGTGGTGGACGGGCTGGCCGAACGGTCAGGTGCGCGAGGCGCTGGGCCGGATCCCGACCGCCGAGGTGGAGCTGGACGAGGGCACGGGTCTGGTCCTCGCCGACCACCGGCTCGACGAGGCGCTGTCGCGGGACGACGCGCCGTGGGCGGCGTTCCTCCCGGGTCTGGACCCGGCGACGATGGGCTGGAAGCATCGCGACTGGTACGTCGACCCCGAGCACCGGCCCCTGCTGTACGACACGGCGGGCAACGGCGGTCCGACGGTGTGGTGGAACGGCGAGATCGTCGGCGCCTGGGCGCAGCGCGCGGACGGCGAGATCGCCTGGCGGCTGCTGGCCGACCGGGGCGCGGAGGCCCGGGCGGCGGTGGAGGCCGAGGCGGCGGCGCTGCAGGAGTGGCTGGCGCACTACCGGATGGCTGCCCGCTTCCCGGCCCCGCTCACCAAGGAACTGACGGCCTGACAGACGTCGGCGGCTCCTGATAACGCGTCACCCCGGCTCCACCGCATGACATTTGTCATCGGATACCCGGGTGTCGGATCGTCCGGGAGGCGGACGTACGGGCCGGGTCGGCGCGGTGAGGATGGACGCACAGTCCACTCCCCACGAGAACAGGACCCGTTCCATGCGCCTGACCTCTCCGCGCCTCGCGGCCGTCGCCGCGGTCACCCTGGCATCCCTGGCCCTCGGGCCGCTGCCCGCGCAGGCCGCCGGGCCCGAGGCCCCGGCCCGTACCGCCGCCGCCGTGGCGGTGGCCCAGTCCGCCCCGCTGGACCGGGCCATGCTGCGGGCCGCACTGGACGCCTTCCACGAGGCGGGCATGTACGGCGCGCACACGGCGGTCCGTGACGGTCACGCGCGCTGGCGCGGGGCGACCGGCTACGCGGACATCGACACGAAGCAGCCGATGCGCGCGGACATGCGGCACCGGATCGGCAGCATCACGAAGACCTTCACGGCCGTCGCGCTGCTCCAGCAGTCCGCCCGCGGCCGGATCGACCTCGACGCGCCGATCGGCCGCTACCTGCCGGAGCTCGTGCCCGGCGAGCGCGGGCGCACGGTGACCGTGCGGATGCTGCTGAACCACACCAGCGGCATCGGCGACTACGTGCTGCCCGCCTTCCCGGGCATCCTGGAGGACCCCGGCAAGGCCCTGGACGCGGGCCGGTTCCGGCACGTCGAGCCCGAGGAGCTGGTCCGCCTCGGCCTGGCCGCCCCGGCCGCCCAGCCGCTCGGCAAGCACGCCTACTCCAACACCAACTACGTCCTTGCCGGACTGCTCCTGGAGAAGGTGACCGGCCAGGACGCCGAGGCGTACATCACCCGCAACGTCATACGCCGGGCCGGGCTGCAGCACACGTACTTCCCCGCCTCGCCGCGGCTGTCCGGTCCGCACCCGAAGATGTACGAGTCGTTCTTCGGCGCCATCGAACCGGCCCGCGACTACAGCGTCTACGACATGTCGTGGGCCGGCACGGCCGGGGCGATGGTGTCCACGCCGTCCGACCTGGTGTCGTTCTACCGGCAGCTCCTCGGCGGCCGGCTGCTCGCTCCGGCCGAGCTGAAGGAGATGAAGACCACCGTGCCCGCGTACGAGACGGAGCCCGGGGAGGAGCCGGCCATGCGGTACGGGCTCGGCCTGTACGCGCTCAAGATGCCCAGCGGCGGCTGGTACTGGGGCCACGACGGCGGCGTGTTCGGCGCGGGCACGTGGGCGCTGTCGACGGAGGACGGCCGGCGGCAGGTCGCCATCGCCTACAACCTGATGAAGTACCAGCGCTTCGAGGAGGACGGGAAGCCGAAGCCGGACCCGGTCACGGACGCGCTCGTGGCGTACATGGACAAGGCACTGGGCGCCCCGGCCGGGACCCCGAAGGCCGCCGGGGTCGTGCGCCCCTCGCCGGCGCACGCGCCGGTCGCCCCCGAGCAGCTGCGGGCGGCGGCGCGGCGCTAGCCGCGGGTACCGCCCGGCGGGCCCGCACGTCCCGGGCGCTTCAGGCGCCCGTATGGACGTGCGCGGCCCATCGGGTGGGGGTGGCGGGGTAGCGGTCGCGCAGGTCCCGGAGCGTCTCGGTGAGGGCCTGGGCTCCGGGCAGACCGGCGGCGCGCCGCGCGTGGAACGCCTCGGCGACCGCGGCGGCGGCCGCGTCGGTGACCGGCCACAGGGTGCCGACGACCTGGCGGTAGCCGCAGAGCTGGAAGGCCGCGGTGATGTGCACGGACTCGTCGGCGAGCCGGGGGGCCGTGACGCCGGTGCTGCACGCGGACAGGTACGCCAGCTCGGTGTCGCGCATCCGCAGCCCGGCGAGCGTCTCGACGGTGAGCGGGTGGTCGCGGTGGTCGGCGAGGAGCAGCCGGCTCGCGGACGGATCGAGCTCGGTCAGGCCGTGGCAGACGAAGTGGACCGCGCCGTGCCGGGGCAGGGCGTCGAGCACGGCGGACGCGGTGGCGGCCGGGCCGCTGAGCACGGTGACGGGGCCGGCGGGCCGCAGCAGCTCGGCCACCCGTGCGGCCTCCGTCTCGGCATGGCCGAGGGGCCGCGCGCCCGGGGCCTCCGGCACGGCGACGACCAGCGTCCCGGCGGCCGGGGACGCGCCCGGCCAGTACCGGGCCCGCGTCAGGGCGCCCAGGGTGGAGGTGGTGGAGGAGACCGTCCGGTCGAGGAGCGTGGCGCGACGCCGGCCGGGGGGCGGGGGTTCGCGGTGGCGGCCGGCCGCGTGCAGCGGCAGCGCGGCGAGGAAGCCGACCGGGCACCACCACATGCGGGGCGCGGGCCGGTCGGCCGCACCGTCGACGCCGAGCCGGTCGAGTACGGGGGCGGCGACGGCGTCCCAGAGCCAGGCGAGGGTGTCGTGGAGCTCGCTCTGCGCACGCTCCTGGGCGGCGAAGACGGCGAACGGGTCGTCTCCCGAGTCCTCGCTCGCCCGCAGCGCGTCCCGCAGCCGGAGCGTGCGGGCGGCCGCGTCCTGTGCGACCAGGTCCGGGAGCGGGACGACGGCGACCGGCGCCCCGGGGTCGAGGATCAGGGCGTCGGAGCGCCAGGCGGCGCTGTAGACGAGCACGACCGGGCCTTCGTCCGCCGCCTCCCGCAGCTCGTCGATCGTCGGCCCGGTCAGGAAGTCGGCGTGGCCGGGCAACGCGCGCAGGCGGGTGAGCAGGTGCGTCCAGCGGACGCCGTGCCGCAGCCGCTCTTCGGCCGTGGCGGCGAACGTGGTCAGTGCGGCGGTGCTCAGCTCCTCGAATTCCGCGGCGAGTTCGGGATGATCGCGCCGCAGGGCGGCCGGCGCGGAGTCGGGCAGGCGCAGCGCGTCCGCCGCCAGGACCCCCCGGGTGCGTTCGAGGAGTTCCACGGCCCGTTCGGGGCGGCCGTCCGCGACGGCGGCGGCCGCCGCGGACGGTGCCAGTCCGGCGGTGCGGACCAGGGTGTACTGCCGATCCGGGCGGGTGAGTTCGTGCGGCGCGACCAGCGGCAGCAGAGCGACGGCCGTCTCGTAGTCGGCGAGCGCGGCCGCGGCGTCTCCGCGGTCCATCGCCAGGTTCCCGGCGCCGGCTGCGGCGTGGAGGCGCGCCGCGGGCCGGGCCGCACCGATGGCGGCCGCCTTCCGGTAGGCCTCCTCGGCCTCCTCCGCCGCACGTGCGGTGCGCTCCGCGTCGTCGTCGGCCCGTGCGTCCCGGGCGTCGTCCTGGCGGACCTCCGCGAGCGTCAGCAGGAACTCGATGCGGTCCGGGTGCTGTTCGGGCACGGCGGCCGCCGCCTCGCGGGCCAGCGCGGCAGCCTGACCGAGGGCGTCCGGCTCCGGCGTCTCCAGCACCGCCGCGGCCCGGTGACGGGCCTGCAGACATCCGGCGAGGGCCATCCGCGCCATGGGTCCGTTGGGCGCGTCGAGCGGGATCTCCGCGACGGCCTCGCGCAGCAGGAGGAGGGCGAGTTCGAGCAGGGCCGGCTGGGGCTCGGGCCCGCGGCACAGCTCCATGACCGCCTGGCCGGCCTGGCAGGCGAACGAGGGCCTGAGCGGATGGTCGTCGGGGCAGGTCTCCTTCGCGCGAAGGCAGCACGCGACGCCTTCCGACATCCGCTCGGTGTAGGCGTCCTCGTCGAAGAGCCGGTCGGCGCCCCGCAGCAGCACCTGGCCGAGGTGGGCCAGCGCCGCGGCCCGCCGCACGCCCGACGGGGGCGAGGCGGCCACGGCGCGCCGGGCGTATGCCTCCGCGTCACGGAGCGCGTCGAGGTCGCGGCGGTGCTGATACAGCAGGAAGAGCCCTTCGCTCAACTTCGCGAGCGCGGTGAGCCGCCCGGCGGCGCCGAGGTCGGGGTCCGGGCTGCCGGGGCCGTCGTCGAGCTCCCGCAGCAGCTCGATCCCCTCGCTGAGCGCCGCCAGGTCGCCGGTGTCCTCGTGGCGCTCCAACAGGCGCTCGGCGAGCACCCGCCGCGCCTGCCGCAGCCGCGGCCCGGGCGCCTCGGTCCGTACCTGCCACCGCGCCTCCTCCACGGGGTCGACCGGGACCTGCCCGCGCCGCGCCAGCTGCTCGGCCTCCCGCAGCAGGTCGACGGCGTCGGCGTACGAGGGGTGACCCGGCGGTGCGAGGCGGACCGTGTCCTCGGCGACGGTCAGGATCTCGCGCAGGAGCGCCGGGTCGGGGCCGGCCGGCTCCCGTTCGGCGAGACCGATCAGGCAGCGGGTCAGGAGCAGCCGGCGGTTGAGCCGCTTCGGGTCGTTGGCGGCGGACCCCGCCACCGAGACCCGCAGCGCGTCGGCGGACCGGCGCAGCAGTTCCGGGTCCCGTGTCTCCAGGTAGAGGTCCTGGAGGTCCTTGCCGTAGTTGAAGAAGATCGCCGCCCGCTGCGGTTCGCGGTCGGGCACGCTGCGCACGGCCTGGGCTCCGAAGTCGACGGCGGAGCGCAGGACGTCGGGGTCGGCGGAGCGCCGGTAGAGCGCCGCGTACAGGTTCTGGACGTGGCAGAGGCGGACGGCGCGCAGGGGATCGTGCGGCGGCGTGAGGTTCAGCGCGACGACGCTGACCTTCAGGCTCTCCTCCAGGGCCGCCTCGTCGCCGGTGCGGGTGTACGCGTCCATCAGCAGCGAGCCGTGGTTGAACAGCACCAGGGGCCGTTGCGGATCGTGCTGTGCGCAGAGCAGGGCGGCCTCCTCGCTGCACCCGCGCGCCGCCTCCAGGAAGCGGAGGTCGTCGGTGCGGGCGAGCTCCATCTGGAGGGCGACGCCCAGCGCGGTGCGGGCCCGGACGCTGCGGGAGCGCTGCTCCTCGGGCAGGATCGTGAACATCCCGGGGGTGGCGGCGACCAGGTCGCGCAGCAGGGCGACGGCCACGCCGAGCGTCGCCGGGTCGCGGATGACGCGGTACCGCTCGACGGCGATGGCCGCGTGGTCGTACAGCGCCTCCAGCCGCAGGTCGGGGTCGCGGACGAGACGGGCGAGGTTCCGCGGCAGCCGGGGCAGGCGGCGGACCTCGGCCCGGACGTCGTCGGGCACGAGCCGGGGCGTGAGGGCGTCCAGCCAGGCGCACAGCCCCAGCGCCCGCTTCCGCAGGGCGCGTGCGCCGCCGAGCGGCGGGACGGCCTCGCGGTGGAGCCGCCAGCACGCGACGGCGACGGTGAGCGCCATGTCGGCCTCGGGCGGCGGATGGTCCTTCAACGCCTGGTCGGTGAGCTCCAGGAGCCGGGCCGTCGTGGGGTCGAGCAGCGGACCGGGGTCTCCGGTGTCCTCGAAGTGACTGACGCGGGAGCGCAGTTCGGCGTACAGACTCAACTCGATGGCCATGCGTCGCTCCCGTCCCCTCGTCGGCCGCGATCTGCCATTCTCTGGCATGACGACCTTGGACGGGAGGGCGCATGCACGACGTTGCGGACCGGCTGGACCGGCTGTGCCGCCTGCTCGGCGGCGGTGAACTCGCCCGCCGGGCCCAGGAGTACGGGGTGGCGGAGCAGCTGGAGCGGGTGCTCGGTGCGGTGCGCGGTGGGACCGATCCGGAGCGGATGCGGGCCGATCTCGACGCGCTGGACGAGGGGTTCGCCCGGCACGGCGTCGACGGGCTCACCACCCGGACCCGGGCCTACCAGCGGCTGTCGGGGACCGTCGGGCATCCGGTGCTGCGGGGCTGGGTGTGCCCGGCGGCACGGCGCTGCTCCCGCTTCACCGAGCACGAGCAGGGCGCCGCCGGGCCGGTGTGCGAGGCGCTGGGGACCGCGCTGGTCGGGGTGGAGATCCCGCTGTGAACGCCTTTCTCGGGGAGCTCGGCAGGCGGCTCGCCGAGCGCTGGGTGACGCTGCTCCTGCTGCCGGGCGCACTGTTCGTGGCCGTGGTGACGGTCGCGTCCGTGCTGGGGCACGGGCGGGCGCTGGACCTGCGCGGGCTGAGTGCCTGGATCGACGGGCTGGCCGCCTCCCGGGGCGCGGGGCAGCCGGGGATCGTGGTGCTGGTGGCGGCCGGCGGCCTCGCGGCCGCGGCGGGCACGGGGCTCGCCGCGGCGGCGCTGGGCGAGGGCGTGGCGCTGCTGTGGGCGGCGGAGGGGCGGCGCGGCCCGGGGCGCCGGCTCGCCGCGCGGCGACGGGAACGGTGGCGGCGGGCGTACGCGGAGGTGGTCGCGGCGCGCCGGGCGGTGGCGCTGAGCGCCGTGCCGCCGCACGGGGCCGACCCGGAGGCCCGGGCGGCGCTGCGGGCGGCGCTGGAGCGGTGCCGGCGGATCTGTCCGGTGCCGGCCGACCGGCCGACCTGGATCGGGGACCGGCTGCGGGCGGCGGACCTGCGGGTGCACCACGCGTACCGGGTCGACCTGGCGGCGCTGTGGCCGCGGCTGTGGCTGGCGCTGCCGGACCCGGCGCGGGCCGAGCTGACGGAGGCGTACGCCGCGTACCGGGCGAGTGCCCGGCTGACCGGCTGGGGGCTGCTGTACCTGCTGGTGGCCTTCTGGTGGTGGCCCGCGGTGGTGATCGCCGTCGTCACGTCCGGCACCGCCTGGGTGCGGGCGCGGGGTGCGGCGGAGTCGCTGGCGGACCTCGTGGAGGGCGCGGTCGACCTGTACGGGCGCGACGTCGCCGCCGCGCTGGGGGTGCTGCCGGCCGACGAGGGCCTGGACCGCGTCTCGGGCGACGCGGTGAGCGCGCTGCTGCGCAAGGACGAGGCATTGCACCCCGGCGCCGAGGGGCGGGCCGGGGTGCCCGGTCCGGCGGGTCAGCCGGACTTGGCGTAGTGCGCGGCCCCGGCCCAGTCGATGGCGACGCAGGGCTCGTCGCCGACGACCCAGGCGTCGTGTCCGGGCTGGATGTCGATGAAGTCCCCGGGTCCCATCTCGCCGCTCGCGCCGTCGTCCATGACGACCTTCATCCGGCCGCTGACGACGTAGCCGACGTGGTGGGTCATGCAGCTATCCGTGCCGACGATCGGCTTGACGTGCTTGGACCACTGCCAGCCCGGCTCGAACACGGCCCGGCCGACCGGTCCGGTCTCCGAGACGATGAGGTCCATCCTGCCCTTGTCCTCCTGGAACGGGCGGGTCTCGTCGGCGGAGTCGAAACTCCGGGTCACGATTCCGGTCATGGTCATCCGCCTCCCGGCGGTGGACGTACGGACCCCCGAGTCCATTTCCAGGCTACGCCCGGGAGTTGCCGCGCGGCGGTCCGGACGCCCCGGGTCCCGCGGGCGGGAATACGGCCGCGCCGAAGGATCTTGGGATGAGGGCGGAGACCTTCACGCGAGAGGGCGTCCGGCGGACACGCGCGGTGACGCCCGACGGACAGGGAGGGACCACGCATGGCCGTCCAGCTGAACCACACGATCGTGCACGCCACCGACAAACGAGCCTCGGCCGAGTTCCTGGCGCACATCCTCGGCCTGGAGGTGGGCGCCCCGTTCGGCCCGTTCCTGCCGGTGGCGACGGACAACGAGGTGACGCTCGACTACTACGAGAACCCCGGCCGGCCGGTGACGGGCCAGCACTACGCGTTCCTCGTCTCCGAGGAGGAGTTCGACGCGATGATGGAGCGGATCAGGGCGGCGGACGTGCCGTACTACGCCGATCCCTCGCACACGCAGCCCGGCCGGATCAATCACCACTTCGGCGGCCGGGGCGCGTACTTCGACGATCCGGACGGGCACAACATGGAGATCATGACCCGGCCCTACGGGTCCTCCTCCTCGTGAGGGGGTGGCCGGCGGTGCACGGTTTGGCCGGTGAGCGCAGAATCGCCGCCGCAACTCTGTATGAATCCCCCAGGGCCCAGATCTACACATAAAGGGTAGATAAGGGCACAATGAAACGGCGGCACCATGCCGCACCACGGCCACACGGTCCGACGTCCGAAGGAGGCGAGTCGTATGGCCGACGTCTCTCACCGTCCAGGAGATATCGCAGGACACCCCGACGCACCGGAAATGCGCCAGCGTTACGCCCGTATGCTCGAGACCCGAGGTGTCGCAGCGGTCGAGGAACTCGTGATCCTCGCCGGACTCTGGGCCGCGGTCTCCGCATGGACGGTCCACTTCTCCGCCGCCAAGCCCGAACTGGCCATCAGCAACCTGGTCGTCGGACTGACCATCGCGGCGCTGGGCCTGTGCATGTCGATGGCCCCGGAAAGGTCGCAGGACCTCAACTTCGTCGTCCTCGCACTCGGTGTATGGCTGATCATCGCCCCCTGGGTGGTCTCCCGGGACGCCGGTACCGGCGCGATCCTCTCCAACGTCATCACCGGAGCCTGCGTCTGTCTGTTCGCCCTCACGGCGGGCGGCCTGCTGATGAGCAAGCGCAGAGCAGGCTGACGACCGGAGGTTCCCTCATCCCGACGGCGTCGCCCTCCCCGGTGGAGCGGCGGCGCCGTCCGCCGTTCCGGGCGCGGCGCCGTTCCCCTGCTGCCGTGCCCTGCGTGTTCTCCGCGCCCACCGCCAGTGACGGTTCGTAGCGTTCGAACCGCGCGGATTGTGCACGGTGGCGGAGGACCGCCGACCCGGCCGCCCCCTAGCGTCACCGCATCAGCACAGCACGTGCGTGCTGCACGAACGAGGGGCGGTACCGGTGAACTGGCTCATCCACGACTACCGCGAGAGCGATCTCGCCGCGGTCGTCCACCTGATCGACACCACGGCCGAGCTCGGGCAGGAGTCGGTCTTCTCCCTCGCCGAGTGCATCGGCGCCCTCACCTCCCGGCAGCCCGCCGTCGTCGCCGTCCACCAGGGCGCGCCGATCGGCGCGGCGCTCGCCTGTGTCGCGGGCGAGCGGGCCTGGGTCATGCGGATCGCGATCCAGCCGGGCTGGCGCGGCCGCGGACTGGCCAGCGCGCTGCTCGTGGAGCTGGAGCGGCGGCTGCTCGCCGCCCGCGTCGGCCGGATCGCGTACGTGCTGCCGGAGGAGGAGCTGCACGGCGAGGGCCTGCTCAACGCCGGGTACACGCGCCAGCCGGCCGTCGCGTACTTCGAGAAGGCCGAGCCGCTGCACGGACCGGCCGCCGGCCTGCTCGACGACCTCGGGGGCCGGTTCCTGCCGACCGACCTGTGGGCCAAGGTGGCCGGCATGGAGGCGGAGAAGGACCTGATCGAGCGGCGGGTCGTGCTGCCGCTCGCCGAGCCGGAGCGGGCGGCCCGGCACGGGGTGCGGCCGCCGCGGGCGGTGGGCCTGTTCGGGCCGCCCGGCACGGGCAAGACCACCTTCGCCCGGGCGATCGCCTCCCGGCTCGGCTGGCCGTTCGTGGAGATCCTGCCCTCGCGCCTCGCCGACGAGGGCAACCTCGCGGCGGCGCTGCGCAGCGCCTTCGCCCGGATCGCCGAGCTGGAGCGGGTGCTGGTCTTCATCGACGAGGTCGAGGAGATCGCCCCGGTGCGCTCGGAGCCGGCCCAGCCCGGCGGGATGCACGGCGTGACGAACGAACTGCTCAAGCTGATCCCCGGCTTCCGCGAGCGCGACGAGCGGCTGCTCGTCTGCGCGACCAACTCGATCCGCTCGCTGGACCCGGCGTTCCTGCGGCCCGGCCGGTTCGACTACCTGATCCCGATCGGTACGCCCGACAAGGCGGCCCGGGCGGCGATCTGGGCCCGGTACACCGACGGCCGGCCGGAGGTGGACGTGGACGAACTGGTCGCCGCGAGCGAGCTCTTCACCCCGGCGGACATCGAGCACGCGGCCCGGATCGCCGCGCAGAACTCCTTCGAACGCGACCTGGCCGCGGCCGACGACCGCGCGCCGGGCGCGACGACGGCCGACTATCTGGCGGCGATCGGGCAGTGCCGGCCGACGGTGACGCCGGAGATGATCGGCGAATTCGAGTCGGACATCACCACGCACGCGCGGTTCTGACCCGGCGGGTGCCGGCGGGCGTCATTAGGGTGGCACCATGGACGAGTTCGAGGGCCTTCCGGTCATGCGGTTCACGGAACGGGCGGAGCTGGAGGGCTGGCTGGAGGAGCACGGCGCGGACGCGCCCGGGGTGTGGCTGCGCATCGCCCGGAAGGGCTCGGCGGGCCGCTCCCTCTCCCTGGCCGACACGCTCGACTGCATGCTCTGCTTCGGCTGGATCGACGGGCAGCGCCGGGCCCAGGACACGGAGTACTACCTGCAGAAGTACACGCGCCGACGGCCCCGGGCGCTGTGGTCGCAGGTCAACGTGCGCAAGGTAGAGGCGCTGCTGGCCGCGGGGCGCATGCGCGAGCCGGGCCTCGCGGAGGTCCGCGCGGCGCAGGCGGACGGCCGGTGGGCGGACGCGTACCCCGCGCAGGCGGACGCGACGGTGCCGGACGACCTGGCGGCCGCGCTGGCGGCGGACGAGCGGGCGCGCGAGGCGTTCGAGGCGCTCGGGAAGACCGACCGGTACCTGGTGATCCTCCGCCTCTGGCAGGCGCGGACGCCGAAGGGCCGCCGGCAGCGCCTGGAGCGCATGACGGCGGCCCTGGCCGAGGGCCGCAGGCCCCTCTGAGCCGGCCGCGTCAGGCGCGGACGCGGTAGAGCACCTGGTGGGCGTCCCACTCGACGAAGGACTCCACGTGCGCCATGCCGATGGCCTCCAGGAGCCGGCGCGAGCGGGTGTTGGCCTGCTGGGTCACCGCGACGACGGAGGGCGCGTCCGCGAGCGCCCAGCCGACCGCCGCGGTCACCGCCTCCCGCGCGTACCCGCGGCCCCACTGCTCGGGCAGGAACTGGTACGAGACCTCCCGCTCGCCGCGCCCGGCGTCCCAGCCGACGGTCACCAGACCGGCGACCTCCCCGTCGTCGCAGCGGACGGCCGCGAAGACCCCGCGCGCGCCGACGCAGCGGCGCCGTCTGATCTCCACCACGGTCGCGGCGACCGGTCCGCCCAGGTGGCGCCGGACCTCCGGGTCGGTCCACAGTCGGGTGAGCACCGGGACGTCCCCCCGCTCCACCGGCCGCAGGACGAGCCGCTCCGTGGTGAGCACCACCGGCCAGGGCAGCGGCGGGGCGGAGGCGACCGGGGCGACGGGGCCGACGGGGGCCGGGGCGGCGGGGGCTGTGGGGGTGGCCTCGGTCATCTCAGGCGTGGCCCGCGGCCTTGAGGGCGGTGAGCACACTGTCCCAATCCCCCGCCATGAGCTCATGGGCGACGTCCCGCCGGGCGGTGGCGAGGTCCTTGAAGCCGCTGGACGTCGCGACGCAGACCACCGGGCCGTCCGCGTCGGCGGCGGAGCCGTGGGCGCGCAGCGCGGCGAGCCCGGCGGCGGACGAGAGCTCGTACCACAGGCCCTGGGCGGCGAGTTCGTCCCGCGCGGCGGCCATCTGCTCGTCGGTCACGGTCAGCGCCGCGCCGCCGCTGTCGCGCAGGGCGACGACCCCGCGGTAGCTGCCGACGGTGCAGCCGATGGCGTACGCGTCCGTCGGCGCGAACTCGACGTGCGCGGCGGGCCGGCCGGTCCGCACGGCGGCGGCGAGCGGGCCGCGGGCGGCGGGCTCGCAGGCGTACACGCGCGGGACGGAGTCGGCGAGGCCCAGCGTGACCAGCTCCCTGAAGCCCTTCGTCACGCCGAACAGCAACTCGCCGTAGCCGGTGGGCAGATAGACGGCGGCGGGGACGCGGCCGAGGTCCAGGAACAGCTCGTAGGCGAGGGTCTTGTAGCCCTCGGGGCCGAAGGGGTGGCCCGTGTGGGCGGAGTCGGTGAGGTTGCTGACCGGCTGGTAGCCGAGCTCCGTGACCATGCGCCGCATCAGCGAACGCGTCGCCTCGAACGGGACGGTGAGCACGGCCGCGCCGTACGCCCGCACGAACGAGGCGACGGCGGGCGGGGCGTACGGGGAGGCGAACACCACGCAGGGGAGCCCCGCGCGGGCCGCGTACGCGGCGGCGGAGGCGCCGTGGTTGCCGGACGAGGAGACGGCGATGCCCTGGGCGCCGGCGGCCTTGGCCGCGCCGACGGCCACCCGGTTGAGCCGGTCCTTGTGGCTCCATGTCGGGTTGCGGGACTCGTCCTTGACGTACACGCCGTCCGCGAGCCGGACCAGCGGCGTGCCGCCCTCCCCGAGGCCGGGCGACGCCAGCGGCGGCAGCAGCGGGGCCCAGCGGTCCAGGCCGTGCGCGGCACCGGGCGGCAGGGGATCGGTGAACAGGCCGGCGGGGACGCGTGCGTAGTCGTAGTCGACGTCCAGCGGGTACGCGACCTCGTCGGTCGAGGTCACCGGGCAGCCGGCGGTGAGCGGCGGCCACAGGGGGTGGCGGACCGCGGGATCGGCGAGGGAGCGCTGGGCGGTGGCGAGCGACGACGTCATGCGGGGTCCTCTCGTGGAAAGCGGTCCAGCCTTCGCCGGATCGCCTGCAGGGCCCCGGCCCGACGCCCCGGCACCTGCCGCCGCAGCTCGATGAGTTCGGGCGCGAGCGCACGCGCCCTCGCCTCGTCGGAGACCTGCTCCCACTGATGATGCGCCCGGTCGACGGCACCCTCGACGTCGGGGTGGCCGAGGTCCTGCCACTGCCCGATCCGCGCGCGGGCGGCGGCGATCCACAACTCGCAGCTGCGGGCGGGTTCGTCGGCGAGCCGGGCGAGGTCCGCGCGGACCTCCAGCCAGTGGATCGCCGCACCGGACCCGGCCCCGTGCCGGCGCAGCGCGTCCAGCTCCCACGCGGCGGCCGCCGCCGCGGCCTCGCTGTGCCGCCCGGCCTGCGCGGCAGCGAGGATTCCGGGGTGCGGGTCGCCCTGCCCAGGCGCGGCGAGCGCCGGCGCGGCGGGCCCGTCGGCCGCCTCGTCCTCACGCCCGCCCCGCCACGCCCGCGCCACGGCCCGCACCTTCCCCCAGGCCCCCCGAGTCCCGGGCACCTGCGCCGAAGCGGGCGCACCGACGGCCCGCCGCGGCACGTCCGGAGCAGGCGGGACCTCGCCCCCGCCGGCCGCGTCGACGGGCCGGGGCCGTGCGTCGGGGGCGGCCACATCGGCCGGCCGGCGGGTATCGGTGAGCCCGGCGGGGACGGCGGGCGGGGTGACCGCCCGGGGCCGCGACTGGGGCCCGGGGAGGTCCCCGCCGACCGACTGCCCGTCCCCGGGCGCCTCCACGGAGGGCGGCGAGCCGGGGACGGGAGGCGGGGTGACGGGCCGGGGGCGCGGGTGGGGGCCGGGAAGGTCCCCCTCGGCCGACTGTCGGCCGCCGGCCGCACCCGCGGAAGGCGGCGAGTCGGGCACGGGAGGCGGGGTGACCGGCCGGGGGCGCAGTTCGGGGGCGGGCGGGGTGGCCCCGGTCGACTCCGCGGCATCGGGCACACCCGCCGTGAGCGACGGCTCGGGGATGCCCGGCGGGGCGACCGGCTGGGGAGGCAGTTGCGGCGCTGCCGCCTCGCCGTCGGTCAGGTCCGCCGAGGACGCAGAGCCGTCGGCGACCGGCGGGTTCACGGGACGTGGGCGCAGTTCCGGGACGGGCACGACGACGACATCCGGCTGCCCGGGATCGGACCCGTCCGGCGAGGACGCCGACTCGGGGACGACCGGCGGATCGACCGTCGCGGAGACATCGCCGTCAACCTTCTGTCGCTCGCCCGAAGGCGGCAAGTCGGGAACGGCGGACGGGACGACCGGCTGCGGGCGCGGCGCGGCCTCGGCGGCCTGCCCGACGCCGGACAGACGAGCCGCGGCGGAGCCCTCGCCGTCGGCCGGCTGTCCCCCCTCCGGCAGGTCCGCCGCAGACGGCGCGGTGGGCGGGTTCAGTGGACGCGTGCGCGGACCGGCAACGGGAACCCCCGCCCCCGTCGGCTGCCCGACTCCGGCCAGGCCGGCCGCGGGCGCCGGGGCGGAGTCGTCGCCGTCGGCCAGTTGTCGGCGCGGACCGGGAGCGGGCATCGCAGCCACCAGCGACTGTCCGGTGTCCGGGACGTCCGCCGAGGGCAGGGGCTCCTGGGCGGCCTGAGGCCGCGACTGGGCCACGTCGCTCTCGGCCGATGGCCGGACCTCGGGCACTTCCGCCGAGGGCAGGGGCTCGCGGGCGGCCTGAGGCCGCGGCTGGGGCACGTCGCTCTCGGCCGATGGCCGGACCTCGGGCACTTCCGCCGAGGGCAGGGGCTCGCGGGCGGCCTGAGGCTGCGACTGGGCCACGTCGCTCTCGGTCGATGGCCTGACCTCGGGCACTTCCGCCGAGGGCAGGGGCTCGCGGGCGGCCTGAGGCCGCGGCTGGGGCACGTCGCTGTCGGCCGATGGCCGGACCTCGGGCACTTCCGCCGGGGCCTGTGGCTCGGGGGCAGTCAGAGGCGCGACGAGGTCGGGCTGCGGATGGGCTGTCCCGCTCTCGGCCGAGGGCCTGACTTCCGGCACTTCCGCCGAAGGCAGGGACTCGCGGGCGACCTGAGGCCGCGACTGGGGCACGTCGCCCTCGGCCGAGGGCCGGACCTCCGGCACTTCCGCCGAAGGCAGGGACTCGCGGGCGACCTGAGGCTGCGGCTCGGGCACGTCGCCCTCGGCCCGTGGGTGGGCCTCGGGCGTTGCCGCGGGGGCCGCAAGAACGGGGGACGCGGTGACCGGCTCTGGGGTCGGGTGCGGGACTTCTCGGTGCGCCTGGCCCGTCGGAGGCGCCACGGAGTGCGGTGGGGTCATAGGGGTGGGCGCCTCGGCCAGGGGGCCCGGTCGTGCCGACGCCTCGGCGGCGACCGCAGGGGCGGGCTCTGCCGGGTGGGCCAGGGAGCGGGGCAGGGGGAACGGGTCCGCCTCCGCCGGGCGAGGCTCCGTGCGCCGCGGCGTCCATGCCTCGCCGCCCGCGGGGCGGACGTACCCCGGGCGGGGGCCGGCCGGGGGTTCGGCCTCGCGGGCCAGCCACACCGCCGGGTCCGCCGCCGCGCGGGCCGCGGCCTGGGCGTGGAGGGAGGCGAGCGGCGGCCGGTCGCCGCCGCGCCAGATCGTGGCGTACGCGCGGAGGTACTCCGGGGTCGCCCGCCCCGCGCGCCGCCCGGGCGGCGGGACGACGCGCCCGTACAGTGTCGTACCCGACGGGAGTTCGAGGAGTGCAGGCGTCTCCTGCAGCGCCCGCCAGGTCCCCGCGTCCGCCACGAGGTCGGCCACGACCCTCGTCGTGCCCGGGCGGCGCTCCTTGACCGTGTCGGCCAGCCAGTGCCACGGCAGCGCCGTGTACCGCAGCGTGGAGGCGGACGTACGGGCGAGCGCGAGATGCGGCAGGTGCTGTCGCTGGTCGACGTGCAACTGCCCGGCGAGGTACACCGTGAGCCGCCCCGCGCCGTCCGCCGCCGCGCGCAGCCGGGTCAGCACGGCCTGGGGGTCCACGGGGTCCACGAGTTCGACGACGGTCGCGACCCTCGTGCCGGCCAGCGCCGCGGGCGGCACGGCCGCGAACGCCTGCGACACCGCGGTCGCGTCCACGAGCCTCCCCCGCCCCGTCGGCGCCGCCGCGAGCAGCACGACCGTGCCCTCGTCCTGTTCCTCGATCAGTGCATCCGCCACACGTGCACGGTAGCGCCCGCCGGCGCATCGCCATCGTTTCCTGATGTCGTCCGCGTGGCCGATTACCGGCGAGCCGTTGACATATGCCAGAAGCACCACCGGATCGAGTGTTGCCAAACGGCTTACGGCCGGTCCCGCCCTGTGCGAAAGTCATAGCCGGTCCTGTCTCCTCCCCCGGACCCGGCCCGTGCCGCCGTGCCGCCTGTATCGGAGTACGTCATGCCGTCCCATCTGTCCGCGGACCTTTCCGCGCAGCACCCGGACCCCGGCACGGTGGACGCGCTGATCTCGCGGACGCGCCGCCTGCGGGGCGACGTGGACGCGGTGCGCCGGGGCGCGGGGACGGACGAGGACACCCCGCAGGGCCGCTGGCACCGGGCCCTGTGCGAGCTGGCGATGCATCACCTCGACGACGTCGATGGCCATTTGGGGCAACTCAGAGCCGGCGTGCCGGACGAACCGCCGGCGATCCCCGCACCCGCCGCTCCCCCTGCCTCGGCAGCGCGTACCGGATCGCTCCTCAGCCGGGTCGGCAGCGCCGAGTGGAACCTGCTCACGGACGAGGTCAGCTGGTCCGGGGAGCTGTACCAGATCTTCGGGCGCACCCCGGCCAAGGGCCCGATGACCCTCGACGAGCTGCCCTCCGTCGTGCACGCCGAGGACCAGACGCTGCTCCAGGGCATGGTGACGGGCTGTCTGGTGGACGGGCGTCCGATCGACGGCGAGTTCCGCATCGTCCGCCGCGACGGTCTGGTCCGCACGGTGCACATGATGGGCGAGCCGGTCCTCGACCCCGACGGCCGCACGGCCTCCATGTGGGCCGTCTTACGCGACGTCAGCGAACTGCGGCGCAGCGAGCGGACGCTGAGCGAGACCCGCGACTCGTTCCGGTGGCGGCGGCAGATGGAGCACACCGAGCGCCGCGTCGCCGTCGAACTGCAGGAGGCGGTCCTGCCCCCGTGGCGCGGCTCGCTGCGCTTCGCGCACGAAGGCCCGGCCCCGCTGGACGTCGCCGGCCACTACCTCCCCTCCACCACGACCGGCCTCATCGGCGGCGACTGGTACGACGCCCTCGCCCTGCCCGACGGCGAGGCGCTGCTGACCGTCGGCGACCTGACCGGCCACGGCGTCGCCGCGACGTCCTCGATGGCCATGCTCCTCGGCGCGCTGCGCGGCATGGCGATCGCGGGGATCGGGGCGGCGGCCCTGCTGGGACACCTCAACCGGCTCCTGGAGACGTCGGGCCAGCCCGCCCTGGGCAGCGCGATGTGCTGCCGCTACAACCCGGTGGACCAGGTCCTGACCTGGGCGCAGGCCGGACACCCCGCCCCTCTGCTGTTCCGCGGAGGGACGGGGCGGGCGCTCCGGCGGCCCGAGGGCGTGCTCCTCGGCGCCACGCCGCGCGGGGTGTACGAGGAGGCCTCGGTGCGCCTGCTCCCCGGCGACCTGCTCCTGCTGCACACGGACGGTCTGACGCGTGGCAGCCCGGACGACGACTCGGGTACGCGCCGCCTGCTGGGGCTCGCGCCACGGCTGACCGGGGCGCGGGACGCGCAGGACTGCGTACGGACGGTGGTGGAGGAGTGCGGCGAGTCCTCCCGCGAGGACGACGCCTGTGTGATGGCCGTGCGTGTGGGGCACTGAGCTCCCTGCCCGCACGCGGGCGTCACGGCCAGGTTCCGGGTTCGGTCTCGTGCGGTCCTCCTGACTCGCGGCACGGTTCGACAAGGCCCTCGGTTTCGAACTCCGGGGCTTGACTGTCAGTCGGTTTCCGCTCAGACCCTCCTGCTGCCCGGCTTCCGGGACGTCGGGTCGTTCGGCAGCGCCAGCTGGATCTCCTCGCGGAGGTCCTCGATCTTCGAGTAGCCCGCGTACTGACCGGTGAGCCGGTACATCTCGCGCAGCCGGTCCCACGTCCGGTGCGAGGACGTCTCGCCCATCGACACCAGCGCCAACCGGGCGTAGCGGTCGGCCTGTTCGGGGTCGTCCGCGATGAAGCAGGCGGACGCCAGGGAGATGTAGTCGAACAGCATGGACCGCTGACGGCCGCCCTCGCGCAGTTCCAGCGCCAGCTTGGCGTGTCGCTGCGCGGGGACGGCCGCGGCCGGGTCGTGGTCGGCGAGGGTGCGGTACGCGAGGGCCTGCATGCCGTGCAGGTCGGCCTCGTCGAACAGTTGCATCCAGCTCGGTGGCGGGACGTCGCCCTTGTCGGAGACGAACAGTTCCTCGGCCTCGCCGAGGGTGCGCCGCATCGCCTGGCCGCGCCCCATCGACGCCTGTGCCCAGGCCTCGATGGTGTGCAGCATGGCCTGCGTCCGGGGCAGCACCTCGTCGCCGGAGCCGGACTTGGCGAGCTGCATCAGGTCCAGGGCGTCGTCCGGCCGGCCCAGGTGGACCATCTGGCGCGCGGCGCGGGAGAGCGCCTCGCCGGCCCGGGGCCGGTCGCCGCCCTCGCGGGCCGCGTGCGCGGCGATGACGAAGTACTTCTGGGCGGTGGGTTCGAGGCCGACGTCGTGGGACATCCAGCCGGCGAGGACGGCGAGGTTGGCGGCGACGCCCCACAGGCGGCGCTGCAGATGGTCGGGGTGACGGTAGGCGAGCATGCCGCCCACCTCGTTGAGCTGGCCCACCACTGCCTTGCGCTGCAGTCCGCCGCCGCGGGCCGCGTCCCAGGCGCGGAAGACCTCGACGGAGCGTTCCAGCGCCTCGATCTCCTGCGACCCGATGGGGGCGGCCTCGTAGCGGTCGAACCCAGCGGGGTCGGCGTGCAGGGGATCGATGGAGCGGGGGGCGTCCTTGGCGAGTGCGGGGTCGGCGTGGAGCCAGTCGTGCATGGCGCTGCTGAGTACGGAGCCGGCGGCGAGCGCGGCGCCCGCGCCCACCAGGCCGCGTCGGTTGAGCATGAGGTCCATTCCCGTGAATTCGGTGAGGACCGCCGCCGTACGGTCGGGCGCCCAGGGCAGCCCGTCAGGATTCTCGGTGGACCTGACGTTCCGCCGTCGTCCGGCGCGCCCGTGTCGTACGAACCCGAGGTCCTCGATGGTCACGACACGGCCGAGTCGCTCAGTGAACAGGGCCGCCAGCACCCGCGGTACGGGATCGCGTGGGATCTCCCCCATGTCGATCCAGCGCCGGACCCGGGAGGTGTCGGTCGCCAGCTGCGGGTGGCCCATGGCCGCCGCCTGCCGGTTCACGAGCCTCGCGAGCTCGCCCTTGGACCAGCCGGCGAGGCCGAAGAGGTCTGCCAGGCGGGTGTTGGTCTGCCCTGTCACGTCTAAGCCCCCAGGTTCTCGGCTGAGTTGACAGTAGCCCCATGGCATAGGGCTGGCGACTATTCGCCAGGGTTCGCCAGGGCACGCCCGATGTTCCGCCAGGGGTCACTCGGTGTCAGGTAGGAACGCGCCACCCCGCCCCGGCGACCGGCCCTCATTCCCCAGGGTGCGGACGGGAGCCGGGCGGGGCGACGCACGCGACTGTCGGCACACGAAGGGATCTGTCTCGCCCATGTACACAGCATCGTCCTCCGTGTCCGCCCCGCCCCGGCCCTACCGTTCCGTCCCGGCCGGCAGCGGACCGTATCTCGCTCCCGTGCAGGCGGGCCCGGCCCGGCGGCGGCCGGGGACGACGGCGCCCCAGCAGCTCAGCGGGAGGATCGACCTCTCGGGCCCGCAGGGCGCCCAGGTGCGGATGGCGATCGCCTCCGTCCACCGGATCTGCCCCGAGTTCAACCCGGTCCAGGTGCTGCGCCGCAGCGGACGCTCCGTGCTGATCGTGGGGACGACCGGACGCACCACCGCCGTCGCCAAGTGTTTACTGGACCACTCGCCGGCCTGGACCGAGCGGTTCCGCCACGAAATAGCGTCCTACCGCACGTTCGTCCGGCACCGGCCCCCGGTGCGCGCGCCGCGGCTGATCGCGGCCGACCCGGAGAACTGCGTCCTGGTGATCGAGCGGATGCCGGGCCGGGCCGCGGCCCTGAGCCGGCATCCGGTGGAGGCCCCGCCGCGCGCCGACGTGCGGGCCGCGCTGGGGGCGGTCGCCCGGCTGAACGCCTGGCGGCCCCCGGCCGGGACGTTCGACGCCCCGCTGGACTACGCCTCCCGGATCTCCCGCTACCACGAGCTGGGACTGTTCACCGACCGGGACCGGGACGACCTGCAGAAGCTGCTGCACGGCCTGGCGCACGCGGGCGGGCGGCAGGGCATGGGGCAGTTCTGCCACGGTGACGCCCTGCTGTCGAACATCCTGCTGTCGCCGACGGGTCCGGTGCTCGTCGACTGGGAGCACGCCGGCTGGTACCTGCCCGGCTACGACCTGGCGACGCTGTGGACGATCCTGGGCGACGCTCCGCTGGCGCGGCGGCAGATCAGTCAGCTGGCGCAGCAGGCGGGCCCGGACTCGCGGGACGCGTTCCTGGTGAACCTGATGATCGTGCTGACCCGGGAGATCCGGACGTACGAGACGGCGGTGCAGCGGACCATCCGCGAGGCCCCGCCGGCGGGTTCGGCTCCGGTGCCGTCCGGGGCGCTGTCGCCGGGCGAGGAGCAGCGGCTGCTGCTGCGGCGGCTGCACGACGACTGCGCGCTGGCCCGGCGGGCCGTGCGCGCCGCGGTGGGCACGCGCTAGCGCGACGGGCGGGCCCGCCGCCGACGAGGGGGAAGTGCGCTGCGCGCCCGGTGCCGACACACCGGGGGCGCGGCGCACTGTCGTGTGTGCGGCCGGAATTGCCTCGCCAGGCGCGGCATTGGTCCACTCCACTGACGCGCCGCAGGCCCGCGCGCCGCCGACGCGAAAGTCCGCGGCGACCGCTCTGACGTGGCAAATCGCCGGTCGGGAGGGGTGATTGACGGATGGTCGGGGAGCCGCTACCCCTGTACGGGTCAGGCACCGCACGCCCCACCGTCCCCCTCGTCCCCGGAGGCTGCATTGCCCAGTACCGCGTCCCGCAGACGTGCCCGTCGAGCGGTGGGGGCCCTGGCCTCCGCCGCTCTGCTGTTCCCGCTCCTGTCGTCCGGTCCGGCCGCGACCGCGGAGGAGCCGCCCGATCCGCGGGCGTTGCAGCGCGCGTTCGCCGCGGCGGCCGAGCGGTACGGGGTGCCGGAGCGGGTGCTCCTGGCCGTGTCGTACCTGCAGTCGCGCTGGGACGGGCACGGCGGTGCGCCGAGCGTGTCGGGCGGCTACGGTCCGATGCACCTGACGGACCTGCGTTCCGCGCTGGCCGGTGCGCAGCACCATGCGGACGCCGACGAGGACGCCCGGGGCGACGAGTCCCGTCCGGTGCGGGTGGCGGCGGAGCCGGCGGGGCTGCCGGAGCCGGCCGAGCTGCCGGCGCGGCTGCGGACCCTGGAGCGGGCGGCCGCGCTGTCGGGGCTGTCGCCCGACGAGCTGCGGACCAGCGCCGCGGCGAACATCCAGGGCGGTGCGGCGCTGCTGGCGGCGGCGCAGCGGGAGTCGGGGCGACCGCCGAGCGCCGATCCGGCGGACTGGTTCGGCGCGGTGGCGCGGTTCTCGGGCGCGGACGACACGGCGACGGCGACGACGTACGCGAACGACGTGTTCGACGTGCTGCGGACCGGCGAGCGGCGGACCACGGACAGCGGTCAGACGGTCGAGCTCGCCCCGGCGCCCGAGGTGACCCCGGACCCGGCGCAGGCGGCGGCGCTGGGGCTGCGCACGGCCGACCGGGGGCCCTCGGAGTGCCCGCCGACGGTGGCCTGCGAGTGGATCCCGGCGCCGTACGAGGAGTTCGGGGACGGGGACTACGGCAACCACGACAAGGCGGACCGGCCGGTCTCCCAGAAGATCGAGTACATCGTGGTGCACGACACGGAGGCGACCTGGGACGTCACGCTGCGGCTGGTGCAGGACCCGGCGTACGTGTCGTGGCAGTACTCGCTGCGCTCCTCGGACGGGCACATCGCGCAGCACCTGCCGCTGAAGGACGTGGGCTGGCACGCGGGCAACTGGTACGTCAACGCCAAGTCGGTGGGCCTGGAGCACGAGGGCTTCCTGACGGCGCCGGACTCCTGGTACACGGAGGCGATGTACCGGACGTCGGCGCGCCTGGTGCGGTACCTGGCGGCGCGGTACGACATCCCGCTCGACCGGCAGCACGTCCTCGGGCACGACAACGTGCCGGGCACGACGGCCGCGACGATCCGGGGCATGCACACGGATCCGGGCCCGTACTGGGACTGGGCGCACTACTTCAGGCTGCTGGGCCGGCCGTTCACCCCGAGCGCGGGCCCGGACGCCGGTGTGGTGACGATCCGGCCGCAGTACGCGGCGCACCAGCCGGTGTACACCGGCTGCGCGAAGGCCGGGGAGGCATGCGCGCCGCACGGCAGCGGTGCGGTGCGGCTGCACACCGCGCCGAGCGACGCGGCGCCGCTGGTGAAGGACGTGGGACTGCGGCCGGGCGGCCAGGACTCCACGACGGGGGTGAACGACACGGGGGCGCGGGCGTCGACGGGACAGCAGTACGCGGTGGCGGAGCGCCGGGGCGACTGGACGGCGATCTGGTACCTCGGGCAGAAGGCGTGGTTCCGCAACCCGGTGGAGCGGCCGACGGCGGTGAACGCGCGCGGGCTGCTGCTCACGCCGCGCGCGGGCCTGGCGGAGGTCCCGGTGTACGGCAGGGCGTACCCGGAGGCGGCCGCGTACCCGGCGGGCGTGCCGGTGCAGTCGGTGTCGCCGCTGCCGTACAAGCTGCTCGCGGGGCAGCGGTACGTGGTGGGCGACCGGACCCCCGGGGAGTACTACTTCGCTCCGACGTTCGACACCACGGGGCATCGTGTGGTGCGGGGTCAGGAGGAGTACTACGAGATCCAGTTCGGGCACCGGGTGGCCTTCGTGAAGGCCGCTGACGTGCGGGTCTTCGCCGGCTGACGGATCGGGCGGCAGGGTGTCGGCGGGCGGGAGCGCCCCTCGACACCCTTTGCCGTTCATATGACTAATACGGGGTTCGCGTGCGCCTCCCGAGCGACGGGTAAGGCTGGCCCGGAAGATCGCCTCCTACACCGAAAGGCCCCGCTGGCCATGGCACAGCCCTTCGTTCTGCCGGACTTCTACGTCCCGTATCCGGCACGGCTCAATCCCCATCTGGAGGAGGCCCGCACCCACACCCGGGAGTGGGCGCGGGCCATGGGGATGCTGGAGGGGTCCGGCGTCTGGGAGGAGAGCGATCTCGAGGCGCACGACTACGCGCTGCTGTGCTCCTACACCCACCCCGACTGCGACTCGGAGGCCCTGTCCCTCGTCACGGACTGGTACGTCTGGGTCTTCTTCTTCGACGACCACTTCCTGGAGGTCTTCAAGCGCACCCAGGACCGGCCCGGCAGCAAGGCGTACCTCGACCGGCTGCCGCTGTTCATGCCCACGGACCCGGCCGCCGGGATGCCGGAGCCGACGAACCCGGTGGAGGCCGGGCTCGCGGACCTGTGGCGGCGGACGGTGCCGGCGATGTCGGAGTCCTGGCGGGAGCGCTTCGCCGAGGCCACCGAGGCCCTGCTGTACGAGTCCCTCTGGGAGCTCGACAACATCAACGAGGGGCGGATCGCCAACCCCGTCGAGTACATCGAGATGCGCCGCAAGGTCGGTGGCGCGCCCTGGTCGGCCGGGCTCGTGGAGTACGCCGCGGGCGCCGAGGTGCCGGCGCGGGTGGCGCACTCCCGGCCGCTGCGGGTGCTGCGGGACGCGTTCTCGGACGCCGTGCACCTGCGCAACGACCTGTTCTCGTACCAGCGCGAGGTCGAGGACGAGGGCGAGAACAGCAACGGCGTGCTCGTCCTGGAGAAGTTCCTCGGCTGCTCCACGCAGGAGGCCGCCGAGGCGGTCAACGACCTGCTCACCTCGCGGCTGCAGCAGTTCGAGAACACCGCGCTCACCGAGGTGCCCGCGCTCTGCGTGGAGCAGGGGCTCGGCCCCGAGGAGTGCGCGGCCGTCGCGGCCTACGCGAAGGGCCTGCAGGACTGGCAGTCCGGCGGCCACGAGTGGCACATGCGCTCCAGCCGGTACATGAACGAGGGCCTGGACACCGGGCCTTCGCGGCTCGACGGCGTGCTCGGCACCTCCGCGCTGGACATCCGCAATCTGTTCGGCCGTCCGGCGGCGGCCCGGCAGCGCGCCCACACGCATGTGCCGCACCAGAAGGTCGGACCCTCGCTGCTGCCCGACTTCGACCTGCCGTACCCGCTGTCGCTGAGCCCGCACCACGCCGAGGCGAAGCGGCTGTCGGTCGACTGGGCCGAGCGGATGGGGCTCCTCGACGACATCTGGGACCGGGAGATGTGCGAGGGCTTCGACCTCGCCCTGTGCTCGTCCGGCCTCGACCCGGACGCCACCCTGGAGGAGCTGGAGCTCAGCGCCGAGTGGCTGACCTGGGGCACGTACGGCGACGACTACTACCCGGTCGTCTTCGGCCGGCCGCGCAATCTCGCCGGTGCGAAGGAGTGCAACGAGCGCCTCAAGGCGTGCATGCCCGTGGAGGAGCCGGCGGCCGGGCTCGCGCTCGCCGTCGCCCCGCTCGAACGCTCGCTCGCCGACCTGTGGGCCCGGACCGCGACGCCGATGAGCCCCGAGGCGCGGGGGCAGCTGCGCAACGCCCTGGACGTCATGCTCGACAGCTGGCTGTGGGAGCTGCACAACATGGCCCAGCACCGGGTGCCCGACCCGGTGGACTACATCGAGATGCGGCGCACGACCTTCGGCTCCGAGCTGACGATGCTGCTGAGCAAGCTGCGGCACGCGGACGCGCTGCCGCCGGAGATCTACAGCACGGGCACCGTCCGCAGCCTGGAGAGCTCCGTCTCCGACTACGCGACGCTCCTCAACGACCTCTTCTCCTACCAGAAGGAGGTCGAGGTCGAGGGCGAGGTGCACAACGGGGTGCTGGTGCTGCAGAAGTTCTTCGACTGCGACTACCCGACGGCGGTGTCGATGGTCGACGACCTGATGCACGGCCGGCTGCGCCAGTACGAGCATCTGAAGAAGCACGAAGTGCCCATGCTGTACGAGCACTTCAGACTCGACGCGGAGGGCCGGGCGGCGTTCGAGGCGTATCTGCGGGAGCTGGAGGACTGGCTGGCCGGCATCCTCAACTGGCACCGGAGCGTGCGCCGTTACAAGGACGAGGACCTGCACACCGGCAGCGGTACGCCGCTGCTGCGGCAGGGCCCGACGGGCATCGGCACCTCGGCCGCGCGGTTCGCCGCCGTGGTGGCGTCCGGCGGGTGACGCGGAAGGCCGCCCCCGGAGTCTCCCGGGGGCGGCCTTCGCCGCGGGTGGGCTCAGCGGCGGCCGCGGAGCTGGTCGATCTCGCGGCGTTCACGCTTCGTCGGGCGGCCCGCGCCGCGGTCGCGCACGGCGGCGACCGCGACATGCTCGCGCGGGGGCGGGGGCGGGCTGTTGTCCACGTACGCCTCGGCGGCGACGGGCGGGCCGACCCGCTTGGTGAGCAGCTGCCGCACCTCGACGATCCGCTCCCGGCCCGCGTGGAACAGCCGCACCTCGTCACCCGGCTTGACCGGCTGGGCGGGCTTGGCCCGCTCCCCGTTCACCTTGACGTGCCCGGCCCGGCAGGCCGCGGCGGCCTGGGAGCGGGTCTTGGTCAGACGGACCGCCCAGATCCAGCTGTCGACGCGCGCGCTCATCGGCCCCCCGCCCCTCTCGTCAGCCCGCCTGGAACAACTCGGCCGGCAGCGGCTTGAGCAGGGCGTACAGGTCGTCCGTGATCGGACGGTCCCAACTGGCGATGGTGACGAGGACGTTGTCGCTGCGGTCGAACTGCACGCAGGAGATCCGGCTCTCGGAGAGCTTCAGCCGCCGCACGATCAGCAGGTTGTCGCCCTGCATCACCGGGATGTCCTCGGTGTCCAGGACCTCGACCGGCTCGTCGTTCTCCAGCGCGGCGAGGAGCTGGGCGACCTCGAAGGGGATCTGTCCCTCGTCGAGCTCCCGCGCCGGGGAGCCCTCGGGCAGATTGCCGATGATCATCGCCGGGCCGCGCCCGCCGAACAGGTCGTACCGGAGGAAGACGCCCTGACAGGTTCCGTCGGGGGCGGGCAGCAGACCGGCGCCGAGATTGCCGGGCCAGTCCCCCGGGTCCATGGCCAGGACGTCGAAGTCCGGGCCCGCGGGTGTGGCGGCGCTGCGGCGGCGGAGGAAGGACATAGGGCCATGGTACGTGCCCCCGGCCCCTCCGCGACGCGCCGGGGCGGGGGTGTCCCGCCCTCGCGGGAGGGGGTGGCGCGCGTACGCCGCGGGCCCGGGCGAGCCGGTCACCGGTCGTCATGGCGGCACGACGCTGCGTCCCCGCGACACCGGTCCGAGGGCCGGTCCGGCCCGGGTTCCTGGACACGGCGGACAGCCCCTGGCTCCGCCGCTGGACGGACCGTACGACCGGGCCCGGCCGGTACGGAGCGCCCGTACCGGCCGGGCCGGGTGTGGTGTCCGCCGTACGGGCCCGGGTCTACGTCAGGTCGAACTCGCCGTCCCGGGCGTCGAGCACGAACGCCCGCCACTCCGCGGGGGTGAAGATCAGCGACGGGGCCTCGGGGCGGCCCCCGTTGCGCATCGCGATGAAGCCCTCCACGAAGGCGATCTGCACGTCGCCCGCGCCGTGGCTGCCCGAGCGCCAGTCGGCGTTGCTCAGGTCGAGTTCGGGCTTCTCCCAGCCGGTGAAGACCTGCTGGGCAGTGGTGCTCTCGGCCACGTCCGTGCTCCTCCCGCGTCCCACAACGTCATCCGGGCCTCAGGGTAGCGACCGGCACCGGGCGCCGACAGACCTCAGGACTCGGGGGGTTCCGACCCCACCAGCCACATGGAGAAGAACTGCGCGCCGCCGCCGTACGCGTGTCCGAGGGCCCGGCGCGCGCCCGGCACCTGGTGCTCGCCGGCCTGCCCGCGGACCTGCAGCGCGGCCTCCGCGAAGCGGATCATGCCGGAGGCCCCGATGGGGTTGGTGGACAGCACCCCGCCGGACGGGTTGACCGGCAGGTCGCCGTCGAGTTCGGTGACCCCGGACTCGGTGAGCTTCCAGCCCTCGCCCTCCTCGGCGAAGCCCAGGTTCTCCAGCCACATCGGCTCGTACCAGGAGAACGGCACGTACATCTCGACCGCGTCGATCTGCCGGCGCGGGTCGGTGATCCCGGCCTGCCGGTAGACGTCGGCGGCGCAGTCCTTCCCGGCCTGCGGGGAGACGAAGTCCTTGCCGGCGAACAGCGTCGGCTCGCTGCGCATCGCCCCGCCGTGCACCCAGGCCGGCGGCCGGGGCGAACGGGCCGCGCCCGCCCGGTCGGTGAGCACCATGGCGCAGGCGCCGTCGGAGGACGGACAGGTCTCGGAGTAGCGGATGGGGTCCCAGAGCATCGGGGACGCCTGGACCTTCTCCAGGGTGACGTCATGCTCGTGGAGGTGCGCGTACGGGTTCTTCAGCGCGTTGCGGCGGTCCTTGTACGCGACGAGGGAGCCGACCGTGTCGGGGGCGCCGGTGCGGCGCATGTAGGCGCGGACGTGCGGGGCGAAGAAGCCGCCGGCGCCGGCGAGCAGGGGCTGCTGGAAGGGGACGGGCAGGGACAGGCCCCACATGGCGTTGGACTCGGACTGCTTCTCGAAGGCGAGGGTGAGGACGGTGCCGTGGACGCGCGCGGCCACGAGGTTGGCGGCGACGAGGGCGGTGGAGCCGCCGACGGAGCCGGCGGTGTGCACGCGGAGCATGGGCTTGCCGACCGCGCCGAGCGCGTCGGCGAGGTACAGCTCCGGCATCATCACGCCCTCGAAGAAGTCCGGGGCCTTGCCGATGACGACGGCGTCGACGTCGGCCCAGGTCAACTCGGCGTCGTCCAGGGCGCGTCGGGCGGCCTCGCGGACGAGTCCGGCGATCGACACGTCGCGGCGGGCGGCCACGTGCTTGGTCTGGCCGATCCCGACGACGGCGACGGGCTCCTTCGATGTCACGGCCTTACCGGACATGCGGCTCTCCTTCGAGGACGGCGACCAGGTTCTGCTGCAGGCACGGGCCGGAGGTCGCGTGGGCCAGGGCCCGGTCGGACGCGCCGCGGTGGATGCCGGCGGCGGCCTCGCCGAGCCGGATCAGGCCGGCGGCCATGACGGGGTTGGCGGCGAGGGCGCCGCCGGAGGGGTTGACGCGGACGCGGTCGTCGAGCCGCAGTGCCTTGCGGAGCACGACCTCCTGGGAGGTGAAGGGGGCGTGGAGCTCGGCGGTGTCGACGGGCGGCCCGTCGAAGTAGCCGGCGCGTTCGGCGGCGAGGCGGGTGGACGGCGAGTCGGTGAGGTCCCGGACGCCCAGGGAGTGGGCCTCGATGCGGTGGTCCATGCCGCGGATCCACGCGGGGCGGGCGCACAGCTCGCGGGCCCGGTCGCCGGCGGCGAGGATCACCGCGGCGGCGCCGTCGCCGACGGGCGGGCAGTCGCCCCGGCGCAGCGGCCCCGCGACCCGCTCGCCCTGCGGGCGGGCGCCGGGCAGTTGGGCGTGCGGGTTGCCGGCGGCCGCGTCGCGGCTGCGGGCGGCGATGCCCGCGAGCGCGGGCTCGTCGGTGTCGCCGGCGTCGATGAGCGCCTGGGCCTGCAGGGCGGCGAGGGCGACGGAGTCGGGCCAGAGCGGAGCGACGTAGTACGGGTCGAGCTGGCGGGTGAGGACGTCGCGCAGCGGGCCGGGCGAGGACTTGCCGTACGCGTAGACGAGCGCGGTGTCGGCCTCGCCGGTGAGCAGCTTCACCCACGCCTCGTACAGCGCCCAGGCGCCGTCCGTCTCGACGTGGGACTCGGAGATCGGCGGCCAGGCGCCGACGCCGTCGAGGGCCATGGTGAAGGAGAACGCGCGGCCGGCGAGGTAGTCGGAGGAGCCGGAGCAGGTGAAGCCGATGTCGGAGGTCTTCAGACCGGTGCTCCGCAGCACCTCGTGCAGGACGGGCATGAGCAGCTCGACCTCGGAGAGGTCGTCGCTGCGGCGCAGGCAGTCGCTCTGGGCGAAGGCGACGATCGCGACGTCTCGGCCGGGGGCTCGGCTCACAGCAGCTCCCTGTACGTGTCGTAGTCGGCGTCCGGTTCGCCGGTGGGGCGGTAGTGGTCGGGGTAGCGGCCGCCTTCGCTCCACACGGGTTCGACGCGCAGGCCCATCCGGACCTGGTCGTACGGGATGCCGCCGATCCGGCCGTGCAGGGCGAGGCCGGCGCCGTCGAGGGCGATGTGCGCGTAGACGTACGGGACCTCGATGTCGAGGTTCCTGGCCTTGATGTTGACGATGCAGAAGGTGGTGACGGTGCCGCGCGGGCCGACCTCGACGGGTTCGGTGGTGGCGACGCCGCAGGTCGGGCAGGCGCCGCGGGGCGGCACGTACACCTTGGCGCAGGAGGGGCAGCGCTCGCCGACGGTGCGGTGCTCGGCGAGGGCCCGCAGGTAGGCGGTCTGGGCGCGGCCGGGGCTGTAGGTGTAGTCGAGGCGGGCGGGGGCGGTGATGCCGGTGACGGGGTCGGCGAACCGTCCGTCGTGGGGGCGCGGCTCCGGGGACCGCGGCTCCTCGGAGTGGGGCTCGAAGCAGGCGATGTCGGTGATGGCGCCGGTGCGTTCGGCGGCCCAGCGGACCCGGACGCGCAGGCCGGTGCGGACGGCGTCCGGGCCGGGGGCGTCGAGGGCGTGGAGCAGGGCGGTGTCGGCGCCGTCGAGCCGGACGAGCACCCAGGCGAAGGGGGTGGCGAGGGGCTGGCCGGGGCGGGGCTCGGGGTTCCAGGCCCAGGTGGTGACGGTGCCGGTGGGCTCGACCTCGACGAGCTCGCGCAGTTCGGCGGCGGTGACGGGGTCGTACTCGACGGGCGGCACGAGCACCTGCCCGCCGTCGGTCCGCACCCCGAGCACGGTCCGCTCGCGCAGGCCGGTGAGGAACGCGGACTGCACGGGCCCGAGGGACCGGGTGAACGGGAACTCGACGACGAGGGGGGCGCGGAGCGTCTCGGGGGCGGGGGTGCTGGTCATGGGCGGCTCCCTGGTCGGGGGCGGGTGGGGACCGGTGCGGGGCGGTGGTGCGGAGTGTGGGGCGTGGGTGGGGGTCCTGCGACGGGCCGTTTCGCCACCCCGCCCTTCCCGAACGGGGGCAAGCCCCCAGAAGCCGCCCCCGGACACGCTCCGGGCGTGTCCTCACATGCCGGACGGGCTGGATCGGCCCCGCGGCCGGGGCCGCGGTCCGGGGGTCCGGCCCCGGTGTCGGGAAGGGGCGGGGTGGGGGCTTACTCCCTTCGGTACACCGGCGGGCGCTTCTCGGCGAAGGCGCGCGCGCCCTCCTTCGCGTCCGCCGTGTCGAAGACGGGCCAGCCGCGCTTCAGTTCGGCCGCCAGACCTTCCGACTCCGGGAGTTCCGCCGTCTCGTAGACGGACGCCTTCACCGCCTCGACCGCCAAGGGGCCGCAGGCGTTGACCAGTTCGGCCAGTTCCAGGGCGCGGTCCAGGGCCGTGCCGTCGGGGACGACCTGGCCGATCAGGCCGATCCGGGCGGCCTCCTCGGCCGTGTACGGGCGGCCCGTCAGCAGCATCTCCAGCGCGTGCGTCCGCGGGATCTGCCGCGGCAGCCGGACCGTCGAGCCGCCGATCGGGAACAGCCCCCGCCGCACCTCGAAGAGACCGAAGGTCGCGGACGCGCCCGCGACCCGGATGTCCGTGCCCTGGAGGATCTCCGTCCCGCCGGCCACGCAGTACCCCTCCACCGCCGCGATCACCGGCTTGCGCGGCCGGTGGTGCCGGAGCATCGCCTTCCAGTGCAGGTCGGGATCGGCCTTCAGCCGCTCGCGGTACCGCTCACCGTCCATGCCCTTGCCGGCCAGCGCCTTGAGGTCCATCCCGGCGCAGAAGTCGCCGCCCGCGCCGGTGAGCACGACCGAGCGGACACTGTCGTCGGCGTCGGCCTCCAGCCAGCCGTCGTAGAGGCCGACGAGCAGCGGCAACGAGAGCGCGTTCTTGGCCTCGGGCCTGTTGAGCGTGAGGATCAGCGTGGCGCCTTCGCGCCGTACGGATAGGTGCTCGGTCCCGGTCATGGGCGTCTCCCGTCTCCAGTTCTGGAACAGGTTGCAGGAGTGCGGAGTTCAGTTCAATAGTTTGCTGACGCCTAGTCAGATTCTTCTGCGCACCCCCTTCCACCCTCCGCCCTTCGGCGCTCTAATGACCGCCACGTCCGTACGGGACCAGCGGCCAGCGGCGCGTCAGGAGGACGAAACGGTGGAGTACAACCTTGCCGACCTGTTCGAGTCGGTCGTCGACGTGGTCCCGGACCGCGAGGCGCTCGTGTACGTGGACCACCCCGGCACCGGCCGGGAGCGGCGGCTCACCTACGCGGAGCTGGACGCGGCCGCCAACCGCCTGGCCCATCACCTGATCGACTCCGGCCTCCGCCCCGGCGAGCACCTGGGCCTGCACCTGTACAACGGCGTCGAGTACCTCCAGACGGTGCTGGCCTGCCTCAAGGCCCGGCTCGTCCCGGTCAACGTGAACTACCGCTACGTGGAGGAAGAGCTGGTCTACCTCTACCGGGACGCCGACCTCGCCGCGCTGGTCTTCGACGCGGAGTTCGGGCCCCGGGTCGCCGCCGCGCTGCCGCACACGGAGAAGCTGCGGCACCTCGTCCGGGTGGGGACCCCGGACGCCTCCGCGCCCGGCCCGGACTGCGTGCCGTTCACCGAGGCGGAGGCGTCCGGTTCGCCGGAACGCGGCTTCCCGGCCCGGTCCGGGGACGACCTGTTCATCATCTACACCGGCGGCACCACCGGCATGCCGAAGGGTGTGATGTGGCGTCAGGAGGACTTGTTCTTCGCGGGTCTCTTCGGCGGCGAGCCGAGCGGCGAGCCGGTGAAGCGGCCGGAGGAACTGGCCGAGCGGGTCGCCGCCCGCGGCGCGGGGCTCACCTTCTTCCCCGCTCCCCCGCTGATGCACGGCACCTCCACGCTCACCGCGTTCATCGCCTTCGACTACGGGCAGCGGGTGGTGATCCACCGCAAGTACGTGCCGGAGGAGGTGCTGCGCACCATCGAGAAGGAGAAGGTCTCCAGCATCTCCCTGGTCGGCGACGCCATGCTGCGGCCGCTGATCGACGCGCTGCGCGGCCCGCTCGCCGGCACGGACCTGTCGTCGCTGTTCAGCATCTCCTCCTCCGGGGCGATCATGTCGGAGACGGTCCGCGCCGAGCTGCACGCCCTGGTCCCCAACGCGCTGATCCTCAACAACTTCGGTTCCTCGGAGTCCGGTTCCAACGGCAGGGCGACCGACGACTCCGGTCCGGCGACCGGCTTCCGTCTGGAGGTCAACGAGCGGACGAAGGTCGTGGACCCGGTGACGTACGAGGCGGTCGCCGTCGGCGAGCCGGGCCGGCTGGCGCAGCGCGGCCATGTGCCGCTCGGCTACTACAACGACCCGGGGAAGACCGCCGAGACCTTCTTCCAGAAGGACGGGGAGCGGTGGGTGCTGCTCGGCGACATGGCGACCGTCGACGAGCAGGGCATCGTGACCGTGCTCGGCCGCGGCTCGCAGTGCATCAACACCGGCGGCGAGAAGGTGTATCCGGAGGAGGTCGAGCAGGCGCTCAAGTCCCATCCGGACGTGTACGACGCGCTGGTCGCCGGTGTGCCGGACCCGAAGTGGGGCCAGCACGTGGCGGCCGTGGTACAGCTGCGCGCGGGCGCGCCGGCGCTGGACCTGGACGCGCTGCAGCAGCACTGCCGGACCCGGCTCGCCGGGTACAAGGTTCCCCGGCAGCTGGTGCTGGCCGACCAAATCCAGCGCTCGCCGAGCGGCAAGGCGGACTACCGCTGGGCCCGGTCGGTGGCGGCGGAGGCGAACGGCCCGAGCCGGCCGTCCTAGCCGAGGAAGGCGGCCACCGCGCGGCGGAAGGCGGCGGGGTCGTCGACCCAGGGGAAGTGGCCGCCGCCGGGCTGGACGACGAGCTCGCCACGTGGGAAGAGGGCCGTCGCCTCGGCGGCGCGGGCGGGCGTCGGCCCGCCGTCGTACGCGCCCGCGAGGACGAGGACGGGCGCGGTGACGGCGGCGAGCGCCGCGCGGGTGGCCCGCGGCTCGAACGCGCCGTCCTCGTAGAAGGCCGCGGCGGCCTCCCAGTTGAAGCGCCCCGCGGCGTCGTGGGCCCGCGCGGCGTCGTCCCACCGGCCGTACGCCAGCGGGGCCGCGGCCGCGTAGACGTCCGCCAGGGAGGACCCGGGGCCGAGCGCGTCGAGGGCGGCCCGGGTCTCGGCGTACCAGGGCTGGTCCTCGAACACCGCCGTCGCCTCGTCCCACTCCTCGTCCGAGACGGTGATCCCGACGGCCCGCAGGCCGGGCGTGACCAGCACCAGGGAGGAGAGCCGCTCGGGGTGGGCGGCGGCGTACAGGGTCGCCAGGTTCCCGCCCGCGGAGTGGGCCAGCAGGTCCATGCGCTCCAGGCCGAGGTGGGCGCGGAGCGCCTCGACGTCGGCGAGCTGCCGGTCGCAGCGGTACGTGGCGGGGTCGGCGGGCACGGCGCTGTCGCCTGTACCGCGCGGGTCGAGCACGATCAGGGTGCGGTGGGTGGCCAGGCCGCCGAGGTCGCCGAGGTACTCGGCGTCCCGCATGGGGCCGCCCGGCAGACAGACCAGGGGATCCCCCTGGCCCTGGGTCCGGTAGGCGAGTCGGGTTCCGTCGTACGAGGTGAACTGCGGCATGGCGTGATCCTTGCCACCGCCGCGGGCCGTCGCAAGGCAATTCACAGTCGGCGGAGCGCACCGCGGCCGCGATACGGTGGGGGGCCGCTCCGCCCACCGAAGGAACCGCCCGACCGTGTCCCTCTCCCCCGACTCCACCGCGCTGCGCGGCGACTGCTCCGCCTGCTTCGGCCTGTGCTGCGTCGCCCTGCCCTTCGCGAAGTCCGCGGACTTCGCGGCGAACAAGCCGTCGGGCGAGCCCTGCCGCAACCTCGGGGACGACTTCCGCTGCGGGATCCACGAGCGGCTGCGGCCCAGCGGCTTCTCCGGCTGCACGGTGTACGACTGCTTCGGCGCGGGCCAGCGGGTCTCGCAGGTGACCTTCGGCGGGGTGTCGTGGCGCGAGGCGCCGGAGACGGCCCGGCAGATGTACGAGGTGTTCCCGGTGGTGCGCCAGCTGCACGAGCTGCTGCGCTATCTCGCCGAGGCCCTGGAGCGGGACGCCGCCCGCTCGCTCCACCGCGAGCTGCGCACGGCGCTGGCCCGGGTGGAGGAGCTGGCGGCGGGCACGGCCGACGCCCTGGAGAAGCTGGACGTGGCGGCCGTGCGGGCCGAGGTGAACCCGCTGCTCCTGAAGACCAGCGCGCTGGTGCGGGCGCGGGCGGGCGGCAAGCCGAAGAGCCGCCGCGGCGCCGATCTGCTCGGCGCGCGGCTCCGCGGGGCGAAGCTGCGCGGCGCCGACTTCCGCGGGGCGCTGCTGATCGCCGCGGACCTGTCGGGCGCGGACCTGACCCTGGCGGACATGATCGGCGCGGATCTGCGCGACGCCGACCTGTCCGAGGCGGATCTGACCGGCGCGCTGTTCCTGACCCAGCCGCAGCTGAACGCGGCCCGCGGCGACGCGGCCACGAGGATCCCCGCCGGCCTGGACCGCCCGGCGCACTGGACGCGCTGAGTCGGGGCCTAGACCGGCTGCCCGTACACGTACGGCGTGGTGGTGGTCAGCGTCGTGAAGCCGAGGCGCTGCAGGATCGGGCGGCTGGTGGGAGCCGCGTCGACGTGCACGTAGCGGTGGCCGTGGGCGGCGGCGATGCGGGCGCGGTGGGCCACCAGGGCCCGGTAGAGGCCGCGGCCGCGCCAGCTCTCGACGGTGCCGCCGCCGTACAGGCCGGCGAAGTCGGTGCCGGGCAGCAGGTCGAGGCGGGCGGCGCTGACCGGTTCGCCGTCGGCGACCGCGACGACCGCGGCGACGGTGTCGGGCGCGGCGGCCAGCCGGTCCAGGAGCTGCCGGCCGATGTGGCCGCTGTCCCCGCCGAAGGCCCGGTCGTGGACCTCGACGACCATCCGGACCCCGGCCTCGTCGGTGACGGGCAGCAGTTCCACGCCCTCGGGCAGGACGACGTCCAGGTCGAGCCGGGCCGTCTCGGCGGCCATCAGGGTCTCCTCGCCGTCCGGGGCGAATCCGGCCGCGCGCAGCCGCCGCGGGAGGTCGGCGGGGGCGTCGTGCGCGTACGTCTTCCACTCGAAGGTCAGGCCGAGGCCGGTGTAGTGCCGGATCTGCTCGGCGACGACGGCGTCGACCTCGTCCGGGCCGAGGTCGTCGAGTCCCGACCAGAGCACCCCGTTCCAGGCGTGGGCGGGTCCGGTCTGGCGGACGACGGGTCCGGTGTGCTCGACGCGGACGCCGGGGCCGTCGGGCCGGGCGTCCCGGCGCAGCTGGCGGTCGTAGCGGGCGAGCGTGGTGTCGTGTTCCATGGCCGCCACCCCAACAGCAACGCGCGGCGGCGGCAACCGGATTTCGGACAGGGGTGATCCCCGGGCCCCGACCCGGGGATCACCTGGGCGGCGGCCGGTCAGACCCGGTCGGCCACGATCATCAGGTAGTGGAAGCTGCCCTCCTTGTACGCGGTCAGGAACGGGTCCTCGATGCCGGTGGCCACCGAGCACTTGGCGCGCAGCTCCCAGTACGGGATGGTGGCGGCCGTCAGGTCGACGACCTCGATCGGCACGAGGTTGTTCTCGGCGAGTGCCCGGAAGTACTCGCTGCGCGGGTGGATGTTGCAGGTGTAGTGCTCGTCGATCCGGCTGACGGCCTTGGACCGCAGTCCGTTGACGTCGTTGGAGCAGCCCGTGATGCAGACGTACCGGCCGCCGTGCTGGAGCAGCCGGGAGAACTCGTCGAAGAGCTCGAAGAGGTCCACGTACATCGTGGTCTCGTTGGTCCAGATCGCCTGGCGCGAGCCGGTGGCGAAGCCGGTGTCGAGCATGTTGCGGAAGTGGAACTTCACGCGCTCGGCGACGCCGCGCTCGACGGCCTGCTGGTTGGCGAAGCCGACCTGGTACTCCGAGATGGAGACGCCGTCGACCTGGCAGCCGAAGCGGCGCTCGGCCATGAAGCTGGTGCCGCCGCGGCCGGAGCCGGCGTCGACGAGCCGGTCGGTGCGGCGCCGGTCGCCGAGGTGGTCGAGGAGCAGGTCGGCCTGGGCGGTCTCCAGGCGGTGCAGTTCCTCGATGATGCGGGCGTCGCGGGTCTCCTCGGGGCCCTGGAGGACCGCCGGGTCGTAGTCGCCGATGCCGTAGTGGTGGTGGAACAGGCCGTCGATCTCGCCGAGCCGCAGGTTGACCGGGTCGTTCTGGTTGGTGTTCCAGTAGGCGGCCACGGACTCCTGGTAGGGCGTGCGGAGCACGCTGGCGGGCGCGGACGTGGTCATGAAGGGGTTTCCTTACGTGGTGTGGGGACAGTGGGGGTCGGGCTGCAGACGGCCGGCGGTCAGGCCGCGGTGCGGTACCGGGCGCTGCCGGCGTGCCATTCGCGGTTGCCGCCGACCCAGGCCCACGTTCCGGCGAGGAAGCGGGCCAGTTCCGGGGAGCCGGTGCGGGAGAGGGCGGAGGCCTCCGCCTCGAAGGTGTGCATCAGCTCGTCGTGGATGAGGACGCTCCGGTCGACGGCCTCTTCCATGGAGCACCGCTCCTCGGCCGCGATCAGCATGGGCAGGCTGTAGTCCGTGGGGTCTTCCTTGCCCATGGAGTAGAGGTCGTTCATCAGCACGGTGGCGGTGCCGGCCAGGTTGAACGCCCGGCGGACCCGTACGTCGGAGAACTCGGCCATCGGCACCTCGTAGCCGGCCATGGCGTCGACCAGGACCATGCACGGGATGAAGCTGTTCTCGTGCCGGTGCATCAGGTACTCCCAGACCGGCGGGCGCTGGCCGGTGGTGTGCCAGACGCCCTCCTGCCCGTACGCCACGAACATGATGGCCAGTTCGTGGCGCAGCCGCCGGACCTGGGTGGTCGAGGCGTACGGGGTGAGGCCGGCGAGGGCGGAGCGCAGGGCCTTGGCCACCGGGTCCTTCTGGACGGCCTTCTCCAGCTGCGGCGCGTACGCCAGGGGAAGCTGCGCCTGGTCGATGACGGAGTGGCAGATCGCGAGCCGCTGCCCGAGCACCTCGTGCGCGGGCTCCTCGACCTCGCCGTCGACGATGTGGTCGTCCACGGCCCATTCGGACAGCCCGCACTTGGCCGCCGCGAGCAGCCGGTCGGGGTCGTCGGTCTCGGGGTGGGCGAGCATCATCAGCCGGCCGAAGTTGGCGGAGCGGACCTTGTCGAGGTGGCCGGGGTAGATCCCGATCTCCTCGGCCCAGGCGACCAGCCGTTCGTTGACGGTCTCGCCGAGGGCGACGTCGTCGCGGACGGCGGGCGGGCAGTACAGCTCGGGGACTCCGGGCGGTGGCGGGGTGCCGGGGCCCGGAGCGGCGCCGTCCGCCGCCGCGCGGGCCGCGGGGACCGGGCCGGGGAGGCGGGTGGGGCCGCGCAGCCGGTCGGCGAGGCCCGCGGCGGAGGTGCCGAGGCCGCTGGGCCGGGACGGCGGGCTCGGCAGCGGGGCGGGGCGTCCCGGATCTGCGAGGGGGGCGCCGAGCAGCGCCGCCGCTTCGGGGGTGGCCGCGAGGGCGGCCATCCGGGAGAGCAGGGACACGGCTCAGCCCCCGTTCCCTCGGGGTGACGGGCGGTCAGGCACGCGGACGCACCTCGACGTTCTCCAGGATGCCGATCGCGTCGGGGACGAGGACGGCGGCGGAGTAGTAGGTGGAGACCAGGTAGGAGATGATCGCCTTGTCGTCGATGCCCATGAAACGGCAGTTCAGGCCCGGCTCGACCTCGTCGGGCAGGCCGGTCTGGTGCAGGCCGATGACGCCCTCGTTGTTCTCGCCGGTGCGCATCGCGATGATCGAGGAGCTGTGCTGGTCGGAGATCGGGATCTTGCTGCAGGGCAGGATCGGGATGCCGCGCCAGGCGGGGATGTGGTGGCCGTCGAGCTCGGTGTGGCCGAGGACGAGACCGCGCTTGTTGCACTCCTTGCCGAAGGCGGCGATGGCGCGCGGGTGGGCGAAGATGTACTGGGTGCCGCGGCGCATGCTGATCAGGTCGTCGAAGTCGTCCGGGGTGGGCGGGCCGGACTGGGTCTGGATGCGCTGGTCGTAGTCGGTGTTGTTGAGCAGTCCGAACTCGGGGTTGTTGACGAGCTCGTACTCCTGGGTCTCGCGCAGTTCCTGAATGGTCAGGCGCAGCTGCTGCTGCGTCTGGTTCATGGGCTGGTTGTAGAGGTCGGCGACGCGGGTGTGCACCTTGAGCACGGTCTGGGCGACGCTGAGCTCGTACTCGCGCGGCCTGGGCTCGTAGTCGGCGAACGCGGTGGGCAGGGTCGCCTCGCCGTAGTGGCCGGCGCTCAGCTCGATCGCGGCCTCGCCGGCCTTGTTGACGGGGCGGCGGTGGCCGTTGGCGCCCTGGCTGCGAACGTGGTCGCGCAGCTTCTCGTACTGCTCGGCGACGGCCTCGTAGGCGGAGTGCGGCAGCGAGAGCAGGGTGACGGCGGTGAGGGCGCGGGCGGTGAAGTCCCACTTGGCGTCGGTGCCGGCGAGGACCTGGCCGCCGAAGGTGTCGCCGTCGCCGAGCCGGCCGAGGACGGCCTCGTCGCCGTACTTGCCGTTGCCGATCTTCTCGATCTTGCCGTGGGCGATCAGGTAGACGTGGTCGGCCTTGCGGCCGGACTCGACGATGACCTGGCCGGGCTCGTACTCCTTCTGCACGAAGCGGTCGGCGAGGGCGCCGAGCGCGGTCGGGTCGTCGAAGCCCTTCAGGAGCGGGAGTTCGGCCAGCTCGGCGGGGATGACCTGCACCTTGGAGCCGCTCTTGACGAAGGTGACGCGGCCGTCGCCGACGACGTAGGAGAGCCGGCGGTTGACCCGGTAGGTGCCGCCGGGGGTGTGCACCCAGGGCAGCTTGCGCAGCAGCCAGCGGGAGCTGATGCCCTGCATCTGGGGTTCGGACTTGGTGGTGGTGGCGAGGTTGCGGGCGGCGGCGGTGCTGAGGCTGAGCTGGACCTTGCTGATCTGGGCGGCTGGGGCGGGCGCCGGTGCCGCTGCGGGCTCGGTGTCGACCGACATGAGCGGAGCTCCTTCTGGGGATCGATTCGTCACTCTCCGCATCCAGTCCTAACGCATGGTTGCCGAGGTCATATGCAGCACCGCGGGCCCTGCCGTTGCGCGTCGCCCGGGGCAGGCGCTCCCCGCGCGCCGCACGCGCTCCGCCGGCCGGCCCAACGGCGGGGTCACCCGACGTGACGGGGAGCGGGAGGCGGGAAATCGGCGTCGGGCCCTTGCCAGGACGGGCGGAGTCTTGGATTACTGGTCCCGTGGCGACCGAATGATCGGTCGGCCGATCCGAGTGGACGGGAGTGCGGCGCATGACGGAACTGCTGGACGCGGGCGAGCGGCTCGACCGGGAGGGGCTGGCGGCGCTCCAGCTGGAGCGGCTGCGGGCGACCCTCCGGCACGCGTACGAGAACGTCGCCTTCTACCGGCAGTCGTTCGACAAGGCGGGGCTGCGCCCCGAGGACTGCCGTTCCCTCGCGGATCTCGCGCGGTTCCCGTTCACGGCCAAGACCGATCTGCGCGACCAGTACCCCTTCGGGATGTTCGCCGTGGACCAGTCGCAGGTGCGCCGGATCCACGCCTCCAGCGGCACCACCGGCCGTCCGACGGTCGTCGGCTACACCGAACGGGACCTCGACACCTGGGCGGACGTGGTGGCCCGGTCGATCCGCGCGGCCGGCGGGCGGCCCGGCCACAAGGTCCATGTGGCCTACGGGTATGGGCTGTTCACGGGCGGGCTCGGGGCGCACTACGGGGCGGAACGGCTCGGCTGCACGGTGATCCCGGCGTCCGGCGGGATGACGGCCCGTCAGGTACAGCTGATCCAGGACTTCCGGCCCGAGATCATCATGGTGACGCCCTCGTACATGCTCACGCTGCTCGACGAGTTCGAGCGGCAGGGCGTCGATCCGCGGGGCACCTCGCTGAAGGTGGGCATCTTCGGGGCCGAGCCGTGGACGGAGGAGATGCGCCGGGAGATCGAGGAACGGTTCGCGATCGACGCGGTCGACATCTACGGGCTCTCGGAGGTGATGGGCCCCGGGGTGGCGCAGGAGTGCGTGGAGACCAAGGACGGTCTGCACATCTGGGAGGACCACTTCTACCCCGAGGTCGTCGACCCGTTCACGGGGGAGGTGCTGCCGGACGGCGAGGAGGGCGAGCTGGTGTTCACCTCGCTGACCAAGGAGGCCATGCCGGTGATCCGGTACCGCACCCGCGACCTGACCCGGCTGCTGCCGGGCACGGCGCGGGTGTTCCGGCGGATGGAGAAGGTCACCGGGCGCAGCGACGACATGGTGATCCTGCGCGGGGTGAACCTGTTCCCCACGCAGATCGAGGAGATCGTGCTGCGCACGCCGGGCGTCGCCCCGCATTTCCAGCTGCGGCTGACCCGTGAGGGCCGGCTCGACGCGCTGACCGTACGGGCGGAGGCGCGTACCGGCGCGACGCCCGAGCAGCGCGCGGAGGCGGAGCGGGCGATCGCCGCGGCGGTGAAGGACGGGATCGGGGTGTCGGTGGCGGTGGAGGTCGTCGAACCGGAGACGCTGGAGCGCTCGGTCGGCAAGATCAGGCGGATCGTGGACCTGCGGGACGCGCGCTGAGGAGCGGGCCGCGCACGCGACGAGGAGGCGGGCGCCGGCCTACATGGCCTGCACCCGCCTCCTCGGCGTCAGTCGTCCGGGCCGTTGAACCCGGGGTCGTGCGCCGGGCCCGTCGGCGGCGGGCCGGCGTTGGCCAGTTTCTGGCTCACGTACTCGGCCCGGATCTGGTCCGTCGACAGCTTCTCCCAGCCCTCGGGGAGCTTCAGGCCCGCCTCGGCGAGCTCCTTCTCCCACTGCGCGACCAGAGCCTGCCGCGTACGAGGGGTGTCCTCAGCCGGCACCGCGGGGCTGACCGTGACCCCCGTCGAGGGTTCGGCCAGCTCGAACACCGTCACCGTGGCTCCCACGCCCAGCAGGAAGGCCGCCGCTGCGCCCAGCCACACCTTGCGCCCCATCTCACTCCCCTCCTCCGGTCCGGCCGTGGTGAACGACCGTACCGCCATCGTCCGGACGGCTGCCCGGCGCGTCAGCCGAGCGTGCCGATCCTGTTGATGACGTCGACGGCGTTGTCGGCGTGCGCCGAGCTGTACAGGACGGGTTCGACGATGTTGCCGGCGCCGTCGTCCTTGCCGTGCGAGTTGGCGCCGACGATCTGGCCCTCCGGGGTGGACATCGGGCCGCCCGAGGCGCCGTGGCCCATGTCGCAGTCCATCCGCAGCCGGTCGTCCACCGGGAAGAACCGCGTGGCGTCCTCGGCGTTGCCCGTGCAGTAGAACTGGGTGTAGCCGTCCATGTCGGTGCGCTGGTAGCCGTCGCCGGGGAAGCCGGAGTCGATGATGTCCGACCAGTCAGGGCCCGAGCCGAAGCGGTAGCCGAAGGCGCCGACGGTGTCGGTCAGGTTGGTGTAGCCGGCCGGCGGGACGACCGTGAAGGCCGCGAGGTCGGCCCAGAACACGTCGCCGTCCGCGGTCCAGGAGGTGGGCGCGACCTTCGCCTTGGCGACCCACTCGCCCCACGGGGCGTCGTAGCCCTTGGGGGCCTGGGTGTTCTTCTTGTAGCCGGGGATGAAGAGGACGTCCTGGAAGAAGCCCTCCGCGCCGGATCCGTCACCGGGGTGGATGCAGTGACCGGCCGTCCACACGGTGTTCTTGTTGGCGGTGACGATGGAGGATCCGGTGCAGCCGTGGGTGGTGCCGTCCTTGGCCGTGAACAGGATCTTCCCGACCATGACGGCGGGCACGGTCTGCGGGTACGGGACCGGCTGGGCGTACGGCATCTCCGGCACGTCGGTGGTGCCGGCGAGCGTCGTGTACGTCCGGCCGGCGACCGCGGCCCTCGACTGCGCCGGCCGGGTCTGCTCGACGGGCTTGCGGCCGCCGGCCTTCACCGCGGCCGCGGCCTTCTGGTTGAAGGCGGCCTGGTCCTTCTTCTCGTTGGCGAGGGCACGCTCGACGCGCTCGCGGGTCCAGTAGTCCCGCACCTGCTGCGGGTCGGTGGTCTGCGTGCCGACGGTCAGCGTCGGCCAGGGGGACGGCGTCCCGGCCTGCGCGACGTCGGCGTCGGCGAGCGTGACGGGCAGGAGCACCAGGGACAGCAGGGCGGCTGCCGCTGCCCGTCGGGGCGTGCGGATCTTCACGTCGGTCTCTCCGGATCGAAAGTTGATCTTGGACGGAGAGAGTGAAGCAGGTCGATGAGGAGGGCCGGTGGAGCGGATGTGAGGGAATCCATTCCGGTTCGCGGAGAAGCTCCTCGCACCCGCTCCGCGACCCTGGGTGACCGCCCGAGGGCGCCCCGCCGGCTCGACCTGTGGCCGGGCGGGCCGCTGCGTAGCCTGGAAGACAGGAGGTGGTTTCGATGCTGGCGGACGCACCTGTAGCCGCGATCATCCCGGTCAACGACCTCGCCCGGGCGAAGCGCTTCTACACCGAGAAGCTCGGCCTCTCGCTCACGCGGGAGACGCCGGAGGACACCAGGCTCGAGTCCGGTGGGACGGTGGTGGGCCTCTACGAGACGCCGTACGGCGGCCAGGCCGAGCACACTCTGGCGAGCTGGAAGGTCTCCGATCTGGACGCCGAGATGAAGGACCTGCGCTCCAAGGGCGTGGAGTTCGAGGACTACGACCTGCCCGGCCTGAAGACGGTCGACGGCGTCGTGGAGACGGAGGCGATGCGGGGCGCCTGGTTCAAGGACAGCGAGGGCAACATCCTCTGCCTGATGGAGGACCGCTCCGGCTGACGTCCGTACGACGGCCCGGTCAGGGCAGACGGCGCAGCGGCTCGCCGTCGAGGAACGCCACGACGTCCTCGACGGCCTGCTCGTAGTACGTGCGGTAGCTGGTGCGCGAGACGTAGCCGAGGTGCGGGGTGGCGAGCAGCCGGGGCGCGGTGCGCATCGGGTGGTCGGCGGGCAGCGGTTCGACGTCGTGCACGTCGACCCCGGCGCCGGCGATCCGGCCCTCGTGGAGGGCGGCGAGCAGGGCGTCCTGGTCGACGATGGCGGCGCGGGAGGTGTTGACCAGGTACGCGGTCGGCTTCATCAGGGCGAGTTCGGGCGCGCCGATGAGGCCGCGGCTGCGGTCGCCGAGGGCCAGGTGGATGGTGACGAAGTCGCTCTCGGCGAGGAGTTCGTCCTTGGAGGAGGCCAGGCGGACGCCGGCCTCCTTGGCGCGCTCCTCGGTGAGGTTGGGGCTCCAGGCGGTGACGTCCATGCCGAACGCCAGGCCGACGCGGGCCACTTGGCTGCCGATCCGGCCGAGGCCGAGGACCCCGAGGCGGCTGCCGTGCAGGTCGGCGCCGACGGTGCTCTGCCAGGGGCCGCCGGTGCGCAGCGCCTCGTTCTCGGTGACCAGGCCGCGGGCGAGGCCGAGGAGGAGCGCCCAGGTGAGCTCGACGGTGGAGGTCGAGTTGCTGGCGGTGCCGCAGACGGTGACGCCGTGGGCCTCGGCGGCCGCGTAGTCGATGACGGTGTTGCGCATGCCGGTGGCGACGAGGAGCTTGAGCCGGGGCAGCCGGGCGAACAGGGAGGCGGGGAAGCGGACGCGTTCGCGCAGGGTGACGACGATGTCGAAGTCGGCGAGGGCGGCGGCCAGTTCGTCCTCGTTCGCGTGGTGCGCGGTGAACGGGACCGCCTCCACCCGTCCGTGGAGCACGGACCAGTCGGCGGAGGCGAGGGCGGCGCCCTGGTAGTCGTCGAGGAGGGCGCAGCGCAGCGTGGTCATGACGGTCTCCCTGGTCGGTCATCGGAGCGACCGCGGGAGCGCGGCCGCCGTCCCATGATCGCCGACGGACCGTTCGGCCGGTTCAGGGGGTGCCGAAGCGGTCGCGGAGCTCCCGCTTGAGGATCTTTCCGCTGGCGTTGCGCGGGAGCCGGTCCACGAACAGCACCCGCTTCGGGGCCTTGAAGGACGCGAGCCGCTCGCGGGCGTGGGCGACGAGTTCGGCCTCGGTGACCTCGTCGCGGGCGACGACCACGGCCGTGACGGCCTCGATCCACTTCTCGTCGGGCAGTCCGACGACGGCCGCCTCGGCGACGGCCGGGTGGGTGTAGAGCACGTCCTCGACCTGCCGTGAGGCCACGAGCACCCCGCCGGAGTTGATGACGTCCTTCACCCGGTCGACCACGGTGTAGTAGCCCTCGGCGTCGCGGACGGCGAGGTCGCCGGAGCGGAACCAGCCGCCGCGGAACGCCGCCTTCGTCTCCTCGGGCTTGTTCCAGTAGCCCTCGCACAACTGCGGGGAGCGGTAGACGACTTCGCCCGGCGTGCCGTCGGGGACGTCCGCGCCGTCCTCGTCGACGACCCTGGCCTCGACGTGGCGGACGGGCCGGCCGCAGGACTCCATCCGTCCCTCGTGCTCGTCCGGTCCGAGGACGGTGGCGAGCGGCCCGATCTCGCTCTGGCCGAAGCAGTTGTAGAAGCGCAGGCCGGGCAGCCGCTCGCGCAGCCGCTCCAGGACGGGGACGGGCATGATCGACGCGCCGTAGTACGCCTTGCGCAGGGCGGACAGGTCGCGGCGCGCGAACCCGGGGTGGTTGGCCAGGCCGATCCAGACGGTGGGCGGGGCGAAGAGGCTGTCCGCGCGGCCGGATTCGACGAGGTCGAACAGGATTGCCGGGTCGGGCGCGTCGACGAGGGTGTTCTCCGCGCCGACCGCGAGGTAGGGCAGCAGGAAGACGTGCATCTGCGCCGAGTGGTACAGCGGCAGCGCGTGCACCGGGCGGTCGTCCTCGTGCAGGTCGAGGGCCTCGATGGCGCTGGCGTACTCGTGCACGAGCGCCCGGTGGGTCATCATCGCGCCCTTGGGCAGGGCGGTGGTGCCTGAGGTGTACAGGAGCTGGACGAGGTCGCGGGCGTCGCGGTCGGTGTCGTACGCGTCGGGGCGCTCGAGCTTGCCGAGGAACGAGCGGGGCGCGTCGCGCAGCGGCTTCACGGCGAAGTCCGCCGGGACCCGGTCCGCGAGGGCGGGATCGGCGAGCACCAGCGAACTCCCGGACTGCTCCAGGATGTACGCGAGGTCCTCGCCGGTGAGGTTGTGGTTGACGGGCACGTGGATCAGGCCGGCGCGGGAGCAGGCGAGGAAGGCGATCAGGTAGGCGTCGGAGTTGTGGCCGTAGGCGGCCACCCGGTCGTACTCGTCCAGGCCCCACCGCTCCCGCAGCACGGCGGCTCCGGTGGAGACGGCCGCGTCCAGTTCGGCGTACGTCCACGTCCGGTCGGCGTACCGGAGGGCGATCCGGTCCGGGACGCGCTGGGCGCTCATGCGCAGGACACCGTCGACGGCGCGGCTGAGGAGTCGATCCATGGCGCGATCCTCCGGCGGCGGCCGGACGGCGGTCAAGTACCGCTCCTGCGCCGGAACTCGGCGACCTCGGATACCGAACGGGATGTTGACAAAGCGAGCGCTCAGCTGACTGCATGGTCCGACCGCGTTGCACCATCCGTCCGTCGGGAGGAACGTTGCAGCTCCGCACTCGCCTGAAACACCTGCTTCTGGCCGGCGCCGCCCTGGCCACCGTCACCGCCTCGCTGCCCGCCGCGGCCGTCGCGGACCCGGGGGGCGGGCCGGACCGGCAGGCCCGGCCGTCGGACCGGGGCCTGTCGGCCGTCGTCCGCTACACCGAGTACGGCATCCCGCACATCCTCGCCGAGGACTACGCGAACCTGGGCTTCGGCACCGGCTGGGCGCAGGCCGCGGACCAGATCTGCGTCCTGGCCGACGGCTTCGTGACCGTGAACGGCGAGCGCTCGCGGTACTTCGGTGCCGACGGGGCGCCCGACGGGTCCTTGTCGTCGGCCTCCCGGAACCTCTCCAGCGACCTGTACTTCCGCGGGGTGCGCGACGCGGGCACGGTCGAGGCGCTGCTGCGCACCCCCGCGCCGGCAGGCCCCAGCCGGCAGCTGAAGGAGCTGATGCGGGGCTGGGCCGCCGGGTACAACGCCTGGCTGCGGCAGAACCGGATCACCGACCCGGCCTGCAAGGACGCCGCCTGGGTGCGCCCGGTGACCACCCTGGACGTGGCGCGGCGCGGCTTCGCCGTCGCGGTGCTGGGCGGACAGGGCCGCGCCGTCGACGGGATCACGGCCGCGCGGCCGCCCGCCGCCGGGGCGACGCCCGGCGCCGCGCCCGACCCGGGGCGGGCCGCGACCGCGGCCCGCGAGCTGTTCGCGGCGGAGGGCGCCGACATGGGCTCCAACGCGGTCGCGTTCCGCGGCGACACCACGGCGAACGGCCGGGGGCTGCTGCTCGGGAACCCGCACTACCCGTGGCACGGCGGCCGGCGCTTCTGGCAGTCCCAGCAGACCATTCCGGGCGAACTCAACGTCTCGGGCGCCTCGCTGCTCGGCACGACCGTCGTCAACATCGGCTTCAACGACAAGGTCGCGTGGAGCCACACCGTCGCCACCGGCGTCACCCTCAACCTGCACCAGCTCGCCCTCGACCCGGCCGACCCGACCGTGTACCTGGTCGACGGCCGGCCCGAGCGGATGACCCGGCGCACCGTCACCGTCCCGGTCCAGGGCGGCGATCCGGTCACCCGTACCCAGTGGTGGACCCGGTACGGGCCGGTCGTCACCGGCCTGGGCGCCTCGCTGCCGCTGCCCTGGACGACCACGACCGCGTACGCGCTGCACGACCCCAACGCGGCGAACCTGCGCGGTTCGGACACCGCCCTCGGCTTCGCCAAGGCGCGCTCCACGCGGGACCTGCTCGACACGCTGCGGCGCGTGCAGGGCCTGCCGTGGGTGAACACGATCGCGGCGGACTCCTCCGGGCACACCCTGTTCGCGCAGGCGCAGGTGCTCCCCCGGATCACCGACGAGCTGGCGCAGCGCTGTTCCACGCCGCTCGGCCGGGCGACGTACCCGGCGTCGGGGGTCGCCGTGCTCGACGGCTCGCGCGCCGACTGTGCGCTCGGCTCCGACCCGGACGCGGTGCAGCCGGGCGTCTTCGGCCCGTCGCGGATGCCGGTCCTCCTGGACGCCCCGTACGCGGAGAACTCCAACGACAGCGCCTGGCTGACCAACGCCGACCGGCCGATCCGCGGGTACGAGCGGGTCTTCGGGACCATCGACACGCCCCGCTCGCTGCGCACCCGCGGCGGCATCGAGGACGTGGCCGCCATGGCGGCGCGGGGCCGGCTGACGGTGGCCGACCTGCAGCGGCAGCAGTTCGCCAACCGGGCGCCGGCCGGCGACCTGGCGGCGGCGGACACGGCGCGGGCCTGCCCGGCGGTGCTGCCGGACGATCCGGAGGCGTGCCGGGCGCTGGCGGGCTGGGACCGGACGGTGGGCTCCGGCAGCCGCGGCGCGCTGCTGTTCGACCGGTTCTGGCGGAGGTTCACCGCGACGGCGAAGCCGGCCGAGCAGTGGAAGGTGCCGTTCTCGGCCGCGGACCCGGTCCGTACGCCCCACACGCTCGCCACGGACTCGCCCGCCTTCGCCAAGGCCCTGGCGGACGCGGTCGCCGAGCTGCGCGCGGCCGGCATCCCGCTCGACGCCCCACTGGGCGCGCACCAGTTCGTGGTGCGGAACGGGGTGCGGATCCCGGTGAGCGGCGGCACGGAGTCGCTCGGCATCTGGAACAAGACCGAGCCGGTGTGGAACCCGGCCGGCGGCGGCTACACGGAGGTGGCGCACGGCACGAGTCACGTGCAGGCGGTGGGCTGGGACGGCGGGCGGTGCCCGGTGGCCCGGACGCTGCTGACGTACGCGCAGTCCTCGAACCCGAACTCGCCGCATTTCAGCGACCAGACGGCGCTGTACTCCCGAGAACGCTGGGTGGCCTCCCGCTTCTGCGAGCGGGACATCATGCGCTCTCCCGCCCTGAAGGTCGTCCGCGTCAGGGACTGAACGAGAGGAACACGAAGGCGGCGAAGATCGCGAGATGGACGCCGCCCTGCAGGAGGGTGGCCCGTCCGGGCACCACGGTGAGGGCGCTGACCACGGCGGTGAGCACGAGCAGCACCATGTGGACCGCGCCCAGGCCGAGCACCAGGGGCCCGGACAGCCACACCGAGGCGAGCGCGATCGCCGGGATGGTGAGGCCGATGCTGGCGATCGCGGAGCCGTAGGCCAGGTTGAGGCTGGTCTGCATCCGGTCGCGACGGGCGGCGCGCACCGCGGCCAGCGTCTCGGGCAGCAGCACCATCAGGGCGATCACGACACCGACGACGGCCTTGGGGAGCCCCGCGGACTCGACGCCGTCCTCGATGGCCGGCGAGATCAGCTTGGCGAGGCCGACGACCGCGACGAGGGCGAGGAGCAGCAGGCCGAGGCTGGCCCAGGTCGCGCGCGCGGTGGGCGGTTCCGCGTGCTCCTCCTCCGGCTCCTTGCCCTCGCCGCCGGGGCGCTCGCTGCCGGGGCGCGGGACGGGCAGGAAGTAGTCGCGGTGCCGCACGGTCTGGACGCCGACGAAGACGCCGTACAGGCAGAGCGAGGCGACCGCGGCGAAGGCCAGCTGGGGCCCGGAGAACTCCGGCCCCTGGTGGCTGGTCGTGAAGGTGGGCAGGACGAGGGTCGTCGTCGCGAGGGTGCAGACCGTGGCGAGCGCGCCGCCGGAGCCCTCCGCGTGGAAGACGGCGACGCGGGTGCGCAGCGCCGCGACGAGCAGGGACAGGCCGACGATCCCGTTGCAGGTGATCATCACGGCGGCAAAGACGGTGTCCCGGGCGTACGTGGCGGACTTCCCGCCGCCGCCCGCCATCAGGGTGACGATGAGTCCGACCTCGATGACCGTGACCGCGACCGCGAGCACCAGCGAGCCGAAGGGTTCGCCGACGCGGTGGGCGATGACCTCGGCGTGGTGCACGGCCGCGAGGACGGCGCCGAGCAGGCAGAGCCCGACGAGGGCGACACCGAAGCCGGGCAGGCCCCGTCCCCAGGCGACGCCCAGGGCGACGCCGGCGACGACCGGCGCCCAGGTGGTCCACTGCCGGGCCGTCCCCATCGCACTCGAACTCATGATCACCATACTGCCACAAACCGCCCCAACTCCTCGGTTGTCGCCCGCCGTCCCGTGCGGGTGCCCTCCGTGCGGGCCCCGGCGGCCCCGTAGCGGCGGCCGGCCGTGCGACGGGATACTTCCGGCGGCCCGTCACCCGCCGTACGGAAGGACGCCCGTGCCCCCGATACGCACCACGCTCGCCCTCGCCCTCGCCCTCGTCGCCGCGACGCCCCTCGCCCCGACCGCGGCCGCCGCCCAGGCGGTCACGGTGGAGGAGGCCAGACTCGACCGGGCCGCGCCCCAGGAGATCCTGGCGCGGAGCGGATTCGCCTCGGCGGCCCCGGAGTTCGCGGACGCCCTCGCCGAGGCCGGCTCCCCGGAACAGGCCGAGCGGACGGTCGTACGGCACGGGGCGCGGCTCTGGCAGCGGGCGGTCGACCGGGCCCAGGGCCGCGGGCCTGCGAAAGAAGAAGGGCGCGAAGCGCATCCTTGGAAGGGTGGTGGTGGGCGACGGGCGGGGCTCTCGCGGGACGACGACCGGCCGCTGTACTGGGCGCGGCTCGCGCTGACCCGGGAGCTGCGCACCTGGCGGCCGGGGTTCGGTCTCACCCCCGAGGCGCGGGCCCGGCTGCTGGACCGGCTCGAGCGGTCCTCGCGCGGCCAGGACTCCATTCGCCTCCCGGAGGGCCGGGGCGTCAAGCGCATCCTGTTGACCGGCTTCGACCCGTTCACCCTCGACCGCGACGTGCGGATCAGCAACCCCTCGGGTGCCACGGCGCTCGCCCTCGACGGGACCTGGCTGCGCACGGCGGACGGGTCGCTCGCGCGGGTGGAGACGGCCGTCTTCCCGGTCCGCTGGGAGGACTTCGCCGACGGCACCGTGGAGCGGACCCTGCGCCCGCACCTCGCGAAGGCGGACCTCTTCACCACGGTGAGCCAGGGCCGGCCCGGGCGCTTCGACATCGAGCGCACCAACGGGGCGTGGCGCGGCGGCTTCCCGGACAACGAGAACCTGTCCCGCACCGGGCCCGTGCCGGTGGACGACCCGGCGACGCAGCCGCAGTGGACGTCGACCACGCTTCCGTACGCGGCGATCACGGCGGCGGCCACCGGCCGGTTCCCCGTCCTCGACAACACCTCCGTGACCGAGGTCCCGGCCGGCGGGGACGCCCCGGTGGTCCGCCCCGACGGCCCCACCCCCGGCTCCGCCGCCCGGGCGGGCGGCGGCGGCGACTACCTCTCCAACGAGATCGCCTACCGCGCCACCCTGCTGCGCGACCGCCTCGGCCTGACGGACCTGCCGGGCGGTCACGTCCACACGCCGGTGCTCCGGTTCGGCGCGGGCAACACGGACCCGGCGACGGGGTCGGTCACCGATCCCGAGTTCGTCCGGAACCGTCTGGACATCATCGCCCAGGTCCGCGCGATCGTCGCCGTCGCGGCCGCCGACCGCCAGTGAAGGAACCGTAGGTCGGAGGCCCGGCACGGCGACCGGCCGGGACGCGGTCAGGTGCCCCCGGTCGGTGGTCGGCGTTCACGGACAGCGCCCGAAGGGACGGAGCCGGGGCCGCGGGCAGGGTGACAGCGGGTGGTGGCTGTCCTACGCTGCTGGCGAATCGCCACCGACCGGGGGGTAGGGCATGGCATACGTTCTCTTTCTCGTCGCGGCCGTGCTCAGCGTCGTCGGCTGGTCGGTCGACAGCGACGGGGCCGTCACCGCGAGTTGGGTGGTCTGGGGGCTCGGTGTCCTCGCTCTGGTCGTCCGCGTGCGCGCCAACCGCCGCAAGTTCCGTTCCCTTGAGGAACTTCAGGCAGCGGCGGAGGCCGGCGACCCCCGCGCGCTGCGCGTCCTCGCCCTGCGCAACAAGCTCCTCGACGACTTCACGGAGGCCGAACGGCTCCTGCGCAAGGCGGTCGACCTCGGGGACGTCGAGTCGATGTGGGAGATGGGCCGGCTGGTCGAACAGCGCGACGGCCTCCCGGCCTCCGAGCCGTGGTTCCGCATGGCGGCCGAGCACGGGCACTTCTTCGCCAAGCGCTTCTTCCGGCCCGGCCACGCCCTGAACATGGACGGCAGCAACCCCCTCTGACGCCTCGGCCGCCCGGGGGCCGGGGACGGTTCGTCAGTCGACCCGCCACCACTCATCCACCACGTCCGGGTGCGGGGGCAGCGCACCGACGTCCTTCGCCGCGCCGAACGCGGGATTGACACCCAGCGCGACGTCCGCGCCGCCGCGCAGCAGCACACCGGACGGCGCGCCGATGTACTCGTTCTCCACGCAGTAACGGGTCTCGGCGTAGGCGGCCTCCATGGCGTTCCCGAGGGCCACCAGGTCGAGCACCTGCGGGCCCTGCTGGACGCCCTTCAGCAACGCGTGCACGAGCGTCCCGGTGAAGGGGTCCTCGGTGTACTCGAAGCTCGACGGACCGGCCAGCACGGAGGCGCGCGGCGCCGCCTCGGTCCATGCCGACGCCGCCGCGTCGGGCCAACTGCATTCGAGGGCGACGACGACCCGGGCCGCGCGGCCGGCGCCCATGATCCCGGCGATCTCCGCCGCGCCGACCCCGGTGTCCTCGGGCCGCTCCGGGTCGGTGCCCCGGACGCCCAGGAACAGCCGGTCCCCGCGCAGGAAACTCCGCCCGGCGAACTGGAACAGCAGCACGTCGGAAGCCGCGTCGGCGGCTTCCCGGACGGCGGCCAGCACGTCCTCCGGGCGCTCGGGGTCGAGGAGCAGCGTGACGTTCTCCGGGTGGAACGCGCCCGTGCCCGATCCGGCGCCGGTGAGCGCCTCGACCGCCAGGCGGCGGGTGGGTTCCGTCACCTCCGCAGGGCGGTCCAGGCCGGCGCCGGAGCCGACCAGGACCGCGCGGGAGCGCTCCGGGTCGGGCAGGAGGAGGTGACGCGGCCGGTCCTCAGCGGCGGTCATGCGGGCTCCTCGCAGGGTGACGCGACGTCGGACGGTCCGAGTGCCCTTCGAGGATTCCGTACCGCCCCCTGCCGCGCACAGACCCGCGTCGGACGTTCAATCGCCCCGCGACGCGCCGGGCGGGCCAGAGGAGCGGGGCCGGTGGCTGCTCACAGGGGGCGGTCGTGGCCCTGCCAGTACGGGTCGCGCAGGCGGCGTTTGTAGAGCTTGCCGTTGGGGTCGCGGGGCATGGCCGTGGTGAAGTCGACGCTCTTGGGGCGTTTGTAGCCGGCCAACCGGGCCTCGCAGTGGGCCAGGATGTCGGCGGCGAGCGCGTCCGACGGTTCGTGGCCCTCGGCGGGTTCCACGACGGCCTTCACCTCCTCGCCCCAGTCGGCGTGCGGGACGCCGAAGGCGGCGGCGTCGGCGACGGCCGGGTGGCCGAGCAGGACGGCCTCGATCTCGGCGGGGTAGATGTTGACCCCGCCCGAGATGATCATGTCGATCTTGCGGTCACGGAGGAAGAGGTAGCCGTCCTCGTCGAGGTAGCCGAGGTCGCCGACGGTGAAGTAGTCGCCGATGCGGCTCGACGCCGTCTTCGCCTCGTCCTTGTGGTAGGCGAAGCCTCCGGTGGACATCTTCATGTACACGGTGCCGAGTTCGCCGGGGGCGAGGCGTTCGCCGTCGTCGTCGAAGATCGCGAGTTCGCTGATGGGCCAGGCCCTGCCGACCGTGCCCGGTTTCTTCAGCCAGTCCTCTGCGGTGGCGAAGGCGCCGCCGCCCTCGCTGGCCGCGTAGTACTCCTCGACGCAGTGGCCCCACCAGGCGATCATCGCCCGCTTGACGTGGTCGGGGCAGGGCGCGGCGCCGTGGATGGCGTGGCGCATGGACGAGACGTCGTAGCGGGCGCGGACCTCCTGCGGGAGGGACAACAGCCGGTGGAACTGGGTGGGGACCATGTGGGTGTGGGTGCAGGCGTGCGCGTCGATGAGCCGCAGCATCTCCTCGGGCGTCCACTTGTCCATGAGGACCAGCCGGTGTCCGATGTGCAGCGACGCGGCGGCGAACTGGAGCACGGCCGTGTGGTAGAGCGGCGAGCAGACCAGGTGGACGTTGTCGTCGAAGGGCCGGATGCCGAAGATGCCGAGGAAGCCGCCGAGGTGCGTCTCCTCCGGCGGCTTGCCGGGCAGCGGGCGGCGGATGCCGCGGGGGCGGCCGGTGGTGCCGGAGGTGTAGTTCATGACCCAGCCGAGGGTGCGGTCGGCGGGCTCGGACTCCGGCCGGCCGTCGAGGAGTTCGGCGTACGGGCGGAAGCCGGGGACGGCGCCGACGGCGTAGCGGTGGCTCGCGGGCAGCGCGGCCTCGTCGGCGGCGGCCGTCGCCGCCGCGCCGAACCGCTCGTGCGCGAGCAGGACCTTCGCGCCGGAGTCGGCGACGATCCAGGCGATCTCGGGGCCGACGAGGTGGTGGTTGACCGGGACGAGGTAGAGGCCGGCCTGTGCGGCGGCGAGGTACGCGGTGAGGAAGGCGATGCCGTTGGGCAGGACGACGGCGAAGGCGTCGCCGCGCTCCAGACCGGCCGCGCGCAGTCCGTGGACCAGCCGGTTGGCGTCGGCGTGCAGCCGTCCGGCCGTCCACTCCTCGCCGTCCGGCGCGACGAGGACCGTGCGGTCGGGGTCGGCGGTCGCCTGGGCCCAGAAGCCGTTGGTCACTGTCCGCTCCTTCCGGCGATGCGGTTGATGCGGTCGACGGCCCGCTCGAAGCCGCGCGTCAGGTCGTCGACGATCTGCCGGACGCTGCGTTCGGAATTCATTCGGCCGACGATCTGGCCGACGGGCGTGCCGAGCAGGGGCGTCACCTCATACTTCTGGATCCGGGAGACGGCCTCGGCGACGAGCAGGCCCTGCAGCGGCATCGGCAGCGGCCCGGGGCCGGCCGGGTCGTCCCAGGCGTCGGTCCATTCGGTGCGCAGCTGGCGGGCGGGCTTTCCGGTCAGGGCGCGGGAGCGGACGGTGTCGCCGGAACCGGCGGCGAGGAGCTTGTCGGTGAGGGCGCGGGAGTGGAGTTCGGCCTCGGTGGCGGTGAGCCAGAGGGAGCCGAGCCAGACGCCCTGGGCGCCGAGCGCGAGGCCGGCGGCGATCTGCTCGCCGCTGCCGATTCCGCCGGCGGCGAGCACCGGCAGCGGGGCGACGGCCTCGACGACCTCCGGGGTGAGCACCATGGAGGCGATCTCGCCGGTGTGGCCGCCGGCCTCGTAGCCCTGGGCGACGACGACGTCGATGCCGGCGTCGGCGTGGTGGCGGGCGTGCCGGGCGCTGCCGGCGAGGGCGGCGACGAGCACGCCGTGGTCGTGGGCGCGGGCGACGACGTCGGCGGGCGGGGAGCCGAGGGCGTTGGCCAGGAGCTTGATGGGGTAGTCGAAGGCGACGTCGAGCTGGCTGCGGGCGACCTGCTCCATCCAGCCGGTGATCCGCCAGCCGGATGCCTCGCCCTCGGCCAGTTCGGGGACGCCGTGCTTGGCGAGGGTGGCGCGGACGAACTCCCGGTGGCTCTCGGGGATCATCGCCTCCACGTCGGCCTCGGTCACCCCCTCGACCTTGTTGGCGGGCATGACGACGTCCAGGCCGTAGGGCAGTCCGTCGGTGTGCTCCTGCATCCAGTCGAGGTCGCGGGCGAGGTCGTCGGGGGCGGTGTAGCGGACCGCGCCGAGGACGCCGAAGCCGCCGGCTCTGGTGAGGGCGGCGGCCACCGCGGGGAAGGGCGTGAAGCCGAAGATGGCGTGCTCGATCCCCAGCTTTTGGCTCAGCTCCGTCTTCATGGGCGGCAGGATGCCGCAGCGGATCGGCCGAGGGAAGAGGTTTTCTGATGCAGCGTCAGATTCTTTGCCGTTCCTCACGGCGGCGCCCGCCTTCTTGACGCGCCGCCACCTCGGTAAGAAAGTTTCAGGCGTTGCGGGTGTGGGCGAAGGATTCTTTCAGGGGCGTGGGAGGGTAGGCAGGCGATGACGAAGGAACCGGCAGGCCGGGGCATCGGCCGCCGCGCGTTCGGCGGCGGGCTCCTGGCTCTGGGAGGTGCGGTGATGGTCGGCTCGATCCCGGGGGCCGCCGCGGCCCCCGGACCGCAGGACGACGGGGCGCCCGAGGGGGCGGACGGGCGGCGGACCGTGCTGCGCCGTGGTTCCGCCGAGCGGGCGGGGCTGCTCCCCGCGCACCTCGACCGGCTGGTGGGCGACGCCGAGGCGTTCCTGCGCCCCTCCCCCAAGCACCCCTGGTACGCGGGGGCGGTGCTGCTGGCCGGCCGCGGCGGCACCGTCGCGCTGCACCGCGCGATCGGCAGCGCCGTGCGGTACGCGGCGTACGACGAGAAGACCGACTCCGGGGTGGAGCTGCCGCCCGAGCGGCAGATCGCGATGGCCGAGGACACCGTCTTCGACCTGGCGTCGGTGTCCAAGCTGTTCACCGCGATCCTGGCGGTGCAGCAGCTGGAGCGCGGGACGCTGGAGCTGGAGGAGCGGGTCGCCGCGTACCTGCCCGCCTTCGCCGGCGGCGGCAAGCAGGACGTCACGGTCCGTCAGCTGCTCACTCACACCTCGGGTTTCCGTGCCTGGATCCCCCTCTACAAGGAGCCCACCCGCGAGGGGAAGCTGCGGCTGCTGTGGAACGAGGCCCTCGCGAGTCCGCCGGGGACGAAGTACCTCTACTCCGACCTCAATCTGATCTCGCTCCAGCTCGTCCTGGAGGAGATCACCGGTCGCGCTCTGGACGCCCTGCTCCGGGACGAGATCACTGCTCCGCTCGGGATGCACCGCACGCGTTTCAATCCGCCGCTCTCGTGGCGGCCGAAGATCGCCGCCACCGAGGACGCCCGGCTCCCCTGGTCGGGTCTGGACCGCGGCATGGTCTGGGGCGAGGTGCACGACGAGAACGCGTACAGCCTCGGCGGGGTCGCCGGCCACGCCGGCGTCTTCTCCTGCGCCTGGGACCTGGCGGTGCTCGCCCGTACGCTCCTCAACGGCGGCGCGTACGGCCGGGCCCGCATCCTGTCCGAGGAGTCGGTCGCGCTGATGTTCACCGACTTCAACACCGCCTTCCCCGGCGACGAGCACGGCCTCGGCTTCGAGCTCAATCAGCACTGGTACATGGGCGCCCTCGCCACCCCGCGCTCCGCCGGGCACACCGGCTTCACCGGCACCAGCCTGGTCGTCGACCCCACGACCGACGCCTTCCTGATCGTGCTGGGCAACTCCGTGCACCCGGTGCGGAGCTGGCGCTCCGGCTCCGCGCCCCGGGTGGCGACGGCGAACGCGCTGGCCCGCGCCGTGCCGGTGCGCCCGGCGCGCGGCGGCACCGCCTGGTTCTCCGGCATGGCGAGCGCCGCCACGGCCACGCTCACGCTGCCCGCGGTCACCGGCGCCGCCCGCCTCGACTTCGGCCTGTGGTGGGACACCGAACCGGCGGCGGACGCGGCGCACCTGGAGGCCTCGGCGGACGGCGGGGCGACCTGGACGGCGGTGCCGTTCACGACGGCGCGGCCCGGCGGCGAGCCCCGGCCGCATCCGGACGGCGCGGTGAGCGGCTGGTCGGGCCGGACCTGGTACGCCGCGACGGCCGACCTGTCGGCGTGGGCCGCCGCCACGGTCCGGCTGCGCTGGCGCTACGTCACCGACCAGCGCTACGTCGGCCGCGGCGTGTACGTGGAGCGCCCGCGCGTCGTCGACGCGGCGGACCGGCCGCTGTTCGACGACGCCCGCCCGGCGGACGCGGCCCGGATCGAGGCGGTCGGCTGGGAGGCGTCGGCGGACTGACGGCCGGACGCCTCAGCCGCGGGGTTCCGCGGCGGCGCGCAGGGCCGCCAGGACCGGGGCGATCAGCGGGTGGTCCTCCGAGCCGCGGCGGACCGCGGCGAAGACCCGGCGGGTCGGGGCGACGCCGTCGACCGGGCGGACCACCACGCCGGCCAGATCGGTGCCGCGCAGCGCCGAGCGCGGGACGAGCGCGACGCCCGCGTCGGCGGCGGCCAGGGCGACGACGGCGCGGAAGTCGTCCGACGTGTGGTCGAGCCGGGGCTCGAAACCGGCGTACTCGCAGGCCAGGACGGTCACGTCGTGGCACGGGTTGCCGGCGGACTGGCCGATCCAGGGGTCCTTCGCCAGATCGGCGAGCGCGACCCGTTCGCCGTCCGCGAGCCGGTGGCCGAGCGGCAGGACGGCGTCGAACGGCTCCGCGTACAGCGGCAGCCGGGTGAGCCGGGCGTCGTCCTCGGCGGGCGCGCCCCGGTACTCGACGGCCACGGCGACGTCGACCTGCCGGTCCAGGACCATGAGCAGGCTGGCGTCGCCCTCGGCGTCCCGGACGCGGACCCGGATGCCGGGCGAGGTGCGGGCCAGCTCGCCGATGGCCGGGGCGACGACCAGGCCGATCCCGGTGGCGAAGGCCGCCACCGTGACCGTGCCGGCCTCGCCGGAGCCGTACGCGGCGAGCTCCGACTCGGCCCGCTCCAGCTGGGCCAGGACGGCGTTGGCGTGGTGGAGCAGGATCTCCCCGGCCGGGGTGAGCCGGGCCCCGCGCGCGCTGCGCTCGACGAGCCGGTGCCCGGTCTCCTGCTCCAGGGCGGCGAGCTGCTGCGACACCGCCGACGGGGTGAGGTACAGCGCGGCGGCCGCCGCCGTGACGGTGCGGTGGTCGGCCACCGCCCGGAGGATGTGCAGCCGCCGTGCTTCGATCATGCCCCTAGTGTCGCAGCCCGCCTGGGCTAGCCCTGCAGGGCGGCCCGGGCGGCGACGAAGGCGTCGACCGCACGGTTGACGTCCTCGGTGGAGTGCGCCGCCGAGAGCTGGACGCGGATGCGCGCCTGGCCCTGCGGGACGACCGGGTACGAGAAGCCGATCACGTACACGCCGCGCTCCAGGAGCAGCTCGGCCATGCGCCCGGCCTCGGCCGCGTCGCCGATCATGACGGGGGCGATGGCGTGGTTGCCGGGGAGGATGTCGAAGCCCTCCTCGGTCATCCGCGAGCGGAACAGGGCGGTGTTGGCGTTCAGCCGCTCGCGCAGGTCGCCGGCGGACTCCAGCAGGTCGAGGACCTTGAGGGAGGCGGCGGCGATCACCGGGGCGAGGGTGTTGGAGAACAGGTACGGGCGCGAGCGCTGGCGCAGCAGGGCGACGATCTCGGCGCGGGCGGCCACGTAGCCGCCGGACGCGCCGCCGAGGGCCTTGCCGAGGGTGCCGGTGATGATGTCGACGCGGTCCATGACGCCGTGCAGCTCGGGGGTGCCGCGACCGCCGGGGCCGACGAAGCCGACGGCGTGCGAGTCGTCGACCATGACCATGGCGTCGTAGCGCTCGGCCAGGTCGCAGATCTCGTCGAGCGGGGCGACGTAGCCGTCCATGGAGAACACGCCGTCGGTGACGATCAGCTTGCGCCGGGCGCCGCCGGAGGCGGCCTCCTTGAGCTGCTGCTCCAGGTCGGCCATGTCGCGGTTGGCGTAGCGGAAGCGGCGGGCCTTGGACAGGCGGATGCCGTCGATGATGGACGCGTGGTTGAGGGCGTCGGAGATGACGGCGTCCTCGGGGCCGAGGATCGTCTCGAACACGCCGCCGTTGGCGTCGAAGCAGGAGGAGTAGAGGATCGTGTCCTCCTGGCCCAGGAAGGTCGAGATCCGGGCCTCGAGCTCCTTGTGGACCTCCTGCGTGCCGCAGATGAAGCGGACGGAGGCCATCCCGTAGCCCCAGCGGTCCAGCGCCTCGTGGGCGGCGGCGATCACCTCGGGGTGGTCGGCGAGGCCGAGGTAGTTGTTGGCGCAGAAGTTCAGCACCTCGCCGGGGCGGCCGCCGGCGGTGACCTCGACGGTGGCGGACTGGGGGGTGCCGATGACCCGCTCGGGCTTGTGGAGTCCGGCCTGCCGGATCTCGTCGAGGGTGGTGCGCAGGTCGTCGCGTACAGAGTCGAACATGTCAGGCTCCCGTGGTCCAGTCGAGAATGATCTTGCCGCCCTTGCCGGACGCGGCGTCGTCGAAGGCCGCCTCGAAGTCGGTGTGGTGGTAGCGCCCGGTGATCACCGGGGCGAGGTCGAGGCCGCCCTCCAGGAGCACCGACATCGCGTACCAGGTCTCGAACATCTCCCGGCCGTAGATGCCCTTGATGGTGATCATCGAGGTGACGATCTTCGCCCAGTCGACGGCGAAGTCCTCGGCGGGCAGGCCGAGCATGGCGATCTTTCCGCCGTTGGTCATGTTGGCGACCATGTCGCGCATGGCGCGCGGGTTGCCGGACATCTCCAGGCCGACGTCGAAGCCCTCCTTGAGGCCGAGGGTGCGCTGGCCGTCCGCGATGGTCTGCTCGGCGACGTTGAGGGCGAGCGAGACGCCGGCCTTGCGGGCGAGGTCGAGGCGCTCCTCGCTGACGTCGGTGATCATCACGTGCCGGGCGCCGGCGTGCTTGGCGACGGCGGCGGCCATGATGCCGATCGGGCCCGCGCCGGTGACCAGCACGTCCTCGCCGACCAGCGGGAAGGACAGGGCGGTGTGCACGGCGTTGCCGAAGGGGTCGAAGATCGCGGCGACGTCGAGGTCGACGGGGACGCGGTGCACCCACACGTTGGCGGCGGGCAGCACGACGTACTCGGCGAAGGCGCCGTCACGGCCGACGCCGAGGCCGACGGTGGCGCGGCACAGGTGGCGGCGGCCGGCCAGGCAGTTGCGGCACTTGCCGCAGACGAGGTGGCCCTCGCCGCTGACCCGGTCGCCGACGTCGATGTCGACGACGTCCTTGCCGACCTCGACGACCTCGCCGACGAACTCGTGGCCGAGGGTGAGCGGCGTGGCGATGGTCCTCTGCGCCCAGCCGTCCCACGAGCGGATGTGGAGGTCGGTGCCGCAGATGCCGGTCCGCAGGACCTTGATGAGCACGTCGCCGGGGCCGGCCTCCGGCTCCGGCACGTCCGTGAGCCAGAGTCCCGGCTCCGCCTTCAGCTTGACCAGCGCCTTCAATGCAATGGCTCCCGATGTGCGTGTCCTGTGACCTGGGGGTCGGGGCACGGCTGTGCTCCCAAGATCCCTGGAAGAAATCTTCCCTACGGCACGCTCGCGGTCCATCGAGGTTTTCTTAAGCGCGGCCCAAGCTGGGCTTCACGCCCCAGGCCGGAGGGCCCCGGGCGTCAACGTCCCAGGACCGCCATCGCCGCATTGTGGCCGGGGATGCCGCTGACCCCGCCGCCGCGCACCGCGCCCGCGCCGCAGAGCAGCACGTTGGGCCGTTCGGTCTCCACGCCCCAGCGGCCGGTGGCCTCGGTGGCGTACGGGAAGGACAGGTCGCGGTGGAAGATGTGGCCGCCGGGCAGCCGCAGGTCGCGTTCCAGGTCGAGCGGGGTCTTGGCCTCGATGCACGGCCGGCCGTCGGCGTCGCGGGCGAGGACGTCGGCGATCGGCTCGTCCAGGCAGGCGTCGAGCTGGGCCAGGGTCGCGGCCAGCAGCTGCTCGCGGGCGGCGTCGTTGTCGGCGGCGAACAGCCGGGCGGGGGTGTGCAGTCCGAACAGGGTGAGGGTGTGGAAGCCCTGTGCGGCGAGTTCGGGGCCGAGGATCGACGGGTCGGTCAGGGAGTGGCAGTAGATCTCGGAGGGCGGGGCGCTGGGCAGCCGCCCGGACGCGGCCTCCTGGTAGGCGGTGGCGAGCTGTCCGTACCCCTCCGCGATGTGGAAGGTGCCGGCGAACGCCTCGCGCGGGTCGACGGACCGGTCGCGGAGCCGGGGCAGCCGGGTGAGCAGCATGTTGACCTTGAGCTGCGCGCCCTCGGCGGGCTCCGGGGCCGGGTCGCCGAGCAGCGCGGCGAGGGCCTGCGGGGAGGCGTTCACGAGGACGTGCTCGGCCGCGGCGACGCCCTCGCCGTCGGCGGTGCGGTAGACGACCTCGGCCTGGGCGCCGTCGGTGTCGATGCGCACGGCCTCGTGCCCGGTGAGGATCTCCGCGCCGGCGGAACGGGCGGCGGCCGCGAGGGAGTCGGTGAGGGCGCCCATGCCGCCGACGGGGACGTCCCAGTCGCCGGTGCCGTTGCCGATGACGTGGTAGAGGAAGCAGCGGTTCTGCAGGAGGGTCGGGTCGTGGGCGTCGGCGAAGGTGCCGATGAGCGCGTCGGTGAGGACGACGCCGCGGACCAGGTCGTCGTCGAAGTTCTTCTCGACCGCGACGCCGATGGGCTCCTCGAACAGCATCCGCCAGGTCGCCTCGTCGTCCAGCCGGGCCCGCAGGTCGGCGCGCCGGGGCAGCGGTTCGGTGAGGGTGGGGAAGATCCGGCGGGCGGCGTGCGCCGTCGCCCCGTAGAAGCGCTCCCATGACTCGTAGGCCCGGTCGGAGCCGGTGAGCGCGGCGAAGGAGGCGCGGGTACGCGCGGGGTCCGCGACGAGCAGGCCGCCGTCGCCCTGCGGCGTGTACGAGGAGACGGTCCGCTTGCGCACGGCGAACCGCAGCCCGAGGTCGTCCACGATCTTCTTCGGCAGCAGGGAGACCAGGTACGAGTACCGCGAGAGGCGGGCGTCCACCCCGGCGAACGGCCGGGTGGAGATCGCCGCTCCCCCGGTGTTGCCGAGCCGTTCGAGTACGAGCACGCTCCTCCCGGCCCGGGCCAGATAGGCGGCGGCCACCAGTCCGTTGTGTCCCGCGCCGACGACCACGACGTCGTACGCGTGCAGTGAGGGCTTCCCAGGTGCGGTCATGTCTCTTGCTAACACGCGGAGATCGCCGGCGGTACCCCGCGTGCGCACGGCGCCGGGCCGGAACGGAAGCGACCGGTCCGTCGTGCCGAAGCGGCCGGTCCGTCACCTGGACGTCGCGCCGGGGCCGTCAGCCGGTGGCGGCGACCTGCCGGCGGAGGGCGGCGACGTGCCGGTACAGCTCGACGGCCTCGGCGTGCCGGCCGAGCTGCTCCAGGCAGTGGGCCTCGTCGTTGCGGCTGGCCAGGGCGTCGGGGTGGGCCGGGCCGAGGACCCGGTCGCGGGCCTCGGCGACCTGCCGGTACGCGCCGAGCGCGTCCGCCCAGCGGCCGAGCCAGCCGAGACCGACGGCGACCTCGCGCCGCGAGACCAGGGTGTCGGGGTGGTCCGCGCCGAGCACCCGCTCGCGCAGGGCGCAGACGTCGCGGGACTCCTGCAGGGCCTCCTCCCAGCGGGCGAGGCGGCCCAGGTTGACGCCGAGGCCGTGCCGGGCGCGCAGGGTCTCGGGGTGCGCGGGGCCGTGCACCCGGGTCCGGGCGGCGACCAGTTCCCGGTAGAGGTCCAGGGCCTCGGCGCTGCGCCCGAGCCGGCCGAGGCAGATGCCGACCTCGTAGCGGGCGGCGAGCGTGTCGGGGTGGTCGGCGCCGAAGACCGCGCCGCGGGCGGTGGCCACCTCGCGGTACGTGTGCAGGGCGTCGGACCAGCGGCCCAGCCGGCCGAGCGTGTACGCCACCTCGTACTTGGTGACCAGCGTGTCGGGGTGCGTGGCGCCGAGCAGCCGGGCGCGCGCGTCGGCGACGTCCTGCGCCGTGCGGTACGACTCCTCCAGGCGGCCGAGGCGGCCCAGGTTGAACGCCAGGTTGTGGCGGCAGCGCAGGGTGTCGGGGTGGTCGGGGCCCATGGTCCGCTCGCGGGCGGCGAGCACGGAGGCGTACACCTGGTGCGCCTCGGCGTGCCGGCCGAGGCGGCCGAGCACGTACGCGGTCTCCTGCCGGGCGGCGAGGGTGTCCGGGTGGTCGGGGCCGAGGGTTCGCTCGCGGCCGTCGGCGACGTGGGCGAACTCGCGGAGCGCGTCCGCGGCGTTGCCGGTCCGGCTGAGCGTGAAGCCGACCTCGTAGCGGCTGGTGAGGGTGTCGGGGTGGTCGGCGCCGAGGGCCCGCTCGCGTTCCTCGGCGACGGCCCGGTGCACCTCGCCGGCCTCGTCCCAGCGGCCGAGCCGGCCGAGGCTGAGCCCGGCGTTGTGCCGGCTGGCGAGCACGGACAGCAGCTCGGGCGAGGGCGTGGGCCGCTCGGCGGGGGCGGCGCCCGGGAGTTGGACCGGCGGCGGCATGACCGGGGAGGTCCACTCCCCGGTGAGGCCGGCGGTGGGGTCGTACGGGGTGGCGTGCAGCGCCGCGAGGGAACTCCCGGCGGCCTTGTGCCCGGTGGTCATGCCCCGCGTCCAGTCGGGCAGCCGGGACTCCGGCGAGGGGGCCGGGGGATGAACCGACGGGGTGTGGCCGGGGTGGGAGTGGTCGGGGTGGGGATGGCCGGGCTGGGAGTGGCCGGGGGGCGTGGCCTGGGCGGGGACGCGCGGGGGGTGCTGCGGAGGGACGTACGGCAGGACCGGGACGGGGACGCCCGCCGGGTGGCCGCCGGTCGTGCCGGAACGCTCGGCGGCGATGCGGTGGCACAGTTCGGCCGCGTCGTCCGGGCGGCCCTCGGGCGTCTTGGCGAGCAGGTCGAGGACGAGCCGCTCCAGGAAGTCCGGCAGTTCGGAGCGGTGCTCGCGCAGCGGGACCGGCGGGGTGTCGCGGTGGCCGACCAGGACCGCCCAGGCGTCGTCGAGGTCGAAGGGCGGCACACCGGTGGCGATCTCGTACAGGACGCACCCCAGCGAGTAGAGGTCGCTGCGGTGGTCGACCTCCGCGCCGCTGATCTGCTCCGGCGACATGTAGTGCGGGGTGCCCATGGCGATGCCGGTGCCGGTGAGGCGCGAGGTGAAGCCGATGTCCGCGCCGAGGCGGGCGATGCCGAAGTCGCAGATCTTCACCGCGCCGTCGGTCAGCCGCATGATGTTCGCCGGCTTCAGGTCGCGGTGCACGATGCCCTGGCGGTGCGTGTACGCGAGGGCGTCCGCGACCTGCTCCGCGATGTCGACCACGTCGGGCACGGGCAGCGGGGCCTGCTTGTTCTCCTCAAGAAGCTGGCTGAGGTTGCGCCCCTCGAGGAGTTCCATGACGAGGAAGAGCACCCCGTCCGACTCGCCGAAGTCGTGGACGACGGTGACCCCCCGGTGCTGGAGGGAGGCGGCGACCCGGGCCTCGCGGCGGAAGCGCTCGCGCAGCACCTTGACGAAGTTCTCGTCGCTGCGGTTGTGCTGCGGCCCGAGCGGTTTGAGGCACTTGACGGCCACGCTGCGGCCGAGGGACTCGTCGACGGCGCGCCACACCTCGCCCATGCCGCCGCGCCCGATCCGTTCGAGCAGTCGGTACCGGCCCTGGATCAGCCTGGTGTCCGCCATCGCGTGCTGTCGCCCCCGTCGCTTGCTTCCCTGCTGCGCCCTCCCCGGCCCGACCAGTATGGCCGCCGCCCTGTGCAGTTTGAACGGGGCGGGCCGCGTGGCGACCCGGAGTCGCGCCATCGCGCTCAACCTGTGACCGACCGGCGACCTCCCGGACGGCCCGTCGGGGCACGTCGCGCTGCCCGGCCCGCCGGGCCTCGCGGGCGCGTCCGGCGGGCCGGGCGACGGGCGGGCGACGGTACTTCGTCCCACGAATTTTCGGGGTCCGGAATGTTACCGTGCCGGGGTGGCAAAGCATGATGAAGGCCGGATGGCCATGGCGACCGCACTGGTGCGGTCCACGTTTCTGGTGAACGCCGTGTACGCGGAGTCGGCGCGGGAGTACGGGCTGACTCCGCAGCAGGGGCAGTTGCTGTGCGTACTGATGGCCCAGCCGCACGGCATGGGCGAGTTGGGCGCGATGCTGCGGCTCGCCAAGTCCAGTCTGACCGGCCTGGTCGACCGCACGGAGCGCAACGGCCTGGTGCGCCGGGAGCCGGATCCGGGCGACCAGCGCGCGGTGCGGGTCGCGCTGACCCCCGAAGGGGCCCGGCTCGCCGAGGAGTTCTACGTGGGTGCCTGCCGGCGGATCGAGGAGCTCCCGGCCGGGCTGAGCGACGAGGAACGCGGGACGCTCGTGGCGCTGCTCGGCCGCGTGGTGCGGGACAACGCGGTTCCGGAACTCTTCGGGGAGCCCGACGACGCACGCTGAGAGCGGTCTGCCGCATCTTGTGCCCGACAACAGAAAAGATTGCAGTTCGCATCACGAACTACTATGGTTCGTAGTGCGAACCACACTGGTTCGCGGAACGAACTGTCACTCTTGTCTGCATGGGGAGCACATCATGAGTCGTACGGTCGCAGTCATCGGCGGGGGCTACGGCGGGTCCTCGGTCGCCAAGGCGCTGGACACCGAGGCCGAGGTCGTCCTGATCGATCCGCGGGATGCCTTCGTCAACGCGGCGGGCTCGCTGCGGGCCCTGGCCCGGCCGGACTGGGCGGGCAACGCCTTCTTCCCGTTCGACACGCTGCTGGCGCGGGGCGAGGTGATCCGGGAGCGCGCCGTCTCGGCCGATCCGCGCGGCGTCACCCTCGCCTCGGGCCGCCGCGTCGACGCGGACTACCTCGTCCTGGCCACCGGCTCGAGCTACGCCTACCCGGCCAAGCCCGAGGCCGACTCCACCGCCGAGGCGCTGGACGCCCTGCGCCTCAGCCACAAGGAACTGGACGCCTCCGCACGGGTGCTGATCCTCGGGGCCGGGCCGGTCGGCCTGGAACTGGCCGGCGAGATCCGCGAGGTCTGGCCGGACAAGGAGATCACCGTCGTCGACCCGGCCCCCCGCCTGCTGCCCGGCTTCCGGCCGGAGCTGCGCGAGGACCTGCACCGGCAGCTCGACGAGCTCGGCATCCGGCTGCGCCTCGGCTCGGCGCCGATCGCGCCGCCCGCCACCCCTCCGGGCCGCTCCGGGACCTTCACCCTCACCACCGGGGACGGGAGCGAGCTGACCGCCGACATCTGGTTCCGCGCGCACGGCGTGAGCGTCAACAGCGGCTTCCTCGCCGACGGCGGGCTCACCGGGCTCACCGCGCGGGGCCAGGTGCCGGTCACCGAGACGCTCCAGGTCCGGGGCCACGAGCACGTGTACGCGGTCGGCGACCTCACCGACCTGGACGAGGCCAAGATGGCCGGGTACGCGATGCAGCACGCCGAGGTCGTGGCGCGGAACATCGCCGCCCAGCTGCGCGGCGAGCGGCCCACGGCGGTGTACCGGCCCGCGGCCGAGCCGATGATCCTGCTGCCGCTCGGCACGCGGGGCGGCGTGGGGCAGCTGCCCTCGCCCGACGGCCCGGACGTCGTCACCTCCGACACGGTCTCCGCGTACAAGGGCACCGACCTGTTCACCGGCCGCTTCGCCGAACTGTTCGGCACCGCCCGTTCCTGAACGAGCCCGGAAAGGCAGCCCCTTGAACGCATCAGACGCCTCGCACGCCTCGCACACCTCGCAGGCACCACCGCTGCCCGCGCCGCTCTTCGGCTTCGGGACGCCCACCGGGATTCACGAACTGCCGGACCTGCTGCGGCTGACCCGGCAGGCCGACCGCGAGGGACTCGACCTCTTCTCGCTGTCGGACCACCCCTACCTGGGCGGGCGGGTGGACGCGTACGCGACGCTCGGCTTCGTCCTCGGCCGCACCGAGCGGATCACCGGCTTCGCCAACGTCACCAACCTGCCGACCCGGCCAGCGCCGATGCTGGCCCGCATGGTCACCTCGCTGTCGGCGCTCTCGGAGGGCCGGGTCGTCCTCGGCCTGGGCGTCGGCGGCCTGTGGGACCGGATCACCGCGATGGGCGTGGACCGGCTCTCCCCCGGCGATGCGGTCGCCGCCTTCGAGGAGGCGATCGTCCTGGTCAAGTCGCTCGCGGGCGGAGGCCCGCCGGTCACCCACCACGGCCGCTTCTACCGGGTGGTGGGCATCGAGCCCTCGCCGCTGCCCGCTCCCCCGGTGTGGACCGGCTCGGTCGGCCCCAAGTCCCTGGCCGTCACCGGCCGGGTGGCGGACGGCTGGCTGCCCGGACACGCGGCGGACTGGCTCAGCGCGCGGTACCGGGAGTCCCGGCCGCTGGTCGACGAAGCCGCGGCCGCGGCGGGACGCGACCCGCGCGAGGTCCGCACCGTGTTCAACTTCCCCGGCGCGATCACGGACCGGCCGCTCGCGGCGACCCGTGACGACGAGGGCCGCTGGATCGGCGGCTCCGTCGGCCAGTGGGTCGAGGAGCTGACCGGAGCGGTCCTGGAGCACGGGGCGTCGGGCTTCGTCCTCTTCACCCGCGACCACGGCCACGCCGACCTCACCACTCTCGGCCGCTGGGCCGCGGAGGTCGCCCCGGCCGTGCGCGAGGCGGTGGCGAAGGAGCGCGGCTGACGACCGGTCCGGCCGGCGGCGGGGCGGGGGCGGCTCAGCCGATGGTGACGACGCGGGCCCAGTCCGGTGGAGCCGTCGGCCGGTACTCACCGGAGTGCTCCAGCCGCCCCGTACGGAGCGGCCGGGGGAACAGGCCGACCACCGTCCGGCAGGGCGGGGCCGCCGTGGGCCAGGGCGTCTGACCGTCCGTCAGGGCGACCAGGACGTCCGGCCGCGGCGCGCTCCGCAGCGCCCGGGCGAACCCCTCGCGCAGGTCCGTCCCGCCCCCGCCGACCAGCGGGATGCCCTCGGCCCGGCACAGGGGGTGGACGACGCCGGCGGCGGCGTCGCAGGACAGCACGCTGATCAGATCGCGCCGGCCGCCCACCGCCCGGGAGATCGCGGCGACCTCCAGGAGCGCGCTGCCCAGCTCCGCGTCGCTGACCGAACCCGAGGTGTCGATGATCACCGACACCCGGGGCGGCCGGCTCCGCAGGCTCGGCAGGACGACGCCCGGCAGGGAGACGGCACGGCGCGCGGGCCGCCCGTACGTGTAGTCCGTCGCCACCCCGGCCCCGGCGGCCGCCGAGCGCAGCGCCGCGCCGAGCAACTGCCGCCAGGGCTGGGGCGGATGGAAGACCTCCTCGGCCCAGCGCTGCCAGCCCCGGGGCGCGTCCCCGGGCCGTCCGGTGATGGCCTGCGTGACCCGGAACCGCACCTCGTCCTGCTCCTGCTCGCTGAGCCCGTCGGCGCCGTCCGGGCCGAGGTCCCACTCCCGCTCCAGGCCGTCCGCGCCGCTGCCGCAGTCGAGCCAGGCGGCGAAGCGGTCCAGCCACGGACCGAGCCGGAACTGACGGAGGTAGTCCTCCATCAGCTCCCCCTCGTCGAGCCCCAACAGCCGCGGTTCCACGGCTCCTTCGGGGCGTGCGAGGCCGTCGCCGTACACGTCGTCGTTGATCTCGCAGTCCGCGGCGATGTTCATCCGCAGCCGGTCGCCGGCGCCGGTGAGACCGCGCTGCCGCGCCAGGCGGTCGCTGCGGCCGTGATGGTCGCGGAGCAGGTGCGAGACCTCGTGCACCCAGACGCCCGCGAGTTCCTCGACCGGCGTCCGGGCGACGAAGGCGGCCGAGACGTAGCAGCGCCAGTACCGGTCGACGGCCATCGTCGGCACCCGGCCGGACTCCACGACCGTCAGCGCGAACAACGCCGTGGCGAGGTACGGGCGGACACGGACGGCGTGCAGGCGAGCGGCGAAGAGCTTGTCCCGGTCCAGGGCCGGCTTCCCGGCCCCCGTCCCGGTCATCGGCGCGCCCCCGCCGTCCCGGCGGCCTCCGACACCCGTGCCACGGAGCGGTCCGCGCGGCGGGACAGCTCCACGGCGCCCGCCAGTCGCTCGATCGCCTCCGGGACGTCCCACTCCTCCTGCCGGAGCGAGGCGAGGGTGGTGGCGGGGACGACGACGAGGTCCGGGGCGCCGGTCTCCAGCGCGCGCACGAGCACGGCCCAGGCCGCGTCCCAGCGGGCCTTGTCCGGTCGGGCCCGGACCGCTTCCACCACCCCTTCGAGCGTGGCCTGCCTGCGGTCGCCGCGTTCCGGCAGTTCGGCGTTGTCCGGGTCGGCGAGCAGGAGTTCGGGGTCGGGCAGGTCCACGCGGTCGAGGCAGGCGAGCATCTCGAGACCGGGACCGTCTCCGACGGTGCCGCGGACGAGCAGCGACAGCACGTCGCGGGAGGAGCCGGCGGCGGTCGCGAAGGCGATCAGCCGCAGCGTCATGTCCCAGCTCCGGGGCGAGGGCCACGCCCCGCCCCGCCGGGTCTCGGTGCCGGGCAGCCGGTGCACGAGGGCAGGGCGGGCGGTGAGCAGTCCGCACACGGCGCGGCGTGCGAAGTCCACGGCGTCCGCGAGCCGTTCGGGGTCGAGCCGGGGCAGGGTGGCCCGCGGCCAGGTTCCGCCGAGGCCGCGGACGACGACCTCCTGGTCGTGGGTCCACTGCAGGTGGACGAACCGGTTGGCGAGGGGCGGGCTCAGCTCCCAGCCGTCGGCGGCCGAGGAGCGCGGGTTGGCGGCGGCCACGATCCGGACGCCGGGCGGCAGCCGGAGCGAACCGATGCGGCGCTCCAGGACCAGCCGGAGCAGCGCGGCCTGCACGGCCGGGGGCGCGGTGGACAGCTCGTCCAGGAACAGCAGCCCCCGTCCGGCCCGTACGAGCCGGACCGCCCAGTCCGGCGGCGCGAGCGGCACGCCCTGGACGGCGGGGTCGTCGCCGACGATGGGCAGTCCGGAGAAGTCGGACGGTTCGTGCACGCTGGCGATGACGGTGGTCAGCGGCAGGTCGAGGGTGTCGGCGAGCTGCGTCAGGGCCGCGGTCTTCCCGATGCCGGGCTCGCCCCAGAGCAGCACGGGCAGGTCCGCGGCGACGGCCAGCGTCAGCGCCTCCAGCTGGGTGTCGGGGCGCGGCTCGGTGGTGGTGTCTTGGAGCAGGGCCAGCAGACGGTCGGCGACGTCGAGCTGGGAGAGCGGCGGTGTGGCGGCGGGAGGGGGAGCGGCGGAGGTGGAGGAGGTCATGCGGCATCACCTGAGGGTGTGAGAAGGAAGGCTCGGAGGGGCCGGAGGTCGGCATCCGGGCCGAGGGAAGGGGACGGGGAGTACCGGGCGGGCCCGGTCCGGTCGAGACGGGTGTGGTGCGCTTCGAGGGCTGTCCCGCCGAGGTGTCTGCTGTGCTTCCTCTGTCGGTCGTGGGCCCGGGGTACCGGCGCGCGCCCGGTGGGTCGGGTCAGCCGGTGTGGGCGCGGCGCGGCCGTGCGCGGTGGGCCGGGTCGGGCGGTGTGGGCGCGGCGCGGCCGTGCGTGGTGGGCCGGGTCGGGCGGTGTGGGCCGGTCAGGCTGAGTGGGCCGGGTCAGGCGGGGTGGGCGCGGCGCGGCCGTGTGCGGTGCCGGGTGGGGCGGGGTGGCGGCTGGGGGCCCCGGGGAGAGCCGGCGGGTGGGTCGACGAGGCCGGCGCGGTAGAGGCCGTACGTGACGCGTCGGCGTGCCGCGTTCTCCAGCGCGTCGCGCAGCGGGCCGGGGCGCAGGACCGCGTCGGGGCCGAGCAGGCCCTCGACGACGGCGAGCGCCCCGGCGGTGTCGCCGTGGTCCAGGCGCTCGCGGACCCCGCTGAGGCCGTCGGGGCGGCGGTGGGCCTCGTCGATGGCCCGCAGGCAGGGCAGCGGCGTGCCGGACAGCGCGACGAGCAGCTCCTCGCGCCGGAGTTCGGCGGGGTCGTGGTCCAGGGGTGCGAGCACCCCGTCGACCAGGGCGATGCGGTGGCGGGCGCCGCGGCAGTCCACGATGCGCGGTGCGCCGGCCCGGTCCGGTGCCGGGCGCGTACCGGTGGGCGGGCCGTGGCCGGGCACGAGGGCGGCGGCGACCAGCGGATGCAGCCGGTCGGCCTCGATCGCTCCGGCGCGGAGCAGTTCCACGTCGGGCGGCACCCAGGTCGCGGCATCGGGCAGCAGGGGCAGCGACTCCCCCGGGACGGGGTCGCCGCCGATGACGAGCCGCCGGCTCCCGGCACGTACGGCGACGGGCCCGTCGGGCCGTCCCTCGGCGGCCAGCAGGAGCGCGGCCTCGTCGGCCCACCGGTCGACGGCGCGGCGGCACAGTTCGTGCGGGACGTCGTCGGACGGGTCGCCGGTCCCGGCCCTGAGCCGCAGTTCGCCGGCCCGGCGGGCGTCCCACAGATGCCGGTGCAGGTCGAGGCGGAACCGTCGGCTGGGCCGGGGATGCGGGTGGCGGGCGGCCTGCGCGTCGTCGCGGGAACCGTCCCACACCGTGAGGACGAGCCGCTGGCCGGCGTCCGCCCAGGCGGGCGCGGTCCGCACCACCAGCCACAGGGGCGGCGGCCCGGACCCCGGCCGCTCCGGCGGCTCGTACCGGGCGAGCGGCACGGTGAGGCCGGGGCGCAGCAGCCCGTCGGGGGCGACCCTGGGCAGGTGCCAGCGCAGGAGGTCGGGCGCCAAGTGCCGCAGGTCGTCGCGGAGTCGGGCCTTGAGCTCGTGCCCGTGGGTGCGTGCCACGGCCCGCAGGTCGAGGTCGACGTCGTATCCGGCGGCGGCGCAGGCGCCCGCCCAGTCCCCGACGCGGCGGCGCGCGGTGGCGGTCTCGATCATGGTGGTCGGCACGGCGTAGGCACGCACGCGCGACCAGAAGGAAGTCCGGGGATCCCCGTTCGCGTGGTGAGAGTTCATCAGCACTCACCTGTTGCGGACGGGACCCCCAATCCGGAGAAGAGGAAGGTCGTCATCGGGGCGATCCTATGCACAGCCACGCCGTCCCGTCGCGTGAATTCCGCGTCACCGCCATAGGATGCGCGGACCAAGGGGGTGGTCACGATGGGACGAGCGCTGCGGATGCCGGCGGTCGCGCTGCTGACGCTGCTCTCGGCCGTCTCCTGCGGGAGCGCCGAGCGGGGGCCGGAGGAAAAGGGTCCGGCCTGCGCGGTCAGCCGGAAGACCGAGCCGGTCACCGCCCGCTTCCCGTCCTTCGGGCCGCTGCGGTCGGCGTCGTGGTGCGGGTACCCGCTGGGCGGCGGCGACGGCGACCGGCTCGGGCCCCCGGGGCCGACCGACGTCCGGTTCGTCGGCCTGTTCGAGGCCGTGGACGAGAAGGCCGTGCGCCGGGACCTGGACGATCCCGCGCTGCGCTTCGAGGCCGCGACGCCGCCCGCCGACCTGCCCGCCGAGGTGCGGGCCCTGCTGCCCGCCGGGGCGGAGTGGCGGGCCAGCGCACGGGTCGATGCGACGATCGCGGCGGACAGCGGCAGGTTCTACTACGACCGGCGCAGCGGCCGGGTGCTCTTCGACTGCGTGAATCCGCGCCGGCAGGACGCCTCGCCCGCCCCGGCCCAGTGACCGGGCCGGGGCCGGCCGCGGCTACCAGTTGCCGCGCAGCCAGGCGTCGAACGACAGCAGCTCAGGGAACCTCTCGCGGAGTGCGGGGACGTCGGCACGGTAGCCGTGCTCGTCGAGCCAGCCGAACATCTCCGCCAACTCAGGGCTGTGCGGCCGTACTTCCTCCACCGACTGGTGCCTGATGCGGGTGGGGACGCCGTCGATCCGGGTGAACGCCTCGGCGACCTGACGTATGGTCAGTTCGTCTCCGGCGATCTCGAGCCTCACTCCCGCGAACTCGTCCGGCCGGGCGAACGCCTCCGCCGCGATCCGGCCGATGTCGGCCACCGCGATCATCTGCAGGGAGGTGTCGGGGGCCAGGGCGATCGCGCCGACGCGCTCGCGGCCTCCTGCCGCGACGAGCCGCGTCCAGTTCTCCATGAAGAACGTCGGGCGCAGCACGGTCGCCGGGATGCCGAGGGCGGCGACGGACGCCTCGATCCGCGCCTTGGTCTCGAAGTGCGGCACGCCCGACTTCCGGTCCGCGCCGCCGACGGAGCTGTACACCAGGTGTTCGACGCCCGCGGCCGCCGCGGCCTCCGCGACGTTCTCGCCCCGGCGGACCTCGATGCCGGGGCGGGGGTCAGCCAGGTCGGGCTGCACGCTGAAGACGCCGTGGGCCCCGCGCGCCGCCGCGCGCAGCGACTCCGGGTCGTCGAGGTCCCCGAGGACGAGGTCCGCGCCGAGCGCCTGGAGGTCCCTGGCCGCCTGCCGGTGCGGGTCGCGGACGAGCGCGCGTACGGTCCAGCCGTCGTCGAGCAGCATGCGGGCGACGGCGCCGCCCTGGGCGCCGGTCGCGCCCGTCACGAGGATGGTCCTGCCCTGGGTCACTGTGCGGTCCTTCCGGAGAGCGGTCGGGGTATTCGGGTCGTGCGGGTTGCCGCGGCTCGGGCCGGGCGGTCGTCAGTCACGGGGGCGCGCCGCGCGGGGCGGTCAGTCACGGGGGCGCGCCGCGCGGGGCGGCGGGAGCTGGCCCGCGACGATGGCGGCGAGGGCGAGGGCGAAGCCGACGAGCTGCACGGGCCCGAGCGTCTGGCCGAGCAGCAGCGCCCCCAGCACCGCCGCGACCAGCGGGGACAGCAGGACGAGGACGGCGACGGAGGTCACCGGCAGGCTGGTGAGGCCGCGGAACCACAGGACGAAGGCGAGCAGCCCGCCGACGAGGCCGAGCCAGAGGTAGCCGAGCGCGGCCGGGGCGTCGATCGCGGGCGGCGCGCCTTCGGCCAGGAAGGTGACCGGCACGAGGAAGAGCCCGCCGGCCGTGAGCTGCCAGCCGGCGAAGGCCGTCGGGCCCGTGCCGGCGGGGCGGCCCCAGCGGCGGGTGAGGGTCACGCCCAGGGCCATGGAGGCCGCGCTGCCGAGGCCGGCCGCCACGCCGACCGCGTCCAGCGCCGCGTCCGGGCCGAGGACCACCAGTCCGACGCCGGCCATGCCGCCGAACCCCCAGCCGAGCCGCCAGAGCGTGAGCCGCTCCCGCAGGACGCCCGTGGCGAGCAGGGCGACGGCGAGCGGTTGCGCCGCCGCGAGGGTGGCGGCCACACCGCCGGGCAGCCGTTCGGCGGCGACGGTCAGCAGCGGGAAGGTCAGGCCGATGTTCAGGACGCCGAGCACCGCGGCCCGCCCCCACCAGGTCCGGCCGCGCGGCAGCGTCCGGCCGATCGCCAGCGCGATCAGTCCGGCGGGCAGGGCGCGCAGCAGTCCGGCGAAGAACGGGTGACCCGGCGGGAGGAGCTCGGTGGTGACGACGTAGAAGGTGCCCCAGGAAAGGGGTGCGAGGGCCGTCAGCAGGGCGGCGGGGCCGACCCCGGCGACCGCCCGCTGCTCCGTGGTACTGGTCATGCCCGCAGTCTCGCGGCGCGGCGATCAATGAGTCCAACACATGTTTGTCAGCTCATCGATCGTGATCCACGATGGATCGATGGAACTCCAGCAGCTGCGGTACGTCGTCGCCGTCGCCGAGACGAACAGCTTCACGCGCGCCGCCGAGCGGTGCCTCGTCGTCCAGTCCGCGCTCAGTCACCAGGTCGCCCGGCTGGAACAGGAGCTGGGGACGCGGCTGTTCGAGCGCACCAGCCGGCGGGTGCGGCTGACGCCGGCCGGAGCCGCGTTCCTGCCCGCCGCCCGTCAGTGCCTGGAGGCCGCCGAGCGGGCGGCCGCGGAGGTGGCCGCGGCGGTGGGCGAGGTGCGCGGCAGGCTGGCGGTGGGGCTGATCCCGACGGTCGCCGCGGTCGACATCCCGGGCGCGCTGCGCGCGTTCCGCGGCCGGTATCCGCAGGTCCGCATCGGGTTGCGGGTGGGCCCGAGCGACGAGCTGACGGAGCAGGTCCGGGAGGGGACGGTGGACGTGGCTTTCCTCGGCCTGCCGGCCACGGCCCGGCCGCAGGGCGTGGTCGCCCGGGAACTCGGCCGTGACCCGCTGGTGGCCGTGGTGGCCCCCGGTCATCCGCTGGCGGGCGAGCCGGTGGTCGAGCTGGGCCGGCTGGCTGCCGAGGTGTTCGTGGACCTGCCGGCCGGGACCGCGGGGCGGCTCCAGTCGGACCAGGCGTTCGCCGCGGCGGGGCTGCGGCGCGAGGTCGCCTTCGAGGTGACCACGGCGGACTCCCTGATGGCCCGGCTCGTCGGGGAGGGCCTGGCGGTGGCGCTCCTGCCCTCCCGGTACGCGCCGCGCCTGGCCGGCGTGACGACGGTGGCGGTCGCCGACGCGCCCGAGCGCGTGGAGTACGCGGTGTGGAGCCGGGACGGCCGTACTCCGGCGGCGACGGCCTTCCTCACCGCCGTCGGCATCGACCCGGAGGCGGGCGAGGCCCGCCCGGCGCCGCCGCAGGAGCCACCGTCCGTGTGAGCGGCACCCGGCCCGGTGTGCATCCGGTCACACGGGACTCTGCCAAACTAGTAGGACGTCCTAGTATCTGTCGTGTCCCACTCCTCCCCCGGGAAGGTCCACATGACCGCTCTCCACCGTCCTGTGCACCCCGTCCGCCTGGTCACCGCCTCGGCGCTGTTCGACGGACACGATGCCTCGATCAACATCATGCGGCGGATCTTCCAGTCCCAAGGCGCCGAGGTGATCCACCTCGGCCACAACCGCTCGGTGCAGGAGGTGGTGGACGCGGCGCTGGAGGAGGACGTGCACGGCGTCGCCGTCTCCTCGTACCAGGGCGGGCACGTGGAGTACTTCGAGTACCTCGTCCAGTCGCTGCGCGAGCGCGGCGCGGACCACATCCGCGTGGTGGGCGGCGGGGGCGGCGTGATCGTCCCCGAGGAGATCACGCGGCTCCGCAGCAGCGGCGTCACCATCTTCTCGCCCGAGGACGGCCAGCGCATGGGCCTCGCCGGGATGATCAACTCGGTGGTCCGGGACTGCGACTTCGACCTCTGGGACGGCAAGCCGGCGGACGCCGCCGCGGTCGTGGCGGGCGACCGGTTCGCGGTCGCCCGCGCCATCACCGGCGCCGAGCTCGGCAAGCTGTCCCCCGACTTCCTGGACCGGCTGCGGGCCGCCGCGGCGGGGCGCGTCACCCCCGTGCTCGGCATCACGGGCACCGGCGGCTCCGGCAAGTCGTCGCTGACCGACGAACTCGTCCGCCGGCTCCGCGTCGACCAGCAGGACAAGCTGCGCGTCGCGGTGATCGCGGTCGACCCGACGCGCCGCCGCGGCGGCGGAGCGCTGCTCGGCGACCGGATCAGGATGAACTCCCTCGACGGGGACCGGATCTTCTTCCGCAGCCTCGCCACCCGCGGCAGCCACGAGCTGCCCGAGCACCTGTCCGACGTGATCGACGTGGTCAAGGCCGCCGGGTTCGACCTGGTGATCGTGGAGACGCCGGGCATCGGCCAGGGCGACGCGGCGATCGTGCCGTTCGTCGACACCTCCCTGTACGTGATGACGCCGGAGTTCGGCGCCGCCTCGCAGCTCGAGAAGATCGACATGCTCGACTTCGCCGACGTCGTGGCCATCAACAAGTTCGAACGCCGCGGCGCCAAGGACGCTCTGCGCGACGTGGCGCGCCAACTGGTCCGCAACCGCGAGGCGTTCGACAAGCGGCCGGAGGACATGCCGGTGTTCGGCACCTCGGCCGCCACCTTCAACGACGACGGCGTCACCGCGCTCCACCAGTACCTCAAGACCGCACTGGCCGAGCAGGGCCTCGCCCTCGACGAGGGCACGCTGGCGCCGGTCGACGTCCGCCACTCCTCCGGGATCCGGCAGGTGGTCCCCGCCGACCGGGTGCGCTACCTCACCGAGATCAGCACGACGGTGCGCACGTACCACGCGGAGACCGAGCGGCTCGCCGAGGCGGCCCGCCGGGTGCAGCGCCTGGACGCGGTCAAGTCCGAGCTGGTCCAGGCCGGTTCGGACGCCGACAACGTCGACGCGCTGCTCGCCGACGCCGTCAGGCGGCTCCCGCACGAGGTGGCCGAGCAGATCGAGGGCTGGGCGGCCGTCGTGGAGGCGTACTCCGGCGACGAGCAGGTCGTGGTCGTCCGCGACAAGGAGATCCGCACCAAGCTGACCCGCGAGTCCCTGTCCGGCAACAAGATCCCGCGGGTCGCTCTGCCCCGGTTCACCGACCACGGCGAGCTGGTGCGCTTCTGGCGCCGCGAGAACCTGCCCGGCCGCTTCCCCTTCACCGCCGGTGTCTTCCCGTTCAAGCGCGACGGCGAGGACCCCGCGCGGATGTTCGCCGGCGAGGGCGACCCGTTCCGCACCAACCGCCGGTTCAAGCTGCTGTCCGAGGGCCAGCCGGCGACCCGGCTCTCCACCGCCTTCGACTCGGTCACCCTGTACGGCCGCGACCCCGGCGAGCGCCCCGACATCTACGGCAAGGTCGGCACCTCCGGCGTCTCCGTCGCCACGCTGGACGACATGAAGGCGCTGTACGACGGCTTCGACCTGATCGCCCCGACGACGTCGGTGTCCATGACGATCAACGGCCCGGCCCCGACCGTGCTGGCGTTCTTCCTGAACACGGCCATCGACCAGCAGCTCGACAGGTTCCGCGCCGCCGAGGGCCGCGAGCCCTCCGCCGAGGAGGCGGCCGAGCTGCGCGCCCACGCGCTCGCCACCGTGCGCGGCACGGTCCAGGCGGACATCCTCAAGGAGGACCAGGGCCAGAACACCTGCCTGTTCTCCACCGAGTTCTCGCTGCGGATGATGGCCGACATCCAGGAGTGGTTCATCGCGAACAAGGTCCGCAACTTCTACTCGGTGTCGATCTCGGGCTACCACATCGCCGAGGCCGGCGCGAACCCGATCAGCCAGCTCGCCTTCACGCTCGCCAACGGCTTCACGTACGTCGAGACCTACCTGGCCCGCGGCATGGACGTGGACGACTTCGCCCCGAACCTGTCGTTCTTCTTCTCCAACGGCATGGACCCCGAGTACTCCGTCCTCGGCCGCGTCGCCCGCCGCATCTGGGCGGTGGCGATGAAGGAGAAGTACGGCGCCAACGAGCGTTCCCAGAAGCTGAAGTACCACGTCCAGACCTCCGGACGCTCCCTGCACGCGCAGGAGATGGACTTCAACGACATCCGCACGACGCTGCAGGCGCTCATCGCCATCTACGACAACTGCAACAGCCTGCACACCAACGCCTACGACGAGGCCGTCACGACCCCCACCGAGGAGTCGGTCCGCCGCGCCCTGGCGATCCAGCTGATCATCAACCGGGAGTGGGGCCTGGCGATGAACGAGAACCCCCTCCAGGGGTCGTTCATCATCGACGAGCTCACCGACCTGGTCGAGGAGGCCGTGCTCCAGGAGTTCGAGCGCATCAGCGAGCGCGGGGGCGTGCTCGGCGCGATGGAGACCGGCTACCAGCGCGGCCGCATCCAGGACGAGTCGATGCTCTACGAGCAGCGCAAGCACGACGGCACCCTGCCGATCATCGGCGTCAACACCTTCCGCAACCCGCACGCGGACACCGCCGAGCTCGGCGCCGTCGAACTCGCCCGCGCCACCGAGCAGGAGAAGCAGTCCCAGCTGGAGCGGGTGCGGGACTTCCAGAACCGTCACCAGGACCGGGCCCAGGCGGCGCTGGCCGCCCTCAAGGAGGCCGCGGTCAGCGGCGAGAACGCCTTCGCCGTGCTGATGGACGCCGCCCGGGTCTGCACCCTCCAGCAGATCACCGAGGCGTTCTTCGAGGTCGGCGGTCAGTACCGCCGCAACGTCTGACGCCACCGCCGCCGGCGCGGTCCGGCGCGCCCACGACGAGCCCCGTCCCCGCGGTCGATCCCGCCGGGCCGGGGCTCGTCCCGTCCCCGCACCCGGGGGCCGTTGCCCGCCGTCGAGCGCCATGAGAGGTTTTGAGCATCCATCAAGATCCGCGAATGGCAGGTACCGCTCGATGTACACGACAGGGCTCGCAGAGGCCCGCATCGACGAGACGAGCAACATCCTGGTCGCGCCGGCGGCCTTGCACGACGAGGACGCGATCAGGGACTTCTTCGGCTCCGTGATCACGCCGGAGGACCTGGCCTCCGGCTCCCCCGGCCTCGCGCGGAAGACCGTCTACCTGTGTGGCGACCTGTCCGGGATCAGCGGCCACCGACTGCGGGCGGCCGACCGGGTGTTCGTCGTCCGGGAGCTCGCGCACGGGTATCGCGAGGACGCCGACGAGCCGTGGACGGTCGTCGGCCTCGGCCGCGTTCCCCGCCGCGTCCACGGCGTCGGCGTGTACTACCCTCGCTTCTTCGGGCTCGACGCCGATCACTTCGGACGGATCGGCGCGGAGCACGCCTTCCAGTCCCTGACCGAGTCCACCAAGCCGGGCACCGCCCGCCGCAGCGGCATCTATCTCACGCCGGTCACCCGGCACGGCGACGAACTGCGTTTCCGCCTGCTCCGCTGCTCGACCAACTTCTCGGGCCCGACGGAGAACTTCGGCCCGACCGACACGCGCATCGTCGAGGAGCTGAACCGCGAGGCCGCCGCCGTCTTCAGGGACCAGGCGCCCCTCAATCACGTGCTCGCGCAGATCTACCACAACACCCTGGCCACGACCGAGCGCAAGCAGTCCAAGGCGAAGATCTCGGCCCACGCCGACAAGACCAAGGACATGCCCGTCAACGGCATCATGGCCTTCTGCACCTTCTACGACGGCCTGGACAAGCTGGAGCCCCTGGCCGAGGACCCCTTCGACCACGGTGTGAAAGGCTCCAGCGGGCTGACCCGACTCCGCTTCCGCCTCAAAGAACCGAGCGAGGAACGGGACGGGTTGCCCTCCCACTTCACGCTGACGCTCCACCCCGGCTCGGTGTTCTTCATGCCGCTGTCCACCAACCGCCTGTACACGCACGAGATCCGGCCCTCGGCGCTGGACGCCGAACTGCTCCCGACCCGCCTGGGATACGTGGTGCGCTGTTCGAGCACCGAAGCCGTGCACAGAGACGGCCACACGTTCCTCACGAGGGGAGCGGACCGGGTGAGGCTGGAACCTCCCACACCGGCCGGCATGGACGAGCTGCGCCGGCTGTACGCCGAGGAGAACAGAAGCTCGTCCTTCGTCGATTACGGCGACCGGTTCCTCTTCAGCATGAACACGGGGGACTACCGTGCGCCCCGGCTCTAGGATCTCGGACGAGTTCCTCACGTACGCAGTGCCCGCCGAGGAGAACCTCTTCGCGGAGCTGTTCGCGTCGACCCGGTGGGAGGACGTGGGAAAGGGCCGACGAGGCGCCGTGCTCACCAGGACCGACGAGTCGGGCGCCGTGCCTCTCGTCCGTACGACCACGCGCTACAGCAGCCCGCCGCAGCTTTTCCGGCCGGTGCACGAACGGCTGGCGCAACGGGTCCGGGAACGCGCGGGACTCCCCGTCGCCTTCGACAACGCCCTCATCGAGACGTACACGAACGCCTACCGGACCATGGGCAGCCACTGCGACCAGGCACTCGATCTGGCCGACGACTCGTCCATCGCCGTCTTCTCCTGCTACGAGTGTCCCGAAGCGGGCCCGCCGCGCAAGCTGATCGTCGCCTCGAAGGAGTCCCCCGGCGAGACGGTGGACATCCCCCTCGCCCACCACAGTGTCGTCGTGTTCTCCGTCGCCGCGAACCGGCGGCTGAGGCACAAGATCGTGCTGGACTCGAGCGCCCCTCCGGCCGACAACCGGTGGCTCGGCGTGACGTTCCGAACGTCGAAGACCCTCCTCCGCTTCCGCGACGGACAGGCGCATCTCCCGCAGGGCACGCCCCTCACACCGGCCGACGACGAGCAGAGGCGCGCCTTCTACCGGCTGCGGCGCCGGGAGAACGACGAGACGGATTTCGTGTACCCGCCGCTGACGTACACGATCAGCGAGAGCGATCTGATGCCGCCCGTCTGACCCGGCCGAAGCCCGCGGGCACGGTCGGTCAGCGGCGGACGCGGGGCATGCCGAGGCCGATCCAGGAGATGATCTCGCGCTGGATCTCGTTGTTGCCGCCGCCGAAGGTGAAGATCACGGCCGAGCGGTAGCCGCGTTCGAGTTCGCCGTGCAGGACCGCGCCGGCCGAGCCCTCCTTCAGGGCGCCGGCCGCGCCGACCACCTCCATGAGCCAGGCGTAGGCGTCGCGGCGGGCCTCGGAGCCGTAGACCTTGACCGCGGAGGCGTCCTGCGGGGTGAGCGTGCCGTCCTTGACCGCCGCGACCATCTGCCAGTTGAGGAGCTTCATCGCGTCGAGCCGGGCGTGGGTGCGGGCGAGCCGGCCGCGCACCCACGGGAGGTCGATGACGCGGGAGCCGTCGGCGAGCTTGGTGTCGGCGGCCCAGCGCTGGACGTCGTGCAGCGCGCGGATCGCCATCGTGCCGTGCGCGGCGAGCGTGACCCGCTCGTGATTGAGCTGGTTGGTGATCAGCCGCCAGCCCTTGTTCTCCTCGCCGACCCGGTGCGAGACGGGGACCCTGACGTTCTCGTAGTAGCTGGCCGTGGTGTCGTGCGAGGCGAGGGTGTTGATCAGCGTGCAGGAGTAGCCGGGGTCGGACGTCGGGACGAGGAGCATGGTGATGCCCTTGTGCGGGGGCGCGTCCGGGTCCGTGCGCACGGCCAGCCACACCCAGTCCGCGGTGTCGCCGTTCGTCGTCCAGATCTTCTGGCCGTCGACGACGTACTCCTCCCCGTCGCGCACCGCCCGCGTCTTGAGGGCCGCGAGATCCGTGCCGGCGTCGGGTTCGCTGTAGCCGATGGCGAAGTCGATCTCGCCGGAGAGGATCCGGGGCAGGAAGTACGCCTTCTGCTCGTCCGTGCCGAACTGCATGATCGTCGGCCCGACGGTGTTGAGCGCCATCAGCGGCAGCGGGACGCCGGCCTGGGCGGCCTCGTCGAAGAAGATGAACTGCTCCATCGGCGTCAGGCCCCGGCCACCGTACTCCTCGGGCCAGCCGACCCCGAGCCAGCCGTCGGCGCCGAGCCGGCGGATCGTCTCCCGGTAGAACCGCTTCTGGGCGGCGGGGTCCGCGTACCGGGCGTGGACGTCGTCGGGGACGAGGGCGGCGAAGTACGCGCGCAGCTCGGCGCGCAACCGGTTCTGGGCGGGCGTGTACTCGAGGTGCATGCGGGCCTCCGTGGCGGCGTCCGGCATCCGGCGTCCGGCGGGACGGCGGCCACGGTAGAACGTGTTCCACAAATGCGGAAGCCCCGTGAAACGGGAAGGCCCCGCGAGAGGGGAAGCCCCGTGACATGGGAAGGCCCCGTGCGGGAACTGCGGCACGGGGGCGAAGAGCGGGGCGTCGCGGTCGTTGGGTGGCCTGGCCGGCCCCGACGCCCCGCGGAGATCAGGGCAGGAGCTCGTCGAGGCAGGCCCGGCCCTTCTCCGCCATGCGGCGCTCGGCCCAGGCGAGATTCTTCGGCGTGATGTCCCGGCCGGAGGCGAGGACGACGTCCTCGGCGCTGAATTCGCCCTCCGAGCCGGCGTGCAGCAGGTTGTCGGGCGTCGGACCCGGTCCGAGCGTCTTCTTTTCGGACTCAGCGTTCATGCCGCCTCCTCGTTCGTCCGCTTGCAGCCATTCTCAGGGCGGCGTCCGAGTCGCGCATCCGGTGCGGCGACGGCGGCAGGGAAAAATGGCGGGGCCGCGGCCCGGGCCCCGGCCGACGCGACGGCGACGGCGTGTCGGTCCGCTGTCGACGCCACGTCGACGGCCGGGGCGGGGGTGGGCGCAGACACGGCCTCACACCCTCAGGACTACACCCGCAGGCCCGTTCCCGCCCGTCCGGGGCGGCCGGTCGGCGCCCGCCCCGCTCTCCCCACCCCCGGATCACTCCCCGCGCGGGGGCTGTGACAGTGAGTGGTGCCGGTTGTGGGCCGTGGCGCGGACGCGCCGGGTCCGGCCGTGGACGGTGAGGAGTTCCAGGGCGGTGGCGTTGGACGACGACTCCGCGGTCTTGCGCTGGAGCCAGTCGGAGGCGCCGAGGAGGGCGTCCGGCCGCCAGGCCCGGCCGAGCGCGATGGCCCGGAACAGCGACCATTCCTGGAGGCGACGGGCGAGGAAGGGATGCTGCGCGCCGGTCGCCCCGGCCATCCCCTCGGCCCACCGCAGGTAGTCCGGCCGCAGGTGGAGGGCGGCGGCCCGGCGGTCCACGTGGCGGACGACGGCGGACTGGGCCATCGCGTGGTCCGGGTCCCGGAGGACCTCCGTGACGAGAGCGAACTCGTCGGCGTCCGCCACCCGTTCCAGCTCCGCCAGGTAGGCGGCGAAGCGGGCGTGCTCGGGGGGTGCCTCGTCGGTCTCCACGGTCGTGCCTTCCTCGCCTGCGGCCTCGGTGGTCCGCTCAGCGGACCGTACGCCCTCAGGGGGCCGGGCGGGGAACGGTTTTCACGAGTGCGGCCGCCTCCCGGGCGGTGAGAGCGGCGCCCTCCGCGTGGAGCGCGGCGTACCGGGCGCCGGCGAGGGCGGCGCGCGCCGTCCGCTCGGCGCGGTCCCGGATCGCACGCTCCGTCGCCGCGGTGACCGTGCGGAACGCGACCGCGCCGGGGTCGCCGCCGAGCGCGTCGTACGCGCCGAGCAGGCGGGCGGCGTCCTCGGCCCGCCCCTCCCGCGCGAACGCCCATGCTGCCGCCGGGAACTGACCGGTGATCAGGTGCGGTGCGACGAGGTACGCCAGCGTCTCCAGCCGCTCCGTCGCCCGGGCGAGCCACGCGGACGCCGAGGCCGTACGGCCGTCCAGGATGTCGAGCCAGCCGTGCAGTCCGCTCACGATGCCGGTGAACAGGTCGGGCGTGTCGCCGGTGAACCGCGCTTCCAGCCGGGCGAGCTGCTCCCGCGCCAGCGCCGTGCGGCCGCTCTCGCCGTAGTGCTGGACCAGCAACAGGCCCGCGGTGCTCAGCGCCTCGCCGCGCAGCCGCTCCGCCTCGTCGACGGCCTCGGCCAGCGCCCGTTCGGCGGCCTCCAGGGCGGCCGGGTCGCCGGCCGCGGTGCGCAGCCGTACGCCGGCGAGGCGGGCCTTGAAGACCGGCACCTGGGACCAGGCCCGCAGGTCCACGGCGGCGCCCATGGCCCGTTCGAAGTCCGCGGCGGCGTCGTGCAGGCGGCCGGCGCGTTCGTACGCCTCTCCGCGCGCCGACAGGGACTCGGCGACGCCCCACGAGTCGCCGGCGGCCTCGAAGACGGCGAGGGCGCGGTCCGCGTCCGCGTCCCTGCCGCCGAGCAGTCTGGCGCGCATCAGCAGCGCGAAGCCCAGGTCCCAGGCATCCGCGCCCGGGCCGCCGCCGCCCTGTTCGCAGGCCCCGACGAGGGCGTCCAGAGCCTCGGCGAGCGAGGCGTACTCGCCGAGCATCAGACGCGCGAAGTACCACATGAGGCCGGGCTGCCGGCGGTTCTGCGGCAGGCCGGGGCGGTACGCGTCGACCAGCGCGGCCAGGCGGGCGCGGGCCTGCGGGTCCTCGAAGGCGTCCGCGCCGTCGCCTCCCTGCGCGCCGACGAGCAGGATCCGCACGGCGCGCCGGGCCTCCCACAGCTGCTCCGCCGGCCACGGCGGCGCGGTGTCGTTCGGGCGGACGGCGAGCGGCGGTGCGGGGCGGAGCGGCGGGGCGAAGGGGTCGGGGCCGAGGCCGGCGACGGCGGCGCACCAGGTGCGCACGTCGTCCTGGTGCTCGCGGAGCTGCCAGAACCAGCCCATCGAGAGGACCAGGCACAGGCCCTCCTCCTCCGCGCCGCGCGCGACGGCCGTGCGCAGCGCGGCACGCACGTTCTCGTGCTCGGCCTCCAGCCGCATCAGCCCGACCCCCTGCCGGGGCCCGCGCAGCTCGGGATCGGTGGTCCTGGCCAGCTCCCGGTAGTGCACGAGATGCCGCCACTCCACCTCCGCCCGCTCCCCGGCCTCGTCGAGCCGCTGGGCCCCGTACTCGGCCACGGTCTCCAGGAGCCGGTAGCGCATCTGCCCGGTTCCTGGGTCGGGCGCGGCGACGACGAGCGACTTGTCGACAAGTGCGGCGAGGAGGTCGAGGGTGTCGGGGGTGTCGGGGGTGTCGGCCGCCGGGGTCGCCGGGGTCGCCGGGGTCGCTGGGGTCGCTGGGGTGCAGACGGCTTCGGCGGCTGCCAGGTCGCAGCCGCCGGAGAAGACCGACAGGCGGCGCAGGACCGTGCGTTCGGGCTCGGTGAGCAGGTCCCAGGACCAGTCGACGACCGCGCGCAGCGTCTGCTGGCGCGGCAGGACCGTGCGCGCGCCGGTCGTCAGGAGCCGGAAGCGGTCGTCGAGGCGGTCGGCGATCTGCCGCGCGGTCAGCACCCGCAGCCGCGCCGCCGCCAGCTCGATGGCCAGCGGCAGACCGTCCAGACGCCGGCAGATCTCCTGCGCCGCCTCCAAATCGTCCTCCACCGCGAACCCGGGCCGCGCCGCCGCCCCGCGCTCCGCGAACAGCCGCAGCGCCGTCGCCTGCGGCAACGGCTCCACCGGCCGCACCACCTCCCCCGGCACCCCCAGCGGCTCACGGCTCGTCGCCAGGATCGTCACCCCCGGGCACTGCGCCAGCACCGACTCCGCCAACGCCGCCGCCGCGCCCACCACATGCTCGCAGTTGTCCAGGAGCACGAGCATCCGCTGCCGTCCGCAGTGCTCGACCAGGCGCGTCAGCGCGTCGCGGCCCTGCTGCTCCGGCGCGCCGGGGCCCGCCCAGAGCTGGGTCTCGCGGGCGCCGAGCGCGGTCAGCACGGCGGCCGGGACCGCGGCCCCGTCCCGTACCGCCGCGAATTCGACGAGCCGCACGCCGTCCGGCCAGGCCGCGCCCGCCCGGTCCGCCGCCTCCGCGGCCAGCCGGGTCTTGCCCACTCCCCCGACGCCGGTCAGCGTCACGAGGCGACGGACGGACAACTCCCCCGCGACCAGGTCGAGTTCCGCGTCCCGGCCGACGAAGGACGTCAGTCGCGCCGGAAGCACCGGAAGCGCCGGGGTCGCTCGGTGCCGCTCGCTGGGCGTCGCCGGGCGCAGCAACTCCTCGTGCAGCGCGCGCAGTTCCGGACCCGGGTCCGTGCCCAGCCGTTCCGCGAGCAGCGCGCGGACCTCCTCGTACGCCTCCAGCGCCTCCGCCGGCCGCCCCGCCGCGCGCAGCGCGCGCAGCCGCAGGGCGTGCACGGACTCGTCCAGCGGGTGCTCCGCGGCCAGGGCCGCCAGCGGGGCGAGCGCGCCGGCCGCGCGACCGAGCGCCGCCTCGGCGGCCAGCCGGTCCCGGCGCGCCTCGACGCGCCGCCGTTCGGCGCGTACGACGCGCGGGTCGGCGTCCCGGCCGGGGAGATCCACGAGGGCCGGACCGCGCCACAGCCCCAGGGCCTCGTCGAGGAGGGTCGCCGCCCGGCCCGCGTCACCGGCCCGCAGGGCGGCCGCGCCCTCATCGGCGAGCCGCTCGAAGCGGTGCAGGTCCACGTCGTCGCGGTCCACCGCGAGCCGGTACCCGCCCGGGCCGGACAGCAGCGCGTCCCGGCCCAGGGTCCGGCGCGCCCGTCCGACCAGTGCCTGAAGCGCCGGCGTCCGCTCGGCCGCGGGCGTGTCGTCCTCGCCCCACACCTGGGCGACCAGGCCGGTGACGTCCACGGCGCGTCCGCCCGCCGCCGCCAGCGCGGCGACCAGCGCGCGCAGCCGTCCGCCCCCGAGCACGACCTCGGCCCCGTCCGGGCCGGGCGCGCGGGTGGGGCCGAGGATGCGGTAGGAGGGGTTCACCGGCCCATTGTCCCCGTCCCGTCCCCGGCACTGCGCACGCCCCGACGCCCAGCCACGGCGCTCCCCGACGCCCCGCCCCGGCGCCCCGCCACCGCCATCCGCGCCCCTGCCGCCCCCGCCCCACACCCCCGTGCCCCGCCGCGCACCCGCACTGCGTCCGTTCGGAGCAATCCGGTACAGGTGCGGGCGGACGGGACGTGCAGCGCCATGGCGTTCCCGGGTCGCCGGTTCGACAATGAGGAGGATGACCGAACACGACCGGCGCCCGTCTGCCGGCTCGCCCCCGCGCCAGGCGCCGGACGAGCCGCGCAACGGCGAGATCGGCCCCACCGAGCGGCTCGCGATGAACCGCACGGGCAGTTTCGACTGGGATCTGACGGCCGGCACCATCGACGTCGACGACGCCGGTCTGCTGGTCTTCGGCCTCGACCCGGCGACCTTCGACTCCCGGCCCGCGTCCGTCGTGACCATGCTCGACGCCGACGAGCGGGCCCGGCTCGAAGGGGTGATCCGCGAGGCGATCATCAGCGGCAACACCTCGTACAGCGCGTACTTCCGGACCGAGCGCGGCGACGGCGCCGTCCAGTGGACGCACGTGCAGGCGCGCATCCTGCGCGACGCGGAGGGCATGGCGCACCGGATCGTGGGCATCGTCCGGGACGCGACCGCCGAGGTGACCCACTCGGCCTTCGTGCTGGAGCTGGAGAAGCGCCGCGAGGTGCAGACCAACATCGTGGAGCGCACCACGCACGCCCTGTCCCGCGCCGTGACCGTCGACGACGTGACCGCCGCGCTGACCGGCCCCGGCGGGCTGGCCCGGCTCGGCGCGGACGGCCTGGCGCTCGGCCTGGTCGAGAACGGCGCGCTCAACATCATCGCGCTGAGCGGCGAGTCGCTGGAGGTCCTGAACGACTTCCGCAGCCGCCGCCTGGACCGCGGGCTGCCGCTCGCCGAGACCGTGCTGAGCGGGCGGCCCCGGTTCGTCACCTCGCTGCCCACCCTGGGCCGGGACTTCCCGGCCCTGGCCCCGTACCTGGAGCGGCTGCGGTTCCGTGCCGCCGCCTATCTGCCGCTGGTCGCGCAGGCCCGCTCGATCGGCGGGATGGCGCTGTTCTACCGGGGGCGCACGGCCTTCAACGCCGACGAGCGCAACCTCAGCCTGGGTCTGGCGGCGATCGTCGCGCAGTCGCTGCAGCGGGCGCTGCTCTTCGACGAGGAGCGGGAGCTGGCCACCGGCCTGCAGGAGACCATGCTGCCGCGCCGCATCCCGGAGATCTCGGGCGGGGAGATCGCGGTCCGGTACCACGCGGCGTGGAGCGGACGGCAGGTCGGCGGGGACTGGTACGACGTGGTCCCGCTGCCCCGCGGGCGGGTCGGCGTGGTCGTCGGCGACGTGCAGGGGCACGACACCCACGCCGCCGCCATCATGGGCCAGCTGCGGATCGCGCTGCGCGCGTACGCGGGCGAGGGCCACGCCCCGGCCACGGTGCTCGCCCGCGCCTCCCGGTTTCTGGCCGAGCTGGACACGAACCGCTTCGCGACCTGCACGTACGCGCAGGTGGACCTGAGCACCGGGACGGTGCGGGCGGTACGGGCCGGGCACCTCGGCCCGCTGATCCGGCACACCGACGGCCGGGTCGGCCGGCCGAAGCTGCGGGGCGGGCTGCCGCTCGGCCTCGCGTCGGTGTTCGGCGAGGAGGAGTACCCGGAGACCCGGCTCGACCTGGTGCCGGGCGAGACGCTGGTGCTGTACACGGACGGGCTGGTCGAGCAGCCCGGCTCGGACATCGAGTCGGGGATGGAGGCGCTGGCGGCGGCCGTGAGCAGCGGGCCGCCACAGGCGGAGGCGCTGGCCGATCACCTGTCGGAGCAGTTGTGGGAGCGGTGGGGGCCGGGCGACGACGTGGCCCTGCTCGTCCTGCGCCGCAGCCCGGACCCCGGTACGCCGCGGGCACCGCGCATCCACCAGTACATCCACCAGGCCGACCCGCAGGGCCTGTCGGACGCGCGGGCGGCGGTCGGGCAGGCGCTGCGCGACTGGAACATGCCGGAGCTGGCCGACGACGCGGAGCTGCTCACCGGCGAGCTGCTGGTGAACGTGCTGCTGCACACGGAGGGCGGTGCGGTGCTGACCCTGGAGGTGCTGCCGGAGCCGGTCCGGCGCGTCCGGTTGTCGGTGCAGGACCGTTCCAGCGCCTGGCCCCGGCGACGCACTCCGGGCGAGGCGGCGACCTCGGGACGGGGGCTGCTGCTGCTCGACGCCCTGTCGGACCGGTGGGGGGTGGAACCGCGTGGCGAGGGCAAGGCGGTGTGGTGCGAGATCGGCCCGCCGGCCGGCTCGGGGGCGGGGGCCGCGGTCGGTACGGAGGCGGGAGCGACGTGAGGCTCGCGGGCGGCCCCGGCCGCTGCCCGCTCGGACGAAAGGAACCCCATGGACCCGGTGGCCGCGCTGAACCGGATCGCGTACCTGCTGGAGCGCGCGCACGAACCCACGTACCGCGTCCGCGCGTTCCGCAACGCCCAGGCCGCCGTGGAGGCCATGGAGCCGGGCGAGGCGCAACGCCGGGCGGAGGCCGGGACGCTGGAGAAGGTGAAGGGGCTCGGACCGAAGACGGCGGCGGTGGTCCGGGAGGCGCTGGCCGGCCAGGTGCCGGCGTATCTCGCCCGGCTGGAACAGGAGTTGGCGGACTCCTTCGACGTGGGCTCGGCGACCGGCGGCGAGGCGCTGCGGTCGGCGCTGCGCGGCGACTGCCATCTGCACTCGGACTGGTCCGACGGCGGGGCGTCGATCGAGGCGATGGGGCGCGCGGCCGCGGGCCTCGGGCACGAGTGGGCGGTGCTGACCGACCATTCGCCGCGGCTGACGGTGGCGCGCGGGCTGTCGCCGGAGCGGCTGCGCGAACAGCTGGACGTGGTGGCGGAACTCAACGAGCGCTGGGCGCCGTTCCGGCTGCTGACCGGGATCGAGTGCGACATCCTGCCGGACGGCGAGCTGGACCAGGAGCCGGAACTCCTCGAACGGCTCGACCTGGTGGTGGGTTCCGTGCACTCGAAGCTGCGGATGGAGGCGCCGGCGATGACCCGGCGGATGGTGCGAGCGGTGCGGAACCCGCTGCTCGACGTGCTGGGGCACTGCACGGGACGGCTGGTGACGGGGCGGGGGCGGCCGGAGTCGGAGTTCGACGCGGAGGAGGTCTTCGCGGCCTGTGCGGAGTCCGGGGCGGCGGTGGAGATCAACAGCCGCCCGGAGCGCCTGGATCCGCCGCGCCGTCTGCTGCGGCAGGCCGTCGCGGCGGGCGTGTTCTTCTCGGTGGACACCGACGCCCACGCGCCGGGTCAGCTGGAGTGGCAGATCCTGGGCTGCGCGCGGGCGGAGGAGTGCGGCGTGCCGACGGAGCGGGTGATCAACACCTGGGCGGCGGACGACCTCCTGCAGTGGACCCGTACGTGCGAGGCACCGAAGAGTCACTGACGGCTGGGCTTGGGCGGGGGCGGTGACGGCTGGCCTCTGGGGTCGGTGACCGTGGAGCCCGCGGGGGCGCTGACGGCGGGGCTCCCCGGGGGCGCCGACGGGCGAGGCTCCGCGAGGGCGCTCGCGGCTGGGCTCCGTGGGACCGCTGACGGCCGGACTCCGCGGGGCCGCTGACCGGCGGGGCCCGCAGGTCGCTCCCGGCTCGCCCCCGGGTCACTCGCGGGTCTGCCGCTGCCAGACCGTCGTCATGTTGCAGAACTCCTTGATCCCGTGCCCGGAGAGCTCCCGCCCGTACCCGGAGCGCTTGACGCCGCCGAACGGGAACGCGGGGTGCGAGGCGGTCATGCCGTTGACGAAGACGCCGCCGGCCTGGAGGTCCCGGACGAAGCGGTCCACCTCGGCGTCGTCGAGCGTCCAGACGTTCGAACTCAGGCCGAAGGGCGTGTCGTTGGCGACGTGAACGGCCTCGTCGATGTCCGCGACCCGGTACAGCGTCGCCACCGGCCCGAACGCCTCCTCGCGGTGGATGCGCATCTCCGGCGTGATGCCGGCGAGCACCGTGGGCCGGTAGTACCAGCCCGCCGGCAGGCCGTCCGGCCGGCAGCCGCCGCAGAGCACCTCCGCGCCCTTGGACACGGCGTCGTCGACGAGCTCCTCCAGGTCGCGACGGCCCTGTTCGGTGGCGAGCGGGCCGACGTCGGTGCCGTCGGCGAGCGGGTCGCCGACGGTGAGCGCGTTCATGCGCGCGGCGAAGTCCTCGGCGAAGGAGTCGTAGACGTCCCCGTGCACGATGAACCGCTTGGCGGCGATGCACGACTGGCCGTTGTTCTGGACGCGGGCGGTGACCGCCGTCTCGGCGGCCTGCCGGACGTCGGCGGTGGCCATGACGATGTACGGGTCGGAGCCGCCGAGTTCCAGGACCGTCTTCTTGACCTCGTCGCCCGCGACGGAGGCCACGGACCGGCCGGCGGGCTCGCTGCCGGTGAGGGTCGCGGCGGCCACGCGAGGATCGCGGAGTACCGCCTCCACCTCGCCGGAACCGATCAGCAGGGTCTGGAAGCAGCCCTCGGGGAAGCCCGCGCGGTGGAACAGTCCGCCGAGGTAGAGGGCGGTCTGCGGGACGTTCGAGGCGTGCTTGAGCAGGCCGGTGTTCCCGGCCATCAGGGCGGGCGCGGCGAACCGCACGACCTGCCAGAGCGGGAAGTTCCAGGGCATGACGGCGAGGACGGGTCCGAGGGGCCGGTACACGACGCGGGCGGACTCGGCGCCGGAGTCCCGTACGTCGGCGTCGGCGGGCCGCTCGTCGGCGAGCAGGGCCTCGGCGCGGTCCGCGTACCAGCGCATCGCCTTGGCGCACTTGGCGGCCTCGGCGCGGGCGGCGGTGAACGTCTTGCCCATCTCGACGGTCATGGTGCGGGCGATGTCGTCGCGGTCCTCGTCGAGCAGGTCGGCGGCGCGGCGCATGAGCCGGGCGCGCTCGTCGAAGGAGGTGGTGCGGTACGTCAGGAAGGTCTCGTGGGCGGCCGCGATCCGCCGTTCGACCTCGTCGGGCGTGTGCGGCTCGTACGTCCGGACGGTCTCGCCGGTGGCGGGGTTCACGGTGGCGATGGGCATGGCGTCTCCTCTGCCGACTCGACGCTCCGACCCTCCCCCGGCCGCGCGGCGGACGCAATCGGGAGAGGGCCGATGGAACCCGGGCGTCACCCGGCGGTGTCACCCGGGGCCTCGCGGACGAACCGGCCGCTCGCCGCGCCGCGCAGCCGTCCGGCGGGGACGCGGCGGCCGAAGGTGAGCAGCAGCAGGTCCTGGGCCGCGCCGTGGACGGGGCTGCCGCTGCCGTACGACCAGTCGAGGTCGTCCGCCACGAGGCGTACGCCGTCGAGGTCGGCGCCGAAGAACCGCAGGCCGCCGGGGCGGACCGCGTCGAGGAGCACGCGCACCCGGTCGGCGGGGACGCGGCGTCCGTGACCGAGGGCGACGGTGATGTCGAGGCCGTGGACGACGTCGTGGCCGAGCGCGCCGGCGAGGCCGCCGACGGGCGGCTTCCAGGGGTGGTGGGCGTGGTCCCGGAGGAAGGCGGCGAGTGCGGCGGTGGAGTGGGCGGCGGCGTCGCGGCGGGCGACGCGGTCGGTCATGCGGTGGAGGCTGCCGCGCGCCCGGGCCAGCTCGACGAGCGTCGCGGGCAGGGACAGCCGGAAACCCATGGACATGTGGGCGGCCACCTCGCGGACCCGCCAGCCGGCGCAGAGGCTCGGGGCCCGCCATTGTGCGTCGTCCAGGCCGTCGAGGAGGTCCGCCAGCTCGCGGCGCTCGGCCGCGATCATGGCACGGAGGGCGGCGGTGCCGGGAACGTTGCGGCCGGTCGTGGTGGGGGCGTCGCTCATGGAACAAGGGTGCGGACGAGCAGGGGCACAAGTCCAAGACCTGCTCCTTCTCCCTCCTAGAATCACCGATTATGGAACTGCGTCGTCTCCGGTACTTCGTCACGGTGGTCGAGGAGGGCGGCTTCACACGGGCCGCGGCCCGGCTGCACCTGTCCCAGCCGGGGCTGAGCGCGCAGATCCGGCAGCTGGAGCGGGAGCTCGGCCAGCCGCTGCTCGACCGGTCGGGCCGGACGGTGACGCCGACGGAGGTGGGGCGGGCGGTGCTGCCGTACGCGCGGGCCGCGCTGGCGGCGGTGGCGGGGGCGCGGCAGGCGGTGGACGCGTACACGGGGCTGCTGCGCGGCCGGGTCACGCTCGGGACCGTGTCGGGCGTCGCAGGCGAGGCCTTCGAACTGCCCGCACTGCTCGCGGAGTTCCGGGACGCGCACCCGGGGGTGGAGGTCTCGCTGACGGAGGACTCGTCGGAGCGGATGCGTGCGGCGCTGCTCTCCGGCGAGCTGGACCTCGCGCTGCTGGGCACGGCGGACGCGGAACCGCCGCCGGGGCTCGCGTACCGGGTGGTGGTCGACGAGCCGCTGGCCGTGGCGGTCGCGGACACCGATCCGCTGGCGGGCCGCGAGGAGGTGGCCCTCGCGGAGCTGGCGGAGCGTCAGCTGATCTGCCTGCCGCGCGGGACGGGCGTCCGGGCGGTGCTCGAACGGGCCTGCGCGCGGGCCGGGTTCGCCCCGCGCGTGGCGTTCGAGGCGGCGTCCCCGCAGCTGGTGCGGCAGCTCGCCGCACGGGGGCTGGGGCCGGCGGTCCTGCCGTGGGGCGACGAGCCGGTCCCGGACGGCCTGCGCGTCCTGCGCCTCGTACGCCCCACCCTCCGCGGCCGCGTCGCCCTGGCCCACCGCGCCGCCGGCCCCCCGAGCCCCGCCGCCCGCGCCTTCCTCACCCACCTGCACACGACCCTGCCGGACGGGGGTCCGGCATCGGGTCGCCGTGACGCTGACGTCGCGCGCGGCAGCCGGTAGGCTCCGGATCACTCGACAGGGTGCCAGGATCCGATCGGCCTTCCACGACACCATGAGATCCGCGGGGCCCTCCAACTCATGAGTGGTCTGGAGTGAATGTTGACCATCGCGGACCTCGTCGCGGCACCGGACCCGGAGCAGGAACCGTTCAGGACGTTGGTCCACGTCGAATACCAACTCCGCGTGCTCGGCCTGCTCTGCGCGGCAGCGGACCCGAAGCCCGCCAAGTTCAGCACACCGGGCTCGCTGGAGAAGTGGGCCGATTACAGCAGGCTGCAGAGCGAGAGGCTGGGCTGTGCCGAGTGCCATGCTGAGGCATCGGCCGTCGCCCTCAGCATCAACGTCCCCGTGGTGGCCGAGCCCGGGATGTCGATCAGGAAGGTACGCAATCAGGTGTGTCACGGCGGCCCGATGCCGCAGGACATCGACCTGGCGGCCTTGCACAAGGTGGTGTCGGAGAACGCGGAGCGGATCGTGCGCCTGCACGACCACGGCCACGTCGACGAGTTGGCTCCCTTCTTCCGCGCGACCAACGGCCGGCTCGCCGCGCTGCACTCCTTCTCGGGAACAGCCGCCACCTACTGGCCCCGCCGGGGCGAGGCGATCGATGTCACCGATCGCGACGTCGTCGACGCACTGAAGAGCCTGGATGTCCAGCGCGGCGACCGCCTTCTCGACGAATTCGCCCAGGACATCGCACGCGACCTCAGGGGCTTCGCCGAACGGGACTCCGTCTACACCTTGGTGTCGCCGCCCGATCCGATCGTGGTGCGCTGGGACCGTCGCAGCTCGGACGGGGCAGTCCCCCGCGTCGACCGGTTCGAGGTCACCGCCGACCACGCAAGGGTGTGGCTCTCCCCAGAAGGCCCGAAGCCGTACAAGGCGTTCCTCGCGGACGTGTGCAACTGGTCGCTGTTGAAGAAGCGGTTACTCGAGGAACTCGAGGAGCATCTCGCGACCGAGAAGCGGATCAGCCAGGAACTGTTCCCTCACCTGCCGCAGCGCGTCCCCCATGTTCCGACGCTGGTCGAGTACGAGGACGAGTACCGGGGAGTCCAGCGCAACCTGACCATCACTCAGGCCTGTGCCGAGGTCACCCAGGGGGTCAACTCCTACCGCGGCAGCACCAACCTCATCACCCTGACCGGTGAGGCCGGCTCCGGAAAGACCCACAGCCTGCTTCAGTTCGCGCGGGAGTCGCTGACCACCACGAGCGACGACCTCGAACCCGTGGTCATCTACATCTCGTCCAGCAGGTCCAGTGCCAGCAGCCTGAGGCAGCTGATCAACGACCGGGTCGCAGGGACGAGAATCCTGGACCGGGAATCGGTGCTCGCCCTGTGTCGCGCCGGTCTGGCGATCCTGGTGATCGACGGATTCGACGAGATGCTGGGCTTCCGCACGTACGACAATCCGCTGTCGGGCCTGCAGCCGATCCTGGACGACCTGAGCAACAGAGGAGCCGTCATCCTCTCGGCGCGCTCGAGCTACTCCGAGGCGCGCTTGTGGAACAGCCTCACGGAACATCCCTCCAAGAACTCGCGCCACCGGCTGACGACGATGAAGCTCCAGCCCTGGCAGCGCGCGCAGTTGCTCGAACTCACCGGACACCTGTCGATCGACATGACGGCCGCGGAGGACGCTCCCGAGGTCCGGCAGCTTCTGACCACACCGTTCTTCTGTCTCGCCTACGCCGCCTGGAAGCAGACCGACCCGTCGGCGGACTTCCTGCGGTTCGTGGTCGACACCTACCTCCAGCGAGAATTGAGCAAGCTCGTCGGACAGCAGGGGACGTTGCTGTTCCGTCAGGAGGAACTCGCCGAGATCTTCTGTGAAGTCGCCGAGATGAGTGCGCGCAAGGTGACGCCCGAGGTCTCCGAGGAGGAACTGGCGCTGGCCGCGGAGCAGGCCCTGGAGCACGGCCTCTCCCTCGATCGCAAGCGTCGGCTGATCGCGCTGTGCGGCATGAGCGCCGAGTGGTCGGACGAGGAACTCTCCTTCAGTTTCACCCACCTTGCGATCGCCGAGCACTTCCTGGCCCGCCAGGTCACGCGGGTTCCTCTGCAGCAGGCGTTGTCCCTGCTCTCCCATGTCGCGATCTCGGCACTGTGCGCGCAGCTGATCCACACGATGTGGCCGCAGGCCCGGGACGAGAAGATCGAGCGCGTGATCGCCGAGCTCCAGGCGCGCGTGAACGCCGCGGAGGATCCCGACGATTGCCGCCCGGCCATGGCCAGCCTCGGAGAGTTGTGGGCGCGGGTGAACGGAACGGCTGACGTCCCGCGATCTGCGCGGCGGATCATCGTCGGCCGCCTCGAACTCGGCGGTTCGGGGCGGGTGACTCTCGACCAGTCGGAGATCCGGCACCTGGTCGTCGGCCCGGGGGTCACCGTTCAGCTGACCTCGTGTCAGGTGGACCGGCTGGACCTCTCGCAGGCGTCGGGGGACGCGTTGGTCGGCGACTCGTACAAGCAGGTGTCCGAGTTGCTCACCCAGAACGAGCTGACGGGCAGTCCGCGCCGCATGAGGGAACTGCTCGGCCTTCCCGCGGAGCCGGTCGACGACAACGCGATGGAGGCGTTCTTCAAGGACAAGATCATGAACGCGCGCGTGCCGATCATCGTGAACGAGCGCTACTACCCGCCGGATGAGGACGTTCGCATGCGGTGGACGCGCGAGTACGGCATCGAGCGGTGGCGCGCCTACGTGAAGAAGATGATCAAGGAAGGAAAGCTGGTCGAGGAGCCGGTGAACGCCGCGGGGCCCTCCAAGTGGCGACTGCGGACGACCGAGAAGGCGGACGAGCAGTGGGGCGCACCTCGGTGATCACCGCTGTTGCCCGTCGCGGGCCGGCGGCGCGTGCCGCTCTTCGCGCCGCCCGCGCGTCGTCCAGTGGAGGCAGCCGGTCAGGTGGGTGCGGAAGGCGGGGGTGGCGTACGACTCCGGGGTGTGGCCCAGGGCCGTGAAGAGGAAGCGGCCGCCGAGGTTCTCGTGGCACCAGGCCAGCGGGTGGTCGGCGCCGTGGGTGCCGCCCTCGTAGGTGGACTCGTCGGCGCGCAGCAGGACGTGGACGCCGGGGCGGCGGGGGTGGGCGGTGAAGTCGTACCACTCGTCGGTCCAGTGCCACGGCTCCGGCAGTCCGGCGGTCGCCGGGTGGGCGGGGTCCTCGACGTGGACCAGGCCGGGCTGGAGCGGCGGGTGTCCGGCGAAGCGGGTGCCGAGCAGTGCGCCGTAGAAGGGCCAGTCGGGTTCGGCGTTGGCCGCGGCGTGGACGGCGAGCAGACCGCCGCCGGCCCGGACGTACGCCTCCAGGGCCTCCCGCGCCGGGTCGGTGAGGACGCGGCCCGTGGTGGAGAGGAGGACCACCGCCGCGCAGCGCTCCAGCCGCTCCGCGGTGAACGCGCCCGGATCGTCCGTCGTCTCGGCCGCCAGGCCCAGTTCTGCCGCCAGTTCCGTCAGGGCGCGGGCGCCCGCCGGGATGGAGTCGTGGCGGTAGCCGGCGGTGCGGGTGTAGACGAGGACGTCCGAGGTCGGCACGCGGCGAACTCCCTTTCAGCAAGCGCTTTCCGTCCGACCGTAGTCAGCGATACTCACGTGCCGCAAGCCCGTTCCGTGCCGCAGACTGCGTCGATGGACACCTTGCCACCCGCAGCGCCGGCGAGCGGCGCGCCCCAGGCCCGCGCCCTCGCGCACGTCGCCGCCCGCTCGGCCGGCGCGCCGCTCGACCCTTCGCTCCGCGTCACGCTCAACTTCCACCCGCACTTCCTCGACCGCCTCGCCGAGGACGGCGTCTACCGCTCCCAGTTCGTCACCGGCACCAGCAACGGCGGGCTCACCGCGCGACCCGGCGGCGACCGCTGGCGCTGGGAGAGCCGGATCTTCGGGGGCGCGTACGACGACGCCGCGCCGCACGAGCGCCCCGTGTACGGCGCGCTCGACCATCGCCGCCGCCCCTACGGGGCCGCCCCGCGCTTCGGCTCGGCGCATCTGCGGCTGACCGCGGACACCCTCGCCCGCGGGACCTTCTGCTACCCGGACAGTTTCCTGGAGCCGACCGACTTCGGCGTGGTCGACCGCATGGCGCTGATAGCCCTCGCGGACGCGGACGACGCCGATCCCCTCGACGACTACATCGAGGCGCAGATCCACGGCCCGGTCGACCTCGCCCGGCATGTGGAGGCCCTGGTCCTGGACCCGAGCCACCGCGGCACCGACGTCGAGGCCGCCGCCCGCCGGCTGCCGTGCCCCGTCGAGTGGCACGGCGGCTTCCGGCTCACCGTCGAGGAGCTGCGCCGGCACCCGGACTACCGGGGCCCGCAGTACGTGGAGCTGGGCGCCGCGCTGGCCGTCGACGGGGTCCTGGACGCCAGGATCGTGCAGGAGGCGGCCGAGTCGGGGCGCCACGACCGGCAGGACGTCAAGAAGGTCTGGCACCTGCTGGCCCGCTTCGGCGCGCCGGAGGGGAGTGCCTCCGGGGCGGGCGATGCGGAGGGGGAGTCGCCGTCTGAGTCCGAGTCGGACCATCGGCGGCTCGTCGACGGTGGCGTGCGCTGATCAGCCGATGGGACCGGCTCCGGTCGGTTCCGCCGGTGCGGTGACGGCGGCGAGGAGGTACGGAAGGAAGTCCTTCTCCAGTGCGCCCGGCGGGAGTTCGTCCGGCTCGACGTAGCTCTGCGCCAGGCCGCCCTCGCGCAGCGCGACCAGGAGCCGGGCGAACCGGTCGGGGTCCACGGTCAGTTCGCGGCCGGCCCGGCGCAGCGCGGCCGTCAGGCCCCGGGCGAGTTCGGCCCGCAGCCGGGCGTCGTGCCGGGCCAGGACCCACGCGGCCTGCCGGTCCCGGATCGCGTACAGCGTGAACTCCGTGGTGACCAGGTACCAGTCGCGCTCCTCCGGCTCGATCCGCGCGGCGAGCGCGGCGAGGCCCTCCAGGGTGAGGTCCTCCGGCTCCAGCGCGTCGACCGCCTGCGCGAGCCTGGTGACGGTCCGCTCGCTGTGCTCGTCGAACAGCGCGAGGAACAGCTCGTCCTTGCTGCTGAAGTTCGAGTAGAAGGCGCCGCGGGTGAAACCGGCGCGCTCGCAGATCTGCTCGATGGAGGAGGCGTGGTAGCCCTGCTCGGCGAAGCTCTCGAGCGCCGCCTTCAGCAGTGCGGCGCGGGTACGGGGCCGTCGCCCGGTGGTCCCCTTCGGCACCGTGTCCTCCTCGTCGCCGCGAGCCGTCCGCCGCCCGTCCGCGCCGGTGCGGCGGACCACCATACCGGGCGGCGGGGCGGGCTCTCCCAGGCGGGCGGCGGACCCGGAAGATAAAATTCACGCATGGGAGAGCGGCCCGTCGTGCCCGCCGCGCCCGAGCTGGTCCTGGAGCTCGACGGGGACACGACCCTGATGAGTCCGAGCCGGGTGTACCGCATCGGGCGCGACCCCACCAGCGACATCGTGCTGGCCGACGCCCGCGCGTCCTGGCACCACGCGCTGCTGCGGGCCGAGGGCGACCACTGGACCCTGCGCGACGAGGGCAGTACGAACGGCACGTACGCCGCCGGGCGCCGGGTCCTGACGGCCAGCGACGTCGGGCCGGGCACGGTGATCCGCTTCGGGCACCCGGACGACGGGCCCCGCGCGGTCCTCTCCGGCCACCGGACGGCGCCCCCGCCGCCCCAGACGCCCGCGCCACCGGCACCGGCGGAGCCGGCCGAACCAGCGCAACCAGCGCAACCCGCGCCCCCGCCGTACGCACCACCGCCCGCCGAGCCCTCGGAGCCGTACGCCACCGAGCCCTCCGAGCCCGCCGAGCCGTACGCCGCCGAGCCCACCGCCCTTACCCCGCCCCGCCCCTCCTCCGTCTCGCACCCCGCCGCCACGGGGACCTTCCGGCAGCCGACGTCGATCCGGCCGCTGCCGACCCGTACCGTCCGGATCGGGCGCGGGGCCGACAACGACCTGGTGATCGACGATCTCGTCGTCTCGCGGCGGCACGCGGAACTGCGCGCCCACCCGGACGGCACGTACTGGATCTACGACGTCGGCAGCCACAACGGCACGTACCTCAACGGCCGTCCGGTCACCCGCGCCCGCGTCACCCCCGCCGACATCGTCGGCGTCGGCCACTCCGCGTTCTGCCTGATCGGGGACAAGCTCGTCGAGTTCACCGACACCGGGGAGATCTCCCTCGACGTGCAGGAACTCGCGGTCACCGTCGACCGGGGCCGCAAGACGCTCCTCGACGACGTGACCTTCCCGGTCGGCCAGAAGACCCTGCTCGCGGTCGTCGGCCCCAGCGGCGCCGGCAAGTCGACGCTGCTCGGCGCGCTGACCGGTCAGCGGCCCGCCGACCGCGGCACGGTCCTGTACGACGGCCGGGACCTCTACCGCGACTACGCCGAGCTGCGCCAGCGCATCGGCCTCGTCCCGCAGGACGACATCCTGCACCTGCAGCTCACCGTGCGCCGGGCGCTCACCTACGCCGCCGAACTGCGCTTCCCCGAGGACACCGGGCGCGACGAGCGACGGGCCCGGGTCGACGAGGTCATCACCGAACTGGGCCTGGAGCAGCGCGCGGACCAGCCGATCCACAGTCTGTCCGGCGGGCAGCGCAAGCGGGTGAGCGTGGCGCTCGAACTGCTGACGAAGCCGTCGCTGCTGTTCCTCGACGAGCCGACGTCCGGGCTCGACCCGGGCATGGACCGGTCCGTGATGCACATGCTGCGCGGGCTGGCCGACGACGGGCGGACGGTCATCGTCGTCACGCACAGCGTGCTCAGCCTCGACGTGTGCGACCGGCTGCTCGTGCTGGCCCCCGGCGGCCGGATCGCGTACTACGGGCCGCCCGGCGACGCGCTCGGCTTCTTCGGTTACGACCAGTGGCCGGAGGCGTTCGAGGCGTTCGAGGCGGAGCGGGACCGGGACTGGGCCGGTCAGTACCGGGCGTCGCGGTTCCAGCGGCAGTACGTCGCGGACGCGATGGAGCGGCCGCGGCTGCCCGAGGGGACGCCCGGGGCCGCCGAGCCGCCGGGGCCGCCGCCGAAGGCGCAGAGCTGGGGCGGGCAGCTGCGGACCCTGGTCCGCCGGTACGCGGCGGCGCTCAGCGCCGACCGGACGTTCCTGGTCGTCATGGTCGCGCTGCCGTTCGTGATGGGTGCGATGGCGCGGGCGCTGTCGGAGGGCAGCCTCGGGCCCGAGTCGACGATGAACGTGCTGCTGATCCTGTGCGTGGGCGGGGTGCTCACGGGTGCGGCGAACGCGGTGCGGGAGCTGGTGAAGGAGCGGACCATCTACCGCCGGGAGAGAGCCGTCGGCCTCTCGCGCTCCGCGTACCTGATGTCGAAGGTGGTCGTCCTCGGCCTGGTGACGGTGGTGCAGGCGGTGGTCCTGACGCTGGTCGCCCTGGTCGGCGTGCCGCTGAACGTGCCGGACGGCAAGGGCGTGCTGATGCCGCCCCTGGTCGAGCTGACGCTGGCGGTGGCCCTGCTGTCGTTCACGGCGATGATGCTGGGCCTGTTCGTCTCCGCCCTGGTCCGCAAGGAGGAGGTGACGATGCCGCTGCTCGTCCTGATCGCCATCGTGCAGGTGGTGTTCTGCGGCGGGCTGCTGACCGTGCACGGCACGGCGGTGGTGGAGCAGCTGGCGTGGCTGGTGCCGTCGCGGTGGGCGTTCGCGGCGATGGGGGCGACCATCGACATCGGGAAGGTCGCGCCGAACGAGAAGACCACGGATCCGCTGATGGACCACACCGCCGCGGCGTGGCTGTTCGACATGGGGATGCTGGTGGCCCTGTGCCTCGTCCTCGGGTTCGTGGTGGCGCGGCTGCTGCGGCGGCACGAACCTGTGATCATGCGAAAGTAGGCCGCCCATGGGTTACCCCGACCTCCCCGTCCTGCCGGACTTCCGGCCGACCCATGTGGTGCCGCGCGACGGGCTGCCCGCCTGGGAGGCCCCCGATCCGTCACTGCCGAGCGATCCGCTGGACCCGTTCCTGCCGGTGCAGCTGGTGGACCGGGTCGGCGACTGGGGGCAGATCGTCTGCTCCAACGGCTGGTCGGCCTGGGTGGACGGGCGGCTGCTCGTCGCCGTGCCGCAGGACCCGCCGGCGGCCGGTCAGCCGCCGGCCAGGACGGCGGACCCGCGGCCGCTGATCGCCCGGGCGGAGGACTCGCTCGGCCGGTTCCGGCGGGCGGCGGAGGAGCTGGCGGCGGGCCGTTCGGACGGGGAGACGTTCCGGCGGCGGACGCGCGGGCTGCGGGTGGGGATGGTGGTGGACGGCGAGTCGCTGTGGCTGTTCGACGCGGAGCACGAGCGCTGGGTGTACTGCGACGGCGCGGCGCTCGCCACGTACGCGACCTCGGGCCGCCCGGACGTCGCCGAACCGGCCGAGCCCGCCGCGGCGTCGGCCGCGGGCCCCGGCGCGACACGCGTCGTCGAGTCGGCCCAGCCACCGGCCGCGCCCGAGCCCGCCGCACCGGTACGTGAAGCGGAGACGCCCCGAGACCACGAGCCGACCCGCCTCGTCCCGACGGCGCCCCCGGAACCGGTGCGGGCCGCATCCCCGGAGCCGACACAGGTCGCCCTCCCGAGCACGCCGACTCCCGAGCCGACGCAGGCGGTCACCCCGAGCACCCCGGCTCCAGAGCCGACACAGGTGGTCACCCCGAGCACCCCGGCCCCCGAACCCACGCAGGCGGTCACGCCGAACGCCCCGGCCCGAGAGCCGACCGAAGTCGCCACCCCAAGCGCCCCGGCCCCCGAACCGACCCAGGTCGTCACCCCCCACGCGCCTCCCAGCCCCGAACCCACCCAGGTCGTCACCCCCCACGCGCCTCCCAGCCCCGAACCCACCCAGGTCGTCACCCCCCACGCGCCTCCCAGCCCCGAACCCACCCAGGTCGTCACCCCGGACGCGACGCCCGGTCCGGAGCCCACCCAGGTCGTCGCACCGGACGCCCCCGCCCCCGAACCGACCCAGGTCGTCACGCCGGACGCCCCGCCCGGTACCGGCCGGCAGCCGACCCGGGTCGTGACGCCCGACGACGCGGGGCCCGAGCCGACGCGTGTCGTGGACGCGGAGGGCGGCGGGCTCGCGGACGGGCGTCGGGGTGGTGAGGACTGATGCCGGGGGCGACGCGGGACACGGATCTGCCCGTCGGGCGGGACACCGGGCTCCTCGGCAAGCAGATCGCGGGCTACCTCGTGCAGGGCGAGATCGGACGCGGCGGGATGGCGGTCGTGTACCGGGCCCGCGACCTGCGTCTCGACCGCACCGTCGCGCTCAAGCTGCTCGCCCCGGAGCTGGCCCGGAACGACACGTTCCGCAAGCGCTTCGCGCACGAGTCGCGGGTCGCGGCCGCGATCGACCATCCGCACATCGTGCCGGTCTTCGAGGCGGGCGAGACGGAGGGCGTGCTGTACATCGCGATGCGCTACGTGCCGGGTCAGGACCTGCGGGCCGTCCTGGACCGGGAGGGCCCGCTGCCGCCGGACAAGGCGGCGCGGATCGCGGTGCAGGTGGCGTCCGCGCTGGACGCGGCACACGCGCACGACCTGGTCCACCGGGACGTGAAGCCGGGCAACATCCTGGTGGCGGAGGGAACGGACAGCGAGCACCCGGAGCACGTGTACCTCGCGGACTTCGGGCTGACGAAGAAGTCCCTCTCGCTGACCGGGATCACGACCGTCGGACAGTTCGTGGGCACGCTCGACTACGTGGCGCCGGAGCAGATCGCGGGCCGGCCGGTGGACGGCCGGTGCGACGTGTACAGCCTGGGCTGCGTGGTGTTCGAGACCCTGACCGGCGCGCCGCCGTTCCGCCGCGACGACGACATGGCGCTGCTCTGGGCGCACCAGTACGATCCACCGCCCCCGCTGTCGGGCGAGCGGCCGGACCTGCCCGCGTCGGCGGACGCGGTCATGGCGAAGGCGCTCGCGAAGTCCCCGGAGGACCGGTACGGGACGTGTCTGGAGTTCGTGTTCGCGCTGCGTACGGCGGTGCAGGGCGGTAAGTCCGCCGGTCCGCGGCGGGCGGCGCCGGGCAGCGCGCCGCAACGTCCGCAGCCGCCGCCGGAACCGCCGCGCTGGGCGCGGCCGGTGTTCCGCGGCGCGGTCGAATGGCCGGGGGCCGGAACGACGGAGTAGCGGCAACGACGGATTAGCCGCCCGGGCGAAGCAGCAGCCTCCTACGGCCGCGCGGGGCCCTCCGGCCCCGGCCTTTTCGGCACCGACCCCTCCGGCTCCCGCCCCTCCGGCCCCTTCGGCTCCGACACCTCCCCATGGCGTTTCACCCGCATCGCGAGCAGACCGCCGAGGAAGCCGGCGATCAGGCCCCAGCCGAGGCCGAGCCCGGCCATGGCCCAGACGTGCGGGTCGAGCAGGACCTCGCCGCCGAAGGCGTCGATGTCGCCGATGCCGAGCACGGACAGGCCGAAGCGGGCGGCGACGTCGGTGAGCGGGGCGACGGCCAGCATCGTCAGCGCGAACGCGACGCCGCCGTGCACGGCGTGCCGCCACAGCGGGACGCCGGCGGGCGAGCGCGTCGCCATGACGAACGCGGCGCCGAGCAGCAGGACGGCGGCGACCGGGATCAGCCACCAGGCGCGGGGGTCCTGCTCGGCGAGGGTGGCGACGTCGAGGGTGGTGGTCTGCCTGCCGCGCAGGACCTGGTCGAGGATCTGGGGCATGGGCAGGCCGAAGGGGCCGTCGACCTTGCCGGTCCAGGCGCCGCCGATGCCGGTGCCGAGGGCCAGCCAGCTGACGTTGGGCAGGCCGAGCAGGATCACCGCGAACGTCTCGGCGGCGTGCCCGCGGGTCGCGGCCACCACGAGCCCGACGACCAGGCCGATGACGACGTACGCGAGGATCAGGAGCAGCATCGCGGAGGCGGCGGGGCGGATGGCCGCGTGGTAGCGCACGGCCCGCGCGGGCAGCGGTGCGGCGCGCGCGACCAGCAGGGCGACGAGCAGCACGCCGAGGATCCAGAGCAGCCCCTGGCCGAGGGTGGGTCCGTACTCCGTGCGGAAGCCGACGGTGGGGTTCGTGGACTCCAGCAGCTCGCCGAAGATGTCGGTGAGGGGGTCGTCGCCGGCCGGGGCCGTGACGGGGAAGTCGTGGCGCGCGAGGGCGGAGACGCCGAGGAGCGCGGCGAGCCAGAGCACGGTGGTGCGGGCGACCCGGCCGAGCAGTTCGCCGCCGCCCGCGACCGCGTGGTGGCGCAGCGGTCTGAGGAACAGGGCGCCGGTGACCAGCGCGCCGGCGAGGGTGACGCTGAGCGGCATGGCGGTGAGTTCGGCGTCGGTGCCGGCGAGGGCGCCGGCCTGGCCGGCCAGGTCGATCCGGCCGCCCGCGGCCATGACGACGACGGCCGCGACGACGCTGGGGAAGCCGCCGTCCGGCAGTGCGTCGGCGCCGGCGGCCCACAGGCCGAGGGCGGCGACGACGGCCATGGCGAGGAAGCCCGCGACGACGGCGAGGAGGGCGTCGAGCCAGCCGCGGACGAGGGTGCCGGTGTCCCGCCGGGCGGGGAGCTCACTGCTCACCCTGCCCACGCTAGGCGGGTCGCGGCCGGGCCGCCCGCCGTGGGGCCCGGCACGGGCCCGTACGGGTCAGGGGCGTCCCCGGCCGGGCGGACAGCGCTTGCGGGGCCCCGGGCGGAGGCGCACAGTGAGCGCGGATCGGAAGAAAGGGAAAAACGTGACTTCCCAACCGCCCTCCGGCCGCCCCACGGGCCCCCCGTCGGGCCCCCTGTCGGGCCCCTCCTCGCGCCCCGGGTCGGCCGGGCCGCCGCCACCCTCCGGGCCGTCCCACGGCGCGGGCAAGGGGGGCGGCTCGCGCATCTTCCGCAGCGGAGGCGGCGGGGGCGGGCGCGGCGGCGGAGGCGGAGGCGGCCTGGGCGGGGGCGGCGGCGAGGGCCCCTGGTGGCGCTCCGTCCCGAAGATCGCCGCGATCACGGCGGCGATCGTCGCCGCGGTGGTCGTGGCCGTGGTGCTGACCCGGTCCGACGGCGGCGGCGACCAGGCCGGCGGCGGCAGCGGCGAGGTCTTCCTGCAGTCCGCCTCGGCCGCCGGGCCGGACCCGTTCACCCGGTCCACGGCCCGTACGGGCGCGGCGCAGTCGCCCGCGCCGCTTCCCAGTCCGACGGGGCAGACCGGCGCGAACGTCACGCGCACGGTGGCCGGTTCGGCGGAGGGCCTGTACGGCGGCACGAAGAACGTGGCCAGCTGCGACGTGGAACAGCAGGTGCGGTTCCTCGGCGCGGAGCCGGACAAGAACCGGGCGTTCGCCTCGGTCCTCGGCATCTCCGAGTCCGCCGTGGCCGGGTACCTGCGCGGCCTGACGCCGCTCCAGCTGCGCGTGGACACGCGGGTGACGAACCACGGCTACAAGGACGGCGGCCCGACCGCGTACCAGGCCGTGCTGCAGGCCGGCACGGCCGTGCTGGTCGACGACCGCGGGGTGCCCCGGGTGCGCTGCGCCTGCGGCAATCCCCTGACGCCCCCGGTGCCGCAGAGGACGACGCCGACGACGACGGGCACGGCCTGGCCGGGCTACCGGCCGTCGAACGTGGTGGTCGTGGCGCCGTCGGTGACGGTGGTGAACATCTTCGTGGTCTACGACCCGGAGGACGACGCGTGGTTCACGCGCAAGCCGGGCCACCACGGCCGCACCGACCGGCCGACGTCGCCGCCGACCGCGCCGCCGTCGCCGTCCGCCTCGGACACCGGCTCGCCGACGGTCACCTCGCCCCGGCCGTCCACGCCCCTGCCGTGCGTCACTCTCACCGACGGGGTGCAGTCGCTGCCGCCGGGCGTGGCGCCCTGCCCGTCGACGCTCACGCCGCCGCCGAGCTCGGTCTCGCCGGACACGGTCTCCCCCGACACGGACACGACGAGCCCGCCGAGCGAACCGGCGCCGGTCTCGCCCGACGGCGGCACGACGACCGACCAGTCGGCGGGCGTGGAGTCCCCGCAGACCGACGACCCGGGGGCCTCGTCCCCGGACGGCTCCGGTGCCCCGGAGGGCCAGTCCCCCGCTCAGGGCCCGGACGCGCCGTTCACCGTCCCGACGTTCTGACCGGAACCGTCCCGGCGCTCCGAGCCGCCCGGCCTCCAGCCCCGCTCACCCGTCGCCCGGGGACGGCCGTCCGAAACTCGGATGACCGTTCCCGGGCGCGTGTGTACGGTCGTACGAGTGGAACCACTCACCGAGAAACAGATCCGCACGTCCTTCGTGAACTGCACCAAGGGCGAGGCCGCCCGGCTCCGCCTCCCGCTGGACTTCGCCGAACTCCCCTGGGAGGACCTCGACTTCCTCGGCTGGGTCGACCCCGGCGCGCCGCTGCGCGCGCACATGGTCGTCCCCGGCGAGGACGGCCGCCCGCTCGGGGTGACGCTGCGGGTGCCGGCGGTGCAGCGCACGAGCGCGGTCAAGTCGAGCGTGTGCCGCATCTGCATGACGGGCCACGCCTCCTCGGGCGTCACCCTGTTCGCGGCCCCGCTGGCGGGCCCGAAGGGCCGCGAGGGCAACACGGTGGGCCTCTACGTCTGCGCGGACCTCGCCTGCTCGCTGTACGTGCGCGGCCGGCGGGAGCCGAAGCTGCGCGGCCGGTACGAGGAGACGCTGACGCTCGACGAGAAGATCGCCCGCACCGTGGAGAACCTGACCGCGTTCGTCGGGAAGGTCACCGCCTCCGCCTGACGCCGGGGCGGCCGTCCGCTCAGCGGAAGGCCGCCTCGCCGGTGAGCGCCTTGCCGACGACCAGCGCGTGGACCTCGCTGGTGCCCTCGTAGGTGAGCACCGACTCGAGGTTGTTGGCGTGCCGCATCACCGGGTACTCCAGGGTGATGCCGTTGGCGCCGAGGACGGTGCGGCACTGCCGGGCGATCTCGATGGCCTCCCGGACGTTGTTGAGCTTGCCGACGCTGACCTGCTCGGGGGTGAGCCGCCCGGCGTCCTTGAGCCGGCCGAGGTGCAGGGCGAGCAGCATGCCCTTGCCGAGTTCGAGGGCCATGTCGGCCAGCTTCTGCTGGGTGAGCTGGTACGAGGCGAGGGAGCGGGCGAAGACGACGCGGTCGGCGGCGTACGCGAGGGCCGTCTCCAGGCAGTCCCGGGCCGCGCCCAGCGCGCCGAAGACGATCCCGAAGCGGGCCTCGTCGAGGCAGCCGAGCGGTCCGGACAGGCCGCGCGCCCCGGGCAGCATCGCGTCGGCCGGCAGCCGTACGCCGTCGAGGACGAGCTCGCTGGTGACGCTGGCCCGCAGCGACAGCTTCTGCTTGATCTCGGGGGCGCTGAAGCCGGGCGTCCCGGCGGGCACCAGGAAGCCGCGCACGCCCTCCTCGGTGCGGGCCCACACCACGGCCACGTCGGCGACCGAGCCGTTGGTGATCCACATCTTCGCGCCTTCGAGGATCCAGTCCGCGCCGTCCCGCTTGGCGCGGGTGCGCATCGCGCCGGGGTCGGAACCCGCGTCGGGCTCGGTCAGGCCGAAGCAGCCGATCGTCTCGCCCGCCGCCATGCCCGGCAGCCACCGCTGCTTCTGCTCCTCCGAGCCGTACGTCCAGATCGCGTACATGGCGAGCGAGCCCTGTACGGAGACGAGGCTGCGCAGTCCGGAGTCGACGGCTTCCAGTTCCAGGCAGGCCAGTCCGTAGGAGACGGCGCTGGTGCCGGCGCAGCCGTAGCCCTCCAGGTGCATGCCGAGGACGCCGAGCCCGCCGAGGGTGCGGGCCAGTTCACGGGCCGGGATCTCGCCGCGCTCGAACCAGCCGGCGACGTGCGGGCGCAGTTCGCGGTCGGCGAGGGCGCGCACGGTGCGGCGTATCTCGCGCTCCTCGTCGCTGAGCAGGCCGTCGAGGGCGAGCAGGTCGAAGGGGTGGACGGGCGACGCGTTCATGTACCGGCCTCCAGGGGTGTGGGCGCACGCCGGGCCCGCACGGCGCCCGGCCGAGGGCAGACTAGCGGCAGATCGGATTTTGGATCCAGTATTGAATTTCCCCTGCCGGGCTGCGTACGGTCGCCGCGTCGCGGACGACCGAGCTGAGGAGCGTGGCGGTATGACGGCGGAGCAGCAGGTCGCGGGCAGCGGCGTGGGCGGCAGCGCGGACGGCGGCGGCCCGGGCGCGCTGTCCGGGATCGTCGTGGCCGATTTCGGCCGGGTCCTTGCCGCCCCGTACATGACGATGCTGCTGGCCGATCTCGGGGCGGACGTGATCAAGATCGAGCGGCCGGGGACGGGCGACGACACCCGCGCCTGGGGGCCGCCGTTCGCGGACGGCGAGGCCACGTACTTCCTCGGCGTGAACCGCAACAAGCGCTCGGTGGCCCTGGACCTGACCGACCCGCGCGGCCTGGAGGCGGCGCGGGCGATCGTGGCGCGCGCCGACGTGCTGGTGGAGAACTTCCGCCCGGGCACGATGGAGAAGCTGGGCCTGGGCTACGAGGAGCTGAGCGCGCGCCATCCGGGTCTCGTGTACTGCTCGGTGACCGGTTTCGGCACGGACGGCGGCGCGCGGCTGCCCGGCTACGACCTGCTGGTGCAGGCCATGGGCGGGCTGATGAGCGTGACCGGCGAGCCGGGCGGCCGGGGCACGAAGGCCGGGGTGGCCCTGGTGGACGTGATCACCGGTCTGCACGCGGGGATGGGCGTGCTCGCCGCGCTGCGTCACCGCGACCGCACCGGCCGGGGCCAGAAGGTGGAGGTCTCGCTGCTCGGCTCGCTGCTGTCCGCGCTGACGAACCAGGCGTCGGCGTACGTGGGCGCCGGGGTGGTGCCGCGGGCCCTGGGCAACCGGCATCCGAGCATCGCCCCGTACGAGGTCTTCGACGCGCGCGACCGGCCGCTGGTGCTGGCCGTCGGCAACGACCGCCAGTTCCGGGCGCTGTGCGACCGCCTCGGCCTGCCCGGGCTGGCCGGCGACCCGCGGTTCGCGACGAACACGGCCCGGGTCGCCCATCGGGAGGAGCTGGTCGCGGCGCTGTCCGGGCCGCTGGCGCGGCGGGACGCGGACGCCTGGTTCGAGGAGCTGACCGCCACCGGCGTGCCGTGCGGCCCCATCAACGATCTGGCCGCCGCCTTCGAGCTGGCCGAACGCCTCGGGCTCGGCCCGCGGGTGCCGGTGGCGCAGGGCGCGGCGGCGCGGACGGTGGCCAGTCCGATCGGGCTGCGCGGCACGCCCGCCGCGTACCGCACCGCTCCCCCGCGGCTGGGCGAGCACACCGAGGCGCTGCTCGCGGAGCTGGGGATCGACCTGGGCACGGGCGGGGAGGCCGCGCCGTAGGAAGATGGGCCGGTCACGACGGCGAGGAGAGGGCAGAGGCGATGAGCAGCGCGGTGCAGAGGCGGCGGCCGCCGACCGCCCAGCAGTTCGTCCTGGAGGAGCTGCGGCGCGCCATCACGGGCGGGGAGCTGCGCCCGGGCGAGCCGATCCGGCAGGACGCGCTGGCCGCGCGGCTCGACGTGAGCCGGGTGCCGCTGCGCGAGGCGCTGAAGATCCTGGAGGGCGAGGGCCTCGTCGTCCACCACGCGCACCGCGGCTACTTCGTGGCCGAACTGTCCCTGGCGGACCTGGAGGAGGTCTACCGCATCCGGGCGCTACTGGAGGGCGAGGCGGTCCGGGAGGCCGTCGCGCGCTCGGGCCCCGGACTCGTGGAGGTCCTGGAGGAGGCGCAGGCGGCGGTGGAGCGGGCCGGCGAGGCCGGGGACGTCGCGGAGATGGCCGCGGCGAACCGGCGGTTCCATTTCCTGCTCGTCGAGGCGTCGGGGCTGCCGCGCCTGGTGCGGCTGATCGGCACGCTGTGGGACGCCACGGACGCGTACCGGTCGCTGTACTACGCGGCGCGGCCCAACCGGGAGCGGGTTCAGGACGAGCACCGCGCGGTGCTGGCCGCCCTGCGCGCGGGCGACGCGGAGGAGGCGGTGCGCCTGCTGGACCTGCACCGCGAGCACGCCGTCGCGGCCCTGCGCGAGGTGCTGGACCTGGGCTGACGCCCGATCAGGGGCCCGGCGGAAAACCGGATGTGCGCGAGGCTGCCCGCTCCCTAGGCTCGCCCGTATGGACACCGACGGGCACCGCACCGACCTGCTCAACGTCGTCGACGTGGAGGCGACCTGCTGGGACGGGCAGCCGCCGCCGGGGGCGGTGAGCGAGATCATCGAGATCGGCCTCACGGTCGTGGACCTGGCGGCGGGCCGGCGCCTGGAGCGGCACCGCGTCCTGGTCCGGCCGGAGCGCTCCCGCGTGAGCGCGTTCTGCACGGAGCTGACCGGCCTGACGCAGGAGGAGGTCGAGGGGGGCGTCGGCTTCGCCGAGGCATGCCGGCTGCTGGCGCGGGAGCACGGGGCGGGGCTGCGTCCGTGGGCGAGCTGGGGCGACTACGACCGCCACCAGTTCACCCGCCAGTGCGGGGCGACGGGTGTCCGGTACCCCTTCGGCCGGGTGCACACCAACGCCAAGGCCGTGTTCACCGAGGCGTACGGGCTGCGCAAGCGCCCGGGCATGGCGCGGGCGCTGAGCCTCGCGGGCCTGCCGCTGGAGGGCCGGCACCACCGGGGCGAGGACGACGCCTGGAACATCGCGGCGCTGGTGCTGGACGTGGCCCGGCGCGGCGGCTGGCCGGCCACGTCCGGCTGAGCGGGCCCGTACTGCGATCGGGCAACGAACACGTCCGACCCCTAGGGACCGACCGGACGGTATGTCATTCTTCCGTTCGACGACGGTCGGGCCGGGGGGCGGGCGCGCGCCGTCGTACGGGAGCGAGCCGACCGACACCGGTGGAGGAACGCGATGCTGCATGCCGTACGGGACCGTGCCGTCGACACGGAGGCGGAGGCCGTGCTGCGCCGGGCCGCCCTCGTCCTGTCGGGCGGGCTGCACGCGCTCGCCGAACGGCTGGTGGCCGCCCTCGCGGCGCGGCACCCGGCCTTCGCGGCGGCGCTCGCCGCCGATCCGGCGGGCGTGCGCGAGGAGGTGCGGGCCTCGCTGCGGCACCACGTCGGCTCGCTCCTCGGCGCCCGGCGGTCCGGCCCGGAGGCGCGGCGCTGCGCGGAACGGGTGGGCGCCTCCTGGGCGGCGCGGGGGCTGCCGCTGGAGACGGTGCTGCAGGCGTTCCGGCTGGGCGGCGGGCTGGTCTGGCAGGAACTGGTGGACGAGACCGCCCGCCGCGATCCGGACGACGTACGCCTGCTCGTCCATGTCGCCGCCGACGTGTGGACCTTCGTGGACGAGCACTGCACCCTCGTCGCCGAGGCCCATCGCCGCGCCGAGCAGCGCACCGACGGGCAGCGGGAGGAGCGGCTGCGCCGGATGACGGCGGCGCTGCTCGACGGCACCACGCGGATCGCCGACCTGCCCGAGGTCGCGGACGCGCTCGGCCTCCCCGTGGAGGGCGCGTACGCGGTGGTGGCGGTGGGCGGGGGCGCCGACGTACGGGCGGTGGCCGGCACCGTCCCGCCGGACGGGCCGCGGATCGTCTGGCACGCGGACGGGGGCACCGTGTACGGGCTCGTGCCCGTCGTGGACGGCACCCTGCGCGCGCTCGCACGCACGCTCAAGGCCCCGCCGGGCGCGGCCGTCGGGATCGGTTCGCCCGTGGAGACGCTGGCCGCCGCCGGGGACGCCCGCCGGCTGGCGGAGGTGGCGCTGCGCGCCTGTCCGCCGGGCGGCGGCACCGTCCTGCTGGACGAGCACCTGCCGGCGGCGCTGCTCGCGTCCTCGCCGGCGCTCGGCGCCACCCTCGCGGAGCGGGTGCTCGGGCCGGTGCTGCGGCTGGACCCGGCCGACCGGGACCTGCTGATCGGGACGCTGAGCGCCTGGCTGGAGTGCGACGGCAGCGCGCAGCGCGCCGCGCACCGGCTGTACTGCCACCGGAACACGGTCCTGAACCGGCTGCGCCGCCTGGAGCAGCTCACCGGACGCTCGCTGACGCGCCCGGCGGACATCGTCGAACTGTCCCTCGCGCTCACCGCGCGCTGCCGGCTGGGGCTGTGAGGCCGGCTCCGCCTCGCATACCCGCCGCGCACGGGGTAGTCGTGTCCCCATGAGCGAAATGTCTGCCGCAGATGAGTCGCACGGCCCCGTGGTGGCCGCCGTCGACGGTTCCGAGCACAGCGACCGGGCCCTGGAGTGGGCGCTCGGCGCGGCGCACCGGCTCGGCGCGGAGCTGCGGGTCGTCCATGTGAGCCCCGAGGCGCTCCAGCTGGGCATGGCCCGGCTCCACTCGATCGGCGAGGACCTGGACATCGGGGACGCCGTGCTCGACGGGGCCCGCCGGCGCGTGGAGGGGTACGCGGGGGGCACGGTGCGCGCCACCTACGAGACCCTGGAGGGCACGGTGAGCGACGCGCTGCTCGCGGAGGCCCGCGGGGCGCGGATGCTGGTCCTCGGCTCGCGCGGGCGGGGCGGCTTCGCCAGCCTGCTGCTCGGCTCGACCAGCCGTTCGCTGACGTCCGTCGCGCCGTGCCCAGTCGTCGTGGTGCCGCACGAGGCGCGGGCCGCGGCGCTGACGGACCGGCCGGAGGCGGGGCGGGTGGTGCTCGGGCTGCATCCGGAGGAGACCGCCGACGAGGTCCTGGACTTCGCGTTCCGGGAGGCGGGGCGGCGCGGGGTGGAGCTGCGCGCGGTGACGGCGTATCCGGTGCCCGTCTCCCCGATCCTGCTGGCGGGTCCGCCGGCGCCGGTGATGCCGCTGACGGAGCTGCCGGACCCGGAGCAGACGGAGGTCGCCGACGAGACCAGGGAGCACCAGGCGGCCCGGCTCGGGCCGTTCACCGAGCAGTACCGGGACGTGCGGGCGTCGGGGCAGGTGGTGCCCGGCGACGCGGCGGGCCGGCTCGTGGAGGAGTCGGCCGGCGCCGGCCTCCTGGTGGTGGGCCGGCACCACCGACGGCTGCGGCCCGGCGCACTGCTGATGGGCTCGGTGGCGCACGGGGTGCTGCATCACGCGCAGTGCCCGGTGGCGGTGGTGCCGGGGAGCACGGAGGCGTAGCCGGGACGGGCGCAGGCGAGAAGGGGCGGCGGCGTGGTCGGGCGGGGACGGAGGCGTGGCCGGCAGCGTGCGGCAGCGTGGCCGGGAGGGGCGGCGGCGGACGGGACGACCGTCCGTGGAAGGCTGTCCGCCGTACGCCCGCACCGTCCCGCGAGGAGCCCCATGTCTCCGGCCGAACAGCCCCACCGCAATCTCCAGGCGCCCGCCGCGCAGGCCTCGCTCGGCGCGGGCGTGATCGTCACGGACGCCGAGGGGCGGGTGCTGCTCGGGCTGCATCCGACGGGCGTGTGGGAGCTGCCCGGCGGCAAGGTGGACCCGGGCGAGTCGATCGAGACGGCGGCGGCCCGCGAACTGGCCGAGGAGACCACGCTGGAGGCGGACCCCGAGGACGTCGACGTGGTGGCGATCCTCCTCGACGCGCCGCACGACGCCTCGCTGACCCGGCTGACGGCGGTGGCCGTCGTCCGCGCCCACCGGGGCAGCCCGGCCGTGGCGGAGCCGGACAAGATCGACCGCTGGGAGTGGTTCGCCCCGGACGCCCTGCCGGCTCCGCTGTTCGTCCCCTCGGCCCAGGCCCTCACGAGCTGGCGCCCCGAACTAGCCCTGACCACCGGCCCGTTCCGCCGCTACGCGGTCCGGCGCGACACCTGACGGCCGCACCCGCCGGGTCCGTTCCGCGCTACGGCGTGCCCGGCGTGCCGCGCGGCCGGGGGCGGTGCCTGAGGAAGCGGCCGGCGCCGACGGGGCCGACGGCCGCCCCCTCCGGGTCAGGGGGTCACGCGAGGCCGGGGATGCCCCGGGACTCGAACGCCGCGCGGACCGCGTCCGCGGCCTGCGCGCCGTACATGCGCTGCGCCGTGGCGACGGTCGTGTTCGCCGCGGCCGTGAAGCTGGTGTCGGGCGCGAAGCCGAACTGGGCGTTGACGATGACGCGGTCGGCGGTGCGCGCGCCGAGGGCGGTGCGGATGTCGAGCAGCGCACGGGACCAGATCTGGCCGTCCGCGTGGACCTGGCCGACCCGGTCCGCGTACGTCTTGTCGGAGTCGATCCGGCGCAGGCAGTGCGGGGCGTCGCTGTAGGGGACGGCGTCCCAGTCGGCGACGCAGGCGACGTCGGCCTTGACCGGCCAGCCGTACCGGGCGGCGGCGTGCTCGCCGACCGCGACGGCCAGGTAGTCGCCGAACGCCTCGCCGATGGCGCCGGCCTCCACGGAGGTGCCGAAGCCCGGGACCTGCGCGTGGTGCACGGCGTGGCCGTACTCGTGGACGACGACCTCGGCGTCCTCGGCGTCGTCGACGCCGCCCTTGCCCATCCGGATCTCGGCCTTCTTGTCGGTGAAGTACGAGTTGTCCGCGCCCCACTGGTTGATCCGGACCGGCTGGACGCGGTCGTTGGCGCCGGGCAGCTCGCTGCCGAAGCCGAGGCCCTGCAGGTACTCCTGCGCCTCGTTGACCCAGAAGTACGCCATGACCTGCTCGAACTGGTCGTCGTGCCGGTCGTACGAGGCGGCGTCGGCGAGCCGCGCGGCGGCGCCCGTCTCGGAGCGGACGGACACCCAGCGGCCGGAGAGCCCTCCGCTGCCGTCGAGGTTGCGCAGCTGGGCGAGGGTGTAGGCGGTGGCCGGGACGCTGTCGGCCCCGTCCTTGCCGTCGGTGAGGGTCTGGTCGCCCGTGGACTGGACCGGGTTCACCATGAAGATCCGGGCCTGGGGGCCCGGCGCGGCGGGGGCGGTCCCCGTGGCGGAGGCCGAACCGGCCGTGACGATCAGGGCCACGGTGGCGGTGGCCGCGGCGAGCAGACCGCGGGGTGTGCGGCGAGCCATGTACATCCTCCCGTTGGGGATGGCGTGGAAGTGGTGCGGGGGGTGGTGACGTGGTGCGGGCGTGATCTTCGCGCACCCACCCCGGTTTTGACCAGGTACATGGCAGGCCCGACCCTCCTGCACCGCCGCGCGGGAGGGTCAAGCGAATGAGACGCGTTCCACCCGAGTGGGTGTCGCGAAGGACGCTCCCACCCTTGTAGAATCTTCAACGGAAGTCCCGGTGCCGGGTATCCCCCGTGTCCGGCACCGGGACTTCTTTCATGCTCCGCGCCCCTCAGGCTCAGGGCCTGCGGATCCGGGCGTCAGCCCGCGTGCCGCGCCATCCACGCCTCGACCTCGTCCGCCGTGCGCGGCAGACCGGCCGACAGGTTCTCGTGGCCGTCCTCGGTCACCAGCAGGTCGTCCTCGATGCGCACGCCGATGCCGCGCCACTCCTCCGGCACGGTCAGGTCGTCGGGCTGGAAGTACAGGCCCGGCTCGACCGTGAGCACCATGCCCGGGGCGAGGACCCCGTCCACGTACTCCTCCGTCCGCGCCTCCGCGCAGTCGTGCACGTCCAGGCCGAGCATGTGGCCGGTGCCCGCCATCGTGAAGCGGCGCTGCAGACCCAGCTCGTACGCCCGGTCCGCCGGCCCCTCGATGAAGCCCCACTCGACGAGCCGCTCCGCCAGGTACCGCTGGGCCGCCTCGTGGAAGTCGCGGTACGCGGCCCCCGGCTTGACCGCGGCCATACCGGCCTCCTGGGCCTCGTACACCGCGTCGTACACGCGGCGCTGCACCTCGGTGAACGTGCCGCTGACGGGCAGGGTCCGGGTGACGTCCGCGGTGTAGAGGCTGCGGGTCTCCACGCCCGCGTCGAGCAGCAGCAGCTCGCCGGGACGGACCGGGCCGTCGTTCTGGACCCAGTGCATGATCGTCGCGTGCTCGCCGGCGGCGCAGATCGAGCCGTAGCCCACCGAGTTGCCCTCCACCCGCGCCCGGCGGAAGAAGGTGCCCTCGATCCAGCGCTCGGAGGTGGCGACCGCCCGGGACAGCTCGGCGACGCAGTCGGTGAAGCCGCGCACCGTGGAGTCGACGGCTTTGCGCAGCTCCCCGATCTCCCAGTCGTCCTTGATCAGGCGGAGCTCGCTCAGCGCCTCCTCCAGCTCGAAGTCCCGCTCCTCGTCCGTGGTCACCGCGGCCTCCAGGGCCGGGTCCACACCGCGCACGATGCGGGTCGGCACCGAGCCGCCGGCGGCCAGGTCCGAGGCCGCGGTGCGGACGTCGCGACAGGGCAGCCCGAGCACGCGCTCCGCCTCGGCGAGCGTGCGGCGACGGCCCATCCACAGCTCGGCGGTGTAGCCGATCCAGAACTCGTTGCTGTTCCGCTCGTCGCGCGGCAGCTGGAAGCAGTACGCGTCGTGGCCGCCGTCCGCGCGCGGCTCCAGGACCAGGGCGCCGTCGCGGGCCTGGTCGCCGGTCATGTGCACATAGGCCGTGTGCGGGCGGAACGGGTAGGTGTCGTCGTTGGAGCGGGCCTTGAGGTTGCCCGAGGGGATCACCAGCCGCTCGCCGGGGAAGCGCGCGGAGAGCGCGGCCCGGCGGCGGGCCGCGTACGGCGCCTGCTCGTCCGGCTGGAGGTCGTGCCGTTCGGTGTCCGCCCAGCCGGTCCGCATGAGGGCGGACAGTTCGTCGGAGATCTCCGAGTAGAGGCCGTTCTTCCGACGCTTCGCCACGTCGTGCACCTTCTTCCGCTAGGTCCGTGTGGCCCCCTGCGGGGGGTCGTCGGGACGCTACTGCGGCGCGGCCCGCCGCGGGGCCGCGCGGTGCCAGTGGCACTGATCGGCCATGACGTCGGTCCGGGACGCCGATAATGACGGACATGACGAGGGCGATACGGCGTGCGGCGCACGAGAGGCTGGGCGAGGCCCTGCGCCTGCTGGGCGTGGGCCCCGACGCGGTCCGGGTCTACCGGGCGCTCCTGGAGCGGGCGCCCGCGCCGCTCGGCGAGGTCGGCGCGGCGGCCGGTCTGGAGGGCCCCGGGCTGACGGCGGCGTACGGGGAGCTGGTCGACGCGGGGCTGGCCAGCGCGGGCGGGGAGGGCGGCGACGTGGTGGCCCCGGTGCCGCCGGCCGCCGGACTGGAGATCCTGGCCCGCCATCGGGCGGCGGAGCTGGAGGAGTCGCGCATCACGGTGGGCGGCGCGTTCGAGTCGTTCCGGCGGCAGCGGCTCGCCGCGTACAACGACGATCTGGTCGAGGTGGTGACCGGCGAGGCGATCGGTCCGCGGATGCGGCACGCCTGGGCGAGCGCCCGGGAGCAGATCCGGCAGCTGGAGTCGCCCCCGTACTTCCCGCAGCCCGGCGCGACCGACGACGCGCTGGCCACGCTGGCGCGCGGGGTCACGCAGCGGGTCGTCTACTCGCGGGCCTCGCTGGAGCAGCCGGGCCGGCTGGCGGAGATCATCGAGCCGTGCATCGAGGCCGGGGAGCAGGCGCGGGTGCTGCCGTCGGTGCCGGTGAAGCTCCTGATCATCGACGAGGCGTTCGCGCTGGTGTCCCTGTCGATCCGGGAGGCGGACGTGCTCAACACGATGCTGGTCGTGCAGCCGTGCGGGCTGCTCTCCGCGCTGGTCGCCCTGTTCGAACAGACCTGGCAGAACGCGCTCCCGTTCCACGGCGGTGCGCCCGGTCCCTCCGCCGCCCCGGCCGGACTCCCGCCCGCCGACCGCCGGCTGCTGCGGCTGCTCGCCGGCGGGGCGAGCGACGAGGCCATCGCCCGTGAACTGGGCGTGAGCCGCCGGACGTTCTTCCGGCGGCTCCAGATCCTGATGGCCCGGGTGGGTGCGGCGAACCGCTTCCAGCTGGCGCTGCAGGCGCAGCGGAAGGGCTGGCTGTGAACCGGCTCAGACCGCGCGGGAGGCGACGCGCCGCGCACGCCATCCGAGGCCGGTGCTGAGCAGACCGAAGATCATGGCCACGACTCCCCCGCCGAGACCGTTGCCGGTGCCGAGGCCGCCCTCCGCGGTGACGACGACGAGAGCGCCGACGACCACGGCGAGCGGACCGGCGACCAGCGCGACCAGGGAGCCGTTGCGGCCGGCCCAGGAGCGGCCCCGGCCGGCGAGCCCGCCGAGGACGGCGCCGGCCAGCCCGATCACCGCGGCCAGGGCGGACGCGAGGCGGCCGGCGCCCATGGAGTAGGCGTCGGCGGCGAGCTGAAGCGTGCTGACGGACATGGGGTGCTCCTTCGACGAGTGCTGCGAGAACGCTCCGATCGTGTCCTCCGCCGCCCTGCTCCGTCGTCCGGCAGCCGCAGACACTTGCCGCTACCGCGGGCACCGCAGCGGGCGGGCGGGTACTGCGCGCGTGGTAGCCGGCCGCTCGTTCCCGGGACGGACCCGCCGGGCGGGCGGCCGCGGCTAGGGTGCGCACATGAGCGCATGGAAGCCCCGGACACCCGCCGTCGCCGTCGACTGGGCGATCGCCCTCGGCGTGGCGGCGGCGCTGCTGATCACCGGGCTGTCCGGTCCGCCCGCGGAGCCGGTCCGCGCCCTTACCGGGTACGCGCTGCTGGCGGCGGGCGGGCTCGCGCTCGCGGCCCGCCGCCGGGCGCCGGTGCCCGTCCTGGCCGTGACGGGGGTGAGCGCGGCGGGCTACCAGGCGGTCGGCTTCGACGTGGCCGCCGTCGCGTTCCTGTTCGCGGTGTACGCGGCCGTACGCGCCGGACACCGCGTGGCCACCCTGGTCGCGAGCGTCGCCGTCCTGGCCTCGCTGCCCCTCGCCGCGCTGGCGTCCGGACTCCACGACACGGGCGAGGCGTTCGCGCAGGCCCGCGGGGCGCTGCAGATCGCCTGGCTGGTCGCGGCCGCGGCGGCGGGCGAGGCACTGCGGCAGGCCGAGCAGCGGGCGGACGAGGCGGAGCGCACCCGCGAGGAGACCGCGCGGCGCCGCGCCGACGAGGAACGTCTGCACATCGCGCGGGAGTTGCACGACGCCCTCACCCACCAGATCTCCATCGTCAAGGTGCAGGCCGAGGTGGCCGTCCACGTGGCCCGCAAGCGCGGCGAGGAGGTGCCCGAGGCGCTGCTCGCGATCCAGGAGGCGGCACGGGAGGCCGCGCGCGAGCTGCGGGCGACCCTGGAGGCGCTGCGGGACGACGACACCGCCCCGCCGCGCGGCCTGCAGGACGTGCCCCAACTGGTGGAGCGCGCCCGTACGTTCGGCCTCGACGCGACGCTGACGATCGAGGGCCGGCCGCAGGACGTGCCGGCGGCGGTGGACCGTACCGTCTACCGGATCGTCCAGGAGTCGCTGACGAACGTCGCCCGGCACGCCGGGGCCGGCACGGCGTCGGTGCGGATCGACTGCCGGCCGGACGCGCTCGCGGTGCGGGTGGACGACGACGGCCGGGCGAGGGCGGACGCCCCGCCGGTGCCGGGCGTGGGGCTGCTCGGGATGCGCGAGCGCGTCACCGCGCTCGGCGGCCGGCTGCGGGCGGAGCCGCGCGGCGAGGGCGGTTTCACCGTCCAGGCGGAGCTGCCCGTGGAGCAGGCGTCGTGATCCGGGTCCTGCTGGTGGACGACCAGCGGCTGCTGCGCAGCGGGTTCCGCGCGCTCCTCGACCTGGAGGACGACATCGAGGTGGTCGCGGAGGCGTCGGACGGGGCCGAGGGCGTGGCGCTGGCCCGGGAGCACCGGCCGGACGTGGCCCTGATCGACATACGGATGCCGGTGATGGACGGCATCGAGGCGACCCGGCGCATCGCGGCGGACCCGGACCTCGCCGGGACGCACGTCGTGATCCTCACCAATTACGGCTTCGACGAGTACGTGTTCGACGCCCTGCGCGCGGGCGCGGCGGGGTTCCTGGTGAAGGACGTGGTCCCGGAGGACTTCCTGCACGCGGTTCGGGTCGCGGCGCGCGGCGACGCACTGCTCGCGCCCTCGGTCACCCGCCGGCTGATCCAGCGGTACATGGCGGAGCCGCCGTCCCGGCCCGTGGACGACGCGCGCACGCTGCCGGAGCTGACGGCCCGCGAGCGGGAGGCGGTGGTGCTGGTGGCGCAGGGCCTGTCCAACGAGGAGATCGCCAAGCGGATGGTGATCAGTCCGCTGACCGCGAAGACGCATGTCAACCGCGCCATGACCAAGCTCGACGCCCGGGACCGCGCCCAACTGGTCATCCACGCCTACGAATCGGGCCTGGTGACGCCGGGGGCGCGCTGAGCCCGGCGCGACACGGGAGACCTTCCCGGGGCCCGGGCCGGGGCGTCGTGAGATCGTGGAGGGGTGACCATCGAAGTGCGACCGGCGTCGGAGTTCGAGGACGTGCGCGCCGTCCTGGGGCCGAAGTCGCCGGGGGCGAACGTCTGCTGGTGCCTGAGCTACCGGATCCCGTCCAAGCTCAACAACGAGCTGCGCGGCCCGGCCCGGGGCGAGTATGTGGCCGGCCTGTGCCGCGCGGAGATCCCACCCGGGGTGATCGCCTACGACGGCGAGGAGCCCGTCGGCTGGGCGGCGGTGGCGCCGCGCGCGGAGACCGGCTTCGCCCGGAACCGGAAGATCCCGCACGTGGACGACCTGCCGGTCTGGTCGCTGTGGTGCGTCCGGGTCCGGCCGGGGCACCGCAAGCAGGGCGTCTCGCACGCCCTGATCGCGGGGGCGGTCGAGTTCGCCCGCAGCCACGGGGCGCCGGTGGTGGAGGCCTACCCCCTGGACAACGGGGACGCGAAGGTCGACCTGACGATGGCGTACGCGGGCCTGCGGAAGAACTTCGAGCGCGCCGGCTTCCGGCACGTGGCCGACACCACCTCGGTACTGGCCGGCCATCCCCGGATCCTGATGCGCCTCGACCTGCGCACCTAGACCGGCGCTCGACGGGGGGCGGGGGTCCGTCGGCGGAGATCCACAGGGGGTTTTCCGGCCAGAACGAAACGACAGGTTTCGGAGCGTGACCATGAGAAAGATCGTCGCCCAGCTGTTCCTCTCGGTCGACGGCGTCGTCGAGGACCCGCACCTGTGGCACTTCCCGTACTTCAGCGACGAGATGGGCGCCGCGGTCGACGCCGTCCTGGGCCGGGCGGACACGCTGATCCTCGGCCGCAGGACGTACGACAGCTTCGCGGGGGCGTGGCCGGAGCGGGAGGCCGCGGGCGGGGAGGACGCCCCGTTCGCGAAGCTCCTGGGCGACGCGCGCAAGATCGTCGTCTCGCGGCAGCGGCTCGCCTTCACCTGGCGCAACTCCGAGCTGCTGCGGGGCGAGCTCGTGGCGGCGGCACGGGCGCTGAAGGCGGAGCCGGGAGAGACCCGCATCGCGATCAGCGGCTCGGTGTCCGTCGTGCGCCAACTGCTGGCCGCGGGGGTGCTGGACGAGCTGAACCTGCTGGTCCACCCCGTGGTCGTCGGCAAGGGCCTGCGCCTCTTCGAGGAGTCGGAGACGCCGGTCCCTCTGCGGCTCCTGTCCTCCCGGGCCTTCGGGACGGGCGTCCTCGATCTCGTGTACGCGCCCGCGTCGGCGCCGGACGACGCGACGTACGAGGACGCGAAGCGCCACCTGCCGAAGGACGAGGACCAGGCGCCGTAGCGGCCGCCGCGGAGAAGTCCGAAACACATGCGTTCGAGAGCCCCCGTTCCCTCGTTGAACCCTCGCAGGGACCGCCCCGGCCCCCGCCCGCCGAGCGAAACGAGGCCCCCGTGCTCCACGACTCCCCCGACGACCTCGACGACCTCGCCCGCGCGCAGCCGGACGACGCGGACCCGCCGGTCCACGCCTCCGCGGAGCCGGCGCCGTCGCGCGGCGTCCCGCATGTCGTGGGGGTGCATCTGTACCTGGAGCGCGACGGGAAGGTGCTGCTGGGGCTGCGGCACCCCGACTCCGTGTTCGCGGGCGGTCAGTGGCATTTCCTGGCCGGTCACTGCGAGGCGGAGTCCGCGACGGCGTGCCTGGTGAGGGAGGCGTACGAGGAGGCCGGGCTCGTCATCGAGCCGGCCGACGCGGAACTCGTCCACACCGTCCACGTGACCGACGCCGCCGGGAGCCGGCCGCGGCTGCAGCTCGTCTTCCGCGCCCGCCGCTGGGAGGGCACCCCGGAACTGCGCGAACCGGACCGGTGCGCCGCGTGGCAGTGGTGGGACCCGGACGCCCTGCCGGCCGACCTCGTCCCGTACGCGCGCACGGCCCTGGAGGGCATCCGCGCGGGCCGCGCCTACTCCGAAATGGGCTGGTCCCCGTGACCGGCCGCCACACGGAGCCCCTGGACGTGCACCTCATCGCACTCCGCACCGGGGAAGCGGGCCGTCCCGAGGTCCTCCTGTCCCGCCGGGCCGGCCCCGTCTACGCGTCGGGCCTGTGGCACCTGCCGTCCGGGCACCTCGACGGCCCGCACGAGGACGTGGTCACGGCTCTCGTGCGCGAGACCCACGAGGAAACGGGGCTCGTGGTGGACCCGGCCGCCGTGCGCGCGGCCGTGACCGTGCACCACCGCGCCCCGTCCGGAGCCGCGCGGGTCGGCTTCTTCTTCGAGGTGCGCCGGTGGACGGGCAGCCCGCGCGTCATGGAGCCGGCCGTCTGCGACGCCATGGACTGGTTCCCGCTCGACCGCCTGCCGGCGCCCATGGTCGCCTACGGCCGGGCCGGCCTCGACGCCCACCGCGCCGGAGCCCGCCTCGCCCTCCACTTCCAGGAGCCGGGCGACCCCGTCGCCCACAGCCCGACCGCCGACCGGCTCCGTCTGGTCCCCGCGCCGCCCGTCGCCGGCGCGGCTCAGTAGCGCAGGGCGGCGGCGATGCGGCCCCGGTCGGCCAGGGTGCCGTCGGGGACGAAGGCGACCTCCGCACCGGCCTCCAGGGCGTGTTCGACGAGCTCGTCGACCATGTCGTCCCGGGCGCCGGCCTCGCCGGTGTCCGCGGGCTCCAGGTGACCGCCCCGCTCGCGCACGACGGTCCGGAAGTTCTCCTCCACGGCGAGCAGCCGGACGCGGGACTCGTTCACGGACCGCCGGACCTCGTCGATGCCGCCGGCGTAGTCGTGGCGTCCCCGTGCCGCGTTCAGCTCGGAGACCACGGTCGTCGTCGCCGCGGCCAGCCACGCCCGCCGCTGCGGCTCCACGGCCTCCCGCACGGCGGCGGCCGGACCGTCGGCGAGGCCGCCCCGGGGGACGGCCAGGGCGTCCGGCCCGAGAGGGGCGACCTCCTCCAGGCAGGACAGCGCGACGGAGGCGCCGAGGACATAGAGCTGTCGCGGATCGGCCGCGAGGACCGCCCGGAGCCGCGCGTGCGCCTCGCGCAGGAAGCGCCGCGTGGCCTCGTCCTGGAAGGCGCCCGGCACGTCGCCGATGCGCTCCCGGCGCTCCACGTCCGGGTCCTCCGGGCTCCGGGTGAGCGGGAAGCCGTCCCGTGCGGCCTCGGTGACGCGGTCGGGGTCGCCGCTCCACAGCGAGACCCGGTCGGCCGCCACGGCCAGGACCCAGTACGCCTGCTCGGCGGCCCGGGCCGCGACGAGGTTCCGGGTGAGGAAGGTGTCCGAGAGGACCACGCGCTCCGGCACCGGCCGCGCGACCGACCACACGTGGTGCTCGCCCGCCGCCGCGTACACGACCAGCCCGTCCTCGGCGTGGACGAGATCGACCTCCGCCACGGCCCGGCGCAGCTGGTCGAGCACGTCGCGCCGTCGTTCCCCCGGCACGTCCGGGTCGTCCTCGACGGCCTTCACCGCCGCGGCGGCGAGGTTGCGCAGCCGGACCGCGTCCTGGGAGTTCTCCGGTGCGCGGCGGTGCGTGGGCATCACGAGGGAGACCGCCGGATAGGGGCGTGGCTGCCGCAGCTCGGCGAGCGTGTCATCGCTGAGCACGGGGTGCATGGCTCACTCAACCGGCCAGGTGTGCACCGGCGCGTTCAGATGCATGAAGTCGATGTACTGCTGCGTCATCCGGCGCAGCGCCTCGTGCCGGTTCAGGTGGTGGATGTCGTGGAAGTGGTGGAACATCTCCGACTGCCACGACGCCCCGTTGCGTCCGGTCACGCAGCGCTGCTCGATGATCCCGAGCAGCGGCTCGCGCCAGGCCGCGTCCATGCCCAGGCGCTCAAGCCCGCGTTCGGCCAGCGGCAGCAGCCGGCGCAGCACCAGTTCCGTCACCGGGACTTCGCCGGTGCCGGGCCAGTACAGATGGGCGTCGATGCCGTGCCGGGCGGCGGCGTGCAGGTTGTCCTCGGCGGCCGAGAAGGACATGCGGGTCCACACGGGCCGGTCCTCGTCGACCAGGGCGCGGACCAGGCCGTAGTACAGGGCGCCGTTCGACAGCACGTCGGCCACCGTGGGGCCGGCCGGCAGCACCCGGTTCTCCACCCGCAGGTGCGGGACGCCGTCGACGACGGCGTAGACGGGGCGGTTCCAGCGGTAGACCGTGCCGTTGTGCAGGGTGAGTTCGGCCAGTCCCGGGATCCCGCCGTTGTCGAGCGTCTCCTTCGGGTCCTCGGGGTCGCAGAGCGGCAACAGGGCCGGGAAGTAGCGGGCGTTCTCCTCGAAGAGGTCGAAGACGCTGGTGATCCACCGCTCGCCGAACCACACCCGGGGACGCACCCCCTGCACCTTCATCTCGTCCGGGCGGGTGTCGGTGGCCTGCTCGAAGAGCGGGATGCGCGTCTCGCGCCACAGCTCCTTGGCGAACAGGAACGGGGAGTTCGCGGCCAGCGCCACCTGGACGCCGGCGATCGCCTGGGCCGCGTTCCAGTAGTCGGCGAACTCGTCGGGTGACACCTGCAGATGGAACTGGGTGCTCGTGCAGGCCGCCTCGGGGGTGATCGTCTCCGCGTAGGTGCGCAGCCGCTCCACGCCGTCGACCGAGATCAGCAGGTCCTCGCCGCGGGCGGCGAAGATCTGCTCGTTCAGCAGGACGTAGCGGGGGTTCTCGGAGAGCGACTCGGGCCCGACGTCGGCGAGGTCGAGGGTGGGCAGGATGCCGATCATGACGAGGTGCGCGCCGACCTCCGCGGCCTTCGCCTCGGCGTGGTTGAGCGCGTCGCGGATCTCCCGCTCCCAGGAGTCCGGGCCGCCCGCGGTGAGCCGGCGCGGCTCGATGTTGATCTCCAGGTTGAACCGGCCCAGCTCGCTCGCCCAGGCCGGGTCCGCGATCGCCTGCAGCACGTCCGTGCTGCGCATGGCCGGTTCGGCGGCGCCGTCCACGAGGTTGAGTTCGATCTCCAGGCCGACCTGGGGCCGCTCGAAGTCGAAGCGGGCGTCGCGCAGCATCCGGGCGAGCGCGTCGAGGCACGCGTGCATCTTGCTCCGGAACTGGCGACGGTCGTCACGGGTGAACACCAGAGCCGGCACATCGCGTCCCATGCGGCCTCCCGAGTCTCGGTCCCCTCGGCACGAAGCTCACCTTCAGCCTGCCACTCCGGACCCGCCCTCGCCTGCGGGGGCCTCGCCCGGCTGCGGGCTCAGCCGTCCGACGACGGAGCCTTGGGCTCCAGCCGGACGCAGCAGTGACCGGGGCTCGGCGCGAGACGGGCTTCGTAGCCGTCGTCGTCCAGCCCTTCCAGTACGCCGCGCAGCAGGTGGAGGTTCATGCCGCACACCGTCTGCGTGTGCTCCCGGGCCAGCGCGTGGAAGGGGCAGTTGCCCAGGACGACGGCCTCACCGTCGTGGCGCGGCTCGAACCCGCACTTCTCGAGCAGGGCGAACACGCCGGTGCCGGGGCCGTCGGCCAGCCCGGCGCCCCAGGCGTGGGCTCGGCGGTGCAGCACGTCCCGCACCGGCTCGCCCGTCGCCTCGGACTCCTCCAGCGCCTGGGCCAGGAGGCGTCCGGGCAGCTCGTAGTTCCGCTCCGGCAGGCTGACGCTCACCTCCCGGCCGGAACGCCGGTACAGCTTGGCGGGCCGGCCCGCGCCCGGGCCGGTACGTCCGCTGCGCCGCTCGTAGACGACGTCGAGCAGCGACTCCTCGGCCAGGCGGTCGAGATGGAAGGCCGCGGTCTTCCGCGCCAGACCGAGCGCGGCGGCCGCCTCGTCGCGGCTGACCGGCGCCGTCTGGCGCACGACGTGCTCGTAGAGCCTGCGCCGGGTCGGCTCGTCGAGAGCGGCCACGGCCGAGACGCCGGGGCATGACGACATCGCACTGCGCGACTTCGGCCTCCTGCTCGGCGCGGTGGCCCTGGCCCGGCTCGCCCAGCGGGACCACGGGAGCGCCGCGCGGCAGCCGAACTGACGCGCGGCGTGCGCAGACCGGTGGGAACGGCCTCGGCCGTTCCCACGCGGCGCCCGTGCCGGACGGGCCGGAGGGAGACTCCTTCCCTGGGTTCCGCCGCTGGTACGAGGGACCTGTCGACTGTCAGGCGCGGCGTCCTTCTCCGCGGTCCTGGTCGACGTCGACGTCCTCGGCCTCGACCTCGATGCGCTCCTTGCGGACCTGACCGGTCACGGTCTCCTGCTCGGTGACCTCGTCGGTCTCCAGCCTGACCCGCTCCACCGGGACGGCCCGCGTCTCGACGACGGGCTGCTCGGCGTGCAGGGTGACCTCGTGTTCCGCCTCGGAGATCTCGGGGCCGGACAGAGCCTGGTCCACGTTGGCGTCGGTGATCGGCTCGCGTTCGACGCGGACCTCCTCGTGGCGGACCGGCACGGTCTGCTGGACGTCCTCGGTGACGACGTACTTGCGCAGCCGTACGCGTCCGGTCTCGACCCGCTCGGTGCCGACGTGCATCTGCTCCTCGGACCGGGTCATCGCGTCGTCCCCCGCCGCCGGAGCCGAACGCCCCATGCCGGCCTCCTCGGCGGTGAGGTCGCGCTCGGACCGGCCGGTCATGCCGGCGGTTCCCGCCATGCCGGCCGTGCCCGCCATGCCCGCGGCGCCCGCCGCACCGGTGGTACCCGTCATGCCGGACATGTCGGTGCCGGTCGTGTCGTCGGCGGTGTCGGCCTGACCGTGCGCCCAGCCGCCCTCGCCGGGCTCGTTGGCCCGCTGCCAGGCGTCGTCCCAGGCGATGCCGTAGTACTCGTAGAGGCGCTGCTCCTCGCTCGCGTCGAGGTGGCCCCCGCCGTCGACGTCGACGTGCGGCGCGCCCTTGATCCGGTCCTTGGGGTAGGGGACCTCCAGGTGGTCCCCGATCACGGAAGCGTCCTTGATCGGCACGAACGATTCACTGCTGCCGAACATGCCAGTCTTGACGGTGACCCATTCGGGCCGGCCGGTGACGTCGTCGACGAAGACGTGCTTGGCGTCACCGATCTTCTTTCCTTCGGTGTCGTAGACGGGATGGTCCAGCACGGTGGCGATCTGTTCCCGGGCGATCATGGTGACCCTCCTGACGCTGATGCGGTCACACCGCCACTAACCGCCTGAGGTGCATGAAAACGCGGAGAAACTCCCGAATTTGTTTGACAGTTCAGTCAAGCCTTCAAGTGCGGGGAACCGTCCGGGCGGGCGGGAGGCGACCCGGGCACCCGACGTGACCCGTGGCAGGCCCCTCACCGTTCGCTCGCGGACCAGCCGAGGAGGCGGGCGCCGATGACGGCGGTCTGCAGGGTGTAGCGGCTCGCGGGGTCGGCGGGATCGGCGCCGGTGAGCCGGTGGATGCGGTCGAGCCGGTACGTGACGGCCCGTACGGACAGACCCAGCCGGCGGGCCGCCCGGGCGGTCACGCAACCGGAGTCGAAGTACGCCGTGAGCGTCTCCAGAAGGGGTTCCGCACCGCCCCGGGCCGCCCTCAGAGGCCCGAGGACGCTGCCGACGAGGTCCTCCATGGCCTGCCGGTCCCGGCTGAGGACCGGGTAGACGAGCAGGTCCGCGGCGCGCAGGACGGGCGCGTCGAGGTCGAGGCGGTCGGCGAGTTCGAGCGCCCCGAGGGCTTCCTCGTAGGAGTGGACGACACCGCGCGGGCCTGGCTGGGGGCGGCCGATCGCCGCCTGACCGCCGCCGGTGGCGGCGAACGCCTGCCGGGCGAAGTACGTGAGGACGTCCTCCTGGTCGCCGGGGGCGACGCACACGATCCGCCCGCCCTTGGTCGTCAGCAGGACGTGCCGGTCGCCGAACCTGCCGATCATGGCCCGCTCCACCCGCTGGGCGACCGGGTCGGCCTCGCTGTACGCCTGCGGACCGCGCGCCACGGCGACCGCGTGCGCCTGCGAGAGCCGCAGCCCGAAACGCTCGGCCCGCTCCGCGATCCGCCCCAGGTCGCTGCGCCCGTACAGCAGGTCGTCGATGAACTCCCGCCGCTCCGCCTCCTCCTGACGTACCGCCAGTCGCTGCGCCCGCTCGAACCCGCCGGCGAAGGCGTCCACGGACTGCTCCACGACGGCCAGGAGGTCCAGCGTCGCCCGCCTCGACAAGGGCCGCTCCGGCCACGCCTCGCGGACCGCCGCCAGATGCCGGCCGATGAGCACCCGCAGGGCCAGCCCCTCGCGCGCGGCCCGCTCCCCCGCCTCCCGGCGCCGTTCCACCTCGTCCCGGTTGAGCCGCCGCCCGCTCGCCGCGACGTCCACGAGCAGCCGCTCGTACTCCGCCACGTCCCCGTCCTTCGTCATCTCTCCACCCCCGTCGAGCCGTTGCCGGCCTCGCCGCCGCCGGTGCGGCCGCTTCCCCACCCCGCACGATAGATCGTCGGAGCCCTCGGGCGGCCGCTCGCGGCGACGGGCTCCCGCAGACCGCACGAGCACGGCATCAAGAACGCATAAAGATTGCCGGATTCCGGCAGTGAACGCCCGCCCCCGTCCGTGCCACCATCCCGTCGGCGGCGGAAACGGCGGCGAAACGGACGCAGGAAGCGGGTGGCGCACATGGGATGGTTTCTCGGTCTCGGCAGTGCCGGCCTCGTGCTCCTCGTCCTGGCCCTCGTCCTCGACGGGGTGGTGGAGGGGGTCCTCGACGGCTTCGGCGGGGCGCCGGACGGGTTTCTGTCGCTGCCGGCGATCGCCGGGTTCGTGTCGGCCCTCGGGTTCACGGGGGCGATCGTGCTCGGGGCCACCGGTACGGGGGCGGGGGTCGCCGCCGGTGCGGGCGCGGTCGCGGGGGCGGGCGTTGCCCGGCTGACGTGGACGTTCGGCCGGGCGCTGACGCGCGACGGGGGCGCGTCCGCACCGCGGGGCGAGGACCTGACGGGAACCTCGGGCTCGGTGGTGACCGCCGTACCGGCGGGCGGCTACGGCGAAGTCCTGCTGCGACTCGCGGGCCAGCCGGTCAAGTTCGCGGCGCGGTCCGACGTGCCCCTGGCGCGCGGCACGGAGGTCTGGGTCGAGGCGGTGCTGTCGCCGACGTCCGTGGCCGTCCGCCCCGTCGAACGCTGACCGCCGCCACGTCCCCGACCCGCCCTCCTCATGGTCCGGTTCCGATCGAAAGGGGTTCTGTCATGAGCCCTGTGCTCCTGTCCGTCCTCGGCCTCGTCGCCCTGCTCGTCCTGCTGGGCCTGGTCGTCGTCTCGCGCTACAAGGTCGCGGGGCCCAGCGAGGCGTTCATCGTCACGGGCCGGCGCGGCAAGAAGTCCACCGATCCCGCCACCGGGCGGGTGTTCACCGACAACAGCGGCCAGAAGGTCGTGGTCGGCGGCGGTGTCTTCGTCGTGCCGTTCGTGCAGCAGAAGTTCAGTCTCGACCTGTCGAGCCGTCACATCCCCGTCGCAGTACGGGGCGCGGTCACGCTGCGCGGCGTCAAGGCCAACCTCGACGGTGTCGCGATCGTCAAGGTCGGCGGTACCGAGGACTCGATCCGGGCCGCGGCCCAGCGGTTCCTGATGCAGCAGGACGGCATCGTCGGCTTCACCCAGGAGGTGCTGTCCGGAGCACTGCGGTCCATCGTGGGCCGGATGTCGGTGGAGGACATCATCCGGGACCGGGCCGCGTTCGCCGGACAGGTCGCGGAGGAGGCCGAGGCCAGCCTCTCCGGGCAGGGCCTGGTGCTCGACGCCTTCCAGATCCAGGACATCACCACCGAGGGCTCCTACCTGGAGGACCTGGGCCGGCCGGAGGCCGCCCGCGCCAAGCAGGAGGCCGACATCGCCGAGGCCGTCGCGCGGCGCGCCGCCGAACAGGCCCGGCTCAAGGCGGAGGAGGAGATCGCCGTCGCGCAGCGGACCCTGTACCTGAAGCAGGCCGAGATCAAGGCGCAGACGGACGAGGCCGCCGCGCAGGCCAACGCGGCCGGTCCGATGGCCGAGGCCGCACGCCGGCAGGACATCCTGACGGAGCAGGAGAAGGTCGCCGCCCGCCAGGCCGCCCTGACCGACCGTCAGCTCGACACGCAGGTCCGCAAGCCCGCCGACGCGGCCCGCTACCGGGCGGAGCAGGAGGCGGAGGCCCGTCGGATCGCCCTCGTCAAGGAGGCCGAGGCCGACGCGGAACGGGCCAGGCTCACCGGTGAGGGCGAGAAGGCCCGGCGCGCCGCCCTGGCCGAGGCCGTCCGCATCGAGGGCGAGGCGCAGGCCGCCGCCATCGGGGCGAAGGGCACGGCCGAGGCCGAGGCGATGCGTCGGAAGGCCGACGCGTTCGCGCAGTACGGCGACGCGGCCGTGCTGCAGATGCTGGTCGAGGTCCTGCCCCAGGTCGTCGCCAAGGCGTCGGAGCCGCTGGCCGCCGTGGACAAGATGACCGTGATCTCGACGGACGGGGCGAGCCGGCTGACCCGGACCGTGACCGACAACGTCAGCCAGGGCATGGAACTCCTCACCGCCGCCACGGGCGTCGACCTCGCCGCACTCCTCAAGGACATCACCGGCAAGCAGCCGGCTCCGGAGCCCGCCCCGGCCCGGGAGCAGCGGAGCACGCCGGTCGAACTCACGGACTGACGCGTACGGGCCGCCCCGCGGTGCCCTCCGGTGCCCTCCGGGCTCCGGACCGCCTGACCTCAGGCCAGGGTGGAGATGCAGAACGGGTGGCCCGCGGGGTCCAGCAGGACCCGCCAGCGGTCCGGCGAAGGCTGGAAGTCGGGCAGGGTGGCCCCGAGGGCCAGCAGCCGGTCCTGGGCCGCGTCCAGGTCGTCGACACCCAGGTCGAGGTGGGCGCGCTTCTCCTGGGCGGGGTCCGGCCAGGTGGGCCGGCGGTAGTCGGCCAGCCGGCTGAACCCCAGGCCGGTCGCGCCCTCCTGGCCGAGGAAGACGAAGTCGTCGGTGGCGTACGCGACGGGCAGGCCCAGGGCCTCGCCGTAGAAGCGGCCCAGCTCGGCCGGGTCCGGGCAGTCGAAGGTGACGGCCGAGTAGCGGAACGCGGGTGCGGAGGTGTTCTCCGTGGTTTCCGTGGTCATGGCGAGGACCCTAGGCCGGGACCAGGACAGGTTCGGTCCTGGTCGTGTGGAACACTCCAGAACGTGATCGCCGCGTCCGCCCGCCTGCTGAGACTGGTCTCCCTGCTGGCCGCGAGGCCGTCGTGGACCTGCGGCGAGCTGGCCGAGCGGATGGCGGTCACCGACCGCACGGTGCGCCGGGACATAGCCCGGCTGCGGGAGATCGGCTACGCGGTCGAGTCCGATCCGGGGCCGTGGGGCGGGTACCGCCTCCGCGCCGGAACGCGCGTGCCGCCGCTGACCTTCGACGACGAGGAGGCGCTCGCCGTGGCCGTGGGGCTGCGCGAGGCCGCGCTCAGCGGCGCGCTCGGCAGCGACCAGGCCGCGCTCTCCGCGCTGCTGAAGCTGCGTCAGGTGCTGCCGCAGCGCGTCGCGCGCCGCCTCGCCGAGATGGACGACGCGTTCGTCCACACGCCGAGGCGCGACGAGCCGCAGATCAAGCCCGGCATGCTGCTGGAACTGGCCGTCGCGTGCCGCCGGGAGGAGCGGGCCCGGCTGTCGTACCGCGACCGCGAAGGGCGGGTCACGGTCCGGGACATCGACCCGTACCGTCTCGTCCACACCGGCCGTCGCTGGTACTTCGCGGCCAGGGACGTGGCGCGGGACGAGTGGCGTACCTTCCGGGCCGACCGGGTCGAGCGGCTGCGGCCGACCGGGCAGCCGGTGGAACTCGTCGACCCGCCCGACCCGGCGCTGCTCGTCTCGCGCTCCATGGCGGCCGGCGCCTACCCCCTCACCACGACGATCCGTCTCCCCCTGTCGATGGACGAGGCACTGCGCCTGATTCCGGCGACGGTCGGCGTCCACCGTCCCGCCGGCCCCGGCGCCACGATCGTCGAGATCGGCGGACCGGACGCGGAGGGCCTGGCCAAGTACCTCCTGAGCCTGGCCACTCCCCTGCGGGTCCTGGAGCCGGACACCGTGCGGGAGGCCCTGCTGCGCCGCACCCGGGAGCTCTTCGAGCTCAACGGGGACGACCGGTCCGACCCTCCATCCCTTTCCCCCGCACACGGCTGACCGGCTCGTTTATCCGACGTTCACGACGGCGTGCGGCAATGCACCCGGTCACGAACCCGAGAACGGGAGACGCGCGAACCGATGAAACGAATCACGACAGCGCAGGGAACCCGCCGCCTGCGGCGGTCGAGCCTCACCGTGGGCGTCCTCGCCGCCGCCCTCGTCGCCACGGCGACCCTCACGGCGCAGCCGGCGGCGGCCGGCGCCGGCACCACCGCCCCGGCCGCGAACGGCGTCCCGGCCGCGGCGACGGCGCCCGCCGACTGGGTGAGCGACTTCAAGGAGCCGGGCGTACGCATCCGGACCGGCCCGTATCTCACCGCGGGCGTCAAGGGCTTGGGCTACCCCGGGGACGGCGCGACGATCCACCAGGTCGTGAACGGCAGTTACGTCTCGTGCCCCCAGGGCGGCGGCACGAGCGAGTGGTACCTGCTGACCAACCGCCGCACGGGCGTCTGGGGCTACAGCAGCCTCTGCTACGTCTACTAGGCGTCGCCCGGCACCGGTTCCGGCAGGTGCCGTCCGGGCGGGTGCGGCCGGGGTTCACGGGCTCCCGTCAGCCGTGGGGTTCACCTGCTCCGGGGCAGGCGCTCAGTGCGGCGGCGGGAGCGGGTCCAGGGCGTTGCCGACGCTGCAGCCGCCCTCCCCCGGCATCCGCTGGATCCGGGACGGCGACCACACCTCGGTGGCGCCGGGGCGCACGCGGGCGAGCAGGCAGTCCTGCGGGTCGAAGCCGTTGCCCTCGACCGACAGGAGGACGCCGACCCGGTCGCCGTCCGCCTTCACCTCGGTCCGGATCGCCGGGTCCATGTCCAGGGCGGCGAGCGTCCGGCGCACCTCGGCCTCGTCCACCCGGCCGCCCTTCGGCACCCGGGGCAGTTTCGCGCGGAGCTCCTCGTACGGCAGCCGGGGCGGCGCGGGCGGCGGCGGGAACGTCAGCGGAGGGTTGTCCGGGCAGTCCACGTCACGCGGGTCCTGGCCCCACTCCGCCTTGGGCGACACCCGCAGCGAGAAGCAGCGCCGTACGACGACCTCCTCGATGTCGAACAGCCCGTTGTACGCCGAGCCGGACGTGCGGAGGACGACGTCGACGCCGTCCCCGTCGTGGGTCGCGGTGCCCGTGATCCGGAGCACCTCCACGCCGTCGATGCCGGAGGCGGAGCGGCCGACCTCCTCCGCCGTACGCGGGCGCTGGCTGTGGAGCCGCTCGCCCGCCTTCCTGGCCGCCTCCCGTGCGACGTCCGTCGCCTCGCCCGCGGAGGACTGCAGGACGCCGCAGCCGGCGGTGAACAACAACAGCGGGGCGAGCAGCAGCAGTCGGCGCATGCGCCCACCCTTCCGGCGCCGGACGAGGCGGACGACCGTTCACGTACTCAGACCTACGTAGGCGATCGTACTCAGTGGGGAGCGCCGGCGGGGCACCGCCTAAGGTGAGGGGACTATGCGACGTGTGGAGCGGGAGATCGCCGGTCACGACTGGCCGGGCATGCTGTGCGGGTGCGGCGGTCCGGCGGACCACGTGGCCCGGGATCTGCTCGCGCTCGCGGGCAGCGGGTCCGCGCGGGAACCGCGTCTCGTCAGCCTCGAGGAGCACGTCTGGTCCCCGGTGGTCCTGTGGGAGCCGGCGCCGGCGGTGACCTCCGTCGCGCTGGCGGCCCTCGCGGACGGCGAGGTCCCCCTCGCGGCCAGGGAGTGGTTCCTGGACCTTCTGCACTCCACGGTGGCCGGCGAGGGTACGGACGGGGAATCCGCCCGTCACGGCCTCGACCTTCCGGAGCTGTGCCGGGCCCGGGCCCTGGAGGGACTGTGGCTCCTCTACGAGGAGGTGACGGCGAATCGTTCCCTCGCCGCCGTCGGCTCCGCGTTCGAGATCCTCACGGTGATCGAACCCGACCGGGCCCGCCTGCAGCGCGTCCGGGAACTCGCGGCCGACTGGCTGCCCGTGTGCTGCCGAACCGGCCTGTGCGACGACCGACTGCACGACCTCGACGCCTGACTCCCCCGCCGGCGTCGCGACCGGACGGCGACGCGGGGCCTGCGGAACCCGCTAGGCGGTCGGGCGGCGCCTGCGCCTCAACTCGGCGAGCCAGGCGCGCACCTGTTCGTCGTCGTGCAGGTGGCCGCCGCTCGCGTCCGCGGGGAGATCGATTCCGTGGAGCAGGTTCAGCGCCCACCAGGAGAGGTCGTCCCGGACGAGCCCGTCCTCCACCCATCGCGCCGCCCAGCGATCGGCCTCGTCCCGGGACAGTCGGCCCGCGACGAGCGCGACGAATCGCTCCTCGATCTCGTCGAGCGTGGGCTTGATGCGGTCGTCCATGCCCCGACCGTACCGGGAGGGCGCGAGGCCGTGCCCCGCCGTGGGCACCGCCGCAGGGGTGCTGGCGGCCCTGGCGCTCGCGTTCGGGGCGGTGCGGTGCGCGCGCCCGGACGACCACGAGCGCTTCACCCGGCGTCTGGGCAAGCCGCTGTTCGCCGCCACCGTGATCGCCTCGGCCCTCGGCGGATCCCTCGCCCTGTGGTGGGAGCTCCCGTGGTGGACCGTGCCGCCCACGCTCGTACCGCTCCTGGCGTACGTCACCTGGCAGCTCCACCGGAACCGGCGCGCGGACGCCGAGGCGGGCTGACGGTACGACACTCGAGCCGCCGGCCGTCGCACGCGGAGCGGATCGGACCGGCCGTCGCGCGCGGGTGCGAACGGGCCGTCGTGCCGAGGTGCGTACCGGCCGTCGTACGGGGGTGCGGACCGGTCGTCGCGCGGGGTAGCGATGCCACATGCGTCTCGCCGCCGAAACCCTGTTGCCCGTCGACGCCTCGCTCGCCGTGGCGCTCGTCGTCCTGCTCCTCGTGGCCGCCGCGGTGGCCACGGTCTTCCGGCTGGGTCCGGACGGGTCCGCCGGGCGGGCCCGCGAGATCCTGACGGCCGGACTGCGGGCGACCGTGCAACTCGCCGCGGTGTCGGTGGTGATCGGCTGGGCCGTGCACCACACCGCGGCCCTCGTCGGCTTCCTCCTCCTGATGCTCGCCGTCGCGGCCCGGACCGCCGGCCGCCGCATCACCAAGAACCGGACCTGGTGGTGGGCGGCCCTGCCCCTCGCGGTCCCGGTGGTGCCGACGGTGGCCGGCCTCGTCGGGGCGGGGCTGCTGGCCGTGCCCGGCATCGCCATCGTCCCGGTGAGCGGGATCCTCATCGGCGGCGCCCTGACCGCGACGGTCCTCGCCGGACGCCGGGCACTGGACGAACTCGCCCAGCGGAACGGCGAGGTCGAGGCCGGCCTCGCCCTCGGGCTCACCGAGCGCGACGCACGGCTCGAAGTGGCCCGCGCCGCCACGTCGGACGCGCTGCTGCCGGCCCTGGACCAGACCCGTACCGTCGGCCTGGTCACGCTGCCGGGGGCCTTCGTCGGCATGCTCCTCGGCGGCGCTTCCCCCCTCATGGCGGGCGCGGTGCAACTGTTCGTGCTCGTCGCGCTGCTCGCCGTCGAGGCCCTCGCCATCGCCCTGACCCTGGAACTCGCCGCCCGCGGCAGGCTCCACCGGCGCGAGGACCACACGCGACAGGGCGTCACGTGATCTGGCTCACAACCTGTCACAACCGCGCAGCCGGCGGTGACTTATGGCCGAACCCTGCCAACGGAGGAGGCACCATGTCGGGAAACACGCAGGTCGTCGTGATCGGTGGCGGCTACGCGGGCGTGATGGCCGCGAACCGGCTGACGCGGCGCGACGACGTGTCCGTGACGCTGGTCAACCCGCGCCCGGAGCTCGTCCACCGGGTCCGCCTGCACCAGCTGGTCGGCGGCTCCGACGACGCGATCGTCGCGTACGAGGACGTGCTCGCGCCCGGCATCCGGCTGACGGTCGACAGCGTGACCCGGATCGACGCGGCCGCGCGCAGTGTGACCCTGGCGGCCGGCGGCACCCTCGCGTACGACTACCTGATCTACGCGGTCGGCAGCGGCAGCGCCGAACCGGACGTCGCCGGGGCGGCCGAGTTCGCCCACCCGCTCGCCACCCTGGAGGAGGCGCGGCGGCTGCGCGCGGCGCTCGACGCCGCGCCCGCGACGGCCCCGGTGACGGTGGTCGGCGCCGGCCCCACCGGCATCGAGACCGCCGCCGAGCTGGCCGAAGCGGGGCGCCGGGTGACCCTGGTCTGCGGCGGCGTCCTCGGCCCGTACCTGCACCCGCGGGGCCGGCGCTCGGTCGCGAAGCGGCTGGCCGCGCTCGGTGTGACGGTCGTCGACGGCTCCGGCGCGAAGGTGACGGCCGTGACCGCCGACACCGTGCGGCTCGCCGACGGACGTGAGCTGCCGAGCGAGGTGACCGTGTGGACCGTCGGCTTCGGCGTGCCCGACCTGGCCGCGCGCAGCGGGCTGAGCACCGACGCGGTGGGGCGGCTGCTCACGGACGAGACGCTGACGAGCGTGGACGACCCGCGCATCCTCGCGGCCGGGGACTCCGCGGCGCCGTCCGGCCTGCCGCTGCGGATGAGCTGCTTGAACGCCACGCCGCTGGGCGCGCGCGCCGCGGACACCGTGCTCAGCCGGCTCGCGGGCGAGGAGCCGGAGCACCTCCACCAGTCGATGTACGCGCAGTGCATCAGCCTCGGCCGGAACGCGGGCATCTACCAGTTCGCCAACAGGTCCGACGTCGCGGTGTGGCTGCACATCGACGACGCCCTGGGCGCCAGGATCAAGGAGATGGTGTGCGCGGGCATTCCCAAGCACCTGTCGGGAGAAGCGGAGAAGCCGGGCTCGTTCGGACTGCACCGCATTCCGGGCGGCGTCGCCAAGCGCCGCCAGTTGCTGCGCGTCCACCGCGCCGAGGCGCCGGCCACCGCCGGCCGGACCGCGTGACCGGTACGCGCGGCGAGGACCCGGCCGTGGACGGGCAAAAACGCTCCGAGGAGCCCGTGAAGGGGGAACCGGCCGCCGAGAGCCCGGCCGTCGAGAATCCGGCGCCCGACGCACCCGCCTCCGAGAAGCCGGCGATCGACGAACCGGCGACCGAGGCGTTCCTCGCCCACCGCAACCTGCTCTTCACCGTCGCCTACGAGGTGCTCGGATCGGCGGCCGACGCCGAGGACGTCCTCCAGGACGCCTGGCTGCAGTGGGCCGGGGCCGACCACGAGCACGTACGCGACCGGCGCGCGTTCCTGGTCCGGATCACCACCCGCCAGGCGCTCAACCGGCTGCGTACGCTGCAGCGGCGCAAGGAGGCGTACGTCGGCCCGTGGCTGCCCGAGCCGCTGCTCACCGCCCCGGACGTCGCCGAGGACGTCGAGCTCGCCGAGAGCGTGTCGATGGCGCTGATGCTCGTCCTGGAGACCTTGTCGCCGACCGAGCGGGCCGTCTTCGTGCTGCGCGAGGTCTTCGACATCGGCTACGACGAGATCGCGGCCGCCGTCGACCGGAGCCCCGCGGCGGTCCGCCAGATCGCCCACCGCGCCCGCCGGCACGTCGACGCCCGCCGTCCCCGCCGGCGCGTCACCGCCGACGAGAGCCGGGCGGTGCTGAAGTCGTTCCGGTACGCCGCCGAGACGGGCGATCCCCAGGCACTCCTGGCGGTGCTGGCCCCCGACGTCGTCCTGATGAGCGACGGCGGCGGCGTGAAGCACGCCGCGCTGCGGCCGGTGGTGGGGGCGGAGCGGGTGGCCCGGATGTTCGCCGGCGGCATCGGCAGGTTCGCGGGCGCGTTCACCACCGAACCGACGCTGGTCAACGGCCACCCGGCCCTGCTGGTCCGGATGGGCGGCGAGGTCGACGGCGTCATGGCGCTCAGCGTCGAGAACGCCCGCGTCACCGGCCTCTACTACGTCCGCAACCCGGGCAAGCTGACCCACCTCACGTCCGAGACCCCGCTCACCCTGCGCTGAACCGCGCGGCTCCCGGCCGCCGCGCGGGGCGGCCGGGAAGTAAGCGGCGATGAGGCTAGAAGGAGGCGGCGATCATGCCGCGGTCCACGGTGAGGGAGCCGCGGTCGAGCGCCGGCAGACCCAGGTGGTCGCTGATCACCTGGGTCAGCCGCTCCTCGAAGTCCGGGGCGTCGACGTCGAGCGCCGCGGCCGTGATGACGGGGGCCAGCTCGTTGGGCCAGTGCTCGCCGACATGGGCGGGATCCTCGTAGTCGACGCAGGAGACGCGCGTCCGTCCCGGAAGTGGTACGCCTTGGAGCCGTGCGCCTTGGCGATGCACGGATGGGGTTCGAAGACCACCAGTTCGCCCCCGGCGGAGCACAAGGACCGGTGGTCGACCGGGGCGAAGTCGCCCTGCGAGGGGGTGTGCATGTGGTGCACGACCGTCCCCCAGCGGCCGGGCGCCACGCTGCCGCCGTGCGCGAAGGGCGGCCGGTCCGCGGCCGTCAGCCCTTCGACGATCTCGGGGAGCCCGAGGCCCTTGAAGTACACGAGGACCGTCTCGTCCTCGTACCGCTTCCCGTCCACTCACGCCATGACGCCACTGCGGATCCACCCCGTCATACCCGGCACCCTAGGATCTCCGTGCCGGTGAGCATCGACGGGGGGTGACGACATGGGCCGACAGGAGAGACACCGCAAGGTGCTCCGACCGCTGCTGCGCGCCGGCATCGAGGTACTGCCCGAGCCGGCGCCGGCCTCGGCGATCCCGCACGTCCTCGGCTGGGAACGAGAGCGGTCCTTCGGCTTCTGCCTCGTCGACTACCGGGACCCGCGGTTCGTGGAGCGCCTCAACGCGGCCTGGTACGACCTCGCCACGTCCTCCGGCCTGATCGACGAGAACGGCGAGTTCCTCCTCATGCTGCCCCGGGGAACCTGGACCGCCGAGGAGGACCGACGGCGCCGCACGATGCACGTCTGGCGCCGGGTCCGCCTCCTGGACCGGTGGGACCTCATGGGCGCCGGTGCCGCCTCGTTCCTGGGCGTCCGCTCCGGCCACCCCGGCTTCGCCGCGCTGGCCCTGGACAACAGCGTCTGGCTCCTGACCGACACCTACGAAACCGGCGCGGCCGTCTACGCGGTACGCGACCCCGCCACCTCCCCCGACGTCCTCCACACACTGGAGAGCGTGGCCAAGGAGAACTTCTACAAGGACCCCCACTTCCAACGGGAAGCCCTCAGCTGGCTCGCGACCCACGGGCCCCAGCGCTGACCGGTGCACCCGGGTTCCGCGGTGGCGGGGCGGCCCGCCGGTCACCTGCACAGGTTGCCGCCGAGACGGAGAGATTCCGGCGAACCCGCATGGGATGCGTGCCCGGTCGGCACGATGGGGGCATGGAGCTTGGGGATGTGTGGCCCGGTGGGGCGCGGCCGTTGGTGGTGCGGGTTCCGGTGGAGCCGGTCGAGGCCGCGGTGGAGGCCGACGCGGTCGACGCCGCGGTGCGGGCCGGTTCCGTGGCGGTGCGCGGGCCGATGTTCGGGGTCGCCGCGCAGGACGAGGGCGACGGGCAGCGGTGGCGGGTGGTCGTCGCGATCTCGGCCGGCTGCCCGCAGGCGGCCCGCGACAGCCTGAACTCGCTGTTGTGGTTCCGCGCGAAGGACAAGGCCCAGGACCGAGCGGAGCGCCGTGCGCTCCTCGCGGCCGTCGCCCGGCTGGAGAGCGAGCCCGTCGACGAACTCGCCGTGGACGGCACGCGTTTCCGTATCGTGCGCGCCGACGAGTACGCCGGCCTGGGCGCCGACGGCATCGAGCGCCCGCGGCCGACCGACCCGGAACCCCTCGTCCCCGACTGGAGCCCCGGCAGCAGGAGCGCGGAGGTCGACGAGGGCCTGGTCCTGGACCCGGACGCACCGGTCACCCCGGCCCAGGCCGCGGAACGGCTGGCGCTGCGCGGCTTCGCCCACACCGGCTCGCGGTTCCCCGAGGACGTGCGCGGCGACTCCCGACGGGCCCTGCGGACCCACCCCGACGTCCTGCTGCTGCCGGCGACGTTCACGGTCGTCGAGAAGAACGGCCCCGGCTGGCACCCGATCAGCGGCCCGCACGCCACCGCGCACGGCGCCCGCAGGTCGCTGGACTTCTCCCTGACGTGGTTCGCGCCGCGCCGGGACGGGCTCATCCCCATGGCCGCCGGCCGGCACGTCGACGCCCGGACCGAGGCCGCCGCGCGGACCCCTGACACCGCCGAGGAGCTGATCGCGTACGCCGAGGCCGCCGACCGGTTGCGCGCCGGCCGGGTCGACCGACTGGAGGTCCTGGGCACCGAGTACAGGATCGTCCGCACCCGCCGCCTGCTCCGCTGGGGACCCGACGGGCCCGAGGGGCCGCGTCCCTCCGACGTCGCCGACCACGGCCCCGAACGCCTCCACCCCGTGCTCGACGAGGACGGCACCGTCCACTTCGACAGCGACGAGGACTGAGCCCACCCGGCCGGCCCGCCGGGTCCCGGCGGCCCGCTGGTGCAGCGCTGCCGGTCAGGCTCGGCTGCAGCGGTCCCGGAGCTCCGCGAGGACGGCCTTCCTGCGGGCGTTGGCGTCGCCGGTCACCGTGGCCACCCGGTCGGCCGCGTCGAGGAGGTCGCTCAGGTCGCCCGGTTCGGCGTCCAACTGGGCCCACACCTCGGCGTGGTCGATGTCCACGAGGCGGGCGAGCCGTTCCTCGACGACCTGGTGCCGCTCTCTGACCAGTCTGACCAGGTGCCGCATCAACAGCGCCTCGTCGTCGGCGATCTTCCGGTCCGCCGTGATGACCAGCCAGGCGACCCACAGCATCAACCGCGGGTGCCGGCTCCGCTCGCTCAGGCCCTCGGCGACCTCGATCACCCGCGCCTCGTTCCGGAAGACGGCCTGCGCGTGCCGCCCCGCGAGCAGCGTCGTATAGCGGTTCAGCACGACCGCGAGGGGAACGCCGACCACGGGGATACCGATCTTGATGACGTTGCGCTGCAGCAGGAACTTCCCCACGAAGGGGAGCCCCTTCGCAGCGCTCAGCACCGCCCCGGAGTAGAAGCGCTTGATCAACGGCCGCACCACGACCGGCACCGCCTTGACCACGCCTTCCCGGACCACTTCCCCGCTCTTGATCGTGAAGGCCACCCGGATGAGCTTCCACAGGTCGTCCGGGTCGGACAGGTCGAGCGGGACCCGGTACAGCACCGATATGTCGTACGCCAGGCGGAGTTGGAGCCGGGTGATGAAGGCGACGTCGACCATGAGCGTCGCGACGGCGGCCGGGACGGTCGCCGGGGATGCGCCACCGAGGCTGCCGAGGGTGGCGACGACCGCCGCCGAGTACGCCCCGGCGGAGAGCCCGCCTTCGAGCGCGGCGTACCGAGCCGCCATCTTGATGCGCTGGTCGACGACGGCATCCGCCGGCACGCCCTCGTAGCGCTCCTGGAAGTACCGCCAGTCGACCTTGTCGGTGTACGAACTCATGGCGTGGGCGCAGAGCTTGGTGAACCAGTTCCCCGACTTGATGTCGTCCGCGCTCAACCCCTTGATGAACTCCCGCATTTCGGCCCGGTCGCGCTCGACCGCCTCCCGGTCGGCGGCGTCGTCGTCACCGGCGTCGACAGCGTCGTTCAGGGTTTCGGTCACGGCGGTTCCTCCTGGGCGGGTGGGCGTCCCGCCAGGTTGCCAGGTTCCGGCCCACCCCGCTGACGTCTCGCCGCGATCCACGCTTCGGCGCAGGACACCGCGTGCGCCCGTCGTTCCTCCGGAGCAGATTTTGCAAGCCGAACCTGATTCGGGATCCATCAATTCCGCCGGTACTCACGCCCGAATTTCCTTACTCCGACCTTGACACACCCTCGCCACCCCACTTCAATTCGAATCGATTCGAGTTTGCCTTTGCATCCAGTCCACCCGTCGTACAGATGCCTCCCGGGGCGCGGGTCCGGGTGGTGCGGAGGGCTTCGCGCGTGACCCACAGGAAGAGCGCGTGACACACAGGAAGAAGGAGTCGGGATTCATGGCCGCAGCGCAGCGTGTGGACGAGGAGACCTGTGACGTCGTGGTGGTCGGCGCGGGAATGGCGGGTCTGGTGGCGGCCACCACGCTCGCGGACGAGGCCGACGTCATGGTGCTCGAGGCGGCGGATCGGGCCGGCGGACGCGTCGAGACGGTCCGCAGGGGCGATTACTGGATCAACGTCGGGACGCAGTTCACCGAGGGGACCGGCCCGCTGATCGACGCCCTCGACCGGCACGGCGTCGAGATGGGCTCCCTGGCCGGAACCGGCGTGTCGCTGGTCCTCAACGGCGCCATGGTCGACACGTCCGACGTGTTCGCCCTCATGTTCCGCACGCGGATGACCCTGAGGGACAAGGTCGGCATGGCGCTGGTCGGCGCCCGCATCCTCTCTGCGGTCCCGTTCCTGGAGTCGGACAACGGCCTGGCGAGGAGGGTGCGGGCCAAGCTGGACAGGCGGCCCGCCTCGGACCTCCTGCGCGGCGTCCGGTCCGAGGTCGCTCGGGCGATGGTCCGGTCGTGGTCGGGTCAGTGGATGGGCTGCGAGCCGGAGGAGACCGCCGCGACCCAGCTGGTGATCTCGATCGGCCTCGCCCTCGCCGACCCGGCGAAGGTGCCGAACTTCGCCCTGCCGGTCGGGGGCAACCAGACCCTGACCGACATCCTCGCCGCCGACCTGGGCGACCGCCTGCGGCTCGGGTCCACCGTACGGTCCGTGGAGACGAGCGGGGCCGGCGTCGTCGTGACCTACGCGGACGCGGACCGCACGGTGCGGGTACGCGCGAAGCGCGCCGTCGTCACGGTGCCCAGCGATGTCGCGTCGCGGATCCTTCCGGAACTCCCGCAGACGTACCGCAGCGCGTTCGACGACATCCGCTACGGCCGGTACGTGATCGTCGGCTTCTTCACCGAGGAGGAGGGGCCGCAGCCCTGGGACGGACTCCTCGGGGTGTCCACGCCCCAGCTCTCCTTCCAGGCGATCTTCAACCACGCCGCCGCCATGCGGAAGAACGGGCCGCGCAAGCCCGGCGGCGCGCTGGCGTGCTTCGCCGGCGGTGCCACGGCCGACGCCCTGTTCGAGCTCTCCGACGAGGAGATCGTCGCCCGGTTCTCCCGGGACCTCGTCTCGGTCTATCCCCAGCTCGAAGGGAAGCTCGGGGAGGGAATCGTGCGCCGTCACCACCGCGTGGTGCCGTTCTGGGGTCCCCGGGGGCGCGAGTCGTTGCCCACGCTGCGCAGCCCGCTCGGCCCGATCCACCTCGCCGGGGACTACCAGCTCGACATGCCCTCGCTCGCCGACGCGGCGACCTCGGGCGAGAACGCGGCGAAGGCGGTCCTCACGAGCCTGAGGCGCTGACCCCGCTCGCGCCGGCCCCCTTGGGCCCCGTCCGGCCCGTCCGCCACCCGGATCATCACGATTCGGCCGAGGACCGGCCCCCGACGTGACCGACTGCTTAGCATGTGGTCCTCCCGGAGCGCCGGCACACGGCGAGCCGCGGTGGTGTCCTCGCACGCCCCGACCGTCTGGAGGGCCCATGCACAGCAGTTCCGTCCGTGGCACGGCCGGTCCCCGTGGCACCACCGGCGGTACGCGGCCCCCGGCCGTCGCCGACCCCTCGCCGCTCCGGTTGTTCGACCACGCCTGCCGGCGCCTGCTGCGGCAGGGCGCCTCGTTCACGGACTCGGTGGGGCACCAGATCCGTACCGAGGTGCCGTACTACGCCGATCCGGTGCTCTCGCCGCCCGACCTCAGGCAGTCCGTGGACACGGGCGTCCGCTTCTCCCTGGAGGCCGCCCTCGACCCGGGCCGCATCGCGGACGTCGAGCGCTACACCCGTGAGCTCGGCAGCCGCCGCGCCGAGGAGGGCCGCCCCCTCGACGAGGTGATGCACGCCTTCCGGGTGGCCGGCTCGGAGGTCTGGAGCGGGATCGTCGGCGTCGTGGAGCGGGACGGGCTCGGCGACCCGCGGCACCTCGTCCAAGTGGCGCAGGTGGTGTGGAAGATGAACGACCGCGACGCCGTCCTGGTCGCCGACGCCTACCGCCAGGTCGCCCAGGGCGTGGCCAGCCGGCACACCGAGCGGGTACGTCTGATCCTCGCCGCCGTCCTGGAGACTCGTGGCGACCCGGCGTTCGTCCAGGACGCCGCGTCCATTCTCGACCTGCCGCCCGACGGCCGCTTCGCGGTGGCGGAGCTGCGGGCCACGCCGCCCTTCGGCCGCGTGCCCGACGGCGTTCCCGAGGTCCGCGGCATGCGGCTCCTGCGCCACGTCGGCGCACAGCGGCATCTGCTCGTCGCCCACCTCGGCGACCGTCCGCTCGACGCGCTCGCCTCCGCCCTCGCCGCCGGCGCCGGACCCGGCATGCGCGTCGGCATCAGCCCCGTCGTCCAGGGCCTCGAGAACCTGCCCCGGGCACGGGACCTGGCGGGACTCGCCCTGCGGACGTGCCGCGCGGACGGGGAGGTCGCCCGGCTCGACGCCCGGCTGCCGGACGGACTGCTGGTCTCGCGGCCCGATCTGTCCGCCGAGCTGGCCCTGCGGGTGCTCCGGCCGCTGTACGGCCTGGAGCCCGCCGACCGCGAGACGCTGATCGACACGCTCGGCGTGTGGATCGAGACGGGCGGCTCCGCGGTCCGGGCGGCCCGGCAGATGCTGTGCCACCGCAACACGGTGCTGAACCGGCTGCGCCGCTTCGAGCAGGTCACCGGTCTCGAACTGTCCCGCCCCCGCGACCTCGTACGGCTCACGCTCGCCCTGGACGCGCTCCGCCTGCTCGGGCCGGCGGCGGTCCTCGGCGGCGGAGACGCCTGGGGCTCCGCAGACGCCGGGGACGCTGGAGACGCCGGGGACGACTGGGGCGACTGGGGCGCCGCGCCGGAAGCCTGAGGCCCCACAGCCGTACGCCCCCGCCGCCCCGCCGCCCCGCCGCCCCGCCGCCCCGCCGCGCCCCGCCCCCAAATGGGCATCGGCACAGCCGCCGCACCCCGCCGTTGGGAACCGACAACGGCGTGCCCGAAGCCCGTGGACCGACCGTGGCCGCACATGTTCTGGTGAGCCCTCACCAAGGGCAGTGCCGTCAGGGGCAGTGCCCTCGCGCGCGCACCGCCCGGGCGAGGCGATGCGCGCGCGTCCTTGCCGCCAGGAGAGCTCCATGGCCCATCCGCGTCCCCAGCCGCACCCCCCTCGGTTCCGTGAAAGACCCCGGCCCCACCGGCCGGGCAGGTCGTTCGCGCTCGTCAACGGACTGACCTTCGCGCTCCATCTCCTGCTCGTCTGCACCGCGGAGGACCTGATGGCGGCCCGCGTCCTGGGGGAGATCAACCTCGGCGTCGTCGCGCTGCTCGCGCAGGGCTCGCTCCTCCTGTGGACGGCGGCGCGCTACGACCGCGCCGCCCACGAGGAGGAGGCCGCGTACCACGCGACGGAGGAGCCGTCCTGATGTTCCGTCATATCGTCCTCGCCGCAGGGGAACCCGGGACCCTCGACCTCGACACGGACACCCGCTCCTGGGTCCTCGTCGGCTTCCTCGCCTTCATCGTCCCCATCCTGTTCTTCTGCGTGCTCAACGGCCCCGAGCGGGACCGGGTGAACGACTTCTACACGGCGGGCCGCAGGCTGCGGCCCGTCCAGGGCGCCCTCGTCCTCACCGGCGTCTACGTGTCCGCCGCCACCGTGCTCGGCACGTCGGGCGCCGTTGCGCTCTTCGGCTTCGACGGCCTGCTCATCGCCCTGTGCACCGTGCTGTCGCTCGGCGTCCTGCTCCTGCTGTCCGGACCGCTGCGGTCGCGCGGCGGCTACACCCTAGGCGACACGTTCGCCCTGCGGGCGCCGGGGCCGTCGGTGCGGATCGCGGTCGCCGTCGTGACGCTGAGCGCGTGCGTCCCGTATCTGATCGTCCAGCTCTCCGGAGCGGGCAGGACCACGGCCATGCTGCTCGGCCTGTCCGGTCCCGGCGCCGAACAGGCCACCGTCGTCATGATCGGCGCCCTCGTCGTCTGCGCCACGGCCTTCGGCGGCATGCGCGCCATGATCGCGATCCAGGTGGTCAAGACGGTGGTCCTGCTCGTCGTCGCCGTGGCCGTGGCGGCGGTACTCCTGCACCGTTTCCACTGGAGTCCCGACTCCCTCATCGAGGCGGCCGGGCAGGGCAGCGGCCGGCCCGAGGGCTACATGCGTCCGGGCCTGAGGTTCGCCGCCAGCGGCCCCGTCCAGGGGACGCTCGACCTCATCGGCCTGATGGTCACCGTCGTGCTGGGCGTCGCGTGCATGCCCCATGTCGCGACCCAGCTCAACACCGCGCCGGACGCCGCCGCGGCCCGCCGGACGGTCCGTCACACCATCGCGATCGTCGGCGCCGTCTGTCTGCTCACCACGGTGATGGGGCTCGGGGCCGCGGCCCTGATCGGCGCCGAGAAGATCCTCGCCGCCGACCCTGCGGGCACCAGCAGCCTGCTGATGCTCACCGGCGAACTGGCGGGCGGCTCGTCGGCGCAGGCCGGTGAGGCGTGGCTCGTGGTGCTGGTCTCCAGCGCGGTGTTCCTCACGGCGCTCACGATCGTCGCGAGCGTGACGCTGGCGGCCGCGGGCTCGGTCGCCCACGACCTCGTCACCAACGTCGTCCGCCCCGGGCGCACGACCGAGGGCCGGGAGGTGGCCGCGGCGCGTGTCGCGTCCGCCGCGGTCGGGGTGCTGAGCATCTGCCTCGCGGTGTGGGTGCAGGGCTGGAACATGGGCTTCCTGTCCACGATCTCCCTGGCGGTGGCGAGTTCCTGCCTGCTCCCGGCGCTGGTGTACTCCCTGTTCTGGCGCGGTTTCACCCGCAGGGGGCTGCTGTGGACGCTGTACGGAGGTCTCGGCTGCGCGCTCGGTCTCCAGGTCCTGAGCCCGGTCTTCTCCGGCAGCCCGGCGGCGCTGTTCCCCGAGTGGGACCTCGCGTGGTTCCCGCTGCAGACGGTCGCCCTGGTGTCGCTGCCGGTCGCGTTCCTGCTCGGCTGGCTGGGCAGCGTCACGGGCCGACGGCGTGCGCCGGCGCCTCCGCCGGCGGCTCAGCCGGCGGAGGGGGCCGCGTCCTGGTAGGGGTTGCGGGGCGGGGCGACGGGCTTCACCGCGCCGGCGTCCATCGTCGGTACGGGGTCCTCCGCGGTGGTCTCCTCGGCCCGCCAGACTCCCGTGACCTCGACCCAGGTGTCGTCGCCCGGGGCCTTCACGCCGTGCACCTCCACGCGCAGCGTCCGCGCGTCGCCCGCGCAGCAGCCGACCTTCAGGCGGTTGAGGTACCAGGTGTCCGGGGTCGTGCCCGCGGTGACGAACCCGAGCAGCCGGATCTTGCGGCCGCGCAGGCTCATCGAGTCGTACAGGGAGCGCCCGATGAACTCCTCCAGCGCCATGGCCGTGGTCGGCGCGTCCGCCAGTTCCTCGTAGGTCGTCCGTTCGACCCGCGCCGCGCCGCCCTCCCGTGAGGCGGTGTACGAGCCGAGCGCCGGCGGCGCGACGAACAGGAGGGTGAGCGCCGGTACGGCGAGGAGCCAGGCGACGCGCGTGGCCCCGCCGTGCTCGTGCCCGTGCCCGTGCTCCTGCCCGTGTTCGTCGTGCGCCCCGGCGTGGTCGTCGGCCGGGTCGTGCCAGTACCGGTTCCCGGACGCGTCGCGCCGCAGCACCGGCTGTCGCAGGCGGCGCGTCACCTCGGCGCCGAACCCCGCGAGGCCCAGGACGACCAGCAGGACGCCGGAGGCCACGAGGTAGGGCCACAGCCCTTCCTTCACGTACCGGAGGTAGACGTCGCTGCGCACGGTGGCGCGCAGCAGGCCCGCGCCGGTCAGCAACAGCAGCAGGGGCAGGGCGAGTTCGCTGATCCGGCGCGGGCGTCCCGCGCGGACAGGGGGTCGTGCGGTCACAGCAGGACGCCTCCGACGAGTACGCAGCACAGGACGGCCACGACGAACGTGGCGGCGCAGAAGCGCACCGCGAACGCCCGCCCGAAGGCGCCCGACTGCAGGGCGATCAGCTTCATGTCGACCATCGGGCCGACCACCATGAAGGCGAGCCGGGCGGTGGGCGAGAAACCGGTGAACGAGGCCGCGACGAAGGCATCCGCCTCCGAGCACACCGACAGGAGCACCGCGAGCACCGCCGCCACCAGCACGCCCAGCCAGGGCGAATCGGAGAACACCTCGAGGACCGACGGCGGTACGAGGACGTTGAAGGTCGCGGCGGCCATGGCGCCGACCACCAGGAAGCCGCCCGCGTGCAGGAAGTCGTGCTGCAGCCCGCGCCGGAACGCCCCGAACCGGCCGACGCCCGGCGCGTGTTCGGCACGGCCCCTCGGCAGCCGCAGCCACTCCTCACGGCCGAATGCGATCCACAGCCAGCCCATGACGACGGCGGTGACGAGCGAGGCGCCGAACCGCGCGGCCACCATCTCCGGACTGCCGGGAAACGCGATGGCCGTGGAGACGAGCACCACCGGGTTGACGGCCGGTGCGGCGAGCAGGAACGTCAGCGCCGCGGCGGGAGCCACGCCGCGCCGCATGAGACTGCCCGCGACCGGCACCGAGGCGCATTCGCAGCCGGGCAGCACCACGCCGGCGGCGCCGGCCACCGGGACCGCGAGGGCGGGGTTGCGCGGCAGCGCCTTGGAGAAGACCCGCGCGGGAACGAACGCGCCGATGGCCGCCGAGACGACCGTGCCGAGCAGCAGGAACGGCACGCCCTGCACGACGATGGCCACCAGCAGCGTGCGCCACGCCCCGAGGGCCGCCAGCCCGAACAGCCGCTCCAGCCACGGCCCCGCGAGCACCGCGGCCACGGCGGCCCCGACGAGGACCGAGCCGAGCGCGCCGGACGTGGTCGCGCGCCGACGCTCCGAGCCGGTCCCGTGCGGTCCCGCGTCGCGGGGACGGGGTGGTGCCGCAGTCGCCGTGCCCGCCGAGCCCTCAACCACGCCGCGCCCCTGCCTCTCGGTCCACCGGCCCGCCGGGTACGACGGAAGCCCCCATGCCCGCGCCGGAGGTCGCCCGGCGCGGGCGGGCACACAATAGCCGACGACATTCATGTTCATCTAGCGTCGCGACACGTGCGCCACTCCGTACGCGGCGTCACATTGCTAATGGAATCCATTTTCATATAGCCTCCGGGGCGTCCGGCCCGAACACGACCGAGGAGCCCCCGATGGCCGTCCCCAAGCGGAAGATGTCCCGCAGCAACACCCGTCACCGCCGCGCCCAGTGGAAGGCGAGCACGCCGCAGCTGGTGCCGGTCACCGTCGACGGCGTCGTGTACCAGGTCCCGCAGCGCCTGGTGAAGGCGTACGAGCGCGGCCTCATCCGCCCCGAGGGCTGAGCGCGTGCCCCCGTACGACCGCCTGCCGGTGACCGTCCTGTCCGGGTTCCTCGGCGCGGGCAAGACCACCCTGCTCAACCACGTGCTGGGCAACCGCGAGGGCCTGCGCGTCGCCGTGATCGTCAACGACATGAGCGAGGTCAACATCGACGCCGCGCTCGTGCGCGGCGGGGAGGCGGCGCTGTCGCGCACCGAGGAGCGCCTGGTCGAGATGACCAACGGGTGCATCTGCTGCACCCTGCGCGACGACCTGCTGGAGGAGGTCGACCGCCTCGCCCGCGAGGGCCGGTTCGACTACCTGCTCATCGAGTCCAGCGGCATCTCCGAACCCCTGCCCGTCGCCGCCACGTTCTCCTTCCCCCGGGACGACGGCGCGACCCTCGGCGACCTCGCCCGGCTGGACACGATGGTGACGGTCGTGGACGCCGCGAACTTCCTGACGGAACTGGGAGGCGGCGACGAACTCGTCGCGCGCGGCCTCGATCAGTACGAGGACGACGAGCGCACCGTCAGCGATCTCCTCATGGACCAGGTCGAGTTCGCCGACGTCCTCGTCCTCAACAAGCTCGATCTGGTCGGCCCGGAGGAGGCGCGCCGGCTCCGCGCCGCTCTGTCCCGGCTCAATCCGGACGCGCGGATCGTGCCCGCCGTACGCGGCCGGGTGCCGCTCGAACAGCTCCTGGGCACCGGCCTGTTCGACGTCGAGAAGGCACAGCAGGCTCCCGGCTGGGTGAAGGAGCTTAACGGTGACCACGTGCCCGAGACCGAGGAGTACGGCATCTCCTCGCTCGTGTTCCGCTCCGATCTGCCGTTCCACCCCGAACGGCTGTGGACGTTCGTCACCAAGGGCCTGGACAGCGGGACGTTCGGCCGGGTGCTGCGCTCCAAGGGGTTCTTCTGGCTCGCCAGCCGGCCCCGGGTGACGGGGCTGTGGTCCCAGGCCGGCGCCGTCGCCCGGTTCGAACCGTCCGGTGCCCGAGGCCCGGAGACCACGCAGGGTCAGGAGCTCGTCTTCATCGGCACCGGCCTGCGGACCGAAGCCCTCCGGGCTGCCCTGGACGCCTGCCTGCTGGCTCCGGGCGAGGCCGTTCCGGCCGGGGACGACTTCCCCGCCTGGGAGACGTACGGCATCGACGACGCCTGCGAGCACGAGCAGGCGGCCTGAGGCCCGCCCGGCCCCCGCGCCCGCCCCGTCCGGTGCGGTGCGGGGCGGGGCGGTGCGGGGCAAGGGGCCGGCAGCCGTCAGCCTTGCCGACCGGCTTCGGCCAGCTCCGCCTTGAGGGCGAGGTTGAGCCGGAGGACGTGGACGCGGGGTTCGCCGATGAAGCCGAGGATGCGCCCGTCGGTGTGCTCGGCGACGAGCCGCTCGACCGTCGCCACGTCGAGCTCGTTGCGCGCGGCGACACGGTGGACCTGGAGCCGCGCGTACTCCGGGGAGATGTGCGGGTCCAGGCCGGAGCCGGAGGAGGTGACGGCGTCGGCGGGCACGTCGGCCGGGTTCACCGTGTACGAGGCCGTGGAGTTGTCCTCGACCACGGCGGCCTTGGCGTCCTCGACCCACTGGATCAGTTCCGCGTTGTCGCCCGAGCGGTTCGTCGCGCCGGAGAGGATCAGCCGGTACTGGGTGTTGACGCTGTTGCTGCCCAGGCCGTTGGACGGGCGGGGCTGGAACCAGCGCAGATCGGGGGCCGCCTTCTCCTCGCCGTCCGTGAGGGGGAGGTCGTAGCGCTGGCCGATGAGTTCGGAGCCCACGACCTTCCCGCTCGCGTCGGTGATCTCGGAGCCGTTGGCCCTGCCGGGGAAGGCGAGTTGGGCGACACCGGTGACGGCGAGCGGGTAGAGCACGCCGCAGACGAGGGTCAGGACGAGCAGGGCCCGGAGTCCGGCCCGCAGCACACGGCCCGTGTCGGCCGCGGAGTTGTTCATGGTCGTCAGCACGCTTTCTGGTCAACTGAGGCCGGGGACGAGGGAGAGGAGCAGGTCGATGAGCTTGATGCCGATGAACGGGGCGATCAGGCCGCCGAGTCCGTAGACGCCGAGGTTGCGGCGGAGCATCTTGTCGGCGCTGGACGGCCGGTAGCGCACGCCCTTCAGGGCGAGCGGGACGAGGGCGACGATGACCAGTGCGTTGAAGACGACCGCGGAGAGGATCGCGGACTCCGGCGAGGCCAGCCGCATGATGTTGAGCTTGTCCAGGCTCGGGTAGGCCACGGCGAACATCGCGGGGATGATCGCGAAGTACTTCGCGACGTCGTTGGCGAGGGAGAAGGTGGTCAGCGCGCCCCGGGTGATGAGGAGCTGCTTGCCGATCTCGACGATCTCGATGAGCTTCGTCGGGTCCGAGTCGAGGTCGACCATGTTGCCGGCCTCCTTCGCGGCCGACGTCCCGGTGTTCATCGCCACGCCGACGTCCGCCTGGGCGAGGGCCGGTGCGTCGTTCGTCCCGTCGCCGGTCATCGCGACCAGCTTGCCCCCGGCCTGCTCCCGCTTGATGAGGGCCATCTTGTCCTCGGGGGTGGCCTCGGCGAGGAAGTCGTCGACGCCGGCCTCCTCGGCGATCGCCTTGGCGGTCAGCGGGTTGTCACCCGTGATCATGACCGTCCTGATGCCCATGCGGCGCAGCTCGTCGAAGCGTTCGCGCATGCCCTGCTTGACGACGTCCTTCAGGTGGACGACCCCGAGGACCCGCGCACCCCTGTCGTCCTCCACCGCCACCAGCAGCGGCGTGCCGCCGGCCTGGGAGATGGCGTCGGCGCGTTCCTGGGCGTCGGCCGCGACCTCGCCGCCGCGTTCCTCCACCCATGCCACGACCGAAGCGGTCGCACCCTTGCGGACCTTGCGTCCGTGGACGTCCACGCCCGACATCCGGGTCCGGGCGGTGAACTCGATCCACTCGGCGTCGGCCGGCCCGAGGGGATCGTGCTCGCTCAGTCCGTGGCGCTCCTTCGCGAGGGCCACGACGGAACGGCCCTCGGGCGTCTCGTCGGCGAGCGAGGAGAGCCGGGCCGCCTCCGCGAGTTCGGCCTCCGTCGTCCCGCGCACGGGAACGAAGGCGGCTGCCTGCCGGTCGCCCAGCGTGATCGTGCCCGTCTTGTCCAGCAGCAGGGTCGACACGTCCCCGGCGGCCTCGACCGCCCGCCCGGACGTGGCGAGGACGTTGCGCTGCACGAGCCGGTCCATGCCGGCGATGCCGATCGCGGAGAGCAGTGCGCCGATCGTCGTCGGGATCAGGCAGACGAGCAGGGCGGTGAGGACGATCAGCGAGGTCTGCTCGTCGGCTCCGGCGTGGATCGCGAACGGCTTCAGCGTCACGACGGCGAGGAGGAAGACGATCGTCAGCGCGGCGAGGAGGATGTGGAGGGCGATCTCGTTCGGGGTCTTCTGCCGGGCCGCGCCCTCGACCAGGTTGATCATCCGGTCGATGAACGTCTCGCCGGGCTTCGTCGTGATCCTCACGACGATCCGGTCCGACAGGACCCTCGTGCCGCCGGTCACCGCGCAGCGGTCGCCGCCCGACTCGCGGATCACCGGCGCGGACTCGCCTGTGACGGCGGACTCGTCGACCGAGGCCACGCCCTCGACGACGTCCCCGTCGCCCGGGATGACGTCGCCCGCCTCGCAGACGACGCGGTCACCGATCCTGAGTTCGGTGCCGGGGACCCGCTCCTCGCCCGTCCCGGTGAGACGTCGGGCGACGGTGCCGGTCTTGGCCCTGCGGAGGGTGTCGGCCTGCGCCTTGCCGCGGCCCTCGGCGACGGCCTCGGCGAGGTTCGCGAAGACGGTGGTCAGCCACAGCCAGGCCGTGATGGCCCAGCCGAACCAGTCCCCCGGGTTCTTCAGGGCGAGCACGGTGGTGACCACCGAACCGACGAGGACCACGAACATGACCGGCGACTTGATCATCACGCGGGGGTCGAGCTTGCGCAGCGCGTCCGGGAGGGAGGCGATCAGCTGCTTCGGTTCGAACAGCCCTGCCCCGACCCGGCCCGCCGCCGGCCGGTCGCCGGTCGGTAGGGGCCGGTGGCCGGAAGGTGCGTCGCCGGACGGGGCGGCGGCGGTCGGTGCCGTCGTGGGGGACATGGGGTCCTGCTGCCGTACGTCGATGGTCATGCCGCGAGCCCTTCGGCGAGCGGGCCCAGGGCGAGGGCCGGGAAGTAGGTGAGACCGGCGACGACGGTGATCGTGCCGACGAGCAGGCCCGCGAACAGGGGCTTCTCGGTGCGCAGGGTGCCCGCTGTCGCCGGTACGGGCGTCTGCCCGGCGAGCGAGCCGGCCAGGGCGAGGACGAACACCATGGGCAGGAACCGGCCGAGCAGCATCACGATGCCGATCGTCGAGTTGAACCACGGGGTGTCGGCGTTCAGGCCGGCGAAGGCGGAGCCGTTGTTGTTGGCGCCGGAGGTGTAGGCGTACAGGATCTCGGAGAAGCCGTGCGCGCCGGAGTTCGTCATCGAGTGCGCGGGCGTGTCCAGGGCGAGCGCGGCGGCCGTGAAGCCGAGCACCAGGGCGGGGGTGACGAGGATGTAGCAGGCCGCGAACGTGATCTCGCGGGTGCCGATCTTCTTGCCCAGGTACTCCGGGGTGCGGCCGACCATCAGGCCGGCGAGGAACACGGCGATGACCGCCATGATCAGCATGCCGTAGAGGCCGGAGCCGACACCGCCGGGCGCGATCTCGCCGAGCTGCATGCCGAGCATGGCGATCCCGCCGCCGAAGCCGGTGAAGGAGGAGTGGAAGGAGTTCACCGCGCCGGTGGAGGTCAGCGTGGTCGCCACGGCGAAGATCGACGAGCCGGCGACGCCGAACCGGGTCTCCTTGCCCTCCATGGCGCCGCCGGCGAGGTCGAAGGCGGGGCCCGCGTGGTGGAACTCGGTCCACATCATCAGGGCCGTGAACCCGAGCCAGATCGTGGTCATCGCCGCGAGGATCGCGTATCCCTGCCTGAGCGAGCCGACCATGCGGCCGAAGGTGCGGGTCAGGGCGAAGGGGATGACGAGGATGAGGTAGATCTCGAAGAGGTTGGAGAGCCCGTCGGGGTTCTCGAAGGGGTGGGCGGAGTTGGCGTTGAAGTAGCCGCCGCCGTTGGTGCCCAGCTCCTTGATGACCTCCTGGGAGGCGACCGCGCCGCCGTTCCACTGCTGGGTGCCGCCCGCGAACTGCCCGACCTCGTGGATGCCGGAGAAGTTCTGGATCGCACCGCACGCCACGAGCACGAGCGCGCCCACGACGGAGATCGGGAGCAGGATCCGTACGACTCCCCGGACCAGGTCGGCCCAGAAATTGCCGAGCTCGCCGGTACGGGAGCGGGCGAAGCCGCGGACCAGCGCGACGGCGACCGCGATGCCGACCGCCGCGGAGACGAAGTTCTGCACCGCGAGGCCGCCGGTCTGGACGACATGACCCATGGTCTGCTCGCCGTAGTACGACTGCCAGTTGGTGTTCGCGACGAACGAGGCGGCGGTGTTGAACGCCTGGTCCGGGTCGATCGAGACGAAGCCGAGCGAGCCCGGCAGCGCACCCTGGAGCCGCTGCAGCAGGTACAGGAACAGCAGGCCCACCACGGAGAAGGCCAGTACGGCGCGCAGGTACGCGGGCCAGCGCATCTGCGCCGAGGGGTCGGCGCCGATCGCACGGTAGATCCATTTCTCGACCCGCAGATGCCGCTCGGAGGAGTAGACGCGGGCCATGTGGTCGCCCAGCGGCCGGTACGAGAGACCGAGCGCGACGACCAGGGCCAGGAGCTGGAGCGCTCCAGCAAGAACAGGACTCATCCCCGGCTCAGAACCTCTCCGGCTTGATCAGCGCGAGGACGAGGTACCCGAGGAGGGCGGCGGCGACGAGCAGACCGACGACGTTCTCGGCACTCACAGCTTCGCCACCCCCTTGGCGATGAACGCCACCAGCGCGAAGACCGCGGCCGTGGTGACGACGAAGGCCACGTCGGCCATCGTGAACTCCCGGAAGAAGGAAGAGCGGATTCTCTGACGAGATGAGCAAACAGCCTGTTCAGCCGCCCTCCCGTCGTCGTTGACGCCGCCCTGATGCGCCGCAGGCCCGCCTTGACGCATCCCGTACGCGGGGAGCCGGCGGCAGGTGCGCGAGCGGCCGTCGGTTCGGCGTTCGACGCCCCGGCCGCCCGTCGGCATTGCCTTCGCTGTCATCCATTGCAACGCAACGTTGCGTTCAACGGCAGACCCATTGCATCAATTTCCCCCACCTGACCTGCAATTACTGACGTATATGATTGACGCTTCAGTGAACGCAACGTAGCGTTCAGGCATTCGCAAACACGCCATAGCGCGAAACGAGGAGCCATCATGAGCGAGTCCGTCCACACCGTCGCGGCGCTGCCGACGGAGCGTCCGGCCGGCTGCCCCTTCGCCCCGCCGGCCGAGCTGATCGACGCCCGCCGGCACGGGCCGATCAGCCGCTACACCCACCCCGGCGGCAAGCCCGGCTGGCTGATCACCGGATACGACATGGTGCGATCCGTCCTGGCCGACCCGCGGTTCAGCTCGCGCAAGGAGCTGATGAACGTCGTCGACTTCGAGCTCCCTCCGGCGCCGCCCGGCGAGTTCCTGCTCATGGACGATCCGCAGCACAGCCGCTATCGCAAGCCCCTGGTGGGGAAGTTCACCGTGCGGCGGATGCGGATGCTCACCGAGCGGATCGAGCAGATCACCGCCGATTGCCTGGACGCCATGGAGGAGACGGGGCCGCCGACGGACCTGGTGACCGCGTTCGCCAAGCCCATCCCCACCATCGTGATCTGCGAGATCCTGGGCGTGCCCTACGAGGACCGGGCGTCGTTCCAGGAGCAGATCGACGCGTTCATGGGCGGCGAGGTCAGCGACGAGGAGCTGATAGCGGCCTACACCGCGACGCAGGAGTACCTCGCGCAGCTGGTGGCCGCCAAGCGGGCCCACCCCACCGACGACGTGCTGAGCGAACTCACCGACAGCGACCTGACCGACGAGGAGCTCAAGGGCATCAGCCTCATCCTCCTGGCGGCGGGATTCGACACCACCGCGAACATGCTGTCCCTCGGCACCTTCGCACTGCTGCAGCACCCGGAGCAGCTGGCCGCGCTGCGCGCCGATCCCGCACTCACCGACGGGGCGGTGGAGGAACTGCTGCGGTACCTGAGCGTCGCCAAGACGTTCCACCGGACGGCGCTGGAGGACGTCGAGCTGGGCGGTCTGACCATCGAGGCCGGCACGACGGTCGTCCTCTCGTACAACACCGCCAACCGCGACCCCGAGCGCTTCGCCGACCCCCACACGCTCGACCTCCGCCGGCAGGCCGGCGGGCACCTCGCCTTCAGCCACGGCATCCACCAGTGCCTGGGGCAGCAGTTGGCCCGCGTCGAGATGCGGGTCGCGTTCCGCGCGCTGATCGACCGCTTCCCCGGCCTGCGCCTGGCCGTACCGGCCTCGGAGGTCGCCCTGCGCCCGGAGACGGCGGACATCTTCGGGGTGAAGAGCCTCCCGGTCACGTGGGACGCGAAGTGAGCGCGCCGCACGTGAAGGTCGACCGTGACCGTTGCATCGGGGCCGGAATGTGCGCCATGACCGCCCCCGAGGTCTTCGACCAGGACGACGACGGCCTCGTGCTCCTCCTCCACGCCACCCCGCCGGCCGCCCACCGCGCGGCCGCCCGGATGGCCGTCGGCCTCTGCCCCGCCGGCGCGATCACCTTCGCCGAACCGGAACCCGACGACTCGTAGCTTCTTTGCAGCCGTACACGGTGGATGCGTCGCTCCGACGTCACCGAGCGACTCGCCTTCGCGAGGTTGCATCGGCACAGGTCGCGACCGTGCCAATCCGCATGGTGAGAGCGGAAGTTGAGGCTCCGCCAATGGAAACCTGCTTATAGATCACGATCTCATCACGACATCGCGCGACTGGACTGGACCACCAGTGAGCAACGCGCGTAACTCCCCTTCTACAGAAGCGAGTTGATGTCTCATCAGTTCATGAACCCTCGTCACGCGACATGCCGACGCAGGCGCCATCCCTTTTGACTGAATGCTTCGCAAAAGCGATCTGGCAGGCTGCCGCGCACCGTTCCCCGACCAAGGAAGAGGTGCACGCATGTCCGGACAGCGAAGACTCAAGAAGCCCCGCAACCGGAGACCCCGCCGACTCATACTCACCGCGGCCGCCGTGGCCGTGCTGACGGTGATGGGCTCGGTCGCGTACGAGAGCCTGGGATCCGGGCCGGAGGAGAACCGCCCGCTGCCGCTGGCCCAGGGGGAGCCCGCGGCGGCCACGGAGCCGGCGAAGGAACCGGCGCGCGACGAGCAGCCCGAGCCGCTGAAGCGGGTCCCGAAGAGCGAGCCCAAGCGCGGCCTGGTCTACAAGGGGCTGACCGTCGCACCGGAGGGCGACCGGTGCACGGGGGTGTACCGCACGGCCGCCGGCGCGTGCACGCACGGCCCCGACGCACCGCCCAAGGGCGTCGACATCAAGAAGAGCACCGCGCCCGCGATCCCGGTGTCGGCACCCGCGGACGACCCCACCAAGGCGGGGAGCGGCGGTTCCGTCGCCGGCGGGCCGCCGGCCGCCACGGCGTCCGCGCTCGACGCCGCCGCGTCCGGCGGTGCGGCCCCTCGCACCGCCGGGGCGGTCACGGCGCGACAGACGTCGGCCGCGGCGGGGCCCGCCGGGCAGACCGTGCAGTGCGACGGCGACGGCAGCACGGGCAACCGCGTGCAGGTCGTGTACGTCCACGCTCCCGGACGCGACCGGTACGCCCAGTACTTCCCGTCGTTCCGCAAGTGGGCGGCCGACGCCGACCTCATCTACTCCGAGAGCGCCAAGGACACCGGCGGCGTCCGGCACATCCGCTACGTGACGGCCGCCGACTGCACCCCCACCGTGCTCAACATCGAGCTGCCGGACTCGGCCCTCGCGGAGTTCAGCGCCACCAACAGGGCGCTCGCGGCGAAGGGGCTCGACCGCCGCGACCGCAAGTACATGATCTTCGCCGACGCGCAGGTCTACTGCGGCATCGGCACCTTCGCCGGAGACGAGCGTCCGGGACAGAACAACCTCAGCAACTTCGGGCCGTCGTACGGCCGTACGGACGCGGGCTGCTGGGGCGGCCACACCGCCGCCCACGAACTCGGCCACAACCTGGGCGCGGTGAACAACAGCGCGCCCAACACCAGCCGGGGCGCGCACTGTACGGACGAGTGGGACGTGATGTGCTACTCGGACAGCCCGTACTACCCAAAGATGCGCACCGTCTGCCAGGGCCAGGACTACGAGAACCGGCTGGACTGCAACCATGACGACTACTTCCACACCAACCCCCGGCCCGGGAGCTACCTGGCCACGCACTGGAACATCGCCGACAACCAGTTCCTGACCCGGAGCGGCGGCACGACGAACCCGGACCCCGGTCCGTCCCCCAAGCCCACCCCGACCCCCACTCCGACCCCGACCGACGGCTCCGGCGCCGGGCCCACGGTCACCGTCGGGCAGATCGCCGCGGACTCGGCGGTCGCCACGTGGAATCCGGTCGCCGGCACGGCCTGGTACCAGGTGTTCCTGGACGGGCGGGCGATCGGCTGGGTGCAGACCAACAGCGTCCGGCTGTACAACCTGAAGCCCGGGACGGACTACACCGTGGCGGTCTCCGCACGTGACGCCTCCGGCCGGGACGGCGCGCGCGGCAGGGCGACCTCGTTCCGCACCACGGGCGGCGGGGGCGGCGGCACGACGCCGCAGCCCGGCACGCGTTCGCTGTTCGTCAACGGGGCCACCGGCGCGGCCGCCGAGATCTGGGGCGGGCGCAGCGCGGACAACACCGTGCTGGTCGGCGCCCAGCGCAACGGATACGCCCAGCAGCAGTGGTACGTCGACCCGGCGGGCAACGGCCTCGGCCGGATCCGGTCCGCCGTCTCCGGCAAGTGCCTCCAGGTGGGCGGCGCCCCGAGCGCCGGCATGTGGGTGGCGCAGCAGCCCTGCCGGGACACCGCGTCCCAGCAGTGGCGGATCACCGCCGCCGGGAACGGCCGCGTGACGATCGGCGCCGGCACGAGCCGGTACGTCCTCGGCGTCAGCAACCGCCCGTACTACGGGTCCTGGCTGATCGAGCTGCAGAGCGCGACTGGCGCACCGGCCCAGACCTGGACGGTCCAGAAGGCGTCCTGACCCGACGCCGAGCCGGACGGCCGGCGGGACCTGCCCAGTCCCGCCGGCCGTCCCCACGCCCGCCCGACCACCCCGCGCACCCGACCGACTTGGAGCACGACCTCATGCGCCGAACCTTTCCCGTGGCCCTGGCCACCGCCCTGGCGGGGGCGGCTCTGTCCCTGACCGTCGCCGACGGGACCGCGCAGGCCCACGGCGACACCCTGAAAGTGGAGATCACCGGGCACGCCTTCGGCAAGGTGCGCACGCAGGTGGTCTGGGAGAACGACGGCGACGCCGTCGAGGGACGCGTCGCCGCCACGGTCAACGCCCGCAGCACCGACGGCCGGACCGCCGGACCGTGGAAACTGGTCCGCGATCCCGCCCCCGCCACCGGCTGGACCACCGCCGAGGCGCTGCCGCCCGGCCGATGGCAGGTCGTCGTGGAGGCCGGCTACCCGGCGCTGGGCCGGGACGAGGAGGAACTCACGGTCTCCCCCGGCACTCCGGCCTCCCCGACGACCGTCGCACCGCCGGTGAACGCCGCTTCGCCGACGACTGCGGCACCCCCGGCCGCCGTCACACCTCCGGCGGACACCACGTCGCCGTCCGCTTCCGGCGCTCACCGCCCGACCGCCGCCGCGTCCGGTCCGCGGCGCGGACCCTGGCTGGTGGCCGGCGGCTGCCTGCTCGCGGCCGTGGCCGGAGCCGTCGCCGTCCTCCTGGCACGCCGCCGACGCGCCGCCGCACGCTGAGCCGGCGGGGAGGCCCTTTCAGCCTCCCTCCGCCCCCTCGAACGCCGCCACGACCACGTCGGTCAGCAGCCGCCCGGCCGTGCCGTCCGGGTCGAGATCGGGGTCGTAGGAGCATTCCCCGCCCAGGATCAGGGCGAAGTCACGGTCCGTCACGTGTCGTTCGACGCGGTCGGCGAGCCTCCGGGTGTACGAGGCGAGGGCGGCCGCGTTGAAGACGCCGTCGCCCTCCTGCCAGTCGCCCCGGTCGATGTTCCGCATCCCGCCATCCTCGCCACGGCCGGATACCCCCGCAACAGCGCACGCGGACGCGTCCACGGCCTCCGGTCTCCACTCCCCACGTCGTTGGTCTGGACCTATCGCGGTGCGCGGGCCAAGCTCTGCCCATGGACTTGGAGTTGAGGCACCTGAAGACGATCAGGGCCATCGCGGACGCCGGCAGTCTCACCCGCGCGGCCACCGCCCTGGGCCTGGCACAGCCCGCGCTCAGTGCCCAGCTCAAACGCATCGAACGATCCCTGGGCGGCACCCTCTTCGAACGCGGCAGGGAAGGCGTGACGGCCACCGCGCTCGGAGCCCTGGTGCTGGACCGCGCCCGGGTCGTGCTGCCCGCCGTGCGCGAACTCCAGGAGGAGGCGGTCCGCTTCGCGCGGGAGGGCGCGGACGGCCACCGGCTCGGCGGCACCCACGGCCCGCTCCTCGGCGGCCTGGTCGACCGCCTCGCCCGGGCCGGACAGGGCGCGCCGGTGACCACGTACACCTCCTGGTCGGAACGCGAGATCGCCGGCGGTGTCGCGGCGGGACGGCTCGACTTCGCCCTCATCGGCGTCTGCGGCGAGAGCAGCCCGCCCGAAGCCGACCGGCTCGCGTGGACGGAGGTCGCCCGCGACCCCGTGCACGTGATGCTGGCCGCCGACCACCCCCTGGCGTCCCGCCCGCAGGTCGCCCTCGCCGAACTCGCCACCGAGGCGTGGACGGACGTCCCCGGCGACGGCTGCTTCGGGGACTGTTTCGCCGCCGCCTGCGTCCGCGCCGGCTTCACACCGGCCTGCGTGTACGAGACGGACACCGCGTCCTGCGTCCACCTGGTCCAGGTCGGCCGTGCCGTCGGCCTGTGCCGGGCCACCTTCCCCGCCACGCCCGGCCTGGTCACCCGGCCGCTGGCCGGGACCCCGCTCGTATGGCGGCACCTCCTCGGCTGGCACCCCGAGGGACGCGCCGCCGTCCGCGCACCGGCGGTCCTCGGCCATGCCCGCGCGGCACACGCCGGCGCGCTCGCCCGCAGCGCGGCGCGGGACGCCGCCCGGCTCGGGGGCCATAACGCGAGGGCAGGGGCCGACTGACAACTCCCGTCGGGGCTCGGGGATTCCTACGGTTTCGGCAGATCCCCCACGAGACCGAGGAGACTCCTCATGCTCCGACGACGACCCGCCCGCGCGGTCGGAACCGCGCTGGCCGCCGCCGGACTGGTGGTGGCCGGCCTCCAGGCCGGCTCCGCCACGGCGGTGCCCCAGTCGCCCGTGCCGTCCCCGTCGGCGCCGGCGTCGCAGACGTCCGGCCCGGCGCCGGGCCAGGCGTCCGGCCCGGCGTCCGCGGCGGCCGCGCTCCGTGTGGACGCGGCACAGCCCGAGCTGCTGCGCGCCATGGAACGCGACCTGGGCCTGACCCGCGCCCAGGCCCGGCACCGCCTCGTCAACGAGGCCGAGGCCGGCGCCACCGCCGCCCGCATCCGTCAGGACCTGGGCGGTGCGTTCGCCGGCGCCTGGGTCGACGGGCCCGAGGCCGCCACCCTGACCGTGGCGACGACCCGTGCCGCGGATGCCGCGGCGATACGCGCGACCGGTGCGCGGGCGCGGCTGGTGACGAACAGTCTGGCCGGCCTCGAACGGGCCAGAACGGCGCTCGACCGGGCGGCCACCGCCGACGCGCCGGTCCGGTACGTCGACGTGCGCGCCAACCGCCTGGTCGTCGAGGAGGCCCGGCCCGGCGCGGGAGCACGCCTCCTCGCCGCCACGGGCGTCTCCGGCGACCTCGTGCGCATCGTCCGCACCGGCGAGCCGCCGCGCCCGCTGTACGACATCCGGGGCGGCGACGCGTACTACATGGGCGGCGGCGGCCGCTGTTCGGTCGGCTTCGCCGTCACCCGCGGCACCACACAGGGCTTCGCGACCGCGGGCCACTGCGGCCGCGCGGGCACCAGCACCAGCGGCTACAACCAGGTGGCCCAGGGCACTTTCCAGGCGTCGGTCTTCCCCGGCAACGACATGGCGTGGGTCGCCGCCAACGGCAACTGGACCGCCACCCCCTACGTGAAGGGCTCCGGCGGCGCTCAGGTGCAGGTGACCGGCTCCGTCCTGCAGCCGGTCGGCGCGTCCGTGTGCCGCTCCGGCTCGACCACCGGCTGGCACTGCGGCACGATCCAGCAGCACAACACCAGCGTCACCTACCCCGAGGGCACGATCTCGGGCGTCACCCGCACCACGGTCTGCGCGGAGCCGGGCGACTCGGGCGGCTCGTACATCTCCGGCAGCCAGGCTCAGGGTGTCACCTCCGGCGGCTCGGGCAACTGCCGCACCGGCGGGACGACCTTCTTCCAGCCCCTGAACCCGATCCTCCAGAACTACGGCCTGACCCTGAGGACCACCGGAACCGACCCGGGCCCCGGCCCCGGCGAACCCGCTCCGGGCGGCACCTGGGCGGCCGGCAAGGTCTACGCGGCCGGCGACACGGTCACCTACGGCGGCGCGACCTACCGCTGCCTCCAGGGCCACCAGGCCCAGCCCGGCTGGGAACCTCCCAACGCCCCCGCCCTCTGGCAACGCCTCTGACCCACCCCCGCCCCGAAGCGCGGCCACGCACCCACACGGTGGCCGCGCTTCCCCCTTGCCCCGACGCACGCACCACCCCGTCCCCCGACCATCCCGTGGCTGCGCTCCATTTCGTGAGCCCGACGTCAGCCGCAGTCCGTTTCATCGTCGTCGACGAGCGACCAGCGGACCCCGCGCACGACGAAGGGCGGCAGAAGCGGGTTGTCGGAGCGTGCCGTCCAGTCGAATCGACGGCGGACGCTGCGGAGGCGGGCAGCAGCGCGTTCGGCCTCTGCGCCGGTGCCCGCCGTCGCGCGCTGCTGGAGGGCGCCGTCGACGACGGCCCCGAGCGGCGCGTCGGGGAACTTCCGCCAACGCTTCGGGCGCCGGCCGTTCATGCGCTCCTCGACACCGTCGGCGCGGCCATCGTCGCGATCGCGTGAGCCGAGGAGTGCCGCCAGCGCGGTCTGTGCGTGACGTCGATTGGCTCTGTTCGGGAACCGCTTGTTGCGGCGGATGTTCTTGCGCGAGCTCTTGTCATTTTCGCCGTAGTTGTTCCGATGGTCTCTGACGTAGCTCAGCCGCTTCTTCTCCTGCGGCGTCCTGCGCCTCACCATCCCGTGCCTCCCCGGCTCGCAGAAGCGCCAGAGTAGCCACGCCCGGGCCTGTCGGCCACGCCATTGAACCGACGCCTCGCTCCGCCGGGCAGCCGGCGAGGAGGTGATCGTCGGGCATCAGCCTGCCCACGTGACCTTCGCAGCGGCAGCGCCGATACTGCCGACAGGACTATTTCCACCACCGCCGAGAAGCGACCCTCTGCTCAGATCCCGAGGAGACGCCCATGAGGATGCTGATCAATGTCCCGGAGACCGTGGTCGCCGATGCGTTGCGGGGGATGGCCGCCGCGCATCCGGGGTTGGCGGTGGATGTGGAGCACCGGGTGGTGATGCGGCGGGACGCGCCGGTGGAGGGGAAGGTCGCGCTGGTGTCCGGTGGGGGGTCCGGGCACGAGCCGTTGCACGGGGGGTTCGTGGGGCCGGGGATGCTGGCGGCGGCTTGTCCCGGGGAGGTGTTCACGTCACCGGTTCCGGATCAGATGGTGCGGGCCGCGGCGGCCGTGGACAGCGGGGCCGGGGTGCTGTTCGTCGTCAAGAACTACACGGGCGACGTGCTGAACTTCGAGATGGCCGCGGAGCTCGCCGAGGACGAGGGGATCCAGGTCGCCAAGGTGCTCGTGGACGACGACGTCGCCGTGACCGACAGTCTGTACACGGCCGGGCGGCGCGGGACCGGGGCGACGCTGTTCGTGGAGAAGATCGCGGGGGCGGCCGCCGAGGAGGGGCAGCCGCTGGAGCGGGTGGAGGCGATCGCCCGTCAGGTGAACGCGAGTTCCCGGAGTTTCGGGGTGGCCCTGAGTGCGTGCACGACTCCGGCGAAGGGCAGCCCGACGTTCGACCTTCCGCCGGGCGAGCTGGAGTTGGGGATCGGGATCCACGGCGAGCCGGGGCGGGAGCGGCGGGCCATGATGACCTCGCGGGAGATCGCGGACTTCGCCGTGGACGCCGTCCTGGACGATCTGCGGCCCGACGGCCCCGTGCTCGCGCTGGTCAACGGCATGGGCGCCACGCCGCTCCTGGAGCTGTACGGGTTCAACGCCGAGGTGCAGCGGGTCCTCGCCGAGCGCGGGGTTCCGGTGGCCCGGACCCTCGTCGGGAACTACGTGACGTCGCTCGACATGGCAGGCTGCTCGGTGACCTTGTGCCGGCTCGACGAGGAGCTGCTGCGGCTGTGGGACGCGCCGGTGGAGACGCCCGCCCTGCGCTGGGGTCGGTGAGGAGAGGAGTGTCCGACGTGACCGCGTTCGACGCCGAACTGGACGGCCCGTTCTTCCGGCGCTGGCTCGCCGCCGCGGCGGCCGCCGTGGACCGGGAGGCGGACCGGCTCACCGAGCTGGACTCGGCCATCGGCGACGCCGACCACGGCGCCAATCTGCGCCGCGGGTTCGCCGCCGTGACCGACGTGCTGGAGAAGGAGGAGCCCGCCGTTCCGGGGGCGGTGCTGATGCTCGCCGGGCGGCAGCTGATCTCGACCGTCGGCGGTGCGTCGGGTCCGCTGTACGGGACGCTGCTGCGGCGTACCGGGAAGGATTTCGGCGACGCGGAGACGGTCACCCGGCAGCGGCTCGCCGAGGCGCTCGCGGCCGGGGTCGCGGCGGTCGCGCAGCTCGGCGGGGCGCAGGCCGGCGACAAGACGATGCTGGACGCGCTGCTGCCGGCGGTCGACGGACTGGGCGAGTCGTTCGCGGCGGCCCGCGACGCGGCCGCGGAGGGCGCGCTCGCGACCGTGCCTCTGCAGGCCCGCAAGGGCCGGGCCAGCTATCTCGGCGAGCGCAGCATCGGGCACGAGGACCCGGGGGCGGCCTCCTCCGCGCTGCTGATCGCCGCACTGGCCGAGACGGCCGAGAAGACTCGGGGGGCCGAGTGAGTGCGGCGGGGCCGGACGGGGAGCGCCCGTACGTCGGGCTCGTGCTCGTCTCGCACAGCGCCGCCGTCGCCTCCGCCGTCGCCGAACTCGCCCGCGGGCTGACCGGCGGCGGCTCGACCGCGCCGCTCGCCGCGGCCGGCGGCACCGCGGACGGCGGGCTCGGCACCAGTTCCGCGCTGATCGCCGAGGCGGCGCGGGCCGTCGACCGGGGCGCGGGCGTGGCGCTGCTGGTCGATCTGGGCAGCGCCGTACTGACGGTGAAGGCCCTGCTCGCGGAGGGCGACGAACTGCCGGAGGGCGCGCGGCTCGTGGACGCGCCCTTCCTGGAGGGCGCCGTCGCCGCCCTCGTCACGGCGAGCGCCGGCGGCGACCTGGACGCGGTGGCCGCGGCGGCCTCGGAGGCGTACGGATACCGCAAGGAGTGACCCCTCACCATGCGCGGCCGCCCGCGCCGGGCCCGGCGGCGGCACGGCGGCACCTTGTGTGGCACACGTCCCAAACGCCTCCGCAGCCACCCGGCCGTGTTGTGATGCACCTGGTCAACGCACTAGTGTCGCAGCGCCTTGGTGTACGGGAAACCGGTGTGGAACCGGTGCGGCCCTCGCCACTGTGATCGGGAGGTCCGGCTCCATCCCTCGCGGGAAGCCACTGGACCGCCGCGGGTGACCGCTGCGGTCTGGGAAGGCGGAGTCCGGGCGGCATGACCGTCAGCCAGGAGACCGGCCAAGGTGCGTTGTCCATCCACGAGGTGCTGGAGAGGGTCTCCCAACCATGCATATAGCCGAGGGGTATCTGCCCCCCTTGCACGCCGCCGCCTGGGGTGTCGCGTCCGCCCCGTTCGTCGTCCACGGCGTCCGCGCCCTGACCCGTGAGGTCAAGGCCCACCCCGAGTCCACGCTGCTGCTCGGCGCGTCGGGTGCGTTCACCTTCGTCCTGTCCGCGCTGAAGCTTCCGTCCGTGACGGGCAGTTGCTCGCACCCGACCGGCACGGGGCTGGGCGCGATCCTGTTCCGGCCGCCGATCATGGCGGTGCTCGGCACGATCACGCTGCTGTTCCAGGCCCTGCTGCTCGCCCACGGCGGGCTCACCACCCTCGGCGCGAACGTGTTCTCCATGGCGGTCGTCGGGCCCTGGGCCGGGTACGGGGTGTACCGGCTGCTGCGGCGGTTCGACGTGCCGCTGATGGTGAGCGTGTTCTTCGGCGCGTTCCTCGCCGACCTCACGACGTACTGCGTCGCCAGCGTCCAGCTGGCGCTGGCGTTCCCGGACCCGAGCAGCGGCATCGCCGGCGCGCTCGCGAAGTTCGGCTCGATCTTCGCCGTCACGCAGGTCCCGCTGGCGGTCAGCGAGGGGCTGCTCACGGTGCTCGTGATGCGGCTGCTCATCCAGTCCAGCAAGGGCGAGCTGACGCGCCTCGGCGTGCTGCTCCAGGGCGGCGCCAAGGCCGGTACGACGACGGAGGCGGGGGCCCGGTGATGAGCCGCAACGCGAAGATCAACAGTCTGCTGCTGCTCGTGGTCGCCGCACTGGCCGTGGTGCCGCTCGCGCTCGGTCTCGGCGACCACAAGGAGGAGCCGTTCACGGGCGCGGACGGGGAGGCCGAGGCGGCGATCACGGAACTCCGACCGGACTACGAGCCCTGGTTCACCCCGCTGTACGAGCCGCCGTCCGGCGAGATCGAGTCCGCGCTGTTCTCGCTCCAGGCGGCGTTGGGCGCGGGCGTGCTCGCGTACTACTTCGGGCTCCGCAAGGGCCGCCGACAGGGCGAGGCCCGCGCGCTGGCGGCCGCGGAGGCGACTGCCGAGGCGGGCGCGTCCGGGGAGACGGGCGCTCCTCCCGCAGGCGGTGACCCCGCGGGCACGGCCGCCAAGGCGGGCGCGGCCGCGGGGGCGTCGGCCGAGGTGACGGTGCCGTCCGAGGACGCGGGCGCGTCCGGGGAGGCGGGCGCTCCTCCCGCGGCCGGCGGCCCCGCGGCCGCCGAAACGGGCGCTCGCAAGGCCGAGCCCTCCACCGGGGGCTGACGCCCCGTGCTGCCCATTGACGCGGCGGCGCACAGCAGTCGCTGGCGCCGCCGTCATCCCTGCGAGAAGGCCGTGCTCGGCTTCGGCCTGACGTTGTGCGCGGTGTCGTTGCCCCCGTGGCCCGGCGCCGTGCTGGTCGCGGCCGCGACCCTCGCCGTGCTGCTCGGACCGGCCGGAGTGCCGGGCCGGCAGCTGTGGCGGGCGTTCCGCATCCCGCTCGGCTTCTGCGTGACCGGCGCGGTGCCGCTGCTCTTCCAGGTCGGCGGGCCCACCGGCCTCGTCGCCCTGGCCCCCGACGGCCCGGTGCACGCCGGCGAGCTGCTGCTGCGCACCTCCGCCGCCTCGCTGGGCGTGCTGCTGTTCGCGTTCACCACGCCGGTCTCGGACGTGCTGCCGCGCCTCGTCAGGGCCGGGGTGCCCGCGCCGGTCGTGGACGTGGCGCTCGTGATGTACCGGATCGGCTTCCTGCTGCTCGACGCGATCACCCGCGTCCGGCAGGCGCAGGCGGCCCGCCTCGGGCTGACCACCCGGGCGGCGACCTGGCGTTCGCTGGCCGGTCTCGGCGCGACGGCGTTCGTCCGCGCCTTCGACCGGGCGCAGCGGCTGCAGACGGGCCTCGCCGGGCGCGGGTACGACGGCACGCTGCGCGTGCTGGTGCCCGAGGCGGCGGTGTCCCGGCGGTTCCTCGCGGCGACGGCCGCGCTGCTGGCCGGTCTGGTCGCCCTCACCCTCGTCCTCGAAAGGTCTCTGCCGTGACTCCACCACTCCCGGTCGTCGAGCTCGTCCGGGCGGGCTTCGCGTACGAGGACGGCCCGCCGGTCTTCGACGGGATCGACTTCGCCGTGCCCGAGGGACGCGCCATGGCGCTCCTCGGCCGCAACGGCAGCGGCAAGACGACCCTGATGCGGCTGCTCAGCGGCGGTCTGCGGTGCGCCCGGGGCGCGCTGCGGGTGGCCGGCGAGGAGGTGACGTACGACCGTAAGGGCCTGACGCGGCTGCGGACGACGGTGCAGCTGGTGCTGCAGGACCCGGACGACCAGCTGTTCGCCGCGTCGGTGGGGCAGGACGTGTCGTTCGGGCCGCTGAACCTCGGGCTGCCGGAGGACGAGGTCCGGCTGCGGGTCCGGGAGGCGCTGGAGGCGCTGGACATCGCGGCGCTGGAGGACCGGCCGACGCATCTGCTCTCGTACGGTCAGCGCAAGCGGGCCGCGATCGCCGGGGCGGTGGCGATGCGGCCACGCGTGCTGATCCTGGACGAGCCGACGGCCGGCCTCGACCCGCACGGGCAGGAACGGCTCCTGGAGGTCCTCGGCCGGCTGCGGGACGCGGGGACGACGGTGGTGATGGCGACGCACGACGTGGACCTGGCCCTGCGCTGGGCCGACGACGCGGCCGTGCTGTCGCCGGCGGGCCTGCGCACGGGCCCGGTCGAGGAGCTCCTCGCGGACGACGCCCTGCTCGACGCGGCCCGGCTCCGCCGCCCATGGGGCATGGCCGTCGCCCGCCTCCTCCGCGAACAGGGCCTCCTCACGGACAACACCCCGGGCCCCCGCACGGCCGAGGAACTCGACACCTGGTCCACTCGCCGGACCCCGAGGCCGACGGGCTGACGCGAGGGGGCAGGCGGAGGCGAGCCGGGCCGGGTGGGGCGGAGCCGGGCCGCGCGGGGCGGAGCCGGGCCGCGCGGGGCGGAGCCGGGCCGCGCGGGGCGGAGCCGGGCGGGGGCGTCGCGGGCACGTCGGCCCTCGCCCCCGCCCCAGCCGTCCACCCCCTCAGTCACCGCCTCGCCATACGCCCCCTCAGTCACCGCCCTACCCTCCCCGGACCTCCCTCCCTCCGTCCCTCAGTCGTCCGCCGCCACCAGCAGCGTCAGCCGTCGCGCCCTGCGGTCGAGGACCACGAACTCGTGGTACTCCCCGTGCACCGGCCCCCAGTCGTGGTACGCGTCCTCCCCCAGCCCCGACAGGCGGTACACCCCGTCCGCCGTCGGCCAGGTGTCCGACGAGGTCTCCCGGCGCAGGTCCGCGGCCAGCTCCTCGGGCACGGGCTCGTACTGGTCGGCCCAGTCGCGGAGCGCCCGCTCGGCGGCCTCCGCGGCGATCGGCTCGTACGCCTCGGGCGTGACCCGGCTCAGCCAGTAGGGCCCGTGCCGGATGCCGTCCGGCTCGACGCCCCCGCCCGCGTAGTCGTCGCGGAACTGCTCGTGCGCGATGAGCGCGGTGAGCAGCTCGCGGTCGGTGCGGGGCTCCGCGGGCAGCCGCAGCCGCTTGACGTCGACCCACCGGTAGGCGTGCGCGTACGCGCCTCGGAAGGGGTAGTGCCGGAAGTTGAGGAAGGCGGTGCCTTCGTGGGTGAGCGCGTACTCCATGGCCGCAGAGCCTAAGGGCCCGACCATCCGCGGCGGCAAGGGCGGCCTGCCCCCTACCGCCGAGTAGCGCACATCACCCTCCCACCCTTCTGCAACTAGTTGCAGAACCGCCCCGCGGTCCCTTAGAACTGGGAGGACGATCCCGCGCGAGGAGGCGCCCTCATGTCCGCGACCCCGGCCCAGGCCCCGGCCACCACCCCGTACCCGCATCTGCTCAGCCCGCTCGACCTCGGGTTCACCACCCTGCCCAACCGGGTGCTCATGGGCTCGATGCACGTCGGGCTCGAGGAGACCGAGAACGGCTTCGAGCGGATGGCCGCCTTCTACGCCGAGCGCGCCCGCGGCGGCGTCGGCCTGATCGTGACCGGCGGCATCGCGCCCAACGAGGCCGGCCGGCCGTGGGACGGCGGGGCGAAGCTCACCACCGACCACGAGGTTGCCGAGCACCGGCTGATCACCGACGCGGTGCACGAGGCGGGCGGCCGGATCGCGATGCAGATCCTGCACTTCGGCCGGTACGCGTACCACGAGGCCCTGGTCGCGCCCAGCGCGATCAAGGCGCCGATCAGCCCGTTCGTGCCGAACGAGCTCAGCGACGCCGAGGTGGAGCAGACCGTCGAGGACTACGCCCGCTGCGCCGAGCTGGCCAAGGCCGCCGGGTACGACGGCGTCGAGGTGATGGGCTCCGAGGGCTACCTGATCAACGAGTTCATCGCCGCCGCCACCAACCACCGCACCGACCGCTGGGGCGGCTCGTACGAGAACCGGGTGCGGTTCCCGCTGGAGATCGTCCGCCGCATCCGCGAGCGGGTGGGCGAGGACTTCATCCTGATCTACCGCCTGTCCATGCTCGACCTCGTCCCCGGCGGCTCCACCCTGGAGGAGGTCGTCGCGCTCGCCAAGGAGATCGAGGCGGCCGGCGCCACGATCATCAACACCGGCATCGGCTGGCACGAGGCCCGGATCCCGACCATCGCGACGTCCGTGCCGCGCGGCGCGTACACCTGGGTCACGAAGAAGCTGATGGGCGCGGTGTCGGTGCCGCTGGTCACCAGCAACCGCATCAACACCCCCGAGGTCGCCGAGCAGATCCTCGCCGAGGGGCGCGCCGACATGGTGTCGATGGCCCGCCCGTTCCTCGCCGACCCGGACTTCGTCGCCAAGGCCGCCGCGGACCGCGCCGAGACGATCAACACCTGCATCGGCTGCAACCAGGCGTGCCTGGACCACACCTTCAGCCTGAAGATCACCTCCTGCCTGGTGAACCCGCGCGCCTGCCACGAGACCGAACTGGTCCTCTCCCCCACCCGTCTGGCCAAGCGCGTCGCCGTCGTCGGCGCCGGTCCGGCCGGCCTCGCCTGCGCCGTCTCCGCGGCCGAACGCGGCCACACGGTCACGCTCTTCGACTCCTCCGACCGGATCGGCGGCCAGCTGAACGTCGCCAAGCAGGTCCCGGGCAAGGAGGAGTTCAACGAGACGCTGCGCTACTTCCGCGTCCAGCTGGACGCCAAGGGCGTCGAGGTCCGGCTGAACACCACCGCCACGGCCGAACTCCTCGCGGACTACGACGAGGTCGTCGTCGCCACCGGAGTCACCCCGCGCGTCCCCGAGATCGAGGGCGTCGACCACCCCAGCGTCGTCGGCTACCTGGACGTGCTGCGCGACGGCGCGCCCGTCGGCGAGCGGGTCGCGATCCTCGGCGCCGGCGGCATCGGCTTCGACGTGGCCGAGTTCCTGACGGACGGCGGCGAGGGCGCGAGCCAGGACGCCGAGACGTACTTCCGCCAGTGGGGCGTGGACACCTCGTACGAGGAGCGGGGCGGGCTGCGGGCCCCGGAGCGGCCGAAGCCGCCGCGCCAGGTGCACCTGCTGCAGCGCAAGACCAGCAAGGTCGGCGCGGGGCTGGGCAAGACGACCGGCTGGATCCACCGGACCGAGCTGAAGCACCGCGGGGTCACCATGGTCGCCGGCGCGACGTACGAGCGGATCGACGACGAGGGGCTGCACGTCACCGTCGACGGCGAGACGAGCGTGCTGCCCGTCGACACGGTCGTCCTGTGCACCGGCCAGGAGCCGCGCCGCGGCCTGTACGAGGAGCTGGTCGCCGCCGGGCGCACCGCGCACCTGATCGGCGGGGCGGACGTGGCGGCCGAACTGGACGCGAAGCGGGCCATCGACCAGGGGACGCGGCTGGCGGCCACCCTGTGATCCGAATCTAGGATGCGTGCATGTCCCTCCCGCACGCGATCCTGACCGCACTGCTCGAGAAGCCGTCCTCGGGTCTCGAACTGACGCGCCGCTTCGACAAGTCGATCGGCTACTTCTGGTCGGCCACGCACCAGCAGATCTATCGCGAGCTGGGGAAACTGGAGCAGGCGGGGCACATCCGTGCCCTGCCCTCCGAGACGCCGACGCGCGGGCAGAAGAAGGAGTACGAGGTCCTGCCCGCGGGCCGCGCCGAACTGGCGGAGTGGGTCTCCCGCACCGAGGACCCGAAGCCCATGCGCTCCGCGCTGCTGCTGCGCATGCGGGCGGCGGCGGTCGTCGGCGGCGCGGGGATGCGCGAGGAACTCGAACGCCATCTGGCCCTGCATCAGGACCAGTTGGACGAGTACCTGGAGATCGAGGACCGCGACTTCCCGCCGGAGCGCCGGAAGACCGAGCCGGACCGGCTGCGGCACCTGGTGCTCCGGGGCGGGATCGAACTGGAGCGCTTCTGGATCGCCTGGCTCACGGACGCCCTGACGGAACTGGACCGTTAGGACCGCCGCCTGCGGAGGGCGTACGCGCCGCCGGCGAGGAGGGCCGCGCCCGTGAGGCCGACGCCGAGGCCGGTCTCCAGGCCCGTGGGGCGGTACGAGCCACCCACGCCGCCCTGGGTGCCGCGGGTCGGCATCACCGTGGGGGTCACGGGAGCGGGGGTCGGGACGAGGGGCGCGGGGGTGGGGGCCACGGGCCGGGGCGCGGGGTCGATGGGCAGGGGCGCCGGGTCGATGGGCGCCGGGACCGGGTCGAGCGGCGCGGTCGTGGGGTCGACGGGCGCGGGGGTGGGACGGTGGCCGGAGGGGAGCCATTCGCAGGCGATGCCGTCGTCGGGCCCGTCGTCCTCGTCCAGGCGGTGCGGGTCGCTGCGGTTCCGGTCGAACTCCCTCTGCGCTTCCTCGCGCGTGGCGAAGTCGCGGCAGTCCAGGTCCTGGGCCTGCGCGATGCCGCCCGCGGGGACGACGGACGCGCAGGCCAGGAGTATGCCGACCGCGGCGGTACGGCGGTTCATGGTGTCTCCCAACGCTCGGGGCTGTCAGCACGACGCTACGAGCGGTGGGCGGGAGTGACCCTGTGTAGTTACGCCGAACGGTGGGCCGCCGCCTTGTGCCAGGCCGCGTCGCGAAGGAGCCGGAGGCCGTTGAGGGCGACGAGGATCGTGGAGCCCTCGTGGCCGGCCACGCCGAGCGGCAGCGGGAGGTGGCCGGCGAGGTCCCAGGTCACCAGCGCGGCGATGCAGACGCCGGCGATGACGAGGTTCTGGACGACCAGCCGGCGGGCGCGCCGCGAGAGCGCGATCACGGCGGGCACGGCGGCGAGTTCGTCGCGGACGACGACGGCGTCGGCGGTCTCCAGGGCGAGGTCGGAGCCGGCCCGGCCCATGGCGATGCCGGAGTGCGCGGCGGCCAGGGCGGGGGCGTCGTTGACGCCGTCGCCGACGAACAGGACGCGCTGTCCGGAGCTCTCCCACTCCCGTACCGCCGCCGCCTTGTGCTCCGGCAGCAGCTCGGCGCGGACGTCCGTGATGCCGACGGCCTCCGCGACGCGCCCCGCGGCTCCCGCGTTGTCGCCGGTCAGCAGGGCGGGCGGGGTCCCGGTGAGCGCGGTCAGGGCGGCGACCGCCTCGGGCGCGCCCTCGCGGAGCCGGTCGGTGAACTCCAGGACGGCGCGCACCTCGCCGTCCACGACGACCTCGACGGCGGTGTCGGCGTGCGCCTCGCCGTCGGCCCTGCGGACCTCCACCGCGCGGCCGTCGACGACGGCCCGTACGCCCCGGCCCGGCACGGAGACGAAGTCGCTCGCCTCCGGGACGCTCACGCCGCGCTCCTGAGCCGCCGTCACCACGGCCCGGCCCAGGGGGTGTTCGCTGGGACGCTCGGCCGCCGCCGCGAGCGCGAGCACCGACTCGTCGCCGCGGACGCGGGACACCCGCGGCTCCCCCTGGGTCAGCGTGCCGGTCTTGTCGAGGGCCACCCGGCCCGCCTCGCCGAGGCGTTCCATGACCACGGCGGACTTGACGAGCACGCCGTGGCGTCCCGCGGTGGCGATGGCCGAGAGCAGCGGGGGCATCGTGGCGAGCACCACCGCGCAGGGGGAGGCCACGATCATGAAGGTCATGGCGCGCAGCAGGGTCTCGGTGAAGTCCGCGCCGAGCGCGAGCGGGACGGCGAAGAGCAGGAGCGTGGCGACGACCACGCAGACCGAGTACCGCTGCTCGATCCGCTCCACGAAGAGTTGCGTGGGGGCCTTGGTGGCGCTCGCCTCCTCGACGAGCGCGACGATGCGGGCGATGACCGAGTCGGCCGGGTCGGCGCCGACGCGGACGCGCAGCGCCCCGGCGCCGTTGAGCGTGCCGGCGTACACCTCGTCGCCGGCCGCCCGCGGGACGGGCAGCGGCTCGCCGGTGATGGACGCCTGGTCGACCTCGCTCGCGCCGTCGAGCACGGTGCCGTCGGCGGGCAGCCGCTCCCCGGGGCGTACGAGCACGGTGTCGCCGACGCGCAGCGCGGCGGCCTCGACGGTCTCCTCGGCGCCGTCCGGCAGCAGTCGGACGGCGGTCTCGGGGGCCAGGTCGAGCAGGCCGCGCACCGAGTCGGCGGTGCGCCGGGTGGCGAGCGCCTCCAGGGCGCCGGAGACGGCGAAGATCACGATGAGCAGGCCGCCGTCCAGGTACTGCCCGATCGCGGCGGCCCCGAGCGCCGCCACCACCATCAGCAGGTCCACGTCCAGGGACTTCTCGCGCAGGGCCCGCAGGCCCTCGAGGCCGGGTTCCCAGCCGCCCGCGGCGTAGCAGACCGCGTAGAGCGGTCCCCAGGCCCAGGCGGGCGCACCGGCCAGGTCCAGCGGCAGCGCGGCGAGGAAGGCGAGCGTGCTCAGCGCCGCCCAGCGGACCTCGGGCAGGGCGAACAGGCCGGTCCGCCGCCCGGCGGGCGGGGCGGTCGCGGCGGGGGCGGTGGTCCTGGTGTCGAGCACCGGGGAAGCCATCGGGCACACCTCTTCACGGTCGGGAAACGGCATGGGCGGGGACAAGCAGGGACGGACGAGTACGCACGGAGACGCACGGAGGGGCGCACCGAGACCACCACCATAGCGGAACATATGAAGAGGTCTTCATTCATGAATATATGCCCGGCGGGGGCCGAACCGGCCGCCGATACGATGTGCGCATGGGACATGGAGCGAAGGACGGAACGACGCAGGCCATCCAGCTGGACGCCGAGTCCGCGGCCACGATCGCCGCCACGCTGCAGGCCCTCGCCACCCCGTCCCGGCTGATGATCCTGACCCGGCTGCGCCAGGGCCCCTGCGGCGTCACCGAGCTCGCCGAGGCCGTCGCCATGGAGCAGTCCGCCGTGTCCCACCAGCTGCGCCTGCTGCGCACGCTGGGCCTGGTGAACGGCGTCCGCCAGGGCCGGCGCATCGAGTACAGCCTGTACGACAACCACGTGGCCCAGCTCCTCGACGAGGCCGTCTACCACATCGAGCACCTCCGGCTGGGCGCACGCGATCTTCCCCAACCGACCGTGGATACTGGACAGTCGTAGAAGGACCCGGGGGACCTACGACGAAAGGGCGGGCATGGCCGACCAGTTGGGGAACGAGCGCCGGACACGTCATGCGGTGGTGATCGGGGGCGGCCTCGCCGGGCTGCTCGCCGCGCGCGTGCTCGCCGAACACGCGGAACGGGTGACCGTCGTCGAGCGGGACCGGTACCCGGAGGGCGCAGAGCCCCGGCCGGGCGTCCCGCAGAGCCGGCACCTGCACGTGCTTCTGGCGGGCGGGCAGCAGGCGCTGGAGTCCCTGCTGCCGGGCTTTCTCGACGAGCTGGCGGAGCTCGGCGCGCCGACCGTCGGCATGCCGCAGGACCTGGTGAGCTGGGCCAACGGCAGCTGGATGCGGCGCACTCCGGCCACCACCCGCCTGTTCACGGGCGCGCGCCCGCAGCTCGACTGGCTGGTCCGCCGCCGGGTCCTGGCGGACCCGCGGATCGAGACCGTCGAGGGCAGCGAGGTCGTGGGGCTGGCCGGCGACTCCGCCCGGGTCCGCGGCGTGCGGCTGCGCGAGCGTGGCGCGGGAGCGGACAAGGAGCAGCGCACGCTGGAGGCGGACCTGGTCGTGGACGCCTCCGGCCGCGGTTCGAAGGCACCGGACTGGCTGGCCGCGATCGGCGCCGAGGCCCCGCACGAGGAGGTCCTCGACACGGGCCTCGCCTACGCGACGCGGATCTACCGGGCCGAGGAGGACCCGGAGCGCACCGACGCGCTCGGCTACTACATCGTCCCCAACCCCCGTCAGGTGTACGGCGCGGTGGTGCTGCCGATCGGCGAGGGCCGGCATCTGGTGACGCTCTCCGGGCTGCGCGACGACGCCCCGCCGACGGACGAGTCGGGGTTCGAGGAGTTCGCGAAGCGGCTGCCGCACCCGGTCATCTCGGAGTGGCTGAGCCGCGCGGAGCCGGAGTCGCCGGTGTTCGGCTTCCGCAAGACGGCCAACATCCGTCGCCGGTACGACCGTCCGGGCCGCCGTCCGGCCGGGTTCCTGGCCATGGGCGACGCGCTGGCCACGTTCAACCCGGTCTACGGGCAGGGCATGGCGGTGGCCGCGCTGAGCGCGGTCGCGCTGCGCGACGCGCTCGCCGACCGCAGGAAGACGCCGACCACGCGACGGGTGCAGCGCGCCCTGTTCGACGCCTCGGCGTTCGCGTGGGACATCTCGAAGGGCGCCGACCTGAAGATGCCGGGCGCCACCGGCAACGTCCTCGGCACGAGCGTGGCCGACAAGCCGGTGTCCTGGTACCTCGAGCGGATCCAGCAGCGGTACATGAGCGATCCGGTGGTCGGCGCCCCGTTCCGCGCGGTGCTGACGCTGACCGAGCCGGCCGGTGCGCTGTTCGCGCCGGAGGTCGTCCGGGCGGTGCTGGGGCCGGTGCGCGAGGGGCTGCGCGAGCCGGCGATGTGGCGCGAGGCTCCCCAGGACTGAGCACCCCTGGCGCTCCCCCGGTCCGCACGCCTCGGACCCGAGGATCCGGCGGGCCCGGCGGGCCCGGCGGGCCCGCCCGTCACACCCCCGGCGCCGCCGCGACGACGCCCGCCGCTATCGCGGCGGTCAGCGCCGCGTAGTCGTCGGCGTTCTGGGCCGCGTACCGCATCGCGAACTCGGCGACGGCCCGGTCGAAGGCGTCCGAACCGCCCAGGTATCCGGCGATCGCGATGCGGTCGCCGGACCGGGCGTGGGCCCGGGCCAGGGTGCGGCCGCAGAGGGCCGCGTAGTCGCGCAGCATGGAGGGCGACATGAGCTCGACCTCCGCCGAGCCCTTCATGTCGCGCAACTGCCGCCAGTAGAAGTGCCGTCGCTCCGGTCCGGTCATCCAGCCGAGGAAGATGTCGCCGGCGGCCTGCATGAGCCGCTGTCCGGCGACGACACGATGGCCCTGGTGGGGGTACGCGCTGGGCGCGAGGTGCTCCTCCAGGACGGAGCGGCCGGCCTCCTTGATCTGCAGCATCAGCGGGTCGTCGGAGTCCCTGCCCTCCAGGAGCAGGACGAAGCAGCGGGTGCCGACGCTGCCGACGCCGACGACCTTGCGGGCGGCGTCCACGAAGCGGTACCGGTCGAGGAGCAGCCGCCGCTTTTCCGCGAGGGAGCTGCGGTAGTCGCTGAAAATCTTGCCCAGGGTGGTGCGGTCGACGTCCCCGACCCGTTCCAGGAGCGGCGGGTCCTCGACGATCCGGCGCGTGCCGTCCGCGGTCTCCTCGGTCAGCTTGCGCATGGCCTGGAGGCTGGTGCGGCGGCGGGCGCGGGCGAGCCGGGCCTCGAGTCCGGCGCGGCGGCCGGGGCGGACGGAGTCGAGCAGGTGCTGGGCGTCGATCCGCTCGTACCAGACGTCGAGTTCGCCGAGGCCGGCGAGCCGGTTCATCGCCTCCCGGTACGCGGCGACGGTGACGAGGGCGGCGCGGTGGGCCTTGGCCTTGGTGCCGCCGTTCTGCAGCGCGGCGACGGCGACGCTGGCGGCGAGACGTTTGACGTCCCATTCGAAGGGCCCGGGGAGCGTCTCGTCGAAGTCGTTGACGTCGAAGAGCATCGTCCGTTCGGGTGAGGCGTAGACGCCGAAGTTCAGCAGATGGGCGTCTCCGCAGAGCTGGACGGTGAGCCCGGTGTGACGCTGGACGGCGAGGTCGCCGGCCATGACGGCGGCGGCGCCGCGCAGGAAGGCGAAGGGCGAGACGGCCATGCGCCCGTAGCGCAGCGGGAGGAGTTCGGGGACGCGGTCGACGCCCTGCTTCTCCAGGACGGCTATGGGGTCCTGGCGGCCCGAGGCCGGGATCCAGTTGCCGTGGGAGGAGCGCGGCACCCTCTTGCGGATGGCCCGGCCGCGCGCGGCCCGCTCGGACGGAGTCGTCATCCGGCCTCACCCGCCTCTCCCAGCACGTACCGGCAGTTCCGCGGCGCATCGGCCGCGGACCGGTCACCGGACCGTCTGGAGCCAGTTAAGGGCCGCGCGCGGGCCGCCGCATCCCGAACCCGCTCCGGCCTGCGAGGACGCCCGCGGTCTGCACCGTTTCGGCCAGAGTCCCGCCGGTGTCCGGGCAGCCCTTCCGAAGTGGTTTAGACCAATGATAGACATTGATCACGCACACGGTCCAAGCGTTCACGCTGAGCGAAGAGAGGGCCCGTCATGGCCGACCCCGTCCCCGCGTACGCCCCCGCACCCCGCCTCGCCTCCCACCCCGCGGCCGACCCCGAGGGGCTCGCGCCCCCGCTGTACGTCCGCGTCGCCGCCGCCCTGCGGCGGGACCTCGCCCGGGGAGCCGTCGCCGCCGGCAGCCGGCTGCCCTCGGAACGCGAACTGGCCCGGCGGCACGCGGTCAACCGGCAGACGGTGCGCAGCGCCCTGCAGATGCTGCGCGAGGAGGGGCGGGTGGTCACGGACCGGCGCGGCACCTTCGCCGCCGTCGCGCCCGCCGAACGCTCCGACCGGCTCCCGCTGTTGCTCGCCCGCCGTCAGACGTTCCCGGGCGGGGCGGCCACGCCCGGCGCGGTGGTGCGCGCCGTGCTCGCCTGGGAACCGCCGCCGCCCGCGCTGGCAGCTCCGCTGGCGCTCCGGCCGGGGGAAGCCACCCTGGTCCACCGGCAGGTGGTGCTGGCCCCGGACGGCGCGCCGGTGCAGCACGCGGAGTCGCGGTTCTCCCGCCACGCGCTGGAGCGCATCCCCGAGTTGGGCCGGTACCGCCGGCTCGACGCGTCCCGGCACCAGCCGGACCTGCGGCTGCTGTACCACTGGATGCACCGGGCCGGCCTGCGGGTGACCCACCGCGAGTCGGTCGGCGTGAGCCGGGGCGACGGGCCCGCCGACGGACCGGCCCGGCTGGTCGTCCACCGGGTGGTGAACGACCAGCACGGCAACGCCCTGGAGATCACCGACATCGACTTCCTGGCCCAGGAGGCCGCGCTCACCTACGAGTTCGACGGGTGACGAGCTGCGCCTGCCGGCCACCGCGCGTCAGACGATGCCCTCCTCGATCTGCGCCTGCTCGCGCGCGTTGCCGTACGCCGCCGGCGTGCCGTACGAGCGCCGGGCGACGTACCACCACACCGTGGCCAGGACGAGCACCACCGCCAGCGCGACGACCGCGTAGTTCATCGAGTCGACCGTGACCGGCGACCGCTGCGGCAGGCAGAACAGCACCGTCACGCAGGCCACCCACACGACCGCGATCCAGCCGATCGGCCGGCTCCACCGCCCCAGGCTCCACGGCCCGGGCTCGAACCGGTCGCCGGCGCGCAGTCGCAGGTAGACGGGGATGGCGTAGGCGGGCGTGATCCCGATGACGTTGATGGCGGTCACCGCTCCGTACGCCGTCGCCGAGTACAGGGAGGGCAGCGCCAGCACCGCGGCCACGGACACGGACAGCCACACCGCCGGGACCGGCGTCTGCGTCCGGCTGCTGACCTTCCGCCAGATCGCCGAGCCGGGCAGCGCGTTGTCGCGGCTGAACGCGAACACCATGCGGCTCGCGGCGGCGACCTCCGCGTTGCCGCAGAACAGCTGGGCGACGATCACCACGAGCAGCAGCACCGTCGCGCCGTCGGAGCCGAGGGCGTCGAGGAAGATCTGCGCGGGCGGCACGCCGGTCTCGGAGCCCGCGGTCCCCTCGTAGTCCTGGATGGCGAAGGTGAGCCCGGCGAGCAGCAGGAAGCCGGCGATCCAGGAGGCCCACACGGAGCGGACGATGCCCTTGGCGGCGCTGACGGAGGCGTTGGAGGTCTCCTCCGACAGGTGCGCGGAGGCGTCGTACCCGGAGAAGGTGTACTGGGCAAGCAGCAGACCGATCGCGGCGACGTAGAACGGGTTGGCCCAGCCGGTCTCGTTGACGAACTCGGTGAACACGAAGCCGGGCGACTGGTGGCGGTCGGGCACGAGCGCGAGGGCGCCGACGATGACGGCGACACCGGTGAGGTGCCACCACACGCTGATCGAGTTGAGCACGCTGACCAGGCGCACGCCGAAGAGGTTGAGCAGCGCGTGGAGCAGCAGGATGCACAGGAAGATGAGGAAGGTCGAGCCGGGCGTCGGCGTGATGTTCCACTGCAGCTTGAGGAACGCGCCGGTGAACAGGGCCGCGCCGTAGTCGATGCCGGCGATGGCGCCGAGCAGGCCGAGCAGGTTGAGCCAGCCGGTGTACCAGCCCCAGCGCCGGCCGCCGAGCCGGTCCGCCATGTAGTAGAGCGCGCCCGAGGTGGGGTACGCGCTGGTGACCTCGGCCAGCGCGAGCGCCACGCAGAGCACGAACGCGCCGACGCCTATCCAGCCCCACATCATCACGGCGGGCCCGCCGGTGGCGAGGCCGAAGCCGTACAGGGTCATGCAGCCGGACAGGATGGAGATGACGGAGAAGCTGATGGCGAAGTTGCCGAAGCCGCCCATGCGCCGGGCGAGCACCGGCTGGTAGCCGAGCTCCCTCAGCCGGGCCTCCTCGTCCTGAGGTGGCCGGGACTCGTGCGGCAGGGAGACGGGGACGGTGCGGGACATGCCGTTACCTCCGGGGGGACGGGAGAGCGGGGACGGTCGCGTACGGGGCGGGGATCTCGTACGGGCGGGGGATCTCGTACGGGCGGTCGCGGGCGGGCGGGGGACGCCGCGTCAAGGGCCGAGACAGCGGGCGCGGGCGGACCGGAAGACCTGCTCGGCCAGGGCGGGATCGTCGGGGTCCTCGGTCCGGCAGGCCCAGGGCAGCGTCGTGTAGTACGGGCCGAGCGCCTCGAAGACGCGGCCGGCCGCCTCGAAGTCGAGCGCGCCCCACAGGGCGTGCGCCAGGTGGTTCAGATCGGGCAGCGCCGCCTCCTCGACGGCGCAGAACAGGAACCAGGAGTCGAGCGCGCGGCTCGCGTCCCGGATGGCGTCCTCGGCGACCCAGTACAGGTCGAGGGCCTTCTCGTGCCCCCGTTCGCGCCGGTACCGCTCCACCCGCGGGTAGAGCGGCAGGGCGTGCAGCGCGGAGCCGATGGGGGCGGCGTCGGCGGCCCAGTGCGCGTACGTGAGGGCTTCGGTGACGGGGCCCTCGGCCCGGCGGGCGTACAGGAACTGCAGCATCCGGTGGTGCGCCTCGCGGTTCTGCGGGTCGCGGCGGGCGGCCTCGGCCAGCAGCCCCCAGGGGCCGGGCGGCAGCATCGGGGCCGGCGGCCCCTGCCGGTGCTCGGCCCGCTCCTGGCGGGGGTCCAGGGCGGCCAGGGCGAGCAGGCAGATCCAGGGCACCGGGTCGGCGGGGACGGCGGCGGCGGCCGTCCGGCAGGCGGTGTCGGCCTCCGCGCGGAGGTCCGCGGCGCGGGGGTGGCCGGAGCGGTGGGCGCGGATGGCCCGCTCGACGGCGACCCGGGTGTGCATCACCAGCGCGGCGACGCTGCGCGGCTCCTCGGCGCGCCAGGCGCGTACGACGTCGGATCCGGCGGCGACGGCGGCGAGGACCTGCGTGCGGCGGGTCCAGGCGGCCCAGCCGGCGGTCCCGTCGAGTAATCGCGCCATGGAGACCCAGCGTCCCGTCCGCAGGTCCTGGAGCGCGACGCGCAGCTCGTTGTCGTGGCCCGCCGGGTGGTACACGGGTCTGAAGCCGTTGCCGCCGCTCATATGACGGGACGTGGTGCGTGCGGTGTCGCGGTCATGGTTCCTCGGGGACGCGGGGAGGAGGGTGGTCGGCCCTCCGGCGGGCAGTCCTGCCGTCGATCGGCGATCACTATAGAGGCCGCTGGACGCCAGGGGTCCACTTGTTCGGACGACCTCCAGGTCGTCGTAACTATTCGGCCAGGGCACGGATTTGACCTCCGGTCAGCACGCGACCGGCCCGGGGTCGCCCGAACCGGGGGGAACGCTTGACGCCGTCCGCCGACTGGACCAGGCTTCGACCCTGCGATCAAGCACGCGAGGGCGGAACGACAGGGTGGGCGGAGTGGCGCGATGAGGGGTGCGGTACTCGCCGTCGACCAGGGAACCTCGGGCACGAAGGCCCTCGTGATCTGTCCGGAACGGGGCGTGATCGGCACGGGTTCCGCGCCTGTGCGCCCCCGCCACCTGCCGGGCGGCCGGGTCGAGGTCGACCCGGCCGAGCTGTACGGATCCGTGGTCGCGGCCGGGCGTGCGGCGCTCGCCGACGCGGGCCCGGCGGCCGGGGCGGTGGCCGCGGTGGGGCTCGCGAACCAGGGCGAGACGGTGCTCGCCTGGGACCCGGACACCGGCGATCCGCTGACCGACGCGCTCGTCTGGCAGGACCGCCGCGCCGAACCGCTGTGCGCCGAACTCGCGGAGTACGGCGAAGAGTTGCGTGCACTGACCGGATTACCCCTCGATCCGTACTTCGCCGCGCCCAAGATGGCCTGGATCCGACGGCACCTCACCCGCGAGGGCGTGGTGACGACCAGCGACGCGTGGCTGGTGCACCGGCTCACCGGCGAGTTCGTCACCGACGCCGCGACCGCCGGGCGCACCCAGCTTCTCGACCTGGACACGGTCGCGTGGTCCAGAACCGCGCTCGGCGTCTTCGGCCTGGGCGACGAGCGGCTCCCCCGCGTCGTCGACGCGGACACGGCCGTCGGCGTCACGCGCGCCTTCGGTCCCCCGCTTCCCCTGACCGGTCTGCTCGTCGACCAGCAGGCGGCGCTGCTCGCCCAGCGCGTGACGGAGCCGGGCACGGCCAAGTGCACGTACGGCACCGGCGCGTTCCTGCTCGCGCAGACCGGTCCGGTGCCCCGTCGGGGCACCTCCGGCCTGGTCAGCTGCGTGGCCTGGCGGCTCGCCGGCCGGACCAGCTACTGCCTGGACGGCCAGGTGTACACGGCCGCCTCCGCGGTGCGCTGGCTCACCGACCTGGGCGTGCTGCCGGGCGGCGCCGCGGACCTGGACGCGGTGGGCGGCTCGGTGCCGGACGCGGGCGGCGTGACCTTCGTACCGGCGCTGGCCGGGCTCGCCGCCCCCTGGTGGCGGGGCGATCTGCGCGGCTCGCTCACCGGGCTCGGCCTGGAGACCGGACCGGGTCATCTGGTGCGGGCGCTGTGCGAGGGGCTCGCGGCGCAGGTGGCGGAGCTGGCGGACGCGGCGGCCGCCGAGCTCGGAGGGCCGCTGGACGTGCTGCGGGTCGACGGCGGTCTGACGCGTTCGGCGCTGCTGATGCAGGCGCAGGCCGATCTGCTGCAACTGCCGGTGGAGGTATCGGCGTTGCCGGACGCCACGGCGCTGGGCGTCGGGGCGGTGGCCCGACTCGGTCTCGACCGGGCGCTGACCGTGGACGACGCCGTGCCGCGGCAGAAGCCGTCGGCGGTGTACGAGCCGCGGATCGGGGCGGCGCAGGCCGCGGAGCGGCGCGAGCGGTTCCGTACGGCGGTGCGGGCGCTGCTCGCGGCGGACCCGGCCGGCGGGGGCGCTCCGGCATGACGGTGACGCGGTCCGGGCCGCTGCCCGGCGCCGGAGCGGATCCGGAGCATCCGGAGCGGACGACGTACGACGTGACGGTCGTCGGGGCCGGGGTGGTCGGCTGCGCCATCGCCCGCGAACTGGCCCGCCACCGGCTGCGCGTGGCCCTGGTGGAGGCGTCCGGCGACGTCGGCGACGGCACCTCGAAGGCCAACACCGCGATCCTGCACACCGGTTTCGACGCCGTACCGGGCTCCCTGGAGGCGCGGCTCGTCCGCGACGGGCAGCGGCGGCTGCTCGCGTACGCCGCCGAGACCGGGATCCCCGTCGAGCCCGTCGGTGCGCTGCTCGTCGCCTGGGACGAGGAGCAGCTCGCCGCGCTGCCGCGGCTGGCGGCGAAGGCCGAACGCAACGAGTACCACGCCGCCCGCCTTGTTGGCGCGGCCGAACTGCGCGCCTTGGAGCCCCGGTTGGGCCCGGGGGCGCTCGGGGCGCTGTCGGTGCCGGGCGAGGCGATCGTCTGCCCGTGGACGACGACGCTCGCGTACGCCACGCAGGCCGTCCGCTCCGGGGTGGACCTGCATCTCGACTGCCGGGTCGAGCGGGTCCGCCAGGGCGATCCGCACCGGCTGGTCACCCCGCGCGGCGTGCTGCGCACGCGCCACCTGGTGAACGCGGCGGGGCTGCACGCGGACGCCTTCGACGCGCTGCTCGGCCACCACGACTTCACGGTGACCCCGCGGCGCGGTCAGCTGATCGTCTACGACAAGTTCGCGCGCTCCCTGGTCCGGCACATCCTGCTGCCGGTGCCGGGCCGGCTCGGCAAGGGCGTGCTCGTCTCCCCCACCGTGTACGGCAACGTGCTCCTCGGACCGACCGCGGAGGACCTGGACGACAAGACCGCCACCGGCTCGACCGCCGAGGGACTCGCCGCGCTGCGCGCGCAGGGCCGGCGGATCCTGCCGGAGCTGGTCGACGAGGAGGTCACCGCGGTCTACGCGGGCCTGCGCGCGGCGACCGAGCACGACGACTACCGCATCGTCGCGCACCCGGAGCAGCGGTACGTGACGGTCGGCGGGATCCGCTCCACGGGGCTGAGCGCGTCCATGGCGATCGCCGCGCATGTGGTCGGCCTGCTCGCCGACGGGGGTCTGGAGCTGGGGCCCGAACGCTCCCTCGCCCCGGTGCGGATGCCGAACCTGGGCGAGGCGTTCCCGCGCCCGTACGAGGACGCGGCGCTGATCGCCCGGGACCCCGAGTACGGGCGGCTCGTCTGCCACTGCGAGCGGGTCTCGCGCGGCGAGATCCGCGACGCGCTGGCCTCGCCGATCCCGCCCGCCACGCTCGACGGCCTGCGCCGCCGCACCCGCGCGCGCGGCGGCCGCTGCCAGGGCTTCGCGTGCGGCGCGGCGGTGCGGGCGCAGTTCGAGGCGGCGCGGGCCGAGGAGGCGCGGCGGTGAGCGGGTCGGACGCGCACAGGCGGCGGCGTACCGTCGAGGTCCTGATCGTCGGCGCGGGCCCGGCGGGCCTTTCGGCGGCGGCGACGCTCGCGGAGGCGGGCGCGGGCCGGGTGGAGGTCCTGGAACGGGACCCGTGGCCGGGCGGCGCGCCCCGGCACTGCGACCGGCCCGGCTTCGGCCGGTGGCGGACGTCGAGCGGCCCGGAGTACGCGCGGCGGCTGACGGAGGCGGCGGTGGCGGCGGGCGCGACGCTCCGCACGGAGACGACGGCGACGGGCTGGTGGCACGAGGACCCCGATCCGGCCCGCCCCGCCTCGTCCGTGACGCGTGACGTCCCGAGTCCGACCCGCCCCGCCTCCTCCCTGACACTCGACGTCCCGAGTCCGACCCGCCCCGCCTCGTCCCTGACGCTCGACGTCACGGGCCCGGCCGGCCTCGAACGCGTCACGGCGCGGGCGGTCGTCCTCGCCACGGGCGCGCGGGAACGGCCGCGCAGCGCTCGCCTGGTGCCGGGGACGCGGCCCGCGGGGGTGCTGACGACCGGCGAACTGCAGCAGTCCGTCCACCTGCACGGGCTGCGCGGCGCGGCGATCGGCCGGCGGGCCGTGGTGATCGGGGCGGCGGAGCCGGTGACCCGCGGCGCGGTGCGGACCCTGCGGGAGGCGGGGGTGGAGGTCGTCGGCGTGGTGTCGGAGGGGCCGCGGCCGCCTGCGTACCGGGAGCGCGTCGGCGCGCCGTTGCTGCCGTGGACGACGGTCACCGGACTGGTCGGCCACGGCCGCCCGACCGGGGTGACGGTGCGTCACCGAGGAGGACGTACGGGCACGCTGACCTGCGACACCGTGGTCTTCGCCGGCGACTGGATCCCCCAGCACGAGCTGGCGCGTGCCGGGGGCGTGCCGCTGGACCCCGCGACACGCGGGCCGGCGGTGGACGGCGCGTTCCGTACGCCCGTGCCCGGCGTGTTCGCCGCGGGCAACGGCCTGCGCGGGGCGGAGCCGGCGGCCGTCGCGGAGGCGGAGGGCCGGCAGGCGGCGTACGCGGTGCTGCGCCATCTGGCCGCGGCGCCCTGGCCGTCGCGCACGGTTCCGCTGGTCGTCGAGCCGCCGCTGCTGTGGGTGACCCCGAACCGGGTGGGCGGTCCGGACACCCGGCGGCCGTTGCTGCTGCGCCCGGCGGAGCCGCTGCGGCTGCCGGTCCTGGCGGCGGTGCAGGACGGCCGCCTGCTGTGGCGCTCCCGCCGGTGGGCGGTCCTGGACCCGGCGCGTTCGGTGCGGGTCACGCCGGAGTGGACGGCGGCGGTGGACCCGGACGGCGGCCCGGTGGTGCTGCGGGCGCGGTGACGCGCGGATGCGGAAGGTGCCAGTGGTCGGGTCCTCTGGCACCTGACGGAGGCGGTTGACCGGCCGGTTCCGACCCATCATGCTCATGCCGCACACCAAGGAACGGAACCAAGGCAAGACGACGACTCCCCCTCTCTCCGCACGGAGGTGTCATGGTCCGCCGTACCGTCAGATTCGTGCTCGGCCTGGTCCTGGTGGTGACCGCGGCCTTCGCGGGCACGGTCGCCACGTCCGCTCCCGCGCACGCCGACGAGTGCTACACCTGGAACCGCACCCTGTCCTCGGGCATGTCCGGCTCGGACGTGACCCAGCTGCAGATCCGCGTCGCCGGCTACCCCGGCTACGGCGGGGTCCTCGCGATCGACGGCAGCTACGGCCCGGCCACCAAGGCTGCCGTGACCCGCTTCCAGCAGGCGTACGGGCTCGCCGCCGACGGCGTCGCCGGCCCGGCGACCTTCTCCAAGCTGTACGCCCTGCAGGACGCCGACTGCACGCCGGTGCACTTCTCGTACGCCGAGCTCAACAAGTGCAACAGCGACTGGTCGGGCGGCGCGGTGAGCGCCGCGACGGCGAAGCAGAACGCGCTGCGCGCCATGTGGAAGCTGGAGGCGATGCGGCACGCCCTCGGCGACGTCCCGATCAGTGTCAGCAGCGGCTTCCGCTCCTACGCCTGCAACTCGGCGGTCGGCGGGGCCTCGGACAGCCGGCACCTGTACGGGGACGGGGTGGACCTGACCGGTTCGCCGTCGCTGTGCACGCTGGCCAGGCAGGCCCGCTACCACGGCTTCAACGGGATCCTGGGCCCCGGCTACCCGGGCCACGGCGACCACACGCACCTCGACCACCGCTCCAGCCGGTACTGGTCGGCGAGCAGCTGCGGCATCTGACACGCCGCCCCGCGCTCGCTGGCGGAGGGACCCGCGCTCGACGACACTTGACGGCATGCCGGACAAGCGAAGCGCGGGTCTCCTGCTGTTCCGTACGGCCGCGGACGGCGCGACGGAAGTACTGATCGGGCACATGGGCGGCCCGTTCTGGGCCACGCGGGACGAGGCGGCCTGGTCGATCCCGAAGGGCGAGTACGACCCCGGGGAGACGCCGGAGGCCGCGGCGGCGCGCGAGTTCGAGGAGGAACTCGGCCTGCCGGCCCCGCCGGGGGCGCGCGTGCCGCTGGGCGAGAGCCGGCAGAAGAACGGAAAGACCGTCACGGTCTGGGCGGTGGAGGCCGACCTGGACCCAGCCACCGCGGTCTTCGGCACCTTCGAGATGGAGTGGCCCCGCGGCTCGGGCACGCTGCGTCGGTTCCCCGAACTGGACCGGGTCGCCTGGCTCCCCCTCCCCCAGGCGGCTCCGCTGCTGGTCGCGGGCCAGCGGATCTTCCTCGAACGTCTGGCCACGCACCTGGCCGCACGGGGCGGCGGGACCTGACTGTCAGACCCGTGAGAGAGGGTGGAAGCAGCGAACCGTCGAAAGGAGCCCGACATGACCGGCATCACCGCCAGCGAACGCGCCGCGGCCCAGGCGTACATCCGCCTCCTGGAGACCACCCAGGCCGTCTTCAGCGACCCGTCCCTCACCCCGCTCGCCGCCGCGATCCTCACCCCTCCCATGACCGACGCCGACACGGCCCTCCGAGCCGCCGGCCTCGACGGCAACGAGGCCCGCCTCCTCACCCTCGTCTCCACCTTGCGCGGCCACACACCCGCGGCGCGGACGTAGCGCGAGGCGGGCGGGGGTTCGGGGAACGGCCCCCGGCCGCGGGTGGACGGTCCGGAAACGACGGAACGTTCGGCCGGAGGACGTATGTACCCCACACTCTTCGGCCTCCATACTTGCGGTGTGTCGTTCTTACGGGGGAGGCACCCATTGGCTCAGCTGATACGCACCCGGGACGGCCGCCGGCTCGCGGTGGAGAGCTTCGGGAATCCCCGTGGCCGCCCCGTCTTCCTGCTGCACGGCACCCCGGGGAGCCGCCTCGGCCCGGCCCCGCGAACCGCCGTGCTGTACCGGCTCGGAGTGCGGCTGATCACCTTCGACCGGCCGGGCTACGGCGATTCGGACCGGCTGCCGGGCCGCCGCGTCGAGGCCGCGGCGGCCGACGTAGAGGCGGTGGCGGACGCCCTGGGCATCGACGAGTTCGCGGTCGTGGGACGCTCCGGCGGCGCACCGCACGCCCTCGCCTGCGCCGCGCTGCTCCCCGAGCGGACCCTCCGCACGGCGGCCCTCGTCGGCCTCGCGCCGCGCAACGCGCCGGGGCTCAACTGGTTCGACGGGATGACCGAGTCGAACGTACGGGAGTACATCAACGCGGCCGCGGGCCACCGACAGCTCACGGCTGCCCTGGAGTTCCGCTCGCTCGCCATCCGATCCGACCCGGACGCCTCGGTGGCCGACATGCACCGGGGCCTGCCGGCCCCCGACCGCCAGATCGTCTCGGACGTGGGCATCCGCTCCATGCTCGTGCGGAACTTCGCGGAGGGGCTGAGCAGTTCCGCGGACGGCTGGGTCGACGACGTCATGGCCTTCAGCCTGGACTGGGGCTTCCGGCCCGAGGACATCGAGGGCCCGGTCCTGCTGTGGCACGGCGAGGAGGACATCTTCGCGCCGGTGCAGCACACCCGCTGGCTCGCCGAGCGGATCCCGCGCGCCGAACTCGTCATCGAGCGGGGCGCGGCGCATTTCGCCGCCCTGCGCGTGCTGACGAAGGTCCTCAGCTGGGCCACGGCCCGGCACACGGCCTGAGCCGCGGGAGCCGCGGGCCGCCCGGAGGTCCGGACGGCCCTCGGTCCTCCTGCCCGCTCACACCGGCTGCGGCTCCAGGTCGCGGTTGACCCGCCGCCACACCCTCGCGCCCTCCGTGATCGTGTGGTCGGCGCCGAACTGCTTCAGCGCCGGTTCCAGGACCTTGGCCCGCTGCTCCTGCGCCTCGTCCTCCTGGCCCGCCGCCTTCAGCGTGATGGCCAGGTTCGAGCGGCAGACGAGCGCGTCCGGGTGGTTGGCCCCGTACCGTGCGACGAGCGCCTCCAGCGTGCTGCGCTCCAGCTGCTCCGCCTCGGCGATCCGGCCCAGGTCGCCGTACACGTTGGCGAGGTTGACGGCCGCGCTCAGCGTGTACGGGTGCGTGGCGCCGAGTTTCCGTTCGAGCGCCTCCCGCACCGCCTCGGCCTCCTGGAGGGCCTCCTCGGTGTTCCCGACGCCGCGCAGGTAGATCACGATGTTGTTCCGGCAGGCGAGGGTGAAGGGATGCTCGTCGCCCATGGCCTCCCGGTAGCCGTCGAGGACCTGCCGGGCCAGTTCCAGCGCGGCGCGCTTGTCCCCGACCGCCGAGTAGTCGGCGGCCAGGTTGAGACCGCAGGCCAGGGCGTCGGGCACACGCGTCCCGTACCGCTCGCGGTAGCGGCTGTACGTGACCTCGGAGAGCCGCTTCGCCTCGTGCGGGCTGCCCGCCTTGCGCAGGGACACGGCGAGGCTCTTGTTGGTGCGCAGCACCTCCGGCACGTCCGGGTTGAGGACCCGCTCGAAGGACGCCGTCACCTCCCGCAGCAGTTCCACGGAGCCCCGGTAGTCGCCGGTCTCGCGCAGGTCCCTCGCGAGGTGGCCCTGGCTCGTCAGGGTGTACGGGTGCTCGGCGCCGCCCTTGACGCTGGTGCGCTGGTCCACCGTCTCCTCGTCGAGCTGCCGGGCCTCCTCGCTGTCGCCGTTGAGCCGTAGGTCGATGGCGAGGTTGTTGGCGGCCTTGAGGGTGCTGGGGTGCTCCGGGCCGAAGGTCTCGCGGAAGCCCGCGAGGACCTCGCGGTCGAGCTCCAGCGCCTCGGCGAACCGCCCGAGGCCGCGCAGGTCCGCGGCGAGGCTGCCGGAGGTGGTGAGCGTGTTGGGATGGCCGGGCGACAGGATGCGCCGCTGCCGGGCGCGGGTGTCGTCGTCCATCGTGTACGCCTCCTGGTACCGCCCTTGCGAACGCAGGGCGTTGGCCAGTTCGAAGCGCAGGTTCAGGGTGGTGCGGTCGTCCTCGCCGAGCTTCCTGGTCCAGGTCTCGTTGAGCTGGTCGCCGAGCACCCGCGCCATCTCCAGCTCGCCGCGCTTGAGGAGGTAGCGGACCCGGTCCACGAGGAGCTGGCGGCCCTTCTCCTCGTCGCAGTCGACGATGCCGGAGGGGCCGAGGTGCGGCCAGATCAGCTCGAAGTTGGGCCAGTGCTTGGGGTCGTTGACCTTGTTGTCCTGGTCGCCGGGCGCCGAGGGGCTGACCTCGGCGAGGATGTTGTGCACCTCGTGCATGGTGCGCTCGTGCTCCTCCGGCGAGAGCTGCGAGCGGACGGCGGCCTGGACGAGCCGGTGGATCTGGATGCTGTTGTCCGCCGGGTCGACCTTCGCCAGGGCGAACCGGTTCAGCGCCCGGATCACCTTGCCGAGCATGTACCCGTCCCGCAGGTCGGGGTCGTACGGGAGCAGGTAGTCCAGCATGGCGCTGCTGCTGATGAGCTTCATGGAGATCGGCTCGGCGGAGAAGAAGGCGCACAGTTCGAGGAGCCGGACGGCCGCCTTGGACTCGCCGCGGAGCCGGTCGATGGAGATGTTCCAGGTGGCGCCGATGCGCTCGGCGTAGTCCTCGGCCCGGCCGGCGGAGAGCACCTTGGTGGTCTCGGCCTTGAGCTGTTCCACGTAGTCGTCGACGGGGGTGGCCGTCTCGGCGAGCCAGGCGGCGGCCACCTCGACCGCGAGCGGCAGGTCGCCGACCGCTTCGGCGACCCGGTCGGCGTCGCGGGCCGGCAGCCGGTCGACCCGGCGCGAGAGGTGCTCGACGCTCTCCTGGCGGGTGAAGACGTCGACCTCGACGGTCTCGACGCGGGTGGCGACGGGCCTGTTGCGGCAGGTGACGAGGATGTGCCCGTACACGCCGTCGGTGACCGGCCCGGTCTCGTCGGGCAGCAGGTCCAGCACCTGGTCCAGGTCCTCGACGTTGTCGAAGATCAGCAGCCAGCGCTTGTACGGGGCGCCGCGGCGCAGCGCGTGGAGGGCGGCCGTCGCCGCCTCGGTGACGTTGCCGTCGCCGCCGATGCCGAGTTCGGCGGCGAGGTCGCCGAGGGAGGAGACGACCCGGTCGGGCTGCTCGGCCTCGACCCACCACACCAGCTCGTAGTCGGCGCGGAAGCGGTGCGCGTACTCGCGGGCCACCTGGGTCTTGCCGACGCCGCCGAGGCCGTACAGGACCTGCGGGAGCCGGCGTCCGGCCCGGCTGTCGCCGCGCAACTGATCGCGGAGCCGTTCGAGGATCGGCGTGCGGCCGGTGAACCAGGCGTGCCGGGGCCGCACGTTCCAGATGCGGGGGCTGCCGCCGGGGAACCGCGGGCCGCCGGGTGCGACCGGTGTGGTGCCGACGGCCTCCTCGCGGTCCAGGGCGGTCAGCAGGGTCGAGGTCGCCTCGTCGGGGTCGAGCCGGACGAGGTCGACGACGCCGCGGCTGCTGAGCGGCAGTCCGAGCCGGACGTCGCCGACGCGCACGGGCACGAGCTGGCGGCGGACGCCGGAGGGGTCCTGGCCGATGACCGACTCCCACAGGGCGCGGGCGCGGTGGGAGGTGATGTACGCCTGGGAGACGACGGAGACCACGCGGTAGCCGCCGCCGGCGCTGAACTCGGCGTCCACACCGGAGAGCGGCATGGTGCGGGCGTCGAGCGCGGCGACCTGGAAGCCGGCGCGGTTGAGCAGCGAGCTGAGCCAGTCGGCCCACATCTGGTCCTCGGCGACGTAGGACAGCACGATGTTGGCGGGCGGTGCGGGCCGGCGGCGGGTGTAGGCGCTGACGTAGGCGAGGCGCTGTGCCTCGTCGATGGGCGGCATGGAGGTGACGGTGCCTTCGGTGAGCACCGAGGTGAGCCGCTCGCAGGAGGTGAGCAGGGAGCTGGAGACGTTGGGTGCGTCGCCGAAGGTCGCGAGGATCTCCTCGTACGCGTAGAACGGCCGGTACGGGATCTCGACGGTGCCCCAGTACTGGGCGAGCTGTTCGCCGCTCATGCCGCTGGGCAGTCCTGTGAAGCTCTTGCGGGCGAGGGCGCGTCCGGCGTCGGCCTTCTCCTTCTCGCCGTCGTCGATCCGCATCGGTACGGGCAGGATCCGGATGTTCCGGTCGGCGAACCGTTCCTCGATGTCGCGGGCGACGGAGGAGGCCCCTTCGATGCTCTGGTCGCTGAGGGTGAAGCAGACGACCAGGACCTCGGGCATCTGGACGGTGCAGATGTCGGCGATGTCGCTCAGGCCGGTGCGGCTGTCGATGAGCGTGTAGTCGTAGTGCTTGCGCATGTCGGCGCGCATGGCGTCGAAGAACTGGCCGCCCTTGAACCGCTCGTAGAAGTCGTCCCAGTCCATCTTGCCGACGGTCGACTGGTAGTCGCGGTTGCGTCGTCCGGCGGACAGGAAGTCGAGGCTACCGCCTTTGGGGAAGGCCCAGTTGATGGAGGTGGCGTGGGGGCGGACGCGGGCGTACTCGCGGTGCCAGTCCGGCTCGCGGTCGGCGGGCCGGCGGACCTCCGTCTGGTATTCGGTGATGAGGTTGATCAGCCCCGGGGTGGCTTCCAGGGCGGCCAGATCGAGAAAGGGATGGAAGAACCGGTGTAAGCCGGGTGCTTCCAGGTCCCAGTCGACCGCGAGCACCCGGTGGCCGTTGGAGGCGAGGATCCAGGCGGTGTTGGCGAGGGCCATGGTGCGGCCGGTCCCGCCCTTGTACGAGTAGAAGGTGACGACGGTCCCCTCACGGTTCGCGCTCATACGGCGTGTCCTCCCCCTTCTCCGACGTGCTCGGTTTCTCGTCCGTGCGCTGAGCCGGCAGCCCCGGGGCGTCCGCCCCGTAGCCCATGCCCCCCGGCAGCACCCTCGGCAGCGGGGTGCTGGGTCCTTCCGGTGGGAACGTGCGGGCGTGTGCCTTGTAGTGCCTCTCGGCGGCCTCGACCGCCCGGGGCAGTTCCTGGTTGAAGGCCTCCAGGGTCAGCAGTCCGCCGCCGGGCGAGCGGTGGCCGGCGGACTCCAGCTGCCGGGGTGCGAGGACCGTGTCGGCGATCTCGCGCAGTTCGGTCTCCCGGGCGGCCGAGTCGGGATCCGAGCGGTTCCACGGCACCATGACGCTGATCCACGGACGGTCCTCGGCGCAGAGCCGGTCGACGAGTTCCCTTCCGTGCCGGGTGGTCAGCGCCCAGCGGTCCATGAGCAGCAGACCGGGGGCGCTGGGCGGTCCTGGTGCGAGCATGCGGCCCGCGTCAGCCTCGAACTCGCCCACCTTCACCTGGTAGTCCAGGTTGCGCACGAGTTCGGCGGCATGCTCCACCAGCGGACGCGAGGAGTCGGGGCGGTACGGGTTCCACTCGCGCGCGTGCGTGCCGTAGCAGTCGGGGCCGCGGTTCTCGGGCAGTTCGGTGCTGGAACAGGCGAGCACGGAGACGTCCATCTGCCGGGCGGGGCCGGGCGGCCCGAACGCGCTGGGGACGGAGAGGTACTCCTGCTGGGGGTCGCCGTCGGGCAGGGTGGTCTCCTCGGCGACCCGGACGATGCGCTTGGCGAGCAGGTAGACGGCCCGTTCGTACTGCTCGCGCAGATACTGGAGCTTGATCAGCCCGTAGAAGCCCTCGTCGGCGTATTCCTCGCCGAAACTGGCGTGATTGAACTGCAACCGCTCGGCGGGCTGCGGCAGTTGTTTCGGCGGGACGGGCACCCACAGGGCGGGCACGATCTCGCTGACGGAGCTCGCGTTCCCCCGCGACTGGTGATTCACCCCCCGCTGGGAGAACGCGAACCATTCCCGGCCGCACTGTTCGCTCAGGAAATAGCGGGGCGAATAGAGCGGGACGAAGACCCGGCAGTAGGAGAGCGCCTCGGACAACCGCTCCTGCCAGCCCTCGCCCGGCTGCATCTGCTTGTCCATGAAGCCGGCCGGCACTCCGGCGGGCAACGAGGTCAACTGCAGGACGTGGTCGCAGAGATCACGAAAGAAGCGCTCCACCCAGTGATTGGGATCTCGGTCGTCCGGGTGATTCTTCGGGGTGTGCGCGTAACTGAGAAAGAAGTACGGCGCCGCACGATCACGGCTCCCGCCTCCCGCGAATCCGGACACGAACGACTCCCCCCGTCCATGCGATGGATGCTCAGTGTAGGAAGGTCAATTCCCACACGGAACAGCGTGAGCCGCCCCTTCCGTCCGGAGGTTCCCCTCAGAAGGGCCGGGATTCCGCAGCCTTCCCCCGCAGTCCGGCGACGAAACGCTCACCGAGGGCGGAGAGGCCGGGGAGAGAGGTGAGCGCCGGTGGGACCGGGGTGGTGCGACCGTCCCCTGGGGCGTACGCGGTGTCCACGAGCCGGGCGTACGCGTCCTCCATCGCGTCGAGGAGGTGGTCCGCGGAGGGGGCGGAGGGGAGGGTGAGGGAGCAGGCGTCCCGCAGGGCCCGGAACGTGAGGCGCTGGGTCTCCCGGACCAGGAGCAGGGCCAGTTCGTCGGGCCCCTCGGGCAGGGCGATGCCCACGGCCCCGACGGCGTCGCGGGAGGACACCACGCAGGGCCGGCCCGCAGTGCGGTTCAGGGGCGTGACGCTGCGCAGTCCGGCGGACAGAGCCGGAGCGAACGCGGGCAGCCGGGCGGCCACGAATTCCCGGGCCGCGGCGAGGTCCTCGGCCCAGGCTTTGACGTCACCGGGGGCGAGGCGGTCGGCGACGGTGCTCCCCCAGGCCAGGCGCAATGGGTCGGTGTCCTCCAGGGCGACGGTCCAGCCGGGCAGTTCGACGAGCCGGACGGGACGCCAGTACGAGGAGGGGCAGTCGAGGCCCTCGTCCCAGCCCACGCGCAGCTCGCGACCTCCGGCGCGAACGAGGAACTCGTCGCTGCGCGCGGTGACTTGGGCGAGCCCGGTGGCGCCGTCGACGAGGAGGACGCCGAGCCCGGGGAGGCGCAGCAGGCCGCCGCCGTCGGGCGCGCCGTCGGCCGGCCCGCGCAGGGGCACGGTGACCGTCGCGGGGTGGCGGGCCCGCAGGGCAGCGGCGGCGGCGAGTTCGGCGAGGCCCGGACCGGCCGGTCCGCCGGAGCGGACGAGGCCCGCGGCCCAGGGCCGGGTCCAGGGGTGGGCGAGGACCGTGTCGAGCGCGTCGGGAGCCTCCGCGTCGAGCACATCGAGCAGGCCCCAGGCGGCGCGCTCCACGTCGTCCTCGGTCTGCGCCCCGGTCGCACGCCGCCGCAGGACGGCCAACAGGTCGGTGACGGCAAGGTGTTGGGCGCGGGCCAGCCGGGCGAGGGTGTCGGCGTCGGCGTGTCCACGGGCGAGGGCGTCGAAGGCGGCGAGGTCCTGGGGGGCCTCGGTGGGCCAGGCGTCGAGGCTGCGCAGGCGGACGTTCTCACGGTCGCGGACGGCGTGCACCAGCGCCATCAGGTCGGGGCAGAAGACGGAGGGGTTGTCGAACCCGGTGTCCTCGGGGGTGGCCCCGGTCCGGTAGCGGTGGGCGTAGAGGCCGCCTCCACAGGACGTGACGACGGGGCAGGCCCGGCAGGCGGCACTGAGGTCGTCCACGCTCTGGCGGCGGGCGGCCATCCCCGGGTGGTCGAGGACGTCGTCGAGGGTGTGGCCGAACACGTCCATGCCGGTGGCGGGAGCCCCGTCGTAGGCGGTCTTGAGACTGTCGGCCTGCTCGAAGGTGCCGTCGGTCTCGACGACGACCAGATCGGCCGGGGTGAGGCCGAGGGACTCGATGAGGCTGCTCTCGCCGCGCAGTGTGCGGTGGATCGACTCGAACATGCGGATGCCGACGGGGCGGCCGGTGGCGTCCCAGCGTTCGTGGACCGCGTCGAGCCAGTCCGCGTACGGCGTCGGTGAGGGGCCCGGCCGCAGGGGCGGCTCGTCCCAGGTGGCATGCGGGAGCAGGAAGTCGATGCGCGGCGGGTCGAGTTCGACGAGTGCGTCGTACACCTTGACCGGGTCGTTGCGGACGTCGATGGTGCACAGCAGCCCGGCGAACAGGTGCCGGAAGCGTGGCCGGTTGAGGAGCTCGACGGCCTTGAGAACCTGCGCGTGGCTGGAGCGGCCGTTGGCGTAGCGGCGGTGCCGGTCGTTGGCTTCCTTGTCGCCGTCGAGGGAGACGCCCACGGTGATGCCGAGCTCGTCGAAGAGCTCGCAGAAGCGTTCACTCAGGAGGACGCCGTTGGTGTGGATCTTCAGATCCAGGGTGGTCGATCCGTCCAGCGCGCGGTGGAGTTCCTCGGCCGCCATGCGGATTCCGGCGGGTCCGGCGAGGAGGGGTTCGCCGCCGTGGAGGACGACGTGGACGGTCGGAAGTCCGTGGGTGCGGGCATGTTCGGCGATGCGTGACGCCGTCCTGGCCAGGATCGCCCGCGTGATCATTCTGGGCCGGCCTTGCCAACTCGTGTCGGCGTGCTCGTACACGTAGCAGTGATCACAGGCGAGATCACAGCGACTGTGCAGCTTGACGACGAACTGAGTCAGTGTCGGCGAAGGCCGGTCCATGGTGTGCGAAGTCGACTTTCCGGCCGGCTAGAGAGCCGACTGGAAAGCCGCGTCCACCTGCGGGACCGGCGTGGCCGAGGGGGTCGGCAGAATCCGGCTCAGGGAAGCGCTCGCGTCCCCTCCGCTCAGCACCGAGACGCGCTGGTGCAGTGACACGCGCGGTTCGGCGGACCGACGGGAGACGTGCCCGGGCCTGGCGGCCGCGGAGACGAGAGTGGTAGCCATGGATTGCCTCTTCTCGATTGTGCTTGGATCACACCGCCCCGCCCTGGGCACATCGTAAGCAAAGGTGCGACTTCGGGCAGAACGCCACCCCCTAGCGCCCATAACGTTCTGCGGGTGCGACGGGTTCTCTCGCCAACGTCGGCGTCATCCAAACGTGTGACCAGGTCAGCGTACCGGCCCATTTTCCACCTGTGGCGAGTCTGTGAAAACCGGTGTCCGCCACCGGAGTTGATCCTCGTCACTGCCGTCTCACGCGTACCCGGAGGGCGGCGGTGCCGTGGCAGCCGAAGCCCCTGGGGCGGGGGAGGTCGGGGGCTGGGACGGCCAGGGCGGGGAGGGGGAAACGGGTGACGAGGGGCTGGGGCGCACGTACTGTCCGGGCGGTCCTGGCAGCGCCGGGCAGGAGGGAGCGTCCCGGCCGCCAGGGTCTCCCCCTTCTGGCGACCTGAGAGCGCGGTCGGCGCCGACTGCGGTCATCATGCGGTGAACGCTGACGATGGGCCGCAGCGGCGGTCGCCCGCCGGGTCCGGGTGGTCGGGGACGGCAGTCGTGGGCGGTCCGTTTGAATGCGGTTTCCAGGACGGCGAGTTGATCTTCGGTGCGTTCCCGGGGTCGGCCGGGGCGGGGCTTGTCAGAGGAGTTCGGCGAGTCCTCGGCGGGTTGCGGCGAGGACGACGCGGTCGCCGGGGTTCAGTACGTAGCCGGGGTGCAACTGCCAGACCAGGTGGGGTTGGTCCCGGCCGGTTTCCTCGGTGGTGTCGCGGCCGTTGGGGCGGGCGTTGCGGGGTTCGGGGTCTCTGGTCTCCAGGGCGATGACGCGCCAGGCGCCGGGGTTGAATGCCTCGGCCACCGTGCGGCCCTCCAGGAGGGGGTGGCCCGCCACGTCGAGCGCGGCGAACAGCAGGACGCGGCGCTCCACCGGTATGGCGCCGAGGATCTGGCGGCCCATCATCGCCCCGGCGAACGCCGGAGCGGCCAGGTGGGAGACGCTGCGGCTGCGGGTGAGCGCCTCGGGGTGGGCGGCGCGGAGAGTGCGGTAGACGGCGGTGGCGAAGTCGTCGTCGTACAGCCGCATGGCCACCCGCAGGTCCGGTTTGAGCGCGCGGGCGGCCAGCGCGGCCTCCAGGTTGGTGATGTCGACGCTGGTCAGGGCGAGGAGGGCGTGGGCGCGGTGGACGCGCGCGGCCTCCAGGACGCCCTCCTCGGTGACGTCGCCGATCACGGTCGGGACCCGCAGCCGACGGGCCAGGGCGATCCCGCGGGCCTCCGGGTCGGCCTCCACGCAGACCACCGGGATGCCGAGGGTGCGCAGCCGGGCGAGGACGCGGGTGCCGACCTTGCCGAGGCCGAGGAGGACGACGTGGCCGGACAGCGCCCGCGAGGGCCGGCGCAGTGAGGTCGCGGAACGGAAGGTGCCGAGCGCCTCCAGGAGTCCGGCGACGAGCACGGGCAGCACGAGGAGGCCGGTGAAGCCCGACAGGATCTGGAGGATCTGACGGCTGATCGGCTCGTCGACGGCCGGGTCTCCGATGGCGAAGATGTCGAGCAGGGTCAGGTACGCGGCGTGCAGCGGGTGGTCGCCGGTGGTGAGCCAGGTGGCGACGGCGATCGCCGCGACCGCGGCGACCACCCCCGCCAGCGACCAGCGGAAGCGGCGGGAGAACAGCGAGGCGACGGGCAGGAAGCCGGTGCGGGCCCGGGTGCCGGCGGTCGCGGTGCCGTTCGGACCGGTGTGGCTGATCGCCTCCAGGACGACCGTGCCGCGACCGGTGGCGGCGGCCACCGCGCGGTCGCCGGGCAGGAGCTGCGGTCCGAGGTCGCCGCTGCTGTGCGAACCTTCGATGCCCGCCGGGTCGTTGGTCGTCGACGACAGCAGGGCCAGGGTGCACAGGCCGGGGTCGGTGAGCTCGCCGCGGGCCGGGGGCGGCCGGTCCACGGCGCGCAGCAGCAGGCCCCCGGCCTGCACGATCTTGCTGGTTCCGGCGACCGCGGTGGCCGCGAGGGCGGGCGCGGCGGTGTCCGCGTCGGAGAGCACGGTGGTCGCGGCGTCCAGCGCGCCGAGGTCGAGCCCCGGTTCGGCGACGGCGGCGGCCTGGTCGAGCAGGTTCTCCAGGTGCTGGCCGAGTTTGCGGTTGTACAGGCGGATGACCAGGCGCAGCCGCGGATTGAGCCGGCGCGCGGCGAGGGCGTGGCGGATGTTCGCCTCGTCGTCGTCGTGGACGAGGGCGAGGGCCGCGGCCCGCTCGACGCCGGCCCGGACGAGGACCTCCTCGTCGATCTCGGCGGCCTCGATGACGCGGATCGGCCGGATCTCGCCGGTCGTCGTCGTACGGGCCGCCTCCGGGCCGCCCACGGCCGGGCCGGTGCCGCCGACGCCCAGTCCCGTCCCGCCCGCGGCGGAGCCCGTCCCGCCCGTGGTCGGGCCCGGCGCGGTCACGGTACGGCTCACGGCGGCGGTCACCCGGCCGAAGAGGGCCATCGCCCGGCCGGGACGCGGAGCGTCCGGCTGCTGGGGTACGGGGGCCACGGCGGGGACGACGAGGGTGACCAGCTCCCGGTACACGTCGCTGAGCTCGCTCGCGAGCCGGTGCGCGAGCACGTCGTCGCCGCACACGATCATGTGTCCGGGCGGCGCGGAACCGCCTGCCCGGTCCGCCGGGCCCCGGGCGGCGGGTCCGCCCGGAGGGGCTCCGAAGCCGCCGTCGGACGGGTCCCGGGGCGGCGGCGGGGCGGGGTGGTCCGGGGCGCCGGGCGCACGGGCGGGTACGGGCGCTGCGGCCCCGTCGGAGGCGGCGGTCAAGGTGATGCACCCTCACTCGGTCGGCTGCGGTGGGGAAGTGACGACACGTGGGACAGCATGCCTGGTCGCGGCGTCCGGCGTGCGGGGTGCCCCCGTCGACCGGCCACGGTGCCGTGCTACGCCGGTCGGCGCACTCCGTCCTGCGGTCGGTGCGGTGCTCTTCCTACGGTGACTGAATGATCGTCACGTCAGCCGTTCGTCATGCTGCCGCCGGCGCCACGGCGCTCGTCCTCGCCCTGCAGGCCCCGGCCGCCCTCGCCGCGACCGTCACCGAGCCCACTCCCCCGCCCCGCTCCTCCGTCGACCCCACGGAGCTGTACCGCCCGGGGACGCACGTCCGTCGCCTGCCGGGCGCGCCGGCGCTGCCGGACGGCGTCTCCGCCCTCGCGTGGGTGGTGGCCGACGCGCGCACGGGCGAGGTGCTGGCCGCGCGCGACGCACACCGGCGGCTGCCGCCCGCGAGCACGATGAAGGCCCTGTTCGCGCTGACCGCGCTGCCCCGGCTGCGGGCGGACCTGCGCCACAAGGTGACCGAGGAGGAACTGGACGGCATCGGAGCCGGCAGCAGCCTCGTGGGGGTGCAGCCGGGCCACACGTACAAGGTCTCGGACCTGTGGAACGGCGTCTTCCTCAGCTCCGGCAACGACGCGGTACGGGTCCTCGCGGCGCTCGACGGCGGTTGGGAGGGCATGGCCCGCAAGATGCAGGAGAAGGCGGCGGCCCTCGGCGCCAAGGACACGCGGGTGGTGTCGCCGGACGGCTACGACGCCCCGGGCCAGGTCTCGTCTGCGTACGACCTGGCGGTCTTCGGGCGGGCGGGGCTGCGGAACCCGGACTTCGCCCGGTACAGCGCGACCCCGTACGCGTATTTCCCGGGCGGCAGTTCGTCGTACGGCATCCGCAACACCAATCGGCTGCTCACCGGTGACGACGGCGTGGGGCGGTACCCCGGGCTGCTCGGCGTGAAGAACGGCTACACGAGCGCGGCCGGCAGCACCCTCATCGCAGCCGCGGAGCGGGGCGGTCGCACGCTGGTCGTGACGGTCATGAACCCGCAGTCGGGCGGCGGGCTCGCGGTGTACGAGGAGGCTCGGCGGCTGCTCGACTGGGGCTTCGAGGCGGCCGGGAAGGTACGACCGGTCGGCACGCTGCGGCCCGGCCCCGCCGAACGGTCCGAGCAGGCCGCCGCCCAGCCCGCTTCGGGGCCCGTACGCGCTGCGGCAGCCGATGCTGCGGCTTCAGCAGCAGAACGGGCGGGCGACTCGGACCGCAAGCCCGCCGCGGCCGCCCTCGCGGAGGCGAAAACGGAACCGGAGGGAGGGACCGGCTTCCCCGTGGGGTTCGTCGGCTCCGCGTTGGCGGCCGCGGCCGGGCTGTGGTGGTGGCACCGGCGTACGGGCGCGAGCAGGACCACGGGCGGCGACGGCTGAGCCGCGCCCCTGTGGGTCGACGGCGGTCAGCCGCGACTCACTGGCCCAGCTCTCGCTTGAGTTCGTCCTTGTTCATCTTCGAGCGGCCGTGCACGTTCCGGCGCTGCGCCTCGGCGTAGAGCTGGTCGTACGTGGGCCCCTGCGCGCCCTTGTGGGAGCGCAGTCCCCCGCGCCGCGAGGACGACATGTCCTCGAGCGACTGCTTGCTCGCCGTCTTGGCCTCGCCGGAGCGCGCGCGTTCCTTGTTGACGGTGCGGGCGGCGATCTCCTCCGCGCGGTCGCGGCTCTCGCCGCGTTCCAGGGCGCTCTCCTTGATGTGCTCGTACTGCCGCTCGCGCTTCGGGCTCGATCCGCGGGGCATGACCGGCTCCTTTCCGTGTCGGGCTCGCTGTGCTGCTGCGGCTACCCGGGCCCGCGCCGTTCAGCCGCTCGGGACGGACATCTCGAACCAGACGACCTTCCCGCCCCCGGCCCGCGGCACGGAGCCCCATGCCTCGGCAAGTCGCTCCAGCAGGTAGAGACCGTGGCCGGAGGGGTGGCCTGCGCGGTGCCGGCCGTGCGGACGCGGCGCGACCGGGCTGGTGTCGCTGACCTGCACCCACAACCGGTCGCCGGCACGCTGGAGCAGCAGTTCGTCAGGGGCGCCGCCGTGGGTGTGGGCGTTGGTGACCACTTCCGTGACCAGCAGCAGCACGTCCTCGACCACGGCGCGCTGGGCGTCGCCGTCCCGCCCGAACCACTCGCCGAGCACCTCGGCGGTCCGGTCCCGGCACTCTCCCACGGTCACCGGACCGTCCGAGAGCGGAATCCGGCGACTGGTCGACGGAGACGTCTCCTCGCGTGCGTCGCCCATGACGCTGCGAGTACCCAGCGACAGGCTTTGAACTACCGCAAAGGGGGCATATTTCGCGTAGGAACCTCGTACGACGAACCGGCGTCGGAGGTGCCTCATGTCCGGTTCCGCAGCACGACCGCTCCTTCCCGCGTCCGCCGATGTCCGGCATCAGGCCCTCGGCGGCCTTCCGGAGATCGACCGGCCCACGACGGTCGGCACGCAGGAGGCGCAGACCCTGTCGACCGCCCTCTTCGCCCGCATGGCGGAGCTGGAGGAGGGCACGCCCGAGCACGCCTATGTACGCAACACGCTGGTGGAGCTCAATCTCAGTCTGGTGAAGTTCGCCGCCCGCCGGTTCCGCAACCGGCCCGAACCCACCGAGGACATCATCCAGGCCGGCACGATCGGCCTGATCAAGGCGATCAACCGGTTCGAGCAGGGGCGCGGCATCGAGTTCTCGGCGTTCGCGCTGCCGACGATCGTCGGCGAGATGAAACGCTTCTTCCGTGACACCAGCTGGTCCGTCCAGGTGCCCCGGCGGCTCCAGGAACTGCGGATCGACCTCGCGAAGGCGGTCGACGCCCTGGAGCAGGAGCTGGGCCGCCGGCCCACCCGGGCCGAGCTGGCCGTACGGCTGGGCACGGACGAGGAGTCGGTGGCGGAGGGCGAGCAGGCCGCGAACGCGTACGCGGCGCGCTCCCTCGACACCCCGCTGGGCGACGAGGAGGACGCCTTCAACGGTCTGGTGCGCCACCTGGGCGCGGAGGAGCACGCGTACGAGCTGATCGACGCTCTGGAGTCGCTCAAGCCGCTGATCGCCGGGCTGGACGCCCGCGACCGCGAGATCCTGTCGCTCCGGTTCGGCGCGGAACTCACCCAGGCGGAGATCGGCGCGCGGCTCGGTCTGTCCCAGATGCACATCTCGCGACTGCTCGCCCGCATCCTGGCCACCCTGCGCGACGGCCTGCTGGGGGACGCGGAGGACCGGGACGCCGAGCGGACGAACCGCCAGGACTCCTAGGACGACCTCCTAGGACGGACTGTTCCCACGGGCCGGCCGGCACCGACCGCCGGTCCGACGACTGCTAGTACCAGCGGCTCGGCGGGCCCACCATCTCCAGCCACACCACCTTGCCGTGCCCGTCCGCGCGGGTCTCCGCCCCCCAGCGGCCCGCGAGCCGGTCGAGGACCATCACGCCGTGGCCGCCCGGCAGGGAGGCGGGGCGGGGGGCGCCGCGCCTGGGGTGGTCCGGGCTCGGGTCCGACACCTCGGCCCGGAGCAGGCCCCGGCGGTGGCGCAGCACGAGTTCCTCGGGTCCGCCGGCGTGCAGGCAGGCGTTGGTGACGACCTCGGAGACGAGCAGCAGCACGTCGTCGGCGAGTTCGCGGGCCTCCGGGTCGCCGGGCGGGGTCCAGCCCCAGTCGGCGAGGGCGCGGGCGGTGAAGTCGCGACAGCGGGTGACCACCCGGTCGGCCCCCCGGAGTTCGAGCCGGCGGACCTCGTCGGGCCCCGCCCCGTCCCGCGTGTCGTCGTCGGCCATCGGCGTCACCGCTGTTCCGGCCGCCGGTCCGCCGCCACGAGGGCGGCGCGCAGGTCGTCGTGGACCGTGAACACGGTCCGCGCCCCGGTGATCTCGAACATCCGGCTCACCGGGGGCCGCAGGCCCGCCAGCTCCACCCGGCCGCCCGCCTCCTGCGCGCGCAGCCGGGCGCGGAGCAGGGCGTTGAGGCCGGTGGAGTCGCAGAAGGTCAGGGCGGCGCAGTCGACGACGATCCGGGGGGCGCCGGACTCGATCTGCTGGTCCAGCGCGGTGCGCAACGGCTCGGCCGTGTCGTGGTCGAGTTCGCCGGCGAGGGTGAGCACCACCACGCCGGACCCGCCCGACACCTCCACGTCGAACCGCCCTGAATCACCGACCATCCGTCGCCCCGCCTCCTTCGTCCGGCGTCCGCCCCTTCCCTCGACTATCCCGCCGATGGCGCGGCGGTGCGAGCCGCGGCTCGGCCCACCGCTTCCGCCGGGCCCGCCGGAGCGGCCGCGGCGGCACGCCGGCCGACGTAGTGCTCCGCCGCATGGACAGCCTCGCGCGCCGTGCGCTCGCCCATGAGGACACACAGCGTATAGGCCGTGTCCTCGAAGCGGCGGCGGATCCCCAGGTCGCCGGGGCGCGCCAGTACGGTCCGTTCCTGCGCCCGGTAGTGGTGCAGGAGTCGGTCGATCGTGTTTCGGTCGGGCAGCAGCATCATTGTCCTCCTGGCTGGACCCCCGCTGCCGCCATCTTGGGGCCATTCGGTCGCCTCCGCGAGCCGGACGGACACGCTCCGTGACCCTTTGGCCCCCGCACATGCTCCGCGGCGTACGGGAAACACGCACGGCAGGACGGGTGGTCCGGGGATGCGGACACCGGCGTCGTGACGGAGGGTGTGGCTCATGGAGACCGGAGGAGCAGCGCCGTTGCGGGTGGTCGTCGTCGGCGCTACGGGGAACGTCGGCACGAGCGTGGTCCGGGCCCTGGCCGCCGACCCGCGGGTCGGATCGGTGCTGGGACTGGCCCGTCGCCGGCCCGACATGGACGTGCCGAAGACGACCTGGGAGGCCGTGGACGTCTCGGACGACGACGCGGGGCCGGCGCTCGCGCGCCACTTCGCGGAGGCGTCCGCGGTCGTCCATCTGGCCTGGCGGTTCCAGCCCACGCACGACCCGGTGACGACGTGGCGGGCCAACGTCCTCGGCTCGCTGCGGGTGTTCGACGCGGTGGCGGCGGCGAACGTGCCGGCGCTCGTGTACGCCTCGTCCGTGGGCGCGTACGCGCCGGGGCCCAAGTCCGGTCCCGGGGTGAGCGAGGCGTGGCCGACGCACGGCTGGCCGGAGGCCGCGTACTGCCGCGAGAAGGCGTACCTGGAGCGGGTTCTGGACGCGTACGAGCGCGAGCATCCGGAGGTCCGGGTGGTGCGGATGCGCCCCGGGTTCCTGTTCAAGGAGGAGTCGGCGAGCGAGCAGCGCCGAATCTTCGCGGGCAAGTTCTTCCCCGGGGCGCTGCTGCGCCCGGGGCTGATCCCGGTGGTGCCGGACCTGGAGGGTCTGCGCTTCCAGACGCTGCACACCGACGACGCGGCGCAGGCGTACCGGCTGGCGGTCCTCGCCGACGTGCGCGGAGCCTTCAACCTGGCGGCCGACCCCGTGGTGGACGCGCGCCAGTTGGCGGGGCTGCTCGGCGCCCGTACCGTGCGGCTGCCGCGCGGGGCGGTGCGCGGGGCGCTGTCCGCGGCCTGGCGGCTGCGGCTGGCCCCCGCCTCGCCGGGGTTGTTCGACGCGGTGCTGCGGCTGCCGGTGATGTCCGCCGAGCGGGCCCGCCGCGAGCTGGGCTGGCAGCCGACGACCAGCTCCCTGGAGGCGCTGGAGGCCTTCCTGCGGGGCGTGCGCACGGGCGCGGGCGATCAGACCGCGCCGCTGAGCGGCCGCCGCATCGGCTGACGGCCGCGGTCCGCCGCACCGGCTGGACTGCCGTGGCGCGGTGCGGTCGCCCCGCTCCCGGCCGCCGGCTCCGCGCCGACCCCGTCGTCCGGGGTGCGGAATAATGCGGCCATGCGCATCTCAGCCAGGGCCGATTACGCGGTGCGAGCCGCGCTCCACCTCGCCGCAGCGCAGGACGAGGGCCCGCTGAAGGCGGAGGCCGTCGCGGACGCGCAGGGCATCTCGCACAAGTTCCTCGAGGGCATCCTCGGCGACATGCGGCGCGGCGGCCTGGTGCAGAGCCAGCGCGGCGGCAACGGGGGTACTGGCTGGCGCGTCCGGCGGAGGAGATCTCGGTCGCGGACGTGATCCGCGTGGTGGACGGTCCGCTGGTGTCGGTGCGCGGGGTACGGCCACCGGAGCTGACGTACACCGGGCCGGCCGAGTCGCTGCTGCCGCTGTGGATCGCCGTGCGGGCCAACGTACGCCGGGTGCTCGAAGGGGTGTCGCTGGCGGACGTGGCCGCCGGGCGGCTTCCGGCGGAGGTCTCGGCGCTGGCGGAGGAGCCGGAGGCGTGGACGAACCCCTGACCCCTCCTGAGATCTCACTGACCGGGACGGGACGGTCCGCCATGTGAACTCCCTCTGGAGTGCGGAGCCTTCGCCGTGAAAGTATCCCTACCATTCCCGTAGGGAAAGTGGGAATGATTTCCGGACGGGGCGGCGAGGGGAGCGGAGAATCATGCGAGGCGATGCTGCGGCGGCGGACTGGCGACGCGTCACCAGGGAGGTCGCCGACGACCTCGCGGTCGACGCGGGCGACCGCGACCGGGCCGGCAAGCCCCCGTACGACGAACTCGCCCGGCTGCGGGAGGCGGGGCTGCCCGCCCGGCTCACCCCGCCGGGACCGGGCGGCCGCCGGGGCGCCGCCTGGACGGCCGCCTGCGCGGCGATCCGGGAGGTGGCGGCGGCCGACGGCTCCGTCGGCGAACTCCTCGCCCACCACTACGCCTTGAGCTGGACCTCCCGCCTCCTCGCCGCCACGGAGCCCGAGGCGGAGCCGGAGACGGCGGGCGCGGCGGTCTCCGGGGCAGGAGCTGCGGTGGGCGCCGTGACGGGAGTCGCGGCGAGCGCCGTGGCGGGCTTCGGGGTGGCCGAGGGGCTCGACCGGGCGGCCGCCCGGGAGGGCTGGCTGCTCGCGGGCGGAGTGGAACCCTCCCGCACCGGCGCCGACCTCACCCTGACCCCGGCCGACGGCCCCCGAGTCCTCGACGGCAGGCGGTACTTCGCCTCCGGCGTGACCGTCGCCGACCGGCTCGTCGTCGGCGCGCGCTGTACCCGGACCGGCGACCTCCTCGTCGTCCTCGTCGACCCGTCCGACCCGACGGTGTGCGTCGAACCCGCCGCCGACCGCGTCGGCCAGCGCGTGGCGGGCGCCGGCACCGTCGCCTTCTCGCGCACCCCCGTCGCCCCCTCCCAGCTCCTCGGCCGCCTGCCGCGCGACGAGCACGCCGTCGCCCCGTACGCCGCCCTCGCCCCGCTCCTGTCCCGGCTGCTGCTGACGCAGGTCGCGCTCGGCGTCGCCGAGGGCGCGCTGGCCGAGGCCCGGGACGCCGTCCGCGCCGCGCAGGCCGCTCCCCCGCCCGACGGGACCGCCTTCGTCGCCCGCGACGACGACCCGTACCTGCTGCTCGCCTACGGCGAACTGGCCACCGCCGCGCACACCGCCGCCTCGGTGGCGGCCCGCGCGACCGACGGCCTGGCCCGCGGTCTGGCCGCCGGCCCCGGCCTCGGGGTGGAGGAGCGCGCCGAGCTCGCGGTCCTCGTCGCCGCGGCCGAGACGGTCACCGGACGGGCGGCCGAGCAGATCACCACCCGCGTCCTGGAGCTGGTCGGCCCGGCGGACACCGACGGCGTAACCGGGCTCGACCGCTTCTGGCGCGACGCCCGCGCCCTGACCGCCCGCCACTCCCCGCCCCACCGCCTGCGCGCGATCGGCGACCACTACCTCAACGCCGGGCTGCCCCTGGCGGGCTGAACCGGCCCCGTTTCTCACCCAGTCGGCCGGAGGCCGCATGCTGGAAGGCGACGCGCGGTACGACCTACGACACCGCACGACCCACACAGGGAGGACAGCCGTATGAGTCTCGAGCTCGTCGCCGGAGTGGACGGTTCCACGGAGAGTCTCGCCGCAGCGCACTGGGCGGCACGCGAGGCGGGGCGGCGGAGACTGCCGTTGCGGCTGGTGCACGCGTGGCTGTGGCAGCCGCTGGACCTGCCGATCGAACAGGACCGCGGCACACAGGCGCGCCTCGCGGAGGACGTCCTCAGGCACGCGGAGTCGGCGGTCGCCGAGGCGCACCCGGACGTCACGGTGACCGCCGAGGTCGTCCCGGACACCCCTGTCGCGGCGCTGCTCGGCGTCCAGGAGCGGGCCGCGATGCTCGTCGTCGGCTCGCGCGGCCACGGCCCGCTGACCGGGTTCCTGCTCGGCTCGTACGGGCAGCAGATCATCGCGGGCGCGGAGCGTCCGGTCGTCGCGGTCCGCTCGCGCGACGCCGCGGACGCCGGCGCCTCGGCGGACGCGGCGGACGCGGGCGAGGTCGTCGTGGGGCAGCTCGGCACCCCGGAGGACAGCGCCCCGGCGCTGCGGTTCGCCTTCGAGACCGCGGCGGCGCGGGGGGCCGCGCTGCGGGCCGTACGGGCGTGGAGCCTGCCGCCGCTGTACGCGTACAGCCCCGGCTCGCTGCGCCTCGCGGACGAGGCGGGCGGTCTGGAGCCGTTCGAGGAGAAGGCCCTGCGCGAGGCGCTGGCCCCGTGGCGGGAACGCCACCCGGAGGTGCGGGTGATCGAGCACGTGGAGATCGGCAGCGCGGGCCAGGTCCTGCTCTCCGCCTCCACCTCGGCCTCGCTGCTGGTCGTGGGCCGCCGGGCCCGGCGCGGGGCGCTCGGGCCGCGGATCGGCTCGGTCGCCCACGCGGCCCTGCACCACGCGCACTGCCCGGTGGCGGTCGTCCCGCACGACTGACGGGCGCCGGCCGGCCGCCGCGTACCTCCGTCCGCCGGACTCCGGGTGCCGTCCCCGCGGGGCGCGCCGAGACTGGGGCGCATGGAACAGCATGACGCCGACAACGGGGTACGGGCGGCCGTCCGCCGCCGCGGCCGGCGCGCTCTCGCAGTGGCGGGACTGCTGGCCCTCATCGGGTGGGCCGCCCTGACCGCCGCGGGACCGTCCGCGCCGCCGGACCGCAGCGGGGTGCCGGCCGCCGGACCCCGGGCCCGGGGGGCGGGCGCGGAGCCGCTGTCGGGCACGGCCGAGCGGTACGCCGAGCAGCTCGTCGCCCTGGTCAACGCCGAACGGATGCGGGCTGGTTGCGACCCGCTGCGGCCGTCGGGCGCGCTGCGTGCCGCCGCGCAGCGGCACGCCGACGACATGGCGGCGCGCGGCTACTACGAGCACCGCGACCCGGACGGCGCGGACGGCGGGGACCGGATCACGGCGGCCGGGTACGACTGGCGCGCCTGGGGCGAGAACATCCACCGCGGCCCGCGGAGCCCCGCCCACGCGATGCGCGACTGGATGGACAGCGCCGCGCACCGGCGCAACGTCGTCAACTGCGCCTTCCGGGACCTCGGCGTGGGCGTCAACCTCCGCTCCAACGGACCCTGGTGGGTGCAGGTCTTCGGCACGAGAGGGTGAACGGACCGGGCCGGCCGGGACGTTCAGGAGGGGCGCGCGAGCGTCTGCACCCACACCGTGCCGTCGGGGCCGCGCACCGCGGCGACGCCGGTGTCCCGGTAACGGCAGTCGAGAAGGTTGCGGCGATGACCGTCGCTGTCCATCCAGGACCCGACGACCGCTTCGGGCTCGCGCTGCCCGCGCGCCAGGTTCTCGCCGACCGCGCTCCAGCGGTAGCCGGCGGCGCTGACGCGGGCGTCGACGTTCCGCCCGTCGGGGCTCGCGTGGTCGAAGTAGCCGCGCGCCACCATGTCGCGGCCGTGCGCCCGGGCGGCCCCGGTGAGCCGCGGGTCGAGCCGCAGCGGGCCGCAACCGGCCTCGCTCCGGCGGAGGTTGACGATGCGCGTGACCCGTTCCGCGAGCGTCGGCGGCTTCGCCGTCCGGGACGGTTCCGGCACCGGCCGTGAGGCCCGGGGGCTCGGCGGGACGCTCGGGCTCGGCGACGGCGAGGCCGGGAGCGGGGCCGTGGCGAAGACGGTCGGCGAGGCGGCGAGGGGCGGCGGCCCGGCCGGAGCGTCCGGCTCGGGCCACAACGCGACGAGCAGCACCACGACGACGGCCGCCGCCCCACCCCCGAACACCAGACTCCGCCCGCCCGTGGCACCGCCACCGCCACCACCATCGCCACCCGCACCCGCACCCGCAGGCCCGCCGGGCAGGCCCGCAGCACCCGGATCACCCCCGGCTCCCGGCCCACCCACCGCCGCGTCCCCCGGCAGCACCCCCACATCCCCCGGCCCGTACGCCGCCTCCCCCGACCCGTACACCCCCGCATCCCCCGACGCGGATACCGCCACATCCCCCGCCCCGTACGCCGCCCCCGCATCCCCCGCCCCATACGCATAAGCCGCCGCAGCCGTCGCGTACCCGCCCGTCCCCATCGCTCCCGCGCCCGCGCCGAGGAGCGGGGCGACCAGGCCGAGGCCGACGAGCAGCCCCTCCGCCGGCACCAGGCCCGTCCAGGTGCCCGAGCAGGCCCCGCAGTCCCGCAGGTGGCGGGCGATCCGCTTGCGCCACAGCGGGGAGGGGGCGCCGTCCCAGGTCGCCACGGTGTCGGCGAGGGACGGGCAGCGCGGCTCGGCGGCCAGGGCGCGGACGATCCCGCGCCCGGTCTCCAGCTGCTCCTTCATCCGCCGCACCCGTACCGCGGCGTGCTGCGCGCCGACGCCGAGCGCCTCGGCCAGCTCCGCACGGTCGAGCCGGCCGGCAGCCTCCAGCCACCACAGGGCGAGCAGCTCGCGGTCGTCGGGGTCGAGCCAGCGGGTGGCCTCGGCGACCTCCCGGCGCTGCCCGGACAGACCGAGCCGCAGAATGGTGAGGTCGACGAAGTCACCGGCCGGATCGGGCCGCTCCGCGACGGTGTCGAGACCGGTCTGCGGCTGCTGCTGCCGCACGCGCCAGCGCCGGCGTATCTGGTTCATGGCGATGGCGACCAGCCAGGAGCGGAACCGGCCCGGCTCGCGCAGTCCGCCGAGCCCGTCGAGGGCCCTGACCATGGTCTCCTGCACGACGTCGTCGACGTCCGCGTGGCCGTTCAGGGCGCGGCCCACGACGTTGTAGACCAGCGGGAGGTACGCCGCGGCCAGCGCGTCCCGGGCCGCCGGGTCGCCGGTCCTCGCCGCGGCCACCAGTTCCTCGGCGCGACGCTCGTCGCTGTGCATGTCCGTGCTCCCTCGTCCCTGATCCGTGAGTCCCGCCGTACGGGAGTTCCGTCGTACGGGAGATCCGCGGGGGGCCGTGGGATGACGGTTATGCGGGCGTCGCGACAGGAATCAGTCGGAGACGGTACGCCGTGGCTCGCCGGCGGTGTCCGGCGGGGCGGACGGGTGCGGGACGGTCGCCCCGCCGCCGGCGCGGACGGCGGCGACGACGGCGTCGTGCAGGTCCCGGCTCTCCTCCTCCGAGGAGCAGGGCACGGGGCTGCCCGACATGGTGAACCAGTCGGAGGCGCCCGTGTACTGCACGGCGACGCGCGCCTCGTCGTCCGCGTAGGTGGTGTGCACCGTCAGGTCGCCCGTGACGATGCCGCCCTCCTCGGTGAGGACCCCGCCCCGGCCGGTGTAGACCCCGGCCGTCGTCCATGATGCCCAGCTCATTCCCCCAGGTTCACACCGAGGTTCGGGTTCCGCCACCGGCAGGACGAAAGGCTTCCGGAACGGCGTGGACGCGGGACCGCCCCGGCAGGACGGGAGCCTGCCGGGGCGGTCTGCGCGCGGTGCGGGCGGCCGGGGCCGCCGGGAATCAGCCGAGGCTGGCGATGGCCTCGTTGAAGGTGGCGGACGGGCGCATGACGGCCGCGGCCTTCGCCGGGTCGGGCTGGTAGTAGCCGCCGATCTCGGCCGGGGCGCCCTGGACGGCGATCAGCTCCTCGACGATCTTCTGTTCGTTGGCCGTGAGCGTCTCGGCGAGCGGCGCGAAGGCCTTGGCCAGCTCGGCGTCGTCGGTCTGCTTGGCCAGCTCCTGCGCCCAGTAGAGGGCGAGGTAGAAGTGGCTGCCGCGGTTGTCGATGCCGCCGAGGCGACGGGTGGGCGACTTGTCCTCGTTGAGGAAGGTCGCGGTGCCGCGGTCGAGGGTGTCGGCCAGGACCTGGGCGCGGGCGTTGCCCGTGGTGGTCGCCAGGTGCTCGAAGGAGGCGGCCAGGGCGAAGAACTCGCCGAGGCTGTCCCAGCGCAGGTAGTTCTCCTTGACGAGCTGCTGGACGTGCTTCGGGGCGGAGCCGCCGGCGCCGGTCTCGAACAGGCCGCCGCCCGCCATCAGCGGGACGACGGAGAGCATCTTGGCGCTGGTGCCCAGCTCCAGGATCGGGAAGAGGTCGGTCAGGTAGTCGCGGAGCACGTTGCCGGTGACCGAGATGGTGTTCTCGCCGCGGCGGATGCGCTCCAGGGAGAACTTGGTGGCCTCGACCGGGGACAGGATCTTGATGTCCAGGCCCTCGGTGTCGTGCTGCGGCAGGTACTGCTCGACCTTGGCGATCAGCTGCGCGTCGTGGGCGCGCTCGGCGTCCAGCCAGAAGACGGCCGGGTCGCCGGTGGCGCGGGCGCGGTTGACGGCCAGCTTGACCCAGTCCTGGATCGGGAGGTCCTTGGTCTGGCAGGCGCGGAAGATGTCGCCCTCGGCGACCTCCTGCTCCAGGACGACGTTGCCGGCCTGGTCGACGAGGCGGACGGTGCCGGCCGCGGCGATCTCGAAGGTCTTGTCGTGGGAGCCGTACTCCTCGGCCTTCTGCGCCATCAGACCGACGTTCGGGACGGAGCCCATGGTCGACGGGTCGAAGGCGCCGTGGGCCTTGCAGTCCTCGATGACGGCCTGGTAGACGCCCGAGTAGGAGCTGTCCGGGAGGACGGCGAGGGTGTCGGCCTCCTGGCCGTCCGGGCCCCACATGTGGCCGGAGGTGCGGATCATGGCCGGCATCGAGGCGTCGACGATGACGTCGGACGGCACGTGCAGGTTGGTGATGCCCTTGTCGGAGTCGACCATGGCGAGGGCCGGGCCGGAGGCCAGCTCGTCGTCGAAGGACGCCTTGATCTCGTCGCCCTCGGGCAGCTGGGACAGGCCCGCGAGGATGGTGCCGAGGCCGTCGTTCGGGGAGAGGCCGGCGGCGGCGAGGGCGGCGCCGTGGGTCTCGAAGGTCTTCGGGAAGAAGGCGCGGACCACGTGGCCGAAGACGATCGGGTCGGAGACCTTCATCATCGTGGCCTTGAGGTGCACGGAGAACAGGACGCCCTCGGCCTTGGCGCGGGCGACCTGCTCGCTCAGGAAGGTGCGCAGGGCGGCGACGCGCATCACGGAGGCGTCGACGACCTCGCCGGCGAGGACCGGCACGGACTCGCGCAGCACGGTGGTGGTGCCGTCGGCGGCGACGTGCTCGATGCGCAGCGAGCCGGCCTCGGCGATGGTGGCGGACTTCTCCGTGGAGCGGAAGTCGTTCTCGCCCATGGTCGCGACCCGGGTCTTCGACTCGGAGGACCAGGCGCCCATGCGGTGCGGGTGGGTCTTGGCGTAGTTCTTGACCGAGGCGGGGGCGCGGCGGTCGGAGTTGCCCTCGCGCAGGACCGGGTTGACGGCGCTGCCCTTGACCTTGTCGTAGCGGGCGCGGATCTCGCGCTCCTCGTCGGTCTTCGGGTCGTCCGGGTAGTCCGGGAGCGCGTAGCCCTGCGCCTGGAGCTCGGCGACGGCGGCCTTGAGCTGCGGGATGGACGCCGAGATGTTCGGCAGCTTGATGATGTTGGCGGCGGGCGTCTTGGCCAGCTCGCCCAGCTCGGCCAGGGCGTCGGGGACGCGCTGGCCCTCCTCCAGGTACTCCGGGAAGTGGGCGATGATGCGCCCGGCCAGGGAGATGTCCCGGGTCTCGACGCCGACGCCGGCCGTGGCGGCGTACGCCTGGACCACGGGGAGGAACGAGTACGTCGCCAGGGCGGGCGCCTCGTCGGTGTGGGTGTAGATGATGGTCGAGTCAGTCACCAGGTGCTCCGCTCCACGTCTGCGTATGCGAGATTGCTCGACATCAAGATATCTCGTGATCGCGCCGGGAGGGAAAGGGCCCCGCCCCACACGCCGGGAGGCGTGTCCCGGGGCATCCGGGGCAGACGCACCCGGTGAAGAGGAGGCGACCGAGATGGGCAGCGACATCTGGGGCTACTCCGAGACGTCCGGACACGCTCCCGGCACCGAGCTGATCGGCTACCGGGTCGAGGCGAGCGACGGACCCATCGGAAAGATCGACCGGCACTCCGAGGACGTGGGCCGGTCGTACGTGGTCGTGGACACCGGCCCGTGGATCTTCGGCCACCGCGTGCTGCTGCCGGCGGGTCTGGTGTCCCGGATCGACCGGGAGCACGAGACCGTCCACATCGAGGCGACGAAGGCCGAGATCAAGGACTCCCCGCCGTTCGAGAGCGGACAGCACGACGACGATCTGCCGTCCCTGCAGCTGATCGAGCGGTACTACGCGAACCGGCACATGTGAGGAGGCTCGACATCGTGACGATCCCCGTTCCGCCGGACCCGGACACCGTTCCGGTCCCCCCGCCGCCGGCCCCGCCGACGCGGCCCGACCCGCCCACGCGGCCGGACCCGAACGACCCCGAGGGCCCGCGTCCGGCGCCGCCGCCGCGCCCCGGACCGACGCCCGGCCAGGCCGGGCAGCCCGAGCAGCCCGGAGAGCCGGTGCCGCGCGAGCCGCAGCCGGACGAGGAGCCGCCCGTGCACCCGGAGCCGGGCACCGAGCCCGTACCGGAGCCGCCGGACTGATCGGGTCGCGGCACTGATCGTGTCGCGGCCATGGCCTTGCGGGCCCCGCCTTGGCAGGGTGGCTTCGGCGCGCCCGGACCGGCCGGGCCGGAGGGCGGGGAGGGGCGGCGGATGGCCGCGCAGTTCGGGGACTACCAGTACGAGATCTACCTCGACGGCCTGGCCGGGGTGCTGCCCGACCTGCCGATGACCTTCGCCGGGCTGGAGGCCGGGGCCGAGGCGGCACTGCCGCCGTCCGTCTGGTCGTACGTGGCGGGCGGCGCGGGCGAGGAGCGCACCCAGCGGGCCAACGCGAGCGCTTTCGGGCGCTGGGGGCTGGTGCCGCGGATGATGGTGGGCGCCGCGCGGCGGGACATGAGCGTGGAGCTGTTCGGGCTGACGCTTCCGTCGCCGGTGTTCATGGCGCCGGTGGGGGTCCTGGGGCTGTGCACGCAGGACGGTCACGGCGATCTGGCGGCCGCGCGGGCCGCGGCGCGGACCGGGGTGCCGATGGTCGCCTCGACGCTGAGCGCGGACCCGATGGAGGCGGTGGCGGCCGAGTTCGGCGAGACGCCCGGCTTCTTCCAGCTGTACACGCCCGCCGACCGGGACCTGGCGGCGAGCCTGGTGCGGCGGGCGGAGGAGGCGGGATTCAAGGGGATCGTGGTCACCCTGGACACCTGGATACCCGGCTGGCGGCCGCGCGACCTGGCGAGCGGCAACTTCCCGCAGCTGCGCGGGCACTGTCTGACCAACTACACGACGGATCCCGTCTTCCGGGCCCGACTGAAGGAGGCCCCGGAGAGCAATCCGCAGGCCACCGTCATGGAGTGGGTGTCCGTCTTCGGAAACCCGCTGACCTGGGACGATCTGCCCTGGCTGCGCTCGCTGACCGAGCTGCCGCTGATCCTCAAGGGCATCTGCCACCCCGAGGACGCCCGCCGGGCCCGGGACGGCGGGGCCGACGGCCTGTACTGCTCCACCCACGGCGGCCGGCAGGCCGACGGCGGCCTCGCCGCGCTCGACATGCTGCCGGGCGTGGTGGAGGCCGCCGATGGGCTGCCGGTGCTGTTCGACTCCGGAGTGCGCTCGGGCTCGGACGTGGTCAAGGCGCTGGCGCTGGGCGCCACGGCGGTCGGCCTCGGCCGCCCGTACGTGTACGGGGCGGCGCTCGGCGGGACCGACGGCATCGTGCACGTGCTGCGGTCGGTGCTCGCCGAGGCCGACCTGATCATGGCCGTGGACGGCTATCCCGCCCTGGCCGATCTGCGGGCCGAGGGGGCGCTGCGCCGCACCTGAGCGGGCCGGACGCGGGGGCGCCCGGGACGCCTCTGCGGGCTGCGGCGGACGCCCCCGGATCCGTCAGATGTCGACGACGCGGTAGGCGATCGTGTAGACGCCGCCGGAGCCCTCCAACGAGCGCCACTGGGTCTCGGCGCCGGCCTCGCTGCCCGTGATGAGCGTGGCGCCGAGCTTGTCGTCGCCGCTGGAGGAGTCGTCGTCCCAGAGGGTCAGGGTGCGGGCCTGCTCCTTGCCCAGGACGAGGGCGGCGTTGCCGTTCGCGTCGGTCAGGTAGCGGACGTAGCCGGCGCCCATGGTCTGGTAGCTGATGCCGTTGCCCGGCCACACCTTGACGTGGTTGCCGTTGGCGTCGGTGAGCTTGATGTACGCCTCGTCGTGGTTGCCCTCGCTGTTCTGGTGGCAGTGGAGCTCCAGGAGCTCGATGCGGACGTAGTCGATCGGCTCGGCGTGCGCGGTGCCCGCGAAGGCTCCGAGGGCGCCGAGGCCCAGCAGTCCGGCGGCGGCCAGTCGAGCGGCACGGCTCTTGCGCATGTGGTCCCCCCACACATCGGGTCACGTTCGTGACGGTGTCTCCCGGCCCGCTTCCCCGGCGGGCCGGTGTGCCGTTCCCCCCGGCACGTCCCTCACTGTGCCCGGCCGGCCCGCCCCGGTTCTACGCGCGTTCCACTGGACGGAACAGCCAGACCGGAGCCGGGGCCGGAACCCCCGCGGCGAGCTGCCGGGTGACGGCGGCGCCGGCGGCGGCCACGGCCTGGGCCAGCGGTTCGAGGCGGCGGCCCGCCTGGACCAGGGCGGCGAGCGCGGCCACCACGCGGCCGTCGGGGGCCCGTACCGGCAGGGCCGCGCAGCACACCCCGGCCATCAGGTCCTCCCGGTCGAACACCGCCCCGGGCCGCCGGGGGCCGCGCAGCGCCCGGCCGGCGGCCGTGTCGAGCCCGAACGCGACCCCGTCCCGTACCGGGACCAGCGCCTCCAGCTCACCGGGCGCCGAGCTCACCGTCAGCGCCAGGTCCTCGCGCAGCACGGCGAGCACGACCGTGGCGCCGGTCGCCGCGCGCAGCCGCTGCACCGGGCCGCGGGCGGCGACGCGCAGCCCCGGGTGCGGTTCCCACGCCTGGCCGAGCCGGTACAGCTGTGGGCCGACCCGGTAGCGCCGGTCGCGCCGCTCCACGGCTCCGACGGCCACGAGCTGGTCGAGCAGCCGGTGCGCGGTGCCCTTGGGCACCCCGCAGGCCAGCGCCAGTTCCGTCACTCCCGCCTCGTCCCCGCGCCGGCGCAGCGCTTCGAGCAGCGCGAACGCCCCTTCGAGCACTCCGCGCCCCCGGTCGCGCGCGGTCTCGCCGTCGGGTCTGGTGGCGGTGCGTGCCGCGTCCTCGATGTGCGTGTCCATGCGTCCCCCCGGACTCCCGCCCGGCCGAGTCCCCCGTTGGCACGACTGCGGGCGCACGGACACTTTGCGGCAGACCGGGCGTATCGCCAAGGCTTTGCGCCGCGTTGCGCCCGTGCGCTGCCTCACACCGACGCCCCGACTGCGCGCACGGGCAGAGGAGATGAGGGAGCGTCACCGCCCCCTGCCGAGGGCCGGCCTCCGCCCCGACGGCCACGGAGGCGGAGGCGGGAGCGGGCGCACTGTGAGGTTGCAGACAGCTTCCGGGACCCCCTTGATCGATCAAATAGGGGTGGGGTTAGCATATGAGCGCCGCCTAGCTCGAAAGATAATCCTGTGACTGTCAAAGACGACTCGTTCACCAACTGGAAGCACCGCGAGGAGATCGCGGAGTCGATGATCCCGATCATCGGGAAGCTGCACCGCGAGCGGGACGTGACCGTCCTGCTGCACAGCCGCTCCTTGGTGAACAAGTCGGTGGTCAGCATCCTCAAGACCCACCGCTTCGCCCGGCAGATCGCCGGCGAGGAGCTCTCGGTCACCGAGACGCTGCCGTTCCTGCAGACGCTGACCACCCTCGACCTCGGCCCCTCCCAGATCGACATCGGCATGCTCGCCGCCGAGTACAAGGCCGACTCGCGCGGCCTGACGATCGAGGAGTTCACCGCGGAGGCCGTCGCCGGCGCCACGGGCGAGAACAAGATCGAGCGCCGTGACGGCCGCGACGTCGTCCTCTACGGCTTCGGCCGCATCGGCCGCCTCGTCGCCCGCCTCCTCATCGAGAAGGCCGGTTCGGGCAACGGGCTGCGCCTGCGCGCCATCGTCGTCCGCGGTGGCGGCGACCAGGACCTCGTCAAGCGCGCCTCGCTGCTGCGCCGCGACTCGATCCACGGCCAGTTCCAGGGCACCATCACGGTCGACGAGGCGAACGGCACCATCGTCGCCAACGGCAACGAGATCAAGGTGATCTACGCCAACGACCCGTCCGAGGTCGACTACACGGCGTACGGCATCAAGGACGCCATCCTCATCGACAACACGGGCAAGTGGCGGGACCGCGAGGGCCTCTCCAAGCACCTGCGCCCGGGCATCGACAAGGTCGTCCTGACCGCCCCGGGCAAGGGCGACGTCCCGAACATCGTGCACGGCGTCAACCACGACACGATCAAGCCGGACGAGCAGATCCTGTCCTGCGCCTCCTGCACCACCAACGCCATCGTCCCGCCGCTGAAGGCCATGGACGACGAGTACGGCGTGCTGCGCGGTCACGTGGAGACCGTCCACTCGTTCACGAACGACCAGAACCTGCTGGACAACTACCACAAGGCCGACCGCCGCGGCCGCTCCGCGCCGCTCAACATGGTGATCACCGAGACCGGTGCCGCCTCGGCCGTCGCGAAGGCCCTGCCGGACCTGAAGGCGCCGATCACCGGCAGCTCGATCCGCGTCCCCGTCCCGGACGTCTCGATCGCCATCCTCAGCCTGCGCCTGGGCCGCGAGACCACCCGCGACGAGGTGCTCGAGTACCTCCGCGACGTCTCGCTGCACTCGCCGCTGAAGCGCCAGATCGACTTCACCACCGCCCCCGACGCCGTCTCGATGGACTTCGTGGGCTCCCGCCACGCGTCGATCGTCGACGCCGGCGCGACCAAGGTCGACGGCGACAACGCGATCCTGTACCTCTGGTACGACAACGAGTTCGGCTACTCCTGCCAGGTCATCCGCGTCGTCCAGCACGTCTCGGGCGTCGAGTACCCGACCTACCCGGCCCCCCAGGCCTGACCCGACGGGCGGACCACGCGTCCGCCCGCCCACGTCACCCGTCCCGCCCGGACCGGCGCCCGCCGGCCCGGGCGGGCGTGTGTCGGGAGGCGGACGCGCATCCGGGACGGGCCGGCCTCCCCCGCCCGCGGTGCTTGCACACGCAGATCGCCGTATTGCCCCGCACCCGTCGTACGGCGTGATGAATCCGCAGTTCAACCGGCGCTGCACCGGCGCGGGCGCGGCGCAGCGGCGGCCCGCTTCGCCGCGTCACGAGCAATTCTCGGCCGCGCGGCGAGAAGTGACGCATTTTGAACGGTGTACTTCTTTCTGCTTCTACTATTCAGCCGTGTACGACCGAAGTCACACCATGAAGATCTTTTTCACGGGAGCGCCGACCGCCCCCGCACCCCGGCCGGCCGGGGTGCCGACGGGCCGGACACCGCAGGGCCGGCACCGCCCCGGCACCCCTCGGCAAACACCCGGAAAACATCGGACAGACGGCCGCGAACTTCACGCGGAATCGTTTCTGCAAACGAATCCGACGCGCCCGGACGCGCCACCGAGCACTTCCCCACCATTGCCCGCCCTTGACCCGGACTTTCCCATTCCGGAGGCCACTCCCGCATTCCCCTCACCCATTCTCGGAACCCCCCTCCGGCACTCGGCACAATTCCCGGCGCCCCGCCTTGTCGGCCGATAATTCGCTGCCGAAAAGCCCGCAACGCCCCGGCGGGAGGACTCGCCCCTCGAACGGCCCCGGCGACCCGCCCGCCGGCCCCGTGCCGACCCGGCGGGGACGCGTCCGCCTGCGACGAACTGCTCGACACCGCAAGCACGTTGGGCGGCCTCGTACGCACATGCGGTCGTCCGCCCGTGCCCTACCGGGCGAATATGCCCACCGCATACCCAACTCCCCCGCGCTCACGGGGGTTTACGATCAATCGCCCAGATTCGCCCTCCTACATTGACAGTTCACTCCCACCTGGGGGTTAATTACCTGACAAGGAGGCAGATCACCTAGCGGGGAGGCGGATTAAGGGCCACGCGAGCCGACAACGGCACACCAGGCGAACTCTTTCACCCTGGGGGGAAGAATGAACCAGCTCCGCAATTTCTCCGTCCCCGACTTTCATCTGCCTTTCGGGAACGCAAAGCATCCGCAGGCGGCCCGGGCCAACGAGGAGGCGACCGCCTGGGTGGTCGGCCACGGCCTCGTGACCGACGCCCTGGAGCAGTTCTCCGGCATCGGCTGCGGCCACCTCGCGGGCCGCGTCAGCGGGGACGTGCCGTACGAGCGCGTGCTGTTGCTGGCCGAGTGGATGGCCTGGTCGTTCGTCCTGGACGACCAGCACGACCACCTCATACGCAACGGTGAGCTCGCGGCCTGGCGCCCCGTCGTCGGGGCCATCACCGCGTACCTGGACACCGGGCGCGCCGACGAGCGGGCGGAGGGACGCAATTCGCTGGTGAACGGCTTCGTCGACGTGTGCGAGCGCATCGTCGCCGGCATGTCCGACGCCTGCGCCGCCCGCTACCGCGCCCACGTCCGGCTCGTGCTCCGCTCCCTCGACCAGGAGGCGGCCAACCGCCGCGCCGACGCGCGCCCCACGGTCGAGGACTACATCCTGACCCGCCGCAACAGTTCCCAGCTCCTGCCGATGATGGACATGGTCGAGGCCGGCCTCGGCATCGACCTCCCGTCCCGGATCACCGCCCTCCCCGAGTTCCAGGAGGTCGTGGCCAGCACGCTGGACGTCATCTCCTGGGGCAACGACGTGTTCTCGCTGCCGAAGGAGTACGCCTGCGGGGACACCAACAACCTCGTCTCCCGCATCGCCGCCCGCGACGGCAGCTCGCTCGGCGAGGCGGTGCGCGAGGTCGAGACCCTCATCCAGGTACGGATCGAGGAGTACCTCAAGGCCAAGCAGCAGCTCCTCGACACCCTGGAGGCCGACCCGGCCACCGGCCCCGCCCTGCGCGACGAGGTCGCCCGCTGCGTGCACACCTACGAGGACTGGATGATCGGCACGGAGCTGTGGCAGCGTTACGAGTGCACGCGCTACAGCGACGAACGCTTCGCGGCCGGACTGGAGGGTGCGTACACCCGTCCGGACCTGGTCTCGGTGGCATGACGGGGGGCCGGTCCGTGACACAGGTGGAAGCACAGTCCTCGACCGCGGTCCCCGCGGCCCCCGCGCCCGGACGCCTGCCCCTCCTCGGGCACGTCCTGCAGCTCTGGAAGCAGCCGATCGGCTTCCTGGAGTCCCTGCGCGAACACGGCGACATCGTGCGGCTGGACATCGGGACGTGGCCGGTGCATGTGGCGACGACTCCGGAGCACGTGAACGCCGTGCTCGTCCAGCAGGCCCAACAGTTCGGCCGCGGCAGGGTGTTCGAACGCCTCCGGCCCATGTTCGGCAACGGCCTCGTCACCACGGACGGGGAGTTCCACCGCAAGCAGCGGCGGATGATGCAGCCCGCGTTCCATCGCGACCACATCGCCGAGTACACCGAGGCGATGTGCCGCAACGCCGAGGAGATGGCGGCGTCGTGGACGGACGGCGAGGAGATCTCCGTCCTCAACGAGACCCGTCGTTACGCCATGGCGGCGGTCGCGGACATGATCTTCTCCGGCGACCTCAGCAAGCCGGCCGTCGACGAGGTGCACCGCTCCCTGCCCATCGTGCTGGAAGGCATGCTCCTGCGGGCCGTCATGCCCAAGGCGCTGGACCGGCTCCCGGTCCCGGCCAACCGGCGCTTCGACGCGGCCGCCGCCCGGCTCCGTCAGATCATCGACGAGGTGATCGACCGGTACGCGCCGGAGAAGACCGACGGCCGCGACGCCCTGTCCCTGCTGCTCACCACGGCCGACCCGGAGACGGGCGCCACGATGAGCCCCGAGCAGGTGCGGGACGAGGTCATCTCCATCATGTTCGCGGGCACGGAGACCCCCGCCACGACGCTGGCGTGGATCTTCCACGAGCTCGGCCGGCATCCGGAGGCCGAAGCCCGCGTCCAGGCCGAGGTCGACCGGGTGGTGGGGCAGCGCCCCGTGCGCCCCGAGGACCTCAGGGAACTCACGTTCACCCGCCACGTGTTCCAGGAGGCGCTGCGACTGCACTCGCCTCTGCTGTTCACCCGGCGCGCCCTCGCGCCGCTGGTCCTCGGCGGGGTGCGGATCCCCGAGGGCGCGGAGGTGGGCTACAGCCCGTACGCGCTGCACCGGGACCCCGCGCTCTTCAGCGACCCGACGGTCTTCGACCCCGACCGGTGGGACCGTGACGGCGGCGAGGCCCCGCGCGCCCACCGCTACATCCCCTTCGGGGCGGGTCAGCACAAGTGCATCGGCGACTCGTTCGCCGTCGCCGAGATCCTGGCGTTCGTCGCGAGCGTCGCGTCCCGCTGGCGGCTGACGCCGGCGCCCGGCGTCGAGGTGCGCGAGGTGCCGGCGGGCATCCCGCAGCCGAGCACCCTGCCCATGATCCCGGTGGCACGCCGCTGAACGCGCCGGGCCGTGGCACCGCACGAAGCGGAATACCCCGGCCCGGCGCAAAAGCGCAGACGGTACACCATGTCTCCCCCGTACAGGGCAGGTTGAAGGAATACGGAGCGAAATCGCTCCGACACGCCCTGGAGGTCATACACTCGGCCCCACACGCAGGAGGGGCGGGAATGTCATCAGTCACTGATCTCAGGAGCGACACCTCGAACCCACTGCTCGAACGGGAGTCCGAGCTGCTGGACATCCAGCGCGCGGTGGACGAGTTGTGCGGTGGATCCGACCACGGCCCGGCGACTCGTCGGGGCGGCGTGCTGACCTTCGTCGGCCCGGCGGGCATGGGCAAGACGAAACTGCTGACGGAGGCGCGCCGGTACGCGGCCGAGCGCCGTTGCACCGTGCTGTTCGCGCGCGGCGGCGAGCAGGAACGGCAGGTCCCGTTCCATGTCATGCGCCAGCTGCTGCAGCCCACCCTCGCGGCCATGTCCGAACAGGAACGCCGCGACGCGTTCGGGAACTGGTACCGCATCGTCGCGCCCGCCCTGGGCCTCACCGCCGCCCGGCAGGGAGCGATCGCGCCCGACCCTCAGGGCGTCCGCGACGGACTCGACTGGGTCGTCACGCAGTTGTCGGTCCGCCGCGCACCGGTCGTCCTGGTTCTCGACGACGCGCACTGGGCGGACGCGGAGTCCCTGGCCTGGCTCACCACCTTCGCCTCGCGCGCCGAAGAGCTGGGCATGGTCATCATGGTGGCCTGTCGTCCCGACGAGATCCCCTCCGACGCCGCCGGCCTGCGGGCGCTGATGTCCCGCCGCGGCGCGCGTCCGCACGAGCTGGCCCCGCTCACCACCGGTGGCGTGACGCGCATCATCCGGGAGTTCCTCGGCGAGAGCGCCGACGACGTCTTCTGCCGCGAGTGCTGGGCGATCAGCGGCGGCAATCCCTTCGAGGTCGTCGAACTGGTCATGAAGGGCCGCGAGCGCGGACTGCGGCCGCACCAGGACAACATCGCGCAACTGCGCGATCTCGCGTCCGCGGTCAAGGGCAGCGGCATCGTCGAGCGGCTGGAGCAACTCGGCCCGTCGACCGTGCGGTTCGCCTGGGCGGCCGCCGTCCTCGGCACCGCGGTGCCGACCAGCATCGTCGGCGGGGTCGCGGCCCTCGGCGAGGCGCAGGTCAAGGAATCCATCGAGCTGCTCCGCAAGGCGCGCATCCTGACCGTGCTGACGAACGTACGCCGTCAGGAGGTCGTGGAGTTCTTCCACCCGCTCATCGCCACGGCGGTGTACCGGTCGATGCCGCCCGGCGTCCGCGTCGCCATGCACGGCGTGGCGGCACAGGCCCTCATCAACGACGGGCACGGCGCGTCCGCCGCGGCCCGGCATTTACTGGAGATGCACCCCGAGGGCGATCCGTGGGTCGTGCAGCAGTTGCGGCAGGCCGCGCGCGACAACTTCTCGGCGGGCGCCCCGGACGCCGCGCGGCGCTACCTGACCCGAGCGCTGCGCGAGCCCCCGAACGCCGAGGACCGCGCGGAGGTGCTGTTCGAGCTGGGCTCGGCGAACCTGCTGCACGATCCGGTGGCGACGATCAACCAGCTGCAGGCCGCGCTCGAAGAGCCGTACATCGAGCAGAGCCTCCGTGAGGCCATCACGTACCGACTGGCTCAGGCCATGGCCCACTCCGGCCGGCTCGAAGCGGCCACCGAGCTGCTCGCCGAAGAGGCCCGTCGGGCCGGCAGCGGCCGCACCAAACTGCGCATGCAGGCCGAGCAGTTCAAGTGGAGCTCGGTGCGGGTCGACGAGGAGAACTCGCCCGCCCGGTCGCGGCTCCTCGCCCAGTTCGCCAAGCGGCTCACCGGCCGCGGACTGCCCGAGCGGCACATCCTCGGTCTGCGCGCCTGGGACGCGGCGATGCGCGGAGAGCCGGCCACCGTCGCGCTCGACTACGCCGATCAGGCTCTCGACGGCGGCATGAGCTGGACCGACCAGGACTTCGGCTTCGAGGTCCCGGCCGCCGTCGCCATCACCCTCATGTACTGCGACCAGCCGGGACGGGCCGAGGAGCTCTTCAACAAGGGCATCGTCGAGTTCGAGCTGAAGGGCTGGCGCGGCGCACACCTGTCCTTCCTGTACACCCTGCTGGCCTACGTGCGCTACCGGCGCGGCCGCCTCGGCGAGGCGGAGGACTTCGTCCGCAACGGGCTGGACATCGCGGAGCGCGTCGGCCAGGACATCCCCGCACAGTGGTACGCGGTCGGCACCCTGATCGAGACGCTCCTCGCCCGCGGCAACGTCGCGGAGGCGGAGGAGGTCGCGAACCGGCACGGTCTGAGCCGCTACTCCTCGCGCTCCATCGTCTATCCCGACCCGCAGGCCGTCTACGGCAAGCTCCTGCTCGCCCAGGGGCGCATCGACGAAGCGCGGCAGCAGCTCGCCGACGCGGGGCGGCGGTTCGATCTGCGCGGGATCCGCAACCCCTCGTGGAGCCCCTGGCAGCTCGATCTCGCGATGGCGGAGGCCGTGGACGACCCGAAGCGGGCCGCGGCCACGGCGGCGGAGGCGGTGTCCCGGGCGCGGGCGTTCGGCGTGCCGAGCGTGATCGGTCACGCCCTGCGCGTGGAGGCGGCGACGGCGGACCCGACCCGTTCGATCATGCTGCTGCAGGAGGCCGTCTCCCACCTGGAGCAGTCGCCCGCCGCGTACGAGCTGGCCCTGGCCCTCGTGGACCACGGCACCGCCTTGTACGCGGTCGGCGACCAGCCCCAGGCGGCGCAGCAGCTCTACCGGGGCATGGAGGTCGCCACGGTCTGCGGCGCCGACGCGCTCGCCGCGCGGACCCGCACCCAGCTGGCCGCCGCGGGCCTGCGCCCGCGCCGGCTCCACGACTCGGGCCGGGGCACCCTCACGGTCGCCGAGCACGAGGCGGCCCGGCTCGCCGCGAAGGGCCTGTCCAGCGCGGCGATCGGCAAGGAGATGCAGCGCGACCCCCAGGCGGTCGCGGAGCTGCTCTCCTCCGTCTTCACCAAGCTCGGGACGGACCGCAACGGGCTGCCCCGGGCGCTGGGCCAGGACTGAGACGCAGACGCCCCGGGCGAGCGGCGACGGGTGGGCCCCCTCCGGCGAGGGGGCCCACCCGTTTCCCGGGGTCGAGGGCGGCAGGCTTCCCGGGATCGAGGGCGGCGGGCTTCCCGGGATTGAGGGCGGCAGGCGTGGGCAGACGCCGACGGCGAGGAAAGGAGTCGCCATGCGCCTCATCGGACTTCTGCTGCTCGCGGCGGCCGCCGCCTTCACGGGGCTGGTCATCGCCGAGAACGTCTCGGGCGGCCCGGACTACAGGGTCACGATGTTCGACAACACCCTGGGCACGATCAACACCCTGGGGGCCTTCCTCGCCGGCCTGGGCCTGATGCTCGTCTTCTGCCTCGCGCTGGCGATGATCCTCGGGGGCGGCCGGGCCCGCCGCCGGCGCCGCCACGAGGAGACGCGCCACGACACGGTGACGGCCCCGCACATGCCGACCCACGACACCCCGCGCTGAGGGAGCGCACATGGCGGACACGCGGGGCACCACGACCCTGCGGGCGGGTGGGCGGTCCGTCGAGATCAAACGGGCCGACAAGGTGCTGTTCCCCGACGACGGGATCACCAAGGCCGACCTCGCCGCGTACTACCGCTCGGTCGCCCGCCGCATGCTGCCGCATCTGAGGGGGCGGCCGTTGATGCTGGAACGGCACCCCGAGGGCATCGACGGCGGCCGCTTCATGCAGAAGGACACCCCCGCGCACTTCCCCGACTGGGTGCGCCGCGTCGAACTCCCCAAGGAGGACGGGACGGTGGACTACGCCGTCTGCGACGACGTGCCCACCCTGCTCTACCTCGCCGACCAGGCCTGCGTCACGCCCCACCGGTGGCTGTCGCGGGCCGACCGGCCCGATCACCCCGACCGGCTGGTCTTCGACCTCGACCCGCCCGGCGGGGACTTCGAACGGGCCAGGGAGGCGGCCCGGAACGTCCGCGAACTGCTGGACGAACTGGAGCTGCCGTCCGCCCTGATGACCACCGGTTCACGCGGCCTCCATGTCGTCGTCGCGCTGGACCGCCGGGCCGGTTTCGACGAGGTCCGGGCCTTCGCTCGCGACGCCGCCGACGTCCTCGCCGGCCGGTACCCGGACCGGCTCACCACCGCGGCGCGCAAGCAGGCCCGCAAGGGCCGCCTGTACCTCGACGTCCAGCGCAACGGCTACGGCCAGACGGCGGTCGCGCCGTACGCCGTACGCGCCCGGCCGGGCGCGCCCGTGGCCGTCCCGCTGAGCTGGACCGAACTCGACGATCCGGAACTCACCGCGCAGCGGTGGACGCTCGCCACGATCGAGGAGCGGCTCGCCGAGGACGACCCCTGGGAGCAGGTGTCGTGGCGCGGCCGTTCGGTGGCGGCGGCCGGACGGCGGCTGGCGGGACTCTGACCGTTCCTCGGCCGATCGCTTCCTCTGCCGATCGCTTGCCGATCGCTCCGACCGCCCCTCTGCCGATCTCGGAGCTCAGCTCATCCCAGGACTCGGTCGCTCGTCGCCGGGCCGGGTGCCGGGAGGGGGCCGGGCAGAGGGCCCGGCTGCGGGTGGGGATCCGGACGCGGGCCTGGTGAGGGCTGGGGGTCGGGCTCCGGTCGCGGCGGGGCCGGAGGCACCGGGTCCGGCCCGGGAGCCGGGACGGGCCCGGGCACGGGTCCGGGCTGCGGTCCCGGACCGGGTCCGGGTGCCGGGGTGGGGCTGGGGGGTACGGGGTCGGGGGGTGGGGTGCCCAGGGTCAGGGGCGGGGTCTCCGGCGCCGGCATCTGGGTCGGCGTCGTGGCGGTGGGGGTCTCCGTCGTCGGCGCCGGGGCCGGCGTCTGCGGCATCTGCGTCTGGGGCTTTGACTTCTTCTGCGTCAAGGTCGGGGCCTCCGTCCGCGGGCTCGTCGCGGTGTGCGTCTCGCTCACTGGTCCTCGGTCCTCGCTTCCGTGCGCGTTGCCGTTTGCCGTCCTCCCGTCGCCTCCCCGCTCGTCCCGTCCCTACGCTTCACGAGGCGGGCGCGTCAGTTCGGGGGAGGCGGCTCGATCCGGAAGCTGTGCGTCTCCTGGGCGAGTTCGCGGCCGTCGCCGTCGAGGAAGCGGCCGGTGGCCTCGTACGTGCCCCAGCTCGCGGGCCCCACCGGCAGCCGCTCCGCCGGCAGGCGGACCTCGTACGGTCCGCCGGCGCGGAAGCCGCCGAGCATGTGGGTGAGCGCGGTGAGCCGGCGCCCCTCCCGCGACCGGGTCTCCTCGAACTTCAGCCCGTCGATCTCCGTGTCCGTCCGGAAGGACAGGACCACGGCGACGACCGCGCCGGCCGGCAGGGCGACGGGCTCGCGCTTGTCCCCGCGCAGGGGGACGTCGAGCCTCCCGAAGTCCTCGGACACGAGGGTGACGTCCATCAGGTCGAAATCCGACATCTCCGCCACGTCCTCCGTCACTCGTCGCCCTTCGCCGAGGCGATGTCCGCCAGTGCGGACGCCGGCTCGCGCTCGATGGCGACGTCGCCCAGGGTCACGATGCCCCTCAGCCGGCCGTTCTCGGCGACGGGAAGACGTCGCAGGGCGCGCTCGCGCATCACGTCGGTCGCGTGGGCCAGGGTGTCGTCGGGCGCCACCGTGACCACGTCCGGGCTGCACACCGAGTGGACGGTGGTACGGGCGGGGTCCCGGCCCTCGGCGAGAGCGCGGACGACGATGTCGCGGTCGGTCACGATGCCGCGCAGGCGGCCGTCGTCGACGACCAGGACGTCTCCGATGTCGGCGTCGCGCATCACGCGCGCGGCCTCGGTCAGCGACGTCAGGGAACGCACCGTCACCGGGTGCTCGGTCATGATCTCCTCGACACGGCGCAGCATCGCTCCGCCTCCCGCCTTGCGCGTGGGTCCTGCGACGCGGGTACCCCGCCGGGTCAGGAGTACTCGGCCCGCGCCGCGCCGCTGACGCGGACGCGGACGCCCTCGGGGCCGGGTTCGGCGCTGGTGGTGAGGGTGGCGGGGACGCCGAGCGCGTCGCCCACGGCGACGGTCAGCGCGGTGTGGCCCCGGCCGGCCAGGAGGGCGGCGAGGCAGGCGGTGCTGTTGGCGTTGGCGATGTCCTCGGGGACGCCGATGGACGGGGCGAACATGCGGTCCCTGAGGCAGGCGCGGACGAGCGTCACGGGGCGTCCTCCAGTGAGTGCAGGGCGCCGAGGAGCTGCCGCAGGGCGGGGTTCGGCGGGCCCGGGGGCACGGCGAGCGAGGTGGTCACGGCCGGCGCGACGAGCGGGCGTACGACGACACGGGGCAGGGCGGGGAGGCCGCGTACCTCGTAGAAGACGGTCCACGAGGGTTCCGGGTCGCCGCCGATCGCGGTGAGTGTGCCCCGGAGGTCGGTGAACGGCGGCCCGAGGAGCGGTACGAGCCCGGCGGAGCGGTAGGCCCCGGTGACCAGGTCGTGGAACGGCGGGTTGGCCGCGCGGGGCGCCAGCCGCAGCGGCAGCCCCGCCAGTCGGTCCAGGCCGAGGACCGGCTCGTCGGCGTACGGATGGGCGGCGGGCAGAGCCGCGTAGAGCGGATCGCTCCAGAGCGGCAGCATTTCGAGGCCGGGGGCGGCGGGTGGCCCGGACGGTTCCGCCGGTGCCGACGCCCGGACGAACGCCGCGTCCAGCTCACCGCTGCGCACCGCGGCGAGGCGCTCGGCGGGAGGCAGGCGTACCGGTGTCACCCGCAGGCGCGGCGCGGTGGCGGCGAGCGCGGCGAGGATCCGGTCGAGCCGGTCGCCCGGGCCGTGGAGCGTACCGAGCCGCAGGACGCCCTCCTCGCCCGCCGCCAGGTCGGCGGCGAGGCGCGCGGTGCGGTCGGCGGCGGCCAGCACGGCGCGCGCCTCCGGCAGCAGCCGCTCGCCCGCGGCGGACAGCCGCACCCGCCGGGTGGTGCGGTCGAACAGGGTCACGCCCAGTTCGCGTTCCAGGCGGGCGAGTTGGCGGCTCACTGCGGACTGGACGATGTTCAGGCGCTGCGCGGCCCGCCCGAACCCGCCCTCCTCGGCCACGGCGACGAAGTACCGCAGCTGCCGCAGTTCCACGCCCCACGCCCCCTCTCCGCGCCGCCCCATTCATGCCGAACCGAGATCACCGAGTTGCTCAACCGCCGCTGGTTCCGGGCTTGTTCCCGGGGTCGAATGGCAGGCATGAACGAGACACCGACACTGACACCGACGCCTGCCCCCACACCCGCCACCCCCCTCATCGTGCGCCCCGAGGACGTGGAGCACGTGCCGCTCCCCCACGGCGGCGCGTTCCACCTGCTGGCGGACGCGAGCGACACGGGCGGGGCTCTGGGCGCGAACCGCCTGGTGCTCGGGGAGGGCGCGACGGGGGCCCGGCCGCACTTCCACGCGCGGTCGACCGAGCTGTTCCTCGTGCTCGACGGCGTCATGCGGTTCACGGTGGCCGGCCGGACGGAGACGGTCGAGGCGGGCGGGCTGGTCTGCGTACCGCCGGGCGTGCCGCACGCGTTCGGGGCCGCGCCGGGGTCGACGGCCGAGCTGATCTCCGTACTGACGCCGGGAGTCGACCGCTTCGGCTACTTCCGGGCGCTCGGCCGGATCCAGCACGGCCTGGAGCCGTTCGACACGCTTCTGCCCGAACAGGACCGCTACGACGTCCACTTCGTGTCCGAGGATGTCAGTGGCGGCGACTAGCGTGGCCTCATGAGTTCATCCCTGAGTGCGTACCTGCTCGACCTCAAGGCCACCCGCGCCCTCGTCGGTTCCGGCGACGAGGAGCTGCTGAAGGCCGTGCGTGACAATTTCGGGGCCGAGATGGCCGCCGACGATTCATGGTTCTCGTCCGAGATAGCGGAGGGCGCGCCGACGGCGTACGAGGCGCTGCGGACGGTCGTGCAGGGCGGTCCCTACCCGGAGCGCGGGCCGTACGTGTTCCAGTACGGGTACGCGTACAAGCGGCTGTGCTCGCTGACCGGGCTGTTCCTCGACAATTCCAGCTTCTGCCCGTTCCGGGGCGACTGGCTGGAGACGGTCGACGAGGGGCTGCGGGCGCTGCGGATCACCGCCGTCTCGGTGGCCGAGCTCGGCTACTACGACGGCTTCCCGAAGGGCCTTCCGACGTACGACCTGCCGCGCTGCGGGGAGTGGACGCACGAGCAGTGCCTGGAGGCGCTGGAGCAGTTCGAGCGCACGAAGCAGGACGGCCATGCGCCGCCGCTGGACCGGGAGGTGCTCGATGCCGTGATGGACGTCATCGGCTGGCTGCGACGGGCGGAGGCGCGGCCGGGCTTCGGCGTGGTCGGCTTCGTGTCCTGAGGGCTGGAGGGGGCGGGGGCGCTGGAGGGGCCGGGGGCGGTGGAGGGCCGGGGCGCTGGAGGGCCGGGGCGCTGGAGGGGTCGACGGGCCGGGGCACTGGAGAGGCCGGAGGCGCTGGAGGGGGGAAGGAACCGAAGGACCCGGCGGGGCCAAAAGCGACTCCAGGTCACCCACCCGCGCCCCGGCCCACTACTTCGGCGGCAGGCTCGCCGCGTACGTGCGGCCCGCCTCGATCCAGGTGTCGAGGGCCGCGTCCTCCGCGATCCCGGACGTGCCGACGACGACCCAGCCGCGCATCGGGCGTCCGGTGAGGTCGAAGGCGCGGGTGTCGGGCCGGGCGAGCGCGGTGGCCGTGGCGTCGGAGCCGACCCGCACGATCAGCTCGTCGCCGACGACACCCACGGCCATGTTGCCCTCGTGGAGGAACGCCAGCCCGCCGAACATCTTCTTCTCGGTGACGGCGGGATCCGCGCCCAGCCGCTCGCGGATCCGCTCGGCGAGCCCTTCGTCGTACACCATCGTGCACCCCGTTCTGCCCGGCGAATACCTCGCGGCGCTTCGCCTCCTGCCCGCTGTCGAAGGTACGTGCCGCCCGCGCGCCGCGCATGTCGGGGCCGATCTTCGGGAGGCCCAAACGGCGCGCCCCGTGCGTCGCCGTGTCCCGTGCCGGTCAGGTCGCGTAGCGGGCGGCCAGGGTGCGGACGGTCTCGGCGATGCGGGCGCGCAGTTCGAGGGGTTCGAGGACCTCGATGTCGGCGCCGAGGCGGAGGAACTCCCCGTGGGCGTGGGCGACCGACTCGATCGGGATCCGTGCCTGCGTCCAGCCCTCGCCGGCGGCGGGTACGCCGAGGCGCCGGGCGCCCTCGGGGGTGAGACGGACCAGGGCCTCGCCGGTGTGCAGCCGGGCGCGGAAGTCGGCGAGGTAGCCGGTCCAGTACGCGCCCAGCGCGAAGCCGTCCGGGACGGTGAACTCTTCGTCGAGGGTGCGGAGTCCGAGGATCTGGTCGACGCGGTAGGTGCGGATGCCGGTGGGGGCGGCCGCCACCAGGTACCAGCGGCCGGCCTTGAGCACCAGTCCGTACGGCTCCACCCGCCGCTCGATCTCCTCCGGCGCCCGCCACCGCCGGTACCGCAGGACCAGCGCCCGCCGCTCCCACAACGCGCCGGCGACGGCCGAAAGGTGGGGCGTACGGTCGGCGTCGCCGTACCAGCCGGGGGCGTCGAGCAGGAAGCGTTCCCGGATCCGTCCGGCGTGGGCGCGCAGTTCCGCCGGGAGCGCGGCGCGGAGTTTGAGTTCCGCGGCGGCGAGTGCCTCGCCGAGGCCGAGTTCGGCGGCGGCTCCGGGGAGGGCGGCGAGGAACGCGGCCTGGGCCTCGTCCGCGGTCAGTCCGGTCAGGCGGGTGCGGTAGCCGTCGACCAGCCGGTAGCCGCCCGCGTGTCCGGCCTCGCCGTACAGCGGGATGCCGGCGGCGCCGAGCGCCTCCACGTCGCGGTAGACGGTGCGGACGGAGACCTCCAGCTCCTGGGCCAGTTGCCCGGCCGTCATCCGGCCGCGGTTCTGGAGCAGGAGGAGCAGGGTGACCAGACGGGTGGCGCGCATGGGCCCCAGTATGTGCCGCTCCCCGCGGGTCCACTGACAGAGGGCGTCAGTGGAGCTTCCCTAACCTGCGGCGCATGAGCATCGTCGAACTGCGGCAGTACACATTGCACCCGGGCGCCCGGGACACCCTGATCGAGCTGTTCGAGCGCGAGTTCGTGACCGGTCAGCAGGCGGCCGGCATCACGCTCGGAGGCCGTTTCCGGGACCTGGACGACCCCGATCGCTTCGTCTGGCTGCGCTCCTTCCCCGACATGGCGCACCGCCGACGCGCGCTGGAGGCGTTCTACTCCGGTCCGGTCTGGGCGCGGCACCGCGACGCCGCCAACGCGACCATGGTCGACAGCGACGACGTGCTGCTCCTGCGCGGCCCCGGCTTCGCGGCGGAGCCGGGGGTCAGCGAGGTGATCGCGACCGTCTGCCGGCCGTCCGACGCGACCGCCTTCGACGCCTACGCGGCCCGGCACCTGACCCCGGCGCACGCGCTGCACCGCACCGAGCACGCGGAGAACGACTTTCCCCGGCTCCCGGTGCGCACCGACGCGGATGTCCGCGTCTGGTTCGGCCCGGCCGACCCCCCGCCCTGGCCGACCCGCCGCCTGCGACTGGAACCCGTGGCTTCGCGGCACCTCTGAGGGCGAGGCACCGACGCGCCGGTACGGCCGGGCGTAGCCGCCTGGCCGCGCTGCACAGCGACGACAACGTGACTCAGGCTGCCCCGCGGCGCTTGAGGGCGTAGAAGGCGAGGCCGGCGAGGAGGAGGACCCCGGCGCCGATCCCGGCCGGCAGGGCGAGCTTGCCCAGGGGCGAGTCGTCGTCGGTCGCGGCAGCCGTGGTGCCGTTCGCTCCCTGTTCGCCTCCGGCGTGCGCGCCGGACTGCGAGGGGCCGTGGGCGGCGTCGTCGCCGAAGAAGAACACGGGGCCGTCTCCGGAGCGCGGTGTGCCGGTGACGTCCACGGTCAGCGAGATCGGTACGACGATCCCCTTCGCCTCGTCGTCCGGCTCGGCGACCTGTGCCTGGAGGTAGTACGTGCCGGGCACGTCGTAGCCGTCGGGTGCGGAGCCGCTCGCGCCGCCCTCGTCCGAGATCTCCCAGGGCCCGCAGACCCGCTCGATGTGACCGGTCCGGCCCGCGAGGAGCTCGGTCGCGTTCTGGTCCTTGTTGCACTGCGTGGACGTGCGCTGGGCGTTGTAGACGGTGACGCCCCAGCCGGTGGTCGCGGACCTGGGGAAGTCCTTCGGGATGTCCACGCCGGCCTTCACCGTCAGCTTCTGGCCCGCCTTCACCTCGACCCGCCAGAAGGGGGCCTCACCGACGGTGATGGACTGCCGGTAGGTGCCCGGTCCGATCGGGGTGGCGCTGTTGAAGGAGTAGCCGCCCTCGGCGTCCGCCCCGGTGCGGGGCTCGGGCGCCCGCGCGCCGGCCTGCCGGGTCGTCTTGTCGGCGATGCCGACGAGGAGCTCGACGGGCATCGGCTTGTCGCCGGGCCGGGTCACGTCGTTCTCGACCAGGATGCAGCCGGTGTCGTCCGGCGCGGGCTTCTCGCTGCCCGCGCCGGGCTTGCTGCGGCCTCCGGTGGAGATGATGTTCGCCCAGCCCATCGACTGGTCGAACTCCCGGAGCCACGCGCGAGGTTCGCCGTCGGCTTCAGGGCCTGCCGCGACGGTGATGAGGGAACCGCGCCCGTAGCCCTCCTCGGCGACGGCCGTGGCGCTCACCTGCAGCAGTTGGTCCGGCCGCTTCTTGACCTTGTAGTAGAGGTCCCGCCCACCGGTGAACCGGTCGAGGTACTGACCCGGCGCGACCAGCGGCGCGTCCCGGCAGCCGTCGAGGGAGCCCTCGACCGGCTTTCCGGTGGCCTGGTAGGTCCGCCACCCCTTGCGGAAGAGGGCGCCCAGACCGGCGGTCAGCGAGTCGGCGTCGTCGGCGTCCGTGTACGAACCGTCGGTCACGTCGGCGATGCACTTCAGCTGCGCGCGGGCCGAGGACGGCGTCCGGAACCCGACCACGTCCACGGCGAGGTCGAGGCCCTGCGCCTTGAGCTCGCGGGCCACCTCGCACGGAGGGGGCGGCGCGCAGGTGTCCTCACCGTCCGAGACCAGAATGATGCGGCGCTCGCCGCTCGGACCGAGGTCCTTGGCGGCTTCGCGGAGCGAGACGCCGATCGGCGTGAACCCGACCGCCTTGAAGCCGGCGACCCGCTTCTTCGCGTCGGCACGCGCCGCCCGGTCCATCGGGGTGACGGGCAGGACCCGCTGGGTGTCGGCGCAGCCTCGCTTCTTGTCCTGTCCGGGGTACGTGGCGCCGTAGACGCGCAGGCCCAGCGGCGCCTGTTCGGGGGCGGTGTCGATGATCCGGGTGACCGCCTGCTTGGCCGCGGCGAGACGGGTCTGACCGTCGGCGTCGTCCTGGTTCATCGACCCGGACAGGTCGAGAACCAGGTCGATCCGGGCAGGCTCCGGAGCCGCCGGCGCCGCGGGAGAGGCGCCCGCGGTCGCCACCGGCGACAGGAGCGCACCGAGCGTCAACACGGAAACAGCGGCGAGCACGCGTCGTCGACGTGGTCTCGAATACATGAACGTGATCTCCAGGATGGTCGTCAGTCGCACCGTGGGTCTGCATGCAGCACCGAACCCGACCTCCATGACGGTGTGCATATGCGAATGGTTCCACGAGTCTCTCGGAATCCACAACTCGGATCCGCAGGTCGTGAGGTGAGCGGACGACGCAGAAGGATCGTTTCGATCGCAATCACATCTGGCCGTCCCGGGCAGCCTGACACCGGCCGCCCAGCACCCCGGCTCCGGCCGACCGACACTGCCAGGCACGTTTCCGCAGGCCGTGGGCCGGCACATCTGCCCCGGAAGGCTCCCGCACGGGTGGCGATCGGCCGCTTGTGCGAAACAGTGAGGACGTGGCCGATCTGACGCTTGTCCCGCTCGGCACTCAGGTGAGGGCCACCGCCGTAGACCTCGTCGCCGGTGACCCAGCCGGCCCGGACACCGGCACCATGGCCTGGGCGATCATCTCGGTGACCAGGGCAGGCTTCGTAGCGAACCTCAGGTCGTCGGGGATGCCGGCTGCGCGGCACCGGTCGGCGTCCTGGCTCCAGGAGCGCGGGAGGCGGCGGTCGACGGCGGCGCACCGGTCCTCGGGAGGATGCGCACAGCCCGTCGTGGATCAGTTGGGCCGAGTTGGAAGAGGCTGACTGGGACGGCACGGAATCACGTGTGGGGCCGTCTGCGGCTGAAACCCGTCGCACCCGGCACCAGGTCGCGCGTGACGAGGACTGGGGTGATGTCTGGTCGGTCATGGCCGTGCTTGCCAAGCGACACGGGGCCGAGAACGTCCGTCTGGTGGTCTGGTTCGACAACTAGGCCGGCTCACGGCCGTCTCCCTCATCACCAAAGACCCGTGGACCCGTGGACCCGTGGATTTGTTCCACCGACAAGGGCCCCAACGCCCGTGCGGGGCCACAGGCGTACAGCTGCCTGCGGCCCCGCCGCGGCTGACGTGGGGTCTCGGCTGGGCTACCTTTCGAGGTCCTGTCTCAGCCCCCGCAACGGATGGTCAGGTGCGGGTCCAGCGTTGGTTGGTGCCGTTCGAGCAGGAGTAGAGCTGGATCAGGGTGCCGTTGGCGGTGGCGTTGGCGGTGGCGTCGAGGCAGAGGCCGGACTGGACGCCGACGATGGATCCGTCGGAGTTGAGGCGCCATTTCTGGTTGTCGCCACCCCAGCAGCTGTAGATCTGGACTTTGGTGCCGTTGCCGGTGCCGGCGGCGTCCAGGCACTTGTCGCCGTAGACCCTGAGCTCGCCTCCCGCGGTGTACGTCCATTGCTGGTTGGGGCGGTTGTTGCAGTCCCACAGGTGGACCTGGGTTCCGTCGGTGGTGCTGGCGCCGGGCACGTCCAGGCAGCGGCCCGAACCGACGCCCTTGATCTGTCCAGAGCCGGGCGACGGGGCGGGAGAGGCGGCGTTGAGTGCGTTGAGGACCGAGGTGTAGGCGGGCTTCTTGCTGCCGTCGCCGTTGAACAGCAGCGGCGAGTGCTCCGGTCGCCAGGAGTCGGTGTCGCGCACGCCCCACACGGTGATGCCGAGGCAGCGCGGGACGGCCAGGCAGTCGTTGGTCACGTTCGCGTAGGTCGTGGCCGAGGCGCCCTGGATGTCGAGTTCGGTGATGGCCACATCGACGCCGAGGGCGGCGAAGTTCTGCAGGGTGGTGCGGAAGTTGCTGTGGTAGGGACTGTCGTTGTTGAAGTGGGACTGGAAGCCGACGCAGTCGATCGGCACGCCGCGCTGCTTGAAGTCGCGGACCATGGCGTACATGGCCTGGGTCTTGGCCCAGGTCCAGTTCTCTACGTTGTAGTCGTTGTAGCAGAGCTTGGCGGCCGGGTCGGCGGCGCGTGCGGTGCGGAAGGCGACCTCGATCCAGTCGTTGCCGGTGCGCTGCAGGTTGGAGTCGCGCCGGGCTCCCGAAGGGCCGTCGGCGAAGGCCTCGTTCACGACGTCCCACTGGACGATCTTGCCCTTGTAGTGGGCCATCACGCCGTTGATGTGGTTGATCATGGCCTGGCGCAGTGTGCTGCCGCTGAGGCTCTGCATCCAGCCGGGCTGCTGGGAGTGCCAGGCCAGGGTGTGGCCGCGCACCTGCTTGCCGTTCCGTACCGCCCAGTTGTACACGCGGTCGCCGGCGGTGAAGTCGAACCGGCCCCGCTGGGGTTCGGTGGCGTCGATCTTCATCTCGTTCTCGGCCGTCACCGAGTTGAACTCGCGCCCCGCGATCGCGGTGTACGCCGGGTCGTCGAGCCGGCCCGAGGCGATGGCGGTGCCGAAGTAACGGCCGCTCTGCGCCGCGGCGGCGCCGAGCGTGCTCTCGGCGGCGTGTGAGGTCGGCGGCGCCACCAGCACGGCGGCCGAACCGAGGACGCCGACGATCAGGGCCGTGCACAGACCGCTGATCTTCCGGCGGACGGTGGGTGGGGGAAGGGAATGTGAGCCCATGAATTTTCCTCCAGGACGGAAATCGCGGAAGGATGGGAGAGCGCGGCGGAATGAATGCGTGTCAGCGACGCCCGCATCCATTCATCAAGGACGCCGACCACCGGGGGCGTGACTATCCAAGGCCGGAATCCAACACTCGGAACCCGGTACTCGGTACTCGTACTCGGGCAGACTGGTCGCCGCCTCGTGCCTCAGTCTGGAAATTCCGTTGAAACAAGTCAAGAGTTTCGAAAGGATTTCGAGAATCCTTCCTTGGGGTAAGCCCATTACTTGCATTCCCCATGACACAAGGTTCATCGAAAGGATTTCGATGAGGAGCCCTCAAGCCGGGCTGTCGTCGAAAGCGCGGGGTGGCTGAATTACGTGACCACGTGCCGTCACGTGCAATCCGTAAACGGCCGGCGCCCGGAACCGACCACGGGCGTCATCGACGCCGGTGCCCAGGCGGTTCCGGCCGGCTCGGGTACGTGACGTCGAACCACGTGAAGTGGGCTTGGCTGGTGGAGGGGCGGCCGTTGGAGGTGGCGTAGAGACCGAGTTGGACGCTGGTGAACAGCGGGGTGAGGAAGGTGGCTTCGACGGTGGTCAGGTCCTTCCAGGCGCCGTCGGGTGCGGCGTGGGCGAAGGTGTGGCGGAAGCCGCGGATGCGGACCCCCAGGCGAACGGGGCCCGGGGGGACGGCAATCCCGGCCAGGACCTCGGGCCCGTGGCGGAGGCTGAGTCCTTCCGTGGTGCGGAGGAAGAGGAGGTGGGTGTCGTCGTCGAGGACCACGGCGAGGCCTGCCTGTTCGTCCGGTGCGGCCGGGGTGAAGTGCAGTTCGGTGGAGACGTCGCAGTCGGGCTGTTCCTGGGGGCGGGCCAGGAGGGACGGGGTGGTGCGTTCGCCGAGGCGTTCGGGACGGAGCCGGAGGCGGAGTCCGTCGCCGGTGGTCCAGAACCGTTCGGGTGGGGTGCGCAGAATGCTCCAGTCGGCGGAGAGGGTGGCGAAGTCGTCGTGGAGGGGGCGGCGAGGGTCGGTGTGGACGACCGGGGCGAAGACCGGCCGGCCGTCGTCCCAGGTGATCCGGCTGAGGAAGGTCTCGCGGCCGAGGGCGGAGCCCGGGCGGACGCCCAGGAGGACGGCCCGCCAGTCGCCGTCCGGGGTTTGGACGAGGTCGGCGTGCCCGGTGCAGGTGACCGGGCCCTTGGCGGGCGGGAGCACCGGGTTGCCGGGGGCGCCCTCGTAGGGGCCCGTCACACGGTCGGCGCGGGCGGCCACCACGCTGTGGTCCACATCGGTGCCGCCCTCGGCGGTGAGGAGGAGATAGGAGCCGTCGATCTTGTAGAGGTGCGGGGCTTCCGACCATCGGGCGCCCGGGTGGCTCCCCGACCACAGGACGTGCTCGGGTCCCGTGAGCCGTCGTTCGCGGGGAAGGTACTCGCGCATCCAGATCTCCGTGCGGCCGGCGGCCTCGTCCCGTACGCGGGCGGCGGTGAACCAGGCCCGGCCGTCGCCGTCGTCGGGCCCGTCGTCGAAGAACAGGGACGGGTCGAAGCCCTCGCCCTCCAGCCAGTGCGGCTCCGACCAGGGGCCCGCCGGATCGGTCGCCGTCACGACGAAATGGCCGGGGCCGTCCATCAGCGTGCAGACGAGGTGGAAGACCCCGTCGTGGTGCCGGATCGTCGGCGCGAACAGGCCCCGTGAGGGTTCGCAGCCCTCGAGGTCGAGCTGGGACGGCCGGTCGAGCGCGGAGCCGAGGCGCCGCCAGTTCACGAGATCGCGGCTGTGGAACACGGGAAGGCCCGGGAACCATTCGAAGCTGGACGTCACCAGGTAGTAGTCCGCGCCGACGCGGCAGACGGACGGGTCGGGCCGGAATCCGGGCAGCACGGGATCACCGAACGACGCGGTCATCGACGCGGTCATGGGATCGGGACGATGTCGACCGGCACGGACAGCACCCGGTCGGCCCCGGGGTGACGTACGGGGCCGTCCAGAGTGAAGGAGCCCTGGAGCGGAAGGTCGCCGCTGGACCTTCCGACAGCTACGCCGATCTCCCCGGGCTCCACTCTCCTGCGCAGGTCGAGCCCGGTGAAGGAGGTCCGGTCGGCATGGACGGCGAAGGTGACCCGGGCGGCCGCGCCCGGCGGCAGCTCGACCCTGGCGAATCCGGCGAGCCACCGCTGCGGCCGGACGACGGACGCCACGGGGTCCGAGAGGTACAACTGGACGACCTCCGTCCCGGCGACCTCGCCGACGTTGCGTACGGTGACCGAAACGGTGACGGCCCCGTCCGTCGCGGCGACGGGATCCACCGAGAGCTCCGAGCAGGTGAAACTGGTCCAGCTCAGCCCGTGTCCGAAGGGGAACAACGGGGTCGGGTCCACCGAGCTCCAGTCGGTGCGCCCGCCGAGCCGGGCGTGCAGATAGGTGCCCGGCTGGCCGCCGGCCTGGCGGGGGATGGAGACGGGCAGCCGCCCGGAGGGTTCCGCGGCCCCGCTGAGGATCCGGGCCAGTGCCGTCCCGCCCTCCTCGCCGGGGAAGAAGGCCTGCACCACGGCCGAGGCGCGCTCGGCCAGCGTGCCGAGCGCGTAGGGCCGTCCCGAGACGACGACCAGGACGGTCGGAACCTCGGAGTCCAGGACGGCGGCGGCGAGTTCGGCCTGGTCGCCGGGCAGGTCGAGGGTCTCGGCGTCGCAGCCCTCTCCGGAGGTGCCCCGGCCGAACATGCCGGCCCGGTCCCCGAGCACCAGCACGTGCACGTCCGGATCGTCCGCGGTGACCGTGAACCCCTCAGCGGTGAGCGCCTCGCCGAGCGTAGGGATCTCCAGGCCGGGGTCGCCGGGCAGCGCGACGTGGTTGGGGAAGGAGTAGCAGCCGAGGAAGGCCTGGGGGTCGTCCGCGTACGGCCCGCTGATCGCGACCCGGCACGGCCGCAGCGGCAGGGTGCCGTCGTTGGCGAGCAGCACGGTGGACCGTTCGGCCAGGAGCCTGGCGAGGGCCCGGTTCTCCGGCGGGTCGAGGTCGACCGGCTCGGGCTTGACGGGTTCCCAGCCGGGGTCGAGCAGGCCGAGTTCGGCCTTCTGCCGCAGAACCCGTTCCGCGGCGCGGTCGACGAGCTCCTCGGGTACGGTTCCCGACCGCACGAGTGCGGTCAGCGGCTCGCCGTAGCAGCGGGCCGTGGGCAGCTCGACGTCGATTCCGGCGGTCAGCGCCAGTGCGCCGGCCGCGCCGCGCGATCCGGTGACGCCGTGCCGGGTCTCCAGGAAGGAGACGGCGTAGTAGTCGGCGACGACCACACCGCTGAAACCGAGCTCTCCCCTGAGCAGTTCGGTCAGCAGCCGTTCGTCGGCGGCCACCGGGACGCCGTCCACGTCGGTGTAGCTGTTCATCACCGACCGGGCGCCTCCCTCGCGCAGTGCCCGCACGAAGGGCTCGACCAGCACGTCGGCGAACTCGCGCGGCCCCGAGGCGACGGGGGCCATGTTCCGGCCGCCGCGCGAGGCCGAGTACCCGGCGAAGTGCTTGAGCGTCGCCACGACCCCGGCGCCTTCCAAGCCCTGCACGTAGGCGGTGCCGATCGCTCCGACGAGATAGGGGTCCTCGCCGATGCACTCCTCGGTCCTGCCCCACCGGTAGTCGCGGACCACGTCGAGCACCGGCGCCAGCCCTTGGTGGACGCCGACCCGCCGCATGCCCGCGCCGATGGCGGCGGCCATCCGGCGCACGAGCCCGGGGTCGAAGGACGCACCCCAGGCCGGCGGCGCGGGGAAGACCGTCGCCCCGAACGTCATGAACCCGGTCAGGCACTCCTCGTGGGCGACCGCCGGGATCCCGAACCGGCCGGCTCCGGTCACCTGCTGTTGGAGCGAGGCGAGCCGCGCCATTCCGGCTTCCGCCGTGATGGGCGCGGTGCCGTAGACCCGGGTGAGCTGGCCGAGCCCGTGGGCGACGATGTCGTCGAGGCCGGGCGCGGACTCGCCGGAATCGTCCTCCATCGGCGCGACCGGTGTCCCCGGATCCGCGGGCAGCGCCCAGAAGCCGGCGAGCTGACCCGCCTTCTCTTCCAGCGTCATCCGTTCCAGCAGATCGGCGACTCGCACGGACACGGGCAGGAGGGGGTCACGCCAGGGCTCGGTCAAGGAGTACTCCTAGAGACGGGGCGGGGCGGTGGAGAGCCGGACGTTGAGTTCGGTCGAGAGCTCCATCCGGGGGCTGACCAGGGGCTGGCCGTCCAGGAGCTGGAAGAGTGCGCGGGCGGCGAGCCGGCCCATCTCCTCCAGCGGCTGGCGCACCGTCGTCAGCGGCGGTGACAGCCATTCGCACATCGGCAGGTCGTCGAAGCCGACCACGCTGAGGTCCTGCGGGATGCTCAACCCGCCCTGCCGGGCGGCTTCGTAGACGCCCATCGCCTGCTGGTCGCTCCCGGCGAAGACGGCGGTCGGCGGCTCGGGGAGGGCGAGCAGTTCCTGGGCGCACCGGAACCCGCCCTCGTGCTGGAAGTCGCCGAACCGGATCAGGTCGGGGTCGACCTCGATCCCGGCCCGCTCCAGCGCGGCCCGGTACCCGTCGATGCGGGCCTGGCTGCAGAGCATCTCCCTGCGCCCGCCTATCGCGGCGATCCGGCGGTGCCCCAGCTGCAGCAGGTGCTCCGTGGCGGCGAGGCCGCCGGCCCAGTTGGTCGCGCCGATGCTCGGGACACCGTTGCCCGGCAGGTCGATCGGGTCGATGACGACCAGCGCCACGCCGGCCTGTTCGACCTGGGCGCGCTGGGCCTGGGTGACCGAGGCGGTGACGAGGATGACTCCGTCGCTGTGGTGCAGGACCGGCAGCGCGGCCCAGCTCGACGGCGTGGCCTCGCCCGGCGGGACGAGCGACACGACGGTGCCGACGCTCCGCTGGGCGCACTCGGCCTCGACGCCGCGGAGTATCTCCACCGCCCACGCGCTGTCCAGACCGCCGATGATCAGGTCGACCAGGCCCGACCTGCGGGCCCTGCCCTGCCGGCCGGGGCGGAGGTAGTTGTGAGACCGCAGCAGGCTCTCGATCCGTTCGCGTGTCGAGGGTGCGACATCGGAGCGGCCGTTGATCACCTTCGACACGGTGGCCTGGGAGACCCCTGCCTCCGCGGCGATGACGGCCAGGGTCGGACGCTGCTCGCTCAACTTCTCTCCTCTGCGTGGACGCCCTTGACCGGCACCGGGTATCGCAAACTTTCGCAGAGTTTCCGGTCGGCGCGACGTGTTGTCAAGCCCCAACGGGCCTGCTGAATTCGGGTAGTTCGGTGCGAGGCCTTGACCGAGGAGCTCCGCGTTCCTAGTTTGTGGCAGCACCGAATTCGAGAATGTTACGAAACATTTTCGAGAGTGAACCGGCATTCCCCCACCCGGAGGTCCCATGGCCAGTACTCCCCCGAGCCGACGACGCTTCCTGGCGCTCTCGGGCCTGACCGCGCTGTCCGTCCCGCTGGCCGCGGCCTGCGGCGGCGATGACTCCGGCGGCAAGCCGGCGGCCGGCGGCAAGGTGACCTTCGAGTGGTGGAACATCGCCACGACGGAACCGGGAAAGTCCCTCTTCCCGGAGATCTCCTCGGCGTTCACGGCCGCTCACCCGAACATCACGATCAAGACGACCTCGTTGGAGAACGAGGCGTTCAAGTCCAAGCTGACCGCCACCACTTCGTCGGGCAGGCTCCCCGACGTCTTCCAGACCTGGGGCGGCGGCGTGCTGCAGCAGCAGGTCGACGCGGGGCTGGTCGAGGACCTCACCGACGCGTTCGGCTGGGCGTCCGAGCTCACCCCGGTCTCGCTGCAGGCCTATCAGTTCGGGGGCCGGACCTACGCGGTGCCCTACGACGTCGGCATGGTCGGCTTCTGGTACAACAAGAAGCTCTTCGCCAAGGCCGGGATCACCGCTCCGCCGGCCACCTGGGCCGAATTCCTCGAAGACGTCAGGAAGCTCAAGGCGGCGGGCGTCACTCCAATCGCCCTGGCGGGCAAGGAGAAATGGCCGGGCCACTACTACTGGGCCTACCTCGCGATGCGCGTCGCGGGCCTTCCCGCGCTGCAACAGGCCGCGACCACCAAGGACTTCACCGGCGCCGGCTTCGTCCAGGCAGGCGCCCACCTCAAGGAGCTGGTCGACCTGCGGCCGTTCCAGCCGGCCTTCCTCGGCGCCGGCTACGCCACCCCCGGCGGCCAGGCCGCGACCATGGGAAACGGAAAGGCCGCCATGGAGCTGATGGGGCAGTGGGGACCGTCGGTGCAGAAGGACGCGGGCGCCGACCTCGGAGCGGACCTGGGCTTCTTCCCCTTTCCGACGGTCGACGGCGGTGTCGGCCTGGTCACCGAGGTGTTCGGCGGTGGCGGCGGCTTCGCGCTGCGCAAGGGCGCCCCCAAGGAGGCGCTGGACTTCCTGAAGTTCTTCGTTCTGGAGAACCAGGCCAAGCTGCTGGCCTCCAACGGCTACCTGCCGGTGGTCAAGGGCGCGGAGAGCCAGGTCACCGACGCCGGCAGGAAGGTGGTCGCCGACAGCCTGGTCAAGGCGACGGGATTCCAGCTCTTCCTCGACCAGGCCTACCCGCCGGCTGTCGGCAGTGAGGTCAACGACAGCGTCGCCGACCTCATCGCGGGCAAGAAGACGCCCGAGCAGGTCGCCCGGTCGATCACCGAGGCCGCGAAGAGTGCCTAGCTCCGTGTCCACCCTCACCAAGGAACGGACGGAGCAGGCAGTGCCCGTGCGCCCGCCCGCCCCGGACCGGTCGCTCCTGCGCGGGTTGAGAAGCTGGGCGTCGATCGCCTGGTTCCTCGTCCCGGCTCTGGTCCTCTTCCTCGTCTTCGTCCTCGCCCCGATCGCCGTCGCGGTCTACACCGGCTTCTTCAAGTGGGGCGGGATCGGCCCCCTGGACGACTTCGTCGGCTTCGAGAACTACGCCAGGCTCTTCGACGACCAGGTCTTCCTCGGCGATCTGGGGCGCGGGCTGTACCTGATCGCCCTGTCGCTCACGGTGCAGTTGCCGTTCGCGCTGTTCACCGCGGTCCTGCTCAACCAGAGGCTGCGCGGCCGGGCCGTCTACCGGATGCTGTTCTTCGCGCCGTACATCCTGTCCGAGGTGGTCACGGCGGTCCTCTTCACGATGATCTTCCTTCCCGGTGACGGCATGGCCGACCATCTCGCCGGCGTCCTCGGCCTGGAGGGGCTGCAGGGCAAGTGGCTCTCCGATCCCTCGACGGTCATGCCGACCCTGTTCGTGGTCATGACCTGGAAGTACTTCGGCTTCCACATGATGCTCTTCCTCGCCGGGCTGCAGAGCATCCCGGGCGAGATCCTCGAGGCCGCCGCCATCGACGGCGCCGGCGCCTGGCAGCGCTTCCGGCACGTGACGCTGCCGCTGCTCGGCCCGACGATCCGGATCAGCGTCTTCCTTTCGGTCATCGGGGCCATCCAGCTCTTCGACCTCGTCTGGGTCATGACCGCGGGCGGGCCCAATCATTCGTCCGAGACGATGGCGATCTCGATGTTCCAGTTCGGGTTCAAGCGTTACCAGGTCGGCTACGCCAGTGCGATCAGCGTGGTGTTGTTCATGATCAGTCTGGTCTTCTCGCTCTTCTACCAGCGCTACGTGCTCCGCCGTGACCTGAGCGGGGCCGTCACCACGGGAGGCGGTCGATGAACGCCCGCAGGACGGCACGCGGCCTGTCGATGCACGCCGTGGTGTGGCTCATCGGCGCGTTCGTCGCCGTGCCGCTGATCTACGCGGTGATCTCCGGGTTCAAGAGCACCGGCGAGCTGACGACCAATCCGTTCGGGCTGCCGCAGCACTGGAAGACCGGCAACTACACCGGCATTCTCGGCGACGGCACGTTCTGGCGGCAGATCGCCAACAGCGCGGGCATCGCGATCGGCACGACGTGCTGCACGGTGGCTGCCGCCGCGATGGCGGCGTTCGTACTGGCCCGCTACGCCTTCCCGGGCAGGGAGCTGTTCTACACGCTCTTCACGATCGGGCTGATGTTCCCGTTCGCGGTGGCCGTCCTGCCCCTGTTCTTGCTGCTGCGCAACTTCGAGCTGCTCGACAACCCGCTCGGAGTGATCCTTCCGCAGGCGGCCTTCGGGCTCCCCATGACGATCGTCATTCTGCGCGGCTTCTTCCGGACCATCCCGAGGGAGGTCGAGGAGGCGGCCATCGTGGACGGCTGCGGCAAGCTCCGCTTCTTCTGGAAGATCCTTCTGCCGATGGCGCGTCCGGCGCTCGGCACGGTCTCGGTGCTGGCGATCGTCGCGAGCTGGAACAACTTCTTCCTGCCGCTGCTGGTGTTCAACGATCCGACCTGGCAGACCATCCCGGTCGGCGTCCAGCAGTTCCAGGGCCAGTACGCGACCGACTACGCGCTCGTCCTCGCCTACATCGTGCTCGCCATGGTCCCCGCCCTCGCCTTCTACGCCGTCGCGGAGCGGCAGTTGATCGGCGGACTCACCGCGGGCGCCACCAAGGGCTGACCTGTCCCGTCCGACCCTCCGCCCCTGAGGAGACGCCGTGAAAAGCCCGGCCGCATCGTCCCTCGGATTGTTAGCGCTAACAACACCGCCTGGAGAGCGAGCACCTGGACTCGTGGTGGATCCGCCGGCGTCGTGATGCCCCCTCTCCTCGGCATGCGCGGCCTCCTGCACCCCCACCCCGCCCCCGACCTCCCGACGCGGCCGCTCCGCGGCTCGTCGGGGTCACCCCACCACCGCCCTCACCTCCATCCCCCAAAGGAGCTCTTCTGATGCGATTTCGCCCTCCCTCCCTGGTCCTGGGTCTCTTACTCGCCCTCGTGTCGTCCCTGCTGTTCGGGGCCACCGTGCTCGGTGCCCCGCCCGCCGCCGCGGCGACCGTCGACACCAACGCCTGGTACGTGCTGGTCAACCGCAACAGCGGCAAGGCCCTGGACGTCCACAACCTGGCGACCGGTGACGGCGCCCGGATCACCCAGTGGACCAGGAACGACCAGAACCAGCAGCAGTGGCAGTTCGTGGACTCCGGCGGCGGCTACTACCGCGTCAAGTCCCGCCACTCCGGCAAGGTGCTGGACGTCCAGAACAGGTCCACGGCCAACGGCGCCCCGATCGTCCAGTGGACCGACCTGAACGGCGCCAACCAGCAGTGGCGGTTGGCCGACAGCCCGGACGGCCACATCAGGCTCATCGCCCGCCACAGCAACAAGGCCCTCGAAGTGCAGGGCGCCTCCACCGCCGACAACGCGAACATCGTCCAGTACGACGACTGGGCCGGCGCCAACCAGCAGTGGCGGCTCGTCAAGGTCGGCGCCGGCACCCCCGGCGCCTGCGCACTCCCCTCCACGTACCGCTGGGCGTCGACGGGGCCGCTGGCGCAGCCGAAGGCGGGATGGGCCTCGCTCAAGGACTTCACCGTCGCCCCCCACAACGGCAGGCACCTCGTCTACGCGACGACGCACGGCGCCGCGGGAACGGGAGCGGGCTGGGGCTCGATGAACTTCACCCCGTTCACCGACTGGTCGCAGATGGCGTCGGCAGGCCAGAACACGATGTCGAGTTCCGTCGTCGCGCCCACGCTCTTCTACTTCGCGCCGAAGAACATCTGGGTGCTCGCCTACCAGTGGGGCAGGACCGCCTTCTCCTACCGGACCTCGACCGACCCCACCAACCCGAACGGCTGGTCGGCGGAGCAGGAGCTCTTCTCCGGCAGCATCGCCGGCTCGGACACGGGCCCCATCGACCAGACGCTCATCGCCGACGGCACGAACATGTACCTGTTCTTCGCCGGTGACAACGGAAAGATCTACCGGGCCAGCATGCCGATCGGGAACTTCCCGGGCAGTTTCGGCACGGCCTACACCACGATCATGAGCGACACGAAGAACAACCTGTTCGAAGCCCCGCAGGTCTACAAACTCCAGGGCCAGGACCGCTACCTCATGATCGTCGAGGCGATCGGCGCGCAGGGCCGGTACTTCCGCTCCTTCACGGCCACCAGCCTCAACGGCACCTGGACACCCCAGGCCGCGACCGAGAGCAACCCCTTCGCCGGCAAGGCCAACAGCGGCGCCACCTGGACCAACGACATCAGCCACGGCGAACTGATCCGCACCACCGCCGACCAGACCTTCACCGTCGACCCCTGCAACCTCCAGTTCCTCTACCAGGGACGCGACCCCAACTCCGGCGGTGACTACGGACTGTGGCCCTACCGACCGGGCCTGCTGACCCTTCAGCGCTGACGACGTGACAGGGGTCCGGCTCCGGAGTGGAGCCGGCGTGGCGGGCTCGGCGGATGGCCGAGCCCGCCCCGGGCCAGGCGGCCCGGACTGCTGACCGAACGGCATTCAGTCCAGTCGATTGATCGATCACTCGCAGAAGAGGACGCCTGCATGAGAACGTCTTGGCTTCTATCCCTGATCACGGTTCTCGCCGCCGCGCTCGGGGTGTCGGCGGCCGGTGCGAACCCTGCCTCCGCCGCCCCGACCACGCCCTTGCGGGTCATGCCGCTGGGCGACTCGATCACCTGGGGTGTGGGAAGCAGTAACGGCAATGGCTACCGGGGTCCGTTGTGGGACAGGCTCGCCGCGGACGGCCATCCCCTGGACTTCGTCGGCACGTTGCGGGGCGGATCGATGTCCGACCCCGACAACCAAGGCCACTCCGGATACCGCATCGACCAGATCGCCGCGCTCGCCGACGCCTCACTGACCCGCTACCGGCCCAACGTCGTGACGCTGGAGATCGGCACCAACGACCTCAACGGGAACACCCCGGCCTCCACCGCCGCCGCCCGGCTGAAGTCGCTGGTCGACCGGATCACCGCCTCCGCTCCCGACGCGACCGTCCTCGTGGCCTCCCTGGTCGTGTCCACCAGCGGCACGGTGGAGCAGCACCGTGCCGCGTACAACCAGGCCGTCCCCCGCATCGTGAGCGAGGCACAGGCCGCGGGCAAGCGCGTCGCGTACGTGGACATGAGCAGCCTGACCACGGCCGACCTGGCCGACGCGCTGCATCCCAACGACACTGGCTACCAGAAGATGGCAGCCGCCTTCCACCGCGGCGTCCGGGCCGCGGACAGCGCCGGGTGGCTGAGGAACCCCGCCCCCGCGGCCGCACGCGTGGAGTCCGGCAGCACCGGCAAGTGCCTGGATGTCGGGGGCGCCGGCACGGCCGACGGGACCGCCGTCCAGATCTGGGGCTGCAGCGGCAACGCCAACCAGCTCTGGTCCGCGTACACCGACGGCACCCTGCGCTCCATGGGCAAGTGCCTCGACGCCGCCGGCGGGGGCACCGCCAACGGCACCAAGGTGCAGATCTGGGCCTGTCACGGCGGGTCCAACCAGGTCTGGCAGCCCTACAACGGCGGCTACCGCAACCCCGCCTCCGGCCGCTGCCTCGACGTGCCGGGCTTCTCCACGGCCGACGGCACGCAGCTGCACCTGTGGGACTGCCACGGTGGCTCCAACCAGAAGTGGACCACTCTGACCGCCGGATGACCCCCGCTCCCGGGACCGGAGCCCCTCGCGGGCCCCGGTCCCGGGGAACGTCGGTCGTCAGGGGCGGGCAGGCAGGCGGGTGGGATCGGCGATGATCTGCCGGACGGTCGACCATGCCGCGCCCAGCACCGGTCCGCGCCGCCCCAGGGCGGAGGGGCGTACCGCCTCCGGGCTCCAGGGCCGGACGGTGACCCGGGCGGCCAGTTCGGCGCGTACCGACGGAAGGAGCCAGTCGGCGAGTTCGGCGTAGGCGCCGCCCAGCACGACGCCGTCCGGGTCGATCAGGTTCACCGCCGAGGCGAGGGCGAGACCCAGGGCCCGTCCGGCGCGGTCCAGGGCCCGCAGGGTCGACGCGTCCCCGGCGCCCGCCCGCTCGGCCAGCAGGGCCACCGGGTCGCCGACGCGTCCCAGCCCGGCCTCGCGCAGCACGGCCGCCTCGCCCGCGTACTGCTCCAGGCAGCCGCGTGCCCCGCAGGCGCATCGGGGGCCCTCCGGGTGGACGGGAAGGTGGCCGAGTTCGCCCGCGAAGCCGCGGGCGCCTCGGAACAGCTGCCCGCCGACCACGAGTGCGGCACCGATTCCGGCCTCGGCGGAGACGTGGACGAAGGTCTCGGCGGGGTGTCCCTGGTGCCACTCCTCGGCCAGCGCCCCGAGGTTGGCTTCGTTCTCCGGCTCGGGCACGGTGTCGGGGTCGGGCCAGTGGTCGGCGGGGCGGACCGCCTGCCAGCCGAGGTTGGGCGCGTGGGCGACCAGCCCGCTCGGCGCGTTCGGGACCACCCCCGGCACGGCCAGGACGCGGCCCTCGACGCGCAGGCCGAGGACAGCGGCCTCGGACTCCGCCTCGGCGCCCAGCACGGCGGCCTCCGCCAGTACTTCCCCGGCCGGCCGGCCCGCGTTGGCCCGCTCCACGCGCCGCCACACCCGGGGTTCACCGCGCAGGTCCACGACGCACGCGGCGAGATGGGTGACGCCGATCTCCAGGCCGAGGCCCGCGGGACCCCGATCGTTCAGGGCCAGGGCCCGTCCGGGGCGGCCGACCCGTCCACTGGGGGCCGTCTCGGTCTCGGTCAGCGCTCCGCGGCCGATGAGCTCGTCGACCAGGGAGGAGACGGCCGGCCTGGTCAGGCCCGTGTGCCCGGCGACGTCCGCCCGGGAGAGCGGGCCGTGCGCGGCGACCACGCCGATCACCACCGCGAGGTTCTGCCGACGCATCCCCTGCTGCGAGGCGGGCGCGGCCTCCGCGCCCCCGTTCGCCCTGCCTGTCCTCGCCACCGGCCCGACCCTCCTATCGCTCTCCGGGCGCACCGGCCCGACCCTCCTCTCGCTCTCCGGGCGGGACCTCCTGCAACGCCCGCGCCCGCCGCAGCGTACTGGTGATCCGTTCGAGCGCGTCGTCGTCACGGGGCACGGGTTCCAGCACCGGACCCTCGGCGGTCCGCCAGCGCCGGGCGACGGCGTCGGCGGGCTCACCGGTGAGCAGCGCGGCGGCCTGGGCGGCGGCCCCGAGGGCGACCGGTTCCCGGGCCAGGGGCACCTGGACCGCTCGGCCGGACAGCCGCAGGACGGTCCGCTGCCAGGCCCTGCCGCGGGCTCCGCCGCCGATCAGCAGCAGTGGCTCGTCGGGGGCGGGGGTCTCGCCTCCGGCACGCAGCACGTCGTCCAGGGCCGCGAGCAGGGAGTGGACGGCGCCGTCGTACGCGGCCTGGAGGAGCTGTCCCGGCGTGGTGTCGTGGCGCAGGCCGTGGACCAGGCCGGAAGCATCCGGGAGGTTGGGAGTGCGCTCGCCGTCCAGATGGGGAAGCACCACCACCGTCCCGCCTCTCTCGACGTCCTCGCGGTCGCGGCCGACGAGGGCGGCGAAGCGGTCGACGGCGAGGGTGCAGTTGAGCGTGCAGGCGAGCGGCAGCCAGCCGCCGAGGGCGTCGGCGAAGCCGGCGACGGTCCCGCTCGGGTCGGCGGGCCGGGTCCGGCCGACGGCGTAGACGGTGCCGGAGGTACCGAGGCTCAGCACCGGACGTCCGGGGGTCAGGCCCAGCCCGAGTGCGGCGGCCATGTTGTCACCGGTCCCGGTGGCCACCAGCGTGCCCTCGCGCAGGGGCATCCCGGTGCGGACGACGCCCGCCCGGGCGCCCGGCGGGAGGACCTGGGGCAGCAGCCCGGCGTCGAGGCCGATCCGGTCGAGGACCTCCTGGTCGTAGCCGTCCGGGCCCCACCAGCCGGTTCCCGACGCGTCACCGCGGTCCGTCACCGCCTCCCCGGTCAGCCGCTCCGTGAGGAAGTCGTGGGGCAGCCGGACGGCCGCGACGCGGTCGGCGGCGGCACGCTCGTTCGCGCGCAGCCAGGCCCACTTGGCGGCCGTGAAGGCGGCGGTCGGGACGCTGCCGGTGCGGCGGGCGAGTTCGGCCCTGCCGAACGCGGCCGCGAGTTCGGCCGCCTGCGGGGCGGAGCGGACGTCGTTCCACAGCAGCGCCGGGCGCACCGGACGGCCGGCGGTGTCGAGGGTGACCAGGCCGTGCTGCTGGCCGGCGATCGAGCAGGCCGCGGCGCGATCCGCCCAGCCGGTGCGCGCCATGGCCTCGCCGAGGGCCCGCCACCACTGCTCGGGGTCGCTCTCGCGTCCGGCGCCCGCGCTGACGGCGTGCGCGGCGCGGCCCTCGCCCAGGACGGCGCCGGTGTCCAGGTCGACGGCGAGGGCCTTGGTGGACTGGGTCGAGCTGTCGACACCGATCACGACACGCTGAGCGGACATGCGTTCCTCCGGTGGGGTTCCCTTCCGACCTGTCGGCATACTAATTTGTTTTTCGTCATTACAAATAGCCCTCGGCCCTGATCCGGAGCGCATCATGACCAGCGACCCGCTCGTCCCCACCCCCGCGCACAGGTTCACCTTCGGCCTGTGGACCGTCGGCTGGCAGGGCCGGGACCCCTTCGGCGACGCCACCCGGCCCGCCCTCGACCCGGTCGAGACCGTGCAGCGGCTGGCCGAACTCGGCGCCTACGGCGTCACGTTCCACGACGACGACCTGATCCCCTTCGCCGCCGGCGACACCGCGCGCGAGCAGGCGGTCAAGCGCTTCCGCGCCGCACTCGACACGGCCGGGCTGAAGGTGCCGATGGCCACCACCAACCTCTTCACCCACCCGGTGTTCAAGGACGGCGCCTTCACCGCCAACGACCGGGACGTACGCCGGTACGCGCTGCGCAAGACGATCCGCAACATCGACCTGGCCGTGGAGCTCGGCGCCTCGGTCTACGTCGCCTGGGGCGGCCGCGAGGGCGCGGAGTCGGGTGCGGCCAAGGACGTGCGCACCGCCCTCGACCGGTTGAAGGAGGCCTTCGACCTGCTGGGCGAGTACGTCGAGAGCCAGGGCTACGACCTGCGCTTCGCGATCGAGCCCAAGCCCAACGAGCCGCGCGGCGACATCCTGCTGCCCACCGTCGGCCACGCCCTCGCGTTCATCAACGAGCTGGACCGGCCCGAGCGGGTCGGCCTCAACCCGGAGGTCGGCCATGAGCAGATGGCCGGGCTGAACTTCCCGCACGGCATCGCGCAGGCCCTGTGGCACGGCAAGCTGTTCCACATCGACCTCAACGGCCAGTCCGGCATCAAGTACGACCAGGACCTGCGCTTCGGCGCGGGCGACCTGCGCCAGGCCTTCTGGCTGGTGGACCTGCTGGAGTCGGCCGGCTACGACGGCCCCCGTCACTTCGACTTCAAGCCGCCGCGCACCGAGGACTCCGCCGGCGTCTGGGCGTCGGCGGCCGCCTGCATGCGCAACTACCTGCTTCTGGCCGAGCGTTCCCGCGCCTTCCGGGCCGATCCGGAGGTCCGGGCCGCGCTCGCCGCCTCCCGGCTGCCGGAACTCGCCCTCCCCACGGCGGAGGACGGGCTGGCCGGGCTCCTGGCCGACCGGTCCGCCTTCTCCGAGTTCGACGTCGAGGCCGCCGCCGCCCGCGGCATGGCCTTCGAGCACCTGGACCAGCTCGCCCTCGAACACCTCCTCGGCGCCCGCTGAGCCGGTGTACCCATGAGCCCGGTCGGCGGCTCCTTCCAGCGGGCCGAGACATGACGGCCCTCAGCGCGTCGAGAAGCACGTCCGCCCCTGTCTCCATCGGGGACAGGGACGGACGTGCTCCAGGGCAGAACCGGCTTACCTCTCCGCCGCTATGCTCTCGGCCTGGTGGGCGATGTCCTCCAGCACGGCCTTCGGGTCGGCGGACGGCTCGACGGCCTTGCCGATGTTCCGCTTGATGGTGTTGCTGACCTGCAGCCAGGACGGTTCGTCGACCGGGTAGAGCCGGGCGGCGCGCAGTGCGGTCATGAACTGCTCGGCGCTGGGGTCAGCGGCCGCCGCCTCGGACGCCTGGGTCGCGGACACCGTCGACGGCAGCAGGTGGTACCGCGCGGCGAACGCGATGAGATTCTCGTCCTGGTAGACGAACTCCATGAACGAGCGCACCGGTTCGCGGTTGTCCTCACGCTTGAAGGCCATCATCCAGTCGGCGACACCCGCTGCCGGCGGAGTCTCCGCGTCGCTCAGCGTGTCCGACACCGGCATGCGCAGCGTGCCGACCTTCATGCCCTTCGCCCTCGCCTGGTGGAGGAGCGAGGGGTAGCCGTTGACCATGCCGACCTGGCCGCGCAGGAACGCGTCGAACGCCTCCTGCCGGTCGAGCTCGGACGGCGGGACCGGGCCCGTCAGGCCGGGCGCGACCAGGTTGTCCTTGATCCACCGGAACGTCTGCGTGTTCCGCTCGGACGCGAGGTCGTAGCCACCGTTGCTGTTCGTGTACCCCCCGCCGTTGCTCAGTTCCCAGATCAGCGCCTCGGCGTGCGCCTCCTCCGGACCGAGCGGCAGCGCGTACGGGTAGAGCACGCCCTCCTTCTTCAGCGCCTTGGCCGCGTCCTTCAGATCCGACCAGGTCTTGGGCGGCTTCGCCCCGGCCTTGTCGAACAGCTCCTCGTTGTAGAAGAGCAGCCGGCTGCTGGCCACGAAAGGCAGGCCGTAGAGGGTGCCGCCGACCGTACCGGCCTCCGCGAGCGGCGGCAGGAAGTTCGACTCGGCCCGGACCGAGAGCAGCTCACCGGCGGGGTAGAGGCGGCCCTCCGCCGCGAAGTCGGAGTACCCGCCCATCAGAGCCACATCGGGGGCGTTGCCCTCCTCGACCATGCGGCTGACCTCGCGGTCGACGTCTGCCCACGGATACAGCGTCACCTCCACCCGCGTGCCGGGATGGGCGGCGGTGAAGGCGGCGGTCAGCTTGTCCCAGTACGGCTTGGAGCTGTTCGCCGGGCTGTTGCCGTACTCCGCAGCCACCAGGCGCAGCGTCGCGTCTCCGCCACTCCCGGACGAGCCGCAGGCGGTGACGAGAGAGCCCAGAAGTCCGATGGCCGCCAGGGAGGCGGTCGCCCCGGAGAGTCTTCGTCGCACGGAATTTCCTCTTGATCTTTTCGGACAATGCGTCCGGAATTCTCTCCTGACAGCTGGCCCAATTTCGCCCCCTACCCACCAGTTGTGGCCGTTGCTCCAACTCCCCCGCTTGCCACTAGTGGCTTTCGATATGCCACGCACGATTCCGACGCGCGTAGACCGGCGGCCTCGGGGAGGCTCGCGCCGAAGCGCCGCATTCGTCGGCGCGGTCCCCGGTCGGCGTGGTTCACGGGGTCATCGTGCTGCGGGCGGTGGGGGGCCGTGCCAGTCCAGGCACAGGACGGTGGCGTCGTCCCGGGGCGGACGGCCGCCATAGGCATCACCGACCGCGCCGACCAGCGTGCGCACCACTTCGCGGGGGTGCTGGGCTGCGGTCTTGCGCAGGAGGCCCGGCAGATCGACGGCTTCGGCGTCGCGCTCCAGCATGCCGTCCGTGTGCAGCAGCAGGCGGTCACCAGGTCGCAGGTCGAGGTGCTGAACGTGGTAGGCGCCCTGGCTGACGATGCCGAAGGGCAGGTCGACGGCCAGGCTCACTTCGCTGACGGCGCCGTCACGCAGCAGCAGCGGCCAGGGGTGTCCGGCGTTGACGAGCTGGGCGCCGGTGCCGTCGAGGGCGATGCGTAGGAGCTGGCCGGTGGCGATGCTGTGGTGGCCGTGGTCGAGGAGTGCCTGGTGGACTCGGCGGGCCTGTTCGGTGAGGTCTTCGCCGGCGCGGCGGGCGCCGCGAGAGGCGTTGACCAGGAGGGTGGCCATCAGGGACGCGCTGACGTCGTGGCCCATCGCGTCGGTGATCGACAGGTGCAGGGTGTGGGCGTCGAGACTGTAGTCGTAGGTGTCGCCGGCGATGTCGGAAGCGGGGACCAGGGCGCCGGCGAGGGTGAACTGGGGAGCTTCGCAGGCGGAGGCGGTGGGCAGGAGCTGGCGCTGGATCTCCGCGGACAGGCTCACGTTCGTGGTCCGGTTGCCCCAGTGGTAGAGGTCGGTGAAGCGCCGGTCGGTGACGATGACGTATGCCAGCGCGTGCGCGGCTTCCTGGATCTGCTCCAGCACGTCCGGGGTGGCGTCGGTGAGGAAGAGTTCCAGGACGCCGATGGCGTCGCCGCGGTTGGTGACCGGTGCGAGCACCCGCTGCCCCTCTCCGCCGTCCGGCGCCAGGAGCAGGCGCTGGCTGCGCAGGACCTCGTCGTAGCCGCTGCTGCCGGCCAGGGGGACCTGCTCGGCGCGACCCTCCCGCTGCTGGGTGGCGGTGTCGTGGACCCGCAGCAGGCGTCGCCCTACGACGTCGACGAACAGGAACGACACATACCGGGCACCGAACCGCGCCCGTAGATTGCGCGCCACCACATCCAGCGAGTCCACCGGAGCAGCGGCCTCGGCGGCCGCCAGCACCTCCGCCAGTCCCATCCGATCACCAGCCACATCAGCCTCCAGGGTCGTGGGCATTCCCTTCCCGCTCGGCCGGCACGATCACCACCCTGGCACCCCCGACACAGATCGAAAAACCGACATGCCGAACCGAACTCGGCACTCGTGGTGGAGCCCGGGAGCGCCGGCTCGGAGGCGCCCGTGAAACGGCAGGCCGTGAGCCCGTGCACCTCTCCAGCCCGACACCCGTCGACGGCCGCGACCGTCTTCGTGAGCACGCGCCCTGCTCGTCCAGCCAGCCCCGGACGGCAGGCCCGGTCGTCAAAGGATCGGCACGCGGCCGCCCGGACGGCCGCGACGACGACCCTCCGGGCACCTCATGATGAACCGGCGGTCGGAGGCAGCCCGCCGAGGAAGGTGCGGATCTCGTCCGCCTCGGGGACGGCGAGGGTGGTGTGGAGGTCGAGGGCGTGTCGGGCGTGGACGTGGGCGAGGTCGATGTGTCCGAGGTCGCGGTGGACGCGGGCCAGGCCGTCGTGGGCCCGGGCTTGCTCGGAGCGGTAGCCGAATTCGCGGGCGAGGGCCAGCGCGGTGTCGTGTTCGACCACCGTTCGGGGGAGATCACCCAGGGACCGGGATGCTTCGGCCAGAGCGTTGAGCGTCTCGGCCTCGTCTCCTGGGAAGGAGAAAGCGCGGCTCAGCTCCAAGGCTCGGTGGTGGTGCTGCCGGGCCTCGTCGAAGCGGCCCTGCCGTTGGTACAGCAGCCCGATGTTGTTCAGCACGATGGTCTCGCCGATGCGTGATCCCGTCTCCCGGTACACGCGCAGTGCCTGCTGGTGGTGGTCGTCGGCGTCGTCGAACCGCCCCTGGCGTTCGTGGACGATGCCGAGGTCGGTCAGGCATCCGGCTTCACCAGCGCGGTCGCCGAGGGCGCGGAAGAGTGCGAGCGACCGCGTGCAGAGGTCCTGGGCACGGGCCCGCCGTGCCCAGGATGGGCCTTCCAGACGATGGTCCAGGGCGGCTGGGGACACGGCTGGCCGCCCGCGACACGCGGATAGGAACGGTACGGGGGGCGAGCCGTCGCCCAGATCCCGACCCTGCGTGCCGGACCAGTGACCCCTTTCGTTCGTGCCCTCCTCCGAATAGTCACTGGGGGTGCAGTCCGCATAGGGCCGGACGGCCCTCCTCACGCGCGGTCGGTGAGAGCAGAATCGGTGAGGAAGACCCGCTCGGAGGTTGCATGACGCCGCCTCGCAGTCCGGTGTCATGCGCCCCGTACCCCTCAGCCCTGCGGAGGCGACCATGCCCTCCTCCAGCTACACCGTCAGCGACGTCATGACCCATACCGCCATCGCCATCGGCCGTGATGCGCCCTACAAGGAGATCGTCGCCCTGATGGACCAGTGGAAGGTGAGCGCCCTCCCGGTCCTGGAGGGGGAGGGGCGCGTCGTGGGGGTCGTGTCGGAGGCGGATCTGCTGCCGAAGGAGGAGTTCCGCGGAGAAGAACCTCTTCCGGACGAGTTCGCCGACGTCGCCAAGGCCGGGGCCGTACGGGCCGGGGAGCTCATGTCGAGTCCGGCCGTCACCGTCCACCCGGACGCCACGCTCGCGGAGGCGGCGCGGATCATGGCCCGGCGGAAGGTGAAGCGCCTGCCGGTGGTGAACGAGCTGGGGCTGCTGGAGGGGGTCGTCAGCCGGAGCGACCTGCTCAAGGTGTTCCTCCGCAAGGACGACGAGATCGAGGCAGAGATCCGCAGAACGGTGCTCGCCGGGCCGGCACTCGTGGAGCTGGACGTGACGGTCACGGAGGGCGTGGCGACGCTGCGTGGTGCTCTTCGCGACCGGTCGCTGGTGCCGCTGCTGGCGCGGGCCGCGCGGGCCGTGGAGGGGGTCGTCGACGTGCGGATGGATCTCGGCCCCTCATGAGGACGCTTCATGACCTCGTGTCGGCCGTACGGACGGGGGCCACGGGACAGTCGATGCTCGACCCGGCCACCACCGCGCGGCTCATGCACTCGCTGCGCGATCCCGAAGCCGCCGGAGGACGAACGGCTCGCGGGCCTGTCCGAGCGGGAGCGGTCGGTGCTCGAACTGATCGGCGACGGGCTCCCCGACCGGCAGATCGCCAAGCGCCTCTACCTGTCGGAGAAGCGGTCAAGAACCACATCTCACGGCTCCTGGGCAAGGGGGGCGTGGAACGCCGCGCGCAGGCCGCGGTCATCGCCGCACAGGTCCACGAGCACGCCACCGAGGACGAGTAGCTCCCTCAGACCTGGTCGGACGGGAGCGGGATGCGCCATTCGAGCAGGGTCCCGCCCGTGCCGCCCGGCCGGGCTCGGACCGACATGTCTCCGCCCAGACGCTCGGCCCTTTCCGTCAGGTTGCGCAGCCCGCTGCGGGCCACGCCGGGCCTCATGCCGATTCCGTCGTCGCTCACCGTCACGGCAAGGACGGCCTCCTCGACCACGACCGCCACCTCGGCGTGACGGGCCTGCGCGTGCCGGGCCACGTTGGTCAGTGCCTCACCGATGACGGCGACCACCTCCTCCGCCGCCTCGGCCGGCACATCGGTGTCGAGCAGACCTTCCATTCGCAGCGCCGGGGCGAACCCGAGCGTCGACGCGGCCACGTCGACCGCCTTCACGACGCTGCTCCTGAGTTGGGGCGCCGTTCCGGCGACTTCGTGTGCCCGCAGGCCGAAGATCGTCGAGCGAATGATCTTGATCGTGGCGTCCAGATCGTCGATCGCCCGCCCGATCCGGTCGGCCGCCTGCGGGTGCTCGACGAAACGACGGGCACTCTGCAGCGTCATACCGGTGGCGAAGAGACGCTGGATCGCCAGGTCATGCAGGTCACGGGCGATCCGGTCGCGGTCCTCCAGAAGGCTCACCTGTTCCGCGTCACGGCGCCGGTCGGCCAGTTCCAGGGCCAGCGCGGCCTGCCCGGCGAATCCGGGCAGGGCGCTGATCTCGGCACTGGTGAAGACGGGCCGCCCGGTCCGCCGGGCGAGGATCAGGACGCCGCTCATCCGTTCCTTGGTGCCGACCGTGACGGCCACCGCCGGCCCGAAGCCCCGCCAGCGTTCGGGCTGGGTGGTGATGCGGGGGTCGTGCTCGACGTCGGCCACGGTGATCAGACCGTCCCGTGACAACGCCGCGGCGGCGAGGGTTCCCCGGCTGCTGGGCAGGACGACGTCCCGGTGCGCCTCCGCTCCTTCGCCGCAGGCCAGCGAGCCCCGTAGTTGGCCGCCCGGTCCGAGGAGGTAGAAGACCCCGATGTCGGCGCCGGCGATGTCCACGGCCCGCTCCAGCATCCCGTCGAGGACCTCGGTCTCCTGTGCGCCGGAAAGGAGGGCTCTGGTGATGTCGGAACTCGCGGCCAGCCAGCGCTGGCGCAGCCGGCCCTGTTCGTAGAGCCGGGCGTTCTCGATGGCGATGCCGGCGGCGACGGCCAGGGTCGTGACGACGGCTTCGTCCTCGGCGTCGAAGTCCGCCCCGCCCCGCTTCTCGGTGAGATACAGGTTGCCGAAGACCTCGTCGCGGACGCGGATCGGGACGCCGAGAAACGCGTGCATGGGTGGGTGGTGGGCCGGGAAGCCGTACGAGGCCGGGTGCTCGGAGAGTTCGGACAGGCGCAGCGGCTCGGGGTGGCGGATCAGCTCGCCGAGAATGCCGTGTCCGGACGGCAGCGCGCCGATCCTCTCGCGCACGTCGTCGTCGATGCCGATGGGGAGGAACTCGGCGAGTCTCTGGTCCTCCCCGATGACGCCCAGGGCTCCGTACTCGGCGTCGACCAGGGTCACGGCCGCTTCCACGATCCCACGCAGCACCTGCGGCAGGTCGAGCTCCCGGCCGACGGAGATGACGGCTTCGAGGAGCCCGTTGAGCCGGTCCCTGGTGCCTCGTACCTCGTCGATGCGTACCTGGAGCTCTTCGAGCAGTTCGTCCAGCCTCAGCCGCGGCAGCCGCGCATCCGCCGGCTCGGTGCCCTCCCGGTCCATCGGAACCTCCGGTCGCGTGAGGCACGCCTGACGGACCCGGCGCGCCTGCTCTCACGGTAGTCCCGATGTGCCGTTCGCTCCCGCTGGGGCGGTCCGTCGGAAAGCCGTCCGGACGAGGCGCGCGGCGAGGAACCCTGCCGGCGCACAGACGGCGGCGAGCCCGATGCCGGCCGGGCTCAGGGGCTCGGTCTCCAGGACCGCGCTCAGGAACGGTACGTACAGCGCGGCCACGGCCAAGAGGGCGGACGCGACGACGGCGCACGGAAGGAAGGGATTCTTCCGGGTCAGCAGTCGGGCTCTCAGCCCGAGGACGACGCCGAGCTGGGCGGCGAGCAGGGCGAGGAAGAGGACGCTCTGCCAGGCGAGGTCCAGGGCCCGCGCGGCGAGCCCCGCGCCGAGCGTCGCGGTGGTGACGACGGCGGCCAGGACGAGCAGTCGCTGCCAGGCGCCGCCGCCGAGGATGTGCTGGCCCGGAGGGCGGGGCGGGCGGAGCATGGTTCCGGGGGCGGCCGGTTCGGCGCCCATGGCGACGCCGGTGAGGCCGTGCGTGAGGAGATTGATCCACAGGATCTGGCCCGCCCGCAGGGGAAGCGGAAGGCCCAGCAGCGGGCCGATCAGCATCACCAGGATCTCCGCCGCGCCGCCTGCCATCCCGTAGACGAGGAAGCGGCGGATGTTGTCGTAGACGCGCCGCCCTTCCTCGACGGCCGCGACGACCGTCGAGAGCTCGTCGTCCGTCAGGACGAGGTCCGCGGCCTGCCGCGCCACCTCCGTGCCCCTCGCCCCCATCGCGACGCCGATGTCGGCGCGGTGGAGGGCCGGGCCGTCGTTGACGCCGTCTCCCGTCATGGCGGTCACCGCTCCCCCGGCCCGCCATGCCTCGACGATGTCCAGCTTCTGCTGCGGGTCCGTGCGGGCGAAGACCCGTACGGAGGTGAGGTCGGGGACCCGGCCCGCGGCCACGTCGGCGCCCGTGACGACGCGGGCGGCCGACCCGTCCGCGTCCGCGCCTCGGTCGCCGAGCAGGGCCACGTCGGCCGCCACGGCTCTCGCCGTCGCAGGGTGGTCGCCGGTGATGAGCACGGGGGTGATCCCGGCGGCCCGGCAGGAGGCCAGAGTCGCCGCGGCACGCGGCTTGGCCGGGTCGCTCAGGGCGACGAGCCCGCAGAGGGCGAGCCGTGATTCCGCCGCGGCGACCGGCTCCGGCACGCCGGCCCGTACGCCGGAGGCGACCGCGAGCACGCGGTAGCCGCGCGCCGCCAGGGCGGCGGCCTGCTGCCGGGCCCGGTCCAGGTCCTCCGGACGGTCCACGAGCACCGCGGGATCGAGTACCGCCTCGGGGGCGCCCTTGAGGCAGACGAGCACCCGGCCCGAACCTGCCGCGTGCAACGTGGTCATGCGCTTGCGGTGGCTGTCGAAGGGCGCTTCCCCGATCCGGGGGAGGCTCCTCGCGAGAGCCGGCTGATCCCGGCACCCGGACTTCGCCGCGGCCGCCAGCAGGGCGGCCTCCATCGGGTCGCCGAGGGCTGCCCAGCGACCGTCGGGCGTACCGGGATCCGGTGGCCGCAGCGCGGCGTCGTTGCACAGCACCGTGACGGTCAGCAGTTCCCGAGCCGGCTCGACTTCGTCAGCCTCCGCCGGTCTCCCGTCGACGAGGACCTCCCCGTCGGGTTCGTAACCGACCCCCCGGAGCTCCACGCTCCCTCGGGGCGTCCAGACGTGCTGGACGACCATGCGTCCTTCGGTGAGGGTTCCGGTCTTGTCGGTGGCGAGGACGGACACCGAGCCGAGCGTCTCCACGGCGGGCAGCCGTCGCACCAGGGCGTGCCGGGCGGCCATGCGGCGGGCCCCCAGGGCGAGGGCCAGGGTGACGACAGCCGGGAGGGACTCCGGGACGGCCGCGACGGCCAGGCTGATGGCCGTGACCGCCATCGTGCCGAGCGGGAGCCCGCGTATCAGGCCGAGGGCGAAGACGAGGACGCACAGGGCGAGCGTCACCGCGGCAAGCACGCGGCCGAGGGACGCGAGGCGGCCCTGCAGCGGCGTCGGCTCACGGCGGTCGTCGAGCAGTGCCGCGATGCGGCCGAGCGCGCTGGAGGCGCCGGTCGCGGTCACGACGGCCACACCGCGGCCGCGCGCCACGACGGTACCGGCGCCGAGCGTGCCTCCTGTGTCCTTGTCGACGGGCACCGACTCCCCGGTGAGCATGGACTCGTCCAGCAGCAGGGCGGACGCCTCGACGAGTTCCGCGTCGGCTGCGACGATGTCCCCCTCCCCGAGCAGGAGCACGTCGCCCGGAACGATCTCCGCGGCGGGCAGGTCCCGGACGGCGCCGTCCCGCCTGACCCGCGCGTGCGGAGCGCTCAGCGCCGAGAGGGCGGCGACGGCGTTGTCGGCCCTTATCTCCTGCACGACCCCGACGCCGGTGTTCACGACGACGACCAGCGCGATGACGATCGCGTCGGGGTGGTCGCCGATCGCGAGGGTGAGCGCGACGGCCCCCAGGAGCACCATGATCAGGGGATCGCGTATCTGGGCCAGGATGCGCGTGTGGAGGCGCACGGGCCTCCTCGCGACCACCTCGTTGCGGCCCGTGGCGGCGAGCCGGTGAGCGGCCTCCGCGCCGGTGAGGCCCGTGGCCCTGCCGGCCGGCTCGATCGCCGCCGGGACCGTCTCGGGGTGCCGGAGAACCTCGTCGGCCGGCCGGGCCACCGCGAGGTGAACAGGGTCGACATCCGTGTGCTCCGTCGCGCCGCTCACGAGGTGCTCCCGTGTCCGGCGCCGTGCCGCGGGATCAGCTCCACCGGGCAGGAGGCGTGCTGCAGCAGCCCGAGGGTGGTCCGGCCGAGCGTCGGCCCGAGGTGGCCGGGCGCCCTGCGGCCTCCCGCGACCAGGAGGTCGACGTGCCGTGACGCCTCGACGAGCGCTCCGGGCACGCTCTGGTTCTTCTCGCCCTCGGCTTCCAGGGTCAGGTCCGGGAACTCGTCCCGGAGCCGGTCGGCGACGGCCGTCGACGCACGCGCGTGCGCACCGGCCTCGGCCGCCTTGCCGTTGCGCAGCACGACTCGTGCGCCGGTGTACGAGGACGTGCCCCAGACGTGCAGCAGCCGGAGCGGGACCTTGCGCAGCAAGGCCTCGCGGGCCGCGGCCCGGGCGCAGCCCATGTCGTTGTCGTCCCGGACCGCCACGAGGACGGCGCCCGCCTCCGCGGGCTCGGCGGTGCCGCGCACCACGACCACCGGTGTCGTCGCGCCGGCCGCGACCGCGAGTCCGACGGAGCCCAGCAGGAGCGAAGAAAACCCGCCGCGGCCTCGGTGTCCGACGACGATCGTGCCGCTCAGCGCGGCCGCCCTCCGCAGGGCCTGCTCGGGTGGACCGCCGCTGAGTTCCGTGACGACCGCGAGGTCGGGGTGGCGCGCCGTGACCGCCTCGGTGGCCCGGTCGAGCAGCTCCTTGCCGGCGCGTCCGAGCCGGTCGCGCTCCGCTGCGGAGAGAAGCCGGGCGGCGGCATCGAGGTCCGTCGCATGGACGACGGTGAGGCCACTGCCGCGCAGCACCGCCTCGTTCGCGGCCCACAGCGCGGCGGTCCGGGCGGACGGCGAACCGTCCACTCCGACCACGACCCTGCCCAGGCCGGGACGGTCGGTGGTTCCGTCCATGGCTCCTCCTCGTCCGGTCCCTCAGGGTTCGCTCGGCAACGTCCGTCCGGGGCTGCTCCCACCGTGTCATCCAGGGCCGGTGGGGCCGGAGGGCCACTGGGGGCAACGACGGGTCCGGAGGTCCCGCTCCGTACGGTCGGGTCCGTCGGGCCCGGCGTGGACCGTTCGGCCCTCGCCGCCGCGCGTCGCGCGAGGAAGGGTGGGAGGGGCAAGGCCACCGCCGTCCGGACGCGGACGTCGGCGACGCTCGAACAGGAGGGCCCTGCGATGAAGCCTCTGAAGGTCGGTGCGCTCATGACGGACGGCGTCGTCTCGGTCGTCCTGGCGACGCCGTTCCGTGAGGTGGCCGAGCTGCTCGCCGAGCACGACATCAGCGGCCTGCCCGTACGCGACCGGGACGGCGTCGTCGCCGTGGTCGACCGGCTGTCCCTCGGCGAGGGCGCCCCTGGCCCCGCCACTCCCGCCCGCAGCGCACACGAGATCACTGGGTGATCCCTCACAGACGGGACGAACCGTGTCCGAAGAAGTTCTTGCCCGAACCCTCGTCACGTCGCTGGTCGAGGACGCCGTCACCGCGCCGTCCATGCACAACGCTCAGCCGTGGAAGTTCCTCCACCGGAACGAGACCGGCACCATCGAGCTGCACGGCGACCCCGGGCGCGGAATGCCCCGGGAAGATCCCGATCATCGGGCCCTCCATCTCGGCTGCGGCGCCGCCCTGTTCGGTCTGCGCGTCGCCGCCGCCCACCACGGCCGGCACGCCGTCGTCCGGCTGCTGCCGGACCCCGACGACCCCTGGCATCTCGCCGACGTACGTCTGGGGGAAGCCGCCGTCGAGCAGGACGAGGAGCTGGCCGCGCTCCAGCCGGCGCTGCACGAACGCCACACGAGCCGTTTCCCGTTCAGCGAGGAGCGGATCCCCGCCGAGATCGTCGACGGGCTGCGGGCGGCGGCGTTCCTGGAAGGCTGCCGGCTGGTCGTGCCGGGCGCCTGGCACACCGACACGGTCCTGGAACTCGTCCGGGACGCCGAGAGATTCGAGGCCGCCGACGCCTCGGTGCGCGAGGAGCTCGCCGCCTGGACGCCCACGGGCGCGGCCGGTGAGGGTGCCCGGACCGAGGGGATCCCCTCGTACGCTTTCGGTCCGCGTCAGTACGACGTCACCTCGCCGGTCCGGGACTTCGGATCCCACCGGCGCGCCCCCGGGCGCGAGACCGCGCGCTTCGAGAAGAGCCCGCAGATCGCCCTGCTCGGTACGCTCCGGGACACCCCTGTGGAATGGCTGAAGGCCGGCCAGGCGCTGCATCGGGTGCTGCTGCGGGCCACCCTCGAAGGGCTGTCGACCTCGCTCATGTCCCAGCCGCTGGAGTGGCCCGAACTGCGCGCGGTGGCGCGGGACCCGGGGTCCGCGACGGGCTGTGTCCAGATGATGATCCGCCTGGGATACGGGCCTCGTGGCCGGGCCACACCGCGCCGGCCGGTGTCCGAAGTGCTCACCTTCGCCTGAAGCCCGGAGTCCTCTCCCGTCACAGACGCAGCCAGCGTTCCTCCCCGGGCGCGACGGTGAACCGCCGCTCCCCGGGGAGGACGACGGTGAGCGGGCCGCGCGGCGACGTCGGTACGCGCACGGCCAGCCGCCCCGGCAGGACCCGCACGCGCACGCCCCGGTGACCCTGGACGCACAGCGTGAAGGCGAACCGCGGGATCTCCGCGAGCGCCACCGGAGCCACGCGCAACTCGCCCGGCCCGGCTTCCAGGCCGGTGATGCCGCGTTCCACGAGGTCGACCGTCCCGGCCATCGCCCCCAGGTGGATGCCCTCGCCCGTCGTGCCGCCCTGGACGTCGGCCACGTCGGCGAGCAGCGCCTCCTCGCAGTAGCGCCAGGCGTAGGCTCCCTGCTGTCGGGCCAGGACCCAGCCGTGCACCAGGCTGCTGAGCGTCGATCCGTGGCTGGTTCGGCTCAGGTAGTACGCGACGGTGGCGCGCCAGGTCTCGTCGTCCAGTCGGTAGCCGAGGCGGGCGAACAGCGCGTACAGCTCCTCGGTTCTGAAGAGGTGGCCGAGCATGAGGGTGTCGGCCTGCTTCGACGCCTGGTAGCGGTTGACGGTGTCGCCCTCGGCCTCCAGGATCCGGTCGAGCCGGCGGATGTCGCCGTACCGGGCCCGGTACGCCTCCCAGTCGAGCTCCGCCAGGTCCCCGTAGCCCTCGAACTGGCTCACCAGGCCACGGTGGAACGGCAGATACAGGCGGCGCGAGACGTCGTCCCAGCGGGCGACTTCCTCGTCGTCGAGCGCGAGCCGCTCGGACAGTTCCGCGCGCCGCCCGTCGGGCAGCTCGTCCAGGAGGTCGAGCCCGCGGGCCAGCACCCAGGCGGCGGTCACGTTGGTGTAGGCGTTGTCGTCGATGCCCGGGACCGTGGCGCCGGGATAGGCGTCGTGGTACTCGTCGGGGCCCACCACCCCACGGATCCGGTAGCGGCCGCGGGCCGGGTCGTACGTGGCGGACCCGGCCCAGTTGCGGGCGATCTCCAGGAGCATCTCGGCCCCGGCGGAATGCAGGAACCCCTGGTCGCCGGTGGTCTGCGCGTACCGCCACACGTTGTACGCGACGGCCGAGCCCACGTGGCGCTGCAGCCGTGAGAAGTCGGGCAGCCAGCGGCCGGAGCGCGGATTGAGGTGGCGCTCCTGGGTCTCCTCGCGCCCGGAACTCGCGCTCTGCCACGGGTACATCGCGCCTACGCCGCCGACACCGCGCGCCGCCGCCCGGGCGGCCGGGAGCCGGCGGTGCCGGTACATGAGCAGGGCCCGGGCCACTTCGGGGAAGTGGAGACTGAGGTAGGGCAGGACGAACAGCTCGTCCCAGAAGACGTGGCCCCGGTACGCCTCGCCGTGCAGACCGCGGGCGGGGACTCCGGCATCGAGCTCCGCCGTGTGCGGGGACAGCGTCTGGAGCAGGTGGAAGAGGTGCAGACGCAGGATGTGCCCGGCCTTCCCGGGCACGTGCAGCTCGCCCTGCTCCCAGAGGCGTTGCCAGGCCGCCTTGTGGGTGGCGACCAGCCGGGGGAAGGCCGGGGCGCGGGCGGCGTCGTCGCAGGCGGCTGCCAAGGGGTCGCCGGCGGGCCGGTCCGTCGAGGTGCGCAGGGACAGCGTCTTCACGACGGTGACGGAGCGGCCGGGGGCGAGGGGCAGGCGGTACGTCTGGACGGTGCCGGTGGTGCGGCTGTCCTCCTGTGCGGGCCGGTCGGGCCGGGTGACCGTGCGCACGGCCATGGCGACGAGCCTGCCCGGGTCGGCCGTACGGCAGGACAGCCATGCCACCCCGCCGGGGCGGAAGCCGCTGCGGTGGTCGGTGAGATGACGCCCCTCCAGGTCCCGGTACCGCTCGACGCCGGCGTTGGTGACCGCGCCGTCGAGGACGGACTCCACCTCGACGGCGCCGCTCCAGCCGTAGGCGCGGAAGGTCGTGCTCTGAGCGGCGAGCGCGGCGTCCCCCATGTGCACGATCCTGACGTGTCCGACGCGCAGGCCACGCCCCTGGGCGTCCCGGAAGAACTGGTGCCTGGCCAGCACTCCGCCGCGCAGATCGAGGTGCACGTCGTAGTGGCGCAGGTGCTCGGAGTCGGCCGTCAGCCAGTCGCCGGGCGGCCCGCCCTCCGGAACGCAGCGGTAGCGCAGCAGCGTCCAGTTGGGCAGGTTGACGAGGTCCTCGTTCTCGACGCGCACACCGGCGACGACGGAGGCGCGCCGGTCGTAGCAGCCGGCCAGGTACGTGCCCGGGTAGTGCACGGGACCGGCGGCGCACTCGGGCGCCGAGCCGCGGGTGGCGAACCTGCCGTTGCCGAGCGTGCAGAGGGACTCGACGAGCCGTTCACGAGCGGGCTCGTAGCGGTCGTAGGTCCAGGTCCAGCCGGAGCTCATCCGCGCTCCCCCCAGACGGTCCGTACCAGCGTGCTGAGGTCGGGGGCGACGAGATCCGCGCCCGCCCCGTACAGGAGGCCGGCGGCGTGCCGGTCGGGGCTGCGGTCGAGACCGACGACGAGGCCGAAGCCGCCCCTACGGGCCGCGCGGACTCCGGCGAGGGCGTCCTCGACCACCGCGGCATCGCCGGGCCGGATGCCCAGGAGGCCGGCCGCGTGCAGGAAGAGCGCGGGGTCCGGCTTCCCGGCGAGACCGAGGCGGGCGGCCGCCTCGCCGTCCACGACGGCGGCGAGGACCTTGTCCAGACCGGCGGCGGAGATCAGCGCACGGGCGTGGCGGGACGCCGACACGGCGGCGCACGGCACGCGCCGCGAGCGGAGGGCGGCGAGCGCCGGAGCGGCGTCCTCGAAGGCCGTGACCGGCTCGGCGGCCAGCGCCTCCCGGAAGGCCGCTTCCTTGCGCGCCGCGACAGCCCAGACGGTCCCGCAGCCGGGCGGATCACCGGGCTCTCCGGGCGGGAGGCGGATGCCGCGGGCCGTCAGGAACGCCTCCGCCCCGTCGTGGCGTGATCTGCCGTCGACGAACCGCCGGTACTCGGCGTCCGCGTCGAACGGCACCCATCCCTCGCCGTCGCGGGCCAGTTCCGCGAGGCAGACGTCGAACGCGGACTTCCACGCCGCCGCGTGAACGGCGGCGGAGTCGAGCAGCACCCCGTCGGTGTCGAGAACGACGCCCCGCGGCGGCGGAAAGCTCCGGGGCCGACCGCTCATGCGGCGTCCGGGGAGCCGGCGACCTGCACGGCCGTGTGCTGCGGACCGCCGAGCGCGACCTTCAGCGCGCCGGTGTCGCCGGCGCGGCCGAAGACGTCGTACGCCTCCTCCATCTGCCCGATCTCGAAACGGTGGGTGACGAGCTCGGCCGCGGGCAGTCTGCCGGCCGCCATCATGCGCAGCAGCATGGGGGTCGACGAGGTGTCCACGAGGCCGGTGGTGATCGTGACGTCCTTGATCCAGAGGTCTTCGAGGTGCAGGGCCGCCGGCTTGCCGTGCACGCCGATGTTGGCGACCCGCCCGCCGGGCCGCACCATCCGCGTGCACATCTCGAAGGCCTCGGGCACTCCCACGGCCTCCATGACGACGTCGGCCCCGAGGCCGTCGGTCAGATCCTCGACGAGTTGTTCCGGACCCTCGTCGGCCGCCACGGTGGCGTCGGCGCCGAGTTCGCGCGCCGCCGCGAGCCGCGATTCGGCGAGGTCGACGGCGACGATCCGGCCGGGACTGTACAGGCGGGCGGTGGCGATCGCGGCCAGGCCGATGGGGCCCGCGCCGACCACGACGACCGTGTCGGCGGGCTGCACCCGGCCGTTCAGGACGCCCACCTCGTAGGAGGTGGGGAAGATGTCGGCGAGCAGCACCGCGTCGAAGCTGTCGACCGCGCTCGGCAGCGGGTGGACGGACAGGTCGGCGAACGGGACGCGGACGTACTCGGCCTGTGTCCCGTCGATCAGGTGGCCGAGGACCCAGCCCCCTCCTCCGCGGCACTGTCCGTAGCGGCCCTCGCGGCAGAAGCGGCAGCGGCCGCAGGCGGAGATGCAGGAGATCAGGACGCGGTCGCCGGGCCGTACCGTGCGGACGTCCCGTCCCGTCTCGACGACCGTGCCCACCGCTTCGTGGCCGAGCACCCGGCCCGGCGTCACCTCCGGCACGTCCCCCTTGAGGATGTGCAGGTCGGTGCCGCAGATCGTCACGACGTCGACCCTCACGATCACGTCCCCGGGGTCCTCGATGCCCGGGTCGGGTACGTCCTGCCAGGCGATCCGGCCCGGTCCCTGGAAGACGGCTGCCTTCATGACGCCCACCTGCTTCCTGTCACGCGTTCGGATGTCCCCCTCGTCCAGGCTCGGCGGCCGGACCGCGGCGGCGCAGGTGCCGACCGGTCCATCGGAGGGGCCGACCGGCCCCGCTGCCACCGGTCCGACGACCGCCTCTGCGCAGCTCCCCGGGCGGGGTGGGTCGGTGACCGGCAGCATGCTCCTCGTCGAGAGCGGCCATGCGGCGGACCGAGCTCCTGGAGGCGCGGTCTCTTCCAGGGTTCCGCGCACGTGTGCCGACGCAACCGGAACCGGTTCGCCCGTGACGCCGCCGATGCCGACGGCCGCGGTCCTCACCCCCGGGAAGCCCGGCCCCGGCGCTCGGCGCGTGCGCCTTTCCCCCGAGGCCGCGAGCGTCGCGCTGCCGGTCGCGCCGCCGGGGCGAGGCGTCCCGGTGCCGGCCGCGTCACCCTGCCGGGGCCGGTCGGTCCGGACGGGCCCGGGACCGGTCCGCCCCGGACGGACTACCGACCGCCCCTCCCGCCGTGGGCGGGGGAACGGTGATCACGGGGCACTCGGCGTGGTGCAGCAGTCCATGGACCGTGGAGCCGAGTCGCATGCCGGTGTAGCCCCCGCGGCCCCTGCGTCCGACGACCACCGCGAGTGCTTCCAGCGACGCGCGGCTGAGTTCCTCGACCGGGTGGCCCCGCACGACCACCTGTTCCACATCGACGTCAGGGTGCCGGATCGAGAGGTCGACGATCGATTCGGCGAGCAGCCGGCGACGCTCGGCCAGGCCCTCGTCGCCGTCGCTGTGCGACAGCAGGGGCCGGGGCCACACCCAGACCGCCCTGAGCCGTGCCTCGCGCAGACTCGCCTCCGCCATGGCGAAGGCGACGGCCGCCCGGCACTCGGGACTCCCGTCCACGCCGACGACGATGAGCGCCGGGTGGACGGACGTGTTACCCGGTTCCCGGATCACGACGACGGGGCAGTCGGCCCGTGCCGTCAGCGGGACCGCCACGGAACCCTCGCTGAAGACTTCCGCGGCCCTGCCGAGACGACGGGAGCCGACCACGGTGAGGGTCGCATCCGGTGTCCTCTCGCACAGCACGGCCGCCGGCACTCCGTGGACGATCTCCGTGGCGGTCGACAGCTCGTCGTGGAGGCCCCGTACGAGGTCCTCCGCGTTGCCGAGCATCGACTCCGCGCGGACCCGCAAGGCGCTCAGATGGGCGACCGCAGCATGCGGGAGGCGGTCATGGACCGGGGGAACAGCGACGATCAGACGCAGCCGGGCGCCTCGGCGCACGGCTTCGTCGGCGGCCCAGACCAGGGCTGGGACGGACAGGTCTCGGGGGTCGATGCCGACCAGTACCTCGCTCATGACTCCTCGTCACGTGTCACGAGGGGAGCGGCCGGGACGATCTCGACCGGGCAGTGGGCGTGATGGATCAGGGCGTGCGCCACGCGTCCCAGGGACCGGCCCACGCCCAGAGGATGGCGGCCGCGGCCCATCACGAGGAGGTCGGTGCGCGCGCTCGCCTCGATCAGGATGCCCGGCGTGCTCGTGCCGGTCTCCACGTGGTGTCCGACGATGAGGTCGGGGTACGCCTCGCGGACGCTCTCGGCGAGGGCCTTCACCTCGTGCACGCGCCGCCGTGCGATCTCATCGAGGTCGTCGAGCATGGTGGCGACGCTGCCGACGTGGGTGAGCACGTTCCACACGCTCACGATGCGCAGGGCCGCCTTGTGGGCTTCGGCCTCCGCAGCGGCGACCAACAGCCAGTCGAGGTCCGTGGCGTCGTGGACGGCCGCGGTCACGGAGCCCGTCTCGGGTCGCTCGCTCTCCCCGCGTACGACGATCACCGGACCGTCGGCGCGGGCCGCGACGCCGAGGCCGACCGAGCCCAGCATGAGCGCGGAGAAGCCGCCGAGTCCCCGGCTGCCCACGACGATCGTTCCACTGTCGCCGGCGGTCTCATGGATTCCGGAGACCGAGTCCCGGCGGCTGAGCACCTTGGTGACCGCAAGCTGGGGGAAGCGGTCCCGAACGGCGTGCGCGGTCTCGGCCAACAGGTCGCGGCCCGCTTCCCGTACCGCCTGGAGCGTCTCCGCGTCGGTCCAGTACGCGCGGCGGTCGGTGTCGGCGGCGTGCACGATGCTCAGCCCACGCCCGCGGCGGTCCGCCTCTGCGGCGGCCCAGAGGGCGGCCGCACGGGCGGAAGGGGACCCGTCGACGCCCACGACGACGTCCCCGAGCTCCGGTCGGACGGGGGTCTCGCTGTTCATGGTTCCTCCTCCGAGTGAGCCGCGGGCCACGGCAGCCGGGCCCTTGAAGGCACCTCCCACGTTGGCACCGGGGCGGTCTCCGGCGGGATGGGCCGTTCGGCCCCGTTCGGGACCCGCTCGGCCCGTCGCGTGGGCCGGGCCGGTCATCCCGGGGAGATGCCGCGGTACGCGCGCCCCGGACGGACGTCGACCCGTGCTGACGGGCCGGACGCGCGTTGCGCCGCAGCTCGGGCGCGGACGGGGTCCCGCGCCCGGCGGGTGGATGCGGCGTCCGGTCACCCGGCGGGACGTGAGAACGACGACAGGGGCCAGGCGCGGCGGAGTTCCTCACTCCTCTCCCTCCGTGGTGTCGGCGTGGTGCTGCGGGACGACGGCGACCGGACACGCGGCGTGGTGCAGGGCGCGGTGGGCGACCCTGCCCAGCTCCAGGCCGACGAGGCGGCCCGGGCGTCGTGCGCCGACGACCAGCAGGTCGGCGGCGGCGGATCGCTCGGTCAGAACCCGGTGCGCGTGGCCCTCGACGGTGCTTCTGCGCAGTCGGACCTCGGGGAAGACGCCGGCCGGCGGATCGAGGGCTCTGTCGAGGATTTCGGAGGCCCGGTGCTCGAAGTACGTGCCGGGTCCGCCGGTCAGCAGAGGGTGGTCGACCGGTTCGTGGGCGGGTCGCCGCCATGTACGGACGACGTCGAGCTCCGCACCCCGGACCGCCGCCTCGTGGAACGCGAATCCGACGGCCGCCGCGTCCGCGTCGTGGTCCCCGATGCCCAGCAGGATCCGCTGGTGGCGCGCCTCCAGTGCCTCCCGGTCCCCGCGAACGACGACGACCGGGCCTGGGGCCCTGGCGGCGACGACGAGCCCGACGGATCCGAGCAGCAGGGCGGCCAGCTCGCTTCGTCCACGGGACCCCACGACGAGGATCATGGCGTCCTCCCCCTCACGGAGCAGCGCACCGGAGGCGTCCTCCGCGAGGACGTCCGCAGTGACGGCGAGACGAGGCGCACGTCGGCGGGCCCGGTCGGCGGCCGTGCCGGCGATGTTCTCCGCGAGGACCTGCCCCGGGGGCCGGTCCGTCATCCAGGCCGGCACGGCGCCTTCGTACCTCTCCCACAGCGAGGCGTGCACGATCCGCAGCGGGCGGCCGTGCCGCGCCGCTTCGTCGGCCGCCCAGTCCAGGGCTGTGAGGCTGGCGTCCGAACCGTCGACGCCCACCACCACGGGGCCTGCCGCCTCCGGCGATTGCATCGACCCCACCGCCTTTCGCATACGAATAGGGATCATTGCCACGCTCGCACCCGGCGCGCCGGCCCAGGTAGGGCCGGTCGGTCCCGGCGTCGGCCCAGCCGGTCCCGGAACGGGCCCGTTCGGCACTCCTGGGGGACGGTGCCCGCGCGCACGCTGGGTTCCAGGGCGGCATCGCGCCAGGAGGTGGAAGGTCATGGCGCCGGGCATCGTGGGTGGCGTCGACGCACCGAGGTGCATGCCGTCAACGCCGAGCAGCACCCTTTCTGCGCCGGCCCCGGGCCCGCCGTGGTGCAGGACATCCGCGCGGCCGTGGCCCCGGAGATCGAGCGTCAGTGCGCCCCCCTGCCGGGGCCCGGCCGGCGCGGTCCCGTCCTTCCGGAGGTTCGCATGGAAGCCAGGAACAGCGACCGACCCCTTCTGGTCGCCACAGGAGTGCGCAAGATCTACCGGACGGGTGCGGTGGCCGTCACCGCACTGGACGACCTGGATCTCGTCGTACGCCGTGGAGAGCTTGTGGCGGTGATGGGCCCCTCCGGGTCCGGGAAGACCACGCTGCTGAACTGCCTGTCCGGACTCGACGAGATCGACGGCGGCCGGGTGGAGATCGACGGCCACGACCTCTTCGCGATGCCGGACGCCGCCCGCACGGAGCACCGCGCCCGCACCATGGGCTTCGTCTTCCAGGCGTTCAACCTCATCCCGGTCTTCTCGGCCGTGGAGAACGTCGAACTCCCCCTGCTGCTCGTGGGAACCCGCCCGGCCGACGCCCGGCGCCGGGCCCTGATCATGCTCGACCGGGTCGGCCTCGGCCATCGTGTCGGGCACCGCCCCAGCGAGATGTCCGGCGGCGAACAGCAGCGGGTGACCATCGCCCGTGCTCTCGCCGGACGGCCGGCCATCGTGTGGGCCGACGAGCCGACGGGGAACCTCGACAGCGCCATGGCCGACCAGGTCATGGACCTGCTGTGTGCGCTCAACCGGGACGAGGGCCAGACGATCGTCCTGGTCACCCACGACGGCGCGATCGGCGCCCGTGTCCCGCGGCTGATCCGGATGCGCGACGGGCGCCTCGTCGACGACGTCCGGCAATTCGTCCCGGAAGCGGGCGCAGCCGGCGAACCGGCCGGGGGCCGATGATGTACCCGAACCTGCTGACCCCGCTGCTCGTCGCCCTCGCGCTCGCCCTGGCGGCACTGGTCCTGGTCGCCGTCCGGCAACCGGTCTCCCGCCGCCTGGCGTTCCGCCAGGTCGCCCGGCGGCGCACGGAGGCCGCGCTCGTCATCGGCGGATCGGTACTCGGAACGGCCATCATCATCGGGGCCCTCGTCGTGGGCGACACCCTGAACTTCTCCGTACGCCAGGAGGCGTACCGGACCCTGGGTCCCGTGGACGAGCGCGTCGTCGCACCGCCCGGCCCGGCCGGACGCGCGGTCGCCGACCGGCTCGCGGCCCTCATGGACGATCCCGACGTCGACGGTGTGCTGAGCGCGCGGGCCACGCAGGCGTCGGCCGTCTCGCGCTCCGACGACGGCACAGTCGCCGAACCGCGCGTCCTCGCCTGGCAGATGGACTTCGACCGGGCCGCGGACTTCGGCGCGGCCGGCGGGAAGTCCGGGATCGACGGGCCCGGCCCGAAGCCCGGCGGGGTCGTGATCAACACGCCGCTGGCGCAGTCGCTGGGCGTGGGAGCCGGGGAGCCGATCACGCTGTATCTGTTCGGCACCCCGCACACCTACCGGGTGGACCGCGTCGTGCCGGAGCAGGGCCTCGCAGGCGTGGGCCTGGGTGGCCGGCTGAACCGCGATGCCTTCGTGGCACCCGGCGTCCTGGACGCAGCGGCACGGGCCGCCGGCGCGGAGCCGCGGTCGGTCACCTTCGTGTCCAACCGCGGGGGTGTCGAGGGCGGCGACGCCTTGACGCCGCAGGTCACCTCCGACATCCGGCAGGCCCTCGGCCCCCTCGCGGCACAGACGGCGATCGAGACGCCCAAGCACACCGTGCTCCGCGACGCCAAGCAGGCCGGAGACTCCCTCGGCGCGCTGTTCCTGATGATCGGCAGTTTCAGCATCATCGCGGGAGCCCTGCTCCTCGTGAACATCTTCGTCATGCTGGGTGAGGAGCGGAAGTCCCAGATGGGCATGGTCCGGGCGATCGGCATGAAGCGATCCCGCCTGGTCGCGTCGTTCACCGTCGAAGGGGCCGCCTACGCACTGCTGTCGGCGCTGCCGGGCGTGGCCATCGGGGTCGGCGTCGGCTGGGGCGTCGCCGTGGTGGCCGCGGAGATCTTCAGCGGATGGTCGGTCGGCGGCAGCAGCATCCGGATCGCGTTCGCCGTCACCCCCACCAGCATCCTCAACGGCGTCGCTCTTGGCCTGCTGATCGCCTTCGCCGCGATCCTCGCGACCAGCGTCCGCATCAGCAGGTTCAACATCATCGCCGCCATCCGCGATCTTCCCGCCGCCCCGGGGCGGGCGCCGCGCCGCCGGCTGCTCGTCGTGTCCTCCGCGCTCGCGGTGCTGTGCGCGTTCGCGGCGGTTCCGGCGGTGGCACGCAGCCAGCCCGACGCGACCTACCTGATGCCCGCGCTCGCCCTCGCCTTCGCCACTCCGGCGCTGCTGCGTCTCCTGCCCCGCCATACCGTCACGACCCTGGTGGCGGGGGCCGTCCTGGCCTGGACGCTGCTGGCACCGGTGGTCCGCCCCCGCATCTTCGACACGCCGTCCATGTCCGTGTACGTCGTCCAGGGCGCGCTGGCCGCCTTCTCCGCCGTCGTGCTCGTCAGCGACAACCAGAAGACACTGCTCCGCCCCGTCCGACGTCTCCTGGAACGGCCGTCGGAATCGGGGCTCGCGGCACGGCTCGCGGTCGCCTATCCGCTGGCGAAACGCTTCCGTACCGGGGCGACGCTGGTGATGTACACGCTGATCGTGTTCGTCCTCGTCCTCCTGACGGAGATCTCCGGGATCCTCCGCGCCGGGGTCGACGGAGTCGTCGACGACGCCACGGCCGGCTACTCCCTGCGGCTCGACTACAACCCCCAGGTCGCGGGCGACCGGCTGGTCGCAGAGCTGAGCGGCGGCCCCTCGGCCGCCGGAATCGCCACCGTGGCACCGTTGCTCAACGCCGCCGGCCGGGCCACCGATCCCGGGAACCGCAGCGATCAGCCGCTCGACATCGCCGCCGTCGGCGTCCCCGACGGCGCGATCACCGGCATCACCTTCCGCGAGCGGCTGCCCGGCCTGGACGACGACCCCGCCGTATGGCGGGCACTCGCCACCGATCCCCGATTCGTCGTCATCGACGGCTTCTTCGGGAGCACCGGCGGACCGGCCGGCGACTACTACGACCCCGGCGACACCCTGACGGTCACGGACCCTCGGACGGGACGCGACGCAGAGAAGGTCATCGCCGGCGTGCTCAGCAACGGAATGGTCTTCTACCCCGGCACCGGCGCCAGTTCGACCACGTACCCCGTGGTGATGGGAGAGCGGGGCATGCGTGAGCTCTTCGCCGACCAGGCACAGAACGCCTCCGCCCTCGTCGGCACCCGCCCCGGGACCTCCCCCGACACCCTGGCGACCCAGCTGCAGGGCGAGCAGCTGTCGTCCAGTCTGGTCGCCACGCCGATCGCCTCCGAAATCCGCGGGCAGTTCGACTCCAGCACCGCCTTCTTCCGCCTCATGCAGGGCTTCCTCGCCCTCGGCCTCGGCGTGGGCATCACCGGTCTCGGTGTGGTGATGGTCCGGGCGGTACGCGAACGGCGGCGGACCATCGGCATCCTGCGGGCCCTCGGCTTCCGGGCACGGACCGTGCGGCGTTCCTTCCTCGCGGAGAGCGCCTTCGTGGCCGCGGAGGGCATCGTGCTGGGATCCCTGTTGGGCGTCCTCACGACCTGGCTCATGTACCACAACAGCGCGGCGTTCACGGGTCTCGAAGGCGGCTTCCCCATCGCGTGGGGCAGCATCGGCGGCCTTGCAGCAGCCACCTTCGCCGCCTCCCTCCTGGCCACCCTGGGACCGGCCCGCCGCGCGGCCGCCATCCGCCCCGCCCGCGCGGTCCGGGTCGCGGAATGACGACTCCCCGGCCGTCGCGCCGATCTCCGCCCACTCCGTCGGACGGCGCGTCCGAAGCGCCTTGAGCTTCCCCGACACGATCACGAGTGCGTCGGCCCCCGCCCCCCTTGGCCTCCCGACGGGATCAGCGTCGACGACGCTGGAACACATGTCGGGCACTGCCCTACGGGACCCCTTGCCCGCCGTCCGGCCGCACCGATTCCGATGGTGCCGACCGCGACCGACCAGGAGCACCCTGGACACATGAGCACTGCCCCGATCGTCGTCCACCCGCCCTCGCCGACGGGTGGTCGCCGGGTCACCGTCCGCCACGGCGGCATCCTGGGCCTTGCACACAGTGACCGGGACGTCGTCGAGTTTCTTCGTCGCGCCGGTCTCGAGGACGCCGAGGAGGTGCTCGACGATCCGCTCTGGGTGGAGTGGCGGGGAGCCGAAGCGCACGAGTACGACGCTGCCTGACACCCGTCGAACCCCCTGCCGGACTCCGTTTCCCCGCCGGAGGCCGGGCTGCTGCGGATCAACCGCCCGCGGTGGCCGCGAGGCGATCCGAATACGTGCCGAGAGGTGCACCGCGGTGAAGCCGTCGCCGTCCGGTCCTCCGTCCCCGGGCCCATCGGCCCCCGGGGTGACCTGGGCGGCCCTCGCCGGAGCGCACCGTCCCGCGGGAGCCTGGAAGCGCACCGCCGGCACCCCGGTGAGGAGACAGTCATGACCGCACAGCCGTTCACCGTCGCCGACGTGATGACCAAGAAGGTCGTCGCGGTCCTGCGCGGCGCGCAGTTCAAGGAGATCGTGGCCACGATGGAGGAGTGGAAGGTCACCGCCGTTCCGGTGGTGGAGGGAGAGGGCCGGGTCGTGGGCGTGGTGTCCGAAGCGGACCTGCTGCTCAAGGAGGAACTCCACGACCACCCCGTCGGGCTCATCGAGCAGATGCGTCGGCTCGACGACACGGCCAAGGCGGCCTCCCGCCGGGCCGAGGACCTGATGACCTCCCCCGCCGTGACCATCGGTCCGGAGGCTTCCCTGCCGCAGGCCGCGCATCTCATGGCGACCCGCCACGTGAAGCGACTGCCGGTCGTGGACGGGCGCGGAGTCATTCAGGGGATCGTGAGCCGGTCCGACCTGCTCAAGGTCTTCCTCCGGCCGGACGACGACCTGGCGGCCGAAGTCCGTCGCGACGTCGTCGACCACCTCTTCCCTCTCTCGCACCACCAGATCGAGGTCGGCGTCCACGCCGGCCTGGTGACGCTGGCGGGCGAGGTCCGGGACGCCTCTCTGATCCCCCTCGCCGTGCGACTGGCGCGCGCCGTCGAGGGCGTGGTGGACGTGCGCTGCGAACTCACCGCAGACCGAGAGCGCGACGGACGATGACGCCGCGCCGGGCGGGCACACGTCACGCCGCTGGGGTGGGGACACGAGACCGGGGTGGGGACACGAGACCGGTCCGTCAGCGATCACGCATCCTGGTCGCCACGGGGAAGATCCCTGGGATCTGCGCACGCGTGGCGGCCCATCTCGCACCTCTGGTGGTCCGTGCCGGACTGGTGCCGCTCAGTCGGTCGTGGCCAGTTCGGTGCCGATGTGATGGGCCCATTCCTGGATCCGCGCCGGATTGCGGAAGTCGCCGCCCTTGCCGTGGCGGACCAGGGACCGGGCGATGCGCCCAGGCGTCTCGGCCGTCACGGCGCCGCCGAAGGTCATGTGCTCCCGCGCGCCGAGCTTTTTCATGCGGCGGGCCACACCGGGAGCCGGCGGGATCTCGCCCTGCTCGGCCGAGCTGTCGACGGGCCCGCTGCTGAAGAGCCACACCGGCCGGTGGCGGAGCTCCTCCGCGTTGCGCCGGGCGCAGCGGCGCGCCTTGCCGTTCCAACGCCCTGCGTAGAGGGCCCCGCCGAGGACCACTCCGTCGTAGCCGCTGACGTCGCTGACCGTGTCGGCCGGCAGCACGTCCGCGTCGAAGCCGTCGGCCCGCAGCGTCCTGCCGATCTCGTCCGCGATCCCGGCGGTGGCGCCGTGCTTGCTGCCGTAGGCGACCAGCACACGCTTCTGGTTCATGACGTCCCTCCGTCGGCGCGCTTCACCGGAATCGTCCGTACGGTCCTGCTCTCGTCGGCGGGCAGCGGGACCCGGACGGCGAGCACACCCTTCGCGTACGAGGCCTCGACGCCCTCGGCGGGGACGGTGGCCGGAAGCCGTACGCTCCTGCGGAAGGCTCCGTAACGGAACTCGGAATGCTCCTTGTCCTCCGCGCTCTCCCTGTGCTCCGCGGTGATCGTGATCAGGTCGTCCTCGGCCGTGATGGTGATGTCCTCCAGGTCCATGCCCGGCAGTTCGGCGCGCAGCACGTACGCGCCGTCGCCCTTGGTCATCTCCACGGGGATCGCATGCGCGGCGGTGGCGGGGCGCCAACCGGGCAGTCCCGGGAACTCCCGGCCGAACCAGGTGTCGAAGTCGGGGAAGAGGCTGTGCCTGCGTTCCACGTTGCGTCCGGTCATCTTTCTCTCCTGACGTGCGGAGCCTGCGCGGAGGACGGAAGGGGTCCGCCTTCATCACCCACTCTCCTCCGGCCTGTCCTTCCTGATCAGGGCCCATCGGTGCCGTCCATGGGGCCGGTCGGCCCCGCCCGAGCAACGGCCCGAGTCCCAGCGGGCGGCGGCTGCGCCCCATCACCAGAAGATCAGTACCGCGGGAATCGCTCCGGGTGGCCGGGATGAAGGAGCGGCCGTTCAGTCGTGCGGTACGACCGCGACCGGCGCCAGGCAGTGGTGCAGGACCGCATGGGTGACGGCCCCGATATGGGTGCCGATCCGTGACCGGCGCACCTTGCGGCCGACGACGACGAGCCGGGCGTCGTGCGACAGCTCCATCAGATCCTGAGCCGGCCGGCCCTGGCGGCAGTCCCGTACCACCGCCACGTCCGGGAACTTCTCGGTCCAGGGAGCCAGCGCCTCGTCGAGCGCCCGTCGCGTGTCTGCGGCGACCTCCGTCATGAGCAGCGGCAGCGCGCCGGCCATGTCGGGTCCGTAGAGCGCCGGAACCGCCCACCGGTGCACCACACGCAGCGCGCAGCCGTACCGGTCCGCGGCGGCGAAGCCGAAGGCGAGCAGTTCGTCGCTTGCGGCGGACACGTCCAGACCGACGACCACCTCCCCCGTACGTTCCTCCTCGGGCTCCAGGGGGTCGTGCGGGCGGACGAGGACGACAGGTCGCCGCGTGCGGCCGAGCACCGCCAGGGAGACCGACCCTGCGAGGAATCCGGCCAGGCCGCCCAGACCACGGGAGCCGAGCACCAGCAGTTCCGCTTCCTCGGCGGCGGTGCACAGCTCCTCCACCGGGTCGCCGGCGACCCACTTCGTCTCCACCTCCAGGCCCGGGTGGCGGCCCCGCAGTCGCCTTTCAGCGATGGAGAGCGTGCGCTCGCCCCATGTGCGTGCCGTCGCCGCGTCGACCACGCGTGTACGGGGATCCTCGTCGATGCTCCACGCGCGGAGCAGCCGCAGCGGCACTTCACGGCGCAGTGCCTCTTGGGCGGCCCACTGCGTCGCGGCAAGGCTTTCCGGGGATCCGTCGAGGCCTGCGGTGATGGTGCGGTACATGGGGACTCCGTGGGTCTGGCGGCCGGACCTGCCGGACGCGGCATACACAGGCTGACTCAGGGGCCGAGGATCGCCGTCCGGCACTCCGGGGCGCTGCTTGGCGGGCCTGTCCCTCCACAGTGATCGGCCGGGTCGGTGCGCGCAGGGGGCCGGAGGTCCCTGATGTGGGCCAGGAGGCCTCGCGGCCGCGCATGACCGGCCGGACGGCCACGACGCCGTGGCCGAATGGCCGCAGGACAGGGCCGATGGGCCCTCGGCGGACCACCGCCGCCTCATGGAGGCTGAGGGCAGGAAGCACGGCCGAAGCGGCCATGCCCGTCGAACCGTATGGAGGCACCCTCATGACCAGCGCCATCACCGTAGGAGTGGACGGTTCCGCGGAGAGCCTCGCAGCGGCGGACTGGGCGGCACGCGAAGCCGAGCTGCGCGGGATGTCGCTGCGTATCGTGCACGCCTGGCTCTGGCAGCCCCTGGACGTCCCCGTCGTCCAGGACAGGGAGACGCAGGCCGAGTCCGCCCGTGCTGTGCTCCGCGAGGCCGAGACGCACGTCGCCGGCCGGCACCCGGCTCTCACGGTCACCGCCGAAGTGGTCCAGGACACCGCGGTCGCCGCCCTGCTGAGGGAGGCCGAAGCGGCCGAGATGCTGGTGCTGGGTTCGCGGGGCCACGGGGCGTTCGTCGGCTTCCTCCTCGGCTCCTACGGTCAGCAGGTGATCGCCGCGGCGAAACGGCCCGTGGTGTCCGTGCGCGCCGGCGACGGGAAGACGCCTCGGGCGGAGGGCGGCGAGATCGTCGTGGGCCAGCAGGGCACGCCGGAGGAGAGCGACGCGGTGCTCGGCTTCGCCTTCGCGGAGGCGGCAGCACGCGGCGCGGCCCTGCGTGCGGTTCGGGCCTGGAGCCTGCCACCGATCTTCGCCTACAGCCCCGGCTCGATGCTCCTCGCGGACGAGGCCGGAGGGCTGGAGCCGTTCGAGAGGAAGGCCCTGGCGGAGGCGCTCGCCCCGTGGCGGACACGGTTCCCCGACGTCCCGGTGATCGAGCACGTCGAGATCGGCAGCGCGGGGCAGGTGCTGCTGTCCGCCGTGTCGGACGCGGAGTTGCTCGTGGTCGGCCGACGGACGCGCCGCGCGCCCGTCGGTACCCGCATCGGGTCGGTGGCCCACGCCGCCCTGCACCATGCCCCCTGCCCCGTCGCCGTCGTACCGCACGACTGAGGGCCTCCTTGGCGGGGACTTGTCACGCGACCGGTCCCCCACCACGAGAACGGCACCGTCGACAAGGGCCCGTCCCGACGCCGCCGGGTTCACACCACGAAGGGCCCCGGCGGCTGCCGGGGCCCTTCGTGTTCCTCGTGCGCCGGGAAATTCCGCCGGCAGCCCCCTCCCCCCCCTCGGATCCGCGTGGGGGACCGGCGTCAGCCTCGTGGGCGGCCCTCCCGCCCTGCCGCACCGCCCTGGTCCTCCCGGGCAGCCAGTGCCTGGGTGGCGATGACGGCGGCCTGCACCCGGCGCTCCACACCCAACTTGGCGAGCAGCCGGGAGATGTTGTTCTTGACCGTCTTCTCCGCCAGGTACAGCCGCTTGCCGATCTCCCGGTTGGTCAGTCCCTCCCCCACCAGAGCAAGGATCTCCCGCTCCCGCTCGCTCAATCCGGGCAGACCCTGCCGCTGCTCCTCCTGCGGCGATCCGCCACGGAGCCGGGCCATGACCCGGGCCGTGGCGCCGGGGTCCAGGAGGGACTGGCCCGAGGCGACCGTACGCACGGCGTTGACCAGGTCGGTTCCCGTGATCTGCTTGAGGACGTAGCCGGACGCACCGGCCATGATCGCGTCGAGCAGGGCCTCCTCGTCATCGAACGACGTCAGCATCAGACAGGCGAGGTCGGGCATGCGCGAGCGGAGCTCCCGGCACACGCTCACGCCGTCCCCGTCCGGCAGACGCACATCGAGAACCGCGACCTGCGGGCGCAGTGCGGGCACCCGGACCAGCGCCTGCTCGGCCGTGCCGGCCTCCCCGACCACGGTCAAGTCGGGCTCGGCATCGAGCAGATCGTGCACACCGCGGCGCACCACCTCATGGTCGTCGAGAAGGAAGACCCTGACCGGCTCCTTCTCCGTGAGGCCGCCGCTGCTGTCCGTCATCACACGCTCCGTGTTCGCCGAGTTCTCCGCCCACAAGGGCTCCCCTCGCATAGTGCCGCGCGAGCGGGACCTTCGCCCAGGGCCGGACGGCCCTCATACCGTGGCCAAGGCCCGCACATCCCCGTTCCCGATGCCGCAAAGCCCCGTGCACATCGCCGGCGAGGGACCTTCGACCCACCGGGTACGGGCCCGCTGGACCTCCTGTCCACTGCTCGCCCTCTGGTGGACTTCCGGCGTCGGCACGGCCGGGGCACTCGGGCCCCGGGACGCCGCCTGGATCAAGAAAGCAGGGCAGCCGCCATGACGACGCCCCCGATCAGCCTGACCACGGCCCCGCTGGACCACAGCACGACTGCAGTCGCCCTGGCCGGGGAGCTGGATCTGTACACCGCCGCGCACATCGAGGCGGAGCTGACCCGTCTGGCACGGCAGACCGAGTGGGAACTGCTGCTCGACCTGACAGAGGTCACCTTCTGTGACAGTTCCGGCGTGGCGCTGTTCCTGCGCATGCACCGCCGGTGCGTAGGGGCCGGTGTGCGTCTGCGGCTGTGCCACATCCAGCGGCTTCCCGCTCGCGTCATCCGCGCCCTGGGCGTGGACCGCGCTGTGCCCTGCTCCTTCGCGTGACCCGTCGCGGAGAGCCGGCCTTCGGAACTCCCGGCAACCGGCACGACCGAGAAGGTCCGTTCGGCCCTACCGAGCCGGCGTGCAGAGGGAGACGCTGGCCGGAGGCGGCGAAGTCGTCCGGGGCCGAGCCGGAGCAGAAGGTGAGCACGATGAAGGACGAAGCCACCCGTACCACGGTGGACGACCACCGTGAGGCGGTGGCGCCCCGGCGCATGGGACAGCTCGGCCGTGCCGAGGCCCTGCGGCTGCTCGGCAGCATCTCGCTCGGGCGCATCGTCTTCACTCATCAGGCCCTGCCGGCCGTCCGCCCGGTCAACCACCTCATGGACGGCGAGGACATCATCGTCCAGTTGTACGACGGCGCCACGCTGGCCTCCATCGTGACGCCTGCCCAGACCGCAGGCGTCGTGGTGGCTTACGAGGCTGACGTCATCGACCTCGAGACGCACCTCGGCTGGAGCGTGGTGGTCACCGGCTACGCCCGCCGGGTCACCGACGAGAGGGAACTCGCGCGTTTTGCCGCCCGTGTGCGCCCATGGGCGCAACACCCCGCCATGAACGCCGCATTGCGCATCCGGCCGGATCTCGTGACGGGCTTGCAGCTCACTGTGTGAAGCCTGCCGGTCGCACCGGACGACCTTGAGGGCGCGTGCAGCTGAGGAACCGACGGTCACACAGCGGGGCCGGACACGAGCGGCGCGCGCCACACGAGCCGGCTGCCGCCCTCCTCAGGGCACACGATCTCCAGGGCACCGCCCACGTTGCGGGCCCGCTCCTCGAGGTTGCTCAGGCCGCTGCGCCTGCCGTCGGCGGGGATGCCTCGCCCGTTGTCCATGACGGTGAGGACGACTTCGTCGGAAGTGGCCTGCAGGGCGACCTCGACCCGGGTGGCGTGTGCGTGACGGGCGGCGTTGCTGAGCATTTCGGTCAGGGCCGCCGTGACGTGCTCGGCCACCTGGGGCGGTACGTCCGTGTCGAGCAGGCCCTCCATGCTGAGACGCGGCGGAAATCCGAGCGTGGTCGCCGTCTCGCCCACGGTGCGGGCGACCCGGGCGCGCAGGCTCGGCCCGGCGTCCTCGTGACGGGCACGCAGGCCGAAGATCGTGGAGCGAATGATCTTGATGGTTTCGTCGAGGTCCCCGACGGCCCGCGAGACCCGTTCGGCGGCACCCTCGTGCTGCACGAGTCGCGCCGCGCTCTGCAGCGTCATGCCGGTCGCGAAGAGACGCTGGATGGCCAGGTCGTGGAGGTCACGGGCGATGCGGTCGCGGTCCTCCAGGAGGGCGAGCTGCTCGGCGTCGCTGCGGCGCTCGGCCAGCTCAAGGGCGAGCGCGGCCTGCCCGGCGAAGGCCAGCAGCGGCTCCAGCTCCGCTTCGGTGAAAACCGGGTCTCCTTGGTCCCGCGCCAGCAGCAGGACACCGCGGGTGTCCTGAGCGGCTGTGCCCAGGGGCACAGCGACCGCAGGGCCCAGGCCGTCGAAGCGGCGCGGGCCGGCAGTGCAGCGGTCGTCCTCCGCGAGGCCGACGGTGGTCACGGGCGCGCCGGCCTTGTACGCGGCGCCGGAAAGGGAGCCTACGACCGGCACCACCAAGCCGCGTCGGGTTTCGTCGCCGGTGCCGATGGCCAGCTCGACGACGAGGTCGTCCGCACCGGCCACGGGCACGGAGACGTCGGCGAGCGCGGCCCCGGTGATTTCCTGGGCGCGGCGGGCGATGAGTTCCAGCACCGCCAGTCGCGGGCTGCCGGAAAGCAGGCTGTTGGTGATCTCGGCATTCGCCTGCAGCCAGCGCTGCTGGCGCTGCGAAGCTTCGTACAGGCGAGCGTTGTCGATGGCGACCCCGGCGGCGACTGACAGCGTCGAGATGACCGACTCGTCCTCGGCGTCGAAGTCCATGCCCCCGTGCTTGTCGGTCAGGTAGAGGTTGCCGAAGACCTCGTCGCGCACCCGGATGGGCACGCCGAGGAACGTCCGCATGGGCGGGTGATGGGCGGGGAACCCGTAGGACGCCTCGTGGGCGCCGAGATTCGTCAGCCGCAGCGGCTCGGGGTTGTGGATCAGCTCGCCCAGAATGCCGTGCCCGGCCGGCAGAGGTCCGATCTTCGCGATCTCTTCCTCGGTCAGACCGACGGTGAGGAACTGCGACAGGGTCCGGCCGTCGGGCCCGATCACTCCAAGCGCCGCGTACTGGGCGTCGACGAGCAGCGCGGCAGCTTCCACGATGCGCCGCAGCACCTGGGAGAGGTCCAGTTCACGGCCTACCGAGACGACCGCCTCCAACAGGCTGTGTACCCGGTCCCGGGTGCCGCGTGCGGCGTTGATGCGCGCCTGAAGCTCCTCCAGCAGCTCGTCGAGCCGCATCTGGGGCATCCGCGACAGCGGCTCCTCCACGCCCACTGGGCCTCCTCCGTCGACACCCGCCCGTACCGTGCCAGCCTAACGGCCGAGTGGGTGGCCCGGAGCTTCAGATCAAGGGCAACGGCCGGGGTCCGGCGTAGTAGGCGGCTCGCATGATGTCCTCCATGTCGTCCAGCATCGGCATGCGCGGGTTGGCCGGCGCGCACTGGTCCTCGTAGGCGTTCAGCGCCTGCTCGGGAAGAGCCGTGATGAAGACCGTCTCGTCGATGCCCAGGGCGCGGAAGGACGGCTCGATGCCGACGGCGTCACGCAGGCGCTCCACGGCGGCGGCGTACGAGGCGACGCCTTCGGCCGCGGTCGAGGCCGGCAGCTGCCGAGCACTCACCGGCGCGCGATGCGGACGGTGGAATCATGCCGACAGCCGGCCGTTGCTCCAGCTCCAGTCGGTGACTTCGGGCAGGTCGGTGCCGTGCTCACGGATGAAGGCGTGGTGGCGAGTGCGGGCGTCGGCCATGGTCTGGCGCACGCCCACCGCTCGCACGCCGAGGCCGGGCACGCGGTCGATCACGTCCATGACGAGGCGGTAGCGGTCGAGGTCGTTGCGTACGACCATGTCGAAGGGTGTCGTGGTGGTGCCCACCTCCTTGTAGCCGCGCACGTGCAGGTTCGGGTGGCCCGTGCGGCGGTAGGCGAGACGGTGCACGAGCCAGGGGTAGCCGTGGTAGGCGAAGATCACCGGCTTGTCCCGGGTGAACAGCGCGTCGTATTCCGGGTCGGTCATGCCGTGCGGGTGCTCCTCATGGGGCATGAGCCGGGTCATGTCGACGACGTTCACCACACGTACGACGAGCTGAGGGAGATGGTGCCGCAGAAGGCCGGCCGCCGCGAGGATCTCCTGGGTGGGGACGTCGCCGGCGCAGGCCAGGACGACATCCGGGTCACGGGTCCCGTCCTCGGTACCTGCCCATGTCCACACGCCGGCGCCGCGGGCGCAGTGGGCGCGGGCGTCGTCGAGGGAGAGCCAGTCGAAACAGGGCTGCTTGCCGGCGACGATCACGTTGACCTGGTCGCGGCTGCGCAGCGCGTGGTCGGCGACGGTCAGCAGCGTGTTGGCGTCCGGCGGCAGGTAGACGCGGACGACCTCGGGGCTCTTGTTGAGGACGTGGTCGACGAACCCGGGGTCCTGGTGGGAGAAGCCGTTGTGGTCCTGACGCCATACGTGGGAGGTGAGCAGGTAGTTGAGTGAGGCGACAGGTGCGCGCCAGTGCAGGGCGCGGGAGGTCCTGAGCCACTTGATGTGCTGGTTGACCATCGAGTCGACGATGTGGACGAAGGCTTCGTAGCAGGAGAACAGCCCGTGCCGGCCGGTCAGCAGGTAACCCTCCAGCCAGCCCTGACAGGTGTGCTCGGAGAGGATCTCCATGACCCGGCCGTGCCGGTCGAGGTGCTCATCGGTCTGCAGGACCGGGCCCTGCCATGCCTTGCCAGTGGCCTCGTACACCCTCTGGAGGCGGTTGGAGGCGGTCTCGTCGGGACCGACGAGGCGGAAATCGCGGCGCTCGCCGGTGGAGGCCATGACGTTCTCCAGCAGTTCTCCGAGTACCGCTGTCGGCTCGTGGCGGGTCTCGCCGGGCTTGTCCATCGGGACGGCGAAGCGTTCGAGCGATGGCAGGGGCAGATCCCGCAGGAGCAGGCCGCCGTTGGCGTGGCGGGTCGCACCGAGCCTCCGCACGCCCTCCGGGACGCATTCCAGCACCTGGGGGCTCGGCCGGCCGGTCTCGTCGAAGAGTTCCTCGGGACGGTACGAGCGCAGCCACGCTTCCAGTTGGGTCCGGTGGCTTTCGTCGTCGCGGACGCCCGCCAGGGGCACCTGGTGGGCACGCCAGGTGCCCTCGACGGGGACGCCGTCGACCGTGGCGGGTCCGGTCCAGCCCTTCGGCGTCCGCAGGACGATCACCGGCCAGCGCGGCCGTCCGACGGGGGCGCCGGTCCGGGCTTGCTGCTGGATGTGCCGGATGTGGTCGAGGGCCGTGTCCATCGCGGCGGCCATGGCCCGGTGGACCTCGTGGGGGTCGTCTCCGGTGACGTGCAGGGGCTCGTGGCCGTAGCCGCACAGAAGCTGGTCGAGTTCCGTCTGCGGCAGCCGTGCGAGCACGGTGGGGTTCGCGATCTTGTATCCGTTGAGATGGAGGATGGGCAGGACCGCTCCGTCGTGGACCGGGTCGAGGAACTTGTTGGAGTGCCAGGAGGCGGCGAGCGGCCCCGTCTCCGCCTCACCGTCGCCGATGACGCACGCCACCAGGAGGTCCGGATTGTCCAGGGCGGCGCCGTAGGCGTGCGACAGGGAGTAACCCAGTTCGCCGCCCTCGTGGATCGAGCCGGGGGTCTCGGGCGCCACATGGCTCGGCACACCGCCGGGAAAGGAGAACTGCCGGAACAGCCGGGCCATGCCGTCCTCGTCCCGGCTCACATCGGGATAGGTCTCGCTGTAGCTGCCTTCCAGCCACGCGTTGGCGAGGACGGCCGGCCCGCCGTGTCCGGGCCCCCAGACGCACAGCGCGTCGATGCCGTACCGCTTGATGACACGGTTGAGGTGCGTATGCACGAGGTTGAGGCCCGGGGAGGTGCCCCAGTGTCCGAGCAGCCGCGGCTTGATGTGCGCCGGTTCCAGCGGCTTCTTCAGCAGCGGGTTGTCCATCAAGTAGATCTGGCCGACCGACAGGTAGTTGGCGGCCCTCCAGTGCGCGTCGAGCGTGTCGAGCTCCTCGTCGGTCAGGGGTACGCCTTCGGAGCGCTCGTCCTTTCGCATGCTTCCTCCGTCGTGTGTGGTCGTGTGTGGTCGCGGGCGGCGGGCGTGGCGCCGGGCCGGCGTGGCCGAAGCGCGTGACGTCACGCGGCGCGGGAACGTGAACTGCCTCAGGACCGCCTGGGGCACGCGCCCCTCGCTCTTCCACGGGTCCTGGCCCCATGGTCGTAAGTGCACCTGCCGTCCGAGACGCTGACACAGCAAAAGCGTCGCGGTAAGGGCCGGATGGGTCACTCCTCCTTGCGCTGTCCCGGCTGACCACGGGCATGCGCGTGCCCTGTACTCGTCCGTGACTGCGTTCCCTGGACCGGCCCTGGACCGAATGGCCCTTTGCGGACGCCCGTACGTCCCGCATGGATGAGCTGCACACATGTCGGGGACGCCGTCCCTGCCGCGTCCTGGACATCCGCAGATGCGGATGGAGATATGGGAAGCGGGCGACCCCTATGGGGCGAAAGCACCCCGGTCGGATGCGGCGTTGCTGTTCACGATGACCTCGCTTGCTCTTTGGGGTGGCCGACCGAGTTCATGGCTCCACGAGGTGGCGGACACGATGGGGTATCAGTCCTGCACCACAGCCCGGCCCGGTCGCTCTCCTCCCGCAGGACTGGGACGCCGACGGGCCCACCACGTCAGTCGGTGGCGAGCGCCGACCGGCCCAGGAGCACGATGCCGGTCACGGCCGCCGCGGCCCCCACCATCTGGATGGTCAGGGCCCAGGCGGTGAGGGCGAGCTGTTCGCCGAAGACAGCCACGCCGATGGCCACCGCGCCGATCGGCTCCAAGGTGTCGATGATCGGCAGGCTGATGGCCAGAGAGCCCGCCTGGAAGGCGCTCTGCGACAGTACGAGGCTCGTCACTCCCACGGCGATCAGGGCGTACGGCTCCCAGTGGAAGAGCGCCTCGAAGCCGTCCGTCCTGAACCGGCCGGCCGTGCTTCTGGTCAGGCCGTCGAGAACAGCCAGCGTCAACGCCGCACAGATGGCGTACGAGCCGGTCCGCACCCGGCCCGGCCGGCTCGCTCCCAGGGCTGCGAGCAGGACGACCACGCCCGCGAGGACCGTGATCGACGGTGCCCAGTCGCTCACCCCCGGTGGACCCGAGCGCGACGAAGCATGCGGGAGCGCCGTGAGGAACACGGCCACTCCTCCCGCCGTGCAGACCATGCCCGCCACCTCGGAACGGGTCAGCGACTCCCCGCGCCGCAGTGCGAGCAACGGCAGGGCGAAGATGAGGTCCATCGCCGCCAGCGGCAGCACCAGGACCAGCGGCCCGAACGCCAGCGCGAGAGCCAAGAGCGCGAAGGAAGAGACGGACAGGGCTGTCCCCAGCAGCCACATCGGGCGACGGGCCAGGTCGAGCAGGAGACGAAGACGCAGCGCCTTCCGGACGGATGCCTGCCGTGCCGTCTGGTGCTGGAGCACCGACCCGACGCCGAAGAACAACGCGGCCAACAGGGCGCTCGACACCGCCACCGCGGTGTTCATGAGCCCGGGGTCCTCGGCGTCGCTCCGCCCCCGACCGCTGCAAGGCAAGCAGCGAACGCCCGCGGGCCTTGCGCCTCACGACCAGGTCGGTCAACGTCCGGTCCGCCCCGCCGCCCGGGCCGTGACCCCCCGGCCGCTCGTGCCCGGCCGCTCTCACTCATGGGCCACGACGGCGACGGGCACGGCACAGTGGTGCACGACCGCGTGAGTCACCGACCCGATATGCATGGCGAGCACCCCTTTGCGTACACGTCGGCCGACCACCACGAGATCCGCACCCGCCGCCGCCTGCAGAAGCAGTCGAGCAGGTCCGCCGACGCACGGCCGCTCCACGAGTTCCACCGAAGGAAACCTCTCCCGCCATGGGGTCAGACCTTGTGTGAGGCGCCGTGCGACGTCCGGGGCGATCTCCCGCTCGGCTGCCACGAGGGCCGAGGCGTCACGGACCACGGGCGGAGTCGACCACGCGTGCAGCGCCAGAAGCCGGTCACCACGGTACGCGGCCTCCTGGAAAGCGAAGTCGAGGAGCGGGGCGAAGAACTGGTCGAGGTCCACACCGACGACCACGGAGCGCGAAGCAGGCTCCGGGACGTTCTGGTCCGTCGGGGGCGCCTCGGGTGCCCGGACCAGCACGACGGCTCGCTCCGTGGTGCTGATCGCCGCCATGCCGACGGAGCCGAGGAGAAAGCCCCTCACGCTTCCCAGCCCGCGTGAACCGAGCACGAGGAGACCGGCCGCCTCTGCCGCCTCACCGACCAGTGCGGTCGCGGGCCGCCCGGAAAGACGACGCGTTTCGACCTCGAGCGCAGGGTGCCCCCGCCGCACAGCCTCCGCGACCTCGCCCAGCAACTCCTCGGCCCACCGGCGGCCCACTTCGGGGTCGACACCCGGCACTGTCGCCGTGCCGTTCCACTCGTCGACGAACACGAGGCGCAGCGGCACCCCGCGCAGCCGCGCTTCTTGTGCGGCCCACCGCGCGGCCGCGACGCTTTCGGGCGAGCCGTCCACACCGACGGTCACCGAGCGGGACATCTTCGCCCTCCCTCCGGAAGACGACGCGGCGCGCTGCCCGGTCCTGTGGACGGCCGCACACGCCCGACCCTCGTACATGCAGTATCTCAAGCACCCTCCCCACCGGCACCCGAGGTACCCGTCGACCCGGTCCGCGACCACCAGGACCATGGTGACCAGTCGGCTTCTAGGTGCTCGATGAGGAGGATCTCGGCGCCGTCGCGGACGAGCAGGGGGCGCACGACCTTGCCGCACTGACAGCGGAACTCACGGAGATGGCAGCGGCCGATCACGAGTCGGCAGTCCTCGCGAACAGCGACCGGCCCGCCGAGCAGCGGGGTCGTGAAGGGGTCCGGCCTGGTCATCGTGTGGCGCTCCTCGGCAGGCTTTTCTCGACGTTCTGGAAGGTGCTGCGCGAGGTGTGCAGGAGGGCCGCCCAGGTGGCGGTGTCGGTGAAGTCGCTGCCTCCTGTCGGGACGACGTCCGCCACGACGCGGTCGGGGCGCAGCAGTACGGCATCCGCCCGGCCACTGCGCAGCCAGGCCGCGAGGGTGCCGTCGTCGCCGAGGCCGGTGACAGGGATCGTCCGGGCGCCGAGCGCGTGGGCGAGGGCGTTCAGTGCGGGCCAGGGTTCGGTGGCGGTCAGGATGGTGAGGGAGTCGCCGAGCAGTTCGTCGAGGCGGGTGCGCCGTCCGGCGGTGGTGGTCCACGGTTGTGGGCAGTGGGTGCCCGCGAGGCCCCTGCGGTTGCGGCGTCGGACGAGGGGTCCGGCGGTCAGGGGCGGGCTGAGGTCGCGGCCGGCCAGCTGCGCGAGGCCGGGTATGCGGCAGGCCGCGGCCAGGAATCTGCGGCGCAGTGCCGCGGCGCTGTCCTGGCCGCCGGTCATGGCCCAGCCCATGGCGACCGCGAGCCGTATGACGTGGCGGGCGTGCGGCTTGCGTTCGCTCTCGTACGTGTCCAGGAGCCGCTCGTCGCCGCCCTGGCCCAGGACGCGGGCGAGCTTCCAGGTGAGGTTGTAGGCGTCCCGCAGTCCCGCGCACAGCCCCTGTCCGATGAACGGAGGGGTGAGGTGGGCGGCGTCGCCGAGGAGGAAGACCCGTCCGCTGCGCCACCGGTCGGCGATGCGCGCCCGGAAGGTGTACCGGGTCTCGCGGACGACCTCGAAGTCACCGTCGTAGGAGGGCGGCAGCCATGGCGCGACCAGCTCGCGGACCGGCTCGTCGCCGCCCTCGAGCCGGAACTCCCAGCGGTAACGGTTCTCGCCGACGCGCATGAAGGTCGCCGGGCGGTGTGGGTCGCAGACCTGGTCGACGCCTTCCCAGCAGCGGACGTCGGCGTTCGTGCGGACGTCGACGACGGTCCAGCGTTCCTCGAAGCGCAGGTCCTCCCATACGGCGCCGATGGCGTCGCGGGTGAGGCTGTTCGCCCCGTCGCAGCCGAGGACCGCCTCGGCCCACAGTTCTCGCTCGCCGTCGTCGTCGCGGTAGGTCACGCGCACGGGGCCGGCGCTGTCCGGGGCGACCCCGGTGACCTCCACGCCGCCGCGCAGTTCGCACCGCGGGTCCCGGGCGAGGGCGTCGCGCAGCAGTCGTTCCAGCTCGGGCTGGTCGAACATGCTGGTCTGCGGGTAACCGTGACGGCCGTGCTCGGCACGGCGGAACTCGGCCATCACCCGGTGCCGCGCGTCCAGCAGCCGCAGCCCGTTCGCCGGGCGGGCGATCGCGGCGAACTCCTCCCCCACGCCCGCGGCCTGGAGGATCCTGCGGACCTCGTCGTCGGTGGCGACGGCGCGCGGGAGCGGGTAGACGTCCCGGTGGCGTTCCAGGACGACGGTGCGCACTCCGCGCCGGGCGAGGAGGAGGGCGGCGGTCACGCCCACCGGTCCCGCGCCGATGATCACCACGGGTACCTGCTGTTCGGTGCGGCTCACCTCAGGTCCCTACTTCGCGTCCGTGACGGAGGTTCGCTGCTCGCCGAGGTCGATCCGGCCGTCCGGGGTCGCGATCGTCGCTGTGATCACGTCTCCCGCGTGCAGGTAGTGCGGGTTCTTCGCCTGGGACTTGAAGAACGCCTTCCATTTCATGGCGGGCGGCAGCAGCGCGCCGATCTTCTCGACCGGCTTCGGCGGGGCCTTGAGGGCCGTGCCGCCGGGCGTGCCGGTCAGCAGCAGGTCGCCAGGGTCGAGGGTCTGGAAACGAGCCAGCAGGGTGAGGGCCTGCGCCGGGCGGACGATCATGTCGGCGAGGGTGCGGTCCTGGCGCAGCTCGCCGTTGACGGACAGCTTCAGCCTGAGGTCGAGGAGATGAGCGAAGTCCTCCGGCTCCAGCAGGGCGAGGTACGGGCCGGTCGGTGTGAAGGTCGGGTAGGACTTGCTCTCGTAGAACTGCGTCTTGGTCAGCTGGACGTCGCGCGCGCTGACGTCGTTGGTGACGACGAGCCCGGCGACGTACGACGGCAGGTCCCGCTCGTCGACCGTGGTGCCGATGGGCAGGGTGGCGCCCATGACGAGCCCGAGTTCGACCTCGTAGTCGAGGAACTTCACGTGCGAGGGCCGTACGACGGGGTGGCCGGGTCCGCTGACCGAGCCGGACGCCTTGCGGAAGAAGGCGGGCGGGATGTCGCCTGTGAAGCCGGAATCACGGGCGTGGCTTCGGTAGTTGACCATCTGGGCGACCACCCGGCAGGGGGTGGTGACCGGCGAGAGGACGGCCAGGTCGGCAACGGGCGTGCCCGCCTCGGTCGAGCGTGCCGCCTCTCGTACGGCGTCACGGTCGGCGATCAGCTCGGCGGTGGTGGTGGCCTTGGTGTGGACGCGGATGGCCCGGTGGATCGGGGTCTCCCCTGCTCGAGCGGAGTCGAGAGCTTGGGGACGGACCACCCACCATCCGTCGGCGGTGCGCAGGGCGTTGGTGCTCATGTCAGTGCCTTCGTGAGGGGATTGAGGGTTCAGGACTTGGCCGCTTTGAGCAGGCCCAGCAGGCGCGCCGGGTCCATCTCGTTGTCGCCGCGCAGGGCCTGGATGACGTCGCGGACCCGTTGCGGGGAGGGACTCGCGCCGAGGAAGTCACGCGTGGCGGGCGGGCCCCACTGGGCGAGACCGCTGGTCGACATGGGCGCCCACCCGGGCTCGACGTCGCGGGAGAACAGGTCGCCGTCGGCGAAGTGCTCCAGCATGAAGCGGTCGGGGTCGCGCCAGTAGTCGAAGAGCTGGCTGCCCTGGATGTGCCGGCCGATTCCCCAGCTGCGCTGGTATCCGCGTTCCTTGAGGTATTCGCCGCCGACGGCGATCGCGTCCAGGTCGGTGACCTGGTAGGCGGAGTGGACATAGCCGTTCCCCGGTCCCAGGTGCATGGCCAGCGTGTGATGGTCGGCCGGCACGCTGCCGAGGTCGCAGCGGATGAACGCCATGGTCGGGCCGCGGTCGCGCTGCCCGTCCAGGAAGAGGAAGTCGGACACGATCATCCCCAGCGTGTCCAGGTACCAGTCCAGGGCCCGGCCGAACACACGGGTTTCCAGGACGACATGGCCCAGCCGCTGGATCCGGGACGGCTCGCGCGGCGGGCGCTGCGTGACGTCGGTACGACGATGGTCCGTGCCGAAGTTGAGCAGCAGCGGCAGCTGCTCGGGCAGGGCCGGCAGCTGCTCGTCGCAATGCACCACCCGCACCGGGAAGCCGGACGGATCGAGCAGGTCGACCGTCTTTCCGCCGCCGGGTACGTCCGCGTCACGCACGTCGGACCCGGTGGCCCGCGCCAGCCGGTCCAGATCGGACCGCTCCGCCGCGCGGAACGCCGGGCCGATGAAGCGGGACGTACGCCCGCGCCGGATCACCGTGCACGGCGAGCCGGCGAACGTGCCGCGCAGCCACAGTTCGCTGTCGGTGCGCGCGGCTATCTGGAAGCCGAAGTCCCGGGCGAAGACCTCGGCTCGCTCCAGGTCGGGCTTCTCGAACTCCAGCCAGGCCAGGTCCGCGACCTTGATCACGGGATTCCGGGAGCGGCCGGGATGCTCTCCCCTCAGGGCTCCCTGTTCGCTGTGCAGGTCCTGGTGGGCCGTCTTGGCATCGGCCCCGGGGACGCGGGTTTCAGACATGGTGCCCTCCGAGCGACATTGCCGTAATGAGGAAATCATCAACTTTGATGCTTCCGTCGTCAAGGTGCTCCGGGGAGGAAATGATGGATTCATCAGAACTGCAGTCGCCCTCGGCTGCGCGACTAGACTTTGCGTATGCCTACGTCAGCCCCGCCCAGCAACCGATTCGAGCGACGTCGCGCCGAGACCCGTAGCGCGCTCATTCGCGCCGCCCGGCAGATACTCGCCGACAGCGGGGACGCAGGCATCAGCATCCAGGCGATCGCCGAGCGCGCCGACGTGGGCTTCGGCTCCTTCTACAACCACTTCGCGTCGAAGACCGAGCTGTTCGAGGCGGCGGTGGTGGACGCCCTGGAGGAGTACGGCCGGAACTTCGACCAGCGCCTGGCGGAGATCGACGACCCTGCGGAGCTCGTCGCGGCGGGCTTCCGTCTCAGCGCCCGCATGGCCGACTCCCACCCGGAACTGATGCAGGTCCTGCGCCGTCGCGGCCTCGGCCACATCCACTCGGACAACGGCCTGGCCCGGCGGGCGCTGCGTGACATCGAGGTCGGCACGGCCTCCGGCCGCTTCACCGTCGCCGACCCGACTGTGGCCCTGTCCGCACTGGGCGGCACCCTGCTGTCCCTGGTGGAGCTGAGGTTCGCGCGCCCCGACCTGGACGGTGACGAGGCCGCGGCGAACCTGGCCGAGATGGTCCTGCGCATGCTGGGCGTACCACCGGACGACGCCCACGAGGTCGCCCGGCGCCCCCTCCCCGGCCCCGCCTGAGACGACCCTCCTGTCCAGCGGAGGACCAACGCACTGACGGTGACGTCGCACCGATCCGCCCGGGCTCACCACCCGATGACACCCGCACGCCGAGCGCGCCCGACACGTCACCGTACGAGAGGAACGCCGGTCGCCCCGACATGGCCGGCGTGAGCCCGGTCGGCACTTCCGGAGGTCTTCAACCCGTCAAGGCGTACGGTCCGCCTCCTCACTGGCAGGGGCCGAGTCGAGCCGTTCGCGGGTATGACATGGGCGGTCAGGCCGACGTGCCGGAGGCTGCCCCTTGCCAGCCGGGTGAGCACGGGGAAGCCGCTGACGCGTGCCGACGGCGGATCCTCGGTCCCCATTCCGTCCTGGAACGCCTCGGCTGTACGGCTCTCCGCACGGGCCGCCGCGATCCGGTCGACCGCGACGCCACCGGTCAGCAACGCCGCCCCAGAAGCGGCGACGACGATCAGGCGCCGCCCCCTCGGGGCTGAGGAGCCCAGGGACAAGGGATCGCCGCGAGAGGACTCGCCGGCGCGTCCGTCATCGGGCGGCGTTCACGCACCCCCCGAGGCCCAGCCGATGCCCCTCCAGCGCCTCGACACGGTGGCGGAAGTCGCTGGAGGCGGGACGGGCGGCGCGGCGCGACCGCATGATGGAACCCAGGGGACGGTGGGCCTCCAGTGCGTGCCAGGGGCTGAAGGACAGGACGTCGTCCGCGTAACGGCGGCGGGCGGCGCGCAGGCCGTGCCGGTGCTTGTCGGCGACCTGCTGGTTGACCTTGCCCATGGCCTCGACGACCTGGCGGATCAGCTCCTCCTCGTTCGGAAGCGGCTGACGAGGTCATGGGTGCCTCCGCGAAGGGTTCGGGTCAGATGCCGCTGAGCCGGCGGATGGCGGACAGGCCGGGCATGAAGAAGTACTCGCCGCCGAGCAGGGTGTTGACGGACTGGATGTTCTGCACCCGGCGGGGCGGGGTGCCGGGCACCGTGAAGTAGGCGCCCTCGTCCTGGAGCGAGATCATCGGGTCCTTCTCCTCGCCCAGGCCCATGGAGTTGCCGGAGCCGACCCATTCTCTCGGCCTGTACGCCCGCTCCGTCAACAGCGCCGAATCCACCACCGCCGCACCGGTCCCATGGTGGTCGCGTGCACTCCCCCGCCTCGAACTATGGTGTCCCACCACATACGCGGGTGACCTGGGCGTTTCTACGGTGTGGCGACACGTAAACGTCCCCGTCGAACGCCTGGAAGTGGTGCCGATGTCCTCCCCTGCGACCGCTCCCCCAACTCCCGCCAGCCTCAAGCGGATCGTCGCCGCGAGTCTCATCGGGACGACCATCGAGTGGTACGACAACTCATCCGGCCAGAGCTACGACCTGCTGTTTCCCTGCTCCTGACCGGCCGAAGTCAGCACCGACTCAGCACGGGAACGTCTCGTGCTTTGGTGCGGAGCGACGTCAGGCTGCTCCGGCTGACTGGCGGTCCGACGGGCAGGGCACCGGCGATGGTCGCCACCGGTAACACCACGGCAACCCCACAGCCGCTCCCTTCCGGGCCCGGAAGCTCCAAGCTGAACACGAGATGCGATGCCGACTCCCTCGTCGGACCACCTCCCCCCGTCACTTTCCTCCTGGCTCCGCAACGCGGCCTCCGGACCTCGGGTTCCGGCGAGACTTCCCACCCCTGTCGCTCATGATCCGGGGGGCGCGCCACCGGCCCCGGAGACATCGACGGACCGCTGATGAGGGGCTTGAGCTCCGGCTTCACGCAAGACCGTGAGAGCTCGCCCTAACGTGGATGTGGCAGCTCGGTGCCCTGGCAAGGCCGGACGAAGGCGTGATGGAGGGGCCTGCATGTGATCGACACCGGCTGCATCGACGTCTTCCTCGGCCTGAACGTCGGGAAGGGCGAACACCACGCCACCGCCGTCACCCCGGCCGTACAGCCTTCGACAAGCGGCTGCCCAACACCGAGCCCAAGCGCTGCGAGCTGTTCGCCAAGCTGCAGGCCAAACACGGAACCGTGCTGGTCGTAGTTGACCAGCCGGCCTCGATCGGCGCCCTACGGTCGCGCGAGACATGGGCTGCCCGGTCGCCTACCTGCCGGGGCCGGCTGTGCGGCGAATCGCCAACCTCTACCCTGGCGAGGCCAAGACCGACGCGAGGCCGCGTTCATCATCGCGGACGCGGCCTGCGCGATGCCGCTCACGCTGCGGGCCATCAACGGCGAGACCGAGACGATCGCCGAGCTGGAGATGATCGTCGGGTTCGACGACGACCTGGCCGGTGAAGCCCCGCGGGTCGCGACCGGCTGCACCGCCTGCTGACCTGGGGCACCGGCCCAGATGCGCAACGCCGGGAGGCGCCGGCCGACGCCGCATCGCGGACCTACTACGACGCGAAGATCGCCCAGGGCAAATCCCACACCCAGCCCTGCACTGCCTCGCCAGACGCCGAGCCGATGTCCCCTTCACCATGATCCGCGACGGAACCTCGTCGACCGAGTCCAACGCGACCAGATGACCGCTGAAGTCGCACGGCCGCTGCTCTCGCCCGCCGCCTCAAGACATAGGGGAACCTGCAACCGCTTCTTCGTCGCTATTCCTGCTTTGTCCCGGTCGGCAAGAGGTGACCGGCCCGTGGGCTATCGAGGTAAGCAGCGCGTTGTGGGCGTGGAAGCTGAGGTCCAGCCACTCTCAGTCGCCGCTCAAGGGGGTGTTCCACCCAGTGATAGGCGCAAGCGGACAAGACCTGGCTGACCACGATCACCAGTAGCCAAACGAGGGCCGTGTCGAGCAGGTCGTCGGGGCGGCCGTACACGCCCAGCCAGGTTCTGATGACGATCTCGTGGATGAGGTACCACGCGAACGACCAATGTCCGAGACGGACCGACCAACGCCCGCCCAGGCCGGTCCGGCGCACGTCGAGGTCCGCCCGTGCCGCCGCCGCGACGAGGAGTGCAAATACCGGCGTGGACAGAAGTTGGGAGGCGTGGAGCGGACCGTACCACAGGGCGTCTGAGGCGTACCACGACCAAGGGATCAGCATCAGGTGCCAGGCGGCCGTCAGCGCCACGGCCGGCCACAGGCCGAGGGGCGGCCGCCATCCCCGAGCCACAGCGAGGCCCGCCGCCACTCCGAGCACGAACTGCAGCATGCGCGTCAGGGGCAAGTAGTCCAGCAGCCACACCCTCGTCGTGATATCGGAGACGAGTGAACCGCTCAACCACACAGCGACGACACTGGCGCAGATCAGAGCCCAGATCCAGCGCCGACCACGGCCTGAGCGCAGCATCGGAAGGAGCATCAACAAGGGGAAGATCAAGTAGAACCAGGCTTCATCGCTGAGAGACCAGGCAGCAGGGTTCGCTCCCTTCAAGATCACCGTCTCGGGAATCCAGGCATGAAGGAGGAGCAAGTTCGCGATGACAGCCTTCGCCGACACCGCCTTCCCCAACCACAGCCACACGCCGACAGACAGAGCGCCTGTCACGACCATCAGCGGCCAGATGCGAGCGAAGCGCCGCCACAGAAAGACCTTCGAGGGGACCATCGTGCCGTTGTAGGTCCATGCCAGAACGAAGCCCGACAGAACGAAGAAGAACGTGACGCCGCTGCGGCCGTACCAGACGGCCTGGCTGATGCCGGGTATCTCCCCGATCTGACGGGACAAGTGGTATAGAACGACAAGGAGAGCTGCCCAGAAGCGGAGTCCCGTCAACGACGGCAGCCTGTCTCTGCCTGACAGGTCCGCTGAAGGTCGGCGACGGGCGCGGGTTGCGTGTTGCATCCCTCGATTATCGCCTCTCGTGTGGTGCGTGGAGGCATGCATGCCCTCGACGGAGCTTTGGACACCCGGAACACGCACCCGCACGTCTCTGACGAATGTCCAGTGGAGTTCGGTGCGGGATCTTGTTCGTGCTTCGGGCAGGAATCGAGCGTGCACGACACGCTCCGCTGGTCTGTTCGGCACTATTTACAACTTCAGACGGCGTCACCGGTCTGGGCGACCAGGGAATCCGGGGGTCCCTGCGCTCCCAGGTCAGTGGCAGACTGGCCAGCTCGTCAGCCCCGACATGCGACTGCGTCTATGGCTGAGGTCATCGTCCATCTCGACGCAAGCGGGACGACAGGCACCATCGACCGGCACCGAGTTCCAGGTCCGCCGCCCCGCCGCCAGCAAGGACCAGGACAGGTTCATGCCCTTCTGCAAGCTGTGCGGGCATCCCCACGCCCGCCAATCGGGGCTGGTCAAGCTCCTGGCCGACGGGCCGGGTCGAGATCCTCGCCGATGCCAGCTACCAGGGGTTGGGAGCCCAGACCGGTGGCCGGGTGGTGACACCACCGCATCACGCAAGTTCATGAAGAACACCCCAGACCGGTACGAGGAGATATGTGAGCGAGAACACAAGGCTCACCCCTCGCCACGGTTCGAGCACGGCATCGCCCACCTGAAGAACTGGCCAGCCCTCGCCCGCCACCTCGCCGTCGCAAGCACATGAGCGACATCATCCAAGCCATCGTCGCCTTCTGTCCGACGAGCAGACCACGGAACTCCTGGTTCCCAGCCCGATCCTTTACAGCGCTTGCCACTTCACGAACTGATGCCGGTCCCCCGCCGAGAGCCGTTCACTGAATGGGTTGATCTCGTCAGTCAATGCGGCCACGAGGAACGACGCCATACCGCCGTCGAATACGGTCCAGCGGTTCACACCATACGACGTCTGTCTCCGGAAGACAGCCACCCGCCAGTCGTCGGGAACGCCCTCACACAGCCAGAACGCGACGTCGGCGCTCGCCGAGTCCGCGAAGGGCAGCAACGGCAACATCGAGCCCGCAGGCAAGAGGGCGGCCAACTCTTCAAGATTCGAAACGGCCGGATCGACTCTGTCCAACAGATCCCCGTACGCCGAGCCGGGCACCGGCGGCGTACTGATGGACAGATACTCATTAATCTCACCCCCGCCGTACGACTCCACGAACTCTCTGTAGTCGGCGGGGAACACCAGATTTGCCGTCCGCTCGACCTCCTGCCAGTCCACCGCATCACCGCCGGAGAGGGGCGGTGGGAGCAAATCACGTAGGCGGGCGACGGCAGAGTTGTTCATGCAGCGCTTCCTTTCGGGTGCTGTAGAAGGCCCAGCTCATGGCGTTCCCGGCAGGGGCACGTCAGCACCGGTACGGCTGTCAATCGCGGTGCCCAGGTTCTTCCAGCCCTGGCCGGCAGTGTAAATAAGGTTTGACACGGTGGTGGCGTCCCCGCCCACGTAGCGCCCTCTCCTGTCCCACGCCGTGTATGACATCTCGAACTTGCGGGGCACGGTCCGCCTGCCGCTGTAGACCGGTTCCACCGTGTACCGCACGACATGGTGGGAATCAATGAGGGACCGGACGGTGTCCTCAAAGTCCAGCATGCTGTCCATCGGAGGAATCGGCTGGTTGGGCTTGCCGACGTAGGAGTTGGCATCAGCTCCACAGGTCGCCAGGTTGGCCAACTCGGTTCCCTTCCCGCTGAGTTGTGCGCCAAGGAGGTGGCAGGCATGGACGTCGCTGGGGCGACCGCCCAGATAGCCCACGTAGGCGCGCGCCCAGTCGTAGCCGGGCGGCTTAATGCCGGCGCGGGTAGCAGTGGGGGTGCCGGGGTTTTCAGTCACGTAGTCGAGGTCCAGACAGGCCCTCATTCCAGTGGCTCGGTTGCCGTGTGCGGCGTCCCGCGGGCCGGGGGTCACCCATCCCTTACCCCCTATGCGGCAGTCATTGCTGCTGTCGTCATCTGTACGGCCCCCTGGGTCGGTGCCAGGTGCCGGGTGAATGACCGGGGCCAGGGCCGGAACCAGCTGGCTGCCGCCCGCGAGGTTCAGCATCTGAAGCGCTCCGACGAGCATCCCCCATCCGTCGCCGGGCTGCCAGCCTCCCTGCTTCGGGTCCCAGTCAGGCTTGGGCGTGGGCCGTTGCGGGGCCGGCTTCGGGTTCGGGCCGTCGTTCGGGTTCTGGTCGATCGGTGGCTTGGGGGGCCTCACTTTCGTCGTGCTGCCGCTGCCAGCACGGATGCCAGATCGTCCATCGGCGCCGCGCATCTGGAAGCTTCCATAACCCCAGGATGTCGTGTGCAGCGTGGCACCTCCATGTGACATGGGACGCGCCGCCCGGTTGTTCGCCTGCTCGAGAAGCGCATACCACATGCTCTTGGTGGTGCACCTGTTGGAGAAGACCCCACCGCACTCGAGTGCAACAGCGCTCGAAGGGTACGCCCCCAGGAGATCCTCGCCCACGACCGTGATGCTCTCGCACAGGAGCGCCCACCACGCGACGCAGTGGCCGCTCGGATCCGTATTGTTGAGAGGTGAACCGAGGCCGTACCCGTAGCGGTTGGCCTGGGTGGACGGGGTGGGGTTCAGAAGCCAGGTGTCTCGGGAAGTGAACCCGCCGATTCCGGGCTGGTACCAGCGTGCGGCCATGTTGACTTCACCGGTGCTGGAATCGGTCCAGCCCGACTGGTAGCCGACGGCAGGGTTGCTGCCATTCGCTGCGATGATCTTGCCGAAGGGGTCGTAGCTGCGCGAGCCGGCGACGGACGTGCCGTCGGGCGTAAGACCCGCGACGAGGTCGGTGTGCTGGTCAGCGATCGCGAGGCGGCCGGAGTCGGCCGTGCCCGTGGTGGCGCTGGCCATCAGGTCGCCACCAGGGAGGCGGCTGTACGTGGTGCCAGCGTCGGCCACGAGGTTGTTCGAGCCGCCGTCGTAGGTGAACGGTGTGCCGTTCTTGGTCAGAACGCGATCGAGTGAGTCATAGGTGAACTGGCTGGCGCCGTTGCTGATGGTGCGCTCAAAGGCGTCGGAGTCGATGGTGCGAGCGACCCCGTTCCCGTCGGTGACCGTCCTTTCGGTGCCGCGGGCTGTGTAGCTGAACGTTTCCTGGCCCCAGCTCTGGAGGCGGTTGCGGGAGTCGTAGACGCCGGTGATGTCCCCTCGGCGGATCAGGTTTCCGGCCTTGTCCCACTCGTAGGGGACGGTGGCGGAGCCGCTGGTCCAGGAGGTCATGCGGCCGACGAGGTCGTAGGTGTACGTGTGGGCGGCAGCTCCGGCAGTGCCCGTCGTGGTCTTCGCCACCAACTGGTCAGCGAGGTCGTAGCCGTAGGTGGTCCCCGCAACAGCGGTGCCGGTACCAGTTCTGGTGATGGCGTCCGAGGTCAGGCGTCCGAGACTGTCGTACCCGTACGCGCGCTGAGCAGCGATGGAGGTCTGGCCGTCCGTGGCGAGCCTTGCGTACTGCTCGAGCGTGGGGCGCCCGGCCGCATCGTGTGTGCGCTTCAGCGTGGTCCCGGTCAGCGGGTCCGTGGCCGAACTAAGGCGTCCGGCCGTGTCGTAGCCGTATGCCGAGACGCCGGCCGCATCCTTACGCGACGTCATATTGCCGTCCACGTCGTACGTGTACTCAGAGTTCCCCGAGGGGCCTTGGGCCTTCAGGAGAAGGCCGCGGTCGTTGTAGGTGTAGGTGTTGCCGGCGGAGACGCCGTCGGTGCCGACGCTGGTCAGCCTTCCGTCGAGGTCGTACGCCAGGCTTCGGGGTCGGGTCTGTACTGCGGTGCCGGAGCCGGTCTCACCGACGATCCTCCCGAGACCGTCATATGTGACCTGCCTTTTGACGTTGCCGGGAAGGAGCTCGGTGACGGGCTGCCCTGCGGCGTCGTAAATCGTCGTCCACGTGCGGTTGCTATCGGTCGAGTGCTGCGTCGTTACCGGCTCGATGGTCGACTCCGGCAGGCCCCACACGTTGAACGTGTAGTACGTGGATTTGGCACGTCCGTCCGTGAAGCGGGTGCGGTTGCCGCTCGTGTCGTACCCGAAGGTCGTGGTGATGGCGTCGGTGGCGGTGAGCTTCTCCGTCTGCTTGACCATGTGGCCCATTGCGTCGTACGAGAAGGCCGTGTTGCCGCCGGTCGGCGTGGTGAAGGAAGTCCGGTTGCCGTCTGCGTCGTACTCGGCCTTGGAGCTGCGCAGCACGCTGGTCCCGGTGCCGTAGTCCGCGGTCTCCGTCGGGTTGCCGAGGACGTCGTACACCGTGCGCGTCTTACGGAGGGTCGGGTCGATGGCCTCGGTCTGGCGGCCGAGTCCGTCGTACGCGTACTTGGTAACGCCTCCGCCCGGCTGCGTCACGGTCAGCGGCTCGCCTGCCGCGTTGAACGTGGCGGTGGAGATCCTTCCGGCGGGCGTGGTGGACGCCGTCTGGTTGCCGGCGTCGTCCCACGTGTAGCGGGTGGTCAGGTTCTGGAGCGTCGGGTACCGCTCGACGGTGGTGGACGTCAGCCGTCGTCCGAGCTCGTCGTAGGTTGCCTCGGTTCGAGCTCCGGTCGGTGTGGTCACGGACAGTTGCAGTCCGGTGGGGGTCCATGTGAAGCGGGTGATTCCCGCGCCGGCGAGGTCGGTTTGATTCGTGACGAGGGGGCTGGGTTCCGTCAGACTGGGCGCGCCGCCGGCCACCGGGTCGGTGCGCTGTGCGAGATTGCCGAACTGGTCGTAGCCGAAGCGCGTGGTGCGGCCGAGACCGTCGGTTTCGGTGGCGGTGCGACCGAGCGCGTCGTAGGTGGTGCTGCGGACGGCGCTGATGGGCGTGGTAGCCCCGGGCGGCGTGTACGCGGGCAGTGTGACGTCCGTGGGGCGGCCGAGCTTGTCCACGGTGATGCGGGTGACAGCGCCGCGGGCGTCCCGCGTGGTGGTCGTCTCGCCGAACGTGTTGTAGCCCGCGAGGGTGCTGGGGCGGACCGTTGTCGCGGCGGCGCCGTTCTCTTCTGCTTGGACCGGCGGTGCCGTGGTTTCGACGAGTCGTCCGAGGGCGTCGTACCGGTAGGTCGTAGTGTGTGCGGTCGCGTCGGCTCCGGTGGTGTTTCCGCGTGCGCCGACGGTGGACAGCGGCAGTCCGCGCTTGTCGAAGGTGGTGGTGGTCGTGCGGAGGGTGCTGGAGCCGTCGGAGACGCTGTTGCGGACGGGGTTGCCTGCTGTGTCGTAAGCGATGGTGGTGATCACCTTGCGTCCGCTGCTGTCGATCAGGCTGCTCTGTTCGGTGACACGGTCATCGTTGTCGTAGGTGGTCGTGGTCGTCCTTGCGAGTCCGCTCGGGTCTAGAACGCTCTTCGTGACACGGCCTGTCGTGTCCACAGTGTGGACAACGGTCCTGGTTCCAGCGCCGGCGACCTGCTTCGTAAGGTGTCCCGCACCGTCGTAGGTGTTGGACTGGAGGACGATGTCCCGGCGCGAGCCGTCAGCCTGCGTCACCTGCTTGGCGGTGGTGGTGGCCAGGAGGCCATCGTCGAAGTAGGTGTACGCGGTTGTGGCTCCCATGGCGTCCGTCGTGGAGGCCAAGCGCCCTGCGGGGTCGTAGGCGTTCGACGTGACGACCAGGTCTCGCGTCTGTCCCGACGGATCGCCGGTCCAGTCCTTCAGAATCGTTTCGGCGCGCTGACCCCGGTTGGTGAAGGTGTGGACGAATGTGGTGCCCAGGGCGTCCGACTCGCTGATGACACGGCCGAGACTGTCGTAGCCGTAGGTGGTGATGTGTCCCTCTGCGTCGGTGACGCTGTCCTGGCGGCCGTATCCGTCGTAGTGGTACGTGGTGGTGCGCTTTGCGTCGCCGCCGGTGAGGTCCTCGGTCGACTCGGTCAGCAGCGCGCCATCCGCGTCGAAGGTGCGGCTCACCTTGGCTGTGTGCGTGGCACCGGTGATCTCGTTCCTCACACCGACGCCTGTTTCGCTCACCACCTTCGACTGGTCGTTGTAGGCGTAGGTGGTTGTGACGCCACCTGGGTAGGTGTCCGAGATCTGGGTCTCCGACACCTTGCGGCCCAGGCCGTCGTAGGTGAACTTCGTGATGAGGCCGGAAGGGGAGGTGACCTGCGCCAGGGAGCCGCTTGCGTAGTAGGCGTTACTCGTCACGGCGCCGGCCGGCGAGGTCTCCGTTGCGACCAGCCCCGCCGGCGTGGTCCCGCCTCCGATGGCTGCTTCGGTGCCGGTGGTGTACGTCGTGGTGCTGGTGCGTCCATCGGAAAGCTTGGTCGAGGTGCGCAGCCCGATGGTGTTGTAGGTGTGCGTGGTGCGGTAACGAGTGTCGCCGCTGCTCGTGGAACGGGCGTCCGCCTCGGTGAGAAGCTTTCCGTTGCGGGGGTCCAGCGGGTCGGACGCGATGTGCTCGTGTGTGGCGAACGAGGTCCAGCACGAGTCGACGTCACGGCACGTGGTACGCGAGACCGTGTTGCCTCGGGCGTCGTGGCCGGTGATGACGGAGTGTCCGTTCGGGTCGGTCACGGTGTGCAGGAAGCCGCCCGTGTCGTACGTGCGTGTCGTGATGCCGCCGGCGGGGTCGGTGGTCGAGAGCAGCCGCTTGCCGCGCAGAGCGTCGTAGGAGTTCCTCGTCGCCTGCCCGAGAGGGTTGGTGACGGTGACGGTGGAGGCAAGTGCCGAGCTGGTGCTGAGTGCGCGGGCGCTGTAGTGCGCGGCGACCTGCTCAGCCGTGAGCGGTCGGTCGTACAGTGCGGCCTCGTCGAGGTCGCCCTGGAAATAGGCGTGGCGGTCGGTGACGCCCATCCACCCCTGGTTGCCCCAGCCGGCGCCGAGGTAAGCGTACTGTCCGGGCCTCATCTGGACCGTGCCGGTGAGACTGCCGACCACGACACCGTCCAGGTACAGCGTCTGCTTCGAGCCGTCGCTGGTGAGGACGGCGTGGTGCCATTCGTTGTCGTTGACCATCTGGGCGGACACGATGGGGCTCGTGCCGACATATTCGGTGGTAAAGAACTGGCCTCGCAGCTTGCCGGCGCCGTCGACGCTCAGGTACGGGCTGAACTGCGTCGGGCGGTAGCCGATCGGCGTGTTCTGGACGGCTGCCAGGGCGCCGCCGGTCTGCGTCGTGCGGAACCACAGCTCCACGGAGAGGCTGCTGTCGCCTTCCATGGGGGCGTACGGGATCGCCACGCTGGCCGCGCCAGTGAAGTTCGCGGACGGGTTGTCGCCAGTGCCGAATACGCCAGTCCGTCCAAGGGCCACATTGGTGTATGTGCCGTTGGCCGCGCCTCCGGCCATGGCGCTGTGCGCGGTGCTGCCGGACGATTCGTCGAGCCGCCAATAGGCAGTCGGCCCGTCACTGGTGACGGATCCACGGTACTGCGCACCGTTGCCGGCCACCATGCCGGTCCGAGCGCGGTAGTGCTTGGTCACAGACGCCGCGGGGAGGGGCTGGGCGTAGATGGCGACCTCGTCGATCTGCCCCGGGAAGTAGCTGATGTCGCCGGGGGTGGCCGGCCAGGCGCCATTGGCGAAGCCGCCGCCGATGTAGGTGAACTTGTTCGTCTGGTGATTGACTGCACCGGCGAGAGTGCCCTGCGCGACGCCGTCCAGGTAGAGGGTTTGCGTCGTGCCGGATGCCGAGATCACCGCGTGGTGCCACTCGTTGTCGGTCACCGTGCCCGTGGAGGCGAGAACAGCTGTGGCATTGGTCGTGTAGAAGCGGCCGTGCAGCTTGTTGTCCGAGCCGATGTACAGCACCGGTGTCCAGCCGCCGGTTGACGTGGTGGCTCCGTCGAGTTCGGCGGCCTGGTCGCCGATCAGCACGCCCGGCTTGCTGCCGCGGAACCACAGCTCTACCGCGAGGTTGGTGCTGCTGTGAAGAATCTCCTGTGGAATCTCGGCGTAATTGCCCTGGCCGAAGCCCACAGAGGTGTCGTCACCGTCGGCGAAGGCGCCAGGCATCCCAAGGTCGACGCCGCCGGCGTAGGTGCCGTCGGTCTCCTCACCGGTCTCACCTCTCAGTACGGCGCCACTGCGTTCACCCAGGCGCCAGTAGCCGGCCGGTGAGGAGGCGCGGACTGCGTCCGCGTATGCGGCGGAACCGCTGCTGTAGGTCTCTGCCGAGACCTTCCAGGTTCCGCCGTTCTCGTCGGTCGTGCTGCTCAGACGTGCGGTCGTGGGGTCGTACTGCACCGTCGCGTGCGTGCGGCCGGACGGGAGTACGACCTTGGTCATCAGGCCCGAAGCCGTACGGGCCGCGTAGTGCTCGGCGATCGTGGCGGCATCCAGAGCGTCGCTGTAGACGGCGACGTCGTCGATCGAGCCCTGGAACGGGTAGGTGCCGGCGGGCACCCCCATCCAGCCCTCGTTGCCCCAGCCACTGCCGATGTATGCGTACTGGTCGTCCCGGGCCTGGACCGTTCCGGTGAGGCTGCCGACGTGCGCGCCGTCCAGGTAGAGGCTCTGCGTGGTCGCGGAGCTGGTGAGCACGACGTGGTGCCAGGCGTTGTCGGTGACGGTCTGCGTGGACACGATCGGCTTGGTGCCGATGTGCTCCGTGGTGAAGAACTGGCCGCGCAGCTTCCCTGCCCCGTCGACGTTGAGGTAGGGACTGAACCGGCTGGGCTGCTGGCCCGCCTGGGCGTTCTGAAGCGAAGCCAGCACACCGGGCTTGGTGGTCTTGAACCACATCTCCACAGATGCGAACGCCGACACCTTCAGCGTGCTGTCGGGAAGTTCGATGACGGAGTCCGTTCCGTCGAACGTCGCTGCCGTGTCGCTGGTTCCCATGACGGCCGGCGACGCACCGAGAGTGACGTCACGGTAGACAGCCTCGTTCAGGCCCGTACGGGAAGGCGACTCGCTGTGGACCACAGACCCCTGGGACTCGCCCAGCCGCCAGTAGGACATGGGGTTGGCGTCCAGCACGGTGGCACGGTAGAGAGAACCCTCTTGGTAGGAGTAGGTCGTGCACGCAGTGGTGGACGACGGGGGGCAGACCTTCGTCAGCCGGTCACCCGTGTAGGTATAGGTCCAGGAAAGGCCAGGAGCGTTGGGCCCGATGGCGCTGGTCGTCACGGAAGTGACGTGGTTTCCGGTCCAGGTGAAAGAAATACTTCGGCCGGAAAGAACGTCCACAACCTGGGTGAGCGGTCCGCCGTCCTCCTGGGCGCGCTTCAGAGCCTGCGCCCGCCCGACACCGTCGACGATGCCAACAAGGAATCCGCTGTGGTTGAAGGAGAACTTGCTGCCGGACCGTTCCTTCAGGATCCACCCGTCGAAGTGGCGCACCAACTTGCTCGTGGATCCGGAGGGCCCGGCGTAGGTCCCGTCAGGGTTCTGGCCGAAGCGGGCCTGGGAGCCATCGCCGGTCGTGATGAGTACGGTCCCGCGCTGCGGTTCCTCACGCAGTTGCATGTCCCAACGTGAGGACCAGCCCGCGCCGAAGGCACCGTCGGTGCGAGGGTCGAGTGAGTTGTACGTGCGCGTCACCGACAGTTCCGGGCCGACGGTGGAGACGGCTGCGTCAGTGGCCGACGTGGTGAAATTGCCGGCTCGAGCCCCGAACCCGCGTCCCGAGTCGGCACCACCGAGGTGACTGGTGATACCCGGCTGCGGCACCTCCGTGGTGAACAGGGCGGGACCGGGCCGGAGAGAGGTTGCGGAGCCGTCGTAGGCGTAGGCGTACCAGGCGTAGGTCTTGCCCCACGACAGCCATCCGGCAGGCACAGCCCACTGCTGGTTCGCGCTGCGCGTGCCCAAACGGCAGTTCTTGCGGTTGTCTTTGCCCTCGACCTCGCAGATCTCGAACTGGTACTGCAGAGCCTGGGGGTAGCGGTCCTCGTCAGCGCCGGCAGCCCACAGGGTCGGCGTGAGGGTGTCCTGAACCACGCCGCTGGCGGGGGACTCGGCGGTCAGCTGCGGCGGGATGTTCACAGAGGAAAACTTGACGGCTGGCCCAGGGATGCCCTGACTGGTGAATCGGGCGATGCCGACGTCGTCCATCGTCCACTGCAGCGTGTACGTGCCCGGCGGGAGAGGCGCGACCTTCGCGTCAAGGCTCACACTCGCGCCCGGAACGATGTCGACCGGCATGGGGGTCCAGCGAATCTTCGTCGAGTCAGTGATCTCCTTGCCCGCCGCGTCGAAGAGGTTGTACCGGAGCTTGAAGTTACCGGCCTTCGGCCAGGTCTGCTGACCGCGATTGGTGACGGTGACCCGCATCTCGCTCTCGGCCGTGGCCGTCACCGGGGTCAGGAACTGCCCCATCAGGTACGTCGCACCGTACTTCGTCCAGGTGACGTCCAAGCTGGGCTTGCCGTTGGGATAGTCGTCCGATCCGAACTGCTTCCAGGCTGCCGAGTCCGTCGTGGACGCCTTGACCGCAAGGCCGTAGTTCTTCTTCCGTCCATGCGTCCAGTCGTCGACCAGCTGGCGGCCGGCGGAACCCAGCTTGATCGTCTCCCAGGCGGCACCCCCACACGGGTACGAGGTCTGACCCTCCGGCCGCCATCCGTGGGCGAAGCTCTTGGAAGCGAGGGACGCACCGGTTGCGGGGCCCGGGTACTGCGTGGTGGTGCTCTCCGACCAGTTCGACGTGATCGGGTGAATCGTCACGGGACGGGCGGTGCAGGAGTAGGACCAGGTGTTGTAGAGGGCGAGGTTGGCGCTCAGGACCCAGGCGTTCTTGAGGGTCGTCTCCAACCCCGAGAACCGCAGGAACGAGGCTGCCTTGTGACCGCCACCATCGTACGTGCCCACCTTCAGCACGGTATCGGACGAGAAGTCGGTGTTGTACGGGGACTGGACGAAGGTGCCGGAGGTGGCGGCTATGGAGGTAAGTGACGGGTCGACTCGCACAGGGAAGACGCGATCTTCATCGGCCAACCACGCTGCGTCCAAAGTGACGACGAGGATCTGCCTTCCGTCTTCTTCGGTGAGACGGTACGTCACGCCGTCCGAGATCGCGCCGTCGTTGGACTGGGCCCCGACCTTGGAGTCCTCCATCCAGCCGCGCGGCATCCTTGCGCGGACCGCACCGGACGCGTCAGCGAACTCCACTCCGCCCTGGGCATCGAGCCGAGCAGTGAGACCGTCCAGCTCCAGCGGGAAACGCCATTCGGACGGCGCTTCCGCCCCCTTGAGAACGATCACCTCCTTGACCGACTCGTTGCCCGCGTGGAGTTCGAGGTCTGCCGCCGGACGCAGATCGCGGTAGGTGATCTTGTCGCCGTTGACTGCCCCCGGCACATGGGAGGCACCCTCGACCGCGTAGCCGACCGCCGTTTCCTCCGTCACCTGCATCCGGGTCAGAGGAGAAGAGTCGGCGAACTCGGAGATTGAGACCGGCGTTTGCGTGGACAGCGGCTCGTAGGTTTCTCCCGACCCACTCATGCCCCGCAGGCCCGTCGGCTTGGCAAGTCTCGTATCGATCTTCTGCCAAGCACCCTTAGAAGTAAGGAAGTTGACCGGCTCATTGTAGGAGCGTGTCGTGTAGGAGCCGTCACGGTTAAGGAACGTGCGAGCGCGCTCCGCGCGCTGCCCGGTCAACTCCTTGCTCGACTTTTCGTCAAACCCGGCAGTCGCGGTCGCCGGGGGCGCGAGGACCCTCTGAACGGAACCAATCGACGGACGAACGGGTGCCGGCATGTCGATCGCGGCCACCCCCTGCTCTGAGGGCATTTGGCCCGGAGCCTTCAGGGCAGTACTGCTGCCTCCGGCAGCTGCGGCGTCAGTGCTGGCAGAGCCCGCCTGGTGGCTGCGGCCGTTGGCGGAACCCCAACGCTGGTCAGGTGCGTCGCCTACAGCAGGCACCACGTTCTGCGCCAGAGCGAGCGCAGCGTCCTGGACTCCCGTGAGCGCGGCCATCACGAAGGCGACAGAAACAATGAGCGATCGCGACGGACGCACGGAAACCCCACCCCTACGAAGATCCACAGTGGAGATCTTTATAGGACCCTCACGTCTCGCACGCAAATTCCATCGACATATGATCGATTACCGCGACGAAGGCTCCAACCAGCGAGTGACCGGAGCGAATGGGACACTTATCCATCGAGGATTGACGTGACGATCGCTGCGCAGTCGGCATCGGCTCAGTCACGTCCATGCCCGCAAACAACTGAACCCGCCTGCAACAGTCGGGGCGGGCTGATTCCGGGCCGCCGGGTCACACGTGACAGGCACCAAGAAGCGGTGACTAGTGGTCACCACCAGTAGTGACGAAACGCTGATAGTCGGCAAGCGGTTTGGAGCGACACACGCCAGTGCCCCCCACCTCCGGTCGCGGCCAAAGCTCCGCCGGCCGCAAGGACCCAGGCGTTGGAGTCAGCTCTGGCCTCGGCGACGGATCCCTCAAGGGCCGGCTCGCCGGCTGCAGGAAACCCCGCCCATAGCGCTAGGGCGGTGAATCCGACGCCGCAGGTGCCCGATTCAACACAGTGACTACGTAATCGGCACAGAGCCAGCACGGCATCGCCAAATCGTGCCCGAAAAGGTCAACTCGGGCATACACCTCGGCGGCCTCGCGCAGGCTCGCGCCGAAGCCCCGGCACCGGTCCCATGGTGGTCGCGCGCACTCCCCTGCCCCGAACTATGGTGTCCCAGCACATACGCGGGTGACCTGGGCGTTTCTACGGTGTGGCGACACGTAAACGTCCCCGTCGAACGCCTGGAAGTGGTGCCGATGTCCTCCCCTGCGACCGCTCCCCCAACTCCCGCCAGCCTCAAGCGGATCGTCGCCGCGAGTCTCATCGGGACGACCATCGAGTGGTACGACTTCTTCCTGTACGGGTCGGCCGCCGCGCTGGTGTTCAACAAGCTGTTCTTTCCGGAGTCCGACCCGCTGGTCGGCACCCTGCTGTCGTTCCTGACGTACGCCGTCGGGTTCGCGGCGCGGCCGCTGGGCGCGCTGGTCTTCGGGCACTACGGCGACCGGCTCGGGCGGAAGAAGCTGCTGGTACTGAGCCTGCTGATGATGGGCGGGGCCACGTTCGCGATCGGTCTGCTGCCCACCCACGCGGCGATCGGCAGCGCCGCGCCCGTCCTGCTCACCGTGCTCCGGCTGGTGCAGGGCTTCGCGCTCGGCGGCGAGTGGGGCGGGGCCGTGCTGCTGGTCTCCGAGCACGGCGACGCCGAACGGCGCGGGTTCTGGGCGTCCTGGCCGCAGACCGGCGCCCCGGCCGGCCAGTTGCTGGCGACCGGCGTGCTCGCCGTGCTGACCGCCACGCTCTCCGACGCCGCCTTCCTGTCGTGGGGCTGGCGGGTGCCGTTCCTGCTCTCCGGCGTGCTCGTGCTCGTCGGCCTGTGGATCCGTCTCTCCGTCGACGAATCGCCGGTGTTCAAGGCCGCCCTCGCCGCCGCCGAGCAGCGCAAGGCCGAGTCCGCCCAGGTCGAGAAGCTGCCGCTGGTCGCCGTGCTGCGGCACCACTGGCGGGACGTGCTCATCGCCATGGGCGCGCGCATGGCCGAGAACATCAGCTACTACGTGATCACGGCCTTCATCCTCGTCTACGCGGTCTCCGAGGCCGGCATGTCCAAGCAGAGCGCGCTCAACGCCGTGCTCATCGCCTCCGCCGTCCACTTCGCGGTCATCCCCGTCTGGGGCGCGCTGTCCGACCGGATCGGCCGGCGGCCGGTGTACCTGATCGGCGCGCTCGGCGTCGGCGCCTGGATGTTCCCGTTCTTCGCGCTGATCGACTCCAAGAGCTTCGGCAGCCTGCTGCTCGCCGTCACCGTCGGCCTGGTGCTGCACGGGGCGATGTACGCGCCGCAGGCGGCGTTCTTCTCGGAGATGTTCGCGACCCGGATGCGGTACTCCGGCGCCTCCATCGGCGCGCAGTTCTCCTCCGTCGCCGCCGGCGCCCCGGCGCCGCTCATCGCGACCGCCCTGCTCGCGGACTACGGCAGTTCGACGCCGATCGCCCTGTACGTGATCGCCGCCGCGCTGCTCACCGCCGTGGCGATCGCCTGCGCCAAGGAGACCCGTCACCGGGACCTCGACACCCTGGAGGACGCGACGGCCGCCGCCTCTCCCGGCTCGGGCGCGGTGCGGGCCGAGCACGCCTGATCCGCACGACCTACGAGCAAGGCGCCGGGCCCCGAGGCCCGGCGCCTTCGTCGTGACGTCAGCGCGCCACCGCGCCGGACAGGGCGTGCAGCCGCAGCGCGAGCTGGATCTCCAGGGTGCGGGCGGGGGATTGCCAGTCGGGGCCCAGCAGACGGCCGATCCGCTCGATCCGCTGCGCCACCGTGTTCACGTGGACGTGCAGGTCGTCCTTGGTGCGGGCGGGGCTCATCCCGCTGGCGAAGTACGCCTCCATGGTGCGCACCAGGTCCGTGCCGCGCCTGTTGTCGTACGCGACGACCTCGCCGATCGTGCGCGCGACGAAGCCCTCGATGTCCCGGGTGTCGGCGAGCAGCAGACCGAGGAAGCCCAGGTCCTCGGCCGCCGCGCCGTCGCCGGACCGGCCCAGGAGCCGGAGGGCGTCCAAACAGCGGCGGGCCTCCTCGTACGCGAGCGCCACGGCGCCCGGCGCGGCGGCCGGGGCCTCGACGGGAGCGGAGGCGCCGACCGTGACCGGCTCGCGCAGGGCGCCGCCCAGGTGCCGGGCGGTCTGCCGGGCCAGGTCGGCGGCGGTGTCTCCGGGGCCGAGGGGCAGCAGCAGGACCGTGCCGCCGTCGCGGGCGGAGGCGAGTCCGTGGCGGGTGGCGGCCAGGTGCGAGGCGGCCGACCACAGGCGCTGGCGGTCGGCGCTCTCGCGCCCGCCGCCCGCGGGTTCCGTGGCCGTGCCGGCCCGGTCGATGCGGGCCGCGAGGACCACATGGGGCGCGTCGACGTCGGTACGGAGACGGGCGGCGCGCTCGCGCAGCAGCCGGCGGTCGCGGTCGGGGGCGTCGATGAGGTCGTCGAGGAGCTCGCCGCGGACCCGCTGTTCGGCCTCGCCGGCGGAGCGGCGGGCGAGCAGCAGCAGGGAGGTGACGAGGGCGGCGCGTTCCAGGGTGCGCTGGTCCACCGGGTCCAGGTCGGGCTGTCCGCTGAGCACCAGGGCGCCGAAGACCTCGCCGCCGGCCGAGACCGCCGCGATCCACCGGTCGCCGTCCCGGACGGCGTGGCCGCCGGCGAGGCGGGCGGGGGCGGGCGGCTCCTCGGTGAACGCGACGGTGCCGCCGAGCACTTCGGCGACCGCGTCGGCCACGTCGTGGACGCCGCCGCCGTGCAGCACCAGTTCGGTGAGCCGGTCGTGGACCTCGGAGGCGCGCTCGATGAGGGCGCTGTGCTCGCGGATGATGTCGTTGGCCCGCTCCAGTTCGGCGAGGGCCGAGCGGGTCTCGGCGAGCAGGTTGGCGGTGTCGATGGCGACGGCGGCGTGCGCGGCGAAGGAGCCGAGCAGCGCGACCTGTTCGCGTTCGAAGACCCTGGCGCGCCGGTCGGCGGCGAAGAGCACGCCGATGACCTGGCTGCCGAGGGTGAGCGGCACGCCGAGGATGGCGACGAGGCCCTCGTCCCGTACGGCGGTGTCGATGGTCCGGGTGTGCTGGAAGCGGTCGTCGTCGAAGTAGTCGTCGGTGACGTAGGGGCGGGCGGTCTGGGCGACGAGGCCGCCGAGGCCCTCGCCCATGCCGAGTCTGAGCTGCTGGAAGCGGGCGGACACGGAGCCCTCGGTGACCCGCATGTAGGTGTCCCCGGCGGCCGGGTCGTTCAGGCTGAGGTAGGCGACCTCGGTGCCGAGGAGGGAGCGGGCGCGCTGGACGATGGCGCGCAGCACCGCGTCGAGGTCGCGCAGCCCGGCGAGATCGTGGGCGGTCTCGAAGAGGGCGGAGAGCTCGGCCTCGCGGCGGCGCCGGCCCTCCAGCTCGGCCCGGACGCGCAGGGCGAGCTGCTTGGCCTCCTCGAGCCCGGCCAGCGCCTCGGGGCCCGCACCGCTCGCACGGGCGAGCAGCACGGGCCGGTCGTACGCCTCGGTCGCCGCTCCGCGGGCGAGGAGCTCCAGGTAGGAGGCCTGTTCGTGGGACATGGACACAGGGATACCTGCCGTACGGGCGTTCGCACCAGCCCTGGGGGTCCCCCCGGACGGAGTCTGGGGGAGGGACAACCGTCAGTGGGCGGTCCAGCCGCCGTCGAGGGTGAGGGAGGTGCCGGTGACGAAGGACGCGTGGGGCGAGCAGAGGTAGAGCACGGCCTCGGCGACCTCCTCGGGCTCGATGAGCCGCTTGAGCGCCGAGTCCTTGAGCAGGACGTCGGTGAGCACGCGCTCCGGCGGGATGCCGTGCGCCGCGGCCTGGTCGGCGAGCTGCCGCTCGACGAGCGGGGTGCGGACATAGCCGGGGTTCACACAGTTCGAGGTCACGCCGTGGGGCGCGCCCTCCAGGGCTGCGGTCTTGGAGAGCCCTTCGAGACCGTGTTTGGCGGCCACATAGGCGGACTTGTAGGCAGAGGCCCGCAGCCCGTGCACCGAGGAGACGTTGACGATCCGGCCCCAGCCCCGCCCGTACATGTGCGGCAGCGCGCCGCGGATCAGCCGGAACGGTGCTTCGAGCATCACGGTGAGTACGGTGTGGAAGACGTCGGGCGGGAACTCCTCGATGGGGCGGACCAGTTGCAGCCCGGCGTTGTTGACGAGGATGTCCGTGCCCGCGGCGGCCGCCTCGGCGGCGTCGAGGTCGGTGAGGTCGAGGAGCTGCGGCGTGACGGCCCCGGGCAGTCCGGCGGCCTGCTCGGCCAGGGCGTCGAGCCCCTCGGCCGCCCGGTCCACGGCTCTGACCCGGGCCCCGGCGGCGGCGAGCCGCAGCGCGCAGGCGCGGCCGATGCCGCCGGCCGCCCCCGTGACGAGGGCGGTGCGGCCGGCGAGGTCGACGGTGACGGTACCGGGGGCGGCCGCGGGTGCGGGGCCCGGTGCGATGGGGGCGGTCATGCTCCGCACCCTATGAACGGCCCCACCGCTGACCGATGTGGTCCGCACCCATAGTTCACTGAGGAGGCATGGCGTCGAACCACGTCGGTTCGTCGGCGAGGGCCTGCTCGATCCGGAAGTGCGAGAAGCGCTTCATCTGCGGCAGGGCGTCCACCTCGAACCAGCCGACGTCCGTCGACTCCTCGTCGTTGACCCGGGCCTCGCCGCCGACGGCCCGGCAGCGGAACGTCACGTCCATGAACTGGCACTGGTCGCCGTTGGGGTAGACGACGGGCTTGCGCAGCGTCTGGACGAGCACGACCCGTTCGGCGACGCAGTGCACGCCGGTCTCCTCGTACACCTCGCGGACCGCGCAGGCGGCGGGCTGCTCGCCCGGTTCCACGATGCCGCCGACGATCGCCCACATGCCGTTGTCGGCGCGGCGGCCGAGCAGCACGCGTCCCCGTTCGTCGAAGACGACGGCGCTCACGCCGGGCAGGAAGAGCAGTTGGTGACCGGCGGTCTCGCGCAGGCGGCGGATGTAATCGGGAGTACCCATGCCTCCGACCCTACGGCCTTGTGGATCATCGGCGTCAGGCCGTGCCGGCGGTACCCGTCCTCCGCGCCCGGGCGCGCACCGCCGCCCAGCCGAGGCCCCCGGCGGCGACGCCGAGCAGCAGCAGTTCGGGGGCGATGCCGAACCGGGTGGCGGGGGTCTGCGAGGTGCGCAGCGGCACCTCGTCGACCAGGGCGTCCGGGGTGAACATCGCGGTCTTCCGGACGACCTGTCCGTCCGGCCGGATGATCGCGCTGACGCCGCTGGTGACCGGCACGACCACGGCACGGCTGTGCTCGACCGCCCGGACCCGGGACATCGCGAGCTGCTGGTAGGTCATCTCGCTGCGCCCGAAGGTGGCGTTGTTGCTGGGCACGGCGATGAGCTGGGCGCCGTGGGTGACGGTGTCGCGGACCGCCCAGTCGAAGGCCGCCTCGTAGCAGGTGGCGAGGCCCACGCGGGTCCCGGCCAGGTCGAAGACGCCGATCCGGCTGCCGGGGCCGAAGTCGCGGCTGACCCGGTCCACGTTGCTGTTGAAGAGGCGCACCACGGGGCGCAGGGGGATGTACTCGCCGAAGGGCTGCACGTGCCGCTTGTCGTAGGTGTCGACCGGTCCGCGCCGCGGGTCCCACTCGATGAGCGTGTTGCGGAGCTTGCCGGTCTGGGGAGCGATCACCGCGCCGATCACGGTCGGCGCGCCGATCTTCTTCACGGCCTTGTCGATGACGTCGTACGCGTCGGGGTTGGCGTACGGGTCGATGTCGGAGGAGTTCTCCGGCCAGAGCACGAAGTCGGGCTGCTTCACCGTGCCGCGGGCCACGTCCTCGGCCAGCTGGACCGTGCGGTCGGCGTGGTTGTCGAGGACCGCGCGGCGCTGGGCGTTGAAGTCCAGTCCGAGGCGGGGCACGTTGCCCTGGATCGCGGCGACGGTCGCGGTGCCGGTCTCGGCACCGGCGTCGACCAGCGGCAGGGCCGCGCCGGCCCCGGCCACGGGGACGAGGACCGCCGCCACGGCCGCGGTGACCGGGACGCGCGGCAGCCTGCCGGTGCGGCGGTACGCGACGGCGCGGCGCAGCGCCTCGTACAGGCCGAAGCCGCACAGCGCGACGGCGAAGCCGAGGACGGGGGTGCCGCCCACGGCGGCGAGCGGCAGGAAGATCCCGTCCGCCTGCCCGAAGGCGATCTTGCCCCACGGGAAGCCGCCGAACGGGGCACGGGCGCGCGCGGCCTCGGCCGCGATCCACACGGCCGCCGCCCACAGCGGCCAGCCCGGGAGTCTGGAGACGGCGGCGATGCCGAGACCGGCGGCCCCGACGAACACCGCCTCGGCCGCGACCAGGGCGAGCCAGGGCCCGGCGCCGACGAAGGAGCCGGTCCACACGAGCAGCGGGGCGAGGAAACCGAGGCCGGCGAGGTAGCCGAGGCCGAAACCGGCGCGCAGCCGCCGGCCGCGCAGCGTCCAGCCGAGGAGCGCGAAGGCCGGCAGCGCCAGCCACCACAAGGGGCGGGGCGGGAAGCTGAGGTAGAGCAGCGCACCGGACAGGACGGCGGCGGCCGGCCGCGCCAGACGCCGGGCCCGTCCGCGCCAGAGGGCGGCCGCTGATGCGCCACCCGAGGAGGTGGCCGAGCCGGATGGCACGTCGGGCCCGGACGCGTCGACGGGAGTCATGGTGGTGCTCACACAGCGGAGTCTACGGGGGGTGACCTCGCTCGGAGCAGGACGGTCGGGCCGCCCGCGGCCCGGCACCACCGCGGCGCACGCCCCCGGCCGGGCCGCCCGAACCGACGGGATCGACCGCGTTCTCCTTCATTGCCGCAACGTTCCTTCACAAGGTCTCCCCCTCTGCCCGCTCCGCCCGTTACCGTGGCGGCGGCTCCGGCGCGCGGCCCGTTCGGCGTGCGCGCCGTGCCGTCACAGTCGGGGGGTCGACGGGGATGACTGCGCGAATGGCCGAACGGCCTGCCGTGCGCGAGCGGGGGCACGCCACCGACGTGGCGGGGGTGCTGGTCCTGGGCGCCTGCGTGCTCTGGTCGCTGATCAGCGCCGCGGGGCGGGAGGCCCGGCCCGAGGGGGTGGTCCTCGCCGTCCTCGCGGTGGCCGCCGGGTACGCGGCGGGGCGCATCGCCGGCTCCCTGCTGCCGGTCGCCGCGGCGACCGCGGCGGCGCTGGGCCTGCTGCTCCTCGTGCTGGCCCCCGGCGACGGGGCGGTCCTGTTCGCCGGGGACGGCGCTGTCCCCTTCGCCGGCGACGGCGCCGTCCTCGTCGCCGGGGACGGAGCCGCCGCGGATGCCGCGGTTCCGCTGGGGCGTGCGGGAGCGTCCGCGGCGCTGCTCGTCCTGGCGTCGGGTGCGGCCTGCTGCGCGGCCTCGGCCGCCGGGCCGGGCCCGTTGCGCTCGGCCCTGTGGGCGCTGGCCGGGGGCGTCGCCGCGACGGCCGCCGTGCTCGGCCCCCCCGTGGGAGTGCTCGCCTCGGTCGGCGTCCTGCTGTGCTCGCTGGCCGCCGCCCGGATGCGACGGCGTCTCGTCGGCCTGGCCGGGCTGGCGCTGGCGGCGGGCCTGGTGGCGGGCGGCTCCTGGGCGGTCGCCGACGACGCCCTGCCGGACGCCCCGGCGGCCTCCGCCGGGGAACTGCTGACCGGTCACCGGGTGGGGCTGTGGCGGGACGCGGCGGGGATGGTGCGGGAGCACCCGGTGCGCGGTGTGGGCCCGGACCGGTTCGGGGAGCTGAGTGCGACGGCGCAACAGGCGCCGTACGCGGACCGCGCACCGCACTCGGCCCCGCTCCAGCAGGCCGCGGAGCAGGGTCTGCCGGGGGTGGTGCTGCTGGGCGCGGCGTACGGCTGGCTGCTCTGCGGTCTCGCGCGCTCGCCCCGCCCCACGCCGGTGGCGCTCACCGCGGGTGCGGCGCTCACCGGGCTCGCGGCGCTGGCCTCGTTCGGGGACGCCCTGAGCTTCACCCCCGTCACGGCGGCCGCCGGTCTTCTCGCGGGCCTCGCCACGGCCGGCACCACGCCGGCAGCCGGCACCGGCCATGAGCCCGGGAACTCCTAGACCGCCGGCCGTGGTCGACCCGACGGAAGCTTCCAGAATCCTTCTAGACCCCGGCCGTCGGGGTCGCGCGGCGCAGGTGGCCGCGGATCACGCGGACGGCCGTCGCCGCGTCGTCGACGGTGACCGTGAAACTGCGCCCGTCGCCGAGGGTGACGACCAGGCCCTCGCCCCGGCGCACCACCACGGCCGTGCCCTTCTCGGGCCGCCACCGGTATCCCCAGCCGCCCCACTGGCGCGGGTCCACGCGGGGGTCGAAGTCCGCACCGACGATGTGGGAGAGCGGGATGCGGCGGCGCGGGAGGCCCATGTGGCCGCAGCGCACCTCCATCGCCCGCGAGTCGACCCGCACCGCGACATGGACGAACGCGAGGGTGCCGAAGATCATCAGCAGTCCGGCGAGCACACAGCCGATCACGGACATGGCGAGGGCGACGACGCCGGACGTCCAGGGACGGTCGACGGCCAGTTCGATGCCGAGCGCCATGAAGCCGGCGCCGAGGGCCGCGAGCACCCACTGCACACGGTTGGTCGCCCGACCGGTCCAGATCTCGGGCTCGGAGCCTTCTCCGCGCCGCTCGTCTCGGGAGTGGTCCCTCATGGGTCGCAGCCTACTCACGTTGTGCTCGTACGGCGCTGTGCCGAGCTCCGTCGGGACACTCGGCCGGCCGTACGGCCGTGACGCTCAGCGAGCGGGTGCGACGGTCCGGAGCAGCCGGCCCTCGGGGTAGGCCAGGGCGGCCGGCGGCAGCTCGGCCGGGCGGCCGCTGTGCAGCACGGTCAGTCCGCCGGTGGGGGCCAGTTCGGGCGCGGGGTCCGCGCCGATGCGGCGCAGCGCCTGTGCGGCGACTGCCCCCGCGGAGCCGTGCAAAACGAGGGGCGGAAGGCCGGTGGGCCGTACGGCCGTCCGGATGAGTTCGGCGACGAGTTCGTAGTGGGTGCAGCCGAGGACGATCGCGCGGACGTCACGCGGAGTGAGCGCGGCGGCCGCGGCGACGGCCTTCTCGACGGCGGCGGAGTCCGCGGCCTCCACGGCGTCGGCGAGGCCGGGGCAGGGCACCGCGGCGACGTCGACGTCCGCGGCGAACTCGTCGATGAGCCCGCGCTGGTACGGGCTGCCGGTGGTGGCCGGGGTGGCCCAGATCGCGACGGGTCCGCCCGCGGCAGCGGCGGGCTTGATCGCCGGGACGGTGCCGATCACCGGGACGGCGGGCTCAAGCTCGGCGCGCAGGGCGGGCAGGGCGTTCACGGAGGCGGTGTTGCAGGCGACGATCAGCGCGTCCGGCCCGTGGGCGACGGCGGCGCGGGCCGTGGCGAGGGCGCGCTCGACGATGTCGTCGGCGCTGCGGGGGCCCCAGGGCATGCCGTCGGGGTCGGAGGAGAGCACCAGGTCGGCGTCCGGCCGCAGCCGGCGCACCGCGGCCGCCGCGGCAAGGAGGCCCGTTCCGGAATCCATGAGGGCGATCTTCACCCGGTCACCCTATCCGACCGGCCTTGCGCTCCCGGCGATCTGGGGCAGACTGCGCGGAATGAGCGCCATTGCCTGGATCGCCGTGGGTTCGCTGGCCGCCTGGGGGTGGCTGCTGTTCGGTCAGGGGTTCTTCTGGCGGACCGACCAGCGGCTGCCCGCCCGGATGGATCCGCCCGTGTGGCCGCGGGTGGCCGTCGTCGTGCCGGCCCGCGACGAGGCCGAGGTGCTGCCGGTGAGCCTGCCGTCGCTGCTGACCCAGGACTATCCGGGACCGGCGGAGGTCGTGCTGGTCGACGACGGCAGCACGGACGGGACGGGGAAGCTGGCACGCGAGCTGGCGGACCGGTTCACGGGACTGCCGCTGGTGGTGGTCTCCCCCGGGGAGCCCGATCCGGGCTGGACGGGCAAGCTGTGGGCGCTGAAGCACGGCATCGCCCGCGCCCGCCGGGGCTGTCCGGAGCCGGACGATCCGACGCTCGCCCGGGCCGCCGGCCATCCGCCGCACGGCGGTCCGGAGTACCTGCTGCTCACGGACGCCGACATCGCGCACGAGCCGGACAGTCTGCGCAGGCTGGTGGCCGCGGCGGAGACGAACGGCCTCGACCTGGTGTCGCAGATGGCGCGATTGCGGGTGGCGACCGCCTGGGAGCGGCTGATCGTGCCGGCGTTCGTCTACTTCTTCGCGCAGCTCTATCCGTTCCGCTGGATCAACGCGCCTCGCGCGCGCACCGCCGCCGCGGCCGGCGGCTGCGTGCTGCTGCGGACCGAGGCGGCGGTGCGCGCGGGGGTGCCGGAGGGGATCCGCGGTGCGGTGATCGACGACGTGTCGCTGGCGCGGGCGGTGCGGCGTTCGGGCGGCCGGATCTGGCTGGGCCTGGCCGAGCGGGTGGACAGCGTGCGGCCGTACCCGCGGCTGGGGGATCTGTGGCGGATGGTGTCGCGCAGCGCGTACGCGCAGCTGCGGCACAGCCCGCTGGTCCTCGCGGGCACCGTCCTGGGTCTCGCCCTCGTCTATCTGGCGCCGCCGGTGGCGCTCGCGGCCGGGCTGCTGACCGGCGACGGGCCGGCCGCGTGGGCGGGGGCGCTCGCGTGGGCGGTGATGGTGGGCACGTACGTGCCGATGCTTCGTTACTACCGGCAGCCGCTGTGGCTCGCCCCGCTGCTGCCGTTCACGGCGCTCCTCTATCTGTGCATGACGGTGGATTCGGCGGTGCAGCACTACCGGGGGCGGGGCGCGGCCTGGAAGGGGCGTACGTACGCCCGTCCCGAGGCCGCGCCGGACCGCTGAACCCCCTGCGTGGTACCGCGTCACTTCCGTCCCGGCGTCCAGTTCATGCCCCAGCCGTACGCCTGGTCGACGGTGCGCTGGGGGCTGACGCCGCGGGCGGGGACCAGGTAGCGGGCCTCGCGCTGGACGACGAGGTCGCCTCCGTGGTTGGTGAGCAGCGCGAGCGCGCAGACGGTGGAGGGGACGGTGCACTCGTCGAGCGAGAAGTCGATCGGCGCGCCGTGCTGCGGCTGGAGGGTGACGGTGGCGTGCAGGTCGGCGAAGCTGCGCGCGCCGGCGTAGATGGTGACGAAGACGAGGACGCGGCGGAGTTCGTCGCGGTGGTCGAGGTTGACGGTGAGGTTCTCGCCGGCGGCGACCGCGCCGGTCCGGTCGTCGCCGTCGAGGTGGATGTACGGGGGCTGGTGCAGGGCGCCGAAGGCGTTGCCGAGGGCCTGGACGACGCCCTTGCGGCCGTCGGACAGCTCGTACAGGGCGCAGAGGTCCAGGTCGAGGTCGGAGTGCTGGGCGACGGGGCGGCCCAGCTTGGAGCCCCAGCCGGAGAACTGTCTGCGGACCTCCCAGTTGAGGTTCACCCGCATCGCGCCGGAGGTGCCGCCCTGCTTGGCGAGGGAGACGACCGGCGCCTCCTTCGTGAGGGTGACTTTCGTGAGGCGCACGGGCTGCGGCGGCGCGGGGGCGGGCGGCACGGGCGGCATCGGGGCCGGGGGCGGGGTGAAGGTCGGGGTGAACGACGCCGTGGGCATCGAGGGCAGGGTGGGTTCGCCGGCCACGGCCGCGGCGTGCGGCGGCGGGGCCGCGGCGTGCGGCGGCGGGAAGGAGGAGTGCGGCGCGGGGCTCGGGGCCGGGGCGGCGGGGCGCTGGGGTTCGTCGACGGTGATGCCGAAGTCGGTGGCGAGGCCGGCCAGGCCGGAGTCGTACCCCTGGCCGACGGCGCGGAACTTCCAGGCGCCCTGTCTGCGGTAGAGCTCGCCGAGGATGAAGGCGGTCTCGACGGTGGCGTCCGCGCTGTCGAAGCGGGCGAGTTCGGCGCCGGAGGCCGCGTCGAGGACCCGTACGTACAGTCCGGGCACGCGGCCGAACGTTCCGCCGTCCGCCGAGGCGGCGAGCACGATCCGTTCGATGGCGGGCTCGACGCGCTCCAGGTCGACGCTCAGGATGTCGGTGACGGAGCCGGCGGCGGGGCGCTTGCCCTCGTGCCGCACCGAACCGGAGGCGTGCACGGGCTGGTTGTAGAAGACGAAGTCGGCGTCGGAGCGCACTTTCCCCGATACGAGGAGTAGCGCCGAGGCGTCGACGTCGGGGCCGCCCGCCGATGAACGCCAGCCCAATTCGACGCGGACGCTTCGCGCCGGCACCGGAACATTGGCTCCTTTAAGCATGGACATGATCGCCCCCATCGAGAGTCCGCGTGCACCGCGATTTCGTACGCCAACCTATTCCGAAGCACGTTCTCGCGGGGCGGAAGTGCCGCGGAAGGCCCTCCGGAAGGTCAGCGGGAGACCCGCGGGTAACCCCTCCTCAGCTCGGGCTTTTCGTGATCATCACCTTCGCCGCCGCCCGTTTTTGTCACGTTCGCTCCCATTGGGGAATCGGCCGTCACTCAGAACTCGTCAAACAACCCGCTTATCGGGCTACCCACCAGCACATCGTGGGCTTAACTTATGTGCCATGACCTCCCCCCGGGCCACCTATGGCGGCGGTTACCACTCCGCCTCGTCGTTCCCCGACACCCCGATCTACGACTCCCTGGTCGCTGAACGGGGCACCCCTCAGATCGCGCCGATCCGAGTGCCTTCCGCGTACGACACCGGCCACAGCTACCTGCCGGCGCTCCCCGCGGCCCTGCCCGCCCTGCCGGCGGCCCCCAGCCCGACGCCGCCCCCGGCCTACCACGGGGGCTCGTACGGCTACCCGCAGCAGATGCAGCAGGTCGCCCCCGCGCCTCTGCAGCACGCTCCGGCGCCGTACATCCCCCAGCAGCCCGCCGGCCCCCGCGGCTACCCCGGCCCGCAGGCCCCGCAGCCGCCCCGGCCGATGGCCACCGGCTACGAGGCGATGCGCCCGGCGGCGGCCCCGCGGCCGGTCCCGGCGCCCGCGCCGTACGACGACCCGTACAACCGCCCCTACCAGGGCGGCGGATACTGATCGTCCGTTCGTCCGGGCGGACGGGGCGACTGGCAGGATGGCCGTATGTCGAATCCTGTGCTGCGCTCCGTCCACATCCACCCGGTCAAGGCGATGCGCGGGTTCGCGCCCGCCGAGGCGGAGGTCCAGCCCTGGGGACTGGCCGGTGACCGCCGCTGGACCGTGGTGGACGGCTCGGGCGAGGTCGTGACCCAACGGAAGCATCCGCGGATGGCGTTGGCCGCCGCGGAGCTTCTGCCCGACGGGGACATACGCCTGTCCGCGCCCGGACTCGAGCCGCTGACGGTGGCGGTCCCCGAACCCGCGGGCACGGTCCGCGTGGAGGTCTTCGGCACCCCGGTCGAGGCGGTCCCGGCGGGCGGCGCGGCCGACGCCTGGTTCAGCGACTACCTGGACGCCGACGTGCGGCTGGTGCACATGGACGACCCGGCGGTCCGGCGGCCGGTGGACCCGAAGTACGCGCTGCCGGGCGAGACGGTGTCGTTCGCCGACGGGTACCCGCTGCTCGTCACCGCCACCGCGTCCCTGGACGCCCTCAACTCCCTGATCGCGCAGGGCGACCACGCCGACGAGGGCCCGCTGCCGATGAACCGCTTCCGGCCCAACCTCGTCGTGGACGGCACCGGGCCGTGGGCGGAGGACGGCTGGACCCGGCTCGCGGTCGGCGAGGTGACCTTCCGTGTCGCGAAGCCGTCCGGCCGCTGCGTGGTGACGACCACCGACCAGCTCACCGGCGAGCGGGGCAAGGAGCCGCTGCGCACCCTCGGCACGCACCGCAGGCAGGGCAACAAGCTGGTGTTCGGTCAGAACCTGGTGCCCGAGCACACCGGCACCGTACGGGTCGGCGACGAGGTCAAGATCCTCGACTGAGCCGCGGGCCGGGCGTCCGCTCCGGGAACCTCTTTTCCACAACCGGGCCCGCGCGCACGGGTTGTCCACAACCTGGACGACCGACGCGCACGGAACCTCCCTCCGGTGCACACTCGTTGCAGGAACAGCGAGCCGAGGGGGTGCGGACCGTGGGGACGTTCACCGGGCTCTGGCGCTGGCGGCACAATCCCCTGCGCCGGACCACGGATCTGGTCGAGGCATGGATCGCGTGCGCCGCCGTCCTGCTGCTCGTGCTCGGCGCGCCCGCGACCGGCCTGTGGGCCGGGCTCCGCGCCGACGACGCGCTGCAGCAGGCCGCGCGCGCCCAGCAGGCGGAGCGCCGGCCCGCCCTGGCGCGCGTGGTGCGCGAGGCCGAACCGCCGGAGCCGACGCCGCACCAGCCGGACGCGGCCGGCGAGACCCGGGTGCGCACGGCGGTCGTGGCCCGCTGGTCCGCGCCGGACGGCCTCCCCCGCTCCGGCACGGTCCACACGACGCACCGCGATCCTCGGCCCGGGGACGCCTTCCGCATATGGACGGACGCCGACGGACGACCCGTCACGGCGCCGCTGCGGGCCGGAACGGCCCGCGCCCACGCCGTGTTCGCGGGCCTGTGCGCGGCCGGAGCGGTGGCGGTCTCGACCGAGGCGTCCCGGCGGGCCGTCGTACGCGGACTGATACGCCGGCGGTACGCCGCCCTGGACCGGGCATGGGCCCGGACCGGACCCGACTGGGGGCGTACCGGCACCGGAAGCTGAGCCGCGGGGGCGGCGGCGACGAGTCGTCAACCCGCCCGCCCGGCGCGCGCTACGGTGGGGCATCGGATCAGCAGCGAGGCATGAGGCGGGGGCAAGACACACCCATGGCACAGGGCACGGTCCAGGTGACGCACACCGGCACGTCGCGGTGGCGGCGCCGCACGGGTGAGTACGCCTCCCTCGCGGCGGCCCTGGAGGCCGCAGGGGACGGCGACGTCCTCACCGTCGCGCCCGGCACGTACCGGGAGAACCTGGTGATCCGACGGGCCGTCACCCTGCGCGGCCCGGACGGCGGCCAGGGCTCGGTGCGCATCGCGCCGGCCGACGGCGTCCCGCTGACCGTGCGGGCCTCGGCCACCGTCCAGGACATCCACGTCGAGGGCCAGGACACGGCCGCTCCGGCGCTGCTCGTCGAGGACGGCACGCCGGAACTGCTCGACCTGCGGATCGTCACGCGCTCCGCCGCCGGGCTCGAGGTGCGCGGGGCCGCGCGGCCGACCGTGCGGCGGCTGACCGTCGACAACCCGGCGGGCGTCGGCATCGCCGTGCTCGACGGCGCGGGGGGCGTGTTCGAGGAGTGCGAGGTGGTCTCCGCCGGGCAGGCGGGCGTCTCGGTGCGCGGGGCCGCCCATCCGCGGCTGGAGCGCTGCCGGATCCACCACGCCTCGGGCGCGGGGCTCGCCGTGACCGGCGAGGGCAGCGCCCTGGAGGGCATCGGCTGCGAGGTGTACGAGATCAAGGGCACCGGCCTGCAGGTCACCGGGCGCGGCACGGCCCACCTCACGGACTCGTCGGTGCACCGCACGTCGGCGGACGGCATCACCCTGGACACCGACGCGGTGCTGAACCTGGCCGACTGCGACATCCACGACATCCCCGAGAACGCGATCGACCTGCGGTCCCGTTCGGTCCTGACGCTGACCCGCTCGACCGTGCGCCGCTTCGGGCGCAACGGGCTGTCGGTGTGGGACCCGGGCACGCGGGTGGACGCCAACCAGTGCGAGATCCACGACAGCACGGGCGACTACCCGGCCGTGTGGGTCAGCGACGGGGCGACCGCCGTCCTGGAGTCCTGCCGGGTGCACGACGTGCCCGACGCGCTGTTCGTGCTCGACCGCGGCTCGCGGGTCGACGTCGTCGACAGCGACCTCTCGCAGGTGCGCAACACGGCCGTGTCGGTGAGCGACGGCGCGTCGGCGCAGCTCGACGACTGCCGGATCCGGGAGGCGTCGACCGGCGCCTGGTTCCGGGACCACGGCAGCGGCGGCACCCTCGCCGGCTGCACCATCGACAGCGTGCAGACCGGCGTCATCGTCACCAAGGGCGCCGACCCGACGATCGACCGGGTCACCGTGGCCTCCCCGGCGGAGGCCGGTTTCTACGTGTCGGCGGAGGGCCGCGGCTCGTTCCTCGGCTGCCGGGTGACCGGCAGCGGCGGCTACGGCTTCCATGTGATGGACGGCTGCCGGACCACGCTGCGCAAGTGCCGTACGGAGCGGTGCGCCCGCGGCGGCTACGAGTTCGCGCAGGACGGGCCGACGGCGGAGGACTGCACCAGCGACGAGAGCGGGGTGCGCACGGCGGCGGCCGTCGGCGCCGGGCCCGTGCTGACGGCGACGCAGACGACCGGACTCATCGGCTCCGTCCCGGCCCCCCGCTCCTCCGCCCCGCCCGCCCCCGACCCGGTGCAGACGGCGGCCGTCGCCGAGCCGGCGCGCGAGGCGCGGTCGGCGCAGGACGTGCTCGGCGCACTGGACGCGCTGGTGGGCCTGGAGAGCGTCAAGCACGAGGTGCGCACGCTCACCAACATGATCGAGGTGGGCCGCCGGCGTCAGGAGGCCGGCCTGAAGGCGGCCTCGGTCCGCCGCCATCTGGTGTTCACCGGCAACCCGGGCACGGGCAAGACGACGGTGGCCCGGCTGTACGGCGAGATCCTCGCCTCGCTCGGCGTCCTGGAGCGCGGTCATCTGGTCGAGGTGTCGCGGGTCGACCTGGTCGGCGAGCACATCGGCTCGACGGCGATCCGCACCCAGGAGGCGTTCGACCGGGCGCGCGGCGGCGTGCTGTTCGTCGACGAGGCGTACGCGCTGTCCCCGGAGGACTCGGGCCGGGACTTCGGCCGTGAGGCGATCGACACGCTGGTGAAGCTGATGGAGGACCACCGGGACGCGGTGGTCGTGATCGTCGCGGGGTACACGGCGGAGATGGAGCGGTTCCTGACCGTGAACCCCGGTGTGGCGTCCCGTTTCTCACGGACCATCACCTTCGACGACTACGTACCGGAGGAGCTGCTGCGGATCGTCGGCCAGCAGGCGGACGAGCACGAGTACCGGCTGGCCGACGGCACGGAGGCGGCGCTCCTGAAGTACTTCACGGAGCTGCCGAAGGGTCCGGCGTTCGGCAACGGCCGTACCGCGCGCCAGACCTTCGAGTCGATGGTGGAGCGTCATGCGGGCCGGGTCGCCGCGTTCGCCGAGGCGAGCACGGACGACCTGACCCTGCTCTACCCGGAGGACCTGCCCGAGCTGCCCTGACCGGCCGCGCCGGAGTCCACCGCGCCGGCCTCGGCGCGCGGACCGGCCGTGCACGCGTCCACGCGCTGCCGGGGCAGCGCGGGCGGCAACCGGTCCAGGAGCTTGGCCCGTTCGGCGGCGAACGCCGGGTCGGCCTGGTAGTCGGAGTGGCCGAGGACGGGCTCGGGCAGCGGGTGGTCGTGGTCCCGGCCGTAGACCAGCGGGTCGAGCAGGGCGTCCCGGTCGACGGCCGGTTTGTCGCCGTCGGCAGGGACCCGGACGGGGCCGCCGATGGGATCGGTGGCCCGCCACAGGTTGCGCCAGCAGTGCAGCTCGCCGTGGAGCGCGGCCAGCTGCCCGGGGCCGAAGTAGGCGGGGAACCAGCGGCCGTAGAGCCGTTCCAGTGGCGAGCCGTAGGTGAGCAGGGCGACCCGGTGCCGGGTCTGCTCGGGCAGCTGCCAGACCGCGGCGGCGGCGAGCACGCTGCCCTGCGAGTGCCCGGAGATGACCAGCCGTCCGCCGGTGGTACGGGTCCAGGAGCACATCCGCCAGGTCAGGTCGGGCACGGCTCGCTCCGCGTAGCAGGGCGGGGCGAACGGGTGGGCGGCGCGCGGCCAGAAGGTGCCGACGTCCCACAGGATGCCGATGGTGCGGCGGGCGGAGGCGTCCTTGTAGGCGCGCCGGCCCCAGGTGACGAAGAGTATGAAGCCGAAGCCGACGAGCCAGGAGCCGGTGGCCTGGGCGGTGTCGGCGGCCGCGGCGATCACGTCGTGGGCGCCCTCGAAGGCCCGGCCGGGCACGTTCCCGCTGCTCCAGGCCCCGGCCACGGCGCCCGCTCCGAGCAGGAGGGTGGCGCCGGAGACGATGCCGATGAGGGTGGGGGCGGCGTCGGTGAGGCCGGCGGCGGCGCGGGTGGAGGCGATGCGGCGGGTGCGGACGGGGTCCGGGACGGCCACGTCGTAGTCGGCGTCCACGGCGGCAGCGAGCCGACGGACCGTCAGGGCGGTACGGGCCGCCAGCACGGCGCAGGGCACGACGAGCACGAGCAGCAGCACGGGGATCACGGACGCCTGCCAGCTGAGCAACACCGGGGGGCCGACGATCCGCCCGCCCCCGGCGCCGGGCGTGCCGGGGCCGTCCAGCCAGTCGGCGACCCGCTGGGCGACGCCGCCGGTCATGACGCCGCCGAGGGCGCAGGCGAGCATGGCGGTGGCGGGGCCGCCGAGGCCGTACATCGCGGTCCGCGCCTGCGGGGCGCTGCGGTACAGGGAGAGGGCGACCACGCCGAGGGCGACGACCAGCATCCCCTGCGCGAGGGTGAGCACGCCGAAGGTGGTGTCGCCGGGCAGCGTGCCGGAGGACGTCCAGCCCGGCCGGGACCAGCCGGCGTACATCAGGGCGGCGGCGAGCAGGGTGAGCGAGGCGGCCGGCAGCCAGGCGACGAGCGTGCGGTCGACGACGTGGTCGAGGCGCTTCTCGCTGCGGCCGCGCCGGACGACGACGACCACGCAGACCGCGGTGGTGGCGGCCAGCGCGGCCTCGAGGCCCGAGCCGACGAGGGCTCCGGCGCCGCCGGCGGCCCGGTCGTGGCGGGCGGCCGCGCCGCAGACGGCGGCGGCGACGGTGAGGAAACCGGCGGCGGTGTGCGCGGCGCGCAGCCGGGCGACGAGCCGGCGGCCGTACCAGAACCCGGGCCGGCCGAGGGCGGGCCGGACCCGCCCGTGGTTCCCGGCGCCGGGCTCGTCGGCGCCGTCCGCCGCGTCGGATTCCTCCGCCTCCGAGTCCTCCGCCTCCGAGTCCTCCGCCTCCGAGTCCTCCGCCTCCGGCTCGCCGGGCGGCGGCGTGGCGACGTCGTCGTAGCCGGTGGGCGGGCGCTGGGCCTCGTACGCGCTCCAGGTCCGGTTGGACAGGTACCAGAGCAGGGCGACGAGGGCCGCCGGGACGAGCGCGGCGAGCGCGAGCCGGCGGCCGGGCTGGGACCACCAGCCGCCCCGGTCGGCGGCGAGGAAGCCGAGCCAGGAACGGTCCGCGGCGCACGCGGCGGAGCCGGCGCACTGCCAGGCCGTCAGATCGAGGGCGACCTCGCAGGCGGCGGCGGTCAGCAGCACCGTGAGAGTGAGAGCGAGCAGCCGTACCAGGACGCCGTAGAAGCGCACGCTGCGGCGGCGGCCCCCGGCGGGCGGGCGCATCCAGTGCGCGAGGTTGACGACCATGAACGGCAGGAGCAGCAGCCACAGGGCCCGGGTGCCGTTGCCGGAGGTGAGGTTGGACCAGCAGTACGCCTCCGGCACCGGCCGCTCGGCGTAGCGCTCGGGGTGGTCCTCGGCGTCCAGGTCGGCGCCGCGGCGGTGCATGGCCGCGGTGGCGTCGCCGGTGACCCGTATGGTCCGGGGGTCGTCGAGCATGTCCTGCGGGGTTGCTCCTCCGACGCCGTGGACGAGCAGTTCGAGTGCCGCGCCCCCGCTCTGCGGGGCCGGTGTGGCAGGGGACACTTCGGTGACTCACTCTCTGAGTGGGAGGATTCGACGGCACGTACAGAATCGCGGATGGGTGCGGCCCGGGGCAGGGGTCGCACACAATCCGCACCCCGTCCCCTCTGGAAGGACCGGCCCCGGCGGTGAGCGACACTCAGAATCTCCTCGCGGAGCAGCGGCGTGCCCTGATCCTGGACGAGGTACGGCGGCGGGGAGGCGTGCGGGTCAACGAACTGACCCGGCGGCTCAGCGTCTCGGACATGACCGTGCGCCGGGACCTCGACGCGCTGGCCCGGCAGGGTCTGGTGGAGAAGGTGCACGGCGGGGCGGTGCCGGTGGCCGAGCCGGCCACCCACGAGCCGGGGTTCGAGGCCAAGTCGACGCTGGAGCCGGGCGCGAAGGAGGACATCGCGCGGGCGGCGGCGGCGATGGCGGCGCCGGGCAGCGCGATCGCGCTCTCGGGCGGGACGACGACGTACGCGCTGGCGCAGCAGCTGGTCGAGGTGCCGGACCTGACGGTGGTGACCAACTCGGTGCGGGTCGCGGACGTGTTCCACGCCGCGCAGCCGCCGGGCCCGTCGGGCGCGGCACGGCCGGGCGCGGCGACGGTGGTGCTGACCGGCGGGGTGCGGACGCCTTCGGACGCGCTGGTGGGGCCGGTGGCGGACCGGGCGATCGCCTCGCTCCACTTCGACGTGCTGTTCCTCGGGGTGCACGGCATCTCGGTGGAGGCGGGGCTGTCGACGCCGAACCTGGCGGAGGCGGAGACGAATCGGCGGCTGATGCGGTCGGCGCGCCGGGTGGTGGTGGTCGCGGACCACACCAAGTGGGGGACGGTGGGCCTGAGTTCGTTCGCGGGTCTGGACGAGGTGGACACGCTGGTGACGGACCGGGGCGTGTCGGCGGCGGTCCGGGCGGAGATGGCGGAGCATCTGCCGGGTCTGGTCGTGGCGGGGCCGGGCGGCGTGGTGGAGGAGTCCGGGGCGGACGGATGAGCGTGTTCCGGATCGTGCGCGGCTCGCCGCTGTCGCCGGCGGAGGCGTGGCGGCGGCTGACGGACTGGCCGGCGCACGGCGCGCGGGTGCCGTTCACTCGTACCCGCGTGCTGACCGCCAGGCCGACGGGGGTGGGCACCCGGTTCGCGGCCCGTACGGGCGTGGGGCGGCTGGCGTTCGACGACCCGATGGAGATCGTCCGCTGGGAGCCGCCGACGGCGGACCGGCCGGGGACCTGCCGGCTGGAGAAGCGGGGCCGCGTGGTGCTCGGCTGGGCGGAGATCGAGGTGAGCCCGTCGGCGGGCGGCGGCTGCCGCGTCGTGTGGAGCGAGGACCTGCGCCTGCGCGGCCTGCCGCGGGCGGCCGACCCGCTCCTGGCAGCGGCGGGCCGGCTGGTGTTCGGCCGGGCGATGGCCGGGCTCCTCCGCGCGGAGCGCTGATCCGCGCCCTGGGAAACTGACGGAGCGTCAGCTATCGTGTGCGCACCTCGACCCCGCCCCTCGGGAGGTACGGTCCATGCCCCGCCGACTCCGGCTCGTGGAGCTCGACTTCGTCGCGAGCGCGCCCGTCCGTCTGTCGTTCACGGCCGAACTGGCCGCTCCGCCCGGCGCGGTGTACCGCTCGCTGGCCGAGGAGGTGGAGTCCATGCCGGCGTGGTTCGCCGCGGTGACGGCCGCGACGCCGACCGGCGACGGCGCGGGGCGCACGGTCCACCTGCGCGGCGGGGTGCGGTTCCGGGAGACGATCATGGCGGCCGAGCCGGGGGCCCGGTACGCCTACCGGATCGACGAGACCAACGCCCCGGGCGTCGCCGCGATGCTGGAGGACTGGGTCCTCTCCCCCGCCGGAGCGGGCACCCGGGTCGACTGGACGATGGCGGTCGACGGCCCGGCCGCCTGCCGGCTCGCGTTCCGCCTCGCCCGGCCGGGGGTGGGCCGATCGTTCCGGGACGCGATGCGCAGCCTGGACCGGCGGCTCACTGCGGCCGGTCGCCCGTAGGAGCGTCACTCCGGCCCGTCGCGTGTAGAGGCGTCGCTCCGGCCGTCGCCCGTAAGGGCGTCACTCCGGCCCGTCGCCCGTAGGGCGTGCCTCCGCCCGTCGCCCGTCAGGGCCGTCACTCCGGCCAGTCGCCCGTGGCCAGGAAGCTCTTGATCGCGCGTGCGTACGGGGCGATGTCCAGGCCCTGTCCGGCGAGCCAGTCGTCGGAGTAGTACTTGTCGAGGTAGCGCTCGCCCGGGTCGCACATCAGCGTGACGACGCTGCCGGTGCGGCCCTGGGCGACCATCTCGGCGACGAGCTTCAGCGCGCTCCACAGCCCGGTCCCGGTCGAGCCGCCCGCCTTGCGGCCGATCGCGGTCTCCAGGGCGCGCACGGCGGCGACGCTCGCCGCGTCGGGCACCTTCATCATCCGGTCGATCGCGCCCGGGACGAAGCTCGGCTCCATGCGCGGCCGGCCGATGCCCTCGATGCGTGAGCCGCAGTCGGCGGTGGCCTCCGGGTCGCCGTGCGTCCAGCCGTCGAAGAAGCAGGAGTTCTCCGGGTCGGCGACGCAGACCCGGGTGTCGTGCTGCATGTAGTGCACGTAGCGGGCGATGGTCGCCGAGGTGCCGCCCGTGCCCGCGGTGGCCACGATCCAGGCCGGTTCGGGGTACCGCTCCAGGCGCAGCTGCTGGTAGATGGACTCGGCGATGTTGTTGTTGCCGCGCCAGTCGGTGGCCCGCTCCGCGTAGGTGAACTGGTCCATGTAGTGGCCGCCGGTGCGCTCGGCGAGCGCGGCGGACTCCGCGTACATGGAGCGCGGGTCGTCGACGAAGTGGCAGGTGCCGCCGTGGAATTCGATGAGCCGGCACTTCTCGTGGCTGGTGGTGCGGGGCATCACGGCGACGAACGGGACGCCGATCAGCTTGGCGAAGTACGCCTCCGAGACGGCGGTCGAGCCGCTGGACGCCTCGATGACGGGCTTGCCCGGCCGGATCCAGCCGTTGCACAGCGCGTAGAGGAACAGCGAACGGGCCAGCCGGTGCTTGAGGCTGCCGGTCGGATGCGTCGACTCGTCCTTCAGGTAGAGGTCGATGCCCCATTCCTCGGGCAGCGGGAAGCGCAGCAGGTGCGTGTCGGCCGAGCGGTTGGCGTCGGCCTGCACCTTGCGCACGGCCTCCTTGAGCCAGGCTCGGTACGCCGGGTCGCTGCGGTCCACGTCGATGGTGGCGGTGCTCATGGGGTGCTCTCCTCGTCCTGTTCCACTCCCGACGATAACCCCCTCACCTGCGCAAACGATCGCTTTGGGGAGCCATAGGAGTCCCTTGGGAGGCCGGTCGCCGCCGAGGTGACGCACGGCGGCGGCGGGTCTGGTGCCGGAGCTGTTCCTCCGCAAGACTGGACGGGAGGACCAGGCGTGAAGGGGGCGGTGTGCCATGGCGAAGCCCGAGTTCAGTGCCCGGGGAGTGCGGATCGAGCGCTGGCCGCGGTCGTTGACGCGGGCCGGCGAGGTGCGGATCGAGGACGGCCGGCTGGCGCTGCTGACCAGTTACGGCCGGGAGATCGACAGCGCTCCGGTGAAGGCCGTACGGGCGGGCCGGTCGTGGTTCGCGGGCCCGGACGCGGCCGTGGCGACGGTGAACGGCACGCGGTACCGGCTCACGATGGAACCCGCGCGTTCGGGGGGCTTCCTGGAGGCGCTGAGGCGCGCGGCGGACGACGTGGACCAGGACTGACGTCCCTGATCCGGGCCCCTCTCGGGGACGGCCGGCGGTCGCCGCGAGTTGCGGGGCCGTGACGGCTGGTTCAGGCTGGTGGCAATCACTCAGGGTTCATGAGCGGTGACGCTGTGACCCAGCCCCCGCTCTGCACGAACAGCAGGCAGCTGACTGCTGGATCCGATCCTCGTCTTCTTCCGGACCACTTTCGGGGAGTCGCAGCCGTGATCAGCGAACCGAGCAGGCACTGCACGGTGGAGTTCCAGGCTCTGCCGTCGCGGATCGGTCAGGTCCGCAGAATCGTGTCGGCGCATCTGCGCTACTGGCACCTGGACGCGTTGATAGACCATGCGGCGCTCGGCCTGACCGAGCTGCTGACGAATGTGCACCGGCACGCCCAGCCGGACAAGAAGTGCACCGTCGAGGTCGAGCTCCTGATGGACCGGCTCACCGTGTCCGTCCAGGACCACGACCCGAGGCTGCCGTCCGACACGGCCGGCGCCGACTCCGGCGACGGCGAGGCGTCCGATCCGTACGCCACCTCCGGGCGCGGTCTCGCGATCGTCGAGGCCGTCAGCGAGAGCTGGGGCGTGCGGCCGAAGGGCACCGGGAAGGTCATCTGGTTCACTCTTCCGGCCCCCTCCCTGGCCGTGACCGCGCCCCCGCGTCCGCACGCGGTGCACGGCGCGACAACGGACGGGCCGTTCGCCCCGGCCGCCTTCGTCCCCGACGACGTCCCGTTCGGCGTGACCGGCGAGTCGCCCCGGGCCCACACGACCAGGTCCGCGGTCGCCGGCTGACGGCCGCGGACCCTCCCGGGCCGCCCGGCCGGCCGGGAAGCCGACGCTCACCCCGTCCAGGGCCCGTACTTCGGTGTCGCCGACGCCCTAGACCTTCACGGCGTCGACGACCCGGGCGGCGAGACCGGCGCGCAGGCCGGTGGCGGTGTCGGCCGGGGCGGTCATGCCGCACCGCCCTTGGGGCGCGTGACGCGGCCGAACTGCTCCTCCAGCACGGTCAGGCGGCGCCAGTACTCGTCCTCGTCGATCTCTCCGGCGGCGAAGCGGTGCCCGAGGAGGGCGATCGGCGAGTTCTCGTCGTAGGCGGCCGCGTCGTGCGCCGGGCGCGCCCAGGCGGGCCCGCGGCGGCCGCGCCACACGGTGCGGCGCAGGACGGTGAGGACGGTGACGATCACGGCGGCCCAGACGAGCGGGAAGAGAAGGACCCAGGGGCCGGGACCTGCGTGGGCGAGGGTGTTCATCTCGATCGGCTCCTTGCGGTTCGGTTCCGGTGCGGTACTGCCGAGAGTCCCGCGCGAAGGGGGGCCGGGTCGTCGTACGGCCAGCGGCTTCGCACGTACGCCGTGGGGAGTACGGATTCTGTACCTACTGGTATGTACACTCGGCTCATGAGCACTCGGGACCGACTCGTCGAGGCCACGCGCGAACTGCTCTGGGAGCGCGGGTACGTGGGCACCAGCCCGAAGGCGATCCAGCAGGCCGCCGGGGCCGGCCAGGGCAGCATGTACCACCACTTCGCCGGGAAGCCGGACCTGGCGCTGGCCGCGATCCGGCGCACCGCGCAGGAGCTGCGGGCGGCGGCCGAGGCGGCGCTGGGCGGCGAGGGTTCCGCGTACGACCGCGTCGAGGCGTACCTGCGGCGCGAGCGGGACGTGCTGCGGGGCTGCCCGGTGGGCCGGCTGACGATGGACCCGGACGTGATGGCGAGCCCTCAGCTGCGGGCGCCGGTCGACGAGACGCTGGACTGGCTGCGCGGCCGGCTCGCCGGAATCCTCCAGGAGGGCCTGGAGCGTGGGGAGTTGACCGGGCCGCTGGATCCGGAGGCGGTGGCCGCGACGGTCGTGGCGACCGTGCAGGGCGGCTATGTGCTGGCCCGGTCGTCGGGTTCGGCGGCGGCCTTCGCGACGGCCGTCGACGGACTGCTCCTGCTGCTGTCGGCCCACAAGGTCCCTGCGGAACAAGGCCGTTCGGAGTAGGCCGGTCCGGACCAAGGCCGCATCGAAGGGAGTCCAGCACGTGCACGCCATGCAGTACGAGATCACCCTGCCCGCCGGCTACGACATGAGGATCATCCGCGAACGGGTCGCGACCCGGGGGCATCTGCTCGACGCGTACCCGGGGCTCGGTCTCAAGGCGTATCTGATGCGCGAGCGGGCGGACGGCTCGCCGGTCGACCAGTACGCGCCGTTCTACCTGTGGGCGGCGCCGGAGGGGATGAACTCCTTTCTCTGGGGCCCGGGTTTCCAGGGGATCGTGAACGACTTCGGCCGGCCGGCGGTGCAGCACTGGGCGGTGCTCGGGTACGCGGAGGGGCCCGCCGCCGCGCGGGCTCCGGTCGCCGCGACGCGCCGCCGCGACCCCCTCGCGGAGGGTGCGGCACCCGGCGAGGCCGTCGCGGCGGCACTGGAGCGCCACAAGGAGGGGGCACGGGCCGAGGGCGTGGTGGCGAGCGCGCTCGCGATCGACCCGCGCCACTGGGAACTGCTGACGTTCACGCTGTGGGCGCGCGAGGCGGAGGCCCCGGCGGACGCGGGCGAGCGGTTCCAGGTGCTGCACGTGTCGGCGCCGGGGCGCGGGGAGCTGGTGCGCGGCCGGCAGTGGTGAGCCGGCCGCGGCTCAGCCGACGGGGACGAGCGTGAGGTACGCGATCCCGAGGACGTTCCGGTAGTGCAGCCAGCCGCCGCGCTGGCGGTCGACGCGGGCGCGGGTCTCCTCGGCGAGCGGGTGGTCGGGGTGGGTGGCGAGCCAGAGTTCGGTGTCGTGGCGGTAGCCGGACTCGAACTGCTCCCACTCGTCCTGGTTCGCGGTCTCGATCCAGGCGGGCCGGAACCCGGCCTCGACCGCCAGGTCCACGAGCTCGGGGAGGAGGAAGTGGTCGGCGGCCGTGGCCCCCGGCCACATCCCGGCCAGCTCGGCCTCGGTCGGGGTGCGCTCCCAGAAGCCCTCGCCGAGCACGACCCGCCCACCGGGGCGCACGAGGCGGCGGAGTTCGCGCAGCGCGGCCGCGGGGTCGTGCGGCTGTTCGGGGTCGCACAGCGCCTGGCTGGAGCCGAGGCAGAGGATCGCGTCGACGGGTCCGCGGGTGGTGCCGAGCGCGGACTCCTCGACGAACTCGACCCGTTCGGACAGTCCGCGCTCCTTCGCGAGGAGCCGGCCGCGTGCCAGGTCCTCGGCGTTGATGTCGAGCCCGACGCCGGTGGCCCCGGGCACGGCGTCCAGCACGCGGAGCAGCAGCTCGCCCCAGCCGCAGCCGATGTCCAGGACGGTGGCGGGCGAGGCGCCGGCCAGCCGCTCGATCATGCGGGCGGAGCGCTGCTCCGAGAGCGGGCCGTGGAAGGTGAGGCTGCCGAGACGCGGCGGAAGATCGTTTGCGGTCATGGGCGGAACCTAGCGGGGCGCGGAGGCACGGGCCACCGAATTGCGGAACCGGCCCAGGTCCGGCCCGACACCGCCCCTTCCCGTCTCATGACTCCTTGTGCGCGCCCAGGGCTCCGATCGGGTCGTCGAGGACCGGCTGCCAGGCGAGTTCGGCGGCGCCGACGAGGCTGTTGTGGTCCAGGGTGCAGGGGAGGATCGGCACGCCGCCGCTGCGGCCCCACAGGCTGCGGTCGGCGACGACCGCGCGCAGCCGCTCGGGGTCGGCGTCGAGGAGCTCGCGGTGCAGGCCGCCGAGGATGATGCGGTCGGGGTTGAGGATGTTGACCAGGCCGGCGAGCCCGAGGCCCAGGCGGTCGATCAGCTCCTCGGTGGCCGCCCGGACGCCCGGGTCGTCCGGGCGGGTGCGCAGCAGTTCGCGGGACTGGGCGAGCAGCGAGACCTCCGGGCCCGGGTCGCGGCCGGCGGCGACGAGGAAGGCCAGCGGATCGGTCTCGACGTCCAGGCAGCCGCGGCTGCCGCAGTAGCAGGGGCGTCCCTCGGGGTTCACGGTGAGGTGTCCGACCTCCAGGGCGAGCCCGGAACTGCCCGTGTGCAGGCGGCCGTCCAGGACCAGCGCGCCGCCCACGCCGCGGTGGCCGGTGGCGACGCACAGCAGGTGCTGCGCCCCGCGGCCCGCGCCGTGGCGGTGCTCGGCGAGGGCGGCGAGGTTGACGTCGTTGCCGGTGAAGGCGGGGCCCTCGATGCCGGCGGCACGGACCCGCTCGGCGAAGATCTCGCGGACCGGGGCGCCGGCGGGCCAGGCCAGGTGGAGCGGGTTGAGGGCGGTGCCCTCGGGTTCGGCGACGGCGGAGGGCGCGGCGAGCCCGGCCCCCACGCAGCGGCGGCCGCTGTCGCGGAGCAGCGCGGCGCCGGCGTCGACGACCTCGCCCAGGACCTGCGCCGGGTCCTCGGAGACGGTGACGCAGCCGGGGGCGGTGGCGACGATCCGGCCGCCGAGGCCGACGAGGGCCGCGCGGAAGCCGTCCGCGTGGACCTGGGCGGCGAGCGCGACGGGTCCGTTGTCGTCGACGGAGAGGCGGTGCGAGGGCCGGCCCTGGGAGCCGGCGGCGGCGCCCGGGTTGGAGTCGACGCGGATGAGGCCGAGCGCCTCCAGTTCGGCGGCCACGGCCCCGGCGGTGGCGCGGGTGACGCCCAGCTCGGCGGTGAGCACGGCGCGGGTGGGGGCGCGTCCGGTGTGCACGAGTTCCAGCGCGGGCCCGAGTGCGCTGCGGCCCCTGTCCAGCCGTGTCCGGGTCGTGGTCGCCTTGCCGTTCATGGGGGCGAGTCTCCCATGATCGGCCGCCTCGGTTCCCGTACGGGCGGCGGAGGGCCGGTGCCGGGGCGGCTCCGGGGGTGGTGCGGGGGCGGCTCCGGGACCGCCGCGAGGGCCTCGCGGGCGCCGTTTCGGGGGCGGTCCGAGGGGTACCGGGCGGGTGAGAGGCGGGGGCGAGCGGCGGGGGCTTCCCCTGGGAGGCGAGATGCCTGGCACCGGCACGCGGGCGAGCGTCGAGGAGCTGCTCGCCGAGCGGGGAGAGACGTACGCGGAGGAGGCGGGGATCCGGCTGAAGGACACCCCGCAGCCGCTGTACGAGCTGCTCGTCCTGGCGCACCTGCTGAGCGCGCGGATCCGCGCGTCGACGGCCGTGGCGGCGGCCCGCGCGCTGTTCGCGGCGGGGATGAACACGCCGGAGCGGATGCGGGACGCGACCTGGCAGCAGCGGGTGGACGCGCTCGGCGAGGGCGGCTACCGGCGGTACGACGAGAGGACGGCGACCCAGCTGGGCCGCGAGGCGGAGCTCGTCCTCGACGAGTACGGCGGGGACCTGCGGCGCATGCGGAGGGCCGCCGACGGCGACGCGGACGCCCTGCGCGAGGCCCTGCGCGGTTCGCCGGGCATCGGCCCTGCGGGTGCGGACATCTTCCTGCGCGAGGTGCAGGGCATCTGGCCGGAGTTCGCCCCCGTCCTGGACGATCGCACGCTGGAGGGCGCCAGGAAGCTGGACCTGCCGACGGACCCGGCCGAACTGGCCGCCCTGGTCCCGAAGAAGCAGCTCCCCTCCCTGGCGGCGGCGCTGGTCCGCACCTCCCTGGACCACGGAAAGCCGCAGGACTGACCCGGCCTCTAACCGAGGAGCTTGCGCTCCTCGGGGGTGAGCGAGCGGAGGGTCCACAGGCCGTAGAGGGCGAGCACGGGCTTGAGGAGCAGCCACTCGCCGGGGCGGTAGTCGTCGGCGCGGACGAGCCGTTCGGCGAGGTCGGGCCGTTGCCGCCGCAGGTAGGCGCGGGCCTTGAGGGCGTGGGCCGGCTGGGAGACGATCTTGATGCGGTCGGCGTCCTCGACGAGCGGGATCACGTTCGTGATGTTCTCCCAGGTGGTCGCGCTCCTGTCCTCCAGCCGCACGACGCCGTCGTACCCGTGCGCCCGCCGCGCGTGGTCGGCCATGAGCCGGGCCTCCGGGATGCCTCCGGCCGGCGCGCCGCCACTGAAGACGAGGCGTCCGTCGGCGGTGGGCAGGGAACGCAGGGCGGCGCGGACGCGCCAGCGGTTGACGAAGTTCACCGGCGGCCGTGGGTTGCGGAAACCCAGGACGACGACGGCCTCGGAGCCGTCTCCCCCGCCGTCGCCGACGAGCGCGCGTGACCAGCGCCCGTTCGCCCACTCGCCCCAGACCAGGACCGCCGCCCCGGCCACCGCCCCGCCCACCGCCCACCGTGCACACCGTCGCATGGGGCGACTGTAGGCGCCGCGGCCGGCTTGATGCCCGACCCCTTCGGCCCCTATCCTGAGTTTGTGCCGCTACTAAACAAACTAGCGACGGCCGTTCCGGGAGCCCCCGGCGGAGACCCCGCCGTGCGTTCCCTGTCCCGTCTCCGTCTCGCCCTGACCCTCTTCTTCGCCCTCGACGGCTTCCTCTTCGCCGGCTGGGTCGTCCGCATCCCCGCCATCAAGCAGCAGACCGGCGCCTCCGCCGGCGACCTCGGGCTCGCGCTGCTCGGTGTGTCCGCGGGCGCGGTCGTCACCATGACCCTGACCGGCCGGCTCTGCCGGCGGTACGGCAGTCACGCCGTCACCGTCGCCACCGGTGTCCTGCTCTCGCTGAGCATCGCGCTGCCGGCCCTCACGCACTCGCCGCTCGCACTGGGGCTCGTCCTGCTCGTGTTCGGGGCCGCGTACGGCGGGATCAACGTGGCGATGAACAGCGCGGCGGTCGACCTGGTCGCCGCCCTGCGCCGGCCGGTGATGCCGAGCTTCCACGCGGCCTTCAGCCTCGGCGGCATGCTCGGCGCGGGGCTCGGCGGCCTGGTCGCCGGCTCCGTCGCGCCCGCCGCGCACCTGCTCGGGCTCACCGCCGCCGGCCTGCTCCTCACCGCCCTGGCCGGCCCGGTCCTCCTGCGCCACCCGTCCCCCGCGCCGCCGGCGCCCGCCGCTCGCGAGGCGCGCCGGGGACCCGCCCCGGCGGGGGCGCGCCGTGCGGTCCTCGTCTTCGGCGTGATCGCACTGTGCACGGCGTACGGCGAAGGTGCGCTGGCCGACTGGGGCGCGCTGCACCTGGAGCAGGACCTGCACGCCCACCCGGGCGTCGCGGCGGCCGGGTACTCCGTGTTCGCGCTGACCATGACCGCCGGCCGGCTCTCCGGCACCGCGCTCCTCGAACGCCTCGGCCAGACGCGCACGTTGGTCGCGGGCGGCGCGACGGCCTCGGCCGGCATGCTGCTCGGCTCGCTCGCCCCGAACGTCTGGGCCGCGCTGCTCGGCTTCGCGATCACGGGCCTGGGCCTGGCGAACATCTTCCCCGTCGCGGTGGCCCGGGCGGGCGCCCTCGCCGGCCCGAGCGGCGTCGCGACCGCCTCCACGCTCGGCTACGGCGGCATGCTCCTCGGCCCCCCGTCGATCGGCTTCCTGGCCGACTGGTTCTCGCTCCCCCTGGCCCTCACCACGGTCGCCGCCCTCGCGGCGGGCGCGGCCCTGATCGGGTACCTCGCCCGCAACGCCACGGCGGGCGGCGGGCGGGCAGCCGAGCCTGCGTCCGGTCAGTAGTTGCCGTTGGCGATGAGCCTGCCGTCCGCGCCGTAGATCGTCACGAGACCGTTCTTCGACGTCTTCCAGTCCGCGAAGGCGGACGCGATGAGCTTCGCCCGGCTGGCGTCCTTGCTCATGATCCCGCCCTCGAAGTCGGTGTAGACGTCGGCCGTGTCGAGGATGTCGTTCTGCTTGTCCGCGCCCTGCACCTTGGTCACGTGCTTGATCGCGGCCTTCTCGGCGTCGGTGCCGTTCTTCGCGACGAACGCCTTGAACTGGTCGGCCTGGCTCTGGGCCTTCGGCTCATCGGCCGCCGGGGCCTCGGCGGACGGCTCGGCGGCGGGCTGCTCCGCGGCCGCGGTCGGCGCCGCCTTCCGGGCGCCCTTGTCGTCGCCGCTGCCGCCGTCGTACGCGAGCAGGCCGATCACCATGAAGATCAGACCGAGGACGAGGAGCGCGCCACAGCCGATCGCGATGCCCCCGCCCACACCGATGCCCTTCTTCTGCGGCGGAGGCGGCGCGCCGTACGGGCCGGGCTGACCGTACGGAGTGGGCCCACCCGGCTGCTGAGGATGGCCGTAGGGCGGCCGGCCGGGCTGCTGCGGGCCCCATCCGGGCTGCTGAGTCATGAAGGCCCCCTCCCTGTGATGCTTCTGTGAAGACCAGGTGAACCTACCGTGTGGCCGGTCGAAAGTGGAGCCTGGGATACCGGATTGATGCCCGATCAGCAGGGCGACGGGCCGGCCTGGCAGAATCCGGCCCATGGAGCCGAATCTGAGCATCGCCGAGCACCTCACCGCACTGGACGCGTCGGGGCGCGCGCTCGCGGACGCGGCCGCGAAGGCCGGGACGGACGCGGTGGTGCCGACCTGCCCCGGGTGGCGGGTGCGGGATCTGCTGCGGCACACCACGATGGTGCACCGCTGGGCCACCGCGTTCGTGGCCGAGGGGCACACGTCGTACCACCCCGACGGGGGCGAACCGCAGCTGGACGGGGAGGAGTTGCTCGCGCACTACCGGGAGGGGCACGCCGCGCTGGTCGACGCGCTGGCCAAGGCGCCGAAGGACCTGGAGTGCTGGACGTTCCTGCCCGCGCCCTCGCCGCTGGCGTTCTGGGCGCGGCGCCAGGCGCACGAGACCGAAGTGCACCGCGCGGACGCCGAGTCGGCACTGCCGCGAGGGCCGCGCCCGGTCGACGCGGCCCTCGCGGTCGACGGCGTCGACGAGTTGCTGCACGCCTTCCACGCCCGGGACCGCAGCCGCGTCCGCACCGAGTCGCCCCGGGTGCTGCGGATCCGCGCCACGGACACCGGCGACGTGTGGACCGTACGGCTCTCGCAGGACGCCCCGCACACCACGCGCACGGACGACGGACCCGCCGACTGCACGCTCTCCGGGCCCGTCTCGCGGCTCTACCTGACGCTCTGGAACCGGCTGCCCGCCGACGCCGTGGACGTGTCCGGGGACGCCTCGCTCGCCGCGCTGTGGCGCGAGCACTCGGGAATCACCTGGTCGTAGCCGCCCCGGCACGAATCGATCGACGCCCGCGCACCGGCGCGGGCGTCGGCCGTTTCAGGTCTCCGTCGCGCCGGCGTCCAGCATCCGCTTCAGCACCGCACGGTGCAGCGGGCGGGCCTCGGCGTGCCGCCGCCGGCCGGCCTCGGTGAGCTTCACGCGCACGCCGCGCCGGTCCTCCCCGCACATCCCGCGCACGACGAGCCCGCTCTTCTCGAGCCGGGCCACCAGCCGCGACAGCGCGCTCTGGCTCAGATGGACCTGGGCCGCCAACTCCTGCACGCGGAACGATTCGCCGTCCTGGGGCGAGCCCTCGGCGAGCACGTCCAGCACCTCGAAGTCGCTGGCGCCGATCCCCTGACCGTGCAGCGCGCGGTCGAGTTCGCAGGTGGTCCGGGCATGCAGGGCGAGGACGTCCCGCCACTCCTGGACGAGCGCCCCCTCGGACTTCTTCACCACCATGACCGCACGTTAGCAGAGACGCCGCCCATTGTTGCATCGGAATTAAATGCGCGCGCATTCAATGCATGTGCATGTACTGTGCTGCCCATGACCTCTCCGCTCAACTCCCCTGTGTCACAAGAACGATGGAGCCCCCGCCTCTGGGGCACCCTGCTCGTGCTGTGCGCCGCGATGTTCCTCGACGCGCTCGACGTCTCGATGGTCGGCGTCGCGCTGCCCTCCATCGCCACCGACCTGGGCCTGTCCACGGCCACGCTCCAGTGGATCGTCAGCGGCTACATCCTCGGCTACGGCGGACTGCTGCTCCTCGGCGGCCGCGCGGCCGATCTCCTGGGCCGCCGCCGGGTGTTCCTGATCGCGCTCGCCGTCTTCGCGCTCGCCTCGCTGCTCGGCGGACTCGTGGACTCCGGCCCGCTGCTGATCGCCAGCCGCTTCATCAAGGGTCTGAGCGCCGCGTTCACCGCGCCCGCCGGCCTCTCGATCATCACCACGACCTTCAAGGAGGGCCCGCAGCGCAACCGGGCCCTGTCCATCTACACCACCTGCGCCGCCACCGGCTTCTCCATGGGCCTGGTGCTCTCCGGCCTGCTGACCGAGCTCAGCTGGCGCTGGACGATGCTGCTGCCCGCGCCGGTCGCCCTGATCGCGCTGGTCTTCGCCCTGAAGCTGATCCCGCACAGCGCCCGTGAAGAGGGCCGCGGCGGCTACGACCTGCCGGGCGCCGTCACCGGCACGGCCGCGATGCTGCTGCTGGTCTTCACGGTCGTCCAGGCCCCCGAGGCCGGCTGGGGATCCGCCCGTACGCTGCTGTCCTTCCTCGCCGCCGCGGTCCTGCTCGCCGCCTTCGTGGCGATCGAGCGGCGCAGCGCGAGCCCGCTGGTCCGGCTCGGGGTGCTGCGCTCGGGCCCGCAGGTCCGGGCCCAGCTGGGTGCGGCCACCTTCTTCGGCTCGTACGTGGCCTTCCAGTTCATCGTGACCCAGTACATGCAGTCCCTGCTCGGCTGGTCGGCCCTGCAGACCGCGCTCGCGTTCCTGCCCGCCGGCCTGCTGGTGGCCCTGTCGTCGACGAAGATCGGCGGGGTCGTGGACCGGTTCGGCACCCCGCGGGTCATCGCCATCGGCTTCACGCTGCTCGTCGTCAGCTACGCGCTCTTCCTGCGGATCTCGCTCACCCCGCAGTACGCAGCGGTGATCCTGCCGTCGATGCTGCTCCTCGGCGCTGCCTGCGCCCTGGTCTTCCCCTCGCTCAACATCCAGGCCACCAACGGTGTGGCGGACGACGAGCAGGGCATGGTCTCCGGCCTGCTGAACACGTCCATCCAGGTCGGCGGCGCGATCTTCCTGGCCGTCGTCACCGCCGTGATCACGGCGGGCGGCGAGGCGAGCGGTTCGCCCCAGGCGGTCCTGGACAGCTTCCGGCCCGGTCTGGCCGTGGTGACCGTGATCGCGCTCGCGGGTCTGCTGATCACCCTGCCGGGGCTGCGGACGCGGCGCCGCCCGGAGTCGCTGGTGGTGGCGAAGTCCGCCGCCGCGCCGGCCGAGGAGCCGGTCGGCGTCCGCGACTGACCGCCGTGCCCGCACGGGGGCGGGCACGGAAGGAGGGGGCGGCCGCCGCGCGCGGCCGCCCCCGTCCACGTCCGGCTTGCGCGCCCGGTCCGGCCCCGCGTCCGCGTCCGCGTACGGCTCCTGTCGGCGCGTGCGGCTCCTGTCGACGCGGCCGGCTCCTGTCGGCGCGTGCGGCTCCTGTCGACGCGTCAGCCGAGCCAGCCCGGTCGTACGAGACCCGACTCGTAGGCGCGGACGACCAGTTGGGCGCGGTCGCGGGCACCGAGCTTCACCATCGTGCGGCTGACGTGCGTCTTGGCGGTCAGCGGGCTGACGACCAGGCGGCGGGCGATCTCCTCGTTGGACAGGCCGATGCCGACCAGGGCCATCACCTCCCGCTCCCGCTCGGTGAGTTCGTCGAGGCCGTGCGGGCCCGCGGGGCCCTTCGAGCGGGCCGCGAACTCCTCGATGAGACGGCGCGTGACGCCGGGCGACAGCAGCGCGTCGCCGTCGACGACGGCCCGCACGGCCCGCAGCAGTTCCGCCGGCTCGGTGTCCTTGACGAGGAAGCCGGACGCGCCGGCGCGGATCGCCTCGAAGACGTACTCGTCGAGTTCGAACGTCGTCAGCATGACCACCCTGACGTCGGCCAGGGACGCGTCCTCCGTGATCGCGCGGGTCGCGGCGAGGCCGTCGAGGCGGGGCATCCGGATGTCCATCAGGACGACGTCCGGCCGCAGTTCGCGGACCAGCGCCACGGCCTCGTCGCCGTCCGCCGCCTCCCCGGTCACCTCGATGTCCGGCTGGGCGTCGAGCAGGGCCCGGAAACCGGCCCGGACCAGGGACTGGTCGTCGGCGAGCAGCACACGGATCACGGGGTCTCCTTCTGCCGCAGGGGGATCGTGGCGCGCACCCGGAACCCGCCGTCGGGCCGGGCGCCCGCGTCGATGGTGCCACCGAGCGCGGCGGCCCGCTCCCGCATTCCGGCCAGCCCGTGGCCGCTGCCGCCCGCGTCGTCGCCGGTGGCCGGGCCGTCGTCGTCGATCCGCAGTTCCAGGGCGTCGGGGGCCCGGTCGACGCGGACCCGTGCGGTGCGGGAGCCGGAGTGGCGGACGACGTTCGTCAGCGCCTCCTGGACGATCCGGAAGGCGGCGAGGTCCGCGCCGGGCGGGACGGGGGCCGCCGTTCCGGTGCGGGTGACCTCGACGGCGAGCCCGGCGGCCGCGGCCTGTTCGACGAGTTCGGGGAGCCGGTCGAGGCCGGGGGCGGGGGTGCGCGGGGCGTCGCCGGGGGCGCGGAGGGTGCTCAGGACCTGTCGTACCTCCCCGAGCGCCTCCTTGCTGGCGGCCTTGATGGTGGTGAGCGCGGTACGGGCCTGCTCCGGGTCGCCGTCGAGGAGCGCGAGGCCCACACCCGCCTGGACGTTGATGACGGACAGGGAGTGCGCGAGGACGTCGTGGAGTTCGCGGGCGATGCGCAGCCGCTCCTCGTCGGCGCGGCGGCGTTCGGCGGCGGCGCGCTCGGCCCGCTGCTGCGCCCACTGCTCGCGGCGCACCCGGACGAGTTCGGAGGCGGCGAGGATCGCGACGACGAAGCCGGCGACCGGCACTTCCTGGCCCCAGGGGGCCGGCCCGTCCCCGGCGGGCGGCAGATGCGGGTACAGCCAGTGGCCGGCCAGGACGTGCCCCAGCCAGAGCAGGCCGAGCGCCCACCAGGCGGCGTACCGGTGGCCGTGCACGATCGCGGCGTGGCAGGCGACGGCGACAGTGACGAAGACCGGGCCGTACGGGTAGCCGGCGGCGAGGTACGCGAGCGCGGTGGCGGCCACGCCGAGGACGACCGGAACGGGGCGGCGGTGCCGGAACAGCAGCAGCGCCGGTCCGGCCAGCAGCAGGATCCGCGCGTACACGTCGAGGGGCTGCCGGTCGAGCTGGTTGCGGGCGGCGAAGCCGGAGCCGACGAGGACGAACACGGCGATGAGCAGGGTGGACCGCCAGGGCAGTCCGGTGCCGGGCTCCGCCTCGGCCCACTGGCGCAGCCACGGCGGACCGGCGGCGCGGTGCGGTGCGTCCATACGGCCACGCTAGACGCGGCGGGCGGGCGACGGCGTCCGCCGCGCGTGGTGGTCCCGCGTACTCCCGCAGGAGTACGCGGGCGTCCGGCGGGCGATCCGGCGGCAGGCCGGCGGGCGTTCCGGCGGCGTCAGGGCCGCGGCAGCAGGCCGGCCTCGCGGCCGAGCCGGGCGGCCGCGTCGTCGAAGAAGGCGTCACGGTCCTCGACGACCCGGTGGAACTGGCCGAAGACCTCGAAGGAGATCGTGCCGAAGAGCTGCGCCCACACGGCGACGAGGGTGACGGCGACGGCGGGCGGCAGGTCGGGGGCGATGTCGGCGGCGATCCGCTCGGCCTCGGGGCGCAGCCGGGCGTCCAGCGGCGGCAGCGCGATGCGGTCGGAGGTGTACGCCTCGCGGACGATCCCGATCAGGACGAGGCCGACGCGGGCCGCCGGGCCGACGGTGTCCTGGGGGGCGCGGTAGCCGGGGACCGGGGAGCCGTAGATGAGGGCGTACTCGTGGGGGTGGGCGAGGGCCCAGGCGCGGACGGCGCGGCAGACGGCGGTCCAGCGGGCGAGGTGGTCGGCCTCGGGCGGGGCGGCGGCGAGGGCGGTCTCGGCGGCCTCGCCGACGGCGTCGTACGCGTCGACGATCAGCGCGGTGAGGAGGTCGTCGCGGCTCGGGAAGTAGCGGTACAGGGCGGAGGAGACCATGCCGACCTCACGGGCGACGGCCCGCAGGGAGAGCTTGGCGGCGCCTTCGGCGGCGAGCTGCCGGCGGGCCTCGTCCTTGATGGCGGCGGTGATCTCGACGCGCGCACGGGCGCGGGCTCCTTGAACGCTGGTCATGGGGCCATTCTGCCATCGATTCGGAGCACTGCACACAAACGGGAGCATCGCTCTTGCTTTGGTGCGGCGATCCGTGCACACTGATCTCAAGCGAGAGCAGTGCTCACAGTCCGATGCAGGAGGTTCCGATGCCCACCTCGTCCCAGCCGTCCCAGCCGTCGCCGCAGTCCCCGTCCCAGCCGGCCGCGCAGACCTCGGCGCACGTCATGAAGCCGGGCTGGTTCACCGTCCAGGTCCTCAACCGGGCCGTCGCCTGGATGACCCGTCGGGGCATCAGCGTCTGGGGCTCCCGCGTCCTCGCCGTCCGCGGCCGCAAGACCGGCGAGTGGCGGCGCACCCCCGTCAACCTGATGACCTTCGAGGGCGACCAGTACCTCGTGGCCCCCCGCGGGCACGTCCAGTGGACCCACAACATGCGCGCGGCCGGCGGGGGCGAACTGCACCTGGGCCGGCAGGTCACGCCGTTCAGCGCCGTCGAGGTGGGCGACGACGAGAAGCCCGCGCTGCTGCGCGCCTACCTGAAGCCCTGGAAGGCCGAGGTCGGCGTCTTCTTCGGCGGGGTGGGTCCGGACTCCACGGACGAGGAGCTGCGCGCCGCCGCTCCCAAGCACCCCGTCTTCCGCATCACCACCGCGGTATGAGCCATGTCCGCCCAGGCGGGGACACGGCAACGGCGGCCCGGCCGGACCCCTCGCCCGGAACGGACCGCCGCCGCACCTGTCTGCCTCGGTACCGCTGTACCGCTCTACCGCGGTACTCCTCTACCTCTGCCAGGACTGCGTCAGGACTCCTCGGCCGCCCCCGGCCGCTGCGTCACGCCCCGGCTCGGGCCGGGCCCCTGGGCCAGCTGACGGTCCAGAAGGTCGAGCGCGCGCCGCGCCACCCCGCGCGTGCGGACGATGCCGGCGAGCGAGGTTACCCCGCGCGTGATGTCCGCGAAGGCGTTCCAGGCCGGCCGCAGGCCGGTGATCGTGGCGTGCAGCAGCCCCGGCCGGCGCTCGAACATCGCGAGCATCCGCCGCCCCACGGCCATCTCCACGCCGAGCCCCGCCTTGATCGCGAAGGCGTAGTTCAGCGCCTGGCGGCGCGCGTCCACCGCGTCGTTCGCCTCGGCGATCCGGACCGCCCACTCCCCCGCGAGCCGGCCCGAGCGCAGCGCGTACGAGATGCCCTCGCGGGTCCACGGCTCCAGCAGCCCCGCCGCGTCGCCGCAGACCAGGACGCGGCCCCGGGACAGCGGCGAGTCGTCGCTGCGGCAGCGCGTCAGATGCCCGGAGGAGATCTCCGGTTCGAAGCCCGCGAGCCCGAGCCGGGCGATGAAGTCCTCCAGGTACCGCTTGGTGGCGGCGCCCTCGCCGCGCGCCGAGATCACGCCCACCGTCAGCGTGTCGCCCTTCGGGAAGACCCAGCCGTAACTGCCGGGCATCGGGCCCCAGTCGATGAGCACCCGGCCCTTCCAGTCCTCGGCGACCGTCGCCGGCACCGGGATCTCCGCCTCCAGGCCCAGGTCGACCTGGTCGAGCTTCACCCCGACATGTGCTCCTATCCGGCCGGCGCTGCCGTCCGCGCCGACCACCGCGCGCGCCAGCACCGTCTCGCCGTCGGCGAGCACCACCGCGACCGTGCGCCGGTCCGGGACCGCGGGGCCGTGCTGCTCCACCCGGGCGACGGCGGCGCCGGTGCGCAGCTCCGCACCGGCCTTCTGCGCCTGCTCGACCAGGCCGGCGTCGAACTCCGGTCGGTTGACGAGCCCGAAGAGCATCCGGCGGGAGCGGCGGGTGCGGGCGAAGCGGCCGTTCATCGAGAAGGTGACCGCGTGCACCCGGTCCAGCAGCGGCAGTTCGAAACCGGGCGGCAGCGCGTCGCGGGACGGGCCGATGATGCCGCCGCCGCACGTCTTGTACCGGGGCAGCTCCGCCTTCTCCAGGAGCAGCACGCGCCGCCCGGCGACGGCCGCCGCGTACGCCGCCGAGGCGCCCGCGGGACCGGCCCCCACCACGACGACGTCCCACACGCCCTCGGGCTCTCCGGCCCGTTCCGGCTCGGCGCCGGATCCGGGCTCCGCGGCGGGGTCCGGCGCCTCCGGCTCGCCTGCCCGGACGCTGTCCGCCGCGGCCTTCGCCGCGCCCGCCTCTGCCGCTCCGGCGTCTGCGTTCTCGCTGCTCACGATGTGCTTCTGCTCCTGATCCGACCGGTGGTGCCTGCTCTTCTCGGCATCCTACGGCGCAGCCTCCGCGAGGCCGCGCCGTAGGATCGGCCATGCGTTCGCCGTACAACCGACACGGCGTCCGTCCTCTACAACGTCGCACCCACCAGGAGCGTGCCCATGACCGCCCATCCGATCGCCGAGACCGTCGCCTCCCTGATGCCCCGCGCGAAGGCGGAGCTCGCGGAACTGGTGGCCTTCCAGTCGGTGGCGGACGAGGCCGTGGCCCCGCGCAGCGAGTGCGAGGCCGCCGCGAACTGGGTGGCCGACGCGCTGCGCGCGGAGGACTTCCAGGACGTCGCGCTGCTCGACACCCCCGACGGCTCGCAGTCCGTGTACGGCGTGCTGCCCGGCCCGGCCGGCGCGCCGACGGTCCTCCTGTACGCGCACTACGACGTGCAGCCGCAGCTGGACCCGTCGGCGTGGATCTCCCCGGCGTTCGAGCTGACGGAGCGCGACGGCCGCTGGTACGGGCGTGGCGCGGCCGACTGCAAGGGCGGCTTCATCATGCACCTGCTGGCGCTGCGGGCCCTGAAGGCCAACGGCGGGGTGCCGGTGACGGTGAAGGTGATCGTCGAGGGCTCGGAGGAGCAGGGCACCGGCGGCCTGGAGCGGTACGCCGAGGCGCACCCGGAGCTGCTGACCGCGGACGCCATCGTGATCGGCGACACCGGAAACTTCCGGCTCGGGCTGCCGACCGTCACGGCCACGCTGCGCGGGATGACCATGATCCGCGTGCAGATCGACACGCTGGAGGGCAACCTGCACTCCGGCATGTTCGGCGGCGCCGCGCCGGACGCGCTGGCCGCGCTGATCCGCGTCCTCGACACCCTGCGCGCCGAGGACGGCTCCACGGTGATCGACGGCCTGCCCGCGGACGCGGTCTGGGAGGGACTGCAGTACCCGGAGGAGGACTTCCGCAAGGACGCCCGCGTCCTGGACGGGGTGGGGCTCCCGGGCAACGGCACGGTGGCGGACCGCATCTGGGCCCGCCCGGCCGTGACCGTCGTCGGCATCGACTGCCACCCGGTGGCCGGCGCCACGCCGTCCATCCCGCGGACCGCCCGCGCCCAGATCAGCCTGCGGGTGCCGCCCGGCCAGGACGCCGCCGAGGCGACCGAGCTGCTGTTCGCGCACATCGAGAAGCGCGTGCCGTGGAACGCCCGGGTCAGCTTCGAGCAGATCGGCCAGGGCCAGCCGTTCAGCGCCGACGTGACCAGCCCGGCGTACACCTCCATGGCCGAGGCGATGAAGCTCGCCTACCCCGGGCAGGAGATGCAGGCGTCCGGCATGGGCGGCTCGATCCCGCTGTGCAACACGCTGGCCGCGCTGTACCCGGAGGCGGAGATCCTGCTGATCGGTCTGAGCGAGCCGGAGGCGCAGATCCACGCGGTGAACGAGTCGGTGTCGCCGCAGGAGCTGGAGCGGCTGTCGATCGCCGAGGCCCACTTCCTGCTCAACTACGCCCGCTCGAAGAAGAACTGACGCCGCGACGGCTTCGCGGGCTCACGGCCGATGACGGACTTCCGTCCGTTTCGGCCGTGGGCAGAGAAACATGCGGCGGACGCGCGCGGAACCGTACGTTCGCCGCATGGCTCTCACCCTCACCGAGATCACTCCCCGCCTTCACCAGCTGGACTTCTCCATCGGCCAGGCGTATCTCTGGCGCGACGGCGAGGAGTCGACGCTGATCGACGCCGGCTGGGCGGGCGCGGCCGACGAGGTCGACGCGGCGATCCGCTCGGCGGGCCTCGACCCCGCCCGGCTGCGCCGGATCGTGCTCACCCACGCCCACCGCGACCACGTCGGCTGCGCCCAGGAGCTGGCGGAACGGCACGGCGCCGAGATCGTCGCCCACCGCCTGGACGCGCCGGTGGTGCGCGGCGAGGCGCCGGTCCCGGACCCGGTCCTCCTGGACTGGGAGGCGCCGCTGTACGAGCGCGGGATCACCGTCGTCCCCGTCGCGCCGCCGACCCGGGTGGACCGGGAGGTGGAGGACGGCGACGCACTCGGCTTCGGCGACGGGGCGGTGGTCGTGCACACCCCCGGCCACACGGACGGCTCGATCGCCGTCCATCTGCCCCGGCACGGCGTGCTGTTCACCGGCGACACCGTGGCCGCCGTCGAGGGCGTGACGCTGGGCGTCTTCCACACGGACCGCGAGGGGGCCCGGGCCGCCATGCGGCGGCTCGCGGAACTCGCCCCGTCGGTGGTGTGCTTCGGCCACGGCGTCCCCCTGACGGAGAACGCCGCGGCCCTCCTCAAGGCGGCGGCGGAGGCGGCCTGAGCCGGGGGGGGCGCGCCGCACGCCGACAGGTGCGCCCCCGCCCCCGGGCGTCAGCCGACCGGGACGCCGCCCTCCAGGTTGAGCACCGTGCCGTGTTCGCGGGCGCGCAGCGCCCAGCGCAGCCGCCGGTAGCGGACCGGTGGCAGCAGCTCGGCGGCCTCCGCCTCGGTGACGAAGCGCCAGCCGCGCAGTTCGGCTCCGGGCAGCAGCAGGTCGTCGGCGGCCCCGTCGGGGAGCGTGCCGCCGTCGAAGAGGAAGCGCAGTCCGCCGTATCCGGGCGGCTGGGGCTGCTCCCAGTCGACCACGAGGAGGCACGGCGGGGCGTCGAGCCGCAGCCCGAGCTCCTCCGCGACCTCCCGGACGCCCGCCCGCGCGGGCGACTCGCCCGCCTCGACGACGCCGCCGGGGAACTCCCAGCCGGCCTTGTAGGTGGGGTCGACGAGCAGCACCCGGTCCTGCTCGTCGAAGAGCAGGACCCCCGAGGCCACGGTCTCGCCGGTGGGTTCGGGGGTCTGCACGATCCCGCAGGGCCGGGCCGCGCCGTTGCGGAGCGCCTCGGCGACGGCCTCGGCGGTGGCGGCGGGGGTCAGGCGGGAGTTGTCGACGACGTGCGCGTCCTCGCCGAGCCAGCCGCCCAGCGCGGCGAGGTACGGGTCGATGTGGTCGTACGCCCAGCGGCGGACGCGCTCGTTGCCCTCGGGGTCGTCGGCGTACTCCTCGCGGCCGGCTATGCGTGACCGCAGGATCGTTTCGTCAGGTGCGAGCAGCACATGCCGGACGTCTATGCGGCGGGCCGCCAGTCCGCCGAAGATCTCGTCCCGGTACTCCTGCCGGAGCAGGGTCATCGGGACGACGAGCGTGCCGCCGACCTCCGCGAGCAGGGCCGCGGCGGTGTTCACGACCATGCGCCGCCAGATCGGCAGGTCCTGGAAGTCGTCGACCTCGGCGAGGCGCTTCGGCGGCAGCAGGTGGCGCAGGCCGAAGCCGGTGAGTTCGGGGTCGTACAAGGTGCTGTGCGGGATCAGCTCGAGCAGTTCGCGCGCGGTGCTGGTCTTTCCCGCGCTGAACGTTCCGTTGATCCAGACGATCACAGTGCCCCCTTTGTGTAGCCCCTCGATGGGTTGGACCCACCACCCTGCCATGACCGACGCCGGGGTGTGAGTCGTCTCACGGCCGCGGCCGCACGGGCCTTTGAGGCGTGACACTTCGCAGCGGAGCCTCGTTGGATCAGGCAATGACTAGGGGGTGCGGAACATGCGCACGGTGTTGGAACGGTTTCCCGCGGGCGGCCCGCGGGGCAGTTGGCCGGCCGAGGAGTACGCGCGGGCGCGTCGCGACGAGGGACTGGCGGCGGAGGTCGTGATGGACCTGGAGTCGGACGCCTTCCTCGTCGTCGTGCCGCAGCAGCCCACGGGCGAGCGGAGGACGGCGGCGGAACCGGCGGCGGCCTGAGGCGTGTGGAGCCTTCCGTCACTCGCCGGTCAGGGCGTCCGCCTTCGCGTCGGCCAGCCCCTCGCACGCCGCCGCGGCGGCGCCCAGGAGGCCCGCGTCCGTGCCGGTCAGCGCCGGGACGACGGTGAGGTCGCGGACGAAGGACAGGGTGGCGTACGCGGCCAGGCTGCGCCGCAGCGGCGCGAACAGCACCTCGCCCGCGCCGGCCACTCCCCCGCCGACCACGGCGATGTCGAGCTCGACGAGGTGGGCCGTGGCGGCGATCCCGGCGGCCAGGGCGCGCGCGGCCCGCTCGAACGACGCCGTGGCGACCGGGTCGCCGGCGCGGGCAGCGGCGGCGACCGCGGCGGCGGAGACGTCGCCGTCCGGGCCGGGCCGCCAGCCCTCGTCGAGGGCGCGGCGGGCGAGGTGCGGGCCGCTGGCGATGCGTTCGACGCAGCCGCGCGACCCGCAGGCGCAGGGGTCGCCGTCCAGGTCGACACTGATGTGGCCGATGTGACCGGCGTTCCCCGTGGGGCCGGTGTGGAGGCGGCCGCCGAGGACGAGACCGCCGCCGACACCCGTGGAGACCACGAGGCAGAGCGCGTTGTCGTACCCCTGGGCCGCGCCCTGCCAGTGCTCGGCCGCGGTCATGGCGACGCCGTCGCCGACCAGCGTGACGGGACGGCCGCCGGACGCCCGGTGCACCCGCTCGACCAGCGGATAGTCGCGCCAGCCGGGGATGTTGACGGGGCTGACGGCGCCGCGCGCCGCGTCCACCGGTCCGGCGCTGCCGACGCCGACCGCGCGGACCGAAGCCCAGAGCGGCCCGACGGCGAGGTCCGCGAGCACCGCCTCGACCGCGCGCATCACCGTCTCGCCGTCCTCCCGCGCCGGCGTGGGGCGCTGCGCCCGGGTGAGGATCGCGCCGCCGCCGTCCACCAGGGCGCCGGCGATCTTGGTGCCGCCGATGTCGAGCGCGGCGACGAGCTCCGTATGCATGCTGCGGGATCTCCGGGAGGGCGCGAGGGGACGAACGGTCGAGATCCAGTCTCCCCGCCGCTGACAACGTTGTCCAGGCCCTATCCTCGACATCGTCCCCCGTGAACTCCCGCCGCACCGAGGAACAGAGGAACAGCGCACCGTGGCCGACTCCGCCCGCCGCTCCACCCACCGCTACGGCATCCGGCCCACCATGAAGGACGTGGCCGCGCGGGCCGGGGTGGGACTCAAGACGGTATCCCGGGTGGTCAACGGCGAGCCGGGCGTCACCCCCGACACGGAGCGCCGGGTGCAGGAGGCCATCGACTCGCTCGGTTTCCGCCGCAACGACAGCGCGCGGGTGCTCCGCAAGGGCCGCACCGCCTCGGTCGGCCTGGTCCTGGAGGATCTGGCGGATCCGTTCTACGGGCCGCTGAGCCGCGCCGTCGAAGAGGCCGCCCGGAGCCACGGCGCCCTGCTCATCAACGGTTCCAGCGCCGAGGACCCGGACCGCGAGCGGGAGTTGGCGCTCGCGCTGTGCGCCCGGCGGGTCGACGGTCTGATCGTGATCCCGGCCGGTTCCGACCACCGGTATCTGGAGCCCGAGATCCGCGCGGGCGTCGCCACGGTGTTCGTGGACCGGCCGGCCGGCGGCATCCGCGCGGACGCCGTGCTCTCCGACAGCTTCGGCGGGGCGCGCGAGGGCGTGGCGCATCTGATCGCCCACGGCCACCGGCGCATCGGCTTCGTCGGCGACCGGCCGCACATCCACACCGCCACCGAGCGGCTGCGCGGCTACCGGGCGGCCATGGAGGAGGCGGGGCTGCCCGTCGACGAGGCGTGGGTGGCGCTCGGCCCCACCGACCCCGGCCACGTCCGCTCCGCCGTCACCGGGATGCTCAGCGGACCGACGCCGGTGACCGCCCTGTTCGCGGGGAACAACCGCGTCACCGTCACCGCCGTCCGCCTGCTCGCCGAACGGCCCGCGCCGGTGGCCCTGGTGGGCTTCGACGACATCGAGCTGGCCGATCTGCTCGGCATCACGGTCGTCGCCCAGGACGCCGCCGCCCTGGGCCGTACCGCCGCCGAGCGGCTGTTCCGCCGGCTCGACGGCGCGGAGGAGCCGCCGGCCCGGATCGTGTTGACGCCCACCCTGATCCCGCGGGGATCGGGCGAGATCCCGCCCGCCTGACCCGGGCACGTCGGCGCGGGCCGGTCAGCAGACGGGCAGGCCGGGGATCGGGCCGTCGTTGTCGCCGCCCTTGATGTACACGGCGCTGAAGTACACGTTGGTGTTGCCGCTGTCGTCGTCGGTACGGGCCCACCAGACGTTGGTCCACTGGCCGTAGGTCTCGCGGCGGCCCAGGTTGGCCTGGCAGTAGAAGTAGTTGGTGCCGGCGTTGAGGATGCCCGCCTCACCGCCGTCGTGGCGGTAGGTCTTCTCGGTCCGCCACACGTCGCAGTCGTACTTTCCGCCGCCGCGCGGGAAGCAGGCCGGCGCGGGCTGCGGGCTCGTCCCGCCGCCGCCGCCCGTCGTGGCCGTCGTCCCGCCGTCGCCGCCACCGCCGGTGGCCGTGGTGCCGCCGTCCGTGCGCGAGCCTCCGGTGGACCCGCCGCTGTCGCCCGTACCGCCCGCGCCGCCCGGCCTGGGGGCCGGGGAGCTCGTCGACGGCCTCGGCTTCGTGGAGGGCCGGGCCGGGGCCTTGGACGGCGTACCGGTCGGCGCGGCGCTCGCCGGCGCGTCCGAGGCGCCGGGGTCGAGCGCCTGACCGGGGTCGCCGGGGCGCGCCGGATCCGCCGTCACCTGCTCCTGCCGGGCGCCGGAGTCGCGCTGGACCAGGGCGTACGTGATGCCGCCGCCGGCCAGCACCACGGCGGCGACGGCCGCGGCGACGGGCACCGCGGCACGCTTGCGGCGCGCCTGGCGCCGCGGGCCCTGGGGCGCGGTCACCGGCTGTGCACCGGCGGGCGGGCCGGGAGGCGGACCGAAGGAGGACCCGGCCGGCACAGCGGCGGACGGGAAGCCGCCCGCCGGGGCCACCGGCATCGCGGGGCCGAAGCCGGCCGGCGGCCGCGGCATGGTGTCGATCTCCGTCGGCACCGGCGCGGCTCCCGTGGCCGGCGCCGGGGGCACCGGCGCTCCGGCCGGTCCCCCGCCCTGGGCGACCTCGGCCAGCAGCCGCGCCGCCGTGCGGGCGTCCGGGCGCCGGGCGGGGTCCTTGTCCATCAGCTGCCGGAGCACGGGCGCCAGGACGCCGGCCCGGCGCGGCTCGGGCAGCGGCTCGACCACGATGGCATTGAGCGTCGACCAGGTCGACGTACGGCGGAACGGCGAGTCTCCCTCGACCGCGGCGTACAGCGTCGCACCGACCGCCCAGACGTCGGAGGCGGGTCCGGGCTGCTGCCCCTGGGCGCGCTCGGGAGCGAGGTAGTCCAGGGAGCCGACGATCTCGCCGCTGCGGGTGAGCTGGGTGGCGGCCCCGTCGCCGGGATCCTCCATGGCCGCGATGCCGAAGTCGGTGAGCACGACGCGGCCGCCGCGGTCGAGCAGGATGTTGCCCGGCTTCACGTCGCGGTGGAGCACGCCGGCCTCGTGGGCGGCGGCGAGCGCCTCCAGGACGGCCGCGCCGATGCCGGCGGCCTCCCGCGGCTCGAGGCCGCCGCGCTCGGCGAGCACGTCGCCGAGCGAGGGGCCGTCGATGAGCTCCATGACGATGACGGGCCGGCCCTCGTGCTCGGCGACGTCGTGGACGGCGACGACCCCGGGGTGGCGGACGCGGGCGGCCGCGCGCGCCTCGCGCTGCATCCGCAGGTGCAGGTCGGCCAGCTCCTGGCCGGACGAGTCGTTGTAGGTGCGCAGTTCCTTGACCGCCACCTCGCGGCCGAGGACCTCGTCGACGGCGCGCCAGACGACGCCCATGCCGCCGCGGCCGAGTTGCCGCACGACCCGGTAGCGGCCCGCGAGCCGCTCGTTCTCCCCCGAAGACACCGATGCCCCGTTCCCTGTGGCGTGTGATGAACGCGTACAGAGTACGGGGCCCGGATGGCGCGCCCGGACGGCTGTTACTGAGCCGTGGCCGTCAGGTCGCCGCGCCGCGGGGCGGCGAAGCGGTCGAGGTCGGCGCGGGTCAGACCGGTGAGGGCGTCGACCTCGGCGGTGTCGAGGGCGCCGCAGTCGATGCCGCGCAGCAGGTACGAGCTGAGGGCCTTGGCAGTGGCGGGCTCGTCCATGACGTCGCCGCCGGCGTGGTTGGCGTACGCGGACAGGCGCTTGGCGGCGGCCTCGAAGCCCTCGCGGTAGAAGGCGAAGACGGCGGCGTAGCGGGTGGGGATGTGGCCGGGGTGCATGTCCCAGCCCTGGTAGTAGGCGCGGGCGAGCGCGCGGCGGGTGAGGCCGAAGTGCAGCCGCCACGCCTCGTGGACGTGCTCGGTCGAGCCGACCGGGAGGACGTTGGTGGAGCCGTCGGAGACGCGTACGCCGGTGCCGGCGGCGGCGACCTGCATGATCGCCTTGGCGTGGTCGGCGGCGGGGTGGTCGCTGGCCTGGTACGCGGCGGAGACGCCGAGGCAGGCGCTGTAGTCGAAGGTGCCGTAGTGCAGGCCGGTGGCGCGGCCCTCGGCGGCGTCGATCATGCGGGCGACGGTGGCGGTGCCGTCGGCGGCGAGGATGGCCTGGCTGGTCTCGATCTGGATCTCGAAGCCGAGGCGGCCGGCGTCGAGGCCGTGGGCCTTCTCGAAGGCCTCCAGGAGGCGGACGAAGGCGGAGACCTGCTCGGGGTAGGTGACCTTGGGCAGGGTGAGCACGAGGCCGTCGGGCAGGCCGCCGTGCTCCATGAGGCCGGTGAGGAAGACGTCGGTGGTGCGGATGCCGCGGTCGCGTACGGCGGCCTCCATGCACTTCATGCGGATGCCCATGTACGGGGCGGCCGTGCCGTTCCGGTACGCCTCGGCGATCAGGCGGGCGGCGCGGGCCGCGTCGGCGTCCTCGTCCTGCCCGGCGTAGCCGTCCTCGAAGTCGACGCGGAGGTCCTCGATCGGCTCGCGCTCCAGCTTGGCGCGGACGCGGCCGTACACGTCCTCGGCGAGGGCCTCGGACAGGCCGAGCACGCGGGCGAAGACGGCGGCGTCGGGGGCGTGCTCGTCGAGGGCGGCGAGGGCCTGGTCGCCCCAGGAGCGGACGGTGTCGGCGGCGAAGACGTTGCCGGGGACGTAGACGGTGTGGACGGGCTGGCGGGTGCCGGGGTCGCCCGGGTAGCGCCGGTCGAGCTCGGCGTCCACCGCTGCGAGGGAGGCGCTGATGTCCTCGCTGACCGCTCCGGCGAGGCTCGTCGACACCTTCTCCTGCTGACCCATCCTGCATCCTCCTGTTTTCCGCCACACGGAATCAACAATCCGTATAGTGAAGTTAGTAGTCCGCCGGACCTGCGTCAATGGTTGCCCGAAACGGCCGGGGGCCGCGCGGCGACGTGCGCCGCGCGGCCCCCGGACCGCGGAGAGGAGCGATCAGCCCTTGCGGGTCTTGATCTCCTCGGTCAGCTGCGGGACGACGTCGAAGAGGTCGCCCACCACGCCGTAGTCCACGAGCTCGAAGATGGGCGCCTCGGCGTCCTTGTTGATCGCGACGATCGTCTTCGAGGTCTGCATGCCGGCGCGGTGCTGGATCGCGCCGGAGATGCCGGAGGCGATGTACAGCTGCGGCGACACGGACTTGCCGGTCTGGCCGACCTGGTTGGAGTGCGGGTACCAGCCCGCGTCCACCGCGGCGCGCGAGGCGCCGACGGCCGCGCCGAGCGAGTCGGCGAGGGCCTCGATGAGCGCGAAGTTCTCGGCGCCGTTGACGCCGCGGCCACCCGAGACCACGATCGCGGCCTCGGTCAGCTCCGGGCGGCCGGTCGACTCGCGCGGGGTGCGCGCGGTCACCTTGGTGCCGGTGGCCAGCTCGCCGAAGGACACCGACAGGGCCTCGACGGCGCCGGCGGCCGGGGCGGCCTCGACCGGGGCCGAGTTCGGCTTGACGGTGATGACCGGGGTGCCCTTGGAGACACGGGACTTGGTGGTGAAGGACGCGGCGAACGCGGACTGCGTCGCGACCGGGCCCTCGTCACCGGCCTCCAGGTCCACGGCGTCGGTGATGATGCCGGAGCCGATGCGGACCGCGAGACGGGCGGCGATCTCCTTGCCCTCCGCGGAGGACGGGACCAGGACGGCGGCCGGGGACACGGCCTCGTACGCGGCCTGGAGCGCGTCGACCTTCGGGACGACGAGGTAGTCGGCGAACTCCGGGGCGTCGGCGGTCAGGACGCGGGTCGCGCCGTGCTCACCGAGGACCGCGGCGGTGTCGGCGGCGCCGTTGCCGAGCGCGACCGCGACCGGCTCGCCCAGACGGCGGGCGAGCGTCAGCAGCTCCAGGGTGGGCTTGCGGACGGCTCCGTCGACGTGGTCGACGTAGACGAGAATCTCAGCCATGGGACTTCAATCTCCTGCGAACGAAAAAGGGGCGGACTTCAGCTGCGGCTCGCGCGAGCCCTCTTGGATGAACCTCTGGCTCGCGAGGCAGCGTTTTAGATGAACTTCTGCTCCGCAAGGAAGGCGGCCAGCTGCTTGCCGCCCTCGCCCTCGTCCTTGACGATCGTGCCCGCGGTGCGCGCGGGACGCTCGGCGGCGGAGTCCACCGCGGTCCAGGCGCCCTCGAGGCCGACCTCGTCGGCGTCGATCTCCAGGTCGTCCAGACCCAGCTCCTCGACCGGCTTCTTCTTGGCGGCCATGATGCCCTTGAAGGACGGGTAGCGGGCCTCGCCCGACTGGTCCGTCACGGAGACGACGGCCGGCAGGGACGCCTCCAGCTGCTCCGAGGCGGTGTCGCCGTCGCGGCGGCCGGTGACCTTGCCGTCCTCGACCTTGACCTCGGAGAGCAGGGTGACCTGCGGGACGCCCAGGCGCTCGGCCAGGATCGCGGGCAGCACGCCCATGGTGCCGTCGGTGGAGGCCATACCGGCGATGACAACGTCGTAGCCGACCTTCTCGATCGCCTTCGCCAGCACGAGCGAGGTGCCCATGACGTCGGAGCCGTGCAGGTCCTCGTCCTCGACGTGGACGGCCTTGTCGGCGCCCATGGACAGCGCCTTGCGCAGCGCGTCCCTGGCGTCCTCGGGGCCGACGGTGAGCACGGTGACCTCGGCCTCGTCCGCCTCCTCGGCGATCTGCAGCGCCTGCTCGACGGCGTACTCGTCGAGCTCGGACAGCAGGCCGTCGACCTCGTCGCGGTCGACCGTCAGGTCGTCGGCGAACTTCCGGTCGCCGGTGGCGTCCGGCACGTACTTCACACAGACAACGATCCTCAAGCTCACGCCGGCTCTCCTACTGCATCGTCATTACTGAGCTGCCTTGTCAATGGGCAGCATAGGCGCCTGAAGGGCGGGTTTTCCGGTCGGGGCGCCCGACGCCCCGGACGGGATATTACTCGCCAGTACACCCAGTTCGTTACCACTGAGCAAGCGCTCAGACGTGTGACCTTGCCAACGCCGGACGTCACGCCGGACGTCACGCCGGCCGGACCGCCCGCGGACGGCTCAGTCGCGCAGCGCGTTGAAGCGGCCCTGGTGGTACAGGAGCGGGCGGCCCTCGCCCTGCGGGTCGCCGTCGACGACCTCCGCGATGACGATCCGGTGGTCGCCGGCCGGGACCTTCGCCACCACGCGGGCCACCAGCCAGGCGAGCACGCCGTCGAGCAGCGGGACGCCCTCGGGGCCGGGCCGCCAGCGGGTCGGCGGCGCGAAGCGGTCGGCACCGCTGCGGGCGAAGGTGGCGGCGAGCGGGGCCTGGTGCTCGCCGAGTATGTGCACGCCGATGTGCTCGGCCTCGGACAGGACCGGCCAGCTGGACGAGCCGGTGCCCACCCCGAAGGAGATCAGCGCGGGCTCGGCGGCCACGGAGTTGAGGGAGGTGGCGGTGAAGCCGACGGGGCGGTCCCCGTGGGCGGTGATGACCGCGACACCGGCGGCGTGCTGCCGGAAGACGGAACGGAGGAGGTCGGAGCTGGTCTGCCGAGAGGTGCGGAGCTCGGGCGAAACCGTCATGGAATTGTCCTTCTGCGGGGGAGACGTACGGGGCCTGGGGTTACCGGACACCCGGACAGCGCGCGCTCGCGTTGCGGGCCAGGTCGACGTCGGCCCGCCCGTGGAGAAGGAGTTCTGGGGGCAGCACCCGGCCAGACTGACGATCGCCGACGTGCCGAGTCAAGCGCGGACCGCGATATGGGAGACATGTCACGGCGTCAGCGCGGGAGGTGTGTCACGGAGTCGGCGCGGGAGGCGTGTCGCGGCGTCAGACCGCGCGACCCAGGGCGGCGATGACGTCGGCCTTCCGGGGCTGCCCGGAGGCCCGGCGGACGATCCGGCCGGCGCGGTCGAGCACGAGCACGGTCGGGGTGCGCTCGATCCCGAGCGCGCGGACGAGGTCGAGCCGCTCCTCCGCGTCGATCTCGACGTGACCGACGCCCTCGACCATCGCGGCGACCTCGGCGAGGGTGCGCCGGGTGGCGCGGCAGGGCTGGCAGAAGGCGGTGGAGAACTGCACCAGCGTGGCCCGCTCCCCCAGCTCCACGCCCAGCTCGTCACTGGTCAGGGTCACTCCCGGCCGGTCCTGCATCGGTGTCGTCCCCGCTCCCGCTCCTGTGCGCGTGTCGCCGCCGGCGCCGTGCGCCGCCCCCCGTGCAGCGTCCCACGAGGCCGTTGGATTCCCGCCACCGGCCACCGGGCGTGACGAGAATCTCCCCGTACGAAGCCGTCAGGACTGGTCACCGTGGCCCACATGGGGCACGATCTGCCCAAAGCCGAAAACCTACGGCCGCGTAACTTTCCGCCGGGAGAACCCTCCCCAGGCATGAGAGAAGGGGTTCCTCCCAGATGGCAGAGCTCGTCTATCGTCCGGTCGTCGGTGCCGCCCTCACCCTGTTCAAGGCACTGGACCTGAAGATCGACACCCAGGGTTCCGAGAACATCCCGCGCACCGGCGGCGCGGTGCTGGTCAGCAACCACATCAGCTATCTGGACTTCATCTTCACGGGCCTGGCCGCCCTGCCGCAGAAGCGGCTGGTGCGCTTCATGGCGAAGGACTCGGTCTTCAAGCACAAGATCTCCGGCCCGCTGATGCGCGGCATGAAGCACATCCCGGTGGACCGCTCGCAGGGCGAGCACGCGTACCAGCACGCGCTGGAGTCGCTGAAGGCCGGCGAGATCGTGGGCGTGTTCCCCGAGGCGACCATCTCCCAGTCGTTCACGCTCAAGAGCTTCAAGTCGGGCGCAGCACGCCTGGCGCAGGAGGCCGGGGTCCCGCTGATCCCGATGGCACTGTGGGGCACCCAGCGGCTGTGGACCAAGGGCCGGCCGCGCAACTTCAAGCGCAGCCACATCCCCGTCACCATCCGGGTCGGGGAGCCGCTGGAGGCCCCCGCCGACCAGTACGCGGGGGCGATCACCCGGCGGCTGCGCGGACGCGTCCAGGAGCTGCTGGAGGCGGCGCAGCGGGCGTACCCGGTGCGTCCGAAGGACGCGGGCGACACCTGGTGGGTGCCCGCGCACCTCGGCGGCACCGCGCCGACGCCGGAAGAGGTCAAGGAGCGCGGCTGACGACCGTCCCCCGGGGCCGACGCGAGGTCACTCCGGGCTGTGCACGGTGATCCGCGCCCCGGGGCTGAGCTTCTCGAGGGCCTCGGCGAGCTCGGCGCCGGCGGCGACGAGCGCGTCCATGGTCATCGGCGCCAGCGACTCCAGCAGGAAGATCGCGTTCACCGTGGAGTCGTCGATGCGGGTGCGCGGGCCCTGGCGCCAGTTCCAGCGGCGGCAGGTGACGCCCTCCTCGTCGCACCAGACGATCTCGCCGGCGTCCGGGTGCTCGACGACCTCCTCGCCGCCGGCAGTGGTCACGAACGGCTCGTCGCCGGTGGCCCGTACGAGGCGCATGTCGCCCTTGATCCGGTCGAGGTCCTCGCCGCCGGCCGGGATCAGGTGGGCCACGCTGATCGCGTTGTAGGCGTCGACGATCCGGTTGATCCGGGGCAGTCCGCCGTCCGCGAGCGCGCGCCGCGCCAGGGCCTCGGCGGAGTTGCGGGTGCGGGACGGCTTGGCGCCGAAGGCGGTGTACGCGGCGCGCCAGGCGGCGATGTGCGGGTCCTGGTCCGGGGTCCGGCCGTCGAGCCGCTCCGTCAGCCGGCGGGCGGCCTCGTCGAGCAGGGCCGCGCTGGCGTCGTCGCTCGGCCCGTTGACGAGTCCGTGCGCCTCGACGGCGAGATGGGTGAAGCCGGGGACGAGGCCGCGGACCTCGTCGGAGACGTTGAATCGCATGCGGTCCATCCTACCGGACCGGCCGGTGCACTCCATTGCACTAACCCGTGCAAGGACGGGCCCGCCGGAGTCGGTGGACTCCGGCGGGCCCGGGCGCGGTCTCAGCCGCGCGCCATCTCTTCCTTCAGCGCCTGGAGGAACGCGTCCACGTCGTCCTCGCGGGTGTCGAAGGAGCACATCCAGCGGACGTCGCCGGCCGCCTCGTCCCAGAAGTAGAAGCGGAACCGCTCCTGGAGCCGGCGGCTGACGTCGTGCGGCAGCCGGGCGAAGACCGCGTTGGCCTGCACCGGGTAGAGGATCTCCACCCCGTCGACCTCGCGCACGCCGGCCGCGAGCCGCTGCGCCATCTCGTTGGCGTGCCGTGCGTTGCGCAGCCACAGGTCCTTGGCGAGCAGCGCCTCCAGCTGCACCGACACGAAGCGCATCTTGGAGGCGAGCTGCATGGACAGCTTGCGCAGGTGCTTCATGTGGCTGACCGCGTCCGGGTTGAGGACGACGACGGCCTCGCCGAACATCATGCCGTTCTTGGTGCCGCCGTACGAGATCACGTCGACGCCGACCGCGTTGGTGAACGCGCGCATCGGCACGTTCAGGGAGGCGGCCGCGTTGGCTATGCGGGCCCCGTCGAGGTGCACCTTCATGCCCTTGGCATGGGCGTGCTCGACGATCGCGCGGATCTCCTCCACCGTGTAGAGGGTGCCCAGTTCGGTGTTCTGGGTGATCGAGACGACCTGTGGCATCGCCCGGTGCTCGTCCTCCCAGCCCCAGGCCTGCCGGTCGATCAGCTCGGGGGTGAGCTTGCCGTCCGGGGTGGGCACGGTGAGCAGCTTCAGGCCGCCCATCCGCTCCGGGGCGCCGCCCTCGTCCACGTTGATGTGGGCGGTCTCGGCACAGATCACCGCGCCCCAGCGGTCGGTGAGCGCCTGGAGGGCGGTGACGTTCGCGCCGGTGCCGTTGAAGACCGGGAAGGCCTCGGCGGTCGGGCCGAAGTGGCTGTGCATGATCCGCTGGAGGTGGTCGGTGTACTCGTCCTCGCCGTAGGCGACCTGGTGGCCGTCGTTGGCGAGGGCGATCGCCGCGAGGATCTCCGGGTGGACGCCGGCGTAGTTGTCGCTGGCGAAACCCCGGACCGACGGGTCGTGGTGACGACGCGCGTCGGTCTTCGGGGAGGTGCCGCCGGTCACGGCTTGGGGGTCAGCCACAGACGCTGTCCATTCACTTCCGAGGCGGGCTTGTCCCAGAGCCCGGCGATGGCGTCGGCCAGTTCCTTGACGTCCGTGAAGCCCGCGAACTTCGCATTGGGGCGCTCCGCGCGCATGGCGTCGTGCACCAGTGCCTTGATCACCAGGATCGCAGCGGCCGCGTGCGGGCCGTCCTCGCCCCCCGCCTTGCGGAAGGAGTCCGCCATGGCGAGCGTCCAGGCCTCGGCCGCCGCCTTGCCGGCGTTGTACGCGGCGTTGGTGGCCACCGGCTTGTGCGCGCCGGACTGGCTGACCAGGGCGTAGCGGCCCCGGTCGCTGCGCAGCAGCGGGTCGTGGAAGGCGAGGGAGGTGTGCTGGACGGTGCGGATCAGCAGCCGCTCCAGGAAGTCCCAGTCCTTGATCTCGGTCTCGGTGAAGGAGGCGCTGCCGCGCCAGCCGCCGACGAGGTGGACCAGGCCGTCGATCCGGCCGAACTCCTTCTCGGTCTTCGCGGCCCATTCCCTGGTGGCGTCCAGGTCGAGCAGGTCGACCGTGTCGCCGGTGACCGTGGCGCCGCCGTGGGCGTACCGGGCGGCGTCCACCGCCTCCGCGAGCCGCGCCGGGTCGGCGTCGGACGCCACGACCGTGGCGCCGGCCTCCGCGAGGCGCAGCAGGGCGGCCCGGCCCGCCGGTCCGGCCGCTCCGGCGACCGCGACCACGGCGCCCTCGAGCGACCCGCCGTTTCCGTTGCCGTTCATGGGCGACGCCTCCTCCGTGTTCTCCGTACGAGTGCTCACGCGGCAGCCTGCTCGGAGCCCGCGACGCTCTTGGCAGTGATCCCCTTCGTGGCGGCGATCACACCCTTGAGCTTCTTGGAAAGGGCCTCATAGAACATGCTGAGCGGAAACTCGTCCGGAAGCACGTCGTCGACGAGCTTGCGCGGCGGCTGGGTCAGGTCCAGGGCGTCGGGGCCCTTCGCCCACTTCGAGCCGGGGTGCGGGGCGAGGTAGGTGGAGACGAGGTCGTACGCGGCGAACCAGTGGACCAGCTTCGGGCGGTCGATGCCGTCGCGGTACAGCTTCTCGATCTCGGCGCAGAGCTGGTTGGTGATCTGCGGGGCGCGCTGCCAGTCGATCTTCAGCGTGTTGTCGGTCCAGCGGATCACGTCGTGCTTGTGCAGGTACGCGAAGAGCAGCTGGCCGCCGAGACCGTCGTAGTTGCGGTTGCGGTCGCCGGTGACCGGGAAGCGGAACATCCGGTCGAAGAGGACCGCGTACTGGACGTCACGGCCGTGCGCGTTGCCCTCGGCCTCCAGCTTCACGGCCTCCTTGAAGGCGGTGAGGTCGCAGCGCAGCTCCTCCAGGCCGTACATCCAGAACGGCTGGCGCTGCTTGATCATGAACGGGTCGAACGGCAGGTCGCCGTGGCTGTGGGTGCGGTCGTGGACCATGTCCCAGAGCACGAAGGCCTGCTCGCAGCGCTTCTGGTCCTCGACCATGGCGGCGATGTCCTCGGGCAGCTCGATGCCGAGGATGTCGACGGCGGCCTCGGTGACCTTGCGGAAGCGGGCGGCCTCGCGGTCGCAGAAGATGCCTCCCCAGGTGAAGCGCTCGGGGGCCTCGCGCACGGCGATGGTCTCGGGGAAGAGGACGGCCGAGTTGGTGTCGTACCCGGCGGTGAAGTCCTCGAAGGTGATGCCGCAGAACAGCGGGTTGTCGTAGCGGGTGGCCTCCAGGTCGGAGAGCCACTCCGGCCACACCATGCGCAGGACGACCGCCTCGAGGTTGCGGTCCGGGTTGCCGTTCTGGGTGTACATCGGGAAGAGCACGAGGTGCTGCAGGCCGTCGACGCGCTGGGCGGCGGGGTGGAACTCCATCAGGGAGTCCAGGAAGTCCGGCACGCCGAAGCCGTCCCGGGCCCACTTGCGCAGGTCGGCGATGAGGGCGCGGTGGTACGCGACACCGTGCGGGACGAGCGGGGAGAGCGTCTCGACGGAGGCGACGACGCGCTCCACGGTCTCCTCGACGAGGCCGCGGGCGGGCGCGCCCTCGGCCGCGAGGTCGATGGATCCGTCGGCGGACTGCCAGGTGCGGATCTCCTCCACGGCCTTCTTGAGCTCGGGCCAGGCGGGGTGGTCGACCACGCGCTCGCCGGCCGCTATGCCCCCGCTGATCGCGTCCTGCACAAGAATTTCCGTCATGCCTCTTCCTTCACAGGAGAACCTCGTGTCAAAACACCGTATCCATCCGAGGTTCTTCAAGACAAGAGGAGGAGAAGAAATTATCCTGCCGACCCCCCATGGTCACCGTCATTTTTCCTGCCGGAGGGGGTCTCCTGTGCCCGGAAGTCCGGAATGACTCCGGGCGCCCCCCCGACCGGCCGCGCGTCCCGCGGGACCGTCAAGATCCTGCGGACGCGCCCACGGGTGGGTGAGGCGTACCGCCCCCGTGGGGCGCGCAAGGCCTGGAAGGAACGCCTCCGAAGCCCCGTGCACGACCGATGGCATCGTCGGCGCCCGGAGTTAGGCTGCGCCAGAGCCGCCACGGCGCCCGGACGGGAACCCGGGCGTGCGGACCTCGACGGCCCGGCCATCGACGGAAGCGAGAAGATCTTGAGTTTCCTCACCATCGGTCATCGCGGAGTCATGGGTGTCGAACCCGAGAACACCCTGCGGTCCTTCGTCCGCGCGGAGCACGCGGGCATGGACGTCATCGAGCTGGACCTCCACCTGAGCAAAGACGGCGCGCTCGTCGTCATGCACGACGCGGAGGTCGACCGCACCACGGACGGCACGGGGCTGATCGCGGAACTCACGCTCGGCGAGCTGCGCGGGCTCGACGCCGGGCAGGGCGAGCGGATCCCGGTCTTCGACGAGGTCCTGGACGCGGTCCGGGCCCCGCTGCAGGCGGAGATCAAGGACGAGGCGGCGGCGCGGGCCCTGGCCGAGGTCATGCTCCGGCGCGACCTGGTGGGCCGGGTGGAGGTGTCGTCGTTCCACGACGCCGCCCTCGCCGAGATCAAGGAGCTGGTGCCCGGGGTGCGGACGGCGCTGATCGCGAGCCGCTGGGACAAGGACATCGTGGACCGGGCCAAGGCAGTCGGGGCGGAGACCCTGTCCCTCAACATCCGGCGGCTCGCCCTGGAGACCGTCGAGCAGGCGCACGGCGAGGGGCTGAAGGTGATCGGCTGGGTGGTCAACACCCAGGACCATCTGCGCCTGGTCCGGGCGCTGGAGCTGGACGGCGCGGCGACCGACTACCCGGAGATCCGCCGCACCGGCCGCTTCACCGCCTGACCGGCGGCCGCGGGACTCAGACGAGTTCCTTCACCAGCAGCTCGAACTCGAGGTCGTCGCGCTGCGGCAGGCCGAAGCGCTCGTCGCCGTACGGGAACGGGGCCGTCCGTCCCGTACGGCGGTAGCCGCGCCGCTCGTAGTAGGCGATCAGCTCCTCGCGCACCGTGATCACGGTCATGTGCATCTCGGTCACCCCCCAGTCCGCGCGCGCCTGCCGCTCGGCCTCCGCGAGGATCTGCCGGCCCAGGCCGCCGCCCTGTGCACCGGGCCGGACCGCGAACATGCCGAAGTACGCCGCGTCGCCGCGGTGTTCCAGCTGGCAGCAGCCGATCAGCTCGCCGTCCCGCTCCACCAGCAGCAGCCGCGAGCCGGGCGCGGTGATGACCTGGCGCACCTGCTCGGGGTCCGTGCGCTGCCCCTGCAGGATGTCCGCCTCGGTGGTCCAGCCGGTCCTGCTGCTGTCGCCCCGGTAGGCCGACTCGACCAGCGGGACGACGGCGGCGACGTCCGCCTCGACCGCGGTCCGGTAGCTGAGCGTTCCGGTCTCCTGGGGCAGTGCGGTGTCCATGACGGCGGTGCTCTCCTCGCGGCGGCGGTGACTCACACGAGCGTAACGCCCGCCTGCGCGGCCGCCGTCGCGTGCTCCCCCCGTACCCCTCTGCGCTCGCGTAGCGGCCCGGGCGCGCGGGCATCCACCGGGCAGTGGCGGCGAGGGGGAGGTGGCGCGTGCACGGACCGGCGACGCTCGGCTGGCTGCTGGTGGCCCTGTGCGCGGCGTCCGGGGCGTACTGCCTGCTGCGGACGCGCAGCTGCACGGGCGAGGAGCGCCGGGCGGCGGGTGGCGAGGCCGTGATGGGCTTCGGGATGGCGGCGATGGCCGTACCGGCGGCCGTGTACGCGCCGCCGGCCTGGAGCTGGGCGGTGTACGCGGCGGTGTTCGGCGGCGCGGCACTGCGGGCGCTGCGGGCGGCGCGGCGCGGCGGGCACCATCTGCACCATCTGGTCGGCTCGGTGGCCATGGTCTACATGGCGCTCGCGATGGCGCTCCCGGCACAAGGAGCGCAGGGGGCGCACGCCGGGCACGGCGGGGGCACGGGGGCCGGCGGGCACGCGGCCTACGGGGCGTACGGCGAGGCGGCGGGGGTGCCGCTGCTGACCGGCGCGTTGCTTCTCTACTACACGGTGTACGTGCTGCGGTCGGGCGCGCGGCTCGTGCCGGCGGCATCCGTCGCCGCGCCGGCCGGGGGGACCTCGGCGGCCCCGGGCTGGGCCGCGAGACCGGAGCTGGCGGCGGCCTGCCGGCTGTCGATGGCGCTCGCAATGCTGGCGATGCTGCTGACGCTGTGAGGTCGGAGCGGGCGGGTGAGGGGCGGGCCGGACGCCGCAATCAAACCGTGGCGTACGTCACTTGCCGCGCGCGGGCATACCCCCGGGTGGCACCTCCTCATAGGCTGGCCGCATGGTGGTCTCTCTCACGCTGCTCGTCCTCGGCGTCGTGACCGCGGCCGTCGCTCCCCGTCTGCTCGCGCAGGCCGTCTGGGTGGAGCGCGAGCCGGTGGTGGCGCTGTGGGTGTGGCAGTGCGTGGTGGCCGCCGTCCTGACGAGCTTCGGCCTGGCGATGACGCTGAGCGCCGCCGTGGCCTGGCAGGCCGTCCGGGGGCACCTGTTCGCGTCCGCGCCGAACGGTGTCGTGGAGGCGTACGAACTGGGCGCCCACCAGCCCTGGTCCGCGCCGCTCGCGGTGGTGCTGGCCTGCGGCGGGCTGTGGACGCTCGCGATGCTCGCCCGTGAGGTGCGCCGGGCCCGCGCCCGCCGCCGGCAGCGGCGGCGCGAACTCCTGGTGCGCTCGCCGCTGTTGCCGGGCGAGGAGCGCGGCGCGGGGCCGCTGGTCGTCCTGGAGGGCGAGCGCCCGGACGCCTGGTGGCTGCCGGGCCCGTCGCCGCAGCTGGTCATCACCACCGCGGCGCTGCAGCGCCTGAAGGGGCGTCAGCTCGACGCGGTCCTGGCCCACGAGGAGGGTCACGCCCGGGCCCGGCACGACTGGCTGCTGCACTGCTCGGCGGCGCTCGCCGAGGGCTTCCCGGGCATCCCGGTCTTCGCCGCCTTCCGCGGCGAGATGCACCGCCTGGTCGAACTGGCCGCCGACGACGTGGCCTCGCGCCGGCACGGCCGGCTCACGACGGCGCTGGCGCTGGTGGAACTCAACGAGGACCGGGGCGTGTTCGGGCCCGCCTCGTCCGAGGCGCATCTGCCGCAGCGGGTGGACCGGCTCCTCTCCGCGCTGCCCCGGCTCCGGCCGGTCCAGCGGCTGCATCTGACCGCCACGGCGGCGCTGCTGCCGGTGATCCCCCTCGTCGTCGCCCTGGTTCCGGGGCTCGCCGCGCTGAACTGACCGGCACGGGACACGCCCCGCCGTTCCGGCCGAAGCGGAGGACGCCGTTCGGGTCCGTCCGCGAAGATCGGGTCATGCGCTCCTCCGCCGTGGTCTCCGGTCTGCTGTCCGTCCTGCTGCTGGTGCTCGTCGCCGCGCACTGGGCCCCGCTGGTCACGGTGGACCGGGAGGTCGCGGTGGCCCTGCACCGCAGCGCGGTCGCCGAACCGGGCTTCACGCGGCTGAACCGGATCCTCAGCGACTGGGTCTGGGACCCGTGGACGATGCGCGCGCTGCTCGCCGCGACCGTGCTGGTGCTGTGGCGGCTGCGGGAGCACCGGCTCGCGCTGTGGGCCGGTGCGGCGGGCCTGCTCACCGCGGGCGTGCAGCACGCCGTGAAGGCCCTGGTCGGGCGGGACCGCCCGTACTGGCCCGACCCCGTGGACTCGGCCCGCTTCGACGCCTTCCCGTCGAGTCACGCGATGACGGCGACGGTGACCTGCGGACTGCTGCTGTGGGTGCTGGCGCTGCACTGGCGGGACGGGTGGCGCGGCTGGAGCGTGGTGACGGTGGCGGCGCTGGTGTCCGTGCTCGGCGTCGGCTGGACCCGGGTGTACCTGGGGGTGCACTGGCCGTCCGACGTGGTCGGCGGCTGGCTGCTCGGTGTGTGCCTGGTGTGCGTCACCGTGCTCACGTACCGGTCCGGCCGGCCGCGGCCCGGCACAGGACAAACCGTAGGAGAATAGGACAAGGCCGCCTGTCCTGGACGATCCCCCGCGTCGCCCAGAACAGACGGCAGCGCCCGGCCGGCCGGGCGCGGCGGCCCGTCGGCAGGACGGGTCTGAGTATATTGGCTGGGAGCCAGTCAACGCAGGAGTCCAGCATGTCCCCGCGGAGCCCAGCGGTCAATGAAGAGCTTCGGCGGCGATCCCGCGAGCGCATTCTGCAGGCCGCCGTCGAACTCGTCGGCGAGCGCGGATACGAGGCGACGACGCTGGGAGACATCGCCGACCGGGCCGGCACGGCCCGTGGCCTGGTCTCGTACTACTTCCCCGGCAAGCGCCAGCTGCTGCAGTCCGCGGTGCACCGGCTGATGCACCTGACGCTGGAGGAGGCGCTGGAGCGCGAGCCGCGCACCGAGGACGGCCGCGAGCGGCTGGCCCGGGCCATCGACGCGATCCTCGGCCTGGCCCGCGACCGGCCGCGGCTGATGCGGACGCACATGGCGGGGATCCTGCAGGCCGAGGGATTCGTGCAGTGCCCGGAGCAGCAGCGGCTGGCCTTCCTGCTGCGGGACACGATGTCCCGGTACGGCGCGGCCGACGTGGACACCGACTACCCGCTGCTGCGGGCGCTGCTGATGGGCGCGGTGGTGGCGGTGCTGCTGCCCGGCGCGCCGATGCCGCTGCCGCGGCTGCGAGCGGAACTGTTCCAGCGCTACGGGCTGGACTGGGAGCTGGGCGTGCCGCCGGAGGGTGAACCGCCCGACGGCACGCCGGTGCGCGTGGTGCGTCAGTCCTCGAAGTCCTCGAAGTAGTCCGGCTGGGTCTGGACGTTGAGCTCGTCCATCCGGATCCGCTTCGCCGCGTCGGTGCGCGGGTCGCTGAGCTTCAGCACGTCGAAGCCCTTGGCCATGTCGTTCGAGAAGATGTGGCCGTTGTAGTAGTAGGCCGACCATGAGCCGCCGCCCCGGAGCACCTCGGTGCTGATCGGGCCGCGCTCGAAGTAGGCGATCTCGTGCGGGTTGGCGGAGTCGGTGAAGTCCCAGACGGAGACGCCGCCCTGGTACCAGGCCTGGACCATGAGGTCCTTGCCCTTGACGGGGATCAGCGAGCCGTTGTGGGCGACGCAGTTCTCGGTGTTCGCCTGGTGGCGCGGGATCTTGAAGTAGCTGCGGAACACCAGCTTGCGCTTGTCGCCCTTGCCGACGATGTCGTAGATGCCGTCGGCACCCCGGTTCGGCCCGATGACGGCGTTGCAGGTCGCGGCGCCGCCGCCGCCGAGCTCGTCGGTGAAGACGACCTTGTTCGCCTTCTGGTTGAAGGTCGCCGAGTGCCAGAACGCGAAGTTCACGTTGTCCTGGACCTGGTCGAGGATCTTCGGGTTCGCCGGGTCCGTGATGTCGAAGAGGAGGCCGTCGCCCATGCAGGCGCCGGCGGCCAGGTTCTTCGACGGCAGGACGGTGATGTCGTGGCAGCCGGTGGTCTTGGACACGCCCGGGTTGGTGGGCGAGCCCGGGTTGCCGCCGCCGTCCGGGCCCTCACCCGGGAACAGGACCGGGAAGTTGACGATCCTGGCCTGCTCGGGAGCCTTGCGCGGGACCTTGATGACCGAGATGCCGTCGTGCGGGGGCTGGCAGTCGGGGAAGGCCGCGTTCGGCGAGTACGAGGACACGTAGACGTACACGTCGCTGCGCTTGGGCACCAGCGTGTGGGTGTGGGAACCGCAGGCGGTCTCGACGGCGGCCACGTACTTGGGGTTGGCCACGTCGCTGATGTCGAAGATCTTCATGCCCTCCCAGGACGACTTCTCCGTGGCCGGCTGGGTGGTGCTGGCACAGGAGTTGTCGCTGCGGGAGGAGTCGGTGGACAGGAAGAGCAGGTCGCCGGAGACGGAGATGTCGTTCTGCGAGCCCGGGCAGAGCACCTGGGCGACCGTCTTCGGGGCCTTGGGGTCGCTGATGTCGAAGACGCGGAAGCCGTCGTAGTTGCCGGCGAAGGCGTACTTGCCCTGGAAGGCCAGGTCCGAGTTGGTGCCCGGCAGGGCGTCCTTGGGGATGTTGGTGAGGTGGGTGATGTTGTCGCTGTGGACGACCTCGTCCACGCCGGGTATCTCGCCGCTGCGGACGGCGGAGCGCGCCCCGGCGGCCTGTTCGGCGGTGACGGCGCGCTCGGTGGCGGCGTCACCGGGGTCGGGCGTGGCGGCCGCGGGTCCGGCCGCCAGCAGGGTGGCGAGCAGTCCGGCCGCGGCGGTAGCCACTGCCAGAGGTCTGCGTCGTACGCGCGTGGTACGCAACGAAGTCACGCGTCCTCCCTTGTGTCCGTTCAGAGTTGAACGGTTCCTGGACCCCGGCAGTATCTTCCTTTTCATGGACATCTCAATAGATGGCAACACAGTCGTCATGAAGGTTTTTGCCCGACGCTCCTGACGCAGACATGAGTTGGTCCCCCTCGGTCCCCGTCCGTCCCGCTCGTCCCGCCCACTTCGGAGGTCGTCTTGTCGAAGCGCCCGGTCCCCACCGCAGCCCTCGTGTCCGCGGGTCTGCTCGCCGCGCTCCTCCTCGCCGGCTGCGACGCGGCCCCCTCCGACGCGGGGCCGCAGGCCGGCAAGGGTGCGGGGGTCATCGCGCCGGGCAAGCCCGGCGAGGCGGCCCGGACGCTCTCCCCGCAGGAGGCGCAGCGCGCCCTCCCCGACGAGCGGCCGAACGCCGCGGACCGCCGGTACGCGACGATGATGATCGAGCACCACCGGCAGGCCCTGACCATGACCGCGCTGGTGCCGGAACGGGCCTCATCGGACCAGGTCAAGAAGCTGGCGGCGCGGATCACGGCGGCGCAGCAGCCGGAGATCGCCGCCATGGAGGGCTGGCTGAAAACGAACGGTGGCGCGGGAGGCCACGGCGCCCACGACCACGGGACGATGCCCGGCATGGCGACCGAGGCGCAGCTCGCCCGACTGAAGGCGGCGAAGGGCGGGGCCTTCGACGACCTGTTCCTGGAGCTGATGATCGTCCACCACGAGGGGGCGGTGACCATGGCCGCGCAGGTGCTGTCCGAGGGGAACAACGTGCTCGTCGAGGAGATGGCCAACGACGTGATCGCGCAGCAGACGGCCGAGATCAACCGGATGCGCTCGATGTAGCGGCGGGGGCGGCGGGCGCGGCCGTAGGGACCGCGCCGGGCCCCGTACGGCGGCTCCCGGGCGCCGGTCCGCGGTGCGATGCTGGAAACCCCGGGAAGGAGCGTCCCGTGCTTCGCGTCGCAGTCGTCGGCTCGGGTCCGAGCGGCGTGTACACCGCGCAGTCCCTGGTCCAGCAGGACCGGGTCCCCGGGGTGCGCGTCGACGTCCTGGACCGGCTGCCGTGCCCGTACGGCCTGGTGCGCTACGGGGTCGCCCCCGACCACGAGAAGATCAAGTCGCTGCAGAACAGCCTGCGCACCGTCCTGGAGGACGAGCGGATCCGCTTCCTCGGCAACGTCGAGGTCGGCGCGCGCGGGCTGACCCCGGCCCGGCTCCTGGAGCTCTACCACGCGGTCGTGTACTGCGTGGGCGCGGCCCGCGACCGGCGGCTCGGGGTGCCCGGCGAGGACCTCGCCGGAAGCTGGTCGGCGACCGAGTTCGTCGCCTGGTACAGCGCCCACCCGGACGCGGCGGGCAGCGGCTTCGGGCTCGGCGCGCGCTCCGCCGTGGTGATCGGGGCGGGCAACGTGGCGGTCGACGTCACCCGCATGCTGGCCCGCGGCGCCGACGAGCTGCGGACCACGGACGTGCCGCAGGGCGCGCTCGCCGCGCTGGAGCACAGCGGGATCCGCGAGGTGCAGATGGTGGCCCGGCGCGGCCCGGGGCAGGCCCGGTTCACCACGAAGGAGCTGCGCGAACTGGGCACCCTGCCCGGGGCGTCGGTCTGGGTGGACCCGGCGGAACTGGCGCTCGACCCCTCGTTCGCCGACCCCTCGGCGCTGCCGGCGGTGAACCGGCGCAACCTGGAGGTCGTACGCGGCTGGGCGGCCGAGCCGGACCGGGCCGCGCGCGCCCGCGGACGGCGCATCGGCCTGCGGTTCTTCCTGCGGCCGGTGGAGGTGCTCGGCGAGGACGGGCGGGTGGCGGGGGTGCGGTTCGAACGCACGGCGCCGGACGGCTCCGGGGGCGTGCGGGGCACGGGCGCGTACGAGGACGTGGAGGCGCAGTTGGTGCTGCGGGCGGTCGGGTACCGGGGCGTCGCGCTGCCGGGGCTGCCGTTCGACGAGACGCGCGGGACGGTGCCGCACCTGGCGGGGCGCGTGGTGCGGGACGGGGCCGCGTCGCCCGGCGAGTACGTGGCCGGGTGGATCAAGCGCGGCCCGACCGGGGTGATCGGCACGAACCGGCCGTGCGCGAAGGAGACCGCCGCCTCGCTGCTCGCGGACGCCCCGGACCTGGCGGCGAGGACGGTGGCGGCGGACCCGGTCACCGCCCTGCGGGAGCTGGGCCACGAGCCGGTGACCTGGCCGGGCTGGATCGCGATCGAGCGCGCGGAGGCGGAACTGGGCCGCTCTCTGGGCCGGCCGCCGGTGAAAATCCCGGACTGGGAGGGCCTGCGGACGGCGGCGAGGGCGGGGGCTGGCTCCTAATCGGCGACGCCCTGCGGGACGCGGTCGTCCTGGGAGGCGGCCGCGGCCAGGACGCCGTCCAGGAGGCCGGGGAAGAGCGCGTCGAGGTCGGAGCGGCGCAGGCCGTTCATCTTCGCCGTGCCCCGGTAGTCCTGCCGGATCACGCCGCTCTCCCGCAGGACGCGGAAGTGGTGGGTGCAGGTCGACTTGGTGATCGGCAGGACGAAGTACGAGCAGCTCAACTCGGACTCCGAGGCGGCCAGTTCGCGCACGATCCGGAGCCGGACCGGGTCCGCGAGCGCATGGAGCACGCTCTCCAGTCGGATCTCGTCCCGCGCGGGGTGGTCGAGGGCGCGGGCGGCTGCGGCGGTCACGGCGTCTCCAGTTCGTCCGGGGCGACGGTGCTGCTTCGATGTCGGGCGACGGTTCCATTGTACGAGAGTCTTCGTAGTTTGACAGACGCCGTACTACGATGGCTATCGTACGAAGAGTCCGTCGGGCCCGTCCGACGGCCCCCCGGTCCCGCCCCGCAGATGGAGTCCGCCATGAGCGCCGCCCTGTTCGAGCCGTACACCCTCCGTTCGGTGACCTTCCCCAACCGCGTCTGGATGGCCCCGATGTGCCAGTACTCGGCGGAGGTGACCGGTCCGGACGCGGGCGTGGCCGGCGACTGGCACTTCGCCCACTACGCCGCCCGCGCCGCCGGCGGCACCGGCCTGATCCTGGTCGAGGCGACCGCGGTCTCCCCCGAGGGACGGATCAGCCCCGCGGACCTCGGCATCTGGAACGACACCCAGGTCGCCGCGCTGCGCCGCATCACCGGCTTCCTGGAGCAGCAGGGCACCGTGCCCGGCATCCAGCTCGCGCACGCCGGCCGCAAGGCCTCGACCGACCGCCCGTGGAAGGGCGGCGCCCCGCTCGGCCCGGACGCCGACGGCTGGCAGCCCCTCGGCCCGAGCCCCGTGGCGTACGACGAGCGCCACCCGGTCCCGACCGAGCTGTCCACGGACGGGATCCGGGACATCGTCGGCCGGTTCGCCGACGCCGCCCGCCGCGCCCTGGACGCCGGCTTCCGGGTCGCCGAGATCCACGGCGCCCACGGCTACCTGATCGGTGAGTTCCTCTCCCCGCACTCCAACACGCGCACCGACGCGTACGGCGGCTCCTTCGAGAACCGCACCCGCTTCGCGCTCGAGGTCGTCGACGCCGTCCGCGCCGTCTGGCCCGAGGAACTGCCGCTGTTCTTCCGCATCTCGGCCACCGACTGGCTGGAGGAGAACGGCTGGACCGCCGACGACACCGTCCGCTTCGCCGCGCTCCTGAAGGACCACGGCGTGGACCTCCTGGACGTCTCCACCGGCGGCAACGCGGCGGGCGTCCGCATTCCCGTGGGCCCGGGCTACCAGGTCCCGTTCGCCGCCCGCGTCCGCCAGGAGACCGGTCTGCCCGTGGCCGCGGTCGGCCTGATCACGGAGCCCGCCCAGGCCGAGAAGATCGTCGCCAACGGCGAGGCCGACGCGGTGCTCCTCGGCCGCGAACTGCTGCGCAACCCGTACTGGGCCCGCCACGCGGCCCGCGAGCTCGGCGGCGAGGTCGCCGTGCCGGCCCCCTACCACCGGGCCTGAACACGCCCGCGACCTGCCGGAACGCCGGGCCGGGACGCCGTTGTCAGTGGGCGGGTGCAGACTTGCCCGTATCCACGACAACGGCGTCGTTCCGGAGGTTTCGACCATGTCCGACGTACTGCTCACCGTAGGCACCCGCAAGGGTCTGTTCCTCGGCCGCCGGCGCGGCGGCCGCTGGGACTTCGACGGCCCCCACTTCAACGCGCAGGCCGTGTACGCGGTCGCGATCGACACCCGGCGCGACACGCCCCGCCTGCTCGTCGGGGGCGACAGCTCGCACTGGGGCCCGTCGGTCTTCCGGTCGGACGATCTGGGCACCACCTGGACCGAGCCGAAACAGCCGGCCGTCAAGTTCCCGCAGGACACCGGGGCTTCGCTGGAGCGCGTCTGGCAGCTGCACCCGGCGGGCCGCGACGAGCCCGACGTGGTGTACGCGGGGACGGAGCCGGCCGCGCTCTTCAAGTCGGTCGACGGCGGTGAGTCGTTCGAGCTGATCCGGCCGCTCTGGGAGCATCCGACGCGCGCCAAGTGGGCACCGGGCGGCGGCGGTGAGGCCGTGCACACGGTGGTCACCGATCCGCGGGACCCCGAGTCCGTGACGGTCGCCGTCTCGGCGGCCGGCGTCTTCCGCTCCCGGGACGGCGGCGCGAGCTGGGCCCCGTCCAACAAGGGGGTCTCGGCGGTCTTCCTGCCCGACCCCAACCCGGAGTTCGGCCAGTGCGTCCACAAGGTCGCGCGGGACGCGGTCGACGAGGACCGGCTCTACCTGCAGAACCACTGGGGCGTGTACCGCAGCGACGACGCGGGCGCGAGCTGGACGGACATCGGCGCGGGGCTGCCGTCCACGTTCGGCTTCGCCGTCGCCGCCCACCCGCACCGCGGGGACACCGCGTACGTCTTCCCCATCAACGCCGACGAGGACCGCGTCCCGGCCGGCCGGCGCTGCCGGGTCTACCGCACCACCGACGCCGGCGCGAGCTGGGAGCCGCTGTCCTCCGGGCTGCCGCAGGGCGACCACTACGGCACGGTGCTGCGCGACGCCCTGCGCACCGACGACGCGAACCCGACCGGCGTCTACTTCGGCAACCGGAACGGCGAGGTGTACGCCAGCGCGGACGACGGCGACACCTGGCAGCTCCTGGCCGAGCACCTGCCCGACGTGCTCTGCGTCAGAGCCGCGGTGATCGGCTGAGCGCCGCGGAGGTCCTGCGGCGGGCGCTCGTGCGCCCGCCGGGGCCCCCTACGGCAGGCGCCAGTCGATGGGCTGGGCGCCCTGGCGGGCGAGGAGTTCGTTGGCGCGGCTGAACGGGCGCGAGCCGAAGAAGCCGCGGTCCGCGGACATCGGCGAGGGGTGCGCCGACTCGATGGCCGGCAGCTCACCGAGGAAGGGCCGCAGATTGCGGGCGTCGCGGCCCCAGAGGATCGAGACCAGCGGCTTGCCGCGGGCGGCCAGCGCGCGGATCGCCTGCTCGGTGACCTCTTCCCAGCCCTTGCCGCGGTGGCTGTTGGCCTTGTGCGGCTGGGTGGTCAGGGACCTGTTGAGGAGCAGGACGCCCTGGCGGGTCCAGGGCGTGAGGTCGCCGTTGGACGGACGGGGCAGGCCCAGGTCCGTGTTCAGCTCCCGGTAGATGTTCTCCAGGCTCGGGGGCAGCCGGCGCACGTCGGGGGCGACCGCGAAGCTCAGGCCGATCGGCATCCCCGGCGTGTGGTACGGGTCCTGACCCACGATCAGCACCCGTACGTCCTCGAAGGGCTGCTGGAAGGCCCTCAGGATGTGCTCGCCCGCGGGAAGGTACTTCCGCCCGGCGGCGATCTCCGCGCGCAGGAAGTCGCCCATCGCCGCGATACGGCCCTCGACGGGACGCAACGCCTCAGCCCAGCCGGGCTCCACCAGTTCACTCAACGGTCGTGCTGCCACGGCGCGTCACTCTACCGGCCTACACCGACAGCGCCGACCGCCGCGGGGATAGGGTGCGCGACGTGGACGGGACTGCGGTGGGCGAGTGGGTCGTGGGCGTCGATTCGGGCGGCTCCGGGCTGCGGATCGCCTGTGCGGAGGCGGCCGGCGGCCGGGTGGTGGAGACGGAGTCGACCCGCGAGCCGGTGCGCACCGGGCCGCGCGGGATCGAGGCCGGTCATCTGCTCGAACGGTTGCTGCCGTCGGTGGACGGGTTCCTGGGGCGGCACGGCGGGCGGATGGTCGCGGTCGCGGTCGGGGCGGCCGGGATGGCGACGCTCGGCGACGAGCTGCGCGCCGAGGTTCCGGGGGCGCTGCGGCAGGCGCTCGGCGTACGGCGGCTCGCGCTGGCGGCCGACGCGGTCACCGCGTACGCGGGGGCGCTCGGCCAGCGGCCGGGCGCGGTGGTGGCCGGCGGGACGGGACTGGTCGCGCTCGGCACCGATCTGACCGGCTGGCGGCGCGCGGACGGCTGGGGCCACCTGCTCGGCGACTGCGGCAGCGGGGCGTGGATCGGCCGGGCCGGTCTCGAGGCGGCGCTGCGGGCGCACGACGGACGCCGGGGCGGCTCGCGCGCGCTGCTGGCCGCCGCCGAGCAGCGGTTCGGCCCGGCGGCGGGGCTGCCGGGCGCGCTGTACCCGCGCACGGACCGGCCCGCCGTGCTGGCCTCGTTCGCGCCCGAGGTGGCCCGGTGCGCCGAGGAGGGCGACCGCGTGGCGTCCCGCCTGCTGCGCCAGGCGGCGGCGCGGATCGCCGAGTCCGCGGCCGCGGTGTGCCCGGCGGCGGGCGTGGAGGGCGCGGCGCGCGTCGAAGTGGCGCTGACCGGCGGCCTGTTCCGGCTCGGGGACCCCCTGCTCGTCCCGCTGGAGGAGGAACTGGCGGCCCAACTGCCGCACGCCCGGCGGGCGGCCGCGGCCGGAGACCCGCTCGCGGGTGCCGTGGCGCTCGCCGCCGCGCTGGCCGCCGGGACGCTCCGGCTGCCGGAGGACCCCCGGCTGCTGTACGTACCCGAGCATTGAACACGTAAGGAGCAGGCCGGACAAAGGCGGGCATCCGACGCCCAGTCGCACCTCACCGAACCGTCCGACGGGCGAAACCAGTAGCATGCGGCGCCATGAGCTCCCCCACTGGGCCCGCTTCCGGCCTGCCTGTACGAATGCCGCGACCCCGCCAGACCGGGCGGCACCGCCGACCCGAACCCGTGGCGGCGCCCGAGGGCGCTCCTACGCTGGTCCTGGCGGTTCCCGGCACGCCCACCCCGGCCATACGCTCCCTGGCCGAGGAGGTCGTCAGCATCGCCCGCTCCGAGCTGCCCGGCCTGGAGGCCGCGATCGGCTACGTGGACGGCGACGACACCGAGTACCCGACGCTGGGCACCGTGCTGACGGCCGTCACGGCCCTGCGCAACGAGCGCTACGAACTCGCCGTGGCCGCCGGCCGCGAGGTCAGCGCCCCCGAGGGCGCTCCGGCGGTCGTGGTCCCGCTGCTCGCCGGCCCGGAGAGCGCGCTGATGCGCCGCATCCGCGAGTCCGTGCTCAGCAGCGGTTCGGGCGCGGAGCTGACCGATGTGCTCGGCCCGCACCCGCTGCTCGCCGAGGCGCTGCACGTGCGGCTGTCCGAGGCCGGTCTGGCGCGCGCCGACCGGGCCCGGCTGTTCACGGTGGCCACGGCCGCCGACGGCATCATCCTGGCGACGGTCGGCGGCGAGGAGGCCGTCCAGGCCGCCGGCATCACCGGCATGCTGCTGGCCGCGCGCCTCGCCGTCCCGGTGATCGCCGCCGCGCTCGACCAGGAGGGCTCGATCGCCTCCGTCGCCGAGCAGCTGCGCGGCGCGGGCTCGGTGCAGCTGGCGCTGGCCCCGTACCTGGTCGGCCCGGAGCTGGCCGAGGGCCTGCTCGACGAGGCCGCGAAGGAGGCCGGCTGCCCCTCCTCCGAGCCGCTCGGCTCGTACCCGGCGATCGGCAAGCTGGTGCTGTCGCAGTACGCGGCGGTCCAGGGCATCACGCTGCAGCAGGGGTCCCCGGCCCACTGACGTTCCCGTACACCGCACGATCAGCCGCAGGGCCCGCGCCGGAGTCTCCGGTACGGGCCCTGCGGCGTCTGTCCGCGGTACGGGCCCTGCGGCGTCTGTCCGCGGTACGGGCGCCGCGGAGTGTCCGCGGCGTGGGTCAGGCGAAGACCACGCAGGTCGCCGCGGGGACCGGGAGCGCGCCCGCACGGGCGGGGATCCCGGTGGCGGGGTCCAGGTCGAACCAGGTGACGTCGCCGGAGCGCTCGTTGGCGACGTACAGGCGGCGTCCGGTGGGGTCCGGCGTCAGGTCCCGGGGCCAGTGGCCGCCGCACGGCACGGCGGCGACGGGCTCCGCCGCGTCCCCGGCCGCGGACAGCGCGAGGACAGCGACGGTGTCGGCTCCGCGCACCGCCGTCCAGGCGAAACGCCCGTCGGGCGCGACGACGATCCCGGAGGGGTGGCCCGGCTGACGCAACGGGGTCTCCCCCAGCGGTTCGAGGGCGCCGGCCTCGGCGTCCCAGCGGCAGACGGTGACCATCGGGACGAGTTCGTGCACGACGTACGCGTGGCCGCCGGCGGGGTGGAAGGCGAGGTGCCGCGGCCCGCTGCCGGGGCGCAGGGCGTGCTCGCCGTGCAGCCGCAGGGCGCCCGACTCGGGGTCGAGGGCGCAGACCCGGACGGAGTCCGTGCCGAGGTCCACGGAGAGGATCCAGCGCCCGGACGGGTCCGGGAGCACCTGGTGGGCGTGCGGACCGGCCTGCCGGTCCGCGACGGGCCCCGCGCCCTCGTGCCGCAGCACCGCGGCGGCGGCCCGGGGCGTGCCGTCCGGGGCGAGCGGCAGGGCGCTGACGCTGCCGGAGGTGTAGTTCGCCGTGAGCACGTGGCCGGCGGCGACGCACAGGTGGGTGGGTCCGGAGCCGCGCACGGCCGCGGGCCCGCCGAGCGGGCGCGGAACGTCACCGGAGACGTCGAACGCGGCCACGGCCCCGTCCTCGGTCTCGGAGACGGCGTACAGCACGGGCCGCCCGTGGGCGGTCCGGGCGGGCGCGAGGAAGGACGGCTCGGGAACGGCGTCCGTCGCCCCGGTCACGGTCGGCACGCCGGTGCGCGGGTCGACGGAGAGGGCGACGACGCCCCGTCCCCCGGCCCCGGTGAACGAGCCGGCGTACGCCCGCAGGGCGTTCCCGGCGGGGCGGGCGCCCTCACCGGTCGCCGCGGTGTCCGGGCGGTCCGCCGCGGCCGCTCCTGTGGTGCCGGCGGGTCCCCCGCCTCCGTCGGGTGCGCCCACCGCGTCCTGTTCGGTCACAGCCTCTCCCCTCCGCGCGCTCGGTCTGCGCGCGACGGTAGCAGGCGGTCTAGACCAACGGGGGCGACTCGGCCGACGAGGCCGATTCTGCCGACGGGTCAGGCGGAGACCATCGGGTCGCGGGGCGAGGACTTCAGGGGCGTCGCCAGGGCGGCGAGCGCCTTCTCCAGTCCGTGCAGATGGGCGAGCGCGGGCTCGCCGATCCCCTGCGCGGTCTGCGGTACGGCAGTGGAGGCGGAGTCGTCCACCCGGCAGCACCCCAGCTCGTCGGCGGTGAGGGCCTCCACGGCCTCCTCCACGCGCCAGCAGGCGGCGGCCAGGCGGGCATCGTGCGCGGCGGAGGGGTCCGCGGCGACGGCGACCAGACCGCGCACCTCGCGGGCGCAGTCGTCGAGCAGGGCGATCACGTGCCGGGCGCGGGCCTTGCGGGCGCGGAACGGGTTCAGCGGGTGCAGCAGCGGGGCGAGCGCCATCCGGACCCGGACCAGCAGCTGCTCCAGCTCCGCGGCGTGCGGCGCCGGGTCGCCCTCGCGGTCGCCGGCCAGCCGGGCGATCGCCTCGGCGGTGGCGGCGTGCATGCTGTGCAGCGCCCGCTGGATCCAGGCGTGGTTGGTGGCGTGCGTGGTGATCGGCAGCACCAGCGCCACCGCGAGGGCGGCACAGACCGCGCCGACTCCGGTCTCGGCGAGCCGCAGCACCAGCAGGCCGGCGTCGAGGACGCCGAGCAGTCCGTACAGGGCGCTGGCCATGACGGTGACGGCGAGCATCATCCAGGAGTACGACACGGCCGCCGTGTAGAAGATCCCGAACACGCAGACCGCGACGAGCACGGCCGTGGGCCCGGGCGCGCCGTGCAGCGGGATCGCCACCAGCACGCCGAACACGATGCCGACGACGGTGCCCAGGATCCGGCGGAAGCCGCGGACCAGGGTCTCGCCGCGCGAGGTGGTGTTGACGAAGATCCACCAGACGGTGCCGACGGCCCAGTACCAGCGCTCGTCGGACAGGAACTGTCCGGCCACCAGGGCGACGGCGGAGGCGGCCGACGCCTGTACGGCCTGGCGGGTCGTCGCCCGGGCGAGGCCCGTGCCCGGCAGCGCCGGCGGCGCGGCGGGCGGCGGGACGCGGCGCTCGATCGGCCAGAGGACGAAGCGGGTCGCACCGGAGGCGACCAGGGCGAGGACCACCGCCGCGTACAGCTCGGGAAGCTGCGCGGGCACGGCGTGCAGGAACTGCGTGCTGAAGAAGTTCATGAACGCGAAGATCCCGAGGGCGTGGCCCCGGGGGCCCCAGCGCCGGGCGTAGACCCCGCAGAAGACCACGAGGACGAACGCGGCGTCGCGCAGCTGCGGCAGCCCGTGCAGGGTCGTGGCCAGGGCCAGGACGGGGAAGCCCGCCGCCGGCAGCAGCGCGGTGGTGACGGCCTGGGCGCGCACGCTCGCGTCGGTGACGGTGAAGAGGGCGAGCAGCGCGGCGAGGCCGGCGACGATGGAGGCGACCAGCGACAGTCCGGCCGCCTGGGCGGCCGCGACGGCGAGACAGACGCCGAGCACGGCACGCAGCGAGGTACGCAGTCTCAGATATCCCGGGTCCGGGGCCACGAACATCTTCTTCACGGCGGTGCGCCGCCCCCCTTGCAGTGGTGCGCGCCGCGCCGTCGCCGCCCGGGGTGGTGGGCGCGCACGGACACGACGAAAGCACCGCGGTCCGGAGGCGGCGTCGTTGCCGTCCGGCGCTGCGGCGCCTGGAAGTGGTTGGATGCTGCAAGGATAACGGCGCGGACACGACTGGCTCAACAGAGCCGCGGATCACTGGGCCAATGGCCCAGGGATACGGGCGGAGGCTCGGCCGACGGTGTGCCAATGGATTGGGCGGGCGGCACGACGGCGCGTACGGGCCCCTGGGGGCGGGGCACGCTTATCCTCGACAGAGAGCGGCGCGCCGAAGCGTACGGACGCCGAACCCCCGGGGTCTGAACGGCAGGTGGGCCATGATCATCAGCCATGTCTTCGACGGTGACGGCGTGCTGCGCGTCACGATCCTGCGCGACCTCGACATCACGAATCGCGCGGCGGCCGCCCTGCAGATCGAGGCGCTGGTGTCCGCCCACCGTCCGAGCGCGGTCGTCGTCGAACTTCCCGTGGGCCCGCCCTCCCCCGCGACGCTCAGCGCCCTCGCCCGCGCCCAGCGGATGTGCCAGAGCCTGGCCATCCCGCTGACCGCGACCGGGCCGGGCGCGACGGAGCCGGCGCCGGAGGGCGTCGCCACCCGCACCCCCGGGACGCGGCGGCTCACGTACGGGGCGCGGCAGGACCACTGACGGCCGGGGCGGCGCGCCGCCGGCGGTCGCGCCCGCGCGCCGGGGGCGGGGGTCGGGTGATCCTGGTGGCATGGCCGGTGTCGTGAAGGCGCCGAGCGGGTCGCGGACGCCCCGGGCGTCCCGGACCGTGATCCCGGCCGGGTACGGCCGGGCGGCCCGGCGGGCGGTGCGGGTGACGGCGGCGGCCGGCGGCGGCTTCTACGTCTTCCTGTACGGCTTCGGTTCGACCACCGCCGCCACGTACGCGCTGTTCGCGCCCATCGCCCTCGGCGGGCTCTCCCGCATCCCCGGCACCGGGCGGCAGCGGGCCGCCGTGATGCTGCGGGCCGCGCCCTGGTCGTGGCTGCTCGTCACGCTCGGCACGTACCTCGCGGTCCGGACGTGGACCGCGGTGGCCGGGATGCTGGTCGTCGGGTTCGCGCTGGCCTTCCTCGCGGTGTGCGGGCCCCGGCCGGCCGGGGCGGCGCCCGGTCTCCAACTGCTGTACATCCTGCCGTGCTTCCCGCCGTACGATCCCGGCTCGCTCGGGGAGCGGCTCGGCGGGGCGGCGGCGGGGCTCGGGCTGCTGCTCCTGGCCGAGGCGCTGCTGTTCCCGGAGGCGCCGGGTCCGTCGTACGCGGACCGCGTCGCCGCGGCCGCGCGGCTCGCGGGGCGGTGCGCGCGGGCGCTCGCGGCGCCGCCGTACGCGCTGAGCGCGCGGGACGTGCGCGCCGCGCACGCGGCGGCGCGGGAGCTGCGGCCGTCGCAGGCGGCGGAGGCGGACCGGCCGGCCGGTCCCGGCCTGCGGGACCGGGCGCTCGCCCACGCGGGGCTGGCGGCCCGGGCGGTGCTGAGCCGGCTGGCGCTGCTGGGGCCGCCGCCGGGCCCCGGCGCGGGGCAGGGGGAGCTCGACGCGGTGGCGCGGGTGACGGAGGCGACGGCGCTCCGGCTGACGCGGGGGCCGGCCGACGACCCGAGGCCGCAGGAGGACCTGGGCCGGGTCCGCACGGCGCTGGCGGCGGAGCCGGCCGGGCCGGCGGTCGGCGCGGCCGTGCTGCGGCGGCGGGCCTCGCTGCTGGAGATCGTCGACGCCACGCTGGCCCTGTCCATGGCCGCCTCGCTCGCGGTGCGCGGGCGTGCGGCGGGGGCGGTCGTCTCGCCGGGCCGCTTCTGGTACGCGGGTCTGCCGGCGCCGCGGCTGTGGTGGCACCGGCTGGCCGGCAACGCGGGACTGCGGTCCGTCCACTTCCAGAACGCGGTCCGGATCGGCCTGGCGCTGGCCGCGGCCCGGCTGGTCGCCGGGGTGGACACGCTGCCGCACGGCTTCTGGGCGCTGCTCGCGACGCTGACGCTGACCCGGACGACGGTCGCCGAGACCAGGGTGACGGTGCGGCAGGCTCTGGCCGGAACCCTGGTCGGGGCGCTGGCGGCGGCCGGGCTGCTGATCGCGGCGGGCGCCGACACGACGGTGTACGCGGTGATCCTGCCGTTCGTGATGCTCGGCGCGTTCACGGTGGGGCCGGTCAAGGGCGTGGGCTGGGCGCAGGGGCTGTTCACGGTCGTCGTGTCGCTGGCGTTCGCGCAGCTCGCGCACGAGACGTGGCGGATCGCCGAGTTCCGGCTCCTGGAGGTGCTGGCGGGCAGCGCGATCGGCGCGGTGTTCGGGCTGCTGGCATGGCCGCGCGGGGCGCACGACGAGCTGCGGCGCTCGGGCGCGGCGCTGATCCGTGCGGCGGCGGAGATCGTGGTGGCCACGGTGGCGGCGGTGGTCGTGGGCGGGGTGCGGGAGCACCGGGCCACCGCGCCGGGGCACCGGTCGCTGCAGCGCGGGCTGATCTTCGCGGAGTCGGCGTTCGCCCAGTTCCAGAGCGAACCGGAGGGAGCGGGCCGGGGCCCGGGCGTCCTGCGGGTGGGCGGCGGCCGGGCCGAACCGGACTGGCAGGCGGCGCTGATGATGGGGCACCACACCCTGTGGGGCTCGGACCGGCTGCTGGTCCCGCCCCCGCCGCCCGCCGGCCCGGCCGGCCCGGTGGTGGCCCCGCCCCTGGGCCCACGGGCCGCCGCGGAACTCCTGCGCCTGGGCGACCGGGTGGCCGGACGCATGCTCCTGGTCTCGGCCGCCGTCGACCCGGGCGGCGACACCCCCGAGGCCCCGGTCCCCCCACGCGACCCGGCCCCCTCCCCGAGCGACCCGCGCGACGCCCCGCCCGCGTACTACGTCGCCACCTCCTGGCTCACCGCCCTCCTCACCGACCTCGAACGCATCACGGGCACCGAACGGGAAGCGCGCGGGGGCGTCGCCTAGTGTCTCGGCCGTGGACACCGGTAGGGCGCTGGCGCGCGACAAATTTCACCTGCAGTCGGTCGAGTACGCCGCCGCCTGCCCCGCCTGCGGGGCCGCGGCGCGGTGGGTCGCCGCCCACCTGCTGTGGAGCGGCCGTCCGCGCTGGGACACCGAGTACTCCTGCGCGGCGTGCGGCTCCGCGGCCGCGATCTGCGGTGTCACGCCGGACGACGCGCTGCGCGAGCGGCTGCTCGCCGCGAACGGGTCGACGACGCTGCGGGTACCGGCGTCCGCGCACCGCGCGTCCGTCATGCGGGTCCTGCGCGCGGTGTTGGGCCTCGGCCTCGCGGAGGTCCGGGAGGCCCTGGAGCGGGCACTGGCGGGGCGGCTCACGGGTACCCGCCCGGAGATGGAGCAGCTCGCTCGGGCCCTGCGGCGGGCGGGCGTCGCGGCGGAGACCAGGTGAGAGGGACGTAGGGTCCGCGGTGGAAGAAAGGTGGGGCATGAGCGGGGAGCGGTGGGAGTTCGAGGAGTGGCGGGGGGCGCTGGGGCGGCTGGCGCCGGGGGCGGCCGTGCTCGTGGGGCTCGCGGCGGCCGAGCGGATCGCGGGGGTGCTGGGGCCTGAGGGCGGACCCGTCGCCGAACTGCTGGACGCGTGCTGGGGCGGGGACGCGCCGGAACGGATCCGGGCGCTGAGCGACGCGGTCGAGGAGCGGGCCGCGGCGTACGAGGAGGACGCTCTCGACCCCGAGGACGGGGACGAGGTCCTGCCCGAGGACGCGGCGATGCTGCCGATCGACGCTTTCACCGCCGCCGTGGAGGCGGCCGGCGCCTGCGCCGGCGGGCCGTGGGACGGGGCGCTGCGAAGTCTGCAGACCGTGGCCATGGGCGCCCCCGACCCCGTGGCGGAACTGCACCGGCAGCGCGCGGATCTGACGCTCGCCGGCGCGGCCGGCGACGCCTGGGCGGAGGTCGCCGACCAGCTGCGCGAGCGGGCGCGACGGGACGCCGAGGGGTTCGCGGCCGGGGGCGGCTGAACCCGCGGGGCCCCTGGTACGTCCTATCCCGTGACCGCCCGGCCCGAAAGGAACCCCCGATGAGTGTGAAGGCACGGAAGCTCTTCGACGCGCTGGATCTCGACAGCGACGGCACCCTCACGCGGTTCGAGGTGATCAGTGCGCTGCGCACCAAGGGGCCGACGCTGGCCGCTCAGGGTGATCTGCCGTTCTGGGGTCTCGGGGACGCGGACGCCGCCTCCGCGTTGTTCGACGCCGCGAACCAGAACGGCGACGACGTGCTGACCTTCGAGGAGTTCGCCACGGAGATCGACCGCCGCTTCGGCTGGTAGGGCCGGTCCGCGCGGCGTCCCCACTGGGCCATTGGTACGGTCGAAGGACCGGACACCTGGCCATGAGGAGGACCGCGCGGCATGGCCGTCGACGCCCTGGACACCCGCATCCTGCGGCTGCTGATCGAACAGCCGCGCACGAGCGTGCGCGAGTACGCGCGGATCCTCGGCGTCGCGCGGGGCACCCTCCAGGCCCGGATCGACCGCATGGAGCGGGAGGGCGTGATCACCGGCACCGGGCCCGTGCTGTCCCCCGCCGCCCTCGGGCATCCGGTGCTCGCCTTCGTGCACATCGAGGTGACGCAGGGCCATCTCGACGAGGTCGGCGACGCCCTCGCGGCCGTCCCGGAGATCGTCGAGGCGTTCTCCATCACCGGCGGGGGCGATCTGCTGACCCGGGTCGTGGCCCGGGACAACGAGCACCTGGAGGACGTGATCCAGCGGCTGATCAACCTCCCCGGCGTGGTCCGCACCCGGACCGAGATGGCCCTGCGCGAACGGGTCCCGCACCGGCTGCTGCCCCTGGTGGAGGCGGTCGGCCGGGAGGCCGCCCCGTAGCGGCGAACAGCGCGCGCCGGGGCGGAAAAAGGGCGTGGCCGGGGCGGGCGGGTGATCGTACGATCCCGGGGTGATCACGCCTCCGGACCCGCTGCCCGCCGACGTTCCTCCTGGCTCCCCCGAACAGGCGCTCGCCGTGGCCGACGGCGCGGCGGAGACGCTTCCGGAGTGGCGTAAGTGGCCCGCGGAGGTACTGGTCCCGGCCGTGCGCGTCGCGCTGCTGCGCGCGGAGCTCGAACGCGGCCCGGAGGCCCTGGAGCGCGAGGAGCGCGGGGAGCCGCTGTACCAGGCGGTGCGGGCGACGGACATCTGCGCGGTACGGCGGCCGGCCGCGCTCGTGGAGGGGCTCGCGGCCGGCGGCGACCCGGTCCTGGAGGCCGAGGCGCTGCGGCTGGCCCGCGAGGGCCTGCGGGCGAACGTGCTCGGCCCCCGCTTCGTCCGCGACGTGCTCACCGGCCTGCTCGGCTCGCCCGCCGAGGCCGTCGTGGCCGGCGCGCTGACCGAACTCGGCGAACCGTGGGCGGCGGTGGAGCCGCTGCCGGCGGGGCGGCTGACCGCCCTGCTCGACGGTCCGGCGCTGACCGCCGAGGCCGCGCTCGCGGCCGCCGAGGCGCACGGCCACGGCGAACTGCTGCGCCGGACCGCCGAGGACCGCGACCGGCCGGGCCGGGTGCGGCAGCGGGCGCTCGCGCGGTACGGCGAGACGGCGCGGCGGGACGACGTCGCCGCCGTCCTCGCGCTCGCCGCCGAGGACCCGCTGCTGCTGGGCGGGGCGGCGGTGGACTGCCTGCGGGCGATGCACCGGCGGGGCCACTTCCCCACCGACGCCGACGTCCCCGCCGTCCTGGGTCTGGCGCTCGCCGACCACGCGATCCCGGCGCGCGACGCGGCGACGATCCTGTACACCAGCCGCCACGCCCTGCTCCGCCTGCTGCTCGACGCCGCTCCGGACGACCCCGGCTGGGAGCGCCGCCTCGACCTGCTGGTGGCCCTGGACGGACAGGGCGCGACGGGGCTCCCGGTCGCGGCGGAGCTCGCCGCGCTGCTCCCCGGCGTCCCTGCGCCGGGACCCTTCCTGCGCGCGCTCCGCGCCCTGCGCGACCCCGGGACCGAGCCGGCCGTGCTCGCCGTCCTGCCGAAGGCCCCGGCTGACGCGCTCGACGCCCTGGAGGCCGTCGGCGGCGAGCTGACCGTACGAGCCCTGACCGAGCGCCTGGGCCTCGACGGGGACGAACCGGTCGACGTGACCCCGGAGTTGCGCGCCGTACAGGACCGGGCCCTGGAACTGCTCTGGCTCCTGAACACCGACCCCGGGCTGCGCCACCGCGTCCTCGTCCGCCTGGACCCGGACCGGCTCCCCGCGCGGATCGCCGCGGACCTGGGCGGGCCCGACGAGCGCGAACTCGCCGTGCTCGCCTCGCACGTGGACCCGCTCCGGCCGGTGGACGCGTTCCGCCGCCTCGCCGACCACGGCGGCCCCGGCACCCTGCCCGTCCTCGCCGACCTCCTGCTGCGCATCGCCGGGGACCCGGCCGCCGTGCCGGAGCCGGACGACCCCGACCGGCGCGAGCACGCGGTGCCGCGGGACGTGGTGGACGCCCTCTGCGGGCTGGGGCGACGGCTGCACGCACGCGGCCGGATCCGGCCGCCGGCGCTGCTGGACGCCGCCGACGCCGAGGCCGCGGGGCAGGCGGTGGCCGCCGAACTGGTGCTGGGTCTGGTGGAGCGGGACGGGGTGACGGCCCCCGAGCAGGCCGTCCTGCTCGCGGTCCTGCTCCACCTGCCGCGCGCGCCCCACCGGACCGTACGGGCCCGGGTGCACCGGCTGCTGCGGCACCCCGACCGCCACGTCCGCAAGCACGTCGTCGCACTGCTCGCCCGGGACTCCTCCGGCGACGGGGTCGCGGCGCTGTCGGCGGGGCTGCTCGCGCTCACCGGCCCGGCTCAGGATCCGCAGACCGTACGGCAGACCGTGACCGCCCTCGGAGAGGCCGGGGCCCGCTGGGCGGCGGGCGGGATCGCCGCCTGCCTCGACCACCCGAACATGAACGTGCGCAAGACCGCCGCCCGCGCCCTCGCCACCGCCGGCACCCCGGCGATCGTGCCGCGGCTCCTGCACGGGCTGGGACGCACCGACAACCCGGGCCTGCGCGAGCTGCTCGTCGCGGCGCTGCGCGCGCTGCTCGGCGACACCTGCGCGGCGACCGTCTCGGCCGCCGCGCGGCGCGAGTCCGACGAGCGCGTCCGCACGCGGCTGCTCTCGGCCCTCTCCTGCGGACCCGCGCCCGACGCGGGCGCGGCCTACCTGCGCCGGCTGACGGAACGGGGCTGGGACCCGGACCTCGCGCTGGCCCTGGCCGACCTGCCCGGGGGGCACCCCGTGGGGCTCGCCGAGCTGCGCCCGTACCTCTCGGACTGGCTGGAGCTGGCGGGTCGTTCGGCCGGGGCGCGGTCGGCGGTGCTGCGGCTGCTGCCGAAGATCTGCCCCGCCCCCTGGCCGCCGCACGAGCGGGCCGCCTTCGCGCGGTCCCTCACGGTGCTGCTCGACGGTCTCGCGGAGGCGGAGGGCGAGCTCCGGGACCGGCTGATCGAACTGCTCGAAGCCGTCGCCCCGGAGCTGCCGCGCGCGGCCGCCGGACGTCTCGCCGTGGCGCTGCGCGCCCTGCCGCCGCTGCCCCCGGGCCGGCGCTCGACGCTCCCGCTGCTCCAGTTGTGCGGCGCGGTCGTGGTCCGCGCGGACCTCGACCGCGAACTGACGGCGGCCGCCCTCTCCGCCGAGCCCGAGGCGGTGCGCACGCGACTGCTGCGGGAGACCTTCGGGGTGACCGACACGTCCCCCGACACGACCTCCGACGCGTCCGCCCACGCCTCCTGGCGCGGTGAACTCGCCGCCGCCGTCCGGACCGTGGACGGGCTCGCCGCGTTCCGCGACCGGTCGGACGTCCGCGACTCCCGCGCCCTGCTGGCCGCGCTGATCGACGTCCAGACCGACGCCGCGCCGGCCGTACGGGCGGCCGCGCTCGACTGGATGACGGACCTTCAGCCCCTCGGGCTCCCGGCGTGGACCCTCGCGGAGACGGCGCACGAGGCACCCGCCGCGCCCCGCGACGTAAGCCCCGCGGACCTGGACCAGCCGCGTTCCGCCGCCCAGCACGAACGGCTGCGCGCGCTGCTCGGCTCGGACCTGCCCGAGCAGCGGAACACCGCCGCCCGCGTCCTGCTGGCCTGGCCCGAGCCGGCCGCGCGCGCCGCGGTCCTCGACGCGTACCTGCGCGGCCGCGTGGACGAGCCCGACTCCGTGCATCTCCCGGCGCTGCGCCGCGCCCTCGCCGAGGCCGATCCGGCGGCTCTGCTCGCCCGCGCGGAGGGGGCCGAGCAGTTCGCCCGGCTGGCCCAGGACCTCGGCGCGCGGGAGCTGACGCCGCTGCTGCCCGTACTGCTCCACCTGTGGGAGCGCGGGCCGGTCACGGCCCGTTCCGACGCGGCCGCGGCCCTGCGCCGTCTGCCGGCGGACCTGCTCGTCCCGCACGTGGAGGACAGGATCGCCAGGGGTGCGACGGGACTGCTCGACCTGCTCGCGGGCCGCCCCCTCCTGCGCACGGCCGCCCTGACGCGCCTGCACGAGCGCCACCCCGACGCCGGGCTCGTCCTCGTGGGCGGCCCGCTGCGCGGCCCGGACGCCGCGGAGCGGGACGCGGACGCGCTGCGGGCGCTGCGCGAGCGCGCCCCGGCGACGACGCTCCGTCCGCTCGACCGCGCGGAACTGGTCCTGATGCTCCGGTCCGGCGAGCCCGACCGCATCCGCCGGGCCCTCGCCCAGGTCACCGAGCGCAGGACGGGCATCGAACAGCCTGAACTGGTCGGCCTGCTCCGGGAGTTGCTGACCCACCCGAACACCGGCATCCGGCTGCTCGCGCACCGCACGTCCCGCACGCTGCTCGACCGCGAGGCCCATCTCGCATTCACCGAGGTCCTGCTCGACGACCCGCAGCCCGACGTCGTGCGCGGCGCGGTCCGGGTCCTGTCCCGGGCGGGCCGGCAGACGGTGGTCCCCGCGCTGACCGCGCTGCTCGACCACGCGCACCCGACCGTCCGGCGGGCCGCGGAGGAGGGCCTCGTCCACCTGGGACCCGCCGCCGTCCCGGCGCTGCGGCGTGCCGAGTCCCGGTCCCGCCCGGACCGCCGCGACCGCTACACCCGGCTCCTGTCCCGCATCGCCGACCAGGAGCGCTGAGCCCTCAACGAGCCTCGCTCAGGCGGGACTCGGCGGCCGCGCGCACCTCCGGCTCCTCCATCGGGTCCTCGGCCAGGTACGCGAGCCGCCGCCGCACGGTCGCCAGGTCCGGAGCCGAGGCGATGCCGAGCAGCCGGGACTCGGCCTCGCAGTCCCAGAGCACCTCGACGTGCACGGACTCCAGGCCGGCGGGGTCGATGGCGGCGAGGGCCTTGAGGTAGGCGGGCCGCTCGCAGGAGTGGGGGGTGTGCCACCAGTACCTCCGCAGCGTGGGGACGGCGTCGGCCGCCGCGGACCCGTGGCGGGCGAGGCCCGCGGCGAGGGCGGCGGGCCCGCACCAATTCCCGTCCCGCCACTCCTGCTCCAGCGCTTCCGTCAGCCGCGGCAGGTCACGGCGTTCGCCGTGCCGGGCGAGCACGTCGAGGCCGGTCCACTGGAGCCACGGCCGGGCGTCGCGCGCCCACTCCCGCGCGTACCGCAGGGCGACCGCACCGAGGCGCTCGACCACCCGCCCCAGCAGCGGCAGCGGGCGCTCGCCGTCGGCGGAGCCCAGGCCGGGGACCAGCGGCAGCAGTGCCGGCTCGGGCGGCCGCCCGGCCAGCCGATGGAGCGCCCGGCCCTTGGCGGAGTCGCCCTCGGACGGGTCGGCGAGCACCGCGAGCAACCGGTCGGTGCGCGGGCCGACTTCGACCTCCTGCCGCGGGCCGGGGTGCTCCGCGAACCGGACGGGGAGGCGGTCCCGCCAGTGCTTCCACGGTTCCGCGCGCCACAGGGCCGGCCGCTCTCCGCCGAGCCGGGACCGCACGACGTCGGCGAGGTCGTCCCACCACGCGACGGGCCAGGCGCCGGCGACCGTCGTCAGCACGTCCTCCCAGTGTTCACCCGCGCCGATGTACGTCCGGAGCGTCGCGCGTGCCTCGGCCGAGCCGCCCCGGGCGAGCAGGCTCAGCATTCCGGCTCCTCGCGCGCAGGCGTCCCCGTCGGCGTCGGACAGAAGCGTGACCAGCGGGTCGAGAGGCAGGTGCAGGTCGCGGACCAGCCGTGCCGTGTAGAGCTCGCGGTCGTCGCCGGTGTCCCACGCCCAGTCGTGGGCGACGAGCCCGCCGACGAGCGGCGCGGCCGCCACGGGGTCCCGGAGTGCCTGGGCTGCTCCGTGCCCCCTGCCCCTCTGCAGCAGCCCGGCGAGTGAGCGGACCGGTTCGTACGTGGTGCCGTCCAGGATCGTGAACCGTCTCTCTCGGGCTGGTGGCGTGCGGGCGGGTCAGTAGTGGCGGGGCGACATCACCTGTGGCTCGGCGTCCGGTGGGGCGGCGAGGAAGCAGCGGGGCATGCCCGGCCCGGGGGTGACGTGGACGGCGACGGGGGTCGGCGGGTCGGTGGGCAGCTCGACGTCGACGACGACGGGGCGGTCGTGCGGGGTGGTGGCGTATCCGGTCTCCTTGCCGTCGACGAGCACCTCCACGACGGACGTGTGGCCCGTCTGGACGGTGACGCTGACGGAGTGGCCCGCGTGGTCGACGTGGAAGTGATGCCGTCGTCTCATTTGCTCCTCCGACCCCACGGGACCACGAACGCCCCTTCTTCAGCGTAGGAGGCCCGTGCCCGCCCCGCAGCCGAATTCCGCCGGGCCCCTCCGCCCAGCCTCCTGTATCCAGGTGACATGGACTCCTCGCAGCGACACGACCCCCCGCGCGTCCCGCGGCGCCGTGCGGTGCCCTGGCTCCTGGCGTTCTCGTTCGCGCTGATCGTCACGGTGACGGTGGTGGACATCCTGGCGCCGCCGGAGGTCCATCTGGGTCCGTTCCTGGTCGCGGCGCCCGCGCTGACCGCCTCCTTCGCGGGGGCGCGGACGACAGCCCTGGTCGGGGCGGTGGCGGTGCTCGCGCAGGTCGTCGTGGCCGTCGTCCGGACGAGCCTGACGGACCTCAATCACACGTACCAGATCCTGGCCCTCGTCCTGATCTCCGTGGCGGTGACCTTCTTCGCCCACCTGCGCGAGGAGCACGAGCGGAAGGTGACCCGGCTCCGCTCGATCGCCCGGGCCGCCCAGGGCGCGGTGCTGCACCCGCTGCCCCGGCGCGCCGGCCCGCTGCGCATCGCCTCGCTGTACCTGGCCGCGGAGGAGGAGGCGCTGATGGGCGGCGACCTGTACGCGGCCGCGCGTACGGCCGGCGGCACCCGGCTGCTCATCGGCGACGCCCGGGGCAAGGGACTGGACGCCATCAGCGAGGCGTCGCTGGTCATGGGCGCGTTCCGGGTGTCGGCGGGGCGGGCGGCCGAGCTGCCGGAGCTGGTGGCGAGCCTGGAGGCGGGCGTGGGCACCGCGCAGGGACCGTCCGACAGTTCGGCCGAAGGGGGGACGGAGGCGGAGTTCGCCCGCGAGGAGGCGTTCGTGACCGCGCTGGTCCTGGACGTCCCGGACGACGAGCCGGTGATCCGGGTGGCGAACTGCGGGCACCCGCCGCCGCTGGTCCTGCGGGAGGGCGAAGTGGTGACGCTCGGCAGCGCCGCGCCGAGCCCGCCGCTCGGGCTGAGCGCGGTCCTCTCCCCGGACGTCGTCGTCGAGTCGTTCCCGTTCCGCCCCGGCGACGTGCTGCTGCTGTACACCGACGGGGTGATCGAGGCCCGCGGCCGGGCGTCGCGGGCGTTCTACCCGCTCACGGAGCGGCTCCCGGCGTGGGCCGGGGCCGGACCGGAGGAGCTGCTGCGGCGGCTGTCCGAGGACCTGACCGCGTACGTCGGCGGACGGCTCGGGGACGACGCGGCGCTCGTCGCGGTGGAGCGGGGCGGGCCCGGCGGCGCGGCAGCGGCCGACGAGGCCGGCTGAGCCGGCGGCGGCGGCCCGGTTAGGCTCCCGATCATGACCGTCGTCCGTTCCGTCGCCCTGTTCGCCGTCGCCGCCCTCTTCGAGATCGGCGGGGCCTGGCTCGTCTGGCAGGGCGTCCGTGAGCACAAGGGCTGGATCTGGATCGGCGCGGGGGTGGTGGCCCTGGGTCTGTACGGGGTCGTCGCCACCTTCCAGGACGACGCGGACTTCGGGCGCGTGCTCGCCGCGTACGGGGGCGTCTTCGTGGCGGGCTCGCTGGCGTGGGGCATGGTCGCCGACGGGTACCGGCCGGACCGCTACGACGTGATCGGCGCGCTGGTCTGCCTGGCCGGCATGGCCGTGATCATGTACGCGCCGCGGGGTCACTGAACCGCACCGGACGTCGGCGCCAGGGCCCTCGGTGCGTCGGTCCGTCGGTGCGTCGGTCCGTCGGTGCGTCGAGGTCACAGGCCCAGGGGCGGCAGTTCGCTCTTGGGGTCGGCGGGGTCCTCGCTCAGGGAACTCCGGAGCGCCGAGCCCAGGCCGCGCCGGGCGACGAGCCTGGCCTCGGGGAGGTCCGCCAGGATCTCGTACCCCTCGCCGTACGTCTCCGGCAGGGCGGGCAGCCGGAGCGCGGCGAGGACCGCGTCGAGGGGGCCGCGGTCCCGGCCGGGGGCCCGGAGGGCGGCGGTGACGCGCTTGCGGTCGCCCTTCGGGAAGGCGGCCACGAGCGCGGCGGCGACCGCGTCGGCCTCGTCGTGGGAGGGAATGCCGTCCGGGCCGTCCCAGAAGTGGCTCGTGACGAGCGTGCGGGCCCGGACGAGGCTCAGGCCGTAGCGGTCGGCGACCCGCGACACCACGAGGACGGGCCACGGCTCGCCGGCCGTGAACGAGCGGGCCAGCCGGACGAGGTCGCCCTCGCCGAGCAGCGACCGGCGCAGACCGGACCGCCACCGCCCGCCGGCCGCCTCCTGCGAGGGGGCGGGCTCGACGAGCGTGATGCCGGTGCGCGCGAGCGGTGCCATGCGGTACGTGACGCCGGTGAGCGCCACGGCCTCGGTGACCTGGCGCACCGTGGCCGGGACCAGGGCGAGTTCGCGGCGCGCGCCGCCCGCGTCCGTCTCGGCTGCGCCGGGCGCGGGCGGGCGGACGGCGCCGCCGAAGAAGGGGGTCTCCGCGGCGACCTTGGCGCGGACGCCGGTACGGAACTCCAGGAACGCGGCGGCGCCGCCGAGGTAGGCCCAGGGGTACGCGGTGGCGTGGCGGCCGATCGCCCGGAACACGTCGAGGGTGTCGGCGGCGGGCCGGCCGTCGCGGATCATCGTCCACGCGAGGTGGTTGCGCACGGCCGCCAGGTGCCGGTCGCCGGCCGGGCGGGCGGCGGACAGGGCGCGGGCCCCGTCGATGGCGCGGTCGACCCGCTCGCGCGCGAGCGGGCCGTACTTGGTGGCGGCGTCGCCGTCGAGGCGTGCGTCGAGGGCGAGTTCGGAGAGCGCGACGACCGGCAGGCCGCGCAGCCGGTGGCCGGCCGGGCTCGCGGCCGCCGCGCGCTCGGCGAAGGCGAACATCTCCTCGTGCGAGCCGTACCACTTGGCGGCCAGGTACTGCACCGCCCGCGTGTGCGCGGCCCAGTTGTGCGGGTCGAGGGCCAGGGCGCTCGCGAGGTGGTCCTCGAAGACCTCGCGCGAGGCCCGCGAACCGGTGTCGTGGGCGAGCACCACGACCCAGGGGGTGGGGTCGCCCTGGTTGAGCGCGACGGCCTCCTCCAGGACCGGCACGGCGTCCTCGAGCAGCGCGCGGAACCCGGCGAACTGCTCGGCGGACACCTCCGAGGCGCGCGCGCCGGTGCGTACGGCCCAGGCCCGGTCGACGGCCGCCTCGGCGCGTACGAGGGCCACGTCGGGGTCCGCGGGCCTGCGGGCCCACCAGTCCTCGAGCCGGCCCGGGCTCTCCAGCAGCGTCCCGGCCAGCTCCGCGGCGGCCTCGCCCCGGAGGGCCCAGCTGCCGGACTCCCGCGTGCGGGCGAGCAGTCGCTCGGCCGGCTCGAACCGCCCCTGCCGCACGGCCTCGCAAGCCTCGCGCACCCTCGGGTCGGGCGCGTCGAACTCCACCTCGTCGTCCGCGGGCAGCCCGGCCCCGGTCGCCGCGAAGTGCCGCAGCATCCGGGGCAGGCCCAGCGGTCCGGGCAGACGCGGCATCGAAGGCTCCTCACGGGTGCGGGCGGCACGGGCGGTCGGGCCAGCGTACGAGCCCGCCGCCCCGCCCCTGCGGTCGGGGCCGGGGACCGTCGGTGTGCCGGCCGGGGCGGTGGGGCGACGCCCTACGGGCGGCCGGCCGGGTGCGGCCGTGTCCCGCCGGCCGTCGCGGCCGGAACCGCCGCGGATGCTGGTTCCGTCGCCCGTTCCGGTTTCCCTTCCCGGTCCGGTTCCGCTTCCCGGTCTGGTTCCGCCATGGGCTCCCGCTCCGGCTGGTCCACGTACCCCTCCGCCTGCACGGTGAACAGCCGCTCGTAGACCCCACCGGACGCCATCAGCTCGTCGTGCGTGCCGTGTTCGGTGATGCGGCCGTCGTCGAGCACGACGATCGTGTCGGCCTCGCGGACCGCGCTGAGCCGGTGGGAGACCAGCAGGCTGGTGCGGCCGGAACGGTGGGCGCGCAGCCGGGCGTGCACCTCGTACTCGGCGCGCGCGTCGAGACCGGCGCTGGGCTCGTCCAGGATCAGCAGGTCGCGGTTCTGCCGCAGCAGCGCGCGGGCGAGGGCGAGCCGCTGCCACTGGCCGCCGGAGAGCACGGTGCCGGCGGTGGGATCGTCGTCCTCGGCGGGGCCGTCGGCGAAGAAGATCCGGCTGAGCAGGGTGTCGTACCCCTGCGGCAGCGCGGCCACCAGTTCGTGGGCGCCGGCCAGTTCGGCGGCCCCCCGGACGCGGTCGCGGTCGTCGAGCAGGTCGAGGTCCCCGAGGGCGATGTTCTCGTGGGCGGTGAGGTCGTAGTTCATGAAGTCCTGGAACAGCACGCCCATCCGACGCCGCAGCTCCTCGGGGTCGAGGTCCCGCAGGTCCGTGCCGTCCCAGCGGACCGAGCCGCGCACCGGGTCGTAGAACCGGCACAGGAGTTTGATCAGTGTGCTCTTGCCGGCGCCGTTGAGGCCGACGAGGGCGACCGAGCGGCCGGACGGGATGAACAGGTCGACGCCCTTGAGCACCCACGGGTGGTCGTCGTGGTACCGGAACCACACGTCGCGCAGTTCGATCCCCTGACGCAGCGCGGGCACGCGCGCCCCGGCGCCCGTGGCCAGGTCGTCGGGGAGTTCGGTGACCTCCACGTGGTACCCGAACAGCAGCAGCGCCTCGTGCGCCTGGGCGAGCCCGGCGACCAGGCCGACGAGCGCGGCCTGCACACCGGCGACCGCCGCGACGAACGCGGTGACGTCGCCGACGGTGAGCCGGCCGGCGAGCGCCGCGCCCACCGCCCACAGCAGTCCGCCGCCGGCCACCGCGGCGGAGAGCGCGGCGAGCCCGCCCTGCACGGCGGCGTCCTTGCGGTCGAGGCGGCGCTCGGCCCCCTGGACGGTGGCGAGTTCGCCCAGCATGCGGTCCTTGAAGAAACCGCCGAGGCCGTAGAGCCGTACCTCCTTGGCGGCCTGTTCCTCCGTCAGCAGGGCGGAGTAGAACAGCTCCTTGCGCATGGCGGAGGAGGTGGCCGCCAGCATGCCGACGCGTCGCCGGGACAGCGCGAGCCGTCCGAGGAGCACCGGCACGGCGGCCAGCAGCACGACCACCGCCATCACGGGGCTGAGCACGAACAGCGTGGCGAGCAGGCCGAGCAGGGCCACGACGTTGCGCCCGGTCTCCGCCATGCCGCCGGTGACCGGCGACAGGGAGCCCCCGGACGCCTGGGCGGCCATCCGCAGCCGGTCCAGGTGCTCGGGGTCCTCGAAGCGCGACAGGCCGTGGAAGCCGTTGACGGCGGTGTGCAGCCGGTCCCGCAGCGCCCGGTCCATCCGGCGGCCGAGTTCGCCGCGCAGGTACTCGGCGAGGTGCGGCAGCAGCGCGCCGAACAGGCCGACCGCGCCGAGGCCCGCCGCGTACGCGAGGGTGTGGTCGCCGCGGTCGCCGGTGAGGTCGTCGACGAGGAGCTTGGTGAGCCAGGCGGTGGCCGGCGGGACGAGTCCGGCGGCCACCGCGACCGGCAGGTGTCCGGCCCAGATCCACGGGGCGGCGTCCCAGCAGGCGGCCCAGGCGGTGCGCAGGTGGCGCAGCACGCGCGGGCGGCGGGGCGGCGCTCCGTCCGGCGCCGGGGTCACCGTGCGGGGGCCGGGGCGGGCAGCTCGGCCACGGCGATTCCGGCCCGGAGGATCACGCCCTCGGCGTCGACCTGGAGGAAGGTCGGGAAGGCCCGGATGTCGACGGCCTTCATCAGCCGGTCGCCGTCCTCGCCCGTGACGATCTCCGGTACTCCGGCCAGGAGTCCGGTCAGTTCGTCGGCGTGGGCGCCGACGACGACCGCGGTGGCGTCCCCGGCCGTCGCGGCGGTCACGAAGGCGGGCGCCTGCTCGTGGCAGGCCTCGCAGCCGACGGAGAAGAAGCCGAGGGTGCGCGGGGCGCCGCCGGTGTGCTCGGCGAGTTCCGGGACCCGGCGGCCGACGAGCTCGTTCGGGTCGTAGGCGTCCATCGGGCCGGCGGACCTGGCCAGCCGCTCGAACCTGCTCTCGTGCTCGCGCAGCCGGCGCAGCACGGCGAAGAGGACGAGGAGCTGGAAGACGCAGAGCGCGGCGACGAGCACCAGCGCGACGACGAGATAGGCCATTTCCTTGACTCCAGTCAGCGAGTGGTCGGCACGAGGGCCAGCAGGTCGTCCATGCGGACGACCATGAGGGCCCCGATCGCCGCCGTGCCGGCCGCCAGCGCGAGCCCTCCGGGATGGACGGCGCCGGGCGCGGCCGTCAGGGCGGCGAGGCCCACGGCCGCGACGGCGACGAGGAGGGCGTTGCGGATCACGTGCGGCAGGCCGAGCGGGGCGCTGGTGGCGCCGAAGCAGTGGCAGGGCACGAGCCGGCCGCCGCGCCGGGCGGCGAGGATGCCGGCGACGAACGCGGCGAGCACCGCGATCGCGAGGCCGAGGCCCGCCGCGGCGGTCGCCGGCACGGCGAGCAGGACGGCGGTCAGCGCCTCCGCGCCGACGGTCGCGGCCGCCACCGGGGTGGCGAGCCCGCGGGGGAACAGCCGCAGCGCGGCCAGGGAGGCGGCGAAGCCGGTGAAGGCCGGGCGCCGCCGGGTCTTGCCCACGACCGCGGCGAGGAAGACGAGGACCAGCAGGAGGCGGGCGGCGAGCCCGAGGTAGTACACGCGTCGGCTCCTCGGCGTACGGTCCGTGGCTCCGGGGCCGCGGGGGCCCCGGAGCGCTTCGGTGGGTGTCCGCTCAGCACTCGCCCGAGCGGTAGCAGGCGCCGCAGCTGGTGTAGCCGCCGACGACGTGGCACAGGCGGCGGTAGTAGTAGATGCCGCTGCAGTAGCAGAACTTGTAGAAGCTGGTGTCGGCCTGAGCGGTGGCGCTCGGCGCGAGCTTCTCCAGCATCTTGTCCCCGAGGTTCCTGACAGCCTTCACGGTCTGCCCCTTCCATTGCGTCGGGAGGTGGATCGGTGCGTCTCAGGACCCTACGAACGGGGCGTACAGCGGGCCGTACAGCGAGGCGTACAGCCGGAATACAGCGGTGAACGGCGAGCCCTGTTACGGGGATTGACACGTGTGGCGGGAGGGACGGAGGATGCCTGATCGCTCGAAGATCCCTGAGGTAGATCCCTGAGGAGGCTTCAGTTTGCGCGGGGGATGGCTGTGCGCAGGAGCGGGTGTGCTCGTCGTGGGGGCCGCGATCGCGGTCGTACGGATCCGCACGTCCGTGGTGGTGGTGTCGGTACGGGGGGACAGCATGGCCCCGGCCCTGCGGGACGGGGACCGGGTGGTCGTACGGCGCCGGCCGCTGGCCCGGGTGCGCCGCGGCGACGTCGTGGTGCTGAAGCCGCCGCCGACGTCGGAGCGGGACGGCGGGTACGGCACCGACCGGCACGGCGCCGGCTGGAACGTGAAGCGGGTGACGGCGCTGCCGGGCGATCCGGCGCCCGAGGGGACGGCCGGGGCCGCGCCGGGCGAACGGGTGCCGGCGGACGCGCTGGTGGTCCGCGGCGACAACCCGGACAGCATCGACTCCCGGCACCGCGGCTACTACCCCGGCGGCGAACTGCTGGGGACCGTGGTGCGACGGCTCGGCGAGCGCCGGACGCCCGCCGCATGAGCGGAGCCGGTGAGGACACGGCGGACGGCGACGGCCCGAGAGTCCGTACGGTGACGTTCCGCGCGCTCGGGCCGCTCGAACTGCGGGTGGCCGGCGAGCCGGTGGAGATCGGCGCGGACAAGCAGCGGGTGCTGCTGTCGATGCTGCTCGCGCACGGCGGCCGCGCGGTGCCGGTGCCGACGCTGCTGCGGGAGATCTGGGGCGACGAGCCGCCGCGTTCGGCGGTGGCCAATCTGCGCACGTACGTGATGCAGCTGCGCCGGCACCTGCGCCCGGCGGGGGCACGGCTGACCACCTCGCGCCCGGGGTACGTGCTGCGGGTCGACGACGCCGAGTTCGACGTCCCGCGCTTCCGGGCGCGGGTGGCGCGGGCGCGCCGGGCGGCGGCCGAGCAGCGGCTGCCGGCGGCGGCGGAGGCGTACGCGCAGGCGCTGGACCTGTGGCGCGGGGCGCCGCTGGAGGACGTCAGCCAGGGCGTGGCGCTGCGGGCGTTCGCGCAGCACCTCACGGAGGCGTACGTGAGCGCCGTGGAGGAGCTGGTCGAGGTGGAGTCGGCGCTGGGCCGGGAGGGCAGGGTCGTGCAGCGGCTGCGGCAGGTCGTCGCGCTGCATCCGCTGAACGAGCGGCTGCGGGGGCGGCTGATGCTGGCGCTGTACGGCAGCGGGGACGCGGCCGGGGCGCTCGACGCGTTCGACGAGGCCCGCGAGACGCTGCGGGAGGAGCTGGGCATGGATCCCGGCGAGGAGCTGTGCCGCATCCACCGCGCGGTGCTGCGCCGGGACCCGGCGCTCGGGCGTCCGGCGGCGGGTGCGGTGCCGGCCAACGGCTCGGCTTCCACTTCCGCTTCTGGTCCCGTCCCTGCTTCCGGTTCCGTGCCGGCCGGCGGCTCCTGGGCGCCGCCCCGTCAGTTACCCCCGGAGAGCGGCCCGTTCGTGGGGCGGCAGCGGGAGCTGGCGGTCGCGCGGGCGGCGGCGGCCGCCCCCGGCCCGGCCACGACGGTGAGCGCCCCGACGGTCGTCCTGCACGGGCCGGGCGGGTACGGCAAGTCGGCGCTGGCGGTGCGGCTGGCGCACGAGCTGGCGCCGCTGTACCCGGACGGCCAGCTGTACGCCGATCTGGCCGCGGCCGCTCCGGACGGCCGGCCGCCGCGCCCGCACGACCTGGTCGCCGGCTTCCTGCGGGCGCTGGGCGTACCGGCCGCGCAGATCCCCGACTCCCCCGCCGAGGCCGTCCGGCGCTACCGCTCGGCGGTGGCCGGGCGGCGGGTCCTGGTGGTCGTCGACAACGCCCGGGACGCCGCCCAGGTCCGTCCGCTGATCCCCGCCGACCGGGCCTGCGCCGTGGTGGCGACCAGCCGCTCCAGCCTGCCGACGCTCCTCGCCACCCGGATCGCCGTGGGCACGCTCGACGAGGCCGCGTCGGTGCGGCTGCTCGCGCTGACCGGCACGGGCGAGCGGTTCGCCCGCGAGCCGCTCGCGGCCGTGGAGCTGGCCCGGCTGTGCGGCCGGCAGCCGCTGGCGCTGCGCCTCGCGGGCGCGCGTCTGGTCGCCCGCCCGGAGTGGTCGCTGGCCTGCTTCGCCGAGCGGCTGCGGGACCGGGCGCACCGGCTCGACGAGCTGCGGGCGGAGGGGGTGTCGGTGCGCGCCTGCATCGCCGAGAGCTACCGGCAGCTGCTGCGCGCCCCGCTGCCGGCGCGGGTCCGCTCCGTGCGGGCGTTCCAGCTGCTGGGCCTGTACGACCGTGCCGAGTTCGACGTGGCCGACGTCGCGGCGCTGCTCGGCACCGATCCGTACCGGGCGGCCTGCGCCCTGGACGGTCTGGTGGAGGCGCAGCTGGTGGAGCCGGTCACGGAGCGGGTCTTCCGGATGCCCGAGCTGGTGCGGCTGTACGCGGCGGAGGTCGCCGCCCCCGGGCGCGTCCTGCACGCGGCGCCGTCGCCGCTGTGACCGGGCATTCGTGCCTCAGGCCGCCGACGCGCCGTGGCGGGCGAGGGCGAGGACGCCGAGGACGATCAGGGCGAGGCCGGCCAGCTGGGGCAGCAGCCACCAGCCGGAGCGTACGTGCTCCTCGTACAGCAGGATGCCCAGGGCGAGGCTGACGGTGGCGTCGCCGAGGGTCAGCGCGGGCTGGGAGGCGACGAGCGGGCCGCCCTGCATGGCGTGTTCGAGCAGCAGCAGGGCCGCGACGCCGGCCGCGCAGAAGGCGTACGTCTGCCAGCTCGTGAGGAACCCGGTGAGGCCCTGGTCGTCGAGGATGTGCATGGAGGTCTTCATCAGGGCGGCGGTGAGCGCGTAGCAGATCGCCGTGGCGGCCCCGAGACAGCCGGCGCGGGCGCGGCCCGGAGGCCGGCGCAGTCCGGCGGCGGCCAGCGCCACGACGGCGACGCAGCAGACGACGAGCGCCGGCACCCAGCGGTCCAGGGGCACGTGGGTGCGGTTCCCGGCGGGCGCTGCGGCGACCAGGGCGAGGCCGAGCCCGCCGACGACCGCGGCCACGGCGAGCCAGAGCGCGGAGGGCAGCCGCTCCCGGGAGAGCAGGGAGGCGATCAGCAGGGCGAGCGGGAGTTCCAGGACGAACAGCGGCTGGACGAGCGAGAGCGGCCCGGTCGCCAGCGCGGCGGCCTGCCCGATTCCGGCGGCGATCACCGCGAGGATGCCGCCGAGCCAGAGGGGGCGGCGCACGAGGTCGAGGATCAGTCCGGGCCGGAAGCCGTCGGACTGCGGCACGGTGAGCGCGGCGCGCCGCTGCAGCACGGTCGCGAGCGCGTTGCTGACCGCGGCGAACACCGCGAACACGACCGGCAGCACGACACCCATCCCCCGATCCTCGACGCTCCGGGGCCCCGGCGCCCCGCGACGGCACCGGTCGGGCGAATCCCGGGCCGATGGGGGCGAATCCGCGGCCCGGAGCGTGGCGGGGAGCCCTCCGGGTGGTACGTCGTCGGTCATGCAGCCCGCCCCGCCTCCGCCGGTCGCCCCGTTCCTCCGCACGGCCGCCGCCTACGCGTGGCGGGTGCTGGTCGTCGGGGCCCTCGTGTACAGCCTCTTCGCCGTGCTCGGGCGGTTCCACGAGATCGGCGTGGCGGTCTTCCTGGGCCTGGTGATCACCGCTCTGCTGCGGCCGGTGGCCGATGTGGTCGCCCGCGGGCTGCCGCGCCCGGTCGCCGTCGGGCTCACGCTGCTCGGCGGGATCGCGCTGGTCCTGGGAGTGCTGGCGCTGGTCGGGGAGGCGGTGGCGGAGGACCGGACGACGCTGGTGCGGGAGTTCCGGCAGGGGATCGAGCGGATCGAGAACTGGCTGGAGCGGCCGCCGTTCCGCCTGAACCCGGAGGCGTTGTCGGACGTCCAGGGGAAGATCGGGCAGTTCCTGTCGAGTCACCGCTCGACGGTGCTGAGCGAGGCGCTGAGCGGGGCGCACCGGCTGGTGGCGGTGCTGACGACGCTGGCGCTGGCGCTGTTCAGCTCGGTGTTCTTCGTCCACTCCGGGGACCGGCAGTGGGCGTGGTTCACGGGGCAGCTGCCCGCCTCGGTGCGCGAGCGGGTGGGCGTGGGCGGGCGGGCCGCCTGGCGCACGTTCACCGGGTACACGCACGGGATCGTGCTGGTGGCGGCGGTCAACGCGGTGCTGGTCGGTGTCGCGCTGTGGCTGCTCGGCGTGCCGCTCGCGGTGCCGCTGGCGCTCCTGGAGTTCCTGGCCGCGTTCGTGCCGCTGATCGGTTCGCCGATCGCGCTGGCGGTCGCCGCGGTGGTGGCGCTGGCGTCGAAGGGGCCGGTGGTGGCGGGGATCGTGGTGGCCCTGATCGTGGTCATCGGGCAGATCGAGGGCCATCTGCTGCATCCGCTGGTGATGAGCTGGGCGGTGCGGCTGCATCCGCTGGTGGTGGCGGTCTCGGTGGTGGCGGGTTCGATCGCGGCCGGGGTGGTGGGCGCGGTGGTGGCGGTGCCGCTGGTGTCGGTGGCCTGGGCCGTGTACGTCGCCCTGCGGGAGGACCGCAGGGCGACGCGGGAGTGAGAGGGCTCCGGGCCGGGCCGTCAGGCGAGGGTGGTGAGGGCGGTGGTGGCGAAGGCGTGGTCCTGGGCGGGGGCGCCGCCGCCGATGCCGAGGGCGCCGATCAGCCGGCCGTCGCGGTGGACGGGGACGCCGCCGGCGATGAAGAGCAGGGGGCGGTCGAGGGCGGTCGGGAGGCTGTGGAACGGGCCGTCCGGCTTGACCAGGTCGACGAGGTCGGCCGTGGGTGCGTTCAGCTGCAGCGCCGTGTACGCCTTGCGGGTGCTGGTCTCGCCGGCGATGAGCACGGCGCGGTCGTCGCGGCGGAAGGCGAGGAGGTGGCCGCCCGCGTCGAGGACGGTGACGGCGACGGGGACTCCGGCCGCTTCGGCCGCCGTGCGGGCGGCGGTGATCAGGGCCTCGGCGTCCTGGACGGTCAGGGGGGCGACGGCGGGGGCGGCGGTGGTCATGGTGCTTCCTTGGTGCGTTGCGGATGTGCGGAGGGGGGTGCGGGGGCGGGGGTCAGTGGGAGGCCGTGACGGGGACGCGGGCTGCGGCCGGCTCGTGGGGGGCGGCGGCCGGGGCGCGGCGGTCGAGGGCGGCGGAGACGACGGCGAGCAGCAGGGCCGCCCCGGAGAGCAGGGCGCCGACCCAGTTGGGCGCGGTGTAGCCGAGTCCGGCGGCGATCACGATCCCGCCGAGCCAGGCGGCCAGGGCGTTGCCCAGGTTGAAGGCGCCGATGTTGGCGGCGGAGGCCAGGGTCGGGGCGGCCGCGGCCTGGTCGAGGACCCGCTTCTGCAGCGGCGGCACGGAGGCGAAGCCGAGGGCGCCGATCAGGGTGAGGGTGAGCGCGGCGAGGACCTTGTTGTGCGCGGTCGCGGTGAAGGCGAGCAGGGTGCCGGAGAGGGCGGCCAGGCTCACGAACAGCATGGGCATCAGGGCGCGGTCGGCGAGGCGCCCGCCGATGAGGTTGCCGAGGAACATGCCGGCGCCGAGCAGGACCAGCAGCCAGGTGACGGAGCCCTCGGAGTAGCCGGCGATCTCGGTCATCATCGGCGTGATGTACGTGATGGCCGCGAAGACGCCGCCGAAGCCGAGCACGGTCATCGCCATGGCGAGGAGGACCTGGACGTTCTTGAAGGCGGCGAACTCGGCGCGGACGTTCGCGGCCTCGGGCCGGCCCTGTTCGGGCACCAGCCGGGCGACGCCGAGCAGGCCGACGATGCCGAGGACGGCGACGACGCCGAAGGTGACGCGCCAGCCGAGGGCCTGGCCGATGTACGTGCCGCCGGGGACGCCGACGATGTTGGCGACGGTGAGGCCGGTGAACATCAGGGCGATGGCGGAGGCCCGCTTCTGCGGGGCGACGAGACCGGCGGCGACGACGGAGCCGATGCCGAAGAACGCGCCGTGGGCCAGCGAGGCGACGACCCGGCCGGCCAGCATGAGGCCGAAGGTCGGGGCGAGGGCCGAGAGCGTGTTGCCGACCACGAAGAGGCCCATGAGGATCATGAGCATCTTCTTCCGGGACGTCCGGGCGCCCAGGACGGTCAGCAGCGGGGCGCCGAGGACCACGCCGAGGGCGTAGCCGGTGACCAGCCAGCCGGCGGTGGGGATGGAGACGCCGAAGTCGCCGGCGACCTGGGGCAGCACGCCCATGATCACGAACTCGGTGGTGCCGATCCCGAAGGCCCCGATGGCCAGGGCCAGGAGCGCGAGTGGCATGACGATGCACCTTCCAGAAATGCTTGCGCAGGGGAGTTACAGATGACGACAATACTTGCGTGCGCGCATTACTTGCAAGCGGTGGCTATCTGCGCCCGCGAAGGAAGGCGGAGAACACGACGCACCGGCCGCTCCCGGCCTCCGGTGCGGAGGTCGGGAGCGGCCGGTGCGGTCGCGCGGAGGGGCGGGGAGAGGGTCAGCCCTGCGGTTCGCCGATGTTCACCATCCAGGTGATGCCGAAGCGGTCCACGCACATGCCGAAGACGTCGCCCCACATCTGCTTCTCCAGGGGCACGGCCACCGTGCCGCCCTCGGACAGCCGCTCCCAGTAGCCGCGCAGCTCGCTCTCGTCCTCGCCGCTGACGCTGATCGAGAGGGTGTTGCCGGGCTTGAACTCGTTGCCGGGCGGGTTGTCGGCGCCCATCAGCGTGAAGCCGGCGTCGGTCTCCAGCATGGAGTGCATGGTCTTGTCCGCGTACCCGGGAGGCGCCTGCTCGCCGAATTCGGCGTACGTGTGCGACCTGAGCGTGCCGCCGAACACCTCCTTGTAGAACTCCATGGCCTGCTTGGCGTCGCCGTCGAAGGTGAGGTACGGGTTGAGTCGCGAAGGCATCGAGTGCCGCCTCTCGTGTCCTGACAGGGCGTGGCGGGCCGGTCACGGCCCCGAGTCGAGCCTGCGCGAGCCCCGCGGCGCCCGCAACGCGGAGGCCGCCGTCAGCGCCCCAGCACGCCGTCCAGCCACTGCAGGACGTCCGGCGTCACCGGATCGGTGATGTCGGCGAACTCCTCGTGCTTCTTCAGGAACTTCGCCACGTACGGGCACACGGGCACGATCCGCAGCCCCGCGGCGCGCACATCGGTCAGCGCCTCCTGGACGAGGATCCCGGCCAACCCCTGACCGGCGTACGCCTCGTCGGTCTCGGTGTGGAAGAAGACGCGCTGCCCGTCCCGGTCGCGATAGGCCGTGAGGCCGGCGCGCTCGCCGCCGACCAGGATCTCGTAACGGTGCCGGTCCTCGACGTGGCGGACGACGGGGGCGGTGGCCTGCTGGGTCATGACGTGCCTTTCGGTCGACGGTTCTCCCCATGATCCCCGCCCCTCCGGACGCCCCACCCTCCGGGCCCGAAGGCGAGAGCCCTGTCCGTATGATCCGCTGCGGACGGCGACGACGACGAAGGAGTGAACGGTGAGCGAGACCGCGGGCACACCCGTGACGGGTCGGGTCTACCTCGACAAGCAGAGCCCCACGGCGTACCACGCGCTGATGCAGACGGCCGAGGCGGTGCGGACGACCGCCGCCGCGGCGGGACTCGACCGGATCCTGGTGGAGCTCGTCAACCTGCGCGTCTCGCAGATCAACGGCTGCGCGTACTGCCTCGACGTGCACACCCGGGCGGCGCTGCGGGCCGGTGAGACCACGCAGCGCCTGGGGGTGCTCGCCGCCTGGCGCGACACGGAGGTGTTCACCGCCCGGGAGCGGGCCGCCCTGGCCCTGGCCGAGGCGGCCACCTCCCCCGAGGACGCGCTGCTGCAGGAGCGTGCCTACGCCGAGGGCCGGGAGGTGTTCGGGGACGAGGAGCTGTCCGCCGTGCTGTGGGTGGCGATCACGATGAACGCGTTCAACCGGGTGTCGATCCTCAGCAAGCACCCGGTCCGCACCCGCCCCTGACGAAGCGCCGGGTCAGCGCGCGCCGAACACCTGCGTCCAGTAGGGGCCGCCGGCGTCGTGGATCCCGATGCCGATCTCCTTGAAGGAGCAGTTGAGGATGTTGGCCCGGTGGCCGGGGCTGTTCATCCAGGCGTCCATCACGGCGGCGGGGGTGCGCTGGCCCTTGGCGATGTTCTCGCCGTACGTGGACCACTGGTACCCGGCGGCCGTGATGCGCTCCCCCGGGCCGTCGCCGTCGGGGTTGGTGTGGTCGAAGAAGTCCCGGGCCGCCATGTCCTCGGAGTGCCCCTGGGCGGCCTTGTCCAGCAGCGAGTGGCCGGTCACCGGGCCGCAACCGGCCTTCGCCCGCTCGGAGTTCACCAGCGCCACGACCTGCTGGGCGGCCGAGCCTCCGCCGCCGCTGGTCGCCTCGCGCGTGGGGCGGGGCCGCGGCGGCTGCGTGGTGGGGCGGACGGTCGGCGCGACCGTGCGCTTCGGCCTGGCGGGAGGGGTCGCGCTCGGCGACGGCTTCTTCGTGGGCGTCGGGGAGGCGGAGGGGGTGGGGGACGTCGGCGCGGCCGAGGAGGAGGACGCCTCGGCGGGGGCGACCGACAGGCCCGACCCGGCGGCGGGCGCGTCCGCCGCGTCCACGGTGGTCACGTCCTCGTCGGGGCCGCTGCTCAGGTAGAAGGTGCCGCCGGTGACCGCGACCACGGCTATGCCGGCGGCGACCACGGCACGGCGCCGGTCGCGCCTCCGCCGCTCCTGCTGCCGCCTGCGCCGCGCCCCCCGGCCGGCCCGGGCCCCCGCGCCGTCGGCGGACGCGGACGGTGACACGGCGGCCGGCTCCTCCGTCGCGTCGCCTCCGCCGTCGCGGGCGTCGGGGTCCGCGTGGTACGCGGGTGTCTCGTACGTCCCGGAAGGCTCGTGAGTCCCGGAATCCTCGTACATCCCGGAAGGCTCGTACGTCGCGGAGGACACGTACGTCCCGGAAGGCTCGTACGTTCCCGACGTCTCGTACGCGTCATATGCCTGGTACGCCGATGCCGACGCCCCCGCGAGCCCGTACCCGAGCCCGGCCCCCTCGCGTACCGCCGCGAGCAGGGCCGCCGTCGGGGGGACCAGCAGCAGGCCCGCCAGGAGGCCCTCCGCCGGGACGAGGCCGCTCCACACGCCGGCGCAGCGGGCGCAGCCGCGGGCGTGGCGGGCTATTCGCTTGCGCCAGAGCGCCGAGGGGCGGCCGTCCCAGGTGCCGAGCTCGTAGTGGAGCGTCGGGCAGGGCGGGTTCTGCGCGAGGGCGCGGACGACGACGCGGGCCGTCTCCAGCTGCTCCTTCATCCGCTGCACCCGGACCGCCGTGTGCGCGGGAGACAGGTCGAGGGCGACGGCGACCTCGTACCGGGTGAGCTGGCCCGCGCACTCCAGCCACCACAGCGAGAGCAGCGCGCTGTCGTCCGGCTCCAGCCAGCGGGTGGCCTCGGCGGTCTCGCGCCGCTGGCCGGAGAGGTTGAGCCGGACCACGGTCAGGTCGACGAAGTCGCCGCCGGGGTGCGCCAGGTCACGGGCCTCGTCGAGGACGCCGGTGCGCAGGCCGGTCTGCTGCGCGTGCCAGTGGCTGCGGATCGCGTTCATGGCGATGGCGACGAGCCAGGAGCGGAAGCTGTCCGGGGCGCGGAGCGAGGAGAGGCCGTCGAGGGCCCGGAGCATGGTGTCCTGCACGACGTCGTCGACGTCGTGGCCGCCGTGCAGCGCCCTGCCGACGATGTTGTAGACGAGGGGCAGGTACGCGGCGACGAGCTGGTCCCGCGCCCACGGGTCGCCGGCCTGTGCCGCCCTGACCAGTTCCGTGCCGTGCTGTCCGCTCATCCCTGACTCACCCTGCCTGTCGCGCCTGACGTCGTTCCCTGTGTCTGGGAGACCTCGGCGGTCGGGCCGGATAACGGAAAACGCCGAAGAATCTCGTGGACTTGTTCGAGGGAGCATACGGAAGGCGCCCGGCCGGGTTTCGCCGGCCGGGCGCCTCGTCCACGTGATACGGCTCTCAGCCGGCGAGCCTCTGCCACAGGAAGGTGTGCACGAGCGCGTCGTTGTGGGCGTTCTGCTCGTTGTCCGAGGCGCCCGCGTGGCCGCCGCCGGTGTTCTCGTGGAAGAGCACCTCGTGTCCGAGTTCCCGCAGCCGGGCGGCGGTCTTGCGGGCGTGTCCGGGGTGGACGCGGTCGTCGCGGGTGGAGGTCATCAGGAGCACCGGCGGGTAGGGGCGGTCCGCGGCGAGGTGGTGGTACGGGGACAGGTCCCGCAGGTGCGGCAGGTCGGCCGGCTCGTCGGGGTCGCCGTACTCGGCGATCCACGAGGCGCCGGCGAGCAGCTTGTGGAAGCGGACCATGTCGAGCAGCGGCATCTCGGCGACGAGCGCGCCGAACAGCTCGGGGTACCGGGTGAGCATCGCGCCGATGAGCAGTCCGCCGTTGCTGCCGCCCTCGGCGCCGAGCATCGCCGGGGTGGTGACGCCGCGGGCCACGAGGTCCCGGGCGACGGCCGCGAAGTCCTCGAAGGCGCGGTGCCGGTGCGCGCCGAGCGCGGCCTGGTGCCATGCGGGGCCGTACTCGCCGCCGCCCCGGATGTTGGCGATCACGTACGTGCCGCCGCGCTCCAGCCAGGCCCGGCCGGTGACTCCGCTGTAGTACGGGGTGAGGGAGACCTCGAAGCCGCCGTAGCCGTACAGCAGCGCCGGGCCGGGGCCGGTGACGGCACGGTCGGGGCCGATCTCGAAGTACGGGACGCGGGTGCCGTCGTCCGAGACGGCGAAGTGCTGGCGCACCGACAGTCCCGTGGCGTCGAAGCGCGCCGGCGCCTGCTTCAGCTGCTCCGAGCCGGCGCCGATCTCGCCCCGGTACAGCGTGGAGGGCTGCAGGAAGCCGGAGACGTCGAGGAAGTACTCGTCGGAGACGTCGGGGTCGGTGTCGGTGACGCTCACCGCGGACAGCGCCGGCACGTCCGCGAGCGGCTCGCGGGTCCAGCCGTCCGGTCCGGGTGTCAGCACCTCGATGCGGGTGCTGACGTCGCGCATGATCTCCAGGATCAGATGGCGCCGGGTCCAGGACTGGCCGGCGAGGGCGGTGCGCTCGTCGGGGGTGAACAGCGCCTCGGCGGTGCGGTCGCCGGCCAGGAAGGCGTCGAAGTCGAAGGCGAGCAGGGAGCCCGCCGGGTGCCCCAGCCACTCCGACTTGAGCTCGACGATCAGGTGGGTGCGGTGGGCGTACGCCTCGGCGTCGTCCGGCACGTCGATCCGGACCAGCTCCCCGTCGGCGGTCAGCAGATGCGTCTCGCTGTGGAAGAAGTCCAGCGAGCGGCCGACGAAGTCCCGCTCGAAGCCGGGCGTGCTGTCCCGCATGCCCCAGGCGGCCACGTCGCCCTGCTCCGCCTCGAAGACCAGTTCGGCCTTCTCCAGCGGGGTGCCGCGCCGCCAGCGCCGCACCGTGCGCGGGTAGCCGGAGTCGGTGAGCGAGCCCGGGCCGGTGTCGGTGCCGACGAAGACGGTGTCGGCGTCGATCCAGCCGATCCTGGTCTTGGCCTCCGGGACGCGGAAGCCGTCCTCGACGAAGGTCAGCGTGGCCATGTCGAACTCGCGGACCACGACCGCGTCGCCGCCGTCACGGGACAGCAGCACGAGAGCCCGGTCGTACGCGGGGTGCCGGACGCGGGCCCCGGCCCACACCCACTTCTCCCCCTCGGCCTCGGCGAGCGCGTCGACGTCGAGCAGCACCTCCCACTCGGGCTCGTCCTTGCGGTACTGCTCCGGCGTCGTGCGGCGCCACAGGCCGCGGACGTGCTCGGCGTCCTGCCAGAAGTTGTAGAGGTACGCGCCGCGCCGCGTGGTGTAGGGGATCCGGTCCGTGGCGTCCCGCACCTCGCGCAGCCGGGTCTTCAGGCCGGCGAAGCCGGGGTCGGCGACGAGCGCCGCCTCGGTCTCGGCGTTCCGCTCGGCCACCCAGGCGAGGGCGGCCTCGCCCGAGACCTCCTCCAGCCACAGGTACGGGTCGTCATCGCTCACAGGGTGCATGGGGGCATTGTGCCGGACGCCGCTCAGAGCCCGGCCGCGTCCCTCAGCCGGTCGAGGCGGTCCCGCGCGCCGAAGGCGCCGGCCCGCCGCCGTGCCGTGCGCAGGTCGACCAGGCGGGCCAGCTGCGCCACGACGACGTCGAGGGGCGGTCCGCTGGAGGTGAGGTCCTCGGGTTCGGGGTGCATCGAGGCCGGCTTCTGGAGGAAGGGGACGACGAGCCGGTGGTGGTGGAACGAGGACACGGCGCCGTGCCGTACGCAGAGGGCGAGCAGGAGCCGGACGTTCTCGCGCAGCCGGGGCGTCACGGGCCGCTCGTCCGCCTCCCGCAGGAAGACGTCGAGCAGCGGCTCGGCGCGCACCGCCGCGCGCAGGGCGGGCCGGTCCTCGGGCGGCAGGTAGGGCTGCTTCTCCGCGAGCACGGCCTGGTAGAAGGGGTCGTGCGCGGAGCACAGGCCGAGGAGCAGGTCGATGGCGTTGATCGCCGCGAAGTCGCCGGCGTTCGCGCCCCGGTACTCGGCCGCGCCGACGCGGTACGACTTGAAGTACGGCCTGATGTGGAGGAAGAACCGGTCGACGTCGAGGTTCTTGCTCAGGGTCGTCCCGAAGTCCATGGCGTCGTCCAGGCCGGCCAGGGCCTCGCGGAGCAGGTACTCGGTCATGGGGTTGGAGGGCCCCAGGGTCCGGATGCCGCCGAGGGCCGTGGCGGTGCGGCGGTAGGCGAGGGCGGAGAGCGCGTTGTGGACGATGAAGGTGTGCTCGTCGTCGAGCGAGGTGAAGGTGCGCAGCCGGTCGCCGGCCGCGCGGTTGTACTGCGCCTGGTGGGCGAAGACGAAGCGCGGGGCGACGCCGAGGGAGGTGCCGAGGGCGGTCGCGAGCGGCCAGGCGGCGGACTGCGGGCCGTGCGCTCCGTGCGTCGAGCGGGGGGCCGGCGGGCCGTCCGTCTCGTGGCGGCGGCAGGCGGCGAGGTACATGCCGAGCGACCCGAGGAGTTCGTACCGGTCGGCGTCGTCGGCGGCGAGCACGGCGCGGCCGGCGTCGGCGATCCGGCCGATCAGCTCGGCGCCCTCCCGCGCGAGGCGCTGCGCGAGGCCGTCGGCCGCGGCGGCCGCGGGCGCGGTGGGCGTTCGTTCCGTGTAGCCCTCCTCCAGGCGGGTGTTGAGGGCGACGAAGTCGGTCCGGAGCCACTGGTCGAAGGCGTCGACGGATTGGATGCTGTTCACGGGGGCTGACCTCCACGACTGCGGTGCTCGGTGCGGTGCGTGGCTCCATTCGATCTTCCCTATGGTCCGGCGGCCAGTACCATCGGTGGCCTCGTGGACAGGACCAAAGAGACCCAAGAGGGCGCGGATTTCCTCCAGTTGCGGCGCGCGGCCGCTCCGGCGACGGGGCTGACGGGCTGGCTGGTGGACGCGGTGCGCGCGGCGATCGCCGACGGGCGGCTGCGCCCGGGCGCGCGGCTGCCCGCGACCCGGGTGCTGGCGGCGGACCTGCGGCTGTCGCGCGGGGTGGTCGTGGAGGCGTACCGGAGGCTGGCGGAGGAGGGCCTCGTCAGCGGGCGCGCGGGCGGCGGCACGCGGGTCACGGCGATGCCGGCGGTCGAGCCGTGGGAGCCGCGGGGGACGGGCGCTGCGGGCGCGCCGGCCCCTGGTTCCCTGGTGCCGGGTCCGGCCGTTCGGCTCGGCGGGTCGCCGGTGCAGGGGCCGTCCACGAGGCCCGGCGGATCCCCGGTGCCGGGTCCGTCCACGGGGCCCGGCAGTTCCCCGGCGCCCGGGCCGTCCGTGCGGCTCGGCGGGGCGCCGGCCGGCGGGGGCCCGGGAGGCGGACTGCGGCTGCCGCTCGGGGTGTTCGCGCCGGCGGTGGACATCGACCTCTCCCCCGGCCTGCCGGACCTGTCCGCCTTCCCGCGCACGGCCTGGCTGCGGGCCGAACGGCAGGTGCTCGGCGCGACGCCGGCCGCCGAGTTCGCGTACGGCGATCCGCGCGGCTCGCTCGTGCTGCGGCGGGAGCTGGTGGGCTGGCTCGGCCGGGTCCGGGGCGTGCGCGCCGGCCCGGAGGACATCCTCGTGGTGGGCGGCGTCGCCCAGTCGCTCGCCCTGGTCGCGCAGGCGCTGCGGGCCAGGGGCGTCACGGAGGCGGCGGTGGAGGACCCCGGCTCACGGGGCGTCGTGGACACGCTGGAGTACTGGGGCGTGCGGCCGGTGCCCGTCCCCGTGGACGAACATGGCCTGGACGTCGGCGCGTTGACCCGGACCGGCGTCCCGGCCGCGCTGCTGACCCCGGCGCACCAGTTCCCGACCGGGGTGGTGCTCGCGCCGGAGCGCCGCCGCGAGCTGCTCGCCTGGGCGGCCGCCGGCGGGCTGGTCGTCGAGGACGACTACGACGCGGAGCACCGGTACGACCGGGCGCCGGTGCCCGCGCTCCAGGCGTCGGCCCCCGACCGGGTGGTGCACACGGGCAGCGTCTCGAAGACGCTGGCGCCGGGCTTCCGGCTGGGCTGGCTGATCGCCCCGCGGTGGCTGCAGGACGAACTGGTCGCGGCCAAGCACGCCAGCGATCTGGGCTCGCCGGTGCTGCCGCAGCTGGTGCTCGCCCGGCTGATCGCGGGCGGCGACCTGGACCGGCATCTGCGGCTCACGCGAAGCCGGTACCGCGCCCGCCGGGACGCGTTCCTGTCCGCGCTGACCGCGCTGCTGCCCTCCGCGCGCGTCCAGGGGATCGCGGCCGGACTGCACCTGCTGATCACGTTCCCGGAGGCGGCCGGGACGGTCGCGGACACGGAGCTCGCGGACCGCGTGCGGGCCGCGGGGGTGCTGACGCATCCGCTGTCCTGGCACCGCCGTCTGCCCGGCCCGCCGGGTCTGGTCGTCGGCTACGCGGCGCACCCGCCGGACCGGCTGCGCGAGGCCGCGCGGCGCCTCGCTCGGACGGTGGACCGGATCAGGAGCGCCCCGCCGCGCCGGCCCGGCCGCGGCGGGTGAGGCTGCCGGGGCGGGGGAACACCTTGGACTGCTTCACGCTGCCGAAGGCGAAGCTGGACTCGATGGAGGCGATGCCGGGGATGGCGTGGATCCGGGTGCGGACCAGCGTCTCGTACGCCTCCAGGCTCTCGATGACGATGCGCAGCAGGTAGTCGCTGCTGCCGGCCATCAGATAGCAGTCCTGGACGTGGTCGATGAGGCCGATGTGCTTCTCGAAGGCGTTGACCGCGTCGGCGGTGTGCCGTTCCAGGCCGATGCGCACGAAGACGGTGATCGGCAGCCCGTACGCGACCTGGTCGACCATCGCGGTGTAGCCGCTGAGCAGCCCGGCCTCCTCCAGCCGCCGGACGCGGCGCAGGCAGGGCGAGGGAGAGAGACGGACGCGGTCGGCGAGGTCCTGGTTGGACAGCCGGCCGTCCGCCTGCAGCTCGCGGATGATCTGGAGATCCACTTCGTCCATCGTCGCTCCTTGGCAGATTCTGCCCCCACGCTAGGTCTGGAGGGCAGAACTGGCAATCGGCTGCCCCGGCCGAGCTCCTAGGGTTGCTGTCCGGGCGAGGTGCTTCCGCTTTCCGTCCGCCCATTCACCGATGCCCGACGGGGAGGACTGCTTTCGTGGTCGCGACGAACACGGCCGCCGCGGCGGCTCCCGAGGCCCGGCCGGCAGAGGCCGGAGCCCGGCCGGCCGGTTCCGCCGCCCAGCCGCGGGGCCTGTCCGCCCTCCGGCCGACCGCCCGGGTCGCGGGGCCGCTCGCCCTCGGGCTGACCGTGCTGATCTGGGCCGGTTTCGCGCTGAGCGCCCGTGCGCTCGGCTCGTCGACCCTGCTGCCCGCCGACGTGGCCCTGCTGCGGTTCGGGGTGCCGCTGGTGGTCCTGGCTCCGGCGCTGTGGCGTCGGCGCCGCCTCCTGGCGGCGGTACGGCCGGCACCCGCGCTCAAGATCGTCTGCGGGGCGGGGGTGCCGTTCTTCCTGATCGTGATGTACGGCGGCTCGCTCACGTCGGCCGCCTTCGTCGGAGCGATCGTGCCCGGCATGGTGCCGCTGTTCGTCTCCGCCCTGATGGTGGCGGGCGGCCGGGGGCTGCCGCGCGGTGCGCAGTCCGCGGGACTGGCGCTGATCGTGGCGGGCGTCGTCGCGCTGGTGTGGCGGCACACCGCCGCGCTGGACCAGGACGTCCTGCTCGGCGCGGGCGCGCTGCTGGTGGCCAGCGGGCTGTGGGCGCTGTACACCGTGGGCCTGCGGGAGGTGGGGCTGGACCCGGTGGGCTCCATCGGCGTGCTGTGCCTGCCGTCGTTCCTGATCGTCGCGGTGCTCGCGGTCACCGGCGTGCTGCCGACGGGCCTCGGCCGGGCGGCGGGCGGCGACGTGCTGCTGTTCCTCGTCGTCCAGGGCCTGGGCGTGGGGCTGTGCGCGGGGCTGCTGTACGCCTTCGCCATCCGCAGCCTGGGCCCGGAGCGCTGCGCGGTCGTCGGCAGCCTCAGCCCCGTCCTCGTGGTCCTGCTGGCCGTGCCGCTGCTGCACGAGTCGCCGACCCTGTCCGTCCTGATCGGGGTCCCCCTCATCACCTCGGGCGTCGTGCTCGCCAACCGGCGCCCCCGAACCAAGGTCTCCACCGATGCTTGAGCTGCTGCCCGCCCCGCCCGCCGACCCGCTGTGGGACCTCACCGCGGAGTACGCCGCGGACCCGCGCCCGGAGCGCCTGGACCTCGTCCTCGGGGTGTACCGCGACGACTCGGGCACCACGCCGGTCATGGCGGCGGTGCGCGAGGCCGAGACGCGGCTCGCCGAGCGCGCCGTCTCGAAGGAGTACCGGGGCCTGTCCGGGAACCTGCGTTTCAACCGCGCCCTGCAGGACCTGGTCCTGGGCCCGGCCCTGCCCGCGGAGCGGGCCGTGACCGTCCAGACGGTGGCGGGCACGGGCGCGCTGCGCCTCCTGGCCGACCTGGTGCGGCAGACGTACCCGGGCGCCACGGTGTGGATCAGCGATCCCGCGTACGTGAACCACCGCCCGATCCTGGAGGCCGCCGGGCTGACGGTCCGCACGTACGCGCTGGGCGGCGGCGCGGACCTCGTCGACGGGCTGCGCGGGGCGCGCCGGCACGACGTGGTGCTGCTCCAGGGCTGCTGCCACAACCCGACGGGCGTCGACCCGACGCCCGAGGAGTGGCGGGCCCTCGCGGACCTGGCGGCTCGGGAGGGCTGGGTCCCGCTGATCGACCTGGCGTACCACGGTCTGGGCGACGGCCTGGAGCCGGACATGGCCGCCACCCGCATGCTGGCCGCGCGGCTGCCGGAGCTGCTGATCGCGGTGAGTTGCTCGAAGAACTTCGGTCTCTACAGCGACCGCACCGGCTGCGCGATCGTCGTCGGCCCCTCCCGGCGGGGGCTCCGGCAGGTGGAGACGGCCCTGCAGAACGCGGCGCGCACGCTGTACTCGATGCCGCCGGAGCACGGCGCGGCCGTGGTCGCCACGATCCTGGAGGACCCGCGGCTGGCCGCCCTGTGGCGGTCGGAGCTGGAGGCGATGCGCGGCCGGATCGCCGCGAACCGCGAGGGTCTCGCCGCCCGGCTGGCGGCGCTGGGGCGGGAGCGGGAGGCGGCGGAACTCGCCCGCCAGAAGGGCATGTTCTCGATGCTGCCCCTCGATCCGGACGGGATGCGCCGCCTGCGCCGCGGGTTCGCGGTGTACGGCACGTCGGCGGGCCGGATCAACATCGCGGGCCTGGCGCAGGGGCACCTTCCGCGGCTGGCGGACTCCGTGGCCGCCGTGCTGGAGCGCGCGCCGCTGTGCCGGTGACGGGGCTCAGGCCCCGGGGAGCCTCGGGGGCGAGGACAGCGTGGCGGTGACCATGCGGGCGACGGCGTCCTCGTCGAACGTGCCGTCGTAGACGACGCTGCGGAACATCATGGCGCCGGCCCACATCTCCAGGAGCATGACGACGTCGGTGCCGGCGGGGAGGTCGCCCCGTTCGACGGCGCGCTCCAGGACGGTCCGGGCGAGGGCGCGCCGCGGCTCGATGATCTCCTCGCGCAGCCGCCGGCGCAGTTCGGGGTTGCGGGCGGTGTCCGCGAGCAGGGCGGGGAGGACCGACTGCACGTCGGGTGAGCAGTAGAAGTCGGCCAGCGCCCGGCGGGCCACGGCGAGGATCTCCTCGGCGGAGTTCCCGGTCACGTCGACGGGGACGTCCTCGAGCCGGGTGCGCACCGCGTCGAGGACCAGCTCCGCCTTGCCGGGCCAGGACCGGTAGAGCGTCGCCTTGCCGACCTTCGCGTCCGCCGCCACCTCGCCGATGGTGAGGTCCGCGTACCCGACCCGCTCCAGGAGCCGGAGCGTGGACGCGAGGATGCGCTGCCTCGCCTCCAGGTCGCGGCGCTGCGGGCCGGACGGGGCCATGACGCTGTGCAGGGTGCGCTTCTCCCCCATGCCGGGTTCTCCTCTTCGCTCGGTTCCGCCCCCGCCCATTCTTCACCAGGGCCGGCGGCGGACTTCCGTCGCGTCAACTCTCCCGAGGGCACGAGCCGTTCACACGGCGGGAGGTCACCAGAACCTCTGGCCAGAACGAGTCGTCTCGTTCTAGGCTAGCGCTGCCCCAGCACGGTCAAGGCGCCGCACGGCGGGCTGGGCGGGAACCCGCCGCCCCCGGCCTGCGGCTTGCCCCTTCCCGAAAGGCAGCGCACCCCATGACGGCAATCGACGCGGGCGCCCTCCCGCGGTTCGCCTCGCTCGACCCCGTGACCGGCGAGGAGATCGCCACCTTCCCGGTCGACGACGAGCGGGCCGTACGGGAGAAGGTGGCCCGGGCCCGGCGGGCCTCGGAGTCCTGGGACCGCCTCGGCCACGCGGGCCGACGGCCCCTCCTGCTCGCCTGGCGCCGCACGATGGCCCGCCGGCTGCCGGAGATCCTCACGCTGCTGGAGCGCGAGAACGGCAAGGTGAGGGCCGACGCCTTGGTGGAGCTGACGGCGGCGCTCACCCATCTGGACTGGGCCGCGCGCAACTCCCGCAAGGTGCTGCGGCGTCGTCGCGTCCCGTCGGGGCCGTACGGCGAAGCCCTCGACGCCGTTCAGCCCGCGACCAGCTCCTCGAAGAGGCGCCGGAGCTGCTCGTCGGGCCCCACGCCCAGTTCGCTGCGGTGCACGACCACCGCCGTCCGGTACGCCTCGGCCATGCTGCCGCGCTCCCCCAGCGCGTGGTGGGCGCGCATCCGCAGGGCCCAACTGCGGCCGCGCAGCGGGGAGATCGCGAGCAGCCCGTTGAGGTCGCGCAGCGCCGCCCGGGGCTCCCCCAGCCTCAGGTAGGCGGCGGCCAGGTCCTCCACGGCGCGCATCCGCTCCTCCTCCAGGTGGCCCAGCCAGCCCGCGAGGGGGCCGTGCCGCGGCACCCCGACGGCGGCCCCGTCCCCGTCCCACAGCCCCAGCGCGGAGGTGAGCAGGTCCGCGGCCTCCGCGCTGTCGCCCGCGCGCAGCGCGGCGCGGCCTTCGGCGGCGCGGTCCAGGAACATCAGATGGTCGCAGCGGTCCGCCGCCACCTCCAGCACGTAGCCGCCGCCTCCGCCGACGAGGTCGGCGCCGCGCTTCAGCCGTCGGCGCAGCACGCTGGCGTGCGTACGGACATTGGCCACCGCCGACAGGGGCGGCTCCCCGTCCCAGAGGGCCTCGACCACCCGGTCCACGGTGACCGTGCGGTTCGCCTGCAGCAGCAGGGTCACCAGCAGGGCACGCGTCTTGCCCCCGCCGACCTCGGTCGCGGCCCCCGACCGCGCATCGCCCTGACGTACTCGTCCCAGCACGCGAAACGTCGCTTCCACGGCACCCCCATTCCACCGGACCCGCACGTGCGGTCCGGCCGGCTTGAACGATGCACCGGGCGGGGGCGGCTTAGCAAGATCCTTGCATCATCTTGCAGAAAACTCTTGCAGCTGAGGGGATGTGACGGGGCGTCGGCCGGTGGCCATGCGGCGCACCACGACCCCCAGCACGCGGTCACCCGGGACGGCGCCCATCTGGCGGGAGTCGACGCTCGCGGCCGCGTTGTCCCCCAGGACCGCGATCATGCCGTCGGGCAGCCGCCCGTGCCGGTCGGCGCAGGCGGCGGGCCAGGGCTGTCCCGGCAGGGCCGCCAGGCGCTTGACCATCCAGCCGCGCCGCTCGGGCGGCTCGTCCGCGTCGGGCCAGGTCCAGTCGGGCCGCGCCACGGGCGGCACCGGGCTCTCCACCACCACGAGGTCCCCGACGGACAGGCGCCCGAGGCCGCGGCGGCGGACCAGCACCACATCCCCGTCGCCCAGGGTCGGCGCCATGCTGGAGCCCTCGACGGTGACCACGACCAGGCGCCGCCGCACCCGGCGCACCAGCCAGGCGCAGGCCAGCGCCGCGGCCAAGGCCCCGCCTGCGGCGGCGAGTCCGCCCGTACCGGCGGGGATCACCGCGCCACCGCCCCCGCGTCGGCGTACCCCTCCGCCTGCCGCCGGAAGAGCGCCGCGTACCGGCCGTCCCGGCGCATCAGGGCGTCGTGGTCGCCCTGTTCGACGACCTCGCCGCCGCGCAGCACGACGATCAGGTCGGCGCCTCGGACGGCGTTGAGCCGGTGCGAGACGAGCAGGCTGGTGCGGCCCTCACGGTGCGCGAGGAGCAGGTGGTGGATCTCGTGCTCGGCCTCGGGGTCGAGCCCGGAGCTCGGCTCGTCGAGGATCAGCAGGTCGGCGTCCCGGCGGAGCAGGGCGCGGGCGAGACCGACGCGCTGCCACTGGCCGCCGGACAGCTCGACGCCGTCGTCGTCCTGCGCCCCGTCCTCGGTGAAGGTCCGCGACAGCATGGTGTCGTAGCCGCGCGGCAGGGCCGCGAGGGTCTCGTGCATGCCGGTCCGGGCCGCCGCCTCGCGGATCCGCGCCGTGTCGTCGACGTGCCGCACGTCCCCGAGCCCGATGTTCTCGGCCGCCGAGAGGTCGTAGCGCATGAAGTCCTGGAAGATGCCGCTCATCCGGCGGCGCAGTTCCCCGGGATCCAGTTCGCGGATGTCCGTGCCGTCCCAGCGCACCGAGCCGCGTACGGGGTCGTAGAACCGGCACAGCAGTTTGACGAGGGTGCTCTTGCCGGCGCCGTTGTCGCCGACGAGCGCCACCGTGCCGCCCGCCGGGATGGTCAGGTTCACTCCGCGCAGCACCCAGTCGTGCTGCTCGGAGTAGCGGAACCACACGTCCCGCAGCTCGACCCCGTGGGTCAGCGGCCCGGCGGGCAGCGGTTCGGCGGGCACCGGCAGGTCGGGCGGCTGGGTGGTCGTCTCCAGGTAGTGCCCGAAGAGGAGCAGGTGCTGATGGGTGACCGCCACCATGAGCGCGGTCGTCGCCAGACCGCCCTGCACCGCGGCCACACCGGAGAGCAGCAACGCCACGTCGCCGAGGCTCAGTTGACCACGGGCGACCGCGCCGACGGCCCACAGGAGCGCGCCGGCCCCGGTCGCGGCGGCCACCAGGGCCGGGGCGGTCTGCGCGAGGGCGGCACGCCGGTCGAGCCTGCCGTGAGTGGCGTTGATGGCCCGGCGGTCGCGGCGCATCTTGCCGCGCAGGTGGTCGCCGATGCCGAACAGGCGTATCTCCTTGGCCGTTTGCACGCTGCCCAGCAGGTGGGCGTAGAACGACTCGCGCCGCTCCAGCGGGCTCACCGTCAGGGCGGTGCCGACCCGGGCGCGGGCGAGCCGGACCTCGGTGAGCAGCGCGGGCACGGCGGAGAGCAGGACGGCCAGGGCGAGCCACGGGTTCAGCAGCACCAGCGACACAGAGAACCCGGCGATCGTCACGACGGTCCTGGCCAGCCCGACGGCGCTGGCGACGATCTGCGGCGGGGTGTCCTGGCCGCACTGCTGGGCCAGGCGGAGCCGGTCGAGCGCCGCCGGGTCCTCGAACCGGCCCAGTCCGGTGAGCCCGTTCACGGCGGCGTACAGCCGGTCCTGCGCCAGCAGTCCGACCCTCCGCCCGAGTTCGGCGCGCAGCAGCTGCGTGACGTGCGGCAGGACGGAGGCGGCGACGCCGACGCCGGCGAGGGCGACGGCGGGCGCCAGGACGGACGGGGTGCCCGGGGCCGCCAGGGTGTCGAGGACCGTCTTGGTCAGCCAGGCGGCGAGCACCGGCAGGGCGGCCTCCACGACGGCGGTGAGCAGCACCCCGGCCAGCGGCCCGGGTGCGGCGCGGACCGCCAGCGCGACCACGGCGCGCAGCGCGTCGGCCCGGCGGCCCGCCCGGCTCACGCGACGCCCGCCGGGCGGGGTGCGCCGAGGGCGGTCAGGTCGCCGCCCACCTCGTGGATGCGGCCCTGCTCGTCGATCGCGCAGACGGCGGGGAAGCCCTGGACCCCGCAGGCCGCGGACACGGTACGAGCGTGCTCGCCGTCCACGACGGTGGCGAACTCCTCCAGGAGCGCCACGTACTGGCGTGCCTCGGCCGGGTCCTCGCCGGGCATGACGACGGCGAGCACGCGCTCGGCGGGCAGTCCGGCGTCCTCGACGGCCCGGGTGAAGCGCGGCAGGAGCGCGGCGCAGGGAGGGCAGCCGGGCGACAGGAACGCCAGGACGGTGCCGGGCGTCAGCGCGGCGCGGCCGACGGGGGCGCCGGAGGTCGTGGTGACCGCGAAGTCGTCCACGGCCCCGGACACGGTCGCCGGGCCGCCGGCGCCGGCCCGCGTCAGGGTGCGCAGCCGGCGGACGATGCCGTAGCTGAGGACCAGGTTGAACAGGCAGAGCACGGCGAGCAGCCCCGTGAGGGCGTCCGACACATCCATGAGAACTCCTAGTGACCGGCGTTGCGGAGGGGCGCGGCCCGCTCCTCGGCGGGCGCGAACAGGTCGACGAGGTCGTCGAGGGCGACGACGACGGCCGCCGCGACGACGCCCGCCGCGGCGGCGAGCAGGGCGGGAGCCCCGGCGGACAGGGCGTCCGGCCTCGGGAGCGCGACCGCCGCCGCCGTCAGGAGCAGGGCGTTGCGCACGACGTGACGGCGCCGGAAGGGCCGCGCCGTACCGCCGAAGCACAGGCAGGGCGCGCTGATCCCGCGGCGCACGGTGCGCGCCACGGCGAAGGTCAGGACGGCGAGCAGCCCGAGCGCGAGCCACAGCCCGGCCCGCACCGAGGGGCCCCAGGCCAGGAGCACCACGACGGCGCACTCGGCGGCGAGCGTGGCGAGCCCGGCGGCGCGGGCGAGCGCGGGCGGGACGAGCCGCAGCGCGGCGACGCTGTCCAGGAAGGCGGTGAACGCCGCCCGCCCGCGCAGTTTGCCGCCCGCCGACGCCAGGAACACGCATCCGAGCAGCACCCGTCCGGCCGTGCCCGCGTACGCCAGGGGTTCCGCTGCCTCCACGGCCCCTCCCTTCCCGCCGCGGTCCCTCGCCGCTGCGCTGGGCACGGTAGGCGGGCGGCATACAGGATCCGTTCCGGCCGGGGCGGATCCCGCGTGTGCGGCGGCGCCGTAGGTTCCGGCTCGGCCCGGCCGCACCCGGTGGCCGGCGACGGAAGGAGACGGTGATGAGCAAGCTGCAGCGCCTCGCGGACCGGATGGTCGGCACGGTGGCCCCGAAGGTCACGGCCCAGGCCACCTGGTGGACCGACACCAAGTGCGTGTACGTGCCGTTCTGCTCGCGCGGCCAGCTCTACACGAACCAGTGCTGGGACAACTCGTTCTGCCAGGGCTGGAAGAACACCGGCCGCTGCTGCTGACCTCCCGGCAGACACCCGAAGACCGGCGGCGGACCCACAGGGGCCCGCCGCCGGTCTTCGTCCTGCTCGGCCATGGGGCCGCTACAACGCGTCCACGGCGCTGACCTTCCAGCCCTGCGGGGTGCGGACGAGGGTCATGCGGACGCGGTTGAGGTCGAGCCTCGGGGTGGTGACCTGGGTGCTGGTCGTCACCTGGTTCATGAAGAGCAGGACCACGACGCGCTCCGGGGACGCGGAGACGACCGACGCGGCCGGCGTGGCGTCGCCGTTCGGGGGCTTGGCGACGGTGGCCTTGACCACGCCCCGGTACTTCTTCGCCGTGGGCGCCACCACGGTCGTGGTCGTCTTCTCGTACTGGTCGAGGAACGGGCCGGTCAGGTGGCGGCGGGCGGCGGCGAAGTCGCGGTCCAGCCGGCGGTGGTCGTACGACAGGATGACCGGGGCCCCCTCGACGGCGGCGGCCGGGGCTTGCGTGCGCGCCTGCGCCGTGCGTTCGGCGTCGCGGTACCGCAGTCCGAGCAGGACGGTGGCGGCCACGCACAGGGCGACCAGGACGGCGAGCGCGGCGCCGAGCGCACCGGGGCGCCGCCGCAGCCGGGCCCGCTCGCGTCGGCCGGACGGCGTCCCGGCCGGTGCCGTGCGCCGCACCGGCTCCGTGCGACCGGTGTCGTCCGCGTGCGCCGCCGGCTCCGTGCGCCGCGGCTTCCGGGCGGTGTCCTCCGCCGGCTTCCGGGCGGTGTCCTGGTCGGGGCGGCGGGCCCGTTCGGCGCGCTTGGCGGCGGCGCGGACGGCGGCCGCCCGGACGGTCGTGTTGCCCATGGTGGTTCTCCTGTCAGCCGACGAATTCGACGTCGGACGTCAGCCAGCGCCCGTCCTCCAGGACGAGGTCGAGCTGGAGGCGGTAGTTGCGGGACGTGCCCGCGGGAGAGGCGACGTTGGTGACCTTGCTGTCGGCCACCACCAGCACGCGGGCGCTGCGTTCGTCCGCCCGCACGATCCCCGCGTCGAGGATCTGCCCCTCGGAGACCGACTTGTTCTCGGCGACGATCTTCGTCAGCTGCGCGGTCTGCGCCGCGAACTCCTTCTTGAAGTCCCCGGTCGCCCCGCTCAGCACGTTCTTGCTGTCCCGCGCGTAGTGCCGGTGGTCGAGCGACGTGAAGTTGAGCGCCGACTGCCGCGCGGCGGCGAGGATCTCCTGATGCCGACGGTCGTCCTGGTGCCGTTCGTACAGCTGGACGCCCAGCCATCCGGAGGCGGCGGTCAGTACGACGGCGAGCGCGGCGAGCACCGCCACGGCCCGCGGGTGGCGCAGCGGCCCGGCGGCGCGGGCGAGGAGGGCGCGGGTCATGCCAGGGGCCCGACGAGCAGCCATTGCCAGGAGTCCTTTCCGAAGAGGCTCTGGGCTCCGCCCGTCGAGCCGATCTGTACGTTGCCGCCCGCGCCTCCCGCGCGCGGGGCGTTCTGCGCGCCGCGCACGGAGGTCTCGCCGCCGCGCGGGGCCGTGCACCGCGCCTGGGTGTTGGCGGGGCGCGTGGAGGTGTCGGCCGGGTCCCGCCACCGGGTGCCGTACCCCTGCCGGCAGGGCGGCGGGTCGTCCGCGTTGACCACCAGTCCGAAGTGGAAGGTGCCGTCGCCGGGGACCACGGTGTAGCTGCCGGAGACGGTGGTGGGGATGGTGACCAGCATCTGTTCCACGCCGGGCAGCCGGGCCAGGGTGACCTGGCCGCCGCTGATGAGGTTGCCGAGCAGCACCGGCAGGTGCGGCCGGTTGTCCTTCATCAGCGCCTCCACCTGTGCGGCGGCGGAGGTGCCGCTGCTCATGAGCGCGCGGATGTCGCCGTCGCTGGCCTTCACCCGCGCGGTGAGGAGGGCGAGATCGCGGGAGAAGGAGGTGATCGCGGAGCCCTGCTCGGCCTGGGTGCGCAGGACCTTCCGGGAGTCCTCGATCAGCGCGATCGTCTCGGGCAGCGCCCCGGACGCGGACTCGACGAGCGCGTTGCCCGAGTCGACCAGACGGCTCAGATGCGGTCCGGTGCCGGAGAACGCGGCGCCGAGTTCGTCGACGGTGATCCGCAGGTCGTCCTTGCCGACCGAGGCGACCAGCCGGTCCAGGCTCAGGATCATGTCGGTGGTGGGCGTGGGCACCCGCGTGTTCCGGCGGGCGATGGTGCTGCCGTCCCGCAGGGCGGGGCCGCCGGCGGAGCGGGGCTGCAGGTCCACGTACTGCTCGCCGACGGCGGAGCGGTTCGCCACGACGGCGAGGGTGTCGGCGGGGATCGCGGGGGCGTCCTCCAGGCGCAGTTCGACCGAGACGCCGTCGGTGCCGGTCAGCCGCAGCTCGCCGACGCGGCCCACCGGCACGCCGCGATAGGTGACCTCCGCGCCGGAGTAGATGCCTCCGGAGTCGGCGAACTCGGCCCGGACGCTGTACCCGCGGTCGAGGACGCCGTCGACGAGGCCGGTGTACTCGCCGGCGACGTAGGACACCCCGACCGCGGTGACGAGGGCGAAGGCGCAGAGCTGGGTCCTGACGGTACGGGTGATCACGCCACCAGCCCCTTCATCAGCAGTTCGGCGAGCGCGAGGTCGACGCCGGCGGGCAGGCGGCCGTCGGCGCCGCCGTGGGCGACGGGGTCGGCCGTGCCGCACAGCGGCAGGCAGTCCAGGCCGCCGCCGGAACCGTCGTCGTCACCGGGCGCGTCGGGGACGCCGGGGCTCGGGGAGGGCAGGGGCGCTCCGGGGGCCTTCGGGACGGGCACGTCGGGGAGGTCCGGCGCGGGCACGCCCGGGAGGTCCGGCACGCCGGGGGCCGGGGGCAGGGCGGGGGTCGACGGCGCGGGCGTGCGGGGCTTCTCCGCGAGGTTGCCGTAGAGGGTGCGCAGGTCGAGGTCGGCGGTGACCTCGAAGTTGACGTAGTCGCCCTTGATCGCGTCGACCACGTTGCGCGGGAACGGGTAGGTGGTCAGGAGCTCCAGCGCGTCGGGCAGGTCCGCGCCGGCCTTGTTCAGCTGGGCCAGGATCGGCTGCAGGGCGCGCAGGTTGGCGACGACGTCGGCGCGGGAGGCGTTGACGACCTTCGTGCCGGTGGCGCCGAGGGCCGACAGGGACGTGAGCATCGCGGTGAGCTTGGTCCGCTGGTCGGCCAGGACCTTCAGCGCGGGCGGGAGGGTGGTGAGCGCCTGGCCGATGGTCTTCTTCTCCTTGGCGAGGGTCGCGGACAGCCGGTCGATGCCCTCCAGGGCGCGGACGATCTCCTTCTTCTGCCCGTCGAGTCCGCCGAGGAGCGTGTCGAGTTCGGTGAGCAGGGACTTGACGCGGTCCTCGCGGCCGTCGAGGGCCTTGTTCAGTTCGGTGGTGATGGTCTTGAGCTGGGCCACCCCTCCGCCGTTGAGCAGGGCCGACAGCGCCGACAGCACCTCCTCGATCTCCGGGTTGCGGCCGGAGCGCGACAGCGGGATCCGCGCGCCGTCGGTGAGCCGGCCCTGTGGTGCGGTGCCGGTCGGCGCGGACAGCGACACGTACTTCTCGCCGAGCATGCTGGTCTGCCGGAGTTCGGCGATCGCGTTGGCGGGCAGCCGCACCGTGTCGTCGATGCGCAGCCGCACGCGGGCGTGCCAGCCGGCCAGTTCCACCCTCTCCACGGCGCCGACGGTGACGTTGTCGACCTTGACCGTGGACTGCGGGACGAGGTCGAGGACGTCGCGGAACTCGACCGTGACCCGGTAGCTGTGTCCGTCGGCGGCCGCGCCGCCGGGCAGCGGCACGTCGTACAGGCCGTTGAACTCGCAGCCGGTGGTGAACAGCAGGGAGCCGGCGGCGGTCCAGAGGACCGGACGGCGCAGTGCTCTCATGTGCGGGCCTCCAGGATTCCGCCGAGGGTGCGGTCCGTCGTGCCGGCCACGGGGAGCGCGGCTCCGGTGAGCGGGTCGGCCGCGGGCGGCTCGGGCAGGGAGTCGAACAGGGTCCTCAGGTTCCGGCAGTCGCCCTCCCCGGCCTTCTCTCCCGTGGTCTTCAGCAGGGAGCAGAGCAGCGTGGCCGGGTCGTGGAGCTGTTCCGGGTTGCCGCGGACGTCGAGGGTGCCGGACGAGGGGTTGTAGGCGTTCTGGAGGTTGGACAGTCCGGCGGGGGCGACGTCGAGCAGTTCCTGCAGGGCGGCGCGCTGGGTGACCAGGACGCGGGTGACCTTGGACAGGCCCTTGACGTCGGCCGTGAGCGCCTTCTTGTTCGCCTTGACGAACGCGGAGACGTCGGCGAGCGCCGCCGCCAGGTGAGTGATCGCGGCCGCGAGGTCCTTGCGCTCGCCGGCCAGCTGGGCGGCCACCTTGGCCAGGCTGTCGTTGAACGACCGTACGGAGGCGTCGTCCTCGGCCAGCGCGGCGGTGAACGCCTGCAGGTTCCGTACGGTCCCGAAGAGGTTCTGCCGGCCGTCGGACAGGGTGGTGACGGCCTGCGAGAGGTCCTCGACCGTCCGGTTCAGCTGGGCGCCCTGCCCCTGGAGGTTGTCCGCGCTGACGGCGAGCAGCCGGGAGAGCGAGCCGTCCTTGTTGGCGCCGCGGGGGCCGAGGGCGTCGGACGTCGTGCGCAGGCTGTCGAAGACGCGGTCGAGTTCGACCGGGACGGCCGTCCGCTCCAGCGGGATGACGGCGCCGCTGCGCAGCGCGGGGCCGCCGCGGTGGACCGGGAACAGCTGGAGGTAACGGTCGCTGACCACCGAGGAGTTGATGATCGCCGCGTGGGCGCCGGTCGGGACCTTGTACCGGGCCTCGTACTCCAGCTCGACGCGTACCCGGTCGCCCTGCGGAGTGATCGTCCCGACCTGGCCGATGCGCACGCCGAGGACGCGGACGTCGGAACCGGGGTAGATGCCCACCGTGCGGGGGAAGTAGGCGGTCACCCGGACGGTGGGCTCCGGCCGCAGGTGGACGACGGCCAGGCCGGCCGCCACGGCGAGCGCGGTGGCGAGGGCGATGCGGCGGACGGCGCGCTTGTTCATCGCGCCCCTCCCTTCCGGGCCGTCACCGGTGCCGGGACGACCAGGTTCTGGATGTAGCTGTCGAACCAGCGCCCGTTGCCGAGGGTGTTGGTGAAGACCCGGGCGTACGGGGCGAGCAGCCGGACGCTGCGGTCGAGGCTCGCCTGGTTGCGCTCCAGCATCCTCACCACCGTGTTCAGCCGGGTGAGCGCGGGTCCGATCGTCTTCCGGTTGTCCCGGACGAGTCCGGAGAGCTGGACGCTCAGGGCGACGGAGCTGACCAGCAGCCCGTGGATGGCCTGGCGGCGGGCGTGGATCTCCTTGAACAGCTTGTCGCCGTCCTTGACCAGCTTGCCGAACTCGCCCTTGCGGGCCGCGAGCACGCCGGTGACGCCGTTGGCGTGGGCGAGGAGTTCGCGCAGGGCCTCGTCGCGGGAGGCGACGGTCCGGGAGATCTTCGACAGCCCCTGGATGGAGGCCCTGACCTCGGCCGGGGAGTCCTCGAAGGTGGCGGAGAGGGTGTCCAGGGCGGTGGCGAGGCGCTGCTTGTCGATCTGCTCGGCGGTGGTCGTGAGATCGCTGAACGCCGCGACCACGTCGTACGCGGGGACCGTGCGGGCGAGTGGGATCTCGCTGCCGGGCTTCAGCCGGCCGGCGCCCTTCGGTTCCAGCGCGAGGTACTTCGCGCCGAGGATCGTCTTGATCCGGATCGACGCGCCGGTCCGGCTGCCGAGTTCGGGATCGCCGGTGACCCGGAAGGTCACCTTGACGTGGTCGCCGGCCAGCTCGACGTCGTCGACCTTGCCGGTCTTGACCCCGGCGATCCGCACCTCGTCGCCGGGGCGCAGCCCGCCGGCCTCGGAGAAGGCGGCGCTGTAGGTGTCGCCGCCGCCGATCAGCGGCAGGCTCTCGACGTTGAACGCGGCGGCGACCAGCAGGGCGATCGTGGTGAGGCCCACGGCGCCGACGGTCACGGGGTTGCGGTCGCGGAAGGGGATCACCGGCCGCACCTCGCCCGGGCGACGTGGAGTTCGGGGGTGAGGACCTCGTTCGTCTTCGGCAGCACGATCCGGCCGTCGAAGTCGCAGAGGTAGAAGTTGAACCAGGAGCCGTACGAGGCGGTGCCGGTGAGCTTGTCCAGCTTGCCCGGCAGCCGCTGGAGGACGCCCTCCACGGTCTTCTCGTGGTCGTTCAACGTGCCGGTGAGCTCGGCAAGTTCGGCGATGTCGGTCTTCAGCGGCGGGCGGGCGTCCTTGAGGAGCCCCGAGGTGGCCTCGGTGAGGCCGTTGATCCCCGCGATCGACGCGCCGATGGGCTTGCGGTCGGCGGAGAGCCCGGAGATCAGCCGCTGCAGCTGGGCGATCAGGTCGGAGAAGCGGGTGCTGCGCCGGTCGACGGTGGTGAGCACGGTGTTGAGGTTGGTGATGACCGATCCGATCAGCTTGTCGCGTTCGGCGAGGGTGGTGGTCAGCGAGGCGGTGTGGGCGAGCAGGCTGCGCACGGTGCCGCCCTCGCCCTGCAGGGTGCGGACGATCTCGGTGGCGAGCTTGTTGACGTCCTCGGGGCTCAGCGCGGCGAACAGCGGCTTGAACCCGTTGAGCAGGGCGTTCAGGTCCAGCGCCGGTTCGGTGCGGGAGAGGGGGATCTGCCCGCCGGGGTCGAGCCGCCGGCCCTCCCCCGCGCCCTCGGTCAGCGCGATGTACCGCTGGCCGACCAGGCTGCGGTAGCGGACGACGGCGCGGGTGGTGGTGAGCAGCGGCCGCTCGCGGGAGGCGCTGAACGTCACCTCGGCCAGGCTCCGGTCCTTGATCCGGATGTCCTCCACCTCGCCGACGCGGACGCCCGCCACCCGGATGTCGTCGCCCTCCTCCAGGCTGGTGACGTCGCTGAACACGGCGGTGTAGGTGTCCTGGGGGGTGAAGGACAGGTTCACGATGGTGGCCGCGAGCACGGAGGTCGCCGCCACCGTCACGACCGTGAAGAGGCCGAGCTTGACCAGCTGCGCGGTGGTCGCGCGGGCGCTCGTACGGCGCTTGGCGCTCATGCGACGCTCACCTCCGTCCCGCGGGCGAGAGGCCCGAAGAGCAGGGTCGTGACGGCCGGCACCTCGTCGGCGGGCACACCCATGACGGGGGCCACGAGCGCGGCGACGGCGTGCTGTTCGGCCGGCGTGCCGGAGACGGGACCGGCCGGGCCCCGGCTCCTCGTCCCGTCGTCGAGCTTGATCGGCGGTGCGGGCACCTGGGGGTGCGGGAGCCCTCGGCAGTCGGGGCCGGAGCGGTCGGCATAGCGCGGTTCCTCGCCGGGTCGGTAGGGGGGCCGGGCGCGGACGACTTCGAGCGTGATCCGCATCTTTCCGCCCCTGAACGCTTCCTCGGACGCCGCTTCCTGCCGGACGAGACCGTCCAGGACGCACGGGTACTCGGGCGCGTAGCGGGCGAACAGGGCCAGCGTGGGGCGGGAGACCCGGCCGAGGGTGATGAGCCGGTCGGCGTTCGCGTCGAGCACGCCCTTGGTGGTGTGCGCGGCGCTCGCGGTCCCGGTGAGCAGCGCGGACAGCTGCCGCTGCTTCTCGACGACCGTCCGGCTGGTGGTGAGCGTGTTGTCCAGGATCCGTACGAGTTCGGGCGCGGCGTCGCCGTACACCTCGGCCACGTCGGCGAACCGGGAGATGTCCTCCTTCAGGGACGGCAGGTGGGGGTTGAGCCGGCGCAGGTAGCCCTCCAGGCGGGTGAGGTTGTCGCCGACGGCCGCCCCGCGCCCTTCGAGGGCGGTGGCGAACGCGGACAGGGTGGCGTTGACCTTCCCGGGCTGGACGGTGCGCAGCAGCGGGAGCAGGTCGTTCATCAGCTGCTGGAGCTCGATGCCGACCTTGGTGCGGTCCTGCGTGATGACGTCGCCGGCGCGGATGGGGCGCGCGGAGGACCGCGGCGGGGCGACCAGGTCGACGTACTTCTCGCCGAACAGGGTCTTGGGCAGCAGCCGGGCGTGGACGTCCGACGGGATGAGCGGGACGTGCTCCGGCTTGAGGGCGATGCCGAGCGTGGCCTTCTCGCCGTCGGCCCGCACCTCGCGCACCTCGCCGACCAGCAGTCCGCGCAGCTTGACGTCGGCCCGCGGCTCCAGCTGGTTGCCGAGGGTGTCGGCCTCCAGGGTGATCCGGACGACGGAGGTGAACGCCTGCCGGTAGACGGCGACGGACAGCGACAGCAGCAGGGCGACGACGGTGACGAAGACGAGCCCGTACAGCCTGAGTCTCATGGTGCGCACCGGCCCTACCCCGCTATCCGTACGGTCGTGTTCGCGCCCCAGATCGCCAGGCTGAGGAAGAAGTCGAGGACGTTGACGGCGACGATGGACGTCCGCACGCCGCGCCCGACGGCGACGCCGACGCCGGCCGGGCCGCCGCTCGCGTGGTAGCCGTAGTAGCAGTGCACCAGGATGATCACGAGGGCGAAGACGATCACCTTGCCGAAGGACCAGAGCACGTCGACCGGCGGCAGGTACTGCTGGAAGTAGTGGTCGTACGTGCCGGTCGACTGTCCGTAGTAGCCGGTGGTGATGGTCCGGGCGGCGAAGTACGAGGACAGCAGACCGATCACGTACAGCGGGATCACCGCCACGAACCCGGCGATCATCCGCGTGGTGACCAGGAACGGCAGCGAGGGGACGCCCATCACCTCCAGCGCGTCGGTCTCCTCGCTGATCCGCATCGCCCCGAGCTGGGCGGTGAACCCGGCGCCGACGGTCGCGGACAGCGCGAGCCCGGCCACCAGCGGGGCGATCTCCCGGGTGTTGAAGTACGCGGAGAGGAAGGCCACGAAGTTGGAGGTGCCCAGCTGGTTGAGCGCGGCGTACCCCTGGAGGCCGACCTCGGTGCCGGTGAAGAAGGAGAGGAAGGCGATGACGCCGACCGTGCCGCCGATCACCGCCAGGGCTCCGCGGCCGAAGCTCACCTCGGCGAGCAGGCGCAGCACTTCCTTCTTGTAGCGGCGCAGGGTGCGACCGGTCCAGGCCAGGGAGCGGCCGTAGAAGACCAGTTGCGTGCCCAGTTCCTCCAGGACGTCCCCGGTTCTCCGGAGCAGCGCGGCCGCCGGATTGCGCGAAGTCATGGTCACCCCCTCTGCGGAACGATCTGGAAGTAGACGGCGGTCAGCACGAAGTTCGTCACGAACAGCAACATGAAGGTGATGACCACGGACTGGTTCACGGCGTCGCCGACGCCCTTGGGCCCGCCCTTGGCGGTCAGGCCCTTGTACGAGGCGACGATCGCGGCGATGGCGCCGAAGACCAGCGCCTTCAGTTCGGCGGCCCACAGGTCGGACAGCTGGGCGAGGGTGGTGAAGGAGGCCAGATAGGCGCCGGGGGTGCCGTTCTGCATCACCACGTTGAAGAAGTAGCCGCCGGCCACGCCGACCACCGAGACCAGGCCGTTGAGCAGCACCGCCACGAGCATCGTGGCGAGCACCCGGGGCACGACGAGCCGGTGGATGGGGTCGATGCCGAGGACCTGCATGGCGTCGATCTCCTCCCGGATCCTGCGGGCCCCGAGGTCCGCGCAGATCGCGGTGCCGCCGGCCCCGGCGATGAGCAGGGCCGTGACGATGGGCGACGCCTCGCGCAGGACCGCGAGCACGGAGGCGGCGCCGGAGAACGACTGGGCGCCCAACTGCCGGGTCAGGCTGCCGATCTGCAGCGCGATGACCGCGCCGAACGGGATGGAGACGAGGGCCGTGGGCAGGATCGTGACGCTCGCGACGAACCAGGCCTGCTGGATGAACTCCCGGACTTGAAAGGGGCGTCGGGGCACGGCCCGCAGGACGTCCAGGGCCATGGCGAACAGGCTGCCGGTGTGGCGCAGCGCGCCAGTCGGGGAGAGGTTCACGCGTCCGCCCCTTCCCGTGCCCGCTGTTCGCGGTCGGCGATGGCCTGCCAGCGGGGCGGGCGGGTGATGCCGGGGCTGGGCAGCAGGCGAGGGGGCAGCGGGGCCGGGGTGTCGTCGCGGTCGCCGAGGCCGGCGAGTTCCTGCTCGACCTGGGCGGCGTCCTTCTCCTCCGCCATCCCGATCGGCCCCTGCATGCGGCCGTTCAGGAACTGCCGTACGACCGGCTCGTCGCTGGTCAGCAGCTGCTCGCGGGGGCCGAACATCACCAGCTCGCGCCGGAACAGCAGCCCGATGTTGTCCGGGACCTGGCGGGCGGAGGCGATGTCGTGCGTGACGATGAGGAACGTCGCGTCGATCTGCGCGTTCAGATCGACGATCAGCTGGTTGAGGTAGGCGACGCGCACCGGGTCGAGGCCCGAGTCCGGTTCGTCGAACAGGATGATCTCCGGGTCGAGCACCAGCGCCCGTGCCAGGCCCGCCCGTTTGCGCATGCCGCCCGAGATCTCGCCGGGCAGCTTCTCCTCGGCGCCGATCAGACCGACCATGTCCATCTTCTCCAGGACGATGCGCCGGATCTCGCTCTCCGGCTTGCGGGTGTGCTCGCGCAGCGGGAAGGCGATGTTGTCGTACAGGTCCATCGATCCGAACAGGGCGCCGTCCTGGAACAGCACGCCGAACAGCTTGCGGACCTCGTACAGGTCGTGCTCGCGCAGGGCGGTGATGTCCTGGCCGGCGATCCGTATCGATCCGCGTTCCGGTCTGAGCAGGCCGACGAGGGTCTTCAGGAAGACCGACTTGCCCGTGCCCGAGGGCCCGAGCATGACGGACACCTCGCCGGCGGGCAGCGTCAGCGACACGTCCTGCCAGATGACCTGGCGGCCGAAGGACTTGGTCAGCCCTTCCACGCAGATCTCGACACCCATCCGGTTCACCCTTCGGCGGAGCAGCTCCTACGTCTGCTCTACGGGGAGGGGCGGCGGGTCCGTCGCGGGAATCCGGAGAATTTTCAGCGGGCGTCGGGAAGCGGTACGGACGGCGCCGTCCCGGGCACGCCGCCGGTGCCGGGCGGGGCCGGTACGGGGGCGGTCGGTACGGGCGCCGTCGCCTCGGGCAGCGGCGGCACCTGGGCGGTCACGGCCGGCAGGGCGCCGTCCACGTCGGGCAGGCCCACCCCGGACGGGACGGGGCCGGTGACCGGCACGGAGGGCACGGGGACGGGGACGGGCGGCAGGGGTACGGGCGCGTCCACGGGCAGGAGGCCGCGGGACGGCGCGGGAGCGTGCGGCGCGGCGGAGGGCGACGGCGGGGCGGCCGGCGGTTCCGCGCGTACGGAGGGGGTCGCGGCCGGCACGTCGTACCCGGCCGCGCCGACCTCGGCCGCGCCCGGGCCCGTCACTGCGGGAGGGCCGGGGCGCTCGCGGTCCGCGTCGTACGCGAACGGGACGGCCACCAGGCCCACCACCGCGAGCGTCGCAGCCGACGCCGCGGCCAGGGCGTGGGCGGGCGCGCCGGCCTGGCCCGCCTGGTCCCGGCCACGGCCGATCAGCCACAGGCCGAGCGCGAGGGTGCCGGCCAGCGAGTTGCGCAGGGTGCGCCGGGCCCTGGCGAGCAGGGACTCGACGGCCTGGTAGCTCAGTCCCATCTCCCGGGCGATCTCGTCGACGTCCCGGTCCTCCGACTTCAGCCGCAGGGCCTCCGCCTGGCGGGCGGGCAGCTCCCGGCTGCGGTAGGCCACCCAGCGGGCCTCCGCCCGGTCGCACACCGCCTCCTCGACGGGCACGGGCCCCGGGGCGGTCAGCTTCGGGGCGCTGCCGAGCTCGGCCTCGCGGCGCACCTGGCGGTGCCGGTCGACGCACAGGCGCATGGTGACGGTCGTCAGCCAGGCGCCGAGGCGCGAGTCGTCCAGGTGGGTGTGCTGGGCGGCGCGCAGCATCGCCTCGTGGACGGCGTCCTCGGCGTCCTGCTCGCTCAGGGACCTGCGGCGCGCCACCTTGAGCAGTTGCTCGCGCTGGCTCCACATGCGGTGCCAGCGCAGGTGGGCGGGGTCGTCGTACGTGTCCGTCGCCATGCGCCCGGACGCTACCGGCGGGTACCGGGGTTGGGGAGGGGGCGGCGGGCGAGTGAGTCCTAACCGTTGCCGGGAAGCGGCGCGGTGCCCGGGATCAGGGGCGCGTCCGAGAGTTCCACGCCGGGTTCCGGGGCCGTGACCAGGGACGGCAGGGGCTGGGGTCGCGGGGAGGTGGTCGGCCGGGGCGAGGGCGCCGGGCTCGGCTCGGCGCTGCGCGACGGCCGCGGCGAGGGCGCCGGCTGCGCCGGCTGCGCGGGCTGCTCGGCGGCACGGGAGGCGGGCTCGGGCGGGGCGGCGGGCCGCCGCGCCGCCTCGGCGGAGGAGTGCGTACCACCCGGGTCGGGCACCACGCGGTGGCCGTCCCGGAAGTAGGCGTACCAGGCGAGAACGACGCTCAGGTACGCGTGCGACCGGTTGTAGGACAGGATCGCGCGGTGCAGGTCCCCGGGCCGCGCGAGGTCGCGGCCGCCCGCGCACAGGTAGCGTCCCGCGGCGAGCGCCGCGTCGTGGACGTTGTGCGGGTCGGCCCTGCCGTCGCCGTTGCCGTCGGAACCCCAGCGGGCCCAGGTGGACGGGATGAACTGCATCGGGCCGACGGCGTGGTCGTAGGCCGCGTCGCCGTCATGGGCGCCGCCGTCGGTGTCCCTGATCAGGGCGAAGCCCCGGCCGTTCAGCTGCGGGCCGATGATCGGCGCGTACGTCGTTCCGTCCGCGTCCACCCTGCCGCCGCGCGCCTGGCCCGACTCGACCTGGCCGATCGCCGCGAGCAGCTGCCAGCGCAGGCGGCAGTGCGGCGTGCTCCGCGCGAGCGCCTCCTCGGCCCGCCGGTACGCCGCGAACACCGTCGCGGGCAGCGCCGCGCGGTCGGCCACGACGACGGCCCGGACCGCCGACCCCGGCACCTGCCCTCGCACCGCCAGCGGCGGCAGCTCACTCAGATACACCGAGTCCCCCGGCCCCACCGGAGGCCCCGCGACCTCCGTCCCACCCCCGGCCACCCGCCCCGGCGCCTGCGACCCGGTCACCGCCGCCATGACGACGACGGCGACCACCGTCACCCTCACCCGCCCCCAAGCCCGTCCCACCATTCCCGCGACTCCCTCCCCCTCGCCTGCTCCGTCGCCTTCTCTACGGACCAGCCGCCCCGATCCGTCGCACGAACCGGGGGGAAGTTCTTGGGCGGGTGCCGCGTCAGGCTGAAACGGGCGTGATGGTGACAGCGGCCGTCACGCCGTCGACGTGGACGGTGGCCGGTTCGTGGGCGGAGAAGAGGGCCGCGTCGAACCGGTCGAGGGTGACGTCGGTTCCGGCGAGAGTCGCCGTGCCGGACAGGGCGATCACGAGGGTCTGGGCCGCGCCCTGGGGAGCGACCGCGAACTTCTCGCGCGTCACGCGGACGTCCGCCGTCGCCGCGTCGCGGCGGGTCATCACGTTGAAGTCGACGAGGGGGCCGCCGAGCAGCCGGCAATCCGTGACGGCGTCGCCGGAGAACACGAAGGGCTCGTACGGGGTGTCGACGGTGTGGGGGACCCCGTCGACGATCAGTTCCATGCCCGGGCCGTCCACGACCGTGATGATCCGGTCGACGCCGGGGAACGACGAGAACGGGCCCCCGGCGGCGACGTCCGCGAGGCTCACCCGCCAGGCGAAGTCCTCCAGGCCGGCGTCGGCGGGTCCGGCGGCGACCTCCCGCGTCACACCGCCACCGTTGCGCCAGGGCGTCGCCCGTCGCTCGCTCGCCCTGAACAGGCGTCCTGCGGTCATGTCGTCAGCTCCTTCGCCGTCGCGTGCCGGCGACCACCGTACGACCGCGCCACCCGCCCCTGTCGGGCGGGGCTCACGACTCTTCGGACACGGCCTCGTCGGAGGCCGGGGCCGCCCTTCTTCTGCGGTACAGCACCGCACCGCACACCGCGAGGACGAGGACGGCCACCGCGGCCACCCCGAGTTCCGTGCGCTCGGCGAACAGCCTCGACAGCACCTCGAGCGCGCCGAGCCCCGCGGTCGCGTAGACCAGCGCCCAGGCCGCGCCGCCCACGAACAGGGCGGGGAGGTAACGGGTCAGGGGCATCCTCATGCTGCCGGCGAGGAAGTTCGCGGCGGTCTGGAACCCGATGGTCAGGAAGGAGAGGGCCACCACCGGCGCGCCCCACCGCTGGATCGCCCGTTCCACGCGCCGGAACTTGGCCGAGGAGATCCGCCCGGCGAATCTGCTGCGTCTGGCGCCGGCACCGGCGAGCCACCCGACGCCGAAGGTCCCCCCGGCGCGGAGCAGCACGATGGCGTACAGACCGGCGGCCGTGAGCGCGACCTTGGTCACGACGCCTCGTCCCGGGCGCCGGGGCGGGGCCCGCGTCGCCGCGCACTACGGGGACAAGCCCGGTCTCCGTCTCTCACCTGTGCCCGCCTCTGCCCGTTCCGTCTCCTGCGTATCACCGCGGTGGCACCAGAACGGCACCGAGCCGGTCCCCCGGCGCAGCCAGCCTAACCGAACGCCCATACACCCCCGCAGGCCGTACCGCGGCGGCGCCCCTCGTCCCGATCCGGTGGCTCACGTCTCACGTCGTGCCGTCACCAGGCCCGTCTCGTAGGCGGCGATGACCGCCTGAGCCCGGTCGCGGACCCGCAGCTTGGCGAAGAGGGCGGTGATGTGGTTCTTCACGGTGGAGGCACTCACACCGAGCCGGTCGGCTATCTCCGCGTTGTCCGCGCCGCCGGCGATCAACCGCCACACCTCCCGCTCCCGTGGCGTGAGTTCCTCGGTGCCGGAGGGCACACGGGGTGCCGTCCGGCGGTCCGGGGCCGTGACGTGCCGGGAGATGAGACGGGTCAGGAGTCTCGGGGCGAGGATCGCCTCGCCGTCGCGGACCACGTGCAGGGCGGCGACGAGGTCCTCGGGCGAGATGTCCTTGGGCAGGAAGCCGCACGCTCCCGCCCTCAGGGCGCCCACGACGTGGTCGTCCATGTCGAAGGTGCTCAGGGCCAGGACCCGGCAGTCCGGCAGTTCCGCGGTGAGCCGCTCGGTGGCCGCGATGCCGTCCAGGACCGGCATGCGGATGTCCATGACGACCACGTCGGGCCGGTGCTCGTGGGCGAGGCGGACCGCCTCGGCGCCGTCCCCCGCCTCGGCCACGACCTGGAAACCGGGTTCGGGGGCGAGCATCAGGGCGAGGCCGCGGCGGACGAGCGGCTGGTCGTCGGCGATGAGGACCTTCACGGTCGGGCTCACGCGTACGTCTCCTGGCGGTCGCTGGGCAGGGGCAGACGGGCCCGGACGGCGAACCCCCCGGCCTCCGGCCCGGCCCGCAGGGTGCCGCCGTGGAGGGCGACGCGTTCACGCATCCCCATGAGTCCGTGGCCCGACCCGCGCGCGAGGGGACGGCCGGGACGCGGACCGTCGTCGGTGACGGCGACCCCCACCTCGTGGTCGGCGAAGGTGATCCGCACGTCGACGTGCGCACCGTCGCCCGCGTGCCGGCGGGCGTTGGTGAGGGCCTCCTGGACGATGCGGAAGACGGTGAGCGCGACACCGGGCGGAACCGAGCGCGGGTCGCCGTCCGTGGTGAGGGTGGTGGGCAGGCCCGCGCGGCGACTGTCCCCGACGATGCGGTCGAGGTCGCCGATGCCGGGCTGCGGTGCGGTCGTCTCGCCCTCGTCGGTGTCGTCGCCGGCCCGGAGCACGTCGAGGAGGTGGCGCATCTCGCGCAGCGCGGTGCGACCGGAGCCCTCCAGGGTGACCAGCGCCTCGCGGGCCGCCTGAGGGGACCGGTCGAGGTTGGCCCGGGCGCCTCCGGCGAGCAGCTGCATCGTGGTCAGGTGGTGGGCGACGATGTCGTGCAGTTCCCGGGCGATGCGGCGGCGTTCGTCGGAGACGGCCCGCTCGGCGAGCAGCCGCCGCTGGGCCTCGGCGTTGCGCTGCCAGCGGCCGACCACGACGGCGGCGCCGGCCACGAACAGCGCCGACACGACGTTGGGGACGAACTCGATCAGGGAGGGTGCGGGCGCTCCCGGGCGGACGAACTGGAGCACCGCGACGCAGCCGGCGACGGCCGCCGCCCCGACCGCTGCGCTGTGGTGACGTACGGCGGTGTAGAGGGCCACGACGGTGGCCGCCCCGTAGTGCTGGCCCACGGAGCTGAACCAGTTGAGCGACACGTTCGCCACGAGGACGCACAGGGGCGCGCGGCGGCGCGCCAGCAGGAACAGCGAGGCGACGACCACGACCAGGCACCCGGCCACCGGCACGTGACCCTGGTCCGTCTGGCTGGTGAAGGTGAAGCCCACGAGGTCGACGGCCGCGGCGCCGGCGGCGACGAGTCCGTCGTGCCGACTCCACGGCCCCGGTCCTCCGCGCGCCCCGCTGGGGCGCGTTTCGTCCGCGCGCCGTCCCATCCCCGCCTCCCCTGCGCATCCACGCTTTCCCCGGGGCCGCCGCGGCAGCCCGATGACCTGCGGCTCGTCCCCCGAGTGTCCCATGGTGCCGGTGCGCCGGAGCCGTGGCGTCGGGACCAGGAGGGAGCCGTGGCTGGGAGCAGGCTCCCAGCGGCCGGACGGTACGGGCCCCTGCTCCCAGTGGGTTTCTCGTCCCCGGCTCCGAGGTGCGGGCGGCGCGCCGCTGATGTGCTGGAACACGTGCCGGAACGACCCGGCACGGGGCGCCGCACCGCATGTCCAGGTCTCGCGGCCCCCTTCGCTCGTACCTTCCCGGAGGACTCCCGTGATCCGTGCCCTGACCGGTTACTCGACCCGCAGACCATGGCGGGTCATCGTCGTGTGGGCGGTGCTCGGCATCTTCATGACGCTCGTGGGCCAGGCTCTCGTCTTCCGCGTGACGCACACCGACAGCGCCGGTTTCCTGCCTCCGGAGTACGACACGGCCGCCGCGCTGCGGGTCGCCCGGGAGGAGTTCGGCGCGGAGCCCGACGCCGACACGGTGACGGTGCTGGTGGCGCGGCGCGACGGCAGGCCGCTGGCGGACTCGGACAGGAAGCGCGTGGAGGCCGTGGCGCGCGAACTGAGCGCCACACGGGTGGAGATGCCGTGGACTGACGAACAGGTACGGGGGATCTCCGAGGACTATTCCCAGGTCCCCCGCGTGGCACTGGTGACGACCGCCCCCGACAAGTCGTTCGCGCTGCTCGGCGCGCGGCTGCGGGGCAACTCCACCGACCCCGGCATGCACTCCGTGTACCGGGTCTTCCACGACCGGGCCGAGCAGGAGTTCGGCGAGGCCGGGCTGCGCACGGGCTTCACCGGGGGCCTGGCGGACGTGGTGGACCGCGCCAACGCGGAGGAGACCACGCAGACGGTGGTCGGCCTCCTGATGGTCGGACTGATCGTGCTGATCAACGTGCTGGTGTTCCGCAGCGTCCTGGCCGCCTTCATCCCCTTGTTCGCGGTGTCCGTGGTGGGCGGTGCCGCCGCCGGCACGGTCGTGGGAGCGGCGCTGCTGAGCGGTCTCGAACTGGACCCCGGCACACCGAGCATGATCGGCACCGTGCTGATCGGCATCGGGGTGGACTACTTCCTCTTCCTGCTGTTCCGCTTCCGCGAGGAGCTGCGACGGCGCCCGGAGGAACACCACCGCCTGGTGGCCGCGGACGTGGCCGGACGGGTGGGCACCGCGGTGACCTCGGCGGCGCTGACGATCGTGGCGGCCTTCGCGACGCTGGGCGTGGCCACATTCGGGCAGTTCCGGGTGCTCGGCCCCTCGGTGGCGGTGTCGGTGCTGGTGATGCTGGTGGCGAGCCTGACCCTGATGCCGGCGCTGCTGGCGGTGACCGGCCGGAAGATGTTCTGGCCCTCGCGGAGCTTCTCGAAGGCCGAGCGGTTCGGTCCGGCCGCCCGTACGGGCGAGCTGGTGGCGCGCCGTCCGCTGCTGGTGCTCGTGGCGTCGGTCGCCCTCCTCGGCGCGCTCGCGGTCGGCATGGCGGGCGTCCGCATGGACTTCGGCACCGGCGGCACCCCGCGCGACACGGCGGCCGCCGCAACAGCACGGGAGATCGCCGGCGCCCTGCCGGCGGGCGTCTCCGACCCGACGACGGTGTACGTCACCGCCGACGACGGCCGGCCTCTGGACCCCGCCGGGCTGGACGTCCTGCGCCGGGCTCTGTCCGAGGTGGCCGGAGTGGGCGAGGTGGCCGCACCGGTGCTGAACGCCGACCGCGACGCCGCCCGGCTGGACGCCTACCTGACCGTGGACTCCCAGTCCCCGCGCGCCCGGGACCTCGTGGCGGGACCGGTGCGCCAGGCCGTACGGGAGGCGACTCCGCCCGGCACCACGGCACATGTGGGCGGCACCGCGGCCGTGTTCGCCGACGTGGCGACCGCGGTCGACCGGGACCTTCGGACGGTGTTCCTGGTGGCCGCCGCGCTGATCGCGCTGATCCTGGTGGTGCTGCTGCGCAGCCTGGCGGCCCCGGTGGTGCTGATGCTCTCGGTCGGGCTGTGCTTCGCGGCGACGTTCGGCGCCTCCGCCCTGGTCTTCCAGCACCTCGGCGGTGAGCCGGGGGTCAACTTCGTCCTGCCGTTGGTGCTGTTCCTGTTCGTCGTGGCCCTCGGCACCGACTACAACATCCTCGTCAGTGACCGCCTGCGTGAGGAGATGGCCCGCGGAGGCCCGGCGCGTGCCGCCGTGGCCCTCGCGGTACGGCACACGGCGCCGGCCGTCGCCACGGCCGGTGTGGTCCTCGCGGCCTCGTTCGGCAGCCTCGCGGTCAACGCGGACGCCTCCACCCGCCAGCTGGGATTCGCCACGGCCCTGGGCATCCTGCTGTCCTCCTTCGTCCTGTCGCTCCTGCTCGTCCCGGCGGCCGCGGCATTGCTGGGCCGGGGGATGTGGTGGCCGGTGCGCGCGGCGCGGAGCCGGGAGGACGAGGCCCGGCCCGCAGGCGCGCGGGAAGCGGGGCTCCCCACTCCGTACGACGGGTGAAACGGGTGCGACCGGGTCGCCGGATGCAGCGCCTCGGCTTTCCGGTCTCTGCCTCGCCGGAGCGCACTGCGACGCGTACTCGTCGGAGAGGTCATCGAGCCCGCGGCTTCATCACGGTTCGACAGACTCTCCGCTGCCTCACGCCCGCGTTTCGTGCGCCGTGGCCAGCTCGGCGTTCAGGGACCGCAGGAAGTCCGCGACCGTGCTCAGCTGCTCGGGGGTGAAGTGGCTGCGTGCGGTCTCGGTGGCCCGTGCGAGCGGGCTGAAGTACTCGCGCGCAAGCGCGCGGGCCTCCGGGTTGTAGACGAGGTGCACGACTCTGCGGTCCGCGGTGTCCCGGACGCGGCTGACGTGTCCTGAGCGCTGGAGTCGGTCGAGGCAGGCGGTGATCGCTCCGGAGGTGAGGCCCAGCTCCTCCCGCAGACGCGTGGGAGTCACGGGGCCGTCGGCGGACGCCGAGGAGTCCATGATCACGGCCAGGGCGTGGATGTCCGTGGTGTGCAGTCCCTGCTGTTGGGCGAAGTCCAGGGTGACCCGGTTCAGCTCGCGGTTCAGCGCGCGCAGCAGGACCGCATAGGTGAACAGGTCGCTGCCCTGGTCGGGAGTGTCCGGTGAACGTGACTGCATACGCCGATTCTAATATCACTCAATGATTGAGATAGTTTATCTTCGAGATACCTTAACTCGCTCGTTCCGATAGGGAGTCGATGAACAGCGCGCGTCGACCAGTCCGCTGGCTGGTCCCCCTCGTCCTCGTAGTGGTCTGGCTGGGCCTGGGCGGAGCCTTCGGCTCCTACGCAGGCAAGCTCGGCGAGGTCTCCACCAATGACCAGGCTGCGTTCCTTCCCCGGAACGCCGAGTCCACGAAGGTGATCGAGCAGCAGAAAGCCTTCAACCAGCAGGAGACACTGCCTGCGATCGTCGTCTGGACGGCCTCCGACGGCGGCGGCATCTCGCAGGCCCAGCAGAAGGCGGCGACCGCCGCGCTGCAGTCGCTGAACGGCGCCCAGGGCGTCGAAGGGGCCCCTTCCCCGGCCTTCCCGTCGCAAGACGGCAAGGCCCTCCGAGGCGTCGTGCCCCTGTCCCCCGACCTCGGTGAGGAGCTCGGCGGAACCCTGGACGAGATCCAGGCCGCAGCCGACTCGGTGCCGGACGCACGAGCCCAGATCGCCGGGCCCGCGGCGACCCAAGGAGACCTCAAAGAGGCATTCGCCGGCATCGACGGGCTCCTCCTCGGCGTGGCGCTCGCCGCCGTGCTCCTCATCCTGCTGCTGGTCTACCGCAGCGTCCTGCTCCCCTTCCTGATCATCGTCAGCTCCGTCTTCGCCCTGGGAGTCGCCGGCGCGATCGTCTACGTCCTCGCCGACAACGACATCGTCCGCGTCGACGGCCAGGTCCAGGGCATCCTCTCCATCCTGGTGATCGGCGCGGCCACCGACTACGCCCTGCTGCTCACCGCCCGCTTCCGCGAGGACCTCGCCGCGAGTGGCGATCGGGCCGCAGCCGCGTGGGCCGCCACCCGGGGATCGTTCGGAGCCATCGCCGCCAGCGCCGCCACCGTCGCGCTCGGCCTGCTCGCCCTGCTGCTGAGCGATCTGACCAACAACAGGGCTCTCGGCCCCGTCGGCGCCATCGGCGTCGTCTGCGCGGTCCTCACCACCCTCACCTTCCTTCCCGCCGCCCTCGCTCTGATGGGCAGGACCGCCTTCTGGCCGGCCAGGCCGAAGTCGGCCGACGCCGAGACCGGCGGGCACGGGATCTGGCGCCGAGTCGCCCGCTGGGTCGACACCCGCCCCCGACAGCTGTGGATCATCACGACAGGTCTTCTGCTGATCGGCGCGGCCCTCTTCCCCGCACTGCAGTCCAAGGGCGTGCCCCTGGACGAACTGTTCGTCAACGACGCCCCGTCCGTCGCCGCGCAGCAGACCCTCGGCAGGCACTTCCCCGGAGGTTCCGGCCAGCCGGCCGTCATCATCGCCGACGCCGACAGCCAGAGGGCTGCACAGAAAGCCGCAGCACAGACGCCGGGAGTGGCCGACGTACAGGTGATCACCGCTACTCCCGGGGGGAAGCCGCTGGTCGTGGACGGCCTGGTCCGCATCGACGCGACCCTGGCCGACGCACCCGACAGCGACGCCGCCAAGGAAACCGTCCAGAACCTCCGCGACCGGGTCCACGCCACGGAGGCGAGCGCCCTCGTGGGCGGATACACGGCACAGCAGTACGACACGCAGCGCACTGCCGAGCACGACAAGAACGTGATCATCCCGGTCGTTCTGGCGATCATTCTCGTGATCCTGATCGTCCTCCTGCGCTCGCTGCTCCTGCCCGTCCTGCTGGTCGCCACCGTGGGACTGAACTACCTCGCGACCCTCGGCATCGCCGGACTGGTCTTCGAGCACGGCTTCGGCTTCTCCGGCACGGACGCCTCCGTACCCCTGTACGGATTCGTCTTCCTCGTAGCACTCGGAGTCGACTACAACATCTTCCTCATGTCCCGCGTCCGCGAGGAAACACTGCGACTCGGAAACCGACAGGGAATGCTCCGCGGGCTCATCGCCACCGGCGGCGTGATCACGTCGGCCGGAGTCGTCCTCGCGGCCACGTTCGCGGCACTCCTCGTCATCCCCCTCGCCTTCCTGGCCCAGATCGCCTTCATCGTCGCCTTCGGCGTCCTCCTCGACACCATCGTGGTGCGCTCACTCCTGGTGCCCGCGCTCGTCAGGGACATCGGCCCCGCCGTCTGGTGGCCCAGTCGGCTCACCCGGGAGGCAGCCGCCAAGCATCCGGACGTCACCGGAACCGACGCGCAGGCGCCGGCCGGGGCCGGTAGCTGAATCAGACACATCCAGGTGGCGCGGCGCCCGGACCGGCCGCCACCGCCCCGACCCGCCGGCCGGGCGCCCTCGGGCCGACGCTGTCCCGCGCGGTGCGCCACCGCGCGGTACAGCGGCGCGAGCCCTCCGCCGTGCCTTCCGGCGGGACTGGGCAGTTTCCGTAATAGGCGGTACATTCGGCCCGTGAATCTCATCGTTCTGAAACGTGGCGAGCCGGAGGAAGCGGCCTCGACGGCTGCCGTCCGCCCCGGTGGTCCGACGCCGCGGAAGGGAAAGCCATGAGCCCCACGCTGGCCGACGAGATCCGCGGTCGGCTCGGAGAACTGAGTCCGGCGGAGCGCAAGGTGGCGCGGGTGCTGCTGGCGGGGTATCCGGCCGCGGTCTTCGAGACGGTCGCCACGATCGCGGAGCGGGCGAGCGTGTCGGCACCCACGGTGCTGCGGTGCGCCTCCCGGCTGGGCTACCGGGGCTTTCCCGACCTCCAGGCCGCTCTCCGCGCCGAGCTCGACGCCCGCAACGCCTCGCCGATCACGCTCTACACGGCTGCGGAGACGTCGAAGCACGAGCGGAAAGCTCCGCAGGACGCCGCCGCCACCCAGCTCGGCGAGCGCTCCTCGCTCGTGCGGCAGGCCGTCGCCCAGACCTTCGACGAGGTGGCCGCCCACGAGTTCGAGGACGCCGTCGGCCTCCTCGCCGATCCCCGCCGTCGCGTGCACGTGGCGGGCGGACGCTTCACGCATCTGATGGCCGAGTACCTGGGCCTGCACCTGATGCAGTTCCGCGACCAGGTGGACTTCCTGCCGCACAAGGACGTGGAGCGGACCTCCTTCCTCACGCAGCTCGCCCGACGCGACGTCACCGTCCTGTTCGACTACCGGCGTTACGAGGCGGACAAGACCCTCATCGCCGAACTGGCGCGGGAGCGGGGCGGCAAGGTCGTCGTGTTCACCGACCCGTGGCTCTCCCCCGCCGCCGCCCACGCGGACGTCGTGTTCATCACCCAGGTCTCCTCCGACTCCCCCTACGACAGCCTTGTACCGGCCCTCGCGGTCGTCGAGGCGCTCGTCGCCGCCGTCCTCGACCGGATCGGCGGCGACGGCCACAAGCGGATGAAGGAGGCCGAGCGGGTCGCCCGGCGCACGGGCCTCCTCTAGCCGGTCGGCCGCGGGGCCGTCTCCCGGAGGGCGGAGTCAGTCGAGCGCTCCGTTCACCGTCGCCTCGGGGATCCCGATGTTCGGGACCTGGTACTTCATGAGGATCTTGCGGTAGGAACCGTCGTCCATGGGCGTCGTATGGAGCCGGGGGTCCGGGCTGACCACGAGGTCAGGCAGGACGGCCACCGGCCCGCCCGGTCCCCTCGCGGGCGGACGGCGTACCGGCCGGCTCCCCGCATCCTGAGACGAGGAGCGCCAGGGCGACGGCGGTGGCGGAGACGAGCGCGGTGCGGGTGCGCACGGACATGGAGCGGCCTCTCTCGACGAGGATGACGGCGCGGGAGGAGGGCTGCGGACCGACGGGACCGGCGGGCGCGGCCGGGCGGGCGCGGCCCGTGCGCCCGCCCGGCCGCCCGGTTCACCTCTGGGGTGCGATGTCGATCCGCAGGTCGACGAGGGTCCGGGGGGTGGTGGCGTCGTCGGTGAAGGCGGCGAAGCCGGGTGCCTTGGTGAAGGTCACCGTGAACCGGGGGCCGGTCTCGAAGGTCGTCGCGGTCGCGCTGTCCTGTGCTCGGGTCGCGGCGAGCGCGCGGGCGGTGGTGAGGAAGGAGTAGGGGGTGCCGTCCGGGTTCGCGGTCGAGTGGAAGACGTCGGTGTTGGCCGGCACGGGCGTCGTGCCGGTGGGGGTGAGGGGCCGCTTGCCGGAGGCGACCCGCGGGGTCCAGGTGCGGGCGTCGTACCGGTCGCCGTCGGTGAGGTGGCTGTACCGGGCGCGGCGCAGGGCCCAGCCGTTCGCGGAGTCGTGCGCGCGGGCGTCGCGCAGGTCGAGGACGGCGACACCGTTCGGGCCGAGGACGGTCAGGTGCTCGCGGTCGCTGCCGGGGCGGTCGACGACGAGGGCGGTGTTCTCCTCCAGGCCGTAGACGCGGTCGTGGCCGGTGTCGGAGGCGAGACGCAGGGCACGTCCCTCACGGCCGTAGGCGCCGGTGTGGGTGTCGACGAGTCCGGAGCGGAGGAAGCCGAAGCCGCCGTGCGGGAGGTGGCCGAGGCGGGTCGGGTCGTCGAAGTAGCCGGGGGCACTGCCGTCGCGGAGCCCTTCGTACGATTCGCCGCCGGTGACCATGTGGGGGCCGGAGGCGATCTGGGCGCCGGCGGAGGACCCGGCGACGACGGCGCCGCGGGCGAGCTTGGCGCGGATGGCGGCAAGGACCTTGGAGTCCTTGCGTCCGTCGCCGCGCAGGAAGGTGGTGACGTACCGGTACTGGTCGCCTCCGCCGAAGAAGAAGCCGGTCATGGACTCGACCTGGGCGACCACCGCGTCGGAGTCGGCGTCGGCGACGTGGTCGATGTCGAGGGGGATCCACTGGGCGTCCGCGGCGCCGTGCCGCTTGAACACGTCGGCGTAGTAGGCGCCGTTGCAGGCGGAGTTGCTGCAGCGGTCGGGGTCGCCGGCGTGGGGGTCCTGGCTCTCGGGAACGGAGGCGGCGGTGATGACGCCGATACGGGCCTCCGGGCCGCCGGCGCGCTTGATGATCTCGCCGTAGACCTGGGTGTTGTTCTCCTTCAGGGCCCCGCCGATGAGGACCAGGGAGCCCGTGCGGGTCGGGTCCGGGCGGGGTTCGGCGTGGGCGCCGGAGGTGCCGGTGAGGAGGGCGACGGCGAGGGCGCCGACGAGGACGGTGCGGCGTGCGGGGGCGGGCGGGACGCGCATGGGTGTCTCCGGTCGGGAGAAGGGGCGGTGAGGTTCTTCTGCCGGGCGGACCGGACTCGTACCGGTCCGCCCGGCTCGGCCGGTGCGGGGCGGGGAGAACAGCAGCCCCGGGTGCCGAGGCCGTTCAGGTGGTGCCGGCCTCCCCGAGGGAGGCGATCAGGTCGGCGAGCAGGGCCACGCGCGGGGGGACACTGGTGACGTCGAGCCACTCCTGGGGGGTGTGGTCGGCGCCTCCGACCGGGCCCAGACCGTCCAGGACGGGGACCCCCGCACCGGCGACGAGGTTGGCGTCGCCGACTCCGCCGGTGGCGGCCGCGCCCAGCTCGATGCCGGCCGCGTACGCGGCGCGGCACGCGTGGTCGAACATGCGCCGGGAGGCGGGGGTGTCCTCCATGGGCGGGCAGAGGTCGAGCTGCTCGACCTCGACGGTGACACCGGGGACGCCGGGATGGTCGGCGGCTTCGCGGATGGCCCGGGTGACGCGCTGGATGTCGCCGGTCGTGGCGGCGCGGACCTCGATGCGCAGTTCCGCCTGGGGGCAGACGATGTTGGCGCGCGTTCCTGCCCGCACGACGCCGACGTTGACCGTCACGTCGTCCCAGTGGCCGTTGAGGGCCTGGAGGGCCACGGTCAGATGGGCGGCGGCGAGGGCCGCGTTGGCTCCGCGCTCCGGTTCGATGCCGGCGTGGGCGGCCCGGCCGGTGACGGTGAGGCGGAAGTCGGCGACGCCCTTGCGGGCGATGACGAGGTCGCCGTTCTCCCGCGCGCATTCGAGACCGAGCCCGAAGTGCATGCCGGCGGCCGTCGCCTCGATCAGCGGCCGGCTGGCGGGCGAGCCGATCTCCTCGTCGGGGGTGGCGAGCAGGACCAGCTCGTCGTACGCGTCGACGCCGCACTCGCCCAGGATCTCCAGGGCCGTGAGGCCGGCGAGGAGGCCTCCCTTGTCGTCGCTGACGCCGGGGCCGTACGCCGTGGAACCGTCGATCCGGAAGGGGCGGGCGGCCGCGGTTCCGTTCTCGAAAACGGTGTCCATGTGGCCGGCGAGGAGGATCCTGCGGCCGCCCTCCGACTCGGGCAGCGTGCCGCGTCGGCGGCCGACGAGGGCGTCGCCGGTCCGGTGTCCGTCGGGGGTCGACGGGAAGCGGACGCGTTCCACGGTGAACCCGATCCGTTCGAGCCTGCGCTCGATCCAGTCGGCGACCTCGTTGACGCCTTCGGCGCTGTAGGAACCGGAGTCGACGGAGACGAGCTCCTCCAGGTCGCGCAGGTAGTCGGCGCGGTGGGCGCGGGCCAGGTCCAGGAGGTCGTCGAGCCTCTCCCGGCGGCGGGTGGGGGCGCTCACAGGACCTTGGACAGGAAGGCGCGGGTGCGCTCCTGCTCCGGGTCGACGAGCACCTGGCGGGGGTCGCCCGCCTCCACCACCACGCCCTCGTCCATGAAGACGGCGGTGTCGCCGACCTCGCGGGCGAAGCCGATCTCGTGGGTGACGACGACCATCGTCATGCCGTCCGCGGCGAGCTGCCGCATGACGTCCAGGACGTCTCCGACGAGTTCGGGATCCAGGGCGGAGGTCGGCTCGTCGAAGAGCATCAGCTTGGGCTTCATGGCGAGGGCCCGGGCGATCGCCACGCGCTGCTGCTGTCCGCCGGACAGCTCGGCGGGGTAGTGGTGCCCGCGGTCGCCGAGACCGACCTGGTCGAGTAGGGCGTGGGCATGCTCCCGGGCGTCGGCGCGGGAGACGCCCGCGACCTTGACGGGGGCCTCCATCACGTTCTCGACGGCCGTCATGTGCGGGAAGAGGTTGAAGCGCTGGAAGACCATGCCGATGTCGCGGCGGCGGTCGGCGACCTCGCGTTCACGCAGTTCGTGGAGCTTGTTGCCCTGCTGGCGGTAGCCGACGAGCTCCCCGTCGACGGTGAGCCGGCCGCCGTCGACCTTCTCCAGGTGGTTGATGCAGCGCAGGAAGGTGGACTTCCCGGAGCCGGAGGCGCCGAGGAGGCAGCAGACCTGACCGCGCTCCACGGTGAGGTCGATGCCCTTGAGGACCTTCAGCCTCCCGAAGTGCTTGCGGACGCCTTCGGCGCGCACCATGGGGGTGCTCATCGGTTCTGCTCCTTGCTGTTCTTGCCGAGCCGCTCCACCGTTCCGCCGAGGAGGCGCCGGAAGGGCGAGACGTGCCCCGCGCGGGTGGTCCCGCGGCCGTAACGCCGCTCCAGCCAGGCCTGGGGCACGCTGAGGAGGGTGACGAGGGCCAGGTACCAGATGCTGGCCACGACCAGCATGGGGATGACCTGGTAGTTCTGGGCGTACACGTCCTGGATGTTCGACATCAGGTCGTGGGCGGAGATGACCGAGACGAGCGCGGTCATCTTCAGCATGTTGATGGTCTCGTTGCCCATCGGCGGGATGATCACGCGCATGGCCTGCGGCAGGACGATCCGGCGCATCGTGAGCGCGGGCCGCATGCCCAGCGAGTGGGCGGCCTCCGCCTGGCCGGGGTCGACGGACTGGATGCCGGCGCGGACGATCTCCGAGGCGTAGGCCGCCTCGTTCAGGCCGAGGGCCAGGAGGGCGGCGATCGCCGGTGTCAGCAGCGCGTTGGTCTCGGCCTGGAAGAACGTGACGTCGGTGAACGGGATGCCGATTTTGACGTACTTGTAGAGCGCCGCGGCATAGCCCCAGAAGATGATCTGGACGAGCAGCGGGGTGCCGCGGAAGACCCAGACGAAGGCGTTGGCCAGGCCGTACAGCACGGGGCTGGACGAGAGCCGCATGACGGCGATCAGCGTGCCGAGGGCGAGACCGAGCAGCATGGCGGCGGCCGTCAGCCAGAGGGTCGTCGCGAGACCGTCGAAGATGAGGTCGGCGAAGAGGTAGTCACCGACGACGTCCCAGTGCAGGTTGTCGTTCTTGGCGAGGGAGCCGATCAGTCCGACGAGGGCGAGGACCGAGGCGACGGCCGCGATCCAGCGCGCGTAGTTGCGGACGGGGACGATCTCGAGTTCCCCGGTGGGGGGCTGGTCCGTGGCAGTGGGGCTCGGCGGGACCTTGGTGGTGCCGGCCATCTTTAGTCCACCGCCGCGTTCTTGGTGGCTTCCTTCACCGCGATCGACTCGACGCCGTACTTGTTGTAGATCTTGATCAGGGTGCCGTCGTCGATGAGGGACTGCAGCGCCTTCTGGATGGCGTCCGTCAGCTCGGGCAGCTGCTTGCTGACCGCGATGCCGTTGGGTGAGGCGTTGTAACCGCCCGGGGCGGCGGGGTCCTCGACGAGGTCGAACGCCTTGCCGCCGTCAGCGGTCTTGGCGACCCAGCCGGCCGCTGGCTTGGTCAGCACCTGGGCGACGACCTTCCCGGAGCGCAGCGCGAGCTGGGCGTCGGAGTCCTTGGGGAAGGTCTGGATGTCGATCTTCCCCTTGCCGGCCTTCTCGCAGGCGGCCTGGTGTTCCTTGAGGAGGTCGAGCTGGTTGGTCGCGGCCTGGACGGCGACCTTCCGCCCGCACAGGTCGTCGAGGGTGGTCACCTTCGCCGGGTTGCCCTCGGCGACGAGGACGCCGGAGCCGGACTGGGAGTAGTCGACGAAGTCGACGACCTTCTGGCGTTCCTTGTTGTCCGTGATGGCGGACATCGCGACGTCGAACTTGCCGGCCTGGATGGCGGGGACGATGCCGTCGAACTTCTGCGGGGAGAACGCGAAGGTCACGCCGAGCTTGGCGCCGAGCGCCTGGCCGAGGTCGTAGTCCAGACCGGTCAGCTCGGCCTCGCCCTCCTTCACGTACATCTCGAAGGGCGGGTAGGGCACGTCCGTCGCGACGCGCACCTCGCCGGTCTTCTTGATCTTCTCGGGGAGCAGGTCGTGCAGCTTCTGGTCCTTCACGATCTCCACGCCGCCGATGGCGACCTTGCCCGACGGGGCGGCGGGCTCGTCGCCGCCGCAGGCGGACAGGGACAGGAGCATGGTCGCCGCGACGGCCGCGGCGGCCGTGGGGCGTGCGATACGAGCGTTCATCGCCTGGAACCTCTCGGTGGTCATCTGCCGGCGGAGTCTGGCCGCCAGGCACTGCTGCGAAATTACAGAGGAACCCATTACATGGCTAGATGTAAGTCCCATTACGTTCATGTAACGAGAGTTCCAGCCTCGCGATTTGGGCGATTTGGAGGTCTTTGTCGCGCATTCGTGACTCAATCACGGCGGGCCGACCATCGCTCCGGACATACATCTTCCGCACCGGGCCCATTACTTGTATGTTCCGCTACCAATCCCGCAGCCCTCCTCCGACGGCTGCGGCATCGAGTTCGCCCTTTTCCAGGAGTGCACATGACACACCGTTCCTTCAGGACCCCCGCGGCAGCCGCCGTCGGCCTCACCGCGATGGCCTCCGTGCTGATGGCGCATCAGCCTGCGCAGGCGGCGGCCGACCGCAGCCGGCTCGGCAGCGCTTCCGACGTCAGCCGCAGTTCGTGGAACGGTCCGGCGTTCACGATGAACGGAGCCGGCGGCATCGTGACGGCCTCGATGGCCCGGGCCGTCGATGAGATCCGCGGCGGCACCGGGAGCCTCGACGTGGTCGTCCTGGCAGGTTCGGCACCGACCTCGGGCAGCAGGACTCCCGAGTGCGACGCCGTCGTCGGACTGACCGGGGTCAACTCCTGTACGACGTGGACGCTCACGACGGCGAGCGACGGCAACAACAGCCAGATGAACACCGACGTCCGCAACGCCGAGTTCGTCTACTTCGCCGGCGGCGACCAGTGCCGCTACGCCGCCTGGAAGGGCACCGCCCTGGAGGCCTCCGTGGAGGCGGTCGTCGCCAAGGGCGGCGGCTCCGGCGGCGGCAGCGCGGGCCACCACATCAACAGCCCGATCGTCTACGACGCCTGCAACGGAAGCGTCACCAGCTCCGAAGCCCTCGCCAACCCCTACGACCGGTACGTCAGCTTCACCACCGGCATGTTCGAATGGGAGAACTACGGAGCCGTCATCAACGACTCCCACTTCGTGACCCGCGACCGCATGGGCCGCACCATGTCCTTCCTCGCGCGCGCCGTGAAGGACGGCCTCGCGCCCGGGGGCGCCGCCTGGGGCGTGGGAGTGGAGGAGGGCGGCGGCTCGCTGTTCCTCGACCGCAACGGCAAGGCGACGCAGTACGGCAAGGACGCCTACGTCGTCCTCGCCGACCACCAGCCGGAACAGGCCGTGGACAGGAAGCCGCTGACCTACAGCGGCTTCAAGATCTGGCGCCTGGCCCCCGGCTCCACCTTCGACTTCAAGAACCGCCCCACCTGCGGCTACTACCTGCGCAGTGTGACGAACGGCGTGACCGACGCCAACCTCTACAGCGGTACGCCGGTGACTGACTGCGGCACCCAGGGCGGCGGGTCCACGGTCGTGGAGAGCGAGCCCAACGACACGCGCGACACGGCCGACGACGCCACCGCGCTCGCCTCGCCCGGCACTCTCACGGGCAGCATGAAGTCGACCAGCGACCGCGACTACTTCAAGGTCTCGGTGGCGGCCGGCCAGACCGTCTCGGTGAACTGCGCCGTGCCCACCGCCTACGACGCTGACGTGTACTGGCTCGACGCGAACGGCAGCACCCTGACCCGGTCCGTGAACGACGGCGCCGGCACCGACGAGTCCCTGTCCTTCACCAGAACCGCGACGGGCACGGGCGCCTACTACCTCGACGTGGAGGCCTACAGCGGCTCCGGCACCGCCACGTACTCCTGCACCCTGACCAGAAGCTGAGGCAGTCGACCTCCGCGGGGCCCTCGCACGCGCGCCCGGGACCCGCGGGCGTTCCGCACCGCACGCGACGGTGCACCCGACGTGCCGCACATGACATCCAGGCCGGGACCCGGCTCGGCCGGGACCCGGCCTCGTCACGGCCCACCAGGAGTCAGCTCGGCCGGGCGAGACGCCGCAGATCGAGCAGTACGTCGAGTTCACCGTCGGTGAGCAGCCCGTCTCGCACGGCCAGCTCCCGGACGGGGACCCCGGACGCGCGGCACTCCCGTGCCAGTGCCGTGGACCGCTGGTAGCCGATGACCGGGTTCAGCGCGGTGGCGAGACCGGCGCTCCGCTCCACCAGGACGCGCAGGCGCTCCTCGTCGGCCTCGATGCCGACGACGCAGCGCTCGGCCAGGAGCCGACAGGCGGCGGCGAGCCGGTTCGCGGAGTTGAGCAGGTGATGGACCATGAGGGGTTCGAAGGCGTTCAGCTGGAGCTGACCCGCCTGGGCCGCCGCACAGACGGCGGCGTCCGCGCCCAGGACGTCGAAGCAGACCTGGTTCACGGCCTCGGGCATGACCGGGTTCACCTTGCCCGGCATGATGCTCGACCCCGCCTGGAGCTCCGGCAGCCGGATCTCGCCGAGGCCCGCCCCGGGGCCCGAGGCAAGCAGCCTGAGGTCGTTGCAGATCTTGGACAGCCGTACGGCGAACTGGCGCAGGGCGCCGGAGAGCCGGACGAATCCGCCGACGCCCTGCGTGCTCTCCACCAGGTCGCGGGCGGGCCGGACCGGCACGGACGCGACGGTTTCGAGGTGGGTGACGGCCAGCCGGGCGAAGCCCTCGTCCGCGTTGAGGCCGGTGCCGATCGCCGTGCCCCCGAGGTTCACCTCAAGGAGGGAGGCGGCGGCCTGGCCGATGAGGTCGGCGTCGTCCCGTACGGTGAGGGCGAACGCGTCGAACTCCCGGCCCAGCGTCATCGGCACGGCGTCCTGCAACTGGGTGCGCCCGAGCTTCACCGTCTTCGCGAAGTGCCCGCCCCGGTCGCCGAAGGCGTCGCGCAGCACGGTCATCGCGTCGAGCAGCCGCCCCGCGGAGGAGTGCACCGCCAGCTTGGCCGCCGTGGGGTACACGTCGTTGGTGCTCTGGGAGCGGTTCACGTCATCGTTGGGATGCAGGTGCTCGTAGCAGCCGCGCGGGTGCCCCAGGATTTCGAGTGCCCGGTTGGCGACGACCTCGTTGGCGTTCATGTTCGCCGAGGTGCCCGCGCCGCCCTGGAAGACGTCCACGACGAACTGGTCGTGGAGGCGGCCCGCACGGATCTCGCGGCACGCCGCGACGACGGCCCGGGCCCGCTCCTCGCGAAGGGTCCCCAGCTCCAGGTGGGCCAGCGCGGCCGCCTCCTTCACCGCGGCCAGCGCGACGACGAGTTCGGGGTGCGACGAGAGCGGAATGCCCGTCAGGGTGAAGTTCTCCAGTGCGCGCAGGGTGTGGATGCCCCAGTACACGCCTTCCGGCACTTCTCGCACGCCGATGAGATCGCGCTCTTCGCGTCGCATGTCCGTCCCTCGCTGTCGGTACGGGCGACTCGCGCGCCGCCTGGCACGAAGTATCCGGCATTACAGATTGGACATGCAACCGCTTCTTCGAATCACATGTTACGAAGCAGGGTGCGTCGGTGCGTTCTTCCTTCTCCCGCGTCACCACGAGGTAGTCCACCCCCGACTCGGCCGCCGGGGCGGCCGGCCGGCGGCCACCCCCAGGACGATCTTGATCGGCTCATCAGCCCAGGCAGCTCAACCGCACCTGACGGTCCGGGTTGTCCTTGTCGGTGTCCGCCGACCTCCGCAAGGACAACCCTCGGCGTGGCCGCGAGAGAGCCACGCCTATGAGTGACCCGGTTCCCCTGCGTCTTCAGGCACTGTCCGCCGCGCCGGTCGTCTTCGCGTGGCGCACCAGGGCCGAGCCGGCCAGGACGACCACGGCCGCGGCACTCAGCAGCCCTACGGCCTTCGCCCAGGTGAACGTGGAGCCGAGGCTGCCGTTCAGCAGGTCGACGCCGAGGGAACTCGCGAGTCCATGGAGTGCGACAAGGCCGACGGCGGTCCCCATGGCGGCGGCCCAGACGATCACGGTGTCCCGCACCGAGAGCCATACTCCGCACAGCAGGCAGAGCACCGTCACGACCGCGGACAGCACCTCCGCCTGGCCACCTGAGCGAATGCCCGCGAGATCCGTGGGCAGATGGACGAGACCGCAGGCGAACAGGGCGACCGCCGCCGGCCAGCGCAGCGCCGACCGCAGCGCCGGGGAGACGGTGTGGCTGCCGGGGCCCACGGCCAGTGCACCGTCCAGGGCCGACTTCGCCGACGTCGCGGACCTCCGCAGCCCCTGCCGGAAGGCCCCGACGACCGGGACAGCGTCTTCGCCACCCTTCACGCGGTCGTCCCGGCCGGGCCCGGCCTTCCGCACCTCGCCATCCCCGCCGCCGGTGGAGCGCCAGTCGCTGCTGTCGGCGCCGAGGATGTTCACAAGCTGCACCACGTCCTCGATCGGTCGGCCCACAGCGGCGGCGCGCAGCGTGATTTCGGCCTGATGAAGGTCGTACCCCGATTCGTTGAGCAGGGCGACCAGCTGCCGCACTTCGTCCAGGGGTCGGGATACGGCGGCTGCCCGTAGCGCCACGTCGGCGGGGCTGGACAGCTCGCCGGTCTGCTTGAGCCGGGCGACCAGCGAGGCGACCTCCTCCACCGGACGCTCGGTGGCCGCCGTCCGCAGAAGGGTGTGTATCGCCTCGTCGTCGGTCTCGGCCGGGGCCGGAGCCCCTTCCGGGACACTCGCCACGGCTGGGGGAGCGTCCCGCTCCGGGGCGGGCCCGACTGTGGGCCCTTTGCCGTCTTCCGTCGGATTGTTACCGAAAAGCTCGGGGGTCATGTCGAGGGCTCCGTTCGTGGAACATCCGGTAGGCGTCCCCCGCGCTGTCCCGTCCTGCGCAGAGAGCGCACACTTGAATACAACTAGTGCGCACTCTGCGGCACTGCGCCATCCGGGAATGGTCTCTGCTGAGCCGACGAGGCGAAAAGGACGCCCGGTCGGCCCGGAGCACTCCATGGCGTGCCGCCGAACGCACCACCCTCACGCGGGAGACCGGCGCAGGACCGATCGCCAGTCAGTGCGGCCGGACATCCGACCTGGAGTCCGGTGGTGACCGCTACCCGAGGAACGACAGCCGCACCTGACGGTCGGGATTGTCCTTGTTGGTGTCCACGAGGCAGACGGACTGCCAGGTGCCGAGGGACAGGCGGCCGGCGAGGACCGGGAGGGTGGCGTGGGGCGGGACCAGGGCGGGGAGGACGTGGTCGCGGCCGTGGCCGGGGCTGCCGTGGCGGTGCTGCCAGCGGTCGTCGGCGGGGAGGAGGTGGTGGAGGGCGGTGAGGAGGTCGTCGTCGCTGCCGGCGCCGGTCTCCAGGATCGCCAGGCCGGCGGTGGCGTGCGGGACGAACAGGTTGAGCAGGCCGTCGCGGCCCTCGGCGGCCTCGGCGAGGAAGTCCTCGCAGGCGCGCGTGAGGTCGGTGACGGTCTCGGAGCGGCCGGTGGTGAGGTCGAGGACCTTGGTGGTGAAGGCAGCTGGCATGGAGGGCATTCTCGCGCCTGCGCCGAGGGGATTCCTCGTCCCCACACCGACGCGTCCACCTCGGGAAGATCCCGGCACCCGAGCAGGTTAGTGGAATCGTGAACGATTTCGGGGTACGCGAAGTGGACGTGGTGGTCGTCGGCGCCGGGCAGGCGGGGCTGTCCGCCGCGTACCACCTGCGGCGGACCGGGTTCGAGCCGGAGCGGGACTTCGTGGTGCTGGACCACGCGCCGCGGCCCGGCGGCGCCTGGCAGTTCCGGTGGCCCTCGCTCACGTACGGCAAGGTGCACGGCATGCACGCGCTGCCCGGGATGGAGCTGACCGGCGCGGACCCCGGGCGGCCGTCCTCCGAGGTGATCGGCGAGTACTTCGCCTCGTACGAAGGCGTCTTCGGGCTGCGGGTGCACCGGCCCGTCGACGTGCGGGCCGTCCGCGAGGGCGGGGGCGGGCGGCTGCTCGTCGAGTCGTCCGAGGGGACGTACGCGACCCGGGCCCTCGTCAACGCCACCGGCACCTGGGACCGCCCGTTCCTGCCCCGCTACCCCGGACAGGAGACCTTCCGCGGGCGCCAGCTGCACACGGCCGCCTACCCGGGGCCCGAGGCGTTCGCCGGGCAGCGGGTCGTGGTGGTCGGCGGCGGGGCGTCCGGGACACAGCACCTCATGGAGATCGCCGAGGTGGCGGCCGCGACGACCTGGGTGACCCGGCGGGAGCCGGTCTGGCGGGAGGGGCCCTTCGGCGAGGAGCAGGGCCGGGCCGCCGTCGCGCTGGTGGAGGAGCGGGTGCGGCAGGGGCTGCCGCCGCAGAGCGTCGTGTCCGTGACCGGGCTGCCGCTCACCGACGCGATCCGCGACGCCCGCGAGCGCGGGATCCTGGACCGCCTGCCGATGTTCGACCGGATCACGCCGACCGGCGTGACCTGGGACGACGGGCGGACCGTCGACGCGGACGTGATCCTGTGGGCCACCGGCTTCCGCGCCGCCATCGACCATCTCGCCCCGCTGAAGCTGCGCGAGCCCGGCGGCGGCATCCGGGTGGAGGGGACCAGGGCGGTGCGCGACGAGCGCGTCCACCTCGTCGGGTACGGGCCCTCCGCCTCGACCATCGGCGCGAACCGCGCCGGGCGGGCCGCCGTGGCGGAGATCCGGCGGCTGCTCGACCGGGAGCCGGAGCCCGTCCCGGCGTAGGGACCGGGGCGGGGCCAGGGGTCAGCTCGCGGTCGCCCGGCGGCGTTCCTCGTTGAAGTCCTGGACGTTGCGCTGCTGTTCGGCGTAGTCCGCCGTGAACCGCGTGTCGCCGGGCCGGACGGTGACGAAGTACAGCCAGTCCCCCGGCGCCGGGTCGACCGCGGCCGCCATCGCCTGCTCGCCCGGGTTGGCGATCGGGGTGGGCGGGAGGCCCGTGCGCGCGTAGGTGTTGTACGGGCTGTCGATCCGGGTGTCCTCGTAGCTGGTGTCCACGGTGGAACGGTTCAGCGCGTAGTTGAGCGTCGAGTCCATCTGCAGCGCCATGCCGCGGGCGAGCCGGTTGTGCACCACGCGCGCGACCTTGGCCATGTCCTGCGGGGAGTCCGCCTCGGCCTGGACGATGCTCGCCACGATCACCGTCTCGTGCAGGCTGAGCCCGTGCCGCTGGGCGCCGGCCGTGAGGCCCGCGGTGCCGAAGCGCTCGCCCGCGGTCCTGACCATGTAGCGGAGCAGGCTCTCGGCGGTGGTCGTGGACTCGATCGGGTACGTCGCCGGGAACAGGTAGCCCTCGGGGTTGCCGCGGGCGGCGGCCGGCAGGGTCGGGGCGACGGCCTTCATCGCCTTGCGGGCGGTCCCCGCGGGGGCCTTCAGAGCGCGGTCGACGGCGGCGTACACCTGGCCGGCCCGCCAGCCCTCCGGGATCAGGAGGGTGCGCTTCTTCTCCGCGACCGGCGGGGGCTTCGCCTCGGGGCGGAGCAGCAGCAGCGGTACGGCGACGGCGGCCGTCGCGACGAACAGCGCGAGCGCGAGCAGAAGCATCCGGCCGCGCCGGGTCAGGCGGCCCCGGCTCCGGCGCCGGCGTGGGGGTTCGGGCCGGGGGAACGCGTGCGTCATGGGTGCACGCTAACCCGGCGACCGGTCAGATCGTGGTAAATCCCCATCTTCCGATCGTGCGACCCGGGGCGTTCCCGCGAACGGCGGCGGCGCCGCCGACCCCCTGGGACGGGGGGCCGACGGCGCCGCTTTCCTGCTCGGCCTGCGGGGCCGGTTCAGGGTCAGACGAGCCAGCCCAGGAAGTGGAAGACGCCGGCGAGCAGGTTGGTGATCAGGTCCATGGTGGTGCTTTCTCCTCGTACAGGTACTGCTTCAGGGACAGCGCAGTCGCGGTCTGCAGCCCGTCGCTTGCGCACCGTAATCATCTGCCGCCCCAGGGGGCCCGGGCAACGAAAACGGAGACGATCACACGTACCGGGGAACAACCGCTCGGGCGTTCGTGTGTTCGTCCCGGCGCACCAGGGCCGCGTACCGGCCGTTGCGGTCGAGGAGTTCGTCGTGGGTGCCGCGCTCGACGATCCGGCCGGCCTCCAGGACCACGATCTGGTCGGCGTCCCGGACCGTGGAGAGGCGGTGGGCGATGGTGATCGTGGTCCGGCCGGCGGAGAGCGCGTCGATCGCCTGCTGCACCGCGTGCTCGGTGCGCGTGTCGAGCGCGCTGGTCGCCTCGTCGAGGATGAGGACCGGCGGGTCGCGCAGGATGGTGCGGGCGATGGCCAGCCGCTGCTTCTCCCCGCCGGAGAACCGGTAGCCGCGCTCGCCGACGAGGGTGTCGTAGCCGTCGGGCAGGGCCGCGATGTGGTCGTGGATCTGGGCGGCGCGCGCCGCGGCCTCGAGCTCCTCGTCGGTGGCGTCGGGCTTGGCGAAGCGCAGGTTGTCGGCGACGGAGGCGTGGAAGAGGTACGTCTCCTGGGAGACCACGCCGACGGCCCTGGCCAGGGTGTCGAAGTCGAGGTCGCGCACGTCGACGCCGTCGAGGGTGACCCGACCGCCGGTCACGTCGTACAGCCGCGGCACCAGGTAGCTGAGGGTGGACTTGCCGGAGCCGGTGGGGCCGACGACGGCCAGGCCGGAGCCCGCGGGCACGGTCACGTCGACGCCGTCGAGCGTGGGGCCGTGGTCCGCGTCGTAGTGGAAGTCCACGTTCTCGAAGGCGATCTCGCCGCGTATCTTCTCCAGCCGCACCGGCCGCTCGGGCTCGGTGATGTCGACGGGCAGGTCGAGGTACTCGAAGATCCGCTGGAACAGGGCGAGCGAGGTCTGGATCTGCACACCGGTGGAGAGCAGGCTGACCGCCGGGCGGAACAGGCCCTGCTGCAGCGAGACGAAGGCGACCAGGGTGCCGATGGACAGGGCCGGGCCGCCCGACTGGAGGGCGAGGCCGGCGGCCCAGTAGATCAGGGCGGGCATGGCGGCCATGACGATGCCGATGGTGGACATCCGCCAGCGCCCGGCCATGGAGGAGCGCACTTCGAGGTCGACGAGGCGCTCGGACTCCTCGGCGAAGGACCGGGTGAGCGAATCGGCCCGGCCCATGGTGCGGCCGAGCAGGATGCCGCTGACGGACAGCGACTCGGTGACCGTCGCCGCCATGGCGGCCATCTGCTTCTGCCGCTGCGTCGTGATCGTCTTCCGTTCCCGGCCGACCCGGCGGCTGATCCACACGAACACCGGCAGCAGGGCGAGCGAGACGAGCGTGAGCCGCCAGTCGAGCGCGAGCATCGCCGCGACGGTGGCGACGACGGCGGTGAGGTTGGAGACCAGGGACGTCGCGGTCGAGGTGACCGTGGCCTGCATCCCGCCGATGTCGTTGGCGATCCGGGACTGCACCTCGCCCGTGCGGGTGCGGGTGAAGAAGGCCAGCGGCATGCGCTGGAGCTGGGCGTAGACGGCGGTGCGCAGGTCGTGCATGACGCGCTGGCCGACCGTCGTCGAGATCAGCGTCTGGAGCACGCCGAAGACGCTGGTCATCACGGCGGTGCCGATCATGCCCAGGGCGAGCAGGCTCAGCAGGCCGGTGCGGCCCTGCGGGATCGCGGTGTCCAGGATCTCCTTCAGCAGGAACGGGGAGGCGACCGACACCAGCGAGGACGCGCCGACGAGCAGGCCGACGACGGCGAGCCGTCCGCGGTACGGGCGGAAGAGACGCAGGATCCGCCGGATCTGGGCGGGCTCCTGCGGCTGCGCGGGATCGCGGGGCGGGGGCGTCCAGGTGGACTGGTCGTGGGGGTGCATGGGCTCCTACGCGGTGCGAGAGGCGTGCGGGGCGGGTCGGGTCGCGGCGCCGGGTCCGGGTCCGGGTCCGGGCGAACGGTTGGGATCTCGGTTCGGATCTCGGTTCGGATCTCGGTTCAGGTCTCGGTCCGGACCTTCGTCCCGTCTCCGTTCCGGTGTCCGTTCCGGTCTCCGGTTCAAGTCTCCTTCCAGGCTCCGTCCGCGTCGATCTCCGAGTCGATCAGAGCCTAGCTCATTGTTACCTATACTCACAATGAACGGGGTCCTGATATCGTTCCCGCATGGACACCCCGGAAGCGCGCACCCCCGACTCCGACGGACTGCTCGCCGAGCAGCTGCTGCGCCTCACCCGCCGCCTGCACCGCATCCAGAAGCAGCACCTGGAGCCCGTCGGCATCACCCCCGCGCAGTCCCGGCTGCTCCGCACGGTCGCGCACTACGACCGGCCGCCCCGCATGGCGGACCTCGCCGCGCGCCTGGAGGTCGTCCCGCGCGCCGTGACCAGCCTGGTCGACGGGCTGGAGGCGGGCGGCCGGGTGCGCCGGGTCCCCGACCCGACCAACCGGCGGGTGATCCGGATCGAGCTCACCGACGCCGGCCGCGCCACGCTGCGCGAGCTGCGCAGCGCGCGCCGGGCCGCCGCAGAGGACATCCTTGCTCCATTGACCGGCGAGCAGCGCGACGTGCTCGGCGGCCTGCTGACCGCTCTGGTCGACCCGGCACCGGAGCGCTGCTGCTGAGGGGAGCCCGCCATGCCGCTGCCGGAGCCCGACCCGCCCCTCCTGCGCCCCGGCAGCCGTCGCGGACGCCCGGCCCCCGACCGGCTCCCGGACCTCCAGTCCCGCGGCACCCACGGTCCGCTCCGCGACGAGCTGACCGCCCTGCTCGGCGGCGACCCGCGCAAGGTGCTCGGCTCCGTCTCCGACCTGGTGCGGTACGCCTCCGACGCCAGCCCGTACCGGTTCGTGCCGCAGGTCGTCGTCGTCCCCGAGGACGTCGACGACGTCTCCGCCGTCCTGTCGTACGCCCACGGCAAGGGCCGCGAGGTCGTCTTCCGGGCGGCCGGGACGAGCCTGAACGGCCAGGCCCAGGGCGAGGACATCCTCGTGGACGTGCGCCGCCACTGGACCGGCGTCGAGGTCCTCGACGGCGGGGCGCGAGTGCGTGTCCGCCCCGGCACCACCGTCGCCCGGGTCAACGCGGCGCTCGCCCCGTACGGCCGCGTCCTCGGCCCGGACCCGGCCAGCGCCGCCGCCTGCACCGTCGGCGGGGTCGTCGCCAACAACGCCTCGGGCATGACCGCCGGCGTCACCAGGAACGCGTACCGGACGCTCGCCTCGCTCACCGTCGTGCTGCCGAGCGGCACGGTCGTCGACACCGCCGACCCGGCCGCCGACGAGGAGCTGGCCCGCGCGGAGCCGCGGCTGTGCGCGGGACTCCTGGCGATCAAGGCCGAGTTGGAGGCCGACCCGGAACTGGCCGCCCGGATCCGCGCCAAGCACGCCATCAAGAACACCCACGGCTACCGCCTGGACGCCTTCCTCGACGGCGACACGCCCGTGAGCATCCTGCGCGGGCTGATGGTCGGCTCCGAGGGCACCCTCGGCTTCATCGCCGAAGCCGTCCTCGACACCCTGCCGCTGGACCGCGCGACCACCGCCGCGCTGCTGTTCTTCCCCTCGCTGACCGCCGCGGCCGCGGCCGTGCCCCGCTTCACCGAGGCCGGCGCCCGGGCCGTCGAGCTCATGGACGGCAACACGCTGCGCGCCTGCGTGAAGGTCCCGGGCGTCCCTGCCGACTGGGCCCGACTGCCGAAGGACACGACGGCGCTGCTCGTCGAGTTCCGCGCCCCGGACGCGGCGGCCCTGGAGGCGTACGAGCGCGCCGCCGCGGAGATCCTGGCGGGCCTGGACCTGGTCGCGCCGGTCGCCTCGGCGGACCACGCGTTCACCCGCGACCCGGGCACGGTCGCCGGGTACTGGAAGGCCCGCACGGCGTTCGTCACCGCCGTCGGCGGCGCGCGCCCCTCCGGTACGACGCTGATCACCGAGGACTTCGCCGTCCCGCCCGAGCGGCTGGCCGAGGCCTGCGCGGCGCTGCTGGACCTCCAGGAACGGCACGGCTTCGACGCGGCCGTCGCCGGCCACGCGGCCCACGGCAACCTCCACTTCCTGCTCGCGTTCGACGCGGCCGACCCGGCGGACGTGGAGCGGTACGCGCGGTTCATGGCCGACTTCTGCAAGCTGACCGTGGAGCGCTTCGACGGCTCCCTCAAGGCCGAGCACGCCACGGGGCGGAACCTCGCCCCGTTCCTGGAGCTGGAGTGGGGCCCGGCCGCCACCGAACTGATGTGGCGCACCAAGCGTCTGATCGACCCGGACGGCGTGCTCGCCCCGCGCATCGTGCTCGACCGCGACCCAAGGGCGCATCTGCGCGGGCTGAAGACCCTGCCGAAGGTGGCGGCCGCCGTCGACCCGTGCATCGAGTGCGGCTTCTGCGAACCCGTCTGCCCCAGCCGCGACCTGACCACCACGCCCCGGCAACGGATCGTGCTGCTCAGGGAGTTGATGCGGCAGGCCGACGGGGCGCCGGTGGCGGAGAGCCTGCTCCGGTCGTACGGGTACGAGGCCGTGGACACCTGCGCCGCCGACTCCCTGTGCGCCTCGGCCTGTCCGGTGGGGATCGACACCGGGGCGCTGATGAAGGGCCTGCGGCACGAGTCGCACGCCCCGGCGCGGGAGCGGGCCGCCGCGTACGCGGCACGGCACTTCCGCGGCGTCGAGGCCGCCGCGCGGCTCGCGGTGGCGGCCGCGGCCCCGCTGGGCGACCGGTTCCTGGAATCCGTGACCGGCCTGGCCCGCCGGGCGCTGCGCCCCGAGCTGGTACCGGAGTGGCTGCCCGAACTGCCGGGCCCGGCGCCCCGGCGGCTGCCGCGCACGCACCGGCCGTCGGCGACCGCCGTGTACTACCCGGCGTGTGTGAACCGGATCTTCGGCGGCCCGGAGGACACGACGGAGCCCTCGCTGCCCGAGGCCGTCGTACGGCTGGCGGCGCGCGCGGGCCGGCCGGTGTGGATCCCCGACGACGTGGCGGGCACCTGCTGCGCCACGATCTGGCACTCCAAGGGGTACGAGCGGGGCGACGCGATCATGGCGAACCGGATCGTCGAAGCCGCCTGGGGCTGGACGGCCGGCGGCACGCTGCCGCTGGTCGTCGACGCCTCGTCCTGCGCGCTCGGGCTCGCGCGGCAGGTGGTGCCGTACCTCACCGACGCCAACCGGGAGCTGCACGCCGAACTGACGGTGGTCGACTCGCTCGTGTGGGCCGCGGACGAACTGCTCCCCCGGCTCACGGTGCGCCGCAGGCTCGGCTCTGCGGTGCTGCACCCGACCTGCTCGATGCGGCACCTGGGCGACGAGGACCGGCTCACGGCCCTGGCCGAGGCCGTCGCCGACGAGGTGGTCGTCCCGCTGGACGCGGGCTGCTGCGCGTTCGCCGGCGACCGCGGGCTGCTGCACAAGGAGCTGACGGAGTCGGCGACGGCCCGCGAGGCCGCCGAGGTCACGTCACGGGCGTACGACGCACACCTCTCGGCGAACCGGATGTGCGAGATCGGCATGGACCACGCGACCGGCCGGACGTACGGCTCGGTGCTCCTGGAACTGGAGCGCGCCACCCGCCCCTGAGCCCCGGCGGCCCGCACCCTCACGAGCCGGACGACGACCGGACGGCAACCGGACGCGAAGAGTCCAACCACCCCTCCCCATAAGTCCAAACGGCGCCCTTGCGCACCCCGAGCCCCAACGGCCAGGGTCCTGTGCGGGATTCATGAACCCACCATGCACGTACGGCAATCGGAGGTTCCATGAACGACAGCACACCCCCGCGCCCCAGCCGTCGCTCCGTCCTCAGAACCACCGGTGCGGCCGGAGCCGGGCTCGGACTCGGAATCGGCGCCTGGGGGGCGAACCCCGCCCTGGCCGCCGAGGCCGGGACCACCGCCGAAGCCGCCGGGACGCCGGCCGCGCCCCCGCCCCGCAGGGGCGCGACCATGGCCGGCGTCCCCTTCGAGCGCCGCAGCACCGTCCGCGTCGGCATCATCGGCCTCGGCAACCGCGGCGGCAGCATGATCGACCTCTTCCTCGCCCTGCCCTGGGTCCGTGTCGTCGCGATCTGCGACCCGGTGAAGGACAAGACCGCGCGCGCCGCCGCGAAGGTCGTCGCCGCCGGACAGCCCTCCCCCGCCGTGTACACGAACGGCGAGGAGGACTACGCGCGCCTGTGCGAGCGCGGCGACGTCGACTTCGTGTACGTGGCCACGCCGTGGGACCTCCACTTCGAGATGGCGCGGACGGCGATGCTCCACGGCAAGCACGTCGGCGTCGAGTGCCCGATCGCGATGCGGCTCGACCACCTGTGGGAGCTGGTGGACCTCTCCGAGCAGACCCGCCGGCACTGCATGCAGCTGGAGAACTGCTGCTACGGCCGCAACGAGATGCGGGTGCTGCGGATGGCGCACGCCGGCAAGTTCGGCGACCTGCTGCACGGCGCGGGCGCGTACAACCACGACCTGCGCGAGCTGATGTTCTCGCCGACGTACTACGAGGGCCCCTGGCGGCGGCTGTGGCACACCCGGCTCCGCGGCGACCTCTACCCGAACCACGGCTTCGGCCCGGTCGCCAATTACATGGACGTCAACCGGGGCGACCGCGTGGTCAGCATCAGCAGCTTCGGCACGCCCGCGCTCGGCCTCGCCCAGTACCGCGAGGAGCACATGCCGCCGGGCGACCCGAGCTGGAAGGAGACGTACATCGAGAGCGACCGGACGATCAGTCTGGTCCAGACGGCCAAGGGGCGCGTGATCCGCCTGGAGCACGACGTGTCCACCCCGCACCCGTACAGCCGGATCAACAGTCTCGGCGGGACGCGGGGCGTGTTCGAGGACTACCCGGCCCGGATCTACCTCGAGCCGGACCACAAGGGCCACCAGTGGGGCGACTTCGGCGCCTACGCGGCCGAGTTCGACCACTGGCTGTGGAAGGAACACGCCAATCCGCCGGGCGGGCACGGCGGCATGGACTACATCATGATCTTCCGGCTGATGCAGTGCATGCAGCTGGGCCTCGTCCCCGACTTCGACGTGTACGACGCGGCGACCTGGACCGCCCCGGTGCCGCTCAGCCATCTGTCGATCAAGGCCCAGGGCGCGCCGCAGCCGATCCCGGACTTCACGCGCGGCGAGTGGCGCAAGGCGCGGTCGGGCGTGGACTCGGCGAAGCCCGCGTAGGCGGACGCCCGCTCAGGCGGACGGGGTCCGGAGGCGTACGAGCCTCCGGACCCCGACGGCCGTTCAGCAGCGCCGCAGGTCCTCCACGAGCGTGCCCTGCACGGTCTTCAGGGAGCGGTCGTGGCAGCCGGCCGAGCCGTACACGCGGTAGCGCTCGGACGTCGTCCCGACCGCGTGCCGCTGGTCGCGCGGGACGCCCGTGGTGTACGTGGCGTCGCCCTCGTAGCGGTCGTCGAGCCGCTGCCAGGACAGCCGCTCGCCGCCGCGCAGGACGGTCGTGTCGGCCCGGTCGCCGAGGGTCAGCACGGTCCGCAGCCGGGCGTCCGCGCCGAGGGTGGTCTCGCCGTCCATGGTGTACGTCCGGTGGGTGCGGGTCGTGGTCCGGCCGACGGTGACGGACTCGTCGTCGGTCCAGCTCGCGGTGAGCGCGTCGAGGTTCTCGCCGTCCGTCCAGCGGTGGACGGAGGTGTTCGCGACGCTGCGGGTGACGGTGGTGGCGACCCGGCCGTGCGAGGTGTTCAGGTGGCCGGCGACGGTGAGCCGGTGGCCGCCGTCGGTGTCGAGCCGGTGCTCCGGACCGGCCGTGTGCACCGAGGAGTTGCGCGGCGCGGACTCCTCGTGCCGGTCCAGCGCGCCGGTCACCACGGAGCTGCCCTCGTCCTGCCAGAGCAGCAGGTTGGTCGGGGTGCTCCAGCCGGTCTGCCCGGCCGGGACGCCGGCGACGGAGACCTCGACGCGGTGCTCGCGGCCGTCGTTGAGCAGCGCCGCGAACGGGGTGAGGTCGTAGACGACCGGCTGGACGTCGAAGGCGCGCGGGCCGGGCGTGACGTACCAGAGGAAGGGGTTGGACCAGCCGCCGGTCCAGACGGTCGGGAAGGGGGCGGCGATGCCGGCGAGCCGGCCGTCCACGGAGATCCGCACCTCGCGGTACGGGCCGTCGTCGGCGTGGCAGGAGTACGGGGCGGCGGCGGGCGCCGTCATGTACCAGTACTCCTCGCAGCCGCCGCCGGAGCCGGTGGCGTACACCTCGGCGAGGATCCGCTCGGTGTTGCGCGGGGTGGTCACCCGGGAGTCCTGAAGCGGCAGGACCTTGTCGGGGGTGGCGGCGGGCCGGACGTTCCCCTGGGCGGCGTAGAAGGTGAGGGTGACCTTGACGTCGAGGACGCCGGTGTACGTCTCGTTGACGACGTTGCCGATGAGCATCTCGACGGGCTGGGGGCGGGCGAGGGTGTCGCGGTAGCGGGTGACGTCCTTCTCGACCGACCAGACGATGCCGTCGGGCGAGGGCTGCGGGGTGGAGGTGCGCAGGATCTCGACGCCGCCGACGCTGACATGGCCGAGGCGGTCGTACTGACGGCCCTTCACGTTGCCGTCCAGGCGCAGCACCACCTTGTTCCAGCGGGTGCCGCACTCCTTCGGCGGGGCGTAACTCCCGCGGTACGGGGTGAAGTCGCGGAACTGGGCCTGCGCCAGGGTGACCGTGCAGGACCGGGTGTCGGGCTTGGGGACGGGCGGCGCGGCCGTGATCGGATCGTGCCAGTCGCTGCCGAATTCGGCCGGTGGGGCGGGGGCCGCCGGGTCGTCGGCGGCGGCTGCAGGGACGGCCGAGAAGAGTGTGCCGGCCGCCAGCACCAGGCCGGTGATCATGCTCATGATCCTCTGAGGTCTCATGGCACGCGAGTGAAGCGCGGGAAGGGTGGTGCGGTCCAGAGGGCGGTGTGCGATCTTGGCGTGTTCTGCGCCGGGTTGCGGGAAAATCGTTTGCCGATCGCCGTCCCGGAAGGCGAACCTTGCACGGTTTGAGCCACCGGCTCGCCGTACCGCCCACCCCCACAGACAGCCTGGGACGTCATGCAGATCCGTGAACTTCCGTACGCCGATCCCGGGGTCCCCGATGTGCGCTCGGGCACGCGGTTCCTCCTCTGGCTCGGCCGCAACCAGCTGGGCGGGCAGGTGAAGGCGATGCTCTGGGGCCTGCTGCTCCAGCTCGCCATCGCCGCGCTGCCCCTCGGCGTCGGCCTCGCCGTGCAGGCCGTCATCGACGGCAGCGGCGGACGGCTCGCGCTCGCCGGCGGACTGATCGGCCTGCTCGGTCTCGCCCTCGCCGTGGGCGACATGATGCTCCACCGGGTCGCCGTCACGAACTGGATCACCGCCGCCGCCCGGGTGCAGCAGCTGCTGTCCCGGAAGACCGCCGAGCTCGGTTCGGTGCTCACCCGGCGGGTCGCGGCGGGCGAGGTCGTCGCGGTCTCCACGGGCGACGTCGAGAAGATCGGCTGGTTCGTCGAGGCGCTCTCCCGCTTCGCCGCCGCCGCGTTCACGCTCGTCCTGGTCTGCGTGGGCCTGGTGGTGTACCAGCCCGCGCTCGGCGTCGTCGTCGCCGCGGGCGTCCCGGTGCTCGCCCTGGCCGTGCTGCCGCTGCTGCCGCGCGCCACCCGGCGCGCCGACGAGCAGCGCGAGAAGGCGGGCCGGGCCACCGAACTGGCCTCGGACACCGTCGCGGGCCTGCGGGTGCTGCGCGGCATCGGCGGCGAGGAACTGTTCCTCGGCCGCTACCGGGCCGCCTCGCAGGAGGTCCGCCGGGCCGCCGTGCGCAGCGCCCGGATGTGGGCGCTGATCGCGGCCGTCCAGGTGGTGCTGCCGGGCGTGCTGCTGCTCGTGGTCGTCGCGTACGGGGCGCGGCTCGCGCTCGACGGGCGGATCACGGTCGGTGAACTGGTCACCGTGTACGGCATGGTGGCGCTCACGTACCAGCCGCTGCGGCACTTCGAGGAGATCGCGATGGCGTACTCCTTCTCCAAGCCGTCGGCGCGGCGGGCCGCCCGCGTGCTGGCGCTGGCCCGGACCACGACCACCGCCGAGACGCGCGCCGACACCACGGCGGCGTCCCTCGGGGGCGACCTGTACGACCCGGCCACCGGCGTCCTCGCCCCGGCCGGGCTGCTCACCGCCGTGGTGTGCGGCGACCCCGACGCGGCCGGGCGGCTCGCCGACCGGCTCGGCGGCCATCCGGCGGAGCCGGACGAGGCGCACGCCTCGGTGCTGCTCGGCGCGGTGCCGCTGGACGAACTGCTGCTGGACACCGCCCGCACCGCCGTCCTCGTCCAGGACAAGGACCCCGTGCTGCTCTCGGGCACGCTGGCGGAGCTCCTGGACGTGCCCTCCTCCGGGAAGGTCGCGGCCTCGGAGGCGCTGGAGGCGGCGCAGTGCGCCGATGTGCTGGACGCCCTGGCGCAGGCGTCGGCCGACGCCGACGGCGACCCGATGCGCACCCGGATCACCGAGCGCGGACGCTCGCTGTCCGGCGGGCAGCGGCAGCGGCTGGCGCTGGCCCGTTCGCTGGTCACCGACCCGGAGGTGCTGGTGCTCGACGAGCCGACCTCGGCGGTCGACTCGCACACCGAGTCCCGGATCGCGGCGGGCGTCGCCCGGCTGCGGGAGGGCCGCACGACGGTGGTCCTGGCCTCCTCGCCGCTGCTGCTCGACCGCGCGGACCGGGTCGTGCTGGTCCACGAGGGACAGACGGTGGCCGTGGGCACGCACCGCGAACTGCTGCGGACGGAGCCCCGGTACCGCGCCGTGGTCACCCGTGAGACGGACGAGGAACTCGCGGAACTGAAGGCGCTCGACGACGCACTGGAACTCGCGGAAGCGGAAGGGGAGTCGGCATGATCGGCATCGCCCCGCCGGAGTACGACCCGGCGAAACCGACCACGGCCACCACCCTCCCGGTCGGCACGCCGGCGACCGTACGCCAGTACGTGCGGGAGCTGCTGCGCCGGCACCGGCGGGCGTTCGTCCTGCTGGTCTGCGTGAACGCGGTGGCCGTGGTGGCCTCCATGGCGGGCCCGTACCTGCTCGGCGACCTCGTCGAGCGGCTGGCCGACGGGGCGCGCGAGCTCCGACTGCCGTACCTGGTCGGTCTGTTCGCGGCCGCGCTGGCGGTGCAGGCCGTGTTCGTGCGGCTGGTGCGGCTGCGCGGGGCGATGCTCGGCGAGGAGATGCTGGCCGACCTTCGCGAGGACTTCCTCGTGCGGGCGGTGGCGCTGCCGCCGAGCGTCCTGGAGCGGGCGGGGACGGGTGACCTGCTGTCCCGGATCACCACGGACGTCGACCGGCTGTCCAACGCGATGCGCGAGGCCGTGCCGCAACTGGCCATCGGCGTGGTGTGGGCGGGGCTGCTGATCGGCGGACTGACGCTGACCGCGCCGCCGCTGGCGCTCGCCGTGGTGATCGCCGCGCCGCTGCTGATCACCGGCTGCCGCTGGTACTTCCGGCGGGCCGGCGCGGCGTACCGCTCGGAGGCGGCCGGCTACGCGGCGGTCGCCGCCGCCCTGGCCGAGACCGTCGACGCGGGCCGCACGATCGAGGCGCACCGGCTCGGCGCGGGCCGGATCGCACTGTCGGACCGGCGGATCAAGGAGTGGACGGCCTGGGAGCGGTACACGCTGTTCCTGCGGAGCGTGCTCTTCCCGGTCGTCAATCTGACCCACATCGTGGTGCTCGCCTCGGTGCTGCTGATCGGCGGCTTCTTCGTCCTCGAGGGCTGGATGAACGTGGGCCAGCTGACCACCGGCGCGCTGCTCGCGCAGATGCTGGTGGACCCGGTCGGCATCGTGCTGCGCTGGTACGACGAATTGCAGGTGGCCCAGGTGTCGCTGGCCCGGCTGGTGGGCGTGCGCGACATCGAGCCGGACGCGGGCGACGCGGAGGTGCGTCCGAACGGCCGTGAGGTCCGCGCGGACGAGGTGCGCTTCGGCTACCGCGAGGGCGTCGACGTGCTGCACCGGGTGTCGCTGGACGTCGCCCCGGGCACCCGGCTCGCCCTGGTCGGCCCGTCGGGCGCCGGCAAGTCCACGCTGGGCCGGCTCCTGGCGGGCATCTACGCCCCGCGCACCGGCTCGGTCACGCTGGGCGCGGCCGAGCTGGCGCGGATGCCGGCCGAGCGGGTGCGGGAGCACGTGGCGCTGGTCAACCAGGAGCACCACGTCTTCGTCGGCTCGCTGCGGGACAACCTGCTCCTTGCGCGGACCGGGGCCGAGGACGCCGAGCTGTGGGCGGCGCTCGGCGCGGTCGACGCCGACGGCTGGGCGCGGGCGCTGGACGAGGGCCTCGACACGGAGGTCGGCTCGGGCGGCCTGGCGCTGAGCCCGGCGCAGGCCCAGCAGATCGCGCTGGCCCGGCTGGTCCTGGCGGACCCGCACACCCTGGTCCTCGACGAGGCGACGTCCCTGCTGGACCCGCGGGCCGCCCGCCATCTCGAACGGTCCCTGGCGCGCGTCCTGGACGGCCGTACGGTCGTCGCCATCGCCCACCGCCTCCACACCGCCCACGACGCCGACGTGATCGCCGTCGTCGAGGACGGCCGGGTCACCGAGCTCGGCAGCCACCACGAACTCGTGGCCGCCGACGGCGCGTACGCGGCGCTGTGGAGGTCCTGGCACGGCTGAGCGAACGGCCGCCGGCGGGTCTCCTACGCCGGCGGGGCGTAGGCCTGGCGCGAGGCGCAGGTCCAGATGACCGGGTGGACGCGGCCGGAGGCGTCGGCGGCGCTGCCGCCCACCCGGTCGCGGTCGTCCACCGCGTGCGCGCCGGACACGCCTCCCTCGGCGAGGCGGGGCAGGAGCAGGACGGGCCCGTCGCCCGGCCAGTACTGGGCCTGCACCGGCGGGGCCGTCTCCGGCGGCCACGGGCCGGTGATCGGGGAGTCCGCCGCGGTGCCGACGGCGACGCCGGTCGTCGGGCTGAGGTCGACCAGTTCGCCCGCGGTGCGGCCGCCCGCGGGCGCGAGGTGCCGCGGGTGCTCCGCGTACGGCGGGGTCCACAGCAGCCCCGAGGACTCCATGGCCCGCGAGTAGGTGAAGACGCCGACGATCCGGCCGCGCTCGTCGATCTCGCGCGGCTCGTACGTGGAGTACGTGTCCCCCGGGTACACCGGGGGAAGCTCGGCCGCCACCGACGTCGCGCCGGCGCTCCACGTCAGGGCCGCGAAGTAGTCGCCCGCGTACTCCTCGTTCCAGCCGTAGCCGTCGCCGACGATCTGCCCGGCGTCGTTGATCCCGCCGATCGCCCGCAGGCGGACGTGCGCGGGCACGGCGAGTTCGCGCCGCAGCGTGCGGCCCTGCCACTCGACGCCGACCACCCGGCCGTCCTCGAGCCGCTCCCCCACGATCCGCCCGGACGCGTTGAGGTCCCGCACGGTCCCGCCGCCGGGCAGCAGCGTGGCGGCGGGCGCGCCCGCACGGTAGCTGAACGCGGCCGGCGGCCGGCCGGGCGCGGTGAACGTGCCCGCCATCAGGCCGTGGCGGTTCACGGCGGCGACCGTGCCGCCGGTGTAGCCCGCGGGCAGCGGCACCTGCCGGATCCGGTCCCCGCGCCAGTAGACGGGCTTGCCCCCGGCCCTGCCCACGCTCAGGCCGCGCGGCCCGAGGCCGGTGACGGAGCCGCCGCCGGTGGGCGTCAGGGTGCGCAGCTTCTTGATCGACGGGACGCAGGGCTTCCCCGCGGCCTGGGCCGCCTGAGCGGCCCCCGCCGGTACGGCCACGGCCAGCGCGGCGAGCGCCGTGAGCGCCGCCGTGATCCCCCGCCGGGTGCCGTGTGCCTGTCGTGCTCTCCGTCCGTTCATGTGGACCCCCCAGTCCGACAGCCGGAAGCCGACGGGTTTCTGACGGCCCGTCGGCGTGCATGAGGAGACATCATGGACGGCGCGGGACGGTATGGCCAGACGGCACACGGCGCGACACAGGGGACGGCGCGGGACGGAACCGGCCACTCCGGGCCTCGCGCCCATGTACGGCGCCGCTCCCCGTGGACGGCGTCACCCCTGCGTCGGCGTCACTCCCCCGTCCGCGTCGCCAGGGCGCGGGCCTCCGTGGTCCGGGCGTGGTCCGGGCCGAGCACCGCCTCGCAGGACGCCAGCGCCCGCCCGGCCTCCTCGCGCGCCTCGGCCGCGCGGCCCAGGCCGAACAGGGCGCGGGCCACCGCGAGCTCGGTCAGGCCGGTGTCGGCGGCGTACGCGCCGGTGTCGTACAGCCGGGCGGCCTCGACCGCGGCCAGCGCCTCGGCGTGCCGGTCCTGACCGTCGAGCGCGCGGGCGAGCGAGGCGCCGAGGACCAGCAGGAACCTGGTCGCGCCGGCTGCCGTGGCGTGCCCGAGGGCCTCCCGGGCCACGACCTCGGCCTCCTGGTGGCGGCCGGCGCCGTTCAGGGCGTACACGAGCGCCGTCCGGGCCGCGAGCCACGGCATGACGGCGGCCGGCGCCGTCAGCCGGTCCGCGCGGCCCGCGGCCTCGTGGGCCTCCGCCGCGGCCTGCTCGTACCGCCCGGTCAGGCCGAGGGCGTGCGCGCGGTTGGTCCGCAGCTGGAGGGTCGCCAGGTCGTCGGGCCCGCAGATCCGGGTCAGCTCGGGCAGCAGTTCGTCGTACGCGGCGAGGGCCTCCTCGTGCCGGCCCCGCACGCTGCCGACCATCGCCGCGAGGCTCAGCGCCTGTACCCGCACGACGTCGTCCGCGAGGTGCCGGCGCGTCGCGGCGACCGCGCGGGCCTCGTCCTCCGCCTCGGCGAAGCGCCCGGCCGCGTGGAGCACCGCCACCAGGGCGAGCCGCGCCGCGGCCGTCACGGGGTGTGTCGCGCCGAGCGGGTGCCGGGCGTCGCGGATCACGGAGCGCAGGCCCTCCTCGGCCTCCGCGTGCCGCCCCTGGTCGATCAGCGCGTGGGCGGCCCGGATCCGGCGCTCCAGCACCTTCGGGCTCCGGGAGCCGGCTCCGCCGCGGAAGGCGTCGAGTATCCCCATGGCCCCTCCCCCTACAGGTAGCCGAGCGCGGACGCGCCGCCCACGCCGCCGAGCAGCATGAACACGGGCATGAGCACCTTCAGCTCCACCCAGGAACCGGCCCGGAACCGCATCGCCTTCGGCGGGCCGACCGGGTACCAGCGCTTGCGGCCGACCGGGATCGGCCACAGGATCGGGCAGCCGGAGACGGTCAGCGCGTCGCCGATGTCGTGCACGAGCGCGCCGAGCACGATCGGCAGGCCGAGCCACAGGTAGTCCTGACCGGCGAACAGCCAGTCGGCGCCGCTGCCGGGCTTGTCGAGCACGCCCGCGAGGATCCACGCGCTGGTCGCGCCCAGCAGCCACACCAGCACGTCGCTGGACATCCGGGCGGCCCGCCACAGGAGTCCCTCGACAGCCAGCACGAGGTGGACGAAGAGGATCGCGAGGACCGCCCAGCGGCCGCCGCCGACGGCCGCCGCGGAGGAACCCGCGCCGATCAGCACCGCCCAGACCCATGTGTGGGTCAGGGTGCGGTGACCGCCCGACCGGCGCGGGTCGGCCGTGGACCGGGTCGCCTTGTAGACCGCGTACGACAGCTTGTCGACGATCTCGCACAGGCCCTTCGAGACCGGCCCGAAGGCGCGCGAGATCGTCGCGGACTTGTGGTCGAGGTCCGGCGCGAGCGCCGCGCCCGCGCAGATGAGCGCCCCGACGACGAGCACCGGCCACGGCATCGGGTGCCCGAAGCCGGCCGCAGCCGCCCCGACGCCCAGCCAGGCCGCCGCTCCGGACAGCGAGTGCGCCGGTCCCATCATCGTCGTTCCCCGCCCCATTCGTCGTACGCCGGTGCCCAGTTGACGACCGGTAGACGGGGCATCGTATCCTCCGTGATCTTCGGGCCGGCGGCCGGTTCCCTCCTCCGGGGGGAATCCAGGCAAGATGGGGGCGTGACCCTTATCGATCAGCTGCCTGCGACCGCCGACCCCGACGCCCTCTTCGAGGCCTTCACCTCATGGGCGGAGGGCCGGGGCATCTCGCTGTACCCGGCCCAGGAGGAGGCGCTGATCGAGGTGGTCTCCGGGGCCAACGTGATCCTCTCGACCCCCACCGGCTCCGGGAAGTCGCTGGTCGCGGCGGGGGCGCACTTCGCGGCGCTCGCGAACGACCAGGTCACCTTCTACACCGCGCCGATCAAGGCGCTGGTGTCGGAGAAGTTCTTCGACCTGTGCAAGATCTTCGGCACCGAGAACGTCGGCATGCTGACCGGCGACGCATCGGTGAACGCGGACGCGCCGGTGATCTGCTGCACGGCCGAGGTACTGGCGTCGATCGCGCTGCGCGACGGCAAGGACGCCGACATCGGCCAGGTCGTGATGGACGAGTTCCACTTCTATGCGGAGCCGGACCGCGGCTGGGCCTGGCAGATCCCGCTGCTCGAACTGCCGCAGGCGCAGTTCGTGCTGATGTCGGCGACGCTCGGCGACGTGTCGATGTTCGAGAAGGACCTGACCCGGCGGACGGGGCGGCCCACCGCCACCGTCCGCTCGGCGACGCGGCCGGTGCCGCTGTCGTACGAGTACCGGCTGACGCCCATCACGGACACCCTCACCGAGCTCCTGGAGACCAAGCAGGCGCCGGTCTACATCGTCCACTTCACCCAGGCGCAGGCCGTCGAGCGGGCGCAGTCCCTGATGAGCATCAACATGTGCTCGCGGGAGGAGAAGGACGCCATCGCCGAGATGATCGGCAACTTCCGCTTCACCACGAAGTTCGGCAAGAACCTCTCGCGCTACGTGCGGCACGGCATCGGCGTGCACCACGCGGGCATGCTGCCGAAGTACCGGCGTCTGGTCGAGAAGCTGGCGCAGGCCGGTCTGCTGAAGGTGATCTGCGGGACGGACACGCTCGGGGTGGGCGTGAACGTGCCGATCCGCACGGTGCTGTTCACGGCGCTGACGAAGTACGACGGCAACCGGGTGCGCACCCTGCGGGCCCGGGAGTTCCACCAGATCGCCGGCCGGGCGGGCCGGGCGGGCTTCGACACCGCCGGTTTCGTGGTGGCGCAGGCGCCGGAGCACGTGATCGAGAACGAGAAGGCGCTGGCGAAGGCGGGCGACGACCCGAAGAAGCGCCGCAAGGTGGTCCGCAAGAAGGCCCCGGAGGGCTTCGTCGCCTGGTCGGAGAACACCTTCGAGAAACTGATCGCCTCCGAGCCGGAGCCGCTGACCTCGCGCTTCCGGGTCACGCACACGATGCTGCTGTCGGTGATCGCCCGCCCGGGCAACGCCTTCGAGGCGATGCGCAAGCTCCTGGAGGACAACCACGAGCCGCGCAAGAACCAGCTGCGGCACATCCGCCGGGCCATCGCGATCTACCGCTCGCTGCTCGCCGGCGGGGTGGTCGAGCAGTTGGAGACCCCGGACGCCGAGGGCCGCACGATCCGGCTGACCGTGGACCTGCAGCAGGACTTCGCGCTGAACCAGCCGCTGTCCACCTTCGCGCTGGCCGCCTTCGACCTGCTGGACCCGGAGTCGCCGTCGTACGCGCTCGACATGGTGTCCGTGGTCGAGTCGACGCTCGACGACCCGCGGCAGATCCTGGCCGCGCAGCAGAACAAGGCGCGCGGCGAGGCGGTCGGCGCGATGAAGGCCGACGGCGTGGAGTACGAGGAGCGGATGGAGCGGCTCCAGGACATCTCGTACCCGAAGCCGCTGGAAGAGCTGCTGTGGCACGCGTACAACACGTACCGGACGTCGCACCCGTGGGTGGGCGACCACCCGGTGTCGCCGAAGTCGGTGATCCGCGACATGTACGAACGGGCCCTGTCCTTCACCGAGTTCACGTCGTTCTACGAGCTGGCCCGGACCGAGGGCATCGTGCTGCGCTATCTGGCGAGCGCGTACAAGACGCTGGACCACACGATCCCTGACGACCTGAAGACCGAGGACCTGGAGGACCTGATCGCCTGGCTGGGCGAGATGGTGCGCCAGGTGGACTCCTCGCTGCTCGACGAGTGGGAGCAGCTGGCCAACCCGGAGATCGAGACGGCCGAGGAGGCGCAGGAGAAGGCCGACCAGGTCAAGCCGGTCACGGCGAACGCCCGCGCCTTCCGGGTGCTGGTGCGCAACGCGATGTTCCGCCGGGTGGAGCTGGCGGCGCTCGACCACGTGGACGAGCTGGGCGAGCTGGACGGCGAGTCGGGCTGGGACGCGGACGCCTGGGGCGAGGCCATGGACGGGTACTGGGACGAGTACGAGGAGCTGGGCACCGGCCCGGACGCGCGTGGCCCGAAGCTGCTGTCGATCGAGGAGGACCCGGCGCACGGTCTCTGGCGCGTCCGGCAGACCTTCGCCGACCCGAACGGCGACCATGACTGGGGCATCAGCGCGGAGGTGGATCTGGCCGCCTCCGACGAGGAGGGCAGGGCGGTCGTCCGGGTGACGGCCGTGGGCCCGCGGTAGAGGAGACATGTGGTGACCAATCCCGCCGAGAGGCTCGTGGACCTGCTCGACCTGGAGCAGATCGAGGTGAACATCTTCCGCGGGCGCAGCCCGCACGAGTCGCTGCAGCGGGTGTTCGGCGGGCAGGTCGCCGGGCAGGCGCTGGTGGCGGCCGGGCGGACGACGGAGGGCGACCGGCCGGTGCACTCGCTGCACGCGTACTTCCTGCGGCCGGGCCGGCCGGGGGTGCCGATCGTGTACCAGGTGGAGCGGGTGCGGGACGGGCGCTCGTTCACGACGCGGCGGGTCACCGCGGTCCAGCAGGGCCGGACGATCTTCAATCTGACGGCGTCGTTCCACAAGCCGGAGGAGTCCGCCTTCGAGCACCAGCTCCCGCCGCGGCACCTGACCGACCCGGAGACGCTGCCGCGGCTCGCGGACGAGATCCGCGACCACCTCGGCACGCTGCCGGAGGCGCTGGAGCGGATGGCCCGGCGGCAGCCCTTCGACATCCGCTACGTGGACCGGCTGCGTTGGACGAAGGAGGAGGTCCAGGACACGGACCCGCGCAGCGCGGTGTGGATGCGGGCGGTCGGCCCGCTGGGCGACGACCCGCTGGTGCACACCTGCGCGCTGACGTACGCCTCGGACATGACGCTCCTCGACGCGGTGCGGATCCCGGTGGAGCCGCTGTGGGGGCCGCGGGGCTTCGACATGGCGTCGCTGGACCACGCGATGTGGTTCCACCGCCCGTTCCGCGCCGACGAGTGGTTCCTGTACGACCAGGAGTCCCCGATCGCGACGGGCGGGCGGGGCCTGGCCCGGGGCCGGATCTACGACCGGGAGGGCCGGCTGCTGGTGTCGGTGGTCCAGGAGGGCCTGTTCCGCAAGCTGTAGCCCGCCCCGGGTCAGACGCCCGGCAGGGTGTCCTGCTCGACCTCGTGGCGGCGGGTGCGGATGTCGGGGCCGGGCGGGTGGAGCTTGGCGTCGCAGGCGGGGCCGAGGCCCGTGCGGCGGGACCGGTCGCCGGTGAGCGGGCGGCCGCAGAGCCGGCACCACACGCGGCGGGCGGCCTCGTCGTCCGGTGCGGAATCGATCTCGATTGCCAGCGGTTCGTCTCCCATGCTGAGATCAAACCTCATGCCTAGGAGGAACCGTCCATGAGCCTGTACGAAATTCCGCTGAAGACCCTCGCGGGTGAGCCCCTGTCCCTCGCCGACTACCGCGACCGGGCCGTCCTGGTGGTGAACGTCGCCTCGAAGTGCGGCCTGACGCCGCAGTACGCCGGTCTGGAGCGGCTGCAGAAGGAGTACGCGGACAAGGGCTTCACCGTCCTCGGCGTGCCCTGCAACCAGTTCGCGGGCCAGGAGCCGGGCAGCGCGGAGGAGATCGAGACGTTCTGCTCGACGACGTACGGGGTGAGCTTCCCGCTCCTGGAGAAGACGGACGTCAACGGGGCGGACCGGCACCCGCTGTACGCGGAGCTGACGCGGTTCGCGGACGCCGAGGGCGAGGCCGGCGACGTGCAGTGGAACTTCGAGAAGTTCCTCATCGGCCGTGACGGCACGGTCACCCGCTTCCGTCCGCGCACCGAGCCGGAGGCCCCGGAGCTGGTGGCGGCGATCGAGGCCCAGCTTGCCTGAGCAGGGGGTGGTGGAGCGGCTGCGCGCCGCGGGCTGCGTCTTCGCCGAGGAGGAGGCGGAGCTGCTGCGCGCGGCCGCGGCCGGACCGGCCGAGCTGGACGTGCTGGTGGAGCGGCGGGCCGCGGGGCTGCCGCTGGAGCACGTGGTGGGCTGGGCGGACTTCGGGGGCCTGCGGATACAGGTCGACCCCGGCGTGTTCGTGCCGCGCCGGCGGACCGAGTTCCTGGTCGAGCGGGCGGTGGCGGCGGCCCGGCCCGGGGCTGTCTGCGTCGACCTGTGCTGCGGGTCGGGTGCGGCCGCCGCGGTGCTGCTGGCGCGGGTGGCGGGCGCGGAGGTGCACGCCGCGGACATCGAACCGGCGTCGGTGCGCTGCGCCCGGCGGAACGTGGAGCCGCGCGGCGGCCGGGTGTACGAGGGCGATCTCTTCGCGCCGCTGACCGAGGAGCTGCGCGGCCGGGTCGAGGTGCTGGTCGCGAACGTGCCGTACGTGCCGTCCGACGAGGTCGGCCTGCTGCCGGCGGAGGCCCGCGACCACGAACCGCTGGTGGCCCTGGACGGCGGCGCGGACGGCCTCGACGTGCTGCGCCGGGTGGCCGCGGAGGCGCCCGGCTGGCTGGCGCCCGGCGGCGTCCTGCTGAGCGAGGCGAGCGAGCGGCAGTGCGAGGCCGCGATCGCAATCCTGACATCGGCCGGCCTCACGGCCCGGGTCCTCGTCGACGAGGACCGGTACGCCACCGTCGTGGCCGCCACGCGCTGATCCGCCGACGCGGGGGTCCGGGGCGGACCCTCGCGTGGGCCGGCCGGGTGGCTACGCGCCGCGCTCCTTGAGTCGGACGCGGGCCGTGCCCAGGGGCTGGAGGGTGATGCCCGTGGAGAGCGGGACGTCGGTGTCGACGGCGTCGAGGTCGTAGGCCTGGAGGAGCATCGCCAGGGCGATCACGGACTCCAGCATCGAGAAGTGCTGGCCGATGCAGGCGCGCGGGCCGCCGCCGAAGGGGAACCAGGCGTAGCGGGGCCGCTCGGCCTCCGCCTGGGGCGTGAACCGGTCGGGGTCGAAGCGCTCAGGGTCCGGCCAGTAGCGGGGGTGACGGTGGGTGACCCACGGGGCGACGATCACGTCGGCGCCGGCGGGGACGGTGTGGCCGCCGATCTCGGTGGCGACGACGGCGCGGCGGCCGATGGCCGGGGCGGCCGGGAAGAGCCGCATGGCCTCCTTGAGGACCCGGGTGAGGTACGGCAGGGCGTCCAGGTCGGCGGCTGTGGGGACGCGGCCGCCCAGGACCCGGTCGACCTCCTCGTGGGCGCGCTCGCGCACCTCGGGGTGCAGGGCCAGCAGGTGCAGGGCGAAGCCGAGCGAGGTGGCGGTGGTCTCGTGGCCGGCGAGCAGGAAGATGAGGACCTGCTCGCGCAGTTCGCCCGCGTCGAAGCCGCGGTCCCCGTCGCTCTCCGCCTCGGCGAGCAGGCTCAGCAGGTCGGTCCCGCCCCGGCCGGCGGCGCCGCGTTCGGCGATGATCCGGTCGCAGACGGCGAACAGCTCCCCCTGCGCGGCGGCGGCCCGCCGGTTGCCGGGCGTGGGCCAGTCGCGGGGGGCGTTGAGCGGGGAGAAGCCGCGGCGCAGCACGTAGTCGTTGATGACGGGGAAGCAGCGCTCGACGATCTCGACGGCCGCGTCGACGTCGGTGCCGAAGAGGACCCGGGCGACCGCCCGCAGCGCGAGCCCGGTCATCTCGGCGAGCACGTCCACGGTGCCGTCCGGGGCGTCCCGCCAGGACTCGACGACCCGGGCGACCTCGGCGGCGACGGCCTCGGCGTAGCCGTCGACCCGGCGCTTGGTGAACAGCGGCTGGACGAGCCGGCGCTGCCGCAGGTAGTCCTCGTCCTGGCTGGTCAGCAGGCCGTTGCCGAAGGACTCGCGGATCTCCTGGTAGAAGTGGTTGTCCTTGCGGAAGTTGGCCGAGTCGGTGGCGAGCACCTGCTGCGCGCCCTCGGCGGAGAAGATCCCGTACACGGTGGCCCGGATCCCGGGCGGGCCGGCGGTGATCCGCACGACGTCGCCGTGTTCGCGCTGGGCCCGCAGGAAGGTGCCGAGCGAGTCGTTCTTGAGGTCGAACATCGAGCCGAGCAGCGGGAGTCCCGCCGGCCCGGGAATCCCGTTTCCGCTGGTTGCCATGGATCCACGCCCCCTTGATCGTTTCCCGGCCGATTGTGCCGCAGTGGCGATCCGGCGGACAGGGGCCGGCGGGCTCCCGTCCGGAACCGGCCTGTTGGCCGGAACCGTGCGCCGGCTCCGGCTCCCCCCACGGGAGCGGAGCCGGCGCGGGCCCGTGGGGGGTCAGCGGATCTGCATGCCCGAGAGGGTGCGGGCGATGACCAGGCGCTGGATCTCGCTGGTGCCCTCGAAGATGGTGTAGATCGCGGCGTCGCGGTGCATGCGCTCCACCGGGTACTCGCGGGTGAAGCCGTTGCCGCCGAGGATCTGGATGGCCTGGGCGGTGACCTTCTTGGCGACCTCGCTGGCGAACAGCTTGGACATGGAGCCCTCGGCCGCGGTGAACGGCTTGCCGGTGGTCGCCATCCAGGAGGCGCGCCAGACCAGCAGGCGGGCGGCGTCGATCTGGGTGCGCATGTCGGCGAGCTGGAAGGCGATGCCCTGGTTGTCGATGATCGGCCGGCCGAACTGCTCGCGGGTCTTGGCGTAGTCGAGGGCGACCTCGTACGCGGCGCGGGCGGTGCCGACGGCCATGGCGCCGACGGCCGGGCGGGATGCCTCGAAGGTGGCCATGGCGGCGTTCTTCACGCGCTCGCCGCCCTTCTTCGCCTTCTCGCGGGCCCGGGCGAGACGCTCGTCCAGCTTGTCCTTGCCGCCGAGCAGGCAGCTGCCGGGGACGCGCACGTCCTCGAGGACGACCTCGGCGGTGTGGGAGGCGCGGATGCCGTGCTTCTGGAACTTCTGGCCCTGGGAGAGACCGGGGGTGTTCGGCGGCACGATGAAGGAGGCGTGGCCCTTCGAGCCGAGCTCCGGGTCGACACAGGCGACGACGACGTGGACGTTGGCGATGCCGCCGTTGGTGGCCCAGGTCTTGGTGCCGTTGAGGACCCACTCGTCCGTGGCCTCGTCGTAGACGGCGCGGGTGCGCATGGAGGCGACGTCGGAGCCGGCGTCGGGCTCGGAGGAGCAGAAGGCGGCGACCTTGACGTCGTTGACGTCGCCGTACATCTGCGGGATCCAGGTGCCGATCTGCTCCTCGGTGCCGTTGGCGAGCACGCCGACGGCGGCGAGGCCGGTGCCGACGATGGACAGGGCGATGCCCGCGTCGCCCCAGAAGAGCTCCTCCATCGCCATCGGGATGCCGAGGCCGGTCGGGTCGAAGAACTGCTGGGCGTAGAAGTCGAGCGAGTAGATGCCGAGCTTGGCGGCTTCCTGGATGATCGGCCAGGGGGTCTCCTCACGCTCGTCCCATTCGGCGGCGGCGGGGCGCATCACGTCCGCGGCGAAGCCGTGAAGCCAGTCACGGACCTGCTTCTGGTCGTCGTTGAGATCGAGCGTGAACTCGGCCATGTTCCCTCCCAGCACTGCGTTACTTGCGGTAACGGCAGTCTGTTACCGGCGAGTATCCGCTGTCAACCGGCGTCCCGCACCGGCCATCGGCCGCGGCCCGGAACGCGCCGACGGGCGGCCGGGTGTTACGTTGCGCAAGCCTTACGGAACACGCACGGGCGGGGAGAGACACCATGGACACTGCACACCGGGCCGATCAGCAGAAGTCGGCCGAGCAGCGCCGGCGAGAGCTGCTGGAGGCGGCGGACCGTGTGGTGCTCCGGGACGGCCCGAAGGCGTCGATGAACGCGATCGCGGCGGAGGCCGGGATCACCAAGCCCATCCTCTACCGGCACTTCGGCGACAAGGGCGGGCTGTACCGCGCGCTGGCCAAGCGGCACACCGACGGGCTGCTCTCGGCCCTCCGGGCGGCGCTGGACGCGCCCTCCGACCGTCGGCGGCGGGTGGAGGCGACCCTCGACACGTACCTCGCCTCCATCGAGGCGATGCCCCAGGTGTACCGGTTCCTGATGCACCCGGCGGAGGAGTCCCAGCAGACGGAGCAGGGCTTCGACGTCGGCCGGCACTCGGCTCCACTGCTGCGGCGGATGGGCGAGGAGCTCGGCCAGGTGATCGCCGAGCGGATCGACCTCGGCCCCGGCGGGGACGCCCTCGCCCGGGTCTGGGGCCACGGCATCGTCGGCATGATGCACGCCGCCGGCGACTGGTGGCTCGGCGAACGACCCTGCTCCCGCGCCGAGTTGGTCAGCTGCCTGGCCGACCTGCTGTGGGGCCGGCTCGCCGAGGCGGAGGACCGCGCGGGCGCACCGGGCTTCTGACGGGGGGACCCGCCGGGCCTTGCCCGCGCCGGGCCCCGCCCCGCCCGTTCAGCCCTCCAGCGCCGCCACTCCCCCGCCCCACGGCTGCTTGCGGATCGCCCGCAGGAGCCGGGACCGCCGCAGGCCGGTGACGTGGTCCGCGTACACCGAGCCCTCCAGGTGGTCGCACTCGTGCTGCAGGCAGCGGGCGAAGAACCCGGTGCCCTCGATCCGCACCGGCGTGCCGTCCATCCGCACGCCCTCCACCACCGCGCGGTCGAGGCGCGGCGTCGGGGCCTCCAGGCCCGGCAGGGACAGACAGCCCTCGGGACCGCGGATCTCCTCCCCGTCCGCCTCCACGAGGCGCGGGTTGACCACATGGCCCAGGTGCCGCACGTCCTCGTCGTCCGGACAGTCGTAGACGAAGACGCGCAGCGGCACCCCCACCTGGTTCGCCGCCAGACCCACGCCCTCGGCGGCGTACATGGTGGCGAACATGTCCTCGACGAGCCGGGCCAGTTCCGGGCCGAAGTCGGTGACGGGGGCGCAGGGCGTGTGCAGCACCGGGTCGCCGAGGAGGGTCAGGGCGCGGACGTGGCCGGAAGTGCCGGGGATCGGGCGGTTTCGCATGGCGGCAAGGTTACGTTCCGGTCTGACCTCGTCGTTTCGGCGGTGCCGCGGTTCGGGGCCCCGGCCGGACCTCGATAGGCTGAGCCCGGACCGACGCAAGGAGGAACAAGGACGATGTCAGGACACCCCGGTAACCCAGAGCCGCTGTCGCCGCGTGCCAAGCTGGCCGTGACGGCGGGCAAGGCCGCCGCCGCGGTGTCGCGGGCGGCGGGACGCGGCAGTGGTTCCGTGATCGGCGGGCGGGTGGCGCTCAAGCTGGACCCCGACCTCCTGGGCCGGCTCGCGCAGCATCTGGACGTCGTGCTGGTGTCGGCGACCAACGGCAAGACCACGACGACCCGGCTGATCGCCGAGGCGCTGCGGGCCAGCGGCCCGGTCGTGTCCAACGCGCTGGGCGCCAACATGCCCGCGGGCATCACCTCGGCCCTGGCGGGCGGCTCGGACGCCAAGTACGGCGTGATCGAGGTCGACGAGAAGTACCTCGCCGGCGTCGCCCGGGACACCACGCCCAAGGCGATCGCGCTGCTCAACCTCTCCCGCGACCAGCTCGACCGCGCCGCCGAGACGCGGATGCTGGCCGAGAAGTGGCGCGAGGGCCTCAACGGCACCAAGGCCGTGGTGATCGCCAACGCGGACGACCCGCTGATCGTGTGGGCGGCCTCCTCCTCGCCCAACGTGGTCTGGGTCGCGGCCGGCCAGGAGTGGAAGGACGACGCCTGGTCCTGCCCCTCCTGCGGCGGTGTGATGCAGCGTCCCGGCGACGACTGGTTCTGCGGCGAGTGCGGCTTCCGCCGCCCCGCGCCGAGCTGGGCGCTCAACGGCGACCACGTGCTCGACCCGCACGGCTCGGCCTGGCCGATCCACCTGCAGCTGCCCGGCCGCGCCAACAAGGCCAACGCCGCCACCTCCGCCGCGGTCGCCGCGGTGTTCGGGGTGCCGCCGCAGGTCGCCCTGGAGCGCATGTACCAGGTGCAGGCGGTGGCCGGCCGGTACGACGTCGTGTCCTTCCAGAACCGGGAGCTGCGGCTGCTGCTCGCGAAGAACCCGGCGGGCTGGCTCGAAACGTTTTCCCTGATCGACGGCCCGCCGGCGCCGGTGATCCTCTCCGTCAACGCGCGCGGCGCGGACGGCACGGACACCTCCTGGCTGTGGGACGTCGACTACGGCCGGCTGGCCGGACACCCGATCATGGTGATCGGCGACCGCCGGCTCGACCTCGCGGTCCGCCTGGAGGTCGCCGGGGTGGAGTTCCGTGTCTGCGACACGCTCGACGAGGCCGTCTCGGTGGCCCCGCCCGGGCAGATCGAGCTGATCGCGAACTACACCGCGTTCCAGGACGTCCGCCGCCGCGTCGGCAACTGACCCGACCCGACCTTCCAGAGGACTTGGCAACCATGACTGACAGCAGCCTGCGTCTGGTCTGGGTCTACCCGGACCTGCTCAGCACCTACGGCGACCAGGGCAACGTGCTCGTCGTCGAGCGCCGCGCCCGCCAGCGCCGTCTCGCCGTCGAGCGGCTCGACGTGCGCAGCGACCAGCCCGTCCCGACCTCCGGCGACATCTACCTGATCGGCGGCGGAGAGGACCGGCCGCAGCGGCTCGCGGCCGAGCGGCTGCTCCGCGACGGCGGCCTGAGCCGGGCCGCGGCCAACGGCGCGATCATCTTCTCGGTGTGCGCCGGCTACCAGATCCTCGGCCACGAGTTCGTCAACGACATCGGCGAGCGCCAGCCCGGCCTCGGGCTGCTCGACGTGACCACCGTGCGCGGCGAGGGCGCCCGCTGCGTCGGCGACGTGCTCGCGGACATCGACCCGCAGCTCGGCCTGCCGCAGCTGACCGGTTTCGAGAACCACCAGGGCGTCACCCACCTCGGCCCGACGGCCCGCCCGTTCGCGCGCACGGTCTTCGGCCAGGGCAACGGGACCGGCGACGGCACCGAGGGCGCGTACAACGACACCGTGTTCGGCACGTACATGCACGGCCCCGTCATGGCGCGCAACCCGCAGATCGCGGACCTGCTCCTGAAGCTGGCCCTCGACGTCAACGCGCTGCCGCCGACCGACGACCGCTGGTACGAGGCGCTGCGCGCGGAGCGGATCGCGGCGGCCACGCAGTCCGCCTGACGGACTGCACGTCTGAGCGCCCATACGCGCATTGGATTCGTAAGTAAATACGGTGTCCAGAATGTGGACAGCCGGTAGGGCCCCGCCGTCCGCCACCGATAGGGTGGCGGGGATCCAACCGGACGACGTGGTCCGGAGTCGGCCCACGTTGCAAAGGTATTTCGGGCTATGCGCATTGGTGTGCTCACCTCCGGCGGCGACTGCCCCGGTCTGAACGCCGTCATCCGCTCCGTCGTGCACCGCGCCGTCGTCGACCACGGCGACGAGGTCATCGGTTTCCACGACGGCTGGAAGGGCCTTCTGGAGGCGGACTACCGCAAGCTCGACCTGGACGCGGTCGCCGGCATCCTCGCCCGCGGCGGCACCATCCTCGGCTCCTCCCGCGTCCAGCCCGCGCACCTCGTCGACGGCGTCGAGCGTGCCCGCGGCCATGTCGCCGAGCTGGGTCTCGACGCGATCATCCCGATCGGCGGCGAGGGCACCCTCAAGGCGGCGACGCTGCTGTCGAACGCGGGCCTGCCGATCGTCGGCGTGCCGAAGACCATCGACAACGACATCGCCTCCACCGACGTGACCTTCGGTTTCGACACCGCGGTCGGCGTCGCCACCGAGGCCCTGGACCGGCTCAAGACCACCGCCGAGTCCCACCAGCGCGTCCTGATCGTCGAGGTCATGGGCCGGCACACCGGCTGGATCGCGCTGCACTCCGGCATGGCGGCCGGCGCGCACGCCATCGTCGTACCGGAGCGGCCCTTCGACATGGACGAGCTGACCGCCCGCGTCGGCGCCCGCTTCGAGAACGGCAAGCGCTTCGCGATCGTGGTGGTCGCCGAGGGTGCGAAGCCGCGCGAGGGCTCGATGGAGTTCAAGACCGCGGGCACGGACATCTACGGCCATGAGCGCTTCACCGGCGTCGCCAACCAGCTCTCCGTCGAGCTGGAGAAGCGCCTGGGCAAGGAGGCCCGTCCGGTGATCCTCGGCCACGTCCAGCGCGGCGGCACCCCCACCGCGTACGACCGGGTCCTCGCCACCCGCTTCGGCTGGCACGCGGTGGAGGCCGCGCACCGCGGCGAGTTCGGCATGATGACCGCGCTGCGCGGCACGGACATCACCATGGTCCCGCTCGCCGAGGCCACGCAGACGCTCAAGACGGTCCCCGCGGACCGCTACGAGGAGGCCGAGACCGTGCTCTGAGCACGGCTCGCCGGACGCGCCCGCGGCGCGCCGCCGACGTCCCGTACCGCCCCCGGTCGCAGCCGTGACCGGGGGCGGTTCTAGTCTGGTGCGGACAACAAGCGCGAATCGGGCTCCAGGAGTACACACATGGATCACAGCGGGCACGGCACGACCATGGAGCTGCCGCCGTTCACGCTGGGGCGGGCCCTGGAGTTCTCTCCCGACCTGTTCTTCCTGTTCGGCTGTCTCGCCGCGCTCGGCCTGTACGGCTGGGGCGTGGCGCGGCTGCGCGGCCGCGGGGACGCCTGGTCGGCGGGCCGCACGGTCGCGTTCGTGCTCGGCACCCTGAGCATCGCGCTGGTGATGTGCACCCGGCTGAACGACTACGGCATGGTCATGTTCAGCGTGCACATGGTGCAGCACATGGTGATCAGCATGGTCTCGCCGATCCTGCTGCTGCTCGGCGCCCCGGTGACGCTGGCGCTGCGGGCGCTGCCGGTGGCCGGACGGGGCTCGCTCGGGCCGCGCGAGCTGCTGCTGAAGCTGCTGCACAGCCGGTACATGCGGATCGTCACGCACCCGGCGTTCACGATCCCGATGTTCATCGCGAGCCTGTACGGGCTCTACTTCACGCCGCTGTTCGACTTCCTGATGGGCTCGCGGCCCGGGCACATCGCGATGATGATCCACTTCCTGATGGTGGGTCTGGTGTTCTTCTGGCCGATCATGGGCGTCGACCCGGGCCCGCACCGGCCGGGCTACGTGATGCGGATGCTGGAGCTGTTCGCGGGCATGCCGTTCCACGCCTTCTTCGGCATCGCGCTGATGATGGCGACCGAGCCGATGGTGCAGGCGTACGCAAACCCGCCGGCCTCGCTGGGCATCGACGCGCTGGCCGACCAGAACGCGGCGGGCGGCATCGCCTGGGCCTTCAGCGAGATCCCGTCGGTGCTGGTCCTGATCGCGCTGGTCTACCAGTGGTACCACTCCGAGCAGCGCCAGGCGGTGCGCAAGGACCGGGCCGCGGACCGGGACGGCGACAAGGAGCTGGAGGCGTACAACGCGTACCTGGCCTCGCTCCAGACCCGCGGAAGGTGACGCTCCCCACGTGCGGAAGGTGATCCGCGCACAGTAGTGGCGCGGCCGCCCGGGGCGGGGGGACCATGGCGGGGACGGCCCCGGTCGGAGGAGGACAGCCATGTCCGGTCCCACGAAGTCGATGGGTGTGATCACCGTCGTCGCCCTGGTGCTGACGACCGCGTACACGGTGGCGCTGGGCAGCAACGGGCTGCTGTGGTTCGGCTGGGTCGTGCTCGGCCTGGTCACCCTCGGCATGGCGGCGGCGGACAGCGTCCCGTCGGCGATGCCCCGTCCGGGACGGCGCGGGCCCACGGCCTGAGGCCGCCCGGCGCCCTCGGGCCCACCGCCCGATACCGCCCGGCGCCCGGGATCCCTCAGCGTGGGGCCAGCACCACCCAGACCTGGCCGCGGGCGAAGTTCAGCGGAGTTCCGGCGGGGGTGGTGAACGCCGTGCCCGCGTCCGCCGTGGGGCGGTTCCAGCGGGCTTCGTGGGCGCGGCCGTCGCGCAGCACGAGCGCGCTGCCGCTGCCGACGGTCTCGGTGTACGGCGAGACGGAGCCGAAGCGGTCGCGGAAGCCGGAGGGCCGGACGGTCACGTACTGGATCACGACCGTCTCGGGGGTGAGCGGGCCGGTGTCGGTGCTGCGGGCGGTCCGGCCGTCCATGGCCACGCGCCACGCCCGGTCGGGGGCGGACCAGGTGAAGGTGTAGCGGGCGGCGGGGTAACGCACGGTGGTGACGTTCACCGCCCGGCCGTCCGGGGGCGCGGAGCCGAAGCGGAAGCCGATGTCCTTGGCGCGGCCGGCGTCCGGCTCGGCGGCGAGCGCCCGCTCGGGCAGCAGGTACAGGTTGTGCGGGGCGGCGCGGCCGGGATCGCGCCGGAAGGCGGCCGGCGTGCTGCTCTCGGTGACCGGGTACAGCGGCGCGGCGCGGAGCAGGGGGTTCAGGGCGGACTGGGCACCGGAGTAGGCGAGGACCGGGCGGCCGAAGGGGCGCAGCAGCGCGAGGTCGGACTCGCGGGCGCTGCGGACCGGGCCGATCCGCTCGGGAAGGTGAGCGGAGTAGACGGCGAGCAGCCGGGTCACGCCGCCCTCGACCTGCTCGACGTAGACGAGGTCGGCCGTGCCGAGGCCGGTGGCGGGGCGGGCCGCCGGCACGTTGTCGATCTTGACGGCGAGGACCTGTGCGGGCCGGGCGGGCAGTCCGGTGAACGGGGAGCGGGCGATCGGGCTCGCGCTCGGGCTCGGCCCGGTGGGGCTCGGCGGGGACGGCGTCTCCTGCTCGCCGGGCGAGGAGCAGCCGTACAGCCCGGCGGCCGTCACCGCGCACAGGAGGGCGGTGCGGATCGCGCCGGGGCGCCGGGGTCCTGGTGTGCCGGGCATGGTCGTGCTCCCCCTCCAGTGGACCACGGGGGCGCTTGGTTGGACACTCTCAGTCGGAAGTCCACGGACAACGGGGTCCGCGGACGCGTCACGGGGGTCTCGGTGTTCTATCAACTGCTGAAGTACGTGCTGATCGGCCCGGTGCTGCGGCTGCTGTTCCGGCCGCGGATCGAGGGCCTGGAGCACATCCCGGAGGAGGGCGCGGCGATCGTCGCGGGGAACCACCTGTCGTTCTCGGACCACTTCCTGATGCCGGCGGTGCTGAAGCGGCGGATCACCTTCCTGGCCAAGCAGGAGTACTTCACCGGGCCGGGTCTCAAGGGCCGGCTGACCGCGGCGTTCTTCCGCAGTGCGGGGCAGATCCCGGTGGACCGCTCCGGCAAGGAGGCCGGGCAGGCGGCGATCCGCGAGGGGCTCGGCGTGCTGGCGAAGGGCGAGCTGCTCGGGATCTATCCCGAGGGCACCCGCTCGCACGACGGGCGGCTGTACAAGGGCAAGGTGGGCGTGGCGGTGATGGCGCTGACGGCCGGGGTGCCGGTGGTGCCGTGCGCGATGGTGGGCACCTTCGAGATCCAGCCGCCGGGGAAGGTGCTGCCGCGGATCCGTCCGGTCACCATCCGGTTCGGGGAGCCGCTGGACTTCTCGCGGTTCGCGGGCATGGAGGGCGAGAAGGCGGTGGTGCGGGCGGTCACCGACGAGATCATGTACCGGATCCTGGAGCTGTCCGGCCAGGAGTACGTGGACGACTACGCGGCCGTGGTGAAGGCCCGCGACTCTGCCCAGAGCTGAGTCGCTGGGTCGCCGGGGCCCCGGCCCCGTACCGTCGCGGGCATGACCAAGGGACACGCGTTCGTGCTGGGTGCGACGGGACAGGTGGGGCGGGCGGCCGTGCGGGCGCTCGTCGCGGACGGCTGGGAGGTGACCGCGGCCTCCCGCCGGGGCGGCCGGGGCGAGGACTGGCCGGACGAGGTGCGGTCGGCGGCGGTGGACCGGGACGAGGACGGCGCGCTCGCCCGTGCGCTCGGCGACGGCGTGGACGTGCTGGTGGACATGGTGGCGTACGACGCCGGACACGGTCGGCAGCTCACCGGGCTCGCGGACCGGATCGGCTCGGCGGTGGTGATCTCCAGCGGGGCCGTGTACGCGGACGAGCGGGGCCGCAGCTTCGACACCCAGGACGAGCCGGACGGCTTCCCGCGCTATCCGCTGCCGATCCCGGAGACCTGCCCGACGGTGCCGCCGGGCCCCGGGACGTACGGCACGCGGAAGGTGGCCCTGGAGCACGAGCTGCTCAAGGCGGGCGACCGGCTGCCGGCGACGGTGCTGCGGGCGGGCGCGATCCACGGCCCGTACTCCCCCGGGCCGCGCGAGGCGTGGTTCGTCAAGCGGGCGCTGGACGGGCGGCCGGTGCGGCTGCTCGCGTACGGCGGGGCGTCGCGGTTCCAGCCGGTGCACGTGGACAACCTGGCGGAGCTGATCCGGCTGGCGGCGGCCGCGCCGGGCACGCGGGTGCTCAACGGCGCGGACCCCGAGGCGCCGACGGTCGCGGAGATCGGCGCGGCGATCGACGCGGTGCTGGGGGTGCGGAGCGAGACGGTGCTGCTGCCGGGTGCGCCGGAGGGCACGGTGGGCCTCACGCCGTGGAGCGGCGCGCATCCGGTGGTGCACGACATGACGGCGGCGGAGCGGGAGTTGGGGTACCGCCCGGTGGTGTCGTACGTGGACTCGCTGCCGGCGACGGTCGCGTGGCTGACCGCGCGGCTGCGGGAGCAGGACTGGCGGGAGGCGTTCCCCGGCCTGGTGAAGTACGGGGTGGACTTCTTCGACTACGCGGCGGAGGACGCCTGGCTGGCGGCCGGGTCGTAGGACACGCGGGAGGGGCGGCCGTCAGGACGGCCGCCCCTCGTGTGCGGTGGTGCTACGGCTGCGGCGTGGCGTGCGGTGCGCAGGTCACGTTCGCGGCGTCCACCGTGCCCTGGAGCAGGTAGGCGTCCACCCGCTCGTTGACGCACGGGTTGGCCAGGTTGGTGACGCCGTGCGAGCCGGCGTTCTTCTCCGTGATGAGACGGGAGTTGTGCAGCCGCTTGTGCAGCTCGACGGCGCCCTCGTACGGGGTCGCGGCGTCGCGCTCGGACTGGACGATGAGGATGGGGGTGAGGTCCTTGCCGGACTTCACCTGGACCGGGGTGCGCTGCTTGGTGGACCAGGTGGCGCAGGGCAGGTTCATCCAGGCGTTGGCCCAGGTCATGAACGGGTGGTTCTGGTGCAGCCGGGTGTTGTCGCGGTCCCAGCGCTGCCAGTTGGTGGGCCACTTGGCGTCGGCGCACTCGACGGCCGTGTAGACGGCGTTGCTGTTCTCCGCGCGGATGTTGCCGGCGGTGTCGGCGAGGTTCGGGGCCGCGCCCTCGATGAGGTCCTTCGGGTCACCGGCGACGTACTTGCTCCAGGCGTCGGCGACCGGCACCCAGGCGCTGTCGTAGTACGGGGCGCTCTGGAAGAAGGAGATCAGCTCGGCCGGGCCGACGACGCCGCCGAGCGGGGCCTTCTTGGCGGTGGCACGGAGTTCGGCCCACTGCGCCTCGACCTTCTCGGGCGTGTCGCCGAGGTGGAACGTGGCGTCGTGGGAGGCGACCCAGGCCTTCCAGTCGTTCCAGCGGGTCTGGAAGGCGACGTCCTGGTCGAGGTTGGCCTGGTACCAGATCTTCTCGCGCGAGGGGTTGACCACGCTGTCGACGATCATGCGGCGGACGTGGCCCGGGAACAGGGTCGTGTAGACCGCGCCGAGGTACGTGCCGTAGGAGACGCCGATGAAGTTGAGCTTCTTCTCGCCGAGGGCGGCGCGGATGACGTCCAGGTCGCGGGCGGTGTTCGGGGTGGTCATGTGCGGCAGCATCCAGCCGCTGCGCTCGGCGCAGCCGTCCGCGTACGCGCGGGCGAGCTTGCGCTGGGCGAGCTTGTCGGCCTCGCTGTCGGGGACCGGGTCCATCTTGGGGGCCTTGACGAACTCCTGCGGGTCGATGCAGGAGATCGGCGTGGAGCGGCCGACGCCGCGCGGGTCGAAGCCCACGAAGTCGTACGCCTTCGCGGTGTTGACCCACAGCTTGCTGCCGGTGACGAGCCGGACGGGGAAGCGCATGCCGGAGCCGCCCGGGCCGCCCGGGTTGTACAGCAGCGCGCCCTGGCGCTCGGCCGGCGTGCCGGTGCTCCTGGCGCGGTCGACGGCGAGCTTGATCTGCTTGCCGTTCGGGCGGGCGTAGTCGAGCGGGACGGTGACCCAGCCGCACTCGATGGGCTTGGGCAGGTTCCAGTCGGCGGGGCACTCGGCCCAGTCGATGCCCTGCTGAGCGGCGCGTGCCGCCGCGATCCTGACGCCGCGGTCCTCGGACCAGGTCCGGTCCCGGGTGTCGGCGCCGGCCGCGGGCGCGGCGATCGCGCTCGCGACGAGCGCGCCGGCGACCAGCGCCCCCGCCGTGCCGAGTGCTCCTGTACGTGTCACGTAAGGTCCTTCCCCCTGTGGTGTTGATCGAGTCGAGGGGGATCCTCGCGTCCGCCGTACACCGGAGAACAGTCGTACAGGTGTTTTTTTGCCGAACCGATAGCCGGAACCGGCCGAACCGCTGACCGAACACCCGGGCCGGGCACGGGGGATGAAAGCCTCAGAAAGGGGCGAGTGCGGCGAGGGCCCGGTCGAGTGCGCGGCGCAGGCCGAGCGCGTCCCCGGCGACCGCGGTCACCAGGGCGGCGGGACCGGCGAGCGGGGTGACGGCGGCGCTGTCGCCGAGCAGCCGGGGCTCGACCGGCTTGCCCTCGAAGTCCGGGTCGACGACGAGCAGTTGCCCGACCGCCCGGTGCCCGGCGAGGACGGCGGGCCCGTCCCAGCCGCCCGGGGCGCCGGGCCCGTACGCCAGTTCCTGGTCGAGCAGGGGACGGCCGGCACGGGTGACGGTGAGCCGGGACACCAGGGTCCCGGGCTCCTCGCCGTGCCGGCCGAGGACCTGCTCCTCGCGGAGCACCAGCCGTGCATCGGCGGCGAGTTCGGCGGTGGTGTGCGCCCGCAGGTGCGAGCCGTGCGCGGAGACGAGCGGTTCGGGGAGCCAGCGCAGCGTCGCGTCCGCTCCGGCGGACAGCCGGACCCGGTAGCGGGCGGGGGCGGCGGTGCGGCCGGGCAGGGCGACGGTCGCGGCGGCGGCGTCGACGGTGAGCCGGGCACCGTCCTCCGCCCGCGCCTCCAGGGCGAGTTCGTCGCCGCCGAGCGGCGCGCTCATCGCGCCGACGACGGTGACCCGGGTGGACCCGTCGGTGCTGCGGGTGCGGCGCAGCGCGAAGGGGCCGTCGCTGTGGAGCACCGGCAGGGAGCCGTCGGCCGCGGCGGCGATCCGTGCGGTGGCGCGCAGGCTCATGCGGTCCAGTCGGCGAGGCGGGCGCGGACCCAGGCGGCGACCGGGGCGACGCCCTCGGGGCCGGTGAGCGAGGTGAACACGACGGGCAGGTCGCCGCGCTGTTCCTTGGCGTCGCGGGCCATCCGGTCGAGGTCGGAGCCGACGTACGGGGCGAGGTCGGTCTTGTTGACGACGAGCAGGTCGGCCGTGGTGACGCCCGGGCCGCCCTTGCGCGGGATGTCGTCGCCGCCGGCCACGTCGATGACGAAGATCTGGGCGTCGACCAGGCCCTTGGAGAAGGTGGCGGTGAGGTTGTCGCCGCCGGACTCGACGAGGATCAGGTCGAGCGGGCCGACGGCCTCCTCCAGGTCCTCGACGGCCTCCAGGTTGGCGGAGATGTCGTCGCGGATCGCGGTGTGCGGACAGGCCCCGGTCTCCACGGCCTGGATCCGCTCGGGCGGCAGGACGGCGTTGCGCAGCAGGAACTCGGCGTCCTCGCGGGTGTAGATGTCGTTGGTGACCACGGCGAGCGAATGGCGGTCGCGCAGGGCGCGGCAGAGGGCGGCGACGGTGGCGGTCTTGCCGGAGCCGACGGGCCCGCCGAGGCCGATCCGCAGGGCCCGGCGGCTGCCGTCCGGGCGGTGGGCGTCGGCGGACACGGCGCCGTGGGAGTCGTGGGAGTGGTCGAGGTGCATGGGGCGGCTCCGGAGGGTTCAGGAAGCGAAGAGGCGGACGGGCCAGGCGGCGTGCTGTTCCGCCGTGATGTCGAGCAGGGGCGCGGACGCGGCGGGCAGGGCGTGCAGGCCCTCCCGGGCGGCGGCCGCCGCGCGGGCGGCGACCTCGTCCATCTCGGGGGCGAGGCGGGCGAGGACGGCCGTGGCCTGGAAGGGGTCCAGGCTCAGCAGTCGTACGGCCGCCGTCGCGGGCCCGCTGACGGTCTCGTACGCGACGCAGTGCGCGGCGTCCTCGGGGCCGAGCCCGGCCGCGAGGGCGGCGGCGCCCAGGACGACGGGCTGGTGCGCGCCGCGCGGGAACGCGGCGGCGAGCGCGTCGAGTTCGGCGCTGGGCCAGGCGGCCCGGGCGGCCCGCATCAGCTGCCGGCCGAGCCTGCGGGCCGCGGCCCGCAGGGCGGGCGAGGGCGTCCGGGCGTCGGCCGCGGCGTCCAGCGCGTACGGATCGAGGCCGAGGGCCGCCGCGGCGGCGAGCCCGGCGGAGGTGAGCCCGGTGGTGTGCAGCCGGCCCCGGCAGAACGCGGCCAGACCGGCGGCGTCGCGGACGCGGCCCGCCTTCACGGCGGCCTCGGCGCCGCCGGAGTGGGCGTGCCCGCCGGCGGGGAAGCGCCCGTCGGCGAGCACCAGGAGTGCGGATCGCGTGCTCATGCCCTGTCCCGTCAGAAGAGGAAGTAGCGCTGGGCCATGGGCAGTTCGGCGGCCGGAGCGGGTTCGACCGGCTCGCCGTCGATCGTCACCGTGAAGGTGTCGGCGTCGACCTCGACCCGCGGCAGGGCGTCGTTCTCCCGCATGTCCGCCTTGGTGACCCGGCGGGTGCTGCCGATGGGGGCGAAGGTCTTGGCGAGGCCGAGGCGTTCGGGCAGGTCGTCCTCCAGCGCGGCCGGGGCGGTGAAGTTGACCGAGCCGGCGGCCGCCGCCTTCCCCAGCGCCCCGAACATGGGCCGGGGCAGCACCGGCTGGGGGGTGGGAATGGAGGCGTTGGCGTCGCCCATCTGCGCGTACGCGAGCTGTCCGCCCTTGAGCACGGCGAGCGGCTTGACGCCGAAGAACGCCGGCTCCCACAGGACCAGGTCCGCCAGCTTCCCCGGCTCGACGGAGCCGATCAGCTGGTCCATGCCCTGCGCGACCGCCGGGTTGATCGTGTACTTGGCGACGTAGCGACGGGCGCGCCGATTGTCGGCGCGGCCGTCGCCGGGCAGCGCGCCGCGCCGCTTCTTCATGACGTGCGCGGTCTGCCAGGTCCGCAGGATCACCTCGCCGATGCGCCCCATCGCCTGGGAGTCGGAGGAGATGATCGAGATCGCGCCGAGGTCGTGCAGCACGTCCTCGGCGGCGATGGTGGAGGGCCGGATGCGGGACTCGGCGAAGGCGAGGTCTTCGGGGACGGCCGGGTTGAGGTGGTGGCAGACCATCAGCATGTCGAGGTGCTCCTCGACGGTGTTGACGGTGTGCGGCCGGGTCGGGTTGGTCGAACTGGGCAGCACGTACGGCTCGGAGACCACGGTGATGATGTCCGGCGCGTGCCCGCCGCCGGCGCCCTCGGTGTGGTACGCGTGGATGGTGCGGCCGGCGATGGCGGCGAGGGTGTCGCCGACGAAGCCCGCCTCGTTCAGGGTGTCGGTGTGCACGGCGAGCTGCGCGCCGGTCTCGTCGCAGACGCGCAGACAGGCGTCGAGGACGGCCGGGGTGGCGCCCCAGTCCTCGTGGATCTTGAACCCGACGGCTCCGCCGCGCAGTTGGGAGAGCATGGCCTCGCGGGACATGGTGTTGCCCTTGCCGAGCAGGCCGATGTTGACCGGGTAGGTCTCCAGCGCCTCGAACATCCGGGCCAGGTGCCAGGGCCCCGGGGTGACGGTGGTCGCCTTGGTGCCCTCGGCCGGGCCGGTGCCGCCGCCGACGAGGGTGGTGACGCCGGTGGCGAGGGCCTGTTCGACGACCGTCGGCGAGATGAAGTGGACATGGGCGTCGACGGCTCCGGCGCTGAGGATCCTGCCGTTGCCGGAGATGATCTCGGTCTCGGGGCCGATGACGAGCCCGGGGTGGACGCCGTCCATGGTGTCGGGGTTGCCGGCCTTGCCGAGGGCGGTGATCCGGCCGCCGCGGATGCCGACGTCGGCCTTCACCACGCCCCAGTGGTCGAGGACGACCGCGCCGGTGATGACGGTGTCGGGGGCGCCCTCGGCGCGGGTGGTGCGGGACTGCCCCATGGACTCGCGGATGACCTTGCCGCCGCCGAAGACCGCCTCGTCGCCGGCCCGGCCGGGCCCGCCGCTGCGGTCCTCCTCGATCTCGATCAGCAGATCGGTGTCGGCGAGCCGGATGCGGTCGCCGGTGGTGGGGCCGAACAGGTCGGCGTACACGGCGCGGTGCAGCTCAGGCATCGAGCGGCCCTCCGATCGCGCCGCGCAGCCCCGCGACGAGCCGGCGGCCGGCCAGCGGCACCAGCTCGACCTCGACGGGGATGCCGGGCTCGAAACGGACGGCGGTGCCGGCGGCGATGTTCAGCCGCAGCCCGTGCGCGGCCGCGCGGTCGAACCGCAGACCGGGATTGGCCTCGGCGAAGTGGTAGTGGGAGCCGACCTGGACGGGCCGGTCGGCGGCGTTGAGGACGGTGAGCGTGGTGACGGGGCTGCCCTCGTTGAGGACCACCGGGCCGTCGCCCAGCAGGATTTCTCCGGGAATCACGGCGGCTGCGCCCCTCAGACGATCGGCTCGTGGACGGTGACGAGCTTCGTGCCGTCCGGGAAGGTGGCCTCGACCTGGACGTCGGGGATCATCTCGGGGATGCCGGCCATCACGTCGTCGCGGGTGAGAACCTTCCGCCCGGAGGCCATGAGTTCGGCGACGGTGCGGCCGTCCCGGGCGCCCTCCAGGACGTGCGCGGTGATCAGGGCGACGGCCTCGGGATGGTTGAGCCTCACCCCGCGCGCCCGGCGCTTCTCGGCCACATCGGCCGCGACATGAATGAGCAGTCGTTCCTGCTCGTGGGGGCTGAGTCGCACGCTTCCACCTCACAGTCGTCCACCGGGCGGGCACCCGGACAGCTGCGGACCCTACCGATCATGAACAGCCTCCTGAGCTGCGGCGAAGGCCCGCAGGGCCAGACATTGCACGTTAGGGCGGAAGTTTTTCCGGCGCGTTAACTGGCGCTTTGCGCCTCCATGGACATCAGTCCGCGCAGACCGTCCTCCAGGATCTCGACGGCCGCGTCCCCGAAGAGGGCCTGCTGCGCGATGAAGCCCTGGGCGACCGCGATGAGGGTGCGGGCGATGTGGTCGGCGGGGACGTCGGCGTGCAGGATCCCGTTCTTCCGGTACGCCGTGACGAGTTCGCCCCAGGCCGCGCGCATGCCCTCGTACCCCTCGGAGAGCCGGGCGGCCAGCCACTCGTCGCGCAGGGTCTCGGCCCACACCTGGACGATCAGCCGGGCGAACGCCTGGCGGTCCGCGCCGGGGATGCGCTCCTCCAGGAACTTGCGCAGCACCCGGCCGAGCAGCACGTCCGGGGTGGGCGGCGGGGTCGCGCGCGAGGCCTCCTCGAAGGCGGCGCGGATCCCGGAGAACGCCTCCTGGGAGATGGCCGCGATCAGTGCCTCCTTGCCGTTGAAGTAGCGGTAGACCGCTCCGGCGGAGAGGCCGACCTCGGTGAAGACGTCCTGCATGGACGTGGCGTGGAAGCCGTTGCGGGCGAAGCAGCGGGCGGCGCCGTCGAGGATCTGCCGGCGGCGGGCGTCGAGGTGCTCCTGGGATACGCGTGCCATGCGGCCAACCTAAAACGAACATTCCTTCTTGACAAGGAACAGGCCCGGCGGGACAGTGACGACACGGAAAACGAACGATCCTTCTCTTTGAATCGAGGGACGCCATGTCCGTCACTCCCACCCGCCGCGCCGTCGCGGTGCTGGTCCTGGTCCCGCTGGTGGTGGCCCTGGCCCTGTGGGCGTTCGCCTGGCCGGCCGCCCGCCTCGCGCCCCGCGAGCTGCCGCTCGGCGTGGCGGGACCGGCCGCCGCGACCGCCCCGCTGGAGCAGAGCCTCGCCCGCCACGAGGGGGCCTTCGAGGTGCACCGCTACGCGGACGCCGAAGCGGCCCGCCGGGCGATCGAGGAGCGCGAGGTGTACGGCGCCGTGGTGGTGACGCCGCGGGGCCCCGAGCTGCTGACCGCCACGGCCGCGAGCCCCGCCGTGGCGCAACTGCTGCGCGAGGCGGTCGGCGGGCAGCTCCCGGCCGGCGTCGAACCGAAGGTCACCGATGTCGTGAAGGCGCCGGCGGACGACCCGCGCGGCGCGGTGTTCGCGGCCGGCCTGCTGCCGCTGGCCATCGCCGGAGCCGCGGCGGGCGCGCTGGTCACCCTCTTCGGACTGCGCGGGCCGCGGGCCGCCGCGGCACTGGTCGGCGCGGCCGCCCTGGCGGGCCTGACCGGCGCGGCGCTCGCCCACAGCTGGCTCGGGGTGCTGACCGGCTCATGGTGGGCGGAGGCGGGCGTGCTCAGCCTGACCGTGCTGTCCATCGGCGCGGCGATGGCGGGCCTCGGAGCGCTGCTCGGGCCGCGCGGCCTGGGACTCGGCGGCCTGCTGATGATCCTGATCGGCAACCCGTTCTCGGGCATCGGCTCGGCGCCGCAGCTCCTCCCGGAGCCGGCCGGGCTGCTCGGCCAGTGGCTGCCGCCGGGCGCCGCGGGCACGGCGCTGCGCTCGGTCGCCTTCTTCGACGGGAACGGCGCCGGGGGCGCGCTGCTGGTGCTCGCGCTCTGGGCGGCGGCGGGCCTGGCCGCGGTGCTCGCGGCCCGGGGCGGCACGGCGGAAGCCCGGGAGCAGGGCCGTACGACCGCCCGGCCGGAGCCCGAACTCGCGAGGTGAGCCGGCGCCGAGCCGGCCCGAGAGCGGCCGCGTGTCCCCGCCGTAGCGGACGGGGACACGCGGCCTTCGTCATGCGCCGGGTTCGCGGTGGTGGGCGGCGATGCCGAAGCGGCCCTGTTCACCCGGAGCGGACGGCACGGGCCGGACCGCGGCGACCGTGCTGATCGCCCGCTCCTCCGTCGGCTCCGGCTCCGCTTCGAGTTTCTCCAGGTCAGCGGCCGAGACCAAGGCCACGAGCGGCTTTCCGTGGCGGGTCACGACGACGCGTTCGTTGCCGTACACGACGCGGTTGATCAGGTCGGCGAGCTCTGCCCGCGCTTGCGTCACCGGAATCTCGTAGGCCATGCTCCTCATCTTACGGCCTGTACGTCCTGTACATTTTTTACAGAGGAGGCACGCCATGCAGAACCGCTACGTCCTGCCCGAGTTCACCGAGCGCACCAGCTACGGGAGCCGCACCCTCGACCCGTACTCCAAGCTCCTGGAGGGGCGGATCGTCTTCCTCGGCACGCCGATCGACGAGACCTCCGCGAACGACGTGATCGCCCAGCTGCTGCACCTCGAATACGCCGACCCCGACCGGGAGATCGCGCTCTACATCAACTCGCCCGGCGGCTCCCCCACCGCCATGGCCGCGATCCACGACACGATGCAGGTCGTCACCTGCGACGTGGCGACGACCTGCCTCGGCCAGGCCGCGTCGACCGCCGCCGTCCTGCTCGCCGCCGGCGCGCCCGGCAAGCGGCTGGCGCTGCCCGGGGCGCGGATCGTGCTCCAGCAACCGGGCACGGACGAGCCGGTGCAGGGGCAGCCGAGCGACCTGGAGATCCAGGCGGCGGAACTGCTGCGGCTGCGCGGGATGGTCGCCGGGATGCTGGCCCGGCACACCGGGCAGAGCCACGAGCAGATCGACACCGACATCGACCGGGTCTCCGTCTTCGACGCCGCGGCGGCGGTGGAGTACGGGCTCGTCGACCACGTGATCCAGACACGCGCCGCCGGACCCCGGTGACCGGCATGGTCCCCGAACTGCCCGCGCTGCCCGCGCTGACGCGCGCCGAGGGGGAGTTGGTCGACGCCTATCTCGACGTCGTCGACCAGCTGGGAAGAATCAATCCATCCAGGGCCTCGCATACCTATGGGGCCCTGAGGGCGGCTCAGGCGCTGGTCGGACGGGCGGTGGCCCTGCGGGACGCCCTCGAACTCATGCATCGGCGCGGAGAGAGCGAGGTGCACGCGGCCACATTGGCGCGCGCCCTGCGGGTGTTGGACGGCGAGCGCCGCGCCCGGCGGGTCACCGTGCCCGACGGGTCCGCCCGTTGACAGTTCCGCATGTCGTGTCGAGGGCCAGTCGGTCGCAGAAACCCTCCCTCGATCGGCGTAGTCGACGAATCGACATGTGGCACCGGTGAGTTGCACCACCGATGTACGCATTTGGCGGAACCAATCATTCCGGTGCTGGTACGGGGCTCAGCCGCCAAACCTCCGTTGATCACGAAAGCTGCCTGTCCACCCGAACGGATCATTCGTGAGGAGCCTCACACAACCCCGTTTCAGCTCGGAAATCGGCACGACCTGGGTCAAGATCCCTGACGACGACAAGCCCCCGCCACCGCGGCGGGGCGGTCCGGGCGGACGCCGAGTCCTGCCGCCGCTCCGGACGACTGGTCGACAGAGTGGACCGGCAGGAGTGGAGGACCCGAGCAGCACGGACCGGCCGTACGACCGACCACGGCAGGTCCTCGGGGTGAAGCCGCGCACAGCGCGGCCGGGCGACTTCGGGCCCGAACCCGACAGGTCATCCTTCACAGGCGGCTGACGAAGGGTTGCGCATGACTGCGCAGAAGCTTGTCCCGTCCCTGCTCTCCCGGGCCGGAGCCGTCTCGGTTCTGACCGCCGCCGCCGTCGGCGGCACGCTCCTGGCCCCCGGCGCCGCGCCCGAGGCGCGGGCCGCCGGCTCGTACGCGAACACCGCGCTCGGCGTGGCCGCCTCCAAGAAGGGCGCCCCCTACAAGTACGGCGCCGCCGGCCCCCACCGCTTCGACTGCTCGGGGCTGACGCTGTACTCGTACAAGCGCGCCGGAAAGACGCTGCCCCGCACGGCGCAGCAGCAGTACAACCGGACCCGGCACATCTCCGCCGCCTCCCGGGCCCGCGGCGACCTGGTCTTCTTCCACTCCGGCGGCCGCGTCTACCACGTCGGCATCTACGCCGGGAACGGGAAGATCTGGCACTCCCCCAAGAAGGGCTCCTGGGTGAAGCTCGACCGGATCTGGACCTCCAAGGTCTGGTACGGCAGGGTCCGCTGACGCGCCGACGCCCACGCGCGTCTCAGGGGCTGCGCCGGGTGGCGATCTTGCGGGCGCAGATCTCCCGGTGTTCGGGGTACCGGGCGGCGATCTCGGTCAGCTTGGCGTTCATCTCCGCCCGCGTCGGCAGCGGCCAGGCCGGCTGGTGGAGCGCCATGTACAGGCGCCCCGTGTCGTCCGCCCGCCGCACCCATGCGTCGAGCGTGCGGAACAGCGAGGCGCCGTTGTCCGTGCCGGACCAGGTGGCGACGCCGAGGACCGTGGTCGCCTGACGCACGGTGAGGCGTCCGGCGTCCACGGCCCCGGCGACGAGTTCCGCGATGTCGTCCGCCCCGTACGCTTCGATGAGCGCGTCGACCGCGTCGTGGACCTCGTCCGGAATGTCGGCGTCCTCGTCCTCGGGGACCTGGGCGGCGTAGAGCCGCTCCAGCGCCGCTCCCCATGCCCGCATGCCCTCACCCCGCTCTTGTGTCCGCTCGCGCCTGGACACGGTAGGCGGAACCGGCCGGAACGGGTACCGGGTTTCGGGCGGGTCAGTTGGGGGACGGAGCGGGGGCGGTCCAGGGCAGTTCGATCCAGACCGTCTTGCCGCCCTCGTCCGTGGGCCGCACGGAGAGCCGGCCGCCGCACTCGGCGGTCAGCCAGCGGATGATCACCATGCCGCGGCCGTTGTCCTGCTGCACGGCGGCGGGCAGCCGCTGGGGCCAGCGCGGGTGGCTGTCGGTGACGCCGATGTGCAGCTGCTCGTCGCGCTCGAGGCGGACGTCCACGGTGAACGTGGGCGACTGGCCGAAGGTGTGCTGGACGGCGTTGGTGGCGAGTTCGGAGACGATCAGACGGACGGTGTCGGAGGTCTCGGAGCTCGCGTCGAGGCCCCAGCCGGCGAGCACGTCGGCGACGTATCTGCGGGCGGTGGAGACCGAGGCCGGATCGCTCGGCAGGGTGACGGTTGCTTCCTGGTGGTCTGCCATGGCGACGCTGTCCCTTTCCCACCCGGGCGCCCGGCCCCGGATTGCGCTACGCGCCAGACTGCCACCGTTACGGGAGAACTGGGGCTGTTTCACCGGGATATGGGCACTTCTGTCGCTCGATGCGGTGAACTCTCCGACGCGAGAACGCATTTGGGGCCGGGCCGTGGGGCGAGATCCCGCAGGACGCCCGCGCTCGGCCCCCGAGGGCCTTCCCCGTTCAGTCCCGCGGCGCGGTCCGCAGGATCGTGGACACCGCCTCGTCGATCTGCGCCTCCGTGAGGTCCGCGCGGGCCGTGAGCCGCAGCCGCGAGATGCCGTCCGGCACCGACGGCGGCCGGAAACACCCGACGCCCAGGCCCTGTTCGCGGCAGTCCGCCGCCCAGCGCAGCGCCGCGTCCGGGGAGGGCGCGTGCACCGACACCACGGCCGCGTCGGGGCGGGCCGCGGTGAGCCCGGCCCCGGTGAGCCGGCCGTGCAGGGTCGCCGCGACGGTACGGGCCCGCTCGGCGAGCTCCGGCTCGGCGCCGATCAGGCGCAGGCTCGCCAGGGCGGCGCCGGCGGCGGCCGGGGCGAGGCCGGTGTCGAAGATGAACGTACGGGCCGCGTTGACCAGGTGCTCTATCACCCGCGCCGGTCCGAGGACCGCGCCGCCCTGGCTGCCCAGCGACTTGGAGAGGGTGAGGGTGGCGACCACGTCCGGGTCGCCGGCCAGCCCGGCCGCGTACAACGCGCCCCGGCCGCCGTCGCCCAGCACGCCGAAGCCGTGGGCGTCGTCCACGACCAGCGCGGCCTGCCCGTGGGCGCGGCAGGCGTCGGCGAGCGCGCCCAGCGGCGCCCGGTCGCCGTCCACCGAGAACACCGAGTCGGAGACCACCAGGGCGCGGCGGTCCGGGTGGGCGTCGAGGGTCTTGCGGACCGCGGCCGGGTCCGTGTGCGGGACGACCGCCGCCTCGGCGCGGGACAGCCGGCATCCGTCGACGATCGAGGCGTGGTTGGCGGCGTCCGAGACGATCAGGGAGCCGTGGGCGCTGAGCGCGGTGAGCGCGGCGAGGTTGGCGGTGTACCCGGAGGAGAAGACCAGGGCCGCCTCGAAGCCGCAGAACTCGGCGAGCTCGCGCTCCAGCCGGGCGTGCAGCCGGGTCGAGCCGGTGACCAGGCGGGAGCCGGTCGAGCCGGCGCCCCAGCGCAGGGCGGCCTCGGCGGCCGCCTCCTTGACCTCGGGACGGTGGGTCAGACCGAGGTAGTCGTTGCTCGCGAGGTCCAGCACGTCCGGTTCGGCGGCGCGCGGCCGCAGGGTCCGGACGAGTCCGGCGCCGGCACGGCGGCGGGCCTCCGCGTCGGTCCAGTCGAACGCGCGGCGGCGCGGGTCCACGGCCTGGGACATGACAGATCCTTTTGTAGGCAGCGCACAGACCCTAACCGCAGGACGCCGAGGTCGGGGTGTGGTCATACACACACCTCGAACGGGCCCGTTTGTTCGGATCCTCCTTGGCCGAGGGGCGTGCCGTAGGCCAGGATCTGCCCTTATGGACCTGCTGAACACGCTGGTGGACAAGGGGCTGCGGCGCGAGCTGCCGACCCGTGAAGAAGCGCTCGCCGTGCTGGCGACCTCCGACGACGAACTGCTCGATGTGGTGGCCGCGGCCGGCAAGGTGCGCCGTCAGTGGTTCGGCCGCCGGGTCAAGCTGAACTACCTGGTGAACCTGAAGTCCGGGCTGTGCCCGGAGGACTGCTCGTACTGTTCCCAGCGCCTCGGCTCCACGGCCGGGATCCTGAAGTACACCTGGCTGAAGCCGGAGGAGGCCTCGCAGGCGGCGGCGGCCGGTGTCGCGGGCGGCGCGAAGCGGGTGTGCCTGGTGGCCAGCGGCCGCGGGCCGACGGACCGGGACGTGGAGCGCGTCGGGAAGACGATCGAGACGATCAAGGAGCAGAACGAGGGCATCGAGGTCTGCGCCTGCCTCGGTCTGCTCTCCGACGGCCAGGCCGAGCGGCTGCGCGAGGCGGGCGCCGACGCGTACAACCACAACCTGAACACGTCCGAGGGGACGTACGGGGAGATCACCACCACGCACACCTACGCGGACCGCGTGGACACCGTGCAGAAGGCGCACGCGGCCGGCCTGTCGGCCTGCTCGGGCCTGATCGCAGGCATGGGCGAGTCCGACGAGGACCTGGTCGACGTGGTGTTCGCGCTGCGCGAGCTGGACTCGGACTCGGTGCCGGTGAACTTCCTCATCCCGTTCGAGGGCACCCCGCTCGCGAAGGAGTGGCACCTCACCCCGCAGCGCTGTCTGCGGATCCTCGCGATGGTCCGGTTCGTCTGCCCCGACGTGGAGGTCCGGATCGCGGGCGGCCGCGAGGTGCACCTGCGGACGATGCAGCCGCTGGCGCTGCACATCGCCAACTCGATCTTCCTCGGCGACTACCTGACCAGCGAGGGCCAGGCCGGCCAGGCCGACCTGGACATGATCGCCGACGCGGGCTTCGAGGTGGAGGGCGCGGGCACGACGACGCTCCCGAAGCACCGTGCCGACGCGCTCGCCGCGGCGGGCGGCGGCTGCGGTTCCGGCGCGTCGGCGGGCGGCTGCGGCTCGCACGCCGAGGCCGAGGCCGGGGCGGACGCCGGTGCCTGCGCTGCGCAGGCAGGCGGCTGCGGTCCCTGCGGCGGGCACGCGGCGGAGCCGGTGGCCGAGGCCGCCGGAGAGGCGAACCCGGCGCGGACCGATCTGGTGGCCGTGCGCCGCCGCGGAGCGGGCACGGACCTGGCCCCGAATGCGTAACGGCGAACTGCTCGCCCTGGACCGGGCGCACGTCTGGCACCCGTACGGCCCCATGCCGGGCCGTACGGACCCGCTGGTCGTCGCGTCCGCGTCCGGCGTACGGCTCCGGCTCGCCGAACCGGCGCAGGGGCGGGACGAGCTGATCGACGGGATGTCGTCCTGGTGGTCGGCGATCCACGGGTACAACCACCCGGTCCTGAACGAGGCCGCCCGCGGCCAGCTCGACCGGATGAGCCACGTGATGTTCGGCGGGCTCACCCACGAGCCCGCGGTCCGGCTGGCGGCCAAGCTCGTGGAGATCACCCCCGAGCCGCTGCGGCACGTCTTCCTCAGCGACTCGGGTTCGGTGTCCGTCGAGGTCGCCGTGAAGATGTGCCTGCAGTACTGGCGCTCGGTGGGCCGGCCGGCGAAGCAGCGGCTGCTGACCTGGCGGGGCGGCTACCACGGCGACACCTGGCAGCCGATGTCGGTGTGCGACCCCGACGGCGGCATGCACGAGCTCTGGTCCGGGGTGCTGCCCCGGCAGGTGTTCGTCGGCCCGCCGCCCGCCGGCTACGAGGAGTCGTACGCGCGGGAGCTGCGCGCGGCGGTCGCGCGGCACGCGGACGAGCTGGCCGCGGTGATCGTGGAGCCGGTGGTGCAGGGCGCGGGCGGCATGCGGTTCCACGCGCCGGAGTACCTGCGGGTGCTGCGCGAGGCGTGCGACGAGCACGGCGTGCTGCTGGTGTTCGACGAGATCGCGACCGGCTTCGGCCGCACGGGCACCCTGTTCGCGGCGGACGCGGCCGGCGTGGCGCCGGACGTGATGTGCCTGGGCAAGGCGCTGACCGGCGGCTACCTGTCGATGGCGGCGACGCTGTGCACGGCGGAGGTCGCCGACGGGATCTCCCGCGGGGAGGTGCCGGTCCTGGCGCACGGCCCGACGTTCATGGGCAACCCGCTGGCCTCGGCGGTGGCCTGCGCCTCGATCGACCTGCTCCTGTCCCGGGACTGGCGCACGGACGTCAAGCGCATCGAGGCGGCCCTGCGCGAGGGACTCGCGCCGGCACTGGACCTGCCGGGCGTCCGGGACGTCCGCGTCCTCGGCGCGATCGGCGTCGTCCAGCTCGACCACGAGGTCGACATGGCGGCCGCCACGGCCGCGGCGGTCGGCGAGGGCGTCTGGCTCCGCCCGTTCCGCGATCTGATCTACACGATGCCGCCGTACGTGACGGGCGACGCGGACCTGGCCCGGATCGCGACCGCGGTCCGCGCGGCGGCGGCCGCCGGATAGACGCCGTCGGACCGGCGGCGCCGGACCGGCGGCGCCGGACCGGCGCCGTCGGACCGGCGCCGTCGGACCGGCGCTTGTCGGCAACGAAGGAAGGACTCCCCCATGAGCGTCATCGTCGTGACCGGGACGGGCACGGAGATCGGCAAGACGATCGTGACGGCGGCCGTCGCCGCGGTCGCGGCCGCCCAGGGCCGTCATGTCGCCGTGCTCAAGCCGGCCCAGACGGGCCTCGCGCCCGACGAGCGGGGCGACGCCGCCGAAGCGGCGCGCCTCTCGGGCGCGGCGACGGCCGCCGAACTCGCGCGGTTCCCCGAACCGCTGGCCCCCGCCACCTCGGCGCGCCGCGCCGGCATGGCGCCGGTCGGCCCCCAGGAGGCCGCCGCGGCCGCGGCGAAGCTCGCCGAGGAGCACGACCTCGTGCTCGTCGAGGGCGCCGGCGGCCTGCTCGTCCGCTTCGACGCGGACGGCGGCACCCTCGCCGACACGGCCCGGCTCCTGTCCGCTCCGGTGCTCGTCGTCGCCCCCGCCGGGCTCGGCACCCTCAACGCGACCGCGCTCACGGCGGAGGCGCTGCGGGCCCGGGGCCTGGAACCGCTCGGCGTCGTCGTCGGCAGCTGGCCGGACGAGCCGGACCTCGCGGCCCGCTGCAACCTCGCCGACCTGCCCGAGGCCGCCGGGGCGCCGCTGCTCGGTGCGGTCCCGCAGGGAGCGGGCGCCCTCGCGCCGGAGGACTTCCGGGCGCGGGCCGCGCACTGGCTCGCCCCGGCGCTCGGCGGCGTGTGGGACGCGGAGGGCTTCGCCCGCTCCGTAGGCTGACGCCATGAGAGCGAAGGTCAGCGAACTCGTCGTCGACTGCGCGGACCCGGCGGCGCTGGTCCGGTTCTGGGCGGCACTGCTCGGCGGCGACCCGGTGGACCGGGGCCCGGACTGGTCGTACGTGGAGCCGCCCGGCTTCGTCCGGCTCGCGTTCCAGCAGGTCCCGGAGGGCAAGGCGGTGAAGAACCGGCTCCATCTGGACCTGGAGTCGGGCGACGTGGCCGCCGCCGCGGACGCGGCGGAGCGGCTGGGCGCGGTGCGGGTCGGCGGGGTCGTCGCGGATCCGCAGGGCGACTTCCAGGTGATGCGCGACCCCGAGGGCAACGAGTTCTGCTTCGTGAACTGATCCTCGGGGGAGAATGGGCGTATCCGCCCGAGGAGGTCCGTCATGTCACCGCGCCCCCCGAAGGTTCCGAAGGACGCCGTCCACCACCCGTTGTTCGCCCGCTTCTACGCCCGCTTCAGCGTCCAGGCGGATCTGAAGGGCGGGGTCGCGGAGCACCGCGAGGCGCTGCTGTCCGGCCTGTCGGGCCGGGTGATCGAGATCGGCGCGGGGAACGGGCTGAACTTCGCGCACTATCCGGGCACGGTCTCGGAGGTGGTGGCGATCGAACCGGAGCGCCATCTGCGGCAGTTGGCGACGGAGTCGGCGCTGCGGGCCGGGGTGCCGGTGGACGTGGCGCCGGGGGCGGCGGAGGCGCTGCCGGTGAAGAGCGAGGCGTTCGACGCGGCGGTGGCGTCCCTGGTGCTGTGCTCGGTGCGGGATCTGCCGCGGGCCCTGCAGGAGTTGTACCGGGTGCTGCGTCCGGGCGGCGAGCTGCGGTTCTTCGAGCACGGCCGGGCCCCGGGGCGGGCGATGGCGGGGGTGCAGCGGGGCCTGGACCTGACGGTGTGGCCGCTGCTGTTCGGCGGCTGTCACACGGCGCGCGAGCCGGTGCGGGCGATCGAGGCGGCCGGCTTCGAGGACGTCGCGTACCGGCGGCTGACGGTGCCGGAGCAGGGGCCGCGGCTGCCCTCGTCGTACTGCGTCCTGGGTTCGGCACGCCGGCCCGCGGCGTGAGGCCGTTCAGCGGGTCCGCGTGAGGCCGTTCAGCGGGTCCAGCCGCGCAGTTCGTCGGCGATCGCGCGGACGTCGCCCTTGCCGTCCTTCACCAGCCGGGCCAGGTCCCGGACCTGCTCGGGCGAGGTGACCACCTTCAGGCCGCAGGCGACGAGGTAGCCGTAGGCGACGGCGGAGGCGTACATGGCGTTGGAGTGTTCCAAGGCCGGGACGTGCAGCAGCAGTTGGAGCAGCGCGGCGGCGCGGGCGTGCGGGTCGGGGTAGACGGGCACGCCGAAGATCTCGGCCTCGTGGCGGGCGACGGCGGCGATGAGCGCGCCCCAGTCGGTGACCTGCGGGTCCCCCGGGGTCTGGTGCTCGGCGACCATGAGCAGCCAGGACAGGTCGATGGTGACGTTCATGCGCGGCCGGTGCGCTCCTGCCCGAACTCCTCGGCGAACACGGTCTCGTACTCCCTCATGAAGTCGGCGGCGGCCTCGACGAAGGCCCGGCCGACCTCGCCCGCGTCCTGCTGCACGAGTTCCTCGATGTACCGGTTCACGCTGACCCCGCGCTGCTGGGCCCGTCGCCGGGCCGCTTCCGCGGTGGTCTCGTCCACGCGTACGTTCAGCTGTGTCTTGGCCACACCGTCACGCTAGCGCCGGTCCGCTAGCACCGACAAGACAAGGGACGGAACCGGCCGGCCGGCCGTCGCGCGGCCCACGGGAAACCGGTCGCCCGCGCGGGGAAGGTTCTGCTTGGGTCTTCCGCATGAGCGATCTTGTACAGGTACACCTGCGCCCCGCCGTCCCCGACGACCTCGACGCCGTCCTGGCGTTCTGGCGGGAGGCGGCCGAGGGCACGAGCATCACCGACGACCGCGACGGCGTCGCGCGGCTCGTCGCACGGGACCCGGAGGCGCTGATCCTGGCGGAGCGGGCCGGTGCGCTGGTGGGCACGGTCATCGCCGGGTACGACGGGTGGCGCTGCCACCTGTACCGGCTCGCCGTGCATCCGGAGCACCGGCGGCAGGGCGTCGGGGGCGCGCTGCTCGCCGCGGCCGAGGAGCGGTTCGTCCGGCTCGGGGGGCGACGGGCGGACGCGATGGTGCTGGACCGGAACGAGCTCGGGCAGCGGGCGTGGCGGTCCGCCTCGTACGGGCCGCAGGAGGAGTGGACCCGCTGGATCAAGCCGCTGCCGGCGGCGGGCACGGTCTGAGGCGGACGGCCGGGCCGACACGGGCCGGCGGGGCCCGGTGCGTCGGCCGCCTCGTGCGCCGCGCTTTGCCCGTCCTTTACCATGGTGATCTCCAGCCCGGACGCCCTCGCGCCCGGGAGCCGTACGACCGAAAGGTGTGAGCGTCCGCCCATGGGCGAGCCTCCCAGTAGCAGACATCGAGCGAACCCCCTCCCCCTGCCCGATCATGGGACGGAGGTGAACCGATGACCGAAGTGCTCCTGCTCCTGGTGGCGCTCCTCCTGGCCGTGGCGTGCGGCGCCTTCGTCGCGGCCGAGTTCTCGCTGACCACCGTCGAGCGCGCCGAGCTCGAACGCGCCGCCGAGCGCGGCGAGCGCGGCGCGGCCGGCGCGCTGCGGGCCGTGCGGACCCTCACCTTCCAGCTCTCCGGCGCCCAGCTCGGCATCACCGTCACCAACCTCATCGTCGGCATGCTGGCCGAGCCGTCGATCGCCGCGCTGCTGCGCGGACCGTTCGAGGCCATCGGCCTGTCGGCGTCCGTCGCCTCGTCGGTGGCGCTGGTCGTCGGCACGGCGCTGTCGACTGTCGTCCTGATGGTCGTCGGCGAGCTGGTCCCCAAGAACTGGGCGATCTCCTCGCCGCTGGCCATGGCCAAGGTGGTGGGCACCCCGCAGCGGCTGTTCTCCGCCGCGTTCAAGCCGCTGATCACCCATCTGAACAACACCGCCAACCGGATCCTGCGCATGCTCGGCCTGGAGCCGACCGAGGAGCTGGCCTCCGCCCGCTCCCCGCAGGAGCTGGTGGCGCTGGCCCGGCACTCGGCGAAGGAGGGCGCGCTGGAGGCGGACACCGCCGAGCTGTTCGTCCGTACGCTCCGGCTGGCCGAGCTGACCGCCGAGAACGTGATGACGCCGCGCGTCCAGGTCACCGCCCTCGACGTGCTGGCCACGGTCGAGGACGTGGCCAACGCGACGCGCGCCACCGGCCTGTCGCGCTTCCCGGTCTACCGGGGCAACCTCGACACGGTCGTCGGCATCGCCCACATCAAGGACGTGCTCGCCATACCGGCGGACGAGCGGCGCCTGCGCGGCGTCGGCGACGTGCTGCGCGAACCGCTGCTGGTGCCGGAGACCCTGACCGTGGACCGGCTGCTCGACCGGCTGTCGGGGAAGCGGACGATGGCCGTCGTCATCGACGAGTACGGCGGCACGGCGGGCGTGGTGACCCTGGAGGACATCGTCGAGGAGGTCGTCGGCGAGGTCCGCGACGAACACGACCCGCACGAGACCCCCGACCTGGCCCGGGCGGGCGCCGACGAGGACGGGCGCGAGCTGTGGTCCGCGGACGGCGCGGCCCGTACGGACCAGCTGGCGGCCATCGGCATGCGTGTGCCGGACGGCCCGTACGAGACCCTGGCCGGTGTGCTGGCGACGGCGCTCGGCCGGATTCCCGAGGTCGGCGACAGTGTGGAGCTGGCCGGCTGGCGGCTGGACGTGGTGGACGCCTCCGGGCGGCGCGCGGCCCGCGTGCTGATGCACGCGCCGGCCGCCGGGCACGACGAGGACGAGACCCGGGAGGCGGGCCGATGACCGCGATCCAGTTGCTGATCGGCCTGCTGACGCTGGTCGTGAACGCGTTCTTCGTGGGCGCGGAGTTCGCGCTGATCTCCGTGCGCCGCAGCCAGATCGAGCCGCTGGCCGAGGAGGGCGACCGGCGGGCGCGCAGCGTCATGTGGGGCCTGGAGCACGTCTCGGCGCTGCTCGCGGCGGCCCAGCTCGGCATCACGCTGAGCACGCTGGTGCTGGGCATCGTCGCCGAGCCGGCCATCGCCCATCTGCTGGAGCCGATGTTCGACGCGATCGGCGTGCCGCACGGTCTGGTGCACCCGATCTCGTTCGTGATCGCGCTGACCCTCGCCACGTACCTGCACATGCTGCTCGGCGAGATGGTGCCGAAGAACATCGCGCTGGCCGAGCCGACGCGCACCGCGCTGGCGCTCGGTCCGCCGCTCGTGGCCCTGACGCGGGCGCTGCGGCCGGTGATCTTCACGATCAACGCCTTCGCCAACGGTCTGCTGAAGCTGCTGCGGGTCGAGCCGAAGGACGAGGTCTCGGCCACGTTCTCGGACGACGAGCTGGCGCGGATGGTCACCGACGCCGGGGACGCGGGGCTGCTCGACGACCGGGCGGCCGAGCGGCTCCACGACGCGCTGGAACTGGGCCGCCGCCCGGTGCGCGACGTGGTGATGCCGGTGGAGCGCGTGGTGTACGCGCGGGTCGGCACGACGCCGGAGGAGCTGGAGGCGCTGTCGGCGCAGTCGGGCTTCTCCCGCTTCCCGGTGGTGGACGCGGGCCGGAAGATCCTCGGCTATCTGCACGTCAAGGACGCGCTGGACGTCACCCCGCGGGACCTGCCGTTCCCGGTGTCGGCGCTGCGGCCGATCGCCCGGGTGCGGGCGGCGACCCCGCTGGACGACGTGCTGACCGCGATGCGGCGCAGCCGTACGCACCTGGCGGGCGTCCTGGACGAGGACGGCAAGCTGGCCGGCCTGGTCACCATGGAGGACGTGCTCCGGGAACTGGTGGGCCGGCCGCTCGCGCCGTAGTGCTCAGAGGGCCGTGGCGGCCCGCCATTCGTCGAGGAACCCGTGGTCGCCGGTGACGGCGAGCCGCGGGTTCTGCGTCTCGTACCGGCCGTGGACGAACAGCAGCAGGTCCGCGACGTCGCCGCGCACGGTCGCGGTGGGGGCGGGGTCCGGCGCCGGCAGCCACCCGAAGCCGCTCCCCTCGCCCGCCCGCTGCCAGGCGAAGCCGCCCCCGCCGAGCGTGACGCACCACACCGCGCCGGTGTCGGCGGCTTCGAGCCGCAGCACCGCGCCGTCGCGGCCGAGCCGCGCGACGGGCTCGGCCACATGGGGGACGTACGCCGCGTTCGTCAGGAAGTGGTCGATGCCGTCGGCGGCGTGGCCCGGATCGATCGGGCTCGCCGCCCGGCCGAGCGCGAGTTCTGCGTCGGCGAGGTGGACGACGAGCTCGGCGAGCAGGTGCCGGGGGTAGTACCGGACGTGCGGGTCGCCGCCGGGTGACCAGAGCCCGTCGTCCGGGTCGGCGTTCCGCAGGGCCGTGAGGCAGGACGCGGCGGAGGCGGCCAGCCAGTCCGGGTACGCGGCGGGGTCCTCGGGCAGCTCCAGCGGGAGGTCGGCGGCGCGGACGCGGCCGTCGGACCGGGTGCGCACCACGTGGCCCGCCCACCGGTGCACGGTCCCGACGTGCCGGGTCAGGTCGGCGAGGGTCCAGCCGGGGCACGTGGGGACGGGGGTGGCGAAGTCGGCGTCGCGGACGGTCTCGGCGAAGCGGCGGCCGAGGTCCTCCACGGCCTCGCACTGCGCGGTGTGCACGTCCTCGGTGAGGCCGAAGCCCTCGGAGGTGGTGAGCAGCGCGTCGCGCCACGAGCCGGGCTCCTGACGGAGCGCGGTCTCGCGGAAGAGCCGGTCGAGGGTCCGGCGGTCGGCGGCGGAGAGGTTGCCGAGGACGTAGCCGGTGGACTCCAGCCACTTCACGGCCGTGTCGGGGTCGAGCACCTCGTCGTCGCAGGTGTCGATCGTCGTCACCAGCTCCGCCAGCGCCTCGGCCAGGGCGCGCTGCAGCGCCTCGCTCATGGGTCTCCCCTCCCGCTCTCCTCGGGCCCGCCACCCCATACCGGCCGGTATGATGAGCCCGCCATGGAGATCAATGTCAGTTACACCAGTCTCGTCGCCCTGGGCGACAGCTTCACCGAGGGTATGTCGGACCTGCTGCCCGACGGCACGTACCGGGGCTGGGCCGACCTCCTGGCCGCCCGGCTCGCGGCCCGCACGCCCGGCTTCCGCTACGCGAACCTCGCGGTGCGCGGGAAGCTCATCGGCCAGATCGTCGAGGAGCAGGTGGACACGGCGGCCGCGATGAAGGCGGACGTGGTGACGCTGGTCGGCGGGCTGAACGACACCCTGCGGCCGAAGTGCGACATGGGCCGGGTGCGCGGGCTGCTGACCGAGGCCGTGGAGAAGCTGGCCCCGGCCTGCGGGCAGCTGGTGCTGATGCGCAGCCCCGGCCGGAACGGCCCCGTCATGGAGCGCTTCCGGCCCCGTATGGAGGAGCTGTTCGCGCACATCGACGAGCTCGCCGCCCGGCACGGCGCTCTGGTGGTCGACCTGTACGGCGCCCCGGTCCTCGGCGATCAGCGGATGTGGGACGTCGACCGGCTGCACCTCACCGACGAGGGCCACCGGCGGGTGGCCGAGGCCGTCTGGCAGGGTCTCGGCCTGCCGGCCGAGGACGACTGGCGCGCCCCGCTGCCGCCGGCCGTGCGGGCCGCCTGGGCGAGCCGCCGGGTCGCCGACGCGCGCTTCGCCCGGCAGCACCTGGGACCCTGGATCGTCCGGCGGCTGACCGGCCGCTCCTCCGGCGACGGCCGCCCGGCCAAGCGCCCGGAGCTGCTGCCGTACGAACGGCCCGCCGGGGCGCGGGCGGTCGGGCGCGACGGGGACGTGACGGGCGTCTCGTAGCAAGCTCCCAACGGGGCCATGGCGCTGGCCTGCAGAAACCGCCAGTAGAATCTGGACACGTGACTGCCAAGCCCCGCATCCCCAACGTCCTGGCCGGCCGCTACGCCTCCGCGGAGCTCGCCGTCCTGTGGTCCCCCGAGCACAAGGTGAAGCTGGAGCGCCGGCTGTGGCTCGCCGTGCTGCGCGCCCAGAAGGACCTCGGGATCGAGGTGCCCGACGAGGCCCTCGCCGACTACGAGCGCGTCCTCGACCAGGTCGACCTCGGCTCGATCGCCGAGCGCGAGAAGGTCACCCGGCACGACGTGAAGGCCCGCATCGAGGAGTTCAACGCCCTCGCCGGCCACGAGCACGTGCACAAGGGCATGACCTCCCGCGACCTCACCGAGAACGTGGAGCAGCTGCAGATCCGGCTCTCGCTGGAGCTGATGCGGGACCGCACGGTCGCCGTGCTCGCCCGGCTCGGCAAGCTGTCCGGCGAGTACGCGGAGCTCGTCATGGCGGGCCGCTCGCACAACGTCGCCGCCCAGGCCACCACCCTCGGCAAGCGTTTCGCCACCGCGGCCGACGAGCTGCTGGTCGCCTACTCCCGCCTGGAGGACCTGCTCGGCCGCTACCCGCTGCGCGGGATCAAGGGGCCGGTCGGCACCGCGCAGGACATGCTCGACCTGCTCGGCGGCGACGCGGACAAGCTGGCCGACCTGGAGCAGCGGATCGCGGGTCACCTCGGCTTCGCGCACGCCTTCACCTCGGTCGGCCAGGTCTACCCGCGCTCCCTTGACTACGACGTGGTCAGCGCGCTGGTGCAGCTGGCGGCCGCGCCGTCGTCGGTGGCCAAGACGATCCGGCTGATGGCCGGTCACGAGCTGGTGACCGAGGGCTTCAAGCCCGGCCAGGTCGGCTCCTCGGCGATGCCGCACAAGATGAACACTCGCTCCTGCGAGCGCGTCAACGGCCTCATGGTCATCCTGCGCGGCTACGCGTCGATGACCGGGGAGCTGGCCGGCGACCAGTGGAACGAGGGCGACGTGTCCTGCTCGGTGGTCCGCCGCGTGGCGCTGCCGGACGCGTTCTTCGCGCTGGACGGCCTGCTGGAGACCTTCCTGACCGTGCTCGACGAGTTCGGCGCGTTCCCGGCCGTGGTGGCCCGTGAGCTGGACCGGTACCTGCCGTTCCTCGCCACGACCAAGGTCCTCATGGGCGCGGTCCGCGCGGGCGTCGGCCGCGAGGTCGCGCACGAGGCCATCAAGGAGAACGCGGTCGCCTCGGCGCTCGCCATGCGCGAGCAGGGCGCGGAGCGCAACGAGCTGCTCGACAAGCTGGCCGCCGACGAGCGCATCCCGCTGGACCGGGCGCAGCTCGACGAGCTGATGGCGGACAAGCTGTCCTTCACCGGTGCGGCCGCCGGCCAGGTGGCCGCGGTGCTGTCCCGGATCGAGGAGCTCGTGAAGCAGCACCCGGAGGCCGCGGCCTACACCCCGGGAGCCATCCTCTGACCCGGTTCACCCCGGCGGAACTGGAGGCCGCCCGCGACCGCGTCGTCCCCGACGTGATCGCGGACGGCCTCTCCGTGCTCTTCTGCGGGATCAACCCGGGGCTGATGACGGCCGCGACCGGCCATCACTTCGCCCGTCCCGGCAACCGGTTCTGGCCGGTGCTGCACCTGTCCGGGTTCACCCCGCGCCTGCTCCTGCCGGAGGAGCAGCGGGAGCTGCTCGCGTACGGGCTCGGCATCACCAACGTGGTCGCCCGGGCGACCGCGCGGGCGGACGAGCTGACGGCCGAGGAGTACCGCGAGGGCGGCCGGATCCTCACCGCGAAGGTGCGGGAGCTGCGCCCGCGTTGGCTGGCCGTGGTCGGCGTGACCGCCTACCGGGTCGCCTTCGCGGAGCCGAAGGCGCGGATCGGCCCGCAGGAGCGGACGATCGGCGGGACGCGGATCTGGGTCCTGCCCAACCCCAGCGGGCTGAACGCGCACTGGACGGCCGCGACGATGGCCGAGGAGTTCGGCCGGCTGCGGGCCGCGGCGGCGGAGGACTGACGTCCTTTTCGTCAGGGCGGGTCGACGGTGGTGACGGCCGCCAGGAGCTGGAGGGGCATCTCCTTGTCCCCGTACGCCACTCCGAGCACGATCCAGCGGCCGTCGACGCGCCAGAGGTGGACGTCCGGCACCGCGTTGCAGAGCCGGTCCCAGGGGTCCGGTATGTGCTCGCCCTGGAAGCCCCGGGTCAGCAGCGAGCCCAGACCGAACACCTGGGGCTCGCCCCAGCGCCCGGCGAGCAGCTGGGCCAGCGCCTCCCGTTCGGCCTCCCACTGCTCCTCCGCGAGCTCCCGGCGCGACCCGTCGTCGTCCCAGAAGTCCTCGCTCGTGATTAATTCCGCGACATGGAAGCCGGGACCGCTGTCGCACGGCCCGGATCTGACCGGCGCCTCGGGGAAGGGGTCGAGACGGAGCCGGTCGATCGTCGCGAGATGGCCTGCGAGGGTCATGGATCAAGTAAAGCGAAGCCCACTGACAGTCAGCTCTCCGGCCGAGGGTCCGTCAGACGGCCGCTCGCCTCGCCGTCCTGGAGAACCATTGAGTACCATCCGGCAGACACGCGCTGCGAGCTGGGAGGACACACTGTGGGGCGGCTGACCGGCGGGGACCCGTCGCTGCTGCGGCGGATCAATTCCGCAGTGGTGCTCCATGCGCTGCGCGGCGCCGACGCGCTGACGCTGACCGACCTCACCCGGGTCACCGGGCTGTCCCGGCCGACGGTCGAGGGCGTGACCGAGGGGCTGATGGCGACCGGTCTGGTCGTCGAGGCCGCGCCGGAGGAGCGCGAGACCCGGCGGCAGGGCCGCCCGGCCCGGAGGTTCCGTTTCCGCGCCGAGGCCGGGCATCTGCTGGGCGTCGAGATCGGCCCGCACCGGGTCGCCGCGCTGCTGTCCGGGCTCGACGGCCGGATCATGATGGCCGGTTCGCGCGAGGTGTCCGAGACGGCCTCGGCGGACGAACGCCTGGAGCGGGTGCGGGCGGTGGTCGCGGACGTGCTGCGGCGGGCCGGGGTGCCGCGGAGCAATCTGCGCGCGGTCGGCGTCGGCACGCCCGGGATCGTCGAGGCGGACGGCACGGTCCGGCTGGGCACGGCGCTGCCGGGCTGGACGGGCCTGGCGCTGGGCGAGCGGCTGCGCCGTTCGTTCCGCTGCCCGGTGCTGGTGGAGAACGACGCCAACGCGGCGGCGGTGGCCGAGCACTGGAAGGGCGCCGCGACCGACTCGGACGACATCGTGTTCGTGCTCGCCGGGCTCAGCCCCGGGGCGGGCTCGCTGATCGGGGGCCGGCTGCACCGCGGCTACGGCGGCGCCGCCGGCGAGATCGGGGCGCTGCACCTGCTGGGCCGGGAGGCCACCCCGGAGACGCTGCTGTCGACGACGGACGAGCCGCTGCACCCGCTCGACGAGCAGGCCGTGGCGGAGGTGTTCGCGCTGGCCCGCGGCGGCGACGCGCGGGCGCAGGAGGCGGTGGACCGCTTCATCCAGCGGCTGGTGCACGACGTGGCGGCGCTGGTGCTGGCGCTCGACCCGGAGCTGGTCGTGGTCGGCGGCTGGGCGGCGGGCCTCGACGGGGTGCTGCAGCCGCTGCGCGAGGAGCTGGCCCGGTTCTGTCTGCGTCCGCCGCGGGTGGCGCTGTCCCTGCTGGGCGAGGCGGCGGTCGGCACGGGTGCGCTGCGGCTGGCGCTCGACCACGTGGAGGAGCAGTTGTTCGCGGTGGACGGAGCGGTGACGTCCCGGCGCTGAGCCCTCGAGGACGCGGACGGCCCCGGCGTTCGGTGAACGCCGGGGCCGTCGTGCGCGGTTCGGGGGTCAGGAGGCCATGACGAGGTCGCCCGAGTCGCCGAAGGTGAGCCGGCAGGTGTCGGCGCGGTAGGTGGCCACCGACACGGCGGCGGTGCGGCCCTCGGAGAGGTACCGGGTGGTGACGACGAGCACCGGCGCGCCGGGCAGCCGGTCGAGCTCCTTGGCGTCGTCGGCGCGGGCGGAGCCGAGCTCCACGGAGCGGTCCTGGCCGTCGAGGGCCAGCTGCTGCAGCTCGCGCAGGACGGCGCGGGCGCGGACGGGGCCGGTGAGGGCGTCGGCGGCGGAGCGTCCGGGGACGCTGCCGAACGGCACGTAGAGCAGCTCGGCGGCGACGGGCTGGCCCTGGCTGACGCGCAGCCGGCGCACCACGTGGACGGGCTCGTCGGGCTCGGTGTCCAGCTGGCGGGCGACCGCGGCGGGCGGCACGTCGGTGGCGGAGTCGAGGGACTGCCAGACGTCTTCGCCGGTGCCCGGCCAGGCGTGCTGGGCGGTGGAGACGTCGACGCCCATGCGGGGCGGGGCGACGGTGGTGCCGACGCCGCGGCGGCGCTGCAGCCGGCCCTCGAGCTCCAGCTGCTCCAGGGCCTGGCGGAGCGTGGCGCGGGCGACGCCGAAGCGGGCCGCGAGCTCGCGTTCGTTCGGCAGGATCTCGCCGACGGCGAAGTCGGAGTCCAGCGCCTCGCCGATCACGGTCTTCAGGTGCCAGTACTTGGGCTCCGGCACCGCTTCCGGTTGCGTGGTCCCCACCCTGATCCTCCGCAAGGTCCGTGTCCTCGGCGGCTTTTCCGCGCCCTTGTTTATTAAAGGTTCCTGCACTAACTCTGCGACCATAAGGCGGCCCTCCCACTTGGTCAAGACCAATCCTGCGTCGGGTCCGCTCAGTGCCGGCGCTCCGGCGCGGATGTTCACAGGACGTTCGTGCCGTCGTGAGACCCGCGCAGCAATCCCCCGTGGGGGCATCGATTCCGTCGCCGCCCTTGAACTCGCCCCTACTGGCGGGTAATTCTTCCTGACAGGGTGTCCAACAGAGGGAGCAGCCGCATGTCCGCACGGATCGAGTTCACGACCGAGTCCCCCTCGGGGCCCCGCACCGTCTCGGTGACCTACGACCGGCGCGGCGCGGGTGAGCCCCTGCTGCTGCTCCACGGCATCGGCCACCACTGGCAGGCGTGGGAGCCGGTGATCCCGATCCTCGCCGCCGAGCGCGAGGTGATCGCCGTGGACCTGCCCGGCTTCGGCGCCTCCGCCCCGCTGCCCGACGGCTGCGCGTACGACCTGTCCACCGTCGTCCCGGTGCTCGGCGGACTGTGCGAGGCCCTCGGGATCGGCCGACCGCACGTCGCGGGCAACTCGCTCGGCGGGCTGCTCGCCCTCGAACTGGGCCGGCGGAAGCTGGTGCGCTCGGTGACCGCCCTCTCCCCCGCCGGCTTCTGGTCCGAGGGCGAGCGGAAGTACGCCTTCGGCACCCTGCGCGCGATGCACGCCGCCGCCTCGGCCATGCCGCTGCCGCTGATCGAGCGGCTGTCCCGCTCGGCGGCCGGGCGGACGGCCCTGACCAGCACGATCTACGCCCGGCCCGCCCGCCGTTCGCCCGCGGCGGCGGTCGCCGAGACCCTCGCCCTGCGCGGGGCGACCGGCTTCCGGCAGACGCTCGCCGCCGGACGCGCCGTCCGGGTCACCGAGGACGTCGCCGGGGTCCCGGTCACCATCGCCTGGGGCAGCCGCGACCGGCTGCTGCTGCCCCGGCAGGGCGTCCGCGCCAAGCAGGCGCTCCCGGACGCCCGGCTGGTCCGGCTGCCGGGCTGCGGCCACGTCCCCATGAACGACGATCCCGCGCTGGTCGCCCGCGTGATCCTCGACGGCAGCCGCTGACCCGGCGTCACCCGGGACCGCCGTGCGGCGTTGTTCACGCGGGGTTCGCGTGCCGGCCGCAGCCGGGCGTTAGGCATGGGTCGGCACACCGGCCCCGCCCGACCCGCTTGGAGGCGACGATGTCGTACGGCACCCCGAGTCCCGAACCCGCCCGGCGCAGCGTGCTGCGCGGCTCCCTGGCCGCGACGGCCGCCCTGTCCCTCGGCTCGGCCGGGGCGCTCGCCGGGACCGCCCCGGCGCTCGCGCTGGCGGGCCGGCCGCGCGCCGCCTGGGGCGTGCAGGCCGGGGACGTCACGGCGACCTCGGGTCTGGTGTGGGTGCGGTCGGACCGGCCCGCCCGGATGCTGGTGGAGACCGCGGCGACCGAGTCGTTCCGCGGGGCGCGCCGCTGGTACGGGCCGCTGCTCGGCCCCGGGAGCGACTTCACCGGGACGACCGCGCTGCGCGGGCTGCCGCCGGGCGAGCAGATCCACTACCGCGTCACCCTGGCCGACCCGGACGATCCGCGCCGCACCGGCGAGCCCGTGACCGGCACCTTCCGCACCGCCCCGGCACAGCGCCGGGACGGCGTGCGGTTCCTGTGGTCGGGCGACATCGCCGGACAGGGCTGGGGCATCAACCCGGACATCGGCGGCTTCCGCGCCTTCGAGGAGATGCGCGGCCTGAACCCCGACTTCTTCCTGTGCAGCGGCGACAGCGTCTACGCGGACGGCCCGCTCCAGCCGAGCGTCACGCTCCCGGACGGCCGGATCTGGCGCAACGTCACCACCGAGGAGAAGGCGAAGGTCGCCGAGACCCTGGACGAGTACCGCGGCCAGTTCCGCTACAACCTCCTCGACCACAACGTGCGCGCCTTCAACGCCCAGGTGCCGTCGGTCGTGCAGTGGGACGACCACGAGGTGCGCAACAACTGGTACCCGGGGCAGATCCTGGACGACCCGCGGTACACCGAGAAGGACGTGGACGTGCTGTCCGCGCGGGCGCTGCGGGCCTTCTCCGAGTACTACCCGGTGTCCACCCTGCGGCCGCGCGGCGCGGAGGGGCGGATGCACCGGGTGGTCCGGTACGGGCCGCTGCTCGACGTGTTCGTCCTCGACATGCGCTCGTACCGGAACGCCAACTCGCCGGGCCGGCAGGCCGACGACGCCACTGGCATCCTGGGCGCGGAGCAGCTGGAGTGGCTGAAGCGGGAGCTGAGCCGGTCCCGCGCGGTGTGGAAGGTGCTGGCCGCGGACATGCCGCTCGGCCTGGTGGTGCCGGACGGCGCTGCGAACTTCGAGGCGGTCGCCCAGGGCGACCCGGGCGCTCCGCTGGGCCGGGAGCTGCAGCTCGCGGAGCTGCTGCGGTTCATCAAGCACCGCGGGATCACCGGCACGCTGTGGCTGACGGCGGACGTGCACTACACCTCGGCGCAGCACTACGCGCCGGAGCGGGCCGCGTTCCGGGACTTCGCCCCGTTCTGGGAGTTCGTCTCGGGCCCGCTCGCGGCCGGCGGCTTCCCGGCCAACGCGCTGGACGGCACCTTCGGGCCGGAGCGGGTCTTCGTCCGCGCCCCGCAGCGGGCCAACCTGTCGCCGATGGAGTCCCCACAGTACTTCGGCGAGGTCGACATCGACGGCGACAGCGGGGAGCTGACGGTCCGTCTGCGGGCCGAGGGCGGTGTCGTGCTGTTCACGAAGACGCTGCGGCCGGGGCTCGTCGGTCAGTAGCGCAGCCGGCGGACCGGGGCGCGCGGCCGAATGTCAGTGCGGGGTCCTACGGTTCTCGGCATGACGCGATCCGTACAGGCGCTCGCCTACGCGCGCCCGTCCGCCCTGGAGTCGTCCGGGGCCGGGCGGGTGCTCGGGCTGGAGACCTCCGAGGGGCTCACGCCCCACGGGGTCGAGGCGCACCCCCGTTTCTTCACCGGTTTCCTCAGCTCCCCCAGGGTCGCCGCCCGCGGGCTGCTCGCGGTGGCTGACGTGGCCGCCGCGCGCTACTACCAGAGACTGCGGCCCGCCTCGCTGGACCCGGTGGTGACCGGCAACGGCGACCGGCTGCGCTTCGAGTCGTTCTCGGGCTGCGGCGGGGTGTACGCGCGCCTGGACGTGCTCAGCGAGGGCCTGGACGGGGAGCGGACCGGGCACGGCACGACGAACGTCGACGTGAACAACCCGCTGCGCGAGGCGCTGTCCCGGATGACGGGCGACGATCCGCTGCATCTGCGGGTCGGTCCGGAGGAGCTGGCGGTGACCACGCTCGGCGGGCGCGTGGTGGAGAAGAAGGTGCCGCTGCCGGACCGCTGGCTGCGCGGCTTCGCCGAGGCGCAGGTGGCGTCCGCCGGGTTCGACCTGCGGGCGGAGCTGCCGGCGGCGGAGGCGGTGCGGTTCCTGCGCGGGCTGCCGCGGTCCGGCGGCCGGGGGCGCGGCCCGCTGTGGGTGGTGCCGGCGGGGCGGACGCTGCGGCCGACGACCCGGCCCGTCCCGGGCGCGGTCTGTCTGGCGGGTCCGGAGCGGCTGGTCGCCCTGGAGCGGGTGCTGCGGGACGCGACGGCGCTGCGGGTGTACGGGCCGGCGCCCGACGGCGAGGCGACGGCGAGCGCCTGGGAGGTCGTGCTGCCCGGGATGCGGCTGACGCTCACCCTGTCGCCGGACGCCTCGCGCGGCTTCTCCGGCGAGGGCGGCGTCCTGGAGGCGCTGGCCACGGAGGAGGCCGCGCAGGACGCGGAGCTGATCGCGGTGCTCCTCGCCTGGGAGCCGCGGATCGACCCGGCCGAGCTGGCCGAGGAGTCGGGGCTCACGGTGGAGCGGGTGCGGGCGGCGCTGACCCGCCTCGGCACGGCCGGCCGCGTCGGGTACGACGTGGCGGACGCGGCGTACTTCCACCGCGAACTGCCGTACGACGCCGACCGCGCCGAACGGCACAACCCGCGCCTGGTGGCGGCCCGCGCGCTGCTCGCCGGGGGCGCGGTGACCCTCGACGGCGAGCTGGCGTCGGTGGCCTCGGGCGAACGCACCTACCAGATACGCGAGTCGGGCGGGGCGCTGAGCTGCACCTGCACGTGGTGGGCCGACCACCGGGGCCGGCGCGGCCCCTGCAAGCACGCGCTCGCGGTGCGCATGGCGCGCCGCGGCGCAGCGACGGGAGCGGACCGATGAAGCCGGTGAAGCATGCCGAGGATCCCTCGGAGCCGCTGCTGAAGGCGGTCCGCGCGGGACGGACCGACGAGGTCCCCGCCCTGCTCAAGGCCCTGGACACGGCCGGGCGCAAGGCCCTGGCGGGGGAGCTCAAGCAGCTGAGGACCGACCTGCGCGCCGGCTCGCGGTGGTGGGAGTGGCAGCGCACGTTCTCGGCGCTCCGCGTCGCGGGCGCCGGCTGCCTGACGGGGGCGGCGGCCGTCGCCACCTGGCTGGCCGCACGGGACATGGAGGACTGGGACGGCGGCTCGCACGCCGCCACCCTGGAGGTCCTCGCGGACCGCGACCCGGCCTGGCTCGGCGACGTGGCGCGCCGGCTGGCCGACCGGCGGGCCTTCGTCGAGGCCGAGTTCGGGCTCGTCCAGGAGCTGGTGCTCCGCTCCGGCGGGGAGGTGCCCGCCACGGACGCGTACGTCGCCGCCTGGACCCGCTCCCTCGACCACAAGCAGCTCGCCGGCGAGCTGCGGGCCCACCCGCACACGGCGCTGCTCGTGTCCCGGATCTTCGAGCTGGCGGAGACCCCCGAGCCGCTGAGCCGCAACGACTCGTGGTGGAGCGCCGAGCCGGCCACGCAGGCGACCTGGCAGGAGGCCCTGGCCGTCCTGGCGGCGGAGGACTTCCTCGGCCGCCGGGACCTGCTGGAGGGCTGTCTGGCCCGGCTGGTGCGCGGCGGACGGCCGCACGACCTGCGCTTCCACCTGGCGCTGCTCCAGCGGCTCGCGCCGACCGAGGACGAACTGCGCGGACACACCGCCGATCTGCTCGCCATGGCCGCGGACGGCCCGTCCACCGTGGCCGGTTACGCGCAGCAGGTCCTGGCCGCGCGGGCCCTCGCGGGCGAGCTGCCCGACGGGCCGCTGGCGGAGATGTCCGGCGCGCTGCTGTTCCGTACGGAGAAGAAGCTGGTCCGGGCCCAGCTCACGCTGCTGGGGAAGGTGCTGAGGAAGCGGCCCGCGGCGGCGCCGGAGCTGCTGCCGGTGGTCGCGGGGGCATTCGGGCACGCGGACAGCGACGTCCAACTGCGGGCGCTGAAGCTGGTCGGCGCGCATCTGTCCGCCGTGGACGAGGCGGTGCGGGAGGAGCTGGCCGGGTCGGCGGAGCTGCTGAGCGCCGTGCACCGGCCGCTCGCCCTGGAGCTGTTCGGCGCGGCGCTGCCGGCCGAACCGGTCCTGCCGTACGAGGAGTTCCTGCCGCCGGTCCCGGAGCAGCGGCGGCTCGCACCGGCCGCCGGCACCCTGCCGGAGCTGCTGGAGGACCTGGTCCCGCTGGTCAAGGGCCGTCGCCGGCCGGGGCCGGAGGCGTTCGAGCGGGCACTCGACGGGCTCGTCCGGTACGCGGCGCGGGACCGCGAGGGCCTGGCGGAGGCGGTGCGCGAGCTGCTGGGCGACCCGTGGTGGATGCGGGAGGGCAACCGCCACAGCGACCAGTACTTCGCGCACTCGGCGCAGGGCGTCGAGGTGGTGTTCGCGGCCCTGCTCGGCAGGGTGCCGCAGGCGTACCTGGACGCCGGCCGGGCGCGGCAGCACCTCGGCCCGGACTGCGCGCGGCACGTCCTGGAGGCCGTCGTGGAGCAGCGGCTGTGGGAGCTCGCCGATCTGATCGGCACGCCCGCCCTGCCGTTCCTGCTGGCCACGCCCACGTGGCACACCGGCGCGCTGGACGCGGGCGAGCTCGTGGAGCGGCTGCGGCGGTACCGGGAGGCGGGCGTCGAGCCGGCCCCGGCGGACTTCGCCCAGGCGCTGCTGCGGGTGCGGCGCACGGGGCCGGAGGCCGCCGACGCGGCCCGCGCGGCCGCGGCGCTCGGCACGCGGGCCGGCGACCGGCTCGCCCAATGGCTCGCCGACCCGACGCCGCTCGATCCCGTGGTGCGTCTCAAGCCGCCGGTCGAGAAGCGGGCCAACGGGCACCTGTACTGGTCGGAGCGGGTCGAGGTGACCGGCTGCGCGCGGCCCGGCCTGCTGCACGACTTCCCCGGCGCGTTCCAGTTCCTGTTCCGCCCGCTGGACACCGGGACGAAGAACTGCCGGCTATGGGGCCACGAACCGGAGTGCCTGCCGCCGGTGCTGCCGGTGGACCGCGAGGCCCTGGCCGCCTGGCTGCTGCCGCGGATCGCGTCCAGCGTGGAATGGGAGGTGCGGGGTGAGGGCCCGTGGCTGACGGCGCTCGCGGAGGCGGACGGCGACCTCGGCCCGGCGGCGCTGCTCGCGCTGGCGTGCGGGCTGACGAGCGCGCACGCGGAGGAGCGGCTGACGGCGGTGGACGCGACGCTGGTGCTCGCCGCGCGCGGCGACCTGGACGCGGCCGGTCTCGGGGCGGCGCTCGCCGGTCTCGTCCTGGACGGTTTCGCCAAGCCGAACCGGCTGGCGGACGCGGCCCGTACGGCGGCGGCGACCGGCGCGTACGCCACGGTGTGGGCGGTGCTCGCCGCGCTGCTGCCGCCGCTCCTGGCGGAGCCGAAGCCGGTGCGGTCGCTCGGGGAGCTGCTCGCGGTGGCGGCCGACTGCGCCGAGCAGTGCCGGCCGGGTGGGACGGTCGCGGGCCTGGACGCGGTGGCGGGACGTCGGGGTGCGTCGCAGCTCGTGGTGCAGGCCAAGCGGTTGTCGATCGCACTCGCACACGCCGCCGATCAAGAGGGCGCACAACCGGTTGAAAGCGGGCAGTAATCCACCAGATCGGCGCTTAACCCATCAGTCACAAAGCGTTCGTGATCACGCAACACCGCTCGGCCACAGTGAGTGCATGACTGATGTGACTTCTGCGAAGAGTGCCCGCCGCCCCCACCACTGGCGGCGGGACCTCATCGAACTGGCCGCGCTGTTCACGGCCGTGGTGGTGGCCGACACGATCGCGAAGACCGTGGTGAAGGGACCGGACGGCCCCTACGTCCTGGTCGTCTCGGCGGTCGCGCTCGCCGCCACGGCCGCCTTCCACACATGGTGGGCACGCAGGCACAGCCATGCGCCGCCCGCCGGCGATCCCGGCGGCGGCCAGCCCGCCGCGTCCGACGGGACCGACGGGACGGACACCGAGACCGGTACCGCGACCGGTTCCGAGACCGTGCTGTGGCGGATGCGGACCACCGTGCAGGACGCCCCGGGCAGCCTCGCCACGCTGTGCACGGCCCTGGCCCGGCACGCCGTGGACATCCTGACCCTGCAGACCCACCCGCTCGCCGACGGCACCGTCGACGAGTTCCTGCTGCGCGCCCCGGCCGGCCTGGAGGCCGACCGCCTCACCGACGCGATCACGGCGGCCGGCGGCCGCAGCACCTGGATCGAGCGCGCCGACGCCCACGACCTCGTCGACACCCCCACCCGGCTCCTCGGCCTGGCCACCCGTACCGCACTGGACGCGGCCGAACTCCCCCTCGCCCTGCGCCAGCTCCTCGGCCGCTGCACGATCCACTCCGTGCCCGCCGTCTCCCCCACCGGCCGCCCGCTCCGCGACCCCGCCCCCGTCGAGGGCGTCCTGGAGGAGACCGTGATGCGGCTGCGCGACCCCAACGGCGGGGTGATCACCGTCGAGCGGCCCTATCTGCCGTTCACGCCCACCGAGTTCGCCCGTGCCCGGGCCCTCGTGGAACTGGACGCCCGGCTCGGCCCGCGCGTCCCCCGCAGCCGCGACGTGCTCACCCTGCCCGAGGGCAACGAGATCACCGTCCGCCGCGCCGACCAGGGCGACGTCGCCGCGGCGCGCGCCATGCACGACCGCTGCTCCGACCGCACCCTGAGCCTGCGCTACCACGGCCCCGTGGCGGACGCCGACCGCTACCTCAACCACCTGCTCAGCCCCCGCTTCGGCCGCACCCTCGCGGTGCAGACCGCCTCCGGCCGTCTCGTCGCCCTCGGCCATCTGCTGTGGGACGGCGACGAGACGGAGGTGGCCCTGCTGGTGGAGGACGACTGGCAGCGCCGGGGCATCGGCTCGGAGCTGCTGCGCCGGCTGGTCGCCCTGGCGGTCGAGGCCGGCTGCGCGAGCGTGTACGCGGTGACGCAGTCGTCCAACACCGGCATGGTCGCGGCGATGCGGGCGCTGAACCTGCCCCTCGACTACCAGATCGAGGAGGGCACGCTGGTGATCACCGCACGGCTGGACGCGGTACCGGCGAGCCGTCTACTGCGGGACGAGCACTGCGACCGGACGGAGCGCTGAGCGCCTGCGTCAGGTCCCGCCACAGGTCCTCGACGTCCTCCAGGCCCACCGACATCCGCAGCAGCTGTTCGCTGACGCCGGCCGCCCGGCGGTCGCCCTCGGCGACGATCCGGTGGCTGATGGACGCCGGGTGCTGGATGAGCGTGTCCACGCTGCCGAGGCTGACGGCCGGGGTGATCAGCCGGACGCCGGCGGTCACGGCGTGCGGATCGCCGTACACCTCGAAGGCGATCATCGCGCCGCCGATGCGCGGGTAGTGGACCCGGGCGACGCGCGGGTCCGCGGAGAGCCGGCGGACCAGTTCCGCCGCCGTCGCCGAGGCCGCCCGGACCCGGACCGGGAGCGTGGACAGGCCGCGCAGCAGCAGATAGCCGGCCAGCGGATGGAGCACCCCGCCCGTCGCGAACCGCACCTGGCGCAGCGCGCGGGCGAACTCCTCGTCGCAGGCCACCACGCCGCCGAGCACGTCGCCGTGGCCGCCGAGGTACTTGGTCGCGCTGTGCAGCACGATCCGCGCGCCGTGCCGCACGGGCTGCTGCAGCACCGGGGTGGCGAAGGTGTTGTCGACCAGCAGCGGCACCGAGCCGCAGGAGTGGGCCAGGGCCTCGATGTCGACCTCGGCCAGCGTCGGGTTGGCCGGGGTCTCCACCATGACGAGGCCGGTGTCCGGGCGGATCGCCTCGGCGACCCCCGCCGGATCGGTCCAGGTCACCTCCGTGCCGAGCAGCCCGGCGGTCAGCAGGTGGTCGCTGCAGCCGTACAGCGGCCGGACGGCCACCACGTGGCGCAGGCCCAGGCTCGCCCGGACGAGCAGGACGGCGGTCAGGGCCGCCATGCCGCTGGCGAACGCGACGGCGCTCTCGGTCCCCTCCAGGCGGGCGAGGGCGTCCTCGAAGCGGGCGGTGGTGGGGTTGTCCAGCCGGGCGTAGACGGGCGGGCCGTCCGGCCGGGCGCCGGTTCCGGCGAACTCGTCGATCCGTGCGGCCTCGGCGCGGGTGTCGTACGAGGGGTAGGTCGTCGACAGATCGAGCGGCGGGGCGTGCAGGCCGAGGGCGGCGAGGTCTTCGCGGCCGGCGTGCACGGCCTCGGTGGCGAGGGCTCTGGGGGTGGTCGAGACGTCGTTGTCCATGGCCGCAGGCTGAACGGATACCGGGCAGTAGCGTGAAACCGTCGTGTTACGTTCGCCGCATGGCCGATTCCGTCGCACTCGATCCGATCGATCTGCGCATTCTTCGCCTCTTGCAGAACGACGCCCGGACGACCTACCGCCAGCTCGCGGCGGAGGTCGGGGTGGCCCCCTCCACCTGCCTGGACCGGGTGGCCCGGCTGCGCCGCACCGGAGTGATCCTGGGCGATCGGCTACGACTGGATCCAGCCAAACTCGGCCGCGGCCTGGAGGCCCTGCTGTCGGTCCAGGTTCGGCCCCACCGTCGCGAACTGATCGGTCCGTTCGTCGAACGGATTCGCGCCCTGCCGGAGTCCCGGGCGCTGTTCCATCTGACCGGTCCGGACGACTACTTGGTGCACGTGGCCGTCGCGGACGCCGCTGACCTGCAGCGACTCGTCCTGGACGAGTTCACCTCACGGCGCGAGGTGGCGCGCGTGGAGACCCGGCTGATCTTCCAGCAGTGGGAGTGCGGACCGATGCTCCCGCCGTCGGCCGGCGCTCATTTGTCAGCCGACTGAGATCGGATGAGGGTGACGCGGGGCCGCCCGAGGGGCCAGGATGAGCCGCATGCCAGAGACTTCCAGCAGCCCGCTGCCCCGCCAGGTCGCCGACACCTACGTCGACGAACTCATCGCCCTCGACCCGATCACCGGTACTTACCTGGGAGTCAACGAGGTCGCCGGACGCCTTCCGGACTTCTCCCCCGCCGGCCAGGAGCAGGTGGCCGAACTCGCCCGCCGCACCCTGGCCCGGCTCGACGAGGCCGAACGCCGTCCGGGCGCCGACAGCGACGCCGAGCGCCGCTGCGCCCGGCTGCTGCGGGAACGGCTCACCGCCGAACTGGCCGTCCACGAGGCCGAGGAGGGTCTCTGCGCGGTCAGCAACCTGCGCTCGCCCGCGCACAGCGTGCGGATCGTCTTCACGGTGATGCCCACGGAGACCGCCGAGGACTGGGCGGCGATCGCCCAGCGGCTGCGCGCGGTGCCGGCCGCCTTCGAGGGCTACCGCCAGTCGCTGGAACTCGGCCTGGAGCGCAAGCTGTTCGCCGGTCCGCGGCCGACGGCCACGTTCGTCGAGCAGCTCGCCGAGTGGTCCGGCGAGGGCGCGGAGCGGGGCTGGTTCGAGGAGTTCGCGGCGGGCGGCCCCGAGGAGCTGCGGGCCGAGCTGGACGAGGCGGCGCGCGGGGCGACGGCGGCGGTGGCGGCCCTGCGGGACTGGATGCGCGAGGTGTACGCCCCGGCGGTCGCCGACGCCCCGAACACGGTGGGCCGCGAGCGCTACCGGCGCTGGTCGCGGTACTTCAACGGCACGGACTTCGACCTCGACGAGGCGTACGCGTACGGCTGGGCCGAGTACCACCGGCTGCTCGGCGAGATGCGCGCCGAGGCGGACAAGATCCTGCCGGGCTCCGACCCCTGGGAGGCGCTGGCGCATCTCGACGCGCACGGCACGCACATCGAGGGCGTCGAGGAGGTGCGGGTCTGGCTGCAGGGCCTGATGGACGAGGCGATCGAGGCGCTGGACGGCACGCACTTCGAACTCGCCGAGCGGGTGCGGAAGGTGGAGTCGCGGATCGCCCCGCCGGGGGGCGCGGCGGCCCCGTACTACACCGGTCCGTCGGAGGACTTCTCCCGGCCGGGCCGCACCTGGCTGCCGGTGATGGACGGGGACACCCGGTTCCCCGTGTACGACCTGGTGTCGACCTGGTACCACGAGGGCGTGCCCGGCCACCATCTGCAGATCGCGCAGTGGGCGCACGTCGCGGACACGCTCTCGCGCTACCAGGCCACGGTGGGCAGCGTCTCCGCCAACTGCGAGGGCTGGGCGCTGTACGCGGAGCGGCTCATGGACGAGCTGGGCTTCCTGCCGGACCCGGAGCGTCGGCTCGGCTACCTGGACGCCCAGATGATGCGCGCCTGCCGGGTGATCGTCGACATCGGCATGCACCTGGAGCTGGAGATCCCGGCGGACTCGCCGTTCCACCCGGGCGAGCGGTGGACCCCGGAGCTGGCGCAGGAGTTCTTCCAGCAGCACAGCAGCCGTCCGGCGGCGTTCGTGGAGAGCGAGCTGACCCGCTACCTGTCCATGCCGGCGCAGGCCATCGGCTACAAGCTGGGCGAGCGGGCCTGGCTGCTCGGCCGCGCGAACGCGCAGGCCCGACACGGCGAGGCGTTCGACGCGAAGGCCTGGCACATGGCGGCGCTCTCGCAGGGCCCGCTGGGTCTCGACGACCTGGTGGACGAGCTGTCGAAGCTCTGACCCTTCTCACCCCGTGGAAATCCCCGGGCGACGCTTGATCGCCCGGGGATTTCCCTGTTGGGTGGCGGCCATGACGGGATACTCGCCGGACGCCACGGACCGGCGCATCATCGAGGCCCTGCAGCACCAGGGCCGGGCCAGCTTCACCGAACTCGCCCGCGCGGTGTCCATGTCGGCGTCCGCGGTGACCGAGCGGGTCCGCCGTCTGGAGGAGGCCGGGGTGATCACCGGCTACACGGCGGTGGTCGACCCCGAGCGCCTCGGCCTGCCGATCCTCGCCTTCGTCCGGCTGCGCTACCCGAACGGGAACTACAAGCCCTTCCACGACCTCCTCGACACCACTCCGGAGATCCTGGAGGCCCATCACGTGACGGGCGACGACTGCTTCGTCCTGAAGGTCGCCGCCCGTTCGATGACGCACCTGGAACAGGTCGCGGGCAAGGTCGGCGCGCTCGGTTCGGTGACGACGAGCGTGGTGTACTCCTCCCCGCTGGCCCGGCGCGCGATCACCCACTGACCTTCAGCCGCCGGCCTTCAGCCGCACCGCCGAGCCGTGCCGCTCCTTCACCACCTCCAGCTGGGCGGGGATGCGGCGGCGCAGGTCGGCGACGTGGCTGACGATGCCGACGCTGCGGTCGCGTTCGCGCAGCGAGTCGAGGACGTCGAGGACCTCGTCGAGCGTCTGGTCGTCGAGGCTGCCGAAGCCCTCGTCGATGAAGAGGGTGTCGAGGCGGACGCCGCCGGCCTCGTCGGAGACGACGTCGGCGAGGCCGAGCGCGAGGGCCAGCGAGGCGAAGAACGTCTCGCCGCCGGAGAGCGTGGCGGTGTCCCGTTCGTTGCCCGTCCAGGCGTCGACGACGTGCAGGCCGAGTCCGGCCCGCTTGCCGCCGGTGCGGGCGTCGGAGTGCACCAGCGTGTAGCGGCCGGACGACATGCGGTGCAGCCGGGCCGTCGCCGCGGCGGCGACCTGTTCGAGGCGGGCCGCGAGCACGTACGACTCCAGGCGCATCCTGCGCTCGTTCTCCGCCGACGTGCCGGCGGTGAGCGCGGCGAGCCGGGCCACCCGCTCGTACTCCTCGCGGAGCGGTCCGAGCCGGCGCACCTCCTCGTCCGCCTGCCGGGACAGCCGGTCCAGGGCCGCGCACCGGTCCCGTACGGCCGCCAGGGCGGCGTCCGCGGCGCGCAGCGCCCGCTCGGCCGCGGTGTGCACGGCCTCGGCGGCGGCCGGGTCGGCCGGCGGGAGCGCGGCGGCGGCGCGGGTCTCCGGGTCGCGGAGCCGGTCCGCAACCGCGGCGTCCTCGGCCTGCCAGGCGTCGAGGCGGTGCTGCAGTTCGCGGTGGCGGGCGTCGTCGAGACGGGCGGCGGCGGCCTCGGCGGGGGTCGCGAAGCCGGCGCGGAAGGCCGCGTCGGCGAGCCTGCCGTCGGCCTCCTTGAGCCGCTCGGCGGTCAGTTCGACGGCCCGTACGGTCTCGGCCGCGTCGACCAGGATGGCGATGCGCCGTTCCAGCAGCGTCGCGTGCTCGGCGACGCTCCGCACGTCGCCGCGTCCGCGGGCGACCTCCTCGTCCAGCGTCGCGCGCTCCCGCTCCAGGGTCTCGCGCTGCGAGGTCCGCGCGGCGACCCGCCGCTCGGCCTCCTGCCGGGCTGCGAGGCGCTCCTCGTGCTCGCGCTCGGCCCGGGCCAGCGCCTCCCGGGCGGCGTGCGTCTGCGCGGCGAGGGCGTGGGCGGCGGCGTGCTCCCGCTCCAGCCGGCGTACCTCGTCGGCCAGTTCGGCGACGGTCGGCTCGGCGTCCGCCCCGGCGGGCGCGGCCGCCCCGGCGGGTGCCGGGACGGCGGGCCGGGGCCCGGGGACCGCGACCGAGGAGCCCTCGCCGTCGGCCGGGGCGGTCGGGTCCGCCGGGTCCGTCAGGGCTGTCCGGTCCGTGCCGGGCGCCGCGCCCGGGCCCGGGATCCGGGCTGCCGCGTCCGGTCCGGCGTGCGCCGCCGCGTTCCGCGCGGCCGCCGCCCCGACGCGTGCGGCCGACGCGAGCCCCGCGAGGACCTCCGCGCGGGCCGTCGTCCAGGACTCCCGCGTGACCGCCAGTTCGCGTTCCGCCTCCGTGTGGCTCTGCTCCGCCCGGCTGTACGCGGCGTACGCGGCGTCCTCCGTGGCGCGGTCGACGTGGTCGGCGCCGGTACGGGCCGGGGCGGGGTGGGCGGTGGAACCGCAGACCTGGCAGGGGTCACCGTCGGTCAGCGCGGCGGCCAGCTCCGCGGCGATGCCCTGGAGCCGACGGGACTTGACGTCGAGCCAGGTCTCCTTCGCCGCGTTCCGCTCCTCGCGGGCGGCGGTGACCCGGGCCTCGCCCCGCGTCACCCGTGCCGCGAGCTCGTCGCGCCGACGGGCGGCGTCCAGGCGGCGGCGCGCCGGTTCGAGGCGGCCCGCGAGGTGCTCCGCGCGGGTCGCCGCGTCCTGCGCGGCGTCGATCCGCTCCTGGTGCGCCGTGCGGAGGGCCTCCCAGTCGGCGAGCCAGGCGTCGGCCTCCTGGAGCAGTTCCTCGTCGGCCCGCGCCTGGCGGTCCAGCGCCGCCAGCTCCTCGCCGAGGGCCGCACTGCGCTGCTCCGCGCGGCGCGCGGAGTCCAGCCGGGCGAGCCGTTCACGCAGTTCGAGCTCCAGGCGGGACAGCGGCTCGGCCCCCGCGTCCGCGAGGTCCGGCGGCAGGTCGGCGCGGGACCGCTCGCGGGCCGCGGCCGCGTCGGCGTGCGCCCGCTCCGCGTCGTCGCGCAGGTCGAGCGCGGGCGCGACGAGGTCGGCCTTGCGGGCGCGGTCGAGGGCCGCCTGCCAGCCGTCCCGTTCGGCGCGGCGCGCGTCGAGGGCGGCGCGGCGGCGCAGGGCCTCGGCGTGCCGCTGCTGCCGGGCGGCGAGCTCCCGCTCCTCGTCGAGCCGGCGGCGCGCCGCGTCCCGCCGGTCCTCGGCGGCGGCCAGCGCCAGGCCCGCGACGTCGAGGGTCTCACGGGCCTCGGAGCGGGCGATCGCGGCCCGTACCTGCACGGCCTCGGCGAGCCCGGGTTCGCCGGGCCGCTGCTCGACGCTCGCGTCCCCGGCCGCGCCCCCGGCGGCCTCCGCGATCCGCTGGGCGAGCCCGAGCAGTCGCTCGTCGCCCTCCTGCACCCGCTTCTCGGCGCCGCGCCGCAGTTCGGCGAGGCGTTCCTCGACGGCGGCGAACCGCCGGGTGTCGAAGAGCCGGCCCAGGAGCCTGCCGCGCGCCTCGGCGTCGGCGCGCAGGAAGCGGGCGAAGTCGCCCTGCGGCAGCAGCACCACCTGGCAGAACTGCTCCCGGCTCATGCCGACGGCCTGGCCGAGCTCCTCGCCGATCTCCTGGTGGGAGCGGCTGAGCGCCTGCCAGGCGCCGGTCTCCGCGTCGTACTCGCGCAGCCAGCTCTGGGCCTTCTCGGTGGTGAAGCCGCCGCCGCGCTTCTTGGGGCGCTGCTGCGCGGGCCGCCGGGTGACCTCCAGACGCCGTCCCGCGACGGTCAGTTCGAGCGTGACCTCGGTGGACGTGCCGGGGGCCGCGTGGTCGCTGCGCAGGGAGGTGCCGGGGCTCTGCCGGGCACCGGGCACGGCGCCGTACAGCGCGTAGCAGACGGCGTCGAGGACGGAGGTCTTGCCCGCGCCGGTCGGCCCGTGCAGCAGGAAGAGCCCGGCCGACGACAGGGCGTCGAAGTCGATCTCCTGGGTGCCGCCGAAGGGGCCGAAGCCGGTGACGACGAGACGGTGCAGCCTCACCGGGCCACCTCGCGCTCCGCCGCGTCCACCCGGACCGCCTCGAACGCGGCCTGCAGCACCGTGCGTTCGGCGCCGTCGGGTCCGGCTCCGCCGCGCACGTGGGCCACGAAGTCCTCCGCGATCTGCTGGTCGGTGCGGTCCCGGAGCCGCTGGGCGTACGAGGCGTGCGGGCCGTCGTCGGTGCGTTCGGGCTCGAAGACGAGGTTGAGGGCGTGCGGGAAGCGGGCGGTGAGCCGGGCCATCGGCTCGGCGGGCCGCACGGGGTCGGTGAGGGTGGCCTCCACCCAGGCGTCCTCGTGCCGGTCGAGCGCCGGGTCGGCGAGCAGGTCGTCGAGCCGGCCCCGGATCCGCGCGAGGGGGCGCGGCACGGGGCAGTCGACGCGCTCGGCGGCCTCGATCGCGCCGTCCGCGCCGAGGTCGATCAGCCACATCGTCTTGCGGTGGTGCTCCTCGGAGAACGAGTACGCGAGGGGCGAGCCGGAGTAGCGGACGCGCTCGGCGACGGTCTGGCTGCCGTGCAGGTGGCCGAGGGCCACGTAGTCGACGCCGGCGAACACCCCGGCAGGCACGGCGGCGACGCCGCCGACGGTGATGTCCCGCTCGCTGTCGCTGGGTTCGCCGCCCGCGACGAAGGCGTGCGCGAGGACGACGGAGCGGGTGCCGGCGGGCCGCGCGGCGAGGTCGGCGCGCACGCGGTCCATGGCCGCGGCGAGCACCGCCTCGTGCCCGGCCCGCGCCGCGCCGAGCCGCTCGCGGACGAGGGCGGGTTCCAGGTAGGGCAGTCCGTACAGCGCGACATCGCCGTGCGCGTCGGAGAGCACGACGGGAGTCCCGATGCCGGCCGGGTCGGTGCGCAGATGGATCCCGGCGCGCTCGATCAGTCCCGCGCCGACCCCGAGCCGGCGGGCGGAGTCGTGGTTGCCGGAGATCATGACCGTCGGCACGCCGGCCTCGGCGAGCCGGTGCAGCGCCCGGTCGAAGAGCTCGACGGCGGCGAGCGGCGGCACGGCCCGGTCGTACACGTCCCCGGCCACCAGCACGGCGTCCACCTCGCGGGTGCGCGCCGTGGCGACCAGGTGGTCGAGGAAGGCCGCCTGGGCGTCGAGCAGGCTCACCCGGTGGAACGACCGTCCCAGGTGCCAGTCCGACGTGTGCAGGAGTCTCATGATCGAGGAGCGTATCGGCAGGGTCGGACAACGGCGGCGGCTTCGGGCACACCGGACGGACGGCGGTGGGGCGTCGCCGGGCCGCGGTGGAGCGTCGCCGGGCGGCGGTCAGGCATCGCCGTACGCCTCGCCGCCGAGTTCGAGGACGGCGGTGCCGGCCGTGGCGTCGGCCAGCCAGGCCCGGAAGGCGTCCACGTCCGCGTCGGGCAGACCGATCTCGATGGTCACCGCGTCCGCGTACCGCACCTCGCGCACCGCGCGCCCGGTGGCCCGCAGGTCGTTCTCCAGCTTGCCCGCGCGCTGGTGGTCGACGGTCACGGTCGCCAGCCGGAACCGCTGCCGGGTGATCGTGCCGAGGGCGTCGAGGGCTTCGCCGACCACCCCGCCGTAGGCGCGGATCAGTCCGCCGGCGCCGAGCTTCACGCCGCCGTAGTAGCGGGTGACGACGGCCACGACGTACCGCACCTCGCGCCGGGTCAGCATCTGGAGCATCGGCACGCCGGCGGTGCCGCCGGGCTCGCCGTCGTCGCTGGCCTTCTGGACGGAGGCGTCGGCGCCGATGACGTACGCGTAGCAGTTGTGCGTGGCGGTGGGGTGCTCCTTGCGGATGCGCGCGACGAAGTCCTGGGCCTCCTGCTCGGTGGCCGCGGGGGCGAGCGCGCAGAGGAAGCGCGAACGGCCGATCTCGGTCTCGTGCACGCCCTCGCGGGCCACCGTGCGGTACTGCTCCTGCATCCCGCCACCCTATGCCGCGCGGGAGGGCCGGGAATCCGCCGGGCCCGCCGCGGGTTCTTCCCGGCGACGAACGACACAGCGGTACGAGCGGCCGGAGGCAGCGCATGAGCATCGGGACGGGCACCGAACAGGACACGATCCGCCGGATCCTGACCGAGAGCGGCGACACCTGGGCGGTGGTGGGCCTGTCCACCAACCGTTCGCGGGCGGCGTACGGGGTGGCGCAGGTGCTGCAGCGCTTCGGCAAGCGGGTGGTGCCGGTGCACCCGAAGGCGGAGACCGTGCACGGCGAGCAGGGGTACGCCTCGCTGGCCGACGTCCCGTTCCCGGTGGACGTCGTGGACGTGTTCGTGAACAGCGAGCTGGCGGGCGCGGTCGCGGACGAGGCGGTGGCCGTCGGCGCGAAGGCGGTGTGGTTCCAGCTCGGGGTGGTCGACGAGGCGGCGTACGAGCGGACCCGGGAGGCGGGGCTGGACATGGTCATGGACCGCTGCCCCGCCATCGAGATCCCCCGGCTGGGCTGACCCGCCGGGGCGCCCGCCGGTCAGGCCACGCCGAGTCCTTCGACGACCACCGCGCCGGGGAGCTCGGCGAAGGCCTTGCCGGGGAGGATGAGCTTGCCGCGGCGGCGGCCGCTGCCGACGAGGACCCACTCGGTGTCCACGACGGTCGCGTCGACGAGGACGGGCCAGCCGTCGGGGAGGCCGACCGGGGTGACGCCGCCGTACTCCATGCCGGTCAGGCCGAGGGCGGTGTCCATGTCGGCGAAGCGCACCTTGCGCGCGCCGAGTTGTCTGCGGACGGCTCCGTTGACGTCGATCCTGGTCGCCGAGCGCACCACGCAGGCGGCCAGGGTGGTCGTCTCGCCGCGCCGGCCGGCGAGGATCACGCAGTTCGCCGACTGGTCGAGGAGCTCTCGGCCGTGGTGCTCGACGAAGACGGCCGTGTCGGCGATGGCGGGGTCGGTGTCGACGTACAGGATCCGGTCGGCGGGGACGCCGCCCTGCCAGGCGCGGACGGCGGCGGCCACCGGCTCGGTGAGCAGGTCGAGGCACTCGGCGGCGGGGCGGGCGTGGTCGAAGTCTCCGATGGGTGCGCGCATCACCGCACGCTAACACCGGCCCGGCGCGGGGCCGTTGACCGTCTCGGAGCCCGGACGGCGGGTCAGCGCACGGGCGGGACGGAGACGGCCATCGTCAGCTCGACGGGGACCTCGCCGTCGTTGCGGTACTCGTGCGGGACGTGGGCCTCGAAGGTGGCCGAGGTCCCGGCCGGCACCGCGTGCGGCCGGCCGTCGACGACGAGGGTGAGCTCGCCCGCGGTGACGTGCAGGAGTTCGGTGGTGCCCTCGGGGTGCGGGTCGGAGACGCTGCCCTCGCCGGGCATCAGGGTCCAGGTCCACAGCTCCAGCGGGCCGCGCGACTCGGTCCCGACGAGCAGGGTGGTGTGGCTGCCGGCCTCGGTGGACCACATGCGGACGGCCTGCTCCGGCGGGACGAGCCGGACGTGGGGGCCCTGCTCGTAGTCGAGCAGGGTGGTGATCGAGACGCCGAGCGCGTCGGCGAGCTTGACCGTGGTGCCCACGCTGGGGTTGGTGCGGGCCTGCTCGATCTGGATGATCATGCCGCGGCTGACGCCGGAGCGAGCGGCGAGCGCGTCCAGCGTGAAGCCGCGTTCGCCGCGCCAGCGCTTCAGGTTGCGGGCGAGCGACTGCGTGAGCTGATCGAGGTCCGACACATTCCGTCCATTATTGTGGATGACAGAGTTCAACAGAGTGCACTACCGTCGAGTGCACCCCGATGTCCACCGCACTGTACTGCGAGGATTCCATGACAGCACTGCTCGCCCTGGCCACCAGCCTCCTGTGGGGGCTGGCCGACTTCGGCGGCGGACTGCTCACCCGGCGCATGCCGGCCCTGACCGTGGTCGTGGCCTCGCAGACGCTCGCCGTGGTCGTGCTCGGCGCGGTCGTGGTGGCCACCGGCGGCTGGACCGAGGCCGGACCGAAGCTCTGGTACGCGGTCGCCGCCGGCGCCGTCGGCCCGGCCGCGATGCTCTGCTTCTACAAGGCGCTCGCGCTCGGCCCGATGGGCGTCGTCTCGCCGCTCGGCTCGCTCGGGGTCCTCGTCCCGGTGTCGATCGGGCTGCTGCTCGGCGACCGGCCGGGGCTGCTGCAGTTCGCCGGCATCGGCGTGGCGCTCGTGGGCGTGATCCTGGCCGGCGGTCCGGAGCTGAAGGGCGCTCCGGTGCAGCGCCAGGCCGTGGTGCTCACCCTCGTCGCGGCCTTCGGCTTCGGCTCGGTCATGGCGCTGATCGCGGAGGCGTCCACCACGCTGACCGGTCTGTTCCTCGCGCTCTTCGTGCAGCGGGTCACCAATGTGGCCGTGGGCGGCGCCGCGCTGTTCGTCTCCGTCCGGCGCGGCGGCCGGGCCCTGCCGGAGGAGGGCGGGTTGAAGGTCGTCACCGCCGCGCTCCCGGCCCTCGCCTTCGTCGGTCTCGCCGACGTGGCCGCGAACGGCACGTACGCCCTGGCCGCGCAGAACGGTCCGGTGACGGTGGCGGCGGTGCTCGCCAACCTGTACCCGGTGGTGACGGCGCTCGCCGCGCGCGGGGTGCTGAAGGAACGCCTCCGTGCGGTCCAGGCCGCGGGCGCGGGCCTCGCGCTCGTCGGCACGGTGCTCCTCGCGACGGGATAGCGGCGGACGGACGCGTCCTCGGTCAGCCGTCCTGGAGGTCCAGTTCCGCCAGGGCGGCGAGCTGCTCCGGGGTGATGCCGTCCGGGATCGGCATCGGCGTGGGCGTGCGCAGCGGCGGCTGCCAGCCGAGCTCCGGGTCCCAGCGGCGCACCACCTTCGCCGGGGCGCCGGCCACCACCGCGTGGTCGGGCACCTCCCCGCGCACGACCGCGCCGGCCGCGACCACCACGTTCCGGCCGAGCCGGGCGCCGGGCAGGATCACCGCGCCCGTGCCCAGCCAGCAGCCGGGGCCGATCTCGACCGGGTCGGTGCGCGGCCACTGCCGGCCGACCGGCTCGTGCGGGTCGTCGTAGCTGTGGTTGGTCGAGGTGATGTACACGTACGGCCCGCAGAAGGTGTCGGAGCCGATGGTGATCCGGGTGTCGGCGATGACATGGCTGCCGCGCCCGAGGACGACCCCGTCGCCGAGGGTCAGGATGGGGTCCGGACCGAGGTCGAGGCCCGGCATCATGCCGGCGGTGAGGGTCACCTGCTCGGCGATGATGCAGCACTCGCCGAGTTCGATCCACTGCTCGCCGAAGACCGTGCCCTGCGGGAACGCCAGCCGGGTACCCGCCCCGAGCCGGCGGAACCTCAGCCGCCCGGGCGTCTGGGCCGAGACCGCGCCCGCCTGCTGCACCCATCTCCAGCCGCCCTGCAGGGCGCGCGCGACGAGGCGCCGCCGCCAGGCGGTGAAGGACGAGAACGTGTTTCTGTTCTTGGGCACCCGGCCACGGTAGTCGGCCGCGTCACCGCTGATCAGTGCGGTGCGCTGTGATGTCCGTCATGGGCATCTCGTAGGGTGCCCCTGGCGCGACCGACAGCGAGGAAGGCGGAACGGACGATGACGGACCGGGCGTTGGTCATGGGTGTGGGCGGCAAGGAGCCGCGGATCGATCCGGCGGCGTTCGCCGCGCCGACCTCCGTGGTGATCGGCGACGTGACGATGGCCGCAGGCGCGAACGTCTGGTACCACGCGGTGCTGCGCGCGGACTGCGGTCCGATCGTGCTCGGCGCGGACTCCAACATCCAGGACAACTGCACGGTGCACGTCGACCCCGGCTTCCCGGTGACCATCGGCGAGCGCGTCACCGTCGGCCACAACGCGACCGTGCACGGCTGCACGATCGAGGACGACGTGCTGGTCGGCATGGGCGCCACCGTCCTCAACGGCGCGCACATCGGCGCCGGCTCGCTGATCGCCGCCCAGGCGCTGGTCCCGCAGGGCATGGTCGTCCCGCCCGGCTCGCTGGTCGCGGGCGTCCCGGCGAAGGTGCGCCGGGAGCTGACGGACGAGGAGCGCGCGGGCATCAAGCTCAACGCCGAGATGTATCTGCATCTGGCGCAGGCGCACCGCGAGGCCCACGAGAAGGGCTGACCCGGCATGCACGAGGGCCCGGCGCTCCACCGAGCGCCGGGCCCTCGTGCATGCGGCATACGTCAGTCGGCCACCGCGGCGACCTTCTCGGGCTCCGCGGCCGGCGTGCTCTCCGCGCGCTCCGCCGCCTTCTTGGCCCGGTTCTTGATCACCAGCATCGAGGTGAGGCCGATGGCCACCGCGAGCACCAGGCCCAGCCAGGAGAACCGCTTGAGCCACGCCTCGGCCACGATGCCGACCGAGTAGACGACCGCGGTGGTGCCGCCGGCCCAGAGGATCCCGCCGCCGATGTTGGCGATGAGGAACTTCCAGTACGGCATCTTCAGCACGCCCGCGAGCGGCCCGGCGAAGATCCGCAGCAGGGCCACGAAGCGGCCGAAGAAGACCGCCCACATGCCCCACTTCTCGAAGGACCGCTCCGCCAGGGCGATGTTGGCCTCGCTGAAGTGCTTGGGGAACTTCCCGCCGAGCCAGGTCAGCAGCGGCCGGCCGCCCTTGCGGCCGATGGCGTAGCCGATCGAGTCGCCGATGATCGCGCCTGCGGTGGCGCAGGCGCCGAGCACCCACGGGTCGATGTCGCCGTGCTGGGAGGCCAGCAGGGCCGAACTGACCAGCACGATCTCGCCGGGCAGCGGGATGCCCAGACTCTCCAGGCCGATCACCACCCCGACGAGCGCGTAGACGGCGACCGCCGGGATCGTCTCCAGCCACTCCTGGACGTGCAACGCGGGTTCCTCCCGTTGGGCGTGGCGTGCGCCGCGTCGCGCACGCCGTGGCAGCCTACCGGGTCACCGTGACCGCACCTCCGCCCGTGCGGTCAGCCGCAGGTCCCGCGAGGAGGCCCCGACGCGCACCTCCCGGACACCGGTGCCGAGCACCCAGCCGCCCCGCGCCGGATCGAACGACGACAGCGTGCGGGCGGCGACGCGGACGGTGATCCGCCGCCGCTCCCCCGCCGCGAGCTCCACCCGCCGATAGCCGGCGAGGAACTGCGCGGGCTGGTCGAGCCGCAGGTCGGGTGAGGGCCCGGCGTAGATCTGCGCCACCTCGACGCCGGCCCGGTCGCCGGTGTTGCGCACGGTGAAGGTGACGTCCAGGGCGCCGTCGGCGCGCGGCGCGAGCCGCAGGCCCTCGTACGCGAACGTCGTGTACGACAGCCCGTGTCCGAACGGGAAGAGCGGGGCGACGCCCCGGGCGTCGTACCAGCGGTGGCCCACGTGGACGCCCTCGGAGTACTCCTCGGTGCCGTCCTTGCCCGGGTAGCGGTGCGGGTCCCCGGCCATCGGGTGGGTGTCCTCGGCGGTCGGGAAGGTCTGGGTGAGCCGGCCGCCGGGGTCGGCGTCGCCGAACAGGACGGCGGCGGTCGCGGCGGCGCCCTCCTGGCCGGGGTAGTACATCTGCAGCACGGCCGCGGTCCGGTCGAGCCAGGGCATGGTGACCGCGGAGGAGGTGTTGAGCACCACGACCGTGCGCCGGTTGGCGGCGGTGACGGCCCGGATCAGCGCCTCCTGGTGGCCCGGCAGGGCGAGGCCGGTGCGGTCGCGGCCCTCGGTGGCGTCCTCGTACGCGAAGAGCACGACGGTGTGTGCGGCGCGGGCGGCCGCCACCGCCTCGGCGACGTCGGCGGCGCGGCTCGCCGAGGTGATCGCGCGCAGCGAGAACCGCTGGCCCGTGGCGCCGCCCTCGGCGGTCACCGCGATCCGGTGCTCGCCGGCGGTCAGCCGGACCTCGGCGCGGCGGACGTGCAGGCCGTCGGGGGCGGTGCCGAGCAGCCCGCCGGCGAACCACTCGGCCACGCCCTGGCGGACCGGGAAGAGCTCGGCGCCGTCGACCACGACCACCGGGCGCGCGCCGCTGTAGTGGACGACGAACGTCCAGGTGTCGTCCTCGGGGACGGTGAACGCCGCCTCGTGCTTCCAGGTCGCGCCGGCCGCGACGCCCCGGTCCTCCAGCGAGGCGGCGGGCGTCAGCGCGGGCAGCGGCCTGCCGTAGAGGTCCTCGCCGACCGCGTACGCGACCTCGGCGCCGGCGCCGGCGCGGGCCCGCAGGGCGTCGATCGGGCGGGCGGCGGCGTCCGGGACGACGTGGGCGCTGCCGCCGCCGCTGACGAAGGGGACCGCGCCGGTGGGGCCGATGACGGCGAGGGACCGGGCGGCCGGCCCGGTCAGCGGGAGGGTGCCGCGCTCGTTGCGGAGCAGGGTGGCGCCGGCGGTCGCGACGCGCAGGGCGAGGCGGGCGCCGGCGGCGGCGTCGCGGTCGGGGCGCGGGGGCGCGTCCCCGCCGAGCAGGCCGAAGCGTTCGCGGATGGTGAGGATGCGGCGCACGGCCCGGTCGACGGCGGCCTCGGGGACCTTGCCCTCGGCGACGGCCGTCTTGAGCGGTTCGCCGAAGCGGGCCCCGGAGGGCATCTCCATGTCGAGGCCGGCGGTGAGCGCGGGGGCGGTGCTGTGGGCGGCGTCCCAGTCGCTCATCACCCAGCCGTCGAAGCCCCAGCGGTCGCGCAGGACTCCGGTGAGCAGGGCGGCGTTCTCGCCCGCGTGGACGCCGTTGACCTTGTTGTACGCGGCCATGACCGCGCCGGTTCCGGCGCCGACGGCGGCCTCGAAGCCGCGCAGTTCCGTCTCGTGCAGGGTCCGTTCGCTCGCGCGGGCGTCGACGGAGGTGCGGTCCGTCTCCTGGTTGTTGAGGGCGAAGTGCTTGACGGTGGCGATCAGGCCCTCGTCCTGGATGCCGCGGATCTCCTCGGCGACCAGGTCGGCGGAGAGCAGCGGGTCCTCGGAGAAGGTCTCGAAGTTGCGGCCCGCGTACGGGGTGCGGATCAGGTTGACCATCGGGGAGAGCAGGACGTCCTGGCCGAGGGCGCGGCCCTCGCGGCCGATGACCCTGCCGTACGCGCGGGCGAGGGCGGGGTCGAAGGCGGCGGCGAGCATGACCGGGGCGGGCAGGGCGGTGGCGTTCTCGCGGACGCGGACCCCGGCGGGGCCGTCGGCGAGCCGGAGCGGGGGGATGCCGAGGCGCGGGACGCCGGCCACGTATCCGGCCTGTCCGAGGCTGTGGGGGTCGGTGGCGCCGTGCAGCAGGGAGACCTTCTCGTCGAGGGTCAGTTTCCCGAGGAGTTCCTCGACGCGCCGGCCGGGCGCCGCGGCGCGGGCGGGTGCGGCGGGGGCCGTGGTGGTGGCGAGGGCGACGGCCGCGCCGAGCAGTCCGAGGGCGGTGCGCCGGGTCACGCCGCGCACGGCGGGCTTGTCCTGGGGTACGTCGTCGGGCATGGCAGCGGCTCCTTCGCGCGGCGGATCGTTCCGAACGCACTATGCGTGACGGTTCGTCTGTTTCTGGGGCGCCGCCCCCGGAACGACCCCGCCCCCGCACCCATTCGGGGTGCGGGGGCGGGAGCCGGCAGTGAGGGGTCCGGCGGCCGGTGCGGGCCGGTCAGCCGTTGGGGCGGAGGGTCCAGACGACGGTCATCTCGCCGGTGACGGCGCCGTCCTCGCGGGTGATCGCGATCTCGACGGGGAACTCGGGGCGCTGCCCGGCGTCGAGTTCGGCGACGACCTCGGCGGCCGGGCGGCCGAGGGTGGCGGTCGCGGTGACGACGCCCATGGCGAGCTTCTTGTAGCCGATCTCGGCCTTGACGGCGAGCGGCACGGCACGGCTCAGCTGGTCGCCGAAAGCGGCGAGCACGATGGCGCCGCTGGCGGACTCGGCCAGGGTGAACATCGCTCCGGCGTGCGGGCCGCCGACGTGGTTGTGGTAGTCGGCCTGGTCCGGCAGGCGCACCACGGCACGCTCCGGGGTGGTCTCCAGGAACTCCAGCTTCAGGGTCCTGGCCATCGGCACCGTGGCGGCGAGTATCTCGCCGACGGACATCTGGTCTGCGCTCATGGCCGCGATGTTACCCACGGGTAGGACGGCTTGGCCATCCCCGTACTCCAGTACGGCCGCATGACCTCTATGGTTACTGGCCATGTGGCCAGGACAGCAGCCGCCCGGGGGCGAGCAGAACCCGCAGGACCAGAACCAGAACCCGTACCAGCAGCCGGGATACGGGCAGCCGAACCCGTACCAGCAGCCGACGGCGCCGCAGCCCGGCTTCCCGCAGCCGGGCTACCCCCCGCAGGGGCAGCCCGCGCAGGGGCAGCCGCCGCAGCCGGGGTACCCGCAGGCGAACCCGTACCAGCAGCCGACCGTGCCCCAGTACGCGGTGCCGGGCGCGCCGCAGCCCGGCGGGCCGGACGGGCAGAAGAACAAGACGACGCTCGTCGCGATCGTCGCGGCCCTCGCCGTCGTCGTCGCGGCCGGCGTCACCGGCTTCCTCGTGCTCGGCAAGGACAAGGAGGAGCCGCAGGCCGGCGGCGACCCGAAGCCGTCGGTGAGCGCGACGGTCTCCGGCGGCGGCACGCAGCCGCCGATCGACAACCCGCGCGGCGGCTCCGACCTCAAGCCGACGATCCCGGGCTGGAAGCCGGTCCTCAACCCGCGGCACGGCACGCTCTACGACGTGCCGCCGACGTGGGAGGTCGCCGGCACCGGCGTCCAGTCGATCATCCTGGACCACAAGAAGGACGACGGCTCGGCGTACATCGTGATGTCGGCCCCGGCCGAGTACAAGTCCAAGTGGTGCAGCGAGGACTCCGACAAGGACGGGACGATGGAGGACAGCAACCTGGCCAACAGCGGCACGCGCGGCGGCCAGGGCGCCACCAACACCTCGGACAACGCCCGCAACGAGGCCGGCGCCTGGGTCTTCGGCCCGTTCGCGCAGGACGAGGGGGAGGCCAAGGCCCGGCAGCTCATCAAGGTCAGCCCGGCCGAGGCGTACACCTCGAAGTCCGGCCTGAGCGGCCACGTCGCCACGGCGAAGGTCACCGGCCTGACGAAGAAGAACAAGTGCGACACCGACGGCAAGTCGATCGCGTTCAGCTTCAAGAACGCGAAGGGCGACTTCGCCACGTGGGTGCTGTACGCGAACACGGGCGTCAAGGACGAGGTCCCGGACACGCTGATCCGGCAGATCCTGAGCACCGTCCGGCTGGCCCCGGAGTCCGCTTCCTGACCCGGCTCGCGGCCGCATATCGGTTTGGCAGACAGGTGCGTCGGCGGGGATAGTCCTGAGGTGAGTACTCCCCCCGCCGCACCCCGCCGCCGGCTCACCCCCGCCTGGGCCGGACGCAACTACACCCTGCTGACCGCCGCCGCGATCGTCACCAACCTCGGCGCGCACGGCGCCCTGATCGCCACCACCTGGGCGGTGTTCGACGCCGGCGGCGGCGCGGGCGAGGTGGGTCTGGTCGCGGCGGCGCGCATCCTGCCGCTGGTGCTCTTCCTGCTCATAGGCGGCGCGGTCGCCGACCGGGTGCCCCGGCACCGGGTGATGGTCGCGGCCAACGCTCTCAACTGCGTCTCGCAGGGCGTCTTCGCCGTGCTCGTTCTCGCCGGCGAGCCGCGGCTCTGGCAGATGATGCTCCTCACCGCGCTCTGCGGCACCGGCCAGGCGTTCTTCAACCCGGCCGCCGAGGGCATGCTGATGTCCAGCGTGAGCGGCGAACAGGCGGGCCGGGCCTTCGCGCTGTTCCGGATGGCCATGCACGGCGCGGGCCTCGGCGGCGCCGCGCTCGGCGGCGTCATGGTCGCCGCGCTCGGCCCCGGCTGGGTGCTCGCCGTCGACGCACTCGCCTTCGCCGTCGCGGGCGGGCTGCGGGCCTTCCTCGACGTGAGCCACATCGCCGAGCGCGAGCCCGGCGGCGGACTGCTCGCCGATCTGCGCGAGGGCTGGCAGGAGTTCATCGGCCGGCCGTGGCTGTGGTCGATCGTGGCGCAGTTCTCGATCGTGGTGGCGCTGGTCGGCGCGGTCGAGTCCGTGTACGGGCCCCTGGTCGCCCGCGACCAGCTGGGCGGCTCCCGGCCCTGGGGCCTGGCGCTCGCCGCGTTCGGCGTCGGCACGCTGTGCGGCGCGCTGCTGATGATGCGCTGGAAGCCGCGGCGGATGCTGCTGGTGGGCACGCTGGGCGTGTTCCCGCTCGCGCTGCCGTCGGCGGCGCTCGCCGTGCCGCTGGACGCGGCCGGGCTGGCCGCGGCGATGTTCGTGAGCGGTGTGTGCATCGAGATGTTCGGCGTGGCGTGGATGACCGCGCTGCACCAGGAGATTCCGGAGGAGAAGCTGTCCCGGGTCTCCGCCTACGACTGGTTCGGCTCGACGGCCATGCTGCCCGTCTCCACGGCCCTCGCGGGCCCGGCGGAGAGCTTCTTCGGCCGCACGAACGCGCTCTGGGGCTCGGCCACGCTGATCGTCGTGGTCACGGCGCTGGTCCTGCTGGTCCCTGACGTACGGAATCTGACGCGCCGCACGGAGACGAAGCCGGTGACGGGCGGAGGGGCGGCGGCCGACGGCGGCGGCGGGGCGAGCGCGGCGCCGGCGCTCGACCGGAGCGGCCCGGCCTGAGCGGGCTCGGGCCCTGTCGGCTCAAGTTGGCCCGGGCTCGGCCCGGGGCGGGCTCGGTCGGGTCGGTTCGGGGGGGGTCGGTTCGGGGGGCGGTTCGGGGGGCGGTTCGGGGGGGTCGGTTCGGGGGGGGGCGGTTCGGGGGGGTCGGTTCGGGCTGGGAGGGCTCGACTTGGGCCCGGGCTCGGGCTGAGCCGACTCAGCCTGGGCCGGCCTCGCCGGAGCGGGCTCGGGGCTCAGCCGACGGTGAATGTGCCGCCCGGCGGGATCGGGGACGGGATCGCGTCTTCGTCCGTGACCGGGCGGGCGTCGCCGATGAGACGCGCCAGGGAGTCGCCCTCCTCCACCCGCGCCGGGAACGGGTCCGCGGCGGCCCGGCGGCTCAGGTAGGCGGTGTCGAGCGGGGCGCCGGAGGCGACGAGGACCGCGTTGCCGAAGCGCCGGCCGCGCAGCACCGCCGGCTCGGCCACCAGTGCCAGCTCGGGGAACTCCTCGGCGAAGGTGGCCAGTTGGGAGCGGAGGAAGGCGAAGGGCGCCCCGTCCGCCAGGTTGGCGAGGTACACGCCGCCCGGCCGCAGCGCCCGCCGCACCGCCCGCGCGTACGCGCTCGTCGTCAGATGGGCGGGCACCCGCGAACCGCCGAACACGTCGCCCACGATCAGGTCGAACGAGGCGGCGGGCGCGGCCTCCAGCCAGGCGCGGGCGTCCGCGGCGTGCACCGTGACGCCCGAGCCCTCCGGCAGCGGCAGGTGCTCGGCGACCAGCGCGAGCAGACCCCGGTCGGCCTCCACGACGTCCTGCCGCGAACCGGGCCGGGTGGCGGCCACGTACCGGGGCAGGGTCAGCGCCCCGCCGCCCAGGTGCAGCACGTCGAGCGGGGCGCCCTCCGCCGCGGCCCGGTCCACGACGTGGGCGAGCCGGCGGGCGTACTCGAACTCGAGGTGCGTCGGCTCGTCGAGGTCGACGTACGACTGGGGCGCGTCGTCGACGGTGAGCAGCCAGGCCCGCTCCCGGTCGACGTCCGGCAGGAGGCGGGCGGTGCCGCCGTCGACGTCCCGGATCACGGGAATCTGCTCGTTCACGTGCCTATTCTGCCCAGAGCGCGGTGACCGCCGGCGCGTGGGCGGCGGCCTGGGCCCGCCCGGCGCGGGCGGCGGGCGCGCGGCGCGCGGGGTCGAGGCCGTTGCGTCCGAAGGCCGCCCGGGACGCCTTGTCGGGCGTGATGACCTCGACGCGCGCCCCCGCCGCGGCGAGGTCCGCGCCCTGCCGCGCGGGCGAGTGGATCACCTTGCTGCCGCGGGCGCTCGGGGCGACGATCACGACGCGCTCGTACCCGGCGGCGAGGTGGGCGTTGGCCGTGGAGTGCAGCCCGCCGTCGATCCAGCGGCGGCCGTTCAGCGTGGCGGGCGGCCACAGGCCGGGGATGGCGCAGCTCGCGGTGACGGCGTCCACGAGGGAGGCGCCGCCGTCCTTGTCGTGGGCGACGAGCGCGCCGGTGTGCGCGTCGACGGCGGTGATCAGCAGGGGGCGCTCGGGCCAGTCGGTGACGGGCGCCAGCCGCCGGGCGACGGTGGCGCGGCGGTCGGCCTCGTCGACGGTGGCCGCGGCGAGGGCGAGCCGTCCGAGCCTGCGCCCGTACTCCTCGGGGCTGCCGGAGGTCAGCACGGCGAGCGCGTAGCGCAGGACCGTCCCGGCGCCGAGCCGGGCGGCCGGTTCGGCGGGGGCGCCGCCGTCGAGCTCGCGCGCGTACAGCTCGGCGAGCGGGGCATCTCCGGCGGCGAGCCGCGCGGCGACGACGGCGCCCGCCGAACTGCCGACGAGGAGGTCCGCCGAGGACAGGTCCGCACCGGCCTCCGCGAGGCCCTGGAGCACCCCCAACTCCCAGGCCGCGCCGACGAGTCCGCCCGAGCCCAGGACCAGTGCCGTCCGTCGTGTCTGCGTCATGGTCCGAGTGTGGCGCACGCCGACGGGCCCGCGTCCCGTGGGGTACGGAACGCGGGCCTCCGCGGGCGCGGCCTCAGTGGACCTCGGTCACCGTGCCGGCGCCGACGGTCCGGCCGCCCTCGCGGATCGCGAAGCCGAGGCCGGGCTCCAGGGGCACCGCGCGGCCCAGCTCGACGGTCATGGTGACCGTCTCGCCGGGCCGGGCGAGGCCCGCCGCGCCGAGGTCGACGTCGCCGACGACGTCCGCGGTGCGGATGTAGAACTGCGGCCGGTAGCCGGTCGACAGGGGCGTGCTGCGCCCGCCCTCGCGGCCGGACAGCACGTACACCTGCGCGGTGAAGCGGCTGCGCGGCTCGACGCTGCCGGGCTCGGCGACCACGTGGCCGCGGCGGACCGCGTCGCGCGGGACGCCGCGCAGCAGCAGCGCCACGTTGTCGCCGGCCTGCGCGGACTCCATCGGCTTGCCGAAGGTCTCCACGCCGGTGACGACCGTCTCCGTGTCGGCGCCGAGGACGGCCACGCGGTCGCCGACGCGGACGGTGCCGCGCTCGACCGCGCCGGTCATGACGGTGCCGCGTCCGGTGATGGTGAGCACGTTCTCCACCGGCATGAGGAACGGCGCGTCCACGTAGCGCACCGGCATCGGCACGTACGTGTCGACCGCGTCGAGCAGCGCCTCGACGGCCCCGGTCCACCGCGGGTCGCCCTCCAGGGCCTTGAGCCCGGAGACCCGGACGACGGGCACGGTGTCGCCGCCGTAGCCGTGCGCGCTGAGCAGGTCGCGGACCTCCAGCTCGACCAGGTCGGTCAGCTCGTCTTCGCCCGCGTCGGCCTTGTTGAGCGCCACGACGATGTGGTCGACGCCGACCTGCCGGGCGAGCAGCACGTGCTCCGCGGTCTGCGGCATGATCCCGTCGAGCGCGGAGACGACGAGGATCGCCCCGTCGAGCTGGGCCGCGCCGGTGACCATGTTCTTGACGTAGTCCGCGTGGCCGGGCATGTCGACGTGCGCGTAGTGGCGGGTGTCGGTCTCGTACTCGACGTGCGCGATGTTGATGGTGATGCCGCGCTGCGCCTCCTCGGGCGCCCGGTCGATCCGGTCGAAGGGCACGAACACCCCGGTGCCGCGCTCGCTGAGGACCTTGGTGATGGCGGCGGTGAGCGTGGTCTTGCCGTGGTCGACGTGACCCATGGTGCCGATGTTGAGGTGCGGCTTGGTGCGCACGTAGGCGGTCTTGGACATGACGGGTTCGGTTCCTTCCCGGAACTCGATGCTGTTCTCCTTCGCGGAGGGGGACCCCTGGGCCGGACCGACCCTCCCCCTGCGGGGTCCGCCGGACGTTCCGGGGAGAGTCAGCTTCGCGCGCCGTCGAGGGCCGCTGCGGCAACGGCGACGGCGACGGCGACGGCCGCGCCGGCGGCGAGAACGGCAGCCTTCGGCGCGTCCGCGTCTGCGGACGTCGCTGCGAGGAAGGGCTGCCGGAACATGCCGCCGATCCTGCCCCACGACGGGCGGCCCGTCGAACGAATTACGGCGCGGTCAGAGGCTCTTGAGCGCTTCGCGGACCGACAGGGGGGACAGTTCGGCCGCGTGGGCGGTGACGAAGGCGCGGACCTCGGCGGGGGACGTCTTGGCGTACTCGCGCAGGGCCCAGCCGATGGCCTTGCGGATGAAGAAGTCGGGGTGGCCGGCGCGGCGCAGGCAGTGGGCGAAGAGGCGCTCGGCGTCCGTGGCGTCCTTGAAGCGGAGTTGGTGCAGGAGCGCGGTGCGGGCGATCCACAGGTCGTCGTCCTCGATCCACTCGTCCATCCGCTCCCCGAGCGCCGGGTCGGCGGCGACGAGGGGCCCGACGACGTGGGCGGCGAGGTGGTCGACGGTGTCCCACCAGGAGTCGGTCGTGATCAGGTGGCGGGCGACGGACAGGAAGCCGGAGGAGCAGCGGGCGGCGTGGCGGCGCAGGTAGTCGACGGCGAAGTAGTGGTACTCGCGCTCCGGCAGGGCGAAGCAGCGCAGCGCCACCGCCGTGCAGTCGGCCTCGTCGGGCCGGGCGAGGCCCTCCAGGACCCTGCGGGACAGGGCGCGCCGTTCGGGGGTGCGGATGCCGAGGAAGGGGACGACGCCCTTCATGTACGCCACCATCTCCTGCGCCCGGAAGGGGTCGCCGGCCTTCGGGTAGAGCTCGGTGAGCCGGGCCAGCACGGTGTCGGCGAGGGCGCTGGCGGGCACGGCGGGCGTCATGCGGTTCACCCTACGCGGGCCCGCCGCGACCGCCGTCCGGCGTGCGCGGGGTTCCGACCGGAGGGCCGTCGTCCGTGCGCGGAGGTCCCCGCCGGGCGGCCGTCGTCCGCGCGCTCGGGTCCCCCGCCGCGTGACAGCCATGCCTGCGCGCGGTCCCCACCGTACGGCCGCCGGCCGTATGAAGAGGCACCGCCGCGTGCCTGCCGTGCGTGCCCGTGGTTCCCGCCGGACGGCCATCGTCCGGGCGATCAGGTTCCGCCGCGTGACGGACCTGACGGCGATCACACGCCCCCGTCGGTTACTCTCCCCGCGTGCTCGACCCCGTCTCCCGGCCGCCGGGCTCCTTCCTCCTCCGCCTCACCCGGGCGCTGCGTTCGCCGTGGGTGCGGCTGTCGCTGCTCGTCGCGCTGCTGGCCGGGGCGGTGTCCCTGGTGCTGCTCTTCGAGCCGCACCGGCTGCTGGCCGCGGGCTGGCCGCCGCAGATGTCCGGCGCGGGCGCGGTGCTGCTGTTCGGCCTGGCGTACGGGCTGCTGACGGCGGCCTTCGTGCCGCGGCCGGTGCTGAACCTGGCGGCGGGCGCCCTGTTCGGCTCGCAGGCCGGGGTGGTCGGGGCGCTGGCGGGGACGGTCCTCGGCGCGGGCCTCGCCTTCACGCTCGGGCGGCTGCTGGGCCAGGACGCGCTGCGGCCGCTGCTGCGCGGGCGCTGGCTGAAGGCGGCGGACGGGCAGCTGAGCCGGCACGGTTTCCGGTCGACGCTGGCGATCCGCCTGTTCCCCGGGGTGCCGTTCGCCGCCGCCAACTACTGCGCCGCCGTCTCACGGATGGGGTACGCGCCGTTCCTGCTGGGGACGGCGCTGGGCTCGCTGCCCAACACCGCCGCGTACGTGATCGTCGGCAGCGAGGCCACGTCGCCGACCTCGCCGGCGTTCCTGATCTCGACGGGGTTCATCGTGGTGACGGGCGCCGCGGGGGCCCTGGTCGCCTGGCGCAAGCGCCACCGGCTGCGCCCCGCCGACCCGGACGCCGCCACTGCCGACACCGCCACTGCCGACGCCGCCGCCGAGTCCCACGGCGACGGCGTCCGCGCGGACGAGAGGGCCCCCTCCGCCGTCTGACGGGCGTCAGAGCGCCTCGACGATCATCGCGTTCGCGAGCCCGCCCGCCTCGCACATGGCCTGCAGGCCGTACCGGGCCCCGCGCGCCCGCAGGGCGTGCACCAGGGTCGTCGTCAGGCGGGTGCCGCTCGCGCCGAGCGGGTGGCCGAGGGCGATCGCACCGCCGTGCACGTTGACCTTGCCGGGGTCCGCGCCGGTCTCCTGCTGCCAGGCGAGGACCACGCTGGCGAACGCCTCGTTGATCTCGAACAGGTCGATGTCGTCGAGTCCGAGGCCGGAGCGCTTCAGCACCTTCTCGGTGGCCGGGATGACACCGGTCAGCATGAGGAGCGGGTCGGAGCCGGTGACGGCGAAGCCGTGCAGCCGGGCGAGCGGGCGGAGCCCGAGCCGTTCGGCCGTCTCGGCGGCCATGATCAGGACGGCGGAGGCGCCGTCGTTGACCGGGCTGCTGTTTCCGGCCGTGACCGACCAGTCGATCTGCGGGAAGCGTTCGGCGAAGGCCGGGTCCTCGAAGGCGGGGCGCAGTCCGGCGAGGATCTCCGTCGTGGTGGCGGGCCGCACGGACTCGTCGCGGCGGAGGTCGCCGTACGGCGCGACCTCGGCGTCGAAGAGCCCGGCGTCCCAGGCGCGCGCGGCCTTGGCGTGCGAGGCGGCGGCGAACGCGTCCATCGCCTCCCGTCCGATCGACCACTTCGCGGCGATGAGCTCGGCGCTGATGCCCTGCGGCACCAGGCCCCCGGGGTAGCGGGCGGCGACTCCGGGGCCGAACGGGTCGGCGCCGGGCGGCACGTTGGACCACATGGGGACGCGGCTCATCGACTCCACCCCGCAGGCCACGACGACGTCGTACGCGCCGGAGAGCACGCCCTGCGCGGCGAAGTGGACGGCCTGCTGCGAGGAGCCGCACTGCCGGTCGACGGTGGTGGCGGGCACGGACTCGGGGAGGCCGGCGCCCAGCCAGGCGTACCGGGTGGTGTTCATGGCCTGCTCGCCGACCTGGTCGACGGTGCCGCCGATGACGTCGTCGACCAGGGCGGGGTCGATGCCGCTGCGTTCGATCAGGGCGCGCAGGGTGTGGGAGAGCAGCGCCACGGGGTGGGTCGCGGCCAGGGCTCCGTTGGCCTTGCCGCGCCCGATGGGCGTACGGACGGCTTCGACGACGACGGCGTCTCGCATGATCACAGCTCCTGACGGGGGACGAGCGATGTGAGTTGGAAAACTGGACCGACCCTCGGGGTCACCCTAGACCAGTGAGTCCAGTTTTCAAACCCACTCCTCGGACTGCCCTAGGCTGGACCCCATGAAGGCCGCGCCCCGCCCCTGTTCGATCGCCGACACGCTCGCCCTGGTGGGCGAGAAGTACTCGCTGCTCGTCCTGCGCGAAGTCCTGCTCGGCGTGCACCGGTTCGACCGGATCGCCCGCAACACCGGCGCCCCGCGCGACATCCTGACCGCGCGGCTGCGCCGGCTCGTCGACGCCGGGCTCCTCGAGAAGGTCCCGTACAGCGAGCGGCCGCAGCGCTTCGAGTACCGGGCGACCGCGGCCGGCGCCGACCTGCAGCCGGTCCTGCTGGCCCTGATGGCCTGGGGCGACCGGCACCTCAACGAGGACCCGCCGGTGGTCCTCACCCACCGCTGCGGCGCCGCGCTGGCCCCCAAGGTCGTGTGCGCGGAGTGCGGCGGCGACACGGACGGCGCGAGCGTCACCGACCGCGTCGACGCGCCCGGCTGGACCAGGACGGGCCCGGCCGGGGACTGACGCCCGGCATCGAGGCGTTCACCCCGGGACGGTACGCTGCGGGCGACCGGCGGTCGATCACCGACCGTCTCGCCCATGACCGCACGCGCACATTCGGGACGGCCCTAGCCCCATGAGTTGGTTCGAATCATTCATCCTCGGGCTCGTCCAGGGGCTGACCGAGTTCCTGCCCATCTCCTCGAGCGCGCACCTGCGCCTCACCGCCGCCTTCGCGGGCTGGCAGGACCCCGGGGCCGCGTTCACCGCGATCACGCAGATCGGCACCGAGACGGCGGTCCTGATCTACTTCCGCAAGGACATCATGCGGATCCTCTCCGCCTGGTTCCGCTCGCTGACCGACAAGTCGATGCGCCGTGACCACGACGCGCAGATGGGCTGGCTGGTCATCGTCGGCTCGATCCCGATCGGCGTCCTCGGCGTCACGCTGAAGGACCAGATCGAGGGGCCGTTCCGCGACCTGCGGCTGATCGCCACCACGCTGATCGTCATGGGCATCGTGCTCGGCATCGCCGACCGGCTCGCGGCCCGCGACGAGGCCGGCGGCCGGCACCGCGCCATCCGGGAGCGCAAGACGCTCCAGGAGCTGAGCGTGAAGGACGGGCTCATCTTCGGCCTCTGCCAGGCCATGGCCCTGATCCCCGGCGTCTCCCGCTCCGGCGCGACGATCTCCGGCGGTCTGCTGATGGGCTACACCCGCGAGGCGGCGGCCCGGTACTCGTTCCTGCTCGCGATCCCCGCGGTCCTGGCGTCCGGCGTCTTCGAGCTGAAGGACGCCGGCGAGGGGCACGTCTCCTGGGGGCCCACGATCTTCGCGACGGTCATCGCGTTCGTGGTGGGCTACGCGGTCATCGCCTGGTTCATGAAGTTCATCACCACGAAGTCGTTCATGCCGTTCGTCGTCTACCGGATCATCCTCGGCATCGTCCTGTTCGTCCTCGTCGGCACGGACGTCCTCTCCCCCCACGCCGGGGAGTCCGCGGGCTGACGCCCGCCCGCACGCCACCGAGGGGCCCCGCCGACAGCGGGGCCCCTCGTCGCTGCACGGCTCTTGGCCCCGGGGCCGCGCGGCCCGACACTGAGGCGATGACGCTGCGCGTGGAACTCGCGACCGTGCTGGACCGCATGGCCGTCGACGAGGTGGTCACCGGGTACGCGGCCGCCGTCGACGACGGCGACTGGTCGGCCTACCGGGCGCTGTTCGCCCCCGACGGCCGCGCCGACTACCGCGACGCGGGCGGCATCGAGGGCCCGGCGGCCGAGGTCGCCGACTGGCTGGCGGAGACGATGCGCCTGTTCCCGGTGCGCCAGCACCTCGTGGTCAACCGGCTGATCCGGCTTCAGGACCTCGGCGGATACCCCGGCGACACCGCGGACGTCCGGGCCGACTACCTCAACCCCATGCGGCTGGAGTCCGGCCAGGACTTCGTCTGCGGCGGCCGGTACGCCTTCGGCCTGGCCCGTACGGACGACGGCTGGCGGCTGCGGTCGGTGGTGGTGCGCGAGAAGTGGCGCCGGATGCCGTCCGGCTGAACCCGGGCGCCGGCGTGCGCGACCCCCGTCGCGCCCTCTGTCCCCCTTCGCGCCCGGCGCGCACACTGGAGGCGACACCGCTCCCCCGCCGGTCGAAGCCGCCGGTCCGTGGCCGCCGCTCGGCGCGGCGGTCGGAGCCGGCAGCCGGCCTGAGGAGGCGTCCCGTCCATGCAGACCCCGGTCGCGGCCCGTACGGACGCCCGTTCCCCGAGAGGCGGGGCCGCGCGCGCCGCCCTGGCGTCGCCCTGGTGGCGGGCGCTGCTCGCGGCGGCGGCCGGCGCGCTGCCCGCGCTGGCGTTCCCGGAGCCGTCGCTGAGCTGGTTCGCGTACGTGGCGCTGGTGCCGTGGCTGCTGCTGATCCGGTCGGCCGGGTCGGCGGGCCGGGCCGGTCTTGACGGCTGGCTGGGCGGGATCGGCTTCATGCTGGCCGTGCACCACTGGCTGATGCCGCACCTGCACGTGTTCATCCTGCTGGTGGCCGCGCTGCTCGGACTGCTGTGGCTGCCGTGGGGCGTGCTGGTCCGGGCGATGCTGGGCGGCCGGCCGTCGGCGGTCCGGGCGCTCGTCGCGGTCGCGGTGGTGCCCTCGGGCTGGCTGATGGTCGAACTGGTGCGGTCCTGGGAGGGCCTGGGCGGCCCGTGGGGGCTGCTCGGCGCGAGCCAGTGGGACGTCGCCCCGGCGCTGCGGCTGGCCTCGGTGGGCGGCGTGTGGCTGGTGACCGTGCTGGTGGTGGCGGTCAACACCGCCGTCGCACTGCTGGTGTCGGCGGCCGCCCTGCGGGTTCCCGCACTGGTGGGTCTGCTGGTGTGCGCGCTCACCACCGGTCTGGTCTGGCTGGTGGGGGAACCGCCGCGTCCGGCGGGCGAGGTGCGGGTCGCCGTCGTGCAGCCGGGCATCCACCACGGCGCCGGCGGCGTGGACCGCCGCTTCGACAAGGGCGAGGAGCTGACCCGCGGCCTCGCGGGGCGGGACGTGGACCTCGTGGTGTGGGGCGAGAGCAGCGTGGGCCGGGACCTGACGAAGCGCCCGGATCTCGCGGACCGGATCGCCGCCGTGTCGCGGGCGGTCGGGGCGCCGGTCCTCGTCAACGTCGACGCGCGCCGCGCGGACCAGCCGGGGATCTACAAGAGCAGCGTGCTGGTCGGCCCCGACGGGACCACCGGCGACCGGTACGACAAGATGCGCCTGGTCCCGTTCGGCGAGTACGTGCCGGCCCGCTCGGTGCTCGGCTGGGCGACCTCGGTGGGCAAGGCGGCCGGCGAGGACCGGCGGCGCGGCGAGGCGCAGGTCGTGATGGCGCTGCCCGGCCGGGACGGGCTGCGGATCGGGCCGCTGGTCTGCTTCGAGAGCGCGTTTCCGGACATGACCCGGAACCTGGTCCGGGACGGCGCGCAGCTGGTGGTGGCGCAGTCGGCGACCTCGACGTTCCAGGGCAGCTGGGCCCCGGAGCAGCACGCCTCGCTGGCGGCGCTGCGGGCGGCGGAGTCCGGCCGTCCGGTGGTGCACGCGACGCTGACCGGCGTGACCGCGGTGTACGGGCCGGACGGCGCGCTCGTGGGCGAGCCGCTGGGCACCCGGGAGGAGGGCGCGGCCGTGTACGCCGTACCGCTGTCGGAGGCGTCGACGGGGTACGTGCGGGCCGGCGACTGGGCGGTGTACGCGGCGTTCGCGGTGCTGGCGCTGCTGTGCGGGGTGGAGGGCGTCCGGGCGGTCAGGAGCTCTGCGCCAGGCACGCGCGCACCACGTCCTCGCAGAGTTCGTGGGTGAGCAGGGCGTCGCGGGCGCTGGGCGTGCGGCCCGCGCGGACGTCGTCCAGGAAGAGGTGGACGGCCTGTTCGATGCCGCGCTGCCGGGCGACCGGCACCCAGTCGCCGCGCCGCCGGACGCTCGGCTGGCCCTTGTGGTCGACGACCTCGGCGAGGTTGAGGACCTGGCGCTTGGTGTCCTGACCGGACACCTCCAGGATCTCCTCGGTGGAGCCGCTGAGCCGGTTCATGATGCCGAGGGCGGTGAAGCCGTCGCCGGAGAGCTGCAGCACGACGTGGTGCAGCAGGCCGTCGCGCATCCGGGCCCGTACGTCGGTGTGCTCGACCGGGCCGGGCAGCAGGAAGCGCAGGGTGTCGACCACGTGGATGAAGTCGTCGAGCACGAAGGTCCGCGGGTCCTCGGGCAGTCCGATCCGGTTCTTCTGCATGAGGATCAGCTCGCGCGGGTGGTCGAGGCACTGGGCGTAGCCGGGGGCGAGCCGCCGGTTGAAGCCGACGGCGAGGCCGGTGCCGCGCTTCTCGGCGAGCTCCACGAGCCTGCGGGAGTCGGCGAGTTCGTACGCGAGCGGTTTGTCGACGTACGTCGGGACGCCCGCGTCGAGCAGGCGGGCCACGATCGCCGGGTGGGCGTCGGTGGGGGCGTGGACGAACGCGGCGTCGAGCCCGGCGGCGAGCAACGCGTCGAGGTCGGCGTGCCGTTGGGTGCCGGGCACGTGGTACGTGTCGCCGACGCGGCGGAGGGTCTCGGGAGTGCGGGTCTGGAGGTGGAGCTCGGTGCCCGGCAGGGTGGCCAGCACGGGCAGGTACGCCTTCTGGGCGATGTCGCCGAGCCCGATGCAGCCGATCCTCACGGGGTACTCCTCCGTCGCCGAACGTCCGCGGTCCCCGTTTCCGCAGGTCCCGCCTCCCTGTCGGCAGCATACGCGGCGGTCGGCGGCGACCAGTCGGCGATGCCTTCGAAGCCGCGCAGGACGAGTCCGGGGCCGAGGCGGGAGACGGCCGCGACGAGCGCGTCGCGGACGGCGACGGCGGGCCGGGAGGACAGCATCGCGAGCCGCCCCGTGCGGTCGGCCTTGCGGACCAGCGCGGTGGTCCGGGGCAGCCGGTCGGCCGTGTACGCGGCGAGGGCGCGGTCCGGCGACGGACCGGCGGCCACGTGGTGGGCGAGCACGACGGCGTCCTCGACGGCCTGGTTGCCGCCCTGGCCGAGGGTGGGCTGCATGGCGTGGGCGGCGTCGCCGAGGAGCGCCACGCGGCCCCGGTGGAAGGCGGGGAGCGGGGTGATCAGGTGGTGCACGTCGTGGCGCAGGACGGCCTCGGGCGCGGCGCCGGCGAGGACCTCGGGGATCGGGTCGTGCCAGTCCCCGAAGCGCCGGAGCAGTTCGGCCCGTTCGTCGTCGGGCGCGCGGGCGCCGGCGGGGGCGGCGGCCATGGCGTACGCGTAGATCCGGCCGTCCTTGAGGGGCTGGGTGCCCCACAGGCCGCCCCGGCCCCAGGTCTCGTGCGGGGCGAAGGGCCGGCCGGGGGCGGGGACGACGAGGCGCCAGGTGGTGTACCCGGAGTACGCGGGGCCGGGGTGGTCGGGGAACAGGCCGCGGCGGACGCCGGAGTGGATGCCGTCGGCGGCGACGACGAGGTCGGCCTCCAGTTCCCGGCCGTCGGCCCCGAGGGCGACGCGGGCGGGGCGCCGGCCGTCGCCGGGGTCGGCGACCGAGGCGGTGACGCCGGTACGCACGGCGTCGTCGGGGAGGGCCGCGCGCAGCAGGTCGACGAGGACGGCGCGGTGGAGCAGGACGAGCGGCCCGCCGAAGCGCTCGGCGGCCGCGGCGGCGTCGGTGCGGCAGAGCCAGCGGCCGGACGGGGTGCGCATGCCGCCGTCGCCCTGCCAGGCGGCGAGTTCGCGGACGCGGTCGCCGAGGCCGATGACGTCCAGGGCGCGCTGGGCGTTGGGGGCGAGGCCGATGCCGGCCCCGACGGGCGCGAGGGACGCGGCCCGCTCCAGGACGGTGACCCGCCGGCCCTGCTGGTGGAGCGCGACGGCGGCGGTGAGCCCGCCGATCCCGCCTCCGATGACGACGGCATGCTGCCGCATGACCCCTCCTCGTAACTACAGGTGTAGTGACGCTTCGACGGTACTACAGATGTAGTCACGTGGGGAGCGGAGGGCTCGATAGGTTGGGGCCATGACCGCACGCACCTCCGCCGCGCCGCCTTCCTCGCGGGCCGAGCTGATCGGCGACACCGCCCTGGCCCTGCTCGCCGAGCGGGGCATGCGCGGGCTCACCCACCGCGCCGTGGATGAACGGGCCGGCCTCCCCCAGGGCTCGACCTCCAACCACGCCCGCACCCGGCAGGCGCTCCTGGAGACCGCCGTGCGCCGCCAGGCCCACCACGAGGCGCAGGTGCTCGCCCCGGACGAGATGCCTGACCCCGAAGGCGGCCCCGAGGCCGTCGCCGACGCGCTCGCGCTCGCCCTGCACCGCTACCTCAGCGACCACCGTCCGCTGCTGGTCTCCCGCTACGAACTGGCCCTGGAGGCGACCCGCCGCCCGGAGCTGCGCAGCTTCTTCGACGCGGCCGGGGCGGCCTTCCACGGACCGCTGATCGCGCTGATGGAACGGGCCGGCTCGCCCGAACCCCGGCGGCACGCGCTGTCCCTGATCGCCTGGTGCGAGGGGCTGATGTTCTCCTGCGCGGTGGGCTCGTTCCACGCGGCCGTGCCCGGCCTCGACGAACTGCGCACCGGCTTCGGCGAACTGCTGCGCGGCATGCTCGGCGGCCCCGACCGGTAATTCCCTGGCGCGGGCCGCCGGGCGGCGCGACGATGCCGGGCATGACCATCGAACGGATCGATCCCTCCACCCTGGCCGGCGAGCGCGAGAGCCTCGAGTCCTGGCTCGACTTCCACCGGGCCACGCTGGCCCTGAAGACCGAGGGCCTGGACGAGGCCCAGCTGCGCACCGCCTCCGTGTCCCCGTCGGACCTCACCCTGTTCGGCCTCGTCCGGCACATGGCGGAGGTCGAGCGCGGCTGGTTCCGGCGGGTCCTCGCGGGCGAGGACGCCGGCCCGATCTACTACACCGAGGAGGACCGGGACCGGGACTTCCACCCGGGCCCCGACGACACCTTCGAGGAGGCGTACGCGACCTGGCAGGCGGAGATCGCCCGGGCCCGGGAGCTCGCGGCCGGCCGGAAGCTCGACGAGATCGGCGTCGGCGCGCACCGCTCCGGCGAGCGGTTCAACCTGCGCTGGATCTACGTGCACATGATCGAGGAGTACGCGCGGCACAACGGGCACGCGGACCTCATCCGCCAGGCCGTGGACGGCGCGACGGGCGACTGACCGGCCGCCCGCGCGTACGGCCGGGAACCTCGCGGCGCGAAGATCACTCGTGCGGGGCATTCCCGGCCGGTAGGGGCGCGAAGAGCCCGCGCGACCTGCAAGGTTGCGCGGGTGCATGGAACGAGAACCACAACCAAGGTCCTGGCCGGCATGGCCGGCGTGGTGGGCGTGACGGTCGCGGCGATCACCGGCTGCGTGTCCGTGGAACCGCCGCCCCCCGCGCCTCACGTCCCGGTTCCCGCCGGGGCCGCCGAGCATCCGGCCCGGCAGACGGAGCCGCAGGTCGTCGTCGAGGCGCCGGCGCGCGAGGCGCTGGAGGCCGCCGTCCCTCCGGCGCCGGAGCGTGCCGAGGCGCCGCCCCGGCCGAAGGCGCCCGAGCGGGCCCACGACGGCCCGAAGCAGCGCGAGGCCGAACGGGCGCGCAAGAAGAAGCAGCGCACGCCCGGCTGGGCGCCGGGCCGCCCGACGGTCGTCCTGCCGCCCGTGCTGCCGAAGCTGCCGGTGACTCCGCCGCGCTCCCCCAAGGAGGTCTGCGACCTCGGCGAGAAGTACGGCGGCTGGGGCCGCGGCAGCGACCAGTCGCGCATCTGCCGCGACACGTACGGGGGCGGCAGAGGCTGACGCCGCGCCGGGCTCAGGCCCCCGCGGCGAGCGTGCTCTCCAGCCGGCCGATCGCCGCCCGGACGCCGTTCCCGTACCCGTCGTCGTCCAGCGCCTCGGAGGCGGCGCGGGCGCGGGCGAGGTGCTCGCGGGCGGCGTCGGGGCGGCGCAGCTTCACGTAGTCCGCCGCCAGGTTGAGATGGAGCGAGGGGTACAGGGAACGCAGCGCGACCGCCGAGTCGTGCCGGGCGACCCGCTCCTCGCTCAGCTCCTCCGCCGCGGTCAGCGCCCGCAGGTCCCAGGCGAGCTCGTCGTCGGGCTCGTCCTGGGCGTCGGCCATGTAGTGCGCGAGGGTGCAGCGGTGCAGCGGGTCGCCCTCGGCCCCGATCTCCTCCCACAGCGTCCCGAAGCGGTTGCGGGCCTCCTCCCGGTCGCCGCCGTGGAGCAGCATCATCGCCTGCCCGATCCGGGTCATGACGGGATCGTCCGAGGGCTGCTGTCCGCCCACTGCGGCCTCCTTGAGTACGGTCCGTCGGCCCCGGGCCGGGCCGCTCCGGGAGACAGACCCTAGCCCCCGCCGCGCGCGAAGAAGGTCAGGCGCGGGCGCGGGCCCGCGCCTGTGTCGCGGCCCGGGTCAGCCCAGGTTCGGGATGCGCCAGTCGATGGGCTCGTGGCCCTGGGCCGCGATCGCCTTGTCGATCTGGGTGAAGGGCCGGGAGCCGAAGAACTTCTTCGCGGACAGCGGCGAGGGGTGCGCGCCCTTGACGACGGCGTGCCGCTCCTGGTCGATGAGCGGCAGCTTCTTCTGCGCGTACGCGCCCCACAGCACGAAGACCGCCGGGTCGGGACGCGAGGCCACAGCCGTGATCACCGCGTCGGTGAACTTCTCCCAGCCCTGGTTCTTGTGCGAGTTCGCCTCGCCGGCGCGGACCGTGAGGACCGCGTTCAGCAGCAGCACGCCCTGCTCGGCCCACGGCATCAGGTAGCCGTTGTCCGGGATCGGGTGGCCGAGCTCCTCGTGCATCTCCTTGTAGATGTTGCGCAGGGAGGGCGGGGTCCTGACGCCGGGCCGCACGGAGAAGCACAGGCCGTGGCCCTGGCCCTCGCCGTGGTACGGGTCCTGGCCGAGGACCAGGACCTTGACCTTGTCGTACGGGGTGGCGGCGAGGGCGGCGAAGACCTCCTCGCGCGGCGGGTAGACCGGCCCCTTGGCCCGCTCCTCCTCGACGAACTCGGTGAGCTGCTTGAAGTACGGCTTCTGCAGTTCCTCGCCGAGGACGCCGCGCCAGGACTCGGGCAGCATGTCGGTGTCGGTCACGTCAACAACCTCCGGTAGGCGATCACTTCTGGAACAGAACCTACCGGGGGCCACTGACAACGCCCGCCGCGGGCTCCTCACCTCCCAGGATGCCCGCGCCGCCGCCCGTGGGGCCTACCAGCTGGCCTTCTTGCCCAGCTCCCACATCTGCATGACCGTCTGCGGGTCGAGGGCGCTCTCGCCGCCGGAGACGTCCTCGTTGGCCGCCACGTACAGCCTGCCCTGCCACACCGGCAGCAGCTGCACGTCGTCCACCATGATCTCCTGGGCGCGCTCGAACTCCTTCGTCACCGCGCTGCGGTCGCTCTGCTTGCGGGACTGCGGCAGCAGCGTCTCGGTGATCTGCGGGGCCTCGTAGGGGGTGCGGAGCACGTTCTCCTTGCCCACGAACGGGGCGACGAAGTTGTCCGGGTCCGGGAAGTCGGGGAACCAGCCTCGGCCGAAGACCTGGTACTCGCCGTTCTGGTAGCCCGCCTGGAACTCGCTCCACGGCTTGCCCTTGACGGTGATCTTGAACAGCCCGGACTCGTCCAGCTGCCGCTTGATCTCCGCGAACTCGGCGGCGGTGGCCGAGCCGTACCGGTCGGTGGCGTACCAGAAGGTCAGCTCGACGGGCTTGTCGATGCCGGCCTGGCGCAGGAACTTGCGAGCCTTGCCGACGTCCGGGTCGCCGTAGCGGTCGAAGAACTTGGTGGTGTGGCCCGCGATGCCCTTGGGGACCATCGAGTACAGCGGCTCGGCGGTGCCCTGGTAGACCTTGGCGACCAGCTCGTCGCGGTCGAGCAGCTGGGCGACGGCCTTGCGGACGGCGGTCTTGCGGGCGACCGGGTCGGCGGAGTTGAAGACGAGGTAGCGGATGTCCGCGCCGGTGGACTCGACGAGCTGGAGGTGCTCGTTCTCCTTGGTCTTCTCCTGGAGGTCGATGACCTCCTCCGCGGTCAGACCGCGGTAGATCGCGTCGATCTCCTTCTTCTTGAGGGCCGTGACCATCGGCTCCGACTCCTCGAAGTACTTGATGGTCACGCCGCCGTTCTTGCGGTCGGCGAACCCCTTGTAGGTGGGGTTCTTGACCAGGACCGCCTCCTTCTTCGCCTCGTACGACTCGAGGACGTACGGGCCCGAACCGGTCAGCTTGTCGTCCTTGCGGAGCTGATCCATCGGGTATTCGGCGGGGTCGACCAGCGACATGGCGGGAGTGGCGAGAACGAACGGGAAGGTCGCGTCCGACTGCTTCAGCTTGAACACCACGGTGTTCTTGCCGACGGTTTCGATCTTGTCGAGCGATCCGAGCATTCCATTCGGACCACCCTTGTGGTTGATCTTCCGGATTCTCTCGATGGAGTGCCGCACGGCCTCCGCGTCGAGTGCATGCCCATTGGAGAACTTCAGACCGTCACGAACCGTGCACTCGAAGACACGACTCGCCGCGTCCGTGAATTTGCAGTCGGCCGCATCGGGCTGCGGGCTGGTGCTGCCCGTCGGAAAGGCCACCAGGGTCTGGAAGACGTTCCGGTACAGCTCCCACGAGTTGTCCCACGCGGCGGCCGGGTCCAAGGTGGTCGGGGAACTCGTGGTGCCCACGACCAGCTTCTTCTCCCCCTCGGCCGCCTCGTCCTCGAACAGACTGCAGCCGCTCACCAGGGATATGGACGCAAGGGCTGCAGTGATCTGCAGACTGGTCCGGTTGAACACGTGCACACTCCTCGTTCAGCCATGGGTCGGCCGACGATACCGCAGTGCCCCACCAGGTCAATGTGGAGCCCTGGCGGGGCACTTGAGGCATTCGGCGCGTAATCGGGAACAATCCGGTCACGCGGCGGCCCCGAATTCGGTCACGCAAAGGTCACGCCGTCAGGCGCCGGGCGTCACGCCACTCCCGCGTTGAGGAACAGACCGCCGTCCATGACGAGGGTCTGGCCGGTAATCCAGTCCGACTGCTCGGAGGTGAGAAATGCGGCCGTCCCGCCGATGTCCTCGGGAGCGCCGAGCCGGCCCAGCGGATAACGGCTGACGACCTCCGCCTCCCGGCCCTCGTAGAGGGCGCTGGCGAACTTGGTCTTGACCACGGCCGGCGCGATCGCGTTGACCCGGACCCGCGGGGCGAACTCGTGCGCCAGCTGGAGGGTCAGGTTGACCATGGCGGCCTTGCTCATGCCGTACGCGCCGACGAACGGCGAGGCGGAGACGCCGGCGATCGACGCGATGTTCACGATCGCGCCGCCGTTCTCCTTCTGCCACGCCCGCCAGGTCTGCTGGGCGAAGCCGAGGGCCGAGACGACGTTCGTCTCGAAGACCTTGCGGGCCACGTTCAGGTCCAGCTCGGCGATCGGTCCGAAGACGGGGTTCGTGCCGGCGTTGTTGATCAGGAAGTCGACCCGGCCGAAGGCCGCCATCGTCGCCTCGACGGCCGCGGCCTGGTGGGCCTCGTCGTGCGCCTTTCCGGCCACCGCGAGCACCCGGTCCGCGCCGAGCCTCTCGACGGCCTCCTTGAGCGCCTCCTCGCCGCGCCCGGTGATGCAGACCCGGTCGCCGCGGGCGACGAGCGCTTCCGCGATGCCGTACCCGATGCCCCGGCTCGCGCCGGTGACCAGGGCGACCTTTCCGGAGAGCGGCGGAAGTTCCTGTGCGGTCATGATCCTGCCCCTGTTCCTGTCGTCCTGTTCCGCGTCAGTTGAGCGGGCCGCCGGCCACGTACATGACCTGGCCGGAGACGAAGCCGGCGTCGTCGCCCGTGAAGAACGCGATGGCGTTGGCGACGTCCTCGGGACGGCCGACGCGCTGGACGGGGATCTGGGTGGCGGCCGCGGCCTGGAACTCCTCGAAGCCCATGCCGACGCGGGCCGCGGTCTGCGCGGTCATCTCGGTGACGATGAAGCCGGGGGCGACGGCGTTGGCGGTGATGCCGAACTTGCCGAGCTCCTTGGCGAGGGTCTTGGTGAAGCCCTGCAGACCGGCCTTGACGGCGGAGTAGTTCGCCTGGCCCCGGTTGCCGAGGGCGGAGGACGACGAGAGCGACACGATCCGGCCGAAACCGGCGTCGACCATGTGCTTCTGGCAGGCCTTGGCCATCAGGAACGCGCCCTTGAGGTGGACGTTCATGACGAGGTCCCAGTCGGACTCGCTCATCTTGAAGAGCAGGTTGTCGCGCAGCACGCCCGCGTTGTTGACCAGGATGGTCGGCGCGCCGAGCTCCTCGGCGACCCGGGCCACGGCGGCCTCGACCTGCGCGCTGTCGGAGACGTCGCAGCCCACGGCGATGGCGCGGCCGCCGGCGGCGGTGATCTTCTCGACGGTGTCCTTGCAGGCCGCCTCGTCGAGGTCGAGCACGGCGACGGCCCGGCCCTCCGCGGCCAGCCGGACGGCGGTGGCCGCTCCGATCCCCCGCGCCGCACCGGTGACGACGGCTACGCGCTGCTCGGTCATGCTGGTTCTCCTCGCCCTTGGATCATCCCTGGTTGGCGGAACCGGCGGCCCGCCCGACGGGTGAGCAACCGCTTAGTACCTTCCGCAGACGAGACGCTAGAAGTCCTGGCACCCGGTGTCAACGGCCCACCGGGTGCACCCGCTCACGCCGTCGCGCCGACCCCCGCGACGGCCGTCACGATCAGCGCACCAGCAGATCGAGCAGTCTTTCGACCTCGGCCTCCGGATCGGTGGTCAGTCCCGTGTGCACCGGCCCGGGCTGGACGACCGTGGAACGCGGCGCGATCAGCCACCGGAACCGCCGCCCGGCGTCGTCCCCCGCGGCCTGTCCCGCGTCCTCGCCGCCGAGGCAGACGCCCTCCACGGCGTGCAGCGCCGCCCGGACGCCGACCACGTCCGCGCCCGGGTCGAGCGCGGCCAGCCTGGCCTCGTCCAGGTGGGTGCGGGCGGCCACGAAGGACCGGGCGCGGCAGTAGACGACCACGCCGGCGTTGAAACACTCGCCGCGCTCGACGCGGGGCACCACGCGCAGCAGCGCGTACTCGAAGACGTCGCGGTCGGTCACGTGGTGCTGTCCTTCTCCTGGGCGTGCCGGGGGGCGAGGCGGGCGGCGAGCCAGCCGGGGGGCTGCTGCGGGCGGCGCTCGGTGCGCGGCCCGAGGGTGATCCGTTCGTGGATGCTGGCGGCGCGCGGCAGCAGCGCCTCGACGTACGCGCGGCGCAGCGCGTCCGGGCTGTCGAAGCCGGGCTCGTCGACCAGCCACTCGTCGGGCACGTCCGCGGCCACCTCGGTCAGCAGTTCCTCGGTGACCCGCGGGGCCAGCTCGGCGGCCGCGGCCGCGACGTCCGGCGAGAACGGGGCGAGCGCGTGGTCGGAGGCGTCGTACGGCTTGGCCGCGGAGGCCTGGGCGCCCGGCCAGTTGTGGTGCCAGATCATGGTGGCCCCGTGGTCGATCAGCCACAGGTCGCCGTGCCAGACGAGCATGTTCGGATTGCGCCAGGACCGGTCGACGTTGTTGATGACCGCGTCGAACCAGACGATCCGCCCGGCCTCCCGCGGGTCCACCTCGTACGCCAGCGGGTCGAAGCCCAGCGAACCGGGCAGGAAGTCCATCCCCAGGTTCAGCCCGCCGCTCGCCTTGAGCAGCTCCTGCACCTCCTGGTCGGGCTCGGAGAGCCCGATGACGGGGTCGAGCTGGATGGTGACCAGCTCGGGCACCCGCAGCCCGAGCCGCCGGGCGAGCTGCCCGCAGATCACCTCGGCGACGAGGGTCTTGCGCCCCTGCCCGGCGCCGGTGAACTTCATGACGTACGTGCCCAGGTCGTCGGCCTCGACGATCCCGGGGAGCGAACCGCCCTCACGCAGGGGCGTGACATAGCGGGTCGCTACGACCTCGTTCAACACTTTCCCAGGCCACCCATCTCTTTTACCTTAGAGTCTATGGACGACTTCGCCGGGGCGTCGAGGCGGAATCGCCGATCAACTGGGCTGGGGAGTTCCAGCTGGTGAGCCGGTCCTCCTGCTCCCCAGGCAGCCCGTCTGGTGCCGCGCCCCTTGGCGCCGGCCTCCGGCATGAAGTGAGCATAGTAACCGAGGGTGATCGCCGGCGAAGAGTGCCCGAGCCGCCGAGCAGGGCCGGGCCGAGGCTACGGCGACGCGGACGTTGCTCGCGTCGCCGGTCTGGTGGTCACTTCAGGTACGGTCCGTCCATGCCTATCTTGCCCGGTGCGGCGTTGGAGCCGCCGAGGTCGAGGACGTAGACCCGCAGGTTGCCCTTGCCGGAGGCTGGAGCGTTGAGGGTGCCGTTGGTGACGGTGACGGTCTGGCCGGTGACGGCCTCCTTGTAGGTGCCGTTGAGGACGCCGGTGAAGGTGGCGCCGTTACCGACGGAGACGAGGGCGTAGCTGTCGACACCCCTGGACGTGTCGGTGTAGCGGCGCTTGAAGGCCATGTCGCCGCTGACGCCTTCGGTGGAGTACTGGCCCATCTGGAGGGCGGGGATCGCCCGGCGGATCTGGTTGAGTCGCTGGAGGTGCTTGACGAGGGGCTGCTGGAGGGTGGTGGCGACGGTGCCGCTCGCGCTGGCGACCTTCGAGAAGTCGCCGGCCGTGACTTCGCCGGCGAGTTTGTCGCCGTAGTAGGCGCGGCCCGTGGTGGCCAGCGGGCAGGTGGGCCCGCAGTCGATCTCCTTGCCGGCCTGGAACTCGATCTCCGATCCGTAGTAGAGGGTGGGGATACCCCGGAAGGTCCACATCAGGGACATGTTCTCGGCCCAGGCGTCGGTCCCGCCGGTGTAGCGCTCCTTGGACTTGTTGGGTCCGTAGTCGTGGCTGTCGACGTAGACGACGTTGTAGGTGGCGTCGTTGACGCTGTCGTCGGAGTCCTTGCCGTTGTTGAAGGCGTTGGACGCGTAGCCGAAGTTCATGTGCATCCGCATGTCGATGATGTGCATACCGCTGAACCGGCTGCGGTCCGGGGTGTGGTAGCTGTTGCCGACGAGGAAGGCGTTGTTCGAGGTGGGCTGGTTCGCCGTGCCCTGCTGCTGCTCGTAGTCGTACATCTCCAGGGCGGCCTTGGCGTCGTCGGCGTCGTACTCCTTGCGTTCCTTCCAGGTGAAGAACTGTGCGGAGTGGTTGACCGAGCCGCGGTTCCACTTGTCGTTGACGAAGGCCCCGACCTCGCCGAAGACCAGGAAATCCTTCGCCTTCTGGGCGCCGAACCTGCTCGTGACCCGGTCCTGGATGGCGGGCAGGAAGCGCCGGTTCCAGGTCGTGCGTGGAATGTGCACGGCGGTGTCGACGCGGAAGCCGTCGACGCCCATGTCGATGTACTTGTCGTAGGCGCCGATCAGGTAGTTCTGGACCGCGGTGCTCTCGGTGTTGAAGTCGGCGAGGTCGTCGTGCAGCCAGCAGGAACGCGAGTCCTCACCCTCCCAGTTGCCGAGCCAGCACTGGTGGTAGTACGTCGACGGAAACATCTTCGACGTGGGGCTGGGCCACTGACAGTTGTAGATCGTGTAGCCCTCGGGGCTCTTGCCGCCAGTCGGCTTGCCCCAGTTCAGGCAGGTGTTGCCGCTGGGCTCGGCCGTCGACCACAGATCGCCGTTGTAGTAGGACTTGCCGGAGACGGGCTCGACGGTGAGGCCGTCGTACTCGAAGGAGGAGTTGGGCTGGTCGTAGTACCAGCTCCACTGGCTGTCGCGGACGCCGTACACCTTCGGGGTGAACAGGCCCTTGGCGCCCCAGCGGGAGGAGTGGTTGTAGACGACGTCCTGGTAGATCTTCATGCCCTTGGCGTGGGCGGCGTTGATGAGGTCCTGGTACGAGGCTCCCGCGGACTCCAGGCGCGGGTCGACCTTGTAGAAGTCGTAGCCGTGGTAGCCGTGGTAGTCGTAGTCCGAGCGGTTGAGGACGACCGGGGTGATCCACACGGCGGAGAAGCCGAGCCCCTTGATGTAGTCCAGCTTCTGCACCAGGCCCTTGAAGTCGCCGCGGAACATGGGATCGCCGTTCGCCGCGTTGCCGGACTTCACGTGCTGGCTGCCGCCCCGGTTGTTGGAGCTGTCGCCGTCGTTGAAACGGGCGGTGAGGACAAAGTAGATCGGGTCCTTGCGCGGGTCGCCGCCGAGCGGCGTGCCGGGGGTGGCGGGCGGCGGGGTGTCGCCGGTGGTGGCGCACTTCTGTGCGCTCGCGGTGGACAGGTTGCCGGCCGCGTCCAGGGCCTTCACGGTCCAGCAGTACGCGGTGTGCGCCTCCAGACCGGTCACGGACAGGACGGTGGAGGAGGTGTCGGCCACCGACGTCCCGCCGCCGCCCGTGCGGGTGACCTGGTAGCCGGTGACGCCCTCGTCGTCGGTGGACGCGTTCCAGCTGAGCACCACGGAGGTGTCGCTGACACTCGCGTTCAGACCCGTGGGTACGGTGGGTGCCGTGGTGTCCGGTTCCGCGGCCGCGCACGGATCGGTGGCGTTCGCCGTGACGACCCTGTCCTTGACCTTGGAGTTCCCGGTGCCGAGCTGGTAGTTGGCGCCGTTGTTGTTGTCCCAGGTGCCGTTGCCGTTGTTGAAGGTGGCCTGCCAGGTGGTGGCCGTGCCGAGGTCGACCGTCTTCTTCACCCAGCCGGTACAGGCCGGTTCCATGCCGATTCCGGGGACAGTGGTCCAGCTACCGCCCGCCGGGGCCCAGTGCAGATTGACCGTGGGCCAGCCGACCGTGGCGGTGGAGTACCAGACGGTCGCCGCGTTGCCCGCCGGTGGCTGCGCCGCGCCGCATGGGTCGCTGTGGGCGATCACACCGTCCTTGACGGTGACCGCGCCGGTGCCGAGCTGGTAGTTGGCGCCGTTGTTGTTGTCCCAGGTGCCGTTGCCGTTGTTGAAGGTGGCCTGCCAGGTGGTGGCGGTTCCCAGGTCGACGGTCAGCTTGACCCAGTCGGTGCAGGCCGCCGTCATCCTGGTGCCGGGGACGGTGGTCCAGCCGCCTCCGGAGGGTGCCCAGTGGAGGTTGTACGCGGTCCAGTTCCGGGTCGGCGTGTAGTAATAGACGGTGGCGGTGTTGCCCTCGGCGGCGGCAGCGCCGGGCGCGGTGAAGGCCGGGAGCAGGGTGGCGAGCAGGCCCAGCAGGGCGGTCAGGAGAACCAGGCCGGCCCGCGGCCGGGGCCTCCTGCGCCTCGCAGGTGGGGGTTGGTGGAGTGGGGACCGGTGGAGTGGGGCGCTCACGATGGCGGCTCCTGGTGTGAGGGCGCGGTCGGGGACCGCGGCTCGGTCGGTGCAGGGCGGGGCGGTGCACCGGCCGGGATTCCGGCGCGGCGTACCGCGAGGCCCGCCGCTGCCCAGCGGTTCCGGGGGCAGCGGCGAGGCCGGTCCGGGGAGTGCTACTTGGCGATGAGGACGAGGGCGGCGCGGCCGTGGAGCCGGTAGACGCTGCCGGCCCCGCCGATCAGCGCCTCGCTGCCCGGCTGGGCGACCTGGTTCGCGCCTTCGGCCCAGGTGGAGGTGTCGGTGACGCGGTACCAGCTCTTGCCCGCCCCGGGCGACGGGAGGGTGAAGTCGACGGCTCCGGACCAGCCGTTGTAGCCGACGTAGAGCGCGCTGTTCGGGTCGCCGAGTTCGGTGCCGTCGTAGCGCCAGGCGAGGGCGTGGTTGTTCGCGTCGCCCCAGTAGGCGGCGTCCGGCGCACCGCCGGCGGGGGTGAACCAGTCGAGCTGGCCCAGGCCGTTGCCGTTTCCGTCGGCGGCGCTGTAGAAGTTCGCCGGGCGTAGCGCGGGGTGGGCCTTGCGGAAGGCGATCAGGCGCTGGGCGTAGGTCCGGTAGGTGCTCTGGTCGGCGGTCCAGGAGGCGGAGAGCCAGTTGGCGGAGGAGTCCAGGTTGTAGGGGTTGTTGTTGCAGTTGACCGAGCGCAGGTACTCGTCGCCGCCGGTCATCATCGGCGTACCGGCCGACAGCATGAGCAGGGCGAGGCCGTTGCGGGCGGCCTTGCGCTGGTCCGCGGCGTTGCCCGCCTGGTCCCAGGACAGGTTGTGGTCTGATCCGCCGTCGGACGGCCCGTACGGCCATGCCTGGCTGTTGTTCTTCGTGTTGCAGCGGTAGAGGTCGGCGAGCGTGAAGCCGTCATGCGCGACCACGAAGTTGACCGAGTTCCAAGGCGCGCGGCCGCTGGACTGGTAGAGGTCGGAGGAGCCGGCGAAGCGGGTGGCCAGGTCGCTGGGCGTGACGTTCTCCGCACCCATGGCGTTCTGGTCGCGGCGCACGGTGTCGCGGTACTTGTCGTTCCATTCGGACCAGCCGGCGGGGAAGTTGCCGACCTGGTACGTGCCGCTGCCCAGGGCCCAGGGCTCGGCGATCCAGTCGGTGCCGGCCCCGCCTCCCGCCGGACGGGGAGGCATGAGCGAGGTGATCCGGTTCAGTGCCGTGTTCGGGTCGGTGCGGCTGTACTGAAAGCAGCCGTGCTCGCAGGTGTTGCCGAGGACGGGCGCGAGGTCGAAGCGGAAGCCGTCGACGCCGAGGGTGTCCTTCCAGTGCGCGAGGGAGTCGGTGATCAGGTTCCGGGTGACGGGGTTGTAGGTGTTGAGGTTGCCGTTGACCCCGGTGTTGTCCCAGGACGCCTGCCTGTCGCTGGTCAGCGAGTAGTAGGTGGGGTTGTCCAGACCGCGCATGCTGTACAGGCTGTAGGTGCTCTTGTCGCCGGCGTTCCACGGCCCGCCCTCGGCCGCGTGGTTGTAGACCACGTCCGTGAAGACCTTGATCCCGGCGTCGTGGAACGCCTTCACCATCCCCTGGAACTCGCGGGTCGGCCCGCCGGCGCTCTTGTCGGCGGCGTAACGACGGTCCGGGGCAAAGAAGTTCAGCGTCTCGTAGCCCCAGTAGTTGTCGCCTGCGGTACCGGTCGGGTCGACGTCGTTGGCGTCGTTCTGCGTCTCCTGCACGGGCAGGAACTCCACCGCGGTCACGCCGAGGGCGGCGAGGTCGGCGGCCTTGAGCCCGGCACCCCTGTACGTTCCGCGGTACGCGGCGGGTATGGACGGGTCGTTCTTCGTCAGCCCCCTCACATGCACCTCGTAGACGACGTCGTCCTTCAGCGCACGGGTCGGCTTGCTCCCGGTGCTCGTCGACTCGGCGGCCAGAACGATGCCCTTGGGCGCCACAGCGCCGTTGTCCACCGAGCGGTATGACGGCCCGGTGCCGTAGACGGTCTTCGAAGGGCCGTTCGGGGTGAGCGGGTCGTGGGTGAGTTCCAGCGCGTAGGGGTCGGCCAGCAGCTTGTTCGGGTTGAACCGGTTGCCGGAGCCGTCCACGTCCGAGACGAACCCGGCACTCGACCCCTTCGTCCACGCCGGGTTGTAGGGCCAGTTCGGCCCCCAGGCCCGGTACCCGTAGTAGACCGGCCCAGTGATGCCGTACTGCCCCTGGATCGTGGCCACGGGCACAGTCGCTGACCAGACGTTCGTGGAGGAGTCCTTGGTGAGCGTGAGGGCCGCGGCCTCCTGGCTGCCCGACGCCGTCCGATAGAGGTCGAGCTCGATGCGGGTGGCCGCCGAGGAGTGGATGCGGAACACGATGTTGGCGCCGGTCGCGTCATAGCGTGCGCCCAGTTGGCCGCCCGTGGCTGCCGCGGCCGGGGCGACGAGAGCGTCGGGCGCGCCGGGACCGGCGAGCGCGGCGGACAGGACGACTGCGGCAGCAAGGGCAGCGAGGCGGCGCCTGCTCCTGGCGCGGACAGGAGTGATCGAGGACATGGCGGCTCCCAGGGGCAGGAAGGCAGGCAGAGGAGAGCCTCGACGCCGTCCCAACGCCGATGGCTGAAATATGTTGCTGAATCTTTCGGCAAGTTAGTGCAGCCGTCAGGGGCCGTAAAGACATTGGACATCCGGATCTGAGGTCCACTCGACGCGACCTGTGCCGTGAGCCGTCGGCTCGACGCCGGGTGGGCCTCGATGACCTTGTCTGGGCCGGGAGCGACCGCCATGCGGTGCGGCCCGTGTCGGCGTACGGCAGGGCGCGGCAAACGCAGAGTCTGACTCGGCGCCGTCCGCCCACTACGCAGAGAAGCAGCAGGTTGGTCGTGACCAGGCATGACGGGACCACGCCGTGGTGACGGCACGGCGCGGCACCGGCCGGAGGCACCGGACGCCCGCCGGGTGCGGCCGGCCGTGTGACGAGGCGGGTCCGTGCATCCGAAGCCGCGGTGACGGCGTAGAGGTAGTGATGGTCCGTTCCCTCCCCGGAGGCCACCATGCACATCCTCGTCGGACTGATCGTCGTCACCGTGCTCCTGGCCGGGTTCGTCCTCGGCTTCCGTCTGCAGCGGGGCACGACGCCCCCGCCCCTCCCGCACGAGCAGCCCCGCCGCCCCGCGACCGACCGTCTGCCAGGAGAGATCTCGGAGTTCCGTCGCGCCGTGGCCGTTCCCCATCTCGACCGCACGCAGCGGCTCCGCCCCTACCAACTGTGGGGACGGACGGAGCGCGTCACCGCCGCCGAGGACTGAGCGGGCCGCCCGTCGCGTCGGGCCGCCGCGGAAGCGGCGGCCCGACGTCTCTCAGGGCGTCAGACGCCAGCCGGGGTCTCCGCCGTCCTGACGGGTCGTGCGGAAGTCCGCCGGGTCGAGCCCGGCGCGCCGAATCGCGTCGACGACGTCTGCCGTGCGGGCCGGGTCGAGCCGCGCGGTGCGCGAGAGCACGAAACCGGAGGTGCGTCCTTCGCCGGTCACCAGTGCCCACTCGTACGCGGCGCCGAGGCCGGCCACGATGTAGTTCGCCTCGGTCCCGTGGCGGTAACCCCCCTTCCAGGGAAGGAAGGACACGTTGAGGCGGGCGTGGGTGGCGTCGAGGGGGAGGGCCTCGCCGGAGATCCGGCTCGTGGTGCCGAGCCAGGTCGCGCAGCTGTTCGTCACCGCGACGGCGCCCCGCGCGGTGGGGCCGTACACGGCCTTGACGTTCTTGGCGCACTGGATCTCGAACAGCCGGGGAACCGCGGCCAACTGGTACCAGGTCCCGCCGTACCGAGAGAGGTCCACGGAACGGACGGGGGGCACCGGCGCGGCCTGGTCCGCCGACGCGGCGGGTGCGAGCGCCACAGCGGTGAGCGCGGTCGCGAGCAGGACGGCGGAGGCGCGCGCCGTGGTGAGGGAAGATCGACCCATTGCTGAAGGCTCCTCGAAGGTGTCGGGTCACAGCGCTTCGGTACGGAGCGTGCTGTCGGATGCACGCTGCGGCACGGGGAGCACGTGGGATCGACCACCTGACCCTTTCGGGGCGGAGCGCATCCCGAACGCGCCGGAGGGAGAAGTACCGGACTGACCGTCCACCCACCCCGAGGATGCGCCCCATGTCCGATCACCACGATCCCGCCCCGTACGACGCCCTGCTGCTGCTCTCCTTCGGCGGCCCGGAAGGACCGGACGACGTGGTCCCGTTCCTGGAGAACGTGACCCGCGGCCGAGGCATCCCGACGGAGCGGCTCAAGGAAGTGGGGCAGCACTACTTCCTCTTCGGCGGCGTCAGCCCCATCAACGACCAGAACCGCGCCCTGCTCGACGCGCTGCGGAAGGACTTCGCGCGGGCCGGCCTCGACCTGCCGGTCCACTGGGGCAACCGGAACTGGGCGCCGTACCTCACGGACACCCTCCGGGAGATGGTCACCGACGGCCGCCGCCACATCGCCGTCCTCACCACCAGCGCCTACGCCTCGTACTCCGGCTGCCGCCAGTACCGCGAGAACCTCGCCGACGCCCTCGCCACGCTGGAGGCGGAGGGGCTGCCGCTGCCCCGGGTCGACAAGCTGCGGCACTACTTCAACCACCCGGGCTTCGTCGAGCCGATGATCGACGGCGTCCTCGCCTCGCTCGCCGAACTTGACGAGTCCGTCCGGGCCGGCGCCCACCTCGCCTTCACCACCCACTCCATCCCCGACTCCGCCGCCGACTCCTCCGGCCCCGTCGAGGACCACGGCGAGGGCGGCGCGTACGTCAAGGAGCACCTGGACGTGGCCCGGGTGATCGTCGAGGCCGTCCGCGAGGCCACCGGCATCGCGTACCCCTGGCGGCTCGTCTACCAGTCCCGCAGCGGCGCCCCGCACATCCCCTGGCTGGAGCCGGACATCTGCGACCACCTGGAGGAGCTGCACGCCGCCGGCGTCCCGGCCGCCGTCATGGTGCCGATCGGTTTCGTCTCGGACCACATGGAGGTCCTCTACGACCTCGACACCGAGGCCATGGCCAAAGCCAAGGAACTCGGCCTGCCGGTCCGCCGCTCCGCCACCGTCGGAGACGACCCCCGCTTCGCCGCCGCCATCCGCGACCTCCTCCTGGAACGCGCAGCCCACGAACGCGGCACGGTGGTCGAGCGCTGCGCCCTGGGCGCCCTCGGCCCCTCGCACGACCTCTGCCCCATCGGCTGCTGCCCCGCCCGCACCGAACGCCCCGCCGCCGCCGGCGCCGACAGCCCCTTGGCGACCACCGACTGACCGTCCACGGCTCCGCCGGGGGCGTTCACCGCTCCCTGCCGTCGGCGCCGATGAGGGGAGCGACCAGGAGGCGCTCGACGGACGCCACCGGGTCGGCGCCGGGGGGCAGCGGGGGCGGGCTCCCGGTGACGGCCCGGGCGGCGAATCCGCCGTCCAGGTGGGGAATCCGTACGTCGAGGACACGTACGCCCCGGGCCCGCTGCTCCCGGCCCACCACCTCCAGCCAAGTGGCGAGTGCCGTCTTGGCGGCCGCGTAGTCGGCCATGCCCCGCGGCGGCGCGTCGACCACCGCGCCGGTCACGACCGCGACCGCCCCGCCGGCTTCGAGCAGGGGAAGGGCGCCGCGGACAATGGCCATGGGCGCGAGGGCGTTCACGGTCATCAGGTGCTCGGCGGCGGCCTCTCCTACGTGTTCCGCGCGCCCGAAGCCGGCCACGCCGACGGCCACGACGACACGGTCCAGCCCTCCGAGGGAGCGGACCGCCCACGCCGCCAGCCCCTCGCAGCCGTCGAGGTCGTAGGCGTCGAAGAGGCGGCGGGGGCACGCGCCCGACCGCCGCGACCGCTCGGCGAGTCGCCCCGCGTTCCGGCCGGCCACGGCCACCGACGCTCCCCGCCGGTGCAGCGACCTTGCCGCGAGGCCCCCGATCTGCCCCGTCGCCCCCACGACGAGCACCCGCGCTCCGGTGATCCCCAGGCCGTCGTCAGGGAGTCGCGTCCCCTCCCGCGGGCCGCCGCTCACCGCGGCGGCCCCTCCGGAACGGCCGGCGAGGACGTGCCGGTGGGCGACGGCGGCGTGACCCGCCCGTCCCGCCCCAGGACGGCGCCGGCGGCCCGGCGTCGTGCGAGCGACTCCGCGGCGGCCTCGCGCGGGTGGCGCCGGCGCCAGTACGGGTTGTCGTGGGGCAGCTTGCCGGAGACCCGTCCGTACATCCCGAACGTGAGAATCAGAAGCCCCATGACGAAACTGAACATCACGTTGGTCATGCCGAAGTCGAGGAAGTTGGCCGGCCGGTCCAGCACGAACAGGTGGTAGAACCCGCTGACCAGGAACGAGCCCCCGACGGTCAGGTTCAGGGTCGAGGCGGCGTTCCCTCCCACGGCGGCACCCGCCAGCAGGACGAGCCCCACGACGACCGAGATCGCGCTCAGGGCGGTGTTGGTGGTCATCCCCGCGATCCGGTCGCCGGAGGTGTCGAAGGGGCTGAGCGCGTCCGCGAAGCCGAGGCATCCGAACACGAGCAGGATGCCCCCGCAGAGGGCCGCGCCCCAGCGGTACACCGTGGCCAGATGGTGGTCCACGGGCAGTTCGTCCTTGAGTCGCACAGCTTTCCCCTTGCTTCCGGAGTCCACCGGTTCCCACCCGGGGGGCGGGTCGCCGGCGGACCGACGCATCATGGAGCACCCTTTGTGGTGCTTCAGCAGGTTTTTCTCGACACGTCCCGCTCCGGATGCGCTTCGAAGGTCCGTCTCCCCCGCCTGGCGGACCGGTGCGGGAACGGCTCCGGTCCGCGCCGTCGGCTGCCGCATCCGACGGGCGCCTGGGGGGCGAACAGGTACGGACGGTGCAGGAACGGTGCTGCGGAGCACCGCGCACGAGAACGGATCCGGCATGACGGACGCGCACTGGCTCTTCGGCGATCAGCTCGGGCCCGCCTTCCTCAGGGCGGGGGACGGCGGCCCCGCCCGTGACGCACCTGTCGTGATGATCGAATCGCGGGCCGTCTTCCGGCGCCGCCGCTTCCACCGGGCCAAGGCCCACCTGATCCTTTCGGCGATGCGGCACCGCGCCGCCGAGCTGGGCGACCGGGTCACGTACGTGCGGGCGGACACCTACCGGGAAGGGCTCCGGCGCGCTGTCGGCCGCGGTCGGGTGACGGTCCACCACCCGACCTCACGGGCGGCTCTGCGTCTCGTACGTTCGCTCGACAACGTCACCGTGCTGCCGCCGCGCGGGTTCCTGGTCGGCCACGAGCCCTTCGCTGACTGGGCGGACGGACAGCGCACGCTCCGCATGGAGGCCTTCTACCGGCATGTCCGCCGCGACCACGACCTCCTCATGGACGGCGGAGAACCGGCCGGCGGCACCTGGAACCTCGACCACGAGAACCGCCGACCGCCACCGCGGGGAGTGTCGTCGCTCGGTGCGCCCGCGCCGTACCGCCCGCGGGAGGACTCCGTCGACGACGAGGTGAGGCACGACCTGGACCGCTGGGAGAAGGACGGGGACGTCTCCTTCGCCGGCCGCGACGGTCCGCGGGTGTTCCCGGCCGACCGCCGGGAGGCCCTGACCGCGCTGCGGCGTTTCCTGAGCCACCGGCTCGCGGGGTTCGGCGCGCACGAGGACGCCATGCTCGCCGGAGACGGCGCCATGAGCCACAGCCTGCTGTCCTCGTCCCTGAACCTGGGGCTGCTCGATCCGGCCGAGTGCGTGGAAGGGGCGGAGGCAGTCTGGCGGGCGGGCGGGGCGCCGCTCAACTCGGTCGAGGGGTTCGTCCGCCAGATCGCGGGCTGGCGCGAATACGTCTGGCACCTCTACTGGTACTTCGGCGAGGAGTACAGGAGGTCGAACGTGCTCGGCCACACCGGTGCCCTGCCCCGGTGGTGGGACGACCTCGACGCGGACGCCGTGTCGGCCCGGTGCGTGGCGACGGCGCTGCGCCAGGTCCGGGACACGGGGTGGACCCACCACATCCCGCGTCTGATGGTCCTCGGCGGTCACGCCCTCCAGCGCGGCTGGGATCCCGCGGCCGTGACGGACTGGTTCCACCGCTGCTTCGTCGACGCGTACGACTGGGTGATGCTGCCCAACGTGGTCGGCATGTCCCAGTACGCCGACGGCGGCAGGATGACGACGAAGCCGTACACCTCCGGCGGTTCCTACATCGACCGCATGAGCGATCTGTGCGGTCCCTGCCGCTACCGTCCGGACCGGCGGGTCGGCGAGGACGCCTGCCCGTTCACCGCTGGCTACTGGGCCTTCCTCCACCGGCACCGGGACCGCCTCGGCCGGAACGCCCGCATGACGCGGGCGGTGCGGGGTCTGGACCGGCTGCGGGACCTGCCCGCACTTCTGAAGCAGGAGCGGGAACGGGAGCGCCTCCGCGGTGACGCGCCGCCGTGACACGAAGGACCGCCCGCCCCTCGCCACGACGGCGGGGCCGTCCAGGTGAACGGCCGCGACCTCGCATCCGTCGGCGGACGGGCGGGCGAAGGTCGTCGCGGTATCACATCGACCGAACGAGGAGACACCATGACCACACCCGCCCGATACCTTCCCGGCACGTACACGCCCGAGGCCGGCGAGTACGTCTGCGACTGCGCCGCCGCGCACACGTGGCGCATCGACATGGCCGGGCACCTCTTCCCGGCGTTCCCGCCGAACTGCGCCGCCCAGGCGTGGCGTTCGATGGTGTCCGCCGAGATCCCCCGCCACCAGGAGCCGGCGCCTCCCGCCTGACCGGCCTCACTCCGCAGTCCGCAGGAACACCCCGGGCCGGAACGGGGTGCTCCTGGCTGCTCCTGTGCCGGGACGGGGTGCTCCTGAGCCGGCTTCGGCGGTGTGCCCGTCGGCCGCGGGGATCACCCCCGCCACGACGCCGTCCGTGGGCGCGCGGCACGTGCGGGAGCCCTCACGGCCGAAGGGCCGTCAGGCTCCGGAAGGCTCGTGCCCTCCCCTCCGGTGCGGCTCCTCCCCTCCGGCGCGACCGGTCGGCGGACGGGTCCTTCGCGCGAAGGTGCGGCGGCCTGCCGGTCCGTACGGATGCGGGGTGCCACGGCCGTGTAGTGGCGGGCCAGGGCACGCGCCATGGCGTTCGAGGAGTAGGTGGAGCGGACGAGGCCCTGCGCGTTGCGCGCCATCGCGGCCGCCGCGCCGTCGTCGGCCCGGAGCAGCCTGAGCAGTCCCTCGCCGAGCGTCCGGGCACAGGAGGTGTCGATCAGCAGGCCATTGCGGCCGTCCACCAGGTAATGCGGGACGCCGCCGCGTTCGGGAGCGGCGACGAGAAGTCCAGCCTCCATGGCTTCGAGAACGGCCAGCCCGAACTCCTCCTTGGCGCTCGGGCACACGTATCGGGCGCGAAACCCGTTCGCGGGGTCGGCCAGTCGACGCTCCAGCGTGCGTACGTCGGCGTTGGCGAGAGCCGGCAGGAGGAGCAGGCGTTCCGCCGCCTCGGGGCAGGCGGCGACGGCCCGTTCGACGCGTGTGCGCATCGCGCGTTCGGCGGGGTCGGCGTCCGACGGGCTGCCCCCGACGCAGACGAGGACCGACTCCCGAAAGGCTCCCGACTCGGCCCAGGCACGGACGAGGACGTCCTGCTGTTTCACGGGATGCAGCCGCCCGACGGTGAGCAGCACTGTGGGCGTGCGTGGCCGGCCCGGTGCGGCCGTGGCGCCGAGGCGGGCACCGACGGTCGCGAGGAGGGAGTCGATCCGCCGGCCGGCGTCCTCCGGAGGCCGGTACGGCGCGATTCCCTCCGGCGGCGCGTCGGGAGCTCCTCCGGCCCGGCCGGCCAGTTGCGGGAAGTGGTGGAGCAGCTCGTCCGCTTCTCCCCCGGGGCCCGCGATGCCGACGACGCGGTCGGCCCGCTCGACCAGCCGGTCCGCGACGAACACCCGGTGCAGGTCGTGCCGGAGGGCGTTCGCGTCGGTTCCGGGCCCGGCATGCCGCTCCGTCATCTGGCGGTGCGGGTCGGGCGCGGCGGTGAAGACCAGGGCCGCGCCTGTCCGTCGGGCCGCTTCGGCGAGGGCGAGCGAGCCGTCGTCGGCGTAGCGGATGTGGAGCACGTCGACGGGTCTGCCCAGTGAGCCGAGCAGTCGGGTCGCCCACCAGGCCAGCGCCTCGCGGTGCCGCCCCAGCTCCTCGGGCCCGACCGGCCGCGGGCTGTCGACGGGGAGCCTGAGCACCCAGTGCCGCCGGCCCCGGCGACGCAGGAGGACGGGGTCGGCCTCCAGTTCGGGAGCGCAGGCCGTGACGAGGGTGAGGACGCCCGCGACGCCGTCGGTCCGCGCGAGCGCGTCGCCGAGGGCTCCCAGCAGGACGCCGAGGCCGCCGCTGAGCCCCTCACCGGGCCGGTCCAGGTGCCCCAGGAGCATGGACTGGGCGACGAGCGTGCCGGGGCGCAGTTCGGCGCTCTTTGGGGCGGCGGGGGGACCGGGGGCCCGCAGGGCCTCTCGGAGCAGACGCTCATAGGCGTCCGCGGAACGGGTTCCGGGCGTGGCACCGGCGTGGGGCAGCAGGAGCGAGCCGTCGTACGCGGCGAGAAGACGCCAGGCCGCGTGGCGTACCGTCCGTTCGGGCGCGTAGGCCAGCCGGAGCAGTTCGGGCCGCGCGAGGGGGACGAGGGACTCCGCCGCGGCGAGGTCGAGCAGGGGCGCGACGACATGCGGGGGGCGGGTGCCGTGGAGGCCGCGCCGTACGGCGGCCGCGGCTCGCTCCGTGCCGTGGCACCGGACGGCCTCCGGCCACGCGTCGAAGACGGCCGCGCGGGCATGGTCGCCGTCGGCGAGGAGCCGCACGCACGTCTCGGGAGGCGGCGTGCGGCCCGCCCGAACGCGGCGGCGCAGCCCGGCCAGGACGAGATCCCCGGAGGTCGCGGCGGCGGGCCGGCCTGCCGGTGCGTCGTCGGGGCGGTACTCGGCCCGGACGAGTTCGGCGAAGAGGTTCGGTGCGGCGGCGCGGTGCCCCGGGGAGGGACGGGGTGCGCGCTCCCAGTAGGCGGCCCTGGCCGCCGCGAACGGATCGGGCCTTCCGGAAGGGCGGCCCCGGGGGGCGGGGTCGACGGGCACGGCGGGATCGGGGCGTTTCATCGGAACTCCTCGACGACGGGCGGCGAGGAGTTGTTCGCCGGGGGCCGGGGGCATGGATGCACGCGTCTTCGACGGCGGGAGGCGCAGCCACCGGGCGGCGGCCTCCGCGCCCGGAAGTCGGTCCCCGCGGGCCTCTCCGCGCCCGGAAGGCGGTCCCGGTGCTGTGCACCCGCGCATCCGCCGGACGCCGGACGGGGGAAACCCCGGCATGAAGCACTCGCGTCCCGGTGCCACCGGAACCCGCCCGCCACGCGTCGTGGTGGTCAGTCCTCCCTTCCTCTCGCACGCCCAGCCCCTGTCCGTGCTGGCGGGGGCGCTCGCCCGGGCGGGCTGCGAGGTGCACCTGGCGACCGCGCCGTCCTTCGCCCCGCTCGCAGAGGCAGCGGGGGTGCGGTTCGTGTCGCTGACCGTCACGCGGAACGCGAACACCGGCGTCGCCCGGAGCACCCGGCAGGGCGTCCGGGAGGCGGAGCGGCTGGAGGAGTTCCTCGCCTCCACCCGGAGCGGGGCCGTCGCGGCGCTGCTCACCCAGGCGCGGCACCGCGGCGAGGACCTGCTGGGAGACCCGTCGGCCGTTCTGGCGGGGCTGCGGGAGCTGCACGCCCGTCTGTCGCCCGACTGGTACGTGGTCGACCAGCTGAGCTACCCGGTGACGCTGGCGCTGCACTGTCTCGGCCTTCCGTACGCCACGTTCTGCCCCGGACACCCGACCTATGTGCCGCACGCGCCTGAGGCCCTCTTCGGCGTACCCCACAGGTGGCCCCGTGCGGTTCGCCCCGGCGAGGAGGACATGGCCGAGCTGCGGCGCGCCGCGGCGGCCGCCGAGGAGGCGTTCACCGCACGGTTCGCCGAGGTCGCGCGTGCTCACGCTCCGGCCGCCCCCGCTCCCGGACGCGCCTTCGCGCTGGCGTCGCCGCACGGGGTGGTGTTCGCCTACCCGCCGTTCCCGTGGCTTCCGGAACGTCCCCGGGGAACACCGTTCTTCTACGGAGGGCACTGCTCGCCGCCCGCGGAGCCGAGCCCCGGTGGGGTGTGGGACGAGGTGGTGCGCCGGCTCCTGACGGTCCGCCGCCGGCTGGTGCTCGTCGCCCTGGGCACCTTCCTCTCGGCCCGCGACGACGTGCTGGCCGTCCTCGTGCGCGGGGTCCGGTCCCACGTCCCCGACGCCGCTGTGGTGGTCGCCGCGGGCGACCGGGCGGGTGCCCTGTCTCCGCTGGCCGGGCCGGACGTGCACATCGCGGACGTCGTGCCGCAGCGCTGGCTGCTGGCGAAGGCAGACGCGATGGTCCACCACGGCGGGAACAACTCCTTCACCGAGTGCGTGGTCTCGGGGACGCCGGCGCTCGTCCTGCCCTTCTCCAGCGACCAGTTCTGCATCGCTCACGACGCGGAGCGGGCCGGCCTCGCGCTCTGCCTCGACCCGTCCCGGCTGACTCCGCGCGCGGCCGGAGAGGCGCTGCGCGAGCTGCTGGCGGAGGTGCCGCCCGGTCTGCCGGGATGGACGCTCGAGGTGCGGCGGCGGGGTCCGGACTGGATGGCGCGGCGGCTGGTCCGGACCATGGCCTCGGTGGCCCCGGGCCGCGTGTGAGGAGTTCACCGTCCGCGGACACGTGACCCGGCGGCGGGATCAGCGGCCGTGGGCCCGCAACAGGAAGACGCGTAGCTCCCGGCACACGCCGGTGATGGCGTGGACCTACTCCTCGGGAAGCGCTCCCGGTTCCCGGTGGGCCGGCGCGGCCGCCTCCTTCACGGCGGCGAGGGCGACGACGAGTTCGGGGCGGGAGGAGAGGGGAACGACCGTGAGCGTGAGGTTCAGCCCGACCAGCGGTGCACGATCGATGCGACTTGCCACCGCGCGGAAGGTGCCGGACGGTGGACGAGGACGCGACCTCGAACGAGGAGGGTTCCATGCGCATCGTCCGGATCGCCCGACATTCCTTGCGCTGCCACGTGGATACGCCCGGGGCAGCCGGGCTCCTTGGGAGCCGCTGATGTTCCCGCTCCCGCAGCACGCGCCCGAGAACGGTGCCGGAGAGCACCGGCCATCGTCGCCGGAGAGACCGGAGCCGGTGTCGCGGACGGCACCCCGCCCCCTTGCCGGCCTGTCCTACCGGCAGGACTGGAGCGACCTGCTCTTCGTCCACTGGGCGGTCTCCCCCGATGCCGTGGCCGGCTTCTTCCCGCAGGGCACGCGCCCCGACACGTTCGACGGGCGCACCTTCGTCGGACTGGTCTTCTTCGAGATGCGGAACCTCGCCTTCGCCCGAGGACCCGCACTTCCGGTCCTCGGGCGGTTCCCCGAGATCAACGTGCGGCTCTACAGCGTCGACGTCCACGGGCGCCGAGGAGTGGTCTTCCTCAGTCTCGATTGCGCGCGCCTGCTTCCCGTGTTCGCCGCGCGGGCCGCGTACCGTCTGCCCTACCACTGGGCCTCGGCACGGAGGCTCCGCTTCGACGACCGCGTGCTGTACACGGTGCGCCGCCGATGTTCGAGGGGCCCGCGGTCGCGCGTCCGGGCCGACCTGGCCGGGGAACGAAGGAACCCGGACGCGCTGGGCGACTTCCTGACGGCTCGGTGGGGGCTGCACGCGGCGACCCGGGGCGGCACCTACTACTGGCCCCTGTGGCACGGCCCCTGGCGTCTCCGCGAGGCCGGGTTGCTCTCGCTCGACGACGAACTGGTCGCGGCCGCCACCGGCCTGCCGGTCGCCATGTCCTCGCGGCCTGTGAGCGTCCTGTACTCGTCCGGCCTGCACGTGCGCTTCAGTGCCCGTCTGCCCGTCTGATCGAGCAGCTGCGGCACGACGCCACCTCGAAGGCGGGGTCCAACCGGGCGGCGGAGCTCATGACCGCTCCGGCTCCGGCCATCTCCGTCCGCCCCTGAGCGTCGCTGCTGCGGGCGGCACACCGGGCCTCCTGCCGGGCGGGCAGCTCCGGCCGTCGGTGCATCCGGTAGGGCCCGCGGGCGGAAACCCTGACCGCCGGGGCCGTCGCGTGCCCCGGCGGACAGTGGGAGGAGCCGTTGCAGTGGTGAACGTGGAGCGGGTGATGGTGGTGCGGCGTCCTTTGGCCGAGGTCGTGGCCTATCTGGAGGACTTCGCCCGGACCGAGGAGTGGGATCCCGGCACCGTCCGGTGCGTGCGGCTCGACGACGGGCCGGTGCGGCGGGGCGCGCGGTGGCGGAACACGTCGCGCTTCCGGGGCCGTACGACCGAGCTGCGGTACGAACTCGTCGTGCGGGAGCCCACGCGGCTGGTGTTCGTCGGGGAGAACAGCACGGTGACCGCGCGGGACGACCTCCGGTTCGCCGAGGAGGGAGCGGCGACGCGGCTGACCTACCGGGCGTCGCTGAGGTTCAAGGGCCTGGCACGGCTGGCGGCGCCGTTCCTGCGCGGCGAGTTCGAGCGGCTGGCCGACGGGGTGGTCACGCGCCTTCCGGAAGCCGCCGAGGCGTGGCGCTCCTGAGCGCCGGGCGCTCCCCGTGGCTCGCGTCGTTTGCGCACCCCAGGGTGGGAGCATGACCGACACGGTTCACGGGCGAGGAGGCGGCGGTGGCGGCGCGCGGCGGGGACTGAGCCCCTCGGTCCGTCACGCCGGTCGGCCATGTGGGCCTCCAGGAGCCGTCTGCCGCTGCCCCGGACTCCCGCCTACTTCGCCGAGCTGACGCAGACCCGGATCGCGGACCCACCGGCATGCCGCTGGGCACGGTCAAGAGCCACGCCCGCCGCGGCCTCCAGCGCATGCGGCAGCCTCGACCTCGCCCGCGCCGGCCCCGTCGCGGTGTACGCCGATACCGCTGGCCGACGTCGCCCGCGTCAGGCCGTTCCGCATCCGCCGGGCGTCCCGCGGCGGAAGAACCCGGTGGACGAAACTGGGCCTTCGCCGCCGGGGCGACAAACGTCCGGCGGCCCGCGGACCCGCTCGCGACGCACCACGAGAACGAGGACGGCATGGAGAGGACGAAGGACGGAACGCGGTACGACGCGGTGGTCGTCGGAGCCGGGGCCGCGGGCCTCGCCTGCGCGGGCGACCTGTGTGAGGCGGGCCTGCGGGTGCTGCTTCTGGAGGCCGACGACACGATCGGCGGCAGGATGCGCACCGATCAGGTGGCCGGCTTCACCGCGGACCGCGGCTTCCAGGTGTTCAACACCTCGTATCCGCAGGTGAAGCGGCGCGTGGACCTGAAGAGGCTGCGGTTGCGGCCGTTCACGCCGGGGGTGCTCGTGCACACCGACCGGGGGCCGCGCCGGTTCACGGACCCGACGCGTCGGCCGCGGGACAGCCGGGATCTGCTGCCGGGGCGGCTCGCGTCGGCACGTGATCTGGCGGCCCTCGCCGCGCTGTCGGCACGGGACGCGCTGGCGCCGGCGTCCGTGCTGCGGCGCGGCGCCGACGGTACGACGCTCGACGCCCTGGCGGCGGCAGGCGTGTCGCCGCAGCTGGTGGAGACGTTCTTCCGGCCGTTCCTCTCCGGGGTGTTCCTGGAGGACGGCCTGGAGACCTCGGCGCGCTTCTTCCACCTGGTGTGGCGGAGCATGCTGCGCGGCACGTTGTGCCTGCCGGCGGACGGGATCGGCGCGGTGCCCGCGCAGCTCGCCGCCCGACTGCCGCGGGACGTGCTGCGGACCGGGAGCGCCGTCTCGGCGCTGACGCCCGGGGGCATCAGCCTCACGGACGGGCGCGAGGTGCGCTCCCGGACCGTCGTCGTCGCCACCGGGCAGCGGATCGCCGGTGAGCTGCTGCCGGGGCTGCGCGTGCCCGACGGACGGACCGTCACCACGCTGTACCACGCCGCCGTCCGTCCTCCACTGGACGAGCCGGTGCTCGTCGTCGACGCTCGGCGCAGGTTCCTCAACACCTGCGTCCTCACCGCCGTCCAGCCCCGGTTCTCCGCCGACGGCCGGGCGCTGGTGTCGACGTCGGTGCTCGGCCGCCCCGGCCCGGTGGAGACAGACGCGGTGGTCAGGGCCCTGGGCGAGGTGTACGGCACGGAGACGGGCGACTGGGAGCCCGTCCACCGGGTCACCGTCACCGACGCCCTGCCGGCGATGCCGGGACCGGCGCCGCTCGTCCGGGACGTGCGGTGGGGTCCCGGCCGGTACGTGTGCGGGGACCACCGGGCGACGGGGTCCGTCCAGGGCGCGCTGGCGTCGGGTGCGCGGGCGGCGCGGGCGGTCCTGGACGATCTGCGGGCGGGCACGGTCTGAGGACCGGCCTCCCGTACGCCGGACGGGCCGCGCCTTCCAGGGTGCGGGGCCGTCAGGGGTCAGGGCCGCGTTCCGCGCGTCGTGGAGGTGCCCTCCTCCTGTTGCCCGAGGGCCTGCGGGACCGGGCCGGCCCCGGCCCGCGAGGTCCCGGCAGACGTAGCCCCGGCCACCGCCGGGTGGACAGCCACCGTCGCCCGCCCACGCCTCCGCTTGACCTTGACACCGTGACAAGCCCTTTCCTGGGGACGGGAGCCCGTCCTCCCGACCACCCCAGCGAAAGGCCACGATCATCATGCGCGCAGTGCAGGAGCTGGAGAACAGCAGCTCGTCGATCCGGTTGCAGGCGGCGCTCGCGGTCGGCACGACCCCGGACCCGTCGTTCATCGGCACGCTGGTCGCGCGCTGCGCGGTCGAGCCCGAGTTCTCGGTGCGCGAGATGCTGACGTGGGCGCTCACCCGCCACGAGGCCGCGCTGACCGTCCCGCTGCTGGTCGACGAGGTCCGCTCGGAGCGGGCGCAGGCGCGCAGCCAGGCGTTGCACACGCTGTCCAAGATCGGGGACCGGCGGGCGTGGCCGGCGATCACTCCGGAGCTGCTGGCCGACGCCGACGACGAGGTGGCGCGCAGCGCGTGGCGGGCCGCGGTCGTGCTCGTGCCCGAAGGTGAGGAGCGGGAGCTGGCCGTAGGGTTGGCGGCACAGCTCGGACGCGGCGGGCGCGAGATCCAGCTGAGTCTGAGCCGGGCGCTGATCGCGCTCGGGGAGGTCATGGTCCCGGCACTGACCGCGGCGGCGACGGACGCCGACCCGCGCGTACGCGCGCACGCGCTCGCCACGGAACGGCTGTGGCGCGATCCGGCCGCGGGTTTCGCGTTCGCGGTCGAGGAGGCGAAGCGGGTCGTGGCCCTCGGCGGGGCCGGCCGGGAGGAGCACGAGGGCGTGTTGATCGGTGACGAGGAGCACTAGGGCGTGTTGATCGGTGACGTGGCGCGGCGGTCCGGGGTCAGCGCACGCATGCTGAGGTACTACGAGTCGCTCGGCCTGGTACGCCCGACGGGCCGTTCCGGCTCGGGCTACCGGGAGTACGCCGACGAGGACATCCGGCGCGTCTTCCACATCGAGTGCCTGCGGTCCCTGGGGCTGTCGCTGCGGGACGTCGGGCGCGCGCTCGACGACCCCGGGTTCGCGCCCGGGGAGCTCGTCGACGACCTCGTCCGCCGCACGCGCGAACGCATCGCGGCGGAGACGGAGTTGCTCACGCGGCTTCGCCGGATCGGCGCCTCGGAACCGGCCGGCTGGGAGGACGTGCTCCAGGTCGTCGTGCTCCTGCGGGCCCTGGGCTCGAAGAGCCCGGCGGCGCGGCAGCGCGCGGCCCTGTCCGCGGCGGAGGACGTGCCCGTACCGGTGGACGCGCTGGTCGAGGCCGTGCTGAGCGAGTCGGATCCGAGCGTCGCGGGAGCCCTGCGCTGGGCTCTGGCGCAGTCGGGCCCCGACGGACTGGCACTGCTGGCGGAGGGCCTGGGTTCGCCCGAGGCCCCGGTGCGGAAGCGCGCCGTGCGGTCCCTCGCCGAGTTTCCGGGCGACGAGGCGACCGCCCTGCTGCGCGAGGCCCTGACGAGCCCCGACGTCGTGGTCCGCAGGTACGCGGCGCTGGAGCTCGGGGCACGCGGCGTGACCGACGCCGTCCCGACGCTCGTCGACATGATCGTCGCGGGGGCGAACGACGCGGACGCGGCCGACGCCCTGAGCACCCTGGCGAGCGATCCCGCGTCGGCGGACCGGATCGCCCACGCGCTCGTCGAGCGCCTCGACCGGAACGCCTCCGGATCGCCGGCCCGGGGGCGCCTGACCCAGGCCCTCGCGGACATCCCCGGCGACCGGGCGTCCGCCGCCCTCGCCGGCCTGTCCCACGACGAGGACCCCGCCGTGGCGCTCACCGCGACGTACGTCCTCGGGCTCCGCGACGCCTGAGCGCGCGGGTGTGAACGGGCGCGCGGCCCCGTACGTACCTCTGGGCGTAGGCAGGATTCCGGACATTAAGGGGAGTTGTGATGGGCGGAGTGGCGCGCCGGACGGTGGTCGCGGCGGCGGGCGGGGCCGGGCTGGTCGGGATGCTCGCGGGGTGCGGCGGCTCGGGGGACGACGCGGGCTCGGGCGCGCCGGGGGCGTCCGGCGGCTCCGGGGGCGGCTCCGCGAAGGGCGGGGGCGGTGCGGTGCTGGCCAGGACGGCGGACATCCCGCAGGGCGGCGGCAAGGTGTTCGCCGATCAGGGCGTGGTGGTGACGCAGCCGACGGCCGGCGAGTTCAAGGCCTTCTCGTCCTCGTGCACCCACTCGGGCTGCGCGGTGAAGGACGTCGTCGACGGCACGATCACCTGCCCCTGCCACGGCAGCGCGTTCTCGGCCGCCGACGGCAGCGTGCGGCAGGGACCGGCGACCCGGCCGCTGCCGCCCGCGCAGATCAAGGTGGAGGGGGACGCGATCACGCTGGCGTGACGCGCCTCGGCCGCTTCCAGGCGGCGAGCACCTCCCGCGTGGTGGTCACCGTGGCGACCAGCGCGAGGCTGTGCCGGAGCACCTCGGCGGTGTACGCGACCGGCACGCCCGCCACGGCGTCCCCGGGCACGACGGCCGCGTAGCCGAGGTTGACCGCGTCGAAGACGGCGTTGGGGACGGCCACGTTGGCGGAGACGCCGGTGACGATCAGCGTGCGGCAGCCGAGGTTGCGCAGCAGCGGGTCGACGTCGGTGCCGGCCAGCGGGGAGAGCCCGTGCAGCCGCCGCACGACCAGGTCCTCGTCGGCGACCTCGATCGGTTCGGCGATCCGTACGGCGGCGCTGCCGGTGTGCTGCTGCACCGGCAGCCTCGCCGCGGCGCGGAACAGCCGGGCGTTGGTGTTCGCGCCGCGCCCGTCGGGCCGCCGTTCGGCGACGGCGTGCACGACCTGCACGCCGGAGGCGTGGGCGGCGGCGACGAGCCGGGCGATGTTGCCCAGCGCACCGGAGGCGCGGGCGGCCTCGGCGAGTGCGGGCAGGGCGCTCTCGCGCCCGACGACGCCCTCCTGGCATTCGACGGTGAGCAGGACGGTGGTGGCCGGATCCAGCTGCTCCACGAGCGGTACGGACGACGACGCCATGGCCTTCCCCCTTCTGGGCTTCCTGCCGGGCTCCTGCCGGGGCGGTCCGCCCGGCGTTCCGGGCGCGCGACGGTAACGGCCATTGCGTCGGGGGGGAAGAGCGAGGATGCTTCTCTGACGTTCCGTCAGACCAATGGGGAGGGGCGGCAGATGACCGTCGCACAGCGCCGTGGACGCAGGATCATGATGACCCCCGCGGAGGTGGACGCCTTCCTCGCCGAGCAGCGCACCTGCCGGGTCGCCACCGTCTCCGCCGACGGCCGCCCACACGTCAGCGCCCTGTGGTTCGCCTGGGACGGCGCCTCCCTGTGGCTGTACTCGATCACCCGCAGCCGCCGCTGGGCGGAGCTGCGCCGCGACCCGCGCCTCGCGGTGGTGGTGGACGCCGGCGAGGAGTACGGGGAGCTGCGGGGCGTGGAGCTGTCCGGTACGGCGGTCTTCGTCGGCGAGGCCCCGCGCACGGGCGAGCCCTGCCCCGAACTCGAGGTGCCGGAACGGCTGTTCGCCCGCAAGAACTTCGGCCTGGACGCGATGCCGCACGACGGCCGGCACGCCTGGCTGCGGCTCACCCCGGACGCGATCGCCTCCTGGGACTTCCGCAAACTCGGCGCGCTCTGAGGCCGGACGGCCCCGGGGACCGCGCCGGCCTCCGCCGGCTACTCCCCCGCCGCCCGGCCCGCCTCGCGCAGCGCCTCCACGGCCGCGCGGATGGACGGCCGCCGGTCGGCGTCGGTGCGCCAGACCGCGTGGATGTGCCGCCGCACCCGCTGCCGTACGGGGACGAGCACCACGCCCTCCGGCACGGGGCCGCGGCCGAGGCGCGGGGTGACGCAGACCCCGAGGCCGGCCGCGATCAGCGCGAGCTGCGTGTGGTGCTCGCCGGCCAGGTGAGCGATGCGCGGCTCGATGCCCTGGGACCGCAGCGTGAACATCAGCCACTCGTAGCAGAACTCGCCCTCCGGCCAGGAGACCCAGTCGTCCTCGGCGAAGTCGACCAGGTCCACCTCGGAGCGCCCGGCGAGCGGGTGGTCCAGCGGCATGGCCACGTCCGCGGAGTCGTCGAGCAGGTGGGCGCGGGCCAGCCCGCCGGGCACGGGCATCCGCTTGTTGTTCCAGTCCAGGACGATCGCCAGGTCCGCGTCCCCGCGCAGCACCTCCCGGATGCCCCGCTCCGGCTCCAGCTCGCTGGTACGGGCCCGCAGCTCCGGGTGGTCGGCGCGCAGCGCGCGCAGCGCCGCGGGGAACAGCCCGCGCGCGGCGGTCGGGAAGGCCGCGATGCGCACCTCGCCGACGACGCGGCCGCGCTGCGCCTCGATGTCCGCCTGGGCCAGCTCCACCTGGGACAGGATCCGCGCGGCGTGCTCGGCGAGCAGCTGCCCCGCGTCGGTGAGCCGGACGCCCCGGCCGTTCTTGGCGAGCAGCTGCTGGCCCACTTCGCGCTCCAGCTTGGACAGCTGCTGCGAGACCGCGGAGGTCGTCACGTGCAGCCCGTCGGCGGCGCCGCTGACGGAGCCGTGGCGGGCGAGGGCGTCGAGGGTGCGCAGGCGCTCCAGGTTCAACATATAAGCGATGCTACGAGAAAGCGCGCACGAAATCTCGCTTGTCCTACGAGGTCCGGGGCGTCACGCTGGTCGTCATGACCCGCACTCGCCGTACCGTCGACTGGCGTCTCCGCTTCGCCGCCCTCGCCCTCGTCTGGGGCTTCAGCTTCCTGTTCATCAAGGTGGGCAACGAGAGCTTCGCCCCCTTCCAGGTCACCTTCGGCCGCCTGCTGTTCGGGACGGCGGTGCTCGCGGTCGTCATGGCGGTCAAGCGCGAGCGGCTGCCCCGCGGCGCGCGCACCTGGGGGCATCTCGCGGTGGCCGCGTTCCTGCTGAACGCCCTGCCGTTCTCGCTGTTCGCGTACGCGGAGCTGACGATCCCGTCCACGCTGGCCGGGATCTGCAACGCCACGACGCCGCTGTGGGGCATGCTGCTCTCGCTGGTCGCGCTCTCCGAGGACCGGCCGACGCGGCTGCGCGCGGCGGGTCTGGGCATCGGCTTCGTCGGCGTGCTGACCGTGCTCGGAGCCTGGCAGGGCTTCTCGGGCCTGGACGCCACGGGCACGGCGATGGCGCTGCTCGCCTCGTTCAGCTACGCGGTCGGCTGGATCTACGTGCGCCGCACGCTGGCCGGCAACCCGGCCTCGCACCTCTCCCTCGCGGGCTCCCAGGTCGGCCTGGCGACGCTCCAACTGGCCGTGGTCACCCCGTTGTTCACGACCGTCCCCGACTCGGTGGAGCTGCTGCCGCTGCTCTCGGTGCTGGCGCTGGGCGCCCTCGGCACGGGGTACGCGATGCTGCTGCAGTACGGCGTGGTCGCCGAGGTCGGCCCGACGACGGCGGCCATGGTCACGTACTTCATCCCGGTCATCGCGACGGCGGCGGGCGTCGCGCTCCTCGACGAGTCGCTCACCTGGAACACCCCGGTCGGCGCGGCCGTCGTCCTCGCCGGCGCCGCGCTCACCCAGACCCGCGGCCCGGCCCGGCGCCCCCGAACGGAGCCGGTGGCGGCGGGCGCGGCCGAGGACCGCACGGACCCCGTCCCCGCCGAGACCGGCCGCTAGCTCGCGCACACGGCTGGGCGCGACGGGCGGCTCACGGCGCGACGGGCGACTTACGGCGCGAGGGGCGGCGCGGATACTGGGGTCATGCAGACCATCGTCTTCATGACCCTGCCCGGTCTGGTCGTCGTGCTGACCGTCCTGGCCTTCGTCGACCAGCTGCTGCTGCGCATGGGGCGGGCCGGGGTGCTGCCGTGGCGGAACGGCGCGCGTCAGGGGCAGGTCGCGGCGACCGGCTTCGAGCAGCTGCACGCCAGCCTGTCGCCGGGCAAGGCGCACGAGTTGAAGGAACGGCAGTCGAGCCTGATCGTCCCCGACGAGGAGGACGACGGCGCCCCGCCGCACCGGACGACGGTGGACCTGACCGCGGGCACGGCGGTCGTACGACTGCCGCGCCCCGGGCAGAAGGCCGGGCGCCTCGGCCGTGGGCCCGGCGCCTCGGCAGTGAGCGCCGCGCCTCAGCCGTAGGCCCGGGCCGGCGCGGGCCCCGCCGCGGCGGCGAGCACGTCGGCGAGCGGCTCCAGGTCCGACAGGGCCAGCCCCGACACCGTCACCCGCACCGCGGGCCCCGTCGCCGACCGGAACCGGGCCCCCGGCGCGACGGCCCACCCGGCGCCGAGGAGCCGGGTCACCGCCCCGGTCTCGTCGGCGACCGGCACCCACACGTTCATGCCGGTCGCGCCGTACGCCGGAACCCCCCGCGCGGCCAGCGCCCGTACGAGCCCGTCGCGCCGCTCCCCGTACCAGCCGGCCACGGCCGCCGGGTCGACCGCCCCGCTCGCCCACAGCTCCACGACGGCCCGCTGCAGCAGATGGCTGACCCAGCCGGGGCCGAGGCGCTGCCGGCCGGCCACCCGGTCGACGGTCACCGGGTCGCCGGTCAGCGCGGCGACCCGCAGGTCGGGTCCGTACGCCTTGGCGACCGAACGCACCAGCGCCCAGTGCGTGGTGCCGCCCGCGATCGGGTGCAGCGGCACGTCGACGATGCCGTGACCGTGGTCGTCCTCCACGAACAGCGTCCCCGGATGCTCGGCGAGCACCGCCCTCAGCTCGGCGGCGCGCCGCGCGCCGACGGCCGCGCCGGTCGGGTTCTGCGCGCGGGCGGTGACGATCAGCGCGCGGGCCCCGCCGCGCAGGGCGCGGGCGACCTCCTCCGGCAGCGGGCCCTCGTCGTCGAGGGGCACCGGCACGGGCCGCAGCCCGAGCGCGGGAAGGAGGTCGAGGAGGCTGCCCCAGCCGGGGTCCTCGACCACCACGGCGTCACCGGTCCGCAGATGGGCGTTCAGCACGCGCTCGATCGCGTCGAGGGAGCCCGAGGTCGCGGCGATCGGGCCGCCCGGCACGCCGTCGGCGTCCATCGCGGCCCGCGCGAGCCGGGCGAAGTCGGCGTCCACCTCGGGTTCCCCGTACAGCACGGGCCGTTCGGCGTTGCGCCGGGCGGCCGCGGCCAAGGCCGCGCCGAGGTCGGGCAGCAGCGACGGCTCGGGGTTGCCCTCGCTGACGTCCCGGACGCCGGCGGGGGCCTCGACCCGGAGGGTGCCGCGGGCGGTCGTGGCGGGCTTGGACCGCACCCGGCTGCCCCGCCGACCCGCGGTCTCGATCACCCCGCGCTCGCGCAGCGTGCGGTAGGCGGCCGCGACGGTGTTCGGGTTAACCCCGAGCCGAGCCGCCAACTCCCGCATGGGCGGCAGCAGTTGGCCCGGCTCCAGAGCTCCCGAGCCGACCCCGCGCTCCACGCTGGCCGCGATCTCCGATGCGCGACACCCTTCGATCCGATACTCTCCTAGCACAAACGCAAGTATGCACTAGTGCAATGGAGAGTGCAATGTCGACGACCCTGCCCGGGACCGCGCCCACGGACGAGCCCGCCGCCTACGAGCCCACCGGGCGCACCGCCCCGAGCCGCAGCCGCGACCGCGTCTCGTACGACCGGGACCTGGTCCACTCGATACTCGACGAGGCGTACGTCTGCCATCTGGGCTTCGTGCGGGGCGGCGCGCCGGTCGTGCTCCCGACGCTGTTCGGCCGGATCGGCGAGCGGTTGTACGTGCACGCCTCCACCGGCTCGGGCCAGGCCCGCGCGGCCGACCCCGGCCTCGAGGTCTGCCTGACCGTCACCCATGTCGACGGCCTGGTCCTGGCCCGCTCCGCCTTCCACCACTCGCTCAACTTCCGCTCGGTCGTGGTGCACGGCACCGCCCACCGGGTCACCGACCGGGACGAGCTGCGCGAGGCCCTGGACGCGCTGGTCGACCAGGTCGTGCCGGGCCGCTCCCGGGACTCCCGGCCGGCGAACGCCAAGGAGCTGGCCGCGACGGCGGTCCTCCGCCTCGACCTCGCGGAGGTCTCGGCGAAGGTCCGCACCGGCGGCCCGAACGACGACCCCGAGGACCTGGGCCTCCCGTACTGGACCGGCGTCGTGCCGGTGACCCCGGCCTACGGCACCCCGATCCCGGCCGAGACCCTGGCCCCCGGCATCGCCGTCCCGGAGTACGTCACGGCGTTGTGAGGGCCGCCTCGCGGCGACGGACCGCCGCCGTGCGCGCCTCGGCCGCCGCCAGGCCCGTCACCGCGGCGAGCAGCAGCACGGTCCCGCCGACGGTGGCCGCCGTGAGCTCCTCGCCGAGCAGCGTCACCGCGATCAGGGCCGCGCTCACCGGCTCCAGGAGCATGATCACGGAGACCGTCGCCGCCCGGACGACGGCCGCGCCCGCGAAGTACAGCGCGTAGGCGAGCGCCGTCGGCACCGCGGCGACGTAGACCAGCAGGGCCACGACCTCCAGCGGCCGTCCGGTGTGCGGGAGGAGGCCCTCGGCGACGGCCATGGGCAGCAGCCCCGCGGCGCCGATCGCGAAGGCCCAGGCGGTGGTGGACAGGGAGTCCGCGCCGCCGTCCCGGCCGAGCCACCGGGTGAGCAGGGTGATCGCCGCGTACCCGGCGGCGGAGAGCACGGCGAGGGCCACGCCGGCCGGGCGCACTTCGGCGGCGCCGCCGCCGAGCACCAGCACGCCGAGTCCGGCGAGCGCCCCGGCGACGGCCGCCGCGCCGCCCCGGCCGAGCCGTTCGCCCATGAGCAGCCGCGCGCCGAGGGCGATCAGGACGGGACCGGCGCCGAGCGTGACGACGGTGCCGACAGCGAGGCCGGTGGACTGGACGGCGGCGAAGTACGCGCTCTGGAACACCGTCAGACCGATTCCCGTGCCGAGGATCCGCAGCAGGCGCCGGCCGCGCGGCTCGGCCGCCGCCTCGGCGGTGGCGCGGGAGCGGCGCAGCAGCAGCACGGGCAGCAGCAGGACGAGTCCGCCGACGCAGCGCCAGAAGGACAGGGAGAGCGGGCCGAGGTCGCTGGCCCGGAAGACCAGCGAGGCGGCCGCGCCGGCGGTGCCCCAGGCGAGCCCGGCGACGACGAGGTAGAGGAGGCTCCGCCCGACCGCGGGCAGGGTGGAGGGGGAAAGAGGGTTCGACACGTGCTTCTTCTCCGTGGGAAGACGGGTGGGTGGTCGCTCGGCTCCGCGGGCGGGCAGCGACGGACCACCCGGGGCGGTCGCGCCGCCGGGTCCGGTCTTCGTCGGAGGGTTTCCGCCCGCGCCTAGGCGGCGGGGGGCGGAAGCACGGTCGAATGCATGATCGGCACCTTACGAGGCGGTCCGGCCCGCGGACAACTCGGTCTCGCGGTCGGCCGGTCCGGAACCGGCCACCGGATCCTGCGCCGACGCCTTCGGCGTCGCCGACTGGGCGATGAACGCCCCGGCCAGGACCAGGGCACCGCCGACGAGCTGCGGCGCGCCCAGGTGCTCGCCGAGCAGGACCCACGCGAGCACGGTCGCGATCACGGCCTCCAGGCAGGCGACCACCCCGGCGACCTGCGGGGAGAGCCGGCGCACCGACAGCACGCCGGTGACGTACGCGACGACGGTGGCGACCAGCACGATCCAGCCGAGCAGCAGCCAGGCGGGGACCGCGGTGCCGTCCAGGTGCGCGGGGCCGGCGAGCACGGACGCGTCCATGCCCCAGGGGCGGGCGACGACGGTGAGCACGAGCGCGCCGACGAGCAGTCCGTACGCGATGACGCCCAGCGGGTCGGCCGGTTCGGCCTCGTCGCTGCCCTGGTCGGACAGGACGAAGTAGCCGACCTGGCAGCAGGCCGCGCCCAGCGCGAGCAGCAGGCCCAGCAGGTCGAAGCTCAGCCCCGACCAGACCTGGACGACGCAGGCGAGCCCGCCGACGGCGAGCACCACGCCGAGCGCGGCGGCCCGGGTCACCGGCCGGCGCTGGACGAACCGCACCCAGCCGAGCACCAGGGCGGGCGCGAGGTACTCGACGAGCAGCGCGACACCGACGGGGATGCGGGAGATGGCGGCGAAGTAGCAGGCCTGGACGCCGGCCACGGCGAGCAGACCGAAGCCGGCCAGCAGGGCGGGCTTGCGGCGCAGCAGTCCGCGGTGGCGCCACGCCACCGGCAGCATGACGAGGGCGGCGCCGGCCACCCGGAGCCACACCACGTGCAGCGGGTCGAGTCCCGCCTCGATGAGCGGCTTGGCCGCCACTCCCGATCCACCGAATGCGAAGGCCGAGGCCAGGGCGAGTCCCAGGCCGGCGCTTCTCCCCTGAGACGCGTGCATCCGGCCATCATGACAGCGCACCGTCAGGTGCGTCACCCCTGTGACACCTGTTGAGACAGCTCGGCGATCCGGGCGGCCAGGACGCCGGTCCGGACCCCCGCCCGGCGCAGCACCTCGACGGCCCGGCAGTCCGGGTCGGCGACGAGGACGGCGAGCACGTCGAGGCCGGCGGCCCGCTGGTCGCCCCGGCGGGCGGCGCGTTCCAGGGCGCCGTCCATCGCGGCGGCGGCGGCCGGCGACCAGCCTCCGGGCCCGGCGGCGAGGGGGCCGCGGACGAGCTCGGTGGACCGGGAGGAGGCGGACGGGGAGGGGACGGAGGCGGACGGGGCGGAGGCGGACGCTGACGAGGCGGAGGTGGACGGGGCGGCGGATTTCCGCCACCGCAGGCCGTAGCCGATGCTCCGCTGGACGAGGTAGGCCAGCACCCGGGAGACCTGCGCCTCGCCCGCGAAGGCGGCGCGCACCGCCGGGTCGGACTCCAGGAGCGCGTGCAGCAGGTGCGCGGTGTCGACCTGCCGGTCGCCGCACCGCAGGGCCCGGCGGCGGGCCCCGGCGAGGACCATGGCCAGCTCGACGGTCAGGCGGGACTCGATCGCGAGGCGGTACGGAGCGGGCTGGGCGGGTATCCGCGGGACAGGATGGTGCACCCTTCCACCTCATCATCCCGCGGTGGCCGGAACATCCCCGCCGAGAAGCATCCGCGCATCCCACGTGAGGTGGGCACGCACGGCCGACGCCTCCTCCCTACGGATGAGATCGCGCGGATCCGGCGTGCGTGGCGCGCGCCGCCTTGCCCTGCGCCCCACACGCAACCATGACCCCGCCAGGATTCGTCCTCGAAGTATGTTCTGGATGGTCGCTCTTGTCGCTCTGGACGGACGGCAGTACGTCTACCGCGTGTACGCACCGCGCAAGGCGCTGCCCGCCGATCTCTTCTGGGCCGCCTACCACTGCCACGAGGACAGCGGCCGACCGCGCGCCTCCGACTGGTTCGACTCGGCCGAGATCCGCTGGGTCGGCGGTTCGGAGGAACTGGCCCGGCAGAACTCGTGAGCCCGGAACAGGATCTGACGGTTCATCAGTATTGAATGTTCACGCCCGCCCGGCTACGTTCCGCGACACCGGTAGCCCGACGAGAAGGGGTGGTCGCATGGCCGAAGTGAGCGCGGAGGCACGGATCGAGGCGCCGGCCGAGAAGGTCTGGGCGCAGCTGACCGACTTCACCGCGTACGGCGCGTGGAACGCCACCCACACGAGCTTCCCGAACGGCGGCCCGCAGAGCCTGGCGGCCGGGGCCACGTTCGTCGAGAACATGAAGCTGATGGGCTTCCCGGCCGAGGTGACGTGGACGGTGGAGGAAGTGGAGACCGCCCGGGTCCTCGCGATCCGGGGCAAGGGGCCCATGAGCGTCGACGTCGGCACCCGCTACTCGCTGACGCCGGACGGCGAGGCGACGACGGTCCGCATCGACGGCGAGTTCACCGGGGCGGCGGTCTCGCTGATGGCGGGCAGGCTGAAGGACTCTGCGACGGCGGCGCTCGACGAGTCGCTGCGGAAGCTGGCGGGCCTGGTGGCCTGAGACGCGCCGGTACGCGCCGGACGCGCGGTACGAGCAGGTACACCCGAGGGCCCCGCGGCGGTTCGCCGCGGGGCCCTCGCGCTGCCCGGCCGGGCCAAGGGCTCAGTGCTCGTCGGCCAGGATGAGGTACAGCTTCTTGCGCGCCTCGTTGATGACGTCGACGGCCTTCTGCCGCTGCTCGGCGTTCCCGGTCTTCCAGACCTGCCCGAACGCCTCCATCAGACCGAAGCCGGCCTGGCGGACCTCGTTCAGGGCGTCCCAGTCGACGCCGCGCCCGGCCTCCTCCCAGGGGGCCTCCGGCCCGGACTCGGCCTCGGCGCGCCCGGTGTCGGTGAGCGTGAACAGCTTCTTGCCGCCCTCGCTCGCGCTGGTGATGAGCCCCTCGTCCTCCAGGAGCTGGAGGGTCGGGTAGACGGAGCCGGGGCTGGGCTTCCAGGCCCCGCCGCTGCGCTCGCCGATCTCGCGGATCATCTCGTAACCGTGCATCGGGCGGTCCTTCAGCAGCGCGAGGATCGAGGCGCGCACGTCACCGCGCCGCGCCCGCCCTCCGCCGCCGCGTCCGCGACCGCCGCCGAAGGGGCCTCCGAAGGGGCCGCCGAAGCCCGGTCCGAACGGACCGAAGGCCGCCCGCCGCGCCTCGAAGTCACCCCGGGCGAAACCGCCCCAGCCGCGATGTCCGGGGCCGCAGTGTCCGCGGCCGTGCTCGTGCTCGTGTCCCTGTGAACGCATCGCTACGCTCCTTCCATCGTTGATCTGTCGCGATGCTTCGACGATATATCGGAATAGCTCGCTCGGCAAGCATCGGTCCCGCGGTCCCGGTCCAGCCGGTCCAGCCGTCCGCGATTGGCCTTGGTCCGCGCCCGCGGGCACGCCGTACGGTCTGCCCCATGCGCATCCGAATCGTCGACGCCTTCACCGACCGTCCCTTCGCCGGCAATCCGGCCGGCGTGCTGCTCCTCGACTCGTTCCCGGACGACCACTGGCTGCAGAAGGTCGCCGCCGAGGTGAACCTCTCCGAGACCGCCTTCGCCCACCCGCTGCCCGCCGGCGGCGAGGCCGACTGGGCGCTGCGCTGGTTCACGCCGACCACCGAGGTCGACATGTGCGGCCACGCCACGCTCGCCACCGCGCACGTCATCAACACGGTCGGGAAGGCCGCGGGCACCGTGCGGTTCGCCGCGCGGTGCGGCATCCTCGGGGCGACCGCCGAGGCCGACGGCACGATCACGATGGACTTCCCCACCTCGGAGCTGAAGCCGGTCGCCGCCCCCGCCGGCCTCGTCGAGGCGCTCGGCGCCGAGGTCGTCTCGGTGCACGACACCTCCGCCCACATCGGCGACCTGGTCGTCGAGCTGACCGACGAGGCGGCCGTCCGCGGGCTCACGCCGGACCACGCGGCCCTGAAGGACCTGTCCGACCGCGGGATCATCGTCACCGCGGCCGCCGAACAGCCGGGGCGCGGCTACGACTTCGTCTCCCGCGGCTTCTTCCCGGGCGTCGGCATCGACGAGGACCCGGTCACCGGCAGCGCCCACACGGCGCTCGCCCCGTTCTGGTCGGCCCGCTTCGGGCGCGAGGAACTCACCGGACTGCAGGGCGGCGCCCGTACCGGCATGGTGCGCACCCGCCTCCGCGGCGACCGCACGCTGCTCAACGGCCACGCGGTGACGGTGATCGAGGGCGAACTGCGCGCCTGAGGACGGGCGAGGAACGCCGAAGGGGCGTACGGCGGTGCCGTACGCCCCTTCGGCGTCTCGCGGGCGGTCGCTCAGACCGTGGGCAGCCAGTCCACCCGGCCGGCCAGCAGCCCGTACCCGACGAACGCCACGATGTCGAGCAGCGCGTGCGCCGCGACCAGCGGTCCCACCCGGCCCCAGCGGCGGTACAGCAGGACGAACACCACGCCCATCACCACGTTGCCGATGAAGCCGCCGATGCCCTGGTACAGGTGGTACGAGCCGCGCAGCACCGAGCTCGCGGCGAGCGCCGCCCACGGCGTCCAGCCCAGCTGGTCGAGCCGGCGCAGCAGATAGCCGACGACGATGACCTCCTCCAGCACGGAGTTCTGGATCGCCGAGAGGATCAGCACCGGGTACTTCCACCAGACGTCCGGCAGCGCCTCGGGCACCACGGTCAGGTTGAACCCGGCCGCCCGGGCCACCAGATAGAAGGCGAGCCCCGCACTGCCGATGCCGGCCGCGATCAGCGTCCCGCGGCCCAGGTCCTGCCAGGGCCGCGTCCGGTCGAAGCCGATGGCCCGCAGACCGGTGCCCTCGCGCAGCAGCAGGTGCGCCACGAGCACGACCGGCACCAGGGCGCTGGCGATGCCGAAGAGCTGCCAGGCCAGGTCGAGCCAGGGGCGGCCCGGGGCGTAGGAGCCGTTGAGCGTGGCCGCCTGGTCCTTCAGGCCGCCCGGCTTGGTCAGCGAGCCGATGAAGCTGATCAGCGCCGACACCCCGCTGGCGCCCAGCGAGAGGGCCAGGACCAGCAAGGTCTCGGACCGCAGGATCCGCCGCGGCGGTCCCTCCGGCACAGGAGAAACCGCCGCCGCTCCCGACTCCGCCCGCACTCGTGCCTCCACTACGCCGCTCACCCCTCGGGTCCGTCCAGCCCCGCCAGGGTAGACGGCGCTACGGACCCGCCGGCCAGGTGTGCACCGGTGCGTCGGTGTGCATCAGCTCCGTGTACCGGCGGGTCGTCGCCGCGAACGCCTCGTCCCGGTCGAGCCCCGACGCCAGGGCGCGATGGAACGTTTCCACCTGCCACGACGCGCCGTTCACCCGGAGCCGGCAGCGCTGCTCGATGATCCCGAGGTAGTGGTCGCGGTCGGCCGGCTCGATCTGCCAGGCGTCGAGCCCGGCCGCCGCGAGCGGCAGCAGTTCGTCCCGTACGAGCTTCACGGCGGGCACCGGCGCGACGCCGCCGCCCCGGCCCGGCCGGGGCCAGCGCAGCTCGGCGTCGATGCCGTACCGGCAGGCCGCGTCGAAGTTGGCCTCGGCGTCCTGGAAGGACAGCCGCTTCCACACCGGCCGCGGCTCGTCGGCGAGCGCGCGCACCAGGCCGTAGTAGAAGGCGGCGTTGGCCACCACGTCCTCCACCGTCGGCCCGGCCGGCAGCACCCTGTTCTCCACGCGCAGGTGCGGGACGCCGTCGACCACCCCGTACACCGGCCGGTTCCACCGGTAGACCGTGCCGTTGTGCAGCACCAGTTCCTGCAGCGAGGGCACTCCGCCCTCGTCGAGGACCCGCAGCGGATCCTCCTCGTCCATCAGCGGCAGCAGCGGCGGGAACCAGCGCAGGTTCTCCTCGAAGAGGTCGTACGCCGAGTCCACCCACCGCTCCCCGAACCAGGTCCGCGGGCGCACGCCCTGCGCCTGAAGCTCGGGCGGCCGGGTGTCGATCGCCTGCTGGAACAGCGGCGGCCGGGACTCGCGCCACAGCTCGTGGCCGAACAGGAAGGGCGCGTTGGCCCCGACGGCGATCTGCACCGCCGCCGTCGCCTGCGCCGCGTTCCAGACGGAGGCGAACCGCGCGGGCGTCACCTGGAGGTGCAGCTGCACGGAGGTGCAGGCCGCCTCGCAGGCGATCGACGAGGAGGTGCAGCGCAGCCGCTCGACGCCCTCTATGTCGAGGGCGAAGTCCTCGCCGCGGGCGGCGACCAGCTGGTCGTTGAGCAGCATGTAGCGGTCGACGGCGGAGAGGTGCTCGGGGCCCATGTCGCCGTGCCGGAGCGTCGGCAGAATTCCGATCATGAGCACCCCGGCGTCCACTTCCCGGGCCATGCGGTCGGCATATCCCAGACCGGCGCGGAGTTCCTCGGCGAGCTGGTCGAAGACGCGGCCGCCGAGCTGGTGCGGGGCGATGTTCACTTCGAGATTGAACATGCCGAGTTCTGTTTGGAAATCCTGGCTCGCGATGCGTTCCAGCACCTCGGCATTCATCATCCGGGGCAGGCCGTCGCGGCCCGCCAGATTGAGTTCGATCTCCAGGCCCATGAGATTGCGGGGCCGGTCGAACCTCTTCTCCGCCAGCAGCCGCGCCAGTCCCGCCAGGCACTGCTGCAACTTCCTGCGGTATTTCTGTCGATCGGACAGGTCGAACCCGTCTGCCACGACCTTCTCCCCCATCGAAGGGTCCCTCCTCGAGTGGGCAGCCCGCGGCTCCGTCGCTCGCGTCACGGACGATAATGCCCAGCTGACTGATCCATAACGCCTGCGCGGCCACCGGCCGGACGGTAGGCTGAGTTACGTCGAACCACCGGCACTTACCCGTGGCACGACGCCTCACGCATATTCCGCGCGACCGGTCCGGACCGGCACCGAAGCAATTCGGCCGTCCGTCCCCGCCGAGAACGCGCAGGCGGCACAGTGGCGTTCATCGGAAATCCGGCGAATCCCCCGGAAAACAGGGCCTGATCGAGCCTTGTCCGGAATATCGAGGGCGACTAGCGGAAACACTGTCTGAACAGCCGTCGTATAAACTCCGCGGACGAGGCAGAGCGTCGGCGCCCGGTCATGTCCACATGTCCCGCTTCCGGCCCGGCCCCGCAGCCGACAGCGCCGTCCGTCCGCGTCTGCCTGCCCCGCATCACCCTTGTCTCTTGAGCGAGAGGCGACCCACCATGCTCCTGCCTTCTCCGGCCCCCGCGCCGGCCCTGCGCAGCGTCCTCGCGGCCCTCGGTTCCCCCACCGCCGTCAGCGAGGCGCGCACTCCCGCGCTCAGGTCCCACCAGGGACCGCTCAGCCCCGAACTCCCCCTGCCCGTCCACGTGTGGGACGTACGGGAACCGGCCGCACCGCCCGCGCCGGCACCCCGCACCCGGCTCACCGCCTGGCGGTTCCTGATCCGGGGGACGGAACGGGCCGTGGCCGCCGGCGACGCGGTCCTCACCCCCGACGGCTGGTCCTTCTCGCACTTCTTCGAGGGGCCGTACCTCGCCGCCACCGAACGCGCCCTGGCGCAGGCCGAGTCGCTGCCGGGCACGTACCAGCCGCGGCTGATCTCGGTCCCCGACCTGTACATGCTGACGCTGTGGCTGCACGGCGACACCGCCGCCGACGGGGCCGACGGCGTCCCCGACCCGTCCGATCTGCTGATCCCCCTGGCCCCCGCGCCGCCGGGGATCGCCTCGCACCGGCCCTACCGGGTCGCCGATCTGCTGCCGGTGCTCACCCTGCGCCTGGCGCCCGCCGCACCCCTGTTCGGCTCGACGGCCCCGGCCGCCTGAGCACAGCTGTGCGGAGCCCTCCCCGGACGGACTAGCCCGCCGGGACCATCCCGAACCACCCGAAGGGGCCGTGCAGTTGGATTGAACCGCCCGCGCGGGTGATGCGTCCTCCTGTAGTAGGAAGAGCTGCAGTGAAATCCCTGCGGATCGTCGTCCGCAGGGGAACACTTGGACCGTACGAACTCACCACGGGGGCGGCCATGAACACCGCATCGAGCCGCAGGACACTCACCACCACGCAGCGAAAGAACGCATCCATGTGCCAGCATCAGCCTGCCTGTCCGTCCGCCGACTCCGCCGACCGGGAGGCGGCGCGCCCGGTGGCGCACCACCCGGAGCAGGGGTGGAGCCTGCTGTGCAACGGCGTCCTGCTCTTCGAGGACACCGGTGAGCTGCTGCCGGACGGCCAGATCATCGCGCCGCACCGGCCGCTGACCACGGGGCAGGTGGCGCAGGCGGCCTGAACGCACCGCCGCACGACGGCGAGGGCCGGTCCGGAGCAGTGCTCCGGACCGGCCCTCACTCATGCCGGCCGCCCCTGCGGGGCGTGGGCTCAGGCGTCGTACTCGTCCAGCGGCGGGCAGGAGCAGACCAGGTTGCGGTCGCCGAACGCGCCGTCGATCCGGCGCACCGGCGGCCAGTACTTGTCCGCGGCGGAGACGCCGGCCGGGAAGACGGCCACGTCACGGGTGTACGCGTGGTTCCACTCGCCGCCCAGCGCGGCCGCCGTGTGCGGGGCGTTGACCAGCGGATTGTCGTCGGCGGGCCATTCGCCGGAGGCGACCTTCTCGATCTCGGCGCGGATCGCGATCATGGTGTCGCAGAACCGGTCCAGCTCGACGAGGTCCTCGGACTCGGTCGGCTCGATCATGAGCGTGCCGGCGACCGGGAACGACATGGTCGGCGCGTGGAAGCCGTAGTCGATCAGGCGCTTGGCGATGTCGTCGACGCTGACGCCGGTGGCCTTGGCCAGCGGGCGGATGTCGACGATGCACTCGTGCGCGACGAGGCCGTTCGGGCCGGTGTAGAGCACCGGGTAGTGCGGCTCCAGACGCTTGGCGATGTAGTTCGCCGCGAGCACCGCGACCTGGGTGGCGCGCTTGAGGCCCTCGCCGCCCATCAGCCGGACGTAGGCCCAGGAGATCGGCAGGATGCCGGCCGAGCCCCAGGGGGCGGCCGAGATCGGGCCGACGCCCGTCTCCGGGCCGGCCGTCGGCTGCAGCGGGTGGTTCGGCAGGTACGGGGCGAGGTGCTCGCGCACCGCGACCGGGCCGACGCCGGGGCCGCCGCCGCCGTGCGGGATGCAGAAGGTCTTGTGCAGGTTCAGGTGCGAGACGTCGCCGCCGAAGTGGCCCGGCTTGGCGAGGCCGACCAGGGCGTTGAGGTTGGCGCCGTCGACATACACCTGGCCGCCGGCCTCGTGGACCAGGCCGCAGATCTCGGAGACGTGCTCCTCGAACACACCGTGAGTGGACGGGTAGGTGATCATCAGCACGGACAGCTCGTCGCGGTGCTGCTCGATCTTGGCCTTGAGGTCCTCGACGTCGACCTCGCCGTCGTCGGCGGTCTTGACGACGACGACCTTCATGCCGGCCATCACGGCGCTGGCGGCGTTGGTGCCGTGCGCGGAGGACGGGATGAGGCAGACGGTGCGCTGCTCGTCGCCGTTGGCGCGGTGGTACGCGCGGACCGCGAGCAGACCGGCCAGCTCGCCCTGGGAGCCGGCGTTGGGCTGGATGGACACCTTGTCGTAGCCGGTGACCTCGGCGAGGCGCTCCTCCAGCTCGGTGATGAGCGTGACGTAGCCCTGGGCCTGCTCGACCGGCGCGAACGGGTGGATCTGGCCGAACTCGGGCCAGGTCACCGGCTCCATCTCGGTGGTCGCGTTCAGCTTCATCGTGCAGGAGCCGAGCGGGATCATCCCGCGGTCCAGCGCGTAGTCGCGGTCGGCGAGGCGGCGCAGGTAGCGCAGCATCGACGTCTCGGAGCGGTGCGCGTGGAAGACGGGGTGGGTGAGGTACTCGTCGGTGCGCAGCGCATCGGCCGGCAGCGCGTCCTCGGTGACGGCGTCGAGCGCGTCGACGTCGGCGGTGACGCCGAAGGCCGACCAGACGGCGGCGAGCTGCTCGCGGCCGGTGGTCTCGTCGCAGGACATCGAGACGTGGTCGGCGTCGACGCGGTACAGGTTGACCCCGGCCTCGCGGGCGGCGGCGACGATCTCGTCGGCCTTGCCGGGGACGCGGGCGGTGAGGGTGTCGAAGTACGCGCCCTGGGTGAGCTGCACCCCGCCGGCCTTGAGGCCCCCGGCGAGGATCGCCGCGTAGCGGTGGGTGCGCCGGGCGATCGTCCGCAGGCCCTCGGGGCCGTGGTAGACGGCGTACATGCCGGCCATGACGGCGAGCAGGACCTGCGCGGTGCAGATGTTGCTGGTGGCCTTCTCGCGGCGGATGTGCTGCTCGCGGGTCTGCAGCGCCAGGCGGTACGCCCTGTTGCCGTCGGCGTCGACGGAGACGCCCACGAGGCGGCCGGGCAGGGAGCGGGCGTGCTTGTCCTGGACGGCCATGTAGCCGGCGTGCGGGCCGCCGAAGCCCATCGGGACGCCGAAGCGCTGGGTGGTGCCGACGGCGATGTCGGCGCCGAGGGAGCCCGGGGAGGCCAGCAGGGTCAGGGCGAGCAGGTCGGCGGCGACGGTGACGATCGCGCCGAGCTCGTGGGCCTGGTCGATGACCGGCTTGATGTCGCGGACCGCGCCGGAGGCGCCCGGGTACTGCAGCAGCACGCCGAAGACGCCGCGCTCGGCGAGCTCGGCGGGGATGCCGGCGGACAGGTCGGCGACGACGACCTCGACGCCGGTCGGCTCGGCGCGGGTCTCGATGACGGCGATGGTCTGCGGCAGGGCGTCGGCGTCGACGACGTACACGCCGTTCTTGACCTTGCCGACGCGGCGGGACAGCGCCATGGCCTCGGCGGCGGCGGTGCCCTCGTCGAGCAGCGAGGCGCCGGAGGTGGGCAGACCGGTGAGGTCGGCGACCATCGTCTGGAAGTTGAGCAGCGCCTCCAGGCGGCCCTGCGAGATCTCCGGCTGGTACGGCGTGTACGCGGTGTACCAGGCCGGGTTCTCCATGACGTTGCGCAGGATCACCGGCGGGGTGAAGGTGCCGTAGTACCCGAGGCCGATCATCGGCGCGACGACCTGGTTGCGCTCGGCGAGCGCGCGCAGCTCGGCGAGCACGTCCGCCTCGGTACGGGCGGCCGGGAGGCCGAGGGCCTCCGCGCTCTTGATGACGTCCGGCACCGCGGCGGCGGTGAGCTCGTCGAGGGAGCCGTAGCCGACGTGCGCGAGCATCTTGGCGCGGGCTTCGGCGTCCGGCCCGATGTGCCGCTGCTCGAAGGGGATGCCCTGTTCGAGTGCGGTGAGCGGGGTGCGGTTGGCGGTCATGGCGGAGGCCTCCTGGTCTTCACGACCCTGAAGGGGCACCTCGGCGCGGGTGCCCGGACGGCCTCCCCCTCTGTCATCTCAACCTGAGAGCTTCACCGGCGCGCGTGGGGGCATGCCGGCTTTCACCGTCGGTGAGAGCGGATGCCGTCGGACTCCCGCTCTGCTTTCCAGAGTGACCTCGTCCGCGCGGTACGGGGGCCTGAGAGATTCCGGGGAGGATTTGCTCCTTCGGCGCCCCCGGAGGATCTCCGGAGGACTCTCCCGCGCGGGGTCGACAGCCACAGCCAGCCTACCAGCGCCGTTGCGCCGCCAGATCGCTCAAGTGGCCGATATCCCCGATGTGCCCTTTCGTAGGGGGTGGGGAGAGCAGTTGCGACCATCTGGAGGGACCGTGCAGACCGACATCGATCCGCGCAGCCTGATCGGCCGCAAGGCGTACGACCGCAACGGGGCCAAGATCGGCACCGTGGACGAGGTGTACCTGGACGACGCGACCGGGGTCCCCGAGTGGGCCGCCGTCCGCACCGGCCTGTTCAGCCGGGACGCGTTCGTCCCGCTGGAGACCAGCGAGCTCGCCGACGACGGCCTCCACGTGCCGTACGAGCGGGCGCTCATCAAGGAGGCCCCCGACTTCGGCGTGGGCCGGCACCTCTCGCCGGAGCAGGAGCTCCAGCTCTACCGCCACTACAGCATCGCCCTGCCCCCCGCACCCCACGAGGACCGGGACTTCGGCCGCCTCGCGGGCCGCGACGAGTCCTGAGCGGCCTTCCTAGGAAGTCCGCGGCACCAGGGGCAGCGGCTCGGAGGGCTCCAGGTCGGGGTCGTCGGCCGGGAAGGTACGGACCCGTCCGGGGGCCGAGCCGGGCTCCTCGAAGCGCACCGTGACCCGGCCGACGCCGCTGCCCTGCACCCAGCCCGCGCCGTACGCGGCGTGCCGGACGTCCTGCCCCGGGTGCCACTGCCGCTCCCGGGGCGGCTCGGGCTCGTCCGCCGGCGCCTCCGCGGCGGCCGGCCCGCCCTCGTCGGCCGCGGGCTCCGCGGCGTCGGCGGCCTCCGCCGCCTGCGCGAAGAGGTCCTCCTGTGTGTAGTCGGCGAGGCCGCTGACGCCGACCCCCAGCAGGCGCACCCCTCCGGTGGTGTCGACGGCCTCCAGGAGCCGCGCGGCCGCCTCCCGGACCACCGCGAGGTCGTCGGTGGGACCGCGCAGCGTCTCCGAGCGCGTGAGCGTCGAGAAGTCGAAGCGGCGCACCTTCAGCACGATCGTGCGGCCCGAGTGCCCGGAGGCGCGCAGCCGCCCCACGCAGCGCTCGGCGAGCCGCTCCACCTCGATCCGGATCCGCACCCGGTCGTGCAGGTCGACGTCGAAGGTGTCCTCCACGGACACCGACTTGGCATCCCGCTCGGCCACCACGGGCCGGTCGTCGTACCCCTGGGCCATGCGGTGCAGCGAGGCCCCGTGCGCCCGCCCCAGCAGCCGTACGAGCTCGTCCTCGCCGGCCGCGGCGAGATCGGCGACGGTGGTCATCCCGGCCCGGCGCAGGTGCTCCCCCGTGGCCGGCCCGACGCCCGGGAGGATCCGCACCGACTTCGGCCCGAGCAGCTCCCGCTCAGTCCCCGGCTCGATCAGCACCAGGCCGTCGGGCTTGGCCTCCTCCGAGGCGATCTTGGCGAGCATCTTCGATCCCGCGAGCCCCACCGACCCCGTGAGCCCCGTGGTGCCGAGAATGCCCCTGCGCAACCGCTCACCGGCCTCCCGCGCGCTCGCCGAGTCCCAGGCCGCGCCCCCGGCCTCCAGGTCCACGAAGGCCTCGTCCAGGCTCAGCGGCTCGACCAGCGGGGACAGCTCCCCGAGCAGCCGCATGACCTGCTCGCTGACCGCCTTGTACAGCGAGAACCGCGGGTACAGATAAGCCGCATGAGGCGCCAGCCGCCGCGCCTGGGCCATCGGCATCGCGGAGTGCACCCCGAAGCGGCGGGCCTCGTACGAGGCGGTGGCGACCACCCCGCGCGGGCCGAGCCCGCCGACCACGACCGGTTTTCCGCGCAGGCTCGGCTTCGCCGCCTGCTCGGCGGCGGCGAAGAACGCATCCATGTCGAGATGCAGGATCGTCGGCGCGGCTCTCACAGCTCCGATGCTGCCCTACCCCACTGACAACGGACCCGCACTGTTGTGCGGGTCCGTGGGAGTCGGTCGTCTCAGACGGCCTTGTCGCGCCGCCGCCGGGCCAGCTCGTCCCCGGGGTTGTGCCCGATCAGCGTCTCGCCGGTGTCGACCCGCTCGCCGTGCAGCTGCGACAGCGCCGACTCGACGTCCCGCCACACCACGCCGACCGCGATCCCGAAGACGCCCTGGCCGCCCTTGAGCAGGTCGACCACCTCGTCGGGCGAGGAGCACTCGTACACCGTCGCGCCGTCGCTCATCAGCGTCATGCGCTCCAGGTCCCGGAACCCCCGCGCCCGCAGGTGCTGCACCGCGGCGCGGATGTTCTGCAGGGCCACTCCGGTGTCCAGGAAGCGCTTGACGATCTTCAGCACGACCACGTCGCGGAAGCTGTACAGGCGCTGCGTCCCGGATCCGTACGCGGGACGGACACTGGGCTCGACCAGACCCGTGCGGGCCCAGTAGTCGAGCTGCCGGTACGTGATGCCGGCGGCGGCGCAGGCGGTGGGCCCGCGGTAGCCGATGCTGTCGGTGCTCGTTTCGGCGGGCACGCCGGCCGCGCCGCTCTGGAGCGGGTACAGCCCACTCTCTCCCGGAGTGCGTCCGAGAGCGCCCCCTGCCGTACCGTCGCCGCTGCTCATCACGCCGACCCTCCGTCCTTGACCTGCCCACTCGACGGTAGGCAGTCACTCGGGGTGCGTCAACGATCGCCACACTCGGCACGCCGAGTGATAATCACCCTGAGAGTGGTTTCCCGTGTCTCTCTCCGGGAAAGGCTACTCGAATGCGCTGAGCGCACCCGCGGCACGGGGGTCACTGGTTGCTGGTTCCGAAGTCCTCCGGGGAGATCTGGTCGAGGAACTCGCGGAACTTCTCCACCTCGTCCTCCTGCTCGTCCGGAATCGCGATGCCGGCGTCGTCCAGGACGCCGTCACTGCCGTAGATCGGCGTTCCCGTCCGCAGCGCCAGCGCTATCGCGTCGGACGGCCGGGCGCTCACCTCGACACCGCTGGCGAAGACCAGCTCCGCGTAGAAGACGCCCTCGCGCAGATCGGTGATCCGCACCTCCGTGAGCTCCTGGCCCACGGCCTCGAGGACATCCTTGAAGAGGTCGTGCGTCAACGGCCTGGCAGGCGCCATGCCCTGCTGGGCGAAGGCGATCGCGGTCGCCTCTCCGGGACCGATCCAGATGGGAAGGTACCGGTCGCCTCCCACTTCGCGCAGGAGCACGATCGGCTGGTTGGAGGGCATTTCCACCCGGACACCCACAACGTCGAGCTCGTTCACACAGCAACCCTAGGCCGTGCTCGACCGGTTTGGATAGTCGGGCCCGGCCAAGATCACTGCAGCCGCAGCCCCAGCGCGGTCTGCACCAGCGCGGCGTGCAGCCGCACGGACAGGCCCGCCAGTTCCTTCGCGGTCGCCTCGGCATGCGCCCTGGTCTGCGGATTCCGGTGCCGCCGCAGCGGGGCGACCATCTGCTCGACCAGACCCGCCTCGCGGTCCGCGGCCGCCTTCACCGCCCGCAGATGCCGCGGTTCCAGACCGAATCTCCCCAGATCCGCGACAAGTCGGGCGACGTTGACGGCCTCCGCGTCGTACCCGCCCTCGGGCCCCGGGGCGATCAGCCCGTACGACTCCCACTCCGCGAGCTCCGCCTCGGTCACCTCGGCGGCGGCGAGCAGCTCGGCCCGGCCGATCCTGGCCGCCGTCGGACGGTCCTGCTCCGGGTCCCAGGCCCCGTCCAGCAGGTCGCGCTGCGGGCTGGGCGACGGCAGCCGCACCTGCTCGCCGCGGGCGAGCGCGTCCAGGTGCTCGCGGATCACCTTCAGCGGCAGATAGTGGTCCCGCTGCATCCGCAGGATCTGGGCGAGCCGCTCCACGTCCTGCGGGCTGAACTTGCGGTAGCCGGAGGCGGTGCGCTGCGGCTCGACGAGCCCCTCCGCCTCCAGGAACCGGATCTTCGAGATGGTCACCTCGGGAAACTCGTCGCGCAGCTGGCCGAGCACCGCCCCGATGCTCACCAGCCGCTCGCCCGCGGTGGCGGTGCCGGAACCGGCACCGCCCGTCGCTGTTCGCACCATGGACCTTCCCTGAAGGTTTTCCGGAGCGGTCAGACGCTCCGCTGGCTGGAGTAGAACACCAGCCGGTACTTGCCGATCTGAACCTCGTCACCGTTGTTGAGCCGGACCGACTCGATCGGCTCGCGGTTGACGTACGTGCCGTTGAGGCTGCCGACGTCGGCCACGGTGAAGCTGCCGTCCGGGGACCGGCGGAACTCCACGTGGTGGCGCGACACCGTGATGTCGTCCAGGAAGATGTCGCTCTGCGGGTGACGGCCGGCCGTGGTCAGCTCGCCGTCCAGCAGGAAGCGGCTGCCCGAGTTCGGCCCGCGGCGCACCACCAGCAGCGCCGAACCGGCCGGCAGGGCGTCGACCGCCGCCTGCGCCTCCGGCGACAACGACGGCAGTGCGGTCTGGCCGGTGACCTCCGACTCGTACGCCTCGATGCCCGAGATCGAGATCGTCGACGTCGTCTCCGACGCGCGCTCCGCCGGGGCCGCACCGCGCAGCGGCGCCCCGCAGTTGGAGCAGAACCGACTGTCCGCGGCGTTGCGGTGGCCGCACCTCGTACACACCGGCATGGACGCATCCTCCTGCCGCGGCTGCCCCGCGGAGGCGTGGGTCGCATACGGGTCGGAGGCAAACCCTCCACCCGCACTTGAGGTTGATGGTTCTCCGAAACCTATGCGTCCGGGACCGGCAGGGTCAACAGAAGACGCGCCCTGTCCGCCCGGAATGTCACCGCCCTGCGCACCGACCTCGTCGCGGAAGAGCGGCCGCTCGGCCTGCTGTTCCTCGCTCTGGGCCTCGCGCGGCGCGCGGTGCTTGGCGTTGCCGCCGTCCTCGCGTGCGCTCTTGCCGAACAACTTCCCAAACAACTTCACGGGCGATTCCCCTTGACCGAAACAGACCCGCCCGTGGGGCAGGACGAACCCTGGCTCGACACAACAGTCGACCCGGACACCTTCACAACGTCCGTAACCTCCGGACAGTTTCCACCACGCACCGGGAGTTGCCTGCGGCGACCCCCCGCAACGTCACGCCCTTGTCCCGCTTCCCCCATGTACCCCCGCCTCACTGCGATGACGACCGAGCGTAGTCAGGGCGCTCCACGGGCCGCAAGGCGTCCACGACGATCTTGTTCGAGCGGCTCACCGTGGCGGTGGCCTGCTCCTTCTCCAGCGTCTGCACCACCCCGCCGGGGATGTTCAGCGCCGGCTCGAGATCCTCGGGCTTGCCGATGACCTTGAAGACGTACGGAGCCGTCACCCGCTTCCCGTCGACCTCTATGTCGCCGTCACCGCCCGAGAAGTAGCTGTCCGCGACCACACGCACGTCGTTCACCTGGATCGCCTCGGCGCCCGCCGCCCGCAGCTCCTGGATCGCGTCGAGCAGCATGTCCGACTCGACCGCGCCCGCGCCGTCCCGGACCGTCAGCGTGATGCCCGGTCCCTGGGCGGCGACGGTGCCGGCGAGGATGCCGAGCTGCCGCTCCTTCTCCCGCGTCTGCTTGCGGGCCTCCTCCGCCTGGTCCGAGCTGCTCTCCAGCTCGCGCCGCTGGCTCTCCAGACGGGTCTTCTCGTCCTCCAACCGCTGCGTGCGGTCGTCCAGCTCGTCGAGGATCCGTACCAGGTCCTCCTGGCGGGCGCCGCGCAGGGCGCTGTTGTCGCTGGTCGAGCGGACCTGGATGGCCAGGCCCAGGCCCAGCACGAACAGCAGCAGCGCGACGACGAGTTGGGCCCGGCTGAACCGCGGCGGCCACAGCCCCGCGGCCAGCCGCTGACGGCCGGTCAGCTCCGGCTTCGCGGCCTGTGCCGCGGCCTGCTCGCCGCCCGCCGCCGGCTCCGACGGCTCCTGGGACGCCCCCTTCGGGGTCTCCTCCGCGCTCATCGGCCTCACGCCCGGAACACGTGGCGCCGGATGGCGGCCGCGTTGGAGAAGATCCGGATGCCGAGCACGACCACCACACCCGTCGACAGCTGCGCGCCCACGCCCAGCTTGTCGCCCAGGAACACGATCAGCGCGGCCACCACCACGTTGGACAGGAAGGACACCACGAAGACCTTGTCGACGAAGATCCCGTCGAGCATGGCCCGCAGGCCGCCGAACACCGCGTCGAGGGCGGCCACCACGGCGATCGGCAGATAGGGCTCGACCACCGCCGGCACCTCGGGCCGGACCAACAGTCCGACCACGACTCCCACGACGAGGCCCAGTACGGCGATCACGATGTGCCCTTCCCCTTGTCGGCCGAGGTCCCGCCGGCGGGCTTCCCGCCCCCGGTGCCCTGCGGCTCAGCTGTACGTACGATCAGGCTCGGCGCGGCCGGCAGGCGCACCTCTTCCTCTACGGAGATGCTGCTGCGGATGCCGAAGTTCTCCTGGAGCACATGCAGGTACTGGCCGTCGGCACTGTCCTGGAACGCGGTGCTCAGCCGCCGCCCGTCCCCCACCGCCAGCACCGTGTACGGCGGCACCAGCGGACGGTTGTCGACCAGTATGGCGTCACCCGCGGCCCGGATCGCCGACAGCGAGGTCAGCCGCTGGCCGTTGATCGCCACGGCCTCGGCGCCCGACTGCCACAGCCCGTTCACCACCCGCTGCATGTCCCGGTCGCGCACCCGCCCGGTGTCGGCGAAACCGCTGTTCTCGCGCGGCCCGCCGCCCCCGTCCGCGGCGCCCTTGGCGTCGTCCACGACCAGCTTCACACCGGGCCCGCGCACCGGCGTCGCGCCGGACAGCAGCGCCACCAGCTGCCCCTGGTCGCCGCCGTGCTGCTCCAGGGCCTTGCGCTGCCGCTCCCCCACCTCGCGGCGGATCTTCTCGACGTCCTGCTCCAGCGTGTCCGCGGCGGCCGTCTCGGCGTCGATCCGGTCGATGAGCTCCTCGCGCTCCTTCGCCACGATCGGCGCGGCCTCGTGCGCCTGCGCCGCGCCCAGGGTGACGACCGCCGCCGCGAGCACCAGGCCGGCGGCCAGGCCCAGCTTGGCCCGCAGCGGACGCGGCAGACCGGCGCCCTCGGCGGCGCGCCGGGCCGTGGCCTCGGCATAGCCGTCGTCGAGGGCGTGGTCCATCACGTTGTTCAGCAGCGACATGGACGCGTCGGGACGCGGAGGCGGGGAGCCGGTGCTCCGAACGGGGGGCTGCTGCGACATGCCGCACATCGTCGCACGTCGTGGCTGCTACCGCCGAATGGCCCCACCGAAGTGCCGGGCGGGCCCTTGCGGACACCGCCCGGCACACCCATCACACGGTCATCGTCCGGCGCTCTCCACCACCGCGCACCACGTGTCCAGCAGCGCCTGCGCCGAGGTGTCGTCGGGGCCCTCCGCCCACAGATGGGTGACCGCCTCGGCCGGGTCGGGCAGCACCATCACCCAGCGCCCGTCCGCCTCGACGACCCGCACCCCGTCGGTGGTGTCGACGAACCGGTCCCCGGCCTCCTCCACGACCCGGCGCATCACCAGGCCCTTGACCGCCCACGGCGTGGCCACGTCCCGCTTGATCACATGGGCCCGCGGGATCCGCGCGTCGATCTGGCTCAGCGTGAGCTGCGTCCGCGCCACCAGACCGATCAGCCGCACGAACGCCGCCGCGCCGTCGAAGACGCTGCTGAACTCCGGCACGATGAACCCGCCGCGGCCGTCGCCGCCGAAGATCGTCGACTCCTCGCGGCCGACCCGCGTCAGATCGTCCGGGGACGTCGTCGTCCACTCCACCTGCGTCCCGTGGTACGCCGCCACCTGCTCGGCGATCCGCGTGGTGGTGACCGGCAACGCCACCCGTCCCGACCTCCGCTCGGCGGCCACCAGGTCCAGCATCACGAGCAGCGACCGGTCGTCCTCGATGATCCTGCCGCGCTCGTCCACCAGCGACAGCCGCTCGCCGACGGGGTCGAAACGCACCCCGAACGCGGCCCGCGCCGACGCCACGATCTCCCCGAGCCGCACCAGACCGGCCCTGCGCGCCTCCACGGACTCCGTGGGCCGCGACTCGTCCAGACCGGGATTGATCGTCAGCGAGTCGACCTGGAGCCGGCCGAGCAGGCTGGGCAGAACCAGGCCGGCGCTGCCGTTGGAGGCGTCGACGACGACCTTCAGCCCCGCCTCGGCGATCCCCGAGGTGTCGACCTGCCGCAGCAGCGCCCCGGTGTACGAGTCGAAGACGCTCGACGGGAACGACAGGTCGCCGATCTCGCCGGGGAACGCCCGCCGGTACTCCTGACGCGCGTACACCCGGTCGAGCTTGCGCTGCCCGGCCTGCGACAGGTCCGCCCCGCGCTCGTCGAAGAACATGATGTCCACCGAGTCCGGCACACCCGGCGAGGTCCGCACCATGATCCCGCCGGCGCTGCCGCGCGCCGTCTGCTGCCGCGCCACCGGCAGCGGCACGTTCTCCAGGTCGCGTACGTCGATGGCACTGGCCTGCAGAGCCGAGATCACCGCCCGCTTGAGGGCGCGGGCGCCCCGGGAGTGGTCACGGGCCGTGGTGACCGTGGCCCCCTTCTTCAGCGTCGTCGCGTACGCTCCCGCCAGCCGCACGGCCAGCTCGGGCGTGATCTCGACGTTGAGGATGCCGGAGACGCCCCGCGCGCCGAACAGGTGCGCCTGGCCGCGGGACTCCCAGATCACCGAGGTGTTGACGAAGGCACCGGCCTCGATCGTCTTGAAGGGGTAGACGCGCACGTTCCCCTGGACAATCGATTCCTCGCCGATGAGGCACTCGTCGCCGATGACCGCCCCGTCCTCGATGCGGGCGGCCCGCATGATGTCGGTGTTCTTGCCGATGACGCAGCCGCGCAGGTTGCTCTGCTGGCCCACGTACACGTTGTCGTGGACGACGGCCTTGTGCAGGAAGGCGCCCGACTTCACGACCACGTTGGAGCCGACGACGGTGTGCTCCCGGATCTCCGCGCCGGCCTCGACCTTCGCGTAGTCGCCGATGTACAGCGGTCCGCGCAGCACAGCGTCCGGGTGCACCTCGGCCCCTTCGGCGACCCACACCCCGGGCGAGATCTCGAAGCCGTCCAGGTCGACCTGGACCTTGCCCTCGAGCACGTCGGCCTGCGCCTTGACGTAGCTCTCGTGGGTGCCGACGTCCTCCCAGTAGCCTTCGGCGACATAGCCGTAGACCGGCTTGCCCTCCTTCATCAGCTGCGGGAAGACATCGCCGGACCAGTCGACGGGCACGTCGGCCTTGACGTAGTCGAAGACCTCCGGCTCCATCACGTAGATGCCGGTGTTCACCGTGTCCGAGAAGACCTGTCCCCAGGTCGGCTTCTCCAGGAAACGGTCGACCTTTCCCTCTTCGTCGACGATCGTGATGCCGAATTCGAGGGGATTGGGCACCCGGGTCAGACAGACCGTGACGAGGGCGCCCTTCTGCTTGTGGAAAGCGATCAGATCGGTGAGATCGAAGTCGGTGAGCGCGTCTCCGGAGATGACGAGGAAGGCGTCGTCCTTCAGCGCTTCCTCGGCGTTCTTCACGCTCCCGGCAGTACCGAGTGGCTTTTCCTCATTGGCGTACGTGAGCTCCATTCCGAGGTCCTCGCCGTCGCCGAAGTAGTTCTTGACGAGGGAGGCGAGAAACTGCACGGTGACAACGGTCTCGGTGAGTCCGTGTCGCTTGAGCAGGCGCAGCACATGCTCCATGATCGGCCGGTTGGCCACCGGCAGAAGTGGTTTGGGCATGCTCGAGGTCATCGGGCGAAGTCGAGTACCTTCGCCACCAGCCATCACGACGGCCTTCATGTCGGAAGCGTCCTCCTTGAGACGACGGTCTAGCCGACTTCACCCATCCGTACGGTGGCCCTCTTACGTCATCGACGGTGCCGGCGGCGCTGCACGGCACGGGACAGACAGGCTCAATCGGCCTCGGTGTCCGCCTTGACGAGGCGGCGGACCTGGACCACGTAGAGGATCCCTGCCCACCAATAGAGAGTTGTACCCCATCCGGCGAAGGCCCACCCGAAAACTTCAGCGAGTGACGCAATCCACCCGTCTCCGTCACTGAGGAGAAGCAGCGGGAAGGCGTACATGAGGTTGAAGGTCGCAGCTTTACCGAGGAAGTTCACCTGGGGCGGCGGATAGCCGTGCCTGCGGAGGATTGCCACCATCACCAGCAGCATCGCCTCGCGGGCCAAAAGGACGAGGGTGAGCCAGAGCGGAAGGATCTCGCGCCAGGTGAGTCCGAGGAGCGTGGAAAGGATGTACAGCCGGTCCGCGGCCGGGTCGAGCAGCCGGCCGAGGCTGCTGATCTGGTTCCAGCGCCGGGCGAGCTTCCCGTCGAGATAGTCGCTGACCCCGCTCAGCGCGAGAACGAGCAACGCCCAGCCGTCACTGTTGGGCCCCCCGAAGACCGGACGGAGAATCAGCCACAGGAAGAGCGGCACGCCGACGAGACGCGCCATGCTGAGGATGTTGGGGATGGTGAGGACCCGGTCCGTCTGAACGCGAGTCTCCTGGACCTCCACCCGGGGGCCTCCTGTGGGGAACGAAGCAACGATGCCCACTGACCTTACCGGCAGGCCCGGCGAGGGTGTGCACAGGGGTGCCGGCGACCCGGCCCGGAGTTATGGACCCGAAACGCAGAAAAACCCCGCACCATGAGGTGCGGGGCTTTCCCACAATGATTGTTCGGCGGCGTCCTACTCTCCCACAGGGTCCCCCCTGCAGTACCATCGGCGCTGAAAGGCTTAGCTTCCGGGTTCGGAATGTAACCGGGCGTTTCCCTAACGCTATGACCACCGAAACACTATGAAGTTGAACTCAAGCCGGCGATGGCGAGTTCGTTACTTCAGAACTAACACAGTGGACGCGAGCAACTGAGGACAAGCCCTCGGCCTATTAGTACCGGTCAGCTCCACCCATTACTGGGCTTCCACATCCGGCCTATCAACCCAGTCGTCTACTGGGAGCCTTACCCTCTCAAGGAGGTGGGAATACTCATCTCGAAGCAGGCTTCCCGCTTAGATGCTTTCAGCGGTTATCCCTCCCGAACGTAGCCAACCAGCCATGCCCTTGGCAGGACAACTGGCACACCAGAGGTTCGTCCGTCCCGGTCCTCTCGTACTAGGGACAGCCCTTCTCAATATTCCTACGCGCACAGCGGATAGGGACCGAACTGTCTCACGACGTTCTAAACCCAGCTCGCGTACCGCTTTAATGGGCGAACAGCCCAACCCTTGGGACCGACTCCAGCCCCAGGATGCGACGAGCCGACATCGAGGTGCCAAACCATCCCGTCGATATGGACTCTTGGGGAAGATCAGCCTGTTATCCCCGGGGTACCTTTTATCCGTTGAGCGACGGCGCTTCCACAAGCCACCGCCGGATCACTAGTCCCGACTTTCGTCCCTGCTCGACCCGTCGGTCTCACAGTCAAGCTCCCTTGTGCACTTACACTCAACACCTGATTGCCAACCAGGCTGAGGGAACCTTTGGGCGCCTCCGTTACCCTTTGGGAGGCAACCGCCCCAGTTAAACTACCCATCAGACACTGTCCCTGATCCGGATCACGGACCCAGGTTAGACATCCAGCACGACCAGAGTGGTATTTCAACGGCGACTCCACAACCACTGGCGTGGCTGCTTCAAAGTCTCCCACCTATCCTACACAAGCCGAACCGAACACCAATATCAAACTGTAGTAAAGGTCCCGGGGTCTTTCCGTCCTGCTGCGCGAAACGAGCATCTTTACTCGTAGTGCAATTTCACCGGGCCTATGGTTGAGACAGTCGAGAAGTCGTTACGCCATTCGTGCAGGTCGGAACTTACCCGACAAGGAATTTCGCTACCTTAGGATGGTTATAGTTACCACCGCCGTTTACTGGCGCTTAAGTTCTCAGCTTCGCCGACCCGAAAGTCAGCTAACCGGTCCCCTTAACGTTCCAGCACCGGGCAGGCGTCAGTCCGTATACATCGCCTTACGGCTTCGCACGGACCTGTGTTTTTAGTAAACAGTCGCTTCTCGCTGGTCTCTGCGGCCACCCCCAGCTCACGGAGTAAATCCGATCACCAGGTGTGGCCCCCCTTCTCCCGAAGTTACGGGGGCATTTTGCCGAGTTCCTTAACCATAGTTCACCCGAACGCCTCGGTATTCTCTACCTGACCACCTGAGTCGGTTTAGGGTACGGGCCGCCATGAAACTCGCTAGAGGCTTTTCTCGACAGCATAGGATCATCCACT
>NZ_CP183183.1:827500-1290000 GCF_048500665.1 Streptomyces tritici
AGGCGATGATCGCCCAGGACCCCGAGCTCATCGCGGACGTCGACCGCCGGATCGCCGTGGGCAGCACGGCCGAGCGCGGTATCTACGACGCCTTCTCGCACTACCGCGAGCTGCTCGCGGGTGCGGGCGAGTACATGGCCGGCCGAGTGGCCGACCTGGACGACGTGCGGAACCGGATCGTGGCGCGGCTGCTGGGCGTGCCGATGCCGGGGGTGCCGGACAGCGACGAGCCGTACGTGCTGATCGCGCGGGACCTGGCTCCGGCGGACACGGCGCTGCTCGACCCGGCGCTGGTGCTCGGCTTCGTCACCGAGGAGGGCGGGCCGACCAGCCACAGCGCGATCCTCGCGCGGGCGCTGGGCGTGCCCGCCGTGGTGGCGCTGCCGGGCGCGACCGAGCTGGCCGAGGGCACCGTGATCGCGGTGGACGGCAGCACCGGTGACGTCTTCGTGGAGCCGAGCGACGAGAAGCGGGCCGAGCTGGAGCGCGCGGCGGCGGAGCGCAAGGCGGCGCTGGCGGCGTCGAGCGGTCCGGGTGCGACGTCCGACGGGCACAAGGTGCCGCTGCTGGCGAACGTGGGCGGTCCCGCGGACGTGCCGGCGGCCGTCGAGGCGGGTGCGGAGGGCGTGGGCCTGTTCCGTACCGAGTTCCTGTTCCTGGACGACAGCAAGAAGGCGCCGTCCGAGGAGAAGCAGTACGAGGCGTACCGGCAGGTCCTGGAGGCGTTCCCGGAGGGCCGGGTCGTGGTGCGCGTGCTGGACGCGGGCGCGGACAAGCCGCTGGACTTCCTGACTCCTGCCGACGAGCCGAACCCGGCGCTGGGCGTGCGGGGTCTGCGGACGCTGCTGGACCACCCGGAGGTGCTGCGGACGCAGCTGACCGCGCTGGCGAAGGCGGCCGAGGGTCTGCCGGTGTACCTGGAGGTCATGGCGCCGATGGTGGCGGACCGCCAGGACGCCAAGGCGTTCGCGGACGCCTGCCGGGAGGCCGGGCTGCGGGCGAAGTTCGGCGCGATGGTGGAGATCCCGTCGGCCGCACTGCGGGCGCGTTCGATCCTGCAGGAGGTCGAGTTCCTGTCGTTGGGCACGAACGACCTCGCGCAGTACACGTTCGCCGCCGACCGGCAGGTCGGTGCGGTGTCGCGGCTGCAGGACCCGTGGCAGCCGGCGCTCCTGGACCTGGTGGCGCTGTCCGCGGAGTCGGCGAAGGCCGAGGGCAAGAGCTGCGGCGTGTGCGGCGAGGCCGCCTCGGATCCCCTGCTGGCGTGTGTGCTGACGGGTCTGGGCGTCACCTCCCTGTCGATGGGTGCGGCGTCGATCCCCTACGTGAGGGCGACGCTTGCGAAGTACACGCTGGCGCAGTGCGAGCGTGCGGCGGCCGCGGCGCGTGCGGCGGACTCCGCCGAGGAGGCGCGGCGCGCGGCGCAGGCGGTGCTGTCGGGCGAGTGACCGCAGGGCCGTCTCTGTGACGGCGGCCCGGTGTCGAGGGGCTTCCCGCCCGGTGGCGGGGAGCCCCTCGCTCGTACGCGGACGGGGTCGGGCCGGTGTCAGGTCGGTGCCGGGTCAGTGGTGGTCCGGCCAGGGGGTGTCGGGGGTGACGTCGAAGCCGGCGCGGTAGTCGACATGGGGTTCGGGCGCGAGGGGTTCGCCGGTGTCGGCGTCGGTGCAGTAGGCGTCGAAGACCTCGGCCTCGGTGAGCGGGATCAGGTTGCCCCGGTCGAGTCGCCAGCCGTGCAGGCGGTCTCGGGCTCCCGGGCGGGAGGTGCGCAGGACGAGTCCTCCGGGGCCGTGGAGGGCGATGCCGGCGGCGAGGACGGTGAGGAACTCCGCGCAGGGGCCGGTGGGTCGGAGCGGGGGCGGGTGCGCGGGGCCCGTCTCGACGTGGAGGACGGCGAGCAGGGTCTCCTCCGGAGCGGGGATGCTGCACACCAGGTGGTGGACGCCGGGTCCGGCGGTGTCGAGGAGCCGGCGCAGGAGGAGCACGGCCCGGCCGTGGCTGGCGCGGCCGATGTCCTGGCCGCATTCGGCGCAGGCGCCGGCTTCGGCGAGGAGCAGGGCGGCGTACTGGTGGGTGGCGTGGCGGACCGCGGCGTCGATGAGGTCCGGGAGGAGTTCGGCCAGCGGCTGGCCGGTGTACGGGACGTGCGGGCCGGTGGCGGCGAGTGCGGCGGTGTAGCGGCTGCGGGCGGCCGGGGTGTCGGGGTCGCTGCCGGTGTCGGCGCAGTGGTCGGCGTAGTCGTGCGGGTCGAAGAGCGCGACGGTGGTGTGGCCGCCCTGGGAGGCGAGGGTCCTGAGCAGGCGGTCGACCTCGTGGAGGTAGGTGAGGTGGTCGTCGAACGGGAAGCTCGGGTAGCGCGCGGCCATGGTCGCGAAGTCCTCGGCGTCGGCGAGGACGCCGAGGGTGCGGGCGACTTCGCGGCGCAGGGCGCGGCGGAGGGGCGGGGCGGAGGGCGGTCGGGTCCCTCCCCTGCGCCTGTCGCTCTTGTTCCTGCTGCTGTTGTTCTTGTTCTCGCTGTTGTTGTTACGGGTCCTGCTGCTGTTGTTACGGGTCCTGTTCCTGTTCCAGCTGTTCTTGCCGTTCGTGCGCATGGCTCCCCCTCGGACGTTCCGATCAGTGCTCACTCACCGTAACCGTGAGCACTGACAGTGACCGTCCGAGGGGGTGGTGCTCAGCCCTGCGGGCGCTTCAGTCGGGTGTAGAAGGTCAGCAGCGACGGGTTGTCGACGGAGCCGGGGTTGACGGCCTTCTCCATCGGGGTGCCCTGGAGGAGGCGCTTGACCGGGACCTCCAGGCGCTTGCCGGTGAGGGTGTGCGGGACCGCCTCGACCTCGATGATGTCGTCGGGGACGTGGCGCGGGGAGAGCTCGGTGCGCAGGGTCTGCTTGATGCGGGCGATCAGCGGCTCGTCGAGCGTCGCGCCGTCCGCCAGGTGCACGAACAGCGGCATCCAGTAGCCGCCGTCGGGCTCCTCCAGGCCGATGACCAGGGATTCGCGGATCTCCGGGAGCCGTTCGACCGCCTCGTAGATGTCGGCGCTGCCCATGCGGACGCCCTGGCGGTTGAGGGTGGAGTCGGAGCGGCCGTGGATGACGACCGAGCCGTGGTCGGTGATCGTGATCCAGTCGCCGTGCCGCCAGACGCCGGGGTACATGTCGAAGTAGCTGTCGTGGTAGCGGCTGCCGTCGGGGTCGTTCCAGAAGTGGATCGGCATGGACGGCATCGGGTTGGTGACGACCAGCTCGCCGACCTCGCCGGTCAGCGGCTTGCCGGCCGGGTCCCAGGACTGGAGGTCCGTGCCCAGGCAGGCGGCCTGCAGTTCGCCGATGTGGACGGGGAGGGTGGGGACGGCTCCCGCGAAGCAGGAGCAGACGTCCGTGCCGCCGCTGACCGACGCGATCCACAGGTCGTCGCGGACCTCGTCGTGCAGCCAGCGGAAGCCGTCCGGCGGCAGGGGGGAGCCGGTGGTGGCCACGCACTTCACGCGCGACAGGTCGAAGTCGCGGCCGGGGTGCACGTCCGCCTTGGCGCAGGCCATCACGTACGCCGCGGAGGTGCCGTACAGCGTGGCGCCGGTGCGTTCGGCGATGCGCCACTGGGCGGCGGTGTCGGGGTGGCCGGGGCTGCCGTCGTAGAGGACCACGGTCGTGCCGGTGAGCAGGCCGGAGACGAGGAAGTTCCACATCATCCAGCCGGTGGAGGTGTACCAGAAGAACACGTCCTGCGGGCCGAGGTCGCAGTGCAGGCCGAGCTGCTTGTAGTGCTCGAGCAGGATGCCGCCCTGGGACTGGACGATCGCCTTCGGCAGGCCGGTGGTGCCGGAGGAGTACAGGATCCACAACGGGTGGTCGAAGGGCACGTGCTCGTACGCGGGCTCCGTGTCGGCCGCCACCAGGTCCGCCCACTGCAGGGCGCCCTCGGGGGCCTCGGTGCCGAGGAGCGGGATGTGGACGACGGCGCGCAGGGTGGGGAGCTCGGCGCGGAGTTCGGCGACCGTGGCGCGGCGGTCGTGCTCCTTGCCGCCGTAGCGGTAGCCGTCCACGGTGAAGAGGACGACCGGCTCGACCTGCTGGAACCGGTCGAGGACGCTGCGGGCGCCGAAGTCGGGGGCGCAGGAGGTCCAGACCGCGCCGACGGCGGCGGTGGCGAGGAGGGCGACGGCGGCCTGCGGGATGTTCGGCAGGTAGCCGCTGACGCGGTCGCCGGGGCGGACGCCGAGGGCGCGGAGCTCGGCGGCGAGGGAGCCGACCTGGCGGCGCAGCTCGGCCCAGGTGACGGGCACGGGCTCATGTGTCTCGTCCACATGGAGGAGGGCCGTGTCGTGGGGGCGCTCGTCGGCGGTGCGCAGGGCGTGCTCGGCGTAGTTGAGGGTGGCTCCGGGGAACCACTCGGCGCCGGGCATGGAGCGGTCGCCGAGGACGCGCTCGTAGGGGGTGGCGAAGCGGATGTCGAACCACTCGGTCACGGCCCGCCAGAACGTGTCGAGCTCGGCGACGGACCAGGCGTGCAGCGCCGGGTAGCCGCCGTCGGCGGGGGCGCCGAAGCGTTCGGCGGCCCAGGCCTGGAAGCGGGTGACCGCGGCCGAGTCGATGCGGTCCTGGTCCGGCTGCCACAGCGGCTCGGCCGGCGAGGACTGCGACGGCGTCGGTTCCGACGACAGTTGCGACGGCTGCGACGACTGCGATGACGTCATGGGTACGGCTCCCTGGCTGCTACGCGGGGTCTGCGTGGTCCGCGCACGGGCTGGGGTGTGCGCGTGACACGGCTGACAGGGACGATGCCATGTGATCGTCTTTCGCACCAGGGTTCCCTGCCCATGGTCCGGCGGCTGAATATGTGCTCCCACCACGGGTGAACGGCAGTTGAACGCCGCTCTCCCGGCCTTCTCCGGATGGCAGGGTGAGGCTCATGAACGGTGGTCGTGGGCTGGGGCAGGGTGTGGTGCGGTCGGTGCGTTCGGTGAAGGTGCTGGGGGCGGTACGGGGGTTGCAGGGCCTGCGGGCGGCGCTGCGGCAGCGTCGCACCGACGCGTGGGGGCTGCAGGCGCGCGGGGCGGAGCGGGCCCGGGTGCCGGGGCCGGTCGGGGAGGCGGAGCCGCTGCCGGGCGGGGGGATCGTCCGGTTCGCCCGGTCCGAGCTGCGGATCAGTGTGTCGGTGGGCGGCACGGTGTTCTGGGGCTGGGACGGGGCCGAGCCGTCGCCCTCGTACGCGCTGGCCGGCGAGCCGCCGGAGCCGGACGTGCGGGCGCAGCTCGAGCCGGACACGGACGGCGGCTGGCGGGTGGTGTCGGAGCGGGTGACGCTGGCGGTGTCCCGGCACGGGGCGGTGGAGATCCGTACGCCGGGGGGTGTTTTACTGCGCCGGGACCTGCCGCCGCGCTGGTGGGAGCCGGTGGCGGGCGGGCCGGCGCGCTGGGTGCAGCGGAGCGAGCTGCCGGCGGACGCCCGGTTCTTCGGGCTGGGCGGGCGGGCGTCGGGGCCGCGGCTGCGGAACGGTTCGTACCGGCTGTGGAACACCGATCCCAAGGGCGGCTTCGCGCCGGGCGACGATCCGCTGTACCTCACGATGCCGGTGCAGTTCGTGGTGTCCGACGCGGGGACGCATCTGGCCTTCCACGACAACACGTGGGACGGGCGGGTCACGATCGCCGAGGGCGAGGAGGGGCACGGCTCGGGGCACGACCGGCCGGGGACCAGTGAGGTCCGGATGAGCGGCGGGCCGCTGCGGTGCTGGGTGGTCGTGGGCACGCCGGCGCGGGTGCTGCACGGCTGGGCGGCGCTGACCGGCGCGCCCGCGCTGCCGCCGGCCTGGGCGCTGGGTCCGCAGCACGCGCGCTGGGGGTTCGGCAGCGAGCGGGAGGTGCGGCGGGTGGTCGCCGGGTACCGGGAGCGGGGGCTGCCGCTGTCGGCGGTGCATCTGGACATCGACCACTACGACGGGCACCGGGTGTTCACCGTGGACCGGGAGCGGTTCCCCGATCTGCCGGGGCTGGCGGCGGAGCTGCGGGAGCAGGGGGTGCGGCTGGTGTCGATCGTGGATCCGGCGGTGAAGGCGGAGCCGGGGGATCCGGTGTACGACTCCGGGGCCGCGGCGGGGGCGTTCGTGCGTGACGCGCGGGGGCAGGAGGTGCGGGGCGTGGTGTGGCCGGGCGAGTGCGCGTACCCGGACTTCACGGATCCGGGGGTGCGGGAGTGGTGGGGCGGGCTGTACGAGGAGCGGCTCGCGCAGGGGTTCTCGGGGTTCTGGCACGACATGAACGAGCCGGTCTCCTTCGCGCCCTTCGGTGACATGACCCTGCCGCGGTCGGCGCGGCACGCGCTGGAGGGGCGGGGCGGGGACCATCGCGAGGCGCACAACGTGTACGGGCTCGCGATGGCGCGGGCGGGGTACGAGGGGCTGCGCCGGCTCCGCCCGGAGGAGCGTCCGTTCCTGTTCACCCGGTCGGGGTGGGCGGGGATGCAGCGGTACGGCGGCACGTGGTCGGGCGACGTGTCGACGGGGTGGCCGGGGCTGCGGGCCTCGCTGTCGCTGGTGCTGGGGCTCGGGCTGTGCGGGGTGCCGTACTCGGGGCCGGACGTCGGCGGCTTCGACGGGTCGCCGTCGCCGGAGCTGTACCTGCGCTGGTTCCAGCTGGGCGCGTGGCTGCCGTTGTTCCGTACGCACGCGGCGATCGACGCGGGGCGGCGGGAGCCGTGGGAGTTCGGGCCGGAGGTCCTGGAGCACGCGCGGGCGGCGCTGGTGGAGCGGGAGCGGCTGCGGCCGTACTTCGTGACGCTGGCGCAGCTGGCGCGGCTGACCGGAGCGCCGTACGTGCGGCCGGTGTGGTGGGGTGCGCCGGAGGACCGGGCGCTGCGGGACTGCGAGGACGCGTTCCTGCTGGGCGACGCGCTGCTGGTCGCCCCGGTGCTGGCGCGCGGGGCGGACCGGCGGGCGGTGCGGCTGCCGCGGGGGCGCTGGTACGACACGGCGACGGAGCGGGTGTACGAGGGCCCGGGCCAGGTGCTGCTGGACGCCCCGCTGTCCCGGATCCCGGTGCTGGCCCGCGCGGGCGCGGTGCTCCCGGTGCGGGGCGCGGACGGGGCGCTGGAGCTGGAGGCCTGGGCGCCGGCGGCGGGGCGGACGGGCGGCGGCCTGGTCGTCCGCGACCGGGGCGACGGCTGGGATCCGGCGGACATCGAGCGCTACACCACCCGCCTCGCCGCGGGCCGCGTGCTGGTGGAACGCGTGACGGACACGGGCACGGAGCCCGTACGGGATCTGCGGGTGCGGGTGCGGGGCGGCGCCCGCGACTGACCGACCGGGGCGGGGCGGCCCCGGCCGGGCGCTGGAACGCTGACGGCACCGGGGCGGGCTGAAACCGGTCCGACGGGGCTGGGCCGTCCGGCGGGAGCCCGGGCCGGGGCTCGGTTCGGGGCCGTCCGTGGCGGACGATGCGCCTGGCCGAGGGGCCGCCGGTGCCGTACGGAGACGTGGTGCCCCGCCGCCAGGGCGGTGGAGTCGGGGGCGGCGGCGGGGTCGGTCAACCGTCGAAGGTGAGCCAGTCGAAGTCGTGCTGCAGAAGGGGGGTCAGGGTGCCTCGGTGGTGCGCGGCGAAGCTCACCACCGCCTCCTTCTCGTCGCCGCTCACCGCGGCGAGCAGGCCCGGTGCCACGCAGAACGTCTCGGCCTCGTACGTCGGGAGGAAGGGGCTCAGGGGTACGGCGCGCAGCAGGGGCCGCAGCCGGTCGAGGCGCGCCGTCGGCATGACGTAGGTCGCCGCGTGGAAGGGCGCGGCCTGCATGGCTCCGTAGAGGGTGAACTGCAGGAGGAAGCGGCTCAGCGGCTCCGCTTCGAGGGTGGTGGCCGGGTCGGCGGCCTCCGGGTCCTCGGTGTGCCACACCCGGGGGTCGGCCCGCTCCGTCGGCCACGGGATCGACCAGTCCATGCCGGCCCCGCTCCGGACGGCGAAGACCAGTCGGCCGCCGCGCGGTCCGGCAGCGCGCCGGGGCGCTTCCAGCACCGGGTCGTGGAAGCCGTACAGGGCGGGCCGGAGACGGGCCAGGCGGTGGAAGGCGGCCAACGGCTCCGGCAGGTCGTCGTGTCCGGCCGTCGCGGTCCCGCCCGCCGGTTCCGTCTCGGGGAACCATGCGAGGACGAACGACTCCAGGGCCCGGACCGGGTCCGTGTCGACCTGGTCGACCCAGTCCACGGGCGCCGGTGCCCGCCCGGGCGCCGGGACCGGTCGGACGGTGTCCAGCACCTCGCGGGTCAGCGGCTCGTCCAGACACAGCTCGGCACGGTCGAACGAGGCGGGCGCCGACGACATTCCCCGGCACCGCGCGGTGCCGAGGGGAAGGCAGCCCCCGTCGAGCCGGGCGAAGACATGGAGCGGCGGGGCGGCGAGGAAGTCGAACCGCGGGTGCAGTTCCGGAATCCTGTCCCCGCGTACGAGCACGCAGGTGGCGTCCTGGACGCCGCTGACTCCCGGATCGTCGCCAGGCTCGACGACGACCACGGTCGCGTCCGCCCCGGCCCCTATCAGCGCCGTGCCCATCGCGTACCGGACGAGGCCGGAGCCGGCGAGGGACAGGGCGGTCGCCTCGGTGACGAGTGGCGGCGGCGTCATGCGGTGTACTGCCCTGCGAACCACCGGGCCGCCGCTGTCGTGTGGAGGGGGAAGCCGAGGTCCGTCGGCTCGGTGAGGAGGTGCCAGCCGGTGGTCTCGGCGGTGGGGCGGGGCCGGGGGAGGGCGTGGAGGTCGCGTTGCGGGAGGAGGCCGAAGAGGAGGAGGTGGCCGCCGGGCGAGCTGAGGGCGTCGGCCAGGCGGACGTCGTCCGCGGGGGCCTCGATGCCCGTCTCCTCCCGCAGTTCGCGGACGACCGCCTGCTGCCAGTCCTCGCCGTGGTCGATGAAGCCGCCGGGGAGGGCGACGCGGCCGCGGGCCGGTTCGATGGTGCGGGTGATGACGACGAGGCCGGTGCCGTCGGCGTGGGTCACGGGGAGCAGGGCCACCGCGACCGGGAGCGGGTTGCGGTACGTCGTCGCACCGCAGGCGCGGCAGGTGCGCGGCCAGGCCGCGTCGGCGGGGTAGGCCGTGCCGCAGTAGGAGCAGTGGGAGTTCATCGAGTGCGTCGTCACGACGCCGACGGTAGTCAATGCCGGCGGTGGTCCGTGCGGTCTTTCCGTGGGCGGGCGCCACCTGATAGACGGTGCGCATGACAGGACTTGCTTCCGCTTTCCGTGCCCTGGGCGTGTTCGCCGCCGCCGGTCTGCTCGCCGCCACCGCCGCCGCTCCGGCGGCCCGCGCGGAGCCCGAACCAAGGGCGCCACGGGAGTTCGTGGCGCTCGGCTCGGTCGACCGGACGATCCTCCAGGAGATGCGTTACACCACCCCGCACAACTTCGTCGGCGAGCGCATCGACGGCTACCGGCAGCCGCTGTGCATCCTGACCCGTCCGGCCGCGGAGGCGCTGCGCCGCGCGCAGACCGCGCTGCGTGCGCAGGGGTACACGCTGAAGGTGTACGACTGCTACCGGCCGCAGCGGGCCGTCGACCACTTCGTACGCTGGGCGAAGGACCTGTCCGACGAGCGGACGAAGGCCGAGTTCTATCCGCATGTCGACAAGTCGAGGCTGTTCGCGGACGGGTACATCGCCGAGAAGTCCGGGCACAGCCGCGGCTCCACCGTCGATCTGACCCTGGTCCGGCTGCCGGCCGCGCCGACGCGGCCGTACGTGCCCGGTGAGCCGCTGGTGCCGTGCTACGCCCCGCAGGACGAGCGGTTCCCGGACAACTCGGTGGACATGGGCACCGGGTACGACTGCTTCGACACGCTCTCGCACACCGACGACCCGCGGATCCAGGGCGAGCAGCGCGCGAACCGTCAGCTGCTGAAGTCCACGCTGGCCGCGCAGGGCTTCGTCAACCTGCCCGAGGAGTGGTGGCACTTCACCTACAAGCCGGAGCCGTTCCCGAGCACGTACTTCGACTTCCCCGTGGTGCGCCGCTCCGTGGCCGGGCACTGACCGACGCGCGAGGACGGCCGGCCGGGACCACCCCCGTGGGCCCCGGCCGGCCGTCCACGTGTGTGACGACGCCATCGGGCGCCCGGCGGTTCTCAGGTTCGCCTCTTCCGTGGAGTTCGCCCGGCGCCCCTCCCCCGCTTGACCTTTCCGTCCCCCGTGTCCACCGCGACGCGTCCGAACTGCACCTGTTGTCAGATCCCTTGACGCCCCCTCAGTCCCGCTGAAGACTGCCGTCTCGTCGCCCCCACCGTCATGGAACCGTTCCCACCCGGAGCTGGAGCCGCCATGAGCAACGGAGACATCTTCCTCGGCGAGACCATAGGAACAGCGATCCTGATCCTTTTCGGCGCCGGCGTCTGCGCCGCCGTCACCCTCCGCTTCTCCAAGGCGAGGGCCGCCGGCTGGGTGGTCATCGCCTTCGGCTGGGGCTTCGCGGTCCTGGCCGGCGCCTACACGGCCGCTCCCCTCTCGGGCGGTCACCTCAACCCGGCGGTCACGGTCGGCGTGGCCGTGGACAGCGGCGTCTGGGACACGGTCCCGGTGTACGTGGCCGGCCAGATGGTCGGCGCCTTCCTCGGCGCGGTGCTGGCCTGGCTGACGTACTACGCGCAGTTCGCGGCCAACGCGGACGCCGAGCACGCGCAGCCGACGCTCGGGATCTTCTCGACCGCCCCCGAGATCCGCAGTCCGGCGGCGAACCTGACGACCGAGGTCATCGCGACCGTGGCGCTGGTGCTGCCGATCCTCGCCTTCGGCCGGAACGACGGCATCGGCGTCGGGCAGATCCCGGGCATGGACGCCGGGATCTACGGTTCCGGCATCTCGATCCTGCTGGTCTCGCTGCTGGTCGTCGGGATCGGCCTGTCGCTCGGCGGACCCACCGGCTACGCGATCAACCCGGCGCGCGACCTCGGTCCGCGGCTCGCCCACGCGGTGCTGCCCATCCCCAACAAGGGCGGCTCGGACTGGGGTTATGCCTGGATCCCGGTCGTGGGGCCGCTGATCGGCGGGGCCCTCGCCGGCTGCGTGTTCACCCTGGCCTTCTGAGCCGTCCCCGAGAGCGAGGAGACCCCATGACCGACGCGTACGTCGCCGCGATCGACCAGGGCACCACGTCGAGCCGGTGCATCGTCTTCGACCAGGGCGGCTCCGTCGTCGCCGTCGACCAGCGCGAGCACGAGCAGATCTTCCCCCGGCCCGGCTGGGTGGAGCACGACCCCGTGGAGATCTGGGACAAGGTCCGGGGCGTCGTGGCCGGGGCGCTGGCGAAGGCCGGGCTGAGCGCCGACCGGCTCAGCGCGCTCGGCATCACCAACCAGCGCGAGACGACCGTGCTGTGGGACCGGACCACGGGCCGGCCGGTGCACCACGCGATCGTCTGGCAGGACACCCGGACCGCCGCGCTGTGCGCGGAGCTGGGCGGCGCCGTGGGGCAGGATCGTTTCCGCGCGGCCACCGGGCTGCCGCTGGCGAGCTATTTCTCGGGGCCGAAGGCCGCCTGGCTGCTGGACGAGGTGCCGGGGCTGCGGGAGCGGGCCGAGCGCGGCGAGATCGCCTTCGGCACGATGGACACCTGGCTGATCTGGAACCTCACCGGAGGCGTGGACGGCGGCGTGCACGTCACGGACGTCACCAACGCCTCCCGCACCCTGCTGATGAACCTCGAACGGCTGGAGTGGGATCCGGAGATCCTCGACGCCCTGCGGATCCCGGCGGCGATGCTGCCGGAGATCCGGTCGTCCGCCGAGGTGTACGGGACGGCCGTGGGGCAGCTCGCCGGGGTGCCGGTCGCCTCCGCGCTCGGGGACCAGCAGGCGGCGGTGTTCGGACAGGCCTGCTACGACCCGGGCACGGCGAAGAACACGTACGGGACGGGCAGCTTCCTGCTGCTCAACACCGGGAACCGGCCGGTGCCGTCGAAGAGCGGGCTGATCACGACGGTCGGCTACCGCATCGGCGACGCGGACCCGGTGTACTGCCTGGAGGGCTCGATCGCGATCACCGGGGCGCTGGTGCAGTGGTTCCGCGACCAGCTCGGCATCATCGGCAGCGCGGCGGAGATCGAGACGCTGGCGGCGAGCGTGGACGACAACGGCGGTGCGTACATCGTGCCGGCGTTCTCCGGGCTCTACGCCCCGTACTGGCGGGCGGACGCGCGCGGGGTGGTCACCGGGCTCACCCGGTACGTCACGAAGGCGCATCTGGCGCGGGCGGTCCTTGAGGCGACGAGCTGGCAGACCCGCGAGGTCGTGGACGCGATGTACCAGGACAGCGGCGTGCCGATCACGACGCTGAAGGTCGACGGCGGGATGACGGCGAACGGGCTGCTGATGCAGCACCAGGCGGACGTGCTCGGCGTGCCGGTGATCCGGCCGCGGGTCGCCGAGACGACCTGTCTGGGCGCGGCGTACGCGGCGGGGCTGGCGACGGGGGTGTGGTCGGGGCTCGACGAGCTGAAGACGCACTGGCGGGCGGACGTCGAGTGGACGCCGGCGATGGCGCCGGAGGTGCGCGAGCGCGAGTACGCGCGGTGGCGCAAGGCGGTCGAGCGCAGCTTCGACTGGGAGGACGGGACGTAGGGCCGCCCCCTCATGAACGCACGGCCGTACCCCTGTCGGTGGGGGTACGGCCGTGCTCCGCGTGCGGCGGTGCTCCGCGTGCGTACGCGGGTTCTCGTACGGACGTGGGTCCTCGTACGGACGCGGGTCCTCGTACGGCGTGGTCCGCGTTCCGACGCGGCGCTCAGGTGCCGACCGGCTCCCGCTCCCGGTCCGCCAGGACGAGGGCGTGCTGCACGACCGTCACCAGGACGTCCTTGACCGACTCGCGGTCGCGGGCGTCGCACATCACGAGCTCCACCTCCGGGTCGAGGTCCAGCGCCCCCCGCACCGCCTCCGCGGGGTGACGCGCGGCGCCCTCGAAGCAGTTGACGGCCACCGTGAAGGGGATGCCACGCCGCTCGAAGTAGTCGATCGCGGCGAAACTGTCCTCCAGCCGGCGGGTGTCCGCGAGGACGACCGCGCCGAGCGCGCCCTGCGCCAGCTCGTCCCAGAGGAACCAGAAGCGGTCCTGGCCGGGGGTGCCGAACAGGTACAGGACGAGGTCGTCGCGCAGGGTGATGCGGCCGAAGTCCATGGCCACGGTGGTCGTGGACTTCCCCTCCACGCCCTCCAGGTCGTCGACCGGCCGCCCGGCCTCGCTGAGGGTCTCCTCGGTGCGCAGCGGTCTGATCTCGCTGACCGCGCCCACGAGGGTGGTCTTGCCGACCCCGAAGCCACCGGCGACCAGGATCTTCAGGGTCACCGGCTCGACCGGGGCCGGCTTGCGGCTAGAGCGCCCGAAGGCCATTGATCACCTCGCGAAGGATGCTCACGTCCGGCAGTTCGGCCGGCGGAACGGGGCGGGTCACGTGGACGAGCTGTTCGTCGACGAGATCGCCGACCAGCACCCGGACCACCCCGACGGGGAGGTCGAGTCCGGCGGCGAGCTCGGCGATGGACTGCGGGAGTTCGCTGCAGCGTTCGACGATCTCGACGTGCTCGGGCGACAGCGTCTGGTCACGCCCGGGGTCGTCGGCGGCGGGCTCGGGCACGACCACGGCGATCAGGTCGAGCCGGTGGCGGGTGGCCGCGGTGGTCCGGCCGCGGGTCATCGCGTAGGGCCGGACGACCGGTCCGGCGTCGTCGTCGTACCAGTGGTGCGGGTCCTGCGGCGTCCGCCCCCCGGGCCTCGCGTCGCTCATGCCATCCATCACCCTCCGGTGTGCAGCCCGGACCGGGGCGCCGTGGCGAGGTGGGCGCCGACCCGCTTCACCATCAGCGTCATCTCGTAGGCGACCTGACCGACGTCGGAGTCGGCGTCCGCGAGCACGGCGAGGCAGCTTCCGTCGCCGGCGGCGGTGACGAAGAGGAAGGCGTCGTCGAGTTCGACGACGGTCTGGCGGACCTGGCCCGCGTCGAAGTGGCGGCCGACGCCCTTGGCGAGGCTGTGGAACCCGGAGGCGACGGCGGCGAGGTGCTCGCCGTCCTCGCGGGTGAGGTCCTTCGAGGCGCCGGTGGCGAGGCCGTCGCTGGAGAGCACCAGGGCCTTGCGGATCGACCCGACCCGCTGGACCAGCTCGTCGAGGAGCCAGTTGAGCTCCCCGTCGGTGTTTCCGGAGGTGTTGGGCACTGCGGCGTTCGGTGCGGTCATCGACCGTCCCCCTCGGGTGTCGTTCCTGGTGCTGTCTGGCCCGGGGCCGGACGGCCGGGGGCCGCGTGGCTCTGGGCGTTCTGCCGGCGTCCGCGCTGCCAGCCGCGCTGCATCGAGGACATGCGGCGGCGCACTTCCTCGGCGTCGCGCTCGACGTCCGGCTCGGTCGGTCCGGTCGTACGGGCGTCCGCGCCGCCGGAGGCCGAGGCGTCCCGCAGCTGCGGGGCGAGGCTGGCCTGGCGAACGCGGCGCGGCAGTCCGCCGAACGGCGCGGGGCCCTCCGGCGGTACGGGGACGAGCGTGGGCGCGGCCGGGGCCGCGGGCCCGGGGGCGGGCGCCGGGTCGGGCTTGCGGCCGGGCAGAAGGGTGGGGAGCGTCGGCCGGTCGCGGCCGTCGGCCCGCTCGGGGTCACGGCCCGGGTCCCGGCCGGCGGCGCGCTCGGCGTCACGGCCGGCGGCGCGCTCGGCGTCGCGGGCGGAGGCGGCGTCGTGCGCGGAAGCGGCGTCGCGGCCGAGGCCGGGGTGGGCGCGGCCGGGTTCGTCGACGCGCCGGCCGTGGTCGCTGACCAGCGTGGGCGGGCGGCGGCGGGGCAGCGGGACGGGACCCTCGTCGCGGCCCGGGGCACGGCCGGCGGGCCCCGCGGGGCCGGGAGCGGCGCCGTGGTCGTACGCCTGCTGGTGCTGCTCGCCGGTGCCGGGGCGCCGCAGTTCGCGGGCCCGGAAGATGCCGCCGCGCTCGCTCTCGGTGTCCTCGAGGTCGCCGGTGGACTCCAGCAGCGCGTCGAGGTCGGGGAGCGGGGCCTCGAGTTCGACGGGGCCGTCGAGCACGGCCGGCGCGCCGCGGCGGGCGGCGGCGGTGCCCTGGGAGGGGACCTGGGTGAGCGCCGGGCGCGCGGGCGCCTCCGCGGGGCTCTTGCGGTCGAGGCGGAAGCCGGCGCCCTGGGTCTCGGGGGCGTCGGTGAGCAGGGCGGCCGGGATGAAGACGACCGCGGTGGTGCCGCCGTACGGGGAGGTCTGCAGCGAGACCCGCACGTTCTGGCGCTGGGCGAGCCGGCTGACCACGAACAGGCCGAGGCGGTCGGTGTCGGAGAGCTCGAACTCGGGGGTCTCGGCGAGCCGGAGGTTGGCGTCGAGCAGGGCGTCGGGGTGCATGCCGAGGCCGCGGTCGTGGATCTCCAGGGTGAAGCCGTTGGCGACGCGCTCGCCGAGGACCTGCACGGCGGTGTGCGGCGGGGAGAACACCGTGGCGTTCTCGAGGAGTTCGGCGATCAGGTGGGTGAGGTCGGCGACGGCGGGGCCGCCGACGCCGATCCGCGGCAGCCGGCGCACCTCGATCCGCTCGTAGTCCTCGACCTCGGCGACCGCGGCGCGCACGACGTCCATGAGCTGGACGGGCTTGCGCCACTGGCGGGAGGGCGCGGCGCCGGACAGGATCACCAGGCCCTCGGCGTGCCGCCGCATGCGGGTGGTCAGGTGGTCGAGCCGGAACAGGTCGGCGAGTTCCTCGGCGTCCTCGGTACGGCGCTCCATGGTGTCGAGCAGGGTCAGCTGGCGGTGCAGCAGGACCTGGTTGCGGCGGGCGAGGTTGACGAAGACCTCGGCGACGCCGCGGCGCATCTCGGCCTGCTTGACGGCGGCCTCGACGGCGGCGCGCTGGAGGGTGTTGAGAGCGTGGCCGACCTGGCCGACCTCGTCCTTGTCGTACTCCAGGCGCGGGACCTCGGTCTCGACGTCGACCTGTTCGCCGGCGGCGAGCCGGCGCATGACGCTGGGCAGCCGGACGCCGGAGACCTCGTGGGCCTCCTTGCGCAGCGTCCGCAGGTCGCGGACGAGTCCGCGGCCGACGCGGACGGAGACGACCAGCGAGACGAGCAGGGCGAGGAAGCCGATGACGCCGGCCACGCCGGCCTCCAGGAGCACGGTGCGGACGGCGGGCCGCACGCGGTCCTGGTAGCGGTCGCCGGCCTCGGTGTTCTCCCGCGCGAGGTCGTCGAGGACCCGGCTGCTCAGCTCCTCCCAGGCGGCGGCGTCGACGCCGCGCGGGTTCTTGGTGGGGCCGGCGGCGATCAGCGCGTCCTCGGCCTTGCGGAGCTGGCCGGCGGCCGGACTGCTCCAGTACTCCTCGAAGCGGCGCCGGTCGTCGGTGGGCAGGACCTCCAGGTTGACCTCGTAGAACAGCTTGCGGTGGGCGACGAGGTCGGTGATCGCGCGGATCTCCGGGCCGGTGACGCGGCGGGCGACGAGGGCGGAGACGACGAGGGCGTCCTCGCGGGCGAGCATCTCCCGGGCCCGCGCGACGCCGACGAGCGCGCGGCCCTGCTTGTCCAGCTCCACGCTCTCGAGGGCGTGCAGGGTCATCAGGAAGCTGTAGCAGGGGTCGACGAACCGGTCGAAGAAGGTGAGCGCCTGGAGCCGGTCGATGCTGCGGCGTTCCACGGAGCTGCGCAGCGAGTCGATCCCGTCGAGGGATTCGAGGAGCAGGTCGAGGCGTTGCGCGGAGCCGGGCTGCAGTTCCTCGCGCACCTCGTCGTCGGCGGCGTTGGCGCGGAGTTCGGCGACGGTGGCGTCGGTGGCGGCGCGCTGCCGGCGCAGGGCGGCGAGGGCGTCGGAGGCGCGGGGATCGGCCAGATAGAGAAGGGACTGCCGGCGTTCCTGCTGAATCACCCGAACGATGTCCTCGACGGGGTAGCCGACCTTCTCGATCACGTAGCCGACGCCGATCAGGTGGTCGGCCTCGCGGGTGGTCAGGAGCGTGGCGAAGCCCCACAGCCCGGTGAGGGAGATGAGGGGTACGAGCAGCAACGCCACGATCTTCCGGCGGATGGACTTCCCGCGAAAGCGCATGGCCTCCCCCAGCTCGCCCCTCGCCGCCGCGGGGGTGCTCACCTCGTCGTCGTGACGCTCGGCGTCAACACGCGGCGTCAACCTTCGGTTTGAACAAACGGCGGCGCGAGCCTACTACTGCATCACAGTCAACTCGAAGGTGCATCCGGGCGATTTTCAGCCTACCGAGTGACCGTTGATCAGGAGATGTCCTGGTATTCAGGGAGTTGAGTCTCGCCGCTGTGGCGCAGGCCACCTGCCCCGCCGTCAATTCCCGCGCCGCCACAGATGGCTGGAATTGGGCGTTCCGGTGCGTCCGTACCGGGCTGACGAGGAAACCTTTCCCTCCCTTCGTTCGTCTTCCGTGCAGGGAGGGTTCTGTCCGCGCGAAGCGGTGTGGACCGGCGCAGAACGGGCAGCCACCCAGAAGTCGTTCGGTGGTGGGGAGTGACAGGCACGATGGAGCACGAGGCGCGGGCGCCGCAGCAGCTGTGGGTCGACGACGAGAAGGGTGTGCGCCGGATGCCCGATCCGGTCCGCACGGCGGCGGTGCGCGCCGTCCTGCTCGTCGCCGTCACGCTGATACAGGCGATGGTCGCGTTCTTCCTCACGATGACGGAGTCGTGGCTGGCGTTCCCGCTGGTGCTCACCTCGGTCGGGGGCACGATCGCCGCCACGTGGAGCGTCCTCGACGTGTGGGTGACGCGTCAGGTCTGGAACCAGCGGCACGGCGTGGTCTCCGTGCCCAGCAGCACGGCCCGTCAGCTGCGGCGCGAGCGGCGCCGGGCCCGGCGCGCGGCGAAGCGGCAGGGCGGGGCCGACGCGTCGGGGTCCGAGGCGGTCGGCTCGCCGATGGCGGAGGCGGCGTAGCGGTCCGGACGCGTCCGGCCTCGCGCGCCCACCGCGCGCAGCTCGCGCTCCTCGTCCGCGACGCCCCGGGGCGGGCCGGCCCGGTTCCTGAGCCCCCGTACCGCCCGCGCTCACCACTCGGCGACGAGCGGCGTGCCCGGGGGCTGCCGCCGCCACGCCTCGGCGAGGCGGACGAGCCGGTCGGGGGCGGCGATGCCGCGGACGGTGGCGATCCGGCCGTGGGCGAGGTCGAACGTGACGGCGCCGACGACCCGGTCGCCGACCACGAAGAGGATCGCCGGGGCCCCGTTGACGAGCGCGTAGTGGACGGCGGGCGTGCCGCCGGCCAGCCGCCGCTTCGCGTCGCTGGGCTTGAAGCCGGCCCGCGCGATGGCGGCGACGCTCTGCGGGGTGTCGAAGCGCAGCAGCTTCTTCGCCAGGCCGGCGCCGTCGGAGATCGCGGTGGCGTCGTCGGTGAGCAGCGCCACCAGCCGCTCGGTGCGGCCCGAGGCGGCGGCGGCGAGGAACTCCTCGACGATCCTGCGGGCCGACGCCGCGTCGACCTCGCCGCCGCGGCGCACTGCGGTGACGCGGCGCCGGGCCCGGTGCAGGTGCTGCTGGCTCGCGGACTCGCTGATGTCGAGGATCTCCGCGATCTCGGCGTGCCCGTACGCGAACGCCTCGCGCAGCACGTACACGGCCCGCTCGACCGGCGACAGGCGCTCCATGAGCATCAGCACCGCCAGCGAGACCGATTCGCGCTGCTCGAACGTGCCGGCCGGGCCGAGCATCGGGTCGCCGTCGAGCAGCGGTTCCGGCAGCCAGGCGCCGACCGTGCGCTCGCGGCGGACCTGCGCGGAGCGGAGCCGGTCGAGGCACAGGTTGGTGACGACCTTCGTCAGCCATGCCTCCGGCACCTCGATCCGCTGCCGGTCGGCGGCCTGCCAGCGCAGGAACGCGTCCTGGACGGCGTCCTCGGCGTCGGTGGCCGAACCGAGCAGCCGGTAGGCCAGCGAGGCCAGCCGGTCGCGGCTGGCCTCGAACCGGCTGGTGTCGAAGCGGTCGGTGGCGGTGCTGTCCATGCGGACCACCCTAGGGCTGCGCAACCGCCCGGGCGCGGGCGGCCGTTGGGGCGGCGGCCAGCCGGCGCCTGCGCGTGGGGAGGCCGAACGTCGGGTGGACGCTGGCCCAGAGCGACATCCACAGGATGCCCGCCTTGACCCGCGCGGCCCTGCGGCCGGCGAGGTACTTCGGCTTCGCCAGGCCCTCCCCGTCGACCAGCTGCAGGATGGCGTCGCGCCGTCCCAGGCTGATGTGGTTGGCCACGTACTCCAGCTTGGTGCGGGCCGCCGGGCGGCCGGTCAGCTGGGCCACGATCGCGTTCACCGCCTGCCGGCCGGTGTAGCCGGCCGAGGCGCAGGACATCGGCAGCGGCAGGCCGTTGTCGCCGATGGCGTACGCGCTGTCGCCGGCGGCGTAGACGTCCGGGTGGGAGACCGACCGCATGCTGCGGTCGACGACGATCCGGCCGTCGGCGGTGACCTCCAGGCCGGCCGCGGCGGCGAGGGGGCCGACGGTGAAACCGGCGGTCCACACGGTCGCGTCGGACGCCAGGACGCCGCCGTCGGCGCACAGCACCCGGGCCGCTTCGACGGCGGTGACCTCGGTGTGCTCCAGGACGGTGACGCCCAGCCGGTCGCACGCGCGGCGCAGGTGGGCGCGGGCGCCGTCGGAGAGGCGGGCGCCCAGCTCGCCGCGGGCGACGAGCGTCACCGCCAGGCCGGGCCGGGACTCGGCGATCTCGGTGGCGGTCTCGATGCCGGTCAGCCCGTCGCCGACGACCACCACCCGCCCGCCCCGGTCCAGGCCGTCCAGCCGCTCGCGCAGCCGCAGCGCGGAGGGCCGGGCGGCGACGTCGTAGGCGTGCTCGGCCGCGCCGGGGACGCCGCCGTCGGCGCCGTGGCTGCCGAGCGTGTAGACCAGCGTGTCGTAGCCGAGCTCCTCGCCGCCGCGGGCGTCGGCCACGGCGACGACCCGGCGCTCGGGGTCGACGGCGGTGACGCGGGCCACGCGGAGCCGTACGCCTGTCCCGGCGAAGAGCTCGCCGAGCCTGGGCGCCTCGATCTCCTGGCCGGCCACGAGCTGGTGCAGCCGGAGCCGCTGGACGAAGTCCGGTTCGGCGTTGACGACGGTGACCTCGGTGTCCGACGCGGACAGCCGGCGGGCCAGGGTTCCGGCCGCGTAGGCGCCCGCGTAGCCGGCGCCGAGGACGACGATGCGGTGCTTCATGGTGCGCTCCTGTCGTTTCGCGTGCTGTCAGTGGCTTGAGCGGGACAGCGACGCGATTCCTGACAGGAGCGCGATGTGACCTGGGTCACATCATGTCGGATCTCAGTCGGCTTCCGGCGCGGACGGGGCCTGGGGGGCCGGGTCCGGGGTGCGGCGGAACATGCGGGTGGCGGTGATCTCGCCGTGGATCGTCTCGCCCTCCGTCCTCGGCTGGGGCAGTCCGGGCCGCAGGTGCTCCTCGACGCTGATGTACTTCAGGCCCGCCCGCAGGTCCGCGTCGTTCCGCAGCCGGATGACCAGCGGGAACTCGGCGAGCGCGGTGGTGTCGAAGAGGCCGGTGGTGTACAGCAGCTGCACGCCGAGCGCGTCCGACACGGCCCGCTGGAGCTCCAGCAGGTACGTGGCGTTGGCGCGGCCGATCGGGTTGTCGAGGAACAGCGTGCCCGCGTGCCGGTGCTTGTCGCGGCCCCGGTCGTTGGAGCGCAGCGCTGCCATCGTGCAGTACAGCGCGATGGCGGCGGTCAGCAGCTGGCCGCCGGAGAACACGTCGCCCATCTGACCGACCGGCACCCGCTCGGCGCGCAGCACCGCGTCCGGCTTGAGGATCTCCACCGCGACGCCGCGCGGTTCGAGGGCCGCCTGCACGCCGCGCAGCAGCAGGGACATGCCGTCCCGGCGCAGGTCGGAGTTCTTGCGGACGGCCGCGCGGGTGGCCTCGTCGACGACCTCGCCGAGCCGCTCGGTGAGCGTGGCCTGGTCGGGCTCGTCGAACCTTATGCGCAGGAACTCCTGGCCCGACCATTCGCCGAGCCCCTCCGGCAGCCGGGACAGCCGCTGGGCCGAGCGCAGCGTCGTCAGCGCGGACTCGACGAGGCCGCGGAGCCGGTCCACGATCGATTCGCGGTTGCGCTCCAGCTGCGCCAGCTCGTCGGTGAGGACGCGCAGCCGCGGGGCGAACGCCTCGGCCCACTTCGCGGCGTGCTCGGGCAGGGCGGCCGCGGGCAGTTCACGGATCTGCTGGCGGGCGGGGGTGCGGACCTGCTCGTACCGGGTGGAGTTGGCGTGCCGGACGAGGATGTCGCTCGCCTCGCGCACGGACGCCTCGGCGGCCGACAGGTCGGCGGCGCAGCCGCGCAGCGAGCGACGGGCCTCGGCGGCGGCCCGGCGGGCCTCCTCCAGACCGCCCGGGTACGGCTCCGGCTGCTCCTGGTCCTCGTCGGTGTGCTCGCGCAGCAGGTCGCGCAGGAGCGCCGCCGTCTCGTCGAAGCCGCCGGCGGCGTCCTCCGCGGCCCGGTGCGCCTGGAGCAGGTGGGTGTGCGCGGTGCGCGCGGCGTCCAGGGCGTCGGTGCGGGCGGCGAGTTCTGCGGTGGCGCCGCGCAGCAGCGTCTGCGCCTGCTCGGCGTCGGCCGGGACCTGGTCCTCGGGCAGCTCGGTGTGCGCCGCGCCGTCCTCGGGGGCGAGCCGCTCGGCCTCGCCGCGCAGCCGGCCCAGCTTCTCGCTGGCCTCGGAAGCCCGGGACTCCAGCATCTGGACGAGCGACTCGGCACGGGCCGCGGCGGCCTGGCGGGACGGGCCGTCGGCGCCGTCGGTGGACTCCAGGAGCTGCTCGGCGCGGGTGCGGACCTTGTTGGTGAGCCGGTCCAGCTCGGCGAGCGCGGCGGACTCGTCGCTCTCGGCGCGGGCCTGCTCGGCGCGCAGGTCGGCGCCGACGCCGACCTTCTCGTACACCTGCGAGGCGGCGCGGTACGCCTCCCGCAGCGTCGGCAGGGCGACGCGCGGCGCGTCGGGGTCGGCCTCCGGAAGGCTCTCCGGGGCGCCGGCGATCTCCGCGCGCTCGGCGCGCAGGGCGCGGGCGGTGCGGTGGGCGTCGTCGGCGGCGCGCTGGGCGGCGCGGCGGTCCTCGTCGGCGGCGCGGGCGCGTTCCAGGCAGGTCTGCGCGCGGGCCTCCGACTCGGCTGCCTCGTCGGCGAGTTCCCGGAGCCTCGCCTGCCAGGCGGAGCGCTCGCGCAGCCGGAACGCCAGGCCGGCGAGGGCGTCGGCGGCGCGGCGGGCCCGCTGGGCCGCCTCCTGCCGCTCGTCGCGGACGCCGGCGGCGTCGGTGGCGGCCTCCTCGGCCTCGGCGCGTACGGTACGGGCCTCCGCCAGCGCGGCGGCCGCGTCCTCGGCGGCGGTGCGCGCGGCGACGGCCGCGGCCTGCAGCTCGGCGAGCATGCCGGGCGGACAGTCGGCGCGCCAGGAGCCGATCCGGGCGGCCAGCGCCCGGTCGCCGGCCAGCCGGGCGGCGAGCGTGCGGATCTCCTCGTCGCGGCGGGCGGCCCGCTCGCGCAGGGCCTGGCGCTCCTCGTCGGCGGCGTGCTCGTCGTGCATGGCCGGGTTCGGCGGCACGAGGAACACGTCGGAGTCGGCGCCCTCGGCCGCGGGGACCGGGGCGAGCAGCGCGGCGGCGGTGCCGACGGCCACGGTGGAGCGCGGCAGCAGCGCGGCGCCGGCCAGGGCCTCACGGGCGCGGGTGTACGAGACGGGGTCGGTGATCACGACGCCGTCGACCAGCTCGGGGCGGGCGGCGAGCACGCGGGCGTGGTCGGCGGGGTCGACGGCCTGCGCGAGGTAGCGCCAGCCGGGCAGGGCGGGGATGCCGTGCTCGCCGAGGAACTCGACGGTGGCCAGGACGTCCGGTCCGGGCGGCAGCAGGCCGCCGTCGCCGAGGGCGCCGAGGATGCGTGCGTCGTCGGCGGCCGCGGTGCGCAGGTCGAACAGGCTGCGCTCGGCGGAGGAGATCGACCCGTCGAGCAGGGCGCGCAGTTCGTCCGCGTACCGGTCGAACTCCTCGACGGTCAGAGGCCCGTCGAGACGGCGGACGGCGGCGCGGGCATGGACGGCGGTCGCCTGCGCGCGGGCGCCGCGGGCGGCGGGCGCGGAGCCGTCGGCGCCGGGCGCGGTGCCGTCCGCGGCAGGCCCGGAGCCGTCGGGAGCGGAGTCCGGCCCGCCGGCGGTGGGCGCGTCCTCGGTGGCGCCGGTGCCCGTCCCGGGCTCCTCCGCGGCGCGCTGGCCCGGCAGGGCCGGGGCCGACGAGGGGAGGCTGAGCAGTTCGGCGAGGCGCTCGTCGGCGGCGATCGACTCCGCGGCGCGCCGCTCCGCCTCGTACGCGGACTCGGCGGCGGAGGCCGCGTCCTGCGCGCGGGCGGCCGCGAGTTCGGCGCGGGTCTCCGCGGCGGCGGCCTCCCGGGCCCGGTCGGCGGCGGTGCGGGCGGCCTCGCGGGCCGCGTCCCAGGCCGCGACGGTGGTCTTCTCCGCGTCGCTCGCGGCGAGCGCGGCGCGGGCCGGGTCGGCGTCGGGGGCGCTGTCGTCGAGCCAGCCGGCCCGTACCGCCTCGGCCGTCTCCTGCTCGACCTCGGCGAGCCGCTGCCGCAGGTGCTGCGCCTCGCTGCGGGCGCGCTGGGCCTCGGTGGCGGCGGCGGTGGCGTCGCGGTGCGCGGTCTCGCCGGCCTCCTGGAGGGCGGCGGAGCGCTCCTCCTCCTCGGCCGCGTGCCGTTCGCCCTCCTCGGCGGCGGCGTGCAGCGCCCGTACGAGGTCGGCGGCGGCCTTGGCGCGGGCGGCGAGCGCCGGGGCGGCGTCCCGCTCGGCCTCCTGGATCGCGGCGGCGACGCGGGCCGAGCGGTCGGCGGCGGCGCGGTGCCGCAGGACGGCCTCGGCGGCCTGCCAGGCGGAGTGCAGGGTGCGGGCGTCGATCAGCTCGCGGCGCTGGGAGGCGGCGCTCTTCTCCGCGGCGGTCAGCGCCAGCGAGGCGTGGCGGTAGGCGAGTTCGGCGGCGACGAGCGAGCTGCGTCCGCGGGCCTGCTCGGCCTCGGAGACGGCGTGCGCGGCGGCGGTGACCTGCTGGGCGAGGTCGGCGGCGCGGGCCCGTTCCTCGGCGGCGCGGGCGGCGAGCCGCCGGGCGAGGGTGCGGGTGCGGCGCTCGGCGCCGGCGTGGACGTCGCGGGCGCGGGCCCGGGTGTCGGCGGCCTCGACGATGCGGCCGAGGAGGTCGACGGAGCCGGCGGTGAAGTCGCGTTCGGCGGTGAGCTCGGCGCGCCGGCCGAGCTTGTTGCCGAAGCCGCTGACGAGGTCGGCGAGGCCGTCGGTGTCGCGGGTGTCGGTGACGGCGCGCAGCAGCAGGTCGGTGAAGTCGGAGTCCTTCTTGACCGCGAACAGGCCGGCGGCCTCGCCCTCGTCGGCGTTCATCTCCCGCTGGTAGCGGAAGAGTTCGGGGTCGAGGCCGAGCTCGCCGAGGTGCTCGTTCCAGCGGTCGTGGATCTCCTCCCAGTACACCTCCAGGTGGGGGTACGCCTTGCCGGCCTCCGTCAGCGCGTCGCGGAAGCCCTTCATCGTGCGGCGGCGGCCCTGCGCGCCGGAGGCGCCCTCGGCAGCCGGGCGGACGGCGGTGGCCTCGGCGACGGGCAGGTTGTCCAGGCTGAGGCCGGGGCCGGGCCGGAAGGAGTACCAGGCCTCGGCGAACTTCCGCGGGTCGTTGGAGACCTGGCGGCCGCGCCATTCGCTGACCTTGCCGACGACGATCAGCTCGCCGGTGAGCGTGTGCTGCCACTCCAGCGCGACATGGCCGCAGTCGTCGGCGAGCAGGAACTTGCGCAGCACGCCGGAGCTGGCGCCGCCGAGGGTGTTGCGGTGGCCGGGCAGCATGACCGAGAAGATCAGCTTGAGCAGGACGGACTTGCCGCCGCCGTTCTCCAGGAAGAGGACGCCCGCGGGCGCGGGGCGGCGCGGCGGGCCGACCGGCTCCTCCTCGAAGAACTCCGCCTGGGTGGGGGCGGGGTTGGGCACGGGCTCGCCGACTCCGCGCAGGTCCAGGACGGTGTCGGCGTAGCGCGCACCGGCGGGACCGATGGAGTAGAGGCGGACCCGGGACAACTCGTACATGGCGAACTCTCGTCGGCTGGTTCGGTGGTTACGCGGGGCGGTTACGCGTGGAAGGGCAGGCCGGCGTCGGCGACCAGCTCCAGGTCGTCGCCGTCCGGCGGCGGGAGCAGGGTGGCGGAGCCGTCGGTGACGGGCACGACGCCGAGGTCGATCAGCTCGGCCATGGCGGCGGTGCCGGCCATGTCGCGGACCTGGAGCTGGTAGCGGGCGGTGGTGCGGTACGCGCCGCCCGCGTCGTCGCCGGTGCGCTGCAGGAAGCCGGAGTCGGTGAGGAACGCGACGGCCTTGCCGACGATGCCGGTGGTCGAGCCGGCGAGGCGGCGGGCGTCCTTGGTGGCGCCGGTGGCGCTGCGGCGGGCGTAGATCCGCCAGGCGGCCTCCAGGCCGGGGGCGTCGGTCGCCGGGTCGGTGTTGTCGCCCTGCTGCTCGGCGCGCTCCTCGAGCCGGCGGCAGGCCTGGCGGACGAAGGCGTCGACGCCGTTGACGGTGATGCGGCCGATGTAGGAGTCGTCGGCGAGGTCCTCGGGCCGCGGGAACGCCAGGGCGGCGACGGCGAGGTGGGCGAGGCCGTGCAGGAACCGGTCGGCGGCGTCGGTGTTGGCGCGGCGGGCGTAGTCGCCCATGCGGACGGCGAAGACGGAGTCCTCGCCGGCGGTGACGGCCATGCCGGCGCGCGGCGAGACCTCCAGGACGACGAGGCCGAGTCCGGTGGCGACGGCGTCGGCGAGGCGCGCGAAGGCGGGGTCCTCGCGGTAGCGGCGGAGCAGCTCCGTGTACTCGGCGTCGCGGGCGGGCAGCAGCTTGGGCTGCAGCCCGAAGGAGACGAGCCGGGCCGCGTCGGCGGCGTCGGCGGGCGTGACGGCGCCGCCCGGCGCGGGCGCGGCGGGCACGGTCTCGGGCTCGCTCCACGCGGCGGCGGGCTCGGCGTGGTGGTCGCTCACGACTGGGGCTCCTCGGCGGGTACGGACGGTCGTACGGGTTTCAGGGGCAGCTCCACGGGCTGCACGGCGGGCCGGTCGGGCGGGGCGGCCACGACGGGCGAGACGTCGGCGAGCCGTACGCCGCGTACGTACGGCCGCGTCGCGGGCGGGGCGGGCGGCGGCCCGACGTCCACCCGGACGATCCGCGCCCGGGACACGACGGCGGCCCGCCCGGCGGTGTCGGCGCGCTCGGCGCGCCCGGCAACGTCGGCCCGCCCGGCGGCGTCCGCGCGCTCGGCGGTGTCGGCCCGCCCGGCGGCGTCGGCGCGCCCGGCGGTGTCGGCCCGCCCGGCGGCGTCCGCGCGCCCGGCGGTCTCGGCCCGCCCGGCGGTTCCGCCGGCGGAGCCGGAAGTGGAGGTTTCGCCGCCGTGCGCCGTCGGCGCATCCGCCGTCGTCTCCACCGGAGCCGTCTCCGCAGTCCCCGCTTCCGTCGGAGCCGTCGCCGCTTCCGCCGTGGCCGTCTCCGCCGCTACGGCGTCCGCCGCGGCGGGTTCGGGCGCGCCGGTGGGTTCCCGGTCGTCCGGGATCAGGTCGCTCATGCCGATTCCGTCCGGTCGGCGGCCATGCCGGCGGCGTCGAGGAGGGCGGTGCCGACGATGAGGTCGGCGCCGCCGAACTCGGGGTCCTCCAGCGGGGTGCCGTCGTCGACGGCGAAGAGCAGGCGCTCCTCGCCCTGGCGGTACGCCGTGCCGACCGGCGGGCTCGCCGCGTGCACGGCGAGCAGCGCGACCAGGTACGGCAGGTCGGGGTCGCGGCGGCGGGCGTCGGCGAGCAGGCCGGACAGCCGGCGCGGGGCGTCGTGCTCCAGGTCGAGCAGTTCCATGGCGCTCGCGAGCTGCTCCTCGCTGAAGCGGCTGTCGTCCGGCGTGGCGATCAGGTCCGGTTCGGGCATCTCCGCGCCGAGGTGCTCCCGCTCGACGGGCGGGGTGAGCAGCAGCTCGACGAGGTCCCCGACGCGTACCGACACGGGGGTGCGCAGGCCCGTGCCGCGGGCGAAGAACGCGTCGGTGACGCGCGTCGCCTGTTCGACGGGCAGCGGCAGCAGCGGGGCGACGAGCTGGCCGTACAGGTCGATGCCGGTGTACGCGGTGGGCGTGGCGAACGCCTGCCGGTCCTGCTCGGCGCGGAACAGCGGGCCCGCCTCCAGCAGACGGGACTGGAGCTGGGTGTGCCGGCGGATGCAGTCCTTGACGATGTCGACGAGCTCGGCCGCGCGCCGCTTGTGCTCGTGGTCCTCCGCCTCGTCGCGCGCCTTGCGGATGTTGGTGAGGATCGCGTTCTCGTGGCGGTACCGGTCGGCGACGTGGTCGAGGGCCTCCGCGATCATGTCGGGCACCGCGCTCAGCCAGTCGACCGCCCGTACGTTGCGCCGGGTCGCCTCCAGCGTCCTGCGCAGCGTCTCCGCGTACTGGACCGTGCGGTACCGCGCCTGCTCGGCCGCGAGCTGCGCGTCCGCGAGGCGGCCCCGGCTGATCAGCACCTCCAGCTTGACCTCGGCGGCGATCTGGGCGCTGGTGACGTCCGTGTCGAGCGCGCCGACGAGGACGTTGACCGCCTCGTCCGTGGTCCGCAGGTACACACCGCCGCCGTACCCGGGGACCTCCTCGATGAGCTTGAAGTCGTAGTCCCGCCGGACGTACACCCCGTCCGGGCCGAACGTGCCGTACACGGCGCGGAAGCCCCGGTCGACGCTGCCGACGTTGATCAGGTTCTCCAGGACCCAGCGGGCCACCCGCTCGTGCTCGGCGGCGGGCCGCCCCGGGGCCTGCGCGGCGACGCGCGGCAGGAGCCGGGCGACGATCTGCTCGTGGTCCGCGCCGGTGTCGAAGTCCATGTTGAGGGTGACGAGGTCGATCGCGGCGAGCGCGACCTCGGCCATCGCGTACACCGAGTACTCGCCGGCCAGGTTCGCCTTGCGGGCGTCGAGGTCGTGCAGCGGCGCGGTGCACGCGAGCGCGCGCAGCCGCCGCGCCAGCCCTTCGTCGGCGGCCGGTCCCTGCGCGGGTCGCGGTCCCGCGCTGAGCTGGGGCGGAGCGAGGTCCGTCGAGGCAGGCGATGTCACGGTGCACAGATTAGGTCCTCGCAGTGACAACGGTCGAAACGGCGCAGAAACCACCCGCCGCGTCAACGGGCCCTTCGGGCCCGGCGCGTGACCGGAGTCACGTGCGGCCGGCGCGCGCCGCCGCCACGGAGCGGGCGTAGGCGGCGATCATGCGGTCGCGGGAGTCGTCCAGGTAGCGGGCGAGCAGCCGTTCCGCCGTCGCGCGCTCCCCGGCCTCCAGCGCGTCCAGAATCTCCCGGTTCCGCAGGAGGTACGGCTCGTGGAGTCCGCGTGGGTCGGCCACGACGTGGAAGGCGAGGCGGAGTTCGGCGAGCACCCCGCGCATCAGTTCGTCGGTGCGGGCGCTGCCGGCGAGGGCGACGAGGGCGCGGTGGAAGTGGATGTTGGCGGTGGAGACGCCCGTCCAGTCGCCGAGCCGGGCCGCCTCCTCGCCCTCCGCGACCGCGGCGGCGAGGGCGTCGAGCGGGTACGGCGGGCGGCCGAGGCCGTGCAGGACGGCGACCTCGACGAGCCGCCGGGTGCGGTAGATGTCGGCGACGTCGTCCACGGCGAGGACCCGGACGAAGACGCCCCGGTTGAGTTCGTGCACCAGCAGGCGTTCGTGCGTGAGCAGCCGGAACGCCTCGCGCAGCGTGTTGCGGGAGATCCCGAGCGCGCCGCCGATGCTCTCCTCCGAGAGCCGGGCGCCGGGCGGGAACCAGCCGTCGGCGATCCGGCCGCGCAGGATGTCCGCGACCCGTTCCGCCGTGCTCGTGCGCCCGAGCAGCGCCCGGTCGCCGGCCAGGCCCTCGGCCCGCCCGCCGGTTTCCTCCACTGTCCTCCGCCTCTCCGTCCGGTTCCGCCGCCCGGTCCGCCCGGTCCGCCCGGTCCGCCCGGTCCGCCCGGTCCGCCCGGTCCTCTTCGGTCCTGTTCCGCCACCCGGCCGCGGCGTCGAGTCAAGCGCAGAAACGAGGACCGGACAACACGCCTCTTGTCGGATCGTTGAACAATCCCCTACGGTGGCGTGCTCCCGCGCGACAGGAGGGACTCCCCCATGACCTCGGCCTCGATCGACCTGAACGCCGACCTCGGCGAGGGTTTCGGCCGCTGGCGGCTGACCGACGACGAGCAGTTGCTGTCGGTCGTGACCAGCGCCAACGTGGCCTGCGGGTTCCACGCCGGGGACGCCGTCACCATGCGCCGGGTGTGCGCGCGGGCGGCCGAGCTGGGGGTGCGGATCGGCGCCCAGGTCTCGTACCGCGACCTGGCCGGTTTCGGCCGCCGGGCGATGGACGTCCCGGCGGAGGAGCTGGCGGCGGAGGTCGCGTACCAGATCGGCGCGCTGCAGGTGTTCGCGCGGGCGGCCGGGACGCGGGTCTCCTATGTGAAGCCGCACGGCGCGCTCTACAACCGGGTGGTGCGCGACGAGGAGCAGGCGGCGGCGGTCGTCGAGGGCGTGCTGCTCGGCGGCGAACGGCTGCCGCTGCTGGGCCTGCCCGGCTCGGCGCTGCACGCGGCGGCGGAGAAGGCCGGACTGCCCGTGGTCGCCGAGGCGTTCGGCGACCGGGCGTACACGGCGGAGGGCACGCTCGTGCCGCGGACGCGGGAGGGGGCGGTCGTCAGCGACCCCGACGAGGTGGTGGAGCGGTCGCTGGCCATGGCCCGCTCGGGCGTCGTGACCTCGCACTGCGGACGGCCGGTGCCCGTCCGGGCCCGGTCGCTGTGCCTGCACGGCGACACCCCGGGCGCGGTGGCGCTCGCCCGCCGGGTGCGGGCACGCCTTGAGGCCGCCGGGGTGCGCGTGGAGGCGTTCGCGTGAGGACGTACGAGGTCGGGGACCACGCCCTGCTGGTCGAGCTGGAGGACGGGGCCCGGGTGCGGGCGCTCCACGCGGAGCTGCTGCGGCGGCGGGCGGCCGGCACGCTGCCCGCGGTGGGGGAGATCGTGCCCGCGGCGCGGACGGTGCTCCTCGACGGCCTGGCGGAGCCGCGTCGCCTCGCGGCGGAGCTGCCCGGCTGGGAGGTGCCCGAGCTGCCGGAGCGGGCCGCCGGGCCGGTGGTCGTCCCGGTCCGCTACGACGGACCGGACCTGGCGGAGGTCGCGGCGCTGTGGGGGGTGTCGCCGGAGGCGGCGGTGCGGATCCACACGGCGGGCGCGTACACCGTCGCGTTCTGCGGGTTCGCGCCGGGTTTCGGGTACCTGACGGGGCTCGGCCCGGAGTACGACGTGCCGCGCCGGGCCACGCCGCGCACGGCCGTGCCCGCGGGCTCGGTCGCGCTCGCGGGGCCGTACACCGGCGTGTACCCGCGCTCCTCCCCCGGCGGCTGGCAGCTGATCGGCAGCACGGACGCGGTGCTGTGGGACCCGGCGCGGGAGCCCGCCGCGCTGCTGGCCCCGGGCACGCCGGTGCGGTTCACGGCGGCCGTGCGATGACGGACCGGGCGTTCGCCGTCGTGCGGGCCGGGGCGCTGACGACCGTGCAGGACCAGGGGCGGCCGGGGCATGCCCACCTCGGGGTGCCGCGGTCGGGCGCGCTGGACCGGGCGGCGGCGCGGCTGGTGAACCGGCTGGCCGGCAACCCGGAGACGGCGGCCGTCCTGGAGACCACGGTCTCGGGGTGCGCGGTGCGCCCGCGCGGCGACGTGACGGTGGCGGTGGGCGGCGCGCCGTGCCCGGTGACCGTGGACGGGCGGCCGGCCGCGTGGGGCGCGGCGGTACGGGTTCCGGCCGGGGCGGTGCTGGACGTGGGCGCGGCGGTGCGGGGGCTGCGGTCGTACGTGGCGTTCGGCGGCGGGATCGCCGTGGAGCCCGTGCTCGGCAGCCGGTCGGCCGACCTGCTGTCCGGGCTGGGTCCGGCGCCGCTGGCGGACGGCGCGGTGCTGCCGCTGGGGGCGGCTCCGGCCGTACCGGGGCCGGCCGTCGACGCCGCGCCGTGGCCGGGCCCGCCGGAGGTGCTGGTGCTGCGGGTGCGGCGGGGGCCGCGCGACGGGTGGTTCACGCCCGGGGCGCTGCGGGCGCTCGGCACGGCGGAGTACCGGGTGGCGGCGGCGAGCAACCGGATCGGGCTGCGGACGGAGGGGCCCGCGCTGGAGCGGGCCGTGCCCGGCGAGCTGCCGAGCGAGGGCATGGTGCTGGGCGCGGTCCAGGTGCCGCCGGACGGGCGGCCGGTGGTCTTCCTGGCCGACCATCCGACGACCGGCGGCTACCCGGTGGTCGGGGTGGTCCGGGAGGACGACCTGGCCGCGGCGGCGCAGGCCCGGCCGGGGACGCCGGTGCGCTTCGTCCCGTACGGCTGACCGCCCCGAACGGGTGACCGTCCCGTACGGCCGGGGCGGCGGGCGCCGCCGCCGGCGGGCTCCTTCCGGCGGCGGCGCGGTGCCGGCCCTTCCGGGGCGGGGTGTCAGTGGAAGGTGAGGGTGGCGTCTCCGGCGGCGGTGGTGACGGAGCCCGGGCACAGGAAGCTGCCGGAGGTCTTCGTCGCGGTGAAGGCCTGGTTCACGTACTTCCGCGTGGTGCCGTCGCGGTTCAGCAGGACGTTCGTCGCCTTGTAGCGGCAGGAGATGCCGCTCATCGTCCCGGTGATGTCGAGGACGTCGGCCCGGGCCCGGCCGGCCGCGTCGTCGAAGGTGAGGGCGGGGTTGTTGTTGAGCGCGGCGGTGATGCCTCCGGTGCAGGTGAGGTTGCCGCCGGGGCGGTTGATGGTGGTGCGGTCGATGGTCAGGGCGGTGGGCGGGTTGGCGCTGGTGCGGGCGTTGGTCCAGGTGCAGGTGTTGCCCGAGACGACGATCACGCCGTCGACCAGCTGGGTGGCGGCGGGTCCCGCCGCGGTGGCCGCCGGGGCCGCCGCGGCGGTGGCCGCGACGATCAGGGCGGTGACGCAGGAGAGCTTCGACATGTGCTTCATGTTCGCTCCTTCGGGCCACGTCCTCGTGGGGGTGTGAGGGTGCGTCGGGGAAGGTCCCACAGGGATGTTGAATTGTCAGGCGCACGTCAAACGATTGGCCGAATGTCATCCCTGACCAGCACAGGTCGGCCACGGGTCAGCGCGACACCGGCGCGCAGCCGCCGCCCTCCCCGTCCACCCCGTCGTCCCCGTCGTCCCCGTCGTCCGGCGGGCTGCCGTATCCCCCTCCCCCAGGGGTGCGCAGGACCAGGACGTCGTCCGGGCCGACCTCGACCGCGGCCACGCCCGCCAGGCGCTCGGTGGTGCCGTCGGCGCGGCGCACCTCGTTCTCGCCGAGGGCGCCGGGGGCGCCGCCCGCCATCCCGTACGGGGGGACACGGCGGTGGCCGGTCAGCAGGGTCACCGTCATGGGCTCCAGGAACCGCAGCCGGCGCACCACGCCGTCGCCGCCACGCCACCGGCCGCGCCCGCCGCTGCCGGTGCGGATCTCGAAGGCGTCGACGCGGACCGGGTGGCGCCACTCCAGGACCTCCGGGTCGGTGAGCCGCGAGTTGGTCATGTGGGTCTGCACGGCGTCCGCGCCGTCGAAGCCGTCGCCCGCGCCGGAGCCGCTGGCGACGGTCTCGTAGTACTGGACGCGGTCGTTGCCGAACGTCACGTTGTTCATCGTGCCCGAGCCCTCGGCCTGCACGCCCAGGGCCGCGTACAGCGCCCCGGTCACCGCCTGCGAGGTCTCGACGTTCCCGGCGACCGTGGCCGCCGGGTACGCGGGGGCGAGCAGGGAGCCGTCCGGGACGCGGATCTCCAGCGGCTCCAGGCAGCCGCTGTTGAGCGGGATGTCGTCGTCGACGAGCGTCCGGAACACGTACAGGACGGCGGCCGTCACCACCGACTTCGGGGCGTTGAAGTTCCCCGGCTGCTGGGGCGAGGTGCCGGTGAAGTCGAGGACGGCGGACCGGCGTTCACGGTCGACGCGGACGGCGACCTCGACGACCGCGCCGGCGTCGGTCTCGTAGCGGTACGCGCCGTCGCGCAGCCCCGCGACGATCCGCCGTACCGACTCCGCCGCGTTGTCGCGCACGTGCCGCATGTACGCGCGGACGACGTCGAGGCCGAACTGGTCGACCATCTTTCCGAGTTCCTCGATGCCCTTCTCGTTCGCGGCGATCTGGGCGCGCAGGTCGGCGAGGTTGGTGTCGGGGTCGCGGGACGGGTACGCGGCGCCGGTGAGCAGGGCGCGGGTCTCCTCCTCGCGCAGCCGGCCGTCGCGGACGAGCAGCCAGGCGTCGAAGAGGACGCCCTCCTCGTGGACGGTGCGGCTGAACGCCGGCATGGAGCCGGGGGTGAGGCCGCCGATCTCGGCGTGGTGGCCCCGCGAGGCGACGAGGAAGCGCAGCTCGCCCTCCGGGCCGAAGACGGGGGTGACGACGGTGACGTCGGGCAGGTGGGTGCCGCCGTGGTACGGGTCGTTGACCGCGTACACGTCTCCCGGCCGCAGGTCCCCGGCGCGGCGGCGCAGCACCTCCTTGATGGAGTCGCCCATGGAGCCGAGGTGGACGGGGATGTGGGGGGCGTTGGCGATCAGATGGCCCTCGGCGTCGAACAGCGCGCAGGAGAAGTCGAGGCGTTCCTTGATGTTGACGGAGTGGGCGGTGTTCTCCAGGCGGACGCCCATCTGCTCGGCGATCGCCATGAAGAGGTTGTTGAAGACCTCCAGGAGGACGGGGTCGGCCTCGGTCCCGGCGGCGACGCGCGCCGGGCGGGGCGTGGCGCGGGTGAGCCGCAGATGACCCTGCGGGGTGGCGGTGGCCCGCCAGCCGGGGTCGACGACGGTGGTGGCGTCCGGTTCGGCGACGATCGCGGGGCCGGTGACCACGTCGCCGGGACGCAGGTCCGCGCGGCGGTGCAGCGGGACGTCGCGGGGCGCGCCGCCCGTGTGCAGGGTGACCGTGTCGTGCGGGACGAGCGGGCCGCGGCGGTCGGAGGTGTCCGCGGCGGGGGGTTCGTGCGGCCCGGCGGCGCCGGTGGCCTCGACCTGGACGGCCTCGACGACGAGCGGCCGGTCCATGGTGAAGGCGTACCGGGCGCGGTGGGCGGCGGTGAACTCCTCGGTCATCGTGTCCGCCGCTCCGAGCGGTACGGGCAGGCTCGCGTCGGTTCCCGCGTACCGCAGCAGGACGCGGGCCCGGGTGCCGATCGCCGTGTCGGGGACGCCGTCGGCGCGCAGTTCGGCGCGGGTGCGGTCGGCGAGCGCGGCGCACAGCTCCTCGACGCGGGCGAGCGCGGCGGCGTCGAGTTCCGCCTCGACGGACTGCTCGCGCAGGACGGTGGCGTCGGCGAGGCCGATGCCGTACGCGGACAGGACGCCGGCGAGCGGCGGGACGAGGACGGTGTCGATGCCGAGGGCGTCGGCGACGGCGCAGGCGTGCTGGCCGCCGGCGCCGCCGAAGCTGGTGAGGGCGTAGCGGGTGACGTCGTGGCCGCGCTGGACGGAGATCTTCTTCACGGCGTTGGCCATGTCGAGGACGGCGATCTCCAGGAAGCCGGCGGCGACCTCCTCGGGGGTGCGCCCGCCGCCGACCTTTTCGGCGAGGGCGGTGAACCGCTCCCGGACGACGCCGGCGTCGAGCGGCTGGTCGCCGTCGGGGCCGAACACGGCCGGGAAGTGGGCGGGCTGGACGCGGCCGAGCATGACGTTGGCGTCGGTGACGGTGAGCGGGCCGCCGCGGCGGTAGCAGGCCGGGCCGGGGACGGCGCCGGCGGAGTCCGGGCCGACGCGGTAGCGGCTGCCGTCGTAGTGCAGGACGGAGCCGCCGCCGGCGGCGACGGTGTGGATGCTCGTCATGGGCGCGCGCATGCGGACCCCGGCGACCTGGGTGCCGAGTTCGCGCTCCAGCTCGCCCGCGTAGTGGGACACGTCGGTGGACGTGCCGCCCATGTCGAAGCCGATGACGCGGTCGTGGCCGGCCTGCCGGGAGCTGCGGGCCATGCCGACGACCCCGCCCGCGGGGCCGGACAGGACGGCGTCCTTGCCGCGGAAGCGGGCGGCCTCGCGCAGCCCGCCGTTGGACTGCATGAACATCAGCCGCACGCCGCGCAGTTCGCGGGCGACCTCGTCGACGTAGCGGCGCAGGATCGGCGAGAGGTAGGCGTCGACGACGGTGGTGTCGCCGCGCGGCACGAGCCGGATCAGCGGGCTGACCTCGTGCGAGCTGCTGATCTGCGGGAAGCCGGCGGCGCGGGCGAGGGCCGCGACGCGGGTCTCGTGCGCGGGGTGGCGGTAGCCGTGCAGCAGGACGACGGCGACGCTGCGGTAGCCGTCGTCGTGCGCGGTGCGCAGCGCGTCGGCGGCGGCGTCCTCGTCGAGGGGGCGGACGACGCGGCCGTGGGCGTCGACGCGTTCGGGGACCTCGACGACGCGCTCGTACACCGCCTCGGGGAGCACGATGTGACGGTCGAACAGGCGGGGCCGGTTCTGGTACGCGATGCGGAGCGCGTCGCGGAAGCCCTCGGTGATCAGCAGGACGGTCGGCTCGCCGCGGCGCTCCAGGAGGGCGTTGGTGGCGACGGTCGTGCCCATCTTGACGACCTCGATCCGGTCGGCCGGGACGGGCTCCTCCGGGCCGAGGCCGAGCAGCAGCCGGATCCCGGCGACGGCGGCGTCCTGCCGGCGCGCGGGGTCGTGGGAGAGCAGCTTGCGGGTGACGAGGCGGCCGTCGGGGCGGCGGCCCACGACGTCGGTGAAGGTGCCGCCGCGGTCGATCCAGAACTCCCAGCGTCCGGTCATTCCCCCATTTTGGCGCGGGGGACGTCGAGCGACACGGCCGCGAGGGCGGCGGTCAGGGCCTGCTCGGCGCGCCGGTCGAGGCGGGCGCCGGTGCCGCGGGCGCGGTGCCTCAGCTCGTCCGCGGCGAGGACCGTCAGCTGCGGCAGCAGGTCGTGGCAGCGGCGGACCACCCAGCCGGTGCCGGAGGTGGCGAGCCAGAGCAGCACGTCGAGCGTGGTGGGCGGAGGCTGCCGGGGTTCGCGGGCGGGCGGCGTGCCGTGGGCGAGGCCCGCGGCGGCCAGCAGGGCGTGGAACTCGGCGGCGATGGCCCGGTGGCCGCGCTCGCCGGGGTGCAGCCGGTCGGCGCTCCACAGGGTGCGGTCGCTGGTCCAGACGGGGTCGGCGAGGTGCAGGTGGAGGGTGCGGTGGCGGGCGGCGAGGGCGTGGACGACGGTGTTGACGGCCCGCTGGCGGCGGGCGAGCGGCCGGGCGAGCGGGGCGGGCAGCGCGAGCATTCGGCCGGGGTCGGGCAGGCAGGCGGTGAGCAGGACGGCTCCGGCGGCGGCCAGCTCGCCGCAGGCGCGGTCGAGGCTGCGGGCGAGCCGTCCTATGTCGAAGGTGCGGCGCAGGGTGTCGTTGACGCCGACGACGACGGAGGCGAGGTGCGGCCGGAAGGCGAGGGCGCGCGGGGTCTGGTCCTCGGCGACGTCCCGGCTGAGGGCCCCGCTGACGGCGAAGTTGCGGAACGCGACGGGGCGTTCGTCGTCCCCGAGGTGCTCGGCGAGCAGCGCGCCCCAGCCTCGCCAGCGCCCCTCGACACGGTCCCCGACCCCTTCGCTGAGGGAGTCCCCGAGCACGGCGAACCGGAGCGTGGCGACGCCGTTCGGGGGCGGCCCGTACGGCTCGGGCCCCCGCCCCTCGTCGGGCGCGTCCGCCGGCTCCGGGAGCCGGGGCGGTTCGGGCCCGTCGGGCCGCCCCGGCGGCCGCGAGGGCCCGCCGGGTCTGCGGCCGGGGGCGAGGGGAGCGTCGCCGACGGGTACGACGGAGGCGTCGTCGCCCGGCGCGGGCCGGGGCGGCGGGGAGTCGGTGCGCGGGGTCATCGGGGGGCCGCCTCGGGGGTGCGGGGTCATCGGGGGGCCGCCTCGAGGGTGCGGGCGTCGTGGGCGCGGAGGAAGGCGGTGGTGGAGCGGTGCCAGGAGAAGAGCTCGGCGCGGGCCCGGGCGCGGGCCCGGCGTGCGGCCTCCGGCTCGGCGAGCAGGGCGCGTACGGCGGCGGCGAAGGCCGCGGGCTCGTCGGCGGCGGCCGCCCCGGCCGGACCGAGGACCTCGGGGAGCGCCGAGGAGGCGCTCGCGACGACGGGCGTGCCGCAGGCCAGCGCCTCCAGGGCGGACAGCCCGAAGGTCTCGGCGGGGCCGGGAGCGAGGCACACGTCCGCGGCGGCCTGGAGGTCGGCGAGGGCCTCGCGGTCGGCGACGTGGCCGAGGAACCGCACCGGCAGCCCCCGGGCCCGCCGCTCCAGCCCCTCCCGCAGCGGCCCCTCGCCCGCCACCACCAGCGCGGCGCTCACCCCGGAGGCGCGCAGCTCGGCGAGCGCGTCGATGGCGGTGCCGGGGCGTTTCTCCACCGACAGGCGGGAGCAGAGCAGCAGCAGGACGCGCGCGCCGCCGGTGTGCCGGGCCCGCAGCGCGGCGTCGTGCCGGCCGGGCCGGCAGCGGTCGAGGTCGACGCCGAGCGGTGCGCGGACGACGTTGCGCGCGCCGATCCGCGCGAACTCGCGCTCGGCCCATTCGGTGGTGCAGACGATCCGCGAGTACGCCCAGGCGCTGCGCCGGTTGAGCCGGTCGGCGACGCGGGCGGCGGCGGCCTGCGGGACGCCCCAGGTGCGCAGGACGCCGTCGGCCGTCTCGTGCGAGACCATCACGGAGGGGATGCGGGCGCGCCGCGCCCACTGCCCTGTCCAGCGCAGCGTGGTGCGGTCGTTGACCTCCAGGCGGTCGGGCGCGAGCTCCTCCAGGAGCCGTCGGACGCGGGTGCGGTCGGCGAGCACCCGGTAGCCGCCGGTTCCGGGCAGGACCGTGCCGGGCAGTGTGATCACGCGGCCCTGCTCGGTGACCCGGTCGTCGGCCTCCGCGCCCGGAACGATCAGCACCGGCTCGTGCCCGGCGGCGAGGTAGCCGCGGCCGAGCCGGTCGAGGGCGGTGCGCAGTCCGCCGGAGGTGGGGGTGACGAAGTTGGCGACGCGGACGATCCGCAGCCCGCCCGCGGCCCCCGCCCCCGCCGCCTCCGCCGCGTCCGTCCGCGGCCCGGTCCGCGCCGCCGTCCGGACCGCCGCGCCGCTCACGCCGCCACCGCCGTGCGCCGGGCGTCCAGGACCTCGGTGTAGTGGACGAGCAGCTCGTCGCCGACCGCCTCCCAGGTGCGCCGCCCGACCGCCGCGCGGGCGGCGCGGCCGTAGACGGCGCGGAGGTCCGGTGAGGCGGCCAGGGTCGCCACGGCCGCGCTCGTCGCGGCGGCGTCGTCCGGAGGCACCAGGAAGCCGGTGGTGCGGTGGTCGACGAGGTCGAGCGGCCCGCCGGCGGCGGGGGCGACGACCGGGACGCCGCTGGCCATGGCCTCCTGCACGGTCTGGCAGAACGTCTCGTACGGGCCGGTGTGCGCGAACACGTCGAGGGAGGCGAAGATGCGCGCCAGCTCGTCGCCGGTGCGCCGGCCGAGGAACACCGCCCCGGTCAGCGCGGCCCGCAGGCCGGGCTCGCTGGGCCCGTCGCCGACCACGACGACGCGGACCCCGGGCAGCCCGCACACGCCGGCCAGCAGCTCCACGCGCTTCTCGGGCGCGAGCCGGCCCACGTACCCGACGAGGACCTCGCCGCCGGGCGCGAGGGCGCGGCGCAGGGCCTCGTCGCGCAGCCCGGGCCGGAAGCGCGCGGTGTCGACGCCGCGCTGCCAGAGCCGTACCCGCGGCACGCCGTGCTCCTCCAGGTCGCGCACGGCGGCGGAGGACGGGGCGAGGGTGCGGTCGGCGGCGGCGTGCACGGTGCGCAGCCGGCGCCAGGCCGTGCCCTCGCCGGCTCCGACGTAGGTGCGGGCGTAACCGGCCAGGTCGGTCTGGTAGACGGCGACGGCGGGGATGCCGAGCCGGGCGGCGGCCGCCATGCCGCGTACCCCGAGCACGAACGGGCTCGCGAGGTGGACCACGTCCGCGCGGTGCGCGGCGATCGCGGCGGCCACCCGTCGGCTCGGCAGGGCCACTCTGACCTGCGGGTATCCCGGAAGCGGAAGGGACGGGACGCGGACCACGGGGCAGGGTGCGGCGGCGTCCGCGGGGTCGGCCGCGCCGTGCGGCGCGGCCGGGGCCATCACGAGCGGGTCATGACCGCGCCGGACGAGGTGCCGGGCGGTCTGCAGGGCGCAGTGCGCCACACCGTTGACGTCGGGGGGAAAGGATTCGGTGACGATGACGACACGCATACCGGTGTTGTCGTCGGGCCCGGGGTTCCCCCGCCAACGTGGATCTTTCCGCCCGTCGAACGTCCCATGAGCGTTTCCCCCGGGCACCGCGGGACGACCGACGAGACGGACGACGAAATCCGTAGCTGACCCCGCATCAGGCCATGGAATCGTAAGTTACTCAAGGGTTTTGCCTGCAAAAATACGGCCCCTCGTCTTGCGCCGAGCCTTCCCTTCCATCAAGATCTGTCTCCGGCCCGGGTGGTTCGCCCGTGGCCCTTCCCGCCTCCCCGTCCGAACGCCCGGCCGCGCACCGGCAACCCCGTGCCGCCGCCGGAGCACCGCCCGATCCGCGCGGTCGCCCGGACGCTCTCCCCGAGGCTTCACCCTTCACCCTTCACCACCCCTTCTCCCTCCCCCTCAAGGCAAGGCAGAGATGGCACCACTGGCCTCGCGCCGACGACCCTCCACCCCCGTGCACCCGGTGGACGAGGTCCTCCCGCTGCCCACCCTCGCGCTCTACGGCTTCCAGCACGTCCTCGCCTTCTACGCGGGCGCCGTGCTCGTACCGGTGATCCTGGGCAACAGCCTCGGGCTCTCGCGGCAGGAACTCGTCTACCTCATCAACGCCGACCTGGTCACCGCCGGAATCGCCACGATCATCCAGGCATGGGGCTTCTGGCGGATCGGAGCCAGGCTGCCGCTCGTCCAGGGAGCGACCTTCACGGCCGTCTCGCCCATGATCGCCATCGGTCAGGGCGCGGGCGGCGGCACGGCCGGACTGCTGGTCGTCTACGGCGCGGTCATCACCGGCGGCCTCGCGGTCTTCCTCTTCGCCCCGTTCGTCGGGCGGCTCACCGTGTACTTCCCGCCGATCGTCACCGGCACCCTGCTGACGGTCATCGGCATCGTGCTGATCCCGGTGGCGCTCCAGGACGTCGGCGGCGGGGCGGCGCTCATCGGCGGAACCGAGTACGGCAGCCCGGCCCACCTCGCGTACGCGGGCGGAACCCTGCTGTTCATCCTGCTCGTGGTGCGGTTCGGCGGCCCGTTCCTGCGCGGCATCGCGGTCCTGCTCGGGCTCGTCTGCGGGACGTTCGTCGCCTGGCTGCTCGGGGACGTCGACCTGGGGGCGGTCGACACCGCCGACTGGGTCGGTGTCACCAGCCCGCTGCACTTCGGCCTGCCGCACTTCGCGGTCTTCCCGATGCTGGCGATGGTCGTCGTCATGCTCATCACCATGGTCGAGACCACCGGTGACGTGTACGCCATGGGCGAGATCACCGGCAAGAACGTCGACGGGGACACCGTCAGCCGGGCCCTGCGGGCCGACGGCCTGTCCACCGTCATCGGCGGCATGCTCAACGCCTTCCCGTACGTGGCGTTCGCGGAGAACATCGGTCTGGTCCGGATCTCCCGGGTCACCAGCCGGTTCGTCGTGGTCGCGGCCGGTGTCTTCATGATCCTGCTCGGTCTGGTGCCGAAGGCCGGCGCCGTCGTGGCCTCCGTCCCGCATCCCGTGCTCGGCGGCGCGGCCGTCGCCATGTTCGGCATGGTCGCCGCGGTGGGCATCCAGATCCTCGCCAAGGTCGACCTCCGGGAGGAGCGCAACGCCCTCATCCTGGCCATCAGCCTCGGCGCCGCGATGCTGCCGACCGCCGTCGCGCCCTTCTTCGAGCGCATGCCCACGGAGGTACGGGCCGTCCTCGGCAGCGGCATCACCCTCGGCACGCTCACGGCGGTCGGACTGAACCTGTTCTTCCACCTGTTCGAGAACCGGCGCACCCGGCGGAACATCGACTGGGACAGCCTCGCCGCGTCCGACGACGACGGAGCGGATCCCTGGGCCGCCCCGGCGCAGCCGAGGTGATCCGCACGTGTCCTCGTACCCTCCGTTCTCCCCCGGCCAGGCCCGGGCCGCCCGTCTCCGCATCGGCCTGACCCCGGAGCAAGTGGTCGCCGCGATGGCGCAGTTGGGGGTGCACCGTCCGGTGGAAGCCCTGCTGGCCTGGGAGGCGGGGACCGCACCGCCGTCGGAGGCCGAACTCTTCGCACTGGCCGACGCGCTGTGGTCCCCGGTGCCGGAACTCATGGATCTGCGGCCGCGGTCGCTGCGCGAACACCGCCTGGCCCGGCAGTTCACCGCCGAGCGGCTGGCCCGGCGCCTCGGCATGCATCCGCAGGACTACGTCCGCGCGGAGCAGGAGCACCACTGGACGGGGACCGACCGGCAGACCCTGCTCCTGGCGGACGCGCTCGGCCTCGAGCCGGAGGAACTGCGGCGCGTCATCGACCGGTCCGGCGAACTCGACGTGCGGCTGCGGCAGGCCGTCGAGGGCCGCTGGAAGCAGTACACGGCGCCGCTCGCCCGCCTCGTCGGCGCCCCGGAGCGCGACGTGGCCTCGGCGCTGCGCACGCTGCACCGGGAGTACGCGAAGTTCGAGGAACGCTACCTGGGTCACCTGGTCGCCCGCAGCGACCACGCCCGGCTGAAGGAGATCGCCAGCGAGCGGGCCGCGTGGCTGGCCGCCCTGCCGGACCGTTTCCTCCACCTCGCCGGCCGGAGCCCGCGGCCATGAGGCGCCCGGGCCCCCGGACAACACTGCGCCCCGTCGGTCACATGACCGACGGGGCGCGGTGCTGCGCGAGCCCACCCGCGCAGCCGGGCGGGGCCTCGGCGCCGGTACGTGTCCGGCGCGGGCCGCGCCGCCCCGGTGGGGGCGGGCTCGGACGGCGGCCTCAGACCTGGAGGTCGGGGCCGATGCGGTTGCGTACCGCCGTCTGGACCTCGGCCTCCTCGGCCGGGTCCGCGGCGAGCCTGCGCAATCGCTCGGCCACCCGGACGTCCCCGGTCTCGGCGTACTGGGCGGCCAGTTCCCGGGTGGTCTCCTCGCAGTCCCACAGGCACTCGACGGCGAAGCCGGTCGCGTACGTGGGGTCGGTCGCGGCGAGCGCGCGGGCCGTCCGGCCGCGCAGCTCGGACGAGGAGGTCTCGCGGTAGACGTGGCGCAGCACGGGCGCGGCGCAGCCGATGCCGAGCCGGCCGGCGCCGTCGACGAGGGCGTACAGGGCGGGCGCGTCGGGTCCTTCGGAGCGGACGGTGCGCCGCAGGGCGCCGAGCACGAGCGGGGCGTCCTGGGGGGCGCCGCGGTCGGCGAGCACGGCGGCCGCGGAGGCGCCGAGCGCGTCGGGCCGCTGCACCCAGCCGCGGGCCCGGTCGACGGCGGCCTCGCCGCACATCCGCTCGAAGGCGCTGACGGCGGTGGTCGCGACGATCCGGGAGGGGTCGGTCGACGCGGTCTCGATCAGGTCGAGCACAGCCGGGTCACGGGCTTCGGCGAGGTAGTGGAGTGCGGCGCAGCGCGCTCCGTCGGGGCCGCTGCGGGCGGCCTCGAGAAGAGCGGGCCGGTCCTCGGGTCCGGCGACGGCGTTGAGGCAGCGCGCGGCGGGGCCGTGCAGTTCCGTGCCGCGCTCCAGACCCTGCTGGGCCCAGTCGAGGACGGCCTGCACGCTCCAGCCGGGGCGGGGCCCGGTGGGCCGCAGCTGCCGCTGCCAGCGGTCGAAGGAGCCGCGTTCGCCGGCGGCGCGCACCCGGGCGCCCACGGCCTCGCGCGGGTCGTCGGCCCACAGCCGCCAGGGGCGCGGCTCGTAGGCGTCCCGGACGGCCGCGGCCAGGGCGGCGTCGCCCTCCGGGTCGGCCGGGAAGCGGGCGAGGACGGGCTCCGCCAGGGCGCGCAGTCCGGTGTCGTCGTCGCGCAGGGCGAGCTCGTCGAGCGCCCAGGCCCAGTTCGCCCCGGTCGCCGCGTAGCGCCGGAGCAGGAGGAGGGCGTCCCGGCGGCCGTAGGCGGCGAGGTGTCCCAGGACGGAGAGCGCGAGCCCGGTCCGGGAGTCCTCGGTGTCGAACAGGTCCTCGGCGCCGAACAGGTGCGCCTCGATCTCGTCGAGGCCGCCGTGCAGGTCGAGGTACAGGCGTGCGTAGTAGAGGGAGCGGTTCTCGACGCGCCAGTCCTGGCGGGGGTCGTGCAGAACGCAGTGGTTGAGGGCGGCCAGCGCTTCCGCGCGTGGCGCTGCGAGGGCGTGCAGGGTGCCGTCGCCGCGGCCCCTCTGCAGCAGACCGAGCAGCGTGCCGCTCGGCGCTATGACGGGATCGAACATGGAAGGCCTCACATCAAGCTGTCGACGCAACCGGGGAAAACCGGACAGTGGGGTTCACCTAGGCCGCGCAGCAACATGTAGGGCCGCTCGTCGTCCGTCGCTCGATGATGACCATCTTCCTCTGCCTCTCTTCGGTGGCCCCCTGTGGGCTCGTCGTCATGATGACCCAGCGGTTTCCGGACCGCGACCACATTTACGGGACCGCTCTCACCTGCTGTTCAGTACCCGTTCACCGGGATTCGAAGAGTGCCAGGAGCTCGGTCCTGGCGAACATCCGCGCCGTGTCGGCCGCGGACGGAGTCCCGGCTTCCGGATTCGCGCCGCCCTCGACGAGGGCGCGGACGACGTCCTCGGCGCCCTTGAAGACGGCGCCGGCCAGCGGGGTCTGGCCCCGGTCGTTCGCGCGGTCGGCCTCGGCGCCGCGGGCGAGCAGGACCCGCACGGCGTCGGCGTGCCCGTGGTACGCGGCGAGCATGAGCAGGGTGTCGCCCCGGTCGTTGGTGAGGTCCACCGGGACGCCCGCGTCGACGTACGCCGCGAGGGCGCCGGCGTCGCCCCGGCGCGCGAGGTCGAAGACCTCGGTCGCCAGCCGGACGACCTCCGGGTCGGGGGTCGCAGGGGTCTCGGGGGTCTCCGGGACGCTGCCCATGGGTCCGCCTTTCGCTGGGGCCGTACGAGTGAATCGACAGGGTACTGCCCGTCGCGCGACATGAGCGGGGGCCTCCACGGCAAAGATCACCCGCGGACGGGGCGACGGCCGGGTCCTCTACCGCACCCCGGGGCTTTCGCCACCCGGGGAACGGGTCCCCGTCCGCCGGTCAAGTGAAAACGCCAGCTTTTCACTCTTTTGCACCTTTTATCGCATAGATACTTCCTGTGAACCTGGAAGGACTCATGGTGACTGTCCCCTCAACCAGGAGAACCCCAAATGATCCTGTCCATCTCAGGTGTGGTGCTGCTCGGAATCATCTGCTTCCTGTTCTTCAAGAAGGACGGGATGAAGGCGTCCCACGCCCTCGTCAGCGCACTGTTCGGCTTCTACCTCGCCGGCACGGCGATCGCGCCGAGCATCACGGCCGGCGGCCAGAGCCTCGCCAGCCTCCTGGGCGGCATCAAGTTCTGACGCCGACGCCCCACAGCCCCTTCCACAACTCCAGGAGTACGACGTGGCCCGGCGACCACTCCCCCGCATTCTGACCAGCGGCAGCGACCGGATCGCTCGCAGTCGAGAGATCGCGCGCACGGCCGCCGACAGCGCCACCGACGTGCTCCATCCGCTGATCACGGTCTCCCGTGGCATGCGGAAGCTGGCCGCGACCGCGCGCGCCAAGTGGGCCGCGACCCCCAAGGAGCGGCGCGGTCCCACGCTGTTCCTGGTCGCGGCCTGCGTCCTGGTCGTCGCGCTCATGCCGTACGGGCCGCTCCTGGCCCTCGTCTCGGTGATGGGCGCGGCCGCGTGGAAGGGGCGCGAACGCCCCGTCGTGAGGACGGGGCCCGACGAGGCGGAGCTGGCCCGGCTGCAGGGCCTGTACGAGGCGCTGGTGCCGTACTTCTCCGTGCCGGACGACCCCGCGCCGCTGTACTCCCACGGGGGCGAGTGGAGCGGCGCGTTCGCGGACCACGCCTTCGACGAGAACGGGCGGCTGACGCGGCTGCGCATCAGGTACCCGGCGTACTTCACGGACGGCGAGCCCGCCGCCCGGACCCGCATCGAGCAGCTGCTGCACGCCAAGTCGGGGCGCGGACGGGAGTACCGCTTCGACTGGGACGAGGAGGGCAACCAGCTGCTGATGACCGTGCTCGCGCCGCTGCCGACCACGATCGCGGCGCAGCGCTTCGTGACGGCGCCCGGGGAGACGGTGCTCGGGTTCACCGACGCGGACGCGGTGCAGCGGACGGTGCCGGTGGTCGCGGCGGACGGCGAGGAGGACGCGCCGGCCGTGGTGTGGCGGACCGGCCCGCGCTCGCAGGAGCCGCATCTGCTGGTCGTCGGCCAGCCGGGCAGCGGCGCGAGTTCGCTGCTGCGGTCGCTCGCCCTGCAGGCGCTGCCGCACGGCGACGTGCTGGTCGTCGAGGGGGCGGGCACGGGCGAGTACGCCTGCCTGACCGGGCGGGCCGGGGTGCTGGCGGTCGAGTGCGGACTGCCGGGCGCGCTGGCGAGCCTGGAGTGGGCGGCGCACGAGACCGAGCGGCGGCTGGTCGCGGCGAACCGGGCGCGGCAGGCGGGCCTGCCCGCGCCGGAGGACACCCGCCGGCCGCTGTGGATCCTGCTGGACCGCCCGAGCGTCCTGTCGTACCTGGCGGCCGCCGACGACCGCACCGACCCGCAGGCCCTGCTCCAGGTGCCGCTGCGGCACGGGCGCGCGGCGCAGGTGACGGTGGTGGTGGCGGAGCAGTTCGACGCCCTGGACGCCATCGGCGAGGCCGTACGGACGCACACCCGCGCCCGCGTGGTCCTCGGCCCGGCGGCCCCCGACCGGATCGAGGCCGTGCTCGGCGCGGCGCCGCACACGACGCCGGCGCCGGAGGTCCCCCCGGGCCGCGGCTACGCCCGCCTGGGCGCCGGCCCCGTCGTCCGCCTGCAGACCCCGGCGACGCCGGACCCGTACGACGACGCCGCCCCCGCCGCCCACCGGCAGGCGGTCACCGCGCTCCTGCCCCCGCGCTCCGGCGCCCTGGACCCTGACCCGCTCCCGGACCCGCAGGCGCTGCCCCAGGTCCTGCCGGAGGGGTTGCGCAAGACCGTGCCGGAGTCCGAGGCGGAGGCCACGGCGCAGCACGCGATCGTCCCCGCGGAGGGCTGACGGACCACGCGGCACGACACGGCCCGTACGAGGACCCCGCCTCGTACGGGCCGTCTTCGTGTCAGGACCCGGAGGTCACGCCACGAACGTGCGCGGCGGCTCGGCGCCGGTGGCCGCGCCGGAGGCCACCAGGCGGGCGGCGGCGGCGAGACGGGCGGCCGCCTCCTCGGCGACCGGGCCGCTGACGGTGAAGGGCAGCCGGACGTAGCCCTCGAAGGCGCCGTCGACGCCGAAGCGGGGGCCCGAGGGCACCCGGACGCCGACGCGTTCGCCGACCTCGGCGAGGCGCGAGCCGGACAGGCCGCCGGTGCGGACCCAGAGCGTCAGACCGCCGCGCGGAACGTGGAACTCCCAGTCCGGCAGCTCCCTTCGCACCGCCGAGACCAGCGCGTCCCGGTTCTCGCGGGCCTGGGCGCGGCGCAGCGCGACCGCCTCCTCCCAGCCGCCGGTGCGCATCAGCCAGTGCACGCCCAGCTGCTCCAGGACCGGCGTGCCCAGGTCCGCGTAGGCGCGGGCGGCGACCAGGGAGCGGATCACGTCGGGCGAGGCCCGCACCCAGCCGATGCGCATCCCGGCCCAGAACGCCTTGCTCGCCGAGCCGACCGTCAGCACGGTCGCGCCCGCGGGGTCGAAGGCGCAGACCGGCCGCGGCATCTCCAGGTCGTCGTCCAGGTACAGCTCGGTCATCGTCTCGTCCACGACCAGCACCGTCCCCGCGGACCGGGCCGCGTCGACGAGCTGCCGGCGCTGGTCCTCGCTCGCGAGCGCGCCGGTCGGGTTGTGGAAGTCGGCGACCACGTACGCGAGGCGCGGCGCCGCGTCCCGCAGCACCTGCCGCCAGCGGCCGAGGTCCCAGCCGCCGAGCCCCTCCGCCATGGCGACGGGCACGAGCCGGGCGCCGGCCTCGCGCATGAGCTGGAGGATGTTGGCGTAGGAAGGCGACTCCACGGCGATCCGCTCGCCGCGCCCGGCGAAGAGGTGGCAGATGGCGTCGATGGCGCCCATGGCCCCGGTGGTGACCATGATCTGCTCCGGCATCGTGGGGATGCCGCGCTCGGTGTAGCGGTCGGCGATCATCTGCCGCAGCACCGGCAGCCCGGCCGGGTAGTCGCCGTGGGTGTGCGCGTAGGGCGCCAGCTCCTCCAGCGCCCCCTGCACGCTGCGGGTGAGCCACGGCTCGGGCGCGGGCAGCGCCGCGCAGCCGAGGTCGATCATGGAGCCCAGCGACTCCGGCGGCAGCGGTTCGAGGCCGCGGGCGGGCAGCGGGTTCCCGGCCGGGACGGCGGTCCAGCTGCCGGCGCCGCGCCGCGACTCCAGGAAGCCCTCGGCGCGCAGCGCCTCGTACGCGGCCGCGACGGTCGTCCGGCTCACGGTCAGCGCGAGCGCCAGTTCGCGCTCGGCGGGCAGCCGGGCGGCGACGGGGACCCGGCCCTCCAGGACCAGCAGGCGGATGCCGTCGGCCAGCGCGCGGTAGGCGGGCGGCTTGCGGGCGCCGGGGCCCGCGGGCCGCGGCTGCTGCGCCTGGAGCTGCCGGGCCAGCTGGGCGGCCCCCACCGCCGAAGTCCATTCAGCCATGGAATTCAGTCCACCTTCCTCGGATTGGCCATGGTTGGCATCTCTGCCCCTGCCACAGGGTGTCATGTGTCAGTCCACATCCACCAGACAGGGGGGCATCTCCATGTCCATCGCCTCCGGCCTCCGCGGCCGGCATCTGCCTCGCCGGCTCACGCAGCTCTACGTGGGCCTCGCGCTGTACGGGGCGAGTTCGGCGCTCCTCGTGCGCGGCGGGCTCGGCCTGGAGCCCTGGGGCGTGCTCCACCAGGGTCTCGCGGAGCGGACCGGACTGACCATCGGCACCGTGTCGATCGTCGTCGGCGCCGTGGTGCTGCTGCTGTGGATCCCGATCCGGCAGAAGCCCGGCCTCGGCACGGTCTCCAACGTGTTCGTGATCGGCGTCGCGATGGACGCCACCCTCGCCCTGGTCCCCGACGCCCAGGGTTTGCCGCTGCGGATCGCGCTCATGCTCCTCGGCATCGTGCTGAACGGACTGGCCACCGGCCTCTACATCGCCGCCCGCTTCGGGCCCGGTCCGCGCGACGGCCTGATGACCGGACTGCACCGGCTCACCGGCCGCTCGATCCGTCTGGTCCGCACGGCGATCGAGGTGGCCGTGGTGGTCTCCGGCTTCCTGCTCGGCGGCTCGCTGGGCGTCGGCACGGTGCTGTACGCGCTGAGCATCGGCCCGCTCGCGCAGTTCTTCCTGCGGTACTTCGCCGTCGCCGAGCCGGACGCGGGCAGCACCGTGGTCGCCTCCGGGACACCGAAGCAGGTCATACTGCGGCCGTGACTCGCGTACGCCACCCCTACCTGGACCACCCGGCCCCGATCCCGTTCGCCCACCGCGGCGGCACGGCGGACGGCCTGGAGAACACCGCCGCCGCGTTCCGGCGCGCCGCCTCGGCGGGCTACCGCTACTTCGAGACCGATGTGCACACCACCTCGGACGGGGTGCTGGTGGCCTTCCACGACACCACCCTGGACCGGGTGACCGACACCGCCGGCCGGATCCGCGACCTGCCGTGGAGCGCGGTGCGCGAGGTCCGGGTGGCCGGCAAGGAGCCGCTGCCGCTCTTCGAGGACCTGCTCGACGAGTTCCCCGAGGCCCGGTGGAACGTGGATCTGAAGGCGGAGTCCGCGCTGGAGCCGCTGGTGGACCTGATCCGCCGGACCGGTGCCTGGGACCGGGTCTGCGTGGGCTCCTTCGACGAGCGCCGGGTCGCCCGGGCGCAGCGCCTGGCCGGACCGCGCCTGGCCACCTCGTTCGGGGTGCGCGGGGTCCTGGGGCTGCGGCTGCGCTCGTTCGGCATCCCGGCGGCGCTGCGCGCGGGCGCGGTGGCGGCGCAGGTGCCGGAGAGCCAGGGCGGGATCCGGGTGGTGGACCGGCGCTTCGTGCGCGAGGCGCACGCCCGCGGGCTGCAGGTGCACGTGTGGACCGTCAATGATCCGGAGCGGATGAACTCTCTCCTCGACCTGGGGGTCGATGGCATCATGACCGATCATCTGGAGACGCTGCGCGACGTCCTGACCGATCGGGGCGCGTGGAGCTGAGCGCGCGTCTCCGCCACGGGGACCGCACGAGGGGGCCGCGCACGTGACCGCTGACACCGCCGGGGAGCCGGAGGGCCTGACCGCCGATCCGGCCGAGCGCAAGCGCGAGCAGCGCGGCTGGTACTTCTACGACTTCGCCTGCTCCGTGTACTCGACGAGCGTGGTGACCGTCTTCCTCGGGCCCTATCTCACGGCCGTGGCCAAATCGGCCGCGGACGCGGAGGGCTTCGTGCACCCGCTGGGCATTCCGGTGCGGGCGGGCTCGCTGTTCGCGTACGCGGTCTCGGCCTCGATCCTCGTCGCCGTGCTCGTCATGCCGCTGGTCGGCGCGGCGGCGGACCGCACCGGCCGGAAGAAGCCGATGCTCGCCGCGGCGGCCTACACGGGCGCGGCGGCGACGGCGGGCATGTTCTTCCTGGAGGGCGACCGCTATCTGCTGGGCGCGTTCCTGCTGATCGTGGCGAACGCCTCGCTGTCGGTGTCGATGGTGCTCTACAACGCGTATCTGCCGCAGATCGCCGCGCCCGAGGAGCGGGACGCGGTGTCCTCGCGGGGCTGGGCCTTCGGCTACACCTCGGGCGCGCTGGTCCTGGTGCTGAACCTGGTGCTGTACGCGCAGCACGACGCGTTCGGGCTGAGCGAGGGCGCGGCGGTGCGGATCTGCCTGGCGTCGGCCGGTCTGTGGTGGGGCGCCTTCACCCTGATCCCGCTGCGCAGGCTGCGGGACCGGGCCGTGGGGCCGGCTGCCCGGGAGGGCGAGGTCGGCGGCGGCTGGAAGCAGCTGATGGCGACGCTGCGGGACATGCGCCGGCATCCGCTGACGCTGTCGTTCCTGGTCGCGTACCTCATCTACAACGACGGCGTGCAGACGGTGATCTCGCAGGCGTCGGTGTACGGCTCCGAGGAGCTGGAGCTGGAGCAGACGACGCTGATCACGGCGGTGCTGCTGGTGCAGGTCCTGGCCGTGGCGGGCGCGCTGGGCATGGGCCGGCTGGCGCGCACGTACGGCGCGAAGCGCACGGTGCTGGCCTCGCTGGCGGTGTGGACGCTGATCCTGGCGGCCGGCTACTTCCTGCCGGCCGGGGCGCCGGTGGCGTTCTTCTGCCTGGCGGCGGCGATCGGTCTGGTGCTGGGCGGCAGCCAGGCGCTGTCGCGCTCGCTGTTCTCGCACCTGGTGCCGCGCGGCAAGGAGGCGGAGTACTTCGCCGCGTACGAGATGAGCGACCGGGGGCTGAGCTGGCTCGGTCCGCTGGTGTTCGGTCTCGCGTATCAGCTGACCGGCAGCTACCGGGATGCCATCATCTCCCTGGTGATCTTCTTCGTGCTCGGGTTCGTGCTGCTGGCACGGGTGCCGGTGCGGCGTGCGGTGGAGGCCGCGGGGAACCCGGTTCCGGAGCGGATTTAGACGTCGGAACGAAAGTCCGGTAGTGTACACCTTTGGCCTGCCAGACGGACCGTTACTGCGTGCCAACTTCGTGAAGGCGCTGGGTGACATCTGCTGCCAGATGTGACAAACCGGGCACTGGTGGGTACAACAAGGGGCGGCACGACGGGCGACGCATGACCCGCAACGGGAATCTTTACCGCCGACCGGACGTTGACCGGATGACGACGACAGCGACACCTGTCCTGTGGGCGACAAGCCCGGGAGGCACGATTCATGAGTGAGCGAGCTCTTCGCGGCACGCGCCTCGTGGTGACCAGCTACGAGACCGACCGCGGCATCGATCTGGCCCCGCGCCAGGCGGTGGAGTACGCATGCGAGAAGGGGCATCGTTTCGAGATGCCGTTCTCGGTCGAGGCGGAGATTCCGCCGGAGTGGGAGTGCAAGGTCTGCGGAAGCCAGGCACTCCTGGTGGACGGGGACGGCCCCGAGGAGAAGAAGGGCAAGCCGGCGCGTACGCACTGGGACATGCTCATGGAGCGGCGCACCCGCGAGGAGCTCGAGGAGGTGCTGGCCGAGCGGCTGGCCGTCCTGCGCTCCGGCGCCATGAACATCGCGGTGCATCCGCGCGACAGCCGCAAGTCGGCCTAGCGGGGAGCGCGACGGCACGCAGCAACGCCGCGGGGCCCGGTACACGTTCAGGGTGTACCGGGCCCCGCGGCGTTCGCGTACCTCCGGGGCGCCCCGGACGAGGGGCGCCCCGCGCTGCGTCAGGGCGTCAGGGGCGGGCGGGGCGCCTGCGGGCCGCCGGGCCCCTGCGGCGCGTCGTCGCGGATGACCTCACCCTGCACGACCTTTCCGTCCGGCCGGTGAATGCGGGCCTGCCGGAAGGCGTCCTGGAGGCTGCCGGGCGTCGCGGCGCTCATCCGGCGCTCCACGGCCCTCTCCGTGTACCGGCCGAGGGCCGAGCGGACCTGCGGGACGAGCAGCAGCAGACCGGCCGCGTCGGAGAGGAAGCCGGGGATCATCAGGAGCAGGCCGCCGAGCATCAGGAAGCCGTTGCGGTCGTCCGCGCCGCTCTGCCGCGGGGCCTCGGGGACCCGGCCGCTCTGCGCGGCCGCCTGGGCCTCCTTGAAGGTGGTGGACAGGTTGGCGAACGCCCGCCGGCCGGCCTTCTTGACGACGGCCGCGCCCAGCACGGCGCCGCCGACGAGGAGCAGGAACACGGTCAGTCCGCCGGCCGCGCCCGCCACGAGCGTCAGCAGCCAGATCTCCAGGACCAGCCAGACGGCGAGGGCGAGCGGGAGGAAGGTGCGCAGGCGGGAGCGCTTCGGGGCGAGAGGAGGCGGTGCGCCGGTCGTCATGTCCCCCAGTGTGCCTGGCGGCCCGCAGGAACGTCGTAAAGAGGGGGTCGGCGCCCGTCAGCCGCGGCCGAGCCGTCGGCCGATCTTGCGGGCCCGGTCGCCGATGCCCCAGCCGGCGACCCGCCAGACCGCCTCGACGAGGATGTCCTTGCTCATCTTGGAGTCGCCGACCTCGCGCTCCACGAAGGTGATCGGCACCTCGACGACGTGGTAGCCGGCGGCGACGGCGCGGCGGGCCAGGTCGACCTGGAAGCAGTACCCGGCCGAGACGACCTCGTCCAGGCCGAGGCCCTCCAGGGTCTCGCGGCGGAAGGCCCGGTAGCCGCCGGTGATGTCGCGCAGGGGCAGGTCGAGCAGGACGCGGGAGTACAGGCTGCCGCCGCGGGAGATGAACTCGCGGGACTTGGGCCAGTTGACGATCCGGCCGCCGGGCACCCAGCGGGAGCCGAGCACGAGGTCGGCGCCCTTGAGGGCGGTGAGCAGCCGGGGCAGTTCCTCGGGCTGGTGCGAGCCGTCGGCGTCCATCTCGACGAGGACCCCGAAGTCGTGCTCGATGCCCCAGCGGAATCCGGCGAGGTAGGCGGCGCCGAGGCCCTCCTTGCCCTTGCGGTGCAGGACGTGGACGTGGTCGTCCTCGACGGAGAGCTCGTCGGCGAACTTGCCGGTGCCGTCGGGGCTGTTGTCGTCCGCGACCAGGACGTGCGCCTCGGGGACCGCTTCCCGCACCCGGGCGACGATCGGCTTGATGTTCTCGGCCTCGTTGTAGGTCGGGATGATCACCAGGACCCGGCCGAGCGGGCCGTACCGTCGCTGCCCACCGTCGTTCAATGCTGCCCCTTTGACGTCCGTACGCGAATGCCCACCATAGCGAGGTCCGTGCGAGGGCCGGCGTCTCGGGCGTGCGCGCCGTCCGCGTCCCGGCCCGCACGCGCCGGCGGCCCCGGCCGGGGCCGCCGGGCACGGGAGGTCCCGGATGCGCTGCGGGTGGGGGCCCGGCGTCCTTCGGGCCGACCTGCCGTCCCGCCGGCTGCGGGTCGGCCAGAGCCGTTGTCTACTGAACGCCCGGGCCCCACCCGGATCGCACCCTCCGCCGGAAAAACCTTCCCTCGCCCCCGAGGCACGGACGCTGAACCTGGCTCGGGGGTTGGTCCGCGCCCTGTGCGGCGCGGCCGTCCCATGACCCAGCGGCGTTCGGCGACTGCGTGGAGGTGTGAACCGGTCGGACGTCCCGTGGTGGACGCGCCGAACCTACCGGCCGGTGGCGGCTCGCTGTCAACACCCGTTTGACCTGGGCGGACGGCCGGGAGCCGGCGGCCGGCGAGGAAGATCCGCAGGTCGCGGCGGAGCCTGCGGACCTCCTTCCGAGGGTGCGAAATGTCCCGATGTCACTCGTTCGGGCTCAGGAATACCGTTTGTCCGCCTACGACCGTCCGCAGACAGACGGGGAGTTCGCGTCCCGGGGTCAGATCCGGCAGGCCGGGGGTGCCGGAGCGCGGGTCGGTGGACCAGCGGGCCACCCGGTCGTCGGGGGCCTGCACGACGAGCTCGCCGGTGCGCCAGACCGCGTAGTCGGCCGGGGCGCCCGGCACCAGCGCGCCCGCGTCGTCGACGCCGGCCGCCCGCCAGCCGCCGCGGGTGTGGGCGGTGAACGCGGCCCGGACGGAGACCCGGTGCTCGGGCGTGCGGTGGAAGGCGGCGGCCCGGACGGTACCCCAGGGGTCGAGCGGGGTGACCGGGCTGTCCGAGCCGAGCGCCAGCGGGACACCGGCGCGCAGCAGCGCCGCGTACGGGTTGAGGGCGCGGGCCCGCTCCACGCCGAGGCGCTCCGCGTACATGCCCTCGTCGCCGCCCCACAGGGCGTCGAAGGCGGGCTGGACGGAGGCGGTGAGCCCGAGTTCGGCGAAGGCGGCGATCGTCTCGGGCGTCAGCATCTCCGCGTGCTCGACGCGGTGCCGGGCGGCCCGGATCCGGGCGAGCCCCAGCTTCTCGGCGGCGGCCCGGACGCCCTCCACCACGGCGGTCACCGCCGCGTCGCCGATGGCGTGGAAACCGGCCTGCAGCCCGGCCTCCGTGCAGGCCACGACGTGCGCGGCGACGGCCGCCGCGTCGAGGCGCTCGGATCCGGTGTGGGCCGCGTCGGCGTACGGCTCGTGGAGGCAGGCGGTGTGCGAGCCGAGCGAGCCGTCCACGAACAGGTCGCCGGCGGCGCCGCGGGCGCCGAGCGCGCGGGCCCGCTCGACGTCGAGGTCGGCCCAGTACCCGACGATCCGCGGGCCGGGCCCGTCGAGGGCCAGCAGTCCGGTGAAGTCGTCCTCGGAGGAGATCTGCGGGCCGCCGCACTCGTGGACGGTGCCGATGCCGAGGGAGGCGGCGTGGGCGAGCGCGGCCCGCTGCGCCTCGGTGCGCTGGGCGGGCGCCAGGGCGCCGTACGCGGCGGCGCGCACCGCGTGGTGGGCGTCGCCGGTCAGGGGCTCGCCGTCGCGGAAGCCGTCGAGGTCGCGGACGCCGGGGACGAGATCGAGCAGGGCGGTGGTGACCACGGCCGAGTGGACGTCGATCCGGGTGAGGTAGAGGGGCCGGCCGCCGGTGAGCTCGTCGAGCTCCTCACGGCGCGGGGCGCGCCGCTCGGGCCAGCGGGCCGCGTCCCAGCCGTGGCCGACGAGGATCCGGTCGCCGGGCCGGTCCGCGGCGTACGCGCGGATGCGCGCGGCGGCGTCGGCGAGTGAGCGGGCCCCGGACAGGTCGAGCCCGGTCAGGGCCAGGCCGGTGGCGGTGGTGTGCACATGGGCGTCGACGAACGCCGGGGTGACCAGGGCGCCGTCGAGGTCGATCACCTCGTCGGCGCCGTCGGCGAACGCGTCGGCCGCGCCCTCGGAGCCCACCCAGGCGACGTGTCCGCGCTCCACCACCATGGCCGTGGCGAAGGGGTCGGCGGGGCTGTGGACTTCTCCCCGGCGGAGCAGGACGGTGCGGTGCGCGTCCTCGGGCAGACGCTGGGTCAGGCTGTCGGTCATGCGACCAGCCTAGGCCCCGGCCACGAGCCGCCGGACGCCCCCTAGATGCGCGGCGGTCTGGCCTCGTACGGAGTGGACAGGACGACGGTGGTGCGGCTGGAGACGCCGGCCTGGGAGCGGATCCGGGTGAGCAGGTGCTCCAGTTCGAGCGGCGTGGCCACGCGCACCTTGAGAATGTAGTTCTCGTCGCCGGCCACGCTGTGGCAGGCCTCGATCTCCGGGATGTCGGCCAGCCGGTCCGGGGTGTCGTCGGGGGCGCTGGGGTCGAAGGGTTTCACCGAGATGAAGGCGGTGAGGGGCAGGCCCACGGCCTCGGGGTCGACGACCGCGGCGTAGCCGCGGATCACCCCGCGCTGCTCGAGCCGCCGGACGCGCTGATGCACCGCCGAGGTGGACAGGCCGGTGGCCTTGCCCAGGTCGGTGTAGCTCATGCGCCCGTCCTTGACGAGCAATTCGACGATCTGACGATCCAGCTCCTCCATGCGGTCAACTTACATGTGCACGGCACCTGCGAGAGGCATGTGACGAAGACCACAGGTCAGCCGTGGAGTGGATCGTGACCTCGCGGTTATACGGCGCGCGCGAGGGGAATTGCTTGCTGTGGTCGAGGCCATACGTACGTGGCCGGCCCACCCGAGGGGGAGATTCTCCATGCAGGAGCCTGTCGATTCCGTCGTGACCTCCGAGGACGACGTCCTCGACGCCTACGACACCTTTGAGATGTACCGGGTCGTCTGCCCGGACTGCGCCCAGCCGATCGCGCTGCTGGCGGACGAGGACGTGCTCCCGGAGCACGCGCTCTGCCCCACGCCGTGGAACCCGTTCACGCTGACCGTGTGCCCGGGCACCGGTCGCGCGGCCGCGGACGCCCGCCCGGCCGACGAGACCCTCGACGTGCAGGAGCAGGACACCGGCCTTCTGCTGACGCTGCCGCAGGGGCTCGACTGGCGGATGCAGCCCTTCTCGCACGTCGGCGGTCCGGGCTCGCGTCCGATGAAGGCGCGTCAGCTGCGCCGCGCCGCCTGACGGCGCGGTCCCTCACCAGTACTCCCCGCGCACCATCGCCGCGAGCGTGGCGTGGTGCAGGATCAGGCCGTCCGGGTTCTCCGGCACCTCCACCTCTCCGAAGTGCGCCTGCCGGTACGCGACCCTGAGCATGACGATCGCGTGCCGCAGGGCCGCGTAGAGGGTGTGGAACTCCATGTCGCGCGGCGTGTGGCCGGTCAGTTCGGCGTAGCGCCGCTCGACGGCGTCGCGGCGCAGGAAGTCCGGCAGTCCCGGCTGGCCGAAGCTCACCGTGAGGTCCTGGAAGAAGCGGTGGAGGTAGACGGTCCAGCCGAGGTCGACCTCGCGCGGGGCGCAGCCGGCCATTTCCCAGTCGAGCACGGCCGCCGGTTGGAAGCCGTCGTAGACGATGTTGCCGATGCGGGCGTCGCCCCAGTTCAGGACGGCGGGGCCCTCGTCGGCGGGCCAGTGGTCCTCCAGCCAGGCGAAGGCGGACTCGATCAGCGGTGAGGGCGCGAGCCCGTCCACCACCCAGGCGTAGTAGGCGCGTTGGGCGTCGACGTGGCGGCGCAGCGGGCTGCCGGCGCCGTCCGGCAGCAGGAACTCGGCCTCTTTCGCGGGGAACTGGTCGTGCAGCCGGGCGAGGACGCCGATCGAGGCGGCCTCCAGGCGGGCGCGTTCGGCGTCGGTGGCGGCGTGCAGCCAGTTCCCCTCGTACGTGTAGGGCATGACGTCCGGCGGGACGCGGCCCTCGGCGCGTTCCATCACGAAGAACGGCGCGCCGAGCGGGCCGGGGTCGGTCTCCAGCCAGAGCACCCGGGGCACCGGCACGTCGGTGTGCTCGCCGACGAGCCGCATCACGCGGTGCTGCCGCTCCATGTCGTACACGGGGAAGATCGTGTACGCGGCGGGGTCGGCGGCCAGCCGCAGGGCGCAGCCGCGGGCCGGGGCGTCGGGGTGGTCGACGGTGAACAGCAGGGTCTCGCTGGACATGCCGTTGGAGGCGGGGACTTCGAGGCCGGCGATCCGGACGCCGGGCAGTCTCGGCGCGAGCCAGGCGGTGAGCCGGCGGCCGAGTTCCTCGGGGTCACGGGTGGTGGTGCGGGGACGGGGGGCGGCGGCCATGGCTGCTCCTCACTCGGCGACGGACGTGTGGTCGGCGAAACCGCTGGGGTCGTGGCGGCCGAAGGAACCGTGCTCGAAGATCCCGTACCCGATGCGGCCGTCGAGGGTGAAGCGGGCGGAGTGGTCGGTGACGCCGTAGGCGGCGAGGGGATGGGCGGCGGGGTCGGACAGGTCGTACACCCGGCGGTCGGTCCAGCCGCGGCCCCGCCAGGTGCCGTGCTGCCAGTCGTCGGCGGGCGGGTAGCCGGCGCCGACGGCGAGCGGGGAGGAGGCGAGGATCTCGACGCCGATCTCCAGGGGCTTGCCGGCCGGGTCGGCGAGGTGGACGACGGCGCGTTCGGGCCGGCGGGTGCCGGGGTGGTAGGCGATGTCGGTGCGGGGCCAGCCGAGCTGGGCGTCGCGCCGGCCGTCGCGGACGAGCAGGGCCTCGTTGAGGGTGCGGAAGCCGTCGGCGTCCTCCTGGACGACGACCATGACGAAGCGGTCGTCGAAGCGCATCGGGATCCAGAGCCAGTGGAAGCCCTCGGGGCGGAACTCGTCGGCGCGGCCCGGTTCCTCGCCGGGCAGGGGGCGCACGCCCCAGCTGCGGTCGCGGGTTCCGGTCCACTCCCCCGCGGTGACCGTGAACTCCTCGCCGCCGGCCCGGATCACGCCGGTGCAGTGGCCGGCCTGGACGAAGCGGCGGCCCTCCAGGGTGAGCCGGTCGCCGCGGCGCTGGATGTGGTGGGGCTCCCAGACGGCGGGGAAGTCGCCGGTCCACCGGAGATCGAAGGAGAGGCCGCCGGGGTCGCCGGGGTCGGCGTCGCAGTGCAGGGAGAGCCGCCGCAGGGGCTGGTCGACGGTGATCCGCAGCGGGCCGACGGCGAGGTGCGTGCGGTCGTCGCCGAGGGCGTCGGAAGCGCGGACGGCGTGCAGCAGGTCGCCGGTGCGCAGGGTGGCGTAGGCGTCGATGACGCCGGTGTTGGGGTAGACGCCGAGGCCGGCGATGAGCAAGGCCCGGCCGGCGTGGTCGAAGACGTGGAAGATGCACCGGTCGTAGACGTTCCGGTCGCCGCTGACGTGGTGCTTCATGGACAGCGGGGCCTGGTGCACGGGGTACTCGTCGAGCGCGACGGGCCGGTCCTCTGACACGGTGACCTCCAGGTCGGCGAAGGGGAATTGACGGTACGTCAGAAACGCCTCGGCCGACCAGAGCCGTGCGCCCCCGGGCCGCCGGCCGGGGCCGCGGGCAGGGGGCGAACCTTCGCTCGATTGCGGACGACGGTGACCCCGGCGGGGCGGTGCGCGTTGATCCGGGCATGACCTCGACCTACACCGCGCCGAGCGAGTACGGACGGTGGCAGCGGGTGGACACGAGTACTGAAGAATCGGTTCCGCAGCCGCCTCCGCCGCCCGCCGACCCTCCCATCTACCAGGCGCTGCTCCGCCAGTGGGCCAGCCACGGCCGGACGCTCCCGGGCCGCCGCGACCCCGAGTGGAACCGGCTCGCGGCCGCTCCGGTCTTCGCCGACCGGACGGTACGGGCCAGCGGGGTCAGCGGGACTCTGGTCCCACGACGTGACGAGCGATGACCATGCGCTGGATCTGATTCGTCCCTTCGACGATCTGCAGCACCTTCGCCTCGCGCATCAGCCGTTCCACCGGGAACTCCGCGGTGTACCCGGCGCCGCCGAGCACCTGCACCGCGTCGGTCGTCACCTGCATGGCCGCGTCCGAGCAGGACAGCTTGGCCATCGCCGCCTCGCCGGAGAACGGCAGGCCCGCGTCCCGCAGCCGGGCCGCCTCCAGGTACAGCGCCCGGCCCGCCGCGACCCGCGTCGCCATGTCCGCGAGCAGGAAGCGCAGCCCCTGGAAGTCGGCGATCGGCCGGCCGAACTGACGGCGCTCGCGGGCGTACGCCACCGCCTGGTCCAGCGCGGCCTGCGCCACCCCGACCGCGCAGGCCGCGATGCCGAGCCGGCCGGAGTCCAGGGCGGCCAGCGCGACGGTGAAGCCCTGCCCCTCCGCGCCGATGCGGCGCGCGTCCGGCACCCGCACCCCGTCGAAGTGCACCTGGGCGGTGGGCGAGCCCTTCAGGCCCATCTTCCGCTCCGGCGCGGCGGTGCTGAGGCCCGGGGCGTCGCCGGGCACGAGGAAGGCGGTGATGCCCTTGGGCCCGGGGCCTCCGGTGCGGGCGAGCACGGTGTAGAAGTCGGCCACCCCGCCGTGCGTGATCCACGCCTTGGTCCCGTCGAGGACCCAGTCGTCGCCGTCCCGCACCGCGCGGGTGCGCAGCGCGGCGGCGTCCGAGCCGGAGGACGGCTCGGACAGGCAGTACGCGCCGAGCAGCCCGCCGCCGAGCATCGCGGGCAGATGGGCCGCCCGCTGCTCCTCCGTCCCGAAGTGGGCCGTCGCGTGGCACGCCAGCGTGTGCACGCTGACGCCGAGCCCGACGGTGAGCCGGGCCGCGGCCAGCTCCTCCAGCATCTGCAGGTAGACCTCGTACGGCTGGTCGCCGCCGCCGTACGCGGCGTCGTACGGCAGCGCCAGCAGGCCCGTCCGGGACAGCAGGGCGAACAGCTCGCGCGGGAAACGCCCGGCGGCCTCCTCCTCGGCGGCGTGCGGGGCGATCTCGCGCGCGGCGAGCTCCCGGACCAGGGCCAGCAGGTCCCTGGCCTCGTCGCTGGGCAGCCGGCGGGCCACCGGCTGCGGGGCGCGGTCGGACATGGCGGCGCACTCCTCCCTGTCGGGCGTGACTCACAGGGCCGATGCTGCCCGTCCGGGTCCCGGATCGCGGCGACCGGCGGCTGTGGCGGGAGGAGTATGCCCGTTCGGCGGGACGGTCAGGCCCGCACGCCCACGGCCTCCAGCGCCTTGCGCTGCGCGGGCGTCGGACGCGCCGGGAAGTACAGGTAGCAGACCCCGCCCGTGCCACTCCTGACCTTGCCGTTCGCGTCGTAGCGCTTCGTCCGCAGCCAGATGTTCTCCCACTCGCGGCGGCGGTAGACGCGGCGGACCGCCTCGTTGGAGGGCGAGGCCGGGTCGTTGGCCACGACGTCGCCGTCCGGTGTGAAGCCGACGACGGTCATGAGGTGGCCCGCGGTGCCGTAGCCGGCGCCGGTCAGCTCCTCCTTGCGGAAGGACTGCGAGGTGATGACCGGGATGCCGGCGGCGATCAGGGTCTCCACGTCGGTGAGGCTGCGCAGCCGGGTGACGACGGCGGCCATGTCCGCGTACGTGGCGGCGTACGCGGCGTTGAAGGGCCAGTTGCCGCAGCCGGCGTACTGGTGGTCGTAGGTGAACCGGGCCGCGTGGCAGACCTGCGGGTCGGCGTAGTCCGGGTTCACCCAGGACAGCTGCTCGGGCGTGGGGCGGCGGCCCCAGTACTCCACGATCATCTGGGACGAGGTGGGGCTGCACCACGCCTCGCCGCCGTTGTCGTACTCCGGGTACTGGCCGATGTGGGTGTTCTGCGAGTAGCGCGGGACCACGAGCTCGCGGGCGGCCCCGGGGGCGGTCGCGGGGACGGTGAAGCGGTCCGGGATGTCGGAGGCCATGGCGCTCAGCCGCCACACGGCGGGGGTGAGGGCCGTGCCGGGCCTGCGGTACAGGGTGAGGCGCAGCCGGTACGCGAGCAGGCGCAGCCCGCTCGCCGCGTCGTCGACGGCGAGGGTGTCGGTCCAGACCGTGCTGCGGCCGTCGGTCTGGTCGTCGACCGAGGTCCGCCGGATGTCGCCGTCCCCGTCGTGGGAGGCCCAGCGGCCCAGCACGTACCAGGGGGTCCAGGCGCCGTCGGAGTACGCGGCGGTCACCTCGACCTGGAGCCAGGTGCCGGCCGGGGTGTCGGCGTTCCACGAGGCGATGAGCTCGGTGGCCGGGACGGTCGAGGCGTGCACCGGGGAGGTCCAGGTGGCGTACTCCCAGGTCGCCGTCCGTCCGGTGTGCGGGTCGCGGTAGTCGGTGCGGCCGGCCGGGGCGTCGATCACGACGGCGGGGCGGAGGCCGGCGACGGCGCGGACGCCGGCGGCCTCGCCGGAGCGCCAGTCGGTGTACGTGGTCCAGGCGCTGTTGTCGACGAGCCCGGGCTCGGGCGCGTGCCGCTCGGGCGCCTGCGCCCGGGGCCGGGCCCCGGCGGAAGCGGGGGCGGACGCGCCCGCGGCGGCGGCAGCGGCGAGGGCGGCGGCGGTCAGCACGGTCCTGCGCGGAGTGGAACTGGTCATGGGACCCCCGGTCGGATTCGGCGGAACGACGGTGCGGCCGGCTCGACGGGCCTCGCGGCCCGCGGCCGGCCGTGGCTCGGCGGCGTGCGGAGACGAACGGTGGTGCGGAGACGTCGGTGGCGCGGAGACGAACGGTCGAGCGGAGAGACGAACGGCAGTGCGGGAACGGACGGTCGTGCGGAGGCGGCGTGCGGGAACGGACGGTCGTGCGGAGACGGCGTGCGGAGACGGCGGTCGTGCAAGGGACGGCGGTGGTGCGCGGCGCGCCCTCCGGTGCGCCACGAAACGTCACTATCGCGCGCGCACCGCTGCCCCGGCCAGCACCGCGCAGCGCGTCGCGCGAGCAATATTGGTCTCCACCACTGGCGTTTCCACCCGGCTGACCTGCGGCGGCGCGAGCCGCCCTGGCTAGGCTGGGCCCATGGACCTCCTCGAACGCGCCGCCGCGCTGCGCGACCTGCCGCCCTCCTGCGGGCCCGTCCGGCTCGTCGCCGTGGACGGCCACGCCGGTTCGGGGAAGTCCACCTTCGCCGCCCGCCTCTCCGCCGCGCTCGACGACGCGCCGGTGCTGCACCTCGACGACCTCGCCAGCCACGAGGAGCTGTTCGCCTGGACGGAACGGATGCTCGCCGAGGTGGTCGCCCCGCTGTCCCGGGGCGAGACGGCGCACTATCACCCGTACGACTGGCATCTGCGGACCTTCCGAGCGCCCCGGGCGCTGCCCGCCGCGCCGGTCGTCCTCGTCGAGGGCGTGGGCTCCGGCCGCCGGGCGCTGCGCCCGTATCTGGCCCGGCTGCTGTGGATGGAGCGGGAGCCGGAGGCGTCCTGGGTCCGGGGCCGGCACCGGGACGGACCGGCGCTCGCCGCGTTCTGGGACGCGTGGACGGCGGCGGAGACCCGCCACTTCGCGGCGGACCCCTCGCGTCCGTTCGCGGACGCCCTGATACAGGAGCGACCGGTGGGGTACATGTGGCTTCCGGGGCCTGCCGAGGCGGTCGGCCAGGACCAGATCCTCACCGAGCGTGAGCAGCTCCGGCCCCCGTACTGAGCAGTCGGACATCGACTTCCCGGAGTGCCCCAACTCGGCTTGACCGGTGGGGCGTACAGGTCTTACGTTCTGAATGTGCGGCTTTTCGGAGCCGCCGCGGACACGAAGCCCCCGGTTGTTCCCCCGTGATCGGGGGCTTCGTTCTGTCCGCTTTCCCCTCCTTCTCCGCCCCGCGTGACCCACTGCGCTCACCCAGGGTCACCGATGACGGATCGCCACCGACGCCTCACTGGTCCCCGCGCCGCGCGGGTACGATGCCGCAGGTGCGGTCAAATCCCGTCCACGAGAAGGCGGTTGGGTAGTGGGGGACGCGATGGACAGTGGCGCCCGCGGCGTCCACGCCCCGGCCGAGCTCGCCTGGCTGCGCGGCGTCGACGCGTACACCATGGGCGCGTACCCGCAGGCGGAGGAGGAGTTCCGGACCGCCGTGCGGATCGACCCCGGCATGGCCGACGGCTGGCTCGGTCTGCACGCGCTGCGCGTGGACACCACCACGGCGCTGCTGCGGATGTACCGCAACCGGGAGCGGTTCGGCGAGCAGCGGACCCGGCACCGGCGCACCCTCAACTCCTGGTACTGGCTCGGCTGGTGGGTCCAGCCCGTCCTGGAGTCCCCGCGCGACCTGCTGCTCGCGCACGCCTCGCACTGGCTGGACGGCCGGCACGTGCCCGAGCTGGACCGGGCCCTGGCGGGCCTGCCGCCGGTGGACACCGATCCCCAGGTCCGCTTCCTGCACGCCTGCCGCGCCTACCTCGTCAAGGACTGGGACCAGCTCCTGCGGCACACCGAACCGCTGGTCGACGATCCGCTGCTCGGCATCGAGGCCGGGCTGTTCGGCGGGATGGCCCGGGTCCGCCTGGAGATGTACGCGCAGGCCGAGCCGCTGCTGTCCACCGCCCTGATGCGCTGCCGCAGCGAACAGCCGCAGCGCAAGGAGCTGCGGTACTGGCTGGCGCGGGCGCACGAGGGCACCGGGCGCAGTGCCGCCGCGCTCCCCCTGTACCGGGCGGTGCACCGGATCGACCCGGCGTTCATGGACACCTCCGCCCGGCTCGCCGCGATCGCCGAGTACGACGGCTTCGACGGGGCGGAGGACCCCGCCGGGTACGCGGCGGTGGCCCTCGGGGGCCTCGGCCAGGACAGCGTGGACGCGGACCGGACCGAGACGGAGACCCCGCTCGCCGAGCCGCCGCGGCTGGGCGGCGAGCCGCTCAAGCCCGCGCCGGGCACCCCGCCGCCCGCGCCGCCGGCGGACGGCGTGCGCGAGAAGGCGGCCGTGCCCGGACGGCCGGCGCCGCCGCGCTTCCCGGCCCGCGCGACCGATCCGGCGCTGCTCGCCGAGGCGCTTGCCGAGCTGGAGCGCATGGTCGGCCTGGAGCCGGTGAAACGGCAGGTCAAGGCGCTGTCCGCGCAGCTGGAGATGGCCCGGCTGCGGGCCGCGCAGGGCCTGCCGGTGCAGCCCCCGAAACGGCACTTCGTCTTCTCCGGGCCGTCCGGGACCGGCAAGACCACGGTCGCCCGGATCCTCGGCCGGGTCTTCTACGCGCTCGGGCTGCTCGGCGGCGACCACCTCGTGGAGGCCCAGCGGGCCGACCTCGTCGGCGAGTACCTCGGGCAGACCGCCGTGAAGGCGAACGAGCTGATCGACTCCGCGGTCGGCGGGGTGCTCTTCGTCGACGAGGCATACGCGCTCTCCAACTCCGGCTACAGCAAGGGCGACGCGTACGGGGACGAGGCGCTGCAGGTGCTGCTCAAGCGCGCCGAGGACAACCGGGACCACCTCGTGGTGATCCTCGCCGGCTACCCCGAGGGCATGGACCGGCTGCTCGCCGCCAACCCGGGGCTGTCGTCCCGGTTCACCACCCGGGTCGACTTCCCCTCGTACCGGCCCCTGGAACTCACCGCGATCGGGGAGGTGCTGGCCGCGGCCAACGGCGACGCCTGGGACGAGGAGGCGCTGGAGGAACTGCGCTCCATCAGCGGCCACGTCGTCGACCAGGGCTGGATCGACGAGCTGGGCAACGGCCGCTTCCTGCGCACCCTGTACGAGAAGTCCTGCGCCTACCGCGACCTGCGGCTCTCCGGGTACAGCGGCACCCCGACCCGCGAGGACCTGGCCACCCTGCGCCTGCCGGACCTGATGCAGGCGTACGGCGAGGTCCTGTCGGGCCGCGGCCCCGCCACCCGCGACCCCCAGGACCCGCCGGGCTAACCGACCGTCGTGCGGTGGGCCGGGTCGCGGACCTCGCCCACCAGGAGCTCCAGGACGTCCTCCAGCGCGACCAGGCCCAGGACACGACCCGAGGGGTCGGCGACCTGGGCCAGGTGGGTGGCCGCGCGGCGCATCGCCGTCAGCACGTCGTCGAGGGGCAGTTCGGAGCCGAGGGTGGCCATGGGGCGCCAGACCTTCTGCGGCACGGCCCGCTCCCGGTCCTCCAGGTCCAGGACGTCCTTGACGTGAACGAACCCCAGGAAGCCGCGCCCGGACCGGACCGGGAAGCGGGAGTAGCCGGTGCGGACGGTCAGCTCCTCGATCTCGCGGGGCGTGACCGACGGCGACACCGTCACCAGCGCCGAGGCCGGGATGAGGACGTCCGTCACCGGGCGGCTGCCCAGTTCGAGCGCGTCCTCCAGGCGTTCCTGCTCCGCCGGGGCGAGCAGTCCGGCCTGGCCGGCGTCCTCGACGAGCCGGCCGAGCTGGGTGCTGGTGAACACCGCCTCGACCTCGTCCTTGGGCTCCACCCGGAACGCCCGCAGCACCGCCCGGGCGCAGGCCCCGAACGCGGTGGTGACCGGACGGCAGAGCCGGGCGAAGCCCACGAGGGCCGGGGCGAGCAGCAGCGCGGTGCGCTCGGGGTCCGCCATCGCCAGGTTCTTCGGCAGCATCTCGCCGACGACGAGGTGGAGGAAGACCACGACCGCCAGCGCGATCACATAGCCCAGCGGATGGATCAGCCCCTCGGGGACGTGGACCGCGTGGAAGACCGGCTCCAGGAGCCGGGCCACGGTCGGCTCGGCGACCGCGCCGAGGGTGAGCGAGCAGACGGTGATCCCGAACTGGGCCGCCGCCATCATCTGCGGCAGATTCTCCAGGCCGTACAGGACCTGGCGGGCCCGGGCGCCGGGGACCTGCTCGATCTGGCTGCGCCGCACCGAGACGAGCGCGAACTCCGCGCCGACGAAGAAGCCGTTCGCGAGCACCAGCAGGAGGGCGAAAAGGAGGTGGAGGGCGCTCACCGGGCGGCCTCCGGGACCTTCGCGGTCCGGACCAGGCGGACCCGTTCGGCGCGGTAGCGGTCGACCTGGCGCACGGAGAGCCGCCAGCCGGGGAGCTCGGCGCGGTCCCCGGCGGCCGGGATCCGCCCGAGCAGGTCGGCGACGAGGCCGGCGACCGTCTCGTACGGCCCCTCGGGCACTTCGAGACCTATCCGGTGCAGGGTGTGCACGCGGCAGCTGCCGTCGGCCTCCCAGGCCGGCTGGCCGTCCTCGGCGGCGACGGCGGTGAGCTCGGGCCGCTCGTCGGCGGCGAGGTCGTGCTCGTCGCGGACCTCGCCGACGAGCTCCTCGACGATGTCCTCCAGGGTGACCACCCCGGCGGTGCCGCCGTACTCGTCGACGACGACCGCGATGGGCTGTTGGCGCCGGAGCCGTTCGAGCAGTTCCTGCACCGGCAGGGACTCGGGCACGAGCAGCGGGGACACGGCGATCCGGCCCACCGGGGTACGGAGCCGTTCGTCGGCGGGCACGGCCAGCGCGTCCTTGAGGTGGACCATGCCGGTGATCTCGTCGATGCGGTCCCGGTAGACCGGGAAGCGCGACAGACCGGTGGCCCGGGTCAGGTTGAGCACGTCGGCCGCGGTGGCGTCGGACTGCAGCGAGCTGACCTTCACCCGTGGGGTCATGACGTGCTGCGCGGTCAGTTCGGCGAGCGACAGGGTGCGGACGAACAGGTCCGCGGTGTCCTGTTCGAGCGCGCCGGCGCGGGCCGAGTGCCGGGCGAGGGCGACCAGTTCGCCGGGGGTGCGGGCGGAGGCCAGCTCGTCGGCCGGTTCGACGCCGAGCAGCCGGACCAGCCGGTTGGCGACCTCGTTCAGCAGGGCGATCACGGGCCGGAAGACCGACGAGAACAGGTACTGCGGTCCGGCCACGAAGCGGGCCACCTGGAGCGGCCGGGAGACCGCCCAGTTCTTGGGCACCAGCTCGCCGACCACCATCTGCAGGGCGGAGGCGAGCAGCATGCCGGTCACCACGGCGACGCCGGGGACCACCCCGGCGGGCAGGCCGAGCGCGGTCAGCGGGCCGGCGAGGAGCGCGGCGAGCGCGGGCTGCGCCAGCATGCCGACGACGAGCGAGGTGATGGTGATGCCGAGCTGGGTGCCGGAGAGCTGGAACGACAGCTCGCCGAGGGCCTTGACGACGGTCCGCGCGCGCCGGTCGCCGGCGGCCGCCGCCTGTTCGGCGTCGGGGCGTTCCACGGTGACCAGGCCGAACTCGGCGGCCACGAAGAAGCCGTTCGCGAGGATCAGGAGAAAGGCCGCGAGCAGCAGGAGCAGAGAGACGATCATGCCGCCGCCTCGGGGACTGGGGCGGCGCAGGTACTACCGGACGATCCGTCCATTGCCGGAGGGAGTCACTCCTCGGGTCGCAGGGAGGCCCCGCGGGCCGGCGGGCGGCCCGTACACGCGAGGCGGTGGCACCGCGTCGGTGCCACCGCCTCCAGATTAGTCACGGGTGCCGGTCCTGGGGCAGGGGGTCGGCCCCGTATGGGGGACCGGACGGCCGCCGCCTCCGGTGCTCAGCCGGCGTCGGTGCCGGTGCCGCGGGCGTCCGCGAGGGCCCGCAGGGCGCGGGCGTCGCGGATGGCGCGTTCCCGGGCGATCCCGGGCTGGATGCCGAGGGCGGGCAGGCTGGTGCCGTCGCTCAGATCGAGGAAGACCCACGGGTCGCCGGGCCGCAGGTTGACCCGGAGGATCTCCGCCCAGGCCAGCCGGCGGGTCCGGGTCAGGTTGACGACCGTGACGCCCTCGTCGTCGGCGACGACCTTGGGGCGGCTCAGCAGCACCAGGATCCCGAGGAACAGGGCGGCGGTGAAGACGAAGCTGACCCGCTCCGCCGGGCTGAGCCGCTCCAGCATCAGCGTGACGGCGGTGATCACGACGAACACCGCCGTCCCCAGGCCGAGCAGGACGAACCGGGTGCGCTGCGGCCGGAAGACGACCGGCAGGGCGGGAACGGGGGTGTCGGACATGCGCGGGGTTCCTTCGGTGGTGCCGGGCGGGCCTCAGAGACGGCAGGCGTGGATGGCCGTGGTGAGGATGGCGCGCGCGCCCAGCTCGTACAGGTCGTCCATGATCCGCTGGGCGTCCCGGGCGGGCACCATGGCTCGGACGGCGACCCAGCCCTCGTTGTGGAGCGGCGAGATCGTCGGCGACTCCAGGCCGGGGGTGAGGGCGACGGCCCGCTCCAGGTGCTCGGCGCGGCAGTCGTAGTCCATCATCACGTAGCTGCGGGCGACGAGGACGCCCTGCAGGCGGCGCAGGAACTGCTGCACCTTGGGGTCGTCGGAGGGCGCGGCGGTGCGGCGGACCACGATCGCCTCGGACTTCAGGATCGGCTCGCCGATGACGGTCAGGCCCGCGTTGCGCAGGGAGGTGCCGGTCTCGACGACGTCGGCGATGACCTCGGCGACGCCGAGCTGGATCGCGGTCTCGACGGCGCCGTCGAGGTGCACGACGGAGGCGTCGATGCCCTGGTCGGCGAGGTGCTTGGCGACGATGCCCTCGTAGGAGGTGGCGATCGTCATCCCGCCGAAGTCCTTCGGGCCCTCGGCGGTGCCGGGCTTGGTGGCGTAGCGGAAGGTGGACCGGCCGAAGTTCAGCGGCAGGATCTCCTCGGCGTTGGCGCCGGAGTCGAGCAGCAGGTCGCGGCCGGTGATGCCGATGTCGAGGCGGCCGGACGCCACGTAGATCGCGATGTCCTTGGGGCGCAGGTAGAAGAACTCGACGTCGTTGTCCGGGTCGACGGTGACGAGTTCCTTGGACTCCTTGCGCTGCCGGTAGCCCGCCTCATGGAGCATCTCCATCGCAGGTCCGGAGAGGGAACCCTTGTTGGGGACGGCGATGCGCAGCATGAGGTGGGCTTCCTTTGCCTCGGGCGGTGTCTGATTCGGGAGGTCTTGTCTTACAAGGTGCTCAGAGGTGGGCGTAGACGTCGTCGAGGGAGATCCCGCGGGCGACCATCATCACCTGGACGTGGTACAGCAGCTGCGAGATCTCCTCGGCGGCGGCGTCCTTGCCCTCGTACTCGGCGGCCATCCACACTTCGGCGGCCTCCTCGACGACCTTCTTGCCGATCGCATGGACGCCCTTGCCCACCAGTTCCGCGGTGCGGGAGGTGGCCGGGTCGCCGGTCTCGGCCTTGAGCTTCAGCTCGGCGAAGAGCTCTTCGAAGCTTTTACGGGTTTCGTTCGCCATGATGTCCTAAGAGTACGGGGTCGCGATGCCCTGCTCAGCGCCAGGGTTCGCTCACGGTGCGCAGCGTGGTGGCGGTGGCGACGGCGGCGGTGACCGCTTCGTGGCCCTTGTCCTCGGAGGAGCCCTCCAGCCCGGCCCGGTCGAGGGCCTGCTCCTCGTTGTCCACGGTCAGCACGCCGAAGCCGACGGGTACGCCGGTGTCGATGGCGACCTGGGTGAGGCCGTTGGTGACGCCCTGGCACACGTACTCGAAGTGCGGGGTACCGCCGCGGATGACGACGCCGAGCGCGACGATGGCATCGTAGCCGCGGCCGGCGAGCACCTTGGCCACCACGGGCAGTTCGAAGCTGCCGGGGACGCGCAGCAGCGTCGGCTCGTCGATGCCGAGCTCGGACAGGGCGCGCAGGGCGCCGTCGACGAGTCCGTCCATGATCTTCTCGTGCCACTGGGCAGCGATCACCGCGACCCGGAGGTCGCCGCAGTTCTTCACGCTGAGGACGGGGGCGCCCTTGCCGCTCATGTTGCTCCTTGCCGGTCGTACGTACGGGAATTACTGGTTGCCGCAGGTGGTGGCCGTGGGGCCGTCCAGCCAGGGGAGGTCGTGGCCCATCCGGTCCCGCTTGGTGCGCAGGTAGCGGAGGTTGTGCTCGCCCGCCTGGACGGGCATGGGCTCGCGGCCCTCGACCTTCAGGCCGTGCCGGGCGAGGGCGTCGATCTTGTCGGGGTTGTTGGTCATCAGCTTCAGGCTGCGGACGCCGAGGTCGGCGAGGATCTGCGCGCCGGCCGCGTAGTCGCGGGCGTCGGCGGGCAGGCCCAGCTCCAGGTTGGCGTCCAGGGTGTCGCGGCCGCGCTCCTGGAGCTCGTACGCGCGGAGCTTGGACAGCAGCCCGATGCCGCGGCCCTCGTGGCCGCGCAGGTACACCACGACGCCGCGGCCGGCCTCGGTGATGCGCTCCATGGACGCCTGCAGCTGGGGGCCGCAGTCGCAGCGCAGCGAGTGGAAGATGTCGCCGGTCAGGCACTCGGAGTGGACCCGGACGAGGATGTCCTCGCCGTCGCCGAGCTCGCCGTGGACGAGGGCGATGTGCTCGACGCCGTCGACGGTGGAGCGGTAGCCGTACGCGGTGAAGTCGCCGTGCGCGGTGGGCAGCGCGACCTCGGCCTCGCGGCGGACGGTCGGCTCGGCGGAGCGGCGGTAGGCGATCAGGTCCTCGATGGAGATGATCGTCAGTCCGTGCTTGCGGGCGAACGGGATCAGCTCGGGCAGCCGGAGCATCACGCCGTCCTCGCCGGCGATCTCGACGATCGCGCCGGCCGGGCGCAGACCGGCGAGCCGGGCCAGGTCGACGGCGGCCTCGGTGTGGCCGTTGCGGACGAGGACACCGCCCTCCTTGGCGCGCAGCGGGAAGATGTGGCCGGGGCGCACGAAGTCGCCGGGCTCGTACTGCCCGCTGGCGAGCATCTGGAGGGTGGTGGCGCGGTCGGCGGCGGAGATGCCGGTGGTGACGCCGTACGCGGGGGCCGCGTCGACGGAGACGGTGAACGCGGTCCGCATCGACTCGGTGTTGTGGTCGACCATCTGCGGCAGCCGGAGGCGCTCCAGCTCCTCGCTCTCCATGGGTGCGCAGATCAGGCCGCGGCACTCGCTCATCATGAAGGCGACGATCTCGGGGGTGGCCTTCTCGGCGGCGATGACGAGGTCGCCCTCGTTCTCGCGGTCCTCGTCGTCGACGACGACGACGGGCCGGCCGGCGGCGATGTCCCGGATGGCCTGCTCGACGGGGTCGAGGACCAGATCGGTGTTGTCCCAGACAGGAAGCGCGCTCATGCTGCGCCCCTTTCGTTCGCTTCTCCGCCTGCGCGGCGCGAAGGTGCGGCCATCGATGTCGTCTGCGGCCCGGCGGCCGCGCACGCGTCGCTCACAGCAGAGTTCCTTCCAGAGCGGGGGTGCGCGTGCGGAGCCACCAGTCGCGCATGCCCCAGAGGACGAGGACGAAGTAGATCACGTAGACGAGGCCGGAGAAGGCGAGGCCGCTGCTGAAGGCGAGCGGGACGCCGACCAGGTCGACGAGCAGCCAGGCGAACCAGAACTCGACGAGGCCGCGGGCCTGGGCGACCATCGCGACCAGGGTGCCGACGAAGATGTACGCGTCGGCCCAGGGGCTCCAGGACAGCGAGGGGTACAGGGTGAACAGCCCGCCCACGGCGAGGGTGCCGAGGACGGCGCCGCCGGCCAGCACCCCGCGCTCCTTCCAGCTCGCGAAGCGGACGGCGATGGAGCCGTCCTGGGCCTGCTGCCGGCCGCGGGTCCACTGGTGCCAGCCCCAGGCGGCGATGCCGATGACCAGAAGCTGCTTGCCGACGCCGCCGGCGAGCTGCGCGGAGGCGTACGCGGCGACCAGGATCAGGCCGGACAGCAGCTGGGCGGGCCAGGTGAGGACCGAGCGCCGCCAGCCGAGGGCCAGGGCGATCAGGCCGATGGTGTTGCCCAGCATGTCGGACCACATGATGTGCTGCCCGAGGACGCTGAAGGCTTCGGAGTTGAGCCAGCTCACTGGAGGTTCTCCCGGGCGTTCGGGCCGAGCAGCCGCTCGACGTACTTGGCGATGACGTCCACCTCGAGGTTGACGGGGTCGCCGCTCTGCTTGATGCCGAGCGTGGTCAGCGCGAGGGTGGTGGGGATGAGGCTGATGCTGAACCAGTCGTCGGCCGCCTCGACGACGGTGAGGCTCACGCCGTCGACGGTGATGGAGCCCTTCTCGACGACGTACCGGGACAGGTGCGCGGGCAGCGCGATCCGGACGAGCTCCCAGTGCTCGGAGGGGGTCCGGTCGAGGATCGTGCCGGTGCCGTCCACGTGGCCCTGGACGATGTGTCCGCCGAGCCGGCCGCCGACGGCCATCGGGCGCTCCAGGTTGACCCGGGAGCCGGGCTCCAGGGCGCCGAGGGAGGAGCGCTTGAGGGTCTCCGCCATGACGTCGGCGGTGAACTCGCCGTCCGCGGTCTCCACGACCGTGAGGCAGACGCCGTTCACGGCGATGGAGTCGCCGTGCTTGGCGCCCTCGGTGACGAGGGGGCCGCGCAGCCGGAAGCGGGACGCGTCGTCCAGCTTCTCGACGGCGGTGACCTCACCCAGTTCTTCGACGATTCCGGTGAACACGGTCAGCGCTCCTTGATGATGGCGGTGATGCGGAGATCGGGGCCGATGCGGACGGTCTCGGTGACGTCGAGCCGGAACGCGTCGGCGAGGGTGCTGATTCCGGCGTCCTGGAGGGCCGCGGGGCCCGTGCCGAGGAGGACCGGGGCGAGGTAGCCGACGACCTGGTCGACGGCGCCCGCGGCGAGGAAGGCGCCCGCGAGGGTGGGGCCGCCTTCGAGGAGGACGGAGCGGACGCCGCGCCGGTGCAGGGCGTCCAGGAGGGCCGGGACGGACAGGCCGCGCTCGGCCCGGGGCAGGCGTACGGCCTCGGGCAGGTCGGTGGCGGCGTCCTCGGCGACGGCGATCAGGGTGGGCGCGGCGTCGTCGAGGACCCGGGCGCCGGGCTTGACCGCGGTGCCCTCGGTGTCGACGACGACCCGCAGCGGCTGGACGGCCCCCTCGATCCCCCGTACGGCGAGGTGCGGGTCGTCGGCGCGGGCGGTGCCGGAGCCGACGACGACGGCGTCGGCCTCGGCGCGCAGCCGGTGGACGTCGGCGCGGGACTCGGCGGAGCTGATCCAGCGGGAGGTGCCGTCGGCGGCGGCGATCCGGCCGTCGAGGGTGGCGGCGTACTTCCAGCGGACGAAGGGGCGGCCGCGGCGCACGGAGGTGAGCCAGGCGACGTTGACCGCCTCGGCCTCCTCGGCGAGCAGGCCCTGCTCGACCCGGACGCCGGCCCCGCGCAGGGTGTCGGCGCCGCCGGTGGCCTGCGGGTTCGGGTCGCCGACGGCGTACACGACGCGGGCGATCCCCGCCTCGATCAGGGCCTGGGCGCAGGGACCGGTGCGGCCGGTGTGGTTGCAGGGTTCGAGGGTGACGTAGGCGGTGCCGCCGCGGGCGAGGACGCCGGCCTCGCGCAGGGCGTGGACCTCGGCGTGCGGGCCGCCGGCGCGCCGGTGCCAGCCTCCGCCGACCTGGTGGCCGGAGGCGTCGTGGACGACGCAGCCGACGACGGGGTTCGGGCTGGTGGCGCCGAGTCCGCGGGCCGCGAGCGCGACGGCGCGCCGCATGGCGGTGATGTCGGCCTGGTCTGCCACCGGGTCCTCCTGCCTCTTCGGGCACGGACTCCGGGGCCTGTCGATGACGACAGAGAGCGGGAACGAAACGCCTCACGAGGGGTGCCGAGGCCGGATACGCCGGACCGCCGCGTGCACCGGACGCGCCGGTGGCGGCGATCAGCGGGTACGGCCGGTGCGCCCGTCCTGAGGACGATCACCCGCCGCGCACTGCCTCCCATCCGGACTTTCACCGTCGGTCCAGGAATCTCACCTGGTCAACCGGCCGCTGGCTGCGGACGGGTCGCGGACTATACCGCCGGTTCGGAATTACACCGACCCCGGAGTGCGCTGCTGCTGATACAGGGCCAGTCTGCCACGGTCGGGCGTCGGCCATGCGGCCGAGCCCCTGTGGGCTGGCTCACAAGGGGGCGCAGGAGGGGTCACAGGGGGTCACGCAGGGGCCGGGGCGGTGAGCACTTTGGTCCAGACCTATTGACCAACTGGTCTAGTCCTCTTAAGGTCCGTGTCACCTCCGAGGTACGGCCCGCCGGCGTGCGCACGCCCGGGCTCCACACGCACCACCCTCCCGTTCGTTGTGTGTTCGACCTCCCTAGGAGGAACCGATCGTGCCGTCCCCCACCAAGCGGAGAGCCCTGCTCGCCGCGTCCGGCGTGGCCGCCGCCGGGCTGCTGTTCAGCTCGCTCTCGGGCGGAGTCTCGTACGCCGCCGACAACGAGAGCTGTCGCCCCGACGGGCTCTACAAGACACCGGGCGTCGACGTCCCCTACTGCTCGGTCTACGACACCGAGGGCCGCGAGAAGATGGGCGCCGACCACCAGCGCCGCGTCATCGGCTACTTCACCGGCTGGCGCACCGGCAAGAACGGCGAGCCCGCCTACCTCGCGAACGACATCCCGTGGGACAAGGTCACCCACATCAACTACGCCTTCGGCCACATCGGTTCCGACAACAGGCTGTCGGTCGGCGCGGACGGCCCGAACAACGCGGCCACCGGCATGACCTGGCCCGGCGTCCCCGGCGCCGAGATGGACCCGGCGCTGCCCTACAAGGGCCACTTCAACCTGCTGACCAAGTACAAGAAGCAGCACCCGGACGTGAAGACGCTGATCTCGGTCGGCGGCTGGGCGGAGACCGGCGGCTACTTCGACGCCGACGGCACCCGGGTGAACTCCGGCGGCTTCTACTCGATGGCGACCAACGCGGACGGCTCGGTCAACCAGGCCGGCATCGACACCTTCGCCGACTCGGCCGTCGCGTTCGTCAAGAAGTACGGCTTCAACGGCGTCGACATCGACTACGAGTACCCGACGACGATGAAGGACGCGGGCAACCCGCTGGACTGGCAGCTCGCCAACGCCCGCCGGGCGGGCCTGGTCAAGGGCTACGACGCGCTCATGAGGACGCTGCGCGAGAAGCTCGACCGGGCCGGCGCCGCCGACGGCAGGCACTACCTGCTCACCGTCGCCGCGCCCTCCTCCGGCTACCTGCTGCGCGGCATGGAGACCTTCCAGATGCAGAGGTATCTGGACTACGTCAACATCATGTCCTACGACCTGCACGGCGCCTGGAACGAGTACGTCGGCCCCAACGCGTCGCTGTTCGACGACGGCAAGGACGGCGAGCTGGCCGCCGCGGGCGTGTACGGCTCCGCGCAGTACGGCGGCATCGGCTACCTCAACACCGACTGGGCGTACCACTACTTCCGCGGCTCCATGCCGGCCGGCCGCATCAACATCGGCCTGCCGTACTACACCCGCGGCCACAAGAACGTGCAGGGCGGCACCGACGGACTATGGGGCAAGGCCGCCGCGACCACCTGTCCGGCCGGCTCCGGCCTGACCAAGTGCGGCGACGGCGCGGTCGGCATCGACAACCTGTGGCACGACAAGGACACCAACGGGCAGGAGTCGCCCGCCGGCTCCAACCCGATGTGGCACGCCAAGAACCTGGAGAAGGGGATCGTCGGCGACTACGTCACGAAGTACGGCTTCCCCGCGGACACCCGGCTCACCGGCACCTACGCCCGCAAGTACGACGCCACCCTGGTCGCGCCGTGGCTGTGGAACGCCGAGAAGAAGGTCTTCCTCTCCACCGAGGACGAGCAGTCCGTGGCCGCCAAGGCCGACTACGTGGTCGACCGCGGCATCGGCGGCACGATGGTCTGGGAGCTGGCCGGCGACTACGCCTGGAACGCGGCCAAGGGCCAGTACGAGATGGGCTCCACGCTCACCTCCCTGATGTACGACAGGTTCAAGGCCGCCTCGGCGTACGGCGCGAAGAAGTCCGACAAGGCGCTGCCCACGAAGGCGCTCGACATCACGGCGGAGTTCGGCGAGTTCAAGCTCGGCGACTCCAACTACCCGATCACGCCGAAGCTGAAGCTCACCAACCGCACGAAGACCACGCTGCCGGGCGGCACGGAGTTCCAGTTCGACTACGCCACCGCCGCCCCGGGCAACGCCTCCGACCAGTCCGGCTTCGGCACGAAGGTCATCAGCAGCGACCACACCGGCAACAACGTCGGCGGTCTGAAGGGCAACTTCCACCGGGTCTCGCTGAAGCTGCCGGCCTGGCAGTCGCTCGCCCCGGGGGCGTCGGTGGACCTGGCCTTCAACTACTACCTGCCGGTGTCCACCCCCTCCAACTGGACGGTCACCGTCGGCGGTACGACGTACGCGATGGCCGGCGACCTGGCGCGCGGGACGACGGTGACCGAGCCGGGCGGCGGCACGCCGACGCCCACGCCGACCCCGACGAACCCGACGCCCACGCCGACGCCCACCCCGACGCCCACGCCGACCGACCCGGCCTCGTGCACCGCGCCGGCGTACGTGGCCGGCCAGACCTACACCGCGGGCAGCACGGTCTCCCACAAGGGCCGCACGTGGAAGGCCAAGTGGTGGACGCAGAACGAGGAGCCCGGCACCACCGGCGAGTGGGGCGTCTGGCAGGACCTGGGCGCCTGCTGATCCCGCACGCCTGAAGAACTCTCGGCCCTGAAGAACTCCCGGCGGCGGACCACCCGGCCCTTGCCGCCGCCGGGACCCCCTTCGGCCCGGCGGCTACGACGCGTCCGCCGGGCCGAACAGCTCGTCCTGGGCCGCGTCGCGGGCGGCGAGGAGCGCGCCGCGGAGCACCGCGCCGTCGCCGAGGGCGGTCGGCCGGACCTCGGTGCGCAGCGGGGAGAGCCGCGCGAGCCGCTCCTCCACGCGGGCCGCGAGGGCGGCGCCCCCGGCGTGGCCGTTCTGCCCGCCGAGGACGACGCAGCCCGGGTCGAGGACCGAGGCGACCGCGGCCGCCCCGACGGCCAGCCGCGCGGCGAGCTCGTCGAGGAAGGGCCCGTCGGCCGAGGCCAGGGCCGTACGCGGGTCGAGCCCGTGCCGCACGGCGAGCGCGTCGACCGCCGCCGCGCCGGCCAGCGCGTGGAAGCCGCCCCCGCAGTCGGTGGCCGAGGGCAGCGAGGCCGTGCCCGGCACCGGCAGGAAGCCCAGCTCGCCCGCGCCGCCGGAGGCGCCCCGGCGCAGCCGGCCGTCCAGGACCACGGCGGCCCCGACGCCCTGGCCGAGCCAGATCAGGACGAAGGTGTCGCGGTCCCGCGCGGCGCCGACGCGCTGTTCTGCGACGGCGGCCAGATTGGTCTCGTTCTCGATCAGGACCGTGGCCGGGAGCCTGCGCTGCAGGACGGGCGCGAGCCGGCGGTGCCAGGCCGGCAGCCCGGAGGAGTCGTGGAGCTCGCCGGTCGCCGGGTCGATCAGGCCGGGCGCGCCGATGCCGACGCTGTGCAGCCGGACGGCGCCGGCCTCCCGGGCGGTGCGCTCCAGGAGGGCGGCGGCCCGTTCGACGGCGGGCTCGGGCGGCGGTTCGGCGGCGGTGCCGTCGCCGATGGGGACGGACGCCTCGGCGAGCGTGACGCCAAGCAGGTCGGCGACCACGACGGAGACCGAGTCGGTGCGCACGTCGAGCGCGGCGAGGTGCGCCCGGTCGGCGACGATGCCGTACAGCTTCGCGTTGGGGCCGCGGCGCTCCGCGCCCGACTCCCCCACCACCCGGACGAGTCCGGAGTCCTGGAGCCGCTCGACGAGGTCGGCCACGGTGGGCCGGGACAGTCCGGTGAGCGTCTTCAGTTGCGTCGCCGTCAACGGGCCCTCGTCCTGGAGCAGGCGCAGGGCGAGCCGGTCGTTGATGGCCCGGGCGGTGCTCGGGGATGCGGCCATGCGGGGATCCTCTCAGACGCTCGGGCACTGCAGTCCGGCTGACTCCCTATTTATCAGGCAGGGTTCCTGATAGTTTACGCGCCATCGTCAACGAGGGGACCCGGGAGGGAACATGACGGCCGAGACCGACACCGTCCTCACGACCGAGCGGCTGCGGCGTGCCCGTTTCGCCGTCGCTGCCGTCTTCTGCGTGCACGGCGCGGTCACCGGCAGCTTCGCCACCCGCATCCCCTGGATCCAGGAGCACGCCGGCGTCTCGGCCGGACAGCTCGGCCTGGCGCTGGCCTTCCCGGCGCTCGGCGCGTCCCTGGCGATGCCCCTGGCGGGGGCGGTCAGCCACCGCTTCGGCGCGCGTCCGGCCCTGCGCGGACTGCTGGTGTTGTGGACGGCGTCCCTTCTCCTGCCGTCGCTCGCGCCGAACGTGTACGGGCTGTGCGCGGCGCTCTTCGTGTACGGGGCCACCTCGGGCATGTCCGACGTCGCGATGAACGCGCTCGGCGTCGAGACCGAGAACCGGCTCGGCAAGTCGATCATGTCCAGCCTGCACGGCATGTGGAGCGCGGGCGCCCTCATCGGCTCCGCCGCCGGCACGGTCGCCGCGCACCTGGACGTCGACGCCCGGACGCACCACTTCCTCGCCGCCGCGGTCCTCACCGTGCTCGGCCTGGTGTTCTGCCAGGGCGTCCTGGACCTGCGCAGCACCCCCGAGGAGGAGGCGCCGCCGCGCTTCGCGCTGCCCCCGCGCTCCGCGCTGCTCATCGGCGCGATCGGCTTCTGCGGCGTCTTCGCCGAGGGCGCCAGCCTGGACTGGTCGGCGCTCTACCTGGAGGACGAACTCGGCGCCTCGGCCGGCCTGGCGGCCGCCTGCACCACCGTGTTCGCGCTGACCATGGCGGTGGCCCGGCTGGTGGGCGACCGCGTGGTGGACCGCTTCGGCCCGGTGCGCACGGTACGGGCCGGCGGCGCGACGGCCACGCTCGGCGGGGCGCTGGTGGTCGTCGCCCCGCACCCGGGGCTCGCGATGGCCGGTTTCGGGCTGATCGGGCTCGGCGTCGCGGTCGTGGTCCCGCTGGCCTTCGCCGCGGCGGGCCGCAGCGGCCCGAACCCCAGCCAGGCCATCGCGGGCGTCGCGACCATCACGTACACCTCCGGCCTGATCGCCCCCTCGGCGATCGGCGGGATCGCCGACGCGACCTCGCTGACCTTCTCGTTCGGCCTGGTCACCCTGCTCGCCCTGGGCCTGGTCGCGGGAGCGGGCGTGCTCCGCCCGGCGGGCCGGACGTCCGCACGCCCGGCGCCGGCCGCGACTCCGGCCGAGCCCCGCTGACCACCGGCGCACTACCCTGTGGCCTGAACTTTTTCGGCCACGACGCGGCCGATGGCACCGGAACGGCACCGGAGAACGGGAGCGAACCACATGAACCTCGGCGTGCGCTGGAGTCTGCACGGCGACGGGCGGACACCCGCGCCGGGCGCCGTCGTCCGCCCGGACGAACGGCTCTCCTGGCCGCGCACGGTCGGGCTCGGCGCCCAGCACGTGGTCGCCATGTTCGGCGCGTCCTTCGTGGCGCCCGTGCTCATGGGGCTCGACCCGAACCTGGCGATCATGATGTCGGGGTTCGCCACGGTCATCTTCCTGCTGGCGACCCGCGGCACCGTTCCCTCGTACCTCGGCTGCTCGCTGTCCTTCGTCGGCGTCGCGGCGGCGATCCGCGCCTCCGGCGGCAGCAGCGCCACGGTCACCGGCGCGGTGTTCGTGGTCGGCGCGGTGCTGTTCCTCGCGGGTCTGGCGGTACGGAAGTTCGGCGCGCGGATCATCCACGCGGCGATGCCGCCGATCGTCACCGGCGCGGTCGTCATGCTGATCGGCTTCAACCTGGCCCCGGTGACCGCCGCGACGTACTGGCCGCAGGACCAGTGGACCGCCCTGCTGGTGATGCTGTTCACCGGTCTGGCCGTGGTCTGTCTGCGGGGCTTCTGGTCGCGGATCGCGATCTTCCTCGGCCTGATCTTCGGCTACGCGATCTCCTGGGTCTTCGACCTCGCCTTCGGCAAGATCCACTCGATGAGCCCGAGCGGCCGGGTCACCGACCACTGGCGGCTCGACCTTTCCGGCGTCGCCGAGGCCGACTGGATCGGCCTGCCCCACCTGCACGGACCCAGCTTCGAGTGGTCCGCGATCCTCGTCGCGCTTCCCGTCGTCATCGCGCTGATCGCCGAGAACGCCGGACACGTCAAGGCCGTCGGCGAGATGACCGGCGACCCGCTCGACGACAGGCTCGGCACCGCGATCGCCGCCGACGGCGCCGCGTCGATGCTCTCCACCGCCGTGGGCGGCCCGCCGAACACCACGTACTCCGAGAACATCGGCGTCATGGCCGCCACCCGCGTCTACTCCACCGCCGCCTACTGGGCCGCGGCCGGTTTCGCGCTGCTCTTCGGACTGTGCCCCAAGTTCGGCGCGGTCGTCGCGGCGATCCCCGGCGGGGTGCTCGGCGGCATCACCGTGATCCTGTACGGCATGATCGGCCTGCTCGGCGCGCAGATCTGGATCAACGCCGGGGTGGACCTGCGCAATCCGCTGAACCTGGTGCCGGCCGCGGCGGGCATCATCATCGGCATCGGCGGCGTGAAACTGACCTTCACCGACACCTTCGAGCTGGGCGGGATCGCGCTCGGCACGCTGGTCGTCATCACCGGCTACCACGTGCTGCGGGCCTTCGCCCCGGCGCACATGAAGGAGCAGGAGCCGCTGCTCGACGCGGGCACCAGCGCGTACGAGAGCGGGACGGCCGGCGGGACGGACGGCCGGACGGGCGAGGAGCCCGCGGCGAAGTCCTGACCGGTCCGCCCGGCGTCCCGGCCCGTTCGCCCGTTCCGGTGAGCGCGGGGCCGAGGAGTTCCCTCCCGGCCCCGGCGGCTGGGACGCTGCCGCCATGGCGTGGATCGGGCAGTGCGCGACGTCGGTCGACCCCGTGGTGGACCGGATGCGGGCCCTGCGGTCGGGCTGGCATCCGGCCGACGGGGTCGCGGTGTTCCACCGGGTCTATCTGACGGTCACCGAGGAGATCGGCCACGCCGTGGCGGCGGGCGCGTTCGCCGACCGGAGGGCCGCCGCCACCCTCGACGTACGGTTCGCCGAGCGCTATCTGAGGGTCGTCGACGCGTACGCGGCCGGAGCGCCCGTACCGGCCTGCTGGCGGCCGCTGTTCCACTACCGCCGGCATCCCGGGGTGCGGCCGCTGCAGTTCGCGCTGGCCGGGATCAACGCGCACATCGGCCACGACCTGGCCCTCGCGGTGGTCGACGCCTGCCGGGCGCTGGACTGCGGCCCGCGCGACCTGGAGGACGAGTTCGACCGGGTCGGCGAGGTGCTGGTGCTCCTGGAGGAACGGATCCGCGAGGAACTGATGCCGGGCCCGGACCTCCTGGAGATCGCGGACCCGCTGACGCATCTGCTGGGCTGCTGGAGCCTGGAGCGCGCCCGCGACGGGGCCTGGCTCACCGCCCGCTCCCTGTGGCAGCTGCGCGGCCTGCCCGACCTGGCCGAGGAGTTCACCGAACGCCTCGACCGCTCGGTCGGCCTGGTCGGCCGCATGCTGCTCACACCCCTGGCACGCCCGTAGGGGCTGCGCCCGGAGGGACTCAGTCCTCCGGCAGTTCCACCGGGGCGATCTCGTCGTAGACGTCGCCGGGGCCCGGGTTGGTGGCGTCGGTGGCGCCGCCGAAGTGGTGCATCACGCCCCACACCGCGTTGAGCGCGGTCTGGATCGCGCCCTCGGCCCAGCCGGCCGTCCAGGAGATGTCGTCGCCGGCCAGGAAGATGCCGCGCTTGTCCTCCGGCAGGCGGTCCTGCATGAAGTGGGTGAACAGGCGGCGCTGGTAGCGGTAGTGGCCCGGCAGGTTGGCCTTGAACGCGCCCATGAAGTAGGGCTCGTTCTCCCAGGAGACGGTGACCGGGTTGCCGATGATGTGCTTGCGGATGTCGACCTTCGGGTAGATCTCGCCGAGCGACTTCAGCATGACCTCCATCCGCTCCTGGGCGGACAGCGGCAGCCACTTCAGGCTGTCGTCGCACCAGGTGTAGGACAGGCAGATCACGGCCGGCTTGTCCGGGCCGTCGTCGAGCAGGTACGTGCCGCGGGTCATCCGGTCGGTCAGCGTCATCGACATGACGTCCCGGCCGGTCTCCTCGTCCTTGTCCAGCCAGAACGGCCGGTCCACGGGCACGAAGAGCTTCGAGGACTCCATGTAGTGGGTGCGCTCGATCGCCGTCCAGTGGTCGATCGGGAAGAGCGAGTCGTCGCAGGCGATCTTGGAGAGCAGCATCCAGGACTGGGCGGTGAAGATCGCCGCCTGGTACGTGCGGATGTCGCCGGAGGCGTCGGTGACGGTGATCCGGTTGCCGGCGGCGCGGGTCAGCCGGGTCACGGCCGGGCGCGGCTCGCCCTCGTGCAGCGACTTGAGCGAGGTGCCCAGCGGCCAGTGCACGATCTTCTGCGGCTCGCGCTCCCACAGGCGCAGCGGCAGCTGCTGCGAGCCGCCGACGATGCCGCGGTGGTGGTCGTCGGCCTCGGTGTAGACGACGCGGAGGATCTCCAGGATGGAGTTCGGGAAGTCGGTGTCCCAGCCGCCGGTGCCGAAGCCGACCTGGCCGAAGATCTCGCGGTGCCGGAAGGACTTGAAGGCCTCGGAGTCGCAGAGGAAGCCGTAGAAGGTCTGGTTGTCGAGCTTCTCGACGAGCTTCGCCCAGATCTCGCGGATGCGCGGGACGTCGCGCTCGCGCATGGCGCGGTTCATGTCGGAGAAGTCGGCGCCCTCGTCGAGGCACTTGTTCCACGCCTCGGCGACGTCGCGATAGACCTGCGGCAGGTCGTCGATGGTCTCCGCGTAGTGGGACTCGCCCTTGAGGTCGACGACGGTCGACGGGGTGGACTCGGCCAGCGGGTTCGGGAACGGCTTGGTCTTCAGGCCGACCAGGTCGATGTAGTGCTGCAGGGCGGTCGAGGACGGCGGGAAGCGCATCGCGCCCATCTCCGCGGTCAGCCCCTCGGTCTCCGGGCCCTCGAAGCCGACGGTGCGCAGCCGGCCGCCGATCTGGTCGGCCTCGTACACGACGGGCTTGAGGCCCATCTTCATCAGCTCGTAGGCGGCGACGATGCCGGACAGGCCGCCGCCGATGATCGCGACCTCGGTGCCGTGCTCGGTCGCCGGGATCTGGCCGAGACCGGCCGGGTGGGCCAGGAAGTCGTCGTACGCGTAAGGGAAGTCCGGACCGAACATGGTGATCGGCGGCTGCGCGTCGGTGTGCTGGACGGCGGTGGGCACCGTGGACGTCATGGGGTCGGGCTCCTTGCGGGACGAACGGGGGAGGGAGGGAAGGTCGTGGGGCGCTCAGGTGAGTGCGGTGTACAGGCCGGGGCGGCGGTCGCGCAGATACGGGTTGGCGGCGCGGGAGGCGGCCAGGAGCTCCGGGTCGACGTCGCCGACGACCAGCTCCGGACCCCGGCCGGCCCGGGCGCGGGCGGTGCCGTCGGGCCCGGCCAGCGAGGACCGGCCGACGAAGTCGAACGGGCCCTCCGGCCCGGTCCGGTTCACGTACGCCACGTACATCTGGTTCTCGAAGGCGCGCACCGGGATCACCGACTCGGCGACGAACTCGAAGGGGTGCATCTGCGCCGTGGGCACCGCGAGGAGGTCGGTGCCGGCGAGCGCGTGCGCCCGGACGTTCTCGGGGAACTCGACGTCGTAGCAGATCATCAGCCCGACGGTGAGGCCGTCGACCTCCGCCTGGACGACCGGCTCGTGACCCGGGGTGAACCATGTCCGCTCGAAGTCGCCGAAGAGGTGGGTCTTGCGGTAGTGCGCGAGCCGGGCGCCGTCGGCGCCGGTGAGCGCCACCGCGTTGTGGAGGGTCTCCCCCGCCCGCTCCGGGTAGCCGTGGGCGATCGCCAGACCGTGCCGGACGGCGGTGGCGGCGACGGCCTCGGCGCCGGGGCCGTCGGCGGGCTCGGCCAGCCGGGCGAGGTCCTCGCCGATCGCGTAGCCGGTGAGGAAGAGCTCGGAGGTGATCAGCAGCCCGGCGCCCGCGGCGGCGGCGCGGCCGGCCGCCTCGTCGAGGAGCGCGAGGTTCGCGGGGACGTCGCCGGGCACGCCGGAGCTCTGCAGCAGAGCGGTGCGCAGCGGAGTCATGGGCAGACCTCGGTCGGGTGACGTGCGAGTGGCGGGGAGACGTCAAAACGGTACGGTTCGGGCTCCGGCCCGGACAAGGCGGGAGCGTTGCGGACCGACCGCGGAACCGTTGCGCGGTTGCGGGGGTCGGCGGCGATTCGTTGCGCGGCCCCTCCGCCCCGGGTCGTACGGCTCCCCCGCCGCGCGGCGGAGAAGGGAACCCTCCTGCGGCCCGACGTCCGGCGGCGCGGGCCGCGGAAGAGTGGTGGTCGTCCGGTTGACCTGCCGAAAGGACCGCCATGAACCGCCGTACGAAGCTCGCCGCCCTGGCCGTCGCCCTGCTGATCACCGCGGGCGCCGCGGGCTCGGCCACCGCCGCCGGGGAGGGCGCGAAGGCGCCGCGGGAGGCGGCGGCGCTGACCGGCACGGCCAAGCTGTACCGGGTGGCGTCGGACGACATCACGTTCAGCTTCGACGCGCATCTGGCGGCGAAGGACGTGAAGGACCCGCAGGCGGCCACCGGCACCTTCCGCTTCAGCCATTACAAGGGCGACTGGGGCGGGTACGCGGTGGCGAAGGTGGACTGCCTGCTGACCGGCGGCAAGGTCGCGGTGGTGACCGGCGTGGTCACCGACACCGATCTGCCGCACCTGAAGGGCAAGCGGGTCGGCATCTCCGTGCACGACCAGGGCAAGCGCGACCGGCTCGGCTACAGCTGGGTCGGCCGCAACGCGGACCTGGAGGTGCCGCCGTGCCTGAGCTCGGCGCCCTTCGAGAGGACGAAGGCCGGGACGGGCGACTTCCACGTGACGCCGTGGGAGGTCCCATACCCGGCCGAGTAGACCGCCCCACGGGGGTGGGCGGCCGAGCGGCGGTGCGGGAACCACGGCCCGCACCGCCCGGGCCCGCCGCTTCCTTACGCGGGCGAGCCCGAGGAGAAGCGCCGCAGCAGCGGGGAGAGCACGAGCACGGACTTGGTGCGCTCCACGAACGGCTCCCCCGCGATCCGCTCCAGGACGCGCTCGAAGTGGCGCATGTCGGAGGCGAAGACCTGGACGACGGCGTCCGCGTCGCCGGTGACGGTCGACGCGGACACCACCTCGGGGTACCGCTCCAGACCTCGCCGGATGTCGTCCGGCGAGGTGTTGTGGCGACAGTAGATCTCGACGAAGCCCTCGGTCTCCCAGCCGAGCGCCGCCGGGTCCACCCGGACGGTGAAGCCGGTGATGGCGCCCTCGGCCCGCAGCCTGTCCACCCGCCGCTTCACGGCGGGGGCGGACAGGCCGACGAGCGAGCCGATGTCGGCGTACGAGCGACGGGCGTCCTCCGCGAGGGCGTGGACGATGCGTTCGTCGAGGTCGTTGAGTCGCACTACGGGTGGATCACTTCTCTGCGTCGGTGGCCACGGCCTCGGTGGCGGCCTCGGTGGCCAGTCGGGAGCGGCGCATGCCGTACAGGAAGTAGAACACGAGTCCCGCGGCCATCCAGCAACCGAAGACCACCCAGGTGATGGCGTCGAGGCTGAACATGTTGTAGGCGCAGAACAGGAAGCCGAGCACCGGGAACAGCCAGCCGAGCGGCACGCGGAAGGTGCGCGGCATGTCCGGGCGGGTGTACCGCAGGACGATGACCGCGATGTTGACCAGGCCGAAGGCGAACAGGGTGCCGATGCTGGTGGCGTCGACCAGCTTGCCGAGCGGGATGACGGAGGCGAGCGCGCCGCAGAACAGCGAGACGATCACCGTGTTGATCCGCGGGGTGCCGGTCTTGCCGCTGACCTTGGCGAAGACCTTGGGGACGAGGCCGTCGCGGGACATGGCGAACAGGACGCGGGTCTGGCCGTAGAGCACGGTCAGGACGACGCTGGCGATGGAGATCACGGCGCCGAGGGCGAGCAGGGTGCCCCAGAAGGTCTGGCCGCTGACGTCGTTCATGATCGCGGCGAGGGACGCCTCGGAGCCCTCGAACTTCTTCCAGTTCCAGGCGCCGACGGCGACGGCCGCGACGGCCACGTACAGCACGGTGACGATCAGCAGCGAGAGCATGATCGCGCGGGGCAGGTCGCGCTTCGGGTCCTTGGCCTCCTCACCGGCGGTGGAGGCGGCGTCGAAGCCGATGTACGAGAAGAACAGGCTGGCGCCGGCGGCGCTGACGCCCGCCATGCCGAGCGGCATGAAGTCGGCGTAGTTGCCGGACTTGAAGCCCATGAAGCCGATGGCGCAGAACAGCAGCAGCGCGGCGATCTTCACGAACACCATGATCGTGTTGACCAAGGCGGACTCGCGGGCGCCGCCGAGGAGGAACACCATGGCGAGCAGCACGACGATCAGGCCGGGCAGGTTGATGATGCCGCCCTCGCCGGGCGCCGAGGACAGCAGCGCCGGGATGGTGATGCCGATCGTGCCGTCGAGCAGCTCGTTGAGGTACTCGCCCCAGCCGACCGCCACCGCGGCCACGGAGACGCCGTACTCGAGCACCAGGCACCAGCCGCAGACCCAGGCGACGAGTTCGCCCATGGTTGCGTACGCATACGAGTACGAGGAGCCCGCCACGGGGATGGCACCGGCCAGCTCCGCGTACGAGAGGGCCGAGAACAACGCCGTGAGACCGGCGATGACGAAGGCCAGGGTGACCGCGGGGCCGGCCTTGGGGACGGCGTCGCCGAGGACGACGAAGATGCCCGTGCCCAGCGTGGCGCCGATGCTGATCATCGTCAGCTGCCACATGGTGAGCGAGCGGCGGAGCGAGCCGCCTTCGCCCTGGCCACCCTCGGCGACCAGGCGTTCTACCGGCTTGCGCCGGGTCAGGGCGGAGAGCCCGGGGGTCTTGCGGGCGGTCGACTCCTCGACCGGTGGGGCTGCGCCGTGGTCCAGCACGCGTGAGGCTCCTTATCGCTGCCTGTCGAGAAGGCGACGACCGCGGCGGCGCGCGGGTCTGCCGAGGCATCCCGCGAGGGAGGGGGAACCGCCGAGCAGGCGGTCGACGCCACTCCTGGTACGAGGCATGAGCCTAAGCCTTCGGAGTGTGCACTTGTAATGCAGGGTTGTTGCGCAACGACGAATGATCATTGCGCACTTGCGGCCCAGACGGGGAAACATTGCGCTCCGCTGCACGAATCGACACATCAGGGTGTTTCGGCGCCCTCTTCCCGAAGGGTCGCGGACCCCGCTTCGCGGGCATGGACTTCTCATGGCCGATCACGCACGCTGCACCCCCATGGAGCCGGACGGAACGGGCGGGAGCTGGCAGGACGCCGGACCCTTTCTTCGGGGCACGGCCTGGTTCGACGAGCGGGGCCGGGCGGTGCGCGCCGACCCGGCGGACCTGGACCGGCTGCCCTGGGACGCGGCGCAGCGGGCGGCGCTGCCCGTCGGGATCCGGCTTGAGTTCACGGCCGCGCCGGGCACGCGGGCGGTGGCGGTGCGCTACCGGGCGGAGGTCCCCGGGCGGGCGGAGCCGCTGCGGGACCTGGCGCACTGTTTCGCGCTCTGGGAGGGCGGTTCGCTGGTCGGCGAGACCTGCGCCCGGCCGGCGGAGGAGGCCGAGGTGGTGCTCGGGCTGCCGCCGCGGCCGGGACCCTTCACGGTCCATCCGCCGGAGTGGGCGGCCCCCTGGCTGCTGCGGCTGCGGGGCGTGGGCGGCGCGGTCGCCCCGGCCCCGCCGCGGCCGCGCTGGGTGGTGCACGGCGACTCGATCACCGAGGGCTGGTGGGCCACCCGGCCGGCGCACGCCTGGCCGGCGGCCGCGGGCCGGGCACTCGGCCTGGACGCGGTGAACCTGGGCTACGCGGGGGCGGCGCGCGGGGAGCTGCCGACCGCGGAGCAGCTGGCGTCGCTGCCCGCGGACGTACTGACGCTGGCCTTCGGCACGAACTGCTGGGGCCGGACCCCGCACTCCGCCCCGCTGCTGTACGAGACCACGCGGGCGTTCCTGGACCTGGTGCGGGCCGGCCACCCCCGTACCCCGCTGCTGCTGCTGTCCCCCGTGCTGCGCCCGGCGGCCGAGTCGGCCCGAGGAGGCCGTACGCGACCGTGTGGCGGCCGGCGACGACCGGCTGGCCCTGCTGCCCGGCGGGGACCTGCTGGGCCCGCAGGACCTCGCCGACGGCCTCCACCCGAACGACCGGGGCCATGCGCGGCTCGCGCGGGCGGTGGCGGCGGCGCTGCGCGCCGCCGGCTTCGCGGGAACGCCGCGGGCCCCCGGGAGGGGTCTCCCGGGGGCCCGTGACCTGACGGTCGGCGCGGATTAGCTCCAGCTGGCGTGCAGCGGCTTGCCCTCCGCGTAGCCGGCGGCGGACTGGATGCCGACGACGGCCTTGTCCTCGAACTCGGCGAGGTCGTTCGCGCCCGCGCTCCAGCTGGCGTGCAGCGCAACGCGCTGGGGGCGACGCTGGCGGAGCTGCGGACGGCCATGGAGGAGGCCGTACGCGACCGTGTGGCGGCCGGCGACGACCGGCTGGCCCTGCTGCCCGGCGGGGACCTGCTGGGCCCGCAGGACCTCGCCGACGGCCTCCACCCGAACGACCGGGGCCATGCGCGGCTCGCGCGGGCGGTGGCGGCGGCGCTGCGCGCCGCCGGCTTCGCGGGAACGCCGCGGGCCCCCGGGAGGGGTCTCCCGGGGGCCCGTGACCTGACGGTCGGCGCGGATTAGCTCCAGCTGGCGTGCAGCGGCTTGCCCTCCGCGTAGCCGGCGGCGGACTGGATGCCGACGACGGCCTTGTCCTCGAACTCGGCGAGGTCGTTCGCGCCCGCGTAGGTGCAGGAGGAACGGACGCCCGCGATGATCGAGTCGATCAGGTCCTCGACGCCCGGACGGGCCGGGTCGAGGAACATGCGCGAGGTGGAGATGCCCTCCTCGAACAGCGCCTTGCGGGCGCGGTCGTAGGCGGACTCGTCGCTGGTGCGGTTCTTCACGGCGCGGGCGGAGGCCATGCCGAAGGACTCCTTGTACGCCCGGCCCTCGGCGTCGATGTGGAGGTCGCCCGGGGACTCGTACGTCCCGGCGAACCAGGAGCCGATCATCACGTTCGACGCGCCGGCGGCGAGCGCCATGGCGACGTCGCGCGGGTGCCGGACGCCGCCGTCGGCCCAGACGTGCTTGCCGTACTTCTTCGCCTCGGCGGCGCACTCCAGGACGGCGGAGAACTGCGGCCGGCCGACGCCGGTCATCATGCGGGTGGTGCACATGGCGCCGGGGCCGACGCCGACCTTGATGATGTCCGCGCCCGCCTCGATGAGGTCCTTGACGCCCTCGGCGGCGACGATGTTGCCGGCCACGATCGGGACCTGCGGGTCGAGCGCCCGGACGGTCCTGATGGCGGCGATCATCGACTCCTGGTGGCCGTGCGCGGTGTCGATGACGAGCGTGTCCACGCCGGCGTCGAGGAGCTGCTTGGCCTTGCCCGCGACGTCGCCGTTGATGCCGACGGCGGCGGCGATGCGCAGCCGGCCCTTCGCGTCGGTGGCCGGGGTGTACAGGGTGGCGCGCAGCGCGCCCTTGCGGGTGAGGATGCCGGCCAGGCGGCCGTCGGCGTCCACGGCGGGGGCGTAGCGGCGGTTGGCGCCGTCGAGGACGTTGAAGGCCTCGCGGGGCTCGATGTCCGCGTCGAGCAGCAGCAGGTCCTTGGACATGACCTCGGACAGCTGGGTGAAGCGGTCCACGCCGCTCAGGTCCGCGTCGGTGACGACGCCGACGGGGCGGCGCTCCTCGTCGACCACGACGCCGGCCTCGTGCGCCCGCTTGGGCAGCAGCGCGAGGGCGTCGGCGACGGTCTGGTGCGGCTCCAGGACGATCGGGGTGTCCAGGACCAGGTGGCGGCTCTTGACCCACGAGATGACGTCGGTGACGACCTCGATGGGGATGTCCTGGGGGATCACGACGAGTCCGCCGCGGCGGGCGACCGTCTCGGCCATGCGGCGGCCGGCGATGGCGGTCATGTTGGCCACGACCAGCGGGATCGTCGTACCGGAGGCGTCGGGGGACGAGAGGTCCACGGCCTGGCGGGAACCCACGGCCGAACGGCTCGGCACCATGAACACATCGTCGTACGTCAGGTCGTACGGCGGCTTGACGTCATTGAGGAAACGCACGTGCTGAACATCCCAGTCGATCGGATCGGCCCCTAGGCATTTCAGCCAGGGGAAAAAGCACGTAGTTCATTCTCACACGCCGGTGGCCCCCGGTGCCGGGGGCGAAACGTCCGAGCCTTGCGAGGGGGCGCTTGTGCGATCCTCCCAACCGCCGAGGGACAGCAGGACCACGAGGCCGGCGGCGCTGGCGCGGGCCGCGGCGGAGAAGACCTCCTGGGCGGTCGCCCATTCCCCGGGTTCGGCCTCGGCATAAGCCTGCCAGCCGGTGACGACCAGCGCCAGGGGCCTGCGCAGGTCGGCGAGGCTGTCGGCGAGCGCGTCCCAGTCGCGTTCGAAGGCGACGGGCAGCGGCAGGGCGCCGGCGCAGCGGCGCATGAAGGCCGCCTTGTCGGCGACCCCGTGCAGATCGAGGACGACGGGGTGGCCGAGATCAGGGGCGGCAGGGTCCGTACGGGGCTCGGTGCTCATGCTCCGACCCACCTCCCGGGGCTCCGTCGGCGGAGGTCCGTCCGCTGCAGGGCGTCTTACCGCTCCGCCCCGGAAGGATGCGCCGCGCCGCCGGCCCGATGGGCCGGGGCGTGCCTCAGGAGTCGGGGTCCGCGCGGTCGAGGGCCGGGCGGGGGCCGGGGGCGGACTCGGTGAGCAGGTAGTCGGCGGCCGAGCGGTCGGTGACCAGGCTGGTCACCAGGCCGGAGCGGAGCACCGCGCCGATCGCCGCCGCCTTGCGCTGGCCGCCGGCGATCGCGACGACCTCGGGGATGCGGCGCAGCCGGTCCGCCTCGACGGTGATGCAGCGCTCGCCCAGGTCGCGGCCGACCCGGCGGCCCTCGGCGTCGAAGAGGTGCGCGGACATCTCGGCCGCGACGCCCAGGGAGGCGTAGTGGGCCCGCTCCTCGTCGGTGAGCATGTCGTGGACGGTGGAGATGCCCGGCTCCCAGGAGCCGATGGAGACGCAGGCGACGGTGACCTTGTCGAAGTACTCGAAGGCCCGCGCGATCCCGGTCTGGTTGCGCAGCGCGGCCGCCGTGGCGGGGTCGGGCAGCAGCATGGGCGCGTAGATGGGGTGCGCCTCGCCGCCGGAGACCTGGGCGGCGCGGCGGACCGCCTCGACGGAGCCGCGCTCGGCGGTCCCGGCGTCGTACACGCCGGTGAGCTGGACGACCGTGCAGGGCGGCAGGCGGTCCAGCGCCGCCGCCATGTGGATGGTCGACCGTCCCCAGGCGAGGCCGAGGACGTCGCCCTCGTTCACCAGCTCGCCGAGCAGGTCGGCCGCGACCTCGCCGAGGTTCTCCGGGTCGGGCGACTCGTCCGTGCCCTCCGCCGGAGACTCGACGACGACCGCGTGCCGCAGCCCGTACCGGGCGCGGAGCGCGTCGGAGCGTTCGGCGTCCAGTTCGGCGGGGACGCGGATCTCGATGCGGACGAGATCGCGCTCCAGCGCCGTCTCCAGAACGCGGGCGACCTTGAAGCGGCTGACGCCGAACTCCTCCGCGATCTGGATCTTGGACTTGCCCTCCAGGTAGAAACGGCGTGCCATGGCCGCCGCCTGCACCAGCTCCGCGGGTCCCATCCGCAGGGCTGACCGTCCCGCCGACATACCCGCCACCGCGATCTCCTCACTGCTGTTCACGTACCGCTGTTCACGCACGGCTCTTCAGATACTGCTGTTCAGGTACTGCCGCTGTTCACCCTGTGGACTCGTCGTCCATCCTGTCAGATCCCGCGGCCCCCGATCGGACCTGTCGACCGGCCGTCGGACCGCGTTCATCTGCCCGAGGTTCAGTGGCCACACGCCCACGTCGCCGCGGCGGTCGCGGACTCGGCCCGCGCCCGCAGGGCGCGCACCGCCTCGGCCGGGTCCTGCGCGCCGTAGACCGCCGAGCCGGCGACGAAGACGTCCGCGCCGGCCTCGGCGCATCGCTCGATCGTCGACTCGGAGACGCCCCCGTCGACCTGCAGCCACAGCTCCAGGCCGTGCTTGCGGATCAGCTCACGGCTGCGGCGGATCTTGGGCAGCATGATGTCGAGGAACGCCTGGCCGCCGAAGCCGGGCTCCACGGTCATGATCAGCAGCATGTCGAGCTCGGGGAGCAGGTCCTCGTACGGCTCGATCGGGGTGGCCGGCTTGAGCGCCATGGAGGCCCGCGCGCCCTTGGCGCGGATCTCGCGTGCCAGCCGCACCGGGGCGGCCGCGGCCTCGACGTGGAAGGTGACGGAGCCCGCGCCCGCCTCCACGTACTGCGGGGCCCAGCGGTCCGGGTCCTCGATCATGAGGTGGCAGTCGAGGGGGGTGTCCGTCGCCCGGCTCAGCGACTCGACCACGGGCACGCCCAGTGTCAGGTTGGGCACGAAGTGGTTGTCCATCACGTCGACGTGCAGCCAGTCGGCACCCTCGACCGCCTTCGCCTCCTCGGCGAGACGGGCGAAGTCCGCGGACAGAATGCTGGGGTTGATCTGCGCCATGAGCCAAGCCTGCCATGCTCTTGGGCGGTTCTTTGCCGCGGATCGGTTTCGAATCCGGATCCGGACGAAACCGGGGTGGCCCGGACCGGTCTAGACCACCCCAATCCCGACGAAACAGAAGGCGGTTCGGGACCGCCCGGCTCAGGCCGTGCGGCGGATCAACGCCAGATACATCGCGTCGGTGCCGTGCAGATGCGGCCACAGCTGGACGTCCGGGCCGTCGCCGAGCGCGGGCACGCCCGGCATCAGCGGGCGCGCGTCGATCAGCTCGGCCCCGCCGGTCCGCTTCAGCACGTCGTCGACGACCACCCGGGTCTCGGCGAGGTGCGGGGAGCAGGTGGCGTACCCGACGACGCCGCCGACCCGCACGGCGCTCAGCGCCTCGGTCAGCAGACCGCGCTGCAGCGGGGCGAACCCGTCCAGGTCCTCCGGGCGCCGCCGCCAGCGGGCCTCCGGCCGGCGGCGCAGGGCGCCCAGACCGGAGCACGGGACGTCCATCAGGACCCGGTCGAAGGAGCCGGGGCGCCACGGCGGACGGGTGCCGTCGGCGGCGATGACCTGGTACGGGCCGGGGTTGCCGGCCAGGGCCCGCTCGACGAGCCGGGCGCGGTGCGGCTGCTTCTCGGAGGCCAGCAGCGCGGCGCCGCGTTCGGCGGCGAGCGCGCCGAGCAGGGCGGCCTTGCCGCCGGGGCCCGCGCAGCCGTCGAGCCAGCGCTCGTCGGGGCCGTCCAGCGGGGCGTTGGCGAGCGCGAGCGCGACGAGCTGGCTGCCCTCGTCCTGGACGCCCGCCCGGCCCTCGTGCACGGCCTGGATCGCGCCCGGCTCGCCGCCCTCGGCGAGCCGCACCGCGTACGGGGACCAGCGGCCCGGCAGGGTCTCCGCGGCCTGCGCGAGCTCGTCGGTGGTGGAGCGGCCGGGGCGGGCGACGAGCGTCACCTCGGGCCGCTCGTTGTCCGCCTCCAGCAGGTCCTCGATGCCGGCCCGGCCGCCGCCGAGGGCGTCCCAGAGCGCCGAGACGACCCAGCGGGGGTGCGAGTGGACGACGGCGAGGTGGTCCTCGGCGTCCTCCTCGTACGGCGGGGCGACCTGCTCGATCCAGGTGTCGAGGTCGTGCTGCGCGACGCGGCGCAGCACGGCGTTGACGAACTTGGCCCGCCCGTCGCCGAGCACCACCCGCGCGAGCTCGACGCTGGCGGAGACGGCGGCGTGCGTGGGGATGCGGGTGCCGAGGAGCTGGTGCGCGCCGAGCGCGAGCACGTCGAGCACCGGCGGGTCGACCTCGCGCAGCGGCCGGTCGACGCAGGCCGCGATGATCGCGTCGTACGTGCCCTGGCGGCGCAGCGTGCCGTACACCAGCTCGGTGGCGAGCGCCGCGTCCCGCGCGTCGAACTTCTCCGGGCCCTCCTTCTCGCGGGCCTTCTTCAGCAGCGGCGGCAGGACGAGGTTGGCGTAGGCGTCGCGCTCGTCCACCGCCCTCAGCGCGTCGAAGGCGAGGACCCGGACCGGGTCCTTCTTGGGCCGGCGGTAGGGCTTCTGGGGACGGCGACGGGCCTGCTCGCTCAAAGGTGCTCCGCGTACGAAAAGGAAGAGGCTTGCCCCCTCAGCGTACGTCGGCGCGGCGCACCGCCCGCGCGCGGGCGGGCGAGCGCGGGGGTCGGCGCGGGCGGGGACTAGCCGACGGTCTCGCCGGGGGCGATCCGGACGCCGCGCGCCCAGTCGGCGGCGCGCATCGGCTTCTTGCCCTGGGGCTGGACCCACAGCAGCTCGACGGCGTACGAGCCGGTGCCGACGTACACGTTGTTCTTGCCCGCCGAGAGCTCGCCGGGGGCGAGGTCCGTGCGGTCCGGGACGAGGGCGACCTGGATCAGCTTCAGGCGCTCGCCGCGGAAGACGGTCCAGGCGCCGGGGGCCGGGGTGCAGCCGCGCACCACGCGGTCCACGCGCAGGGCCGGCGCGGCCCAGTCGACGCGGGCGTCCTCGACCTGGATCTTCGGGGCGAGCGTGATGCCCTCGGCGGGCTGCGGGACGGCCTTGAGGCTGCCGTCCTCGATGCCGTCCATGGTGGCGGCGAGCAGCCCCGCGCCGGCGAAGGCCAGCCGGGTGAGCAGGTCGCCGCTGGTGTCGGTGGGGCGGATGTCCTCGGTGACCACGCCGTAGACGGGGCCGGAGTCGAGACCCTCCTCGATGAGGAACGTGGACGCGCCGGTCACCTCGTCGCCCGCCATCAGCGAGTGCTGCACCGGGGCGGCGCCGCGCCAGGCCGGGAGCAGCGAGAAGTGCAGGTTCACCCAACCGTGGGCCGGGATGTCGAGGGCGACCCGCGGCAGCAGCGCGCCGTAGGCGACGACCGGGCAGCAGTCCGGGGCGATCTCGCGCAGCCGCGCCAGGAACGCCTCGTCGCGCGGCCGCTCCGGCTTCAGGACCTCGATGCCCGCCTCCTCGGCGCGCTGGGCGACCGGGCTCGCGACGAGCCGCCGGCCGCGGCCGGCGGGCGCGTCGGGGCGGGTGACGACGGCGGCCACCTCGTGCCGGCTGGAGGCGAGCAGGGCGTCCAGGGCGGGCACGGCGACCTCGGGGGTGCCTGCGAAGACCAGCTTCACTCGGTTCGACCTCGTTCTCGGGGCGGTGACTCAGCAGCGCACCAGTCTAGGCCGCGAGCCGTAGGGGGCGTATTGCGGCGTACGCGGCTTGTGCATATGCGTGTACGCCCCTGCAGCGTGACCCAAGCACGGGTGGCGCGTTGGTCAAGAGAGATTGACCGAATCGGGCCGCCGCCGTCATCGCTGCGGCCCGCTCCCTTCACACGCCGGTTCGAGAGGCTTTCACATGGCCGACCACGCAACCCACGACGCCCAAGCCCGGGCAAGTCTGCACCTGCTGGTGCGGGACATCGAGCGGGTCCGGCGGCAGGTGGACGCACTGCGCACGCTCACGGCCCAGCTGGGCAATGTGTACCGCCCGCGTCGCTCCGGCCCGTCGACGGGCTTCGTCGTCTACGGGCGCGCCCCCGCCCCGACCGTCCGCCTCGCCCAGGAACTCCGCGACAGCGTCGAGACCCTGGTGACCGCGGCGGTGGACTTCGACCGTTCGCTGGGCTTCTCGTGGGACGCGGTGGGCTCGGCGCTCGGGGTGACCAAGCAGGCGGTCCACCGCCGCTACGGCTCCCGGCGCACGCCCCAGCAGGGCGCCGACCCCGAGGCCGCGCCGCGCACGATGGTCCCCGCGGCCCGCACCATGCCCCCGCAGCCCACCCCGTCCCTCCGCGACGACCCCCGCCCCCCGGCCTTCCCGGCCCCCCGCAACGGCTGACCCCACCCCGCCGCAACCCGAGCCGCCCCTGCCCGCCCCACGGCGAGCGGGGGCGGCTCGGCGTACGCGGGGGGGGTGCCCGCCCGCGCCGTGCCGGCCGGGCGGGCGGGCCCATGGGACGGCGCCGGCACGAGGGCCCCCGCCCCCAGGGGCCTCAGCCGATGTCCGGGGGGTCGACTCTGACCCGGATCGGGGGGACCGGGCCGCGGGTGGAGCGGGAGGCCTGGGCTTGCTTCAGGGCGGCGGCCAGGGCCGCACCGGTGCCCGGGGGCACGCGGACCAGGGCGCGTTCCCAGGCTTCGCCCGGCGGCGGGTCGCCCGGGCGCTGCGGCCCGCCGGGGCGGACCACCGGCAGCGGCACCGGTCCCAGGATCTCCGCGTCCGGCGGCAGCGCGGCGGACGCCAGGAACGCCGGCACCGCGTCCACCGGCCCTGTCACCGACGCCATCCGGGACACCGGGGGGAACCCCAGCTCGGCCCGCTCCGCGAGCTCCCGCTGCGCGTGTCCCACCGGATCCCACCGCACCAGCGCCTGTACGGGCCGCAGCGTGGGCTCGGCGACCACGACGACCGTGCCGCCCTCCGACTGCCCCCGCACCAGCGAGGCCGCGTCGATCCAGCGCCGCAGCGCCTCCTCCCCCGCCCGCAGGTCGGGCCGGCTCAGCATCGCCCAGCCGTCCAGCAGCAGCGCCGCCGCGTAACCGCCCTCGGCGACCGGCTCGGCGCCCGGAGTCGAGACGACGAGCGCCGGCCGCCCCGGCACCGTGTCCAGCACATGGTCGCGCCCCGAGGTCCGCACCGGCACCGCCGGGAACGCCCGGCCCAGCTCCTCCGCCGTGCGCCGCGCGCCCACGACCTGGGCCCGCAGCCGTACCGAGCCGCACTCCACGCAGTGCCAGTCCGGCGCCCCGCGCCCGCACCACCCGCAGCGCAACTCCTGCTGCTCGGGCGCCTCCAGCGGCCCCGCGCAGTGCCGGCACCGCGCGGGCGTCCGGCACCGTTCGCAGGCCAGCCGGGGCACGTAGCCGCGCCGGGGAACCTGGACGAGCACCGGCCCCGTACGCAGGCCTTCCCGGACCGCCTCCCACGCCAGCGACGGCAGCCGCGCCGCCCGCGCCGCCTCGTCGCGGGCCAGCTGCTCGTCGCCGACCGTCCGCACCCGCGGCGCCGCGGCCCGCACCTGCTCGCGCGCCGCGACCAGCGGCCGCGCCCACCCGGACTCGACGAGCTGCGCCGCCTCGACCGTGCAGCTCGTCGAGCCCAGCAGGAAGCCGCAGCCGTCGTGCGCGGCGCGCAGCAGCAGCACGTCCCGGGCGTGCGGCTGCGGGGCGTGCGGCTCGCTGTGGCTGCCGTCGCCGTCGTCCCAGATGACGACCAGGCCCAGGTCCCGTACCGGCGCGAACATCGCCGCCCGGGTGCCGACGACCGCCCGCACGGAGCCCCGGCGCACCGCCAGCCACTGCGCGTACCGCTTCTCCGGGCCGGCCTCCGCGGTCAGCACCGCGTGCCGCCCCTCCCCCAGCACCGCCGTCAGGGCCGCGTCCACCCGGGCGACCGCCCGCCCGTCGGGCACGACCACCAGCGCGCCGCGCCCGGAGGCGAGCGTCGCCGCCACGGCGCGGGCCAGCTCCTCGGCCCAGGAGGGCCCCGGCAACGCGTTCCACACGGCCCGCGGCGCCCCGCCCCGGGCCAGCGACTCCAGGAACGCCGGCCCGCGCTCGTAGCGCGTCCAGCTGCCCGGCTCGGGCGCGGCGGGCGGCGGCAGCGGCGGGGGCGAGGGACGCGACTCGGCGCGGGCGCTGCGCGGCGGCACGGCGAGCTGCAGCACGTCCGCGAGGCTCCCCGCGTACCGGTCGGCGACCGCCCGCGCCAGCGCCAGCAGCTCCGGCCCGAGCACCGGCTCCGGCGAGACGACGTCGGCGAGCGCGGCCAGCGGCCCGGAGTAGTCCGAGGCGGCGAGCCGTTCGACGAGGAAGCCGTCGATCAGCCGGCCGCCCTCGCGCCGCCCGTCCCGCACCTGCCCCGAACCGGCGCCGAACCGCACCCGCACCCGCACGCCGGGCTGCGCGGCCTCGTCGAGCTCCTCGGGGACGGCGTAGTCGAAGTAACGGTCGAGATGGAGCACACCTTTGTTGACCACGACCCGGGCGACCGGCCGCTCCTTCGCCAGCGCCGCCCCGCGCCAGGTGCGCGGCTTCGCCCGGGGTGCCTTCGCCCGGCGCACGGTCTCCCGGATGAGCGCGAGCTGCTCCGGCGGCCCGCCGTCCACCGGCCCGCCTGCGGGATTCTCGTTCGCGCTGCTCACAGCCCATTCCTACCAAACGGCGCCGACAACGCCGACGGCCCCGGACCGAGGGGTCCGGGGCCGTGCGGGACGAACCGGGGGATCAGACGCCGGCGGCCTTGCGCAGCGCCTCGACGCGGTCGGTGCGCTCCCAGGTGAAGTCCGGCAGCTCACGGCCGAAGTGGCCGTACGCGGCGGTCTGCGCGTAGATCGGGCGCAGCAGGTCGAGGTCGCGGATGATCGCGGCCGGGCGGAGGTCGAAGACCTCGGCGATGGCGTGCTCGATCTTCTCGGTCTCGACGGTGTGGGTGCCGAAGGTCTCGACGAAGAGACCGACCGGCTCCGCCTTGCCGATGGCGTACGCGACCTGGACCTCGCAGCGCGAGGCGAGGCCGGCGGCCACCACGTTCTTGGCGACCCAGCGCATGGCGTAGGCGGCCGAGCGGTCGACCTTGGACGGGTCCTTGCCGGAGAAGGCGCCGCCGCCGTGGCGGGCCATGCCGCCGTAGGTGTCGATGATGATCTTGCGGCCGGTGAGGCCGGCGTCGCCCATCGGGCCGCCGATCTCGAAGCGGCCGGTCGGGTTGACCAGCAGCCGGTAGCCGTCGGTGTCGAGCTTGATGCCGTCCTCGACGAGCTGCTTCAGGACGTGCTCGACGACGAACTCGCGGATGTCGGGCGCGAGCAGCGAGTCCAGGTCGATGTCGGAGGCGTGCTGCGAGGAGACCACGACCGTGTCGAGGCGGACGGCCTTGTCGCCGTCGTACTCGATGGTGACCTGGGTCTTGCCGTCGGGGCGCAGGTACGGGATGGTCCCGTTCTTGCGGACCTCGGTGAGACGGCGGGAGAGCCGGTGCGCCAGGTGGATCGGCAGCGGCATGAGCTCGGGGGTCTCGTCCGACGCGTAGCCGAACATCAGGCCCTGGTCGCCGGCGCCCTGCTTGTCCAGCTCGTCCTCGTCGCCCTCGACGCGCTTCTCGTACGCGGTGTCGACGCCCTGCGCGATGTCCGGGGACTGCGACCCGATGGAGACCGAGACGCCGCAGGAGGCGCCGTCGAAGCCCTTCTTCGAGGAGTCGTACCCGATCTCGAGGATCTTGTTGCGCACCAGGGTGGGGATGTCCGCCCAGGCCTTGGTCGTGACCTCGCCGGCCACGTGGACCAGGCCGGTGGTGATCAGGGTCTCCACGGCGACGCGGGAGGTGGGGTCCTCCCGGAGCAGCGCGTCGAGAATGGTGTCGCTGATCTGGTCAGCGATCTTGTCGGGGTGACCCTCGGTCACGGACTCCGAGGTGAACAGACGACGGGACACAACGCTCCCTGTGGTTGCAGCGGCTGCTGGCTGATCATTTACGGAACAGCAGGGGGCTGCGCCCCGCGTCGTTCCGAGAACAGTTTATCGGGCGCTCTCGTGCGTATGACCAGGTGTCTCGCAAGGTGGGAGCCGGATCACCCGGAAATCGCCCCTCTCCCGTACGGCGAACGGCTCACCGCTCCACCCGAATGGCCCGGTTCCATACGCTCGGTCCGCGTATGGAGGGAAAGACGGTTTTCCCGTCGATCCTACCCGGGCGCGTCCGGCAGGCCCGGCAGCCCCCGCAGCCGGGGCGTCACGAGGTCCCAGACCGTCTCGGCGAGCGCCTCCTTGGGGCCGTACGGAACGGGGGTCTCGGCGCCGTCGGCGGCGAGGATCACCGCCTCGTTCTCCTCCTGGCCGAAGGTCTTGCGCTCCCCCACCTCGTTGACGACGAGCAGGTCGCAGCCCTTGCGGCGGAGCTTCTCGCGGCCGTTGGCGAGGACGTCGTCGGTCTCGGCGGCGAAGCCGACGACGACCTGGCCCTCGACGGCCCGCTCCGCGGAGAGCTCCGCGAGGATGTCCGGATTGCGGACCAGTTCGACGGTCGGCGCGCCGCCGTCGTCCTTCTTCTTGATCTTGCCGGGGGCGTAGACCGCCGGCCGGAAGTCGGCGACGGCCGCCGCCATCACCACGGCGTCGGCGTCGGAGGCGGCCTTGACGACCGCCTCGCGCAGCTGCAGCGCGGTGCCGACGTGGACCACGTCGACGCCGGCCGGGTCGGGGATGCCGGTGTTGGCCTCGACCAGGGTGACCCGCGCGCCGCGGGCCGCCGCGGCCCGGGCCAGCGCGTAGCCCTGCTTGCCGGAGGAACGGTTGCCGAGGTAGCGCACCGGGTCGAGGGGCTCGCGGGTGCCGCCGGCGCTGACCACGACATGGCGTCCGGCGAGGTCCGGCGCGGCCGTCCCGCGGGCGAGCACCCGCCGGCAGACCTCGAAGAGCTCGGCCGGGTCGGGCAGCCGGCCCTTGCCGGTGTCGACGCCGGTGAGCCGGCCGACGGCGGGCTCGATCACGAGGGCGCCGCGGCGGCGCAGCGTGGCCACGTTCTCCTGGGTGGCCGGGTGCTCCCACATCTCGGTGTGCATGGCGGGCGCGAAGACCACCGGACATCGGGCGGTGAGCAGGGTGTTGGTGAGCAGGTCGTCGGCGAGCCCGTGGGCGGCCTTGGCCAGCAGGTCGGCGGTGGCGGGGGCGACGACGACGAGGTCCGCGGCCTGGCCGATGCGGACGTGCGGGACCTCGTGGACGGTCTCCCAGACCTCGGTGGAGACGGGGTTGCCGGAGAGGGCCGACCAGGTGGCCGCGCCGACGAAGTGCAGTGCCGAGTCGGTGGGGACGACGCGCACGTCGTGGCCGGACTCGGTGAGCCGGCGCAGCAGCTCACAGGCCTTGTACGCGGCGATGCCGCCGCTGACCCCCAGAACGACCTTGGGCTTCGTCACCACTGCTGACTCCCCGCACTCGGATGCGTACGACTCCATGAGACACCACAGGCCCGGCGGTCGTTCCGCCGGGCCTGTGGTGACAAGCGTTCTGCGCTTACTGCGCCGGGCCCTCGATGGCCTCGGAGGTCAGCAGGCCCGCGTTGATCTCGCGCAGCGCGATCGAGAGCGGCTTCTCGTGGACGTGGGTGTCCACCAGCGGACCGACGTACTCCAGCAGGCCCTCGCCCAGCTGGGAGTAGTACGCGTTGATCTGACGCGCGCGCTTGGCCGCGTAGATCACGAGGCTGTACTTCGAGTCCGTGGCCTCGAGCAGCTCGTCGATCGGCGGGTTGATGATGCCCTCGGGCGCGGTGATGGAAGAGGACACGCTCTACCTTCCGAAGTGGGAAAAGATCTGTTGGGAGTCCGGGGATCATTCCCCAGAAGTCAACAGCATCAAGGCTAGCAGCTCACGCGCCACGTCCTCGACGGAGGTGTTGACCAGGGTGGTGTCGAACTCGGTCTCGGCGGCCAGTTCGATCTTGGCGGCGTCCAGCCGGCGGGCGATCACCTCGGACGACTCGGTGCCGCGGCCGGTGAGCCGGCGGACCAGCTCGTCCCAGCTGGGCGGGGCCAGGAAGACCAGCTGGGAGTCCGGCATGGACTCCTTGACCTGGCGCGCGCCCTGGAGGTCGATCTCCAGCAGGACCGGCTCGCCGGCCTCCAGGCGCTCCTGGACCGCGCGCCGGGGCGTGCCGTAGCGGTTGCCCGCGAACTCGGCCCACTCGAGGAGCTCGCCGTTGGCGATCAGCTTGTCGAACTCGTCGTCGGTGACGAAGAAGTACTGGACCCCGTGCTGCTCGCCGGGCCGCGGCTTCCTGGTCGTGGCCGACACCGAGAGCCAGACCTCGGGGTGGACCTTGCGCATATGAGCGACGACCGTGCTCTTGCCGACCCCTGAGGGGCCGGAGAGCACGGTCAGCCGCGGACGTACCTCTGCTGCCATGCAGCGATTATTCCAGCTTCACGGGTGTGCCCGGGACGCCGTCCCGGACTCAGGCGCCCGTGCTGCCGAACTCACGCTGCAGGGCGGCGATCTGGTTGGTGCCGAGGCCGCGCACGCGACGGCTCTCGGAGATGCCGAGCCTCTCCATGATCTGCTTGGCGCGGACCTTGCCGACGCCCGGCAGGGACTCGAGGAGGGCAGAGACCTTCATCTTGCCGATGACGTCGTTCTTCTGGCCCTGCTCGATGACCTCGTTGAGGGAGGCACCGGAGTGCTTGAGTCGATTCTTGACCTCGGCCCGCTCCCGGCGAGCCGCGGCGGCCTTTTCGAGCGCGGCTGCGCGCTGTTCAGGGGTAAGGGGCGGAAGAGCCACGCCTACGTCACCTCGGATGTCGAACTGTCGGATACGGACCGCTGAGGAACGTGGTCGCCCCACACGCGGCGAGTCACATGGCGGTGGCCTGGGCCGTTCGCCACGAGGACTCTGCGTCGGAGACTAGCGGCCAAGACCGCTCCAGTCAGCGAGAACAGACGAAAAGTCCTGGTCAGGATCGAGTCTGGCATCACCGACCAGGACAATCCGGGCATTGTGCCGGGGATTTTCGCCCTTCGCCTTTCGACAGCTGAGACGGCGCCGAGGGGTCAGACGGCCACCGCGGCCCGGATCTCGTCCGCGAAGCGCTCCGCGGCGTCCTTCAGCGCGGCCGCGTCCGGTCCCGCCTTCAGCACCCCGCGGCTCACGTTGGGCACCACGTTGCGGACCGCCGGACCGAAGACCGCCGGCAGATCGGCGGCCGTCGCGCCCTGGGCGCCGATGCCCGGGGCCAGCAGCGGGCCGTTGATGTCCAGGTCGAACGACGACAGGTCGCCCAGGGTCGCGCCGACGACCGCGCCGAAGGAGCCCATCGGGGTCTCCCCCGCGTTCTCCGCGGCCAGGTGCGCCAGCATGGTCGCGCCGATGGTCCGGCCGTCCTCGCGTACCGCCCGCTGGACCTCGGCGCCCTCCGGGTTGGAGGTGAGGGCCAGCACGAACAGGCCGGCGCCGCTCTCCCGCGCCAGGTCCACGGCCGGCTGCAGCGAGCCGTAGCCGAGGTACGGGGAGACCGTCAGGGCGTCCGAGAACAGCGGCGCACCGGGGCGCAGGTAGGTCTCGGCGTACGCGGCCATGGTGGAGCCGATGTCGCCTCGCTTGGCGTCCATGACGACCAGACCGCCCGCGGCGCGCAGGTCGGCGACGGCCCGCTCCAGGACGGCGATGCCGCGGGAGCCGAAGCGCTCGAAGAACGCGGACTGCGGCTTGAAGACGGCGACGGTGTCGGCCAGCGCCTCGACCACGGTGCGGGTGAAGGTCTCCAGGCCGTCGACGTCGTCCTTCAGGCCCCAGGCGGCGAGCAGGGAGGCATGCGGGTCGATGCCGACGCAGAGCGGGCCGCGCGCGTCCATGGCGGAGCGGAGCCGTGCACCGAAGGAGTTCATGCGGTGGCCTTTCCGGAGTCGTTGCGGGTGGCGGCGCCGACGGCCTCGGCGAGGGTGGCGTACGGGGAGGCCGCCAGGCGGGCGGCCAGGCCCTTGTGGATCGCGCGGGCGTAGAACGGGCCCTCGTAGATGAAGGCGCTGTAGCCCTGGATCAGGGTGGCGCCGGCGAGGATGCGCTGCCAGGCGTCCTCGGCGTTCTCGATGCCGCCGACGCCGACGAGCACGAGTCGGTCGCCCACGCGGGCGTACAGGCGGCGCAGGACCTCCAGGGAGCGGGCCTTGACGGGCGCGCCGGACAGGCCGCCGGTCTCCTTCACCAGCTCCGGGTCGGACTTCAGGCCGAGGCCCTCGCGGGCGATGGTGGTGTTGGTGGCGATGATGCCGTCCAGGCCCAGCTCCAGGGCGAGGTCGGCGACCGCGTCCACGTCCTCGTCGGCGAGGTCGGGGGCGATCTTCACCAGGAGCGGCACGCGGCGGTCGGTGACGGTGCGGTCGGCGGCCTCGCGGACGGCGGTGAGCAGCGGGCGCAGCGACTCGGTGGCCTGGAGGTTGCGCAGGCCGGGGGTGTTCGGCGAGGAGACGTTGACGACGAGGTAGTCGGCGTGGGCGGCGAGCCGCTCGGTCGACTTCACGTAGTCGGCGGCGGCCTCGGCCTCGGGGACGACCTTGGTCTTGCCGATGTTCACGCCGACGACGGTCCGGAAGACCGGCACGCGGGTGCGCAGCCGCTCGGCGACGGCGGCGGAGCCCTCGTTGTTGAAGCCCATGCGGTTGATCAGGGCGCGGTCCGGGACGAGGCGGAAGAGGCGCTTCTTGGGGTTGCCGGGCTGGGGCTCGCCGGTGACGGTGCCGATCTCGACGTGGTCGAAGCCGAGCATCGCCATGCCGTCGATGGCGACGGCGTTCTTGTCGAAGCCGGCCGCGAGCCCGAAGGGGCCGTGCATCCGCAGGCCCAGGGCCTCGGTGCGCAGCTCCTTGTGGCGGGGCGCGAGGGCGGCCGCGAGGAAGGTGCGCAGCACGGGGACGCGGACGGCCAGCCGGATCCAGCGGAAGGCCAGGTGGTGGGCCTCCTCGGGGTCCATCCGCTTGAAGACGAGGTCGAAGAAGAACTTGTACATGCTGGGGCGCTCCAGGTCGGGGGCCGGGTCATGAAGAGGGGGACACCGCGGGTCGTGCCGGTGTCCCCCTGCTTCGTTCGGGCTGCTAGTCGCGGGCCGCGGTCAGGTGCTCCGCGTGCTCCTGGAGGGACCGGACGCCCACGTCGCCGCGTCCGAGCGCGTCGATGCCCTGGACGGCCGCGGCGAGCGCCTGGACCGTGGTGAGGCACGGGACGCCGCGGGAGACCGCCGCCGTACGGATGTCGTAGCCGTCGAGGCGGCCGCCGGTGCCGTACGGGGTGTTGACGATCAGGTCGACCTGGCCGTCGTGGATCAGCTGGACGATGGTCTTCTCGCCGCCCGGGCCCTCGCCCTCGGACTGCTTGCGCACGACGGTCGCGTTGATGCCGTTGCGCTTGAGGACCTCGGCGGTGCCGGAGGTGGCGAGCAGCTCGAAGCCGTGCGCGACCAGCTCGCGGGCCGGGAAGATCATCGAGCGCTTGTCGCGGTTGGCGACCGAGACGAACGCGCGGCCCTTGGTGGGCAGCGGGCCGTACGCGCCGGCCTGCGACTTGGCGTACGCCGTGCCGAAGACCGAGTCGATGCCCATGACCTCGCCGGTGGAGCGCATCTCCGGGCCGAGGACGGTGTCCACGCCGCGGCCGTGGATGTCGCGGAAGCGGCTCCACGGCATCACGGCCTCCTTGACGGAGATCGGCGCGTCGAGCGGGAGCTCGCCGCCGTCGCCGGTCTTCGGCAGCAGGCCCTCCGCGCGCAGTTCGGCGATGGTGGCGCCCAGCGAGATGCGGGCGGCGGCCTTCGCCAGCGGCACCGCGGTGGCCTTCGAGGTGAAGGGCACGGTGCGGGAGGCGCGCGGGTTGGCCTCCAGGACGTAGAGGATGTCGCCGGCCATGGCGAACTGGATGTTGATCAGGCCGCGCACGCCGACGCCCTTGGCGATGGCCTCGGTCGAGGCGCGCAGCCGCTTGATGTCGAAGCCGCCGAGGGTGATCGGGGGCAGGGCGCAGGCCGAGTCGCCGGAGTGGATGCCGGCCTCCTCGATGTGCTCCATGACGCCGCCGAGGTAGAGCTCGTGGCCGTCGTAGAGCGCGTCGACGTCGATCTCGATCGCGTCGTCGAGGAAGCGGTCGACCAGGACCGGCCGGGTGGGGCTGATCTCGGTGGACTCGGCGATGTACTTCTCGAGGCGGGCCTCGTCGTACACGATCTCCATGCCGCGGCCGCCGAGCACGTACGAGGGGCGGACCAGGACCGGGTAGCCGATCTCGTCGGCGATGGCCTTGGCCTCGGCGAACGTCGTCGCGGTGCCGTGCTTGGGGGCGGGCAGGCCGGCCTCGGCGAGGACGCGGCCGAAGGCGCCGCGGTCCTCGGCGGCGTGGATGGCCTCCGGCGAGGTGCCGACGACGGGCACGCCGTTGTCCTTGAGCGCCTGGGACAGGCCCAGCGGGGTCTGTCCGCCGAGCTGGACGACCACGCCGGCGATCGGGCCGGCGAGGGACTCGGCGTGCACGATCTCCAGCACGTCCTCGAGCGTCAGCGGCTCGAAGTACAGGCGGTCGGAGGTGTCGTAGTCGGTGGAGACGGTCTCCGGGTTGCAGTTGACCATCACGGTCTCGTAGCCCGCGTCGCTGAGCGCGAAGGAGGCGTGGACGCAGGAGTAGTCGAACTCGATGCCCTGGCCGATGCGGTTCGGGCCGGAGCCCAGGATGATCACCGCGGGCTTCTCGCGCGGGGCGACCTCGCTCTCCTCGTCGTACGAGGAGTAGAAGTACGGGGTCTTGGCGGCGAACTCGGCGGCGCAGGTGTCGACGGTCTTGTAGACCGGGCGGACGCCGAGGGCGTGCCGGACCTCGCGGACGACGTCCTCGCGCAGCCCGCGGATCTCGGCGATCTGGGCGTCGGAGAAGCCGTGCCGCTTGGCCTCGGCGAGCAGCTCGGGGTCGAGCTTCTCGGCGGCGGCCAGTTCGTCGGCGATCTCCTTGATCAGGAAGAGCTGGTCGACGAACCACGGGTCGATCTTGGTGGCCTCGAAGACCTCCTCGGGCGTGGCGCCGGCGCGGATGGCCTGCATGACGGTGTTGATCCGGCCGTCGGTGGGGCGGACCGCCGCGAGCAGCAGTTCGGCCTTGTCGCCGGGCTCGCCGACGAAGGTGAACTGCGAGCCCTTCTTCTCCAGGGAGCGCAGGGCCTTCTGCAGGGCCTCGGTGAAGTTGCGGCCGATGGCCATGGCCTCGCCGACCGACTTCATGGTGGTGGTGAGGGTGGAGTCGGCCTGCGGGAACTTCTCGAAGGCGAAGCGCGGGGCCTTGACCACGACGTAGTCGAGGGTCGGCTCGAACGACGCCGGGGTCTGCTCGGTGATGTCGTTCGGGATCTCGTCCAGCGTGTAGCCGACGGCGAGCCGGGCGGCGATCTTGGCGATCGGGAAGCCGGTGGCCTTGGAGGCGAGCGCGGAGGAGCGGGAGACGCGCGGGTTCATCTCGATGACGATGACCCGGCCGTCCTCGGGGTTGACCGCGAACTGGATGTTGCAGCCGCCGGTGTCGACGCCGACCTCGCGGATGATCGCGATGCCGACGTCGCGGAGGATCTGGTACTCGCGGTCGGTGAGCGTCATCGCCGGGGCGACGGTGATCGAGTCGCCGGTGTGGACGCCCATCGGGTCGAAGTTCTCGATGGAGCAGACGACCACGACGTTGTCGTTCTTGTCGCGCATCAGCTCCAGCTCGTACTCCTTCCAGCCGAGGATGGACTCCTCCAGGAGCACCTCGGTGGTCGGGGAGAGCGTGAGGCCCTGGCCGGCGATGCGGCGCAGCTCCTCCTCGTCGTGGGCGAAGCCGGAGCCGGCGCCGCCCATCGTGAAGGAGGGGCGGACGACGACGGGGTAGCCGCCGAGGGTCTCGACGCCCTTGAGGACGTCGTCCATGGAGTGGCAGATGACCGAGCGGGCGGACTCGCCGTGGCCGATCTTGCGGCGGACCTCCTCGACGACCTCCTTGAAGAGGTCGCGGTCCTCGCCCTTGTGGATGGCCTGGACGTTGGCGCCGATGAGCTCGACGCCGTACTTCTCCAGGACGCCCTGCTCGTGCATGGAGATCGCGGTGTTGAGCGCGGTCTGGCCGCCGAGGGTGGGCAGCAGGGCGTCGGGGCGCTCCTTGGCGATGATCTTCTCGACGAACTCGGGGGTGATCGGCTCGACGTACGTGGCGTCGGCGATCTCCGGGTCGGTCATGATCGTGGCCGGGTTGGAGTTGACCAGGATGACGCGCAGGCCCTCGGACTTGAGGACCCGGCAGGCCTGGGTGCCGGAGTAGTCGAACTCGGCGGCCTGGCCGATGACGATCGGGCCGGAGCCGATGACCAGGACGGACTGGATATCGGTGCGCTTAGGCACGCTCGGCCTCCATCAGAGAAACGAAGCGGTCGAAGAGGTACGCGGCGTCGTGCGGGCCCGCGGCTGCTTCGGGGTGGTACTGGACGGAGAAGGCCGGCTGGTCGAGCAGCTGCAGCCCCTCCACGACGTCGTCGTTCAGGCACACGTGGGAGACCTCGGCGCGCCCGAAGGGCGTGTCGGAGACCTTGTCGAGGGGCGCGTCGACGGCGAAGCCGTGGTTGTGCGCGGTGACCTCGACCTTGCCGGTGGTGCGGTCCTGGACGGGCTGGTTGATGCCGCGGTGGCCGTACTTCAGCTTGTAGGTGCCGAAGCCGAGGGCGCGGCCGAGGATCTGGTTGCCGAAGCAGATGCCGAACAGCGGGGTCCTGCGGCGCAGGACCTCCTGCATGACGGCGACGGGGCCGTCGGCGGTGGCCGGGTCGCCCGGGCCGTTGGAGAAGAACACGCCGTCCGGGTTCACCGCGTAGACGTCGTCGGCGGTGGCGGTGGCGGGCAGCACGTGCACCTCGATGCCGCGCTCGGCCATGCGGTGCGGGGTCATGCCCTTGATGCCGAGGTCGACGGCGGCGACGGTGAACTTCTTCTCGCCGATCGCGGGGACGACGTACGGCTCCTTGGTGGCGACCTCGGCGGAGAGGTCGGCGCCGGTCATCTCGGGGGCCTTGCGGACCTCGGCGAGCATGGCGCCCTCGTCGGGCAGGGAGTCGCCGGAGAAGATGCCGACGCGCATGGCGCCGCGCTCGCGCAGGTGGCGGGTGAGGGCGCGGGTGTCGATGCCGGAGATGCCGACGACGCCCTGGCGGTCCAGCTCCTCGTCCAGGGAGCGCCGGGAGCGCCAGTTGGACGGGACGCGGGCGGGGTCGCGGACGACGTAGCCGGAGACCCAGATCCGGCCGGACTCGGGGTCCTCGTCGTTGACGCCGGTGTTGCCGACGTGCGGGGCGGTCATCACGACGACCTGGCGGTGGTAGGAGGGGTCGGTGAGGGTCTCCTGGTAGCCGGTCATGCCGGTGGAGAACACCGCCTCGCCGAAGGTCACCCCCACGGCCCCGTAGGCGCGGCCGCGGAAGATGCGGCCGTCCTCCAGGACGAGTACGGCGGGAGCCTTGGCTCCCCGGGTGGAGGTCGTCATCGTGCGGTGCCTTCCGTCGTGCTTGCGTGCTTCGTGTGGTTCATGGAGTTGACGGCCTCGACCCAGGCGGCGTGCTCGGCCGCGGTGTCGGACCGGAAGCCGGAGTCGAGCAGCCGGTCGCCGTGCGCCCAGGTGACGATCAGCAGTCCGCCCTCGGCGAGGACCTTGCCGGCGATGCCCTTGTCGAGGCGGGCCTCGCGCAGGGCCGCGGCGGGGACGAAGAAGTCGTTCGCGCCGGGGCGGACGACCACCAGGCCCTGGTCGGTCAGGGTCAGCTCGACCCGGCTGCGGGTGCCGAGTCCGTGCGCGACGATCCGGTCGAGCCACTGGCCGGCGGTCGTCGAGCCGTAGTAGCGCCCGCTGAGCTCCAGTCTCGCCGGACCGGGGTCCTCCGGCACGGCGGGGAGCTCGGGCAGTCCGGACTGGAGGCTGCCGCGCCATTTCCATCCCTGGCGCATCAGCCAGTAGACGAAGGCGATGAAGATCAGCAGTCCGGCGACCCAGCCGAGCCGCGCGGCCCAGTCGGTCACCTCCGCCGACCTGGGTTCCGCTGCCAGATTGATGAGTGGTGTCACGCCAGCTTCCCGTCCACGACCGTCGCGCGGCCCCGCAGGAAGGTGTGGGTGACGCGCCCCGGCAGCTCGCGGCCCTCGTACGGGGTGTTGCGGCTGCGGGAGGCGAAGCCCGCGGGGTCCACGGCTCCACGGTATGCCGGATCGACCAGCGTGAGGTTGGCGGGCTCACCAGCCGAGACGGGCCGGCCGTGGCCCTCGGCGCGGCCGATGCGGGCCGGGGCGAAGGACATGCGGTCGGCGACGCCGGCCCAGTCGAGCAGCCCGGTCTCGACCATCGTCTGCTGGACGACCGAGAGCGCGGTCTCCAGGCCGACCATGCCCATGGCGGCGGCGGCCCACTCGCAGTCCTTGTCCTCGTGCGGGTGCGGGGCGTGGTCGGTGGCGACGATGTCGATCGTGCCGTCGGCCAGGGCCTCGCGCAGGGCCAGCACGTCGCGCTCGGTGCGCAGCGGCGGGTTGACCTTGTAGACCGGGTTGTACGAGCGGACCAGCTCGTCGGTGAGGAGCAGGTGGTGCGGGGTGACCTCGGCGGTGACGTCGATGCCGCGGGACTTGGCCCAGCGGACGATCTCGACGGAGCCGGCCGTGGAGAGGTGGCAGATGTGCACGCGGGAGCCGACGTGCTCGGCGAGGAGCACGTCGCGGGCGATGATCGACTCCTCGGCGACGGCGGGCCAGCCGCCGAGGCCCAGCTCCGCGGAGACGACGCCCTCGTTCATCTGGGCGCCCTCGGTGAGGCGGGGCTCCTGGGCGTGCTGGGCGATGACGCCGCCGAAGGCCTTCACGTACTCCAGGGCGCGGCGCATGATTACGGCGTCGTCGACGCACTTGCCGTCGTCGGAGAAGACGGTGACGCCGGCGGCGGAGTCGTGCATGGCGCCGAGCTCGGCGAGCTTCTTGCCCTCCAGGCCGACGGTGACGGCGCCGATGGGCTGCACGTCGCAGTAGCCGCTCTCCTTGCCGAGCCGGTAGACCTGCTCGACGACGCCGGCGGTGTCGGCGACCGGGAAGGTGTTGGCCATCGCGAAGACGGCGGTGTAGCCGCCGGCCGCGGCGGCGCGGGTGCCGGTGAGGACGGTCTCGGAGTCCTCGCGGCCGGGCTCGCGCAGGTGGGTGTGCAGGTCGACCAGGCCGGGCAGCAGGATCCGGCCCTCGGCCTCGATCACCTGGGCGTCCCCGGCCGACAGGCCGGTGCCGACCTCGGCGATGGTCTCGCCGTCGATCAGGACGTCCTGCGGCTCGCCGCCGAGCACCTTCGCACCGCGGATCAGGATCTTGCTCATGCTTACTTGTTCTCCTCGGTGCGGTGGGTGGTGACGGCGGGCTCGTTGCCGCCCAGAAGCAGGTAGAGGACGGCCATGCGGATGGAGACGCCGTTGGCGACCTGCTCGACGACCGTGCAGCGGTCGGAGTCGGCGACCTCGGCAGTGATCTCCATGCCGCGGACCATGGGGCCGGGGTGCATGACGATGGCGTGCTCGGGCATCCTCGCCATCCGTTCGCCGTCGAGCCCGTACCGCCGCGAGTACTCGCGCTCGGTGGGGAAGAAGGCCGCGTTCATCCGCTCGCGCTGCACACGCAGCATCATCACCGCGTCGGACTTCGGCAGCACCTCGTCGAGGTCGTAGGAGATCGCGCAGGGCCAGCTCTCGACGCCGACCGGGACCAGGGTCGGCGGGGCGACGAGGGTGACCTCGGCGCCGAGGGTGTGCAGCAGGTCGACGTTGGACCGGGCGACCCGGCTGTGCAGCACGTCGCCCACGAGGGTGATCCGCTTGCCGGCCAGGTCCTGGCCGAGTCCGGCGTCGGGGCCGATGAGGCGGCGGCGCATGGTGAAGGCGTCGAGCAGGGCCTGGGTGGGGTGCTGGTGGGTGCCGTCGCCGGCGTTGATGACGGGGGCGTCGATCCAGCCGGAGGTGGCCAGGCGGTACGGGGCGCCGGAGGCGCCGTGCCGGATGACGACGGCGTCGACGCCCATGGCCTCCAGGGTCTGGGCGGTGTCCTTGAGGGACTCGCCCTTGGAGACGCTGGAGCCCTTGGCCGCGAAGTTGATCACGTCGGCGGAGAGGCGCTTCTCGGCGGCCTCGAAGGAGATCCGGGTGCGGGTGGAGTCCTCGAAGAAGAGGTTGCAGATCGTGCGGCCGCGCAGCGCGGGCAGCTTCTTGATCGGCCGGTCGGCCACCCGGGCCATCTCCTCGGCGGTGTCGAGGATCAGGACGGCGTCGTCGCGGGTGAGGTCGGCGGCCGAGATGAGGTGACGCATCATCGGGGTGTGCTCCGTGGTGTGGAGGTGTGACGGGCTGCGGGCGCGCAGGGGTGTGCCCCTGGGCCCGGCGGGGAGCCGGTCCTAGGCGGAGGCGGGCTTGCTGCCGAGCAGCACGGTGTCGCGACCGTCCTCCTCGGCGAGCTGCACCTTGACCGTCTCCCGCAGCGACGTGGGGAGGTTCTTGCCGACGTAGTCGGCGCGGATGGGCAGCTCGCGGTGGCCGCGGTCGACGAGGACGGCGAGCTGGACGGCGCGCGGGCGGCCGATGTCGCCGAGCGCGTCGAGCGCGGCGCGGATGGTGCGGCCGGAGAAGAGCACGTCGTCGACCAGGACGACCAGGCGGCCGTCGAGGCCGTCACCGGGGATGTCGGTGCGGCCGAGGGCGCGGGCGGGCTTCATCCGCAGGTCGTCGCGGTACATCGTGATGTCGAGGGAGCCGACCGGGATCTTCCGTCCGGTGATCTCCGCGAGCTTGTCGGCCAGCCGGCGGGCGAGGAACACGCCCCGGGTGGGAATGCCGAGGAGCACCACGTCGTCGGCGCCCTTGGCGCGCTCGACGATCTCGTGGGCGATACGGGTCAGGACCCGGGCGATGTCCGGGGCTTCGAGCACGGGGCGTGCCGTGCCGGACTCCTGGGTGTCCTGCTGCTGTGCGTCCATGAAAAACGGACCTCCTTCTCCGCCTCACGGGACGGTTCTTAAAGGACGTCTGATGTGCGCCGTCAACCCTACCAGGGGCGGACGGCGGTTCCGTCCGCGCCCCGGCGCCGTTCCGTGCCCCGTCCCCCGGGAGGGGGCGGTATGGACCATTCGGCTTGACGGAGCCAAGTAACGCTGCGTAACCTCACAGTGAGTTACCAGCCGCGCGGCGCAGCCGCATGTCGTCACAGCGTCCGGGAGCGTTATGTCCAGCGAATACGCAAAGCAGCTCGGGGCCAAGCTCCGGGCGATCCGCACCCAGCAGGGGCTCTCCCTCCATGGTGTGGAGGAGAAGTCCCAGGGGCGCTGGAAGGCCGTCGTCGTAGGCTCGTACGAGCGTGGTGACCGTGCGGTGACCGTGCAGCGTCTGGCCGAGCTGGCGGACTTCTACGGCGTCCCGGTGCAGGAGCTGCTGCCGGGCACGACCCCCGGCGGAGCGGCCGAGCCGCCGCCGAAGCTCGTCCTCGACCTGGAGCGCCTGGCGCACGTCCCCGCGGAGAAGGCCGGACCGCTCCAGCGCTACGCGGCGACGATCCAGTCGCAGCGCGGCGACTACAACGGCAAGGTGCTGTCGATCCGCCAGGACGACCTGCGCACCCTCGCCGTCATCTACGACCAGTCGCCCTCGGTGCTCACCGAGCAGCTGATCAGCTGGGGCGTCCTGGACGCGGACGCGCGTCGTGCCGTCGCGCACGAGGAGAGCTGAGTCCAGCGACTCCGCAGTAGCAGAAACGTGCCGCCGGGGCGGCGGGAAGGCGTACGGCCTCTCCCGCCGCCCCGGCGGCGTTTTTGTGCGGCCTTTGTACGGCCTTGCCCGGACACGGCGAAGGGGCCCGCGGCACACCAGGTGCTGCGGGCCCCTTCGACTGCCGGGGCGGGACGGACGGACTAGGCGTCCGCCTCGGCATCCCGGCGAAGACGCGGCTTCAGGTCCTTGAAGCGCGCCAGCAGGCCGTTGACGAAGGTCGGCGACTCGTCGGTGGAGAACTCCTTGGCGAGCTGCACCGCCTCGTCGATCGCCACCGCGTCCGGAGTGCCGTCCTCCCAGATCAGCTCGTACGCGCCGAGGCGCACGATGTTCCGGTCGGCGGCCGGCATCCGGTCGAGGTCCCAGTCCACCGCGTAGGTGGCGATCAGCTCGTCGATGCGCGCGACGTGCCGCGCGTATCCCTCCACGAGCTGCATGGTGAACTCGTTGACCGGCGGCTGACGGTCGTCGGACCGCGCGTGCCGTACCCAGTCCGCGAGGACCTCCTGCACGGACGCGCCGCGCTGGTCGGCCTCGAAGAGGATCTGGAAGGCCCGCTTACGGGCCTTGCTACGGGCAGCCACGGTTAGTCGTTCACCCGGCCGAGGTAGGCGCTGGTACGGGTGTCGACCTTGACCTTCTCGCCGGTGGTCACGAAGAGCGGGACCTGGATCTGGTGACCGGTCTCCAGGGTGGCGGGCTTGGTGCCACCGGTGGAGCGGTCGCCCTGGACGCCCGGCTCGGTCTCCTGGATGGTGAGCTCGACGGCGGCCGGGAGCTCGACGTAGAGCACCTCGCCCTCGTGCCGCGCGACCGTGGCGTTGAAGCCCTCGATCAGGAAGTTCGCGGCGTCGCCGACTGCCTTGCGGTCGACGTGCAGCTGGTCGTAGGTCTCCATGTCCATGAAGACGAAGTACTCGCCGTCCATGTAGGAGAACTGCATGTCGCGGCGGTCGATGGTGGCGGTGTCGACCTTCACGCCGGCGTTGAAGGTCTTGTCGACGACCTTGCCGGACAGCACGTTCTTGAGCTTGGTGCGCACGAAGGCGGGGCCCTTGCCGGGCTTGACGTGCTGGAACTCGACGACGGACCAGAGCTGGCCGCCTTCGAGCTTGAGCACCATGCCGTTCTTGAGGTCGTTCGTGGAAGCCACGGTTGCGGAATCTCCTGGACTGACGTGGGACCGGGGAGGGGTACGCGCCCTACAGCGCGAGCAGCTCCTTGGTCGTGATGGTGAGTAGCTCGGGTCCGCCGTCCGCCTCCTGGCGTACGACGAGCGTGTCATCGATCCGGACCCCGCCCCGGCCCGGGAGGTGGACCCCCGGTTCGACGGTGACCGGCACACAAGCGTCCAGTTTACCCATGGCGGAGGGTGCGAGCTGCGGGTCCTCGTCGATTTCCAGGCCCACGCCGTGCCCGATCCGGGGCTCGACCGCCTCGCCGTGACCGCCGCCGTCCAGGATCTGGCGGGCCGCCCGGTCCACGTCGCGGTACTCCGCTCCGGGCGCGAGCGCCTCCCGGCCGGCCCGCTGAGCGGCGAAGACCAGGTCGTACAGCTCGATCTGCCAGTCCGCGGGCGTGGTGCCGATGACGAAGGTCCGGCCGATCTCGGAGCGGTAGCCGCGGTAGTTCGCGCCCAGGCAGACGGAGAGGAAGTCGCCCTCCTCCACCCGTCGGTCGGTGGGGCGGTGGCCGCTGCGCCCGGAGTTCGGGCCGGTGCCGACGGAGGTCGGGAAGGCCGCGCCGTCCGCGCCGTGGTCGACCAGGCGGCGTTCCAGCTCCAGGGCGAGATGCCGCTCGGTGCGGCCGACGAGGATCGACTCCAGCAGCTCCCCCAGCGCCTGGTCGGCGATCTCCGCGGCGATCCGCAGACAGGCGATCTCGTCCTCGTCCTTGACGATCCGCAGCTGTTCGACGGCGCCGGCGAGATCGGCGAGCCGGAGCTTCGGGGCGACCGAGCCCATGGCGCGGTGCCGGGCCACGGTCAGGTGGTGCTCCTCGACCGCGAGCGAGTCGGCCCCGGCTCTGCGGGCCTCGTCGACGGCGGCGACGGCCGGATCGCCGAGGGCGGCGCCGGGCGTCAGCAGGGTCAGCCGCAGATCCTCGTCGAGGCGGCCCTGGGCGGGATCGCCGCCGGGCGCGACGGGGCAGAGCAGCACGTCCTCCGCGGGGCCGAGGAGCAGCACCGCGCCGGGGGGCGAACCGCCCGCGAGGTAGCGGACGTTGGCGGGGCGGGAGACCAGGGCCGCCGTGCTGCCGGCGGCCGCGCAGCGGTCGCGCAGCCGGACACGGCGGTCCGCGTACACCTGTGACATGTTCCGAGCCTACGAGCGTCGGCCCGACCCGGCCCGTCGTGAGGTCCGACCGGGGAGCGCCCGGGGGCGGGCGCGGCCCCGGCTACCAGCTCGGCGGGCTGGCTATGGAGCGGGCCAGGACCTCGTCGAGGACGCGGGCGGTGGTCTCCACGTCGTACTTGGAGTTGTCGATGATCGGCAGGCCGGAGCCGTACCAGCCCGCCATCCGGCCGTGGATGGAGGCGACCTCCTCGTCGGAGAGCCGCCGGTTGCCGCTGCGCTCGGCGTTGCGCTCCAGGACGATCTCCAGGCCCGGCAGCAGGACGACGGGCAGGAGCCCGGGGCCGACGTGCCGCTTCCAGCCGCCGAGGCCGACGACCGGCCGGTCGGGGAAGACCGCGTCGTCGAGGATGCAGGAGATGCCGTTGGCGAGGAAGTTGCGCGCGGCGAAGCCGCAGGTGCGGCGGGCGAGGCGGTACTGCGCCTCGGAGTTCTCGTTCCAGCCCTTCTGCGGGTCGGCGAAGCCGGAGCAGACCCATTCGCGCACGTCGTCGAGGCTGATGTGCGCGGTGGGCACCCGGCGGCTGCGGGCCCAGTGCCGGGCGACGGTGGTCTTCCCTGCCCCGGCGGGGCCGATGAGCAGCACGGCCAGCGTCGCGTTGCCGGTGCCGAACTCGACGGCCGGCGGGGCGGGCATGGCGACGGGCCCGCCGGGCGGCAGCGGGATGTGCCCGGTGGTGTCCCTGGGCATGCCGCTCCCCCAGGCCGGGCCGGGGTGGGGCGCCTGCTGGCCGGGCGGCGGGACGGGCGCGCCGGGGTGCGGCGGCTGGGCGCCGTGCGGGGGCTGCGGGGGCGGCGGGGCGGATGCTCCCGGGTGCGGGGGCTGCGGGGCGGCGGGGCCGCCGGGGTGCTGACCCGCGTACGGCTGCGGGGGTTGCTGGGGCTGCTGGGGTGCGCCGCCCGGCGCCGCCGGCCGGGGCGGTACGGGCGGGGGCCCGGCCGGGCCGGGCGCGGAGGCGGCCCGGATGACCTGCAGCCGGGCCGTCGGCTCCTGGTCGCCCTGCGGGCCGGGCGCGGCTGCCTGCGCGTCGGCGGGAGGCAGGGGCGCACCTGGCGGCGAGGCCGCCGGGGACTGGTGGGCCGTGGGCGGCCAGCCGCCCGACTCCGGCGGCAGAGCCCCCATCCCGTGCTGCATCCGGTGCCACTCCGTCTCGCTCGTACGTCCGATGCCTCCGGGCACGGTACCGCCCCCGGCGCTCCCAGGGGGAACGGCCGGGGGCGGTCCGAAGTGCCCGTTCAGCCAGTGAGCTCCTCGGCGAGCGCACGCAGGGCGAGCCGGTACGAGCCGATGCCGAAGCCCGCGATGGTGCCGCTGGCGACGGCGGCGACCACCGAGGTGTGCCGGAATTCCTCCCGTGTGTACGGGTTCGAGATGTGCACCTCGATCAGCGGCGCGGTCCGCTGGGCGGCCGCGTCCCGCATCCCGTACGAGTAGTGCGTGAACGCACCGGGGTTGAGAACGACCGGAATCGAACCGTCCGCGGCCTCGTGCAGCCAGCGGATCATCTCGCCCTCGTCGTTGGTCTCGCGCACCTCGACGTCGAGCCCGAGCTCGGCGCCGAGCTCCTGGCAGGACTCCACCAGGCCCTTGTACGACGTGGCCCCGTAGATGTCCGGCTCGCGGGAGCCGAGCCGGCCGAGGTTGGGCCCGTTGAGGACGAGCACCCGTCGCAGCTCGCTCACGCGGACACCTCGCCGTACGCGGCCATCAGCACGGCCGGGTCGGGGCCCTCCAGGACGGTGGGCTTGGCGAGGCCGTCGAGCACGATGAACCGCAGCAGGTCGCCGCGGGACTTCTTGTCGACCTTCATGGTCTCCAGGAGCTTGGGCCACTGGTCGCCGCGGTAGGTGAGCGGCAGGCCGACGGACTCGAGGACCGCGCGGTGCCGGTCGGCGGTGGCGTCGTCGAGCCGGCCGGCCAGCCGGCCGAGCTCGGCCGCGAAGACCATGCCGACGGAGACGGCCGCGCCGTGCCGCCACTTGTACCGCTCGTTCTTCTCGATGGCGTGGGCCAGGGTGTGCCCGTAGTTGAGGATCTCCCGCAGGCCCGACTCCTTGAGGTCGCTGGAGACCACGTCCGCCTTGACCTGGATGGAGCGCACGATCAGTTCGGCGGTGTGCGGTCCGGCGGGCGTGCGTGCGGCGGCGGGGTCGGCCTCGATCAGTTCGAGGATCCTCGGGTCGGCGATGAAGCCGGCCTTGATGATCTCGGCGAGCCCGCTCACGTAGTCGTGGACGGGCAGCGAGTCCAGCGCCGCGAGGTCGCAGAGCACGCCGGCCGGCGGGTGGAACGCGCCGACGAGGTTCTTGCCCTCGGCGGTGTTGATGCCGGTCTTGCCGCCGACGGCCGCGTCGACCATCGCGAGGACGGTGGTGGGCACCGCGATCCAGCGCACTCCGCGCAGCCAGGTCGCCGCGACGAACCCGGCCAGGTCGGTGGTGGCCCCGCCGCCGACGCCGACGATCACGTCGGTGCGGGTGAAGCCGGTCTGGCCGAGGGCCTTCCAGCAGTAGGCGGCGACCTCGGCGGTCTTGGCCTCCTCCGCGTTCGGCACCTGGATGGCGACGGCCTCGTAGCCCTGGTCCGCCAGGTCGGCGCGCAGGGCCTCGCCGGTCTCGGCCAGCGCCTCGGGGTGGATCACCGCGACACGCTTGGCCCTGTCGCCGATGAGGCTGCCGAGCTCGCCGAGCAGCTGCCGGCCGACCAGCACGTCGTACGGATCGTGTCCGGCGCTTCCGCCGACGTGGATCCGCGTCACCTGGTCCTGCTCCGTCATTCGTCCTTCAACTCCAGTGCGTCGAGGACCGCCTGGGCGACCTCTTCGGGGGTGCGGTCGTCGGTGGGGACGACGGCGCGGGCGACTTCGATGTAGAGGTGGCGGCGCGCCTCCATCAGCTCGCGCCACTGCCGGCGCGGGTTGATCGCGAGCAGCGGGCGGGCGGCGCCGAGGCCGACCCGGCGGACGGCCTCCTCGACGTCCATCGACAGATAGACGACGGGGAGCCCGGAGAGCAGCTCGCGGGTGCCGGCGTCGAGGATCGCGCCGCCGCCGAGGGCGAGGACGCCCTCGTGCTCGGCCACGGCCCTGGCGACCGCCGCGCGCTCCAGCGCGCGGAAGTGCTCCTCGCCGTCCTCCACGAAGATGTCGGAGATCTCGCGGCCCTCGGCGGCGACGATGTCGGCGTCGGTGTCCCGGTAGGGCGCGCCGAGCCGCTCGGCGAGCAGCGCGCCCACGGTGGACTTGCCGGAGCCCATCGGTCCGACCAGGACGACGAGCGGTCCGCCGGTCACCGGATGTGCAGGTTGTCGAGGTACGACTGCACGTTGCGGCGGGTCTCGGCGACCGAGTCGCCGCCGAACTTCTCCAGGACGGCGTCGGCGAGCACGAGCGCGACCATCGCCTCGGCGACGATGCCGGCGGCCGGGACGGCGCAGACGTCGGAGCGCTGGTGGTGGGCCGCGGCGGCCTCGCCGGTGGCGACGTCGACGGTGGCCAGGGCGCGGGGCACGGTCGCGATCGGCTTCATGGCGGCGCGGACGCGCAGCAGTTCGCCGGTGGTCAAGCCGCCCTCGGTGCCGCCGGAGCGGCCGGTGGAGCGCCGGATGCCGTCGTCGGTCTTCACGATCTCGTCGTGCGCCTTCGAGCCGGGCACGCGGGCGAGCTCGAAGCCGTCGCCGACCTCGACGCCCTTGATGGCCTGGATGCCCATGAGCGCGGCGGCCAGGCGTGCGTCGAGCCGGCGGTCCCAGTGGACGTGCGAGCCGAGGCCGACGGGCACGCCGTACGCGAGGACCTCGACGACGCCGCCGAGGGTGTCGCCGTCCTTGTGGGCCTGGTCGATCTCGGCGACCATCGCCTTCGACGCGTCGGCGTCGAGGCAGCGGACCGGGTCGGCGTCGAGCTTCTCGACGTCGGCGGGGGTCGGGTAGACGCCGTACGGGGCCTTGGCCGCGGCCAGCTCGACCACATGGCTGACGATCTCGATGCCGGCGGCCTCCTTGAGGAAGGACCGGGCGACGGCGCCGAGGGCCACGCGGGCGGCGGTCTCCCGGGCGCTGGCGCGCTCCAGGATCGGCCGGGCCTCGTCGAAGCCGTACTTCTGCATGCCGGCGAGGTCGGCGTGGCCGGGGCGGGGCCGGGTCAGGGGCGCGTTGCGGCCCGTCTCCTTGAGCTCCGAGGGGTCGACGGGGTCCGCCGACATGACCTTCTCCCACTTGGGCCACTCGGTGTTGCCGACCATGACCGCCACGGGCGAGCCGAGGCTGAGGCCGTGCCGGACGCCGCCGAGGAAGGTGACCTCGTCCTGCTCGAACTTCATCCGGGCGCCGCGACCATAGCCGAGGCGCCGCCGTGCGAGGTGGTCCGCCACCAGCTCGGTGGTGACGGGGACGCCGGCGGGAAGACCCTCCAGCGTCGCGACCAGCGCGGGTCCGTGGGACTCCCCAGCGGTCAGCCAACGCAACCTGCTCAACGATGCTCCTCTGCTCGCGCCTGGCACTGCGACGGCGCGACCGGGTGCGCGGCCCTGGTCCGCCAGCTCCGATCCTCCCACGTCCGAGCCCCCGACCAGCCCGCCGGTCCAGCTATCGGACGCGTACCTCGTCAGATCCGGACGCCGCGAGGGCGCGGGTGCGGCGGGAGCGGCTGCGGAGCCAGCCGGCGAGGAAGGCGGCGCCGACCAGTCCGGCGAGGCTGATCTTCACCCAGTCGGGCAGGCCGCCGAAGGCGATGCGCAGCCCGGCGACGATCCAGTGGCCGGCGTCGAAGACGGCGTCCCAGCGGGACGCCAGGACTATCTCGCCGCGCGCGCTCACCGGGCCGCCAGCGCGGATTCGCCCGCGGCACGCATCGCCGCGAGGGGGGCCTCGGCGACGCCGGTCATCTGCTCGACCTGGAGCACGGCCTGGTGGACGAGCAGGTCGAGCCCGCCGACGACCCGGCCGCCGCGGTCGGCCCAGGCGGCGGCGAGGGCGGTGGGCCAGGGGTCGTACAGCACGTCGAAGAGGGTGCCGGGCGCGTCGGGCACGGCGTCGGCGAGGCCGTCCGTCGTCCCGGCGGGCGTGGTGGCGACGACCAGCGGCGCTTCGAGGGCCCGCGCCGCGTCGTCCCAGGCTTCCGTGCGGACGTCGACGGCGAGCCGCTCGCCCCAGGCGCGCATCTCGGCCGCGCGGGCCTCGCTGCGGACGTACGCGGTGACCGGCCCGGAGCAGATCCGGGCGAGGGCGGCGAGCGCGGAGGAGGCGGTGGCGCCGGCGCCGAGGATCGCCGCGGACTCCACCTTCTCGACGCCCCGCTCGCGCAGGGCGGCGATCATGCCGGGGATGTCGGTGTTGTCGCCGTGCCGGGTGCCGTCCTCGCGGAACACCACCGTGTTGACGGCCTCGACGGAGCGGGCCGTCTCGCTGACCGTGTCGAGCAGCGGGATGATCGCCCGCTTGAGCGGCATGGTCAGCGACAGGCCGGCCCAGGTGTCGTCCAGTTCGGCGACGAACCCCGGCAGTGCCGCCTCGTCGACCTCGAAGCGGTCGTACGACCAGTCGTCGAGCCCCAGTTCCGCGTACGCGGTGCGGTGCAGCACCGGCGAGAGCGAGTGGGCGATCGGCGAGCCGAGCACGGCGGCGCGGCGCGGTGTGGTCATCGGTTGTTCCTCGTCTTGTTGAACTCCTGGACGAGCTTCTGGTGCTCCTCGTTCGTCCGGGAGAACTTCGAGGTCTTCCCGTCGATCGAGATGAAGTAGTACCAGCCGTCGCTCGTCGGGCTGAGCACGCCCTGCAGGGCCTCGGGGCCGGGGTTGCCGATCGGGCCGGGAGGGAGCCCTCGGTAGTAGTACGTGTTGTACGGGTTGTCGAACTTCCGGAGCTCTTCGAGCGTGAGGTCGATCTTGCTCTGGTTCTTGATGTAGTTGTACGTGGAGTCGAACTCGAGCCTGCCCCACGTCTGGGGGTTGTCGCGCTTGAGCCGGTTGTAGATGACCTCGGCCATCTTCTTGAAGTCGTCGTGCGAGGTGCCCTCGGCCTGGACGAGGCTCGCGGCGGTGAGCAGTTCCCAGGGGCTGTCGACGCCGACGGACTTCGCCTTGGACTCCAGCTCGAGCTTGGTGAACTCGGCGTTCGCCGCGCTCACCATCTTCCTCAGGACGTCCTCCGGCTTGTTGCCCTTGGCCACCGGGTAGCTGCCCGGGTACAGGAAGCCCTCCAGCGGGTCCTTCACGTTCTTGTGGTTCAACGCCCAGGCGGGCAGGCCGAGTTCCTTGACCTTCGCCTTGGCGACACCCTGCGTGGTGCCCTTGTCCAGGTCGAGACGCTTGTCGATCTCCTCGTAGACCTTGATGTTGCGCATGCCGGGGAAGAGAACGAAGGCGTTCTGGCTGGCCGGGTTCAGCATCAGCTCGATCGCGCTCGCCGCCGACATCCCCTTCTTCAGGGTGTAGACGCCGGCCTGGAGCGAGAGGCCCTTGGGGTGCTTCTGCTGGGCCGAGACGAAGGCGTCGACGCTCTTGACGACGCCGGCCCGCTTCAGGATGTTGCCGATCTCGTAGCCGCCGGCGTTCTTCGGGATCTCGACCTGGACGGAACCGCTGCCGGTGCCCTCGAAGTCCTCGGCGCCGCCGAACTGGCCCTGCCAGAACTGGTAGCCGACGTAGCCGACACCGCCGACGCCGCCGATCAGGACGAGCGCGACGAACAGGCAGGCGACGCCGTTGCGGCCCTTCTTCTGGCCCTTGCCGCGGCGGTCACGGCCGCCGCCGCGGGTGGACCGGGCGTCCGGTTCGTCGTCGTACCCGTCCTCGTCGAGCTCCGGCTCGGCGCTGCGGCCGCGCCGGCGGCGGGGCTGCTCGGGGGCGTCCTCGCCGGTGAAGAACGGGTGGTTCTCCTCCTCCGGCTCCTCCTGCTGCCAGTCGGTCACCGGCTCCGGCGGCGTCTGCCGCCGGCCCGGGGGCTGCGGCGGCGGGTACGCCTCGGGGGTGCCGTACAGGTCCTGCGGAGGGGCCGCGCCGTACGGGTCGGCGGGCGGCGCGCCGTAGGGCATGGCCTGGTGCTGGCCGGTGTCCCAGCCGCCGTCGTACGGCTGTGCGGGATACCCGGGCGTGTCGTAGCCCTGCCCTGTGGCGTACGCCTGCGTGTCGCCGTACTGCTGCTGACCGCCGTACGTGTCGTACTGCTGGTGCTGCGTGTCGTACTGCTGGGGGTGCTGCGCCTGAGGGTGCTGCTCCCCGGCGTAGCCGTGCTGCCCGTACGGGTCCTGCGCGCCGTAGTCCGCCTGCTGCGGCTGCTGCGGGTACTGCTGCTGGCCTCCCCACCCCTGGTCCCCGTACAAGGGGTCCTCGGGGTGCCACGGTTCGGAGCCGGGGCTCCGGCCATACTCAGTCATCGATCCCCAAACAGCCGCGAGGCTTCCGGACGATCCGCCTCTACGTCGTGCGGCAGTTGTTCGAACGCCGCATCGCGCGGAACGTTACCGTATCGCGATCAGATGACCACTTCGACGCCCTCGCCAGGCGGATTACCTGATACCCGTTCGGACTCAAGAGCGTTCTGAAGGATGATCACAGCGGCGGCCTGGTCGATCACCGAGCGTCCCTTTTTCGACTTCACCCCCGAGGCGCGCAGGCCCTGAGTGGCCGTCACCGTCGTCATCCGCTCGTCGACGAGCCGCACCGGGACGGGCTTGATGCCCCGGGCGAGCTCCTGTGCGAAGGTCCGCACCTTGGTGGCCGCGGGGCCCTCCCGCCCGCTCAGGGAGCGGGGAAGGCCCACGACGACCTCGATCGGCTCGTACTCCTCGACGAGCTGCCGCAGCCGCCGGTGGGCGGCCGGGACGTCCCGTCCCGGCACGGTCTCCACCGGGGTCGCGAGGACCCCGTCGGGGTCGCACGAGGCGACCCCGATCCGGGCGTCCCCGACGTCGACGGCGAGCCGTCGTCCGCGTCGCATGGTCACGCGGTTTCCACGACCAAGCGCTCCACCGCGGCGATGGCCTCGCCGACGGCCTCCGGGTTCTGGCCGCCGCCCTGGGCGACGTCCGGCTTGCCGCCACCGCCGCCGCCGAGGGTCTTGGCGGCGGTGCGGACCAGCTCGCCGGCCTTGAGACCGCGCTCGCGGGCGGCCTCGTTGGTGGCGATGACGGTCAGCGGCTTGCCGCCCGCGACGGTGAACAGGGCCACGACGGCCGGGCGGTCGCCGGGGATGCGGCCGCGCACGTCGAGGACCAGCTTGCGCAGGTCGTCGGCGCCGGTGCCGTCCGGGACCTTGCCGGTGACCAGGGCCACGCCGCGGATGTCCTTGGCGGAGTCGACGAGACCGGCGGCGGCCTGCAGGACCTTCTCCGCGCGGAACTTCTCGATCTCCTTCTCGGCGTCCTTGAGCTTGCCGAGCATGCCGGCGATCTTCTCCGGAAGCTCCTCGGGACGGCCCTTGACCAGCTCCTGCAGCTGGGCGACGACCGTGTGCTCGCGGGCGAGGAAGTGGTACGCGTCGACGCCGACCAGGGCCTCGATGCGGCGCACGCCGGAGCCGATGGACGACTCGCCGAGCAGCTTCACCAGACCCAGCTGGGCGGTGTTGTGCACGTGGGTGCCGCCGCACAGCTCCTTGGAGAAGTCGCCGATGGTGACGACGCGGACCTTCTCGCCGTACTTCTCGCCGAACTCGGCGATGGCGCCCTGCCGCTTGGCCTCGTCGATCGGCATGACCTCGGCGTGCACGTCGAGCTCGCGGGCCAGCACCTCGTTGATCTTCTGCTCGACGTCGGTGAGCACGGCGCCGGGGACGGCGTTCGGCGAGCCGAAGTCGAAGCGGAAGCGGCCGGGCGAGTTCTCCGAACCGGCCTGGGCGGCCGTCGGGCCGAGGGCGTCGCGCAGCGCCTGGTGGGTGAGGTGGGTGGCGGAGTGGGCGCGGGCGATGGCCCGGCGGCGGCGCACGTCGATGGTGGTGTACGCGGTGGCGCCCACGGTCACCTCGCCGACCTGCACCGAGCCCTTGTGCACGGACACGCCGGGGACCGGCTGCTGCACGTCGCGGACCTCGATGACGGCGCCGCTGTGCAGCTTGATCCGGCCCTGGTCGGCGAGCTGGCCGCCGCCCTCGGCGTAGAACGGGGTGCGGTCGAGGACGACCTCGACCTCGTCGCCCTCGGTGGCGGCGGGCGACGGGACGCCGTTGACGAGCAGGCCGACGACCGTGGACTCGCCCTCGGTGTTGGTGTAGCCGGTGAACTCGGTGGCGCCGGAGCTGTCGGCGATCTCGCGGTAGGCGGAGACGTCGGCGTGGCCGGTCTTCTTGGCCTTGGCGTCGGCCTTCGCGCGCTCCCGCTGCTCCTTCATCAGGCGGCGGAAGCCGTCCTCGTCCACGGACAGCCCCTGCTCGGCGGCCATCTCCAGGGTGAGGTCGATCGGGAAGCCCCAGGTGTCGTGGAGCAGGAACGCCTTGTCGCCCGGCAGGACGGTGCCGCCGGCGGCCTTGGTCTCGGTGACGGCGGTGTCGAGGATGTTGGTGCCGCCCTTGAGGGCCTTGAGGAACGCGGCCTCCTCGGCGAGGGCGACGGTCTCGATCCGCTTGCGGTCGGTGACGAGCTCCGGGTACTGCTCGCCCATCGTGTCGATCACGGTGTCGACGAGCTGCTTCACGACCGGGCCGGTGGCGCCGAGCAGGCGCATGTTGCGGATGGCGCGGCGCATGATGCGGCGCAGCACGTAGCCGCGGCCCTCGTTGCCGGGGGTGACGCCGTCGCCGATCAGCATCACGGAGGTGCGCATGTGGTCGGCGACCACGCGCAGCGAGACGTCGCTGTCGTGGGCCTTGCCGTAGGAGACGCCGGTGAGCTCGGTGGCCTTGTCGATGACGACCTTGAGGGTGTCCGTCTCGTACATGTTCTGGACGCCCTGGAGGATCATCGCCAGGCGCTCCAGGCCGAGGCCCGTGTCGATGTTCTTGGCAGGCAGGTCGCCGAGGATCGGGAAGTCCTCCTTGCCGGAGCCCTCGCCGCGCTCGTACTGCATGAAGACGAGGTTCCAGATCTCCACGTACCGCTCGTCGTTGACGGCCGGGCCGCCCTCGACGCCGAACTCGGGGCCGCGGTCGTAGTTGATCTCGGAGCAGGGGCCGCAGGGGCCGGGGACGCCCATGGACCAGAAGTTCGGGCCCATGCCGAGGCGCTGGATGCGCTCGGCGGGCACGCCGACGACGTCGCGCCAGATGCGCTCGGCCTCGTCGTCCTGCTCGTAGACGGTGATCCAGAGCTTCTCCGGCTCGAGCCCGTAGCCGCCGTGCTCGACCGGGGTGGTCAGCAGCTCCCAGGCGAGCTTGATGGCGCCTTCCTTGAAGTAGTCGCCGAAGGAGAAGTTGCCGCACATCTGGAAGAACGTGCCGTGCCGGGTGGTCTTGCCGACCTCCTCGATGTCGGGCGTGCGCACGCACTTCTGCACGCTCGCGGCCCGCGGGAAGGGGGGCTTGACCTCGCCCAGGAAGTAGGGCTTGAAGGGCACCATGCCGGCGGGGACGAGCAGCAGAGTCGGGTCGTCCGCGATGAGCGACGCCGAAGGGACGACGGTGTGCCCGCGCTCCTCGAAGAAGCTCAGCCAGCGACGGCGGATTTCAGCCGACTCCATCAGTGGTCCTCATTCCGGTTGTACGTGATCGTGGGGTACGGATGCTTGGTGCTTTTCGCGCGGCCCGCCGTCCGCGGGTCGAGGGCCGCGTACCGGGGCGGCGCCGGGAGCTCCCGCTCCGGTCCGGCCGGGGCCTCCAGGCCGAGCGCCTCGCCGAGTTCGGCCTCGCGCTGGACCATGCCCGCCCGGACGTCGAGGGCGAAGTCCTTCAGCCGGTGGCCTGCCTCGACGGCCTTGTTCGCCGCTTGGGCGGCGAGGCTCTCGGGGGTCAGCTGCTTCAGCTTCTGGTTGACCTTGGTGGTGGCCCAGACGCCGGCGGCGGCGCCGGCGGTGAACCAGAAAGCGCGACGGAACATCGTGCTCAGCCCTTCTGCTTGCGGCGGCGCGGGAACGGCACCGTGCGGCCGACGACCACCGCGCGGCCGCGGTCCTCGCGCGGGCGCTCCTCGCGGCTCCGGCCGAGCGCCCGGCGGACGCCGTAGCCGAAGGCCGCGATCTTGACGAGCGGGCCGCCGAAGGTCGAGGCGACGGTGGTGGAAAGCGCCGACGCGTTGGAGGTGACCTCCTGGACGTCGGAGGCGATGGCGTCGACCCGGTCGAGCTGGGTCTGTGCCGAGCGGACCGCCGCGGAGGCGTCGGCGAGCAGCGGAACGGCCTGCTCCGTCACGTCCGCCACGAGCTTGGTGGTCGCCCTGAGCGTCTGCGCCAGCCTCACCAGCACCACGGCGAGGAAGGAGACGAGGATCGCCCAGAACACGGCCACCAGGATCCCGGCAACCTCTCCACCGGTCACGCGCTGCACCGCTCTCTGCTGTCGTTGGGCCCTTGCGAAAAGTCGTTCTCCGACCCTATCGCGCCCGGGCTCGCTCCCCGTACCGCATTACCGTCCGGGGCGGGCCCGGGAGCCGGGCGGGACGGGGCCGATTGTACGGAGTGCGCGCGGGTGAGTACGCTCCGTGTCCCATGCGACGGAGCAATCTTCCGGCGGAGCTCAACCGGTTCGTGGGCCGGGCGGCGGAGCGGGACGAACTGGGGCGGCTCCTGGAGGAGTACCGCCTGGTCACCGTGGTCGGCATGGGCGGGGTGGGCAAGTCCCGGCTGGCGCTGCGGTGCGCCGCCGCGGCGGAGAAACGCTACGCCGACGGAGTCCGGCTCGCCGAGCTGTCCGGGCTGCGCGATCCGGCGGTCCTGGAGCACGCGCTGGCCGAGGCGCTGGGCCTGACCGACCACACGAGCCGCTCCCGTCGCTCGATGCTGGCCGAGCACCTGGCGGAGCTGCGGCTGCTGCTGGTGGTGGACGGCTTCGAGCACCTGGTGGAGGAGTGCGCCCCGCTGCTGCGGGAGCTGCTGAGCGGGGCGCCGGGGCTGACCGTGCTGGCGGTGGGCCGGCGGCCGCTGCGGGTGGACGGCGAGGCGGTGTACACGCTGGCGCCGATGTCGGACGAGGACGCGGTCGAGCTGTTCGAGGCGCGGGCGGAGGGCGTGGGGGCCGCCGGTGCTCCCGCGGAGGCGGTGCGCGAGCTGTGCCGGCGGCTGGACGGGATCCCGCTGGCCCTGGAGCTGGCCGCGGGCCGGCTGCCGCTGCTGACCGTGGAGCAGGTGCTGCACCGTCTGGACGACCGGTTCCGGCTGCTGACGGACGGGACGCGGGGCGCGCTGCCCCGCCACCAGACGCTGCGGACGGCGATCGGCTGGAGCCACGAGCTGTGCACCCCGGAGGAGCGGCTGCTGTGGGCGCGGCTCTCGGTGTTCGCCGGGGCGTTCGACCTGGAGGCCACGGAGTACGTGTGCGCGGGCGACGGCCTGGCCGCGGAGCGGGTGCTCGACGTGCTGGGCGGGCTGCTGGCCCAGTCGCTGCTGGTGCGGGAGGACACCCCTGCGGGCCCGCGCTTCCGGATGCTGGACACGGTCGGCGCGTACGGGGCGGAGTGGCTGGCCGCGCTCGGGGACACCGAGCGGATGCGGCGCCGGCACCGGGACTGGTACATGGGCCTGGCGACCTGGTGCGAGCTGGAGTGGTTCAGTCCGCGGCAGGCGGAGGTGGCGGCGGCGACGGACGCGGCGCTGCCGAACCTGCGGGCCGCGCTCGAACTGTGCCTGGAGCGGCCGGAGGACACCCACCTGGCGCAGCACATGGCGGGGACGCTGTGGTTCTACTGGGCGGGCTGCGGCCGGCTCGCGGAGGGCCGGCACTGGCTGGACCGGGCGCTGGCCGCTGAGCCGGAGCCGCCGGACGCGCCGGGGCAGCACGACGCCCGGCTGAAGCCGCTGTGGGTGCTGGGGTACGTCGCGATCCTGCAGGGCGACGACGCGGCGGCGGTCGCGGCGCTGCACGAGTGCCGGGAGCGGGCCCTGCGGGCCGGGGACCGGGTGGCCGAGGCGTACGCGACGCACCGGATGGGCTGTCTGGCGCTGCTCTCGGACGACGTGCCGCGCGCCGAGGAGCTGATGCGGCGGGCGCTCGACGCGTACCGGGAGCTGGGCGAGCTGAACAGCAACGTGCTGATGGGGCAGGTCGAGCTGGCGATGACCCGGATCTTCCAGGGGGACCTGGAGGGCGCCCTGCTGCTGGTCGGCGAGGTGCGGGAGATCTGCGAGGAGCGCGGGGAGCGCTGGACGAAGGCGTACGCGCTGTACGTCCTCGCGTACGCGGCCTGGGCGCGCGGCGAGCTGGGCGAGGCGCGGGGGCTGCTCGCCGAGTGCGTCGCGATCGACCACGCCTTCCACGACCTGGTGGGCCTGGTGCTCGCGATCGAGCTGCTGGCGCTGGTGACGGCGAGCGAGGGCGACGCGGCGGAGGCGGCGGTGCTGATGGGGGCGGCGGCGCCGGTGTGGGACTCGGTGGGAGTGCCGCTGTTCGGCTCGGCGAACTTCAGCGGGCCGCGCGAGCTCTGCGAGCGGCAGGCGGGCGAGCTGCTCGGGCCGGCGCGGTTCGCCGCGGCGGTCCGGGAGGGCCGGGCGCTGTCGCTGGACGAGGTGGTGGACCGGGCGCTTGCGGGGCGGCGGGCCCCGGCCGTCGGCGGGAGCGGGACCGGGGCGCCGCGCCCGTTCCGTACGTCGGTCCCCGGAACGCGGAAGCCCGCCGGCTCCCCCACCCTGCAGGGCGGGGAGACGGCGGGCTGAAACCGCGGGAAGTACCGCGCGCGCCGAAGAAGATCAGCGGGCGTAGTACTCGACGACCAGCTGCTCGTCGCAGATGACCGGGATCTCCTTGCGGTTCGGGTCGCGGTCCAGGCGGAAGGCCAGGGCCTTCAGGTTCACCTGGAGGTAGCGCGGGGTCTCGCCCTCGGCGGCGAAGCCACCCTCGCGAGCGACCTGGAACAGCGGCTTCTCGCGGGACTTCTCGCGGACCATCACGACGTCGTCGGGACGGACGCGGAAGGACGGCTTGTCGACCTTCTGGCCGTTGACCTGGATGTGACCGTGCACGACCATCTGGCGGGCCTGGTAGATGGTGCGGGCGATGCCCGAACGCAGGACCAGGGCGTCGAGGCGACGCTCGAGCTCGACGACCAGCGCCTCGCCCGTCTTGCCCTCGGCCTTCTTGGCGCGGTCGTAGGCGCGCGCCATCTGGCGCTCGCTGATGTCGTACTGGGCGCGCAGGCGCTGCTTCTCGAGCAGACGGACCTTGTAGTCCGAGTTCTGCTTGCGGCCACGGCCGTGCTCGCCCGGCGGGTAGGGGCGGGCCTCGAAGTACTTGACGGCCTTCGGGGTCAGCGCGATGCCGAGGGCACGCGACTTCTTGACCTTGGGGCGGGACTGGTTCGCCATGAACCAACCTCTCTATCTGTGCGAATACGGCTTCACCAGTGGTTGAGGAGGTCGCATCCGCAGCCGGGAAACCCCGCGGGCCCCTGAGGACCTGCCGGGCAGCCGCTCCCTGGTCTGGGCACATACGTGCAGCACGCGAACGACCCACCGCCGGTCCCGGGAATCCGGGTGGTGGTGGGTGGCACGCGACACCTTCGAAGGTGCGCGACGCTCCTGGAACTCCGCCCGGGGGCGGTGTTCCGGCTGACTGCCCCGCTCTGGTGGTGCCGACCGGGGCCGGACACGGGACGCAGCACTCCGCACGAGTGTACCGGCTCGGCGCGGGGGCCGTGCACGCGGCCGGTGATCAGCCTGCGCCGGGCGGCGATCAGCCCTCGCCGCGCAGTCGCTCGCGGACCTTCTCCACCACGTCCGCGTACCGCGCCTCGGCGCCGTAGCGGGTGGGCGTGTAGTACCGCTTGCCGTGCACGGCGTCCGGGGCGTACTGCTGGGCCGCGATGCCGCCGGGGACGTCGTGCGGGTACACGTAGCCCTGGGCGTGGCCGAGCTTGGCGGCGCCCTTGTAGTGCCCGTCGCGCAGATGCGGCGGGACCGGGCCGGCCAGTCCGTTGCGCACGTCGGCCTGCGCGGCGGAGATCGCCGTGGTCGCCGCGTTGGACTTGGGGGCGAGGGCCAGGGCGATGGTGGCGTGGCTGAGGGTGAGCGCCGCCTCGGGGAAGCCGATCATGGCGACGGCCTGGGCGGCGGCGACGGCGATCGGCAGCGCGTTCGGATCGGCGAGGCCGATGTCCTCGCTGGCCGAGATCATCAGCCGGCGGGCGATGAACCGGGGGTCCTCCCCCGCCTCGATCATGCGGGCCAGGTAGTGCAGCGCCGCGTCGACGTCCGAGCCGCGGATCGACTTGATCAGCGCGCTGGCCACGTCGTAGTGCTGGTCGCCGTCCCGGTCGTACTTCACCGCCGCCCGGTCGACGGTCTCCTCCAGGGTGGCGAGGGTGATCTCCGCCTCGCCCTTGTCGAGGGCCGCGCCCGCGGCGGCCTCCAGGGCGGTCAGCGCCCGGCGGGCGTCGCCGCCGGCGAGCCGCAGCAGATGCGCCTCGGCGTCCTCGGGGAGGGTGACCGCGCCGCCGAGGCCGCGCTCCTCGGTGAGCGCCCGCTTGAGCAGGTCGCGCAGGTCGTCGTCGGTCAGCGGCTCCAGGGTCAGGAGCAGCGAGCGGGACAGCAGCGGGGAGATCACGGAGAAGTACGGGTTCTCCGTGGTGGCGGCGATGAGGGTGACCCAGCGGTTCTCGACGGCGGGCAGCAGCGAGTCCTGCTGGGCCTTGCTGAAGCGGTGGATCTCGTCGAGGAAGAGGACGGTCTCCTTGCCGTAGCCGCCGGAGGCGCGGCGGGCGCCGTCGATGACGGCCCGGACCTCCTTGACGCCGGCGGTGATCGCGGAGAGCTCCACGAACCGCTTGTCGGTGGCCTTGGAGACCACGTACGCCAGGGTGGTCTTGCCGATGCCCGGCGGGCCCCACAGGATCACGGACGAGGCCCCGGCCGGGCCGCCGCCGCCCTCGCCCACGAGCCGGCGCAGCGGGGACCCCGGCTTGAGCAGGTGCTGCTGGCCCATCACCTCGTCGAGGGTGCGCGGGCGCATCCGGACGGCCAGCGGACTGCCGGCCGGGTCCTTCTCCTGGCGTTCTTCGGCGGCGGCGGTAAAGAGGTCGGGCTCCACGTCATGAAGCCTAAGCGAGCCCACTGACAGTCCGGGCCGCCGTCAGCTCGTCCAGAAGTCCCACCAGCGGGTCAGGATCAGCATGCCGATGATGCCGATGTGCAGCGCCGGCAGGATCCAGGTGAACTCGGCGAAGAAGGTGCGCAGCCCGGCCGGGGCCGGCAGGACGCCCGCGCGGACGTTGTGCGAGGTCACGTACCAGAACATGACGATGGTGGCGACCCAGGCGAGGCAGCACCACAGGCAGAGCGCGTTGATCTCGTACAACGACTGCTGCATGAGCCAGGTGCAGAACCCGACGCCGAACAGCGTGCCGGCGTTGAGCCCCAGCCAGTACCAGCGCCGGTAGCGCGCCCCGGCGAGCAGGGCGACGCCGATGGCGATCACCATCGCGTACGTGACGAGCCCGAGCATCGGGTTCGGGAAGCCGAAGGCCGAAGCCTGCTCGCTCTTCATGATGTTCCCGCAGGACACCACGGGGTTGAGGCTGCAGCCCGGCGTGAAGTTCGGGTCCTCGAGCAGCTTGAACTTGTCGAGCGTGATGACCCAGGCGGCCAGCAGTCCGGCGGCTCCGGTGATCACCAGCATCCAGGCGAACGCCCGGCCGGCGCCGATCGTGCCGGAGCTCCCCTGGTCGGACACGTCGTCCCGCACAGCACTCGTCATTTCGCCGTTCCATGGTCGTCGCGGGCGGATGGGCACGGTCATTCTGCCGCACCGCCCCCGCCGTCCACCGTTCGATGGACATAAGGACGAGCACTCCAGGCCATGCCCGGACGTGCGGAAGGGCCCGGTCCGCTCGGCGGCGGCCGGGCCCTTCGGGCGCGTGGGTCAGGCCAGCCTGGCCCGTACGGTCTCCACCAGCTTGTCCAGGGCCACCGGCTCCTGCTCGCCGGAGTCCATGTCCTTCAGCTGCACGACGCCGTCCGCGAGGTCGCGCTCGCCGGCGACGATCGTGTAGCGGGCGCCGGAGCGGTTGGCGTTCTTCATGTGGCTCTTCAGGCCCTTGGCGCCGTAGCTGAAGTCCGTCGCCACCCCGGCCCTGCGCAGCTCGGTGACCACGCCGAACAGCACGCGGCGGGCCTCGTCGCCCAGCGGCACCGCGAAGACGCTGGTGGCCGGCGGGACGTCGAGCTCGATGCCCTCGGCCTCCAGGGCCAGGACGGTGCGGTCCACGCCGAGCGCCCAGCCGACCGACGGCAGCGCCGGGCCGCCGATCATCTCGGACAGGCCGTCGTAACGGCCGCCGCCGCCCACCGCGGACTGCGAGCCGAGACCGTCGTGGACGAACTCGAAGGTGGTGCGGGTGTAGTAGTCCAGGCCGCGGACCAGCTTCTCGTCGTCCTCGAAGGCCACGCCCGCCGCGGTCAGCAGCTCGCGCACCTCCGCGTGGTACGCCTTGCAGGCGTCGCACAGGTAGTCCTTGAGGAGCGGCGCGCCGGCCAGCTGCTTCTGGACCTCGGCCCGCTTGTCGTCGAGCACCCGCAGCGGGTTGATCTCGATGCGGCGGCGGGTCTCCTCGTCCAGGTCGAGGCCGCGCAGGAAGCCCTGCAGGGCCTCGCGGTAGACGGGGCGGCACTCCTTGTCGCCCAGCGAGTTCAGCAGGATGCGGAACTCGCGCAGGCCCAGGGAGCGGTACGCCTGGTCGGCCAGGATGATCAGCTCGGCGTCGAGCGCAGGGTCCTCGGCGCCGATGGCCTCCGCGCCGACCTGCGAGAAGTGGCGGTAGCGGCCCTTCTGCGGGCGCTCGTAGCGGTAGTACGAGCCCGAGTACCAGAGCTTGACCGGCAGGCCGCCGGCCTTGTGCATGTTGGCCTCCAGCGCCGCGCGCAGCACGGAGGCGGTGCCCTCGGGGCGCAGCGCCAGGTTGGCGCCGCCCTTGGTGGTGAGGGTGTACATCTCCTTGGTCACGATGTCGGTCGACTCGCCGACGCCGCGGGCGAAGAGGTCGACGTCCTCGAAGCCCGGGGTCTCGACGTAGCCGTAGCCCGACTTCCGCAGCGGCGCGGCGATGGCGTCACGGACCGCCAGGTAGGTCGCGGAGAACGGCGGGATCAGGTCGAACGTGCCCTTGGGGGCCTTGAAGGTGCTCACGGAAGTCTCTCGTCACATTCCTCGTCGGGGAGCGCTCGCTGCGTCGCTCCCGAGGCCGGCGGCCACCTGCCGCAGATAGGGGTTGGTGGCGCGCTCCTGGCCGATGGTCGTCTGGGGACCGTGTCCGGACAGCACCACGGTCGAGTTGTCGAGCGGCAGGCACACGCGGGCCAGCGATGCGAGCATCTCGTCCATGTCACCGCCGGGCAGGTCGGTGCGTCCGATGGAGCCGGCGAACAGCAGGTCGCCCGAGAAGAAGACCGAGGGGATCTCCTGCGTCTGGGGCATCCGGAAGGTCACCGACCCCTTGGTATGGCCGGGCGCGTGCGCGACCGAGAACTCCAGTCCGGCCAGCTCCAGGGCGCTGCCGTCGCCGAGCTCGCGGACGTCGTCCGGCTCGCCCACGGTCAGCTCGCCGAGGAGCGGCATCCCGATGGAGCGGCCGATCGCCTTCTCCGGGTCGCTCATCATGTACCGGTCCGCCGGGTGGATCCACGCGGGCACGTCGTGCGCGCCGCAGACGGGCACGACGGAGGCGACGTGGTCGATGTGTCCGTGGGTCAGGATCACGGCGACGGGCTTGAGCCGATGCTTCTTGAGCGTCTCCTCGACTCCCTGGGCGGCCTGGTGGCCCGGGTCGATGATCACGCACTCCTCGCCGGCGGCGGGGGCGACCAGGTAGCAGTTGGTCCCCCAGGCCCCGGCGGGGAACCCGGCAATCAGCACGATCGTCCTTAGTGTGTCGTCCGGCAGAGCTTGCGGCAGAGCGGAATGCAGCAGATCAGAGCCTACCGGCGCTGCTCATCCCACAGCCAACCCGTATACGGTACGGGCACACCCGGCCAGGACAGGAACACCAGACCGACAAGGAGCGACCCGGTGGTCAACAGCGATCAGCGGCGGCGGCAGCTCGCCAGGGAGAAGTTCGCGCGGCAGCAGCAGCGGCGGCAGGAGGCACGGCGCCAGACCAGGCGGCGCAACGTCGTGATCGCCGCCGGCCTTGCCGTGGTGCTCGCCTCCGGAGGCGCCGTGTACGCCTCCGTCGCGCTGACCGGCGGCGGGAAGGGCGATGACGCCGCGTCGTCGTCGAGCCCGACGCCCACCCCGCCGGAGTCCTCGGAGTCCAAGGCGCCGGAGCCGAAGATGGCGATCGACGCCAAGGCCACGTACACCATGGAACTGAAGACGAACCACGGCGCCGTGGCCATCGCCATGGACGCGGCGAAGACCCCGCGCACGGTGAACTCGTTCAAGCACCTCGCGGACAAGAAGTACTTCGACGGCACGAAGTGCCACCGGCTCACCACCCAGGGCATCTTCGTGCTCCAGTGCGGCGACCCGAAGGGCGACGGCACCGGCGGCCCCGGCTACACGATCCCGGACGAGAACCTGGGGGCGCTGGGCAAGGCCGGCGCGGACGGCACGGTGACCTTCCCGGCCGGCACGGTCGCGATGGCCAACACCATGCAGCCGAACACCGGCGGCAGCCAGTTCTTCCTGGTCTACAAGGACACCAAGCTGCCCCCGCAGTTCACCCCCTTCGGCACGATCGACAAGGCCGGTCTGGAGGTCGTGAAGAAGATCGCGGCGGGCGGTGTCGAGGGCGGCTCCGGGGACGGCGCGCCCAAGCTCGCGGTCACGGTGGAGAAGGCCGCGGTCCGGAAGGTGTGAACCGGTGAACTTCGCTCGCGCTGACTGCGGACAGCCGGGCGGCCGGTCGCCTAGATTGGCGTTGTGCAGCGCGGACGGGATTCCGCGCTGTGGAGGGCGGGCGAGACCCGCCGCGAAACTGTGGACGATGCCCGGGGGTCACCACCCCTTCGTACGGCATCAGGTGGAGGAGGCGCTGTGAGCAGCGACCCGTGGGGCCGCGTCGACGAGACGGGCACCGTGTACGTGCGTACGGCCGACGGCGAGAAGGTCGTCGGCTCCTGGCAGGCCGGCACCCCAGAGGAGGCGCTGGCCTACTTCGAGCGCAAGTACGAGGGCCTGGTTGTCGAGATCGGCCTCCTCGAGCGTCGGGTGAGGACCACCGACCTCTCGGCGAAGGACGCCATGACCGCCATCGACCACCTGCGTCAGCAGGTGGACGAGCACCACGCCGTCGGCGACCTGGACGCGCTGTCCAAGCGGCTCGACAAGCTGGTGGAGACGGTCGAGTCGCGCCGTGAGGAGCGGAAGGCCCAGAAGGCCAGGCAGACCGACGAGGCGCGGCACGCCAAGGAGGCGCTGGTCGCCGAGGCGGAGGAGCTGGCGCAGAGCGAGCAGTGGCGGGCCGCCGGGGACCGGCTGCGGTCGCTGGTGGACACCTGGAAGGGCCTGCCGCGGCTCGACCGGAAGTCCGACGACGAGCTGTGGCACCGCTTCTCGCACGCCCGCTCGGCCTTCTCCAAGCGCCGCAAGGCCCACTTCGCCTCGCTGGACGCCCAGCGCGAGGAGGCCCGCAAGGCGAAGGAGGCGCTGGTCGCGGAGGCGGAGTCGCTGTCGAACTCCACCGACTGGGGCGCCACGGCCGCCCGCTACCGCGAGCTGATGGCGGAGTGGAAGGCGGCCGGCCGGGCGCAGCGCGAGTTCGAGGACGACCTGTGGAACCGCTTCCGCGGCGCCCAGGACGTGTTCTTCGCGGCGCGTTCCTCGGTGTTCGCCGAGCGGGACGCGGAGCAGGGCGAGAACCTCAAGCTGAAGGAGGAGCTCGCCGCCGAGGCCGAGAAGTTGGTGCCGGTGACGGACCTGAAGGCGGCCCGCGCGGCCTTCCGGGCCATCAACGAGCGCTGGGAGGCCATCGGTCACGTGCCGCGCGACGCCCGGTCGAAGGTCGAGGGCCGGATGCACGCGGTGGAGCGGGCGATCCAGGAGGCCGAGGAGGCCGAGTGGCGCCGGACGAACCCGGAGGCGCGGGCCCGCGCCGCGGGTCTGACCGGTCAGCTGCAGGACGCGGTCGACAAGCTGCAGAAGCAGATCGACGCGGCCCGCGCGGCGGGCAACGACGCCAAGGCCGACAAGCTCGCGAGGGAGCTGGAGGGCCGCCAGGCGCTGCTGGACCAGGCGCTGAAGGGCCTGGAGGAGTTCGGCGGCTGAGCCGGTGACGGTACGCGAGAGGCCCCCGGCGGCTGCCGGGGGCCTCTCGTGTGTGTCCGTGCGTACGACTCCGTGCGACGTTACGGGCGCCGGGCGCTCGTCACGCGGTAGACGTCGTACACGCCCTCCACGCCCCGTACCGCCTTCAGGACGTGGCCGAGGTGCTTCGGGTCGCCCATCTCGAAGGTGAACCGCGAGGTCGCCACCCGGTCGCGGGAGGTCTGCACGGCCGCGGACAGGATGTTGACGTGCTGGTCGGACAGGACGCGCGTCACGTCCGAGAGGAGCCGCGAGCGGTCCAGCGCCTCGACCTGGATGGCCACGAGGAACACCGACGACTGGGTGGGCGCCCATTCGACGTCCAGCATCCGTTCGGGCTCGCGGGACAGCGACTCGACGTTGACGCAGTCGGCGCGGTGCACCGAGACGCCGCTGCCGCGGGTGACGAAGCCGACGATCGGGTCGCCGGGGACGGGGGTGCAGCAGCGGGCCAGCTTCACCCAGACGTCCTCGACGCCCTTGACGACCACGCCCGGGTCGGCGCTGGAGCGCCGCTTGGTGCGGCCGCGGGTCGGCGGGGCGGTCTCGGCGATGTCCTCGGTGGCGGCCTCCTCGCCGCCGAGCGCCTGGACCAGCTTCTGCACGATGGACTGGGCGGTGACGTGGCCCTCGCCGATCGCCGCGTACAGCGAGGAGATGTCGCTGTACCGCATCTCGTGGGCGAGGGTGACCAGCGAGTCGCCGGTGAGGATCCGCTGGATCGGCAGGTTCTGCTTGCGCATGGCCCGCGCGATGGCGTCCTTGCCCTGCTCGATCGCCTCGTCGCGGCGCTCCTTGGAGAACCAGGCGCGGATCTTGTTGCGGGCGCGCGGGGACTTGACGAAGCCCAGCCAGTCGCGGGACGGGCCGGCACCGGCGGCCTTGGAGGTGAAGACCTCGACCAGGTCGCCGTTGTCGAGGGTGGACTCCAGCGGGACGAGGCGGCCGTTGACGCGGGCGCCTATCGTGCGGTGGCCGACCTCGGTGTGGACCGCGTACGCGAAGTCGACGGGGGTGGCGCCGGCGGGCAGCGCGATGACATCGCCCTTGGGGGTGAAGACGAAGACCTCGTTGCGCGACAGGTCGAAGCGCAGCGACTCCAGGAACTCGCCCGGGTCCTCGGTCTCCTTCTGCCAGTCGAGCAGCTGGCGCAGCCACGCCATGTCGTTGAGGTGGTCGTCCTTGCCGGTCTTCTTCGGCACGTCGGTGCGCACCTTGGAGGCGCCGGCGACGGCCTCCTGCTTGTACTTCCAGTGCGCGGCGATGCCGTACTCGGCGCGGCGGTGCATGTCGAAGGTGCGGATCTGCAGCTCGACGGGCTTGCCGTTGGGTCCGATGACCGTCGTGTGCAGCGACTGGTACATGTTGAACTTCGGCATCGCGATGTAGTCCTTGAACCGGCCGGGGACCGGGTTCCATCGCGCGTGGACGGTGCCGAGGGCGGCGTAGCAGTCGCGGACCGTGTCGACGAGGACGCGGATGCCCACCAGGTCGTAGATCTCCGCGAAGTCGCGGCCGCGGACGATCATCTTCTGGTAGACGCTGTAGTAGTGCTTGGGCCGGCCGGTGACGGTGGCCTTGATCCGGGCCGCGCGCAGGTCGGACTGCACCTCGTCGGTCACTATCGCCAGGTACTCGTCCCGCTTGGGGGCGCGCTCGGCGACGAGCCGGACGATCTCGTCGTACATCTTCGGGTAGAGGATCGCGAAGGCGAGGTCCTCCAGCTCCCACTTGATGGTGTTCATGCCCAGGCGGTGGGCGAGCGGCGCGTAGATCTCGAGGGTCTCGCGCGCCTTCTTCTCCTGCTTCTCGCGCTTGAGGTAGCGCATGGTGCGCATGTTGTGCAGGCGGTCGGCGAGCTTGATGACCAGGACGCGGGGGTCCTTGGCCATGGCGACGACCATCTTGCGCACGGTCTCGGCCTGGGCGGCCTCGCCGAACTTGACCTTGTCGAGCTTCGTGACGCCGTCGACGAGCAGGGCGACCTGGTCGCCGAAGTCCCGGCGCAGGGTGTCGAGTCCGTACTCGGTGTCCTCGACGGTGTCGTGCAGCAGACCGGCCATGAGCGTGGCCGGGTCCATGCCGAGCTCGGCGAGGATGGTGGTGACGGCCAGCGGGTGCGTGATGTACGGGTCGCCGCTCTTGCGCTTCTGGCCGCGGTGCCAGCGCTCGGCGACCTGGTACGCCTTCTCGATCTGGCGGAGCGTCGCCGTCTCGATCTTGGGGTCGTTGGAGCGGACGATCCGCAGCAGCGGTTCGAGGACCGGGTTGTACGGCGAGGAGCGCTGCACGCCGAGGCGGGCGAGGCGGGCCCGTACGCGGTTCGAGGAGCCGCCCGGCCGGGCCAGGGCGCCCGGCGTGGGACGGGGGGCCGGCGGCGGGGGCGCCGGGGCACGGTCGGGCGCCGGCCGGTTCTCCGCGGGCTTGTTCTGGGGCGTGGCGGAACCTGCCGCGGCCGGCGGGGCCTGCGGGTCGGGTTGCGCGGCGGAGAGTGGCTGGGCCTCGTCTGGCAAGAGCGCTCCTCAGGGATCCGGGTCCCCCGGTCAGGCCCGGAAATCCCATGGTATCGACCCGCCCGCCCCGGCGCGCACGCGTCCGTCCCTCGGCCCTCCCGCCCGGATCCGGCCACCCGTCCGCGCACCCGCCGGACACGGCGAAGGGCGCTCCGGGATCTCCCGGAGCGCCCTCCTTCGCGTGCGTCGCGCGGCGCGCTCAGACCGTGATCAGTGCTTCCAGCGGGGCGCCGGCGAGGGCCGGCTGGAGGCGGGTGCGGCCGGGGAGGAAGCCGAGTTCCATCAGGACCGCGACGCCCGCGACCGAGGCGCCGGCGCGGCGGATCAGCTGCAGGGACGCCTCGGCGGTGCCGCCGGTGGCGAGGACGTCGTCGATGACCATCACGCGGTCGCCCGCGGTCAGGTCCTCGGCGTGCACCTCGATCTCGGCGGTGCCGTACTCCAGCTCGTACGCCTGGCTGAGCGTGGCCCCCGGCAGCTTGCCGGCCTTGCGGACCGGGATGAAGCCCAGGCCCGCGCGGACGGCGACCGGCGCGGCGAGGATGAAGCCGCGGGCCTCCAGGCCCGCGACCTTCGTCGCGCCGTTGCGCCGGCACAGCTCGGCGAGCGTGTCGGTCAGCGCCGTGAACGCCACCGGGTCCGCGAGCAGCGGCGTGATGTCCTTGAACAGCACGCCCGGCTTCGGATAGTCCGGGACGTCGCGGATCCTGCTGAGCAGCAGGGCCCGCGGGTCGGCCACGGCGTCGGTGACGTCGGTGACGGGCTCGGTCATCGCTGCCCGTCCGAGGAGGACCGGCCGCGGCGGCCGCGCTGGCCCACCACGGTCGCCGGGACGGCGTCCTCGACGCCCTCGTCCGCCAGGTCCGCGTCCGGGGACTCGCCCTTGGCGGCCCCGGCCGCCCGCTTGGCGAGCACCCGCTTCTTCAGCGCCTTCATCGCCGGGTCGCGCTCCTTGAGGTCGGCGACCAGCGGCGTGGCGATGAAGATCGACGAGTACGCGCCGGCGGCCAGACCCACGAACAGCGACAGCGAGATGTCGTTCAGCATGCCCGCGCCGAGCACACCGCCGCCGATGAACAGCAGACCGGCGACCGGCAGCAGCGCCACGACCGTCGTGTTGATCGAGCGGATCAGCGTGCTGTTGATGGAGATGTTCGCCAGATCGCCGTAGGTGTACCGGGTCTGCTTGCTGATGCCCTTCGTCTGCTCCTTGAGCGAGTCGAAGACGACCACCGTGTCGTAGAGCGAGTAACCCAGGATGGTCAGCAGACCGATGACCGTACCGACGGTGACCTCGAAGCCGACCAGCGAGTAGATGCCGACGGTGATCGTGAGGTCGTGGACCAGCGCGACGAACGCCGCGAGGGCCATCCGCCACTCGAAGGCGATGGCGAGGTACAGCACCACCAGGATCATGAAGACCCCGAGGCCGGTCCACGCCTTGTTGGCGATCTGCTCGCCCCAGCTGGGGCCGACCAGCTCGGCCGCGATCTGCCTCTCGGAGACGTTCAGGTCCTTGGCCAGCTCCGAGCGGACCTGGTCGGACTTCTCCGTGTCGAGGCCGCCGACCTGGATCCGCAGCTCACCGTCGCCGAGCTTCTGCACGATCGCGTCGTGGCCGGAGGCGTCCTCGACGAACTCCTGGGCCTGGGAGACCGAGACCTCGGTCTTCGGCGTGGTGAAGACCGCGCCGCCCTGGAACTCGATGCCCATGTTCAGCCCGCGGACGGCCAGCGCCGCGATCGCCGTGATGGTGATCAGGATCGAGATGCCGTACCAGATCTTGCGGTTGCCGATGAAGTCGTAGACGACCTCACCGCGGTTCAGCCGGGCGCCGAGACTGTCGCGCTTCGACATCTCACGCCTCCTTCGGGTCGACAGGGGCAGTGACACGACGCGAGCGGCGCAGCGGAGGCTTGGCCCCCAGGCGCTTCGGGTCCAGGCCGGACCACGGGTGACCCTCGCCGTAGAACTTCGTCCGGGCGAGCAGCGTCATCAGCGGCTTCGTGAAGAAGAAGACCACGACCACGTCGAGCAGGGTGGTCAGACCCAGCGTGAAGGCGAAGCCCTGGACCTTGCCGACCGTGACGACGAAGAGCACCGCGGCGGCCAGGAACGACACGAAGTCGGACACCAGGATCGTGCGACGGGCCCGCGGCCAGGCGCGCTCCACGGCCGGACGCAGGGTGCGGCCCTCGCGGACCTCGTCGCGGACGCGCTCGAAGTACACGATGAAGGAGTCCGCGGTGATACCGATGGCGACGATGGCACCGCAGACGGCCGGCAGGTTCAGCGCGAAGCCGATGGCCGGACCGAGCAGCGACATGATCACGTACGTGAGGATCGCCGAGGCCAGGAGGCTGGGCAGCGCGATCAGCGACAGGCCGCGGTAGTAGACGATCAGGTAGAGGACCACCAGGGCCAGACCGATCGCGCCCGCGATCAGACCCGCCTCGAGCTGCTCGCCGCCGAGGGCGGCGGTGACGGTGTCGACGCTCTGGATCTCGAAGGAGAGCGGCAGGGCGCCGTACGACAGGATGTTGCCGAGGTCCTGCGCGGACTCCTGGTTGAAGCTGCCGGAGATCTCCGCGCTGGCGCTCAGCGTCTGGCGCACGGACGGGGCCGAGGTCACCTCGCCGTCGAGGACGATGGCGAAGCGGTTCATCGGGTCCTGCTGCTGGGACAGGCGGCTGGTGATCTTCTGGAACTTCTTGGCGCCGGTGTCCGTGAAGTCCATCTGGACGATCCACATGCCGCGCTGCTGGTCGAAGACGCCCTTGGCGTCCTTGACGTCCTTGCCCTCGACCTCGGCCGGGCCGAGCACGTACTTCTCGACGAAGCCCTTCTCGGGCGTGCTGCAGGCGACCGTCGACTCGGTGGGCTTGACGTTCTTGCCCGCCGCGGAGCGCTGCTTCGGGTCGGTGCAGTCGAGCGTGGCGAACTTCTGCTGGAGGGCGGCCTCGCCCGCGGGCGCCTTCGGCGTCTCGGACGGCTTCGGCTTGCCGGAGGCGCTCGGGGTCGGCGTCGGGCTCGGGGCCTTCAGGGCCTCGGAGACCGGGCGGCCCTGGGTGGTGGCGCTCGCCGAGGGCGCGGCGGTGGACTTGTCGTCCTTCTCGCCCTTGCCCTTGTCGGCGGTCGCACCGGAAGCGGACGGCTTGGGCGACGGGGAGCCGGAGGGGGACGCGGACGGCGTCGCCTTCGGGTCCATCGCCTGCGTCTGCGCGGTCAGGACCGGGCGGAAGTAGAGCTGGGCGGTGGTGCCGACCTGCTCCTTGGCCTGCTCCTCGTTCGTCCCCTTGGGGATGTTGACGACGATGTTCTCGCGGCCCTGGGTCTGTACCTCGGCCTCGGAGACGCCCAGACCGTTGACACGGCGCTCGATGATGCCGACCGCGGTGTTCATGTTGGTCTCGTTGACGGCGGATTCCTTACCGGGTTCCGCCTCCGCCTTGAGCGTGATCGTCGTACCGCCCGCGAGGTCGATGCCCAGTCGCGGCGTGGTGTGACCCGACCAGAACATCCCGCCGGTGAGCGCGACCATGGCGATCAGGAACAGAACGAGGACACGCCCCGGCCTGCCCTGTCCCCCCGCCGGCCTTCGGCCCTTCTTCGGTGCTGCCACCTTGTCGATTCTCCCTGTCCAACCGCCCGCGCCGGGTGTGCGCGGGCGGCCACGAATTGGTGTGGGGACCTGCCCCCGCAGTCGTAGACACGGTCCGGGGACCGCGGGCGCGCCGGTGGGCGTGCCCGTGGTCCCCGGCTGCGACTACTTCGCGTCGGTGTCGCCGTCCGCCTTGCCGTCCTTGACCTCGGTCTCGGCGCCCGCCTCGGCCGGGTCCGCCTTCTTGGTCAGGTCGGTCTTGGCCTCGGAGTCGTCGTCCTTCTCGGTCAGCGAGGAGACGTCATCCGGTACAGCGTCGCCGGTGATCTTGATGTCACCCTCGTCGCCCTCGGTGTCGCCGTGCACGATCCGGTTGTACTCCTCGTCGGAGAGCACCGCGCCGATCGCGTTCTTGGCGTAGACGGCATGCACGCCGGGCGCCACCTCCAGGAGGACGGTGTCCTCGCTGAGCTCCTTGACGGTGGCGTACATTCCCCCGATCGTCCGAACGCCGGAGCCGGGCTGCATCTGGTTGCGCATCTCCACCGCCTGCTGCTGCTTCTTCTTGGCAGAGCGGGTCAGGAGGAACATGGCCCCGATGAGGACGATGAACGGGAGGAGCATGCCGATGTTATTCACGGGACGGAAATCCTTCGCATGGTCGCGGCGATTCCGCGGCCTGATCTTCGGGGGTGGGTGCCGACCATAAGGGCGGCATCGGCGGAGTCTAGGCGAGTCCGCATCGATGGAACAACGCCCAGCATCCCCGATTGGTTCCTTCCCGGGCGAGGCTCCGCGCCGTCACGCCCCGAAGAGCCCCTGTTGTCCGCTTCCCGGTCCGGGGGCCGGGTTTCCCGAGGTCCCGGGCACCGGCGGCTCCAGTCCGAGGTGGGTCCAGGCCGCCGGGGTGGCGACCCGGCCACGGGGCGTGCGGGCGAGCAGTCCCTCGCGTACGAGGAAGGGCTCGGCGACCTCCTCGACCGTCTCGCGCTCCTCCCCCACGGCCACGGCGAGCGTCGACAGGCCGACGGGGCCGCCGCCGAACAGCTTCAGCAGGGCCTCCAGGACTCCGCGGTCCAGCCGGTCCAGGCCGCGGGCGTCCACCTCGTACACGGCGAGGGCGGCGGCGGCGATCTCGCGGGTGATCCGGCCGTCGGCCCTGACCTGCGCGTAGTCGCGGACGCGGCGCAGCAGGCGGTTGGCGATGCGGGGCGTGCCGCGGGAGCGGCCGGCGATCTCGGCGGCGCCGTCGGTGTCGATCTCGACGTCGAGGAGTCCGGCGGAGCGGCGCACGACCCGCTCCAGCTCGTGCGGCTCGTAGAACTCCATGTGCGCGGTGAAGCCGAAGCGGTCGCGCAGCGGGGGCGGCAGCAGACCGGCGCGGGTGGTGGCGCCGACGAGGGTGAAGGGCGGCAGTTCCAGGGGGATGGCGGTGGCGCCGGGGCCCTTGCCGACGATCACGTCGACCCGGAAGTCCTCCATCGCCATGTAGAGCATCTCCTCGGCGGGCCGGGACATCCGGTGGATCTCGTCGAGGAAGAGGATCTCGCCCTCCTGGAGGGAGGACAGGATCGCGGCGAGGTCGCCGGCGTGCTGGATCGCGGGGCCGGAGGTGATCCGGATCGGGGCGTTCATCTCCGCCGCGATGATCATGGAGAGGGTGGTCTTGCCGAGGCCGGGCGCGCCGGAGAGCAGGACGTGGTCGGCGGTGGCGCCGCGCTGGCGGGCGGCCTTGAGCACGAGGTCGAGCTGCTGGCGGACCTTCTCCTGGCCGACGAACTCGCTGAGGTCCTTCGGACGCAGCGCCGCCTCGACGGCCTGGTCCTCGCCGTCGGCGGCGGGCGCGACCAGCCGCTCGGCGGCGCTGCCGGTGTCCGTCTCGTCGTCCCAGTTCACGGTGGTCTGCCTATCTCGGTGGTGGTGTGGTGGGCCGGTGGGTGCGGCCGGCCGGTGGGTGCGGGAGGTGGATTCCAGCTCCCGGTCAGCGCGCGCGGTTCAGGGTCTGGAGGGCGGCTCTCAGGAGCTGCGGGACCGGCGCCGAACCGTTCGTGGCGAGGGCCTCCTCGGCCTGTGGCGTGACCGCGGCCACCGCCTCCTCCGCCTCGCGGCTCGCGTAGCCGAGGCCGATGAGCGCGGCGTGGAGCTGCTCGGTCCACGGTGCCGGGCCCGCCGCGACCGCCCTGGTCGTCGCCGTGCCGACCGGTGCGCCGAGCTTGTCCTTCAGTTCGAGGAGCAGTTTCTGCGCGCCCTTCTTGCCGATGCCCGGCACCGCCGTCAGCGCCTTCTCGTCGCCGGTGGCGACGGCGAGCCGCAGCGCGTCGGGCCGGTGCACGCCGAGCATCGCCTGGGCGAGCCGGGGCCCGACGCCGCTGGCGGTCTGGAGGAGCTCGAAGACCTGGCGCTCGTCGTCGTCGGCGAAGCCGTACAGCGTCAGGGAGTCCTCACGGACCACCAGGGAGGTGGCGAGCCGGGCCTCCTGACCGATCCTCAGGCCGGCGATGGTGTCGGGCGTGCACTGCACGGCCATGCCGACGCCGCCGACCTCGACGACGGCGGTCGTCGGACCGAGGGCGGCGACGGGTCCGCGGACGAACGCGATCATGATGTGCGGCCTTTCGCTGCGTACGGGGCGGGCCGGGCCTGCCGGGCGTGCTGGGCGACCGCCTGCTGGAGGCGGTTCTGGGCGGGGGCCCGCCAGATGTGGCAGATGGCGAGCGCCAGGGCGTCGGCCGCGTCGGCCGGCTTCGGCGGGGCGGAGAGCCTGAGCAGCCGGGTCACCATCGCGCCGACCTGGGCCTTGTCGGCCCGTCCGCTGCCGGTGACGGCGGCCTTGACCTCGCTGGGCGTGTGCAGGGCGACGGGGATCCCGCGGCGGGAGGCGCAGAGCATGGCGACGGCGCTGGCCTGGGCCGTGCCCATCACCGTACGCACGTTGTGCTGGCTGAACACCCGCTCCACGGCGACCAGTTCGGGCTCGAATCGGTCGAGCCACTCCTCGATGCCGCGCTCGATCCCGACCAGGCGGTGGCCGATGTCCGCGTCCGCCGGGGTGCGCACGACCCCGACGCCGAGCATGGTCAGCGGACGTCCCGCGACGCCCTCGACCACCCCGACGCCGCACCGGGTGAGCCCGGGGTCCACCCCCAGCACGCGCACGCCACCGCCCCCATTCCGCTCGCTCATCTGTTTGTGCAGGCTAGCGCCTGCCACCGACAACGCAGCGGGCCGACGGGGTGTGTCCCGTCGGCCCGCTGCGAATGGAGACGCGATCAGGCGTCGACCTTGGCCATGACCTCGTCGCTGACGTCGAAGTTGGCGAAGACGTTCTGCACGTCGTCGCTGTCCTCGAGGGCGTCGATCAGCTTGAACATCTTGCGCGCGCCCTCCTCGTCGAGCTCGACCTGCATGGTCGGGACGAAGCTGGACTCGGCCGAGTCGTAGTCGATCCCGGCGTTCTGGAGCGCGGTGCGGACCGCGACCAGGTCGGTGGCCTCGCTGATGATCTCGAAGTTCTCGCCGAGGTCGTTGACCTCCTCGGCGCCCGCGTCGAGCACGACCTCGAGGACGTCGTCCTCGGACAGCTCGCCCTTGGGGAGGACGACGACGCCCTTGCGGTTGAACAGGTACGAGACCGAACCCGGGTCGGCCATGGAGCCGCCGTTGCGGGTCATGGCGACGCGCACGTCGGAGGCGGCGCGGTTGCGGTTGTCGGTGAGGCACTCGATGAGCACCGCGACGCCGTTCGGGCCGTAGCCCTCGTACATGATCGTCGCGTAGTCGACGCCGCCGGCCTCGAGGCCGCCGCCGCGCTTGACCGCGGAGTCGATGTTCTTGTTCGGGACCGAGGACTTCTTCGCCTTCTGGATGGCGTCGAAGAGCGTCGGGTTGCCGTCCGGGTCGGCGCCGCCGGTCCGGGCGGCGACCTCGATGTTCTTGATCAGCTTCGCGAAGAGCTTGCCGCGCTTGGCGTCGATCACGGCCTTCTTGTGCTTCGTCGTAGCCCATTTAGAGTGGCCGGACATCTGCCTGTCTCCTTCGCGTAACCCATTTCTGAACGAACCCCAGAGATCCTACCGGGGTCGGCTCACCGCTCCGCGCGCACCATGTCCACGAAAAGACCGTGCATCCGGTGGTCCCCGGTCAGCTCCGGGTGGAACGAGGTGGCGAGGGCCTTGCCCTGCCGGACGGCGACGATGTGACCGTCGTGCTCGGCCAGCACCTCGACCGCTCCGCCGACGGACTCCACCCAGGGGGCGCGGATGAAGACGCCCTCCACGGGGCCGTCCTCGATCCCGGCGACGGTGACGCCGGCCTCGAACGACTCGTTCTGCCGGCCGAAGGCGTTGCGGCGCACGATCATGTCGATGCCGCCGAAGGTCTCCTGGCCCGAGCGCGGGTCGAGGATCTTGTCGGCGAGCATGATCAGGCCGGCGCAGGTGCCGTAGACCGGGAGCCCCGCGGCGATGCGCTCGCGCAGCGGCTCCATGAGGCCGAAGAGCACGGCCAGCTTGGAGATGGTGGTGGACTCGCCACCGGGAAGGACCAGCCCGTCGACCTCGGCGAGCTCCTCGGGGCGCCGGACCGGCCTGGCCACGGCGTCAGCCGCGGCCAGGGCGATCAGGTGCTCCCGTACGTCGCCCTGGAGGGCCAGGACACCAATGACGGGAGTGCTGCTCATCGGTGCTTACCAGCCCCGGTTCGCGTAGCGCTCGGTCTCGGGGAGGGTGTCGCAGTTGATGCCGACCATGGCCTCGCCCAGGTTGCGGGAGGCGTCCGCGATGATCTTCGGGTCGTCGTAGAAGGTGGTGGCCTTCACGATGGCGGCGGCGCGCTTGGCCGGGTCGCCGGACTTGAAGATGCCGGAGCCGACGAAGACGCCCTCGGCGCCGAGCTGGCGCATGAGCGCGGCGTCGGCCGGGGTGGCGACGCCACCGGCGGAGAACAGCACGACCGGGAGCTTGCCGAGCTCGGCGACCTCCTTGACGAGCTCGTACGGCGCGCGCAGCTCCTTGGCGGCGGCGTACAGCTCGTTGTGGTCGAAGCCGCGCAGGCGGGCGATCTCGTTCTTGATCTGGCGCATGTGGCGGACGGCCTCGACGACGTTGCCGGTGCCGGCCTCGCCCTTGGAGCGGATCATGGCCGCGCCCTCGGCGATGCGGCGCAGGGCCTCGCCCAGGTTGGTGGCGCCACAGACGAAGGGGGTGGTGAAGGCCCACTTGTCGGAGTGGTTGACCTCGTCGGCCGGGGTGAGGACCTCGGACTCGTCGATGTAGTCGACGCCGAGGGACTGCAGGATCTGGGCCTCGACGAAGTGGCCGATGCGGGACTTGGCCATGACCGGGATGGAGACGGCGTCGATGATGCCCTCGATCATGTCCGGGTCGGACATGCGGGCCACGCCGCCGTCCTTGCGGATGTCGGCCGGCACCCGCTCCAGCGCCATGACGGCCACGGCGCCCGCGTCCTCGGCGATCTTCGCCTGCTCGGGGGTGACGACGTCCATGATCACGCCGCCCTTGAGCTGCTCGGCCATGCCGCGCTTGACGCGCGCGGTGCCGGTCTCGGGGGACTGGGGGGTGGTGGAAGGCGTGGTGGACACGGGTACCTCACTCATGACAACGGGGGTTGACGCGAGTAGGAAACAGGCCACCGGGGGGCCACATCAAGGGCCAATAGGCACTCCGTGGCTCGTTTTCGCGGATTCCGAAGGCTGAGACGCGTCAGGCGGGGCGATCCGCAAGCGCGACAGGCGGTTCGTCGTCCATTTCGAAGGCGAGCGGGAACGGCGCGTGGCCCGCGAGACGGAACCAGCGGACCTTGCGGTGCCGGCGCAGCGCGCGGGCGGCGCGGACGGCGTCGTTGTGGAAGCGGCGGGCCATCGGGACCCGGCGCACGGCCTGCGCCAGCTCCTCCGCGGCGGCCTCGCCGCCGGGGGCCTCGCGGACCACCTCGACCTGCCCGGCCTCGCCGAAGACCGCCCGCAGCGCCTGGCTGAGCTCGCTCTCCGCGACCTCGCGCTGGTCCTCGTCGGCCTGGCGGGCGGCGTGCGCGGCCTCGTACAGGACGATCGACGCGGCCGGATCCAGCACCCCCGAGGTGGCCAGTTCCTGCGCCACCGAGGCGCGCCTCAGCAGCTGCGCGTCGAGCGCCGCCCGCGCGGCGTCGATCCGGGCGTGCAGCCGGTCGAGCCGGCCGGCGGTCCAGCTGAGGTACAGCCCGATGGCGACGAGCCCGACGAGGATCCAGATGAACGTTGCGGTCACGGCGGGCAAGGCTACCGGCCCGCCGGGCGCTGCCTTCGCCCCCTGGTCCCGCCAGTCCCGATAGTCCCGCTAGTCCCGCGCCAGGCCCCAGCGGGCCATCAGGCCCGTGCGTTCGTCGGTGGCGACGGAGGCCGCGCCCTGGGTCACCGTCTCGTAGACGGCGAGGATGTCCGCGCCGACCGTCGACCAGTCGAAGCGGCGGACGTGCGCGCTGCCGCGCTCCCGCAGCTCCGCCCGGCGCGACTCGTCGCCGAGCAGCCGGATCGCCGCCTCGGCCAGCGCGTCGGCGTCCTCGTTGGCGAACAGTTCGCCCGCCGCCCCCTGGTCCAGGACCTGCGCGAACGCGTCCAGGTCGGAGGCGAGCACCGGCGCGCCCGCCGACAGCGCCTCGACCAGGATGATCCCGAAGGACTCGCCGCCGGTGTTGGGCGCCACGTACACGTCGACGCTCCGCAGCAGCCGCGCCTTGTCCTCGTCGCTGACCATCCCGAGGAACTCCACCCGCGCCCGCATGTCCACGGGCAGCGAGGCCACCGCCTCCTCCTCGTCGCCGCGGCCGGCGACCAGCAGCCGGGTGTCCGGCCGCGCCTCCAGGATCCGCGGCAGGGCCTTCATCAGCACCGGCAGGCCCTTCCTCGGCTCGTCGATGCGGCCGATGAAGCCCAGCGTTCCGCCCTGCCACTCCTTCTTCGGCTCGGCCCGCGCGAAGAAGTCCACGTCGACGCCGTTCGGGATGACCACCGCGTCGCCGCCGAGGTGCTCCACCAGCGTGCGCCGCGCGTACTCGCTCACCGCGATCCGCGCGCTGATCTTCTCCAGCGCCGCCTGCAGGATCGCGTACGCCGCGACCATCGCCCGGGAGCGCGGGTTCGAGGTGTGGAAGGTCGCCACGATCGGCCCCTGGGCCGCCCAGCAGGCCAGCAGGCCCAGGGACGGCGAGCCCGGCTCGTGGATGTGGATGACGTCGAAGGTGCCCTCGTGCAGCCAGCGCCGCACCCGCGCCGCCGACAGGAAGCCGAAGTTCAGCCGGGCCACCGAGCCGTTGTACGGCACGGGCACGGCGCGCCCGGCCGACACCACGTACGGCGGCAGCGGCGTCTCGTCGTCCGCGGGGGCGAGCACCGACACCTCGTGGCCGAGCCGGATCAGGTGCTCGGCGAGGTCCCGGATGTGGAACTGGACGCCGCCCGGCACGTCCCAGGAGTACGGGCAGACGATGCCGATCTTCACGAGCCGCTCCCCGGGGGCCGTTCGTCCAGGTCGGAGAGCCACAGTCGTTGCAGCATGTGCCAGTCCTCCGGATGGTCCGCGATGCCGGTGGCGAAGGCGTCGGCCAGCGCCTGTGTCATGACGGACGTCTTCTCGGCCCGGGTGCCTGTCTCGGGCACCTCGACCGGTGGATGGATCCGCCCCCGCATGACCGGCGAGTCGTCGTACCAGAGCGTCACGGGCAGCAGCAGCGCGCCCGTCTGCTGGGCGAGCAGCGCGGGCCCGGCGGGCATCCGCGCGGTCTCGCCGAAGAACTTCACCTCGACGCCCGAGGCGGACAGGTCGCGGTCGGAGACCAGGCAGACCAGGCCGCCCGACCGCAGCCGCCGCGCCAGCGTGCCGAACGCGGCGCCGCCGGTGTGCGGCAGGACCTCCATGCCCAGCGACTCGCGGTACGCGACGAACCGGTCGTACAGCGACTCCGGCTTCAGCCGCTCGGCGACCGTCGTGAACGGCACGCCCAGCGAGCGGGTCACCCACACGCCGGCGAGGTCCCAGTTGGCCAGGTGCGGCAGCGCGAGTATGACGCCGCGGCCGGAGTCCAGGCCCTCGGTGAGGCGGTGGACGTCCTGCACGTCGAAGCCGCCGTCGACCCGCTCCTTGCTCCAGGCCGGCAGCCGGAACGACTCCATCCAGTAGCGCATGTACGAGCGCATGCCCGCGCGCGACAGCTCCGCCAGCCGCTCGGGCGTCGCGTCCGGCACGACCCGCGCCAGATTGGACTCCAGGCGCAGCACGCTCTTGCCGCGCCGCTGCCACACGGTGTCGGCGATCCGGCGGCCGAGGCCCGTCGCCACCGGCTCCGGCAGCTTCTTGACGGTCGACCAGCCGAGCCCGTACAGGGCGTCCGTCAGCCTGTCCCTCGCCCCGCTCACGACGCCGCCTCGCTCCCCCGCGCGGCCGCGTCGGCCTCCGCGGCCTCCCGGCGCACCGTGACCACACGCTGCCCCAGCGTCACCGCCGAGCCGGCGGCCACGATCCACAGCGCGATCGGCAGCAGCACGTCGATGCCCGGTACCCCGAACGCGTGCAGACCGGCGAGACCGGCCGCGACCAGTGAGATCACCAGCCGCTCCGCCCGCTCCACCAGCCCGTTCACCGCCACCGGCAGCCCGATCGACTCGCCGCGCGCCTTGGTGTACGAGACGACCTGGCCGCTGGCCAGGCAGAAGATGGACACCGCGCACAGCACGTCGTCGTTCCCGCCGCCCGCGTACCAGAGCGCGAAGCCGCCGAAGATCGCCCCGTCCGCGACCCGGTCCAGGGTCGAGTCCAGGAACGCGCCCCAGCGGCTGGAGACGCCGGCCTGGCGGGCCATGTTGCCGTCGACGAGGTCGGAGAACACGAACAGCGTGATGACGATCGTGCCCCAGAAGAACTCGCCCCGGGGGAAGAAGACCAGCGCGCCCGCCACGACTCCGGCCGTGCCGACGAGCGTCACCGCGTCGGGGCTCACCCCCTTGCGGAGCAGAAACGCGGCGAACGGCGTGAGGACACGCGTGAAAAACGCACGCGCGTACTTGTTCAGCATGGCCTTCGAGCCTCTTCCCAAGGAGGGTGGCAGGCCGTGCGGCCCTTATGGCCACCGGCGGGCCCATCGTAGCCACGAGGCTCCCGCCGCACGGGCGCGCACCCGGCACGGCGCGCGGCGCGCCCGGCGAGGGCCTCACGAGCCGGACGGGACGGGACCGGGCGTACGCCGTATGGACGCACCGTGACAGCAGTGCAAAGCTCGAAGGACCATCGCGGGCGTCGTCGGAGCTGCCCCGCAGTCCCCCCGGCCCGCGTCCCACCTCGCGTGCGAGCAGTCGGGAGGACACATCATGGGCGACAAGGCGAACGCACAGCCCGGAGCCGCCGGCAGGGCTCCTACGGCCGACCGGCCCTCGGCGGTACGGAACGTGGTGCTGGTCGGCCACAGCGGTTCGGGGAAGACGACCCTCGTCGAGGCCCTCGCGCTGACCGCCGGAGCGGTCAACCGGGCCGGCCGGGTCGAGGACGGCGCGACGATCTCCGACTACGACGAGATCGAGCACCGCCAGCACCGGTCCGTACAGCTCTCCCTCGTCCCCCTGGAATGGGACGGGTACAAGATCAACCTCCTCGACACCCCCGGGTACGCCGACTTCGTCGGGGAGCTGAGGGCCGGTCTGCGCGCCGCGGACGCGGCCCTCTTCGTCGTCTCGGCGGCGCAGGAGGCCGACGCCGTCCCCGCCGCCACCCGCATGGTCTGGGAGGAGTGCGCGGCCGTCGGCATGCCCCGCGCGATCGTCGTCACCCACCTCGACACGGCCCGCACCGACTACGACCGGCTCACCGAGGTCTGCGGACAGCTGTTCGCCGGCGACGACCCCGACGCCGTCCTGCCGCTCTACCTGCCCGTGCACGGCCCCGAGGCCCCCGACGGGCACGCCCCCGCCACCGGCCTGGTCGGCCTGCTCACCCGGAAGATCTACGACTACTCCGGCGGCGAACGCAAGGAGAACCCGCCCGACGACACCCAGCGGCCCGTCCTGGAGGAGGCCCGCAACCGGCTCATCGAGGGGATCATCGCCGAGAGCGAGGACGAGACCCTGATGGACCGCTACCTCGCCGGCGAGGAGCTCGACCTCAAGACCCTGATCGACGACCTGGAGAAGGCCGTCGCCCGCGGCGCCTTCCACCCCGTGCTCGCCGCCGCGCCCGCCCCCGACGGCGGCCGCCAGGGCCTCGGCACCGTGGAACTCCTCGAACTGATCACCCGCGGCTTCCCCAGCCCCCTGGAACGCGAGGCCCCCGCCGTCACCACCCCCTCCGGAGCACCCCGCCCGCCCCTCACCTGCGACCCCGACGGCCCGCTGGTCGCCGAGGTGGTCAAGACCGCCTCCGACCCGTACGTCGGCCGGATCTCCATGGTCCGGGTCTTCTCCGGCACCCTGCGCCCCGACCAGACCGTCCACGTCTCCGGCCACGGCCTCGCCGACCGCGGCCACGAGGACCACGACGTCGACGAACGCATCGGCGCGCTCACCTCCCCGTTCGGCAAACAGCAGCGGCTCATGAACCACTGCATCGCCGGCGACCTCGCCTGCGTCGCGAAACTCGGCCGCGCCGAGACCGGCGACACCCTCTCCGCCAAGGACGACCCGCTCCTGATGCAGCCGTGGCGCATGCCCGACCCGCTGCTCCCCATGGCCGTCCAGGCCCACAGCAAGGCCGACGAGGACCGCCTCTCCCAGGGCCTGGCCCGGCTGGTCGCCGAGGACCCCACGATGCGCCTCGAACAGAACCAGGACACCCACCAGGTCGTCCTGTGGTGCCTCGGCGAGGCCCACCGCGACGTGATCCTCGAACGGCTGCGCACCCGGTACGGCGTCCAGGTCGACACCGTGCCGTACAAGGTGTCCCTGCGGGAGACCTTCGCCGCCCCGTCCGCCGGCCGCGGCCGGCACGTCAAACAGTCCGGCGGGCACGGCCAGTACGCGATCTGCGAGATCGACGTCGAACCGCTGCCCGCGGGCAGCGGCATCGAGTTCGTCGACAAGGTCGTCGGCGGCGCCGTCCCGAGGAACTTCATCCCCTCCGTCGAGAAGGGCGTCCGGGCCCAGGCCGCCCGCGGCGTCGCCGCCGGATACCCGCTCGTCGACGTGCGGGTCACCCTCAAGGACGGCAAGGCCCACTCGGTGGACTCCTCCGACGCGGCCTTCCAGACCGCCGGCGCCCTCGCCCTGCGCGAGGCCGCCGCCGACGCCTCCATCCACCTCCTCGAACCCGTCGCCGAGGTGCAGGTCCTCGTCCCCGACGAGTACGTCGGCCCCGTCATGAGCGACCTGTCCGGCCGGCGCGGCCGCGTCGTCGGCACCGAACAGGCGGGCCCCGGCCGGACACTCGTACGGGCCGAGGTGCCGGAGATCGAGATCGGCCGCTACGCGGTCGACCTGCGCTCCATCTCCCACGGCACCGGCAGCTTCGACCGCTCCTACGCCCGGCACGAACCCATGCCGCCGCAGCTCGCCGGCAAGGTGCGCGAACAGGCCGAAGCGGGAATCTGACCGACCCGCCGTCACCGGACGCCGCCGCTCCCGCATCCCGGGAACGGCGGCATCCGGCCGTCACCTGACGTGACCGCCGAGTCCCCGATACGCTGGGGTGCCCAGCTCAGCAGGTGTGCGGGGCGCGGCAGTTGGGAACAGGCCGCACAGGGATCACGCGGTGGACGCGGCGATGGGGGCTGATGACGATCGTGTACGGACCCGGGGCACAGGTCCCCCTGCAGGGCTCGGACGGGCAGACGGCGGCGACGTTCGCGCTCGCCTCCGCCGCGTACCGCGACGGCCCGATGGACAAGATCCTCGAGGCGAACAACGACTGGCACAAGTCCACCGTCAAGAAGGGCAAGTGGCACGACCTCTTCCGGCCCGACTTCGGCGAGGCGTTCTCCCGGGCCGTCCAGGTCCGCATGCTCGGCGGCGCCCGCAAGGCGCTCATCCAGTCCTTCGGCACCGAACCGCAGCCCGTCGTCGAACACTGCCTCGCCGCCACCAACATCCGCCGGCAGCGCGACATCAAACTCACCTTGGTCACGGTGTTCTTCGGGGTGCTGTTCCTGCCCGGACTGCTGATCTGGCTCGGCGTGATCCAGCTGCGCCGCAGCCTCGCCGGCGCCGCCGACAAGCGCTCCGGCGCCCTCGGCACCGCGCTGCTCCTCGGCGTGGGCCTGCTCGCCGTGATCTTCCTGATCAAGCTGCCCATCGACAGCGTCCTCGGGATCTACCTGCGCGCCATGGTGATCGCCCCGCCGCTCGGCTGGCTCCTCGCCAAACGGATCTGCGAATCCACCGCCGTCGACCTGCGCGCCCGCTGGGACGGACTCCTCAGCGGCGGCGGCGTCGCCGCGAAGATCCCCGAGGCGGTCCCCCAGCACCCCGGCGAGGAGGCCGCCGAGGAGCTCAGGCAGAACCTGGAGAAGCTCACCGCCGAGCAGCAGTCCAACATCGTCTTCTACGCCGGCCCCAAGGGCATACTCGGCATGGGCACCCGCTGGGGCAGCTGGACCCTCGCCGAGGACCTCGTCCCCCAGGAGGGCAAGGAGATCCACGACTTCCGCGCCTGGGACGTGATCCGGCCCATCCACGACCAGCTCAAGCTGCTGGAGCGCGGCTCCCTCAAGACCGGCTTCCCCACCCCGGTCGTCAAGCACTGGATCGTCTCCCCCATCGGCGAGGGCGCCGGCGAGGTCACCCGCCCCGAGGGCGAGAACATCGTCGCCTTCCAGGTCCGGCCGCACGAGATACAGCGCATCTGCAACGACCAGCAGTTCGGCAGCGGCAACCGTCATTACCTCGGCGTGCAGTTCACGCTCTGGGACGGCCAGCTCGTCCTCACCATGATGATCACGGTCACCTCGCTGCTGCACACCCTGCGCGTCGAGGTCACCGGACACGCCCTCGGCCCGGTCCACTCGCTCTTCACCACGAAGCCCGCCGCCAAGACCAGGGAGGTCTCCAAGACCGTCCGGTTCTGGGAGACCCGCGAGATCAAGCTGCCCCTGGTCGACACCGACGAGGTGGTCCGCCTCGCCGTCCGCGCGCCGCTCACCTGGTTCCCGCCGGTCCTGGACTTCCTCGGCGGCAAACTCGTCCTGCCCGAGCCGTTCGGACTGCGCCACGCCTGGGCCGACAAGCCCTGGCGGCACCGCTTCATGGCCGACGACGCCATCCGCGCCGCCACTCCTGTGATGCGGGCCGTGCACAGCGCCGTGATCAAGGTCCTCGACGACCACGGCGTCGACACCGAGCGCTTCGCCAACCGCTCCCTCGTGCTCAGCGGCCTGATCCAGGACCCCGGCCCCAAGAAGGCCGACGTCTACGACGCCTGACGCGACCCGTACGGCGAAGGCCGGGCCCTCCGGAGGGAGGTCCCGGCCTTCGCCGTACGTCCTGAGCCTCAGTCCACCGGCCAGGCGTCCGCCAGCATCTTCCGCGTGTCCGCGAGAAGCTGCGGCAGCACCTTCGTGTGACCGACCACCGGCATGAAGTTCGTGTCGCCGCCCCAGCGCGGGACCACGTGCTGGTGCAGATGCGCCGCGATGCCCGCGCCGGCCGCCGCACCCTGGTTCATGCCGATGTTGAACCCGTGCGCCCCCGACGCCGTCCGCAGCGCCACCATCGCCCGCTTCGTCAGCTCGGCCAGCTCCACGGTCTCGCCCGTGTCCAGCTCCGTGTAGTCGGCGACGTGCCGGTACGGCACCACCATCAGGTGCCCGCCGTTGCACGGGTACAGGTTCAGCACCGCGTACACATGCCGGCCCCGCGCCACGACCAGGCCGTCCTCGTCCGACATCGACGGGATCGAGCAGAACGGGCAGCCGTCGCCGGCCCCCGGGCCGCTCGGCTTGTTCTCCCCCTGGATGTACGCCATCCGGTGAGGCGTCCACAGGCGCTGGAACGCGTCCTGCGTCCCCACTCCGTTCTGCTGCTCCGGCTCAAACGTCATGCTGTGCAGCATATGGCTTCGCCCGTTCGGAGCGTGTCGCCGGGGCGGCGGACCAAGCCCTTCCGGACATGCTGATCCGATGAACGACAGCCGCCAGGAACTCTGGGACCGCCGCATGGACCTGCCCCTCGGCACGGCCTCGGCGGTCTACCTGGCGGCCTACGCCGTGCACGTCCTCGCCCCCGGCCTGCCCCACGCCTGGCACACCGTGCTCCTGGCCGCCATGGCCGCCGCCTGGGCCGTCTTCCTGGTCGACTACACGGTCCGGTACCGGCTCAGCGGCCTCGGCCCCTGGCGCTTCCTGCGCACGCACTGGCTGGACACCGTCGTCCTCGTCCTGCCGCTGCTGCGCCCGCTGCGGATCTTCTCCGTGTACGACCGCATCCAGCGCCGCCGCGGCCGGCCGCGGCTCAGCCTGCACGCCCGGGTCATGGCGTACGCGGGACTCACCGTCACGCTCCTCGGCTTCGCCGGATCGCTGACCGTCTACCACCACGAGCACACCGCTCCCGGCGCGTCCATCCTCACCTTCGGCGACGCGGTCTGGTGGGCCTGCGCCACCCTGGCCACGGTCGGCTACGGCGACGTCAGCCCGATCACCCCCATCGGCCGCCTCACCGCGGTCGGCCTGATGGCCTGCGGCCTGGCGCTCCTGGGGGCGGTGACGGGCTCTTTCTCGTCCTGGCTGATCCAGCTCTTCACGCGCGACGAGGACAAGAGGCCCCCGGGGGATTCCCCGGGGGCCTCGTGAGCCGGTGGCGCGTCGGGCTCCTGAGCCCGTGGCCGGTCAGACCTGGACGCGGTCCTCGACGATCTTGGCGATCTTCGCGATCGCCTCGTCGACCGGGATGCCGTTCTCCTGCGAGCCGTCGCGGTAGCGGAAGGAGACGGCGCCGTTGGCCATGTCCTCGTCACCGGCGATGATCATGAACGGCACCTTCTGCTTCTGCGCGTTCCGGATCTTCTTCTGCATCCGGTCCGAGGAGGCGTCGACCTCCACCCGCAGGCCCTGCTTCTTCGCCTTGGCGGCGAACTCCTGCAGGTACGGGATGTGCGCGTCGCCGATCGGGATGCCGGTGGCCTGGACGGGCGCGAGCCAGGCCGGGAAGGCGCCCGCGTAGTGCTCCAGGAGCACCGCGAAGAACCGCTCGATCGAGCCGAACAGCGCGCGGTGGATCATGACCGGGCGCTGCTTGGAGCCGTCCGGGGCGGTGTACTCGAGGTCGAAGCGCTCCGGCAGGTTGAAGTCGAGCTGCACGGTCGACATCTGCCAGGTGCGGCCGATGGCGTCGCGCGCCTGCACGGAGATCTTCGGGCCGTAGAAGGCCGCGCCGCCCGGGTCGGGGGTCAGCGGGAGGCCCTGCTTCTCGGCGACCTGCTGGAGGACCGCGGTGGCCTCCTCCCACACCTCGTCGGAACCGACGTACTTCTCCGGGTCCTTGGTGGACAGCTCCAGGTAGAAGTCGGTCAGACCGTAGTCGCGCAGCAGGTCGAGGACGAAGGTGAGGGTGCGGTCCAGCTCCTCCGCCATCTGCTCGCGGGTGCAGTAGATGTGCGCGTCGTCCTGGGTGAAGCCGCGGGCGCGGGTCAGGCCGTGCACGACGCCGGACTTCTCGTACCGGTACACGGTGCCGAACTCGAACAGGCGCAGCGGCAGCTCACGGTAGGAGCGCCCGCGCGCGTCGAAGATCAGGTTGTGCATCGGGCAGTTCATGGGCTTGAGGTAGTAGTCCACGCCCTCGTCGAGCTGCATGGGCGGGTACATGCCCTCGGCGTACCAGTCCAGGTGACCCGACTTCTCGAACAGCTTGCCCTTGGTGGCGTGCGGCGAGTAGACGAACTCGTAGCCGTGCTCCTCGTGCTTCTTGCGCGAGTAGTCCTCCATGACCCGGCGGATGATGCCGCCCTTGGGGTGGAAGACGGCGAGGCCGGAGCCGATCTCGTCCGGGATGGAGAACAGGTCCAGCTCGTTGCCCAGCTTGCGGTGGTCGCGCTTCTCGGCCTCGGCGAGGAAGTCGAGGTGGGCCTTCAGCTCCTCCTTCGACGGCCACGCGGTGCCGTAGATGCGCTGGAGCATCGGGTTCTTCTCGCTGCCGCGCCAGTAGGCGGCCGCGTTGCGCATCAGCTTGAACGCCGGGATGTTCCGGGTGGTCGGCAGGTGCGGACCGCGGCAGAGGTCCTTCCAGCACAGCTCGCCGGTCTTGGCGTCGAGGTTGTCGTAGATGGTCAGCTCGCCCGCGCCGACCTCGACGTTCGCGCCGTCGTCGGTGGAGGCGGAGCCCTTGATGCCGATGAGCTCCAGCTTGTACGGCTCGCCGGCGAGCTCCTCGCGGGCCTCCTCGTCGGAGACCACGCGGCGGGAGAACTTCTGTCCCCGCTTCTGGATCTCCTGCATCTTCTTCTCGATGGCCTTGAGATCCTCGGGGGTGAACGGCTTCTCGACGTCGAAGTCGTAGTAGAAGCCGTCCCGGACCGGCGGGCCGATGCCCAGCTTGGCCTCGGGGAAGAGCTCCTGCACGGCCTGGGCCATGACGTGCGCGGTCGAGTGGCGCAGGATGTTGAGGCCGTCCTCGGAGGAGATCTCGACGGCCTCGACGACATCGCCCTCGGCGAGTTCGTACGCGAGGTCCTTCAGCTCACCGCCGACGCGGGCGGCGACGACGGAGCGGTCGTCGGCGAACAGGGCGCCGGCCGTGGTGCCCGCGCTCACCGCCCGATCCTCGGATCCTGAGGCGGACTGGACGGTCACACGGACATCAGACACGGGTACTCCAGAACATAAGGGCGCAGGCAGACACGAGGTGCCGGCGCCGGCGGTCCGCGGCAGAGACGAGGTGCCGCGTCGTCGCCGATCGTACCGACCCCGGGGCCCCGGCCGCGAAACGGTTTCCGCAGGACCGGGGCCCGGTGGCGTGCCCGGACGCCCCGGTCAGTCGCCCCCGCAGGCCTCCTCGAAGAAGTCCAGGTTCTCGTGCAGGGACTTCATCAGCCGGTCCCGCTCCGCGTCGTCGACCTGCACCGGGACGACGTCCGTGGCGTCGGTGAGCCGCCGGAAGCCGCCGCGCCGCTCCAGCCGGCCGACGACCCGGATGGGCAGGCCCACGAGGTGGGCGTGGACGGCGGTCCGGTACGCCTCCTCGTCGAGGGCGACGCGGACGTGCGGGACCTCGGCCCCGGCGAGCACCCGCAGCCGTACGGTGCCCTCGCCCCGGGTGCCGGAGCGGCGCATCCGGACCACCGCGCCGGTGATCCGCACCGGCACGGAGGGCTCCTCGCTGATGTACCGCGCGCCGGCCGCCCGCAGCGCGGGCAGGTCGCCGGGCGAGAACTCCACCGGCTCGGGCCGCGCCGCGCAGCCCTCGGGCGGCCCGGCGGCGGGCGCCCAGGCCAGTGCGACCCTGGCCCCTTCCGCCCCGCGCACCAGCGCCACCAGCGCCTCGGTGAGCTCGCGGCTGACGCCCGCCTGGACGGCCGTGTCGAAGGCGTCCATGCCGCCGGTGGCCCGCTGGTAGTCGACGGCCTCCCGGGCCGCGTGCAGCGCGTGGTAGAGCCGCACGGCCAGCGGCCGGCCGCCGTCCACGGGCACGAAGGCGGTCAGGCCGCGCCCGCCGGGGGCGGCGCCGACGACGACGCTCTCCAGCGACGCCCGGGCCTGCCGGCGGTGCCGTCCGCCGTGGTAGCCGGCGCGGCCGCGCACCGCCAGGGCGCCGGCGAGCAGCAGCTGCCGGGCGGCGGAGCGCAGCTGCTCCTGCGCGGTCCAGGTGATCTCGCCGGACGGGCCCTGCGGCACGTCGCGGGTCCAGCGGATCTCGTCGCTGGGCAGGCTGAGGCCGACCAGGACCTCGCGCGCGGAGGGGGTGCCGCTGCGGGCGAGCGCGGTGAGGGCCTCGCCGAGCAGGTCCTCGCAGTCGGGGAAGGCCCGGCTCTCGGGCACCAGGAGGCTGGTGCGGTGTCCGCCGGGCCCGGGCGGGGTCCAGCGGGCGTACCGGCCCGCGGCGCCGCCGCGCCGGCGCCAGCCGTGCCGGTCCAGGAGCGCGCCGAGGACGAGGGGGTCCACCCGGGCCGGGTCGGGGAGGCCGGGCTCGCCGGCGGAGGCCGGGGGGTGGGGCCTGAAACGGAGGGAACCGCCCTCGGGTTCGTCGATCGGCCAGTGCATCAGGGTCTCCCTCCCGCCCCGACCCGGGCCATGATGTCGCAGAGCGCCCGGTCGTCGAAGATCCGCGCGGTCGGTATCCGCACGGTGGTCCGGCGCCGTCCGGTGACGGGGTGGCCGGCCAGATTGATCCAGTAACAGCAGTGCCTGAGGTCGAGCCGGTCGTGGCCGGCCCGCAGCCAGTCCTCCTGGGAGCGGGGCGCGATCATCACGACGAGGATCTTGTGCACCGAGACCGGGGTCCGCGCCAGCTTCGCCAGGTGCTCGTTGTCGAGGGTGAACGAGAACGCCGGCGGCGCGGCCCCCGGCGTGTGCGGTGCGAGCTGGTAGGTGCACTTGAGCTGCACCTTGATGGTCACTTCGTCGTCGATGGTGTGGCCGGGAGCGCTGTGGCTCACGTGCCAGTCGATGCCGTTGTCCGGGAACGGCTGCGAGAGCGAACAGCCCGCCGCCGCCGCGACCGCGTGCAGATAGCCCACCTGGAGGGTCTCCATGCAGGCCGTGGTGGCGAGCGAGCCCCGCAGCGGCGTGTCGCGCTGCGGGGGCAGCAGCCCGCCGCCCGTGCCTGCGGTGCGGGACGGCCCCCCGGGTTCGGGCTGCGGGATGGCCATGAGTCAATTTCCTTCCCCGTCATCTGTGTTGTCACCGCCCGGCGTACGGCGCAAACGGCCCGGGTATCACCGGTTCGGGCAGCGGCACAGGCCCACCTGCCGCCATCTGCCGCCGAGGTGGGAGGAGTTCGGTATGTCGATGAACTGGTACGACGGCCCCCTGGCCGCATTCGACACGGAGACCACAGGAGTTGACGTCGAGCAGGACCGGATCGTGTCCGCCGCCCTCGTCGTCCAGGACACGGCGGGCGGTCGCCCGCGCATCACCCGATGGCTCGTCAATCCGGGGATCCCGGTGCCCCGGGCGGCCACCGAGGTGCACGGACTGACGGACGATCACCTGCAGCGCAACGGCCGCTGGCCCGCGCCGGTGATGGAGGAGGTGGCCCGGGCGCTGACCGAGCAGTGCGCGGCGGGGCGTCCGCTGGTCGTGATGAACGCGCCGTTCGACCTGACGATCCTGGACCGGGAGCTGCGCCGGCACCGGGCCTCGTCGCTGGCGCGGTACATGGAGAACGTGCCGCTGTGCGTGCTCGATCCGCGGGTGCTGGACAAGCATCTGGACCGGTACCGCAAGGGCCGGCGGACGCTGACGGACCTGTGCGCGGAGTACGGGGTGGAGCTGACCGGGGCTCACGACGCGGCGGCGGACGCCGTCGCGGCGCTGGACGTCGTACGGGCGGTGGCGCGGCGGTTCGCGTCGCGGCTCGACCGGCTGACGCCGGCGGAGCTGCACGTGAGGCAGGCGATGTGGCACGCGGCGCAGGCGCGGGGGCTGCAGGCGTGGTTCACGCGGAACGGGACACCGGAGGTGGTGGACCCGGCGTGGCCGCTGCGTCCGGAGATCGCCGCGGCGGCGTGACGCGAGCGCGCCGGGGACGAAGAAGGCCGGTCCGTCGTCGACGGACCGGCCTTTCCCGGTGGGCGATACTGGGATCGAACCAGTGACCCCTTCGGTGTGAACGAAGTGCTCTCCCGCTGAGCTAATCGCCCGGGAACGGGTTGAACAATACAGGCCCGGCGGCCCTCGGTTCAAACTCGATGACTCGCCCGCGGCTCAGACGGTCCGCAGGTGGGCGGCCAGTCCTCGTCGGCCGCCGCGCATCATCAGGGCGTGGTTGACCCGGAACACCGGCCGTCCCGGTATCGCGAGGGCGCGCATCAGCCGGCCGCGGACCTCGACCTCCTGCTCGTACACGGCCCGTGTCCCGCCGCCGTGGGCGGTGAGCGTCCAGCGGGCCCAGCCGTCGAGGTCGCCGCTCATCGCGATCTCGAGGATCCCCGCCTCGGGGTCGCGGCGCCGGCCGACGACGGTGACGACGAGGTCGTGGGGCAGCACGGAGCGGAAGCGGGCGGTGCCGGTGGACGCGTCGACGGGGACGACCTCGCGGACCTGCGGCCACCAGCGGGGGTACTCCTCGCCGCGTTCGAGCACGGCGAACACGGTGGCCGGCGGGGCGGCGAGCTGCCAGACGCTGCGGAAGCGGTAGCGGCACCAGTCCATGCCTCCAGTGTGTACGTACTCAGGCGCGGATCTGAGTACCCGGACGCATTCCCCCGGCGGGCGCTCCGGGCGACACTCCGCCTCATGGAAAATGTTCTGCCGCCCGCCGACGAGCTGGTGCTCGTCGACCGCGAGCTGGCCCAACTCGATGCCCGCCGGTCCCAGTTGCTGGCCCGCCGGGCCTGGCTGCTGCAGCTGCTGCAGGCCGCCGCGGTTCCCGCGGCCCCCGCGCCGACCGGCTGGGGCGCGCCGCAGCGGCCCGTGGCGGACACGGCGCCGCCGAGCGCCCAGAACGTGCTGCTCACCCTGGGCGGGGTGCTGCTGACGATCGCCGCGATCGCCTTCACCCTGGTCAGCTGGGGTTCGATGGGCATCGGCGGCCGGGCCGCGGTGCTGGGTCTGGTGACCTCGGCGGCGCTGGCGGCGCCGGTGCTGCTGCTGCGCCGCGGCCTTGCGTCGACGGCGGAGGCGGTGGGCGCGCTGGGTCTGGTGCTCATGGTGCTCGACGCGTACGCGCTGCACCGGGTGGCGTTGGCCGGCACGGACGGCGTGGCGTACGCGGCGGCGGCCTCGGCGGTGCTGGCCGGGGCGTGGGCGGCGTACGGGACGGCGCTGGGCGGGCTGCGGATCCCGCTGCCGGTGGCGGTGGTGGCCGCGCAGCTGCCGCTGCCGCTGGCCGCGGTGGCGGCGGACGCGGGCGGGTACGCCCTGGGCTGGGCGGTGCTGGCGACGGCGGCCGTGGACGCGGCGCTGCTGCTGTGGGCGCGGCCGGCCTCGGTGAGGGCGACGGCGGCCGTGGGGCTGTGCGTGTCGGGTTCCTGGGCGCTGCTGACGGGCGGCTGGTTCTCGGTGACGGACCCGGTTCCGGCGGTGGGCCTGTTGGTCGCGGGAGGTGCGCTGGCGCTGTACGTGGGGTGGCGCACGCCGGCCGTGACGGTACTGGGCGCCGTGGTGGCGGCGCTGGCGGCCGTCGCCGCGGCGGGCGGCGTGCTGCGGTCGGCGCTGCCGCCGGAGTGGGTGGTGCCGGGGTACGTGGCCTGCGGGCTCGCGGTCGCGGCGGTGTGGCGTACGGCGCTGCCGCGTCCGGTGCGGCTGGGCGCGCTCGGTACGGGCGCGGGGGTGCTGGGCGTGGGCGTCCTGTGGGCGCTGCCGCCGGCCGCGGCGCTGCTGCTGGACTCGGCGGTGCGGACGACGCCGGTGTGGTCGGGTCCGGGGACGCCGGCGTTCGGGGAGTACCCGGCGACGGCTCCGCTGGTGCTGCTCACGGCGACGGCGGCCCTGGTACCGGTCCGGCGGACGTGGGCGCGCTGCGCGGCGCTGCTCGTGGCGTGGGCGACGGTGCTGTCCCTGCCGGTGTCGCTGGGCCTGGGCCACGCGCCGCGTCCGGTGGTGCTGCTGCTGACGGCGGTGGCCGCGGCGGTGGTGGCCTGCCGGCCGCAGTGGCTGGTCCGGGACCTGCCGGCGCCCGCTGCGGTGGAGCACGAGCGGGCCGGCGACGACGTGCCGGCGGGCGCCGATCACGCGGGCGCGCCGGAGAGCGGCACCGCGGACGGGGCCGCGCGGGTGCCGGAGGGCGGTACGGCCGAGGCACCGGCCGGGGTGTTCGGTGCGCCCACCTGGCCGGGCTGGGGCGGTGCGGGGGTGCCCGCGGCCGCTCGGGCGGCGGTGGTGCCGGCCACGGCGGCGGCGTGGAGCGGGTTCGCGGCCGCGGTGGTGTCCTCGGTCGGGGCGGTGCTGATCGGCCTGGACACGCGGGCGTGGACGTTCACGGTGCTCGGGGTGCTGCTGGTGCTGTTCGCGGGCGTCGCGGCGCTCGGTGAGCGCGGTGCGCGGGCCGTGGCGGCCTGTCTGGCCGTCGCCGCGGCGACGGGGCTGGTGCTCGCGGGGACGCGGGCGGCGGGCCTGCCGGACCATCGCACGGCGGTCTGGCTCCTGGTGGTGCCGATCGCCACGGTGGGTCTGGGCGCCCGGCTGCGCCGTCATCCGCTGATGCTGCCGGTGGAGCTGTCCGGTGCGGCCGTGGGGCTCCTGGCGATCGGGTTCGCGTTCGAGCGGCCCGCCACGCTCGCGCTGGTGCTGGCGCTGTGCGGCGTACTGGCCACGGCCACGGCGCTGCGTCCGGAGAGCCGCAGGGCGGCGGGCTGGGTGGCCGCGGTGCTGTTCGTCCTGGCGACCTGGGTGCGGCTCGTGGCCTCGGACGTGACGACCCCGGAGGCGTACACGCTGCCGGTGACGCTGCCGGCGCTGGCGCTGGGCGTGCTGCGGCGGCGCAGGGACCCGGAGGCGTCGTCGTGGACGGCGTACGGGCCCGGTCTGGCGGCGACGCTGGTCCCGAGCGTGATCGCCGCGTGGACGGACCCGGACTGGGTGCGCCCGCTGGTGCTGGGCCTGGGCGCGCTGGCGGTGACGCTGCTGGGCGGCCGGTACCGGCTGCAGGCGCCGCTGGTGCTCGGCGGGGCTGCGCTGGCCCTGGTGGCGCTGCACGAGCTGGCGCCGTACGTGGTGCAGGTGGTCGGGGCGCTGCCCCGCTGGCTGCCGCCGGCCCTGGCGGGTCTGCTGCTCCTGGCGGTGGGCGCGACGTACGAGCAGCGGCTGCGCGACGCGCGCCGGCTGCGGGAGAGGCTCGGCCGGATGCGCTGACCGGCCGGGCGGGCCCCGGCAACGCCGAGGGCCCGGAGACTGGAAAGTCTCCGGGCCCTCGGTCCGGGTGGTGGGCGATACTGGGTTCGAACCAGTGACCTCTTCGGTGTGAACGAAGCGCTCTCCCACTGAGCTAATCGCCCGGGCGCACCGCAAACATTACCCCATGTCAGCGGGCTCCTTTGACCACGTCCTCACTGGTCGATCCGCCACGGCATCACGAAGCCGAACTTCCAGAGGTAGATCCCCAGCAGCACGGCGATGATCACCAGGCCGACGGTGGTCAGGATGATGTTGCGCCGGCGCACCTTCGGATCGAGCGCGCGCTGCGCCGCCTCGGTGACCTTGCGCTTGGTCCAGCGCAGCACGAGCTGGGCCCAGACGAACTCGGTCGCCCAGATCGCCATGCCGCCGAAGATCACCAGCCAGCCGGGGCCGGGCAGCGGCAGCATGATCACGCCACCGGCCACCACGGCCAGGCCCACGATGAAGACGCCGACCTGCCAGCTCATGTGAAGCGTCCGCCGCGCCTTGATGAACTCCGGCGCCCGGGACCCCAGGGGCTTCTCCGTGCCGTTCGAGCTCTCGTCCGGGCCGTTCGAGCTCTCGGCGGTCCCCGCGCTCCGCTCGTCACTCTCCGCATTCATGATCCCAACTTACCGGACCGGACCGGATCACCGGAACGGAGTCATGTCCGGACGGCATACACCGCCGTCCGGGCGACCTGAACGCTCACAAAACAGACAGAGGGGTTTACAACGGCACCGTAGGTGGCATGTCGATTTCGCCGACGTGCGAATCCCCGAGCGCACACTGAGCGAAAGGCCCTGGCGCTTATGAACACCACGGTCAGCTGCGAGCTGCACCTGCGCCTCGTTGTGTCGAGCGAGTCCTCACTGCCTGTACCGGCGGGCCTGCGGTATGACACGGCCGATCCCTATGCCGTGCACGCCACCTTCCACACCGGAGCCGAAGAGACGGTCGAGTGGGTCTTCGCGCGCGACCTTCTCGCCGAGGGTCTGCACCGGCCCACCGGAACCGGCGACGTCCGTGTCTGGCCGTCCCGCAGCCACGGTCAGGGCGTCGTCTGCATCGCGCTGAGCTCTCCCGAGGGCGAGGCCCTGCTCGAAGCCCCCGCGCGGGCCCTGGAGTCGTTCCTGAAGCGGACCGACGCCGCGGTGCCGCCCGGCACCGAACACCGCCACTTCGACCTCGACACGGAGCTCTCCCACATCCTGGCCGACAGCTGACGAGCTGAGCCAGGCCGAGAGCCGCACGGCGCCGTCCGACTCGGGGAGACGGCGCCGCGCGGACAACCGCATACGGCAGGGATCGGCGCCCGCACCGCGCATCGACGTGGTGCGGGCGCCGGCGTCCCCGCCCGGGCGACCGCACGCGCACCGCATGCTTTCGGCCCCGTTCCGGCCCACTCCGGGCACGACGGACGGAAGCCGCTAGAGTCAGCGGAATTCGGCGGGCGCCCGCCCGCAGCCTGGCCAGGGAGCGGAACGTGCTGATCCCCCACGACACCCGGATCGCCCTCGACCTCGTCGTCGACCTCATGAACACCGCTGCGGACGGCGAGCGGGGCGACCTCCTGGACCTCGCCTGGCTGTACGAGTTCGTGCGCACGCACTCCTTCAGCGACGTCGGCGAGCTCGACGACGGGGACGTCGCGGCCGTCCGGGAGGTCCGCGGCCGGTTCGCCGCCGTGTTCTCCGCGCCCGACGCACGCGTGGCGGCCGCGCTGATCAACCAGCTGGTCGCGGCCGCGGGCACGACGCCGCAGCTCACCGACCACGACGGCTACGACTGGCACGTGCACTACTTCGCGCCGGGCGCGTCCGTCGCCGACCACCTGGCCGCGGACTGCGGCATGGCGCTGGCCTTCATCGTCGTGAACGGGGAGCAGGAGCGGCTGCGCCGCTGCGAGGCGCCGGACTGCGGGCGGGCCTTCGTCGACCTGTCGCGGAACCGGTCGCGCCGCTACTGCGACAGCCGGACCTGCGGCAACCGTCTGCACGTGGCCGCCTACCGGGCGCGCCGCAAGGAGGCGGCCGGCTGACCGGCGCCGCCCCCGGGCCCAGCGGGAACCACGGTCACAGCAGGAAGAGGTCGTGCACGGCGGCCATCAGCAGCAGGCAGCCGATCACGGCGAGGAAGATCATCAGCGGCGGCTGGGAGAGCGCGAACAGACAGCCGCGCGGCTCCTTCGTGGGGGCGGGGACTCGATCCCGCGAGGTTTCCAGCATCTCGGGGCGATGATGACGCAGAGCCGGTCCGGGAGGTCCGGCAACACGCCCCACGACCGCGGCAGTTCACCGGATCCCGTGGACCGGCGGGCGCGGCCGGGGCCCTACGGGGGCCGGCGCGGGCGCGGTCAGATGCCGTGCTTCTTGAGGATCGCCTCGATGTCGCTGAAGTCGTCGGCGGGCGCCCCGGTCCCGGGCTTCGGCGCCGCGTCCCGCCGCCCCCGTCCGAGCACGGGCGCGGAGGCCGAGGGCTCGGCCGCCCGCTTCCGGCCCCTGGTCCTGGTGTCCCCGCCGCGGTGCCGCTCGACGGTGCGGGCGGTCATGAAGAGCGCCCAGGCCACGCCGAGGACGCCGAAGCCGAGCCAGGCGGCGGGGCTGAAGGCGGTGTCGGCGAGCCACTGCACGGCCCCGGTCATCACCAGGCCGAGCGGCACCAGGGCGTAGGCGGCGATCCTCGTCGCGGCGAGGAAGCGCCTGCGGTACGCCGTGATGGCGGCGATGCCCAGGCCGGCCGCGGCCACCGCGGAACAGACAGTCTCGGCAAGCATCCGGTCCTCCAGGCGGCACGGGGCGTCACGTCCCTTCCATCCTGCACCGCGGCGGCCCTCCGGGGCCACGACGGCGGCGGCCGCGCCCCGGATCTCCGGGGGATCTCCGGGGCGGCCTCCTCCCCAGGTCCCGGTTGGGAGGCGCGGCGGCGGGCTGGAAGACTGGCCCCATGAGCGAGTCCACCACCGGTAACCCCTCCTCCCCCGTCGTTCTCGAGGCCTGGTTCGACCTCCAGTGCCCCGACTGCACGAGCGCCCTCGACGACGTCCGCGCGCTGCGCGCGAAGTACGGCGAGCGGCTGGACGTGCGGCTGCGGCACTTCCCGCTGCCGAAGCACAAGCACGCGTACGCGGCGGCGCAGGCCGCCGAGGAGGCCGCCGACCAGGGCAAGGGCTGGGCGTACGCGGAGGCGCTGCTGGCCAGGACCGGGGAGCTGGCGGAGCGGGGCGAGCCGGTGCTGCTCGAGGTGGCGGAGGAACTGGGCCTGGACGCCGAGGAGTTCGACACGGCGCTGATCGACGGCCGGCATCTGCTGACCGTCGACGCCGACCAGGCGGAGGGGCAGGCCATCAAGATCACCGGCACGCCGACGTACGTCGTCGACGACGAGCGCCTGGACGGCGGCCAGTCCCAGGAGGGCCTGCGCGCCCGCATCGAGGAGATCGCCGACCGCCTGCTCGCGCAGGGCTGAGCGGGCCCCCGTCAGAGCAGGGGCTTGCCGCTGTTGACGTGGGTCGTGCGGTAGCCGAGGGAGTCGTACAGGCGCAGGGCCGGGGTGTTCTCGGCGAAGACGTGCAGGCCGAGCAGCCGGTCGCCGGCCTCGGCGGTGGTGCGTTCGGCGAGGAGCATCAGGGCGCGGCCGAGGCCCAGGCCGCGGTGCTCGGGGGCGACGTGGACGTCGTACACGTACCCGCCGTGCACGCCCGGGGCCAGTTTCCGCCGTCCGGTCCAGACCCGGCCGACGACGGCGCCGTCGCGCTCGACGACCTGCAGGGCCGTGCCGGGGGTGGCGAGCCCCTCGGGGAGCAGTTCGCGGTGGCTCGCCTCGGCCTTGGCGCGGGCCTGGTCCGCGGGGACGCCGCGGGCGGTCCAGCTCGCCGCGAAGGACCGCCGGGCGTCGGCCTCCCAGACGGTGAACTCCTCCTGCGTCATCGGCCGCGCGCCGATGTCCTCCGGGAGGGCCGGGAGCGGGCCGGTGAGTTCCTTGAGCATGTTGCGGCTGACCTCGGTGTAGCCGAGGGCCTCGGTCATCCGCTGCGCGATCGGGGCGTCGGCGGGCACGGAGACCAGCACCCGGGTGCAGCCCCAGCCGCGGAGCACCTCCTCGGCGGCGAGGGCGGCGACCGTGCCGCGGCCGCGCCGCCGGTCCGCCTCGTCGATCCGCAGGGACTTGATCACACCGGCCTTCGGGCCGAACGCGGCGTCGGTGGCGAGCCGGACCTCGCCGACCGGCCTGCTGTTCACGCACACCTCGTACACGCGGCTGCGCGAGCCGTCGGCGGCTGTCTCGAGCGGCCCGGCCGGCCGCAGGGTGGTGGTCATCACGGCTGTTCTACCTGCCCTGCGGCCCGGCGTCACCAGCTTTTGCCGGGTTGCCCGGGATTCGCCGGGCCGCGGGGGGCTACAGGCGCGGGTCGGCGTCGGCCGCGGCCCGCTCCTCGAACACGCGCATGGCCTTGGCCGTGACGGGGCCCGGCGCGCCGGGCAGCTCGCGGCCGTCGACCCGGTGCACGGCCTGGACGTCGCGCAGGGTGGAGGTCAGGAAGATCTCGTCGGCCTGCTCCAGGACGTCCATCGGCAGGTCGGTCTCCTCCGCTCCGGTCCACTCGACCGCGAGCGCCCGAGTGATGCCGGCGAGGCAGCCCGAGGAGACCGGCGGGGTGTGGATGCGCCCGTCGAGGACCACGAACACGTTGGAGCCGGTGCCCTCGCAGAGCCGGTCCCGCGTGTTGGGGAACAGCGCCTCGGAGGCGCCGGCGGCACGGGCCCGGGCGAGCGCGACGACGTTCTCGGCGTACGAGGTGGTCTTGAGACCGACCAGCGCGCCGCGCTCGTTGCGGGTCCACGGGACGGTGATCACGGCGGTGCTGTCCGGGCGCCGTCCGGTCGCCCCAAGGGCCACGACCAGGCCGGGGCGGGCGTCGCCGCGCTCGGAGCCGAGCGGGGAGACGCCGCCGGTGTACGTGATGCGGAGCCGGCCGAGCTCCATCGGGTTGGCCTCCAGGACGGCGGCGCAGGCCCGGCGGATCTCGTCGTGGTCGGGGTCGGGCAGGCCGAGGCCCCGGGCGGAGCGGGTGAGCCGCTCCAGGTGGAGGGTGAGAGCGAAGGTCTCGCCGCGCACCGCCTTGACGGTCTCGAAGACCCCGTCGCCCACGGTCAGTCCGTGGTCCAGGACGGAGAACCGGGCGTCGGCCTCGTCGCGCAGCGCGCCGTCGACCCACAGCTTCATCGCGTTCGTCGCGTTCGTCGCGTTCAAAGAGAGATGGCCCTTTCGCTCGCCTCGTACGCGCCCGACGCTACCGCGAGCAGCCGGGCGGCCTTCAGCTCGGTCTCGTCCCACTCCCGCTCGGGGTCGGAGCCCCAGGTGATGCCGGCGCCGGTGCCGAAGCGCAGGACGGGGCCGCCGGGCTCGTCGCGGTCGACCCAGAAGGTGCGTATGCCGACGGCGAGCTCGGCGGTGTCGGCGTCGGCGTCCACCCAGCCGATGCCTCCGCAGTACGGGCCGCGGGGCGCGGTCTCCAGAGCCTCGATGATCCGCAGCGCGCTGGACTTGGGCGCGCCGGTGACCGAGCCCGGCGGGAAGGCGGCGGCGAGGACGTCGCTCCAGCGGGCGTCGTCGCGCAGCAGTCCGCTCACGGTGGAGACCAGGTGGACGAGGCCGGGGTGCTCCTCGACGGCGCAGAGGGCGGGGACGCTGACGGTGCCGGTCTCGCAGACGCGCCCGAGGTCGTTGCGGACCAGGTCGACGATCATCACGTTCTCGGCGTGGTCCTTGGGCAGCAGGTCGGCGGCGGTGCGGCCGGTGCCCTTGATGGGGCCCGAGGAGATCCGGGCGCCCTCGCGGCGCAGGAACAGCTCGGGCGAGGCGGTGGCGATCTCCACGCCGTGCCCGGGGAGCCGAATCGTTCCGGCGTAGGGGGCGGGGTTGCCGCGGGCGAGCAGCGCCGTGAGGGCGTCGACGTCGGCGGCCTCCGGGTCGGGCAGCGGGGCGGAGAGCACCCGGCAGAGGTTGGCCTGGTAGACCTCGCCGCGCGCGATGTGGGCGCGGACCCGGCGGACGCCTTCGGTGTAGGCGGCCCGGTCGAGGGAGGAGGTCCAGGCGTCGGGGGCCGGTCCGCGCCAGGCGCCCGCGACGGGCGCGGGGACCGCGGCCGGGCGGACGTCGGCGAAGCGGGCGCAGGTGAGCCTGCCTTCGAAGTCGGCCGCGACGGCCCAGAAGCCGGTGGAGTCGAGCGCCTCGGGATCGTGGGTGACGTCCCTGAGGTCGGTCGCGACGAGGCCGCCGAAGCGGGCCAGGGGAGCGAGGTCGTGCACGGCTCGAGTCTAGGTGGGGGCTCGCGCGGGGGCGTGCGGAGCGAGCGGGAGGCCACGCGGAGTGACCCCGGCGGGGCCGGTCGATCGGCGTCGGCTCGGCCACAGGTCAGCACGCTGCGGAAACGCGTTTTTGTACTGGGCGGGGAATCCGCTAGAGTTCAACACGTCGCCGGGACGCGCAAGCGAAACGGAAACGACAAGCGGACGTGGCTCAGTTGGTAGAGCATCACCTTGCCAAGGTGAGGGTCGCGAGTTCGAATCTCGTCGTCCGCTCGATGTGGGGGATCTTCCCGAACCCCCGAATCACTCCGGGTGGAGTGGCCGAGAGGCGAGGCAACGGCCTGCAAAGCCGTCTACACGGGTTCAAATCCCGTCTCCACCTCCAAGGACGATTAGCTCAGCGGGAGAGCGCTTCCCTGACACGGAAGAGGTCACTGGTTCAATCCCAGTATCGTCCACTGGTCTGCACGGATCCGTCCGTGAGGACCTGGTCCGCGAGGATCCCCGCGCGATTAGCTCAGCGGGAGAGCGCTTCCCTGACACGGAAGAGGTCACTGGTTCAATCCCAGTATCGCGCACGCAGTGCCCATGACCCGCGGGTCGTGGTCCCGAGGACGATTAGCTCAGCGGGAGAGCGCTTCCCTGACACGGAAGAGGTCACTGGTTCAATCCCAGTATCGTCCACCACCCGGAGCCCCCGGTCGCCCAGTGCGACCGGGGGCTCCGTCGTGCGTTCGCGTCAGGACGAGAACAGCATCCGGCCGAAGCCGCGCTGGTGGTGGTGACCGCCGTGGTGGTGGTGATGCACCTGCTGCGGGGCGCCCCAGGCGGGCGCGGCCGGCGGGGCGGCGGGCGGCGGGGCCTGCGGGACCCACTGGGACTCGAGGCGGGTCAGGGCCTCCAGCTCGCCGTAGTCCAGGAAGATCCCCCGGCAGCCGCTGCACTGCTCGATCTGCACGCCGCTGCGGTTGTACGTGTGCATGGGGGCATGGCACTTGGGACACTGCATGCTCGGCTCAACTCCTCGCCGTTCGGATGATGTGCTCACCCTACGATGACGCGGATCCGTCCAAGTCGGTTCGGACGGAAGCGATTCGGGCGCAGGCGTCGAGCATCAGCCGCTCCACCTCGTCCGGCGAGCGGTTCTCCGCGGCGCTCTTGACCAGCGCGAGGGCCGCGGTCTGCACGGTCAGGGCCCGTGCCGGGACGTCGAGTTGCGGCCACGGGTCGCCCTCGGCGGGGACGGCGGGGCCGCCGGCGGCGCGGTAGGCGGCGAGGAACGCCGCCCAGATGTCCGGCGGCAGGATCCCGGCCGCGTACCAGGCGGCGGGCCGCGCGAGATCCCACGCGGGCTCGCCGAGGCCGAGGTCGTCGACGTCGATGAGCAGCCAGGGGCCGTCGGGCGCGGGATGCCGGACCAGCTGCCCCAGGTGCAGGTCGCCGTGGCACAGGACGTCCGCCCGGGGCGGGGGCGCCTCGCCTCGGGCCCAGGCCGGCAGCCCCGCCCAGGCCCGCAGGACGGGCGCGGCGTCGGGCTGCGGGGCCCCGGCCAGGAGCCGGGCGACGGCCCGGGCGGCCTTGGCCGGTCCGCGGTGCGGCGGCAGAGGGCCCGCGGGCGGCGGGGTGCGGTGCAGGCGGGCGAGGAGGCGCGCGGTCTCCTCCCAGGGGGCGGCGTCCGGGTCGGCGGGGTCGACGGGTACGCCGTAGGGCCACACGGTGACCGTCCGGCCGGCCACCTCGGCGTCCTCCGGCAGCGGCAGGGGCGGCAGGAGGATGCCCCGGAGCGCGGGGTCGGCGGCCACGGCCACCCGGGCGGCATGTCCGCCGGGGTCGGCGTCGGGGGCGTGCGCCTTGGCGACGGCCGCGCCGTGGCGTACGACGGTCCCGTCCGCCCGGTCGGCGAGCACGTCCCCGCCGAGGGCCCCGCCGCAGGCGGCACAGGAGCCCGGCACCCCGGCCCGGTGCGCGGCGAATCGGGCGAGCCGCCGGAGCCCGCCGAGGAGCACACTGCTGTCTTCGACCACGCGAGGAGCGTACGGGCCCCCCGCGAGCCCCCGACCACGGAGGGCGTGCAACGCCCGCACGGGCGGCCGGCGGGCCCCTGGAGCCGGAGGGACGGACGGGGCCGGACAGCGCGATGGCCGGTCAGCTCCCCAGCTGACCGGCCAAACGCTGTCGTCCGCCGCACCCCCGTCCCCACGGGGTTGGTGGCCGGATGTCCCCGACCCGGGCCGCTCTCCCGGGTCCGGGGCGCCGCTCAGCGCCCCAGCATCACGCCCACGGACGACGCCTGTGTGACCACCGCTTCCCAGCCGCCGAAGACGACGACGAGCAGGGCAGCGAGGGGGAGGACCATGGCGGTCGCCACCAGGGGGTGGCGGCGTCCCTCGGTGCGGGACATCTCGCGGGATGCCGTGTGCGCCATGGTTCCTCTCCCTGTCATGTCCGACAGCGGCGGGTGTCTGACCTCGGGGGACGAGTGCACCACCCGCCGCTTGTCTTCCACAGTAGGGACGCGGGACGGCCGCGGCGTCATGCCCGCGTACCGGCTTCCGGGCCTCCCGGAGGATGAGCCCGCACCCCGCGGCGTACTCCCCTGGGTGGAGACGGCTCCTCCGGACTGCGGGACTTCCCCGAGGGGACTCCCCGGGCGCCGCCCCTCCCCCGCGCCGTCCGCGCAGGTCAGGCCGCGGTGCCGGTCTCCGCGGCCTCGCCGGAGGCCGCCCGCGGCACGGGCTGCTCCACCAGGGCCAGGACCCGGTTCGCCATGAAGCGCGCGGTGCGGACCACGACCCCGGTGCGCGTGACTTCGCTCACTTCCACCACCCCCCGGCGGACCGCCGTCTCCACCCTGCGGCCCGCCCGGCTTGCCACCACTTCGTACGTCCGCGTCGTGTCCCCCGCGTCCACGACGATCTCCACCCGGTCACCCTTCATCGATCCAATCCCCCTTCTGGGACGGGCCATTGGGAACGTGCCGGATTCGGGGGCCGGCCCGCGGCCGGCCCCTGACCACCCCTCAATTCTCGCACCGCGCACTGACAATCGATCGGGCCGAGAGGGCGCGGCCTATGAGCGCACCGGGGCGACGGTACGTAAGCTGTGCCACGTCAGAACGGACGACCAGGGGACGGACATGGCGATGATGCGGCTCCGGCGCGAGGATCCGCGGATCGTCGGGTCGTTCCGGCTCCACCGGCGCCTCGGGGCGGGCGGGATGGGCGTCGTCTATCTCGGCTCGGACCGGCGCGGTCAGCGCGTGGCGCTGAAGGTGATCCGGCCGGATCTCGCGGAGGACCAGGAGTTCCGCTCGCGGTTCGCCCGCGAGGTGTCCGCCGCGCGGCGCATCCGCGGCGGCTGCACCGCGCGTCTCGTCGCGGCCGACCTGGAGGCCGACCGGCCGTGGTTCGCGACCCAGTACGTGCCGGGGCCCTCGCTGCACGACCGGGTCGCCGAGGAGGGCCCGCTGCGGGCCGCGGACGTCGCGGCGATCGGCGCGGCGCTGTCGGAGGGCCTGGTCGCGGTCCACGAGGCCGGTGTGGTGCACCGGGACCTCAAGCCGTCGAACATTCTGCTCTCCCCCAAGGGCCCGCGCATCATCGACTTCGGCATCGCCTGGGCGACCGGGGCGAGCACGCTGACGCACGTGGGGACCGCGGTCGGCTCCCCCGGTTTCCTCGCCCCCGAGCAGGTGCGCGGCGCCGCGGTGACCCCGGCGACGGACGTGTTCTCGCTCGGCGCCACGCTGGCGTACGCGGCGATGGGCGACTCGCCCTTCGGGCACGGCAGTTCGGAGGTCATGCTCTACCGCGTCGTGCACGAGGAGCCGCAGCTGCACGGCGTCCCGGACGCGCTCGCGCCGCTGGTGCGGGCGTGCCTGGCGAAGGACCCGGAGGAGCGGCCGAGCACGCTGCAGCTGTCGATGCGGCTGAAGGAGATCGCGGCGCGGGAGGCCCAGGGCCTGCCCGAGGCGCGTCCGCCGGCGCAGCGGGAGCGGACCGAGCAGGCCCGCGCCACGCTCCGGCCCACGGAGCGGTACACGGAGCGCGCGACGCTGGGCACGAACGGCGGCTCCGGCGGCGCGCCGCGCAAGCAGGGCCCGTCGTCCCGCGCGGGCGGGGCGCGTACGGGCGGGGGCTCCCGGCCCCAGGGCGCACGCACCGGCGGCGGCCGTCCGACGGGTTCCCGGCCCGGCGTGCGGACGACGTCGACGGGCCGCCGCCCCGCGAACCCCCGGCTGCTGCGGCAGCGGCTGGTGGTGTTCGTGGTGGTGACGCTGCTGGTGGCCCTGGGGATCACCGCCCTGCAGGCCCTGCAGGGCTGACCCCGGGAGCCCCCAGGAGCCCCCGGGCTGAGCCGGGGCCCGTACAGGCCGTCAGTCCTGCGGGCGGCCGGTGGCGACGGCGTAGAACGCGACGGCGGCCGCCGCGCCCACGTTGAGGGAGTCCACCCCGTGGGCCATGGGGATGCGGACCCATTCGTCGGCGGCCATCAGGGCCTGCCGGGACAGTCCGTCGCCCTCCGCGCCGAGCATCAGCGCGACCCGTTCCAGCTTGTGCGGGGCCGCCTCGTCGATGGAGGCGGCGCGCTCGGCCGGGGTGAGGGCGAGCAGCTTGAAGCCCGCCTCGCGGACCGCTTCCAGGCCCTTGGGCCAGGAGTCGAGCCGGGCGTACGGGACGGAGAAGACCGCGCCCATGGAGACCTTCACGGAGCGGCGGTACAGCGGGTCCGCGCAGTCCGGGGAGAGCAGGACCGCGTCCATCCCGAGGGCGGCGGCGCTGCGGAAGATGGCGCCGATGTTGGTGTGGTCGTTGACCGACTCCATGACGACCACGCGCCGTGCGGTGCGCAGCAGTTCCTCGGCGGTCGGCAGCGGCTTGCGCTGCATGGAGGCGAGGGCGCCGCGGTGCACGTGGTAGCCGGTGACCCGCTCGGCGAGGTCCGGCTGCACCGCGTACACGGGGGCCGGGACCTCGTCGATGACGTCGCGCATGACGTCGACCCACTTCGCGGAGAGCAGCATCGACCGCATCTCGTAGCCGGCCTGCTTGGCGCGCCGGATCACCTTCTCGCCCTCGGCGATGAACAGGCCCTCGGCGGGCTCGCGCCGTCTGCGCAGTTCGACGTCGGTCAGGCCGGTGTAGTCGCGCAGGCGCGGGTCGTCGGGGTCGTCGACGGTGATGAGATCTGCCACGGGTCGATACTGCCTTGTCCGGGGGGTGGTGCCAATGTGCGGGAGAGCCGGGTTACCGGCAGTTACTTGACCAGTTTGTCCGGGCCCTCGGTCACGACGTCGCCGATGACGATGACGGCGGGCGGGCGGACGTCCTCGGCCTTCACGGTCTCGGCGACCGTGGCGAGCGTGGCGTCGACCCGGCGCTGGGTCGCCGTGGTGCCCTCCTGGACCAGGGCCAGCGGGGTGCCGGGGTCCTTGCCGTGGGCGATGAGCGCCTCGGCGATCTTCCCGATCTTGTCGACGCCCATGAGGATCACGAGGGTGCCGGTGAGCTTGGCGAGGGACGCCCAGTCGACGAGGGAGCGCGGGTCGTCGGGGGCGACGTGCCCGCTGACGACGGTGAACTCGTGCGCCACGCCGCGGTGGGTGACGGGGATGCCGGCGGCGCCGGGCACGGAGATGGAGCTGGAGATGCCCGGCACGACCGTGCAGGCGATGCCCTCGGCGGCGAGCGCCTGGGCCTCCTCCATGCCGCGGCCGAAGACGAACGGGTCTCCGCCCTTGAGACGGACGACCGAGCGGCCGGCCTTGGCGTGCTCGATGAGCGCGTTGTTGATGGCCTCCTGGGCCATGAAGCGGCCGTACGGGATCTTCGCCGCGTCGATCACCTCGACGTGCGGGGGCAGTTCGCTGAGGAGGTCGCGGGGGCCGAGGCGGTCGGCGATGACGACGTCGGCCTCGGCGAGGAGGCGCCGGCCGCGGACGGTGATGAGGTCCGGGTCGCCGGGGCCGCCGCCGACGAGGGCGACGAAGGGGGTGCGGGAGCGGTGCACGGGCGCGGCGAGGGAGCCGTCGCGCAGGCCCTCGACGACGGCGTCGCGCACGGCCGCGGAGCGGCGGGGGTCGTGGCCGGTGAGCACGGCGACGGTCACGCCCTCGCTGTGGCCGGTCGCCGGGGTCCAGGCGGTGGCCGCCTCGGCGTCGTCGGAGCGGACGCACCAGGTGCGGGTGCGCTCGGCCTCGGCGGAGACGGCGGCGTTGGCGGCGGGGTCGCCGGTGGCGACCAGGACGTACCAGGCGTCGGCGAGGTCGCCGTCCTGGTAGCGGCGCTTCGTCCAGCGGATCTCGCCGGCCTCGGCCATGGCCTCCACGGAGGGGGTGGCGGAGGGGGAGATCAGGGTGACGTCCGCGCCGGCGGCGACGAGGGCCGGAAGACGGCGCTGCGCGACCTGTCCGCCGCCGATGACGACGACGCGGCGGCCGGCGAGACGGAGTCCGACGGGGTAGGCGGGGTACGCGGCGTGCGGCGCGGTCTCGGTCATGGCGTGGCGGCTCCTAGCGGCGTGGCGGTGCGGTGGGCCGCTGCGGCGGTGAAGCGGCTGGTGGGGCGGGGTGTGGGGCCCGTCGCCCCACGATATCGGTGCGACCCCCCGCCGACGCTGTGACCCATGTCCCTCGGGTCCGCGGCAGTACGGGGCCTCGGCCCCGGGGCCCCGCCGCCACCCGTGTGGGCAACCGTCCCGCAGGGCGGGACGGGTGGGCACACGGGGCCGCGCCCATGCGGCGCGTACCGCTTCCGGGCCCGGGGTGCCCACGGGGCGGTGCCCTGTCCGGCCGCGCCCGGCACCGGGTGCGGGTCACGGCAACGGGGCGCAGGCGCGCGCAAGGGCGCCATTCCGTTGTGCCCACCCGTTCCGCCCCAGCGGAACGACTGCCCACAACGGGGGGAGGAGGGCGCGGCGACGCTGGGCGCCCGGCGGTGCTGGCGACCGTGGGCCCTGGGGTGGCCGCGTCCCAGGGCCCTCGTCGGGGCGGGTTACTTTTCCGTGACGCCTGCGGAATCGAAGGTGGCCACCTCGTGCATCGCTCGCGCCGCGCTCTGGACCACCGGCAGCGCGAGAAGCGCGCCGGTGCCCTCGCCGAGGCGGAGGTCGAGGTCCACCAGCGGGCGCAGGCCCAGCTTGTTGAGGGCCGCCACGTGACCCGGCTCCGCGCTGCGGTGACCCGCGATGCACGCCGCCAGGGCCTCGGGCGCGATCGCCCGGGCGACCAGCGCCGCCGCGCCCGTCGACACGCCGTCCAGGATCACCGGCGTCCGCAGCGACGCGCCGCCGAGGATCAGGCCCACCAGCGCCGCGTGCTCCAGGCCGCCGACCGCCGCGAGCACGCCGATCGGGTCCGCCGGGTCCGGCTGGTGGAGGTCGAGGGCCCGCCGGACCACGTCCACCTTCCGGGCGTGCATCTCGTCGTTGATGCCCGTGCCGCGCCCGGTGACCTCCGCCGCGTCGACGCCCGTGTACACGGAGATCAGCGCGGCCGACGCCGTGGTGTTCGCGATGCCCATCTCGCCGGTCAGCAGCGCGCGGTTGCCCGCCGCGACCAGGTCGCGGGCGGTCTCGATGCCGACCTCGATCGCCGCCACGACTTCCTCGCGGGTCATCGCGAGACCGGTCGTGAAGTCGCCCGTGCCCGGGCGGACCTTCCGCGGCAGCAGGCCCGGGGTCGCCGGCAGGTCGGAGGCGACGCCCACGTCGACGACGCAGACCTCCGCGCCGACCTGGTTGGCGAACGCGTTGCAGACCGCTCCCCCGCCGAGGAAGTTCGCGACCATCTGGCCGGTCACCTCCTGCGGCCAGGCCGTGACGCCCTGGGCGTGCACCCCGTGGTCGCCGGCGAAGATCGCGACGGCCGCGGGCTCCGGGATCGGCGGCGGGCACATCCGGGACAGCCCGGACAGCTGCGCGGAGATGATCTCCAGCATGCCCAGCGCCCCGGCCGGCTTCGTCATGCGCTTCTGCCGCTCCCACGCCTCGCCGAGCGCCTTGGCGTCCAGCGGGCGGATGTTGGCGACCGTCTCCTGCAGCAGGTCGTGCGGCTCCTCGCCGGGCAGCGCCCGGCGGCCGTACGTCTCCTCGTGGACGACCCACGACAGCGGCCGGCGCTTCGACCAGCCCGCCTGCATCAGCTCCGGCTCCTCCGGGAACTCGTCCACGTACCCGACGCACAGGTACGCGACGACCTCCAGGTGCTCCGGCAGACCCAGCGCCCGGACCATCTCGCGCTCGTCGAAGAAGCTGACCCAGCCGACGCCGAGGCCCTCGGCGCGGGCGGCGAGCCACAGGTTCTCGACGGCGAGGGCCGAGGAGTACGGGGCCATCTGGGGCTGGGTGTGCCGGCCCAGGGTGTGCCGGCCGCCCCGGGTCGGGTCGGCGGTCACGACGATGTTGACCGGGGTGTCGAGGATCGCCTCGATCTTCAGTTCCTTGAACTGCTTCGCCCGGCCCTTGGGGAGCGACTTGGCGTACGCCTCGCGCTGCCGCGTGGCCAGTTCGTGCATCGTGCGCCGCGTCTCGGCGGAGCGGATGACGACGAAGTCCCACGGCTGGGAGTGACCGACGCTGGGCGCGGTGTGCGCGGCCTCCAGGACGCGCAGCAGCACCTCGTGCGGGATGGGGTCGCTGCGGAAGCCGTTGCGGATGTCGCGGCGTTCGCGCATCACGCGCAGCACGGCCTCGCGCTCCGCCTCGTCGTACCCCGGCGCGGGGGCGGAGGCGGCGGGGGCGTCCTGCTGCGCGGGCTCCTGGGGCTCCTCGGCGGGCTCCGCCTGGGCGGCGCCCCCGGCCGCCACGGGGGCGGCGCTCTCCGCGGGTGCGACGGGGGCGGTGTCCTCGGCGACCGGGGCCGGGGTCTCGGCCACGGCCTCCGCCTCGGGGGCCGTCCCGACCGGCTCTGCCGGCTCCACCGGCTGCTCCGGCGCGGCCTGCTCCGGCGCCTCCGCCGCCTCGATGATCTCGGGGGTCTCGACCGGCGCGGTGACCGGCTCGGCCACCTGCTCGACCTGCTCCGCCGACTGCTCGACCTGCTCCGCCGACTGCTCGATCTGCTCGGCCTGGTCGACGACCTGCTGGGCCTGCTGTTCGGGGCCCTGTTCGGTCTGCTCGGCGAGCGGCTCCGCCGGTACGGCGGCCTCCGCCACGGCCTCGGCCACGGGGGCCTGCTCCTCGGCGGCGACGGCGGCCTCGGGCTCCGGCGCGGGGGCCGGCTCGACCGGCTGCTCGGGCTCGGCGACGGCGACCGGCTGGGGCTCCGCGACGGGCTCCGCCGCCGGCTCCGCGACCGCCTCGGCGGCGGGCTGCTCGGGCGCGACCGGCTCGGCCTGCGTCGGGGCGAGGTGCGGGGTCGTCGGGACCTGGCCCTCGACCGGGACGAACTGAGCCGCCGGTACGGGCTCGCCGCCCTGCGGCGGCACGACCGTTTCTGCGGGCGCGGGCGCGGCCGCACCCACGGGCTCCGCCACGGCCTCAGGCTCCGCGGCGGCGACGGGCTCCGCCACGGCCGCCGGCTCCGCCACCGGCTCGGGCGCCTGCGCCGGAACCTGCGCCTCCACCGGGGCCTGCTGCTCCTGCGGCGCGGCGGCCTCCGGGGCGGCCGCGGGCCACGGGACCGCGCCCTGCGGGACCTCGCCGAGGCGCGGGCCGGGCAGCGCGGCCGCGTCGTCGCGGGGCACGTCCAGGTACTCGGGGCCGGTGGTCGGCGGGCCCTGGGTCCGCATCGGCGCGGGGGCGGCCTGCGGGGCCGCGGCCGGGCCGCGATCGGACAGGGAGCGGACCACACCGCCGGTGCTGTCCGGGGCCGGCGGGCCCATGTGGAGGGGACGGCGCGCGGGCGGCGGCGTCGGCGCGGCGGAGGCGGCGGCCTGGGGCGTCCGTACGGCGCCGAGGTCCAGCGCTCCGGAGTCCCGGCCGGCGGCCTCGTGCGCACCCATGACGCCTTCGTGCCCGCCCACGACGCCCTCGTGCGCGCCCATCATGCCCGCCGTCTCGTACGCGTGCTGCGGGGCCGGCGGCAGCGGGTCGGTGAGGGGGTCGGGCAGGGGGTCCGTCAGCGGGTCGCCCATCTGCGGGGCGGGGACGGCGATCGGCGGCGCCGGGACGACGCCCGGCTGGTGCTCGCTCCACGCGCCCTGCGCGCCCGGCATGAGGAGGATCTCGTCGTCCTCGGAAGCGCCGCCGGAGGGGTCCAGGAAGGTGTACGCGCCCGGTGCGGGGATGCCCGGCTGCTCCACCATGCCTGCGTTCTCCGGCAGCCCCTCGCCCGGGACCTGGCCGGTGTCCGTCATGCGTACCCCTCGCCCATCGGTTGTGCTCCTTCAGACTTTCGCCCGTCCACAAGAACGAGCCGGCGCGCCGCGCGGCACGAACAGCACGCGAGCATCTGCATTCTCGCGGCCTTCCGCCATCGTGGCAGGGAGATCCGCCACGGTGCGCTGTGGACTGCGCCACGTCGCGCGTCCCCCGGTTGACCCCTACCACAGGAGCGACCCAATCGGGCCACCTTTTCCGGACATTGGCGAACCAAACGCCGGACGCCTGGGTGCGGTACAACGATCGGCCAGCCTACCTGGCGTACGGTGCGCCCGGGTTCACGGGGCGCGATCGATACGGCGTCCCGACAGCAGGAACACCACCGAGCGCTCGCGCTCCGACCAGTTCCCCGGGTCGAGTTCCACGGACTGGAGCAGGGCGCATTCGACGGTGTATCCGCCGTCGGACAGGGCCTTGCCGATGGCCTCGGCGTCGTCGCGGGTGGAGGCGTGGGCGACGATGCGCTCGGGGCGGCGGTCGGTGCACGCGGCGACGACCGGGGCGCCGCCCGCGCCGACGCGCACGACGTCGGGTTCGGGCAGCCGTTCCAGTACGTGCGGGGCGCGGCCGGCGACGGCCTGGAGCTGGACGTGGTGGCGGCGGGCGGCGGCCTCGGTGCGGGCGCAGGCGGCGGGGTCGGCGTCGACGGCGATGACGGCCGCGCCGAACCGGGCGGCCTCCACGGCGAGCGCGCCGGCGCCGCTGCCGATGTCCCAGACGAGGTCGCCGACGCGGGGCGCGAGGCGGGCCAGTTGGGCGGCGCGCAGGGCCGGGGACCGGCCGTCGCCGGGGCCGGGGTCGTCGGCGTACTCGCCGGCCGGGAGGACCCAGTCGCGTACGGCGGGGGTGTCGTGGCCCATCAGCCAGCCGCTCGGGTGCGGCTGCGCCGGGGCGCCGGCGCCGCCGATGACGATGACCACGTTGGGGTCGCGCCAGACGTGGTCGGCGGCCTTGTCGGAGGTGAGGACGCTGACCTGTTCGCGGTCGGTGCCGAGTTCCTCGCAGATGACGAAGGTGCGGTGCACTCCGTCGAGGAGGAGGGCGAGTTCGGCGGGGCCGGCGCCGGGCGAGGTGAGCACGGCGACCTTGGGGTGGGCCCGGCAGACGTTGACGGCGCGGCGCAGGGTGCGCTGGTGGGCGACGACGATCTTCGCGTCGTCCCAGGGCATGCCGGCCCGGGCGAAGGCGGCGGCGACGGAGGAGACGGCGGGGACGACCTCGATCTCCAGGCCGTGCTCGGGGGCCCGCAGGGTGCGGACGACGCCGAAGAAGCCGGGGTCGCCGTCGGCGAGGACGACGGCGGTGCCGCGGTGCTGGGCGATGCGGCGGGCGGCGAGGTCGAGGCTGCCGAGGCGGATGCGTTCGGCGCCGGACGGCACCTCGGGCAGGGCCAGGTGGTGCGCGGCGCCGGCCACCAGCGTCGCGGCCGAGAGCGCGGACCGGGCCGCCGCGGTGAGGGGAGATCCGTCCCAGCCGATCACCGTGACCCGGTCGGCCATCGTCGCGTGTCTCCTGAGGTCGTGGCTGGTCGGGGCAGGGTGAGGGTACCCGGAGCGGTCCGGTTCGGCGAAGGAGCGCGGCGGACCGGCGGGGCTCCCCGGACCACCGTACCGATCAGCTCCAGTCGGCGAACGAGGAGTACCCGGCGTCGGCCATCTGGTCCGCGACGCCCTCCAGGTCCTCGGGGAGCAGGCTCCAGACGATGAGGTCGGTCCGGAGGTCGGTCCACTCGCCGGTCTCGGTCTGGTGGCGCACGATCCAGGCGTTGCGCAGCACGCCCTCGCTGATGCAGCCGATCTTCTGGGCGACCTGCTGGGAGGCGGTGTTGTCGGCGGCGGTGCGCAGTTCGAGGCGTTCGAAGCCGCGGTCGCGGAAGAGCCACTGGGCGACGGCGAGGACGGACTCGGTGGCGTAGCCCTCGCCGCGGGCCCAGGGGGCGGTGACGTACGCGACCTCGGTGGCGCCGGTGCGCCAGTTGGTGTGGTGCAGGTGGACCGTGCCGACCAGACGCTGGGTCAGGAACTCGGTCACCGCGAAGACGATGCCGCGGCCTTCGGTTCTCTCCGCAGGAGCGATCCTGCGCACCCAGTCCTCGGCGTCGGAGCGGGTGTACGGGTGCGGTACGGAGGTCCAGGCGGTGACGAGTTCGTCGTTCATCATCTCCACGAACGCGGGGATGTCGGCCTCTTCGTACGGGCGCAGCACCAGCCTGTCCGTGCTGATGGAGATGTCCGGAAAGGTGGTAGTCATGCGCAGCTCCATGCCGAAGAACCGTCGGAAGAGACCGTGAACGCACAGCATGCAGCATGGCGCTGTCCGTGCGCATGGCCGGGTGGGTCGCGGCGAAGGCCCCGCGCACCGGACGGGATGCGCGGGGCCTTCGTCACAAGGACAGTACTGCGAGCGCCGTCTGACGGCACGTCGCCTGCGGCCGCCGGTTACTTGACGGGCGTGCCGGCGGCGGGGACGACCGATCCGGCGTAGGTGTCCTCGATGTACTTCTTCACCTCGGGGGAGGCGAGCAGCTCGACGAGCTTGGCGACCCGCGGGTCCTTCTCGTCGCCCTGCTTGACGGCGAGGAAGTTGGCGTAGGGGTTGCCCTCCGCCTTCTCCAGGACGAGCGCGTCGGTGGCGGGCTTCAGCTTGGCCTCGATGGCGTAGTTGCCGTTGATGACCGCGGCGTCGACGTCGTTCAGGGCGCGGGGCACGGTGGCGGCCTCCAGCTCCTTGAACTCCAGGCCCTTCTTGTCGGTGATGTCGGAGAGCTTGGCCTCGGTGCCGACGCCGGGCTTGAGGGTGATCACCCCGTTGGCGGCGAGCAGCTGGAGCGCGCGGCCCTCGTTGGTGGTGTCGTTGGGCACGGCGACGGTCTGGCCGGGCTTGAGGTCCTTGAGGGCCTTCAGCTTCTTGGAGTAGAGGCCGAGGGGCTCCAGGTGGACGTTGGCCACCGGGACGATGTGGGTGCCGTTCTTCTTGTTGAAGTCGTCGAGGTACGGCTTGTGCTGGAAGTAGTTGGCGTCGACCTGGCCGGACTCGGTGGCGGTGTTCGGCAGGACGTAGTCCGTGAACTCCCTCACCTCCAGCTTGAGGCCGGCCTTCGCGGCGAGCTTGTCCTTGACGAAGTTGAGGATGTCGGCGTGCGGCGTCGGGGACGCGGCGACGACGAGCGGCTGGGACGCGTCGGCGGCTCCGCCCTCGCCCTTGGCGGCGGGGTCGGAGGAGGTGCCGCAGGCCGTCAGGCCCAGGGCGAGCGCGGCGGTGGCGGCGGCAGCGGCGGTGAGCTTGGTGTTCCTACGCACGAAGAGTGCCTCTTTCCGGTGGTGCGGACTTCGCCCGAGCACGACAAGTGCGGGCTGTGGGGTGGTGCGGGTACTGCGGTACTGCGGTACCGGGGGACCGCGCGGGGTGCGCGGGTGCTACGCGGTGCGGCCGCGGCGGGACAGGAGCCGGACGATGCCGTCTCCCACCAGCTGGACCACGGTCACGATGGCGATCAGGACGACGACGGTGACGAGCATGAACTGGGTGTCGAAGCGCTGGTAGCCGTAGGTGATGGCCTTGGAGCCGAGGCCTTCGCCGCCGACCGCGCCGGCCATGGCCGAGTAGCCGATGAGCACGATCACGGTGGTGGTGACGGCGGAGACGAGCGAGGGCAGGGCCTGCGGGAGCAGGACCTTGCGGATGATCGTGGGCACCGAGCCGCCCATGGCCTGGACGGCTTCGACCAGTCCGTGGTCGACCTCGCGGATCGCGGTCTCGACGAGGCGCGCGAAGAACGGGATGGCGCCGATGGCGAGCGGGACGATCATCGCGGTCGGGCCGATGAAGGTGCCGACGACGAAGGTGGTGAAGGGGATCAGGGCGATCAGCAGGATGATGAACGGCAGCGAGCGGCCGATGTTCACGATCACGCCGAGGACCTTGTTGACGGCGGTGTTCTGCAGCAGTCCGCCCTTGTCGGTGAGGACGAGGAGGATGCCGAGCGGGAGTCCGCCGAGCACGGAGACGACCGTGGCCCACAGCACCATGTAGAGGGTGTCGATCGTGCCCTGTTCGAGGAGCGGCTGCATTTCGGACCAGGTCACTGGGCGTCTTCCTTCGCGAGCGCGGGCTGCTGGACGGGGATCGCGGCGGTCACGGGGGCCTCGTCGGCGTCGACGACGTCGACCTGGAGGCCCTGCTCGCGCAGGAAGCCGACGGGCACGACGTTGTCCTCGTAGCGGCCGGGCAGCTCGATGCGCATGCGGCCGATCTGCTTGCCGGCGACGGTGTCCATCGCGGCGCCGAGGATCGAGATGTCGATGTTGTACGTGCGCGCGAGCTGCGAAATGACCGGCTGGGTGGCGGCCTCGCCGTGGAAGGTGACGTCGACGACGGTCCGCTCGGGGCCGGTGGCGGCGCCGGTGAGCGGGAAGAGCTCGGCGGCCAGCTCGGAGCCGGGGGTGGCGAGCAGTTCGCTGACCGTGCCGGACTCGACGATGCGGCCCTTCTGCATCAGCGCGGCGGAGTCGCAGATCGTCTTGACGACCTCCATCTCGTGCGTGATGAGCAGGACGGTGAGGCCGAGCTGCCGGTTGAGGTCGCGCAGGAGCTGGAGGATGGAGCGGGTGGTCTCGGGGTCGAGGGCGCTGGTGGCCTCGTCGGAGAGCAGCACCTTGGGCTTGCCGGCGAGGGCGCGGGCGATGCCGACGCGCTGCTTCTGGCCGCCGGAGAGCTGGCCGGGGTAGGCCCCGGCCTTGTCGGCGAGGCCGACGAGGTCGAGCAGTTCGAGGGCGCGGCGGCTGCGCTCGGCGCCGGAGACGCCGAGGATCTCCAGGGGCAGTTCGATGTTGTCCTGGACGGTGCGCGAGGACAGCAGGTTGAAGTGCTGGAAGACCATGCCGATGCCGGTGCGGGCGCGCCGCAGTTCGGCGCCGGCCCGGCGGCCGCGGCCGGCCAGGGCGGTGAGGTCGACCCCGTCGACGGTCACGGTGCCGGAGGTGGGGCGCTCCAGGAGGTTGACGCAGCGGATCAGGGAGGACTTGCCGGCGCCGCTCTGGCCGATCACGCCGAAGACCTCGCCCTCCCGGACGTGGAGGTCGACGCCGTCCAGAGCGGTGACCTGGCGGCCTCGTGACTCGTAGACCTTGGTGAGGCCCGAAGTGGTGATCACAGGGGTTTCCGTACTGTCGAGTGCGCGGCGCATGGGTCCGCCGGGCACGAACATTCGCAAAAGGGACAGTCAGGCGCGGGGATGCGCGGGGCAGCCACGTTCCGGTGCCGCGGGGCACACGGACGGTTCGGCCGTCGGGGGCTCGCTTCGGGGCGCGAGTCTCAGGCGGGGGCCCTCAGTTGGCGCACATTCGACACATACAACGAGCACCGGGCGTCAGGTTCGCCTCGGTCGCAGGGGTGCGGTCGCTCGTCGTGGTCATGGCTGCAAGTAAAGCACGGGGCATTTCGAACGGAAGGGCGGTGTCCGAATAGCGGACACCGCTGGGACACCAGGCGGACACCGGCCCGGGGCCCGGAGGGCTTCGTTCCGCTCCCTGCCTGGCCGGACGCGGCCGGCGAGGGAGCCGTCCGGGGGGCGGGCGGGCCGTCCGGTGTGGCCAAGGCCACCCCCGGGGCACGCCCGGGGCCGGCGGGCCGGGGCCGGGGGCGTCCGGTCCCCCGCCGCGTAATACCCTCGGGCCCATGCTTGACGCCCTGACGGTCGCGGTCTCCGTGGCCGCGCTCGCCCTCGCCGCCTGGTGCGGCTTCGCCGCGTACCGCGACCAGCCGACCAAGGACTGGCACTTCATCGGCATGGCCGTGGTGTCGGTGCTCGCCCTGGTCCAGCTGGTCATCGGGGTCGTGCAGCTGGCCCGCGGCCAGGAGGCCGAGGAGGGCACGGTGATCTTCGTGGCGTATCTGCTGGGCGCGCTGTGCGCGGTCCCGGCGGCGGGCTTCATGTCGCTGGCGGAACGCAGCCGCTGGGGCTCGGCGACGGTGGCGGCGGGCGCGGTGGTGCTCGCGGTCCTGGAGGTGCGCCTCTTCGACATCTGGACGGTGGGCTGACGATGACCGCGACCGACGCGGAGACGACGGAGAGCGGGCGGGCGGCGCGGCTCGTCAAGGGCCCCGGTCTGCTGCTCGTCTGGCTGTACGGCGTGATGTCGGTGGGCGCGGTCTCGCGGTCCGCCTACCAGATCGCCACCGAGTTCGACCGCGCGCCGCTCGCCTACTCGCTGACGGCGGCGGCGGCCGTGGTGTACGTCTTCATCACGTACACCCTCGTCCGGGGCGGCGAGACGGCCCGCCGGGCGGCGCTGGTGTGCTGCGCCGCCGAACTGGCGGGCGTCCTGATCGTGGGCACGTGGACGGTGCTCGACCCGTCCGCCTTCCCTGACGCCACGGTCTGGTCGGAGTACGGGTACGGCTACGTCTTCATCCCGGTCCTGCTCCCGGTGACCGGCATCCTGTGGCTGCGCCGGTCCCGGGCGGCGGGTGCGGCGGCGGTCTGACCGCTAGGCGGCCTTCTCCAGGGTCACCAGGGTGAACCGGGGGCCGACCTGCCGGGTGGCGACCTGCTCGTAGCCGCGGCTGCGGCACAGGCGCAGGTTGCCGTCGCTGCGGTGGCCGGTGAACAGCTGGAAGCGCTTGGCGGCGGGGGCGGGCTCGGCGGCGTAGTGACGCTCGATGGCGTCGAGGAGCCGGCCGCCGAGGCCGTGCCGGCGCAGTCTCGGGTGGACGATCAGTTTGTCGATGTGCACCGTCCCCGCCTCGTCCGCCTCGGCGCGCACCGACGCGACGACCTCGTCGCCGAGCCGGGCCACCAGGGCGTGCCCGCGCTCCAGTTCGGCCCGCAGGTCGTCGAGGGACTGGGTGAGCGGTTCCAGGCCCCAGTCGCCGTACAGCTCCGCCTCGCTCTGGTAGCAGAGGTACTGCAGCTTGAGTATCCGCTCGGCGTCCTGCCCGGTCGCCGCCGAGATGGTCACGCTCATGCCCATGTGCGCTGCCTTCCGCTCACCTGGTCCACTGGCCGGTCTACCGCTCCTTTCCCCTCGGTTCGGGAGCGGGAACCTCTGCGGCCAGCATTCTGCGCAGACATCCCAGGCAGCGGGAACGCATCGGCCCCAGACTGCCTTGTGAGATACCCAACTCCCCTGCGATTTCGCGGTAGGTGGGGTCCTCCGGCGAGAGCATCGCGGTGAGCACCCGGGGGCACTGGCCGGGAGTGCGGCGCACCGCGGCGCGCAGGGTGCGGCGGCGTTCGGCGACGAGCGCGGAGCGCTCCGGGGAGCCGTGGGCGCTGTGCGGGGCGGCGGGTTCCTGCGGGTAGGCGCCCTCACGGCCCGCGGTGCGGCGGGCCCGGCGGGCCTCGTCGCGGACGGCGCGGCGCAGCCAGTCGGCGGGGCGGGCGGGGGCGTCGTCGTCGTGCAGCCGCTCCAGGAGCCGGAGCCAGACGGCCTGTTCGAGGTCGCCGGGCTCGATGCCGGCGCCGGCGGCCTCGGCGTGCGACTCGGCGGCGAGCAGCGGGGCGAGTTCGGCGACCAGGCGCGGGGCCCGCTCGGGGGCGGGGGGTTCGTCAGTCGTCATGCCCGGCACGACGGGCGGCGGCCGCGGGGTGGTTGCGCGCTGCCGCGGCAACCACCCGGTCGGGTGCACCGCCCGTCGCGGACGCTCAGTGCCCGTCGCGGTCTGCCAGGTCGGCGGCGGCGAGCAGGGCCGTGTCGGGGTTGTCGGAGAAGATGCCGTCGATGCCGGTGGCCAGGTAGGTCTTCAAAGCGCCGAAGGAGTCTCCGTACGCCGTCGGGTCGGTGCCCCGGCGGAAGTCGGCGGGCAGGAAGGCGTTCTCGTTGCGGTGCGTGTACGGGTGCAGGATCAGGCCCTGCGCGTGGGCGTCGCGGACCAGGGTGGTCGGGGCGCCGAGCTTCCCGCCCGCGTCCTTGGGTATCACCAGGTCGAGCGTGGGGCCGATGCCCTGCGCGTACGAGGCGATCCACGCCAGGCCCTCGGGCGTGACCAGGTCGGCGACGGTGCGCGGGTCGCCGGCCTGGACGAAGTCCCACGGGCGGGTGCTCGCACCGGAGAGCAGGACCACGCGCGGGGAGTCCACGAGCTTCGCCAGGCGCTGGATGCTGCTGGGCTCGAAGGACTGCAGGAAGACCGGGGAGTGGGCGCGGTGCCGGCCGTGGCGGCGCAGCAGCTTGGCGAGCCGCTCCTCCAGGCCGAGGCCGAGGCCGCGGAAGTACGTGGGGTGCTTGGTCTCGACGTGCAGCCACACCTCGCGGCCGCGCCGGCGGCCCTCCTGGTCGGCCCAGCGCAGCACCTCCTCGAAGGTGGGGACGGTCCAGCGGCCGTCGTAGAGCGTGTTCTCCTGGCGGGTGCCGGGGATGCGCTCCTTGGCGCGCAGGGTCTTCAGCTCGGCGAGCGTGAAGTCCTCGGTGAACCAGCCGGTGTACGCGGTGCCGTCGACGGTCTTGGTGGTCCTCCGGGAGGCGAACTCCGGGTGGTCGGCGACGTCGGTGGTGCCGGTGATGTCGTTCTCGTGGCGGCACACCAGGTGTCCGTCCTTGGTGGGGACGAGGTCCTGCTCGACGACGTGCGCGCCCATGTCCAGGGCGAGCTGGTAGGAGCCGAGGGTGTGCTCGGGGCGGTAGCCGCTGGCGCCGCGGTGGGCGATGACGGTGGGGACCGGCAGGGCGCGGTGGCCCCGGCCGGCGGCGCGGTCCGCTGCCGGCCCGGCGGAGGGCGCGGCGGCGTGCCCGGTGGTGTGCGCGCCGGCGTGCGCCTCCGTGGCGCCGAGGGCCGCGGAGCCGAGGACGGCGGCTCCCGCCGCGCCGAGGACGGTCCGCCGGGCCGGGTTTGTACGCGAACCCTGGGTCATGAAGGCTCCTTCTGCCGCTGTCGTCCGAAGTCCCGCGCCTGTCCGCGGGCGCTGACGACCGTAGGCCGAGCCGCCTTCCTGGCGGCAGACCTTCGGCGAACGGGGCGCAAACTCACGTCAACGTGCCGTTGCCTTCGTGTGAACCCGATGTGCGGATCGCGGTGACCCGCGAGTATCGTCCTCACCTGCACTTCGCACGCCGCACCACGCCTACCGTCCCCGACACCGGAGGAACCGTTGTCCCGTCTCGCGCTCATCAAGGCAGTGCTCGGACCGATCCTGCGTCTGATGTTCCGCCCACGCGTGGAGGGCGCGGAGCACATCCCGGGCACGGGCCCCGTGATCCTGGCCGGAAACCATCTCACCTTCATCGACTCCATGATCATGCCGCTGTGCACGGACCGCCCGGTGTACTTCATCGGCAAGGACGAGTACGTGACGGGCAAGGGCCTCAAGGGCCGGCTGATGGCGTGGTTCTTCACCGGCGTCGGCATGATCCCGGTGGACCGGGACGGCGGCCGGGGCGGTGTCGCGGCGCTGATGACCGGCCGCCGCGTGCTGGAGGAGGGCAAGGCGTTCGCGATCTACCCGGAGGGCACCCGCTCCCCCGACGGCCGGCTGTACCGGGGCCGTACCGGCATCGCGCGGCTGACGCTGATGACCGGTGCGCCCGTGGTGCCGTTCGCGATGATCGGCACGGACAAGATCCAGCCGGGCGGCGCGGGCATGCCGCGGCCGGGCCGGGTGACGGTCCGCTTCGGCGAGCCGATGGAGTTCTCCCGCTACGACGGCATGGACCGCGACCGGTACGTGCTGCGCGCGGTGACGGACTCGGTGATGGCCGAGGTGATGCGGCTGTCGGGGCAGGAGTACGTCGACATGTACGCCACGAAGGCGAAGGAAGCCGCCTGAGCCCGCGGCACGGCGTTCGCCGAAGGGCCGGATCCCCGTGGGGGGTCCGGCCCTTCGGTCTGCCGCGCGCCGCCGGACGCTACTGGCGGCTGAGGGAACGCGTGATGCCCGCCGCGATGGTGGTCGCCAGGGTCCAGCCGGTGACGATCAGGAGGTACGAGAGCCACTGCTGGGTCCCGCTCGGCGCGTAGGCCGCCTCCTGCCCGAAGCCGATGATCGGCAGGAGCAGGTCGAGGGTGTAGAAGACCGGGTTGAAGTCCGGCGCCTCGCCGGCCTTGAGCGGCCGGGGGTGGTGCAGGGCGAAGGCGAGGGAGCCGGTCAGCAGCAGCGCCGCCAGCCAGCCGGCCGCGCGCGTGGGCCGGAAGCCGTAGCCGACGGTGGCGTCCTGGAGCAGGCCCCAGGCGCGGGCGAAGAGCGGCAGGGTGCGCCGGTGGCGGCGGAGCTTGGCCAGCTGGACGGTGCGTACGGCCGCGTCGTCGCCGGCCGTGCGGTAGGCGGCGGCCAGTTGTTCGTACGCGAAGGGCGTGTAGCCGTGCGCGTCGCGTTCCAGGGCGGGGAGCCGCTCCTCGGCGGGCAGGTGCGGGCCGAGACTGCGGTAGGTCAGGCCGTCGAGGCGGACCTGGTCGGGCCAGACCTCCGGGGCGGCGAAGAGCAGGTCGCACTGGGTGCGGCGGAGGTTGACCGAGCCCTCGACCCGGGGGCAGTCGCGCAGCCAGATCTCGCCGACGGTGCAGCTGCTGGCCCGTAGGGCGGTGCCGCCGGGGTTGGCGAGCCGGGCGTGGGCGAGGTTGAGCTGGCCGGGTATGCGGGCGCCGGTGAGGTTGACCCGGCCGGTGGCGCGCAGTCGCATGGCGCGCAGGTCGGTGCCGACGGCCAGGGTCTCGGCGTGCAGGGCGGTGCCGCCGGGGCAGTCGAGCACGGCGTCGTCCAGCAGGACCTGGCCGCCGACGGTGGTCGCGTTCAGCAGGACGCGGCCGTGGGCGACCAGCCGCTTGGCCCGGACGTCGGTGCCGATCGTGGCGTGGTTGAGCAGCAGGACCGGGGCGTCGGGGTCCTCGGGGTCGACGGGGACCGGGCCGCCGAGGACGGCGTCGTTGAGGAAGACCCCGTTGGCGACCTGGGCGCCGGACAACTGGAGCGGGCCGGTGATCCGGCAGCAGGACAGCCGCAGCGACACGTCGAGGCGCAGGTTCGACGCCTCCAGGCCGGGGAGCACCGAGTCGGTCAGGACGAGCGTGCGCATCCGGGCGGCGTAGAAGTCGGGGCGCTCGTCGAACCAGCAGCCGCGCAGGCGCAGCGGGTGGTCGACGTCCCCGTACTTGAGGCGGAGCACTCCGGTGACGCGGGCGCCGGTGACCTTCAGGCCGGGGGTCGCCCCCTCGCGGTCCGGGCCGTCGAGGAGCAGGGCGCGCAGTACCTCGGCGCGCACGGTGCGCTCGGGGCCCCAGGACGCTCCGGTGCCGGGGTCCTCGTCGGGATGCGCGCGGAAGTCGACGCCCTCGTCGTGCGGGAACGCCTCCCAGATGCGGCGTTCGGCCGGCGTCAGGTCGTTGATCTCCATCGCGGGGATGGTTTCGCGCACCCGTTCCCCCTGTCAATTCCAAGGGGAACGGGGCGCGCTGACGCGCCATCAGTGTTAGACGGTCAGTGCTCGGGGCCGTCGGCCAGCCGCTGGCCCTTCAGCAGGAACCAGGCCGCGACCGCGGTCGCGAGCAGGACCGCCGCGCCGACGCCGGCGGCGATGCGCAGGCCGTCGGTGAAGGCGTCCTGGGCCGCGCCGAGCAGCGCCGCGGCGGTCCCCGGAGCGAGGTCCGCGGACGCCTCGACCGCGCCGCCGAGCGAGTCGTGGGCGGCGGCCACCGCGCCGGACGGGACGCCCGCCGGGGCGGCGAAGCCCTGGTAGACGCCGGTGACGATGGAGCCGAGCAGGGCGATGCCGAGCGCCGCGCCCAGTTCGTACGCGGTCTCGGAGACGGCGGAGGCCGAACCGGCCTGTTCCTTGGGCACGCTGGACAGGATCACGTCGGCCGTGACCGTGAACGCGAAGCCCGCGCCGACGCCGACGACGAGCAGGCTGGCGCCCAGCAGCGGGTAGCCGCTGCCGCTGTGCAGGGTGGTCAGCGCCGCGAGGGACAGGCCGACCGCGGCGAGGCCGCCGGCCACCACGGAGCGGACGGAGTACCGGCGGGCGGCGGAGCCGGCGATCAGTCCGGCGGTCACCGCGCCGACGGCGGCCGGGAGTTCGGCGAGCCCGGCCTCCAACGGCTGGCGGCCCTGGACCAGTTGCAGGAACTGGGAGAGGAAGAAGATCAGTCCGGACAGGCCGAGGATGGTCAGCAGGTCGGCGAGGACGGCCGCGGAGAAGCCGCGGTTGCGGAACAGCCGCATGTCGAGCAGCGGCGCCGGCAGGGTGAGCTGACGGCGGACGAACCAGGTCAGGGCGCCCGCGCCGAGGAGGACGGCGGCGCCCACGTCGACCGTGGGGCCGTGCGCGGCCAGCTCCTTGATCGCGTACACGACGCCGATCATGCCGACGAGGGACAGACCGACGCTGGGCAGGTCCCAGGGGCCGGGGTTCGGGTTCTTCGACTCGGGGATCAGCTTGACGCCGACGACGACGAGAACCGCCATCACGGGCAGGTTGATGAGGAAGACCGAGCCCCACCAGAAGTGTTCGAGCAGGAAGCCGCCGACGACCGGGCCGACGGCCGCGCCGGCGGAGGCCATGGCGCCCCAGATGCCGACGGCGAGGCTGCGCTCGCGCGGGTCGTGGAAGAGGTTGCGGATCAGCGCGAGGGTGGACGGCATGAGGGTCGCGCCGGCCACGCCGAGCAGGGCGCGGGCCGCGATCATCATCTCCGGGCTGGTGGCGTAGGCGTTGAGCACGGAGACGGCGCCGAACGCGGCGGCGCCGGTGAGCAGCAGCTTCTTGCGGCCGATGCGGTCGCCGAGACTGCCCATGGAGACCAGCAGTCCGGCGATGACGAAGGAGTAGACGTCGCCGATCCACAGCAGCTGGGTGCCGGACGGCTTCAGGTCCTCGGAGAGGAAGGGCGTCGCGAGGCCGAGCACGGTGGCGTCCACCGCCACCAGCAGCACGGCCAGGACGAGGACGGCGAGGGCGAGCCAGCGGCCGGGCCGGGGACTCGCCTCGGTATGCTCTCGGTGCCGGTCGATCACGGTCATGGCTCCACGCTCCTGCGCGCTCCGCCGAGCAGCAGCTCGACGATCATGTATTGGTAGTCCTTGGCGGCGACCCGCCCGTCCATGACGGCCCAGGCGCAGCTCCCGACGAGTCCGTAGAAGGCCTCGGTGAGCCAGGCGGGCGTCAGGTCGATCCGGAAGACGCCCTGCTCCTGGCCGCGCCGGAAGAGCGCGGAGACGCGAGCGTCGAGCCGGGCCCAGCCCTCGTTCTGCCCCTCCCCCTCGAACAGCTGGTTCTCGGTGACGAGGAAGGACAACAGCGGGGCGAGCGGCTCCACTTCGGCGACGAGCCGGCGGACGGCCTCGTCCGCGGGGCCGTCCTCCAGCGCCGCGCCGTCGAAGGCGGCGTCCAGCTCCTGGAGCGCCATCTCCTCCAGCGCGCGGATCAGCGCGTCGCGCCCGGCGAAGAGCCGGTGCAGCGTGGCGCGGCCGATGCCGGCGGCCCGTGCGACGTCGTCCATGGTGGCGGTCGCTCGGAGGCTGAGCGTCGCGGCGGCGGAGCGGAGTACCTGGGTGCGGTCGACTGCCATGAGACGAGCATACCCCGGGTGAGACATCAATGTCTCACCAGAAATATCGATGCCTCACCGAGGCGGAACAGGAATGCTGTGTACATGACTACGGATGCGGGCCTGAAGCCCCTGCTGCTGATCGATGTCGACGGCCCGCTGAACCCGTACGCGGCGCAGGCCCAGCGCCGGCCGGAGGGCTACCGCACGCACCGGATGCGCCCCTCGGGCTGGTTCGACGGAAAGCCCCTGCGGGTGTGGCTGAACCCCGGGCACGGGGCGGAGCTGCGGGAGCTGGCCGCCCAGTACGAGCTGGTCTGGGCGACGACCTGGAAGAACGAGGCGAACGAGTGGATCGGGCCCCATCTGGGGCTGCCCGAGCTGCCGTTCATCGACTGGCCCAAGATGCACGGAGCCGCCCCGCGCGGGACGTTCTGGAAGACGCAGTACATCCTCGAGTACGCGGCGGGGCGGCCGTTCGCGTGGGTGGACGACGACATCACGTCGTACGACCACGAGTACGTGGAGCAGAACCACCTCGCCGCCGCCCTGCTGCTGAACATCGACCCCCGGCTCGGACTGCTCCGGCCGGACTTCGACGCCCTCGCGGACTGGGCGGCGGCGCTGTAGGGAGGGGGCTCAGATCCCGGCGTTCTTGGCGTCCGCCCAGGCGTGCTGGATGACCAGGTCGGCCTTCACCTCGACGAGCTGGGCGGCGACCGCGGAGGGGGCGGTGCCGCCGCGGCCACTGCGGGAGGCGAGCGCGCCGGGGACGTCGAGCACGGAGCGGACCTCGGGCGTCAGATGAGAGGAGATCTTCGCGAACTGCTCGTCGGTCAGCTCGTCCAGCTCCTTGCCCTCCGACTCGGCGACCTTGACGCACTCGCCGGCGACCTCGTGCGCGACGCGGAAGGGCACGCCCTGCCGGACCAGCCACTCGGCGATGTCGGTGGCGAGCGAGAAGCCGGCCGGGGCCAGCTCCTCCATGCGCTCGCGATGGACGGTGAGCGTGGCCATCATGCCGGTGAAGGCCGGCAGCAGGATCTCCAGCTGGTCGCAGGAGTCGAAGACCGGCTCCTTGTCCTCCTGGAGGTCCCGGTTGTAGGCGAGCGGCAGGGCCTTGAGGGTGGCCATGAGGCCGGTCAGGTTGCCGATGAGGCGGCCGGACTTGCCGCGGGCGAGCTCGGCGATGTCCGGGTTCTTCTTCTGCGGCATGATCGAGGAGCCGGTGGAGAAGGCGTCGTGGAGGGTGACGAAGGAGAACTCCTTCGTGTTCCAGATGATGATCTCCTCGGCGATCCGGGAGACGTCGACCCCGATCATCGCGGTGATGAACGCGAACTCGGCGACGAAGTCGCGCGACGCGGTGCCGTCGATGGAGTTGCCGGCCGAACCGCGCTCGAAGCCGAGGTCCTTGGCGACGGCCTCCGGGTCGAGCCCGAGCGAGGAGCCGGCGAGGGCGCCGGAGCCGTACGGGGAGACCGCGGTCCGGGTGTCCCACTGGCGCAGCCGCTCGGCGTCCCGGGACAGGGCCTGGACGTGGGCGAGCACGTGGTGGGCGAAGAGCACCGGCTGCGCGTGCTGGAGGTGGGTGCGGCCCGGCATGGCGACGTCCGGGTGCGCCTCGGCGAGGCCGACCAAGGCGTCCTGGAGGTCGGCGATCAGTCCGCCGATGATCCGGGCGTGGTCCCGCAGGTACATCCGGAACAGCGTGGCGACCTGGTCGTTGCGGGACCGGCCGGCGCGCAGCTTGCCGCCGAGGTCCGGCCCGAGCCGCTCCAGGAGGCCGCGCTCCAGGGCGGTGTGCACGTCCTCGTCGGCGATGGTCCCGACGAACTCGCCGGAGGCCACGTCCGCCTCCAGCCGGTCGAGCCCGTCCAGCATGCGCGTGAGCTCGTCCTCGGTGAGCAGCCCGGCCTTGTGGAGCACGCGGGCGTGGGCGCGGGAGCCGGCGATGTCGTACGGCGCGAGGCGCCAGTCGAAGTGGACCGACGCGGACAGCTTCGCCAGGGCCTCGGCGGGGCCGTCGGCGAACCGGCCGCCCCAGAGCCGGACGTCACCGTTGTTGCTGCTCACTCTGATGCTCCTCAGGAGGACGGGATGTCATGCATGAGTATGCAATGCTACGCATGTTTCGTCAATCCGACGTCGCATCCGGCGTCCGGCTGCCGACGAGGCGTACGACCGCTTCCACGCCTTCCTGGGTGCCTGCCGCGAGCGCGCGGTCGCGCACGCCGCCCTGACCGCGATGGAGGACGCCGGGGTGCTGCGCCCCAAGGACCTGGGCAGGGCCGGCCCTGTCCCACGCGGACCGGGGAGAATGGCGTACATGGGAAAAACGCATGAACGTATCGACGGACGACTGCGTGCCTTCATCGAGGCGCAGCCCCTCTTCTTCACCGCCACCGCGCCGCTCGACGGCGAAGGAACGGTCAATCTCTCCCCCAAGGGGCTGCGCGGCTCGTTCGCCGTTCTCGACGAACGCACCGTCGCCTACCTGGACTTCGCCGGGTCCACCGCCGAGACCGTCGCGCACCTGCGGGAGAACGGGCGGATCACGCTCATGTGGTGCGCCTTCCAGGGGCCGCCGAACATCGTGCGGGTGCACGGCAAGGGCGAGGCCGTGTTCCGGGACGACGAGCGCTGGGAGGGGCTGATGGCGCACTTCCCGGACATCGACGTGACGCAGCACGGTCTGCGCGCCGTGATCGTCGTGCGCGCCGACGTGATCCGGGACAGCTGCGGGTACGCGGTGCCGTTCATGTCGTACGACGAGGACCGCGACCTGCACGGGAAGCGGTTCGCCCGGGAGGACGACGCCTCGCTGAGCGCGTACTTCGCGAAGAAGGAGCACATCGCGACGAGCATGGACGGGCTGCCCGGGCTGCCGCTCCCGCTGCCGCCGCTCCCCCGGCCGGGCCAGTAGGCGTGCGGCGGGGCCGCGGCGGGTCTAGCGTCGCGCCATGCGCCTGCTGCTCGTCGCCCTCGCCTCGCTCACCGCGCTCCTCTCCGCGCCCTCTCCCGTCGCGCCCGGTGCCGAGCCTCTGCCCGCCCGGATGGACGACACCGGGGGCGGGACGCAGCTGATCACCGCCGAGGCGCCCGCCCTGACCTCCACCACCGGGAGGGTCACCTGGTGGGACCGGCGGGGCGGGCGGTGGGTGGCGGCCGGCTCGGCGCCCGCGCGGTTCGGGGCGAACGGCCTCGCCGACGGGGAGACCCGGCGGCAGGGCACGAGCACCACTCCGACCGGGCTCTACCGGCTGCCCTACGCCTTCGGCATCGAGCCGCGGCCGGCCGGCGCCACGTACCCGCACCGGCCGGTGACACAGCGGTCCTGGTGGTGCCAGGACAACGACTCGCGCGCGTACAACCGCTGGGTCGAGGGGCTGCCCGCCGACTGCCGGGCCGCCGAGGCGGAGCATCTCGTCACGTACGGGACGCAGTACGCGCACGCGCTCGTCGTCGCGTTCAACTACGACCGGCCCGTGCGCCACCGCGGCGCCGGGATCTTCCTGCACGTCAACGGGCGCGGGGCGACGGCCGGTTGCGTGTCCGTGCCGGCGGACGCGATGCGCCGCATCCTGCGCTGGGCCGATCCGGACCGCCGCCCGCACCTCGCCATCGGGACGCGGGGCGGCCCGACGGCGATCACGCGGTACTAGCGGTACGGACCGGCCCCAGCGGTCCTAGGGGGTGTCCGAAAAGTCCCGCCTGGCTCGCGACGCCCGGCACGCGCCCTCGCGGCGTTGTCGTCGGTCGCCATGGCACGCCATGACTCCCTCCTCCGCCTTGCGATGACACGCACCGGACGCCGCGAGCCCTGCCCTTCGGGCAGACGACGCTACTTTCCGGACACCCCCTAGCGGTCGTTCTGCGCCAGCCGCAGCAGGTGGTCGGCCAGCGCCTGGCCGCCCGCCGGATCGCGGGAGATGAGCAACAGCGTGTCGTCGCCCGCGATCGTGCCGAGGATGTCGTGCAGTTCGGCCTGGTCGATGGCCGAGGCGAGGAACTGGGCCGCGCCGGGCGGGGTGCGCAGCACCACCAGGTTCGCCGACGCCTCCGCGGAGATCAGCAGTTCGCCGGAGAGCCGGCGCATCCGCTCCTCCTTCGCGGACTCGCCGAGCGGCGCCTGCGGGGTGCGGAAACCGCCCTCGCTGGGAACCGCGTAGATCAGCTCGCCCCCGGTGTTGCGGATCTTCACCGCGCCCAGCTCGTCGAGGTCCCGGGAGAGCGTCGCCTGGGTGACGCTCAGCCCGTCGTCGGCGAGGAGCCTGGCCAGCTGGCTCTGCGAGCGCACCGGCTGCCGGTTGAGGATGTCGACGATCCTGCGGTGGCGTGCGGTGCGGGTCTGCGGAACGGACGGTCCGCCGGGGTCCGTCCGGGAGGACCCGTCGTGCTCGGTGCCCTGCGCCTCGGTCATCGTCGTCTCATTCTCCGCTTCGTCCTTCCCCGTTCACCGCGTCCAGGACGCCCGCGAACGCCTCCAGGAAGGCGTCCGCCTCCGCGTCCCCGATGGTCAGCGCCGGCATGATCCGTACGACATCGGGGGCGGGCGCGTTCACCAGGAGGCCGGCGTCCTGGGCCGCCTGCTGCACCTGGGGTGCGAGGGGCCCGGTGAGCACGATACCCAGCAGCAGGCCGGCACCACGGACGTGGGAGACCAGCGGATGGCCCAGACCCTCGATTCCGGCGCGCAGCTTCTCGCCGATCCGCTTGACCTGGTCGAGCGCGCCGTCCCGGGCGAGGGTGTCGACGACGGCGAGCCCGGCGGCGCACGAGACCGGGTTGCCGCCGAAGGTGGTGCCGTGGTGACCGGGCTCGAACAGCTCCGCGGCCGGGCCGAACGCGACCGTCGCGCCGAGCGGCAGCCCGCCGCCGAGGCCCTTGGCGAGGGTGACCACGTCGGGGTCGACGCCGTCGTGGGCCTGGTGCTCGAACCAGGTGCCGCAGCGGCCGACGCCGGTCTGCACCTCGTCGAGGACGAGCAGCGTGCCGGTGGCGCGGGTGATCTCGCGGGCCGCCCGCAGATAGCCGGCCGGCGGGACGACCACGCCGTACTCGCCCTGGATCGGCTCGATGATCACGAACGCCGTCTCCTCGGTGACGGCGGCCCGCAGGGCCTCGACGTCGCCGTACGGGACGTGGGTGACCTCGCCGGGCAGCGGCAGGAACGGGGTCTGCTTGCCGGGCTGGCCGGTGAGCGCCAGCGCGCCCATGGTGCGGCCGTGGAAGCCGCCGCCGGTGGCGACCATGTGTGTCCGGCCGGTCAGCCGGCCGAGCTTGAACGCGGCCTCGTTGGCCTCGGCGCCGGAGTTGCAGAAGAACACCTTGCCGGGGCGGCCGAAGAGCTGCAGCAGCCGCTCGGCCAGCGCGACGGGCGGTTCGGCGACGAACAGGTTGGAGACGTGGCCGAGGGAGGCGATCTGCCGGGAGACGGCCTCGACGACGGCCGGGTGGCCGTGGCCGAGGGCGTTGACCGCGATGCCGCCGACGAAGTCGAGGTACTCCCTGCCGTCGGCGTCCCAGACCTTGGCGCCCTCGCCGCGCACCAGCGGGAGGCGGGGGGTGCCGTAGTTGTTCATCAGGGCGCCCTGCCACCGCTGGGTCAGGTCCTGGTTGCTCATGACTCCGTGTCCCCCTGTCCGTCCGGCACGACCATGGTGCCGATGCCCTCGTCGGTGAAGATCTCCAGCAGGATCGAGTGCTGGACCCGGCCGTCGATCACGCGGGCCGTGCGGACCCCGTTGCGTACGGCGTGCAGGCAGCCCTCCATCTTGGGGACCATGCCGCTGGAGAGCTCGGGCAGCAGCTTCTCCAGCTGGCTCGCGGTGAGCCGGCTGATGACCTCGTCGCTGTTCGGCCAGTCCTCGTACAGGCCCTCGACGTCGGTCAGGACCATCAGCGTCTCCGCGCCCAGCGCCGCGGCGAGTGCCGCAGCCGCCGTGTCGGCATTGACGTTGTAGACGTGTCCGTCGTCCTCGGAGCGGGCGATGGAGGAGACGACCGGGATGCGGCCGTCCTCCAGGAGCGCCCGGATGGCGCCGGTGTCGAGGGCGGTGATCTCGCCGACCCGGCCGATGTCGACCTGCTCTCCCTCGATGACCGGCCGGTGCTTGGTGGCGGTGATGGTGTGCGCGTCCTCGCCGGTGAGCCCGACGGCGAGCGGGCCGTGCTGGTTGAGCAGGCCGACCAGCTCGCGCTGGACCTGGCCGGCGAGCACCATCCGTACGACGTCCATGGCGTCCTCGGTGGTCACGCGCAGGCCGGCCTTGAACTCGCTGACGATGCCGTGCCGGTCGAGGGCGGCGCTGATCTGCGGGCCGCCGCCGTGCACGACGACCGGCTTGAGGCCGGCGTGCCGCAGGAACACGACGTCCTGGGCGAAGGCGGCCTTGAGCTCGTCGTCGATCATGGCGTTGCCGCCGAACTTGATGACGATGGTCTTGCCGTGGTGGCGGGTCAGCCAGGGCAGCGCCTCGATGAGGATCTGCGCCTTGGGCAGGGCCTTGTGCTTCCGGGTGGAGTTGGTCATGACGAGTACGCGCTGTTCTCGTGGACGTAGTCGGCGGTCAGGTCGTTGGTCCAGATGACCGCGGACTCGGAGCCGGCGGCGAGGTCCGCGGTGATGACGACCTCCCGGTAGCGCATGTCGACCAGCTCGCGGTCCTCGCCGACGGAGCCGTTCCTGCACACCCAGACGCCGTTGATGGCGACGTTCAGCCGGTCCGGCTCGAAGGCGGCGCTCGTGGTGCCGATGGCGGAGAGCACCCGGCCCCAGTTGGGGTCCTCGCCGTGGATGGCGCACTTGAGGAGGTTGTTGCGGGCGATGGACCGGCCGACCTCGACGGCGTCCTCTTCGGTGGCCGCGTTCGTCACCTCGATCCGGATGTCCTTGCTGGCGCCCTCGGCGTCGCCGATCAGCTGACGGCCGAGGTCGTCGCAGACCTGCCGGACGGCCTCGGCGAACTCGTCCTCGGGCGGGGTGACGCCGGCGGCGCCGGAGGCGAGCAGCAGGACGGTGTCGTTGGTGGACATGCAGCCGTCGGAGTCGACCCGGTCGAAGGTGACCCGGGTGGCCTTGCGCAGGGCGTCGTCCAGGCCCTTGGCGTCGACGTCGGCGTCGGTGGTGAGGACGACGAGCATGGTGGCGAGGCCGGGGGCGAGCATGCCCGCGCCCTTGGCCATGCCGCCGACCGTCCAGCCGTCCTTGGTGACGACGGCCGTCTTGTGGACGGTGTCGGTGGTCTTGATGGCGATGGCGGCCTTCTCGCCGCCGTGCGCGGAGAGTTCGGCCGCGGCCTTCTCGACGCCGGGCAGCAGCTTGTCCATGGGGAGCAGGACGCCGATGAGGCCGGTGGAGGCGACGGCGACCTCGCCGGCGCCGATCTCCAGCACCTCGGCGACCTTCTCGGCGGTGGCGTGGGTGTCCTGGAAGCCCTTCGGGCCGGTGCAGGCGTTGGCACCGCCGGAGTTGAGGACGACGGCGGTCAGCTCGCCGTCGGCGAGGACCTGCTGGGACCACAGGACGGGGGCGGCCTTGACGCGGTTGGAGGTGAAGACGCCCGCGGCGGCGCGGCGCGGCCCGGTGTTGACCACGAGGGCCAGGTCCGGGTTGCCGTTCTGCTTGATCCCGGCGGCGATGCCCGCCGCCGTGAATCCCTTCGCTGCGGTGACGCTCATGGAGCGACTCCAATCGTGGAAAGTCCGGTGTCCTCGGGGAGTCCGAGGGCGAGGTTCATGCTCTGCACCGCGCCACCGGCGGTGCCCTTGGTGAGGTTGTCGATGGCGCTGATCGCGATGATCCGGTTCGCCTCGGCGTCGTACGCGACCTGGATCTGGACGGCGTTGGAGCCGTACACGGCGGCCGTCGCGGGCCACTGCCCCTCGGGGAGCAGGCGGACGAACGGCTCGTCGGCGTACGCCTTCTCGTACGCGGCGCGGACCGCCTCGGGGGTGACGCCGGTCTTGGCGTACGCGGAGCAGGTGGCGAGGATGCCGCGGGGCATCGGGGCCAGGGTCGGGGTGAAGGAGACGCCCACCCGGGCGCCCGCGACGGCGCTGAGGTTCTGGATCATCTCGGGGGTGTGGCGGTGGCCGCCGCCGACGCCGTAGGGGGTCATGTTGCCCATGACCTCGGCGCCGAGCAGGTGCGGCTTGAGGGCCTTGCCGGCGCCGGAGGTGCCGCTGGCGGCGACGATCACGGCGTCGGGCTCGGCGAGGCCGTCCGCGTACGCGGGGAAGAGCGCGAGCGAGACGGCGGTGGGGTAGCAGCCGGGCACCGCGATGCGCTTGGACCCCTCCAGCGCGGCGCGTGCGCCCGGCAGTTCGGGGAGGCCGTACGGCCAGGTCCCGGCGTGCTCCGAACCGTAGTAGCGGTCCCAGTCGGCGGCGTTCTGGAGCCGGAAGTCGGCGCCCATGTCGACGACGAGGACGTCCGGGCCGAGCTGTTCGGCGACGGCGGCGGACTGCCCGTGGGGCAGGGCGAGGAAGACCACGTCGTGCCCGGCGAGCACGTCCGCGGTGGTCGGTTCGAGGATCCGGCCGGCGAGCGGCGCCAGGTGCGGCTGGAGGCCGCCGAGCGCCTGACCGGCGTTGGAGTGGCCGGTCAGGGCTCCGATCTCGATGTGGGGGTGGGCGAGGAGCAGGCGCAGGAGTTCCCCGCCCGCGTATCCGCTCGCACCCGCCACTGCTGCTCGTACCGTCATCGAACCCTCCTTGTGGATGGCATGACTATACGTAGTGCAGCAGTTTTATGCAAAGCCTCCGCGGGCTCGCGGCTCTAGATCTCGTAGAAGGGCAGCGCCAGGAAGCTCGCGAGCATGAGGAGCGCGACGAGGGCCGCCGCCAGCAGCAGGGACGACTCCAGGACCCGCCCCTTGCCGTCGGCGCGGACCACCGTCCCGGGGTCGACGGGGTCGTAGCTGATCTCGATCCGCAGCTCCCGGCTGGTGTCGAAGTACGCGCGCGTGTTCCCGTGCTGGTCGCCCCAGAGGTAGAGGTTCGGCTCCTGGCGCTGGTGGGCGTAGTCCGCGATCACGGTGATCCCGCGCCGCGGCAGGGTCCACTTCCTGAGGGCGTCCGGGGCGAGGGCGAGGACGCCGCCCGCGAAGAAGAAGCCGATGCCGCCGGTCATCACGACGGGCACGATGAGGACGGGATGCTGGGCGTACGAGACGACCACGCACATCGCGACGATCGCCAGCAGCGAGCCCCAGACGTACCGCTTCAGCCTCCGCCGGAACACCTCCCGGAACGTGGGCGGCTCCGCCTCGACGTCCCGCACGGTCACGAGTGCGGCCCCGTCCGCGGTCTCACCGTCCGACGGCAGCAGGCGGGTCACGGCGGGCGCGAAGACCGCGGCGGCGGCCTCGCTGACCCCGTCGACCCGGTGCACGACGGGCTCGGCGCCGGCCGGCGCCTTCAGGCGCACCTCGACGCTGCGCCGGTCGGCGCGGACCTCCGCGACGGCCGCCAGCGGGATGACGGTCTCGCGGGCCCCGCGGCGGAGAACCAGCCCGTCGTCGCCGCACCGGAGAGAGGTGCCCCTGCCGCTGCGCAGGAGGGGAAGGGAAGACGTGTTCGACATGGCGCGATCCTAAAGATCCACGAACCGCCCGCACAGCCCTCGCAGGACCTTCACCGGCAGGGCCTCCCGAGCCCGTCCCCCCGCGTGAGAACCGCGGGGCAAAGCGTTTGCGGACACCGCGCGCGAAAACCATGTGCGCCCCCTCCCGGGGCCCTCGTACCATGGCCGGCATGTCTACGCCCCGAATCTCCTAGCTCGAGGACCCGCTTCCACGCCACCCGTGTGTCCTCTTGCTGTTTCGGAGCGTTGCCCCATGATCACCGTTCGCGGTGCCGACGTGCGCGTCGGCGCTCGGCTTCTGCTGGCCGAGCTCTCCTTCCACATCGCCCCCGGCGACCGGATCGGCCTCGTCGGCCGGAACGGGGCCGGCAAGACCACCCTGCTCGAACTGCTCGCCGGCCGGAGCCGGCCCGCCGCCGGCGAGGTCGTGCGGACCGGCGAGATCGGCTACCTCGCACAGGACTCGCGCGCCGCCGACCCCGCGGTGTCGGTCACCGACCGCATCCTGTCCGCGCGCGGCCTCGACCGCGCCGTCCGCCGCCTGCACGCCGCGGCCGAGCGGCTCGGCACGGCCGGGGACCGGCGGGCCATGGACGCGTACGCCCGCGCCGAGGCCGAGTTCGAGGCCCTCGGCGGGTACGCGGCCGAGGCCGAGGCCGCGCGGGTCGCCGCCGGGCTCGGGCTGCCGGCCGACGCCATGGACCGGCCCGTCGGCACGCTGTCGGGCGGACAGAAGCGGCGCGTCGAGCTCGCCCGCATCCTGTTCGCCGGGCACGGCGGCGCGACCCTGCTGCTCGACGAGCCCACCAACCACCTGGACGCCGACGCGATCGGCTGGCTGCGCGGCTTCCTGCACGCCCACGAGGGCGGGCTCGTCCTCGTCAGCCACGACGTCGGCCTGCTGGCCGACACCGTCAACCGGGTCTTCCACCTCGACCCGACGCGGGCCGCGATCGACGTCCACAACACCGGCTGGGCCGCCTACCTCGCCCAGCGGGACGCCGACGAGCGCCGGCGCACCCGCGAACGGGCCGGCGCCGAGCGCAAGGCCGCGGCCCTGCACGCGCAGGCCGACCGGATGAAGGCCCGGTCCTCGACCGCCGTCACCGCCCGCAGCATGGCCCGCCGGGCCGACCGGCTGCTCGCCGGCCTGGAGCCCGCGCGGCGGACCGAGCGCACCGCCCGGATCCGGCTGCCCGAGCCCGCCCCCTGCGGCCGTACGCCGCTCGGCGCGGTGAGCCTCACCAAGGCGTACGCGGGCCGGACCGTCCTCGACGGGGTGGACCTGGCCGTGGACCGAGGCAGCCGGCTCGTCGTGCTCGGCTTCAACGGCGCCGGGAAGACCACCCTGCTGCGGCTGCTCGCCGGCCGCGAGCGCCCCGACGCCGGCCGCGTCGTGCCGGGGCACGGGCTGCGGCTGGGCTACTTCGCGCAGGAGCACGACACCCTCGACCCGGCGCGCACCGTCCGCGAGAACCTCGCCGCCGCCGCGCCGCACCTCACGGACGCCGAGGTGCGCGGCGTGCTCGGCGCGTTCCTGTTCCGCGGCGACGACGCGGACAAGCCGGGCGGGGTGCTGTCCGGCGGTGAGAAGACCCGGCTCGCGCTCGCCGGGATCACCCACTCCGGGGCCAATGTGCTGCTGCTGGACGAGCCGACGAACAACCTCGACCCGGCCTCCCGGGACGAGGTGCTCGCGGCGGTGGGCACGTACCCGGGCGCGATCGTCATGGTCACGCACGACGAGGGCGCGCTCGACGCCCTCCGTCCCGACCGCGTCCTCGTGCTGCCGGACGCGGACGAGGACCTGTGGAGCGAGGAGTACCGCGAACTGGTGTCGCTGTCCTGAGGCGCGCGGGAAGGGGGCCCGGGATCCGGGCCCCCTTCAGCGGCGCTTGACGGCGCGGAGGACGACGAACTTCGGGTCGCCGGCGACGGTCTCGCAGCCGCCGAAGAGGCGGCGCAGGGTCACGTGGTGGCCGAGGTGGCGGTTGCCGACCACCCACAGTTCGCCGCCGGGGCGCAGCACCCGGCGGGCGTCGGCGAACATGCGGCGGGCGGTGCGGTCGGTGGTGGCCTGGTGGCTGTGGAAGGGCGGGTTGTTCAGGACCAGGTCCGCCGAGCCGGCCGGCAGGTCGGCCAGGCCGTCGCCGACCAGGAACTCGGCCTTGCGGCCGGGTGCGGTGTTGGCCTCGAAGGTCTCCCGCGCGGAGGCGACGGCCTGGTACGACTCGTCGGTGAAGACCAGGTCGGCGTCCGGTTCGCGCAGGGCGACGGACAGGCCGACGACGCCGTTGCCGCAGCCGAGGTCGACCACCCGCGCGCGGCCGAGGTCCCGCGGCAGGTGCCGCAGGAAGAAGCGGGTGCCGATGTCCAGCCGGTCGGCGCAGAACACCCCGGCGTGGTTGGTCACGCTGCGGCCCGCCACGCCGCCGGGCGCGTCGGCGGGGAGCTCGTAGCGGTACGGCCACGGGCTGGCGCCCGGGTGCAGCGCGGGGTCGGGGGTGGTGTGGACGAGCCGGGCCTTCTTCACCGCGAGGGACGTGCGGGTGGGGCCGAGGATCCGCTCGAAGAGCCGGAGGGTGGAGGTGTGGATCTCCTTGACCATGCCGGTGCCCACGATCACCGTGCCCTCGTGGACGGCGGGCGCGAGCCGGTGCAGCTGGTCCTCCAGGAGCGCCAGGCTCTTCGGCACGCGGACGAGCAGGACGTCGATCCGCTCCGGCGGGGCGTCCTGGGTCGTCAGCAGCGCGACCGCGCCGTCCCCGGCCCCCGCGCGGGCCAGGTTCGCGCGGGTCGCCTCCCGGCCGAGGTGCGAGTCGGTGATCTGCACGAGCCGGCCGGCGGCGCCGGCGAGCACGGTGGTCAGCGCGCCCCAGCGGTCGCCGACCACCGCCACCGTGCCCGACAGGTCCTGGTCGCTCTCGTGGAGGTGCCGCAGCAGGTACTCGTCGGAGGCGTCCCAGGCGCGGAGGGTCTCGCGCGGGTCCTCGGGGAAGCGGGTGAGCTCGAACTCGCCCCATGACGTGGTCAAACGGTTCATCGTGCCTCCCAGGCTAGCCGGTCGGCACGCCCGTCACGGGCCCGGCGGGTGCGGGCGGCTCGCGGGGGCGCGGGTGGACGGCCCGCGCACAGGCCGGGCGCGCCACCCGCTCACGGGCCCGGCGCGTGCCGGCCGCTCACAGGCCCGGCGCGTGCCGGCCGCTCACAGGCCCGGCGCGTGCCGGCCGCTCACAGGCCCGGCGTGTACGGGCGGGTGAGCGGCGCCGGCTGCGCCGCCGCCTCCAGCCTCAGCCGCCACCGCCCCGGCCCGCCGCTCAGGGCGACCGTGGACAGCGGCCGGACGTCCACGTTCCAGTACGTCGCGGGCGGGGCCTTCAGCGCGTAGACGAACGCGGCGCGGACCACGGACGGCTCCGCCACCGCCACGATCGCCCCGTCCTCGGCGGGCCGGGTGTCGAGCCAGCCGCCGATCCGGGTGATGAAGGCGAGCAGCGGTTCGCCGCCGTGCGGGGCGGTGCGCGGGTCGGCGAGCCAGGCGTCGACGGCGGCCGGTTCCAGCGCGGCGACCTCGGCGAGCGTGAGCCCGCGCCAGCGGCCCATGTCGCAGTCCCGCAGCGCGGGCTGCACGAGCGGGGCGTAGCCGAGCGCCTCGCCGGTGGCGCGGCTGCGCGGCGTCGGGGAGCAGTAGCGCAGCTCGGCCGCGCCCAGCGGGACGAGCGCCTCGGCGGCGCACTGCACCTCGTACCAGCCGGCGGCGTCCAGCGGGCGGTCGTCGTCGAACCGCTCCGCGAGCAGGGAGGAGCTGCGCGCCGCGGCGACCAGCGTGACCCGGAGTCCCATGGCCGCGATCGTGGGGCCACGGGCCCGCCCGGTCAAGAGTTCGGACGGTGACGGAACGGGTGTCAGTTCAGGCCGAGGGCCATCCACATGTCCGGGTTCTCGAGCGGCTCGAAGCCGACCTTCGCGTACACGCCGTGCGCGTCGTGGGTGGCGAGCATGATGCGGCGCAGGCCGAAGGGCTCCAGGTGGTCGCGGACGGCGGTGACGAGCGCGGTGCCGAGTCCGGTGCCGCGGGCCGGGCGGTCGACGTAGACGTCGCAGAGCCAGGCGAAGGTGGCGCGGTCGGTGACGACCCGGGCGTACGCGGCGAGCTCGCCGGTCTCGCGGTGGTACGCGCCGAAGTTGAGGGAGCCGTCGACGGCGCGGTCCTGGTGGGCGCGCGTACGGCCGAGAGCCCAGTACGCGTCGGTGGACAGCCAGTGGTGGACGCGGGCCCGGTCCAGGCGGGCGGTGCCGAGGGAGATCTCGTAGGCGCCGTGCACGGCGAGGATTCCGTTGATCGCTTCGCTCATGCCCGCAGGCTCGCAGGGCGGCACGAAGCTGTCAGGTCCTTTTCGCGGACTGGGCGGGTACGCGGCGGGCCTCCCCGCCGCCGGGCGTCACCCCGTCGTCCCTCACCCCAGCAGCTCGTCCACCGCCGTGCGGAGTCTGCGGACGCCCTCGGCGATCTCCGTCGGGCCCGCCACTCCGGCGAAGCTCAGCCGGACGTGGCCGCCCGGGGGTTCGGCGCTGAAGTACGGGCGGCCGGGGGCGACGGCGACGCCGGCGCGGAGGGCGCCGGAGAGCAGGGCGGCCTCGTCGAGGGTGTCGGGCAGCCGGAGCCAGAGGTGGTAGCCGCCGGAGGGGATGCGGGCGGGAAGGGCCAGTTCCGGCAGGACCGAGGCCAGCGCGGCGGCCAGGGTGTCCCGGCGGTTCTTCAGCTCGCCCGCCACCTGCCGCAGGTGCCGGCCCCAGGCCGGCGCGCCGACGAGTTCGAGGGCGGCCTCCTGGAGGGGGCGGGGGACGAAGAAGCTGTCGACGACCTGGATGGCCCGCAGCCGTTCCAGGACGGGCCCCCGGGCGGCGAGGGCGCCGACGCGGAGGCTGGCCGAGGTGACCTTGGTGAGCGAGCAGACGTGGACCACCACGCCGTCGGGATCGTCGGCGGCGAGCGGCGCGGGCAGCGGTCCGGCGTCCTCGTGGACCAGCCGGCGCGCGAAGTCGTCCTCGACGACGAAGGCGCCCGCGGCGCGGGCGATCCGCAGCACCTCGCGGCGGCGCTCGCCGCGCAGCACCGCGCCGGTCGGGTTCTGGAACAGCGGCTGGCAGACGAACACCCGGGCCCCGGTGGCCCGGAAGGCCGCTTCGAGCAGATCGGGGCGGACCCCGTCGGCGTCGACCGGCACGGGCACCGGCCGCAGCCCGGCGGCGCGGGCGACGGCGAGCATGCCGGGGTACGTGGGCGACTCGACGAGCACGGGCGTGCCGGGCGTGCCGAGGGCGCGCAGGGCGGTGGTGAGCGCGGACTGGCCGCCCGCGGTGACGAGCACCTCCGCGGCGGTGACGCCGCCGCCGATCTCCCGGGCGAACCAGTCCCGCAGCTCCGGCAGCCCGTCGGCGGGGGGCCGGCCCCAGGCCCCGGGGCGGCGGCCGGCCCGGGCGAGGGCGGCGGCGAGGGCGCGCTCGGGCTGGAGGGAGGGGTGCAGATAGCCGCCGTTGAACTCGACGACCCCGGGCGGCGGGGCGGCGAGGGTGACCAGGACGCCGGAGGCGTCGACGGCGCGCGGCATGACGTCGGCGGCGGTGTCGGCGCTGAGCGCGAGTTCCTGCCAGGAGGTGTCGCCGACCGCGGCCGCGGCGGTGCGCGGCTCGGCGCGGAAGGCCCCGGCGCCGGGCCGGGTGACGACCAGGCCCTCGGCGGCGAGCTGGGCGAGCGCGCGGGTGACGGTGACCGGGGAGACCCGGTACCGCTCCACGAGGGCCCGGCTCGACGGCAGCTTTCCTCCAGGTGAGTAGCGGTCCAGTTCGGACCGCAGGGAGTTCGCCAGTTCCGCGACACTGCTACGCTCATGCATGACAGCACAGAATAGCGCTACTGCCCCGAACTCGATAGCGGTCGTCGCCCCCCGGGCCCGCGGGACCCTGCTCGCCGCGCTCGGCGTGGTGGCCTTCTCGCTCACCTTCCCGTCGACCGTCTGGGGCCTGGAGAGCTTCGGCCCGTGGTCCCTGGTCGCCGTGCGCTCCACCCTCGCCGCCCTGATCGCGGGCGCGTTCCTGCTCGCCCTGCGCGTGCCGCTGCCCGAGCGCCGGCACTGGGCCGGGCTGGCCGTCGTCGGCCTGGGCGTGGTCGTCGGCTTCCCGCTGCTGACCACGCTGGCGCTGCGGACCTCCACCACCTCGCACGCCGCCGTGGTCGTCGGTCTGCTGCCGCTGACGACGGCCGCCTTCGCCGCGATCCGCACCGGCCGCCGGCCCTCCCGCACCTTCTGGGCGGCCGCCGTCGGCGGGGCCGTGGTGGTCGCCGCGTTCACCCTCCAGCAGAGCGGCGGCGTGCTGTCGTCCGGCGACCTGTACCTGTTCGGGGCGCTGCTCGTGTGCGCCGCCGGGTACACCGAGGGCGGCCGGCTCGCGGCCGTCATGCCCGGCTGGCAGGTCATCGGCTGGGCGCTGATCCTGTGCCTGCCGCTCGCGGTCGTGGCCTCCGCGGTGGCCCTGGCCCACGAGCCGGTGCGGCTGACCGCGCACGGGGTGATCGGCCTGATCTGGGTGGCGGCCGGCTCGACGTTCTTCGGGCTGTACGTCTGGTACCGCGGCATGGCCGAGATCGGCATCGCGCGGGCCAGCCAGCTCCAGCTGGCCCAGCCGCTGCTCACCCTGTTCTGGTCGGTCTTCCTGCTCGGCGAGCACCTGCCCCTGGCCGCGCCGCTCGCCGCGGTGGGCGTGCTGGTCTGCATCGCGGTCACCCAGCGCGCGAACACCTGACGGGCGCCGGGGCCCCGGAGGACACCGGGGGTGACGCAGGTCACAATGGCAGACGTAGACTCCGAAGCAGACAGGCCGGTCGCGCGGGAGGTCGATCGCGATGCATGCAAGCAAGGGCGACAAGCTGGTGGTGCACGGCCGCACCGTCGGACACGGCGACCGTACGGCCGAGGTCCTTCAGGTCCTGGGCCAGAACGGCGAGCCGCCGTTCCGGGTGAAGTTCGACGACGACGGGCACGAGGCCCTGGTGTCCCCGGGCCCCGACACCGTCGTCCGCCACCACGAACAGCAGATGTGAGCGTCGAGAGCGGGCGTGGGCACGGCCGCTCTCACCGACGTCCGGGCGTGCGGACCCTGGTCGGGTAGTGGTCCTCCACCACGCGCGCCATCGCCCCGTTCCGGTCCGCCGCGACCTCCCTCGCCGCGAAGAAGCAGTGCCCCCGCACCGACGGGTACGACCCCGCCACGTCCAGGTGCCTCGACAGTTCCGCGGGGTCCTGCCAGGCGGCCGGCTGCGCCGGATCGCCGGCCTTGTAGAGCGCCTCGCCGAGGTAGAGCGCGCAGTCCGCGTCCCGGGCGACCCCGTCCCACCAGGCCACCAGCTTCGCGTAGTCCGCCGACTCGTTGCCGAGGTGCCAGTACAGCTGCGGGACGACGTAGTCGATCCAGCCCTCGCGGACCCAGGTGCGGGTGTCCGCGTACAGGTCGTCGTAGGTCTGCACCCCGGCCCGCGTGTCGGAGCCGAGCGGGTCGGTGGCCGCGTTGCGCCACACCCCGAACGGGCTGATGCCGAAGGGCACCTCCGGCGCGACGTCCCGCAGCCGCCGCGCGGTCTCCGCGACGAGCAGATCGATGTTGCTCCGCCGCCAGGACGCCTTGTCGGGGTGATCCCCGCCGTAGCGCGCGTACGCCTCGTCGTCGGCGAAGGTCTGGCCGGCCACCGGGTACGGGTAGAAGTAGTCGTCCCAGTGGAAGCCGTCGAGCGCGTAGCGCCCCGCCGCGTCGAGCATGGCGTCCTGGACGAAGGCCCGCACCTCGGGCAGCCCGGGGTTGTAGTACAGCTTCCCGCCGTACGGCACGACCCAGTCGGGGTGCCGGCGGGCGGGGTGCCAGGCGACCAGCCGCGCCGGGTCGGTGTGGTTGGCGACGCGGTACGGGTTGAACCAGGCGTGCAGCTCCAGACCGCGGGCGTGCGCCTCCTCGACGGCCGTGCCCAGCGGGTCCCAGCCCGGGTCGCGACCCTGGACGCCGGTGAGGCACTGGGCCCACGGCTCGTACGGCGAGGGCCACAGGGCGTCGGCGGTCGGCCGGGCCTGGAGCACCACCGCGTTGAGCCGGCGGGCCACGGCCGTGTCGAGGTGGGTCAGCAGCTCGTCGCGCTGCTGCACGGCCGTCAGTCCGCTGCGCGAGGGCCAGTCGCGGTTGGCGACGGTGGCCATCCACATGCCCCGGAACTCGGAGGCGCGCTGTGGCCTTCTTCTCATCCGCCCACCTCCCTCCGGCCCGGCCCCGGAAGCCCTGGCGGAACCGGCGTACGCGGCGGTGTCGCCGCCGAACCCCAGTGCCGCGGCCGTTCCGGCCGCCCCCGTCACGAAACCCCTTCGTCCCATTCGCCGCATCGATGCCCCTCGGATGTCGGGTACGTCACACCTGTGCGGCCAGCATGCCCCTCCTGAACGATCGATCAAACGAGGCTGGCGGAGTAACGTCATGGGGTCGAGGCGGAGAACCGGAATCACACGGGGTCCGCCGCCAAGCAGAGCGAAAGACACGAGGTGACGGACTCCATGGCCGACATTGAGCGCGTCGGAGTGGTCGGCTGCGGCCAGATGGGCGCGGGCATCGCGGAGGTGTGCGCCCGCTCGGGGCTCGACGTGAAGGTCGCCGAGACCACCGGCGAGGCGCTGGAGATCGGCCGCACCCGGCTCACCACCTCGCTGTCGAAGGCCGCCGAACGCGGCAAGATCAGCGAGGAGGAGCGGGACGCGGCGCTGGCGCGGCTCAGCTTCACCACCGACCTGGGCGAGTTCGCCGACCGCGACCTCGTCATCGAGGCCGTCGTCGAGAACGAGCAGGTCAAGACCGAGATCTTCCAGGTGCTCGACCAGGTGCTGACCCGCCCGGACGCCATCCTGGCCTCGAACACCTCCTCCATCCCGCTGGTGAAGCTGGCCGTGGCGACGTCCCGCCCGGACCACGTCATCGGCATCCACTTCTTCAACCCGGCCCCGGTGCAGAAGCTGGTCGAGCTGATCCCGGCCCTCACCACCTCCGAGGGCACCATCAGCCGCGCCCAGGTGTTCGCCGAGAAGGTGCTCGGCAAGCACGCGATCCGCGCGCAGGACCGCTCGGGCTTCGTGGTGAACGCGCTGCTCGTGCCGTACCTGCTCTCCGCGATCCGGATGTTCGAGTCGGGCATCGCCAGCCGCGAGGACATCGACAACGGCATGGAGTTCGGCTGCGCCCACCCGATGGGCCCGCTGAAGCTGTCCGACCTGATCGGCCTGGACACCATCGCCTCGATCGCCGACTCGATGTACAGCGAGTTCAAGGAGCCCCTGTACGCCGCTCCCCCGCTGCTGCAGCGCATGGTCGACGCGGGCCGGCTCGGCCGCAAGACCGGCTCGGGGTTCTACGTCTACGCCTGAGCCCCGCCCCGAGGAAGCCCACCCCAGACCCGCGCCCGGGCTCCGCTGCCCGCGGGCGCGCCGGCCGGACGGCCCGTACACCGCACAGGTACGGGCCGTCCGGCGCTTCTCCTCCCGTCAGCCCAGGCGCAGATGATGGAGCATCAGCAGTCCGGCGGCCATGTTGGCGGCCGGGATCTCGCCGCGGGCGACCATGCCGGGGATCTCCTTGAGCGGTATCCAGGCCCGCCGCGAGGACTCGAACGCGTCCTCGGGCGGGCCCGTGTACGTGGCCTCCTCCGCCCAGTAGAGGTGGTGCCGGGCGTCGGTGAGGCCGTTGGCGGGTTCGACGGTGAGGAGCGGGCGCAGCGGGCCGGGCCGCCAGCCGGTCTCCTCCTCCATCTCGCGGGCGGCCGCGGCCTCGATGTCCTCGCCGTCCTCGACGACGCCGGCGGCCAGTTCCCAGCCCCAGCTGTCGGTGATGAAGCGGTGGCGCCAGAGCAGGAGGACCTCGTCGGCCTCGTTGACGGCCGTCGCGACGGCGACGGGGCGGAGCCGGATCAGATAGTGGTCGAGGCGGCGGCCGTCGGGGAGCGCGACGTCCGCCAGGTTCACCCGGAACCAGCGGTTCTCATAGACAGGCTGTTCGCTTAATTTCGTCCACTGCACGTTTCTGCCGCCTTCCGATCGGTAGGTGGCAATATGGCAGCAGCCCGACGGTCACAGCGGAACGCGCAGCGCGCCGTCGATGAGTTCCGCGGCCGCTCGTGCGTCCCCGCCGCCGCTCGCCAGCAGGTGCTCCCGCACCAGCCGGAGCCGGTCGCGCAGCCGCTGCGACTCCATCCCCCGGGCCCGCTCGGTCATCTCCACCGCCGTCCGGGCCGCCCGGTCCGCCTCGCCCTCGCGCAGCTCGATCTGGCAGAGCATCGCGAGCCGGTGCACCCGCGCGCGGTCGTGCGCGGGCGCCGCCACGGCCTCCTCGGCGTGCGCGTGCGCCGAGGGCAGATCGCCCAGTTGCAGCAGCGCCTCCGCGATCTGCACGTCGACGTGCCCCGGCTGCACGTACCCGGTCTCCGCCGGCTCGGACCCCGGGCAGATCCGCTCCGCCTCCGCCTCGGCCCGCCGGATGCAGGCCAACGCGGCGGCCCCGTCGCCGAGATGCGCGTACGCCTTCGCCTGCATCGCCGACAGGTCCCCGGCCAGCGCCGGGGTGATCCGCCGGCCGGCCGAGCGCAGCGCCGCCTCCGCGAAGGCCACCGCCTGCCGGTACTCCCCCATGAACAGCGACTGGTTGACGAGCAGCGCGATCACGTACGCGCCCAGGCCGCGGTCGCCGCTGGCCTTCGCGAGCCGCAGCGCCTGGTGGAAGTACCGCTGCGCCAGCCCGTGCGCGTCGGAGTCGTACGCGCAGATCCCGGCGATCGCGACCAGGCCGCCGGTCGCCCGGTGCAGCTCCCGGCCCAGCGCGTCGGGGTACGAGCCGCGCAGCAGGGGCGCGGTCTCGGCGTTGAGGAACCCGACGATCCGGGCGCGGGTCGCGAGCCCGCCGGCCTTGCGGTACATCAGCTCGTAGTGGGCGCGGGCGGCGCGCAGCAGGGCGATGTCGGAGGGGCCCACGCGGGTCAGGCCGTCGCGGGAGACGTCGGAGTCCTCCGGCGGGTTCTCCCACTCCCAGACCGGCATCACGGCGGGCGTGCCGGTGACGGCCGCCGCCGCGATGACGTGCGGCCGCTGCTGCTCGTCGGAGCGCCACAGGGCGGTGGCCCGCTCGACGAAGCCGGACAGCGGCGAGCCGTGCGGGGCCGCGGCGCCGGGGACGCCGAGGCCGATGTCGTCGAGGGTGACGGTGCGGTGCAGCCGGGCGGCCAGCACCTCGCAGATCAGGTCGGGCACCTGCCCGCGCGGCCGCTGGCCCTTCAACCAGCGGGCGACGGCGGTGTGTTCGTACCGCAGCGTCAGACCCCGGGCCCGCCCGGCCCGGTTGACGTGCGCGGCCAGGCCCGCGTGCGAGACGCCCGCCTCGTCGAGCAGGGCGTCGAGCAGGGTGTTGGGCTGCATGGGCTCGCTCTCCCGTGGCTCGGTGCGCACAGACTAGGGCCTGTCCGGCGGATCGCGGCCTCGGCCATGATCCGCCGGACAGGCCCAGGGGCTGATTCGCACGGGGTGTGATGGGAAGGCCCGCATACGTGGCCTGTGCGCTCTGCCGTCCGGCCCGCGCTGCCGGTTGACTGAGCGTCCTCTCCGCTGAGGGCGCCTGCCCCTCACGGAGGAGGGACCCGCCTCCCCGGAGGCGGCCGGGCCGTCTGCTCCCCCTCGTACAGTGCGACGGCCCGCCCCGCGCCGTCCGTCCTGCCGTCTGCCCGACACTCCGTGGCAGGGCGGGCGGCGCCGACCGGAAGGCCCCGGCCCTCAACGCGGGTACGGCGCCGGTCGGGTACGGCGCAGCCCGGGTTCGGCGGGCTGCGCCGGGACCCGCACCCGGTCGTTGCGGACGACGAGCAGCGCCACGTCGTCGGCGAGCCGGCCGCCGGTGTGCCGCAGCAGGGCGGTGTGCACCCGCTCCACGAGGGCCGCCGGCACGACGGGCCCCTCCCGCAGGGCGTCGGCGAGGACCGCGTCCAGCGGGAAGAACCGGCCGCCGGCGTCCCGGGCGTCCTCGACGCCGTCGGTGTGCAGCAGCAGCGCCTCGCCGGGCCGCAGCCGGCCGCAGGAGTACGGGGTGAGCTCGGCCGGCAGCGGGAACGCGCCCAGCGGCGGCAGCGGGTCGCCGGCCGGCAGGGCCTCGGCGGTGCGGGCGAGCCGGACCGGGCCGGGATGGCCGCAGTTGAGCGCGCGTACGGACCCGTCGGCGCGGATCTCCAGGAGCAGGACGGTGACGAACTCCTCGGCCGCCGGGTGCTGGGGCTCCTCCGCTCCCCCGGCCGGGTGCTCGTCGCGGGCCCGGTCGCGCAGATGCCGGGCCAGCGCCCGGTCCAGTCTGCGGAGCACACCGCCGAGCTGCGGCTCGTCGTGGACGGCCTCCCGGAAGCTGCCCAGGACCGCGGCGACGGCGCCGAGCGCGGCGAGGCCGTGCCCGCGGGCGTCCCCGATGAGCAGGCGCACGCCGTACGGGGTCGCGGCCGCCTCGTACAGGTCGCCGCCGACCTCCGCGCCCCGGGAGGCGGACAGCTGGGCGGCCGCGAGCGCGAGCCCGTCCAGCCGGGGCGGCAGCGGGCGCAGTACGACGCGCTGGGCGGCGTGGGCGATGGCCCGCATCCGTTCCAGCTCGCGGGCGAAGCCGCGGCGGATGCCGAGGACGAGCCCGGTGCCGACGCTGAAGAACAGCGCACTCGTGGCGATGCGCATGGCGAGCCCGGGCTGCTGGGCGAGCGGACAGACGAGCTTCCAGGTGACGGCCGCGGCACCCCAGACGCCGGGAAGGACGAGCGGGCCGAACCGGCGCAGCCGGGAGCCCTCGGAGTGCGACGACCTTGTACGGATCATGCACGGCCCTCCCTGAGGCCCTCCAGCACGCAGGCCGGCCCCTGCGGCCGCGTCGATTCTGTCGACGCGGCCGGTCACGGGGGAACATCCGCCAGACTTCTCACCCGAAGGAGTGAGCGCCCGGCGTTCGCCTCCCTGCGCCAGGGCCGCGCCACCCGCACAGACGGCGGACCGCCGTACGGGTGCGCAGCCGGCCGGCCGTGCGGGAGCGCCGGGCGCGCGGCGTCAGGCGTGCGCCGCCGTGCGCTCCTTCGCGGCGGTTCCGGAGCGGTGCCTCACCAGATGGTTCACCACGTGCTCCGCGTCCCGGCCCGCGCCTCCGATGAGCATCGAGGCGAAGGCGTACTGGAAGGCCAGGCCGACGAAGTACAGCCCGGGCGCGGAGTCGACCACGCCGCGCCGCTCCAGCGGCCAGCCGTCCTCGCCGGTGACCGGCAGGTCGATCCAGGAGAAGTCCTGGCGGAAGCCGGTGCACCAGACGACGTTCGCCACGTCCAGGACCCGGCCGCCGTCGAGGACCGGCATCCCGTCGCGCACGCCGACGGTCCGCTCGGGGACCAGCTCGACGCCGGCGCCGGTGAGGTCGGCCCGCCTGACCCGGATCAGCGGCCCGCCGTGGGCCCGGACCTCGGGGCGCATCTTCCGGCCGACCGGGGTCCGCAGGTTCAGCACGTGCTGCGCGAGGAACCACAGGACCGGGAAGACGGCGTGCGCCGGGCGGCCCTCGATGTCGAACGGGATCTCGCCGCGGATCCGCCCGCTGAGCACGGTCGGACGGCCGGCCGTGGCCGCCTCGTACGCGATGTCCCCGCCGGAGTGCGAGGCGCCGACCACCAGCACCCCGCCGGGCCTCAGCTGCCCGGGGTTCTTGTAGGCGCTGGAGTGCAGCTGGGCGATGCGCGGGTCGAGCCCGTCGGCGAAGGCGGGGACGTACGGGGTCCGGCCGAACGAGCCGGAGGCGACGACGACGTGCTCGCAGACGTAGGTCGTGGTGCCGGTCTCGACGACGTACGACCCGTCCTCGCGGCCCAGCCGGGCGACGCGCTCGCCGGTGCGGACCGGCAGGTCGAACCGCTCGGCGTACGCCTCCAGGAAGTCCGCCATCTCGTCCTTGGCGGGGAAGGACATCGGCGGCGCGGGGAAGCGCATCCCGGGCAGCGAGGCGACCTTGGCCGGGCTGTACAGCCGCAGCGAGTCCCAGTGGCAGCGCCAGTTGTCGCCGATGCGGGCGTTGCCGTCGAGGACGACGAACGGGCGGCCGCGGCGGGCCAGGTGGTAACCGGTCGAGAGACCCGCCTGACCTGCGCCGATGACGACCGTCTCGATGTGTTCCAGCCTGTCGGTGGGGTTCATCGCGGGCCTCCTCGTGCGTTCCTGGACCCGACACTAGGCACCCGTCGGCCCGGCGGCTTCGGGAGAACGTCCCAATCGGGCGGGGCGGCGGCGATGGGTCATTCTGCCCATCGCCGGCCGACCAGTTCGTGCTCGTAGGCGTAGGCCGTGGCGGCGGCCCGGGAGGAGAGGCCGAGCTTGCCGAAGATGTTGCTGAGGTGACGGGCCACGGTCTTCTCGCTGAGCACGAGTTCGGCGGCGATGGCGTGGTTGGTCCGGCCGGTGGCGACGAGCCGCAGGACCTCGATCTCGCGTGGGCTGAGCCGGTCGTCACCGCGCGGGGCCTCGCGGGTGAGGGCATCCAGGCGGGCGAGGTCGGGGACCGCGCCGAGTTCGCGGAACACCTGGCGGGCCGCGTTCAGTTCGAGCAGGGCGGTGCCCGCGTCCCCCTGCCGCCGCCGGGCGAGCCCCAGCAGGACGTGGCCGCGCGCCCGCTCGTACGGGGCCTCGATCTCGTCCCAGATCCGGCCCGCCTCCAGCAGCGCGTCGAGCGCCGCCGCGGGGTCGTCCTCCGCCAGGAGCACGGCGCCGCGGGCCTGCGCGGCGACGGCCCGCAGCAGCGGCGCGTCGAGGTCCCCGGCGGTCCGCGTCAGCTCGTCGACGGCGGCCCGGGCGGCCGGCACGTCACCGGCGGCGAGCATGATCTCCGCGTACGGGGCGAGCAGCCGGGCCCGGCGCAGCCGGTCCGGGGTCTCGTCCACGGCGCTGCGGATGGCCGCGGCCGCCGCGTCGGTCCGCCCCTGGGCCAGCCACAGCAGCGCGAGGCCCGGCTGGGCCCGGTGCCCGCAGGCGCCGGCGTTCCTGTACGCCTCCTCGGAGCGGTCGAAGGCCCCGCGGACCCGGTGCAGCTCGGCCTCCTGGTAGAGCGCCATGCCGAGGACCGCCCGTCCCGGGGACGCGGCGAGCCGTTCGCAGGCCCGGCGCGCCTCGTCCAAGGCATCCGGCCAGGCCCCGTGGGTCTGCAGCACGTGGGAGCGGTGGATCAGGCACTGGCCGCGGTAGGGCACGAGGTCCGGCTGCGCGGCGCACCAGTCCGACAGGGCCTCCGTCCACTCCTGGGCGCGGCGCAGGTCGTAGATCTCCTCGCAGGCCTCGATGACGCTGCAGTACACCAGGCCGGTCACGAGCGGCGAGAGCCGGCCGGAGCTGACCGCGACCATGGCCTCGTCGAGCAGGGCCGTCCCGGCGGCGGTGTCGCCCGTGTAGATCAGGGCCCGGCCCTGGCCGTGCCGGGCCAGCGTCACCAGGTCCTCGTCCCCGAAGCGCTCGCCGATCGCGGCGGCCTCGGTGAACGTGGCGTACGCGGCCCGGGGGTCCTTGTGGGCGAGCCGCAGGCCCTGCGGGAAGAGCAGGTAGCCCTGCTCCACGCAGTCGAGCCGGCCCTCGTCGAGGAGCCGCCGGGCCCGGGCGAGCCAGCCGCCGCCGCGCGCGCGCTCGCCGCGCAGCAGCAGCGGCACGGCCATCCAGAAGGCGCAGCGCACGGCGCGCGCCGTCTCGCCGAGGTCCAGGTAGGCGTGGTGGGCCCGCTCGGTCGCCGCGCCGCACTCCTCGTCGCGGCCCGCCAGGCTGGCGGCGGTGGCCAGGCGCACCAGGTCGTCGGGGCCGAGCGGTCGCGCCCGGTCGGCGGCCGAGAGCGCGGTGTACGCCTCCGACCACGCCTGACGCGCGAAGGCGTCCCGCGCCCGTTCGACTTCCGCAGCCACGTCCATGACGTCTCCCACGACCATTGCACCGCACGGCCGGGGACTTGTCAGGCCGGGCGGGCGGGGCGACACGGCGGCGGGAACGGCGGAGGGCCGCCGCCGGGAGGTCCCGGCGACGGCCCTCCGGCCGTGGGCGGTGGCTACGCGCCGCGGAGCGTCGCGCCGAAGCGCTCGGCCGCAAGCGCGACGGCCGCGTCGCGGGCCGCCGACGCCTCGTCGACGGTGAGCGTGCGGTCCGGGGCGCGGAACTTCAGCGCGTACGCCAGGGACTTCTTGCCCGCGTCGATCTGGTCGCCGGTGTAGACGTCGAACAGCCGGATGGACTCCAGGAGTTCACCCGCCCCCTCGCGCAGCGCCGACTCGACCGTGGCGGCCGGCACGTCCGCGCCGACGACCAGGGCGACGTCCTGGGTGGCGACCGGGAAGGACGAGATCCGCGGGGCCTTCAGCGGCCCCTGGTTCGCCCGCTCCAGCAGGTCGAGGTCCAGCTCCATCGCGCAGGTCCGGGCCGGCAGGCCCAGCGCCTTGACGACCCGCGGGTGCAGCTCGCCGCCGTGGCCGGCGAGGACCTGCTCGCCGTCCACGATCACGTGGAACGCGGCACAGCGGCCCGGGTGGAACGGGGCGTGCTGGTCGGCGCCGATGATCAGCTCGACGCCGGCCTCGGCGGCGACGATCCGAGCCGCCTGGATCGCGTCGGCCCAGTCGGACGGACGGCCCTTGCCCCACCAGCCGGCCTGCTCGCGGCCGCCGGCCAGGACGACGGCGACGCGGTACGGCTGCGCGGGCAGCGCGGCGTCGAGTCCGGCGAGGTCCTCGTCGGCGGGCCGGGCGTCGACCCGCAGCCGCTCCGCCTCGCCCGGCTTCTCGCCCGGCCGGAAGACCAGACCGGCCTCGAAGAGCGCCAGGTCGTGGCTGCCGCGCCCGTCGTTGCGGCGCAGCGCGCCGAGCAGGCCCGGCAGCAGCGTCGTACGGAGCGCGGGCTCCTCGTCGGAGAGCGGGTTGACCAGGGTCACCACGTTGCGGCGGGCGTCGTCGGCGTCGAGGCCGAGCTGGTCGAGGACCTGCTCGCCGATGAACGGGTAGTTCAGGGCCTCGACGTAGCCGGCGCCGGCGAGCGCGCGGCCCACCCGGCGGCGGGTGCGCTGCCGCTCGGTCAGCCCGCGGCCGGCAGGCGGCTTGGGCAGCGTCGACGGCAGGTTTTCGTAGCCCTCGAGCCGGATGACCTCCTCCGCGAGGTCGTTCGGCTCGTTGAGGTCGGGCCGCCACGACGGCACGGTGACGATCAGCTCGTCCTGGCCGTAGACGTCGCAGCCGATCTCCTGCAGGCGGCGGACGACGGTCTCGCGGCCGTAGGCGACGCCCGCGACCTTGTCGGGGTGGTTCGCCGGCATGGCGACCGTGCGCGGCCCGGACGGCGCGACGATCTCGGTGACGCCGGCCTCGGCCGTACCGCCCGCGAGCAGCACCAGCAGGTCGACCGTGCGCTGCGCGGCAGCGGCGGCGGCCTGCGGGTCGACGCCGCGCTCGAAGCGCTTGGACGCCTCGGAGGAGAGCTTGTGGCGGCGCGCGGTGCGGGCGATGGCGATCGGGTCGAAGTGCGCGGCCTCGATGACGACCTCGGTGGTGCCGGTGACGGCGCCGGTCTCGGGGTCGGTCACGGAGTCCGCGATCTCGGTGTTCTGGCCGCCCATGACGCCGGCGAGGCCGATCGGCCCGCGGTCGTCGGTGATGACCAGGTCCTCGTGGTGCAGGGCGCGGTGGGCCCCGTCGAGGGTGACGAAGTGCTCGCCCTCCTCGGCGCGGCGCACGCCGATGGTGCCCTGGACGCGGCTGCGGTCGTAGGCGTGCAGCGGCTGGCCGAGCTCCAGCATCACGTAGTTGGTGATGTCGACGGCCAGCGAGATCGGGCGCATGCCGGCCTTCTGCAGGCGGCGCTGAAGCCAGATCGGCGAGCGGGCCTCGGGGTCGAGGCCGCTGACCGTGCGGGCCACGAAGCGGTCGCAGCCGGTGGGGTCGGTGACCGTGACCGGGTAGCCGTACGAGTTCGGGGCGGGCACGTCGAGCAGCGCCGGGTCGCGCAGCGGCAGGCCGTACGCGATGGCGGTCTCGCGGGCGACGCCGCGCATCGACAGGCAGTAGCCGCGGTCCGGGGTGACGGCGATGTCGAGGACCTCGTCGTACAGCTCCAGGAGCGCGAGGGCGTCGGTGCCGACCTCGTGCTCCGGCGGGAGCACGATGATGCCGTGGCTGCCGTCGTCGCCCATGCCGAGCTCGTCGCCGGAGCAGATCATGCCGCGCGAGACCTTGCCGTACGTCTTGCGCTCGGCGATCCGGAAGTCACCGGGGAGCACGGCGCCGGGCAGGGCCACGACGACCTTGTCGCCCTCGGCGAAGTTCCGGGCGCCGCAGATGATCTCCTGCGGCTCGCCGGTGCCGTTGGCCTGTCCGACGTCGACGGTGCAGAAGCGGATGGGCTTCTTGAACTCCGTCAGCTCCTCGATGGTGAGGACCTTGCCGACCACCAGCGGGCCGGTCAGGCCGGCGCCGAGCTGCTCGACCGTCTCGACCTCGAGGCCGGCGGAGATGAGCTTGGCCTGCACGTCACGGCCGGTCTCCGTCGCCGGCAGGTCGACGTACTCCCGCAGCCAGGAAAGCGGGACCCGCATCAGATCTCCATCCCGAACGGCCGGGTGAACCGGACGTCACCCTCGACCATGTCTCGCATGTCTTCCACGTTGTGCCGGAACATCAGCATCCGCTCGATGCCGAAGCCGAAGGCGAATCCGCTGTACTTCTCGGGGTCCACGCCGCAGGCGACGAGCACCTTCGGGTTGACCATGCCGCAGCCGCCGAGCTCGATCCAGCCCTCGCTGCCGCAGGTGCGGCAGGGGCGGTCGGGGTTGCCGACGGACTCGCCGCGGCAGACGTAGCAGAGCATGTCCATCTCGGCGGACGGCTCGGTGAACGGGAAGAAGTTGGGGCGGAGCCGGGTCTTCATGTCCGGGCCGAAGAGCGCCTGGACCATGTGGTCGAGGGTGCCCTTCAGGTCGGCCATGGTGAGGCCCTCGTCGACGGCGAGCAGCTCGATCTGGTGGAAGACCGGGGTGTGCGTGGCGTCGAGCTCGTCGGTGCGGTAGACGCGGCCGGGGCACACGACGTAGACCGGGGGCTCCCGGTCGATGAGCGTGCGGGCCTGCACCGGGGAGGTGTGGGTGCGCAGCACGATGCCGGACTCGTCGCCCGTGGTGCCCTCGGGGCCCTGGACGAAGAAGGTGTCCTGCATCTGGCGGGCCGGGTGGTCCGGCACGAAGTTGAGGGCGTCGAAGTTGAACCACTCCGCCTCGACCTCGGGACCCTCGGCGACCTCGTAGCCCATGGAGACGAAGACGTCGGAGACGCGCTCCATCAGCGTGGTCAGCGGGTGGCGGGCGCCGGCCGGGACGCGGTCGTACGGCAGGGTGACGTCCACCGCCTCCTCGACCAGGACCCGGGCGTCGCGCTCGGCCTCGAGCTCGGCCTGGCGGGCGGCCAGCGCCTTGGAGACCGCTCCGCGGGCCTGGCCGACGAGCTTGCCGGCGGCGGCCTTGGCGTGCGGGGGCAGCGCGCCGATCTCCCGGTTGGCGAGGGCCAGCGGCGAGGTGCCGCCGGTGTGCGCCGTCTTGGCGTGCGCGAGCGCGTCGAGGTCGCCGGCGGCCGCGAAGGCGGCGAGCGCCTCGTCCCGCATGCGCTCGATCTCTTCCGGTTTCAAGGCTTCGACCTCGACCGGGTCGTACGACTTATTGGGTGCCGACATCTCTTCCCGTGCTTCCGTTGGCTGGCTGGGCGCGGCCCCCGCTCGACGACAAGGGCGCAAACGTGCCAAAGGTCGAGTCTAACGGGGCGCGGGGACGCGTTCGGGCCCGTGGGCGGCCTGCGCGGCTTCGGTCTCGTCAGGCGAGATAGGCCGGGGCGCCGACGGGCAGGACAAATCGGAATTCGGCCCCGCCTCGGGGGCCGCGGCCGACGGTGATGGTGCCGCCGTGGGCCTCGACGATGCCCTTGACGATGTAGAGGCCGAGGCCGGTGCCGCCGCGCTTGCTCCCCCGCCAGAAGCGGGTGAAGACACGGCCCATCGACTCCTCGGGGATGCCGGGGCCTTCGTCGCTCACGGTGACGGCCGTGCCTTTCTCGTCGTCCTGCGCGATGGCGGGTGCCACGTCGATGGTGACGGTTCCCTCGCCGTGGCGCACGGCATTTTCCAGCAGGTTGCCGAGCACCTGGTCGATCTTGTCCGGATCCGCCCAGAGTGCGGGCAGTCCGGGGCGGACGCGGACGAAGAAGCGGTCCGGGGACTGGCCGCCGGCGGTGTGGGCCTGGATGTGCCGGCCGACGGCGGCGGCGATGTCCACGGGCTGGCGGCGGACTTCGAGCCGGCCGGAGTCGATCCGGGAGATGTCGAGCAGTTCGGCGATGAGCCGGGTGACGCGGTTGGCGTCGGCGTCGACGGTCTCCAGCATCAGGCGCTTCTGGTCGTCGGTGAACCGTTCCCACTTGGCGAGCAGGGTCGCGGTGAAGCCCTTGACGGAGGTGAGCGGGGAGCGCAGCTCGTGGGCGACGGTGGCGATGAGTTCGGCGTGGCTGCGTTCGGTGCGGCGGCGGGCCTCGGTGCCGCGGAGGCTGACGACGACCCGGCGGACGGGGCCGGCGGGGGTGTCGCGGACGTAGCGGGCGGAGACCAGGACCTCGCGGCCGCCGGGCAGCAGCAGATTGCGCTCGGGCTGGCCGGTGCGGGTGGCGAGGCCGCCGTACGGGTCGGTGAGCGTCCACCAGCGGCGGCCCTTGAGGTCCTCCAGGGGCAGCGCCTGCTCCAGGGGGCGGCCGAGGGCGCGGGCCGGGGGGACGGAGGTGATGCGTGCGGCGGCGGCGTTGAAGCACACGACCCGGCCGGCGGCGTCGGCGACGACGAGCCCGTCGGGCAGCTCGTCGGGGTCCACGGTCGCGGCGACGACGAGCGCGTCGGGCGGGCCGTCGGGGTTTACGGTCCCTGCGGCGACGAGCCCGTCCGGCGGGCCGTCGGCGTCGGCGAGGGGCGTGGGCGCGGCGCCGGCCGCGTGGGGCTCGGCGGGGGCCGGGTGCGGCCCGGCGGCGGGACGGCGCGGTTCGGGGTCGTGCGGCGGCGCGCTCGGCTCGCCTGCGGGCCTGTCCGTGTCCGTGTCGGCCGTCATCCCCGTATCCCACCCCTCCGTGTGACGCAGTGGGCCCCCGAGCCCGTCACCCTACTAGCTGAAGGTGACGGTTTGGACCCCCTCAGTGGGTACGGCGGGGTCGCTGGGCCCGCGCGGAGGCGTAGAGGCACACGGCGGCGGCCGTCGCGAGGTTGAGGCTCTCGGCCTTGCCGTGGATGGGGACGCGCACCACGGCGTCCGCGAGGGCGCGGGTCTCCTCCGGGAGCCCCCACGCCTCGTTGCCGAAGATCCATGCGGTGGGGCCGCCCATGGTGCCGGCGTCCAGCTCGTCGTCGAGGTCGTCCTCGCCCGCGCCGTCGGCGGCGAGGATCCGCACGCCGGCCTCCTTCAGTCCGGCGACGGCCTGCTCGACCGGGACGCCGACGGCCACCGGCAGGTGGAACAGCGAACCGACGGAGGCGCGCACGGACTTGGGGTTGTACAGGTCGACGGAGGCGTCGGTGAGGACGACGGCGTCGGCGCCCGCGGCGTCGGCGCAGCGCAGCACGGTGCCGGCGTTCCCGGGGTCACGGACGTGCGCGAGGACGGCGACGAGCCTGGGCTTCGCGGCGAGGATCTCCTCGAACGGCGAGTCGAGGAAGCGGCAGACGCCGAGCAGGCCCTGCGGGGTGACGGTCTGGGAGACCTCGGCGAGCACGGCGTCGGAGGCGTGATGGACGCGGGCGCCGGTGGCGCGGGCGGCCTCGACGATGTCGGCGTACCGCTCGGCGGCCTCGGCCGTGGTGAAGAGTTCCACGAGGGTGGGCTGCCCGTCGCCGCCGCGGTGGGCGACGGCCTCCCGGACGGCCTGCGGGCCCTCGGCGATGAACCGGCGTTCCTTGCCCCGGAAGTTGCGCTTGGCGAGCCGCCGGGCGGCGACGACGCGCGGGGAGCGCGGGGAGATCGGCTCGGGGGTGACCATGGGCTGCGGCGGTTCTCTCTCGTGGTCCGGGGGCTGACGCACCCGGACCCGCAGGCGAGCGCCTGCGGGTCCGGGCGGAAGTACTGCGGCCTGCAGGATCAGGCGGCGGCCTTCGGGGCGTTGACGTCGGCCGGCAGAGCCTTCTGCGCGACCTCGACCAGCGCGGCGAACGCGTTGGCGTCGTTGACGGCCAGCTCCGCGAGGATCTTGCGGTCCACCTCGATGTTGGCAGCCTTCAGGCCCTGGATGAGGCGGTTGTAGGTCATGCCGTTCAGGCGGGCAGCGGCGTTGATGCGCTGGATCCACAGCTGACGGAAGTCGCCCTTGCGCTTCTTGCGGTCGTTGTAGTTGTAGACCAGCGAGTGGGTGACCTGCTCCTTGGCCTTGCGGTACAGGCGCGAACGCTGACCGCGGTAGCCGGAGGCCTGCTCGAGGATCGCCCGGCGCTTCTTGTGGGCGTTGACTGCCCGCTTGACGCGTGCCACTTCTTAACTCCTTGTAGGGGGGCCGTGGTGGTACTCACACGACCCGAAATCCATTGGGTCCCGGACTGGGCCGGAAGCCCTCGTCAACGAGGGCGGGAGATCAGGGTCAGATGCCCAGCATCTTCTTGATCTTGGCCGAGTCGCCCGGGGCCATCTCGGCGTTGCCGGTGAGGCGACGCGTCAGCTTGGACGACTTGTGCTCGAGCAGGTGGCGCTTGCCGGCGCGCTCCCGCAGGATCTTGCCGGAGCCGGTGACCTTGAAGCGCTTCTTGGCACCGGAGTGCGTCTTGTTCTTCGGCATGGCGCCGTTCTCTCCTCGTCAGTGGCGCTCCCTCCGGTGCGGGCACCGGGCGACCGGGAGCGTCAATTCTTCGTGTGGTGGTGCCGGGCGGTCCGGGGGGCTGCCTGGAGGGCAGCCCCCGCCGGATCACGCCTCGGCGTTCTCGGCCGACTCGTCGGCCGAAGACTTCTCGGCCGGCGCCTCGGACGCACCGCCCTGGCGCTCGGCCTTGCGTGCGGCCTGGGCCTCACGCGCCTCGGCCATGGCCTCGGTCTTCTTCTTGTGGGGACCGAGAACCATGATCATGTTCCGGCCGTCCTGCTTCGGGTTGGACTCGATGAAGCCAAGCTCCTGAACGTCCTCCGCGAGGCGCTGCAGCAGTCGGTAACCGAGCTCCGGCCGGGACTGCTCACGACCACGGAACATGATCGTGATCTTGACCTTGTCACCCTGCTTGAGGAACCGGACGACGTGACCCTTCTTGGTGTCGTAGTCGTGCGGGTCGATCTTCGGCCGGAGCTTCATCTCCTTGATGACCGTGTGCGCCTGGTTCTTGCGCGCCTCACGGGCCTTCATGGCCGATTCGTACTTGAACTTCCCGTAGTCCATGAGCTTGCACACGGGCGGACGGGCGTTCGCCGCGACCTCAACCAGATCGAGGTCGTACTCCTGCGCGAGCTCCAGGGCCTTGGCAAGCGGGACGATGCCCACCTGCTCGCCGCTGGGGCCGACAAGACGCACCTCGGGAACGCGAATCCGCTCGTTGATGCGGGGCTCGGCGCTGATGGATCCTCCTCGGTAGCACCACGCGACCGCCTTGGCGGACGGACACGTCACGTGTAGAACGTTGAGACCAACCATGCCGGCGCACGAAAAATGCCCCGGACGGGACACAGGCGGGGCTCCACGGAAATACCGGAGCACCGCCGCGGTGTACCGCGGGGCGCACATCGGGCGACTCCATCGTCCGTACGGAACGATGGCGGCCGCCTGACCGGTGACCCGCCGCCCCTGAGGGCGGCAAGGTGGGAAGTCGGAGCCTCCACTTGTGGGCCGGGCACGCAGGTGTCCGGCCGGTCGTTACACAAGGTTAGCAGGTCCCCGGGGCGAGGGCTAACCGGAGGGCCGCCGCCCGGCGGGGCATATCGTGGGCCCCATGAGTGAGACGCCCACCAATGACTCCCCCGACTCCCCCGACTTCGACGCCATGACCCGCGACATCGCGGAGGTCCCGGCGGTCGAGGTGATCGTGACGGTCGCCGTGAACCTGATGAGCGCCGCCGCGGTGAAGCTCGGGCTGACCGAGGAGGGCGAGGAGCACAAGGACCTGGACGAGGCCCGCAAGCTGGTGCACGCGCTGGCCGGTCTGCTGGACGCCAGCGCGACGGAGATCAGCTCGTTCCACGCGGCGCCGCTGCGGGACGGCCTGAAGTCCCTGCAGCTGGCGTTCCGCGAGGCGTCGATCGTCCCGGACGAGCCGGGCCAGGGCCCGGGCGAGAAGTACACGGGGCCGGTGTACGGCTAGTCCGTACCGGTACGGGAGCTCCCGTACCTCAGTCGCGTACGTAGAAGGGCTCGCCGGGAGGCGGGGCCGTGGCCGGCAGGAGTGCCAGGTCGAGGCCCCGCACGAGGCGGGCCCTCAGTGTGTCGTCCGCGGCCAGGGCGCGGGCCACGCGCTGGGCGGCCTCCGCCGGGGCGGCGCCGTCGGCGAGGACGAGGGCCAGGGTGCCGTCCGTCGCGCCGGGGCCGAGGTAGGCCCGTACGACGGCGGGCTCGCCGGCCACGGCGGCGCGCACCGCGTCCCGTACGGCCGGGTCCCGCAGCGGGTCGGTGCTGGTGCGGCCCTCCGCGAGGGCCAGCAGGGCGGGGCCGGTCACCTGGTACGGCACGGGGCCCGCCAGGTCCAGCACGAGGGTGTCGGCCTTCTCGTGCGCGACGGCGGCCAGGGCCTGGTGCAGCGGTACGGCCACGGGCCGGGCGGCCGGGTCCCACAGGGCCAGCGAGGCGATCGAGGTGAAGGCCGGCAGGGCCCGGCGGTCGCCCGCGGTGAGCGTGGGCACGGCCATGTCGCTGGTCTTCTCGCGGCGCAGACCGGTCTCCGGGTCCTCCTCGACCTCGCCGAGCATCGCGACGACCGGGACCAGCAGCCGGGCGCTCTTCAGCGCCTCCAGGACCGGCGCGTGGGCGGTGCGGTCCTCCGCCCAGGCGGCGAGGGCCGCGGTGAGCCGCGGGTCCGCGGTGCCGTCGTCGTCGGAGAAACCGGAGTCCGGGATGTTCTTGAGCGCCACCCCCCGAGCCTATCCGGCGGGGCGGGCCGCTCGGTCCGGCGGGTCGGCGGGGCGGGGCGGGTCGGCGGGGCGGCGGATGGCTCGGTCCGGCGGGGCGCGGGTCGGCGGGGCGCGGCGGTCGGCAAGGGCGCGGCGCGTCGGGGGCGGGGCGGGTCGGGTCGCCCGGTCCAGCGGGTCGGCAGGGCACGGCGGGTCGCTCGGTCCGGCGGGGGCGGCGCGGGGCGGCGGAATGCGGCGGTCGCGGGGGCGGCGCCGGTCGGCCGTGGTGCGTCAGCGGGGGCGGCGCGGGGCGGGGGTGCGGCTGCCGCGCCACAGGACGACCGCGGCGACCAGCAGCAGCACGCCGACGCCGCCGGCGGCCGGCGCGAGCACGCCGACGGGCCGGTCGTCGCCCGCCTCCGGGGCGGGCCCCGCGCCGAAGTACCGGCCCTGGTGTCCGGCGGCCGCGGCCTGCCCGGCGGCGGCTTTCGCGGTGGCGGCGAGCTTCCCGCCCTCCCGGATCGCGGCGGCCGGGTCGACGGTGCCGTACCCCTTGTCGTCGCTGCGCCCGCCCTTGGGGCGGTTCCGCGCGGTGTCGACGAGAAGCTGCTTCACCTGCGCCGGCGTCAGACCGGGGTGCGCGGCGCGGACGAGCGCGGCGGCGCCGGAGACGAACGCGGCGGCGGCGCTGGTGCCCCAGCCCTCGTAGTAGCGGCGGTCCGGGTCGGCGATGACGACGTCGACGCCGGGTGCGCTGACGGTGGCGTACCAGCGGCTGGTGGAGAACGAGGCGTGGGTGCCGTACCGGTCGACGGCGGCGACGGCGATGACGCCGGGGTAGGCGGCGGGGTACGAGATGTGGTCGCCCTTGTCGCCGCCGTTGCCCGCGGAGGCCACCACCACGACGCCCTTGGCGAGGGCGTACTGGACGGCCGCGTCCTCCTCGGCGTCCGGGTGGGCGGACTCGCTGTCGTCGCCGAGGGAGAGGTTGATGACGTCGGCGCCGTGGTCGGCGGCCCAGCGGATGCCCTGCGCGAGGGCCCCGCCGCGGGTCTCGCGGGCGCGGGCGCGGGCCTTGTCGGTGCCTTCGAGGATGACCCGGACGGGCAGGATCGTCGCCTGCGGGGCGATGCCGAGGACGCCGTCCTGGCGGCCGGGGCCGTGGCCGTGTCCGGCGATGATGCCGGCCATGGCGGTGCCGTGGCGGGCCCAGGCGCGGTCGCCGCGCTCCGCGCCGAAGCCGATGAGGTCCTTGCCGGCGAGGACGTTGCCGGCGAGGTCGGGGTGGCTCGCGTCGACGCCGGTGTCGAGCACGGCGACGGTGATGCCGCGGCCCTTGGTGGTGCGCCAGGCATCGGAGGTGTGCAGCGCCTCCAGCCCCCACTGGCGGGCGCGGATGGTGTCGGCGTGGGCCGGGGCGGCGGCGGGCAGCACGACGAAGGCGGCGGCCAGGGGCAGCGCGAGGGCGCGGAGCCGGGCCAGGAGGGGGCGGGGGCGCGTCACCGCTCGCCCTCCCGGGCGGCCGCGGCGACGACGCGGCGCAGTCCGCGTTCGACGCGGTCGGCGACGCCCTTGGCCTCGTGGCCGAGGCCGGCCTGCGCGGGGGCGGTGGTCTGGCGGGAGTCCATGGCTTCGGCGGCGGGCTGGGGGCGGGGGACGGGGTGGCCGTCGGCGAAGCCGGACACCGCGTAGACGAGGACGGGCAGTTCGGGCACGGCCGCGAGCTGCCAGCTGGCGCGCTGGGCGTCGCCGAAGCGGGCGGCGGGGGTGCCGGGGGCGGCCAGGGCGCGCGGCATGTGGTCGGCGCGCTTGGCGCGGCCCCCGGCGGTGAGCTGCTGGGTGAGGGTCGACATGGCGGCGGGGTCGGCCTCGGTGAAGACCAGGCCGACGGTGACGACGCCGGTGGCGGTGGCGTCGGTGTACGTGGCGCGGACGACGCGGACGCAGCCGGCGGGCCGGAGGGTCGTGACGAGCGCGGGCGAGAGCACGGCGGGGGTGCAGGGCGCGTCGGGCGCGACGGCGACGCGGGTCCACGCCCGGTCGGCCCCGCCGGGGCCGGCGCCGGGGCCCTTGAGGCTGCGCGGGAAGAGCGTGTCGACGGGCGTGCTGTGCCAGGCCCGCCGGGCCTCGGCGTATCCCGCAGGCTCCTGTGCGGCCCCGTGCCCCTGCCGGGCCAGGACGACACCGGCGACGGCCCCGCCGACGAGCCCGAGCCCCAGGACGAGGCAGGTGCCCGCCGCGACGACCCACCCGAACCGCCGCTCCCGGATCGGCCGCAGCCGCGTGGTCGTCTCGCTGGGCGTCTCGGGCGGCACGGCGTAGGAGAAGGAGGGGTACGCGCGCGGCGGCGTGGCCCGCAGCCGGGCGGTGTCCTCGTCCGGCACGGCCGCAACGGGCACGGCCCAGGGCTGCCCGGCGGCGGGCGACCGCGGGACCGTCGTGGGCCGCGGCGGCACGGCCGGGGGCGGGGGCGTCCGCTGCGGACCCGTGGCCGTGGACTGCGGCGGCACGAGGGAGGTCTGCGCGCCCGCCGGCCGCGCGGACGGGACCGGCGCGGCGGGGGGCTGCTGAGGCGCGGACGGCACCTGCGCCTGCGGGCGCGACGCCCCGGCCTGCGGGGTCGCCGACGGCTGGGGCGCGGGGGCGGCGGATGGGGCCGGTGCGGCCTGCGCCGGTACGGGGTTCCGGGGCGACAGCGGCGGCTGGCCTGCCGGCCCCTGGGGGCGCGACGACCCGGCCTGCGCAGCCGACGGCTGCTGCACCGCGGGCACGCCCGGGGCCGGTGCGGCTGGGGTCTGCGCGGTCTGTGCCTGCGCGGACTGCGCGGACGCGGACTGGGCCGGCGCGGTGGCCCGGGGGCGCTGCGGCGGCTGGCCTGCCGGCCCCTGGGGGCGCGACGACCCGGCCTGCGCAGCCGACGGCTGCTGCGGCGCGGGCACGGCCTGGGCCGGTGCGGCTGGGGTCTGCGCGGTCTGTGCCTGCGCGGGCGCGGGCTGAGCTGGCGCGGGGGCCCGGGGGGACGGGGGCTGCTGGGGTGACGGGGCCTGGGGATGGGGCTGGGGCGACGGGTGGGCGTCGGTCGGCATCGCGCGTCCCCCCGCTCGTTCTCGTTTCCGTCGTCGTACCCACGCACAGTCGTACGGGTGCTCGTACCGGCCTGGCAATGGGCGTCACTCTACGGGCTGTTCCGCCCCGGACGGGAACCGCGGGGGTTCTGACCGGATGATCCCCTTACCCTCGGGTAGTGCGGTCTGGCAAGCTCGGGCCATGACTCCCCGTGCCGCCGACCGCGCCCGGTACGACCGGGCCACCGCCCATCTGGACGCGCCCGTGGCGATCGTCGACCTGGACGCGTTCGACGCCAACGCCGACGACCTGGTGCGCAGGGCCGCGGGGAAGCCGATACGGGTGGCGAGCAAGTCCGTGCGCTGCCGGGCGCTGCTGGAACGGGCCCTGGCCCGCGAGGGCTTCGCGGGGATCATGTCGTTCACGCTGGACGAGTCGCTGTGGCTCGCGCGGGCGGGCTTCGAGGACGTGCTCCTCGCCTACCCCTCCGCGGATCGCGCCGGCTTCGCCGCGCTCGCCGGCGACGAGAAGCTGGCCGCGTCCGTGACGGTGATGATCGACGACCCGGCGCAGCTGGAGCTGATCGACCGGGCGCGCGACGGCGGCCGGGAGACCGTCCGGGTCTGCCTGGAGCTGGATACCTCGCTTCGTCTGCTCGGCGGCCGGGTCCGGGTCGGGGCCCGCCGCTCTCCGCTGCACGAGCCGGCGCAGCTGGCCGAGCTGGCGCGTTCGGTGGCGCGCCGCCCGGGGTTCCGGCTGGTCGGCCTGATGGCGTACGAGGGTCATGTCGCCGGCGTCGGCGACGCGGTGGACGGCCGTCCGCTGCGCTCGCGGGCGGTCCGGCTCATGCAGGCCGCGGCGCGCAAGGAGCTGGCGGCGCGCCGCGCGGCCGCGGTCCGTGCCGTGCGGGCGGTCGCGCCGGACCTGGAGTTCGTGAACGGCGGCGGCACCGGCAGCGTCCAGCACACCGCCGCGGAGGACGCGGTGACGGAGATCGCCGCCGGCTCGGGCCTGTACGTGCCGCGGCTGTTCGACCACTACTCGTCGTTCGCCGGCCGCCCCGCCGCCCTGTTCGCCCAGCCGGTGGTCCGCCGCCCCGGCGTGGGCGTGGTGACGGTGCTCGGCGGGGGTTACCCAGCGTCGGGCGCGGCGGGCCGGGACCGGCTGCCGGTCCCGTACCTGCCGGCGGGGCTGCGGTACGACCCGCGCGAGGGGCCGGGCGAGGTGCAGACGCCGCTGCTCGGACCCGCCGCCGACGATCTGCTGATCGGGGACAAGGTGTGGTTCCGGCACGCGAAGGCCGGGGAGCTGTGCGAGCGGTTCGACCGGCTGCACCTGGTCGAGGGCGACCGGGTCACGGCGACGGTGCCCACGTACCGCGGCGAGGGCCGGACGTTCCTCTGACGGGGTCCTCGGCATCGTGCTGAACGGACTGGCCACCGCCCGGCGCGCCTCTGACGGACGCCCGGCGCGCCCGGCCGCCGCGCCGCTACAGCGCCTTGATGCCCGCGGCGATCTCGTCCATCAGCGTGAGCGGCGGGCCCTTCGGTCCGCCGTCGAAGACGAAGCGGACGAGGACCGGCGCCTGGCTGCCGGAGGGCGAGGGGAAGACGAGGGACTGCACGACGCCGCCGGGGCCCTTGCCGGTGACGACCTTCCAGCGGACCAGGTAGGCGTCGCGGCCCGCGACGACGGTCGGCTTGGAGGCGAGGACGGTGTGGGACGTGACGCCGCCGTAGGGGTTGTTGCCGAGGATGTCCTCGCCGTACGCCTGCTCCACCGCCTGGGCGATGTCGGCCTTGGCGATGGCCTCCGGGGTGGCCGCGTCGGTCTTGGAGGGCGTCCGGGAGGTGACGGTGCCGTACTTGCAGCTCTCGCCGACGTCGCCGGGGCACTGGTAGTCGCCGATCGTGCTGACGGTGGGGACGTCGTCGGTGGTGCGCTCGGGCTTCTCCCAGCCCTGCGGGATGGGCAGGGAGATGCCGTTGAGCTGGTCCTCGACCACGGTCGCGTCGCCGCCGGGGCTGGCCTGCCCGGTGGGGTCGCCGGCCGGCTGGGCGGAGGACGTGGCGCTGGTGGTCGGTCCGGCGACGGGCGGCGGGGCCGGGTCGTCGCCGCCGTTGACGACGACGGCGACGATCACCGCGACCACGACGGCGACGGCCGCGGCGGCTCCGCCGATCACCGCCGCGCGCCGGGGCCCGGGGGCCGCCGGCGGCACGACGACGGCCGTGGGGTGTCCGGGCGCGGGCCCGGGATAGCCCGCGGCCGGCCCCGGGTACCCGCCGGCCGGCTGCCCGCCGGCGGGCCTCGTGTGGCCGCTCCACGCGCTGCCGTCCCACCACCGCTCGGTCCCGGGCGTCCCGGGGTCCGGGTACCAGCCCGCAGGCGTGCTCATGCTCATCCGGCCAGCCTAGAGGGCGGGTTGGGCGGGCCGGAAAGGAGCCCCCGCGGCGAAGGGACGCCTACAGCGGCGTCACGTACGCGCCGGAGATCCCGCCGTCCACGAGGAAGTCGGTCGCGTTGACGAAGGAGGAGTCGTCGCTGGCGAGGAACGCGACGGCCGCCGCGATCTCCTCGGCCTCGGCGAACCGGCCGACGGGGATGTGCACCAGGCGGCGCGCGGCGCGCTCCGGGTCCTTGGCGAACAGTTCCTGCAGCAGCGGGGTGTTGACCGGCCCCGGGCACAGCGCGTTGACCCGGATGCCCTCGCGGGCGAACTGCACGCCGAGCTCGCGCGACATGGCGAGCACGCCGCCCTTGGAGGCGGTGTACGAGATCTGCGAGGTCGCCGCGCCCATGATCGCCACGAACGAGGCGGTGTTGATGATGGAGCCGCGGCCCTGCTGCCGCATGTACGGCAGGGCCGCCTTGCAGCACAGGTAGACGGAGGTGAGGTTGACCTCCTGGACCCGCTTCCACGCCTCCAGGCCGGTCTCCAGGATGGAGTCGTCGTCCGGCGGGGAGATGCCCGCGTTGTTGAAGGCGACGTCGACGGAGCCGTACGTGTCGAACGCGGTCCTGAACAGCGCCTCCACCTGCTCCGGGTCGGTGACGTCGACCTGGACGAACGTGCCGCCGACCTCCTCCGCGGCGGCCTTGCCGGCGGTCGCGTCGATGTCGCCGCAGACGACGTTCGCGCCTTCGGAGGCGAGCCGGCGGGCGGTGGCGAGGCCGATGCCGCTGCCGGCTCCGGTGATGACGGCGGTGCGGCCGACCAGGCGGCGGCAGACGATCTCTTCGGTGCGGTCGGTCATGGGTGTTCAGGCCTCCGTGCTGATGAAGACGTTCTTGGTCTCGGTGAAAGCGGTGAGGGCGTCGGGGCCGAGTTCGCGGCCGAGGCCGGACTGCTTGTAGCCGCCGAAGGGGGTCCAGTAGCGCACGCTGGAGTGGGAGTTGACGGACAGGTTGCCGGCCCGGACCGCCCGCGAGGCGCGCACGGCGCGGCCCACGTCGCGGGTCCAGATCGAGCCGGACAGGCCGTACGGGGTGGCGTTGGCGAGCCGGATCGCGTCGGCCTCGTCCTCGAAGGGCAGGACGACGGCGACGGGGCCGAAGATCTCCTCGACGGCGCAGGGCGCGTCCTCGGCGACGTCGGTGAGGACGGTCGGCGGGAACCAGAAGCCGGGGCCCTCGGGGGCCTTGCCGCGGATGCCGGGCAGGGAGTCGGGGACATAGGAGCGGACGCGGTCCAGCTGGGCGCGCGAGATCAGCGGTCCCATCTGGGTGCGCTCGTCGGCCGGGTCGCCGACGACGATCTCCTCGATCGCCGGGGTGAGCAGCTCCAGGAAGCGGTCGTACACGCCGCGCTGGACGAGGATGCGGGTGCGGGCGCAGCAGTCCTGGCCGCTGTTGTCGAGGAAGGACATGGGGGCGGCGGCCGCGGCGGCCTCGATGTCGGCGTCGGCGAAGACGATGTTGGGGCTCTTGCCGCCGAGTTCGAGGGTGACGCGCTTCACCTGGTCGGCGCACTTGGCCATGATCGCCTTGCCGACCTTGGTGGAGCCGGTGAAGACGATCTTGGCGACGCCGGGGTGGACGACGAGCGCGTCTCCGGCGACCGCGCCCTCGCCGGGCAGGACCTGGAAGAGCCCCTCGGGCAGCCCCGCCTCCAGGGCGAGTTCGGCGAGCCTGAGGGCGGTGAGCGGGGTGGTCTCGGCGGGCTTCAGGATCACCGCGTTGCCGGCGGCGAGCGCGGGGGCCGTGGCCCAGGCGGCGATCGGCGTGGGGAAGTTCCAGGGCGCGATCACGCCGACCACGCCGAGGGGTTCCAGGAGGGTGACGTCGAGGCCGCCGGGGACGGGGATCTGCCGGCCGCTGAGCCGCTCCACTCCCCCGGCGGCGAAGTCGAGCAGGTCGCGGACGTTGCCCGCCTCCCAGCGGGCGTTGCCGATGGTGTGGCCGGCCTCGCGGACCTCCAGGCGGGCGAGTTCCTCGAGGTGGTCGTCGACGACGACGGCGAAGCGGCGCAGCAGCCGGGCCCGGTCGGCGGGCGCGGCGGCGGCCCAGCCGCGCTGCGCGGCGGCGGCGCGTACGACGGCGGCGTCGACGTCCGCGGCGGTGGCGGCGGGGACGGTGGCGACGACGTCCTCGGTCGCCGGGTTCAGGACGAGCAGTTGGTGCGGCACGTAGGTCCTCACATGCGTTCGAAGGAGCGGCGCAGCTCCCAGTCGGTCACCGCGGCGTCGAAGGCGTCGAGTTCGACGCGGGCCATGTTGCGGTAGTGCGCGACGACCTCGGCGCCGAAGGCGGCCTTGGCGATCGCGCTGTTCTCCCAGAGTTCGGCGGCCTCGCGCAGCGTGGTGGGGACGTGCTCGTACTCGCCGGTGTACGCGTTCCCGGCGCAGGCCGGGGGCAGTTCGAGCTGCTGCTCGATGCCGTACAGGCCGGCCGCGACGAGTCCGGCGACGGCGAGGTACGGGTTGACGTCGCCGCCGGGGAGCCGGTTCTCGAAGCGCGTCGAGCGGCCGTGGCCGACGACGCGCAGGGAGCAGGTGCGGTTGTCGTGGCCCCAGGCGACGGCGGTGGGGGCGAAGGAGCCGGGCTGGAAGCGCTTGTAGGAGTTGATGTTCGGCGCGTACAGGAGGGAGAACTCGCGCAGGGCGGCGAGCTGTCCGGCCAGGAAGTGCCGCATCACGTCCGACATGCCGTGGGGGTCGTCCGGGGAACCCGCCATGGCGTTGCGGCCGTCGGCGTCCTGCAACGAGAGGTGGATGTGGCAGGAGTTGCCCTCGCGCTCGTTGTACTTCGCCATGAAGGTGAGGGAGACGCCCTCCTGGGCGGCGATCTCCTTGGCGCCGGTCTTGTAGACGGCGTGCTGGTCGCAGGTGACGAGGGCCTCGTCGTACTTGAAGGCGATCTCGTGCTGGCCGGGGTTGCACTCGCCCTTGGCGGACTCGACGGTGAGCCCGGCGCCGGCCATCTCGTTGCGGATGCGGCGCAGCAGGGGCTCGATGCGGCCGGTGCCGAGGACCGAGTAGTCGATGTTGTACTGGTTGGCCGGGGTCAGGCCGCGGTAGCCGGCGTCCCAGGCTTCCTCGTAGGTGTCCTTGAAGACGATGAACTCGAGCTCGGTGCCGACGTGCGCGGTGTAGCCGTGCTCGGCGAGCCGTTCCAGCTGGCGCCTGAGGATCTGCCGGGGCGCGGCGACGACGGGCGAGCCGTCGGCCCAGGCGAGGTCGGCGACCAGCATCGCGGTGCCCTCGTTCCAGGGGACGCGGCGCAGGGTGGCGAGGTCGGGGTGCATGGCGAAGTCGCCGTAGCCGCGGTCCCAGGAGGACATCTCGTAGCCGTCGACCGTGTTCATCTCGGTGTCGACGGCCAGGAGATAGTTGCAGCCTTCCGTGCCGTGTTCCAGGACCTCGTCCAGGAAGAACGGTGCGGCGAACCGCTTGCCCTGGAGCCGTCCCTGCATGTCGGGGAAGGCGAGGACGACGGTGTCGATCTCACCGCTCGCGACGAGGGCGCGCAGCTCCTCGACGTCGAGCGGGGGTTTGCGGTCTGCCACGGGATTTGCTCCTCCTTCGGCCAGCCGGGAGCCATAAGGTATTACCGAAGACCATTGCTTGGGAAGGGGATCCGCGACGTGACAGGGATCGAGGAGCCGACGGACCGCCTGACGTCCGTGCTGCGGCCCGTGCGTGCGGGCAACGGTTTCGAGGAGGCGCTGGAGCAGATCCTGCGCGTGGTGCGGCTCGGTCTCGTGCCGGGCGGCGACCGGCTGCCGCCCGAGCGGGAGCTGGCGGACCGGATAGGCATCAGCCGGGTCACCCTGCGCGAGGTCCTGAAGGTGCTGCAGGAGCAGGGCCTGGTGGAGAGCCGGCGCGGCCGGTACGGGGGCACGTTCGTCCGGGAGCGCAGGCCGAGCGGCGACGAGGACGAGTTGCGCCGCCGGATCGCCTCCGTCGACATCGAGGACACGCTGCGCTTCCGAGAGGCCCTGGAGGTGGGCGCGGCCGGACTGTGCGCCGCGCACGGCCTGTCGGAGGAGGGGGCGGAGCGGCTGCGGGCGGCGCTCGCGGCGACGCACGACGCGCCGCTGGCCGACTACCGGCGCCAGGACACGCTGTTCCACCTGACGCTGGCCGAGCTGTCCGGCTCGCCGGCGCTGACCGCGCAGTACGCGGCGGTCCGGGCGACGGTGAACGACCTGCTCGACTGCATCCCGCTGCTCGTGCGGAACCTGGAGCACTCGCAGCGCCAGCACACGGCGCTCGTGGAGGCGGTCCTCGCCGGGGACACGGCGCGGGCGTACGAGACGGCGCGGGAGCACTGCGAGGGCACGGCGGCGCTGCTGCGCGGCTTCCTCAGCTGAGGCGCGGCCGGAGCGACCGGAGCATCCGGGGCGACCGGAGCATCCGCAGTAACCGGAAAGTAACGCACGGGGCTTGCGCTCCCGCCCGCCCGGCGCAAAGGTATGGATCCATTCCATTGGGCCCGACGCGGGAGCTGACGCTGCCATGACGCTGGAAGACACCTCCGGGAGCACCACCCCACCGCCCGACGCGTACCTGGAGCGCCGTGCGCTGCGCCGCGGCAGCGCCGGCTGGCTGCTGCTCACCGGCCTCGGCGTGGCGTACGTCGTCTCCGGCGACTTCTCGGGCTGGAACATCGGCCTGTCCAAGGGCGGCTTCGGCGGCCTCGCCATAGCGACGGTCCTGATGGGCGCGATGTACGCCTGCCTGGTCTTCGCGCTCGCCGAGCTCTCGGCGATCCTGCCGACGGCGGGCGGCGGCTACGGCTTCGCCCGCCGGGCCCTCGGCACGTGGGGCGGCTTCCTCACCGGTACCGCGATCCTCATCGAGTACGTGCTCGCCCCCGCGGCGATCTCCATCTTCATCGGCGACTACGTCGAATCGCTGGGCCTCTTCGGCCTGGAGTCGGGATGGCCGGTCTACCTCGCCTGCTTCGTGATCTTCATCGGGATCCACCTGTGGGGCGTCGGCGAGGCGCTGCGCTTCAGCCTGGTGGTGACGGTGATCGCGGTCGCCGCGCTGGTGATCTTCGCGCTCGGCGCGCTCAGCGACTTCCACGTCGACGGGCTGAACGACATCCCGGCCGACCCGGAGGCGTTCGGCTCCAACTCCTGGCTCCCGTACGGACTGCTCGGCATCTGGGCGGCGTTCCCGTTCGGCATGTGGTTCTTCCTCGGCGTGGAGGGCGTGCCGCTGGCCGCCGAGGAGGCCAAGGACCCGGTGCGCTCGATGCCGAGGGCGCTGGCGCTGTCCATGGGCATCCTGGTCCTGCTCGCCGTCGTGACCTTCCTCGCCACCACCGGCGCCCGCGGCTCGGCGGCCGTGCAGGAGGCCGGGAACCCGCTGGTCGTCGCGTTGCAGGGCGACGGGGAGCCCACCACGCTCGGCCGGTTCGTCAACTACGCCGGGCTCGCGGGCCTGGTCGCCTCGTTCTTCTCCCTCATCTACGCCGGCTCCCGGCAGCTGTTCGCACTCTCCCGGGCGGGCTACCTGCCCCGGTTCCTCTCGCTGACCAGCCGCCGCAAGTCCCCGTACCTGGGGCTGCTGATCCCCGGCGCGATCGGCTTCGCGCTCGCCGCCGGGACGGGCAACGGGGCGCGGATGCTGAACATCGCGGTGTTCGGGGCGACGATCAGCTACGCGCTGATGGCGCTCTCGCACATCGTGCTGCGCCGCCGCGAGCCCGGACTGCACCGCCCGTACCGCACGCCCGGCGGCGTCGTGACCTCGTCCGTGGCCTTCGTCCTCGCCCTGTCGGCGCTGGTGGCGACCTTCCTGGTCGACAAGGACGCGGCGTTCATGGCGCTCGGTGTGTACGTGATCGCCCTCGCCTACTTCGCGTTCTACAGTCGGCACCGCCTGGTGGCCCAGGCTCCCGAGGAGGAGTTCGCGGCCCTGGCGGCGGCCGAGGCCGAGCTCGAACGCGACTGAGCAGCACGACGGATCTCCCGGAGGAAACCTTGTCCAAGCCGCTCATCGGCGTGACGACCTATCTCGACCAGGCGCGGTGGGGCGTGTGGGACCTGCCCGCCGCCCTGCTGCCCGCCGCCTATCCCCGGCTGGTGCAGGCCGGCGGCGGCCACGCCGTGATGCTGCCGCCGGACGAGCCGTACGCCGCGGCAGCCGTCGTGGCCCGGCTCGACGCGCTGGTCGTCGCGGGCGGCGCGGACGTCGAGCCGGTGCGGTACGGCGCCGAACCCGACCCCCGTACGGGGCCGCCGGCCCGCGAGCGGGACGCCTGGGAACTGGCGCTCGTCGAGGCGGCGCTCGCCTCCGGCACCCCCTTGCTCGGCATCTGCCGGGGGATGCAGCTGCTGAACGTGGCGCGCGGCGGGACGCTGGTGCAGCACCTGGACGGGCATGTGGAGGCGGTCGGCGTGATCGGCCGGCACGAGGTCAAGCCGGTGCCGGGCACGCTGTACGCCGCCCTGGTCCCGGAGGCCGCTTCGGTACCGACGTACCACCACCAGGCCGTCGACCGGCTCGGCGCGGGGCTCGCCCCGTCCGCGTACGCCGAGGACGGCACGGTCGAGGCGGTCGAACTGCCCGGCCCCGGCTGGGCCCTGGGCGTGCAGTGGCACCCCGAGATGGGCGAGGACCTGCGGGTGATCCGCGGCCTGGTGGCGGCGGCCCGGGCGCGTCGGGGCTAGCCGCGCGTCGGGGCTAGCCGCGCGTCGGATCCGGCCGCACGACAGGCCGATGGCGCGTCGGGGCCGGCCGCGCGTCCCGGCCGATTGCCTGTCGGGCGATGGCGGGCGCCGGGTTTCAGCCGCGCGTCAGCGACAGGAGGTCGCGGGCCGGGCCCGTCGGGCGGTGGCCCGTGGGCCAGACGGCGCGCAGGGCGCGGGCCAGCGGGACGCCGTCGAGCGGGATCTCGACGAGCCGGCGGGAGGCCAGCTCCTCGGTCACGGCCAGCTCGCTGAGCACGGCCGGGCCCGCGCCGCTGACCGCCGCGGCCTTCACCGCGGTGGTGGAGGCCAGTTCGAGCAGCGGCCGGGCGAGACCGCCCTCGTCCGCGAGGGCGGCGTCCAGGACCTGCCGGGTGCCCGAGCCGCGTTCGCGCAGGATCAGCGGGGTCGCCGACAGCTCCGCCGCGGTCAGCGGGCTCCGGCGGCGGGCCCAGCGGTGGCCCGGCGCGGCGACCACGACGAGCCGGTCGTGCGCGACGACCGCGCCCTCCAGGCCGTCCGGCACCGCCAGGCCCTCCACGAAGCCGAGGTCCGCCTCGTCGGCGAGCAGCCGCTCCGCGACCGAGGCCGAGTTGCCCGCGTGCAGGGAGACCGCCGTGTCGGGGCGCTCGGCGCGCAGCGCGATCAGCCAGCCCGGCATCAGATACTCCGCGATCGTCATCGAGGCGGCCACCCGCAGCCGCGAGTCGCGGCGGGTCCGCAGCGCCTGCGCGCCCGCGTCGAACGCCTCCGCCGCCTCCACGATCCGCCGCGCCCAGTCGGTGACCAGCGCGCCCGCGTCCGTGAGCCGGGAACCGCGCGGCGAACGGTCGACGAGGGCGACCCCGAGCTGGCGCTCCATGGAGCGGATCCGGCTGCTGGCGGCCGGCTGCGTGATGCCGACCTCGCGGGCCGCCCGCCCGAGGCTGCCGTGCCGGGCCACGGCGAGCAGCAGCTCCAGCGCGCCCAGGTCGGGCACCCGGTGGGCCAGCGGGGCGTGCGTCTCGGAGGGCGAACCGTCACTGCTCATAAAGCCAGCTTATGACGTCATAGGGCCATGATCCCTGGTCGGGCCGGAGCCGCCGGGAGACGGTGGCTTTCATGGCAACCCTTGTTCGAACTCCGGCCGTGCGCCGTGCCGTCCTCCCCGCCCAGCCCCACCGGGCGAAGGCGGGGTGGGTCCGTGACCTCGGACCCAACTGGTACGCGTCGGTCATGGGGACCGCGATCGTCGCCACCGCCGGCGCGACGCTCCCCGTGCACGTCCCCGGTCTGCGCGCCGCCGCGGTCGTCGTCTGGGCGTTCTCCTGCGTCCTGCTCGCCGTGCTGCTGTCGGCCCGCGCGCTGCACTGGATCCACCACCGCGACCGGGCGCGCGAGCACCTCATGGACCCGGCGGTCGCGCCGTTCCTGGGCTGTGCGCCGATGGCGCTGCTCGCGGTCGGCGGCGCGACGCTGGTCGTGGGGCGGGACTGGATCGGGAGCGGCGCGGCGGTCGCCGTCGACGCGGTCCTGTTCACCGCCGGCACCGCGGCCGGACTCGCGGTCGCGGTGGCCGTCCCGTACCTGATGGTCGTGCACCACCGCGTCGAACACGCCTCGCCGGCCTGGCTGCTCCCGGTGGTGCCGCCGATGGTCTCGGCGGCGCTCGGCCCGCTGCTCGTGCCGCACCTGCCGGCCGGCGGGCCGTGGCGGGAGTCGCTGCTGTACACCTGCCACGCGCTGTTCGGGCTGAGCCTGCTCGCCACGCTGCTGATCCTGCCGCTGGTCTTCGGCCGGCTCGTCACCGCCGGCCCGCCGCCGCTCGCGCTGACGCCGACGCTGTTCCTGGTCCTGGGGCCGCTGGGCCAGTCCGCCACCGCGGCGGGCAAGTTCGCCGACGCGGCGCCGGGCGTGCTGCCCGCTCCGTACGCCGAGGGGTTCACGGTCTTCGCCGTGCTGTACGGGGTGCCCGTGACGGGCTTCGCGCTGCTGTGGCTGGGGCTCGCCGGGGTGCTGGTGCTGCGGGCGCGGCGGCGCGGGATGGGGTTCGCGCTCAGCTGGTGGGCGTTCACCTTCCCGGTCGGCACCTGCGTGACCGCCGCCGAGGCGCTGGCCGGGCACACGGGGCTCGGTCTGTTCCGGTGGCTGGCGGCGGGCCTGTACGCGCTGCTGGTCGCCGCATGGCTGACGGCGGCGGCGCTGACGGCGCGCGGGCTGGTCAGCGGAGCGCTGCTGCCAGGGCCCGGTCGAGTTCCCGGCGCGCCTCGGCCAGCGACGGCCCGTACCAGGTGAGGTGACGGCCGCTCACGAGCGCGGCGGGCAGTCCGGGGAAGGCCTCGGGCCCGTCGTCGGCGGTGAAGCGGTACGGCTCGTCGGGCAGCACGACCACGTCGGCGCCGGCGTCCCGGAGTTCGTCGAGCGGGATCCGCGGGTAGCGCTCGGCGTGCCCGGCGTACAGCTGGCGCACCCCGAGCCGGGCGAGCAGGTCGCCGGCGAAGGTGTCCCGGCCGAGGACCATCCAGGGCCGCCGCCAGATCGGCACGACGGCGGTGTGCGAGGCGCCCTCCGGCGTGCTGTCCGCCCAGGCCGCCTCCGCCTCGTCGAGCCAGCGGGGCCGCGGCGGGAGCCCGCAGGCCCGCAGGACGCGCTCCAGTTCGCGCAGCGCCTGCGGCAGCGTGCGGACCTCCGTGACCAGGACGTCGAGGCCGGCGGCGCGCAGGGCGGCGAGGTCGGGCGCCCGGTTCTCCTCCTCGTTGGCGACGACGAGATCGGGCCGGAGCGCGATGATCGCGGCGACGTCGGGGTTCTTCGTGCCGCCGACGCGGGCCGCGCCGCCGAGGTCGGCCGGGTGGGTGCACCAGTCGGTGACGCCGACGAGCACGCCGGGGGCCGTGACGGCGATCGCCTCCGTGAGGGAGGGCACCAGGGAGACGACGCGCATCAGTCGGGCTCCGTCGCCTCGATGTGGTCCGCCACGGCGACGACCAGCAGCCGGGTGTCCGGCCCGGTGGCCCGCCACCGGTGGCGCACGCCGCCGGTCAGGTGCAGGGCGTCGCCGCGCTCCAGCCGGTACGCGCGGCCCTCCGCCTCGACCTCGACCGAGCCGTCGGCCACGTACAGGAGTTCGTCGTTGCGGTGCTGGTACTCGCGGCCGGCCTCCTGCTCGCCGCGGAACTCGAGCGCGTGCAGCTGATGGTGGCCGCGCAGCAGGGGGCGTACCCCCTCGGGCATCTGCTCGAGGTGTTCCGCGGCCCGTACGACGTCGACGGTGCGGGCGGAGTCGGCGGCGGCGAGCAGCGCGGTGGCGGTGGTCTCCAGGGCGTCGGCGACGCGCTGCAGGGAGCGCATGCTCGGGCGGGCGCGCTCGTTCTCGATCTGGCTGAGGAAGGGCACGGACAGGCCGCTGCGCGAGCTGACGACGGCCAGGGTCAGCTCCAGTGCCCGGCGGCGCTTCCTGACGGCGGCGCCCACCCGAAGCGATTCCTTGTCGTCCATGACCTCGGCTCCCTCCCGATCCCGTCGTGCCCGTCGGCGGTGGTGCAGGTCCGTACTCGTCACGTGTACGCGTCATGCGTACTCATCGGTTACCTGCACCTTACGCAGCTTTGGGCCCGGGTTTCGCGCGCCGGCGGAATCGGCCGGTATCCGGTGCCGTCGGTGAGCGCGCGAACGCCGCGCGCGAGCGGCCCGCCCGGAGGGGGCGGGGCCGCTCGCGCACGGCGCTGCGGGGGGTCACGCGGAGGTGGACGCCGGTCGCGTTCAGTCCTTCGGGGGACGCGCCTGCGCGGGGTCGGCGCCCTGCGCGCGGTCGGCGCCCTGCGCGGACTTCTGCTTGCCGGACACGGGGGTCCACTTGTCCGCCAGGCCGGGGTTCTCCTTCAGCCAGGCACGGACGGCCTCCTGCTCATTGCCCTTGCCGGTCTCCTGGATCTTCGCCTCCAGGCCGGTGAGCTGCTTCTCCGTCATCCTGAAGTTCCTCAGCCACTTCCCGACCTGCGGCTGGTCGGCCGCGAAGCCCTTGCGGGCCAGGGTGTGGACGCCGTCGCCGGTGCCCCAGGAGCCCTTGGGGTCCTTCAGCTTCTTCAGGTCGTAGGTGGAGTAGGCCCAGTGCGGGGACCACAGGGTCACGACGACGGGTTCCTTCTTGTCGTACGCCCGCTTCAGCTCGGCGAGCATGCCGGGCGTGGAGCCGTCGACGACCTTGTACTCGCCCTCCAGGCCGTAGTCCTTGAGGACCTTGTCCTTGAGGATGCCCATCATTCCGGCGCTCGGCTCGATGCCGATGATCCGGCCCTTGAACTGGCCCGACTTGCCCTTCAGGTCGTCGAGCGAGTCGACGCCCTTCAGGTACGAGGGCACGCTGAGCTCCAGGGAGGTGGGGCCGTACCAGGCGCCCATGTCCTCCAGCTTGTTCTTGTACTTCGACCAGTACTGGGCGTGGGTGACGGGCAGCCAGGAGTCGGTCTGGAAGTCGATCTGGCCGCCGGCCAGGCCGGTGTAGAGCGAGCCGGCCTCCAGCTGCTTGGCGTCGACCTCGAAGCCGCGGCGCTCCAGGAGCTCCTTCCAGAGGAAGGTGGAGGCGATGCCCTCGTCCCAGGGGATGTAGCCGACGGACAGCTTCTCGCCCTTGCCGACGTCGTCGGAGCCCGCGGCGGTGCCGCCGGACGTGCCTCCGCCGAGGAAGCCCATGCCGCCGGCGACCAGCGCCAGGACGACGACTCCGGCGAGCGCGGTGACGGGCTGCGGGCGGTGGTGGCGCAGGCGGGCGGTGCGGGAGGTGACGGCGCGGGCCTTGGCGAGGGCGCGCCGACCGAGCGGGGAGACCTGGCGGCCGAGGGCGCCGGTCATCCGGTCGAGGTACATCGCGAGGATCACGATGGACACGCCGGCCTCGAAGCCGAGGCCGATGTCGACGTTGCCGATGGCCCGGTAGACCGCGCCGCCGAGACCGCCGCCGCCGACCATGCCGGCGATGACGACCATCGACAGGCCGAGCATGATGACCTGGTTGATGCCGGCCATGATCGTCGGCAGGGCGAGCGGCAGCTGGACCCGGAGCAGGGTGTTGCGCGGGGTGGTGCCGAACGCCTCGGCCGCCTCGACCAGTTCGCCGTCGACCTGGCGGATGCCGAGCTCGGTCATCCGGACGCCCGGGGGCAGGGCGAAGACGATGGTGGCGATGATGCCGGGGACGACGCCGACGCCGAAGAAGATGATGCCGGGGATGAGGTACACCATCGCCGGCATGGTCTGCATGAAGTCCAGGACGGGGCGCAGCACGGCGCTGACCGTCTTGGAGCGGGCCGCCCAGATGCCGAGCGGGACCGCGATCGCCAGGGTGACGAGCGTCGCGACCAGGACGAGGGAGAGGGTCGACATCGCCTCGTCCCACAGCTCGATCGAGTCGATGAGCGCGAAGCCGGCGAAGGCGAGCACACCGGCGGTCAGTCCGCGCAGCCACCAGGCGGCGACGGCGAGGATGCCGGCGAACAGCAGGGGCTGCGGGGCGGACAGGACGGCCTCGATGCCGTCGTACAGGCCCGTGACGCCGGCGCTGATGGCGTCGAAGAGCCAGGAGAGCTGGGCGCGGAGCCAGTCGACGGAGCCGTCGATCCAGTCGCCGAGACGGAGCCTAGGCACCGGCGGTCACCTCCTCCTGCCGGCCCGGGGCGGCATCGCAGGCCATGGGCGGGCGCTGTTCGTCGCCGATGAAGCCGATGAGCCGGGACTGCGGTACGACGCCGAGCACGGCGCCCTGCGCGTCCTTGACGGCCACGGGGTGCGGGACGCGGGCGGCGACGGCGCAGAGGTCGGCGACGGGGGTGTCGGGGCCGACGGTCTCGCAGCCGCAGGCGTCGGCGGCCTCGTCCTCCGGGGCGATCATGACCGCGGCGGCGGTGAGCACCCGTGAGCGGTCGACGTCCTGGATGAAGGAGGCCACGTAGTCGTCGGCGGGGCGCAGCAGGATGTCCTCGGCGGTGCCGAGCTGGACGATCCGGCCGTCGCGCATGACCGCGATGCGGTCGCCGAGGCGCATGGCCTCGTTGAGGTCGTGCGTGATGAACACGATGGTCTTGCCGAGCCGCTTCTGCAGTTCGAGGAGCTGGTCCTGCATGTCGCGGCGGATCAGCGGGTCGAGCGCGCTGAACGACTCGTCCATGAGCAGCAGGTCGGCGTCGGTGGCGAGTGCGCGGGCGAGGCCCACGCGCTGCTGCATGCCGCCGGACAGCTCGTCGGGCCAGGACTTCTCCCAGCCGGCCAGGCCGCACAGTTCCAGGGCCTCGGCGGCGCGCTTCTCGCGCGCGGCGCGGGGCACGCCCTGGACCTCCAGGCCGTAGGCGGCGTTCTCCAGGACGCTGCGGTGCGGGAACAGCGCGAAGTGCTGGAACACCATGCTGATCTTCGTGGACCGGACGGCGCGCAGTTCGCGGGGGCCGAGCGCGGTGAGGTCCTCGCCGTCGAACAGCACCCGGCCCGCGGTGGGCTCCAGGAGCCCGTTGAGCATCCGCAGCAGGGTCGACTTCCCGGATCCCGACAGTCCCATGACCACGAAGATCTGGCCGGGTTCGACGACGAACGAGGCGTCGATCACCGCCGCGGTCGTGCCGTCGGAGCGCAGCTCGTCGCGATCCGCCCCTCGGGCGAGTTTCTCGACGGCCTCGCCGGGTCGTCTGCCGAACACCTTGTACAGGTGGTCGGCCTGGAGCCTGGACACATACACCTCACGTGCTGGAACGAAAAACAGCCCTGGACCCCCGCGGTCGCCGGGCCGTGGAGCGGGGCGGGATCGGCCCGCCGACCGAGTGTGTTTCGGCTGTAAAGGTTGAAATTCGACCCGGTTCGCTCCGGGCCCGCGCCTGCCCGGGCCCCCGGGCGGCAAACGCGAAGGTGACGGGGGTCACGAAGACCACGCGGAACCGCGCGCGGCTGTGGCGCGGGCCACGGCGGGGGTCGTGGGTGGGCGGCGACGGCGGGGGGTTGTCGGCGGGGTGCGGCATCATCGGGGTGTGACGCGACGCCTGATGCTCCTCGACACCGCCTCCCTGTACTTCCGCGCCTACTTCGGCGTGCCCGACTCCGTGAAGGCCCCGGACGGCACGCCGGTCAACGCCGTGCGCGGTCTGCTCGACTTCATCGCCCGGCTGGTGCAGGACCACCGGCCGGACGAGCTGGTGGCCTGCTGGGACGAGGACTGGCGGCCGCAGTGGCGGGTGGACCTGATCCCCTCGTACAAGGCGCACCGGGTTGCGGAGGAGACGCCGGCCGGTCCGGACGAGGAGGAGATCCCGGACACGCTGGCCCCGCAGGTGCCGATCATCGAGGCGGTCCTCGCCGCGCTGGGGATCGCCCGGGTCGGCGCGGAGGGCTACGAGGCGGACGACGTGATCGGCACGCTGGCCGCCCGGGCGAAGGGCCCGGTCGACATCGTCACCGGCGACCGCGACCTGTTCCAGCTGGTCGACGACGCCCGCGAGGTGCGGGTGCTGTTCCCCCGCAAGGGCGTGGGCGACCCGGACCTGGTGGACGAGGAGCTGATCCGCGAGAAGTACGGGGTGGCGGCCGGTCAGTACGCGGACTTCGCCGCCCTGCGCGGCGACGCCAGCGACGGACTGCCCGGGGTGAAGGGCATCGGCGAGAAGACGGCGGCGCAGCTGATCACCGAGTACGGCGACCTGGCCGGCGTCCGCGCGGCCGCCGCCGACCCGAGGTCGAGGCTCACCCCGGCGAAGCGGCGCGGCATCGTGGAGGCGGCGGCCTACCTGGACGTGGCGCCGAAGGTGGTGCGGGTCGCCGACGACGTGCCGATGCCGGACTTCGACGCCACGCTGCCGGTCGCCCCGGCGGACCCGGAGCTCCTGGAGGCACTCGTGGCGCGGTGGGGTCTGGGCGGCGCGGTGGGCCGACTCCTGACGACGCTTCGGCGCTGAAGTGCTAGCTTAGGCAAGCCTAAGCATATGGAGCAGGGGAGACCGTCGTGGCAGAGCAGCCGGCACGGAAGGCGCCGAAGGCCCATGAGGCCCGCGTGGTGCGCACGGAGCGGATCACTCCGCACATGGTGCGCCTGGTGCTGGGCGGCGAGGGCCTCGCGGCCTTCGAGGTCGGCGAGTTCACGGACCATTACGTCAAGCTGCTGTTCGCCGCGGAGGGCGTGACCTACCCGGAGCCGTTCGACATGGAGCGGATCCGCGCGGAGTTCCCCCGCGAGCAGTGGCCGACCACGCGGACGTACACGGTGCGGGCCTGGGACCCGGTGCACCGCGAGCTGACCGTCGACTTCGTGGTGCACGGCGACGAGGGCCTGGCCGGGCCGTGGGCGGCGCGCGCACAGGCGGGCGACACCGTGCGGTTCCTCGGTCCGGGCGGCGCGTACGCGCCGGACCCGGCGGCGGACTGGCACCTCCTCGTGGGCGACGAGAGCGCGCTCCCGGCCATCGCGGTCGCCTTGGAGCGCCTGCCGGCCGGGGCGCGGGCGCACGCCTTCGTCGAGGTCGCGGACGCGGCGGAGGAGCAGAAGCTCGCGACGGCGGCCGGCATCGAGGTGACGTGGCTGCACCGCGGCGAGCGGCCGGTCGGCGCGCCGCTGGTCGAGGCGGTGCGCGCCTTCGACTTCCCGGCCGGCGACGTCCACGCGTTCGTCCACGGCGAGGCCGGCGCGGTGAAGGAACTCCGCCGCCACCTCCGCCTGGAGCGCGAGATCCCCCGCGAACGCCTCTCCATCTCCGGCTACTGGCGCCTCGGCAAGACCGACGAGGCCTGGCGCGCGATCAAGCGCGAGTGGAACGAACAGGTCGAACGCGAGCAGGAGAACTGACCGCCCCGACCGACGACGCGCCGGACCTCTACGGACGGGCCCCAGGGTGACACCACCCCGGGGCCCGCGCCGTTCCCCCGGCCGCGGGCCACCCCCCAGCGGCCCGGCCGCCACAGCGCCCGGCCCCCGATCCCCGCGCCCCGACTGCCGCAGCGCCCAGCCGCGACCCGGCCGCCGCAGCCAACGACCGCTGCCCGGCCCGCCACAGCGCGCCCAGCCGCGGCCCGGCCGCCGCACCGCCCGGCACCGGCGCTCCCCCAGGCCCGGCCGCCGGAGCTCCCCGGCGCGGCTTGCGCCCCTAGACGCGCGCGGTCTCCGCCGCACCCCCCGCCTCGCCGGTCTCGCCGGCGTCTCCCGTCTCCGCCGCGCCCGACTCGCCGTACAGGCGGGCCGAGGCGTCCACGTGGGCGAGGCGGCGGAGGGCGCTGAAGACGGCGTCGCCCAGGACCGTGCCGACGACCACCGTCTCGACCAGGCGCTCCCGCCCGACGCGGCGGTTCACATAGCCCAGGTCGACGGTCGCCACCTCCTCGGCCGCCTGCGCGTACGCGTCCAGCTGGTGCTCGGCGAAGTCGCCGTGCCCGACCTCCTCCAGGGCCGCGAGCGCCACCGCAAGGGCCTCGGCGGCGGGGCCGGCCTCGTCGACGCGCCAGCCGCGGCGCCGGATCAGCTCCGCGACCGTCTCCCGCGCCGCCAGCACCTCCCCCGGCTGCTCCTCGTACCGCGGCAGAACGCGGTCCGCGGCCGTGCCCAGGACCTTGTGGACCGGCTTCTCCGGGTCGTCGACCGCCGCCAGCACCTCCCTGATGGCCGCCACCGACAGGCCCCCGACGTCGAGCAGCGCGCGGATCAGCCGGAGCCGACGCTCGTGCCCCTCGTCGTACGACGCCTGGTTCGGGCTGGTCAGCCGGCCCGCCGGCAACAGCCCCTCCCGCACGTAGTACTTGATCGTCGGCACGGACACCCCGGTCCTGCGGCTCAACTCACCGATACGCACGTCGCGTTCACCTCTCCGCCCTTGCCATTGCTCCCTCCATCATAGATAGTTCCACTATCAGATAGCGGCAAGCGCCACTATCCATTCTGGTTCGGAGGTGCCTCCTCATGTCCGTGTCCGTCGTCTCGTTACCGCCGATCCGCGACCTGCACCGTCCCCTGATCGCCTTCTCCGCCGCGATGGCCGTGGCGACCGTCCTCACCGGTATCGGCATCCTCGCCGACGACCGCCTGCTCGACGGCGCGCCGATCTGGGCCAAGCCGTTCAAGTTCGCGATCTCGTTCGCCGCCTACTGCCCCACGCTCGCGTGGATGCTCTCCCTGCTCCCCCGCTTCCGGCGGACCGGCTGGTGGGCCGGCACCGTCGTCGCCGCCGCCTGCGCCGTCGAGATGGCGATCATCACCGCCCAGGCCGCGCGCGGCCACCGCAGCCACTTCAACCGCGCCACCCCGCTGGACGCGACGCTCTTCGACGCCATGGGCGCCACCGTCGTCGTGCTGTGGCTCGGCGCCCTGGTCATCGCCGTCCTGCTGCTGCGCGCCCGAATACTCGACCCCGCCCTGGCCTGGGCGGTACGGCTCGGCTCGCTGATCGCCCTGGCCGGCGCGGCCATCGGCTTCATGATGATCGGCCCCACGCCGGAGCAGCTCGCGGCCGGAGTCCGGGCGGACTCCCCGGTCGTCGGCGCCCACAGCGTCGGCGTACCCGACGGCGGGCCCGGCCTGCCCGTCCTCGGCTGGTCCACCACCGGCGGCGACCTGCGGATCGCCCACTTCTTCGGGATGCACGCGCTCCAGATCCTGCCGCTGGTGCTCCTCGCCCTCCTCGCCCTCACTCCCCGCCACGCCCGGCTGCGGCGCCCCCTCGTCCGGCTGCGCCTCGTCCTCGTCGCCTCCGGCGCGTACGCGGCGGTCTTCGCCCTGCTGACCTGGCAGGCGCTGCGCGGTCAGCCGCTTCTGAGGCCCGACACCGCGACCTCGCTCACCGCCGCCGCGATCCTCCTCCTCGGAGCGGCCGGGACCTGGACCGCCCTGCGCACCCCGAGCCGGCCCCGGCCCGGCACCGGCACCGGCACCGGCACCGGCACCCAAACCCGGACCCCGACTCGCGCCCAGGAGAACTCGCTCCCCCTCACCGAACCCGTCAAGGAGCACACCGCATGACCGGCTTCCTCTTCCAGCTGTCCTTCTGGCTGGCCGCCCCCGTCTGGCTGGCCATGATCCTCGCCCCCTCCCGGCCGGTCACCTCCCGTGTCGCCGCCTCCCCTCTGACCGTCGTCCCGGTCCTGCTCGTGTGGCTCACCCTGGCCGTCCCCGTCGCCCCGGAGCTGTGGGCGGCGGTCAGCAGCCCCGACGTCGACGTCTTCCGTGACCTGGTGGCCACGCCCCAGGGCGCGGGCGCCGTCTGGGCGCAGGTCATCGCCTGGGACCTGCTGATCGGCCAGTGGATGTTCCTCCAGGCCCGCCGGCTCGGCATCCCTCCTCTGGTCATGGGCCCGCTCCTCGTCCTGACGATCCTGCTGTCCCCGATCGGCCTGCCGCTCTTCCTCCTGGTCCGCGAGGCGGCCCGCCGCCGTACGGCCGCTACGCTGCCCGGATGAACCGCATCGACCGGGTCGTGGGAGCCGTGCTCGGCTCCGCCGTGGGGGACGCGCTCGGCGCTCCTTTCGAGTTCGGGCTGCCGGGGGTGTTCCGCGAGCGGTTCCCCGACGGCGTGGGCGAGATGCGCGGAGGCGGCGGCTGGGATCCGGGCGAGGCGACCGACGACACGCAGATGGCCGTGCTCGTCGGCGAGTCCCTCCTCGACCGGGGCGGTCTCGATCTGCCGGACGTCTTCGACCGGTTCCGCCGCTGGGCGGCGGGCGAGCCGAAGGACATCGGCCTGCAGACCGAGGCCGTGCTCGGCAGCGGCGACCCCTGGGACCTCGCCGCCGCGCTGCACTTGCAGGTCAACGGCCGTGCCGCGGGCAACGGTTCGCTGATGCGCGCCGCCACCTCGGCCGTCTACTTCGCAGCCGCCGGCCGGCCGGCCACGATGGACGCGGCCCGCCGGATCGCCGCGCTCACCCACGGAGACGCGGCGGCCTGGGAGGGCACCGCGATCCTCCACGAACTCGTGCGGCTGGCGCTCGCGGGCGACGATCCGCTGAGCGTCCTCCCCTCCGTCCTGGCCGATGTCGCCGAAGCCCAACGCCCGCGCTGGGCCGCCGTCCTGGCACCCGGGTGGTGTCCGGACGACGCGACCGAGTTCAACGGCGCCGTCTGGCCGTGCCTCGGCTCGGCCGTGTGGGCCCTGCGGACGACGACCTCGTTCGAGGCGGCCCTTGCCGCCGCCGTGGACCTGGGCGGCGACACCGACACCGTGGCGGCGGTGACGGGCACGCTGGCGGGCGCCGTGTACGGGGCCGACGCCGTCCCGGCGCGGTGGACGGCACCGCTGCACGTCCCCCTGCCGGGGTTCGGCGACCGCGTGCTGCGGGCCGACGACCTGCGCGGGCTCGCCGTCGCACTGGGGGCGTGACCGCGGCGGGTGCCGCCCGGGACGCCATGTGGGACTCCACCTGCGACGCCGCGTGGGACGTTCCGGAACGCGCTCCCGTCCGGCCCCTCAGCGCGCCTCGACCGTGGCCAGGACCTGCCGGTCGGGCTGCAGGGTCAGGCTCGGGACGGGGCGTATCTCGCCGGGGTCGACCGCGAGGCGGTAGCGGCGGGCCAGGACCGCGAGGATCAGGACCGCTTCGACCATCGCGAATCGGGTGCCGAGGCACACCCGAGGGCCGCCCCCGAAGGGGAACCAGGCGTACTCCGGTATGTCGTGTTCCTTCTCCCAGCGGTCGGGGCGGAAGGCGTCGGGCTCCTCGAACCAGCGGGCGTCCCGATGGGTCGCCCATTGGCTGCTCCAGACCCGGGTGCCGGGCGGCACCGGTCTGCCGGCGATCACCGCGCCCTCCTTGGCTATGCCGGTGAGCAGCCAGATCGTGGGGTAGAGGCGCAGGGTCTCCTTCACGACGTGCTGGGTGCGGATGAGGCGGGCGTAGTCGTCGAAGGTGGGGTCCCGGTCCCCCAGGACCTCGTCGAGTTCGGCCCAGAGGGCCTCCTGCGCCTCCGGGTGGCGGGACAGGAGGTACCACGCCCAGATCAGCGTGCTGCTCGTCGTCTCGTGACCGCCGATGTACAGGGTGATGGTCTCGTCGCGGATCTCCCGGTCGGAGAGGTGCGCGCCGGTCTCGTCCTGGGCGGTGAGGAGGCGGCTGAGGAGGTCGGGGCGGTCGGTGTCGCTGTCGCGGTGGCGGGCGACGACGCGGGCCACCTCGGCGTCGATGACGGCCGTGGCCCGCTTGATCCGGGCTCGTCCGGGAGTGGGGAGCCAGTCCGGCAGTACGGCCCCGATCCCGCTGAACTCGGCGCCGATCTCCTGCTGGGCGACGTCCATCGCACGGCCGATCGCCTCGGCGTCGGCGGCGGTGTCCACCCCGAAGATGGTGCGCACGGCGATGAGTTGGGTGAGGGCCGCCATCTCCTTCTTGATGTCGATCCGCTGCCCGGGAGCCCACCGCTCGGCGAGGCCGACCGCGCACTCGGTCATCGTGGCGGCGTACGAGCGGACCTGCTTGGGCCGCACGGAGGGCTGGACGAGGGAGCGCTTGCGCCGCCAGTCCGGGCCCTTGGCGACCACCACACCGTTCCCGAGGAGCGTGCGGAAGGCGATGCCGAGGTCGGGCTGGTCGAAGGTGCGCTCCACCTCGGTGAGCAGCTCGCCGACCTGCTCGGGGTGGGCGACGAACAGCGACGGCTTGGGGCCGAACTGCCAGCTGACCACGTCTCCCCGGGCGCGCAGCCGCTCGAAGAAGGCCAGGGGGTCCTTGCCGAACTCGGGCAGATTGCCGAGCACCGGAACCCCGCGTGGCCCCGTCGTGATCTCGTGTCCGGGCGTGGCCGGACGTGCTTGCGTGGTCAACTGCTTCCCCTCCCCGCACTGTTGCTCGATGCGCAGATCCATGGAAGCGGACCGGAGGGCACCCACGCCACCCCTGTGGATAACTCTCCGTGAACGCACGAGGGGCCCGTCGCGACGGGCCCCTCGACTGCTGCGGTCAGCCGACCGAGCTGTACGCCACGACGCCCCTGAGCAGGGAGTCCACGGCCTTGCGGGCGTTCTTGGCGACCGTGCTGTTCTCCCTCGGGGCCGCCGCCGCGATCTGTCCGAGGACGTCGATGACCTGCTTGCACCAGCGGACGAAGTCGCCGGCCGGCATCTCCGCCTCGCGCAGCACCTCGTCGAGGCTCTTGTCGGAGGCCCACTGGTACGCGGCCCAGGCGAAGCCGAGGTCCGGCTCGCGCTGGCCGACGCCCTCCGCCTGGTTGATCTTGAACTCCTCCTCCAGGGCGTCGAGCCGGCCCCAGATCCGGACCATCTCGCCGAGCGCGGCCTTCGCGTTGCCGGTGGGCAGCTTGGGCGCGACGGCGTCGTCCGACTGGCGCGCCTCGAACACCAACGCCGAGACGCAGGCGGCGAGTTCGGCCGGGTTCAGACCCTCCCACACGCCGTCGCGCAGGCATTCGCTGGCCAGCAGGTCGAGTTCACCGTAGAGCCGGGCGAGCCGCTTGCCGTGCTCGGTGACCTCGTCGCCCCGCAGGTAGTCGAGCTCGGTGAGCAGGGCGACGATGCGGTCGAAGGTGCGGGCGATGGTGTTCGTCCGGCCCTCGATGCGCCGCTCCAGCTGCCGCGTGTCCCGCTGGAGGCGGTGGTAGCGCTCGGCCCAGCGGGCGTGGTCCTCGCGCTCGTCGCAGCCGTGGCACGGGTGAGCCCGCAGTTCGGCACGGAGCCGCGCGATCTCACGGTCGTCGGCGGCCGCCGACCGCTGCTTGCGGTGCCGGTCGGGCACGAGGTGTCCGGCCTTGGTCCGCAGCGCCGAGGCGAGGTCGCGACGGGACTGCGGGGAGCGCGCGTTGAAGGTGCGCGGGATGCGCATCCGCTCCAGCGGCTCCACGGGCACCGGGAAGTCGATGGAGGCCAGGCGCTTGACCTGACGCTCCGCGGTCAGGACGAGCGGACGGGGCCCGTCGTGGTGCTCGAAGCCGCGGTGGCCGTTGGTGCGGCCGGCCGGGATGCCCGGGTCGAGGACGAGGGCGAGACCGGCGAACTTGCCGGTGGGGACGTGGATGACGTCGCCCGGCTTCAGCCGCTCCAGGGAGGCCGCGGCCTGCGCGCGCCGCTGGGCGGCGCCCTGCCGGGCCAGTTCCGTCTCGCGGTCCTTCAGGTCGCGGCGGAGCCGCGCGTACTCCTCGAAGTCGCCGAGGTGGCAGGTCATGCCCTCGCGGTAGCCGCTCAGGCCCTCCTCGTTCTTCTGGACCTGGCGGGAGATCCCGACGACCGAGCGGTCCGCCTGGAACTGGGCGAACGAGGTCTCCAGGAGCTCCCGGGAGCGGTGCCGGCCGAACTGGTCGACCAGGTTGACCGCCATGTTGTACGAGGGCTTGAAGCTGGAGCGCAGCGGGTACGTGCGGGTGCCCGCGAGGCCGGCCAGGTAGCCCGGGTCCATGCCCCGCTGCCACAGGACGACCGCGTGGCCCTCGACGTCGATGCCGCGGCGGCCGGCGCGGCCGGTGAGCTGGGTGTACTCGCCGGGCGTGATGTCGGCGTGCTGCTCGCCGTTCCACTTGACGAGCTTCTCCAGGACCACGGAGCGGGCCGGCATGTTGATGCCGAGCGCGAGGGTCTCGGTGGCGAAGACCGCCTTGACCAGACCGCGGACGAAGAGCTCCTCCACGACCTCCTTGAAGGTCGGCAGCATGCCGGCGTGGTGCGCGGCGATGCCCCGCTCGAGCCCTTCGAGCCACTCGTAGTACCCGAGGACGTGCAGATCCTCGGTGGGGATGGAGGCGGTGCGCTCCTCGACGAGCTCGCGGACCTTGAGCCGGGCCTCCTCGTCGTTGAGCCGGAGCCCCGCGTAGAGGCACTGCTGGACGGCGGACTCGCAGCCGGCGCGGCTGAAGATGAAGGTGATCGCGGGCAGCAGGCCCTCGTTGTCGAGACGCTCGATGACCTCCGGGCGGCCCGGCGTCCAGATCCGGGAGCGCTGGCGGCGCTCGCGCTCGCGGTCGGCCTCGCGGACCATCTTGCCCCGGCGACGGTCGCGCGGGTTGTACGTGCGCGAGTTCTCGGTGCGGGCGAGCCGCAGCAGGTCCGGGTTGACCTCGCGGCGGGCGGAGCCGCGGCCGCCGTGGTCCGTCTCCTCCTCGAAGAGGTCGTACATCCGGCGGCCGGCCAGGACGTGCTGCCACAGCGGCACGGGACGGCTCTCGGAGACGATCACCTCGGTGTCGCCGCGGACCGTGTCGAGCCAGTCGCCGAACTCCTCGGCGTTGGACACGGTCGCGGAGAGCGACACCAGGGTCACGGACTCCGGGAGGTGGATGATCACTTCCTCCCAGACGGCGCCGCGGAAGCGGTCCGAGAGGTAGTGCACCTCGTCCATGACGACGTAGCCGAGGCCACTGAGCGCCTGGGACCCCGCGTACAGCATGTTGCGGAGGACCTCGGTGGTCATGACGATGATCGGCGCGTCCCCGTTGACGCTGTTGTCACCGGTGAGCAGGCCGACCTTGTCGGGGCCGTACCGCTTCACCAGGTCCGCGTACTTCTGGTTGGAGAGCGCCTTGATGGGCGTGGTGTAGAAGCACTTGCGGCCCTGGCGCAGCGCGAGGTGGACGGCGAACTCGCCGACGATGGTCTTGCCCGAGCCTGTGGGCGCGGCGACGAGCACGCCCTTGCCCGCCTCGAGCGCCTCGCACGCCTCGATCTGGAAGGGGTCCAGACCGAACTCGTACATCTCGCGGAACGGCGCGAGGGCCGTGGCCTGCTCACGGTTGCGGGCGATGGCTGCCGCGTACCGCTCGGCTGGTGTGAGGTCGTCTGTCATCTTGTCTTCGAGCCTACCCGCCCCCACTGACAGTGACGCGATCTTTATCGGGGGCGGGCTCCCGGCGGCTCCGGCACGGCCCTCAGGTGATGTCGTCGTAGCCGTTCAGCCGCTGCGACCTGGTGTGATCCACTTCGCCGCTCGCCTGCTCGGGCAGGGCCGGGGCGGCGTGGACCGGCTCGACGGCGCCGAGGGAGGAGGGCGTGAGGTCGAGCTCGGATGCCTCGTCGTCGTCCAGGTGCGCGTCGGGGTCGCCGGCGCGGCGGCGCTTGTCGTTGAGGAGCGCGACGCCGACGGCGAGGAAGTACAGCAGGACGATCGGACCGGACAGCGCGATCATGCCGAGCGGGTCGGTCGAGGGGGTGGCGACGGCGCCGAAGACGAAGGTGCCCATGATCATGCCGCGCCACCAGCCGGCCATGCGCTTGCCGGTCACGACGCCGGCGATGTTCAGCATGATCAGCAGGACGGGCAGCTCGAAGGCGAGACCGAAGACGAGCACCATCCTGGTGGTGAAGTCCAGGAGGTCGTCGAGGGAGAGGAAGTTCGACGCCACGTCGGGCGTGATGCTGATCAGGACCTTGACGCTGACCGGCATGATCAGGAAGGCGGTGTAGACGCCGGCGGCGAAGAGCGGCACGGCGACCGAGGCGAAGTAGTAGGTGTACTTCTTCTCGTTCTGGTGAAGGCCGGGCGCGATGAAGGCCCACAGCTGGTACAGCCAGATCGGGGTCGAGGCGATGAGGCCGGCCAGCATGACCACCTTCACCGTGGAGGTGAAGGGCGACAGCATGGTCTGGTACGCGATGATGACGCAGCTTCCGCCGGTGTTGTCGGAGACCGACGTGCCGGGCGGACACTTGGGCACGGGCGAGGAGAGGAGCTCCATCAGCTGCTGACTGAAGAAGGCGGCCACGATCGAACAGGCGACGATCGCGAGCATCGCCTTGCCGAGACGGTTGCGCAGCTCGCGCAGGTGGTCCGCGAGCGGCATCCGCCCCTCGGGGTCCTTCTCCTTCTTGCTGCGGGCAGACTTGAGCAACCCACGTCCTCATCTCGTGCGGCAGGCCGCTGTGGAGCGGCCCTGGAAGTCGAGCGGCGCGGTACGCCGCGGCCGGGTCAGCGCTGCGCGGAGTCCGTGGTCTCGGTGACCGGACGCGCGGTGGCGGCGTCGCCGGGGGCGGCCTTGATGGTGCGCGGCGCGGTGGCGTTCTGGTCGGCCGGCGGGTCGGCGGGGGCGGTCTGCTGGCCCTCCGACTTCATCGCCTTGGCCTCGCTCTTGAGGATGCGGGCCGACTTGCCCAGCGAACGGGCCATCTCGGGGAGCTTCTTGGCGCCGAAGAGCAGCACGACGACGAGGAGAATCAGGGCAATCTCGAGGCCACCGATCTGATGCAACATAAGTCTGTCTACCTTCTCACCGAGGCGGCTTGGGGCGGGGCTGTCCGGCCGCCGCCCGGACTGCTGTCCGAACCCCGACCGTCCAGCGATCGTAACGCGCACGAGTAAACGCAGGGCAATCCCTGTGCATACACGTGGCTGCGGCCCGGGGCCTCTTGACCTCGGCCGCTTCAGCAGGGTACCCCGGGGCCCGCGAGCCGAGGAGACCGCCTCAGCGCGGCCTCAGCGCAGCGCGCCCCCCGTGCGGCTCAGGTGGGTGGCCGCCTGTTCGAGGTCTTCGGCGGCGCGGTTGATGCGCTGTGTGGTCTCCGCCACTTGACGGCCGAGCCGCCGGGCCTCCAGGAAGACCTTGATGGCGAGGACGCCGAGGACGGCGATGCCGAGGAAGCCGAGGGCGACGGCGAGCATGGGCCAGAACATGGGGCGAGCCTAGACCGTCGAATGCAGGCGCAGCGTGCTGACTCCGCCGCCGGTCAGCAGCTCGACGATGCGCTCTCCGGCCGGCTTGCGGACGGAGCTGCCGCACTCGGGGCAGGTGAAGGAGTAGAAGGTGGTGCGGCGGCTGCCGCCGATGGCGAGGCGCAGCGCTCCGGCGGCCAGTTCGAAGCGGGAACGGCACTCGGGGCAGGCGGCCTTGAAGAGCACCGGGGCCGCCGTCATCGGAATTCCGTGCATCACGGACATTTCCCTCACCTCTCCCAATTCGCTGAACTCGTGCGCCCCGCCGGTCCGGACGCTCTCGTGCTTCACGCGGAGCACGTCCTGTACAGCGTCCCCGGCTTCCCGGGCGTCACCCGCGCCACGGCCTCAGACCGTCTCGTACGCCGCCAGGGCCTCGGCCGCCGCCCGCCGGGCGCTGTCCGCCAGGTCCTGCGGGGCGACGATCCGCCCGTCGCTGCCCAGCCGCAGGGCGAGCCGGCGCAGCGAGGCGGGCGCGGGCGTGCGCAGCGTGATCCGCAGACCGCCGTCGGGCAGTTCCTCGGCCCGGTCGTGCGGGTAGTACTCGGCGACCCAGCGGCCGCCGGGCCCGACCTCCACCACGACCTCGGGGTCCTCCGCGGAGGGCTGCACCAGCCCCTCGGACAGGTCCCGCAGCTCGATCTCCGGCGGCGCTGAGGACTCGTCGAGGATCCGGATCTCGGCGACCCGGTCGAGCCGGAAGGTGCGGCGCGCCTCGGAGAGGTGGCACCACGCCTCCATGTACGTGTGGCCCACGGCGAACAGCCGGATCGGGTCCACCTCGCGCTCGGTGAGCTCGTCGCGGGCGGGCGAGTAGTACCGCACCCAGAGCCGCCGGCGCTCGGAGATGGCCCGGTCGACCTCGGCGAACACGCCGCCCTCGGACTCGAAGGTGACCGAGAGCCGGGAGCTGGCCCCGGCTGCCTCGCCGGCCGCGGCCTCCAGCTTCGCGGTGGCCCGCAGCAGCGCCTCCCGGTCGCCCTCGCGCAGCCCCGGCAGGGTGGCGACGGCGCGGGCGGCGACCAGCAGCGCGGTCGCCTCGTCGGCGGCGAGCCGCAGCGGCTCGGCGGCCTCCGCGGCGAGGGCGCCCGGGTTGCGCCACCAGATCCGCTCGCCGTCGGTGTCGATGTCCAGCAGGTCGCCGCCCCGGAAGCTGGTGCCGCACATGGGCAGCACGTCGAGGTCGGAGATCAGCTCGTCCTCGGTGATGCCGAAGGCGCGGGCGACGTCCGCGACGTGGGCGCCGGGGCGCTCGCGCAGATAGGTGACGAGGGAGAGCATCCGCCTCGTCTGGTCGATGGCGTTGGCTGCCATGGTCGTTCCTCTCCCCCTCAGCCCTTGGCCACGGCGCGCAGCCGGTCCACCACGTCGGCCCGCAGGTCCTCGGGCTCCAGGACGACCACGTCGGGACCGAACTCGACGAGCCAGGCGTCCAGGCCGTGCCCGTACGGGATCTCCAGCTCGTCCCAGCCCTCGCCCGCCTCGCGCACGGAGGTGGCGCGGGCCCGCAGCGGGTAGCCGCTGCCGGAGCGCAGCCGGATGCGGGCGGAGCGGGTGGCGGTCTCGCCGGCCCAGGTCTCGACGGTCTCGCGGACGGTGACCACGTCGGGGACGGGCGCGGTGAAGGCCCCGGCGCGGGAGCGGACCTTGCCGGTGATCCGGGAGAGCCGGAACACGCGCTCGGCCTTGCGGTCGCGGTCCCAGCCGGCGAGGTACCAGTGGCCGCGCCAGCACTCCAGGGTCCAGGGCTCGACCTGGCGGGGCTCGGGGCGGGCGGCGCTGGCCTTGCGGTACTCGAAGGTGACCGGGCGGCGGTCGCGGCAGGCCAGCATCAGCGGCTCGAAGGCGGCCTCGTGGACGGGGATGCGCGGTTCGAGGGCGCTGTGCTGGGTGTCGTACGCGTCCTCCGCCTCGGGCATGCCGGCGGCGCGGAGCTTCTGGAGCGCGCCGCTGGCGGCGCCGGCGAGCCGGGCCTGCTGCCACACCTTGGCGGCGAGGCCGAGGGCGGCGGCCTCCTCGGCGTCGAGGGTGATGGGCGGGAGGCGGTTGGAGTCGCGGCGGGCCAGGTAGCCGGTCTCGCCGTCGAGGTTCTCGACGGTCTCGATGACCAGGCCGAGCTCGCGCAGATCGTCCTTGTCACGCTCGAACATCCGGTTGAAGGAGTCGTCCGAGCCGGCTTCCATGTAGGCCTCGATGGAGCCGCGCAGCTCCCGCTTGCTCAGCGGGCGGCGGGTGCCCAGCAGGCACAGCGCCAGGTTCATCAGCCGCTCGGCCTTGGCAATGGCCATCGACGCCTTGCACCTCTTCTGCCGGATTGACTTCTCGCGGTCCGACCGTACCGCCCCGGGGTGTCCGGACAAAAGCCGAGGGCCCCCGCCGTGGAGGCGGGGGCCCTCGGGAGATCGTTCGCAGGCGGGGTCAGCCGCCGACGGAGACGAGGTCGCAGACGAAGATCAGCGTCTCGCCGGGGCCGATCTTGCCGCCGGCGCCGCGGTCGCCGTAGGCGAGGTGCGGCGGGATGATCAGCTGACGGCGGCCGCCGACCTTCATGCCCTGCACGCCCTGGTCCCAGCCCGCGATGACCTGGCCGACGCCCAGCCGGAACGGCAGCGGGGCGCCGCGGTTCCAGGAGGCGTCGAACTCCTCGCCGGAGTCGAAGGAGACACCCACGTAGTGGACCAGGACGTTGTCGCCGGCCTTGGCGACCGGGCCGTCACCCTCCCAGATGTCCTTGATCTCCAGATCCTTCGGCGGCTCGCCGCCCGGGAAGTCGACCTCGGGCTTGTCGATGCTCACTGCAGTGTGCTCCTTCTTGCTGGCGTACTACGGGGAGAGTCTTCCAGACCCGGGTGGGGGCCGCCGGTTCCGGGGTCAGACCGCGCCCAGGATGTCGACCGAGAAGACGAGGGTGTTCTTCGCCAGCTCGCTGCTCGGGTTGGCGCCGTAGCCGAGGGCCGGCGGGATCACCAGCAGCACGCGGTCGCCGACGTTCTTGCCGACGAGACCCTGGTCCCAGCCCTCGACGACGGAGCCGTTGCCGATCTGGAAGGCGGTGGCGCCGCCGTGGTCCCAGGAGGAGTCGAACTTCTTGCCGTCCTCCCACTTCACGCCGGTGTACTGGGCGATCAGGCCCTGTCCGGCCTGGACCTTCGGGCCCTTGCCCTTGATGAGCACCTGCTGCTTCAGCGTGGTCGGGGCCTTCTCGCCCTTGGGGATGACGATCGTGGCGGCCTTCTGGCCGGCGGCCGTCACCTCGGGCATGCCGGCCTCCGGGGCCGCCTGCGTGCCCTTGACCTCGGCCTTGGAGTCGACGGTGGCGGCTCCGACGATGTCGACGACCCAGACGAGGACGTCCTTCTCGGTCAGGCCGGTCTGCGGGTTCAGGTTCTGGCCGACCAGGTCGCCCGCGGTGCCCTGCAGAAGGATGCGGCTGCCGGCCTTCTTGCCCTCGACCGAGCCGAGGACCTTCTCGGGCAGCTGCTGGCTGGGCTGGCCGACACGGCCCACCTCCTGGCGGCGCGGGCCCTTGGCGCCGGGCTGCTGGGTCCAGGTGCTGCCGAGCGACTCGCCGCCCTTCCACTTCTCGACCATCCAGTCGAGGCGGACGAAGTCGCCCTTGGCGACCTCCTTGCCGCTGCCCTCCGAGACGGTCTTGATCACCGTCTTGTCGGCCGCCTCCCCGTCCTTCGGGATGGAGACGTCGGGCTGCTCCCCGAACTTCCCCTTGACCTGGGCCACGGCACCCGCCGGTGCGTCGGACTCCGAGTCCGATCCGCACGCGGCGGTGAACAGCAGGGCAGGCACGGCCAGCAGTGCGCCGATACGTCGCATCGTCTTGTGGTTCATCAGTCCAACTGGGAGTCGGGGTCAATGGGAACGGGCCCACTCTACGGGTCGGCCCCCGAGCTCCGAGGGGCTCCGCGACACGCGGCGACACGGCCGCGGCCGCAACCCCCTGCGGGGTTGCGGCCGGTTCGGGGCGGGTCAGGAACCGGAGTTCCGTACACCCACGTGGGAGCGGAGCGTGCTCTTGCTGACGCTCGCGCCGCTCGATCCGCTGGCGTACGTGGCGTCCACGTACGCCGCGCCGGACTCGCGGTAGACGAAGTGCGGCGTGATCGCCGGCGCGGTCTCCGAGTCGACGGCCTCCAGCGCGCCGCCGAAGACGAACAGCGACCGGCCCTTGGCGAAGGTCTCCTTGGCGGGCGCCTCCTCCGTCCGGTACGTGACGCCGTCGGCGGTGCCGCCCATGGAGCGCACGACGACGTCCGCGCCCGGCTTGAGCGTTCCCTTGTGGACGGTGGTCACCCGGATCACGACCGGCGTGTAGACCACCTCGAATTCCGAGCCGTCGTCGAGTTTGTCGACGGCCCGGACATCCGGCTTCAGGGCCACGACCTTGCCCTCGAAGACATTCGCGTTCATGGGAAAGGCGGCGGCAGCGGCGGGGCCGCTGTCGACCTTGTAGGAATGCCCCTCGATGACCCGCTCGGCCTTTTCGGCCCCGCGGTTCTTCTCCGGCTGCGAAGCCTGCGGCGCCTGGGAGCAGCCGGTGACTCCGAGAGCCAGTGCGGCGGCGATTACCGCCACGCGTACGTGAGCACGCGGACGCGTCATTCCACGCATCGTGATTTCCCCCGTCAGTAAAGCGTCGTCACGCCGCGCACGTCATCGCTGTTGAGCGAGCGCCGCGTACCGGTGTTGATCGTCGTCATGACGGACTTCTTCTCCGCGTCCGTGTACGCGGTGCCGTCGGTGCAGTGGCCGGGCCACGGGTGGGCGAGACCGGTGAAGTGACCGACCTCGTGCACCACGACGGTCTGGACGTCGGCCTTGCGGGCGGAGATGTTCTGGCTGCCGTTGACCCAGGTGAACCGGTTGTTCAGGTACAGCGTGCCGCCGTTGTGCGAGGAGCCGGACCGCTGGGTCGCGGCATAGCCCGGCGCGGGGCCCATGAGGTTCGAGTAGGTGTAGGACGCGCGGAAGGCGTAGATCTGCCAGCCGCTGGTGTACGTCGGAGCCGCGTACTTCAGGCCCGAGCCGCTGCGGTTCCACTGGGTGAGGCCGCCCTTGAGGCCGTCCCGGAGACTCCGCGGAAAATTGGTGTTCGCCGCGAGGGACTTCGTCCCGGACGTCCGCCACTTGACCATCCCGGACCGGCAATAGGCCGAAGCCGGGGAGGCCGTTATTCCTACAAGAGTGGCGGCCATGACGCTGCCGGCCACTCCCAGGGCGAATGCCTTCCGCCCTTTTCCTGTAGTGATGCTGCTGATGCGCATCGTTCCCCCTTGTGCTGCTTGGTCGACGGGAAGCTATCACGCCGACCGGAGGCCGCCGATACCGGCCGGGGGCTCGCTCGTTTAATGACTTGCGCATCGGTGAAGGAAGTCGGAAGGGGCGGAACGAGAGCCTGACACCCTTTCATGCCCGATTCATCCGGACTGACCGCCGCTTTTCCGGAAGGGGAACTTCCAATTCGGAATTTCTTTCTCCGTGGCACGCGCACAACGCTCCGTGCCGTGTGAGATCTCTCGCACGACGAAAAGAGGCGCCGCCGCCCGCGGAATGCATGCGGTCACGAGGACACGCGTGCGGCCGCGGGCGGCGGCGCCTCTGGATCCGGCCGGTCGTCGGATTCGGCCGGCCGCCGGCTCACATGCCGGCGATCAGCTTCTCCACCCGGTCGTCGACGGAGCGGAACGGGTCCTTGCACAGGACCGTGCGCTGCGCCTGGTCGTTGAGCTTCAGGTGCACCCAGTCCACCGTGAAGTCACGGCGCTGCTCCTGGGCGCGGCGGATGAAGTCGCCGCGCAGCCGGGCGCGGGTGGTCTGCGGGGGCACCGACTTGCCCTCGAAGATCTTCACGTCGTTGCAGATCCGGGCCGCCTGGCCGTTGCGCTCCAGGAGGTAGTACAGGCCGCGGCGACGGTGGATGTCGTGGTACGCGAGGTCTATCTGCGCGACCCGCGGGTGCGACATGGTCATGTTGTTCTTGGCGCGGTACCGCTCGATGAGCTTGTACTTCATCACCCAGTCGATCTCGGTGCCGATGCGGTCGAGGTCCTCCGCCTCGATCGCGTCGAGCGTGCGGCCCCAGAGCTCCAGGACCTGGGCGACGATGCCGGTGCGGATGCCCCGGCGGTCGACGAAGTCGGCGGCCTTCTCGTAGTACTCCCGCTGGACCTCCAGCGCGGAGGCCTCGCGGCCGCTGGCCAGGCGGACCTTGCGCTGGCCGGTGATGTCGTGGCTGACCTCGCGGATCGCCCGGATCGGGTTCTCCAGGGTCAGGTCGCGCATCACCGTGCCGGCCTCGATCATGCGCAGCACGAGGTCGGTCGCGCCGACCTTGAGCAGCATCGTGGTCTCGGACATGTTCGAGTCGCCGACGATGACGTGGAGCCGGCGGTAGCGCTCGGCGTCCGCGTGCGGCTCGTCACGGGTGTTGATGATGGGCCGCGACCGGGTGGTCGCGGAGCTGACGCCCTCCCAGATGTGCTCGGCGCGCTGGGAGACGCAGTAGACGGCCCCGCGCGGGGTCTGCAGCACCTTGCCGGCGCCGCAGATGAGCTGACGGGTGACCAGGAACGGGATGAGGATGTCCGCGAGCCGGGAGAACTCGCCGTGCCGGGCGACGAGATAGTTCTCGTGGCAGCCGTAGGAGTTTCCCGCCGAATCGGTGTTGTTCTTGAAGAGGTAGACGTCGCCCGCGATTCCCTCCTCGTGCAGGCGGCGTTCCGCGTCGACGAGCAGACCTTCGAGAATGCGCTCGCCGGCCTTGTCGTGGGTGACCAGCTCGGTCACGTTGTCGCATTCCGGCGTTGCGTATTCCGGATGCGAACCCACGTCGAGGTACAGGCGGGCGCCGTTCCGCAGGAAGACATTGCTGCTGCGGCCCCATGACACGACACGGCGGAAGAGGTAGCGCGCCACTTCGTCAGGAGACAGTCGGCGCTGTCCCCTGAACGTGCACGTGACGCCGTACTCGTTCTCCAGCCCGAAAATGCGGCGGTCCATGAGGGAACATTACGCCTGATGGCCCGAGCTGAAACCGGGTTCGACGGCCGCGTTCCGATCGTTTTCCTCCGACGGCGCGGAGTTGTCGGGGTGAGCGGCGCCCGAGCCGTGCCCGGCGTGTCGTACGGAGCGCCCCGGCGCGGCGAGCGCGCGGCCGGTGGCCGCGAGCACCAGGAGGGCCGCGAAGCCCGCCGCGACGGCCACGCCGAAGCCCGCGGAGGTGCCGGACAGCTCGACGGCGGGCCCGGCGGCCGCGGTGCCCAGGGCGGCGCCGACGCCGAAGGTGGTGACCAGCCAGGAGAACGCCTCGGTGACGGTGCCGCGCGGGGCGTGCCGGTCCACGACGATGAAGCCGCAGGCGAGGGCCGGGGCCAGGAAGACGCCCGCGAGGGCCGACAGGGCCGTCATGACGGCGACCCCGGGGGTGAGGACCAGCGGCACGTAGCCGAGGGCGAGCAGGGCGACGATCACGCGCAGCCGCCGCTCGGGCGAGCCGGCCCACTGCCGCGCTCCGTACAGCACGCCGCCGACCAGGGCGCCGAGGCCCAGGGCGGCCATCAGCCAGCCGTACACCGACTCGTCGCCGTGGTCGTCGGCGTACGCGACGGCGGCGACCGTGATGGAGCCCAGGGCGATGCCGACGAAGAGGAACGAGCCGAGGAGCGCCAGCAGGCCGGGCGAGCGCAGCGCGCCCAGCCAGTGGGCCTCCCGGGGCGCGGAGCGCCAGGCGCGGGACGGCTCGGAGAGCACCACGGAGAGCGCGCCGAGCACCCCGAGCGCGTTGATGACCAGCAGGGCGGCGGCCGGGGAGTGCAGCGCCACCAGGAGGGTCACCAGGAGCGGCCCGACGGTGAACATGACCTCCTGGGCGACGGCGTCCAGGGCGTACGCCCGGTGCACCCGGTCCTCGTTGCCGAGGACGCCGGGCCACAGGGCCCGCAGGCCGCCCTCCAGGGGCGGGGTGAACAGTCCGGCGACGACCACGGCCGCGTAGGCCAGGGCGAGCGGCTGGATGCCGGCGACGGCGAGCAGGACCATGCCGAGCGCGGAGACGACCGCGGCCGGGAGCTGGACCTTCGGCTGCCCCTTGAGGTCGACCAGGCGGCCGAGCAGGGGCTGCCCGACGGCGTTGGCGAGGCCGTACGCGGCCGCGAGTCCTCCGGCGAGGCTGTACGAGCCGCCCTCGGCGCGGGCGAAGAGCACGATCGCGACGGGGCCGGTGCCGTTGGGCAGCCGGCCGAGGAGGGTGCCCGCGAGCAGCCGGGCGGCGTGGGGCGCCCGGAGGATGTCGAGGTAACCGCCGCTCGGGCCGGCCTCGCTGGTCATCCCTGCCTCCTTCTTCCCGGGGCGCACTCCCGGGGTCTCCTCCCGGGCGACCCCGAGGTTTTACGTATAACGTCGTGTGTCATACGTACCATGGCCTCCGTACGCGGGTCCACCCCGCGGCCCGGACCCGGCCCAGCGGAGGCAGTGAGTGCAGACCACGGATTCCCCCGGGCCGGCGCGGCCCACCAGCCGCGACGTCGCGCGCGCCGCAGGGGTCTCCCAGGCCACGGTTTCGCTCGTGCTCGGCGACAAATGGCGCGGCCGCGTCTCCGAACGCACCGCGGGACTGGTCCGCGAGGCCGCGCGCGAGCTCGGCTACCGGCCCAACCTCGCCGCCCGCAATCTGCGCCTCGGCCACACCCGGACCGCCCTGCTCGTGGTCCCCGCGCTCACCAACGAGTTCTTCGCCCGGGTCTACACCGGCGCCGCGACGGTCGCCGCGCGGCACGGCTTCGGCGTGGTGCTGTACCCCTCCCCCGAGGGCGTCGGCCCCGCCCGGGACCCCTTCGCCTCCGCCCGCGCCGCCCTGGACGGCGTGATCGCCTCGTCCATGGCCACGCAGGCGCTCACCGCCTTCCGGGGGACCGATCTGCCGCTGGTGATGCTCGACAGCGACCCCGCCGACACCGGCTCCGCCGCGCAGGTCAACCTCGACATCGCCGACGGCATGCGCCAGGTGACGGACCATCTGCTGGCGCTGGGCCACCGGAGGTTCCTGCACCTGGCGTCCGCGGTGCCCTCCTGGACCTTCGACGTGCGCGCCGCCGCCCTCGCCGAGGCGCTGCGGGACGTCCGGGTGCGCACCGTTCGCGCCCCGCTCGACGTCGCCGGGGCCCGTGCCGCCGTCGAGCAGGCGCTGGGCGGACCGGGGCCGCGGCCCACCGCGATCGTCTGCGACGACGACATCCTGGCCGCCGGCGCCTGCAAGGCCGTACGGCGGCTCGGTCTGCGGGTGCCCGAGGACGTGTCGGTGACCGGCTTCGACGACCTGGCGCTCGCCACCGCCGTGGAGCCCGAGCTCACCACGGTCCGGCTGCCGGCCGAGCGGATCGGCGAACAGGGCATGGCGGCGCTCCTGGCCGTTCTGGCGGGCGAGGAGCCGGAACGCGGCTTCCTGCCGGTCACCCTCGTCGCGCGGGGCTCCTCGGGGCCTCCCCCGGCCTCCTGAGCCGCGTCCCGGCCGCCGCCCGGACATGGGGACGGGCCCCGGCCCTCCGCTGCGGCGGAAGGACGGGGCCCGTCGGCGTACGCGCTACTCCTCGGAGCCGGCCTCGGGCAGCTCGTCGGACGGGTCGTCCGTCTTGGCCAGCGCCGCGTTGTCCGCTTCGAGCAGCCGGGAGAGCTGGCGCCCCACGATCCGCTTGAACTTGCGCTGCTGCGGCCGCGTACGGTCCAGGACCGCCACCTCCAGCCGCTCCGCGGGGATCTCCCGCTCGCTGCCGTTGGTGTCGCGGGACAGGGCCTGCACCGCCAGCTTCAGGGCCTCGGCGAGCGACATCCCGTCTCGGTGCCGCTGGTCCAGGAAGCTGCTGATCTGCTCGGCGTTGCCGCCGACCGCGACCGAGCCGTGCTCGTCCACGATCGAGCCGTCGTGCGGCAGCCGGTAGATCTGGTCGCCCTCGGGGGACTCGCCCACCTCGGCGACGACCAGCTCCACCTCGTACGGCTTCTCGCCGGCGCTGGAGAAGATGGTGCCCAGCGTCTGCGCGTAGACGTTGGCCAGACCGCGCGCCGTCACGTCGTCGCGGTCGTAGGTGTAGCCCCGCAGATCGGCGTAACGGACGCCGCCGATGCGGAGGTTCTCGTACTCGTTGTACTTGCCGGCCGCCGCGAAGCCGATCCGGTCGTAGATCTCGCTGAACTTGTGCAGCGCGCGGGACGGGTTCTCACCGACGAACACGATGCCGTCGGAGTACTGGAGGACGACCAGGCTGCGGCCGCGGGCGATGCCCTTGCGGGCGTACTCCGCCCGGTCGGCCATGGCCTGCTGGGGAGAGACATAGAACGGCGTGGACACCGGCTATCCGTCCCTTTCTGTCAGTGGCGAGTGAGTCAGAGCAGCGCGGCGCGCGGGCCGTCGGGCTGTTCGAGGCGGCGCTCCAGGATCGAGCGGGCGATCTCCGAGGACTCGGTGTCGGTGAGCCGGCGGAAACCGTCCTCGGTGATGACGGTGACGATCGGGTAGATCCTGCGGGCCACGTCCGGGCCGCCGGTCGCCGAGTCGTCGTCCGCCGCGTCGTACAGCGCCTGCACGACCAGCGTGGTCGCCTGCTGCTCCGTCAGGTCGTCGCGGTAGAGCTTCTTCATGGCGCCCCGGGCGAACAGGGAGCCGGAACCGGTGGCCGCGTAGCCGTGCTCCTCGGAGCGGCCGCCGGTGACGTCGTAGGAGAAGATCCGGCCGCGCTCGCGGTCCAGGTCGTAGCCCGCGAACAGCGGGACCACGGCCAGGCCCTGCATGGCCATGCCCAGGTTGCTGCGGATCATCGTGGAGAGCCGGTTGGCCTTGCCCTCCAGGGAGAGCTGCGCGCCTTCGACCTTCTCGAAGTGCTCCAGCTCCAGCTGGAAGAGCTTGACCATCTCCACGGCCAGGCCGGCGGTGCCGGCGATGCCCACGGCCGAGTACTCATCCGCCGGGAAGACCTTCTCGATGTCCCGCTGCGCGATCATGTTGCCCATCGTGGCCCGCCGGTCACCGGCGAGCACCACGCCGCCGGGGAAGGTGGTGGCGACGATGGTCGTGCCGTGCGGGGCCTCGACGATCCCCTCGGGCAGCTTCCGGTTGCCCGGGAGCAGGTCCGGGGAGTGCGCGGACAGGAAGTCCATGAACGAGGACGAGCCCGGCGTCAGGAAGGCAGCGGGTAGACGCCCGGTGCTACGAGTGTTGGCTTCCACGCGTGTCCCTCCAGGTATGAGACGGCCGGCCGACGGTCGGGAGGCTGCCCAACTCGCCGACGGCCGAATTGCAGTTGAAGCGCTGAAATTGCAGTGAAGCACCCTACGCCACGGACCCTACCCGCCGTGCGACGGTGATCCACATGAAGTGGGGACATGCTTGGGCGGAAGCCGCGGGCGCCGCGCGCCCGGCGCGTACCGCCGTGCCGCGCGCGGCGCCACGCTCCGTGGCTTCCGCCCGTCACCCCCGCCTGCGTCTTCGTTTCGAAGGCAGGGTGGGGTTACTCGCCGCCCTTCTGCACGAACGACCGCACGAAGTCCTCGGCGTTCTCCTCGAGGACGTCGTCGATCTCGTCCAGGACGGAGTCCACGTCCTCCGAGAGCTTCTCCTGGCGTTCCTTGAGGTCGGAGCTCGCCTCCGTGGTGGTCTCCTCGACCTCCTCGGTGGTCCGCTGCGCCTTCTGCTGTCCGCCGCCGGTGTCCTTGGTCGCCATTTCCCTCACCCCGCTCGAATCGGCCCGCTCGGTTGAGTCTGTCGAGATCAGACCCTACGAGCCTGGTCTGACATCGGCCCCGCGGTCGCTGGTACGTCCGCGGGGGTCGCTTTCATGATTCCCTCCCCGGAGGGCTTTCAGGCGTGTCTCAGCCGCCCGACAGCACGCGGACCAGTTCCTCCGCGGTGCGGCAGCGGTCGAGCAGTTCCTTCACGTGGTTCCGGGTACCCCGCAGGGGTTCCAGGGTCGGGACCCGCTGCAGCGAGTCGCGCCCGGGCAGGTCGAAGATGACCGAGTCCCAGGAGGCCGCGGCCACGTCGTCCGCGTACTGCTCCAGGCAGCGGCCGCGGAAGTAGGCCCTGGTGTCCTCAGGAGGGTTCGTCTCGGCCCGTTCGACCGCGTCCTCGGTCAGGAGCCTCTTCATGCGCCCGCGGGCCACCAGACGGTTGTACAGGCCCTTCTCGGGGCGCACGTCGGCGTACTGGAGGTCCACGAGGTGCAGCCGGGCCGCGTCCCAGTCCAGGCTGTCCCTGCGGCGGTAGCCCTCCATGAGCTCCCGCTTGGCGATCCAGTCGAGCTCGCCGGCCAGGCTCATGGGGTCGTTCTCGAGCCGGTTGAGGGTGTCCTCCCAGCGGACGAGGACGTCCTTGGTTTGGTCGTCGGCGTCGGCCCCGAAGCGCTCCTCGACGTACTTCCTGGCCAGCTCGAAGTACTCCATCTGGAGCTGCACCGCGGTGAGTGTCCGGCCGCTGCGGAGCGTGATCAGGTGCTGCAGGCCGGGGTCGTGCGAGACCTGGTGGAGCGTGCGGACGGGCTGGTCCACGGCCAGGTCGACGTTGATGAAGGAGTCCTCGATCATGGAGAGGACCAGGGCGGTCGTGCCCAGCTTGAGGTACGTCGAGATCTCGGAGAGATTGGCGTCCCCGATGATCACGTGGAGCCTGCGGTACTTCTCGGCGTCCGCATGGGGCTCGTCGCGGGTGTTGATGATGGGCCGCTTGAGCGTGGTCTCGAGGCCGACCTCGACCTCGAAGTAGTCCGCGCGCTGACTGATCTGGAAGCCGTGCTCGCGGCCGTCCTGGCCGATGCCCACGCGGCCGGCGCCCGTGACGACCTGGCGGGAGACGAAGAACGGCGTCAGGTGGCGCACGATGTCGGAGAACGGCGTCTCCCGCTTCATCAGGTAGTTCTCGTGCGTGCCGTACGAGGCGCCCTTGTTGTCGGTGTTGTTCTTGTAGAGGTGGATCGGCTGGGCGCCGGGGAGCTGGGCGGCCCGCTCGGCGGCCTCGGCCATGATCCGCTCGCCGGCCTTGTCCCAGAGCACGGCGTCGCGCGGATTGGTGACCTCGGGGGCGCTGTACTCGGGGTGGGCGTGGTCCACGTAGAGCCGGGCGCCGTTGGTGAGGATCACATTGGCCAGGCCGATGTCCTCGTCGGTGAGCTGGCTGGAGTCGGCGGCCTCGCGGGCGAGGTCGAAGCCGCGGGCGTCCCGCAGCGGATTCTCCTCCTCGAAGTCCCAGCGGGCGCGGCGCGCCCGGTGCATCGCCGCCGCGTAGGCGTTGACGATCTGGGACGAGGTGAGCATGGCATTGGCGTTCGGATGGCCCGGGACGGAGATTCCGTACTCCGTCTCGATGCCCATTACTCGCCGTACGGTCATGCGGCCCTCCTTGCCCGGCGGCGCTCCCCTTCGGGTGCGGCGCAACAAGTACCGACGAGCCTAGAGCGACTCCGCGCCGGTGGGGAGATCGTTTCGAGGTTTTGCTGAGGTGAAATGCGACGGCTGCGGATGTCCGTGCCTCCGGACATCCGCAGCCGGCCCGCGTTTCTAGAGGTACTGCCCTGTATTGGCCACCGTGTCGATGGAGCGTCCGGTGTCCGCGCCCTGCTTTCCGGTGACGAGGGTGCGGATGAAGACGATCCGCTCGCCCTTCTTTCCGGAGATCCGGGCCCAGTCGTCGGGGTTGGTGGTGTTCGGGAGGTCCTCGTTCTCCTTGAACTCGTCCACGCACGCCTGGAGGAGATGGGAGACCCGGAGGCCCTTCTGGTTGTGGTCGAGGAAGGCCTTGATGGCCATCTTCTTGGCCCGGTCGACGATGTTCTGGATCATCGCTCCGGAGTTGAAGTCCTTGAAGTACAGGACTTCCTTGTCGCCGTTCGCGTACGTCACTTCGAGGAAGCGGTTCTCCTCGCTCTCGGCGTACATCTTCTCGACGACCGACTGGATCATTCCGACCGCCGCGGCCTCCTTCGAGCCGCCGTGCTCGGCGACGTCGTCGGAGTGGAGCGGCAGGGAGGACGTGAGGTACTTGGCAAAGATGTCCTTCGCCGCCTCGGCGTCCGGCCGCTCGATCTTGATCTTGACGTCGAGCCGGCCCGGCCGCAGGATCGCGGGGTCGATCATGTCCTCGCGGTTGGAGGCGCCGATCACGATCACGTTCTCGAGGCCCTCGACGCCGTCGATCTCCGCGAGCAGCTGCGGGACGATGGTGTTCTCCACGTCCGAGCTGACGCCGGAGCCGCGGGTGCGGAAGAGGGACTCCATCTCGTCGAAGAAGACGATGACGGGGGTGCCCTCGCTCGCCTTCTCACGGGCCCGCTGGAAGACCAGGCGGATGTGCCGCTCGGTCTCGCCGACGTACTTGTTGAGCAGCTCCGGGCCCTTGATGTTCAGGAAGTAGGACTTTCCGGCGGGCTGGCCGGTGACCTCGGCGACCTTCTTGGCAAGGGAGTTGGCGACGGCCTTCGCGATCAGCGTCTTGCCGCAGCCGGGGGGCCCGTAGAGCAGGATGCCCTTGGGCGGACGGAGCTCGTGCTCCTTGAAGAGGTCCGGGTAGAGGTACGGGAGCTCCACGGCGTCCCGGATCAGTTCGATCTGGTCGCCGAGGCCGCCGATCTTGCCGTAGTCGACGTCGGGGACCTCTTCGAGGACGAGCTCCTCGACCTCGCTCTTGGGCACGACCTCGTAGACGTACCCGGAGCGGGGCTCCAGGAGCAGGGCGTCGCCGGGGCGGATGGTGACGTCCAGCAGCGGCTCGGCGAGCCTGACCACCCGTTCCTCGTCGGTGTGCCCGATCACCAGGGCCCGCTCGCCGTCCTCGAGGATCTCCTTGAGGGTGACGATGTCCCCGGTGCGCTCGAATTCCATGGCCTCGACCACGTTGAGCGCCTCGTTGAGCATGACTTCCTGGCCGCGCCGGAGCTCCTCGAGCGCGACGCTGGGGCTGACGTTCACCCGGAGCTTGCGGCCCCCGGTGAAGATGTCGCAGGTGTCGTCCTCGTTGGCCTGCAGGAACACCCCGAAGCCGGCCGGCGGCTGCGCGAGCCGGTCGACCTCCTCCTTGAGGGCCACGATCTGGTCGCGGGCCTCACGGAGCGTGTTGGCGAGCCGCTCGTTCTGAGCGGACACGCCGGCCAGGTTGGTCTGCAGCTCGACGATCCGCTCCTCGAGAATCCTCGTGTGTCGCGGAGAGTCGGCGAGCTTGCGGCGCAGGACGGCGATTTCCTGCTCGAGATAGGCAACCTGGCCGGCAGGGTCCTCAGACCCCCGCCCCGGCCGGATGCCGCGGTTGATGTCGTCGTCGTGGGCTGCCACGGTCCTCACCTCCTCCAAGGGGAGCTGGACGCTTCCTGACCCTACCTGCGTGGGTGGTGATTGAAACCCCTAGATCACAAAGACTCTCGGGGTGTGTCCGATCTTCACCCTTGCGCTTCCCCTCACGCCAGGGAAATACCCACCCATCAAACATCGGAAAGCGCGCGGTTGTATCGTCGTCGGTGGTCAACACCCGTCAGGGGTGGCCCGACTTACTTCGTAATCGATCAGCGGACGCAGGAAACGGCAGGGGAAATGACCGTGCAGCACGAGGTCCCGTCCACGGGCGCCGGGGAGGCGCTGGAGGTCTGGATCGACCAGGACCTCTGCACGGGGGACGGGATCTGCGCGCAGTACGCGCCGGAGGTGTTCGAGCTGGACATCGACGGGCTCGCGTACGTGAAGAGCGCGGACGACGAACTGCTCCAGGATCCGGGCGCCACGACCCCCGTACCGCTGCCGCTGCTCCAGGACGTGGTGGACTCCGCCAAGGAGTGCCCCGGCGACTGCATCCACGTCCGCCGGGTGACCGACGGCGTCGAGGTGTACGGCCCCGACGCCGACTGACGGCGCGGACGCTCCGCGCCCGCCCTCACACGCTCCGCGCGGCCGCTCCGGCAGCGCTGCGCACGAACGCACCGCCCCGCCAGCGCCATTCGGCGCTCTCCCGCAGATCGGGGCAGCAGCTCGGCACGTCCGGCGAGGAGTAGCCGAGCAGGGTGGCCGTGACCACGCCGTCGCGGACCGCGAGCGCCTCCACGCTCTGCTTGACCGCCGGCTCGACCAGGGTGGCGACGACCCTCGCCGCGCCGTCCTTCCCGCGCGTCAGCACGTAGACCCCGCTGGGCGGGGTGCCCGACCCGGCGTCGCAGTGCGCCACCGCCACGGTCTCCGGGCTCCCGTCCCCGTCGAGGTCCCCGGAGGCCTGCCGGACGACGACGCTGGGCGCTCCCCCGCACTCCAGGGGGTACGCGGCGCCCGCCGCCTCGGGGGCCGGTCCTGGAGCCGCCCGGGGCGCCCCCACGGGCGCGGCGCCGGCGCCGGTGGCGGTGGCCGCCTCGGGCTGGAGGAGTCCCGCTCCGGCGACGACCGCGGCCATGGCGGCCGCGGTGGCGAGCCAGTGCATCGGGCGGGGGTGGGTGTGCGCGAGGTCCGGGAGGGCGGCGGGCTGCACGCGAGGCGTCTCCTGTGAAGGTGGTGCGGTGGGAGTGGCCAGCATCGTGCCATACGTCACACGACGGCGGAACAGCCGGGGGTGACCCCCGGAAAGGCGGGCACCAACGCGGCGGCGCCGCTGTCGAGTTCTCGCCAGGGGGCGGGGAACTCGACGGCGGCGCCGTCACGTTGTCGTGGTGGATCCGGCCGCGCGGGACGGCCGGGTGGGGGTCAGCCCTTGTTCGGGCCCTCGTAGTCCTCGCCGTAGGCGCCCTTGGCGGGACGGCGGCGGCGCATCGGGGGCTCGACGCCGTCGGCCAGACGGCGGGCGGTGACGAGGAAGCCGGTGTGACCGATCATCCGGTGGTCCGGGCGGACGGCCAGGCCCTCGACGTGCCAGTTGCGGATCATGGACTCCCAGGGCTGCGGCTCGGCGTAGCAGCCGAACTCGCGGATGGACTCCACGGTGCGCGCGAGCTGCGTGGTGGTGGCCACGTAGCAGCACAGGATGCCGCCGGGGACGAGCGCCTTGGAGACGGCCTCCAGGCACTCCCACGGGGCGAGCATGTCGAGGATGACCCGGTCGACGTCGGTGTCGGTCAGGTTGTCCTGGAGGTCGCCCACGGTGAGCTGCCAGGCGGGGTGCGGGCCGCCGAAGTAGCGCTCCACGTTGCCCTTGGCGATCTCCGCGAAGTCCTCGCGGCGCTCGTAGGAGTGCAGCATGCCGCTGTCGCCGATGGCGCGGAGCAGGAAGCTGCTGAGCGAGCCCGAGCCCACGCCGGCTTCGACGACGCGTGCGCCGGGAAAGATGTCGGCGAAGGCGAGGATCTGCCCCGCGTCCTTCGGGTAGACCACGGCGGCGCCGCGGGGCATGGACAGGACGTAGTCGGGGAGCAGGGGGCGCAGCGCGAGGTAGGCGACGTTTCCCGTGGTACGGACGACACTGCCCTCGGGAGCGCCGATCAGCTCGTCGTGCGGGAAGGAACCCTTGTGGGTGTGGAAATTCTTCCCGGCCTCGAGCGTGAACGTGTAGTGGCGTCCCTTGGGGTCGGTGAGCTGGACCTGGTCCCCGACCTTGAAGGGCCCGCGACGGCGGGCGGCACCGGTCGGTTCGGACATGTGACCAGAGTACCGGGATCAGGAGGAGGGTCTTGCCATGGCCCGGACGAACGCCCGCTCGACGTCGGCGGTGGAGAGCACTCCGTAGATCTCCCCGGAGTCCTCCACGACGAGGTACTCGGTGGCGGGGCTGGCCCGCAGGTGGTCGAGGAGGCCCTGTCCGGCGAGCTCGGCGGGGACGCGCATGCCCTCGGTGAGTTCCTGGGAGAGGGCGCTGACGGCGACCCAGGGGCGGCGGTGCTGGGGGACGCCGGCGATGGCGGTCTCGCGGACGAGTCCGGTGGGGTTGCCCCCGCCGTCGACGACGACCAGGGCCCGGGCGCCGGCCTCGTTGGCGCGGCGCAGCGCCTCGGAGAGGGGGGTGGCGGGCGGGACGGGGATGGCCCGCCGGGTCAGGGTGCGGGCGCGCAGTTCGGGCAGGTGCTCGCGGAGCCGGGCCATGCGAAGGCTGTTGCCGGCGCCGGTCCAGATGATCGCGGCGAGGATGGCGGCGAGCAGCGCGTCGGTGACGGTGTCGACGCCGCTGATCTCGTCCGGGTCGTTGCCGAGCAGTCCGGTCCGGGTGAGCAGCGGCAGGCCCACGAGGACGGCGACGGCGAGGGCGCGGCCGACCCAGGCGGCGGCGACGGTGCCGCTCATGGGCTTGCCGGTGAGCTTCCAGACGACGGCGCGCAGCATCCGGCCGCCGTCCAGGGGCAGGCCGGGCAGCAGGTTGAAGGCGGCCACGATCAGGTTGGAGATCATCAGGCCGGCGAGCAGGACGCCGGGGACCGTGCCGGGCCGGACGGCTTCCATGGCCCCGTAGAAGACCCCGGCGAGGACCAGCGAGAGCAGCGGCCCGACGAAGGCGAGGACGAACTCGCGGCCGGGGGTCTCGGCCTCCTTCTCGATCTCGGAGACGCCGCCGAAGAACTGGAGCTGGATGCGGCGGACCGGCAGCTTGAAGCGCAGGGCCGCGACGGTGTGGGCGAGCTCGTGGACGAGGACGGAGGCGTAGAAGGCGACGGCGAAGAAGAGGGAGACCAGGTAGCGGGCGGCGCCGAGCTCGGGCAGCACGCGGTCGATCTGGTTGCCGAAGACCCAGGTGATCAGGGCGGCGACCAGGAACCAGCTGGGGGCGACGTACACGGGCACGCCGAAGAGACGGCCCATGAGGATGCCGCCGCCGGGTTCGTCGGTGCGCCGCGGCTTGCCGTCGCCCTGTTCCGGTCCCGCCGGGCCGGACCGCGGCCGGTCGTTCTCGCCGCTGGCGTCGTCCTGGTTCACGGGTTCCCTTCGCTGCTGCCGGTGCGCCTCGTCCCCGTCGGTGCGGCACGCTTCGATCATGCAGCGTGACGGGGTGTGGAGTCGATGGTATTCCGCCGGATGTCAGTGGCGGGCCGTAGGGTCTGGGGCATGAGTACCAGCGAGCAGCCGGCGGCGGAGCCCCGCACCCCTTCGTCGTTGTCGCCGTCCCGCGCGAGCGATTTCATGCAGTGCCCCCTGCTGTACCGGTTCCGGGTGATCGACCGGCTGCCGGAGAAGCCCAGCGAGGCGGCGACCCGGGGCACGCTGGTGCACGCGGTGCTGGAGCGGCTCTTCGACGCGCCGGCGGCGGAGCGGACCGCCCCGCGGGCGAAGGCGCTCATCCCGGGGCAGTGGGACCGGCTGCTGACCTCGCGCCCGGAGCTGGCCGAGCTGTTCGACGGGGACGCGGACGGGGAGCGGCTCGCGCGCTGGCTGGGCGAGGCGGAGCGGCTGGTGGAGCGCTGGTTCACGCTGGAGGACCCGACGCGCCTGGAGCCGGTGGAGCGCGAGCTGTTCGTGGAGACGGAGCTGGACTCCGGGCTGCGGCTGCGCGGGGTGATCGACCGGGTGGACGTGGCGCCGACGGGCGAGGTGCGGATCGTCGACTACAAGACGGGCAAGGCGCCGCGGCCGGAGTACAGCGAGGAAGCGCTGTTCCAGATGAAGTTCTACGCGCTGGTGGTGTGGCGGCTGAAGCAGGTGGTGCCGCGGCGGCTGCAGCTGGTGTACCTGGGCAGCGGCGAGGTGCTGACGTACGACCCGGTCGAGGCGGATCTGCTGCGAGTGGAGCGGAAGCTCCACGCGCTGTGGGAGGCGATCTCGCTGGCCACTCGTACGGGTGAGTGGCGGCCGCGGCCGACGAAGCTGTGCGGGTGGTGCGACCACCGGGCGCACTGCCCCGAGTTCGGGGGCACTCCCCCGGTGTATCCGCTGGAGCTGGTGTCCGCGCGCCCGCCGGAGGCGGGGCCGGACGCGCAGGGCAGAATGGAGCCGGTTCAGCCTGCCCCGTAAAGGAGTTCTCGTGGCCATCCGCGTCCTTCTGGTCGACGACCAGCCGCTGCTGCGCACCGGTTTCCGGATGATTCTGGAGGCGGAGCAGGATCTCGCGGTCGTCGGCGAGGCCGGGGACGGTCTGCAGGCGCTGGACCAGGTCCGGGCGCTGCAGCCGGACGTGGTGCTGATGGACATCCGGATGCCTCGGATGGACGGCGTGGAGGCGACCCGTCAGATCACCGGCCCGGGCCGGGACGGCCCGGCGAAGGTGCTGGTGCTGACCACCTTCGACCTGGACGAGTACGTGGTGGAGGCGCTGCGCGCCGGGGCCAGCGGCTTCCTGCTGAAGGACGCGCCGGCGAACGAGCTGGTGCAGGCGATCCGGGTGGTCGCGGCGGGCGAGGCGATGCTGGCGCCGAGCATCACCCGGCGGCTGCTCGACAAGTACGCGGGGCACCTGCCCTCCGGCGAGGAGCAGGTCCCGGACACGCTGGGCACGCTGACGGAGCGTGAGGTCGAGGTGCTGAAGCTGGTGGCGCGGGGCTTGTCGAACGCGGAGATCGCGGCGGATCTGTTCGTCAGCGAGACGACCGTGAAGACGCATGTGGGCCATGTGCTGACGAAGCTGGGGCTGCGGGACCGGGTGCAGGCGGCGGTGTACGCGTACGAGAGCGGTCTGGTGCGGCCGGGCGCCCAGTAGCCCGGCGGAAACGGAACCCGGGCGGAAGCGGAAGCGGAACCGCAAGGACCAGAGGAAGCAGAAGCCGGACGGGCCCGGCGCGCATCGACGGCGCGCCGGGCCCGTTCGCGTTCCGGCCCCGGGTCAGGACTTCTTGAGCTCCCAGAAGCGGAAGACGGTGGAGGCGTCGAGGGTCCACTCCAGGCCGGTGATGTTCTCGGCGGCCACCGCGTACTGCTTGCCCTGCCACAGCGGCAGGATCGGCAGGTCCTCGGCGACGAGGTCCTGCAGCTCGCCGAAGTCGGCGCCGGTGGTGGAGCGGTCGGCGGCGGAGGCGGTCTTCGGGATGATCGTGCCGGTGATCCGCTTGTTCTCGTAGTTGTTCCCGAGGACGTTGCCCTCGCCGAAGAACGGGCCCGTGAAGTTGTCGGGGTCCGGGTAGTCCGGCACCCAGCCCTTCACGTAGACGCCGTACTTGCCGGCCTCGATGTCCTTCTCGTACTGCTCGAACTCGACCGACTTCACGTCGGCCTCGAACAGGCCGCTGTCGTTGAGCTGCTTGGCGATGGCCTCCAGCTCCTGGTCGGTGGCCGGGCCGTAACGGCTGGGCGTGGACCAGAGGGTGAGCTTCACCTTGTCCTTGACGCCGGAGGAGCGGAGCGCGGCCTTGGCCTTCGCGACGTCGGGGCGGCCGCCGTAGTTGTCGAAGAAGGCGGTGTTGTGACCGGCGATGCCGGCCGGGACGATCGAGTACAGCGGCGTGGCGGTCGACTTGTAGACGTCCTCGACGAGCGCCTCGCGGTCGACCAGGTGGGCGATGGCCTTGCGGACGCCCAGCTTGCCGGCGACCGGGTGCTTGAGGTTGAACACCAGGTGCTGGACCTCGGCGCTGCTGCCCTCGACGACCTCGACGCCCTGGTTGGCGCTGGTCGCGGCGGTCTCCAGGGCGGCGATGTCCCCGGCGGCGAGACCTCGGTAGGCGACGTCGATCTCGCCCTTGGTGAGCGCCTCGGACAGGGCCTTGCGGTCGCCGCCGAACAGCTTGAGGGTGACGCCCTGGTTCTGGTGCTCGGCACCGCCCTTGTACTCCGGGTTGACGGAGAAGACGGCCTCGGTCTCGCTGATCCTGTCCAGCTTGTACGGGCCGGAGCCGACGGCCTTGCCGTCGGTGCGCAGCGCGTCGGCCGGGTACTCGCGGTGGTCCACGATCGAGCCGGCGCCGGAGGCGATCTTGCTGGGGAAGGTGGCGTCCGGGACCTTGAGGCGGAAGACGACGGTCCGGTCGTCGGGGGTCTCGATGGTGTCGATGGTCGACAGCAGCGGGCCGGGGCCGGACGGGTCGTCGATCTTCAGCGCCCGCTCGAAGGAGAACTTGACGTCCTTGGAGGTGAGCGGGTGGCCGTTGCTGAACTTGAGGCCCTCGCGCAGGGTGCAGCGGTAGACCTTGCTGCCGCCCTCGAAGGCGCACGTGTCGGCGGCCTCCGGCTCGGGCTCCGTGCCGCCCTTGGGGAAGGCGAGCAGGGACTGGAAGACGTTGTTGAACAGAAGCCAGGAGCCCGGGTCGTAGCCCGCGGCGGGGTCGGTGGCCAGAACCTCGTCCGACATGCCGACGCGGACGGCGTTGTCCGCGCCGCCCGCGCCGCCGCCCGTCTCCGTGCCACAGCCGCTGAGCAGTGCGGTGGCCAGGCCGGCCGCCAGCGGGGCGGTCAGCCACTTGTTGTGTGCCTTCACAGAACCTTGCCTCGTGATCTCTTGCCGGCCGGCCGCGCGCGGGTCGCGCGGCCGGGTAACGCAGGGGGTCAGGCGGTGCCGCGACCGAGCTCCCAGAGCTGCAGGTCGGAGGAGGAGCTCAGGGCCCAGTCGACGCCGGTGAGGTCGTCGCGGGCGGCGACGTACTGCTTGCCCTGCCACAGCGGGAGGACGGGCACGTCGCCGGCGACGATCTCCTGCATCTGCTCGAACGCGGGAGCCGCGGCGTTGCGGTCGGCCTCGCGGCGCGACTGCGGGATCAGCTGCTCGCGGACGACCTTGCTGACGTAGGGGGTGTTGAGGAAGTTGTCCGTGTCGAGGAACGGGGCGACGTAGTTGTCCGGGTCGGGGAAGTCGGGGAACCAGCCCAGCCCGTAGACGGGGTAGTCGCCGCGCTTCTGCGCGGGACGGAACTCCGACCACTTCGTGCCCTTGACGGTGACGTCGAACAGCCCGGTGGCGTTGAGCTGGCCGCGCAGGGCCGCGAACTCCTTGGCGGTGCTGTCGCCGTAGCGGTCGGTGGTGTAGTGCAGGGACAGCTTCACCGGGGTGCTGATGCCGGCGTCGCGCAGCAGCTCGGCGGCCTTGGCCTTGTTCGGCTCGCCGTACTTGTCGAAGAACGAGTTGGTGTGCGCGGGGATGCTCGACGGGATCAGCGAGTAGAGGGGCTGCGCGGTGGAGCCGTAGACCTCGCCGGCGATCCGGCCGCGGTCGACGACGGCGGCGATGGCCTGCCGGACGGCCTTGTTGCGGACGGACGGGTCGGTGGTGTCGAAGGCGAGGTAGCGGATCTCGAGACCGGGGACCTCGATGAGCTCGATGCCCGGCTTCGGCTCGTCCGCGAGCTTCTTGATCTGCTCGGGCTCCAGGGCGCGGGTGGCCATGTCGATCCGGTCGGCCTCCAGCGCCTCGCTCATGGCCTCGGCCGTCGCGAAGGAACGCAGCTCGATCTTGTCGTTGCGGAGCTTGACGTCGCCCTTGTAGCGCGGGTTCTTGCTGAAGACGGCCTTGACGAGCTGGTCGCCGTCGCGCTCGACCTGGAGGGTGTAGGGGCCGGAGCCGTCGACCTCGAAGCCCTCGCGGAGCTTCCTGCCCTCGTACGCGTTCTTGCTGACGATGCCGGCGACCGGGGTGGAGAGCTTGTACGGGAAGGTGGCGTCGGGGGTCTTCAGGTGGAAGACGATCGCCTGCTCGCCCTGCGGCTCGATCTTGTCGATGTTGGAGAGCAGCGCCGAGGGGCCGTTGTCGGACTTGATGGCGAGGACCCGCTCGATGGAGAACTTCACGTCCTCCGAGGTGAGCGGCGAGCCGTCGGCGAAGGTGAGCCCGTCGCGCAGGGTGCAGCGGAAGCTCTGGCTCTCCTTGTCGGTGAAGCCGCAGCCGGAGGCCGCGTCGCCGACCGGGCGGCCGCCGCCCCGCGGGACGTGCATGAGCGTCTGGAGGGTCTGGCGCAGGACGTTCCAGGCACCGGTGTCGTACGCGTACGCCGGGTCGAGGGGCGCGGGGGCGTCCTCGGTGGCGGCGATCTGGTCCGTGGTGCCGACGACGATGTGCTGCTCGTCGCCCCCGCCCACGCCGACGGTGGTACCGCAGCCGGCGAGCAAAGGGGCGAGCACTCCGGCCACGGCCGGCAGCACAAGGGTCTTGCGGTTCACGGAAACGTTCTCCTCATCCGGCTCTGGATGCAGCGGGCACGGAACACTCCGCCGCTGCCGCCCGGTCGGGGCGGAGCGATCGGGCCGGATACAGCGATCGTTCCTGTGGGCGCGGGCAGCGGGGGTTTGCGCCGGCGCACACGGTGTTGCGGCGAAGTACGACCGAAAGATTAGTGCGCGCAAGGGCGGTCCCCTGACGGGGTGGCGGGCTTCCGGTCACCGCTGAGTGATCACAGATGCGCGATGATCGATAATCATGCGCGGGAACGATCCGCTCAATGATCCATGAATGCGGACACATGGGGACGCAGCAAGCGCATGTTCCGGGCATGCGGCACAGAAAGGCCACCTACCCCCGGGTACGCTGGGTGACCAAGGTCACTCGGGCGACCGCGGGAGAGGTGGCCGGGAAGCGGCGGTGGCCGGTCACGCAGGACGCACGGTCCGCAGCCCTCTGTTCCCATCCGCGCGTTCGCGCGAAGGGCCTCGCCGAGGTGGCTCAGGGGCTCGCGATCAGCGTCCGCAGAAACGGTACGTCGACCTCTTCGAGCGAGCGCACCACGACCCGCCCGCCGGCCGGCGCGATCGGCGCCACGGACGGCACCGCGACGACCCGGCAGCCGGCCGCCTCGGCGGAGGCCACCCCGGTCGCGGTGTCCTCGATGACCGCGCACAGCGCCGGGTCGGCCCCGGCCCGCAGGGCGGCCGTGAGGTACGGCTCGGGGTGCGGCTTGGTCCGGGTCACCTCGTCGCCGGCGATGGAGTACGCGAACCGGTCGCGGCCCACCGAGGCGAGCACCCGGTCGATGATCCGCCGGTGCGAGGCGGAGACCAGCGCGGTCGGGATGTCGTGCCGGGCCAGCTCGGCGAGCAGCCGCTCGGCCCCGGGCATCAGGGGCACGCCCCGGTCGATGCGCTGCTCGAACTTCTCGTTGAGCAGCACCGTCAGCTCGGCGAGGGTGATGTCGGCGCCGGTGGCCTCGATGAGGTACCCGGCGCTGCGGCTCATCGGGCCGCCGACCACGATGTCGCGCCAGGACTCGTCCAGCCGGTGGCCGAGCGCGGCGAACGCCTCGACCTCCGCGTCCCACCAGAAGCCCTCGGTGTCCACGAGGGTGCCGTCCATGTCGAGGAAGACCGCCTGCAGGGCGGCGCTGCCGTCGGCACGGAACAGGGACGCGGGGACCGTACTGGTCATCCGGCACACCTCCACGAAGGGACGAAGAGGCCGGCCACCCTCCCCCGCCACGGGAGAGGGCGACCGGCCTGCACTGGACCGACCAGTGTACGGCGGAATCACACGAGACGCACGGATATACCTCCGCACCGTCACCGTGCGTTGAAGTACTTCGCCTCCGGATGGTGGATCACGATGGCGTCCGTGGACTGCTCCGGGTGCAGCTGGAACTCCTCGGAGAGGTGGACGCCGATCCGCTCCGGCCTCAGCAGCTCGGCGATCTTCGCCCGGTCCTCCAGGTCGGGGCAGGCCCCGTAGCCGAGCGAGAAGCGCGCGCCGCGGTACTTGAGGTCGAACATGTCCTCGACGTTCGCCGGGTCCTCGCCGCCGAAGCCCAGCTCGGCGCGGACCCGGGCGTGCCAGTACTCGGCGAGGGCCTCGGCCAGCTGCACGGACAGGCCGTGCAGCTCCAGGTAGTCACGGTAGGAGTCGGCGGCGAACAGCTCGGCCGTGGCCTCGCCGATCCGCGAGCCGACGGTGACGACCTGGAGGCCGACCACGTCGGTCTCGCCGGACTCCTCCGGGCGGAAGAAGTCGGCGAGGCAGAGCCGGCGGCCGCGGCGCTGGCGCGGGAAGGTGAAGCGGGTCCGCTCGTTGCCCTCCTCGTCCAGGATGATCAGGTCGTCGCCCTTGGAGACGCACGGGAAGTAGCCGTGGACGACGGCCGCCTCCAGGAGGTTGTCGGTGTGCAGCCGGTGCAGCCAGCCGCGCAGCCGCGGCCGGCCCTCGGTCTCCACCAGCTCCTCGTACGTCGGCCCGTCGCCGGCGCGGTTCTGCTTCAGGCCCCACTGGCCCTTGAAGAGGGCGCCCTCGTCGAGCCAGCTCGCGTAGTCCTTGAGCGGGATGCCCTTGACCACGCGGGTGCCCCAGAACGGCGGGGTGGGCACCGGGTTGTCGGTCGCCACGTCCGAGCGGCCGGCGGGCTCCGGCTCGGTGATCTCCAGGGCGGTGTCCCGCTTGGCGACCCGGCGCTGCTTCAGCTCCGGCAGCGCGGCCCCGGGCACGCCGCGCTTGACCGCGATCAGCGCGTCCATCAGGCGCAGGCCCTCGAAGGCGTCGCGGGCGTAGCGGACCTCGCCCTGGTAGATCTCGTGGAGGTCCTGCTCGACGTAGGCGCGGGTGAGGGCCGCGCCGCCGAGGATCACCGGGTACTTGGCGGCCAGCTCGCGCTGGTTCAGCTCCTCCAGGTTCTCCTTCATGATCACGGTGGACTTCACGAGGAGGCCGGACATGCCGATGACGTCGGCCCGGTGCTCCTCGGCGGCGTCGAGGATCGCGGAGACGGGCTGCTTGATGCCCAGGTTGACGACGTTGTAGCCGTTGTTGGACAGGATGATGTCGACGAGGTTCTTGCCGATGTCGTGGACGTCGCCGCGGACGGTGGCGAGCACGATGGTGCCCTTGCCCTCCGCGTCGGACTTCTCCATGTGCGGCTCCAGGTAGGCCACCGCGGTCTTCATGACCTCGGCGGACTGGAGCACGAACGGCAGCTGCATCTGGCCGGAGCCGAAGAGCTCGCCGACGACCTTCATGCCGTCGAGCAGGGTGTTGTTGACGATGTCGAGGGCCGGGGTGTCCTGAAGCGCCTCGTCGAGGTCGGCCTCCAGGCCGTTCTTCTCGCCGTCGATGATGCGCCGCTTGAGCCGCTCCTCCAGCGGCAGGGCCAGCAGTTCCTCGGCCTTGCCGGCCTTGAGGGACTTGGCGGTGGCGCCCTCGAACAGCGCCATCAGCTTCTGCAGCGGGTCGTAGTCCTCGGTGCGGCGGTCGTAGATCAGGTCCAGCGCCGTCTGCACCTGCTCGTCCTCGAAACGCGCGATCGGCAGGATCTTGGAGGCGTGCACGATCGCCGAGTCGAGGCCCGCCTTGACGCACTCGTCGAGGAAGACGGAGTTGAGCAGGATGCGCGCGGCCGGGTTGAGGCCGAAGGAGATGTTGGACAGGCCGAGGGTGGTCTGCACGTCCGGGTGGCGGCGCTTGAGCTCGCGGATCGCCTCGATGGTGTGCACGCCGTCCTTGCGCGACTCCTCCTGACCGGTGCAGATGGTGAAGGTCAGCGTGTCGATGAGGATGTCCGACTCGTGGATGCCCCAGTTGCCGGTGAGGTCGGCGATGATCCGCTCGGCGACGGCGACCTTGTGCTCGACGGTGCGGGCCTGGCCCTCCTCGTCGATGGTGAGCGCGATCAGCGCGGCGCCGTGCTCCTGGGCGAGCCGGGTGACCTTCGCGAAGCGCGACTCGGGGCCGTCGCCGTCCTCGTAGTTGACGGAGTTGATGACGGCCCGCCCGCCGAGCTTCTCCAGGCCGGCCCGGATGACCTCGACCTCGGTGGAGTCCAGCACGATCGGCAGCGTGGAGGCCGTGGCGAAGCGGCCGGCCAGCTCCTCCATGTCGGCGACGCCGTCGCGGCCCACGTAGTCGACGCAGAGGTCGAGCATGTGCGCGCCCTCGCGGATCTGGTCGCGGGCCATCTCGACGCAGTCGTCCCAGCGGCCCTCCAGCATGGCCTCGCGGAACTTCTTGGAGCCGTTGGCGTTGGTGCGCTCGCCGATCGCCAGGTACGAGGTGTCCTGGCGGAACGGGACGGTCTGGTACAGCGAGGCGGCGCCCGGCTCGGGCTGCGGCTCGCGGACGGCGGGGGTGAGGCCCTGGACCCGCTCCACGACCTGGCGCAGGTGCTCGGGCGTGGTGCCGCAGCAGCCGCCGATCAGGGAGAGTCCGTAGTCGCGGACGAAGCCCTCCTGGGCGTCGGCCAGCTCGGCGGGGGTGAGCGGGTAGTGCGCGCCGTCCTTGCCCAGGACCGGCAGGCCGGCGTTGGGCATGCAGGAGAGCGGGATGCGGGAGTGCCGGGCGAGGTAGCGCAGGTGCTCGCTCATCTCGGCGGGGCCGGTGGCGCAGTTCAGGCCGATCATGTCGATGCCGAGCGGCTCCAGGGCGGTGAGCGCCGCGCCGATCTCGGAGCCGAGGAGCATGGTGCCGGTGGTCTCGACGGTCACGGAGACGATCAGCGGCACGTCCGCGCCCAGCGCCTCCAGGGCGCGGCGGGCGCCGATGACGGACGCCTTGGTCTGCAGCAGGTCCTGGGTGGTCTCCACCAGGAGGGCGTCGGCGCCGCCGGCGAGCAGGCCCTCGGCGTTCTGCTGGTAGGCGTCGCGCAGGGTGGTGTAGGGGGCGTGGCCGAGGGTCGGCAGCTTGGTGCCGGGGCCGATGGAGCCGAGCACCCAGCGCTGGCGGCCGGTGTCGGCGGTGTACGCGTCGGCGACCTCTCGGGCGATCCGGGCGCCGGCCTCGGACAGCTCGTGGACCCGCTCGGAGATGTCGTACTCGCCGAGGGCGGCGAAGTTGGCGCCGAAGGTGTTGGTCTCGACGCAGTCGACGCCGGCGGCGAAGTACTCCTCGTGCACCGAACGGACGATGTCGGGGCGCGTGACGTTGAGGATCTCGTTGCAGCCCTCGAGGTTCTGGAAGTCCTCGAGCGTCGGGTCCTGGGCCTGGAGCATGGTGCCCATGGCTCCGTCGGCCACCACCACACGGGTGGCGAGGGCCTCGCGGAGGGCGGCGGCGCGGGTCCGGCTGTCGGCGGAAGGGGTCGGCAACGAGGCCATGGATGTGCTCCCTGGGATGCGACGGCTGTCGGCTTTGCACCCTCGGCGGAGGGCGCACGGGGTCAGCGTAACCGCGGACCTGCCGGGGTGGACACGCTGTCCCACTGAGCGGACGGCATCCTGTGTCGGGGCACTCCCGGTCGGCTCTTTCCTGGCGGACACTGTCTTGTGTGACGCGAGGTCGGCATCGACCGATAGTGTTCAGCATTGTCGAACAGCGTGATCGACGGCGATCATGCGATCCAGGCAGGAGAAAGGGCCGGGCGATGGCGAAGAACATCCAGTCGCTTGAACGGGCGGCGGCGATGCTGCGACTGCTCGCGGGCGGCGAGCGCCGGCTCGGCCTGTCCGACATCGCCTCGTCCCTGGGCCTGGCCAAGGGCACCGCGCACGGCATCCTGCGCACGCTGCAGGCGGAGGGCTTCGTCGAGCAGGACGCCGCCTCCGGGCGGTACCAGCTGGGGGCGGAGCTGCTGCGCCTGGGCAACAGCTATCTGGACGTGCACGAGCTGCGCGCGCGGGCCCTGGTGTGGACGGACGACCTGGCCCGGTCCAGCGGGGAGAGCGTCCACCTCGGCGTGCTGCACCAGCAGGGCGTGCTGATCGTGCACCACGTCTTCCGGCCCGACGACAGCCGCCAGGTCCTGGAGGTCGGGGCCATGCAGCCGCTGCACTCCACGGCCCTGGGCAAGGTGCTCTCGGCCTACGACCCGGTGGCCCACAGCGAGGTGCTTGAGGTCGAGCTGAAGGCGTTCACCGACCGTACGGTCACCGGGCTCGACGACTTCGAGTCGCTGCTCGACATGACGCGGGCCCGGGGGTGGGCCGCGGACGTGGAGGAGACCTGGGAGGGCGTGGCCTCGGTGGCGGCGCCGATCCACGACCGGCGGCGGATGCCGGTGGGCGCGGTGGCCATCACGGGCGCGGTGGAACGCGTCTGCGACGGCGGGGAGCTGCGCTCGGAACTGGTGGCGGCGGTACGCGACTGCGCCCGGGCGGTCTCCCGCGACCTGGGGGCGGGCCGCTTCTGACACCCGGAAACGGAACCTCACGAACCCGCTGGTAACGATCGCGTTATCGGCGGGTTTTTCGTTACCGGAACCCTTGACGCACTGTTCACCCCAGGGCAAAACTTCCGTTCGTCGGTCGGCATTGTCGAACACCTACCGGGAATGACCGCTAGAGTGTGACCGTGCCAAGGGCCGACGACGCCCTCACCTGAGGGCGCGGACCACCGGAGGGACCCGGGGTTCGCCTTCCCCTGGACGAAGGACAAAGGAGTCGCGGGTGTCCAGCTCCGACATCTTCATCGGCGAGGTCATCGGGACCGCCGTACTCATCCTGCTCGGCGGTGGCGTCGTCGCCGCCGTCGTGCTCAAGCGCTCCAAGGCGCAGAACGCCGGCTGGCTCGCGATCACCTTCGGGTGGGGCTTCGCGGTCCTGACGGCCGTCTACATGACCGGCTCCCTCTCGGGCGCCCACCTCAACCCGGCGGTCACCGTCGGCATCGCGATCAAGGACGGCGACTGGAGCAACGTTCCGGTCTACTTCGCCGGCCAGCTGCTCGGTGCCATGGTCGGCGCCTTCCTGGTCTGGATCGCCTACTACGGCCAGTTCCAGGCCCACCTCACCGACCCGGAGATCGTGGGCGACCCGGAGAAGAAGGCCGTGGAGGGCCCGCACGACAACGGCGGCGCCGGCCCCGTGCTCGGCGTGTTCTCCACCGGCCCGGAGGTCCGGGTCGTCTGGCAGAACCTGGCCACCGAGATCATCGGCACGGTCGTGCTGGTCCTCGCAGTGCTCACCCAGGGCCTCAACGACAGCGGCAAGGGCCTCGGCGTCCTCGGCGCCCTGATCACCGCGCTCGTGGTGGTCGGCATCGGCCTCTCGCTCGGCGGCCCCACCGGCTACGCCATCAACCCCGCCCGTGACCTCGGTCCGCGCATCGTGCACGCCCTGCTCCCGCTGCCGAACAAGGGCGGCTCTGACTGGAGCTACGCCTGGATCCCGGTGGTCGGCCCCCTGGTGGGTGGCGCGATCGCCGCGGGTATCTACAACATCGCGTTCGCCTGAGCCGTCCTTCCTCCCGACCTCCCTTGGAGTACCCCGTGACCGACGCACACACCGCCGGCCCCTTCATCGCGGCGATCGACCAGGGCACGACCTCGTCCCGCTGCATCGTCTTCGACCGCGACGGGCGCATCGTCTCCGTCGACCAGAAGGAGCACGAGCAGATCTTCCCGAAGCCGGGCTGGGTGGAGCACGACGCCACCGAGATCTGGACCAACGTCCAGGAGGTGGTCGCCGGAGCGATCGCCAAGGCCGGCATCACCGCCGCCGACGTCAAGGCCATCGGCATCACGAACCAGCGCGAGACCACGCTGCTGTGGGACAAGAACACAGGCGAGCCGGTGCACAACGCCCTCGTCTGGCAGGACACCCGCACCGACGCCCTGTGCAAGGAGCTCGGCCGCAACGTCGGCCAGGACCGGTTCCGCCGCGAGACGGGCCTGCCGCTCGCCTCGTACTTCTCCGGCCCGAAGGTCCGCTGGCTGCTCGACAACGTCGAGGGGCTGCGCGAGCGCGCCGAGCGCGGCGACATCCTCTTCGGCACCATGGACTCCTGGGTCATCTGGAACCTGACCGGCGGCGTCGACGGCGGCAGGCACGTCACGGACGTCACCAACGCCTCGCGCACCATGCTGATGAACCTGCACAGCATGGAGTGGGACGAGAAGATCCTCACCTCCATGGAGGTCCCGGCCGCGGTCCTGCCCGAGATCCGCTCCTCCGCCGAGGTGTACGGCACCGTCAAGGGCGGCGTCCTTGACGGCGTCCCGGTCGCCTCCGCGCTCGGCGACCAGCAGGCCGCCCTGTTCGGCCAGACCTGCTTCTCCGAGGGCGAGGCCAAGTCCACGTACGGCACCGGCACGTTCATGCTGATGAACACCGGCGAGAAGATCATCAACTCCTACAGCGGCCTGCTGACCACGGTCGGCTACCGGATCGGCGACCAGAAGCCGGTCTACGCCCTGGAGGGCTCGATCGCCGTCACCGGTTCGCTGGTGCAGTGGATGCGCGACCAGATGGGTCTGATCAACTCGGCCGCCGAGATCGAGACCCTGGCGTCCTCGGTCGAGGACAACGGCGGCGCGTACTTCGTGCCGGCCTTCTCCGGCCTGTTCGCCCCGTACTGGCGTTCCGACGCCCGCGGTGTGATCGCCGGCCTCACCCGGTACGTCACCAAGGCGCACATCGCCCGCGCCGTCCTGGAGGCCACCGCCTGGCAGACCCGCGAGATCACCGACGCCATGACGAAGGACTCCGGCGTCGAGCTGACCGCGCTGAAGGTCGACGGCGGCATGACCTCCAACAACCTGCTGATGCAGACCCTCTCGGACTTCCTGGACGCGCCGGTCGTGCGCCCCATGGTCGCCGAGACCACCTGCCTCGGCGCGGCCTACGCCGCCGGCCTGGCGGTCGGCTTCTGGCCGGACACCGACGCCCTGCGCGCCAACTGGCGCCGGGCCGCGGAATGGACCCCTCGCATGGACGCCGACCAGCGTGAGCGCGAGTACAAGAACTGGCTCAAGGCCGTCGAGCGGACCATGGGCTGGATCGAGGACGAGGAGTAATTCGAATGACCACCCTGCAGAGCGTCCCCTCCCTCGGGACGCACCCGGCTGCCGGATCGCTTCCGACCCGCGCCGAGACCAGAGAGCAGCTTGCGAAGGCGACCTACGACCTTCTGGTGATCGGCGGCGGCATCCTGGGCATCTCGACCGCCTGGCACGCCGCGCAGTCCGGTCTGCGGGTGGCCCTGGTGGACGCCGGCGACTTCGCCGGCGCCACCTCCTCCGCCTCCTCCAAGCTGCTCCACGGCGGACTGCGCTACCTGCAGACCGGCGCCGTGAAGCTGGTCGCGGAGAACCACTTCGAGCGACGTGCGGTGTCCCGTCAGGTGGCGCCGCACCTCTCGAACCCCCTGACCTTCTACCTGCCCGTCTACAAGGGCGGCCCGCACGGCGCCGCCAAGCTGGGCGCCGGAGTCTTCGCGTACAGCGCGCTCTCCGCGTTCGGCGACGGCGTCGGCCACCTGCTCTCCCCCGCCAAGGCCGCGCAGGACGTGCCGGAGCTGCGGACGGACAACCTCAAGGCCGTGGCCGTCTACGGCGACGACCAGATGAACGACTCGCGCATGGCCCTGATGACCGTCCGGGCCGCCGTCGACGCCGGCGCGGTCGTCCTCAACCACGCCGAGGTCACCGGACTGCGCTTCACCCGCGGCCGGGTCACCGGCGCGGAGCTGAGGGACCGGCTCTCCGGCGACGAGTTCGGCGTCTCGGCCCGGCTGGTGCTCAACGCCACCGGCCCGTGGGTGGACCACCTGCGCCGGATGGAGGACCCGAACGCGGCCCCGTCCATCCGCCTGTCCAAGGGTGCGCACCTCGTCCTCAAGCGCACCTCCCCCTGGAAGGCGGCGCTGGCCACCCCGATCGACAAGTACCGGATCACCTTCGCCCTCCCCTGGGAGGACATGCTGCTCCTCGGCACCACCGACGAGGAGTACGAGGGCGACCCGGCCGACGTCGCGGTCAACGAGAAGGACATCGCCCAGATACTCGACGAGGCCGCCTTCTCCATCCGCGACCAGCAGCTCTCGCGCGATCTGATCACGTACTCCTTCGCGGGTCTGCGGGTGCTGCCGGGCGGGCCCGGCGACACGTCCAAGGCCAAGCGCGAGACGGTCGTCACCGAGGGCCGCGGCGGGATGCTGTCGGTGGCCGGCGGCAAGTGGACCACTTTCCGCCACATCGGCCGCACGATCATGAAGAAGCTGGAGTCGCTGCCCGGCCGTCCGCTCGGCGAGGACTACGAGCCGGTCGCCACGCTGCCCAAGCGGCTGCCGCTGCCCGGCATCGCCAACCCGAACGCGGTCGCGCACCGGCTGCTCGTGGACGGTCCGGCGCCCGGTCCGCGGATGGCCGCCGACACCGCCAAGCACCTGGCGACGCACTACGGTTCGCTCTCCTTCGACATCGCCCGGATGGCGAACGAGAACCCGGAGCTCGGCGAGCGCATCCACCCCGACGCCCCGGAGATCTGGGCGCAGGTGGCCTACGCCCGCGACCACGAGTGGGCCGAGACGGCGGACGACGTGCTGCGCCGCCGCACCACGCTGACGATCCGCGGACTGGCGACGGACGAGGTCCGCGCGAAGGTCGAGGACATGCTGCGCGGGTGAACCCCAGGCGGCTTCCAGGGGCGGTCCCTTCGGGGACCGCCCCTTCCGCGTCCGTGTGCGGGCGGGGTTTCCTGGGTAGCTGATCACGACCGAATCGGGTTCGGGAAAGCCGTAAGGTTGGTCCGTACGACAAGAACTTCGAAAAGGAGGCACTGGGTGATCGAGCTCGAGGGGGTTCCCGAGCTGATCGACCCGGTCATGGTGGCCGCGTTCGAGGGCTGGAACGACGCCGGCGACGCCGCCTCCACCGCGGTCGCGCATCTCGACCGGGAATGGAAGGGCGAGGTCTTCGCCGCGCTCGACGCCGAGGACTACTACGACTTCCAGGTCAACCGCCCCACGGTGTGGATGGACGGCGGCGTCCGGAAGATCACCTGGCCCACCACCCGGCTCTCCGTGGTCCGGATCGGCGGCGAGAAGCCCCGCGACCTGGTGCTGGTCCGCGGCATCGAGCCGTCCATGCGCTGGCGTTCGTTCTGCAACGAGCTGCTGGGCTTCGCGCACGAACTGGGCGTGGAGATGGTCGTCATCCTCGGCGCGCTGCTCGGCGACACCCCGCACACCCGTCCGGTCCCGGTCAGCGGCGTCACCTCCGACCCCGACCTGGCCCGCACGATGGACCTTGAGGAGACCCGCTACGAGGGTCCGACCGGCATCGTCGGCATCCTCCAGGAGGCGTGCACGCACGCGGGCGTCCCGGCGGTGAGCCTGTGGGCGGCCGTGCCGCACTACGTGTCCCAGCCGCCCAACCCGAAGGCCACCCTGGCGCTGCTGAACCGGCTGGAGGACCTGATCGGGCTGCGCATCCCGCTGGGCGAGCTGCCCGAGGACGCGCGGGCCTGGCAGCTGGGCGTGGACCAACTCGCCTCCGAGGACAGCGAGGTGGCCGAGTACGTCCAGACGCTGGAGGAGGCCCGGGACACCGCCGAGCTCCCGGAGGCGTCCGGCGAGGCGATCGCCCGGGAGTTCGAGCGCTATCTGCGCCGCCGTGAGCCCGGTACGGGTCCGGGCGTGGCCACGGAGGGCGGCGACGGCTCGTACCTGCGCGACCCCGGCGCCGACCGCACCCGTCCGCCGAAGCCCCAGCAGCCGGGGCCGGAGGCGGTGCCGGGCACGGAGCAGCAGGAGCAGCAGGAGCAGCAGGAGCAGTCGGAACTGCCGGAGCAGGGCGAGCAGCCCGAGCAGTCCGGGCAGCCGGAGCAGGGCGAGGACACGGGCGGCGGCCCGGACCGCGAGGAGTGACCGGTATGGGAGGGGTGGCACGGCCGCCCCTCCCATACGCGTTCCTCAGGATCGGCCGAAAACCGACCCTGCCATGGGGACCTTTCAGCCGCAGGAGAACCGGGCCGCGGCCCAGTCTCCGTGGTCGGTCCTGGTTCCACGTCAGGCCCTTGGCCCCCGACCAGAGTTCGGTGCCGTCGGCGCGGTACGCCGCGAAGCGAAGCGGCGACTTGTAGCGCCCGCGCGGCGGGCCGGACCATGGACTCGCCGCGGGCCGCTCCTGGACTTGTGTGGTCCGGGAGCGGCCCGCGACGGGCTCCTAGAGGGCGACGCCGAGGAGGGCGTCGACCGCGCGGGAGACCAGGCCGGGCGCGGACTCGTCCGTGCCGCCCTCGCTCTCCTGCAGCGCGGCCCAGCGGTCGACCGCGGCAAGCGCGGCCGGGGCGTCCAGGTCGTCGGCGAGGGCCTCACGGAGCTCCTCGACCAGCGCGTCGGCCGAGGGACCGTCCGGCCGGGAGACGGCGGCGCGCCAGCGGCCGAGCCGGGCGACGGCCTCGTCCAGGACGTCGTCGGTCCACTCCCAGTCGGCCCGGTAGTGGTGGGCCAGCAGGGACAGGCGGATCGCCGCCGGGTCGACGCCGGCCCGCCGCAGCGCGGAGACGAAGACCAGGTTGCCCTTGGACTTGGACATCTTCTCGCCGTGCAGGGCGACCATGCCGGCGTGCACGTACGCCTTGGCCATGGGGTACTCGCCGGTGAGCGTCTGGGCGTGGGAGGCGCCCATCTCGTGGTGCGGGAAGATCAGGTCGGAGCCGCCGCCCTGCACGTCGAATCCCATGCCGAGGTGGTCGAGGGCGATGGCGACGCACTCGATGTGCCAGCCGGGGCGGCCGGGGCCGAGGCTGCCGCCGTCCCAGCTCGGCTCGCCCTCGCGGGCGGCCATCCACAGCATCGGGTCGAGCGGGTTCTTCTTGCCCGGACGGTCCGGGTCGCCGCCCCGCTCGGCGGACAGGTGGCGCATCAGCGCGGTGTCGTAGTTCGAGACCTTGCCGAAGTGCGGGTCGGCCTCGACGGAGAAGTAGACGTCGCCGTCCAGCTCGTACGCGGCGCCGGCGTCGCGCAGCCGCTCCACCAGCGGCACGATCCCCGGTATCGCCTCGACGGCGCCGATGTAGTGCTGCGGGGGCAGCATCCGCAGGGCCGTCATGTCCTCGCGGAAGAGGGCCGTCTCGCGCTCGGCGAGAACGACCCAGTCGATGTCGTCGCGGAGCGCGCGCTCCAGGAGCGGGTCATCGACGTCGGTGACGTTCTGGACGTAGTGGACCTGCCGCTTGGTGTCGAGCCACACGCGCTGCACGAGGTCGAACGCGTTGTAGGTCGCCGCGTGACCCAGGTGGGTCGCGTCGTACGGCGTGATGCCGCAGACGTAGAGACGGGCGACAGGGCCGGGGGCGAGGGTCACTCGCCCGCCGGTCGCGGTGTCGTGGATCCGGAGGTCGCGGCCCTTGCCGGGCAGGGCGGGGACCTCAGAAGCGGGCCAGGCATGCATGCCCCGAGCGTAACCGGACGGGTGTTCCGGATACGAACCGGATACGGGATCTTGTCCGATGAGGCACTCTTGCGGATGCGCCGGGGCTGTGCCTGGGGGAGCCGCCCGGGTTTCCGCCGTCCGGGCCGGTCAGACCGGTGGCCAGGGGATCGCGGGCCACTGCCCCGAGGGCTCGGGGTGGCGTCCGGTGGTGCGCAGCCGGGTGACGCGCGCCCGGAGGGCGTCGATCTCGGCCGCGGTGAGCAGCTCCGCCAGGCGGGTGGCGAGGGACGCACCCGGGGCGAGCCCCGCGTCGAGGGCGGCGAGCGCCCCGGCGGCCTCGTCGGGCAGCGCCTCGCCGGCCCAGCCCCACAGCAGGGTGCGCAGTTTGTCCTCGACGTGGAAGGTGACGCCGTGGTCGATGCCGTACAGCCGGCCGTCGGGCGCGGGCAGCAGGTGGCCGCCCTTGCGGTCGCCGTTGTTGATCACCGCGTCGAGGACGGCGAGCCGGCGCAGCGCGGGATCGTCGGCGTGCACGAGCAGTGCGGTGCGGTCCTCGGCGACCTGGGCGAGCCCGACGGCCTTCCAGCCCTCGTCGGGCTCGTCCCGCTCGACCAGTCCGAGCAGCTCCGCCCCGGCGTCCGCCTCGATCCACAGCTGGACCATGCCCTCGCCGTACGGGCCGTCGCGCAGCACGGTCGGGGGCACCAGGCCCCAGCCGGTGGCCTCGGAGATCTCGTACGCGGCGAGCTCGCGCTGGGCGAGGGTTCCGTCGGGGAAGTCCCACAGCGGCCGTTCGCCGGCGACCGGCTTGTACACGCAGTCCGCGGTCTCGCCCTCGTACGCGACGGTGCACAGCAGCACGGCGTTGGACGCCTCACGGACCTGGCCCCGGACGGTCAGCTCGCCCTTGGCGAGCAGGTCGAGCACCGTCACGCCCCCCGGCGGTATCCGTTCTGGCGCGGGCATACGTGTCCTTCCGGGTCGAGCGGCAGGCTGCACAGCGGGCACGGCGGGCGGCCGGCGTTGACGACGTCGAGAGCCCGCTTGGCGAACGCGCGGGCCTGCGCGCCGGTGAGCCGGACCCGCAGCATCGGCGGACCGTTCTCCTCGTCCTGGAGCAGCCGCTCCTCGGCCTCGGCGAGATCCTCCTCGGACTCGACGTCGAGTTCGACGAGGGCCTGCGCCTCGACGATCATCCGCTGCTCCTCGCCGTCCCAGGCGAGGGCCATCGTGCCGACCCGGAACTCCTCCTCGACGGGTGTGTCGAGCGGGGCGGTGTCGGAGACGTCGGGCGGGGCGACGGCGGGCACCGGCGCGTTCCCGCCGGTGCGCCGGACGACCTCGTCGAGCAGTTCGTCCATGCGCTCGGCGAGGGCCGCGACCTGCGTCTTCTCCAGGGCCACGCTGGTGACCCGGCCCCCGGCGGAGGCCTGCAGGAAGAACGTGCGGCGGCCAGGCAGCCCGACCGTGCCGGCCACGAAGCGCTCCGGTGGGTCGTAGAGGAACACCTGACGGGCCACGTCCCTGTCTCCCTTGGGTCTCGGTGGTCGCCGGCGGCAATCGGGCTACGCAGCCCCGGGGTTGTCCCGGTGGCAGCCCTCCGGCCCGTCCACCCTACTGCGCCGGGCGATCACGGTGCGCCCGCGCCGCCGCCGACCTCCGCCGCGCCCGTGTCGCGGCCCCCGGCGTCGCCCGTGCCCCGGGGCGCGATCCCGGTGAGGTCGCCGGTGTCGCCGAGGCGGATCAGGAAGGGCCGCAGGCGGGTGTAGCGGATGACGGTGACGGAGCAGGGGTCGACGTGGATGCGCTGGAAGAGGTCGAGGTGCATGCCGAGCGCGTCGGCGACGACGGACTTGATGATGTCGCCGTGCGAGCACATCGCGTAGACGGCGTCCTCGCCGTGCTCGGCCTCGATCCGGGCGTTCCAGTCCCGGACCGCCTCCACGGCCCGCTGCTGCATCCCGCGCATCGACTCGCCGCCGGGGAACGCGGCGGCGGAGGCGTGGGCCTGGACGACCTGCATGAGGGGGTCGTCGGTCAGCTCGGCGAGTTTGCGGCCGGACCAGTCGCCGTAGTCGCACTCGTTGATGCGCTCCTCGGTGTGCAGCGCCAGCTCCGGGCGGGCCTCCAGGAGCGGGGCGAGGGTCTCCCGGCAGCGCTGCAGGGGGCTGCTGACCACCGCGGCGAGCGGCACTCCGGCCAGCCGGCCGGGCAGTGCGGCGGCCTGCGCGGCGCCCCGTTCGTCGAGCCCGACACCGGGGGTCCGGCCGGCGAGGACGGCGGCGGTGTTGGCGGTGGAGCGTCCGTGGCGGACGAGGATCAGCGTGGCCATGGGGGAAGGGTAAGGGCCGGAGCGGGTGCAGGGGGCGGACGGGCGGGGAAGAATACGCGGCGTGATCGTGGACAGTGCCATCTACCGGAACGGGCGCCGCACGGAGGGTCCCCGGGACCTCTCGGACGCCCTCGACGAGGCGAGGGCGTCGGGCGACGCGTTCCTGTGGGTCGGCCTGCACGAGCCCACGGAGCACGAGTTCGACCATGTCACCCAGGAGTTCGCGCTGCATCCGCTGGCGGTCGAGGACGCGCTGAAGGCGCATCAGCGGCCGAAGCTCGAGGTGTACGACGACTCGCTGTTCATGGTCCTCAAGCCGGTGGTGTACGAGCCGGAGAGCGACCGGGTGTCGACGGACGAGCTGATGCTCTTCGTCGGCGACTCGTTCGTGGTGACGGTCCGGCACGGCGACAGCGCGCCGCTGGCGCAGGTCCGCCGCCGGCTGGAGGCGGCGCCGGAGGTGCTGCGGCAGGGGCCGACGGCGGTGCTGTACGCGATCAGCGACGCGGTCGTGGACCACTACATGGAGGTGGCGGCCGAGCTCCAGGTGGACCTGGAGGAGCTGGAGACGGTGGTGTTCGCGCCGAGCGGCTCGCCGCACGGCGGGGACGCGAAGAGCACCGCGGCGCGGATCTACACGGCGAAGCGGCAGGTGCTGGAGTTCCGCCGGGCCAGCGGCCCGCTGACCTCGCCGCTGTCCCGGCTGGCGGCCGCCTCGGTGCCGTTCGTGCACGAGGAGGCGCGGCCGTTCTTCCGTGACGTCGGCGACCATCTGCTGCGGGCCAACGAGCAGGTGGAGAGCCTGGACCGGCTGCTGTCGGACGTGCTGTCGGCGCATCTGGCGCAGATGGGCGTGCGTCAGAACGACGACATGCGCAAGATCTCGGCGTGGGCGGCCATGGCCGCGGTCCCCACCATGGTGGCGGGGATCTACGGCATGAACTTCGATCACATGCCCGAACTGGGCTGGTGGTGGTCCTATCCGGCGGTGATCCTGCTGATGACCGCCGCCGTGACGGGCCTGCACCGGCTGTTCAAGCGGCGCGGCTGGCTGTAGGGGCCGGGACGCGCCGCAGGGGTTCGGGGAGCGCTGGTTTCGGGGCGCGCTGCACGGGTTTCGGCGCGCGCCCGCTCAGAAGGCGGGGGCGGGGGTGGCCGGTCCGCCGAGGGCGTCGCGGCGCGCGGGCATCTCCAGCTGCACCATGCGCCGCCAGCCGCCGGCCCGCTCGTACAGGTACATGGCGTGGATGCCGGCCTTCAGGGCGAGCGACTTGGCCTTGGGCCAGCGCAGCAGCCCGCCCATGTGCTCCATCACGGCGAGACTGACGTCGCGGTAGACCCGGATCTCGGTGAGGGCGGACTCGCGCAGGGTGCGCTGGATGAGCCGGCCGTGGCCGGCGTACGCCAGGCGCAGCAGCTCCTCGTGGCAGTACGCGAGGTGGTTGTCCTCGTCGTCGCAGATCATCCGGATCGCCTTGCCGAGCTCGGGGTGGTCGCCGAAGTGCTTGACCAGCATGTCCATCTGGTCGGCGGCGCGCTGCTCGGTGACCCGGCTGTGCGACAGGTAGACGATGACGTCGCGCTCGGTCAGCGGTTCGTCCCGCTTGAGCTTGGCGTGGGGCAGGCCGATCCCCTGCCGTTCCAGGAGCATCGTGTAGTCGGTCTCGGGCGGGACGTCGACGGGCGGCAGACCGCGCTTCTTGAGCAGCGCGTTGAAGATCCTGCCGTGCTTGTCCTCGTCGGCGCCGTGCCGGGTGATCTTCGGCGCCAGGTCCCGCATGGCCGCGGGCACGAGGGCGGCGATCCGGCCGTTCTCCCAGCCGCCCTGGGCCTCGCCGCTGGCGGCGATGGAGCAGAAGAGCTGGAAGGCGTCGTCGTCGTCGACGATTTCCTGGAACAGGCTTCGGGCCGAGAGCATTGCTGCCACCTCCATGCGGACGTCCGCACGTCGCACGCCCGCAGTGAAGAAGTCAAGTGCGCGCGGCCGGAGGCGGCAACACGGGGAGGCGCCGGCTCCGCCGAACGGCGGAATCGTCCGGCCCCGTAACCGGCGGCGCGATGACGCGTTGTGCAGCGTGACGGCCGTGGCGGGGAAGACCCCCGAGCCCCCACCACGGCCGCGGACTCACCGGGCGCCGCCGGTCACGCGAGGCCGGCGCGCTCCAGGGCCTCGACGCCGGCGCGCAGCGCGGCCACCCGCTCGTCGAGGGTGAACCCGGCCGGGGACAGCGTCAGCGTGGTGACGCCGGCGGCGGCGTAGGCGGCCATCCGGTCCGCGATGGCGGCCACGTCGCCGAGCAGCGCGGTCTCCTCGATCAGCTTCCGGGGCACGGCCGCGGCCGCGCCGGTCTTGTCGCCGGCCAGGTACTTGTCCTGGATCTCGGCGGCCTCCTTCTCGTAGCCCATGCGCTGGGCGAGCTGGTTGTAGAAGTTCTGCTTGCGGCTGCCCATGCCGCCGACGTACAGGGCGGTGTACGGGCGGAACATGTCCGCCAGCGCGTCGACGTCCGTGCCCAGGGCGATCGGCAGGGTGGGGTGGACGTCGAAGCCGTCCATGGTCAGACCGGCCTTCTCCCGGCCCGCCCGGAGGTGCCGGATCGCGGTCTCCTCAAGGTGCTCGGCGGAGGGGAAGATCAGCAGGGCGCCGTCGGCGATCTCGCCGGTCTGCTCCAGGTTCTTCGGGCCGATCGCCGCGATGTAGAGCGGGATGTGCTCGCGCTCCGGGTGCACGGTGAGCTTGATGGGCTTGCCGGGGCCGTCGGGCAGCGGGAGCGTCCAGTGCTCGCCGGCGTAGCTGAGGCGCTCGCGGGTCATCGCCTTGCGGACGATCTCCACGTACTCGCGGGTGCGGGCCAGCGGCTTGTCGAACTTGACGCCGTACCAGCCCTCCGAGACCTGCGGGCCGGAGACGCCGAGGCCGAGGCGGAAGCGGCCGCCGGAGAGGGAGTCGAGGGTGGCGGCGGTCATCGCCGTCATGGCGGGCTGGCGGGCCGGGATCTGCATGATCGCGGAGCCGACGTCGATCCGCTCGGTCTGGGCGGCGACCCAGGTGAGCACGGTCGGGGCGTCCGAGCCGTACGCCTCGGCGGCCCAGCACACGTCGTAGCCGAGCCGGTCGGCCTCCTGCGCGACGGCGAGGTTGTCGCCGTCCATCCCGGCGCCCCAGTAGCCGAGGTTGATGCCCAGTCGCATGCTCAACACCCTCTTTACCGATCAGTAACGTCCCTGTGCGCCGGACTCTAGCGCGGCGGACCGGATCCGTCAGGAGCCGGTTGTCCACAGGCTCTCTCCGCGTGGTGCCCTGGCCAGTAATCTCGCGCTCATGGAGCAGAGGCATCTCGGCCGTACCGGCCTGCGCGTGTCCCGGATCGGGCTCGGCACCCTGACCTGGGGCCGGGACACGGACGAACACGACGCCGCGGAACAGCTGAAGGCGTTCTGGGAGGCGGGCGGCACGCTGGTCGACACGGCGGACGTGTACGGCGGCGGCGAGGCGGAGTACCTGCTCGGGCAGTTCGTGGGCGGTCTGGTGCCGCGGCGGGACCTGGTGATCTCCACGAAGGCGGGCAGCGTCCCGGATCCGGACCGGCGCTGCGACGGCTCGCGGGGGCATCTGCTGGCCGCGCTCGACGCCTCGCTGGCGCGGCTCGGCACGGACTACGTGGATGTGTGGCAGCTGCACGCCTACGACCCGCACACCCCGCTGGAGGAGTCGCTGCAGGCGCTCGACCTGGCGGTGAGCAGCGGGCGGGCGCGGTACGCGGGGGTGGCGAACTTCTGCGGCTGGCAGCTGGCCAAGGCGGCGACCTGGCAGCTCGGCGGGGCGGGCACGCGGACCCGGCTGGCCGGGACGCAGATGGAGTACTCGCTGCTGCAGCGGGGCGTGGAGCGCGAGGTGCTGCCCTGCGCGCGGGACCTCGGCATAGGGCTGCTGCCCTCCTCCCCGCTCGGCCGCGGGGTGCTGACGGGCAAGTACCGGCACGGCACCCCGGCGGACTCGCGGGGCGGCTCGGAGACGATGGCCCCGTTCGTGGAGCCGTACCTGGACGAGACGGCGGGCCGGATCGTGGAGGCGGTCGCGACGGCGGCGGACGGCCTGGCGGCCACGCCGTTGCAGGTCGCGCTCGCGTGGGTGCGGGACCGGCCGGGCGTGACGGCCCCGATCGTCGGCGCGCGCGACGCGCGGCAGCTCATCGAGGCGTTGTCGGTGGAGACCCTTAGTCTTCCTGACGAGATCTGCCGGGCCCTCGACGACGTCTCGGCGCCCGTGCATCGCTACCCGGACCACGACTGGAGCACGCTGTGACCGTCCCCGACCCCTCGCGGGTTTCCCCGTCCCCCGACGCGCCGGAGCCGGAGGCGACCGCCGCCGAGCCTCAGCAGGGGGCGGCGGACGCGGCGGAGCCCACGGAGGGCGACACCGGCACGCCGCCGGAGGGCGCGGCGGCCGGCGGGGCCGAGGACGCGGGTACGACGCCGGGGGCGGAGGGCGCGGGTACGGCCCGGGACGCTGAGGGCGCCGGTACGGCACCCGGCGCGGAAGACACGGGGACGGCGCCCGGTGCGGAGGACGGCGGCGAGGACGAGGACGCGGGTACGGAGCCGGACGCGCAGGACGCGGGCACGGCCCCCGACGCGGAGGACGCCGGTTCGGCCCCGGGTGCGGAGGACGGCGAGGCGGAGGCCGCGCGGCAGTTGTCCGAGGCGGAGGCCGAGCTGGCGGCGCAGCGGGAGGAGCGGGCCCGGATCGAGCGGCGGAAGGCCGAGAAGGCCGGGCCGATCGAGAGCGGGGCCAAGCTCAGCGGCAAGGCGGCCGACCTGCTCGCGGCCGTACGCGCCGTGGAGTCCGGGGCGACCCCGGGCGAGGCGTTCTACGAGCCCCCCGCCCCCGCGCCCCGGCGCCCCGCCCCGCAGCCGGCCCCGCCGGTACGCGCGCCGCGGCCCGAGGCGGCGCCCGCCGCGCGGACGGCCGCTCCGGAGACCGTCGCGGCGGTGCGCGAGGTGCTGGCGGCGGGCGGCGCCCCGGAGGGGCTGGCGCCCAGGGTCGCCGCCCTGCTCGGCGAGGGCGCGGCGCAGGCGCTGCGGGAGGACCCCTGGCGGCTGCTGGCCGTGCCCGGAGTGCAGCCCGACCCGGCGGACGGCTTCGCCCGGGCGCTGCTGGGGCAGGCCGCGGGGCCGGGCGACCCGCGCCGTACCGCGGCCCTCGTCGCCTGGCTGCTGGAGCGGGCCGCGCTGCAGGGCCACACGGCCATGGAGCTGTCGGCGGTCCGCGCCGCGCTCGCCGAGCGGTCGGTGCCCGACCCGGACGAGGCCGTGCGGCAGGCGGTCGCCGAGGGCGTGGTCCTCGTCTTCCAGGAGGACGAGCCGGAGGAGCAGGCCGTCGAGGGCGAGGAGGCCCCGGAGCCCGCGGCGGACGCCGGTCCGCCCGCGCCCGTGCTGCTGGGCCTCGACCGGTACGCGCTGGCCGAGGAGAGCCTGGCCGACGGCCTGGCCCGGCTGGCCCGGACGGTCGACCCAGCCGAGTGGGACGGCCCCGAGCTCGCCCGCGCCTGCGGGGCGCACGGCCTCGTCGTGCACACCGGCGGCGAGGCCGCCCGCGCCGAGCCGGTGGCGCTCGTGCGCGCCGCCCGGGAGCGCGGGCTGCGCGCCGCCGTCGCGGTGCACACGGAGAACGGCCGCCGCAGGCTGGGGCCGGACGCGGCCGCGGTCACCGTGGCCGACCTGCTGTCCGGCGCCGCGGGCCTGGCCCGTGACGAGGACGGCGCGCTGGCCCTGGACCTCCTCGCGGTCCTGGACGCCCCGCAGCTGGACGTGGAGACCGCGGCGATGCTGGTGGAGGCGCTGCCGGACGGCTGCCGGCTGCTGCTGAGCGGCGATCCCGCCGTGCTCGGCGGGGCCGGCGCCGGCCGCGTCTTCGGCGACGTGCTGGCCGCGAAGGTCTGCCCGCAGCTCGCCTCGCGCACGCCGGACCCGGGGCCGCTGGGCGAGCTGGTCTCCGGCATCGGGGCCGGCGAGCTGACGCAGGTCGAGGCCCCGGGCAAGGAGCTGGTGATCGTCCCGGTGCGGGACGCGGGCGAGGCCGTGCACCGCACGGTGCAGCTGGTCGCGGACTCCGTGCCGCGGGCCATCGGCGTCCCCGCCGAGCAGACGCAGGTGATCACCGTGGGCCACGGCGGCTCGGCGGGCACCCGCGCGCTGAACGCGGCGCTCAAGCTGCGGCTCAACCCGGGCCCCGGCCGGTTCGGCGGCTTCGACCCGGGCGACCGGGTGGCCCACTCCCCCGCGCCGGGCCGTACGCGGTGCGGTGCGGTGGTCTCCGCCGACGCGGAGGGCCTGTACCTGGACTGCTCGGGCGAGAAGGTCCTCGTGCCGAAGGACCGCGTGGAGGCGGAGGTCCGGCACGGCTGGGCGCTGACCGCGCACCAGGCGGCCGGGATGCGCTGGCCGGCCGTGGTGGCGGTGCTGCCGGGCGACGCGGCGCAGGGCCTGAGCCGGGCGTGGGTGTACACGGCCTTCGGTCGGGCCGAGCGGCATCTGTCGGTGGTGCACGGCGTGGACCAGGCGCTGCCCCGCGCGGTCGCGGAGGTCCTCGCGCCGCCCCGTACGACCCGCCTGCGCCCGCTCCTGGAGGCCCTGCTGGCCACGCCGGACGAGGGCTAGGGGCGCCGGGAAAGTCCCGCCTGGCTCGCCCTGCCCTTCGGGCAGACGACTCTTTCCGGACACGCCCTGGACGAGAAGACGCGAGAGGGGCGGGACACCCGGTGTCCCGCCCCTCGGCGCGTCGCGCCCCTCCGGGCGCTCAGCCGCGGACGTCGTCCTCGTCGGCCGTCTCGTCGTCGAAGACCGCGCTGACGTCGAAGCGGCACACGATCCGCTCCGGGTCGGCCTGCTCGAAGGGCGCGTCCAGCCACTCCCCCGGTTCCGGCAGCTCCTCGGCGGCCGAGACCCAGAGCGTGGAGTCGCCCTCCTCCAGACCGAACTCCTTGTGCCGCGAGGCGATTTCGTCCGGTTCGTACTCCCCGAACAGCACCCCGATCGCCGCGTGCGTGCTGCCGCCGACCAGGGCGGCGCCCTCCGGCCCGTCCTCGTCGTCGGCCTCCAGGTCCGCGATCCGCTGCGCCTGGGCGAGCAGGCGCTGTGGCTCCACCACGGCGTAGTCGCGCCGGATCAGCACGCTCAGCGCGTGCGGCTCCTCGGGACCGGCGTACGGAGGCAGCGAGTCCTCGGCGCCGGGGATCTCGAAGGGAGTGACCTCGTCGTACCGGTCGTAGAGCCGTTCGTCGTAGGCCTCGGCCGCGGCGGCCAGGGCGTTGAAGGCCTCGTGGACGGCGGGGTCGTCGTCGCCCTCGCGGCGTTCGACCGCCTGCAGGTGACGGTCCAGTGCGGCTTTGACCGCCTCGGCGGCGGCGCGTACCTCGGCAGCGGTGGGCTGCGCAGCATCAGACATAGGACAGACGCTATCCGTACGGAGCCGGTGCCCGCACAATAGATGCGATGCCGGAATACGAATTTGTCGACGTGTACGTGCCGCGAGGCGTCTCCCGCAAGGAGGCGACCCGGCTCCTGACCGATCATGCCGAGTACGGACACTGGGAGTTGGACCGGTTGAGCCTGCTCCGGGACGGCAGCCGCAAGGTGCGGTTGCGCCGGCGCATCATCCGCCAGCTCCGCGCCACCTGGTGAGAGAAAAGGGGCCCCGCCGTGCGGGGCCCCTGGTGTCGCGTCGTCCGTCAGGCGGAGACGCGGGCGCGGCGGTACAGGATCGCGCCGCCGATCAGCGCACCCGCGCCGGCCGGGAGCAGCAGGCCGAGCGGGATGCCGGCGCCGGTCTCGGCGAGCTCCCCGGAGCTCTGCGGCGGGGTGATCGCACGCGTCCCGGGGTTGTTGTGACCGCCGGACGTGCCGGGCTCACCCGGGTGAGCGGGCTTCCCCGGCTCGCCGGGGTGCTGCGGCTCGCCCGGATTGCCCGGGTTGTTCGGCTCGCCCGGGTTCCCCGGCTCCTGCGGCTCGCCCGGCGGCGTCGGCTCGACGCCGTTGTCGCAGTCGTTCCCGTACGCGCTGTTGCCCACGCCGATCACGTCGACGCTGTTGCCGCAGGCGTTCACCGGCACGTCGACCGGCACCTGGACGTTGTTGCCGGAGCCCACGCCCGGCGAGTCGCTCGTCTGCCCGTCCGCGGACGAGCCGCTGCCGCCGCCGCCCGGCTCGGAGGCCGGCCCGGAGACGTTGGCGCACGAGTTGCCGAACGCCGGGTTCAGCACCCCGACCACGCTGACGGTGTTCCCACAGGCGTTCACCGGAACGTGCACCGGAACCTGGACGGAATTGCCGGACGCGACGCCCGGGGAATTCGTCGCGGCGCCGCCCGCATTCGCGTCGGCGTGCGCGTAACCGCCGCCCAGCGCGGCGAATACCCCGCCCGCGGCCGCAACGGTGATCAGGCCCTTGCGCGTGACCTGTCGCATAGCTAGTCCTGCCTTCTCGGCTGAAGCCGTCTCGGCTTCTCGGAATCCTCCCGACACCCGGCCGGGAGGGCGGAATGCCCACCGGCCCCGGAGTGCATGGCACGCACTCCGGGGCCGGCGTGGCTCAGACCCGCTGGGGGTCGAGGCTCAACGTCAGGCGTTGACGCAGGTGTTGCCGAAGGCGGGGTTCAGCAGCCCGATCACGGAGACCGTGTTGCCGCACACGTTCACCGGGATGTGGATCGGGACCTGGACGACGTTGCCCGAGAGCACGCCCGGGGAGTGCACGGCGGCACCCTGAGCGCCCGCGTCGGCAACGGCCATGCCCGCGCCCGCCAGAACGAGACCGCCGGTGGCAGCCGCAGCAGCGACGACCTTCTTGATCATTATTCCTCCTTGATGGCAAGCGGTCCCATCGCTGCGGACCGCAACACCTGTAACGAGGGGGAAGTAATGGGGCTACGAGCCTATGAGCGCATTCACTCTTTCCGGTCAGAGTCAAACAGGCGGGCGAATGTCCGCCCGGGTGTCACGAGGCGTCGATGAAACGGTCCAGCACGCGCACGCCGAACTTCAGCCCGTCCACCGGGACGCGCTCGTCGACGCCGTGGAACATCCCGGCGAAGTCCAGCTCCGGCGGCAGCTGCAGCGGTGCGAAGCCGAAGCAGCGGATGCCGAGATCGTCGAAGGACTTGGCGTCGGTGCCGCCGGAGAGCATGTACGGGACGGCCCGCGCGATCGGGTCCTCGGCGCGCAGCGCCGACTGCATGGCGTCCACCAGGCTCCCGTCGAAGCTGGTCTCCAGGGCCTTGTCGGCGTGCACGTCCTCGCGCCTGACCCGGGGCCCGAGGATCCGGTCCAGATCGGCCAGGAACTCCTCCTCGTACCCCGGCAGGAAGCGGCCGTCGACGTGGGCAGTGGCCTGGCCCGGGATCACGTTCACCTTGTAGCCGGCGCCGAGCATCGTCGGGGCGGCCGAGTTGCGCAGGGTGGCCCCGACCATCTTGGCGATGCCGCCCAGCTTGGCGAGGGTGGCGTCCATGTCCTCGGGGTCGAGCGGGGTGCCGAGCGCGTCGGACAGCTCGTCCAGGAAGGACCGCACGGTCTTGGTGACCCGCACCGGCCACGTGTGCCGGCCGAGCCGTCCCACCGCCTCGCACAGCTCGGTGATCGCGTTGTCGCTGTTGGTCATGGAGCCGTGGCCGGCCGTGCCCTCGACGGTCAGCCGCATCCAGTGCATGCCCTTCTGCGCCGTCTCCACCAGGTAGAGCCGCAGGTTCTCGTTCACCGTGAACGAGAAGCCGCCGACCTCGCCGATCGCCTCCGTGACACCCTCGAAGAGGTCCGGGTGCTTGTCGACCAGGTACCGCGCGCCGTACGTGCCGCCGGCCTCCTCGTCGGCGAGGAAGGCGAGCACGATGTCGCGCGGGGGCCTGCGGCCGCTGCGCAGCCGGTCGCGGACGACCGCCAGGGTCATCGCGTCCATGTCCTTCATGTCCACCGCGCCCCGGCCCCAGACGCAGCCGTCGGCGATCTCCCCGGAGAACGGGTGGTGGGTCCAGTCCTCGGCGTTGGCCGGGACGACGTCGGTGTGGCCGTGGATGAGCAGGGCCGGCCGGGACGGGTCCTCGCCCTCGATCCGGGCCACCGTGGAGGCCCGGCCCTTGTGCGACTCGAAGATCTTCGGTTCGAGGCCGACCTCGGCGAGCTTCTCGGCCACGTACTCGGCCGCCGCCCGCTCGCCCGGGCCGGAGTGGTCGCCGTAGTTGCTGGTGTCGATGCGGATGAGGTCGCGGCAGAGGTCCGCGACCTCGTCCTCGCCGGCGACGCCCCGGTTCGCGTTCGACTCGCTCACGCTGCTTCCTCCCACTTCACTGCCCCTCACTGCCGGTGGTCCCCCTCATCCTCCCGCGCACCCGGGGTGGTGATCGACCCCCTCGAATGTTTGCTATGGTTTTCCTCGTCGGAACGGCCCAGGCCGGAAAGACAGACACCTGGTCCGGGTGGCGGAATGGCAGACGCGCTAGCTTGAGGTGCTAGTGCCCTTTATCGGGCGTGGGGGTTCAAGTCCCCCCTCGGACACCAGCGAAGGACCCCACGACGTGGGGTCCTTCTTGTTGTGGCCGAATCTTGGTGTGGCCGGAAACGTACGACGGAGCGCCCCTGATGCGACGGAGAACGAAGACCCCGGTGTCGCCGTTGCCGCAGCGCGACGGGATCGACGCGGTGCGCGTGCGGCTGCCCGAGGACCGGGACGGCGTCTGGGGAACCGTACGGGAGCATCTGATCGCGCGCTTCGGCCCGGCCGTCGGGGGCGGGCCGGTCGAGGCCATGCTCGCCGAGGGGCGGTTCGTGGGGGCCGACGGGCGGGCCGTGGACGGGGACGAGCCGTACACCGCCGGGCGGTACCTGTGGTTCCACCGGGACTTCGCCCCCGAGGAGCGGGTTCCGTTCGAGGTGGCCGTGGTGCACCGGGACGAGCGGATCGTGGTCGCCGACAAGCCGCATTTCCTCGCCACCATGCCGCGCGGGCGGCACATCACCGAGACCGCTCTCGCACGCCTGCGGCGAGACCTGGAACTGCCGGAGCTGCAGCCGGCCCACCGGCTGGACCGGCTCACCGCGGGCCTGGTGCTCTTCGTCGTACGGCCGGAGGACCGGGGGGCGTACCAGACGCTGTTCCGGGACCGGCGGGTGCGCAAGGAGTACGAGGCGGTCGCCCCGTACGACCCCGGCCTGGCGCTGCCGGTGACCGTGCGCAGCCGGATCGAGAAGGAGCGCGGGGAGCAGGCCGCCCGGGAGGTGCCCGGCGAGCCGAACAGCGAGAGCCGTGTGGAGCTCGTGGAGCGGCTCGACGGCGGGCTCGCCCGGTACCGGCTGGTGCCGGTGACCGGGCGGACCCATCAGCTCCGGGTGCACATGAACGCGCTGGGCGTGCCGATCCTGGACGACCCGGTGTACCCGGTGGTGCGCCCGGACGGGCCGGAGGACCACACGCGGCCGCTGCGGCTGCTGGCGCGGACGCTGGAGTTCCCCGACCCGGTCACGGGCGCGGAGCTGCGGTTCGGGAGCGGGCTCTCGCTCAGTGGCCGCGCCTGAGCCATTCCTCCAGGTGCGGGGCCTCCTCGCCGATGGTGGTGGAGTCGCCGTGGCCGGTGCGGACGACGGTCTGCGGGGGCAGGGTCAGCAGCTTCTCCCGGATCGAGTCGATGATCGTCGGGAAGTCCGAGAAGGACCGGCCGGTGGCGCCGGGGCCGCCCTGGAAGAGGGTGTCGCCGGAGAAGAGCGTGCCGAGCTGGGGGGCGTACAGGCAGACCGCGCCGGGGGCGTGGCCGGGGGTGTGCAGCACCGTGAGGTCGGTGCCGGCGATGGTGAGCACCTGACCGTCGGCCAGTTCGCCGTCGGGGGTGTGGTCGGGGTGGGTGAGCTTCCACAGCGGGTGGTCGCCGGGGTGCAGCAGGATGCGCGCGCCGGTGGCGGCGGCGAGGGCCGGGGCGGCGTCGATGTGGTCGTCGTGGGCGTGGGTGCAGACGATGGCGCGCAGGGTGCGGCCGTCGAGGGCGGCGAGGATCGCCTCGGCGTCGTGCGCGGCGTCGATGACGAGGGCCTCGGAGTCGTCGCCGACGATCCAGACGTTGTTGTCCACCTCCCAGGTCCCGCCGTCGAGGGAGAACGTGCCGGAGGTGACGAGGCGGTCGATGCGGGCGGCCATCAGAGGACCACCACCGAGCGCAGCACGTCGCCCTCGTGCATGCGGGCGAAGGCCTTCTCGACGTCGCCCAGGCCGATGGTCTCGGTGACGAAGGCGGCGAGGTCGATGCGGCCCTGCTGGTGCAGGTCGATGAGCATCGGGAAGTCGCGGGAGGGGAGGCAGTCGCCGTACCAGGAGGACTTGAGCGCCCCGCCGCGGCCGAAGACGTCGATCAGCGGCAGTTCCAGCTTCATGTCGGGGGTGGGGACGCCGACGAGGACGACGGTGCCGGCGAGGTCGCGGGCGTAGAAGGCCTGCTCGTACGTCTCGGGGCGGCCGACCGCCTCGATGACGACGTCGGCGCCGAAGCCGCCGGTGAGCTCGCGGATCGCCTCGACGGGGTCGGCGGTGCGGGAGTTGACGGTGTGGGTGGCTCCCATCGATGTGGCCGTCTCGAGCTTGCGGTCGTCGATGTCGACGGCGATGATCCGGGCCGCGCCGGCGAGCCGGGCGCCGACGATCGCCGCGTCGCCGACGCCGCCACAGCCGATGACGGCGACGGAGTCGCCGCGGCCGACGTTGCCGGTGTTGACGGCGGCGCCGATGCCGGCCATGACGCCGCAGCCGAGAAGGCCGGCGACGGACGGGGCGACGGCGGGGTCGACCTTGGTGCACTGTCCGGCGGCGACCAGGGTCTTCTCGGCGAAGGCGCCGATGCCGAGGGCCGGGGAGAGTTCCGTGCCGTCGAGCAGGGTCATCCGCTGCTTCGCGTTGTGGGTGTCGAAGCAGTACCAGGGGCGGCCGCGCAGGCAGGCCCGGCAGGAGCCGCAGACGGCGCGCCAGTTGAGGATCACGAAGTCGCCGGGGGCGACGTCGGTGACGCCCTCGCCGACGGACTCGACGACGCCGGCGGCCTCGTGACCGAGGAGGAAGGGGAACTCGTCGTTGATCCCGCCCTGCTTGTAGTGCAGGTCGGTGTGGCAGACGCCGCAGGCCTGGACCATCACCACGGCCTCGCCCGGTCCGGGGTCGGGGATCAGAATCGTCTCGACGCGTACGGGCTCGTTCCTGCCGGGGGCGACGACCCCCTGCACCTGCTGCGGCATCGTGGACTTCCCTTCCTCGCACCGGATCTTGTAAGGCTCTTGGGTATCACTGTCTCCTGACGCAGCGCGAGACCCCCGCAGGCCACGCCTGCGGGGGTCTCGTTGCTCCCGTACGGGAGGGGGGCGTCAGTCCTGCGCGGAGCCGGCCGTGGCGCGGACCCGGCCGCGGACCAGGAACCAGCCGCCGACCAGGGCGGCCGCGATGAGCGGCAGGCAGTTGACGGTGGTGCGGCCGACGCCGCCGTCCATCCACATCAGGACCACGACGGAGGCCAGGAAGACCAGCGTCACGATCTGCGTGTACGGGGCCCAGGGCAGCTGGTACGCCGGGCGGACCAGCTTGCCCTCCTTGGCGCGGCGGACGAAGAGCAGCGAGCAGACCATGATCATCGCCCAGGTGCCGATGATGCCGATCGAGGCGAAGTTCAGCACCAGCTCGAAGGCGTCCTCCGGCATGACGAAGTTGAGGAAGACGCCGGCGACGCCGAAGCCCGCGGTGAGCAGGATGCCGCCGTAGGGGACGCCGCCCTTGTTCATGACGCCGGTGAACTTCGGCGCGGAGCCGGCCAGCGACATGGAGCGCAGGATGCGGCCGGTGGAGTACAGGCCGGAGTTCAGGCTGGAGAGCGCGGCCGTCAGGACGACGAGGTTCATCACGCCGGCGGCGCCGGGGATGCCGAGCTTGTCGAAGACGGTGACGAACGGGCTCTGGTCGCCGGTGTAGGCGGTGTACGGGAGGATCAGCGCCAGCAGGACGACGGAGCCGACGTAGAACAGGCCGACGCGCCACATGATCGAGTTGATCGCCTTGGGCATGATCTTCTCGGGGTTCTCGGTCTCGCCGGCGGCGACGCCGCACAGCTCGACGGAGGCGTAGGCGAAGACGACGCCCTGGATCAGCAGCAGCATCGGCATGACGCCGTTCGGGAAGATGCCGCCGTTCTCGCTGATGTTGGCCAGGCCAGGCGTGTGGCCGCCGACGTCGTGCGAGGTCACGACGAGGAAGATGCCGACGACCATGAAGATCACCAGGGCGGCGACCTTGATGATCGCGAACCAGAACTCCATCTCGCCGAAGTACTTCACGGAGATGAGGTTGGCGGCGAGCACGATGGCGAGGGCGATCAGCGCGAGGATCCACTGCGGGACGTCGCTGAACATCGACCAGAAGTGGGCGTAGGTCGCGGCCGCGGTGATGTCGGCGACGGCGGTGGTCGACCAGTTCAGGAAGTACAGCCAGCCGGCCGTGTAGGCGCCCTTCTCGCCCATGAACTCACGGGCGTAGGAGACGAAGGCGCCAGAGGAGGGGCGGTAGAGCACGAGCTCACCGAGGGCCCGCACCACGAAGAAGGCGAACACGCCGCAGATCGCGTAGGCGATGAAGAGGGAGGGGCCGGCGTTCGCCATGCGGCCGCCGGCGCCGAGGAACAGGCCGGTGCCGATCGCGCCGCCGATGGCGATCATGTTGATGTGCCGGGACTTCAGGTCCTTGCGGTAGCCGGCGTCGCCGGCGTCCACGTGGGTGGGGGTGTTCGACGCCGTGGAGGCCGCCGAACCGGCGGACAGCGGGTCGGCCGCAGTGGACATGCGGTCACTCATGGAGTTGTTCGCCTTCGTGAGGGGGAGGGGTCTGTGCGGTACCCGGCCGGACTCGAGGAGATCGTCCTTTCGCGCGGCCAGCGCACATCGTCAGACAAGAAGCCCTCACTGACAGTGACCAACGTCACTGAACGCCCTTATTTGAGCTACTTCTGAGGTTACGCACAGGTATTTTCCCGGCGTCGGCCGCATTTACGGAGCGAGAACGTCCAGTTCCTTGAGCGCGCCGACGGCGATCTCGCGGGTGAGGCGCTCGGCCCGCTCGGCGTCCCGTTCGCGAACGGCCTCGGCGACCTGGACGTGCAGGGTGACGGCGGCCGGGTCGGGATCCTCGAACATCACATGGTGGTGGGTGCGGCCGGCGAGCACCTCCGCGACGACGTCGCCGAGCCGGGCGAACATCTCGTTGCCGGAGGCGTTGAGCACGACCCGGTGGAAGGCGATGTCGTGCACGAGGTACGCCTCCAGCTGCCGGCCGCGCGAGGTGGCGACCATGCCGAGCGCCTGCTCGGTGAGCTCGCGGCACTGCTCCGGGGTGGCATGGACGGCGGCCAGGCCCGCGGCGACGGGCTCGACGGCGGAGCGCAGCACGGTCAGCGAGCGCAGCTGGCGGGGCCGGTCGGCGCCGGCCAGGCGCCAGCGGATGACCTGGGGGTCGTACACGTTCCAGGCGTCGGTCGGCAGGACGATCACGCCCACCCGGCGGCGGGACTCGACGAGATGCATGGACTCGAGGACCCGGACGACCTCGCGGACGACGGTGCGGGAGACCTCGAAGCGCTCCGCGAGCTCGTCGGTGCGCAGCACGGTGCCCGGCGGGTACTCACCGGCCGTGATGGCGAGGCCCAGGGTGGCCAGAACCTGCGGATGAAGGCCCGGGGCCGGTGTCGTCATGGGGATCAGCCTACGGGCGCACGAGAGGCGGGAACAAAAAGTACGACTTTTATGTCACAGAGTCTTGAATACGTCGTACCCAATAGGTTTCATGAGCGCGACGGACATCTGTCGACGGAGACAGCGAAGAACGCGAGGCCCCCCATGAGCACCACCTCTCGCACGGCCCCCCAGGTCGTCGTCGTGATGGGAGTCGCCGGCACCGGCAAGACCACGATCGGTCCGCTGGTCGCCGAGGCGCTCGGCGTCCCGTACGCCGAGGGCGACGACTTCCACCCGGAGGCGAACGTGGCCAAGATGTCGGCCGGCATCCCCCTGGACGACGCCGACCGCGCCCCGTGGCTCGACGCCATCGGGCGCTGGGCGCACGACCGGGCCGGGCTCGGCGGGGTGGTCAGCAGCTCCGCCCTCAAGCGGATCTACCGGGACCGGCTGCGGGCGGCCGCGCCCGGCGTGGTCTTCCTGCACCTCACCGGCGACCGGCAGCTGATCGAGCGGCGGATGGAGGCCCGCAGGGGCCACTTCATGCCGACCGCGCTGCTGGACTCCCAGTTCGCCACCCTGCAGCCCCTGCAGGAGGACGAGCCCGGCGTCGCCGTCGACGTCTCCGGTTCCCCCGAGGAGATCACCGAGCGGGCCGTCGCCGCGCTGCGCCGGCTCGCCGCCTGACCCTCGCCCCACCCCCGTGCCGCGGTCCTCCCCCGCCGCGGCGCGACTCCCCCGGCCTCCCCCGAGGCACCGTCCCTAAGGAACCCCCGTGACCAGACTCAGCGTCGAGATGCTGGCAGCGGACGCGACCGAGCCGATCACCTCGGCCGGCAACGCCCAGCTCGGTCTCGCCGTGCTCGCCGGCATCGCCGTCATCGTCCTGCTCATCACCAAGTTCAAGTTGCACGCCTTCCTGGCGCTGACCATCGGTTCGCTGGCGCTGGGCGCCTTCGCCGGGGCCCCGCTCGGCGCGACCGTCGACTCCTTCGGCACGGGTCTGGGCAAGACGGTGGCGAGCGTCGGCGTGCTGATCGCGCTCGGCGCGATCCTCGGCAAGCTGCTCGCCGACTCCGGCGGCGCCGACCAGATCGTCGACACGATCCTGGCCAGGTTCGGCGGCAGGGGCATGCCGTGGGCGATGGTGCTGATCGCCTCCGTGATCGGTCTGCCGCTCTTCTTCGAGGTCGGCATCGTGCTGCTGATCCCGGTGGTGCTGCTGGTCGCCAAGCGCGGCAACTACTCGCTGATGCGGATCGGCATCCCGGCGCTGGCCGGCCTGTCGGTGATGCACGGTCTGATCCCGCCGCACCCCGGCCCGCTGGTGGCCATCGACGCCCTCAAGGCGAACCTCGGCATCACGCTGGCCCTGGGCCTGCTGGTCGCCATACCGACGGTGATCATCGCGGGCCCGCTGTTCTCCCGGTACGCCGCCCGCTGGGTGGACGTGCCCGCCCCGGAGAACATGATCCCGCAGCGGCCCTCGGAGGACCTGGAGAAGCGTCCGGGCTTCGGCGTCACCGTCGCCACCGTGCTGCTGCCGGTCGTCCTGATGCTGGTCAAGGCGCTCGTCGACATCGTCGTGGACGACCCGGAGAACCCGGTCCAGAAGGTCACCGACGTCATCGGCTCGCCGCTGATCGCCCTGCTCGCCGCGGTGATCGTGGGCATCTTCACGCTGGGCCGCGCGGCCGGCTTCACCAAGGACCGGATCTCCTCGACCGTCGAGAAGTCCCTCGCCCCGATCGCGGGCGTGCTGCTGATCGTCGGTGCGGGCGGCGGGTTCAAGCAGACCCTGATCGACGTCGGCGTGGGCCAGATGATCCTGGACTTCTCCGAGAACTGGTCGATCCCGGCCCTGTTGCTCGCCTGGCTGATCGCGGTGGCGATCCGGCTCGCGACCGGCTCCGCGACCGTGGCGACGATCTCCGCCGCCGGTCTGGTGGCCCCGCTCGCCGAGGGCATGACGACCACCGAGACGGCCCTGCTGGTGCTGGCCATCGGCGCCGGTTCGCTGTTCTTCAGCCATGTGAACGACGCCGGGTTCTGGCTGGTGAAGGAGTACTTCGGCATGAACGTCGGCCAGACGATCAAGACCTGGTCGGTGATGGAGACGATCATCTCGGTCGTCGGCATCGTCTTCGTGCTGCTGCTGTCGCTGGTGTTGTGACCCGGGGCAGGACATGACGAGGGCCGGCCGCCTCTCCGGAGGCGGCCGGCCCTCGTGCGCATCCGGTCCTAGTCCACCGCGCGCGCCGCCGCGCGGCCCGCGGCGCGGCCGGAGAAGACGCAGCCGCCGAGGAAGGTGCCCTCCAGCGAGCGGTACCCGTGGACGCCGCCGCCACCGAAGCCGGCCGCCTCGCCCGCCGCGTACACGCCCGGCAGCACCTCGCCGCCCTCCTGCAGCACCCGCGAGGACAGGTCCGTCTCCAGGCCGCCGAGGGACTTGCGGGTCAGGATGTTGAGCCGTACGGCGATGAGCGGACCGGCCTTCGGGTCGAGGATGCGGTGCGGCGCGGCGGTCCGGATGAGCCGGTCGCCGAGATAGTTGCGGGCCCCGCGGATCGCCGTGACCTGGAGGTCCTTGGTGAACGGGTTGGCGATCTCCCGGTCCCGGGCGGTGATCTCGCGGCGCAGCTCCGCCTCGTCGATCAGCGGCTCCTCCGTCAGCGCGTTCATGCCCCGGACGAGCGCGGACAGGTCGTCCTCGACGACGAAGTCGACGCCGTGGTCCATGAACGCCTGCACGGGACCCGGCACGTCGACGCGGGCGCGGCCGAGCACGTCGCGCACCGATTTGCCGGTGAGGTCGGGGTTCTGCTCGGAGCCGGAGAGCGCGAACTCCTTGCCGATGATCCTCTTGTCGAGCACGAACCAGGTGTGGTCGTGGCCGGTCCGCATGATGTGTTCGAGCGTGCCGAGCGTGTCGAAGCCGGGGAACAGCGGGACCGGGAGCCGGCGGCCGCGGGCGTCCAGCCAGAGCGACGAGGGGCCGGGCAGGATGCGGATGCCGTGCCGGGCCCAGATGGGGTTCCAGTTCTCGATGCCCTCGGTGTAGTGCCACATCCGGTCGCGGTTGATGTGGCGGGCCCCGGCGTCCTCGGCGATCCCGAGCATCAGCCCGTCGACGTGCGCGGGCACCCCGGAGAGCAGCCGGGCCGGCGGGGTGCCGAGCCGCTCCGGCCACTGCTTGCGCACGAGTTCGTGGTTGCCGCCGATGCCGCCGGAGGTGACGATCACGGCCTGGGCGCGGTACGAGAACTCCCCGACGGCCACCCGGCTGCTGGCGGTGCCGCGCTCGGCGTCGGAGGGTTCGAGGATCTCGCCGGTGACGGTGTCGACGCTGCCGGCGGTGCGGCCGAGGCCGGTCACCCGGTGCCGGAAGCGGAAGGTCACCAGGCCCCGGGCGACGCCCTCGCGGACCCGCGCCTCGAAGGGGGCGACGAGGCCGGGGCCGGTGCCCCAGGTGATGTGGAAGCGGGGCACGGAGTTGCCGTGCCCGTTCGCGTCGTACCCGCCGCGCTCGGCCCAGCCGACCACGGGGAAGAACCGGACGCCGCGGGCCCGGAGCCAGGCGCGCTTCTCGCCCGCCGCGAAGTCGACGTACGCCTCGGCCCAGCGGCGCGGCCAGTGGTCCTCGTCCCGGTCGAAGCCGGCGGTGCCGAGCCAGTCCTGCAGGGCGAGGGCGTGACTGTCCTTGATCCGCATCCGCCGCTGCTCCGGCGAGTCGACGAGGAAGAGCCCGCCGAAGGACCAGTGCGCCTGGCCGCCCAGGGACTGTTCGGGCTCCTGGTCGATCAGGATCACGCTCCGGCCGGCCTCGACCAGTTCCGCGGTGGCGACGAGGCCGGCGAGGCCCGCCCCGATGACGATCACATCAGCGTCGTACGACATGGCCCACATCGTGGATACAGGACTGTATCCAGTCAACGGCTGCGACCGGATTCCGCACCTCTTCCCTTTTTAATGTCGGGCATTAACATGGCTGCATGGCAAGGACTTCAGGACCCGAGACGCGGGAGCGCCTGATCCGGGCGGCGGAGGAGATCTTCGCCGTCCAGGGCGTCCACGGCGGCCAGCTCCGGGACGTCGTGGCACTGGCCGGACAGGCCAACCCGTCGGCCGTGCAGTACCACTTCGGCTCCCGCGAGGGGCTGGTCGACGCGGTGACGGCCGGCCGTCAGCTCCGCACGAACGCGGTCCTCGCGCCTCTGCTGGCGGTCGCGCCGGACGAGCTGCCCGAGCTGGTCGGGGTCCTCGTCGCGGCCGAGGCGAGCGAGCTGGACAGCGACCGGGGCCGGCGCTGTCTGCGGATCTCCGCGCAGCTCAGCCACGAGAGCGGGGTCCGGACCCGGACGCCGCACCCGACCCTCGCCGGCACCCCGTACTGGACGCTCTTCGAGCGGATCGAGGCCCGGCTGGCCGCCGAGGGCCTGCCCGAGCCCCTGCGGCTCGAACGGCTGGACCTGGCGCTGACCGTCGTCGGCGCGGCGATGGCCGACCGGGCCCGGCAGTACCTCCACGGCGTCGAGCCGCTCACCGGGCGGTCGCTGTTCCTGTCCGATCTCGTCGCCACCACCACCGCACTGCTCCGGGCGCCCCAGCCCGCCGTCCGAAGGGACCTTCCATGAACGACCTCAGCGGCAAGACCGTCCTCATCACCGGCGGCGCCCGCGGCCTGGGCGCCGAGGCCGCCCGCCGGGCCGTCGCGGCCGGCGCGAACGTCGTGCTCACCGACGTGCTGGACGAGCAGGGCGCGGCGACCGCGGCCGAGCTCGGCGAGCGGGCCCGGTTCCTGCACCACGACGTGACCTCCGAGGAGGAGTGGGCGGCGGCCGTCGCGTACGCCGTCGCCGAGTTCGGCGCGCTGCACGGGCTGGTGAACAACGCGGGCATCGCGACCGGCGCCTTCCTGGAGAGCGAGTCCGTCGAGAACTTCCGGCGGGTCCTCGACATCAACCTGACCGGCGTGTTCATCGGGATGAAGACCGCGGTCCCGGCGATGAAGGAGGCGGGCGGCGGCTCGATCGTCAACATCTCCTCCGCGGCGGGCCTCATGGGCCTGGCGCTGACCGCCGGCTACGGCGCGTCCAAGTGGGGCGTGCGCGGGCTGACGAAGATCGGCGCGGTGGAGCTCGGCACGGCGCGGATCCGCGTCAACTCCGTGCACCCCGGCATGACGTACACCCCGATGACCGCCTCGGTGGGCATCGAGCGGGGCGAGGGCAAGTACCCGAACACGCCCATGGGCCGGGTCGGGGAGGCCGACGAGATCGCGGGCGCGGTCGTCTTCCTGCTGTCCGACGCCGCCTCGTACGTGACGGGCGCGGAGCTGGCGGTGGACGGCGGCTGGACCACGGGCCCGACGGTGGAGTACGTCATGGGCCGCTGAGGCTGCTTGGATGGCGGCATGAACCCTGCCGAGGAACTGCTCGACGTCGTCGACGAGAACGACGAGGTGATCGGCCGGGCCCCGCGCGGCGAGGTGTACGCGCGGGGTCTGATCCACCGCTGCACCTTCATCCACGTCCGGGACGCCGAGGGCCGGACCTTCGTGCACCGGCGCACCCCGGACAAGCTGGTGTTCCCGTCCCGCTACGACCTGTTCGTGGGCGGCGTGGTCGGGGCGGGCGAGTCGTACGACGACGCGGCGCTGCGCGAGGCCGAGGAGGAACTCGGGGTCTCCGGGCTCGACCGGCCGCGGCCGCTGTTCCGCTTCCTGTACGACGGCGAGGGCGGCCGCTGGTGGTCGGCGGTGTACGAGGTCCGCTGCGACCTTCCGGTGAAGCCGCAGGCGGAGGAGGTCGCCTGGCACGCCTTCCTGACCGAGGAGGAGCTGACCGCGCGGCTCGGCGCGTGGGAGTGGGTGCCGGACGGCCTGGCCGCGTACGAGCGGCTGCTCGCGCACCGGGCGGCCGGCGGGACCGCTGGGTAAGGTGCCCCGCGTGAGCGACTTCGTACAGAGCCTGCGCCTGTGGTTCGCCCCGCAGCGGATCCGGGAGGAGGGCGAGACGCCGGACTACCGGTTCTCGCTGGCGAACGAGCGCACCTTCCTCGCCTGGGTGCGGACCGGGCTCGCGCTGGTCGGCGGCGGCTTCGCCGTGGACCAGTTCCTGCCGGACCTGCGGTGGGGCGTCCGGGTCGGGCTCGCGCTGGCGCTGATCGGCGCGGGCGTGCTGTGCGCGCTGCGCGCGGTGAACCACTGGGTGCGCTGCGAGCGGGCGATGCGGCGCGGCGAGGACCTGCCGGTGTCGCGGTTCCCGACGGTGCTGAGCCTCGCGGTGGCCGTGGTGGCGCTCGCGATGGTGGTGGTCGTGCTGTTCGGCTGGGCCGGGTGACGGCGCCGGACCGGGACCCGGGGCTGCAGCCGGAGCGGACGCGGCTCGCGTGGCGGCGGACGACGCTGTCGGCGACGGTGGCGGCGGTGTTCGCGGCGAAGCAGTCGATCCACGACGGGGTGACGCCGGCGGGGCTGTCCGCGGCGGCGCTGTCGGTGCTGGTCTGGCTGGGGTTCCTGGTGGTGGCGCACCGCCGCATCCAGGCCCTGGACGCGCCCCGGCCCGCCGCCCTGTCCCACCGCGCCGCCCTGCTGAGCGCGGGCGCGACGGTGGCCCTGGCGGCGTTCGCGGTGGCGATGGTGGTCTGAGCCCCCGGCACGGGGCCGCCTGGGGCGGGGCTCCGGGAGCCGGCCGGGAAGAGTCGGGCATTTCGGACTAGCCTGAGGGGGACAGCCACCCCCATCCCGGAGGCGACGTCATGACCCTCCTCCACCACGAGCACCCGACGCACGCACACACCCACGGGCCGACCTGCGGGCATCTCGCGGTCGACCACGGCGACCACGTCGACTACGCCCACGCCGGTCACCTGCACCGCGAGCACGAGGGCCACTGGGACGAGTGCGAGACCCCGAACCACGTCCCGCACACCCACCCCGGCCACGAGCACGGGCCGAACTGCGGGCACACCTCCGTGGTGCACGGCGACCACCTCGACTACGTGCACGACGGCCACCGTCACGCGGCCCACGACGGCCACTGGGACGACCACTGACGGTTCGTCACCGACCCGGCCCCCGACCGGGACCGGCTTCCCCCGGGCGCGCCCGGCTGGCAGGCTTTCGCCGATCCGTCAGCCGCTCCCGGGGGGACCTCATGACCGCCACCGACCCGTACACCGTCCGACTCGCCCCGGGGGTGCACGCGTTCGTGCAGCCGGACGGCGGCTGGTGCCTGAACAACGCCGGCTTCCTGGGCGACGGGCGGGAGAGCCTGCTCGTGGACACGGCGGCCACCGAGCGCCGCGCCCTGCTGCTGCGCGACGCGGTGCTCGCCGCGGGGCTGCCCGTGCCGCGCACGGTCGTGAACACGCATCACCACGGCGATCACACCTACGGCAACGGGGTGTTCGCGCCGGCCGCACTGATCGTGGGGCACGACAGCTGCCGCTCCGAGCAGCTGGCCGCCGGGCGGCAGCTGCACCTGCTGTGGCCGCAGACCGACTTCGGCGACATCCGCGTCACGCCGCCCACCCTCACGTACAGCGAGCGGCTGACGCTGCACGCCGGCGGCACCGAGGTCCGGGTGCTGCACCCGGGCGTGGCGCACACGACGGGAGACTCGATCGTCCATCTCCCCGAGCAGGGCGTGGTGTTCACCGGCGACCTGATCTTCCACGGCGGGACGCCGTTCGTCCCGATGGGCTCGCTCGCCGGTTCGCTGCGCGCCCTGGACCTGCTGCGCTCGCTGGACGCGGAAACGGTGGTGCCGGGGCACGGGCCGGTGACGGACCCGTCCGCGTACGACGCCACCGAGCGCTATCTGCGCTGGGTCGCCGAGCTGGCGCGGGAGGGGCACGCCAAGGGCGCGGGGCCGCTGGAGACGGCGCGGACCGCCGACCTCGGCGAGTTCGCGGCCTGGCGGGAGAGCGAGCGGCTGGTCGCCAATCTGCACCGGGCCTACGCGGAGCTGGACGGGCTGCCGGTGGGCTCGCCGCTCGACCCGGCGGTGATCTTCCGCGACATGGCGGCCATGAACGGCGGGGTGCCCGTGGCCTGCCACGCCTAGCCGCGCGCGGCACGGGACCGCCGCGAACCCGCAGGTCAGACGCTTGTGGGTGCACCCTCTGGACGACATACCGACTGGTCGGTCATGATACGGAGGACGTCCGGCCGTCCGTACGGCCCTCGCCCCGCTCCCGGAGGTAGGCACCATGAGCTCCAGTCCCCCGCCAGGTCTCGACCTCGAGCGGCTCCGCGGCCACCTGGACCGCGAGCGGCCCGGCCTGGTGGACGGACCGCTCCGGGCCCGGCTGATCGAGGGCGGCCGCTCGAACCTCACGTACGCCGTCACCGACGGGGTCGCGCAGTGGGTGGTGCGCCGCCCGCCGCTCGGCCACGTGCTCGCCACCGCGCACGACATGAAGCGCGAGCACCGGGTGATCAGCGCCCTGCACCCGACCGCCGTGCCCGTGCCGCGGCCGGTGCTGCTCTGCGACGACGAGTCCGTGCTCGGCGCGCCGTTCTACGTCATGGAGTTCATGCCCGGCACCCCGTACCGCTCGGCCGAGCAGCTCGCCCCCCTCGGCCCGGAGCGCACCCGCGCCGCGGTCCTCGGCCTGGTCGACACCCTGGTCGAGCTGCACGCCGTCGACCCGGCCGCTGCGGGCCTCGGCGACTTCGGCCGCCCGGAGGGCTTCCTCGACCGGCAGCTGTGCCGCTGGGGCAAGCAGCTGGACGCCTCGCGCAACCGTGAGCTGGCCGGCATCGACGAGCTGCACGCGGCGCTCGGCCGCTCGCTGCCCGTCTCCCCCGCCGCGACCGTGGTGCACGGCGACTACCGCCTGGACAACGTGCTGATCGACGGCGACGACCGGATCACCGCGATCCTCGACTGGGAGATGTCCACCCTCGGCGACCCGCTGACCGACCTCGGCCTGCTGGTGATGTACAGCACGAAGCTGGACCTGCCGGACTCCCCCGTCAGCACCACCGCAGCGGCCGCCGGCCACCCCGCGCCCGCCGAACTGGTCGCGCGCTACGCGGAGCTGTCGGGCCGCGACGTCTCCGCGCTGCCCTGGTACACGGCCTTCGCCTGGTTCAAGCTCGCCGTGATCCTCGAGGGCATCCACTACCGCTACACCCTCGGCCAAACCGTCGGCGCCGGCTTCGACCGGATCGGCGAGCTCGTCCCCGTCTTCATCGAGCACGGCCTCACCACCCTGCAGGAAGGCTGAACCCCGCATGGACTTCGCATTCGACGCCCGCACCGAGGAGCTGCGCGCGCGGCTGCTCGCCTTCATGGACGAGCACGTGTACCCGGCCGAGCCGGTCGCGCACGAGCAGCGCGCCGCGCTCCCCTCTCCCTGGGACACTCCGCCGATCGTGGAGGAGCTGAAGGCCGAGGCCCGCCGCCAGGGCCTGTGGAACCTGTTCCTGCCGGACGAGGAGTACGGCGCGGGGCTCACCAACCTCCAGTACGCCCCGCTCGCGGAGATCACCGGCCGCAGCCCGGAGCTGGCCCCCACCGCGCTGAACTGCGCGGCCCCGGACACCGGCAACATGGAGGTGCTCGCGCTCTTCGGCGACGAGGCGCAGAAGAATCAATGGCTGGAGCCGCTGCTCGCCGGGGAGATCCGCTCCGCCTTCGCGATGACCGAGCCGGAGGTGGCCTCCTCGGACGCCACCAACGTCGAGACGCGGATCGAGCGCGACGGCGACGACTACGTGATCAACGGCCGCAAGTGGTACATCTCCGGGGCGATGAACCCGAACTGCCGGATCTTCATCGTGATGGGCAAGACCGACCCGGACGGCCCGGACATCCGCCGCCAGCAGTCGATGATCCTCGTGCCGCGGGACACCCCGGGCGTCCAGGTGCGGCGGGCGATGCAGGTGTACGGCTTCGAGGACCACTCGCACGGCGGCCACGCCGAGGTCGTGTTCGAGAACGTGCGGGTGCCGGCGGCGAACCTGATCGGCGACGAGGGCGGCGGCTTCGGCATCGCCCAGGCCCGCCTGGGGCCGGGGCGGATCCACCACTGCATGCGGCTGATCGGCATGGCCGAGCGGGCCGTGGAGCTGATGTGCCGGCGGGCGGTCTCCCGGACCGCCTTCGGCAAGACGCTGGCCGAGCAGGGCGTGGTGCAGAACTGGATCGCGGACGCCCGCGTGACGATCGAGCAGCTGCGGCTGCTGGTCCTGAAGACCGCCTGGCTGATGGACACCGTCGGCAACCGGGGCGCCCACACGGAGATCCAGGCCATCAAGATCGCCACCCCGCGCGCGGTGGTCGGCATCATCGACCGGGCGGTCCAGCTGCACGGCGCGGGCGGGGTCTCCCAGGACTTCCCGCTGGCCGAGCTCTGGGCGTCGGCGCGGACGCTGCAGCTGGCGGACGGCCCTGACGAGGTGCACCAGCGCTCCCTGGCCCGGCAGGAGCTGCGCACGTACCGCTGAGACGCCCGGATCCGGTGCGGCGGCCGACGGGATGCGGCCGCCGCACCCCCGTGGAACCCCGTGCGCCGCGGGGGCCCTACGGGCGCAGCGCGCGGAGCAGGAGGTCGGCCAGGTGGTCGGCGACCTGCTGTGGGGTGAGCGGGCCGTCGGGGCGGTACCACGTCGACAGGTGGTGCACCGAGCCGAAGTGGTAGTCGACCACCAGGTCCGCCGGAGTGGCGGAGGAGAACACGCCGCTCTCCTGGCCCTCCTCGATCAGCGCCCGGAACCGCTCGTGGTAGCGCCGGCGCTCGGCGCGGACCTGCTTGTTCTTCTCCGGGCTCAGGTGGTGCATCGAGCGGAAGAAGATCGAGGCGTCGTCGAGGTTCTCGATGGTGGTCACCACCACGTCCGCCGCCGCGTCCCGCAGCCGCTCCTCGACGGGCGCGTCGGCGCCCGCGAAGGCGTCCAGGCGCTCCTGCTGGAGCCGCAGGACCCGCGCGTAGACCTCCTGGAGGAGGTCCTCCTTGGAGCCGAAGTAGTGGTACAGCGCGCCCTTGGTGACGCCGGCCGCCTCGACGATCTCCTGCACGGAGGTCCGGTCGTAGCCCTGCTCGGCGAACAGCCGGGTGGCGGCGGCCAGCAGCCTCTGCGGGACGGGGGTGCCGCTCCCGTCCGTCGTCCTGGCCATGCACCGCCGCCTTTCTCTCGTTCTCACCGTGTGCTCGTGGTCGGGTGGGGAACGCCGTCCCCTTCCGAGGATCTTCCCACTTCCGCCGGACGGGGTCTCCGTCAGGATTCCCATTTCCGCTGGATGTGGTTCATGTTGCCCAGCCAGCGCTCGGGGTCGCCGGCCCGGGCCCGGTAGTAGTCGGCGACCTCGGGGTGCGGCAGGATCAGGAAGCGGTCGGCCCCGATGCCCTCGAAGAGCGCGTCCGCGACGTCCTCGGGCTCGATGGCCGTGGGCGCGAGGACCAGCTCGCCGGCCGAGCCGGCGGCGGTGAGCATGTCGGTGCGGACGCCCTGCGGGCAGATCGCGTGGACCTTGAGGCCGCGGTGCCGGTAGGTGAGCGAGAGCCATTCGGCGAAGGCGTACGCGCCGTGCTTGGAGACGCTGTACGGGGCCGCGCCGACCATGGTGAGCAGGCCGGCGGCGGAGACGGTGGAGACGAAGCGGCCGCTGCCGCGCTCCAGCCACGCGGGCAGCAGGGCGCGGGCCGCGCGCACGTGCGCCATCACGTTGACGTCCCAGGCGGCGGCCCAGACGGCCTCGTCGGCGAAGGCGTCGCCGGGCGAGGCGAGTCCGGCGTTGGCGCACCAGACGTCGATGTGGCCGCCGAGGGCCTCGCGGGCCTCCTCGACGATCGCGGAGGCGTCGCCGGCGACGGCCGTGGCGCCGATCTCCTCCGCGACGGCCTTGGTCCGGCCCGGGTCGAGGTCGTTGACCACGACCGTGGCGCCCTCGGCGGCGAACCGGCGGGCAAGCGCCGCACCGATGCCTCCGCCCGCGCCCGTGACGACCACTGTCTGCCCCTGTACCGCGCTCATGGGTCCCGCCTCTCCCTCACGTTCGACGGACAGCAGACTAACCGGTCGGTATGCCGGGCGGAAGGCCGAGCGGCGGCGGAGGGGACAGGCCGGGGGAACCGGCGTGACGGCGCGCGCACGCCTCGTTCCGCCGCGCCCCCGTCCGCGCTAGCGTGCGTGGCCATGTCAGGAAAGGCGATCAAGGAGGTTTCCGCATGAGCCTGTCCAGACGGGGTCTACTGGCCGGCGGCGGCGCACTGGGCGCGGTCGCGGTCGCCGGCGGGCCGGCGGCGGCGCGGGAGGAGCGGCACGGCCGGGTGCGCACCGGCTTCGAGCGGCTGGCGGCCGACGGTTTCGCGGCGCTGTCGGGACAGAAGGTCGGGGTGGTCACCAACCCGACCGGGATCACGGCCGACGCCCGGCACATCGTGGACGTGATGCACGCCGACGACCGGGTGGACCTGATCGCGGTGTTCGGCCCGGAGCACGGCTTCCGGGGCACCGCGCAGGCGGGCGGCTCGGAGGGGCGGTACGACGACCCGGCGACCGGGCTGCCCGTCTACGACACGTACCTCAAGAGCGGCCGGCCGCTCGCGGACGTGTTCACCGCCTCGGGCGTGGACACGGTGGTGTTCGACATCCAGGACGCGGGCGCGCGCTTCTACACGTACATCTGGACCATGTACGACTGCATGGTCGCGGCGGAGCTGGCGGGCAAGCGGTTCGTGGTGCTGGACCGGCCGAACCCGGTCACCGGACGGGCGGCCCTCGGGCCGGTCCTGGACCGGGCGTTCGCGACCTTCGTGGGCCGCGAGCCGATCGCGCAGGCGCACGGCATGACGGTGGCGGAGCTGGCCCTGCTGTTCAACGCCGAGTTCCTGGCGCGGCCGGTGGAGCTGGGGACGGTCCGGATGACGGGCTGGCGGCGCTCGGAGTTCTTCGACGCGACGGGCCTGCCGTGGGTGCCGCCGAGCCCGAACATGCCGACGCCGGACACGGCGCTGGTGTACGCCGGAACCTGTCTCTTCGAGGGGACGAACCTCTCCGAGGGCAGGGGCACCACCCGGCCGTTCGAACTCCTGGGCGCGGAGGGCGTGGACCGGCGGTGGGCGGAGACGGCGAACGCGCTGGAGCTGCCCGGCGTGCGGTTCCGCGAGGCGTACTTCGCGCCGACGTTCTCGAAGTTCCAGGGCAGGACGGTCGGCGGCGTGCAGCTGATGGTGCACGACCGGGCCGCGTTCGACCCGGTGCGCACGGGCGTCGCGCTGCTGGTGACGGCGAAGCGGTCGTGGAGCGGTTTCGCCTGGCGGGCGGACCACTGGATCGACAAGCTCACCGGGTCGACCCGGGTCCGGACCATGATCGACGCGGGCGCAGGGCCGGACGAGGTGACCGGGGCCTGGCAGGCGGACCTGGCGGCCTTCCGGGCGGTGCGCGAGGAGTACCTGCTGTACCGCTGACGCCGGGGCGTGGCGGCCGTCCCGGACCGCCGGCGCCGGGGCGTCGCGGCCGTCGCGTACGGCCGGCGCGGGGCCGCGGCGGTCGTCGCCGCGCCGGGTATGGCCGTCCCTCCGGTTCTGCAGGATGCTGACCGGGCAGCGATCCTCGACGCGGAGGGGCGGGCCATGGCCGGGATGAGTGTGCAGCCGTACCGGGAGGTCGTCTTCGACAAGGAGGGCGACGGGGCCGCGGGGCAGCGGGACGCCCTGCTCCGGCTGGGGGTGACGGATCTGGTGCTGTTCGCGCACGGCTGGAACAGCTCGAGATCCGTGGCGGCCCGGCTGTATTCGGCCTTCTTCGCCCCCTTCCCGGGGCTCGTCGGCGAGGGGGCGAGGATCGGCTACGGGGGCGTTTTCTGGCCGTCGATGTGGTTCACCGGCGAGCCGGTCCCCGACTTCGAGGCCCTGGCGGTGCAACTGCCGGGCAAGGAGCGGACCGTGGGCCGGCTCGCGGAGCTGCTCGGGGAACGGCCGGAGAGCGAGGCCGCGTTCGCGGAGTTCGGGGCGCTGCTGCGGGACCTGACGGACGTGGACCGGGCGGCGGTGCTCGCCGGGGCGGACGAGGCGGTGCCGGCGTTCCTGACCGGGGACCCGGTGGAGACCTGCGGGCTCTTCACGGCGGCGCTGGAGTCCCTGGACGGGCAGGGGGGCGCGGCGGACGACGCGGTGGACGGCCCCGAGCTGTTCGGCGGCGGGCTGCGCCGGCTGTGGAAGGGCGCGGAGGAGGCGCTGCGCCAGGCCACGTACTACACGATGAAGCGCCGGGCCGGGACGGTCGGCGAGCGGGGGCTCGGCCCGCTGCTCGGCGGGCTGGCGCGCAGCGCCCCGGCGCTGCGGATCCATCTCGTGGGCCACAGCATGGGCGCCCGGCTGGTGGCGTTCGCGCTGCGGGGGCTGCCGTCCGGGGCCCGGAACGTGAAGTCCGTGACGCTGCTCCAAGGGGCGTTCTCGCACTACGCGTTCGCGTCGAGCCTGCCGCACGACCGGGACGCCTCGGGGGCGCTGCGGGACATGCAGCGCCGGGTCGACGGGCCGGTGGTGGCCTGCTACTCCCGGCACGACACGGCGCTGGGCGTGATCTACCCGCTGGCCTCCCGGCTGTCCGGGGACGACTCGCGGGTCGTGGGGCTCGACCGGCGCTGGTGGGCGGTCGGGCACGACGGCATCCAGGCGGTGCCGGGCACCCGGGCGCTGACCCTGGGCGAGGCGCTGCGGGCCGGGATCCCGGGCCGCGGCTGCGTGAACGTGGACGCGGCGGCGGTGGTGCGGCGGGGCGGGCCGCCGTCCGGCGCGCACAGCGACATCTGCCATCCGGAGCTGGCGCGGGTGGTGGCCTCGGCGGGCCGTTTCGGCCGCTGAGCCGGTGCGGAGGGTCAGGTTCCGGCGCGTTCCGGCCCGTCTCTTCCGCGCCAATGACGGCCCGCGCTCGAACTCCGATGGAACAGGAAGGGCCTCTCGTTCGTCCCTCTCATGACGCCGAAGCACCAGCGACGGAGGTGGCGGAGCGATGGCCGGTTTCCGGAGTCTCGCCAGACAGGTACGTGACCCGAGGTGCGATCTCGCGCTGCGCAGGTACTCGCTGCGCAAGTGCCTGGAGCGGTTCGCCCCGTACGGGCACCGGGCCACCTGGGCCCATCTGTGCCGCAGGCACGGGTTCGGGCCCGAGGACCGGGAGCTGGATCCGGCGCGGCTGGTGGCCGCGCTCGACGAACTGGAGGAGGCGCGGACGGTCTGGCTCGCGTACGAGCGGGAGTTCGCCGAACGGCGGCGGCGCGAGAAGCACGACGGCCTGCGCCGGCCGGCCTCGGTGGACGACTGGCACCGCCGCACCTGGGGCGGCAACGGGGTCGCGCGCTGCGACGATCCGGGGGTGCATCCGTCGGAGCCGCTGGCGGAGGTGCTGCGCCGGCTGATAGCCGCGCTGCGCGCCGCTCCGGGCGCGCACTGCCCGGTCTGCGCGGGGACGCGGATCGAGCGCCGGCCCGAACCGGTCTGCGGGACCTGCGGGGTGACGCTCCCGGCGGCGGTCCTGACGCCCGACGCGGGACGGGCCCGACGGGTGCCGGTGGGCGCGGCGCGACGCTAACAGAACGAAAATCCCTGGCCCAGGGGTTTTCCGGCTCGGCAGAGTGTCCGGCGATGACACACGAACCCGAGCGACCGGAGCCCCGACGATGTCCACCCTGCGCGTGACCGCCGAAGTCCTGACCGTCCATCCCCATCCGAACGCCGACGCGCTGGAGCTGGCCCAGGTGGGCCTGTACCGCGCCGTCGTGGCCAAGGGGGCGTACAAGACGGGCGACATCGCCCTGTACATCCCCGAACAGGCCGTGCTGCCCGCCGGGTTGATCGAGGAGCTGGGGCTCACCGGCCGGCTCGCCGGCAAGGCGAAGGACCGGGTGAAGGCGGTACGGCTGCGCGGCGAGCTGTCGCAGGGCATCGTCTGCCGTCCGCGGGCGCTCGCCGAGGAGGAGCTGGCGCGGGCGGCCGCCGAGGGCGCGGACTTCGCGGAGCGCCTGGGCATCACCAAGTGGGCCCCGCCGATCCCGCCGACGATGAGCGGGGAGGTGGAGTCCGCGCCGGACCTGCTGCCGTGGACGGACATCGAGAACATCCAGCGGTACCCGGACGTGTTCGAGCCCGGGGAGCCGGTGACGGTGACCGAGAAGCTGCACGGCACGGCCTGCCTGGTGACGTACCACGCCGGCGACGGCCGTGTGCAGGTGTCCTCCAAGGGCTTCGGCTCCAAGGGCCTGGCCCTGAAGGAGGATCCGCGCAACCTGTACTGGCGCGCCGTCCACGGCCACGGCGTCCCCGCGGTCGCCGCCGCGCTCGCCGAGCGGCTCGGCGCGGACCGGGTGGGGATCTTCGGCGAGGTGTACGGCGCGGGCGTCCAGGACCTGGCGTACGGGGCGGACGCCCGCGCCGAGGACGGCCTCGGCCTCGCGGTCTTCGACGTGTCCGCCGACATCGACGGCCGGGTGGTCTGGCTGGACCCGGCCGAGGTGCTGGGCGACGGCGAACTGCCGCTCGTCCCGCGGCTGTACAGCGGCCCGTACGACCTGGCGACGGTGCTGGAGCTGACCAGCGGCCGGGAGACGGTCTCCGGCCGCGACCTGCATCTGCGGGAGGGCGTGGTGATCCGTTCCGCGACCGGCCGGTACAGCCCGGTGGTCGGCGGGCGGGCGATCGCCAAGTCCGTCAGCCCGGCGTATCTGACCCGCAAGGGCGGCACCGAGTACGAGTAGGCCGGCCCGGGGACGGCGGACGGGGGACCCGCGCGGGGGGCGGGTCCCCCGTCCGCGTACCGGCACCGGCACCGGCACCGAAGAGTGCGTCTGCGCGTCACGCGCCGGGGCGGCGCTCCCCCATGAGCCGGGAGCCCGTCATCCGCTCGCCGACGACGTCGTCGGGGTTGGAGAGCACGCAGTTCTCCAGGGACAGGCAGCCACAGCCGATGCAGTCGGTCAGGTGGTCGCGGAGCCGGCCGAGCTGCCGGATCCGCTCGTCCAGTTCGGAGCGCCAGGTCTCGGAGAGCCGGGCCCAGTCCTCGCGGGTGGGGGTGCGCTCCTCGGGCAGCGCGGCGAGCGCCTCCCGGATGGTGGCGAGCGGGATGCCGACCCGCTGCGCGGCGCGGACGAAGGCGACCCGGCGCAGGGCGTCCCGGGAATAGCGGCGCTGGTTGCCGATGGTCCGGCGGCTGGAGATCAGTCCCTTGGACTCGTAGAAGTGGAGGGCGGACACCGCCGCCCCGCTGCGCGCGGACAGCTGGCCGACCGTGAGCTCGTGGATCTTCTCTGGAATCTGCGGCACTCCCCGAACCCTACTGTCCCCCATTGACAGACGACCCCGGACCCAACATGCTAAGCAGTCGCTTAGAGTTTTCGTGAAGCGTTGCGAAGTGTTTCCGTGCAGAGCGTGAGAACGTCAGAGGGAGCAGGGACATGGCCGAGCCGAGGATCTTCACCTCCGCCGAGGAGCTGACCGCCGCCGTGGGCGAGCCGCTCGGACCCAGCGACTGGCTGGAGGTCGAGCAGAAGCGGATCGACCTCTTCGCCGAGGCCACCGGGGACCACCAGTGGATCCACGTGGACCCGGAGCGCGCCGCGGCCGGCCCGTTCGGGAAGACCATCGCGCACGGCTATCTGACGCTCTCGCTGCTGCCCACGCTGGTCCCGCAGATCATGCGGGTCGAGGGCATGCGGATGGGCCTGAACTACGGGACGAACAAGGTGCGTTTCCCCGCGCCCGTCCCGGTCGGCTCGCGCGTGCGCGCCACCGCCGTGCTCACGGAGGTCACCGAGGCGGGCGGGGGCGTGCAGGTCACCGCGCAGGTGACCGTCGAGCGCGAGGGCGGCGACAAGCCGGTGTGCGTCGCCGAGTCCGTGTCGCGCTACTACTTCTGAGCGCCGACCATCCTCAGCACGAGGTCGGCGTAGAGCGCGCCGACCTCGTCGGGGGTGCGACGACCCTGCGCGTTGAACCAGCGGGAGACGTCGATGCACAGGGAGAGCACGGCGACCGTGGTGCCGGGCACGTCGGGCACGTCGAACTCGCCCGCCGCGACGCCCTGCTCGATGATCTCCCGCACCGCCGCGTCGCTCCTGCGCCGCAGATCCACGATCTCGGTGCGGTGCTCGGGACCGAGCGCGTCCAGCTCGTACTGGACGACGCGCGCGGTGGTGTGCCGCTCGGCGTGCCAGCGGACGAAGGAGCGGACGGCGTCCGCGAGCCGCTCCGCGGCCGTGCCGGGTCCGGCGGCCGCCTCCTGGAGGATCTCCAGGGCCCGGTCGTGACCGATCCGGCTGATCCGGTGGAGCAGCTCCTCCTTGGTCTTGTAGTGGATGTAGAGCGCCGCCGGGCTCATGCCGGCCCGGCCGGCGATGTCGCGCGTGGTGGTGGCGTGGTAGCCGCGCTCGGCGAACGCCTCGACGGCCGCCACCAGCAGCTTGCGCGCCGCCTCGGGGGTGACCTCACCCCATGGCTTGTCCTCGTCGGGGACCGTCTCCTCCGCCGCGGTCATCGTTCGCCCTTTCTCCCGCCGTCAGGACGAACACTGTACAACGAAGCTGAGCAAGCGCTTAGAGCTTCTGGAACGGGTCGTGCTCGGCGAGCAGCTTCTCCAGGCGCGCCTGGTCGACCCGGCTGACGATCTGCCCCGCCTCCTGCCGGTCGCGGACGACCTTGGCCAGGGTGAAGGCCGAGGTGGTGAGGTACAGCACCGCGATGCCGAGGAAGGCCCGGACCCAGACGTCGGCGTCGAGGTTGAGGATCCCGAGGCCGGTGGCGCCGAGGGCGATCCCGAAGGAGATCACGGCCTGCATGTAGTAGGCGGCGGTGTTCTGCTGCTTGACCGGTGTGTCGCTCATGCCGGACAGGATCGGGCGGACGTGCCCCGTGCCGCATCCGCCCGGATACTCAGCGCGGTACTCAGAACGCGGACACGCCCGTGAGCGCGCGGCCGATGATCAGCTTCTGGATCTGGCTGGTGCCCTCGTACAGGGTCATCACCCGCGCGTCCCGCAGCAGCTTGCCGACCGGGTACTCGTCGATGTAGCCGTAGCCGCCGAAGACCTGGAGCGCGCTGTTGGCGCAGCGGACCGCGGCCTCGGAGGCGTACAGCTTGGCCTTGGAGGCGGCGGTGGCGAAGTCCTGCCCCCGGTCGATCAGATCGGCGACCCGCCAGGTCAGCAGCCGGGCCGCGTCCACGTCGACGGCGATGTCGCTGATCAGCTCCTGCACCAGCTGGTACGCGGCGATGGGCTTGCCGAACTGCGCCCGCTCCCCCGCGTACCGCACCGCCGCGTCCAGCGCGGCCTGCGCGATGCCCACGCACCCCGCGGCCACCGACATCCGGCCCTTGGCCAGGGCCGACATGGCGACCGAGAAGCCCTTGCCCTCCGGCCCGAGCATCGCGGAGGCGGGCACGCGCACGCCCTCGAGGACCAGCTCGGCGGTGGCCTGGCCGCGCAGCCCGAGCTTGCCGTGGATGGCACGGCGGGTGAGGCCGGGGGCGTCGGCCGGGACGAGGAAGGCGGAGACGCCCTTGTGGCCGGGGCCGCCGGTCCGGGCGAAGAGCAGGACGACGTCGGCCCAGGTTCCGTTGGTGATGAACGTCTTCGCCCCGTCGATCACGTACGCGTCGCCGTCGCGGACCGCCCGGGTGGTGAGGCTGCCGGCGTCCGAGCCCGTGCCGGGCTCGGTCAGGCCGAAGCAGCCGACCGCGTCGCCCGAGGCCAGCCGGGGCAGCCAGGTCCGCTTCTGCTCCTCATCACCCCAGGTCGCGACGGTCTTGGCGACCAGACCCAGGGAGACCGAGACGATGCCGCGCACGGAGGAGTCGCCGCGCCCCAGTTCCTCGGTCACCAGGCAGTACGCGAGGTGGTCCCCGCCGGAGCCGCCGTACTCCTCGGGCAGCGTCAGGCCGAGGAAGCCGACATCCCCCAGCTTCTTCACGAGCCCCCGGTCGACCTCCTCGGCGCGGTCCCAGGCCGTCGCGTACGGGGCGACCTCGCGCGCGACGAAGTCCGCGGCGAGTCGCCGGGCCGCCTCCTGCTCCTCGCTGAGCTCCAGGTTCATACGCCACCCCAGGTTTAATTACCACTGCTAGTTTTATGTCGCCCGCCTACTATGTGCGCCATGGCCCGACCGCGCAAGCCCCTCCTCAGCCGAGACCTGATCGTCGAGACGGCGGCGGCGCTCGTGGACGCGGAGGGCCTCGCGGCGCTCTCCACCCGGCGGCTCGCGGCCGAACTGGGCGTCAGCGGCCCCTCCCTCTACAACCACTTCCGCACCAAGGACGAGATCCTCGACGCGGTCGCCGACGCGGTCAGCGCGCAGATCGACCTGTCGATGTTCGACGAGACCGACGGCCGGGACTGGCGCACGGCCCTGCACGACTGGGCCGTCTCCTACCGCTCCGCCCTCGCCGACCACCCGCACGTGGTGCCCCTGCTCGCCGAGGGCCCGGGGCGCCGCCCGGCCGGCCTCAAGGTCGCCGACGCGGTCTTCGGCGCGATGGTCCGCGCCGGCTGGCCGCCGGCCCAGGCCACGTCCATCGGCGCACTGATGCGCTACTTCATCACCGGCTCGGCCCTCGGCTCCTTCGCCGGCGGCTTCGTCGACGACGCGTCCGCGTACGACCCGGCCGACTACCCTCACCTGGGGCAGGCCCACCTCCTGGCGGAGCGCCAGGAGGTCGTCGACGAGCGGGCGTTCGAGACGGGGCTGACGGCGCTGCTGGACGGGCTGGCGCTGCAGTACGAGACGGGGGTACGGGGACAGTGGGCGGGGCGGAGTTCCTAGCTGCCGTACGAGGCGGGGACGCGGAGGAGGTCCGGCGGCTGATCGAGGCGGGCGCGGACCCGGACACGGCGGCGGAGGACGGCCTGCCGGTGCTCTGCTCGGCCGTGGCCGCGTACCAGGCGGACGTCGCCGAGGCGCTGGTGGAGGGCGGAGCGGACCCGCTGCGCGTGCTCCCGGACGGGACGACGCCGCTGCTGCGGGCGATCGGGGGCGGCTCGCCGGCGATGTTCGCGGCGCTGCGGGGACACGGCTTCGGGCCGCGCATCCGGGGGCCGCAGGGCGCCCGGGCGCTGGCCCTGGCACGGGACCTGTACGAGCGGTGCGCGGGGGCGGCCGGCGAGCGGGTGCGGGTGGCGGACGGCGAGTACAGCCACGTCGACGAACTCACGCTGGACGGCCGCCGGGTGCGGGCCGGGCACGGCGCGATCCTGACCGAGCTGGAGTGGGCGCTGCGCGTCCTGACGCCGGTCGAGGAGCTCGCGGAACGGGCGGGCGCCGATCCGGAGCACGCGAACTGGTGGGCGGTCCTGCACGTACTGGGCGGCCGGCGCAGCAGGCAGACCTGGTCCGCCGTCGCGGCGCTGCGGCACGATCCCGACCCCGTGCGCCGCCGGTTCGCGGTCGACGCCCTGCGCTACTTCACGCTGTCGCGGGGCAGCAGCATGCACGACTACGGGAAGGAGACCGGCGAACTCTTCGCCGTGTGGGCCGCGGAGGAGACGGACGGCGAGGTCCTGGCCGAGCTTCTGGCCGCATGGGCGTGCGACCACGACCATCCGGACATGATGACGGTCGGGCTGCGGTACGCCGGCCATCCGCATCCGGGCGTGCGGATGGCGGCCACCTCGTGTCTGCACGAACAGCCCCTCGACCCGCGGGCCCGTGCGGTACTGCTGGTTCTCGCCCGGGACGGGGACGCCGGAGTGCGCGCCGGCGCCTGCCGCACGCTCGGCGAGACGCACGAGGGCTTGCCCGAGGTCCGGGCGGCGCTGCTCGCGCTGGCGCGCGACCCCGACGCGAACGTGCGGTGCAACGCGGCGGACGTCCTGGCCGCATGCGACGACTTCGATCCGGCCGTGGCGGACGCGCTGTTCGCGCTGATGGACGAGGAGGACCAGCTCGCGCGGGTGATCGCCGGCCACGGCCTCTCCCGGCGCGACGATCCCCGCACGTACGAGGCGATCCGGCGGGTCGGACCGCTCGAGCCGGGCATGGAGCACGACCACCGGTGGAGCCGGCTGTGGCAGTGGGAGTGGGAGCGCAAGAACGCTTCGGCCGCGGCCGAAGCGTGAGCGGGGCATCCTGAGGCCATGGCCTCCCGTGAACTCGCCGCCTTCGCGTCCCTCTTCGCCGACGAGACCCGCGCCGCGTTCTGTCTCGCCCTGCTCGACGGGCGGGCCTGGACCGCCGGGGAGCTGGCGCGGCACGCGGGGGTCGCGGCGTCGACGGCCAGCGAGCACCTGGGCAAGCTGATCACCGGCGGGCTGCTGGCCGAGGAGCGGCAGGGGCGGCACCGGTACGTGCGGCTGGCCGGGCCGGCGGTCGCGCAGCTCGTGGAGGACCTGGCCGCCGCCGCGGGCCCGGCCGCGCCGGAGGCGCCGCGGTCGCTGCGGGCCGCGAGCGCGGGGCGGGCGCTGGCGCGCGGCCGTACCTGCTACGACCACCTCGCCGGCCGGCTGGGCATCGCGATCGCCGACGCGATGACGGGGCACGGACTGCTGCGCCAGGACACCGGGTTCGCGCTCACCGACCGGGGCGTGGCCTGGTTCGGGGAGCTCGGGATCGCGCTGCCGGCCCATGGGCGGCGGCCGCTGGCCCGCGGCTGCCTCGACTGGACCGAGCGCCGGCCGCATCTCGCCGGGGCCGCGGGCGCGGCGCTGTGCGCGCACGCGTTGCGGGCGGGGTGGTGCGTACGGATCGGCGGCGAGCGGGCGGTGAAGGTCACCGCGGACGGCGAGCGGGCGCTGCGCGAGACGCTGGGCATCGAGCCGTCCGCGCTGCGCTGACCGTCGTCGGCCGTTGCGCCGGCCGTCTCCGGTCGCCGCGCTGAGCGTCGTCAGTCCGTCAGCAGGCCCCGGGCGAAGCGGGCGAGGGAGTCCGCGATCCGCTCGTGCGAGAGCCCGCGCTCGAAGCGCTGGAAGCGGTAGAGCTCGGGCGCGAGGGGGCTCAGCGCGAGGTCGATCGCGGCGTCCGGGTCGGGGACCCCGGCCTCGGCGAGCAGGGAGCGGACGTGCACCCGCCAGAACCCGTACGCGCCGGTCGCGAAGCGGGCCGGCCCCGTCTCCGCGCCCAGCGCGAGCGGGAGGTGCTGCCGCAGCAGGTCGAGCATCGCCCCGTAGAACGCGGCCAGCCGTTCGGCGGGAGGCGCTCCCGGGCCCAATGGGGGCGGCCCGTAGACGAGTTGCTGCTGGAGCCGGCGGTCGTGCTCGTCGAGGAGCGCGAGCGCGATCGACGAGGGATCGGGGAAGCTGCGGTAGAGCGTGGCCCGGCCGACGCCGGCCGCCTTCGCGACGGCGTCCATGGTGACCGTCCCGGGGTCACGCTCGGCGAAGAGCCGCTCGGCCGCGGCCAGGATCTGCTCGCGGTTGCGCACGGCGTCCGCCCGGCGGCGCGGTGCGGGCCCCGCCGCCCCGCTCCGGCCCGGCTGTTCTTCCTCACCCATGGCCCCGGCCTTCTCGCTCATGGCCCCGACCTTAATGCCCTCACCCACACCCTCACCCGACAAGTGGACACCTTGTCCGTTTGACTCGACCGTGGCAGTCTAAGTGGACACAGCGTCCACTTATCCAGCGGTGCGGGGCGACGCCCGCCCGTGCCCGGGGGAGATTCAGATGCACACCGCGCTTCTCGCCGCGGCCCTGCTGGTGGGCTGCCTCCTCGCCGTCCAGGCCTCGGCGAACCTCCAGCTCACCAAGGCCGTCGGCACCCCGTACGGGGCCTCCGCCCTCCAACTCGCCCTCGCCGCCGCCCTGCTCACGGTCCTCGCCGCGGCCGCCGGCGCGCTCGGGGCCCTCGGCCGGCTGCCCGACGTCGACGGCCCGCTGCTGCTCGGCGGGCTCGCCAGCCCGCTCTACATCACCAGCGGCATCCTGCTGTTCCCCCGGCTCGGCGCGCTCGCGGCCGTGGGGCTGTTCGTGACCGGCCAGATGTTCGCCTCGCTCGCGCTCGACCTGTTCGGCCTGCTCGGCCTGGTACGCCGCGAGCCGAGCGCCTGGGTGCTGCTGGGCGCCCTCGCGGTCCTGGCCGGGATCGTCGTGATCATCCGGGCCCAGAGGGCCGCCGGAGCAGCCACGGGACCGGCGCTCTCCCGCGCCGGACGCCGCGGCTGGCCGGCGCTCGGCCTCGTCGCCGGGGCGGTGCTGCCGGTCCAGGGGGCCGTGAACGCCCGGCTGCGCGCCCGGCTCGACGAACCGCTGGCCGTGGCGGTGGTCAGCTTCACGGTGGCGACCCTGGCCATCGCCGCGGTCCTGCTCGTCCTGTACGCCACGGGACGCACCCCGCGGCCGCGGCTCGCGCCGCTGCGCGGGATGCCGTGGTGGGGCTGGCTCGGCGGGGCCTGCGCCGCCGCCTACGTCACCGGCACGTTCCTGCTCATCCCGGCCGTCGGGGCGGCCGTGACCGTCGCGCTCACCGTGACCGGCCAGCAGCTCACGTCCGCCCTGATCGACCATCGCGGCCTGTTCCGGCTGCCCCGGCGGGCCCTGACCCCGCCCCGCGCCACCGGCCTGGGGCTGCTCCTCGCCGGCTCGCTCGCCATCCAGCTCGCCTGAGCCCGGCGGCCCTTTGAGCCGCTCGGGCCCGCGCCCTCACGGACCCGTCATCCCGCCCATTCCTCCGAGGAGTACGTCATGTCTCGCATCAGCGTCCCGACCCCGCCCCCGGGCGTCATCGTCGTCCACTCCGACATCTGGTGCTCGTTCGCGCACATCGCCGTGCACCGGCTGCACACCACCCGCGCCCGGCTCGGCCTGGAGGACCGGGTCCGCTTCGATCTGCGCGCCTTCCCGCTGGAGCTGCTGAACGACGCCCCGAGCCCGCGTCCGGGCACGGACAGCGAGGTGGCCCGGATGGCGAGCCTGGAGCCCGGCGCGGGCTGGCAGCTGTGGCAGGCCAAGGACTGGCTGTACCCCTCGACGACGCTGCCCGCCCTGGAGGCGGTGCTCGCCGCCAAGGAGCAGGGGCTGCACGCCTCGGAGCAGCTCGATCTGGGGCTGCGCCGTGCCTTCTGGGCCGAGTCGCGGTGCGTCAGCAACCGGAAGGTGATCCTCGACGTGGCCGCCGCCACCGGGGCGGTCGACGTCGCGGCGCTCGCCGAGGCGCTCGACGACGGACGGGCGCGCGCGGAACTCTCGTCCCACGCCGCCCTGTCCGCCACCGACGCGGTCGTCTGCAGCCCGCACCTGTTCCTGCCGGACGGCACCGACCACGCCAACCCGGGGATCTCCGTCGGCTGGCAGGGCTCGTACGGGATCGGCTGGCCGGTGGTCGAGAGCGACGACCCCACGGTGTACGAGGACCTCCTGCTGCGGGCCGCGGCGCCTGAACCCGCGGCGGTCTGAGGCGAGGCTCAGTCCCCGTGCGGCGGGAAGACGACCAGGGCCCGGCCGCCCTTGCCGGCCAGCATGTTGTCGAAGGCGCCGGGGATGCCGTCGAGGGTGATCCGCTCCGTGACCAGCGCGCCCGGGTCGAGGCGGCCGGCCCGGATGTGCGCGGCGAGGACCGGCAGGTCGCGCGCCGGGTCGGAGTTCCCGTAGACGCAGCCGGAGAGGGTGCGGCCCCAGTGGAACAGTTCCAGCGCGTGGAAGGTGACCTGCTGGTCCTTGCCGCCGATGCCGACGACGGTGGTGCGTCCGCCGCGCCGCGTGGAGTCCCAGGCGGCGCGGATGGTGGCGGCGCGGCCGACGCACTCGACGGCCACGTCCGCGCCGAGCCCGCCGGTCAGCCGCCGGACGTCCTTCGCGGTGGCCTCGGAGGCCAGGACGAAGTCGGTCGCCCCGGCCGCTCGCGCCAGGGCCTCCTTCCCGGGCGACACGTCGACCGCGACGATCGGGCCCGCACCGGCGATCCGGGCGGCCTGCAGGGCGGCGAGCCCGACGCCGCCGACGCCGAGGACCACCACCGACTCGCCCTCCCGGACCCGGGCGGAGTGGTGCACCGCGCCCCAGCCGGTGAGCACCGCGCAGCCCAGCAGCGCGGCGTCCTCCAGGGACACGCCCTCCGGGGCCGGCAGCACGCAGTCGGCCGCCACCACCGTCTCCTCGGCGAAGGCGGCGACGTTCAGGCCCGGGTGCAGCTCCCTGCCGTCCTCGGCGACCGCGTGGACCCGTCCCGTCCCGGTCAGCGCGTCGGCGCAGAGCCACACCTCGCCGATCGCGCAGTGGTGGCAGGAACCGCAGGAGGGCGCCCAGTTGAGGACGACGGCGTCGCCGGGCGCGACGTGCGCGACGCCCTCGCCGACGGACACGACCGTGCCCGCGCCCTCGTGACCGAGGATCGCGGGAACCGGTATGCGCATGGTGCCGTTGGACAGGGAGAGGTCGGAATGGCAGACCCCGGCGGCGGCCAGGCGCACCCGTACCTGCCCGGGGCCGGGCTCGGGCAGCTCCACGCCGGTGATCTCCAGCGGGGAACCGACGGCGGGCAGAACGGCGGCGCGGACCACGGGCGTACTCCTCGGGGACGTGACGGCGATGCGGGTCGATGGGTCCGGTCGGAACCGGTCCGGTTCCGACCAGGGTCGGGAGTGACCAGATCCCGTCCGGAAAGGGTCCGATCCGGTCCGGAAGGGGCCCGATCCGGTCAGAACTGGAGCGACTTCGTCTGCAGGTACTCGGCAAGGCCGTGCGCGCCGAGTTCCCGGCCCACGCCCGACTGCTTGTAGCCGCCGAAGGGCGCCAGCGGGTTGAAGCGGCCGCCGTTGATGTCGACCTGGCCGGTCTCCATCCGGCGGGCGAAGGCGGCGGCCTCCTCCTGCTCGCCCCACACCGCGCCGCCGAGGCCGTACTCGGTGCCGTTGGCGATCGCGAGGGCCTCGTCCTCGTCCTCGTACCGCATGATCGACAGCACTGGGCCGAAGATCTCCTCCCGGGCGATGGTCATCTCGGGGGTGACGTCGGCGAAGACGGTCGGGGACACGTAGTAGCCGGTCTCCAGCGGCGCCTCGGGCCCGCCGACGACGAGCCGCGCGCCCTCCTCGACGCCCCGGGCGATGTAACCGCGCACGCGCTCCCGCTGCTTGGCGCTCACCAGCGGGCCGAGGCGCTCGCCCGGCCGGTACGCGGCGGCCGCCTCGGCGGCGAGCGCGACGGCCTCCTCGTACCGCTCGGCGGGGACGAGCATCCGGGTCCAGGCGCTGCACGTCTGGCCGGAGTTGGCCATGACGTTGGCGACGCCGGCGGAGACGGCCTTCGCCAGGTCGGCGCTCGGCAGGATCACGTTGGCGGACTTGCCGCCCAGTTCGAGCGCGACGCGCTTGACCGCGCCGCCGGCCACCGCGCCGATCCGCCGGCCGACGGCGGTCGAGCCGGTGAACGAGACCAGGTCGACGTCCGGGTGCTCGGCGAGCGCCTGACCGGCGACCGGGCCGAGGCCGGTGACCAGGTTGAAGACGCCGGCCGGGAGGCCGGCCGCGTCGACGATCCCGGCGAACAGCTGGGCGGTGAGCGGGGTGTCCTCGGCCGGCTTCACCACGATGGTGCAGCCGGCGGCGAGCGCGGGAGCCACCTTGGCAACGATCTGGTGCAGCGGGTAGTTCCAGGGCGTGATCGCCCCGACGACGCCGACCGGCTCGGCGTACACGACCGAGTTGCCGACCTTCTCCTCGAAGGGGTGGGTGGCGGCCAGTTCGGCGTACGAGGCGGCGACCGCGACCGGCAGTCCGGCGTGCACCCGGGAGGCGATCTTCGCCGGGGCGCCGAGCTCGGCGGTGACGGTGGCGGCCAGCTCCTCGGCCCGGTCCCGCAGACCGTCGCGGATCGCCCCGAGGAACGCGGCGCGCACGGCGGGCGGGGTGGCGGCCCAGCCGGGGAGCGCCGCCCGGGCCGCGCGGACGGCGGCGTCGACGTCCTCGGCGGTGCCGGCGGGCACCTGGCCGATGACCCGCTCGCCGACGGGGTCGACCACGTCGAGGGTCTCGGCCGAGGTGGCGGGACGCCAGGCTCCGTCGATGTACAGGGCGTCGTGGGCCTTCATCCGCTGCTCTCCTTCGTCGCGGGCGCCGGGCGCCGCGTCGCGTGGCGCCGGGGCCCAAACTAGCGCTGATAGTTTTCGCGCGCCAGGGGCCCCGGACGTGCGCCGCGTCTCAGAAGTCCGCCCGGACGGGCAAGTCGACCCGGCCCACCGACTCCTGCCCGTAGGCCCGCTCGTACGCCTCGCGGACGCGCTCGATCAGCGGATCGCGCGCCCCGGTCTCCGACTGCGGGTACAGCAGGACCAGTTCGTAGCTGCGCTCCCTCTCGATGGTGCCGTTCCGGTCCCGCCACTGTCCACGGCCGTCCTGGACGGTGAGCCCGTCCGGGAAGCGCGGGGTCACCTCCTGGTCGACGAAGGCCCTGAACTGGGCGTCGGTGACGGCCGGACCGCCGTCGGGACGCTCGGTGCCGAACAGCAGCCGGGTCTCCCGGTACGCCTTGCCGCGGACGGTGGCGGCGGAGACCGCGCCGCCGGCCGTCTCCGGCGCGGTCGGCTCGCCGCCGAGGGTGGCGTACGCGGCAGGAGCACCGGCCAGCACGAGCAGGCCGCCCACGACGGCGAGGCCGAACCGGGTGCGCGGACGTTCGGGGGTCCGGGAGGGATGGGAGGCATGCGAGGCGTGCGAAGGGTGGGAGGGGTGGGAGCGGGTCATGGGGTTCCTTGTGTGACACTGTGATGACAAAGCGTCACATACTGTGGCAGTCCCGGGGCTTCCGCACGACCCCGCCCCGCCGGGGGCTTGCGGCCGGGCGCCGGGTCGGCGGCATGCTGGGAGGCGGTTCGGCCGCCCTCCCGGGCGAGACCCGGGCCGCCCCGATCGGCCCGTACGCACCGGCAGCCCCTGGGAGGCCCGATGACCGGACACGACGACAGCACCGCGCAGGACCCCACCGCGCGGGACAGCACGGCGCACCACAGCACCGAGCCGCCCGCCGAGCTGGCCGCACAGGTCCCCCGCCGGGCCTCCGAGACGACGGCGGCGATCCTGGAGCGGCTGGCCGAGCGGCTCGGCGGCAGGGCCTCGGTCGACACCGTCTTCGGCGAGCCGGTGACCCGCGACGGCCTCACCGTGATCCCCGTCGCCGAGGTCGCCTACGGCTTCGGCGGCGGCACCGGCGCGGACGCGGACTCCGAACGGACGGGCGGGGGCGGCGGGGGCGGGGCGGCCGCCAAGCCGCTGGGCTTCATCGAGATCGCCGAGGGCGTCGCCGTGTACCACCCGATCCGCCGTCCCTGGACCGAACTGGCGGCCCCGGTGGCGGCCGTCCTCGTGGCCGTCCTGGTGACGAGGACGGCGCGCGCCCTCGCCGGCCGTTCGGCGGGGCGCGGCCGGCGGCTCACCTCTCGCGGGTGACCTCCGTGAGGTGACCGCGCACGTCGACGGCGGAGCCGGCGTCCACGGCGATCACCCGCACGCGCGGGGCGCCGCGTCCGCCGTCCGTGGCGGGGAGGTGCTGCAGGGCGTGGGCCCGCACCTCGTCGACGGTGAACACCGCGGTGAGGCCGTCGGCGCGGGTCAGCCGGACGGTGTTGCCGCGCTGCAGGGCGGCGAGTCCGTGCAGGACCGACGGCGCGGTCCCGGACCCGCCGGGCCCCACCACCACGGCGGTGCCCGGTTCGCCGGGGCTGGGCCCGTGCGCGTGCCAGCCGACGGAGTCGGGGTCGCGCAGCTCGGCGACGGCGGGCGGGGCGGCGGCCGCCCGGGGCAGGGCGACGACCGGCGCCTCGACGGTGATCCCGGGCAGCGAGAGCAGGGTCGCCCGGGAGCGGCCGAGCGGGGCGGGTCCGGGGCCGGGGCCCGCCTTGTGGTCGGATCGGGCCTCGGTGGACGTACCGGCGGTCTCCCCCGGCCCTTCGCCGAACGACCACCAGACAGCCGCGGCGAGGACGGCGCCGAGCGCGGTCGTACGGACGAGCCGGGTCCGGCGGCGCCGCCCGGACGCGGGCCGGGCGTTACGCGGGCTCATCGTCGCGGCGCCGGGTGCGGTGGGCGAGGACGAGTCCGGCGATGCCGGCGAGCAGGGCGGCGATGCCCGAGCCGAGGCCGAAGAGCGTGCTGTCGTCGGCCGGTTCGTCGGCGGCCGTGACCGGGCCCCGGTCCTCCAGGGAGCCCGCGAGCTCGACGGGGGCGGGCGCGGCGGCCGCACGGGCGTGCGGCGGGGCGGCGTTGCCGTTCTTGGCCTCGGCGCCGCCCGCACCGGCCGTGCCGCCCGTGTCGGCCGCGTCGGGGCAGGAGACGGTGAACGCCTTGTGGGTGCCGACGCCTCCCGCGCCCGCGCGGGTCCAGCCGAGCCGGTAGGTCCCGTCGGGCAGGGCGAGCCGGCTGGACTGGCCGCTGCCGCCCGCGAGGCCGATGCGGCCGGCGACGGAGTGGCCGTCGGCCTCGTGGGGTTGCGGGGCGATCGTCCAGGACACGGAGCCGAGGGCGTCGAAGCCCGTGGCGGCGAGATAGAAGGCGCAGACCGTGGCCTCGGAGCGCGGATCGTCGTACGGGGTGCCGACCCGGTGGATCCGTACGTCGCCGCCCTCGCCGGGGACGGGCGCGGGAGCCACGGCGGCGGGTGTACCGGCGGCGGGGGTGCCGGAGGCGGGGGCCGGGACGGCCGCGCACACGGCGAGGGCGGCGGCGGCAGCCGCGGCGGTGAGCGCGCCGCGGGACCGCAGGGGGCCGAGGGGCTTCGTGGGGCGGGCGGGGGGACTCGGGGGACGGACGGACATGCGGAATTCCTCCAGCCGTGGGGACGTCGGATGGATCAACCGGTGATCTGACTATCCGTCACAGAAATGTGACGGAGGGTGGCCGCACCGGCGCCACCCTCCGCAGTCCGCCCGTTCGGCCGATGGCCGAGCGGATTCACCCCCTCCCCGGGGCGGTCACACGATGCCGAACAGCAGCCCGGCGGCGAGAACGACGAGCGACGTCAGCGCCGCCCACTTCACGGTGAAGCGGGTGTGGTCGCCGAACTCGACCTTGGCCATGCCCACGAGCACGTACACGGCGGGCACCAGCGGGCTCGACATGTGCAGCGCCTGGCCGACGAGCGAGGCGCGGGCGATCTCCAGCGGCGAGACGCCGTGCGCGGCGCCGGCCTCGGCGAGGACCGGCAGCACGCCGAAGTAGAAGCCGTCGTTCGACATGAAGTACGTGAGCGGCAGGCTCAGCACGCCCGTGACCAGGGCCATGTGCGGGCCCAGGCCGTCGGGGATCGCGCCGACGAGCCAGTCCGCCATGTGCTCGACCATGCCGGTGCCGGTGAGGACGCCGGTGAAGACGGCGGCGGCGAAGACCATGCCCGAGACGTTGAGGACGTTGTCCGCGTGGGCGGCGATCCGCGCCTTCTGGTCCGCGACCTTCGGGAAGTTGACGGTGAGCGCGAGGGCCGCGCCGAGCAGGAACAGCACCGGGATCGGCAGCAGTTCGAGGATCATCGCCGCGAGCAGGACGACGGTGAGACCGGCGTTGAACCAGTACAGCTTCGGGCGCAGGGTGGGACGGTTCGGGTCGAGGCCCTGGAAGCCGCCATCGTCGCCGTCCTCGCCGTGCTCGCCGTCGGCGCCCTGGGTGTTTCCGGACCCCTCCGGGGCCTCCGGGAGGCCGCTGCCGCCCGTGGGGGCCTTGCGCGCCGCGCCGGGGCGCTCGCCGTCGCCCGGAGCGCCCGCGGCGACGAGCACGGTCTCCGACTCCGGCTCCAGCGCCTCGTCCAGCGTGAGGTACCCGATCCGCTTGCGCTCGCGCAGGCCCAGGACGTACGCCAGGCCGAAGACGAACAGCAGGCCGACGCCGAGCGCCGGGATCATCGGGACGAAGATGTCGGCGGCGTCCAGCTTGAGCGCCGTGGCGGCGCGGGCGGTCGGACCGCCCCACGGGAGGGTGTTCATCACACCGTTGGCCGTCGCGGCCACACCCGTCATCACGACCAGGCTCATACCGAGGCGCTTGTACAGCGGGTACATCGCGGAAACGGTGATCATGAACGTGGTCGAGCCGTCGCCGTCCAGCGAGACGATCGCGGCGAGCACCGCCGTACCGACGACCACGCGCATCGGGTCGGCCTTGCAGAAGCGCAGGATGCCCCGGACGATCGGGTCGAACAGCCCGACGTCGATCATCACGCCGAAGTAGACGATCGCGAACATCAGCATGGCCGCGGTGGGGGCGAGCTTGCCGACGCCCTCGATGACGTAGTCACCGAGCTGCGCACCCTGTCCGACGAAGACGCAGAAGAGCGCGGGGATGAGGACGAGCGCCGCGATCGGCGACATCTTCTTCATCATGATCAGGACCAGGAAGGTCGCGATCATGCCGAAACCGAGGACGGTCAGCATGGGGGACACCTCACGTTCACCTTTGAACTCCGCCGGAGCGGCGGTCCGGATGACCGTAGGTGCCGTCGTCGCCCGCCAACAAGACGTCGGGCCGTGAGCAATAAGAGCAAAACCCCAGGTCAGGCGAGTACCGGCCCGAGGTAGGCGTGCAGCAGCCGCCGTGTCTCCATGATCAGCGCCCGGTCGCCGGACGGGTCGGTGCGGAAGGCCAGCTGGAGGAGCGCGTCGGTTGCCTCCACGCCGACGAGGACCTGGCGGCGCAGGGCCGCGTCGGCGGTCCGGCCGAGGTGCTCGGCGAGCAGGTCGGAGAGCCGGTCGGCGACGAGCAGGTTCGGGTCGGCGGCGCCGGCCTCGGCCGGGGCCGGGACGCCGAAGTCGACGAGCCCGAAGCCGGGGACGGTGCGCTTCATGGCGATGTACTCGTCGAGGACGGTGTCGATCGTGTCGTACGGGCCGGTGGCCGGGCGGGCCGCGAGGCGGGCGGTGATCCGCTCGGTGTAGCGGTCCAGGTTGCGGTGGGCGAGGGCGTCGGCCATGGCCCGCTTGTTGCCGAAGAAGCGGTAGACGGAGCCGATCGGGACGCCGGCGCGCAGGGCGACGGCACGGGTGCTCAGCTGCTCGTACCCGGTCTCGTCGAGGAGTTCGGCGCAGGCGTCGAGGATCCGGGCCAGCCGTTCGGCGCTGCGCTGCTGGACGGGCGCGCGCCGGAGGGAGCGGGGGTTCTGCTGGGACACGGGGTCCATCATGCCGGTCCGGTCCGGGTCAGGCGATGAGCAGGCCGATGCCGCCGAGGGTGTACACGATCATCAGCAGGAACAACGGGAGTTGACCGGCGACCGCGCGGGCGGGCGGGAAGAGCCGGACGGCGCGGTCGTGGGCGGCGACGACGCCGAGGACGTGACCGGTGACGACCGCGGCGATCTGAAGCGCGGCGAGGCCGCCGGGAGCCAGGGGCGGGGCGGGCGCGGGGGCGTTGTCAGTGCCGAGTGCGAGCATGACGGTGCGTGGTCCTTCGGTGACGAAGAGCGAGAAGTAGTGCGCGACGAGATAGCCGAGCGCGATCGGCAGGAGGGAGTGGGCGAATGCGGTGAGCGGGGCGAGCGGGGGGCGCTGCGGGGCGGTGGCTGCGGGCGGGGCGGTGGCTGCGGGCGGGGTGGAGACGGCGGGCGGGGCGGAGACGGCGGGCGGGGCGGTGGCCGCGGGCCGGTCGGCGGTCGCGGAGAGGTCGGCGGTCGCGGGCCGGTCGGCGGTCGCGGGCCGGTCGGCGGTCGCGGGCCGGTCGGCGGTCGCGGAGAGGTCGGCGCATACCGGCGGGGCGGCACGTACGGGCAGGGCGGAGGGCGCAGGCGGGTCGGCGAGGGGGCGGTCGAGCAGGCGCAGGGCTCCGGCGCAGAGGCAGTAGAGGGCGGCGACGAGGGCGACGGCGCCGAGGAGTCCGAGGGTCGCGGCGGCGCTGCGGCCGAGGGAGGAGGTCTGGACGGCGGCGATCCAGCGCGGGGAGTCGGAGAAGCCGTCGTACGCGGTGGAACCGAGGAGCACGCAGACGGCGGCGACGAGCCCCGGGCCGGGCGGGGTCGCGTCGAGGCCGTGCAGGGGGTTGCGCAGCACGAGGCGGCCGTCGGCGCGGCGGCCGAGAGGGGAGAGCCGGGCGAGCAGTTCGGAGTAGACCTCGAAGGGGTCGGCGCGGGCGAACCAGTCGGGGCCGTGGCGGGCCGCGCCGAGGAGGTGGACGAGGGTGTGGGCGCCGAGGAACACGAGGAGGGTGGTGGTGGACGCCCGGTCGGGGGCGACGAGTTCGAGCCAGGTGAAGAGGAACAGGCCGGCCGCGGCGGGGCGGATCCCGAGGCGGGCGGGGAGCGGACGGGGCGGCCGGCGGCGGGCGGGAAGGAGGGCGGCGCCCGTCGCGTAGAGGGCGCGCAGGGGGCTGCAGAGCCGGCCGACGGGGCCGAAGAGGAGGGAGGCGGGGACCAGGCCGACCCACAGGAGGACATAGACCGCGCCCGGGGCGGGACTGTCCTCGGGGTCGGCCGGGCCGAGGAGCAGGACGAGAAGGAGGGCGAGCAGCCCGGCCGCGCCGAGCGCCCGCAGCGCGGTGCGGGTGGCGCGCGCGTCGGCCGCGCGCTGGAGCACGGCGGGCAGGGGGCGGCCGGAACGGTCGCCGCGGAGACGGGAGTCGGACCAGAGCAGGCCCAGGGCCAGGAAGGAGACGAGCAGGGCGGCGAACGCGCCGGCGTAGGCGTAGAAGGGCGGGACCGGCAGGTCGTGCTGTGTGCCCACGCCGTGGGCGAGCACGGTCATCGCACCGCCAGCTGGGTCAGCAGGAGCCCGGTGTCGTGGGTCTCGACCTCGAAGAGGCCGGTGCGGTCGGCGATGAGGGTGAGGACGGCGGACTCACCGGGGCGGAGCGGGAGTTCGCGGTCGTAGCCGTGAACGTGCAGGGTGTCGGCGCGGTCGCTGGTGACGCGGAGGGTGAGCCGTTCGCCCTTCTTCAACTCGATGCGGGACGGAGGTGGTTGGACGGAGGATCCGGTGACGGTGATGGCGACGGTACGGCCGGGGGCCGGGGCCCCGGCTGTGGCCGCCGTGCCCGGGGCGAGGGCGACGGTGGTCTCGACGGGGCGGCCGTCGACGGCCCAGGCCGTGTGGTCGTCGGCGTGCAGGCGGACGGTCAAGCCGCGCGCCCCGGGCGGGACGTACGCCCAGGGGCCGTAGAGCCGGGCGGTCTCCTTGCCGTCGACGAGGAGCCGGGCGTGCCCCCGGCCGGGGACGGCGGCGCCGCCGGTGCTCTCGGGGGTGAACCGGAAGCGGCTCACATGGAGCCGGAGGTTCCAGCCGCCCTCGGCGTCGGGCCGGACCTCGGCCCGGACGGCGGGCGCACCGGCGGCCGGGACCTCGCGGAGCCGATGACCGCTGCCGTCCCGCGCGTCGAGGAGCGTGCCGGCGCCCCCGGTTGCCTCCTGGTGGCTGGTGCCAGGCTTGTGGTGCGTGGTCGCCCGCCCGCCACACGCGCCGAGCAACAGCACGGCCAGGGCGAGGACCAGGGCGGCGACGGCCCGGGAACGCCGGGCGTCCCTCCGCCCGAGGTACCGGGCTGCGGGGGCGGCCTCGTCGCGGGCCGCGGCGGATGAGCGAACCAGGACCGACGCGCAGGCCGGACCGTCCCCGCCGGTCCGGGCGACGGGGCGGGTCACGAGGCGGCCCCGTCCGCCGTCGCGCCGGTCGCGGTGACCTCGCCCGTCGCCTCGCCCGTGGCCGTGGCGGGCTCGCCTGCCGAGCCTGCGCGCCGGGTCGGAGCTGCTGCTGCGGCCAGGGCCCACAGGAGCCAGGCCGTGGCGAGGAGGGCGCGGAGCCAGGCGGGGCCCAGGGGGGTGCCCGGGATCATGAGGACCGCCTTGTCGAAGGCGTCCAGCAAGGTCAGGGCGCCCAGGAGCACCGTGGTCCAGGCGAACACCGGGCGGGCCGGGCGCAGGCGGAGGCCGAGGACGGTCCACCACAGGCCGGTGAGGAGCAGGGCCAGGGCGGGGACGGGGCCGGCGGCGAGGTCCCGGGTGGAGCCGGCCACGTCCAGCGCCAGTCCGGCGAGGCCGGCCGCGGTGGCGAGCGCGGCCACCCAATCACCGGGCAGCCTGCGCCGCCACAGGGCGAGGCCGACCAGCGCCAGGACGGCCGCGCAGCCGAGCGCGAGCTGCGTCTCGACGCGCTGGAGGCCCCGGGCGCCGTACCAGTCGCAGCCGGCCGGCAGCCGCCGGGCCTGCACGTCGTAGTCGGCGCAGACCAGCAGGTGGGCCAGTTTGGCGGGCTCGCCGACGAGCCGGGCGCTGCCGCCGGCCACCGCGCCGAGCCGCTTGCCGCAGGCCGGCAGGGTGAGCGGGGTGGAGGCCCCGGCGTCGCCCTGCCAGCAGTTGCCGCCGCCCTGCCCGTCCCACCAGACGTCGATGCGGTTCGGCCGGGCGTTGCCGGACCGGTCGACGCCGAGCCGGTTCCCGGCGTACCTGTTGTGGTGCGAGGTGTCGGTCTGCTTGCCCCAGGCGGACTCGCCGCGGATGAACGCGGGCACGGCGCTGAGGAAGAAGGCCGCGTTGGTGTGCCCGTAGACCCAGTTGTCCTCGTACCGGTTCCAGTTGCCGCCCGCGGTGATGATGCCGGTGCCGGGCGGCATGGAGATCTGGGGGCAGACGACGCCCTGTTCGTAGCCGCGCTCGACCGGCGGCCTGGCGCAGGTGCCGTCGGCGACGTACCGGTAGTAGTTCTGGTTGTTGTCATGGATGAGGTTGCGCTCGAACCGGGCGTGGTTCTGCGGGAGTCCGGGGTGGCCGGGGAAGGCGGAGTCCATCGACGCCCCGCCCATGTTGTGGTCGAACTCGTTGTCGTGGACGTACACGGAATCGCCCGCCGTGCCCGAGTAGCCGACCATGTTGTGATGGCTGCGACAGCCGGTGATCTCGATGGAATACCGAGGGACCTCGTAGCCGCGGCCGTCGTTGATGTCCGAGGCCGAGCCGGGGTAGATGCCGGAGTCGCCGTTGCCGTACGACTCGCAGTTCTTGTAGAGCCCGTGGTCGGAGGCGAAGGTGAGGAAGCCGTACTCGTCGTTCCAGCGGGTGAGCACGTCGTCGATGACGAAGCCGTCGGCGGCGAGCACGTACAGGGAGTTGAACGTGGTGCGCTGGGCGGTGAAGTTGCGGAAGTAGATCCCGTCGGAGCCGTCCGCGCGGATCGCGTTGAGCTTGGCGTACCTGGCGTCGATCACCACGTCGAGGCGTGAGGCGCCGGTGCCCTCGATCTGCAGGTTCTTCTTGCCGAGGATCGCGACCAGGTTCTGGTTGTGCGGGCACTGCTTCTGCTGCTCGTAGCTGAGGATCTGGTAGCCGAGCGCGGACTTCGGGGCGTCGAGCCGTGCGCAGGCCCCGGTGGGCGGGGGCAGGGAGGGCTCCTCCTCGTACAGGCCCGGCAGCACGGCGATGGTCATGCCGGGCCGGTCCACCGCGTCGACGGCCTGCTGGAGGTGGCGGTACCCGCTGCGCGCGCAGCGCTCGTACAGGGCGAGGTTGCGGGCCTTCAGCGGGGCGGGGAAGGCGGCGATCCGGCGTTCGAAGGCCGCCCGGTCGGTCTTGCAGACGAGCAGGTCGGGCTCCCCGGTGCGCAGCGTCGGCACGCTGCCGGAGCCGTCGGGGAAGGTGACGGGCCGTTCCTCATGGGCCTGGGCCCCGGGCGCGGCGGTGAGCACGAGACAGAGCGCGGCGGCCAGGGCGACCGCGGGCGCGACCAGGAGCCGGCGTATCCACGGGGAGCGCGACATGGCGTGAGAGTAGAGCAATGTTCATCTTCTGGAACCCCTCGTGCACGGGATTCGTCCAAGCCGTCCCCCTGAACCGTTGACGCGGCGGGCCGGGAATCCTACGGTCATACAGAGGAATACAGGAATGCGGATTCCAGGGCAGGAGCGGGCATGACAGGCACGGCCGGCACGGCGCACACGGAGCAGGCACGCAAGACCGCGGAGGCGCTGGCGTACTCCCACGGCTTCGGCAACGAGCACAGCTCGGAAGCCGTCCCGGGCGCGCTGCCGACCCGCGGCAACTCGCCGCAGCGGGCCCCCCTCGGCCTGTACGCGGAGCAGCTCAGCGGCAGCGCGTTCACCGAGCCCCGGGCGCACAACCGGCGCTCCTGGCTCTACCGGATCCGCCCCTCGGCGGCGCACCCGCCGTTCACCCGGACCGACAACGGCGCGGTGCGCACCGCGCCGTTCACCGAGACGGTTCCCGACCCCAACCGGCTGCGCTGGAACCCGCTGCCGGAGCCGGCCCCCGGCACGGACTGGCTGGCGGGCCTGTGGACCCTCGGCGGCAACGGCGACGCCGCGCAGCGCGCCGGCATGGCGGTGCACCTCTACCACGCCAACGCCTCCATGGAGCGGGTGTTCAGCGACGCCGACGGCGAGCTGCTGATCGTCCCCGAGCAGGGCGGCCTGCTGGTCCGCACCGAAATGGGCCTGCTGTCCGCCGGCCCCGGCGAGGTCGCGCTGATCCCCCGCGGCGTCCGCTTCCGCGTGGAGCTGCTCGACGAGACGGCCCGCGGCTACGTGTGCGAGAACTACGGGCAGCCGTTCCAGCTCCCCGACCTCGGCCCGATCGGCGCGAACGGCCTGGCGCACGCCCGCCACTTCCGCGCCCCGGTCGCCGCGTACGAGGACACCGAGGGCCCCGTCGAGGTGGTGAACAAGTACTGCGGCAACCTGTGGACCGCCACCTACGACCATTCCCCGCTGGACGTCGTCGCCTGGTTCGGCAACCACACGCCGTACGTCTACGACCTGCGGCTCTACAACGTCATGGGCACGATCTCGTACGACCACCCGGACCCGTCGATCTTCACCGTGCTCACCTCGCCGTCCGACACCCCCGGCCTCGCGGGCGTGGACTTCGTGGTGTTCGCGCCGCGCTGGCTGGTCGGCGAGGACACCTTCCGCCCGCCGTACTTCCACCGCAACGTCATGAGCGAGTACATGGGCCTGATCGAGGGCGCGTACGACGCCAAGGCCGAGGGCTTCGTGCCCGGCGGCGGCTCGCTGCACAACATGATGTCCGCGCACGGCCCGGACCGCGAGACCTTCGACAAGGCCAGCGCCGCCGAGCTGAAGCCGCAGAAGATCGACGACGGTCTGGCCTTCATGTTCGAGACCCGCTGGCCGGTGATCACCACCGCGCAGGCCGCGGAGGCCGACCATCTGCAGAGCCGCTACGACGACGTATGGCAGGGTCTTGAGCGCCACTTCCGGCCGTAGTGTCCCGTAGTCGTCGTACGGAGTCCCCCGTGACCGCCTTCTCTCCCGACTCGCTGGTCCTGAACCGCAAGCTGCCGCTCTGGTACCAGGTCTCGCAGTCGCTCCGCGCCTCGATACTCGGCCGCGCGCCCGACGCCTCGCTGCGGCTGCCCACCGAGGAGCAGCTCGCCGGCCACTACGGCGTGAGCGTGCTGACGATGCGGCAGGCCCTGAAGGAACTGGAGGAGGAGGGTCTGATCAGCCGGCACCGGCGGCGGGGGACCTTCATCGAGCCGGGGGCGCGGCGCAGCGCGCCGCGCCGCCTGCTCGGCTCGATCGACGCGATCGTGGCCCAGCAGTCCGGCGAGCGGACGACGGTGCTCGGGCACGGCCCCGCGCCCGTGCCGGGCGAGCTGGCCGAGCACTTCCCGGACCTCGCGGAGGTCGTCTCCTACCGCAGGCTGCGCCGCGACGGCGAGACCGGGGAGCCGACCAACTGGGCGGAGAACGCGGTCCGTCCGGACGTCGCGGAGCGGCTGGACCCGGCCGATCTGGAACGCTGGCCCATGACGAAGGTGCTGCGGGACGTGCTCGGGGTGCGGATCAGCCGGATCACGGACACGGTCGAGGCGCGGCTCGCCGATCCGGAGACGGCGGCCCTCCTGGAGGTGCCGCTGCTCTCACCGATCCTGCACTACACCGGCGTGACGTACGACGAGGACGGCCGGGTCGTGGACGTGGCCCGGATCCGCTACCGCGGCGACCGCTTCTCCTTCACGGTGACCGTCGAGGCGCAGTGAGCCGGGAAGCGCCGCTCACCGGCCGCCCGTGACCCGCCGGCAGCCCCGCCTCCGCCCGCCCGGCTCACCGGTCGACGACGTCCGCGCCGCGCTCGCCCTCGGCCTGCGAGGGTGTGGTCCGCGAGGTCAGCGGGTGGTGGGTCTGCTCCTTCTGCTGGGCGTCCATGTCCTCCTCTAGCCGTTCGCCTTCGGCCTGCGAGGGAGTGGTGTAGTCGTACTGGCTGTACCGGTTCATGCCCGCCTCCCGGGTCGGCACATATCCCCACAGAAGGAGCGTAGCCCCTCTGTGGCGAGAAGCACCGGCTGGCTAGCATCTGCTGCGTGACCAACCGGAGCCCGCACACGAGCCCTGCCGAGGAAGCGCCGCTGCTGGACGACCTCCTCCCCTGGTCCGTGGCCCCGTTGCGCCTCGGCCGCTCCTGGATCGTCGCACCGGACGTCCGCACCCTGCGGGCCCGCTGGGACCGGCTGGTCGGGGCGGAGGGCGAGGAGCGGGCGGCCCTGTTCCGGCCGAGCCGGGCGCGCACCCCCGCGACCTCGGTGGCGGCGCTGCCCGGCCAGCGCACCGGCACCGTGCGGTTCGCCCGCGAGAGCGGCCGGTGCCCCGAGCCGGTGCGGCTGGCGCACGGCCCGTTCGACGAGCAGTGGCTGCTGCCTGACCACCGGCTGATCGACTCCGGCCGCCCGGAGCTGTGGCGGGTCGCCGACGACGCCCAGCTCTTCGCCGTCGAGCAGGGCCACGTGCCGGGCGCCGCGGGCCCCGCGCTCCTGGTCACCGCGGTCCTGCCGGACGGCCGCTCCCCCGCGGGCCGGCCGGGCCGGATCCGCCCTCTGTACCGCCGCCCCGGCGGCGCGGAGCCGAATGTCGCCCCGGGCCTGCTCGCCTTCCTGGCCGGGCGGTACGGGCACGAGGTGACCGCCCCCGACCTGCTGGCCTGGGCCGTGGCCGCCGCCCGCCCCTCCCCCGCCGGCTGCCGGGTGCCGCTGCCGGCGGACCCGGAGCGCTGGGCGGCGGGCGTGGCGCTGGGCCGGCGCCTGACCGACGTCCAGCTGCGGGGCGCGCGCGGCGGCGGGAAGCCCCGGCTGCCGGGCGGGCGGCGGCCGTACGTGCGCGCGCCGATCCCCGCGCGGCCGGCCGCGCTCGCCTACGACGCGGCCGAGGAGACGCTGTCGCTGGACGGGGGCCGGATCGCACCGGTGCCCGTGGCGGCCTGGGAGTTCGCGGTCGGGGGCGTACGCGTGCTGGAGCAGTGGTTCGCGCACCGGACCGCGCCCGCCGAGCCGGGCACCCTGGAGGCGATCGGGCCGGCCGCCTGGCCGCAGGAGTGGACCTCGGAGCTGCTCGAACTGATCACGGTGCTCGCCCTGTTGGGCGAGGCCGAGCCGGAGCGGGCCGCACTGGCCGGCGGCCCGGAGCTGACCCGGGCGGCGCTGCGGGAGGCCGGGATTCTGCCCGTACCGGACCGGGCGCGCCGGCCCGCGTCGGTGCTCGACCTCCAGGAGGAGGGCCCGGAGGGGCAGTTCGCCCTGCTGTAGCCCGCGTACGGAAGGGATCCCGGCGAACGGATCCTACGCCGGGGCGAAGGAGTCGAGGACCCGGCGCAGGGTGCGCTCGAAGACCTCCTCCGGGTCGAGCGGCCGGGCCCCCGACTCGGCGATCACGGCCGCCAGGCGCGGGTAGGCGCCGCCGGCGAGCTGCCCCGCCAGATACGCGCCGCGCACGGCCTGCTCCTGCTCCTCGGACCAGGGCAGTCCGCGGGCGCGTTCGGCGAGGGCGAGGTCGTTGGCGACGAGGGTCATGACGGTGCCGTTCACCGTGGCGAGCAGTTCCATCTTGACGCCGCCGGGCAGGCCGAGGTCCTTCAGGCACTCCAGGCCGTACTCCAGGAACCGCAGCGCGTTCGGGCCGAAGGCGTAGCCCGTGGTCATCAGGCGGATCACCCACGGGTGCCGGCGCATGATCGCCCGGGCCTCGCGGGCCAGGTGCAGCATGTCGGCGCGCCAGTCGCCGCTCGGACCGGCGGAGAGGTCGTACTCGGCGCTGACGGCGTCGACCATCAGCTCGTACAGGTCCTCCTTGCGCGGGACGTAGTTGTAGAGCGACATCGTGCCGCAGCCGATCTCGGCGGCGACCCGCCGCATGGAGACGGCGTCGATGCCGTCGGCGTCGGCGACGCGCACCGCCGCCGCCACGATGTCGGCCCGGCTGTACGCGGGCCGGGGTCCGCGGCCGGCGCGCTCGGGGCGCGCCCAGATCACTTCGGGTTCGGCCGCTCGGCCCGCCATGGCTCATCACCTCGCCCACCATCGTAGTTACGTACACCGTACGTAGTGCGGTATGGTCCCGGCATGACAACTACGTACGCTGTACTTAGTGAGGGTCTGCGGAAGCGCTACGGGGACGTCCATGCCCTGAACGGGCTCGACCTGGCGGTCCCCGAGGGCACCGTCTGCGGGGTCCTCGGCCCCAACGGAGCGGGCAAGACCACGGCGGTCCGGGTGCTCACCACGCTCACCGCCCCGGACGCCGGCAGCGCCCGCGTCGCCGGCCGCGACGTGGTCCGCGAGCCGGCCGAAGTGCGCCGCCGGATCTCCGTCACCGGCCAGTACGCCTCCGTGGACGGCGAGCTGAGCGGCGCGGAGAACCTCCGGCTCTTCGCCCGGCTGCTGCGCGCCCCGCGCTCCCGCGCCGACGAACTCCTGGAGCGCTTCGAACTGACCGGGGCGGCCGACCGCCCCGCCCGGACGTACTCGGGCGGCATGCGCCGGCGGCTCGACCTCGCCGCGAGCCTGCTCGTGCCGCCGCGGGTGCTCTTCCTGGACGAGCCGACCACCGGACTCGACCCGCACAGCCGGAACGGGATCTGGGATGCCGTACGGGGGTTGGCGTCCCAGGGCACGACCGTGCTGCTCACCACCCAGTACCTGGAGGAGGCAGACCGGCTCGCCGACGAGATCGTGCTGATCGACGAGGGCAGGGCCGCGCACCGCGGCACGCCCGCCGAACTCAAGGCGCGGATCGGCAGTTACGCCGAGGTGGTCGTCGCCGACGCGGCGCTCCTGGAGGCCGCCGCCGGGGTGCTCGACCGGCTCACCGGCTCGGCCCCGGCGCTCGACCCCGAGCGCCGCACCGTCGGCGCGGTCAGCCTCGACGGCACGCTGACGCTGCCGCGGATCGTCCGCGAGATCGACGCGGCCGGGGTGCACCTCGTGGACGCCTCGCTGCGCCCGCCGACGCTCGACGAGGTGTTCCTGCGCCTCACCGACCGGGCCCTGCCCGCCGCACGCGAGGAGGCCGCCGCATGAGCGCCCTGGTCCACGACGGCACCGCGGTGCTCGGCCGTCATCTGCAGCGCATCCGCCGCGCCCCCGCGATGACGGTCATGACCCAGACGATGCCGATCGTCTTCCTGCTGTTCTTCGCGTACGTCTTCGGCAGCGCGCTCGCCATGCCCGGGGCCGAGTACCGCGCCTTCCTGGTGCCGGGACTGCTGGTGGCGACGGCGGCGGGCGGGCTGATGACCGGGATGTTCCAGGCCGCGCAGGACTCCCACCGCGGCGTGATGGACCGGTTCCGCACCCTGCCGATGAGCCGGGCCGCCGTCCCGCTCGGACAGGCCCTGGCCGATCTGGTCGCCAGCGCGGCGGGCATGGTCCCGATGATCCTGATCGGGCTGGCGATCGGCTGGCGGATCGAGGGCTCGGCCGCGGAGGCGCTCGCCGCCTTCGGTCTGCTGCTGCTCTTCCGCTTCGCCATGACCTGGGTCGGCATCCTGCTGGGCCTCGCCTCGCGGAGCGAGGAGGCGGCCGGCCAGCTGGGCAGCGCCACGTTCATGCTGCCGCTGCTGTCGAACGCGTACATCCCCACCGACGGCATGCCGGGCTGGCTGCGCACGGTCGCCGAGTGGAACCCGATCTCCGCCGTGACCACGGCCGTCCGGGACCTCTTCGGCAACGCGCCGGTGCCGGCGGACGCGGCCTGGCCGGTGGCGCACCCGGTGGCCGGGGCGCTGCTGTGGTCGCTGGCCCTGCTCGCGGTGTGCGCGCCGGCGGCGGTCCGCCGGTACGCGAAGGTGTGACGGATCCGCGGGTGACAAACGGGGCGCGGGCGCGATAGGCACACGGGATGAGCACCCGCACACAGCCGCTCCCGCTGGACGGGATCACCGTCGTCGCCGTCGAACAGGCCGTCGCCGCGCCCTTCGCCACCCGGCAGCTCGCCGACCTCGGGGCGCGCGTGGTGAAGATCGAACGCCCGGACGGCGGCGACTTCGCCCGCGGGTACGACACCGCGGCGGCCGGTCTCGCCTCGCACTTCGTGTGGTGCAACCGCGGCAAGGAGTCCGTCGCGGTGGACCTGAAGGACCCGCGCGGCCTCGCCCTGGCGCGGCGGCTGATCGCGGACGCGGACGTGTTCGTGCAGAACCTGGCGCAGGGCGCGGCGGCGCGTCTCGGCCTGGACGCGGCCACGCTGTGCGCGGAGCACCCGCGACTGGTCGCGGTGGACGTCTCGGGGTACGGGGCGGAGGGGCCGTACGCGCACAAGCGGGCGTACGACATGCTCGTGCAGTGCGAGGCCGGGCTCGTGTCGGTGACGGGCACGGCCGGGCAGCCCGTGAAGGCGGGCATCCCGGCGGCGGACATCGCGGCCGGGATGTACGCGTTCTCGGGGGTGCTGGCCGCGCTGGTGCGCCGGGGCACGACGGGCCGGGGCGGACCGGTGGAGGTCTCGCTGTTCGACGCGCTGGCGGAGTGGATGGGGCATCCGTTGCACCACGGGATGCACGGAGGCACGGCCCCGGCGCGTACGGGGCTCGCGCATGCGGTCATCGCGCCCTACGACGCCTATCCGACGGCGGACGGCGGCCTGGTGCTGCTCTCGGTGCAGAACGACCGGGAGTGGCGGCGGCTCGCCGAACAGGTCCTGGGGCGGCCGGAGTTGGCCGACGATCCGGGCTTCGCCACCAACACGGCCCGGGTGGCCCGGCGGGCGGACACGGACGCGGCGGTGGCCGCGGCGCTGGCGCCGCTGCCGGCGGCGGAGGCCCTGGCGCGGCTGGAGGCGGCGGGGATCGCCTGCGCCCGGCTGAACACGGTGGCCGACCTGGCGGAGCATCCTCAGCTCGCTGCGCGGGACCGGTGGCGGACGGTGGACTCGGCGGTGGGGCCGCTGCGGGCGATGCTGCCGCCGATCGTGTTCCCGGACGGCCCGGAGCCGGCGATGGGCGCGGTCCCGGCGCTCGGCGCGCACACGGAAGCGGTGCTCGCGGACCTCGGGGTGGGCGAGGAGGAGCTGACGGAGCTGCGGAAGGCGGGCGTGATCGCTTAGGGGCGCCGGGCGGGATCGCCGAGCGGGATCCGCGCGAGCGTGATCGAGCGTGATCGCCAGGAGGTCCCGGGCGGGATCCGCGCGGCGGGAGCGCGCGGGGAATCCCCGCGGACCGGCTCCCTCGGCGGATCCGCGCCGGGCGGCACGAAGCCCGGACGGGTGGGGAACACGTCCGGGCGGGGGTGACGGCGGTCGGCCGAGCGAGCGGGAGGGTGCGCCGGGCAGGCGGGCCCGGCCGACCGGTCGTTGCGTGCGGTTAGTGCCGGCTGCCGAAGAGCGAGCGGCGCAGGCGGCGCAGGGGCGCGAAGAGCGAGACGCGGGCGCTGCGGCTGCGGTGACCGTGCACCGGGGCCGCGACTTCACGCGTCGTCAGTTCGCGCATCAGCAGCGTGGCTTCGGCGGCCTCGCGCTGCGGTATGGCGGGTCCGCCGAGGACCGCGAGGTGGCGGTCGAGGCGCGAACTCGTCGCGCTGCTCCCGCAGGTGATGGCAGGCACGCGCGGCCTGCTGCGCATCGTTATCTGTTCCATGTCTCTCCCCACCCGTACGAGGGCACCCGGCCCGGGCAGGTTAACCCTATCGCCCCACACTGACACCCGGGTATCCCGGCCGCAGGATTCACCGCACTCGAAAGGGGGTTGACGGTCACCGTCCGAATCCATCTGATTCCAGGGCGAGTTGGACAGCGATCGAACACCTGCCGAACCGTCACGAACCATCCTGCACACAAGGGGATCACCGGCGGACATCTGACGGTGTGTGATCTCCACCACCAAGATCATCGCTGTCCGGAGTGCTCCCGCCCTGGGGCAGAAGACCTTCCTGAGCTAGATTGGAAGGGTTTCTGCCGTGTTGCCGCGCGGGCGCGGACCGACGGAGAGGGCCGTCCATGAGCGGAGCGACACCCGAGGACGACCGGTCCGGACGCCTCGTCGCGGGCCGGTACCGGCTCCTGGACGCCCTCGGCCGGGGCGGGATGGGCGTCGTGTGGCGGGCCCGTGACGAGGTCCTGGGCCGTGAGGTCGCCGTGAAGGAGGTGCGTGCGCCCTCCGGACTCCCCGGCGAGGACGTGCGCCGGCTGTACGCGCGACTGGAGCGCGAGGCCTGGGCGGCCGCCCGCATCCCGCACCGCAACGTGGTCACGGTCTACGACGTGGCGACCGAGGACGGCCGCCCCTGGATCGTGATGGAGCTGGTCCGCGGCCTGTCGCTGGCCGAGGTGCTGGAGGCCGAGGGTCCGATGCCGCCCCGGCAGGCCGCCCGGATCGGCGACGAGGTGCTCGCGGCGCTGCGGGCCGCGCACGACGCGGGGGTGCTGCACCGCGACGTGAAACCGGGCAATGTCCTGCTGGCCAACGACGGCCGGGTGGTCCTCACCGACTTCGGCATCGCCCAGGTGGCGGGCAGTTCGAACCTGACCATGACCGGCGAGCTGATCGGCTCCCCCGAATTCCTCGCGCCCGAACGGGCGTTGGGGCGCGAGGCCGGGCCCGAGTCCGACCTGTGGTCGCTCGGCGTGCTGCTGTACGCGGCGGTCGAGGGCGTCACGCCGTTTCGCCAGGACACCCCGCTGACCACCCTGCGCGCGGTCGTGGACGAGGAACTGCCGCCGCCCCGGCGGGCCGGCGCCCTGGCCCCCGTGATCGAGGGACTGCTGCGCAAGGAGCCCGGGGAACGGCTCGCGGCCCGGGAGGCGGCGGAGCGGCTGCACGTGATCGCGGCGGGCGGGGAGCCGCGTACCGAGCCCTTGCCGCCGGGGCCGTACGTGCCGCTGCCGGCGGACGGCGGGGACGGCGGCGGCGCCCGCCCGGGCGGCGGCGGCCCGCTCCCGCCCGAGGGTCCGACCGCCCCCCTCGGCGACGGGCCCGAACGGTCGCGGCGTGCCGGGCTCGTGCTGGCGGCGGGGGTGGCGCTGCTGCTCCTGGCCGTCGGGGCGCTGGTGTACACGCTGCTGCGGCAGAACGGCCCGGGCGAGGAGAGCGGCGGGGGCGGGGCCACCACGGGCGGCGTCACGGCCGCCCCGCCGAGCACCCGGCCGCCGGCCACGCCGACGAGCGACGCGCCCTCGTCCGGGCCCGCCTCCACGCCGGCGCCGACGGTGGACGTGACGGCGGAGGCGGTGCGCGGGAGTTATCGCGGGCGCTGTCCGGCGCCGGAGGGCGAGGCCCCGGCGTTCGCGGCGACGGTCACCGTGGGGCGCGTCCCCGCGACCGTCGAGTACCGCTGGGCGACGGAGAGCGGGGAGAGCTCGGGGCCGGGCTGGCAGACGCTGCGGTTCCCGGCGGACGGCCCGGAGCGGCAGCGGGTGGAGCACACGGAGCGGACGCACCGGGAGGACGGGTCGACGCACCGCGACCGGGTCCGGGTGGAGGTCCGGAGCCCGGCCGCGGCACGGTCGAACTGGGTGGCGTTCTCGGTGATCTGCGAGAAGGAGACCCCGTCGGGAGGCACCCCGAGCGGGTCGCCCACGGGTGCGACCCCGACGGGCGGGACCCCTTACCCGACAGCGTCGGTCACGCCGCGTTCCTGAAGGTGGGCAGGTAGCCGCCGGACTGGCCGGAGGCGGTGGGGTGGTACGACTCGCCGATGTTCAGCCAGTTGACGCTGTGCAGCCAGGCCGAGCCGGAGCAGATCTCGTGTCCGGTGAAGGCCGGGACGACGCTCGCGAAGGTGTAGCCGTGGTCGGCGGCGCGCTTCGCGGTGGCGGCGTTGAGGTGGTCGGCGCCGCCGTTGATGGCGGCCCGCTCGTTCTCGGTGAGGCCGGCGACGCAGCTGCCGCCGAGCTTGTAGAAGCGGGGGTAGCCGAGGACGACGACGCGGGCGTTGGGCGCCTTGGCTCTGATCGCGTTGTACACGGAGTCGAGTTGACCGGGCAGGGTGGTGTCGACGTAGCTCTTGGCTTGATTCACGCGGTTGATGCAGGTGGCCTCGGACTGGAGGACACAGGTGGTCATGACGTCGGCGAAGCCGGCGTCGTTGCCCCCGACCGTGATCGAGACCAGGTCGGTGGCGGCGGACAGGGGGCCGAGCTGGCCGGCCGTGACATCACCCGTACGAGCGCCGGAGCAAGCCGTGAACGCGAACGACGAGGGTGAGTTGGCGTTCTTCCAGAGGACCGGGAACGCCTTGGTGGAGCGTTTGCAGGAACCGCTGGCACTGTCGTAGCTGCCGGCCCCGACGCCGGAGGAGTACGAGTCGCCGAGGGCCACGTAGTCGAGCGCGGCGCTCTCTGCCGCCTGGGCCGCTCCGGAGCCGGTGAGGGCGAGGACGGCGCCGAGGAGCAGCGAAGAGGAAAATGCCGCGAAACGGGTCAGTTTCATGCAACCTCCTTTAGCAGGATCTCTGCCTACTCCGTGGTAGCACCGCGCGTAGATCCCTGGAAGTGTCCATGCCAAGAACAGTTCATTGATGGACCATCACGGAAGCGTGCGTCCATGCGAATTCAGCCATGGCGGGCCGCGCAGGGAACCTCCTCGCGGGACCGTGCCGGCTGACCGGAAATCAACTCGCGCAGAAATCCGGTCAAAATACCGTGCACGGCACGGCCCGTTGCCGGATCATGGACGCCATGCCCGACACCCCAGCGGAACCGCACCGCGTGCTGCCGATCCGGCTCAACGTGGACGACAGCGACTCGCCCTCCGACGTCGTCGACGCGCTCTTCCTCGGCCGCTTCGCCACCGGCGAGCAGCCGCACGCGCACAGCACCTCGCTGGACCGGGTCAAGCCCGGGGCGACGCTGCTGCCCGCCGGCGCGCGGGTGCTGCGCGCCGCCAAGGACGACGACCGCAGCGCCCTGCTCGCCGAGGGCGAGGGCTGGACGCTGCTGGTGTCCCGGTGGAACCGCGGCGCCGACGTCACCGTCACGGCCACCGCCCCGGAGCTCGCCGAACGGATCCTCGCCGAGGCGACGGACGGGGCGAAGGACGAGCCGGAGCCGCAGCCGGAGAACGTGACCATGGGCTTCTGGTACGTCTCGCCCCGGCGCGGCCCGCACCGCACCACCCGGCAGATCACCGCCGGCACCTGGGACGACGTCCGCCCCAACTACACCGCCCCGGTGGCCGAGGCGATGGACCGGCTGATGAAGGTCACGCCCGACGACATCGCCGGCCGGCTGCTGCTGCTCCACGGCCCGCCCGGCACCGGCAAGACCTCCGCGCTGCGCACCCTGGCCCGCTCCTGGCGCGACTGGTGCCAGGTCGACTGCGTCCTCGACCCGGAGCGGCTGTTCAACGACGTCGGCTACCTCATGGACATCGCCATCGGCGAGGACGAGGGCACCGCGAAGGGCCGCTGGCGGCTGCTGCTCCTGGAGGACTGCGACGAGCTGATCCGCGGCGAGGCCAAGCACACCGCGGGCCAGGCACTGTCCCGGCTGCTCAACCTGACGGACGGTCTGCTCGGCCAGGGCCGCAACGTGCTGGTCGGCGTCACCACCAACGAGGACCTGGAGCGGCTGCACCCCGCGGTCGTCCGCCCCGGCCGCTGCCTGGCCCGGATCGAGGTCGGCGCGCTGACCCGCGAGGAGGCGGTCCGCTGGCTCGGCCGCGAGGAGGGCGTCGGCCGCGACGGGGCGACGCTCGCGGAGCTGTACGCCCTGCGCCGCGGCACCCCGACCGCCTCGGTCCCCGAGTCCCGCACCCCGGACGCGGGCCTGTACCTGTAGCGGGCGGGCTCAGCCCTCGTACGCGGCCCGCAGCGCCTCCTCCGCGGCCGCCAGGGCCTCGTCGCGGCTCGCGCCGTGGCGGTGCGCCTCACGGGCGAAGACCGCCGCGGCCGCGGCCAGCCGACGGGCCGCGGCGTCGCCGGCGGCGGCCACGAAGGTGCCGTGCCGACCGCGGGTCTCGATCACGCCGTCCGCCTCCAGCGCCTTGTACGCCTTGGCCACCGTGTTGGCGGCGAGGCCCAGTTGCTCCGCCAGACCGCGGACGGTCGGGAGCTTGTGGCCGACCGGGAGCACCCCCGAGCGGGCCTGCTCCGCGATGCCGGCGCGCAGTTGTTCGTACGGGGCGGTCGTCGAGTCCGTGTCCACGGAGATCTTCAAGGTCACGCACGGATTGTCGCAGGCGGGGCCGCGGCCGGGCGGAAATGGGGAGGCGGTCGCGGTGCGGCCGCGCGTAGCGTGCGCCCCATGACTGTGATCGTCCGTGACGTGCGCCCGGAGGACGCGGAGGGCTACGCCCGTGTCCGGCGTGCCGCGCTCCCCTTCATGCTCGCCAACGCCGAGCAGACGGCCTTCGACTGGGCCCACGCCCATCCCGACGCCCACGCCCGCCCGCTCGTCGCCGAGGCCGACGGCCGGATCATCGGGACGGCGCAGGTCGCGCTGGCCCACGAGAGCCCCCGGCCGGGGCTCGGCTCCGTCAACGTGTACGTGGACCCGGAGCACGTCGGGCGCGGTGCGGGGGCGCTGCTGCTGCGCGCCGCCGAGGAGCACCTCGCGGAGCGCGGGGCGACCGAGGTGTACTCCTGGGTGCTCGACGCCCCGGCGCACCGGGCCTTCGCCGAGCGGCACGGGTACGAGGCGCGGCGCTCCGCCCACTTCCTCCGGCTCGACCTGGCGGGCGCGCCGCTGCCGCCGCTCCAGGAGCCGCCCGCCGGGGTCGAACTGCGCCCGGCCGCCGCCTTCGCTGCCGACCCGCGGCCGCTGTTCGAGCTGGACGCGGTGACGACGGCCGACGAGCCGGGCGACGTGGGCGCGGAGCTCACGGACTACGCGCACTGGCTGGCCACCACCTGGCGGCACCCGCTGTTCAGCGCCGAGCTGACCACGGTCGCCGTCGTCGACGGGGTTCCGGCCGCGTTCAGCGCCGCGCAGGTCGACGGCACCGGCCGGTACGCCACCGGCATGACCGGCACCGCGCCCGCGTACCGCGGCCGGGGCCTGGCGAAGCTCGCCAAGAACGACTCCCTGCACCGGGCCCGCGCGGCCGGCTGCACGGAGGCGTTCACCGGCAACGACTCCGGCAACGGGCCGATGCTGGCCATCAACAAGTGGTTCGGGTACGAGATCTGCGCGACGGAGGTCCGGCATGTCCGCACGTTCGGCTGAGGTCGAGGTGGAGCTGGTCAAGGCGGGGCGGACCAAGATCCGGTACCCCGCGGATGTCGTCGCCGACGACGGCGTCCGGCTCACCGTGCGCGCGCCCTGGGCGGGCGAGGGGGTCCGGGACTTCGGCTTCGTGCGGTTCGAGCCGGGCGACGTGTTCACCGAGCACTACTGGCGCGACCGGTGGTACGCGGTGAAGGAGGTCCGGTCCGGCGACGGCACGCTCAAGGGCTGGTACTGCGATGTCACCCGGCCGGCCGTGGTCGACGGCGGGCGGGTCGTGGTCGAGGACCTCGACCTGGACCTGTGGGTGTCCGCGGACGGGAGCGAGGTGCTCCGCCTGGACGAGGACGAGTTCGCGGCGAGCGGTCTGGCCGCCGCCGATCCGGAGGCGGCCGAGTGCGCCGTCGTCGCGCTGGACGAGCTGGAGGCCCTGGGCCGGGACGGTCTGCTCGCCCTGCTGGGTCCGGGCCTGTCCGGCGGACGTGGGCCGGACACCCCCTAGCCCAGCGTCACGTCCGCGTTCTCGACGGCCCGGAACTGCGGCAGCGGCACGCCCAGGGCCTTCGGGGTCAGCTGCATCAGCGTGGCCTGCACCTTCGCCGCGCCCGGCCGGTACACGGGGTCGTGCACGACGGAGGAGTTGGTCCAGGCGTGCACCCGGCCGTCGCAGACGGCGCGGGTGCCGCCGATGCCCTGGGAGCGCTGGCCCTGGATCAGGGTGCTGCTGACGAAGACCGGGCCGTCGCCGTCGTCGAGGCAGCGGTAGGTGCCGGTGAGCGTCACGGTGCCGTCGGCGGCCAGCGCTCCGGCCGGGTGGACGGTCACGCCGTCGGCGACCGCGGCCGGGAGGGCGTGGGCGGTCGTCGCGCCCGCGAGCAGCAGCGCCGCGGCGACGGTGCCGAGGAGGTGACGTACGCGCATCTGGGGTGTCCCTTCGGGATGAGGGGTGCCGGGGCGGCACCGCTGCCCGCCAGGGATACCGGACCGGCCGCCCGTTCTGTCCGCACCTCACCCCATCGGTGGCGCGTTGAGCACCTTCCGGTAGTGGATCCGGTCGTACGGCCCCTCCATGCGGCGCTCCACGACCTCGTAGCCGTAGCGGTCGTAGAGCTTCTGGTTCTCCCACATCAGCGCGTTGGTGAGCAGCCGGATCTCGGGGGTGCCGAGCTCGCGGGCGTACCGCTCCACCCAGGTGAGCAGGACCCGGCCGAGGCCGGTGCCGCGGACACCGGGGTGGACGGCGACGGTGTCCAGGTACAGGTGGTCCTCCTCGGGGACGACCACGACGAGCCCGGTCACGGGCTCTCCGCAGACGAACACCCGGCCCGCGGCCACGTTCGCCGCGTGGTCCTCCTCCATCGGGGCCGGCACGAGGCCGATCCGTTCGATGTAGGGGTGGAAGGCCGCGTCGATCACGGCCTTCACGGCGGGGACGTCGGCGGCCGTCGCGGGCCGGGGTGCGTCGTGCGTCTGGTGATCGTTCATCCCGCCACGGTACGACGGGAGTTGACGAGTCGGCGGACGAGGGGCCAGGCCAGCAGGAGCGCGATCACCGCGTAGACGGTGACGGCGAACGGGGTGTTCACCAGGCCGGTGAGCGAGCCGTCGCTGATCTGCAGGGCGCGGCGCAGCTGGTTCTCCGCGGCCGGGCCGAGGATGACGCCGATGACGGCGGGGAGCACGGGCAGCCCGTACCGGCGCATGCCGAAGCCGATCAGACCGATGATCAGCAGCACGACCAGGTCGAAGGCCTCGCCGCCGACCGCGTACGCGCCGACCGCGGCGAAGAACAGGATGCCGGCGTACAGGTACGGACGCGGGATGCGCAGCAGCTTCGCCCAGACCGGCGCGAGCGGCAGGTTGAGGGCGAGGAGCAGCACCATGCCGACGAACAGCGAGGCGATCAGGCCCCAGACCAGCTCGGGTTCGCGCTCGAAGAGCAGCGGTCCGGGCTGGATGCCGTACTGCTGGAAGGCGGCGAGCATCACGGCGGCGACGGCGGTCGTGGGCAGGCCGAGGGTGAGCATGGACACGAGCGTGCCGGCCGCGGAGGCGGAGGCGGCGGACTCGGGTCCGGCGACGCCCTCGATGGCGCCCTTGCCGAACTGGTCCTTGTGCTTCGACAGCCGCTTCTCGGTGACGTACGACAGGAAGGTGGGGATCTCCGCGCCGCCGGCCGGGATCGCGCCGAACGGGAAGCCGATGACCGGTCCGCGCAGCCAGGACTTCCAGGTGCGCTTCACGTCGTCCCGGCCGAGCCAGGGGCGGCCGACGGGGATGGCCTCGCCGGCGGTGCGGCGCAGGTGGGAGGCGACCCACAGGGCCTCGCCGATGGCGAAGAGTCCGACCGCGACGATGACGACGTCGATGCCGTCGGCGAGCTGGAGCGAGCCGAAGGTGAGCCGCTGCTGGCCGGTCATCTGGTCGAGGCCGACCAGGCCGAGGGTGAGGCCGATGAGCAGGGAGGCGAGGCCGCGGATCCGGGAGGAGCCGAGGACGGAGGTCACGGCGATGAAGGCGAGCACCATCAGGGCCAGGTAGTCGGGCGCGCCGATGTCGACGGCGAGCTTCGCGACCAGGGGCGCGAGGGCGACCAGCAGCATCGTGCCGATCATGCCGCCGGCGAAGTGGCCGACGGCGGCCGCCGCGAGGGCCTGGGCGCCGCGGCCCGCCTTGGCCATCGGGTTGCCCTCGATGGCGGCGACCACGGCGGCGCTCTCGCCGGGGGTGTTGAGCAGGATGGACGTGGTGGAGCCGCCGAACATGGCGCCGTAGTAGATGCCGGCGAACATGATGAAGGCGCCGGTCGGTTCGAGCCCGTACGTGACGGGCAGCAGCAGCGCGACGGCCATGGCGGGGCCGATGCCGGGCAGGACGCCGATGGCGGTGCCGAGGAGCACGCCGAGGGCGGCCCAGAGCAGGTTGACGGGGGTGAGCGCGGTGCCGAAGCCGTCGATCAGGGAGGTGAGGGAATCCATGGGTCAGAGCACTCCCATCAGCGGGCCGCCGGGCAGCGGGACTCCGAGCAGGTTGTTGAAGACGACGTAGGTGACGAGGGCGAGGGCCGCCGCGATCAGCGGGTCGCGCCGGGGATGCCGGCTGCCGAGGGCGTAGGCGGCGCCCCAGAAGAGCAGCGCGCCGGAGACGGGGAAGCCGAGGGGGCCGACGAGCACGGCGAAGCCGAGGAAGACGCCGACGAGGAGCAGGACGGTGCGGTGGTCGCCGGGCTCGGACAGGTCGACGTCCTCGCCGGCCTCGGACTCGCCTCGGCCGCCGCGGAGCACGTCGACGGCGAGCAGCACGGCGACGAGCAGGAGCCCGGCGCCGACGACGAGGGGCACGGTCCTCGGTCCGACGGGCCCGCGCTGGGTGAGCTCGACGGACAGGGTGAGGGCGTCGGTGAGGACGAGCGCGCCGAGCAGGAGCAGGATCAGGCTCACGCCGAGCTCGGAGTGCTCGCGCAGCCAGGAGCCGCGTGCGGGGGTGCCGGTGGCGGGGTCGGTCGTGGTGGTCACAGTCCCAGCTCCTTCAGTACCGACCCGACGCGGGCGTCCTGCTCGTCGAGGAACTTCCCGAAGGCGTCGCCGGGCAGGAAGGCGTCGTTCCACCCGTTCTTCTTCAGCGACTCCTTCCACTCGGGCGAGTCGTGCAGGGCGGTCGCCAGGCCGACGAGCTTGTCGCGTTCGGCGTCGGTGAGGCCGGGCGGGGCGACGATGCCGCGCCAGTTGATGAACTCGGTGTCGAGACCGGCCTCGCGCAAGGTGGGGGCGTCGAGGCCCGGTACGCGCTCGGCGCCGGTGACGGCGAGCAGCCGGAGCTGCCCGGACTTGATCTGGTCGAGGTACTCGCCGACGCCGGAGACGCCGAAGGCGACCTTGTTGCCGAGGATGGAGGCGAGGAGTTCGCCGCCGCCGTCGAAGGGCACGTAGTTGACCGACTTCGGGGCGATGCCGGCGGCCTGGGCCATGAGCATCGGGGCGAGGTGGTCGGGGCCGCCGGGCGAGGAGCCGCCGCCGACGGGCAGCTTGCCGGGGTCCTTCTTCCATGCGGCGAGCAGGTCCTGGATGGTCCGGTACGGGGAGTTCCTGCTCACCACGACGATGTCCTGCTCCATGGTGAGCCGGGCGATCGGGGTGGTGTCGGCGAGGGTCCGCGGGGTCTTGTTGGTGTGCACGGCGCCGACGACGCCGAGGCCCATGGACATGGCGAGCCGGCCGTTGCCGTGCTCGCCGACGAGCCGGGTCAGGCCGACGGTGCCGCCGGCGCCGGGCAGGTTGAAGACCTCGATGTCGCCGGTCAGGCCGGCTTCCTCGGCGTTCTTGGCCGCGGTGCGGGCGGTGATGTCGTAGCCGCCGCCGGGGGTGTTGGGGACCATGAAGCGCAGGCCGGGTATCCGGGTGCCGGTCTCGGCGCCGCTGCCGGGGGTGAGCAGCGGCGGTCCCACCAGCACCAGCAGCGCGGCCCCGAGCAGGGCGAGGGGGGTGCGCAGACGCACGTGAGCCGCCTCTCTTTCGGGTGTGTACGGGTGTGTGAAGTGGCCCACATGTTGCCCGCGCGTTAAGAAGCTGTCTCTCTTCCGCAACCAACGGACGTTGTGGTCCTTGTGGTCGCGACCTAGCGTGTCCGCGTGACGAAGGTGCTGGTGGTGGACGACGACTTCATGGTCGCGAAGCTGCACGCCCGGTTTGTCTCGGCCGTGGCGGGTTTCTCCGTGGTCGGGGTCGCGCACAACGGCGCGGAGGCGCTGCGGGCGGCGCGGGAACTGCACCCGGACCTGGTCCTGCTCGACATCTTCCTGCCGGACATGGACGGGATCGCCGTCCTGCGCGAGCTGCGGGCGGCGGGGCTGGGCGTGGACGCCCTGTTCATCACGGCCGCGCGGGACGCGGGCACGGTCCGCTCGGCGCTGCGGGCGGGCGCCCTGCACTACCTGATCAAGCCGTTCAACCAGGCCGCGCTGCGGGAGCAGCTGCTGCACGTGGCCTCGCTGCGGGCCCGCCTCGACGGCCTGGAGGAGGCCCGCCAGGAGGACGTGGACCAGATCTTCGGCACCCGTCCGCCCGGCTCGCGCGACCTGCCCAAGGGCCTCGCCGCGCACACCGCGGAGCTGGTGGAGGGCATCCTGCGCGCCCACCCCGAGGGCCTCTCTGCCACGGAGTGCGCCGAAGCCGGCTCCCTCTCCCGCGTGAGCGCCCGCCGCTACCTGGAGTACTTCGCGGAAACGGGCCGCGCGGAGGTCACCCTCAAGTACGGCGGCACGGGGCGACCGGAGCGGCGGTACCGGACGCGCTAGCGGCCGGGGCCTGTCACGAGCCTTCTCGGGCCGCCCGTTCGAGGCCGCCCTCGATGATGCTCCTGACCTCGCCGGGCAGACCCTCGACCGCGGCGAGACGCGCGAGGGCGGCGAGGCTCTCGGGCATCCGCCAGGTCTGGTGCAGCGCCCAGGCCGCCTGTTCCGCGGCCATGCGGTGCGGGACGTACTGCTCGGCGAGGTCCTGGAGCCACGGGGTGAGGGCGGCCTCGTCGTCGACGTAGAGGCCGCACCAGTGGAGCGTCGCCTCGGCGATCCACGACGTGATCAGGCGGATCGAGCGCGCGGCGAAGTCCGTCGTGTCGCGGCCCTGCCGCGCCCACTCCGCCTCCGCCTCGGCCATGCGGCCCACCGTGACGTCCCGGGCCCGCGGCATGTGCTCCAGCAGCAGATCCCGCAGGACCACCCACTCCGGCCAGTCCGCCTCGTCCAGGTCCTTGAGCCGAACCTCCTCGGGGGGCAGCGGCTCGGCCAGCGGCTCCGGCGGCAGACACGCTTCGAGCACGGCCCGCGCGTACGCCAGGTTCTCCTCGCTCTCCTCCGTGTCGATGGGCCAGGCCTTTCCGTCCCACCACGAGTACGGGTACGCGCGCAGCGCCTCCGGCAGGAGGGGGGTGTCGGCGGCGGTCACTTGACTCCCAGGTAGTCCATCGCGCTCTTCGGGTCGTTCATCTTGCCCGAGTCGAGGGCCGCGCGCTTCTCCGCGTCGGACTTGGAGTTCCACGCGGTGTCCATGGCCTTGATCTGCTGCGGGGTGAAGTCCTGGCCGGCGATCCGGACGTTGAGGCCGTTGTCCCCGAAGGTCTGGGCGGGCGTGCCCGGAGGGGCGGTGCCGTCCTTGGCCTTGCCGTAGCCGTCGAAGATCTTGTGCCAGTCCTTCTGCTGCTCGATCTCGTACCGGGCCACCCGCGGCGGGGATGCTCCGTCCTCCTTGGCCCAGTCCGCGAGCCGCTTCGCCTGCGCGGGGATGGTCGCCTTGGTCGCCGCGTTGGCGGTGTTCTTCACCTCGACGACGTGGATGTTGCCGTCCTTGCCCTTGTAGAGGACGTCGACGTCGTCGACCCCGCTCACGTCGACCTGCGTACCGTCGCCCATGTCCACGGACTGACGGCCCTTCTTGTCGCCCACCGCGCCGTACACCTTCGTGCCGTCGGCCGCCTCGGAGGCCGACCGCTGGGCGGCCCGGACCTCGGCCATCGCCTCCGCGAGCTGGTGCCGGTTGCCGGCCTTGAGGACGGTGGAGGCGAGCGCGCCGCGGGTCTGGTTGTCGATGTTCGTGTTCTTGAGCATCGTGTCGAGCTCGTTCAGCGCGGCGGAGAGCTCCTCCTTGCTGTACTCGCCCTTGCTGAGGTCAGGCTCGTCCTTCGCCTTCCTGACGAGGTTGTCGACGCCCTTCTCGTTGAGCTGGATGCGGTCCTGCTTGGGCGTCTTCTGCTTGTCGCGGGCGTCGAGGATCGTCTGCTTGACCTTGTCCGCCGCGCCGTCCAGCTCCGCCCCGTCCGCGATGTCGTCGGCCTTGTCGGCCTCGCTGCGGGCCTCGCGGGCGTTGTCGGCCTCCGCGCCCGTGCAGGGCGGCTCGCCCTCCGCGGCGAAGGCGACCGGGATCGCCGAACGGGCGGCGGCGATGACGCCGGTGCCGTTGCCGGGGACGCCGCCGACGGGGTGCGGGGTGCCGCCGCCGTACGGGACGCGGAGCAGGGCGCCGAGCGCGATCTTGCACTCGCCGGCCTCCTCGACCTTCTTCTCCGCGTCGTCGGCGATCCGGTCCGCCTCGTCCGCCGCGTCCCGCGCGCCCTTGGCGTCGCCGGAGTCCGCGGCCTTCTTGGCCCGGCCGGTCGCGTCCTTGGCCTTGCCGGCGGCCTCGGAGATCGCGTCGGCGACCTTGCCGAGCCGGCCCAGCTTGCCGAGCTTGCCGGCGAACTTGGCGCCGTTGTACCCGGGGATGAACAGCGAGCCGACGTTCCAGACGACGTTGGTGCCCGCCTGGACCTTCTCGCCGCGGTTCCAGCTGTCCTTCACGTCCTGGCCGATGAACATGTCGTCCAGGACCTTCACACCGACGTCGACGCCGCTGCCGCCCCAGTCGGTGAGGGCGTCCAGGTAGTCGCCGTCGTCCCACTTCTTGCCGGCGTCCTTGGTGCCCTCGGACCACACGTCGCCGAGCAGGCTGCCGTAGTCGGCGAGACCGGTGAGGCTGTCGATGGGGTTGGTGACGGTGTCCCACATGCCGGTGACATCGCCCCAGATGCCGTCGACGAAGAGGCCCTCCACCACCTGGCCGCCGTAGTCCCAGGTGCAGCCCCAGAAGCCGGAGCAGTCCTCCTTCTTGTCGTCTCCGCCGCCGTCGCCGGCGTTGTCGTCCTCGCCGCCCGGCTTGACGTCGCCGATCGGCTCGTACGGGTCGGTGGGGTCGCCGGCGTCGTCGTCCTCGGAGGCGCCCGGCAGGGTGGCGCCGGGGCCGTCCTGGGTGGTGCCGTCCGGGTCCGTGGTGCCGGAGCCGCCGTCCGCGCCGCCGTCCGCGCCGCCGTCGGCACCGCCGGTGCCGCCGCTCGCGCCGCCGTCGGCGCCGTCGCCCGTGCCGCCGTCCGCGCCGTCGCCCGCCTGGGTCGTCGGGTCGCCGCCGCCGTCCGCGGGGCAGGACTGGCCGACCAGGGAGCAGACGGCCTCCTTGAACTCGCCGGCCATCCGGCCGCCGACGTTCGTCATCAGCAGCGCCGCGATGATCGCGACGACCAGGATGATCATGCCGGTGTACTCGAGCGCCGACTGCCCGCGGTCCCGCTTCCAGGTGATCATGTGGGCCACCGAGAACGGCGGCTCGTCGCTCCGCTCGGAGGGGTCCGAGTCGAACCATTCCCGGGTGTCCTGCGCGCACAGGAACGCCAGGATCACGACGGGCAGCAGGAGCTGGGTGAAGCCCTGGACCGAACCGTCGCGCAGGTTGGTCAACCCGCCCAGGATCAGCCAGATCTGAATGGCGATCAGACCCCAGCGGGTCTTGTTGCCGCCCGTCCACGCGCGCCGCGCCAGCAGCCAGCCGGCCACGCCGGGCGCGGCGCCGTACAGCAGCATGCCGAGCACGACGCCGTCGAGCGCGCCGGCCTGCACGGCGGACAGCATCAGGCCGAGCCCGCCGAGAACCGTCATCCCGAACAGGAAGAACACGAGCCAGCGCGCGACGACCAGTGGCGTCGGCATGGAGCGTCGTGATGCGGATCCGCCTGCTCCGGCGAGTCCGGCGGCGTTGACGTAGAAAGACATGGTCGACTCCCCCTCAGACGGCCGAGACTAGTTCATTCGATCGAACGACATGTACGCGGGCCGGAGTTGACGCCGCTGCCCGACGCGCCTCACGCCCGTACCTCAGGGCGCGCTTACCGCCGCCTTAACGCGGCCCTAAAGATCCGTCCGCCCCCGCCGCGGTGGCCGGATCCGGTGTTTCGTGGGGCCGGGGCCACCGAGTCCCGCCACCCTCGATCCGCCAAGGAGTTCGCCGTCATGACCGTTCGCCGCAAGGCCGCCGCCGGAACCGCCGCCCTCGGACTCGCCTCGCTCGCCCTCGCCGGACCGGCCGCCCTGCCGGCCGCCGCGCACGGGTCTATGACCGATCCCGTCAGCCGGGTGTCGGCCTGTTACGCGGAGGGGCCCGAGAGCCCGGACTCGGCGGCCTGCAGGGCGGCCGTGGCGGCGAGCGGGACGCAGGCGTTCTACGACTGGAACGAGGTCAACATCGGCGACGCCGCCGGGCGCCACCGCGAGCTGATCCCGGACGGCAAGCTGTGCAGCGCGGGCCGGGACAAGTACCGCGGGCTCGATCTGCCGCGCGCCGACTGGCCGGCGAGCCCGCTCGCCGCGGGGGCGCACACCTTCCGGTACAAGGCGACCGCCCCGCACCGCGGTTCGTTCGCGCTGTACCTCACCAAGCCGGGGTACGACCCGACGAAGCCGCTGAAGTGGTCGGACCTGGAGGCGAAGCCGTTCGCCACGGTCACGAACCCGCGCCTGGGGAACGGGGCGTACGTGTTCCGCGGGACCGTCCCGGAGCGGTCCGGGCGGCACCTGATCTACTCCGTCTGGCAGCGGTCCGACTCCCCCGAGGCGTTCTACACCTGCTCCGACGTCGTCTTCGGGAAGGACGCGGGGACCGGCGGCGGCGCGCCCGCCCCCGCCCCGAGCGCCCCCACCGACCGGCAGATCGAGGAGGGCGCCGGGAAGTCCACCGTCGACCACGGCGGACACGGCGGCGACGGGGAACACGGCGGTGACGACGGGCACGAGGCCGCCGCCACCCCCGCGCCGAACGCGCCGGAGGCGTCCGCACCGAGCACGCCGAACGCGCCGGCCCCCGCCTCCGCATCCGGCGCGGACGAGGAGCTCGCGGAGACCGGCGGCGCCTCGGCGACCCCGTACCTCGCGGCCGGCGGCGCCGCCGTGCTCGCCCTCGGCGCCGGCGTGCTGTTCGCCGCGGGGCGCCGGTCCGCGGACTAGCCGAGCACCGACGCGCAGGTGGTCGGCGTCGCGTGGGCCGGGTCGAGGGCGTTGGCCACCTCGTGGAAGGCGATCCGGTCCACCGTGCCGATGGCCACGTGCTCGGACAGGTCGAGGGCGCACCTGTCCTGGAGCAGCACGTTGGTGACGTGCTCGCCGGTCAGGAACTGGGAGCGGTACGGGGTGACCACCTGGTCGTAGCGCGTGGCGATCACGGTGTACGTCACGCCGGGGACGGTGTCGCCGCCCTCGTTGAGCTTCGTGAGGAAGGCCGAGCCGGCGATCTGGTCGGCGAGCCCCGGCGTGTGCGTGCCGACGAGGTCCTCGGCCCCGGGGAAGTACGGCAGGAGACGGGTCAGGCCGAGCAGGTCGGTGCCGTGGTTGTCGGGGGCGAGCCCGACCAGCGCGTTCACCTTCTCGGCCCCGCCGAGGAACTTCAGGTAGTGACGGGGCATCATGCCGCCCTGCGAGTGGCCGACGAGGTCGACCTCCCGGGCGCCGGTGGCGTCGAGGACCCGGTCCACGTACGCGTCGAGCTGTTCGGCGGACTTGGCGATCGGGCCGAGGCCGTGGAAGAAGGGCACGCCGGGCAGCTGCCCGTAGTCGAGGGAGAAGACGCAGTACCCGCGGTGGACGAGGTACGGCGCGAGGCCGAGCCAGTTGTCGACGGAGTTCCCGAAGGTGCCGTGGACCAGCACGACCGGGCGGGGGTGGGCGGCGGAGGGCTTGCAGGAGTAGTCGTTCCAGCCCCGGCTGGGGGCGGTGTCGGCCTGGGCGGCGGCGGTGGGGGCGAGGGTCGCGGCGACCGTGAGGAGCAGGACGGTCAGTGCTCTGAGGAGGTGTTTCCAGGGCAGCATCGATCGATCTCCTTGCGGCTCAAGGGAAATCAGGAACGAACGACGGCAGGAGCCCTGCGGCCCGGACCACAAGTGGGGATGCTCTGCTCATGCCAAGCTACGCACGGGTAGCGTGCGGGGGAAGCCACGCGGCGGCAGGAGTTCGACGTGTCGTCAACAAGACCCCTCCGCCCGGGCAGACCTCAGGCCGCCCGCGCCCCGGCCACGCCGCCCGCGCCCCCGGCCCACTCCCCGGCCGCGCCGCCCGCGCCCCAGGCCCACTCCCCGTCTACGCCGCCCGCGCCCCCGGCCCGCTCCCCCGCCTCGGGCGCCGTCGCGCCAGCGCGCCCGGCACCACGGCGCCGGGGCCGTACTTCGCCCGGGCCCGGTCCGCGACCTCCTCGATCCGCCGGACCTTCTCGTCCACCGGGTCGAAGGTCAGCTGGTGCGCCGCCCCCTCCGCCGGGCCCAGGCCCTCGGCGCGCAGCGCGAGGCCCCGGACCCGGGCGCGCTGCAGCCCGAACGAGGCCAGCAGCGCGTACGCCGTCCCGGTGAGCGCTGTGGTGTGCGCGGTCGGCTCGCGCAGGGTGCGGGTCCGTGTGGTGACGGACCGGTCCGCGTACCGCACGGTCACCGCGAGCGCCCGGCACACCTGGTGCTCGCGCCGCAGTCGGGCGCCCAGGTCGTCGGCCAGCGCGAGCAGCGCCCTGCGGTGCTCGGCGGGGTCCAGTTCGTCGCGCGGGAAGGCGTGTTCGGCGGCGGCGGAGCGCGCGGCGGCGTTCGGCACGACGGTGCTGCGGTCGACGCCCCGGGCCCGTTCCCACAGCTCCCGGCCGGCGCGCGCGCCGATCAGCCGCTGGACCACGGCGAGCGGGGCGTCGGCGAGCCGGCCGACGGTGTCGAGCCCGTAGCCGCCGAGGGTGCGGGCGGTGCTGCGGCCGACCCCGTCGAGCTCGGCGACGGGGCGGTCCCGCAGGAAGGCCGCCACGTCCTCGACGACCAGGGTCGCCCCCCGGCCGGCCGCGCGGGCGGCGACGCGGGCCGCCATCGGGGTGGGGCCGACGCCGATGACACAGTCCGTGCCGTACAGGGCGAGCGCCCTGACCCGTACGACGGAGGCGAGTTCGGCCGGGGTCCAGCCGAAGTAGCGCAGCGCGCCCCGTACATCGGCGAGCGCCTCGCCGGGGGGAACGGCCTGCACGACCGGGGTGAACTCGCTCAACAGCCGTACCAGGCGGGGCAGTTCCACCTCGGCGGCGTCGGGCCTGAGCCGTACGCAGAGGATCATCCCGCGCTCCCCGGACTCGCGTGCCACAGTTTCCGTCCGCTCGGGGACCCCTCGCCGGCCGGCTTGAGGTCGGCCCAGGGGTTCATCTCGTAGCCGGTGGGCATCCGGATGCGGCGGCCGTCGTCCGACGACGCCCGCTCGTCCGCCGGAGCCCGCTCGTCCCCCGCCGCCGGCCCGGCCGGACCGGGCGGCTCCGCCAGCCGGGCCGCCACCGCGTCGAGCCCGCCCTCGCGGCGCAGTTCGATCAGTTCGGCGAGGTCCCAGGCGGCCGCGCCGACCACGCTGACGCTGCGCGGTCCGCGCCGCTGCACGACGCCCCGGACCAGCAGCAGCCAGGAGTGGAACACGGTGTGGGCGCAGGCGTCGTGGGAGTCGTCGAAGAAGGCGAGGTCGACCAGGCCGGTGCCGTCGTCGAGGGTGGTGAAGATGACCCGCTTGCCGGACCTGATCGGCGGGGTCTGGGTGGCCGCCTTGGCCCCGGCGACCAGGACGGTCCGGCCGTGCGCGGCGCCCCGCAGCCGCTGGGCGGAGAGCACGCCGAGTTCGCGCAGGAAGCCGTGGTGGTCGCTCATGAGGTGCCGCGAGGCGTCCATGCCGAGCACGCCCAGTTCGGCGCTGAGCCGCTCGGACTCGTCGAGGTCGGGCAGCCCGACGGGCGCGGTCTTCCGGCCCTGCGCGAGCGGGAGCTGACCGCCGTACGAGGCCGCGCCGCGCTGGACGCGGTGGAGTTCGGACAGGTGCAGCAGCAGGTCGCGCCGGTTGGCGCCGAACGCGTCCAGCGCGCCGACCTGTGCGAGGCGTTCGGCGATCGGCCGGCGCGGGCGGGCCCGCTCCCAGAAGTCGAGCAGGGAGGCGTACGGCTGGCCCGCCTCGATGCGGGCGCTCTCCGCCTCGCTGATGCCGTGGACGTCGCCGAGCGCGAGCCGCAGCCCCCACCGCTCCGACGACCCACCATCAGACACCAGTTCGATTCTGTGGGCGGCCCCGGACCGGTTGACGTCCAACGGCAGCACCGGAACCCCGCGCCGCCGGGCGTCCGCGAGCAGCAGCCGCTTCGGGTACATCCCGGGGTCGTGGGTGAGCAGCCCGGCGTAGAAGGCGGCCGGGTGGTGCGCCTTGAGCCAGGCGGACTGGTACGTGGGCACGGCGAAGGCCACCGCGTGCGCCTTGCAGAAGCCGTACGAGCCGAACGCCTCGACGATCTCCCAGGTGCGGGCGATCACCTCGGCGTCGTAGCCGCGCCGTTCGGCCTGCTGGGCGAACCAGACCTTGATCTTCCCCTGCGACTCGGGGTGGGACAGGGCGCGCCGCACCTGGTCGGCCTCGTCGCGGCGGCAGCCGGTCAGGATGCTGACGATGCGGATGATCTGCTCGTGGAAGACCACCACGCCGTAGGTCTCCTTCAGCGCCTCCTCCAGGTCGGGGTGCGGATAGCGGGCCGGGCTCCGGCCGTGCCGGGCCTCGATGAACGGGCGCACCATGTCGGCGGCGACCGGGCCGGGCCGGAACAGCGAGATGTCGACGACGAGGTCGTGGAAGGTCGCCGGCTGGAGCCGGCCGACGAGGTCGCGCTGGCCGGGCGACTCGATCTGGAAGCAGCCGAGCGTCTCGGCGGACCGGACGAGCCGGTACGTCTCCGGATCGCCGGCCGGGACGGCGTCGATGTCGACGCGCTCGCCGGAGACCCGTTCGATCTCGGCGACGGCGTGCGCCATCGCGGACTGCATCCGGACGCCGAGCACGTCCAGTTTGAGCAGCCCGAGCTCCTCCACGTCGTCCTTGTCGAACTGGGACATCGGGAAGCCCTCGCCGCTGGTGGGCACGACGGGGGTGCGGGTGAGCAGCGAGGCGTCGGAGAGCAGCACGCCGCAGGGGTGCATGGCGATGCCGCGGGGCAGCGCGTCGAGCGCCTCGACGAGCTCCCAGAGCCTGCCGTACTTCTGCTTCTCCCCGGCCAGCGCCCGCAGTTCGGGCAGTTCGTCGAGGGCGGCGAGCGCGTCACGGGCGCGGATGTGCGGGAAGGACTTGGCGATCCGGTCGATCTCGGCCGGGTCCATCGACAGGGCGGCGCCCACGTCCCGTACCGCGTGGCGGACCCGGTAGGTCTCGGGCATGGCGACGGTGGCGACCCGTTCGGCGCCGAAGCGGTCGATGATCGCCCGGTAGACCTCCAGCCGGCGGGCGGACTCGACGTCCACGTCGATGTCGGGCAGGGCGGTGCGCGCCTTGGACAGGAAGCGCTCCATGAGCAGGCCGTGCTCGACCGGGTCGGCGTGGGCGATGCCGAGGAGATGGTTGACGAGCGAGCCGGCGCCGGAGCCGCGGGCGGCGACCCGGATGCCCATCCGGCGGACGTCGTCGACGACCTGAGCGACCGTCAGGAAGTAGGTGGCGAAGCCGTGGTGGGCGATGATGTCGAGCTCGCGGTGCATCCGGTCCCAGTAGGCGCGGCGGCCCTCGTAGCCGCGCAGGACCATGCCGGCGGCGGCCCGGGAGGCCAGCACCCGCTGGGCGGTGCGGTGCGCGGCGCCGACGAGCTGCGGCTCGGGGAAGTGGGCGGACCCGATGCCGAGGTCGTCCTCGGGGTCGACGAGGCACTCCGCGGCGGTCTCCTCGGTGACGGCGAGCAGCCGGTGCGCGGCGTCGCGGCGGAAGCCGGCCGCCTCGGCGACCCGCTCGGCGGTCCGGTGCATGGCGGCGGGGTCCTTCAGCCAGCGCTCGCCGCTGTCCAGGCCGCCGAGCGCGGTGACGGGGACGAGCCGGCGGGCCGCGTCGAGGACGTCGGCGACCGGCCCCTGGCCGGGATCGGCGTACCGGACGGCGTTGCTGAGCACGGCCCGTACGCCCTGGTCGGCGGCGAGGCCGAGGGTGCGGGCGGCCTGGCGCAGCGAGCCGGGCCCGGTGCCCTCGCGGCCGTGGTGGACGACCTCCAGGCGCAGGGCGTCGCCGTACCGCTCGCGCCAGGGGGCGAGCAGCCGGGCGGCCCGGTCGGGGCGGCCGGCGGCGAGGGCGCGGCCGACCTCGGAGTCGGGTCCGAGGAGCACGGTGAGGCCCTCGCCTCGGTGGGCGTCCCAGGGCAGCAGGGGGCCGGGGCCGCCCGCGGAGCGGGGCACGGCGGCGGGGGGCCGGCCGCCGGCGGCCGGGGCGGTGCCGTCGGCGAGCGGGACCGGGCCGGTCGCCGCGTGGGCGGCGGTCACCAGCCGGCACAGCTCGGCCCAGCCGGTGCGGGAGCGGGCGAGGAAGACGGCGCGGGGGGCGGACTCGTCGAGGAAGGCCCCGCCGCGCACCGGCACCCGGCGCGCGGAGGTGCGCCGGTCCCCGGGCTCGGGCTGGGCGGCAGCGGCGGGGCCGGTCGCCAGGTCGACGCCGAACAGGGGACGGACCCCGGCCTCGGCGCAGGCCTTGGCGAACCGGACCGCGCCGGCGAGGGAGTCGCGGTCGGTCAGGGCGAGGGCGTCCATGCCCCGCTCGGCGGCGCGCTCGGCCAGCCGGTCGGGGTGGGAGGCCCCGTAGCGCAGGGAGAAGCCCGACACGGTGCGCAGATGCGTGAAACCGGGCACCCGCACCTCCTGATCGTTCCGTTCTCACCTCCCCCTCCTTCCACCATAGACCAATTTTCGAACGCATGTACGAGGTCTTCGAACGGCCCCCTTCCGGCGCCGGTCCCACGCCGTCCCGCCCCCGCCGCCGCGCCCCCGCCGGACCGTCCCCTCCGCCATTCGGCCGCTCCCCACCTGCACGGACTCCCGTCGCCCCGGAGCGTGGGGGGCATGAGTTTCGTCGACGAGGTGAAGAACGCCGTCACCCCCCGGGCCGCCCTCCTGGTCTTCGGGGTCCTCGCGCTGCAGCTGCTGTTCATCACGTCCTACGTGGGCGCCCTGCACCATCCGAAACCGGAGGACATCAAGATCGCCGTGGTCGGCCCCGAGCGGCTCACCGCGCCGGTCGCCGACCGGCTCGGCAGCCTGCCCGGCTCCCCGCTGGACCCGCGCACCCTCACCGACGAGCGGATCGCGCGCGACCAGATGCTCAACCGGGAGGTCGACGCCGCGCTCGTGCTGGACCCCCGCTCCACCACCGACACCCTGATGACCGCCTCGGGCCAGGGCGTCTCGGAGACCCAGGCGATCGTGCGGATCCTCACCGAGGCCGAAGCGCAGCAGCAGCGCACCCTGCGCCTCGACGACGTGGCCCCGGTCGCCCGCGGCGACGCGGGCGGCCTGACCTCGTTCTACCTGGTCGTCGGCTGGTGCGTGGGCGGCTACCTGTGCGCCGCGGTGCTCGCCATCAGCGCCGGCGCCCGGCCCGCCGACCGCAGGCGCGCGGCGATCCGGCTGCTCGTCATGGCCGTGTACGCGGTCGTGGCCGGTCTGCTCGGCACCCTGATCGCCGGCCCCGTCCTGGACGCGCTGCCCGGCAGCATCGGCTCCCTGTGGGGCCTGGGCGCGCTCACCGTGTTCGCGGTCGGCGCGGCGACCCTCGCGCTCCAGTCCGTCCTCGGCGTGGTCGGCATCGGTCTGGCGATCCTGCTCGTGGTGATCGCCGGCAACCCCAGCGCGGGCGGCGCCTACCCGCCGCCGCTGCTGCCGGAGTTCTGGCGGACCATCGGCCCGTTCCTGCCGCCCGGCGCGGCGACGTGGACGGCCCGCTCCGTCGCGTACTTCCGCGGCAACTCGGTGGCCGGCCCGACGCTGGTCCTCGCCCTGTGGGCGGCGGCGGGCACGATCATCACGATGATCTTCTCCTCCTTCCGCCGCCGGGACGAGATCGACGCACTCGTGCGCCGGGGCGGCACCCCGCTCCCGGTCGCGCCCCCGAATGCGCCGGACAACGCCTCGTACGTCCGTACGGAGCGGCTCTCCGAGGGGTGATCAGCACCCGCAGGGGGAATAGGGCGGTCGATTCCTGTAGACGGCATCGACTGAGGAGGCGACGGGTTGCGAGGGCACGTGCGTGTGTCGGACGGGCGCCGGCTGATGGTGGAACGGCTCGGGGATCCGCAGGGCAGGCCGGTGTTCCTGCTGCACGGCACCCCTGGCAGCAGGCTGGGCCCGGCCCCGCGCGCCATGGTGCTGTACCAGCGCGGCATGCAGCTGATCGCCTACGACCGCCCCGGCTACGGCGGTTCGGACCGGCTGGAGGGCCGCAGCGTCGGCGACGTGGTCCACGACGTGACGGCGATCGCGGACGAACTGGGCCTGGAGCGCTTCGCGGTGGTCGGCCGCTCCGGCGGCGCGCCGCACGCGCTGGCCTGCGCGGCGCTGATACCGGAGCGGGTGACCCGGACCGCGGCCCTGGTGGCGCTGGCCCCGCGGGACGCGGACGGGCTCGACTGGTTCGAGGGCATGGCCGCCTCGAACGTACGGGAGTACACCACGGCCTCGCAGGACCCGGCGGGGGTCGCGGCCCGGCTCACCCCGCGGGCCGACGAGATCCGCAAGGACCCGGTCCGGCTCCTCGACGATCTGCGCCGGGAGCTCACCGAACCGGACCGGATGGTCGTCGCGGACGCCGGGGTCCGCTCCATGCTGCTGCGCAACTACCAGGAGGCGCTGCGCACCTCGGCCTGGGGCTGGATCGACGACGCCCTGGCCTTCTGCAGCCCCTGGGGCTTCGACCCCGCGGACATCCCCGGCGAGGTGATGCTCTGGCACGGCGAGCAGGACGTCTTCTCGCCCGTCGGCCACTCCCGCTGGCTGGCCGACCGCATCCCGGGGGCGACCGCGGTCCTCGAACCGTCCGCCGCCCACTTCGACGCCCTGCACGCGCTGCCGCGGGTGCTCACCTGGCTGCTGGACGCCTGACCCGCGGGCGGCCGGGCCGGAGCTCCGAGGAGGAGCCCCGGCCCGCCGCCGTCACATCGCCAGCGGCTCCAGGTCGCGGTGGACCCGCCGCTCGTCGCGGGCCACCCGGGTGAGCGAGTGCTCCTCGCCCAGCTGGCGGGCCAGTTCCTCGACGGTCTCGTGGCGCAGCCGCGCCGCCTCCTCCTTGCGGCCGAGGCCGCTCAGCGTCACCGCCATGTTGGAGGAGACCGCCAGCACCTCGGGGTGCAGCGCCCCGAGCGACTCGCGCAGCCCGGCCACGGCCCGCCGCTCCAGCTCCAGGACCTCGTCCAGCTTCCCGAGGTCCGCCTTGGCGTTGGCGAGGTTGACCGTGCAGAACAGGACGTGCGGATGCTGGTCGCCGAGCACGTCGGTCAGCACCCTCAGCGCCCCGGCGAGCAGCTGCTCGGCGAGCTCCGGCGCCCCGCAGCCCCACTGGTAGATGCCGAGGTTGTTGACCGCGGCCAGGGTGTACGGGTGCCGCTCCCCCGGCACCTTCATGTACTGGTCCACGACCTCCTGCGCCAGGTCGCGGGCGGCGACCGGCTCGCCGGAGGCGAACAGGTCGGCGGCCAGGTTCAGGTCGCAGGCGAGCGTGTCCGGGTTGGCCTGGGTGTACTTCTCCCGGTACCGGTTGCGGGTGGCCGTGGTGAGCCGGCGGGCGTCCTCGACCTGGTCGGCCCGGCGCAGCGACACCGCGAGCGACTTGGCGGCCGCCAGGGTGCCGGGGAAGGCCCGGCCCAGGGTCTCCTTGTACACCTCGTAGGTGCGGCTGAGCAGGTTGACCGAGTCCTCGTAGCGGCCGACCTCGCGCAGGTCGCGGGCGAGCGAGGTGGCCGAGGACAGGGTGTACGGGTGCTCCGCGCCGAGCACCTCGGAGCGCCGGTCGAAGACCTCCTGGTCGATCTCGCGGGCCCGGGCGTACTGGCCGACCATGCGCAGGTTGAGCGCCAGGTTGTTGGCCGCGGCCAGCGTTCTCGGGTGCGAGTCGTGGAAGATCTCGCTGAAGCCCTCGTGCGCCTCGGTGGCCAGCTCCATGGCCCTGGTGTACTGGCCGAGCGCGCCGAGGTCCATGGCGAGGCCCGAGGTGGTCATGTACGTGTGCGGGTGCGAGTCGCCCAGCACCCGCCGCTGCCGGAGCAGCGTCTCCTCGCCCAGCTCCCGGGCCTCCACGAACCGGCCCTGCGTGCGCAGGATGTTCGCGAGGTGGAAGCGCAGGTACAGGTACTGCAGATCGTCGTTGCCGAGCATCTCGCGCCATGCCTCGCGCAGATCGCTGGCGAGCGCGTACGCGGTGCGCACGTCGCCGCGCTTCCACAGGTAGCGGACGCGGTCGATGAGCAGCCGGCGGGTCTCCGGCTCCTTGCAGTACCGGGCCTCGGACGGGCCGAGGTGCGGCCAGATGGTGTTGAACCGGGGCCAGGTGTCCGGGTTGTCGATCGGCTCGTTGTCGTCCGGCCGGGCTCCGGCGAGGATGCGGTGCACGGCGTGCCGGGCGTCCCGCTGCTCCTCCTCGCTGAGCTGGGCGCGGATCACGGCCTGGACCAGCCGGTGCACCTGGATGGACTCGGAGACCTGGTCGACCTTGGCGAGGGCGAACCGGCCGATCTCCCGGATCACCCGGCCGAGGACCAGCTTCTCCTGCAGGGAGGGGTCGTAGGGCTTGAGGGCCTCGATCATCTCCTTGCTGTAGAGCAGGTTGGAGTGGATCGGCTCGGGCGCGAAGAAGGCGCAGAGCTGGAGCAGCCGGACCGCGGCGGGCGAGCGCTGCTTGAGCCGCTCGATGGAGACGTTCCAGGTGGCGGCGACCGGTTCGGGGTAGCCGACGGGCTGGTTGAGTCCCAGGGTGCGGGCGGCCTGCTGCTCCAGCTGCTCCAGGTAGGAGCTGACCGGCGTGGCGGTCTCCGCGATCCAGGCGGCGGCCTGTTCGACGGCGAGCGGCAGGTCGCCGACCGCGGCGGCGACCCGGTCGGCGTCCGCGTCGCTCAGGCCGGGGGCGCGGCGGCGCAGGTGCTCGACGGACTCCTCGCGCAGGAAGACGTCCACGGGCAGCGCGTTGCCGTGCTGGGACCAGCTCTGGTTGCGGGAGGTGACCAGGATGTGGCCGCCGGTCGGGAAGTAGCGGGTCAGCTGGTCGGGGTCGTCGGCGTTGTCGAAGACGAGCAGCCAGCGGTTGGACGGCACGCCGCGGCGCAGCAGGTCGACGGCCTCCTGAGAGGCGGCGGCCATGTCGTCGCCGCCCTGCGCGCCGAGCCGGACGGCGAGTTCGGCGAGGCCGGCCACGACGTCGTCGGTCTGCTCGGCGGAGATCCACCAGACCAGGTCGTAGTCGGCCATGAAGCGGTGCACGTACTCCAGGGCCACCTGGGTCTTGCCGACGCCGCCGAGGCCGTACAGGGTCTGCGGCTGCGGCAGGACGACGGCCATGCCGGCGCCGAGCTGGTCGCGCATCCGCTCCAGGACGACGGAGCGGCCGGTGAAACCGGCGTTGCGCGGCGGGGCGTTCCAGATCTTGGGGACGGTCCCCGGGAAGCGGGGGCCGGGGGCCGCGCCGTCGGGCAGGGTGACGGGCCGCTCCAGGGCGCGCAGCAGCGCGCTGGTGGCGTGGTGCTCGTCGAGCCGGTACAGGTCGACCGGGTTGCGGTCGATGTACGGGGCGGTGAGCCGGACGTCGCCGACCCGGAGCGCCAGCAGGTGGCGGCGGCTGCCGGCCGAGTCCTCGGCGGAGGCGCGCTGCCAGACCTCCATGGCACGGGTGGACTTCAGGTAGGCGCTGGACAGCAGCACGACGGTGCGGGCGGCCTGCTCGCCGGGGTGCACCGAGGGCTCGTCGGGCCCGGGTTCGGCGGAGACGTCGCGCGGGACGACGCGGAAGCCGGCGCGGGTGAGCACCGACTCGATCCAGTCGGCCCACATGCGGTTCTCGGCCACGTACGACAGGAAGAGGTCGGCGGGCAGGGCGGGGCGGCGGCGGGTGAAGGCGTCGCGTATCCGCAGCCGCGGCTCCTCGGCGACCGGCGGCATGCCGGTGATCTCGCCCTCGGTGACCACGGCGGTGAGCCGTTCGAAGGCGGAGAGCAGCGAGGTGGTGAGCCCGGCCTCGTCGCCGAAGGCCGCGAGGGTCTCCTCGTAGGCGTAGTAGGGGCGGTACGGAATCTCCACCGCGCCCCAGTAGGAGGTGAGTTCCTCGCCGCTCAGTCCGGTGGGGAAGCCGTCGAACTTCAGCCGGGCCAGGGCGCGTCCGGCGTCGGCCTTCTCCTTCTCGCCCTCGTCGATCCGCATCGGCACCGGGTAGATCTTGATGCCGCGGCCGCTGTACTGCTCGTGGATCTGCCGGGCGATGGAGGCGGCGCCGTCGATGGACTGGTCGCTGAGGGTGAAGCAGTCGACGAGGACGTCCGGGAGGTGGACGGTGCAGATGTCGGCGATGTCGCTGAGACCGGTGCGGCTGTCGATGAGGACGTAGTCGTAGTTGGCCTTCATGTCGTCGCGGAGCGCGTCGAAGAAGTGCCCGCCGCCGAGCCGGTTGTAGAAGTCGTCCCAGTCGAAGGTGGAGGCGGTCGTGGAGTACTCGCGGTTCTGCTTGCCCGCGGAGACGAAGTCGAGGGTGCCGCCGGCGGGGAACTCCCAGCCGAGCGCCTCGGGCCGCAGCGAGACGGCGTGCGGCTGGATGCGGGCGTACTCGAGGTGCCAGTCCTCCGGCCGTCCGGCGGCGTTGGGGGCGGCCCAGGCGTACTCGGTGATCATGTCGATGACACCGGTGGTGGCGCCGAGGGTGGCCGGGTCGAGGAAGGGGTGGAAGAAGCGGTGCAGTCCCGGTGCCTCCAGGTCCCAGTCGACGGCCAGCACCCGCTTGCCGTTGGCGGCGAGTATCCAGGCCGTGTTGGCCAGGGCCATGGTGCGGCCCGTTCCGCCCTTGTACGAGTAGAACGTGACGATGCGTCCGTCACGGCTGGCTGTCATCCGGGTCCTCCGCATCGGGCGCCGAGAGCGTGTCGGGGGCGTACTGGGTGATCGCGTAGTCGTTGGGCATCGGGCCGCGCAGCCGGGGCCGTTCGGTGTGCCGGCCGCCGGCGGGCGGGTAGACGGTGGCGTGCCTGAGGTACTGCTGGGCGGCCGTCTCGACGACCTGGGGCAGGAGCTGGCTGAAGACCTCCATGCTGGGCACGCCGCGGGCGGCGGCCCAGACGGCGGCGCGGGCCTGGCCCATCTTGACGGGCATCGTGCGGGCGAAGATGTCGGTGAGCGCGTCCTCCTCCGCGAGGCTCTCGCGGTCGGTCCGGTTCCAGGGGACGATCACGCTCACCCAGGGCCGGTGCTCGCTGTCGAAGGCGGCGAGCCGCTGGCGTCTGGCCTCGTCCTTCAGGGCCCAGCGGTCCACGATCAGGATCTCCGGGCGGGTGGGCGGCTGCTTGGCGTCCAGGATTCCGGTGTCCAGGTCGAAGGAGCTGAGCCTGACCTGGTAGTTGAGGGAGCGGATGAGGTCCTCGGCCACGTAGGCGAGGGGCCGGGCGGCGTCCGGGTAGTAGGGGTTCCAGTCGTGCGGTGTGTCCCCGTAGTAGTCGGGCGAGCGGCCCGGGGGGAGGTCGTGCCGGGTGGGGGCGGCGATGGTCACCTGGATGGGCCGGGGGCCGGAGCTGCCCTTCACGCCGAAGGCGCTCGGTGCGTGACGGTAGTCGAGCGGGCGGCTGGGCGCCACCGCCGCGGAGTCGGCCACCGAGACGATGCGCTTGGCGAGTTCGTAGACCGCGCGCTCGTACTCCTCGGCGAAGACCCGGAGTTTGATCAGTCCGTACAGTCCGTCGGTGACGTAGCGGTCCCCGAAGGCCCGGTGGTTGAACTGCAACCGCTCGGCGGGGCCGGGCAGTTGCTCGGGCGGCACGGGCACCCACAGGGCGGGCACGATGGCCTCGGCGGGCCGGTTGTGCTTGGCCTGGTGGGTGATGGTCCGCTGTTCGAAGGCGAACCATTCCTTGCCGCACATCTCGCTGGCGAAGTAGCGGGGCGAGAAGAGCGGGACGAAGACCCGGCAGGTCGCCAGTACCTCGCCGAGCCTTTCCGACCAGCCCTCGCCGGAGCGTATCTCCCGGTCCATGAAGCCCGCGGGGGCTCCGGCCGGGAGGTCCGTCATGGCCATCACGTGGCCGCACAGATCGCGGAAGAGCCGTTCCACCCACATGTCCGGGTCCTGTCCGCCCGGTCCGTACCTCGGCGTATGCGCGTAACTCAAGAAGAAGTACGGGCGATGGTCCGCCGCTCGCGCTAGCGATGACGCTGTCACACGACCCCCGTCCTGTGTGTGCCACACCCACGAATCGAAAGGACGTGAGCGGATTAATCAATACCGGAGCAGACCTTGCTCCATCCCCATGACCTTCAGTCAATCAACGCCGCTTTTCGGTCATCCATTGCACAGCATGGTCGACCGCATCCCTCAACGAGAACAGCCTTGCGAACGTTCCCCCCACGCGTAGCTCGCGTTTCGCCTGCCAGGGGAAGGCCGCGCCGACCGCCCCGAAATCACCGTCGTCCAGGGCAAGATCGCGGAACTCGGTCCATTCCGGCCGTCCGTCCGCCCCGCGGATCACACAGCGGTACGTGCGCTCCGGCGTTTCCGTACGGTATTCCGCGAGGTGGAACGCGGTGCACACCTCGAATCCCACATTGATCATCAGCACCTGCGCGTCCGCCCGCCAGAGCGCCCCGAGCGGCGATTCCTCCCCGAGATGGCTGTGCAGCGGATGGTCCGCCATCAGGCGCTGCGCGTCCCGGCCGAGCGCCGCGAACGAGGTCTGGGGATGGGCGCTGCGCACCGCCCCCGGCGCGGTCCGCACCGACTCGGCGAACCGGCCCATCCCGAGGCAGGGGGTGCGCCGCGGGTCGAAGGCGGGCATCCGCGCCCGGACGGCCGCCGCCTCGGCTGGGGTCAGCCCCGCCACACTCGCCCGGTACTGCGGCGAGGTGTCGGAGTTGTCGGGGGTGAACGCCGGGACCACCAGGGTCCCGGCGGGCCCCAGCACGGCCCGCAGCGCCTCGCGCAGCGCGCCGGCCTCCAGTCCGGTCCCGGACAGGGAGGCATGGACGAGCAGGGTCTCCCCCGGCCGCAGCCCTAATCGGACGAGGTCGGCGACGAGTTCTTCGGCGGGACCGGCCCAGGGCCCCGTCGCGGAGTCAGTCACGGCTCAGCTCCTCGCGCATCGCGGTCAGCAGCGCCCGGCCGCTGACGGTCGTCTCCGCGGCGCGCTCCAGGGTGTCGAGGGCACGCGCCGCCTGCTCGGCGTGCCGTGCGTCGCCGGGCTCGTACCCGGCGAGCCCCACCCGTTCGTACGCCCCCGCGAGGAGCCGGGAGTACGGGACCGGCGTGTCCTGCCAGGGCGCGGGGTGGGTCCACACGCCGTCCTGCGCGTGGAGGTCCGCCACCTCGTGAAGTGCCCGCAGCCGGGCCCGCCGGAACCCGACGAGCAGCGCCCTGGCCAGATCCGGCACCGTGCCGCGCAGCGGCAGACCGAGCGCCCCGTAGCCGTGCCGGCCGACGGACGGCTCGGTTCCGGCGAGCGGGGTCAGGGTGTGCAGCGCGGCGGCGGCCTCGTCGGCCTGCCGGGGGGCGCGCTCGCGCAGCAGCGCCCAGGCGCGGGCGAGCCGTCCGCTCCAGCGCGCGGCCTCCTCCAGGGAGAGCCGGTGGTGGGCGGGCGCGCCGAAGCAGTCGCGGTACGGGTCGAGGTCGTCGATCGCCGCGTCGGGCGCCCCGTCCCGGCCGAGTCCGCGCACCGGCCGCCAGCCGGGGACGGTCTCGTCCAGCCGGACGACGCGCCGCTCCACGCCGTCCACCTCGACCAGGAAGCCCTTCTCGGCCACCCGCACCCGCGCCTCGCCCCGCTCCGGAGCGCCGGCCAGCTCCAGTTCGCCGAGCGTCGGCAGCAGCAGGGCGCCCTTCTCGTACGGGACCCGGACCGGCAGCTCCACGCCCCCGCGGACGGCCGCGGCGGCCACGTACCGGGCGAGGCGCCCCGCGACGGCCGGCGCGTCCGGGCGGCCGGCCCGCAGGGCCTGCAGGGCGTCCAGGAGCCAGCCGCGGGTGTACGGGTGCACCAGGACCTCGTCGAGGCCGTCCGAGCGCGCCTCGACCAGGCAGGCGAGCTCCCAGGACTCCTCCCAGTCCGCGCCGCCCCGGCCGTCGAGTTCGCGGTGGAGCTCGGCGAGCAGCCCGCGGTCGAGCTCGTACTGCTCGACGGCGAGGGCGGGGGCGGGCTCGGCGACGGCCGGGGCCACGAGCCGCGCGGCGGTGCGCTGCTCGATCCCGCGGATCAGCGCCTCCAGGTCCGTGCAGTACACGGAGGCATGGGCGAAGGGGTCGCGGCCACTGCCGTCGGGCCGGTAGCGGTGGGTGTAGAGCCCGCCGCCGCAGGAGCGGACCACCGGGCAGGAGCGGCAGACGGGGGCGACGCCGGCCAGGCCGAGCTGGCGGGCGCGGACGCCGGGGTGGGCGGCGACCTCGTCGAGGGAGTGGCGGAAGACGTCGAACCCGGTGGCGGCGGCGCCCTCGTAGGCGCTCTTGAGCGAGTCGACCTGCTCCAGGGTGCCGTCGGTCTCGACCACGACGAGGTCGGTGGGGGCCAGGCCCAGGGACTCGGTGAGGCTGGGGCCGCCCGCGAGGGTGGAGAGCACGGACTCGAAGAACCGGACCGGGACCGGCCGGCCGCGGCCGTCCCAGCGGTCGAAGACCGCGAGCAGCCAGTCGGCGTACGCGGTGGGCGAGCCGTCCGGGCGGGGCGGGGGGTGCTCCCAGGTGGCGTGCGGGAGCAGGAAGTCGATGCGGGGCGGGTCGAGCGCGAGCAGCGCGTCGTACACGGCGACGGGGTCGTTCTCGATGTCGATGGTGCACAGCAGGCCGAGGTCGAGGTGCCGGTAGCGGTCCTGGTGCAGGAGTTCGACGGCCCTGAGGACCTTGGCGTGGCTGCTGCGGCCGTCGGCGTAGCGCCGGTGCCGGTCGTTGGCGGCCTTGTCGCCGTCGAGGGAGATGCCGACGCGGACCCCGAACTCGTCGAAGACGTCGAGGTGACGCGGGCTCAGCTGGAGGCCGTTGGTGTGGATCCGCAGGTCCAGCTCGGTGACGGGGGCGAGAGTCCGGGTGAGTTCCGCACAGATCTCGCGCAGCCGCGCGGGCCCCGCCAGCAATGGCTCCCCTCCGTGCAGGATGACCGACACGGAGGTCAGAGCATGTTTCTCGGCATGCTCCGCCAGTCGCAGAGCAGTCCGGGCGACCGCTTGTTCAGAGATCACCCTGGGTCGGGCTCGCCAGCTCTGATCAGCGTGTTCATAGATGTAGCAGTGATCACATGCAAGATCACAACGACTGTGGATCTTGAGAACTACTTCCTGGAAAGGGACCAGGGGTTCTGTCATTCCGCCAGTCTAGAGCGCGGAATTGAAGCTCGATGCACGCTCGGCTCGGTCCGCGGACACGGGCAGAAGACGACCGATCTTCTTTGCGGTGGCGGCGTCCCGCACGTCGATGTCGGCGAGGGGCACCCGGTTCTTCTTCGCGGCAGCGAAGGTGACAGCGGTCTGAAGGCTCACGATGGCCGTCCTTATTACTAGGGCACCATTGCGGTGCGTGCGCGCACGACTTTACCCTCAGGACCACGTGCGGCAAATCAGCCCACAGCGACGAAACAAAAGCGTTGCAACGCCGTCCCGACCGCACAGAACAAGCCATTCCATCGAAAGAGTGAAGCCACAACAGCAAAGACGGGGGTACGCATGAGCGGGCTCGGCGGTCCTCTCCAGAGCATGGTCTTCCGCAACGCCGATCTGCCGGTCCTCTTCCACCGGACCGACGAGATCGCGGTGACACGCCAGCGGGAGGCCGTCACCGACACCCGCCTCCAGCTGCTGCTTCTCGTCCTGGGCGCCTGTTTCGCGCTCGCTCCGTTCCAACTCACCAGCGCGCTCAGCGCGTTGACGTTCGCCGGGGTGCTGGCCGTGACCTACCGCGCGTCCCGCCGCCGCGCAAAGTCGCACTGGCAACTCAACCGCTCGGCCGCCGAGTTCATCAAGTCAACGTGCTGGCGGTACGCGGTGCACGGCGCCCCGTACGACTCCGACTCCCCCGACCCGGACGGGGAGTTCGTCAGCCGGCTCGAGGAGGGGTTGGCGGAGCTGCGCAAGGTGGGCTGGCAGGACCCCCGGGAGCAGGAGTCCGGCTCGGGCGCCGAGCTCATCACGGGGCCGATGCGCATGCTGCGCGAGAAGCCGTTCAGCGTACGCAAGGAGACGTACGTCCGCGACCGGCTGATCGAGCAGCGGAACTGGTACCACCGGCGTACGGTCGTCTCCCGCAAGGCGACCCTGTTCTGGGCGGTCACCATTTCCGCGCTCACCCTTCTGGCCCTGTTCTTCGGCGTGCTGCACACCTTCGCGGTCGCCGAGTCGTTCGATCCGGCCGGGGTGCTGGCCGCCGCGGCCGCCGCCTGCGTGGCCTGGGCCGAGGTGCGCCGGCACCAGCCGCTGATAGCGGCGCACTCCCTGGTGGAGGAGGACCTGGCCGCCATCCAGACGGCGATGCAGACCACGGTCGACGAGGCCCGCTGGCCGGCGGCGGTCTACGAGGCCGAGCGGGTGGTGTCGCCGCAGCACACCGACTGGCTGGTGCGGCACCGCAGTTGAGCCCCCTGCACCGCGGCCGACCGCACGGCGGCGCGGTCCGGCACCGGCGGGCGTCAGCCGCGGCGGACGCCCTCGCGCCAGATGACGGTGACGGGCCGGCCGCGTTCGCGCGCGTACGCCACGATGTCCCCGGTGCCGCCGAGGCCGCGGGCCGGCTCGCCGTCCCAGACGGCGAACAGGGCGTCGCAGTGGTCGGCGATGTAGGTGCCGGCGGCGAAGTACGCCTCGTCCGTGGAGTGCGCGAAGGCCATCCGGACCTCTCGGCTGGCCCGCCCGCGCAGGACCCGGTAGCGGGCCAGCTCGCCGGGCTCCTCGAAGGCGTCCTCGTAGTCCCCGCTCGGGATCACCACGGTCAGCCGCGCCCCGCAGTCCAGGGCGAGGTCCGCGAACAGCTGGTCCGCGCCGGCGGCCAGGCTGGAGTACACCTCGACGCCGCCGCGGTCGCAGCCCGCCGCCTTGAGCGCCGCCTCCAGCTCGGCGCGGACATGCGCGTACGCCGCGTCGGGAATGTTCCTGTGGCCGGTCACTCCGATGCGCTTCACTGACCCGCAACCCCCCGTTCGACCGGTGCCCGACCCTACGCACATCCTCCCAAAAATGCGGAAAAGGTCGAGCCCCCGCCCGGAAACCGGGCAGGGGCTCATCGTGGTGCGGGAGTGTCAGTAGACACTCACGCCATAGGCGTTGAGCGCCTCCACCACCGGCTGGAAGAAGGTCGTGCCGCCCGAGCTGCAGTTGCCGCTGCCGCCGGAGGTGAGGCCGAGGGCGGTGCTGCCCGAGTACAGCGCGCCGCCGGAGTCGCCCGGCTCGGCGCAGATGTTGGTGCGGATCATGCCGTAGACGATGTCGCCGCCGCCGTAGTTCACGGTGGCGTTGAGGCCGGTGACGCTGCCGCAGTGGGTGCCCGTCGTGGAGCCCCGGCGGCAGGCGGACTGGCCGACGGTCGGGTTGGCCGCGCGGGTGATGTCCTGGGAGCCGACCGAGCCGGACTTGGTGATCGTCGAGTTGGTGTACCGGACGATGCCGTAGTCGTTGTTCGGGAAGCTGGAGCCCGAGGTGCTGCCCAGCACCGTGGTCCGGCCGGAGTTGGCGTACCAGGTGCCCGCGCCGTCGGTGCAGTGACCGGCGGTCAGGAAGTACGAGGTCCCGGCGCTGTTGCGGACGTTGAAGCCCAGGGAGCAGCGCCAGCTGTCCGCGTAGATCGCGTCGCCGCCGGAGATGAGCTTGCTGAACTTGCCGGGGGTCCGCTCGATGCGGAGCGCGCCGGCGTTGGCGCCGGCCTCGCGCTTGATCTCGGCGATCTCGGCCCGGGAGACCGTGGAGTCGGCGGTGACGACGACGGTCCCGGCAGCCTGGTCGACGTGCCAGGCGGTGCCCGGGACGTCGGCCGCGAGGACCGCGTCGCTGGCGGCGGAGAGCTGGGTGGCGCTGAACGTGCCGGCGGAGTCCGCGTTCGCGGTGGGGACGGCGAGCACGGCTGCGGCGGCGGCGAGACCGGTGGTGACGGCGAGGAGGCGGGCTCGTCTCGTCGCTCCGCTGCGGGGGGTGGTGCGCTTGATCCTCACTTCTCGTTCCTCCATGGGGGAATCGGGGGCCCGTCCGTGGGGTGCCGGGCCCGTGAGGCGCGGCCTGGGGCCGGCGCTGTGGGGGAGTCTCGGCCCGCCCGGGCCGGGGTCGCAAGGGCGGCTTTCAGCCGTACCGTACGACGCTCAACTATCGGGCGGGCGAGAGGTTTCGGGGCGGTTCGGTCAGTAGAGGGAGACGCCGTACTTGGCCAGCGCCTCGGTCACGGGCTGGTAGAACGTGGTGCCGCCGGTGCGGCAGTTGCCGCTGCCGCCGGAGGTGATGCCGAGGGCCTTGCTGCCGTCGTAGAGCGGGCCGCCGGAGTCGCCGGGCTCGGCGCAGACGTTGGTCTGGATCATGCCGCGGACGGTGCCGCCGCCGGAGTACCGGACGGTGACGTTGAGCGCGGTGACCGTGCCGCCGTGGGTGCCGGTGGTGGAGCCGGTGCGCTTGACGGACTCGCCGACGTAGGCGTCGGCGGCGGTGAAGCCGCCCGTGTGGCTCAGCGAGGTGTTGTCGTAGCGGACCAGGGCGTAGTCGTTGCCCGGGAAGCTGGAGCCGACCGTGGGGCCGATGAGGGTGGTCTGCGCCGAGCTGGTGTACCAGTTGGGGGCCACGTTGCCGCAGTGGCCCGCGGTGAGGAAGTAGTACGTGCCGCCCTTCTGGGCGTTGAAGCCGAGCGAACAGCGGTAGCCGCTGCCGTAGATGGCGTCGCCGGCGGAGAGCAGGGGCGTGAAGACGCCGGGTGCGCGGGTGACGGTGAGCGCGCCCGCGTCGGCGCCCGCGGTCCGTCTGATCTTCGCGAGCTCGGCGTCGGAGACGGTGGAGTCGGCGGTGACGACGACCCGGCCCGCGGCCCGGTCGACGTGCCAGGCGACGCCGCCGACCTGCGCCTTGTCCACGGCCGCGTCGGCGCGGGCGAGCTGCGCGGCCCCCGCGGCGGCGGGGGCGGGCGCGGCCTGGGCGCCGGGCAGGGCGAGGGCGGTGACGGCCGCGAGACCGGCGGCGACGGCGAGCAGTCGGGTGCGGTTGTTCCTCACTGTGCTCCTCCTGGGAGAAGTGGAGGGGCCCGCTGGGTGTCGGGCCCGTGAGGCGCCATCAGGTGATGTGTCCCTGACATGCACCGCCAGTGATGGTGGACCCCCACGGCACGGCGCACAAGACCGCGGTACCGACGGGACCGCGGAGACGCGCGGGACGGGCGCGTCCCCACGCGTCCGGTTCAGTCGCTCAGGACCCGCCGCTCCCCCGCCGGAACCGGCAGCGGAAGCGTGTTCCCGGGCGGCGGGAACGGGCAGATGAAGTGGTCCGCGAACGCGCACGGCGGCAGCAGGGCGCGGTTGAAGTCCACGGTCACCGAGCCGTCCTCGGCCGGGGCGGGCGGCCGCAGGAAACGGAAGCGGTAGCTGTCCTTCCCGCTGGTGTCGTCGGCGAACACCGCCCACAGCGAGCCGTCGTCCTCGACCGCCACCCGCAGGCTGTGCTCCTCGCCGCCCACCGTGAAGAGCAGTTCACCGGAGAGCCCGAGCCCGCGCTCGCGTCCGTCGGCGTTCTCCACCCGGATGCTCGCGGCCTCCTCGTACGGGCGGTACACGCCCGGCAGCACCCAGTCCGGGTCGTACGGGGTCGCCTCGATGCCCCGGTAGGCGCGGCGCGCCGGGGACTCGGGGTCGAAGTCCCGGACAGCCCACAACCCTTCGCGACGGAGCACGACCAGCCGGCGGCCGGCCGACTCGACCCGGGAGTCCGGGATGGGTCCGTGGTCGGCGGTGAGCCGGACGCTGCCCATCAGGGGCGCGCCGTCGACGGTCACACCGTCCTCGGCGCCGGCGGTGAGGAGCACCTCGTCGCCCTCGGCCCGCCACTCCCCCGGAACGGCCGGAATTCGCCCCTCCGGGTAGTCCTCGAGCCAATAGGTGCCGGTGAGGGAGAGCGGCCCGTGCGGTGCCGCGACCGCGGCGGAGCGCCGCTCGTGCCAGTGCTGCCAGTCCTTGTGTGGATCGGTGGTCATGGGGTCACCTTCGCACACGGCTCCGGCCCGCCGACCGATCCGGCGTCAGCAGCCGCAGTCGCACCCGCAGTCGCAGCCGTCGCAGCAGCCCCCGTCGCCGCCCTCGCCGCCGCCGCAGCTGTTGCAGCAGCTGCAGCAGTCACCGCAGCCGCAGTCGCTGCAGTCGTTGCACGGCCCCTGCTTGCGCTCGCGGCTCCAGGGGTCCTCGTACTCGCCGCAGCACAGCTGGCAGGTGCAGGCGAGGCCCATCCAGACCGCGCAGCCGGCGAGCAGCCCGCGCCGGTTCGGCGGCTCGGGCGGCAGCGGCCCGCCGGGCCCGCCCGGGCCTCCCGGACCGGGGGCGTACGGGTTGCCGGGCACGGGCCCGTACGGGCCGGGCTGCTGCGGGGCGTACGGGCCGGGCTGGTACGGCCCCGGCTGGTGTGCGGCCGACACACCGTGCGCGCACCTCGTGGTGCCGAAGGCGCGGTCGACGGAGCGGCCCAGTTCGTGCGCGAGCAGCACGTGCGTGAGCTTGCCGTTCACGAACTCCGCGTCCTTCAGGGCAAGGCGGATGCCGTGCAGCGCGTCGTCGGCGAGCCGGCGGGCCTCCTCCACGGAGGTGCCGGTGGCGGTGAGCGGGTTCCAGGCGCCGGCCGCCTCGTCGGCGGCGCGGTCCTCGACCGCGTCGAGGAGGTGGGCCAGCCGGCCGAAGAGCCGGCCGGCCTCGGCGAGCGGTTCGGCGTTGCCCGGGCGGCCGGCCAGCACCGCGGTGTGCGCGAAGGCGGCGGCGGTCGCGGTCTCGGTGGGCTCGGTGACGGTGAGCAGGGAGGTGCCGGGGCCGGCCAGCGCCTCGATGCCGGTCTGCCGGTCCACCGCGTCGACCAGGACGGCGGTGTCGAAGCCGAGGTCCCGGCCGGTGCGGGCGCCGGCCCGGTCCCAGGAACGGGCGACCCGGCGGGCCGCGGCGGCGACCGGCCGGCGGGCGAGCAGACCGTCCCGGTCCGCCACGTGGTCCCGTACCTTCGCCGAGGCCAGCACGAGGGAGACGGCCGCCGCGAGCCGGGCGCCCTCCCCCTGCGCGACCGGGGCGGTGCGCATCGCGCGCAGCGGGCAGGGACCGGCGGTGCGCCGGCCGGACTTCCGCACGCCGGTCTGAGCCTCCGTCAGAACAGAGACGATCAGGCCGTCGTAGTTGGTGGCGACGCGGGCGAACTGGCCGTGGTCGGCCCGCAGCGCTAGGCAGAGGCCGCAGAGGTGAGCCATCCACTCGGTCTTCAGTCCGTCGGTGAGACGGTGCGTGCAGGGCCTGACGATTCCGAACAACAGATTCCCCCGGGCTTCGAGCGTCAGTGCGGCAGGCATCGTACCCAGCACATCCGTTCACCCGGACGTCCCCCCGATCACCCGTCCGGCCCGTCGCGGTCCGACTTTCCTGTTTTTGTGCGGTGTGCGACACGTTCGAAGCCTCGTCAGGCTCCCTATATGGGAAGAACCTTGACGTATCGCCATATCTTCTGCACCAGGTCCGTCACGAATCCCCTGCACGGTGCCTATCCACTTGGCGCACGATCCGCATCATGGACGACCATAGGGATGCGGAACCACGAGTGACCGCGTGAAAGGAGGCGTCCATGGGATCGGTGCGCAAGGCGAGTGCATGGCTGGGACTCGTCGAGGACAGCGACGAGCGTTACTACGACGACGAGTACGCCGAGGAAGCCGACGGCGGCGACGCCTGGGTGACGGACCCGCGGGTGCGGGTGGCCTCCGACTCGGCGCAGGAGCACGGCCGCCGGATCGCCACCGTCTCGCCGGACGGCTTCCGCGACGCCCGGACCATCGGCGAGCTGTTCCGCGACGGCGTCCCGGTGATCGTCAACCTCACGTCGATGGAGCCGACCGACGCCAAGCGCGTGGTCGACTTCGCCGCCGGCCTCGCCTTCGGCCTGCGCGGCTCCATCGAGCGCGTGGCGACCCGGGTCTTCCTCCTGACCCCCGCCGACACCCGGATCGTCAGCGGCGACCCCGCGGCCCGCTCGCAGGACGGTTTCTTCAACCAGAGCTGAGGGGCCCGGGGGTGGTTGCCGCCGGGGGTCCGGGGGTCGCCCCCGGAAAAGCACAGCAACCAGAGCCGAGGGGCCCGGGCCGCTCGCCGGCCGTTCTCGGCGCGTGTCTAGCGGAACGCGTCGAGGCCGGTGAGCGCCTTGCCCAGCACCAGCTGGTGCATCTCCACGGTGCCCTCGTACGTGAGCACCGACTCCAGGTTGGTGGCGTGCCGCATCACCGGGTACTCCAGCGAGATTCCGTTGGCCCCCAGGATCGTGCGCGAGGTGCGGCAGATCTCGATCGCCTCCCGCACGTTGTTGAGCTTGCCGAAGCTGACCTGCTCCGGCCGCAGCCGCCCGGCGTCCATCCGGCGCCCGAGGTGGTGCGCGAGCAGGACGCCCTTGTGCAGCTCCACGGCCATGTCGGCGAGCTTGCCCTGGGTGAGCTGGAAGCCTCCGATCGGCCGGCCGAACTGCTCGCGGCTCTTCGCGTACTCCAGCGCGGCCTCGAACGAGGCCCGCGCCGCGCCCATCGCGCCCCAGACGATGCCGTACCGGGCGTGCGACAGACAGCTCAGCGGACCCTTCAGCCCGGTCACCCCGGGCAGCACCGCGTCGGCCGGCAGCCGCACGTCGTCCATGACCAGCTCGCTGGTGACGCTCGCCCGCAGGGACCACTTGTGGTGGATCTCCGGCGCGGAGAAGCCGGGGGTGTCCGTGGGCACCGCGAAGCCGCGGACGCCCTCGTCGGTCTGCGCCCAGACCACGGCCACGCCGGCCACCGAACCGTTGGTGATCCACATCTTGCGGCCGTTGAGGACCCAGTCCCCGCCGTCCTTCTTGGCGTACGTGCGCATGCCCGCGGGGTCCGAGCCGTGGTCGGGCTCGGTCAGCCCGAAGCAGCCGATGATCTCGCCGGCCGCCATCCCGGGTAGCCAGCGCTGCTTCTGCTCCTCCGAGCCGTACTTCCAGATCGCGTACATCGCGAGCGAACCCTGTACCGAGACCAGCGAGCGGATGCCGGAGTCGGCGGCCTCCAGCTCCAGGCAGGCCAGGCCGTACTGGACGTTCGTCGCGCCCGCGCAGCCGTAGCCGGTCAGGGACATGCCCAGCGCGCCGATCGAGCCGAGCTCGCGGGCCAGCTCCCGGATCTGCGGCAGCTCGCCCTTCTCGTACCACTCGGCGATGTGCGGCAGCACCCGGTCGGCGGCCCAGCGGCGGACGGTGTCGCGGACCGCGAGGTCCTCGGGGTCGAGCAGGTCGTCGAGGCCCAGCGGGTCGGCGGGGTCGAACGGCGGCAGCGTCGACGGGGCGGGCGAGGGGGCGGACATGCGGGGCCTCCGGCGGATCGCACTCGGGACGGCGCCGCGCCCCCGGTCGGTGCGGCGCCCGTGGTCACGGACCGGCGCCGACGTTACGGATCAGTGCGCCGCGCGTCCAGACCCGGCCGGCTCACACGGCTCGCGCCGCTGCGGCAGCCGCGCCCCGACGGACCCGGCGGCGGGCTTCGCGAGCGAGACCCGGTCCTGCGCGGTCCCGGCGTCCGCGTCGTCGGGCAGCTCCTGCGGGCACTCCATGACCCGCGGCAGCCGCAGCGCCATCAGCGCGCCGATCAGCAGCAGACCCGCGCTGACCATGAGCGTGACGTGCAGGCCGCTGACGAAGGAGTGCCGGGCGGCGGCGTGCAGCGCCGCGCCCGCCGGGCCGCCGAGCCGCTCGGCGACCTCGTACGCCTCGCCCAGCGAGTTCGCGGCCGCCCGCGAGGCGGCGGCGGGGACGCCGCGCACCTGCTCCAGGCCGGGCGCGTACGCGGCGTTCATCACGCTGCCGAGCAGGGCGATGCCCATGCCCGCGCCGAGCTGGTACGAGGTCTCGCCGATCGAGGCCGCGCCGCCCGCGCTCTCCGCCGGAGCCTCGCTGAGCATCGACTCGTACGCCCCGAAGAGCGTGGTCTGCAGGCCGAAGCCGAGCAGGACGAACGCGCAGGTCAGCAGCAGCGGGCGGTCGTGCTGGCCCATCAGGACCAGCAGCAGCACGGCCGAGGCGGTCAGCACGAACCCGCCGCCGACCATCCGGCGCGGACCGATCCGGTGCAGCGTGGAGGAGCCGGTGGCCCCGGCGGCCATGGCCGCGAAGGTCAGCGGGAGCAGTCGGAGCCCGGTCTCCAGGGGGCTGAGCCCGAGGATCAGCTGCAGGTACTGGACGGCGATCAGCTGGAGGCCGACCAGCGCCAGCATGGCGAGCACGACGCAGCCGACGGAGGTGGTGAACCCGGCACGGGAGAACAGGCCCGTGTCGATCAGGGGGTGCGGCCGGCGTTTCTGCCGGCGGACGAAGAGGACGATCAGGGTGGCGCCGAGCAGCAGCGGGCCGAGGGTGGCCGGCTCGAACGGGGCGTGCCCCGCGCCGACGCGTTTGACGCCGAAGACCATGCCGAGCACACCCGCCGCGGCCATCAGCGCGCCGAGGACGTCCCAGGGCCCGTCGGCGGCGCCCTTGCTCTCCGGCAGCAGGATGCGGCCGAGCAGCAGCATCAGCGCCATCATCGGGATGTTCAGGAGGAAGACCGAGCCCCACCAGAAGTGCTCCACCAGGAACCCGCCGAGCACCGGCCCGGTAGCCGCCCCGACGGCGGCGGTGGCGGTCCAGATGCCGATGGCGGTGGCCCGCTCCCGCCGGTCGGGGAAGACCGCCCGGAGGATCGAGAGGGTGGCGGGCATGATCATCGCGCCGCCGACGCCGAGCAGCGCGCGGGCGGCGATCAGCACCCCGGCCGAGTCGGCCGAGGCGGCCAGCGCGGAGGCGGTGCCGAACAGCGCGTACCCGAGGAGCATCACCCGCCGCCGTCCGACCCGGTCGCCGAGCGTGCCGAACAGGATCAGCAGCGAGGCGCAGATCAGCGGGTAGGCGTCGACGACCCACAGGAGCTGGGTCGAGCTGGGCCTGAGCTCAGCGGTGAGGGAGGGGACGGCGACGTGCAGCACGGTCGCGTCGAGGGTGACGAGAAGCAGGCTGACACAGAGGACGACGAGGACGACCCAGCGGTTGGCACCCTCGGCCGCGGCCCGCAGCCGTGCCCGAGCCGTGATCGTCCGCGCCATGTACGTACCTCCCAGTGACCGCTCGCGTTCGGCGGGCGCAGGCCCCTCGGGGCGGCCCGGCATCGACAGGCGAGTGAGTCGCCAGCGTACGCGAGTTCGGGGGTCGGGCGCGTGGCGCAGCTCTCACCCCGGGGAGCGGGGGGTGTGGCGTAGGCCACGCGGGAGGCCCGGCGCGGCGCCTGGAATTCACCGCGGCCGTCCGGGTGAAATATTTCGCCGGCCCGCAACCCGGCCCTCCGTCGACCGCGGTCCCGAGCCGCAAACAGAGTTCCGACAAACGCTGCCCGGCCAATAGGCGCGGACTCCCCGGGATTTCCGCGGCGACCGGGTAATTGGGACCGCCAATGAGACGGACTCCACATCACATCGTCATCACGAACAGCCCGGATCGGCGGGTCCGCGCACTCACTCCCTGTAACGTCCATTGGGTGCGTACCGACATCTTTGCCCGGCTGGACCGGGAGCCGGAACCGCCGAAGATAGAGATCCCACGGATGACCCGAACCCGTCTCGCCCTCTTCGGCGGGACGGCCGTGTTCTATCTCGCGATCGTGGTCGCGGTGCTGCTGTCGACCTGGCTGGTGCTGCTCGACTGGAAGATCATGCTCTTCCGTCCGTACCAGCAATGGCCGGAGCTGCACGCGTTCCTCGACTACTACGTGGTGCTCGGCCAGCGCGGTCCCACCGCGGTGATGGTGGCGGCCTGGCTGGGCTGGCGGTCCTGGCGGCAGCACACGCTGCGTCCGCTGCTCGCGCTGGGGGCCGCGCTCCTGCTGCTCAACGTGACGGTGGGCGCGGTCAAGCTGGGGCTGGGCAGGCTCGGCCCCCACTACGCGACGCAGATCGGCTCGGCCGAGCTCTTCGCGGGCGGCGATATATTTCCGTCCGGTCACACCGCGAACGGCGTCGTGACCTGGGGCATCCTGGCGTATCTCGCCACCACCCCGCGGGCCCGCCGCTACCTGTCGGCGCTGTCCGCGGTGGTCGCCCTGGGCGTGGGTCTCACCACCGTCTACCTCGGTACGCACTGGCTGAGCGACGTGCTGCTGGGCTGGGCCGCCGGTCTGCTGATCCTGCTGGCGCTGCCGTGGTGCGAGCCGGTGATCGCCCGGGCCGAAGCGTTCATCCTGGACCAGCGCGCGCAGCTGCGGGCCCGTCGCCGTACGGCGCCGTCGCGGCCCGTCGCGGCAGGTGGCCCGCGTCCCGCGCTGTACCCGCCGCGTCCGGCGGCGGTCCCGGCCGGGGAGCACGAGGCGCACGAGGGGCCGGTGCGCGAGCCGGTGGGGGCCGGCAGCGGCCGCGCCGCCGCGGCCCGCGGCACGAACCCGCTGGCCACGCCCTCGCGCGCGCACGCGCATCCGCACGGTCACGCGCACGCGCGCGGGGAGCGGACGCCGGTGACCAAGTCGGGCAGCCGGCGGCCGCCGCACTCCCGCCCGGCGACGGGCGGCTGACGCGGGGAGCGGTACGCACGACCCGTTCGACGACAGGGCCCCGGCCGCACGGCCGGGGCCTTCGTCATGGCCGGGCTCCAGGGGCCGGCCGCCGGCGGCTCAGCCGAGCCAGCAGCGCAGGACGGTGTTCTCGTTCTCGTCCACCTCGAAATTGATCCGGCTCGGCAGGTACTCCATGGTGATGATCGAGCCGGGCGCGAGGGAGCGCACGACGCCCCAGCCGCGGCTTCTCGCGCGTCGTTCCGCGCTGTCCGCGTCGAGGCCGACATAGGCCTGCGGGGTGTCCTCGGGCGGTTCGGGAGTGGTCGGTATCGGTGCCATGGCCCTCACGTTAGGCGGCCTCGGACGGTGACGGAAGCGGGACCGGTGAGGGGCCGGGACGAGTTGTCTCAGCATGCTCGTGCGGCACATCCGTCACACTTCTGTCACAGCTCGCCGACATGTGTTTGGCTCGAACAATGTCACTCGTACGGGGAGTTTCCCGCCGGTCGGCCGGTAATTCCGCCGCGCTACGGGGTCACGTCCGAGAGGCTTGCGGAATTGCCGGAAGCGGGGCCCGACGGTGAATTGCGGGGCGCCGATTCCACCTGGCATTCACGTCCTCACCGCAGGATGTGCACGAGTCCTCGACGGATCACCGGAGGGAGCCCATGGGGACGGAGTCGGCGACGGCGGAGGTGGCGGAGCCACCCGCCCGGCGGCGTTCCTCGCCCCGGCGCCGGGGACGGGCGGTGATCGGCTGGCTGACCACCACCGACCACAAGAAGATCGGGCACCTCTACCTGATCACCTCGTTCGCCTTCTTCCTCCTCGCGGGGCTGATGGCGATGCTGATGCGCGCCGAGCTGGCCCGGCCGGGCCTGCAGCTGATCAGCAACGACCAGTTCAACCAGGCGTTCACCCTGCACGGCACGATCATGCTGCTGCTGTTCGCGACGCCGACCTTCGCGGGCTTCGCCAACGAGCTGGTGCCGCTGCAGATCGGGGCGCCGGACGTGGCGTTCCCGCGGCTGAACATGTTCTCGTACTGGCTGTTCCTCTTCGGCGGGCTGATGGTGATCGGCTCGCTGCTCGTGCCGACCGGCGCCGCGAGCTTCGGCTGGACCGCGTACGCCCCGCTGAACGGGCTGGAGCGCTCCCCCGGCGTGGGCGCCGACCTGTGGATCATGGGCCTGGCGCTCTCCGGCTTCGGCACGATCCTGACCTCGGTGAACTTCCTGGCGACGATCATCGGCATGCGGGCCCCGGGGATGACGATGTTCCGGATGCCGATCTTCACCTGGAACGTGCTGTTCACCGCGATCCTGGTCCTGCTCGCCTTCCCGGTGCTCGCGGCGGCGCTGCTGGTCCTGGAGGCGGACCGCCGGTTCGGCTCGGTGGTCTTCCAGGCCGAGAACGGCGGCGCACTGCTGTGGCAGCACCTGTTCTGGTTCTTCGGCCACCCCGAGGTCTACATCATCGCCCTGCCGTTCTTCGGCATCGTCACGGAGATCCTGCCGGTCTTCTCCCGCAAGCCGATCTTCGGCTACGTCACCCTCATCGGCGCGACCATGGCGATCACCGGGCTCTCGGTGGTGGTGTGGGCGCACCACATGTTCGCCACGGGCGCGGTGCTGCTGCCGTTCTTCTCGCTGCTGTCGTTCCTGATCGCGGTGCCGACCGGGGTGAAGTTCTTCAACTGGACCGGCACCATGCTCAAGGGCTCGCTGAGCTTCGAGACCCCGATGCTGTGGTCGATCGGCTTCCTGGTCTCGTTCCTGTTCGGCGGGCTGACCGGGGTGGTGCTCGCCTCGCCGCCGATGGACTTCCACGTCACCGACTCGTACTTCGTCGTGGCGCACTTCCACTACACGGTCTTCGGCACGGTCGTCTTCGCGACCTTCGCCGGCTTCTACTTCTGGTGGCCCAAGTTCACCGGCAAGATGCTCGACGAGCAGCTGGGCCGGCTGCACTTCTGGACGCTGTTCACCGGCTTCCACCTCACCTTCCTCGTGCAGCACTGGCTCGGCGCGGAGGGCATGCCCCGCCGGTACGCGGACTATCTGGAGGCCGACGGCTTCACGGCGCTGAACACCGTCTCGACGATCGGCTCCCTGCTGCTCGGCGCGTCCACGCTGCCGTTCCTCCACAACGTCTGGAAGACCCACCGGTACGGGACGAAGATCGACGTCGACGACCCCTGGGGGTACGGCCGCTCGCTGGAGTGGGCGACCTCCTGCCCGCCGCCCCGGCACAACTTCGCCTCCATCCCGCGGATCCGCTCCGAGAGCCCGGCGTTCGACCTGCACCACCCGGAGTTCGCCTCGTACGAGCGGATCCGGCTCAGCGCGGGCTCGGGGCCGGCGGAGGTGGAGCCGTCCGACCGGTCCGGTCCAGGGCCCGGGACAGCCGGTCCCTGAGCGCGCGGATCCGGTCCTCCAGCTCGGGCGGGTCGACCACCTCGAACTCGAAGCCCAGCAGCGCGATGTGGATCATCACCACGTCCAGGCCGTGCGCCCCGGTGCGCAGCAGGCAGCGGTCCGGGCCGTCCCCCTCCAGGACGCCGTCCATCGGGCCGATCGCCCGCCGCGCCTCGTCGAGCGGGACGTGCAGCCGCACCACCGCCTCGGTGGAGTACACGGCGCTCGACACCCCGCGCGCGACGTACGCCGCCAAGTCCTCGGCGGGCGGCTCGCGCGGCGGGAAGCGCGGGCCGTGCGGGGGCTTGGGGGTGATCCGGTCGGCCCGGAAGGTCCGCCAGGCGTCCCGTTCCACGTCCCACGCGACCAGGTACCAGCGGCGCTCCGTGCACACCAGGCGGTGCGGCTCGACCGTGCGGCGGGTGGCGGCGCCGTGGTGGTCGCGGTACTCGAAGCGGAGCCGCTCGCCGTCCCGGCAGGCGTTGGCCAGCTCGGTGAGCACCGAAGGGTCGAGCTGTGCGGCGGGGGTGCGGAGCATCGGCACGGTGAAGGCGTTGAGGGCGCTCACCCGCCGCCGCAGCCGGCCGGGCAGCACCTGCTCCAGCTTGGCCAGGGCGCGTACGGAGGTCTCGCCGATGCCCTCGATGCCCTGTCCGGCCGCCGTGCGCAGCCCCACGGCCACCGCCACGGCCTCCTCGTCGTCCAGCAGCAGCGGCGGCAGCTCCGCCCCGGCGCCGAGCTGGTAGCCGCCGCCGGTGCCGGGGCTGGCGTTGACCGGGTAGCCGAGCTCCCGCAGCCGGTCGACGTCCCGGCGGACGGTCCGGGTGGTCACGCCGAGGCGGTCGGCGAGGGCGGTCCCGGACCACTCGCGGTGGGTCTGGAGCAGCGAGAGCAGGCGCAGCAGTCGTGCCGAGGTCTCCAACATGGGCCCGAGTCTGCCAGCCGTCGCGGACAGCCTCCGTCCGCGATGCCCCGCTCTCGCGGGGGCGCGGTCGGCCCTTGCGGGCGGTGCGGCTCAGCGCTTGCCGGCCGTACGGATCAGCGCTTCCGCGCGGTCCGGGTCAGCCCTTGCGGCGCAGGACGTCCGCGGCCTTGTAGCGGACCGCGTACGCCGCGTCGAGCACGGTGCCGCGGGCCTGGTGCAGGGCGTCACGGAACCGGCTGCGGGCCCGGCCGGAGTCGCCGCGGGCGACCAGCTCGCTCCACAGGGTCTCGTGGAGGGCGGCGATGCGCACCGGGTCGAAGCGCTCCGAGGCCGTCCGGGCCGCCTCGGCCGTCGCGGCCCGCAGTGCGTCGTCCTCGATCAGTTCGAGCAGCGCGGAGGCGACCGCGTCGGAGTCGCCCACGGGGACGAGCCGGCCGTCCACGCCGTCCTCGATGATCTCCCGCGGACCGTGCGGGCAGTCCGTGGAGACCACCGGGAGGCCGCAGCGCATCGCCTCGACGATGGTCATCCCGAAGGACTCCAGCCGCGAGGTGACCGCCGCGATCGAGCCCTTCGCCCACTCGGGCTCCATCGGGTTGGCCGTGCCCATCAGGGCCACGTGCTCCTTCAGGCCCAGCGCGGCGATCTGCTTCTCCAGCGCGCCGCGCTCGTTGCCGGTGGCGTCGCCGGTGCCGTAGATCCGCAGCTTCCAGTCGGGGCGGGCGGCGACGACCTTGGCGAAGGCGTCGATCAGCACGTCGTAACGCTTCACCTTGGTGAGCCGGCCGGCGGCCACGACGATCCTGGACGCCGGGTCGGCGGGCGGCACCGAGGGGGCGGGCACGCTGTTGGGCACGGCCTCGATCCGCACGCCGGGCAGCTTCAGCCGCGTCCGGTACGAGCGGGCGTCCGCCTCGGTGACCGTGGTGACGGCGTCGAGGAGCACGTACCGGTGGCCGATCTCGCGGCGCAGCCGGTAGCCGTGGCTGTCCAGGGTCAGGTGCTCCTGGCCGACCCGGACCGGGCCGCGCCGGGTCTGCCGGGCGATGTGCACGTTCAGTCCGGGCCGGGTGCCGACGACCACGTCCGCCTGAAGGTTCCTCAGGTGCGCGGCGATCCGGTCGTCGGTGAGCCGGCTGTACTGCTTCCAGCGGCCGTCGCCGCGCGGGAAGACCCGGGCCGGCTTCGCGTAGTCCGGGTGGTTCCCGTCGTACTCCGGGCTGTGCTTCCGCAGATCGACGAGGTGACGCATCGTCACCCCGGCGGGGGCGCCGAGCATCGGCTCGTCGCGGTGGCGGAACACGGAGACGATCTCGACGTCATGACGTTCCGCGAGCACCTGCGCGAGGTTGAACGTGGTGCGGATCGTGCCGCCGATGCCGTAGGCGTTGTGCAGCAGAAAGGAAATGCGCATGGCGCTGACGCGCCTCCCCCGTCGAGAACGTCCGTGGTGAATTGGGTCCCCGGGAACTCTACTGCCCCGGCGGAGCGCGTCGTCACGGCCGGTACGGCAGCTGGGGCACGGTGGCGCAGGTGGCCGTCATCCCGCCGCCCTGCGTCACCCAGCCGCGGCCGTCCTGCCAGCGGGCCACGGACAGGCAGGTCCGCCGGGCCTTCGGCGGCTCGTCCAGGCGCTCGAAGCGGACCGGCAGCAGCAGTCCGCCGGCGGTGTACGGCTCCGGCCGGTTCAGGTACCGCTCCACGCACGCCCGGGTGAGCGCGCCGGCGCAGGAGCGCGCCGCATCCGTGAACCACATGGCCGCCGCCCAGCCCTCCAGCTGCCACTGGGAGAGCGGCCGGCCCTTCAGCGTGCCCCGGACGCCCTCGCGGAACGCCTTGACCGCCGGGTGGTCGGTGTCCTCGTAGTTGCGGCTGGAGCCGGTCACCCACAGGGCGTTGCGGCAGACCGGGGAGCGCGCGTAGTCCTGGGGGACGGCGGAATTCCAGTTCTGCACGTTGGTGACCTTGGCGGTGACCCGGACCCCGGCGTCGTCCATCGCCTCGCACAGCCGGGCGTTGCCGTGGCTGTCCAGCGCGTCGAAGACGAGGTCGGCGCGCTGGGCGCGCAGATCGGCGGCGACGGCGCGGTAGTTGGGCAGGGCGAAGTCGACCTGTTCGGTGACCACGCGGTAGCCCTCGGCGCGCAGTCCGGCCACGATCAGCCGGGCGTAGGCGGCGGAGGCGGCCTGGTTGTACGAGACGACGGCGGCCGTTCCCGCACCGTGCTCGGTCCGGAAGTAGCGGTACACCTCGGTCCCGCCGTACAGGACGCCGTTCCAGCCCGGCGACCCGCCCGTGCGTGGGGCGAGGCTGCCGTAGATCCCGTAGAGGTGCGGATAGGTGTCGTACGCGGGGCCGAGCGGCTGGCCGCCGATGTCGGGGACGCCGGCGCGGGCGACGAGCGGGGCGCCCGCGTAGTCGAGGGCGGTCGTGGCGACGAGGGCGAACACCTTCTTCTCGTCGAGGAGTTCGTGCACGCAGGCGGTGTTGCCGACGCCGCTGCCGCCGTCGTCGCAGGTGACCGGCTCGACGCGGCGGCCGGCCACGCCGCCGTCGGCGTTCAGCGCGGCGAAGTACGCGAGGGCTCCGTCGCGCGGGCCGGTGAAGGCGTCGCCGCCGACGGGGCTGGTCGCGCTGGTGATGATGCCGACGCGGATCGGCGTGCCGTCGGCGGGGCCGGTGGACCGCGTCCCGAAGGCCGCTTCGGGGAGCCGGCTGCCGCAGGCGGCGAGCAGTGCGAGCAGCAGCGTCAGGAACAGTGCCTCAGCAGCCCGGAACGGCCGCATTGCCGCTCTGCTTCACCAGAGCGCACAGCGTCTGGACGGAGACCTTCCAGGTGCCTTCCTGCTCGACCGCGGTGCCCTTGCTGTCCGGGATCGCGGGGGTCCCGCCGACCAGCAGGTCATAGGTGACCTCGGCCTTGTCCTTCGCCGTGAAGGAGACGGCGCTGACCTTCGCGGACGACTTGGCGGCGTTCGGATCCTGCGCGAAGGCGGCCAGGACCGGCCGCATCTGCTCGCCGTTCTCCAGGACGCGGACCTTCTCGTCCACCGGGGTCTTCGCGTCGAAGAAGGCGGTCCAGTTCTTGGTGATCTCGGCCTTCGCGGCCACCGGGTCGGCCGGTTCGTCGGCCGCCGGGGGCGACGTGGGCACGGGCGGGGCGATCGGTGAGGTCGGCGTCGACGGCGACGACGGCGAGTCGTCGTCACCGCAGGCCGCGGCGACGGGAGCGACGACGAGGACGGCCGCGGCCGCGAGCGCCGCCAGACGTGAGCGCCCGCCGAGTCTGTTGAGAACCATCTGGCTCACCACCGGGTGTCCGTTCGGGCCCTGCGGCCCGATGATTCCAGGGTGGGCCGGTTACCGGCTCCACGCAAAGCAAGCCCTGGGAGGTCCCGTCCGTGCCGACACGCCGGATGCTGCTGTGGGCCGGGCTCGCGGCGGCGGCCGCGGGCGCGGTGCTGTGCGCGGTCGGCTGGTACGGGATGTCCGGCGAGCGCTTCGCCGAGCGCCAGCTGCCGTGGCTGGCGTCCGGGACGGTGCCGGGGGCGGCGCTGATCGTGGCGGCCGCGGTGCTGGTCGCGGCGGGGGCGGCGGGGCGGGACGGGCCGCCCGAGGGCGGGCTTCCCGCCCAGGGGCCGCCGGAGTCCCCGGACGAGGTCCCCTGGAGGCCGTCGTCCACGGACCCGCCGCTGCGGGTGCCCGGCGGGACGCTGGCCCACCGCCCGGACTGCCCGCTGGTCGCGGGCAAGGCGGAGGCGGTGCCGGCGGGGGACGAGGAGCTGGACCCCTGCCCGGTGTGTGAGCCGTGGCCTCGCTGACGTACGAGCTGACGCTCGCGGGCCTGGCGATCGGCAGCGCGGCGGCGCTCACCGGCATCGGGCTCGTCGTCACCTACCGCGCGACCGGGGTGCTGAACCTGGCGCACGGGGCGATCGCGATGGTGTGCGCGTACGCGCTGCGGCAGTTCGTGGTGGTGTGGGACTGGCCGCTCGCCCTCGGGACGGCGGTGACCCTGCTCCTGGTGGCCCCCGGGCTGGGCCTGGCCCTGGACCGGGTGGTGTTCCGGCCGCTGGCCCGGGCCGGCTCCGATCCGACGCGGACGCTGGTGGCCTCGATCGGCGTGTTCGTGCTGCTGGTCGGGGCGGCGGCGCTGCTGTGGGGCACGGGGGCGCGGGACGACGCACCGGTGCTGCTGGGCGACGACCCCTGGGCGCAGCTGGGCGCGGTGGTGGTGCTGGCCTGCGGCGTGGCGGCGGTGACCCGCCGGACCCGGTTCGGGCGGGAGCTGCGCGCGGTGGTGGACAACCGGCCGCTGGCGGTGCTGGGCGGCATCGACGCGGACCGGGTGGCGTCGGTGGGCTGGGCGTTCGGCGCGTTCACGGCGGGGCTGACGGGGGTGCTGCTCGCGCCGTACGTGCGCCTCGACCCGTACGGGATGCCGCTGCTGGTCGTCGAGGTGATCGCGGTGGCGGTGGCGGCGCGGATGCGGAGCCTGCCGGTGGCGGTGGGCACGGCGCTGGCGATCGGCGTGGCGCAGGCGCAGCTGACGCGGCTGCACCCGGAGGGCTGGGCGGGTCCGCTGGTGCAGGCGCTGGGGGCGAACCTGTTCGTGGTGGCGCTGCTCGTGGTGGCGTGGGTGCTGCCGGGGGTGGGGGCGAAGGACACGCTGCCGCCCCCGTCGGTGCCGGCCCGGCTGCCACCGGGGATCTGGCTCGTGGCCGCGGTCCTGTTCCTCCTGCCCCTGGGCCTGGGGGGCTCGGACCTGAGGACGTCGATGCAGGTCCCGGCGCTGGCGATCGTGCTGCTGTCGCTGGTGGTGGTGACCGGCCGGGGCGGCCAGATCGCGCTGGGGCAGGCGGCGTACGCGGGGCTGGGCGCGCTGCTGACGGGGGTGCTCACCGGGGCGGGCCGGCCGGCCTGGGCGGCGCTGCCGGTGGCCGTGGCGGCGGTGGCGGTCGCGGGCGGGCTCACGGCCTGGCCGGCGATCCGCCGGCACGGCCTGGCGCTGGCGCTGGCGACGCTCGCGGTGGGGGTGGCGGTGAGCCGCTTCGTCTTCGCCCAGCCGTACGCGACGGCCGGGCTGTCGCTCGACCGGCCGCCGGGCTTCGCGGACGACCGCGCGTACTACGCCCTGGAGCTGGCCGTCCTGGCGGCCTGCCTGGCCCTGGTCGCGGCGTTGCGCCGGGGCCGCGCGGGACGGGCCCTGGCGGCCCTGCGGGACCACGAGCCGGGCGCGGAGGCGGCGGGCGTCCCGGTCGCCCGCCTCAAACTGGCCGCCTTCGTCGCGGGCGCGGGCCTGGCGGGGCTGGGCGGCGCGCTGTGGGGCATGTCGCTGCGGGCCTTCGACCCGGAGGCGTACGACCCGGTCCGCGCGCTCCTGTGGTTCGCCGCGCTCGTCGTCCTGGGCGCCGACAGCCTCCTGGCCCCCCTGCTGGGCGCCGCCCTGCTGGTCGCCCTGGACGCCGGCCCGAGAGGCGGCGTCGCAGCCGCCCTGATCGGCCTCCTGGCCACCCTCAACGCCCGCCTCCCCACCCTGACCGCCTGGCTGTCCACGCGCGCCCCCGCCCCGGCCGCAGGCCGGACGCACCCCCACCGACCCGCAGCCGCCGACGGCGCCCAGCCCGGCACCGGTGGACCCGCACCCGACACTCCCACCCGCACGGGTGGCACGGGAGGGAACCACAGCCCGGCCGGAGGCCGGGCACAGCCCCACCCACCCGCACCCGCCGGCGGCGCCCCGCACCCCGCGTCCGCTCGCCGCGGCGGCGGCGCAGCCGGGCTGCGGGCCGAAGGGCTGGTGTACGCGTACCCCGGTGGCGTGCTGGGGCTCGACCGGGTGGGGGTCGACGTACCGCCGGGGCGCATCACCGCGGTCGTCGGAGCCAACGGCGCCGGCAAGAGCACGCTCTTCGGCTGCCTCGCCGGCAGCCTCCGCCCCCGCGCCGGCCGCGTCGTGCTCGACGGCACGGACATCACGCACCGCCCCGCCCACACCCGTACCCGCCTCGGCATCGCCCGCAGCTTCCAGCAGCTGGCCGTGTTCCCGTCCCTGAGCGTCGAGGACAACGTCCGCATCGGCGCCGAGCAGGGCGGCCACCGCCGCGCCGGCCCCCCGGGGCAGGCCACCGACCTCGCCCTGCGCCTCTTCGGGCTCGACGGCGCCCTGCGCCGCCTCCCGGCCGCCGGGCTGCCCACCGGCACCCTCCGCCGCGTCGAGCTCGCCCGGGCCCTCGCCGGGCGGCCGCACACGCTGCTGCTCGACGAGCCCGCCGCCGGACTCGACGCCGCCGAGACGGCGGACCTCGCCCGCGTCCTCGCCGCCCTCGCCGCCGACGGCCTCGCCGTGCTCGTCGTCGAGCACGACCTCGACCTCGTCGCCGGGATCGCGCACACCGTGCACACCATGGAGGGCGGGCGGCTCGTGTCATGAGTACGGAGATGCACCTGATCGGCGCCCGCGTCCGCTACGGGCCCCTCGAAGCCCTGCACGGGGTCGACCTGCCCGTCCCCGCCGCCACCGTCACCGTCCTCCTCGGCCGCAACGGCGCCGGCCGGACCACCGTGCTGCGCGCCCTCGCCGGCACCGTCCCGCTGGCATCCGGCCGCCTCCTCTGGCGTGGGGAGGACGCCACCCGCTGGCCCGCCCACGTCCGCGCGCGGCGCGGGCTCTGCCTCGTACCGGACCTGCGCGCCGTGTACGCGACCCTCACCGTCGCGGAGAATCTGGCCCTCTGCCCCGCCGCCCCCGACGCGGCCCTCGACGCGTACCCCGCCCTCGTCCCGCTGCTCCCCCGCCGCGCCGGCACCCTGTCCGGCGGCGAGCGCCGCATGCTCGCCGTCTCCCGCGCGCTGCTCACCCCCGACGCCCGCGTCGTCCTCGTCGACGAGCCGGCCCTCGGCATGTCCCCGCCCGTGGCGGCCCGCACGTACGAGCGGCTCGCCGCGCTCACGGCCGAGCGCGGCGCGGCCGTGGTGCTCGCCGAGCAGCGCCTGCCGCCGCCGGGCGCGCTGCCCCGCGGCACGCTGGTGCACGAACTGCGGCGGGGCTCCCTCGCGTTCAGCGGGGAGCCCGCCGAAGTCGCTACGTGGACGCCGGAATCGAGATGAGGAGCATGACCCCGGTCCGCAGCCGGTTCGGATCCGCCCCGATCTCCTTCTTGTTGGCCTCGTACAGCGCCTTCCAGCCGCCCTTGATCCGGAACCGCCGGGCGATCGAGCTGAGCGTGTCGCCGGGCTGGACGACGTGCATCCGCCCGCTCAGCCCGTACCGCTTGGAGCAGACCGGCCACGCCTTCCAGCCCTGGGTGCGCAGCACCTCCTCCGCGACCTTGATCTGCTGGGCCCGGGTGGCGAGATCGGCGCGCCGGGCGTACTTCAGGCCGCCGTGCTCCTCCCACGTGGGCTGCCAGAACTGCAGCCCGCCGTAGTAGCCGTTGCCGGTGTTGATGTGCCAGTCGCCGCCGCTCTCGCACAGGGCGACGCAGCCCCACGGCCACTGGTCCTTGGCACAGGCGTACGCGGGCACGGCACCGGCCCGCACGGACGCGGACACGGCCGCCGGGGCGACGGAGGCGGAGGAAGGGGACGAGGACGCGGACGCGGCGGACGGTACGGGGGCCGCCTCGGCGGGAGGCGTGCACAGGCCCGCGGCGGTCACCGTGGAGAGCAGCGCACCGGCCGCGAGCAGAGCGGCGCGCCGGCCGCCGGCCGCAGAACATCGGATCTTCGACATCGGGTCACGCTAAGGACCGCTCCCCCGCCGCGGCGGCGTCGCCGCGCGGGCCGCCCGCCGACCCCACCCGGTCGGCCCACCGCAACCCCGTGGCATGTGACGCGTGACTCCGGCCGCGCATCGCCCGTTGAACTCGGCATGAGACGACCGGGAACCGCCCGGCGTCGCACGCACCGAGTCCAGGGAGTCCCCCGTGCCGCGCATGCTCGACGTCAGCGAGGACGTACGCGCCGAGATCGGCGACGAAGAAGCGGACCGGCTGCTCGCCGGCGAGAACGCCCCGGGCAGCTACGACTGCACCTCCTGCCGGACGCCGGGCGACTCCGAGCAGGAGCGCACGAGCACCGTCCTGTTCGTCGGCGAGGAGACCGCGGTCCTGGCGTTCGCCCACGCCAGCTGCATCCCGTCGCAGGTCGTGAGGGTCGCCGAGGACCAGCTGCAGGGCGCGGTCCGCTCCATCACCGCCTCGGACGCGGCGGACGCGCTGGCCGCCGCCCACCCGGAGCAGGCCGTCCTCGGCGTCACCAGCGGTCTCGTGCTCATCGAGGGCGAGCTGCACCCCGCGCTGGTCGTCGAGCCCACCGCGCCGGTCGCCCGGCCCGGCTCCGACGGCACCACCGACGAGTTCCTGCCGCTGCTCCTGGAGCAGGGCTTCCAGCCCGTCGTGGACGTCAACCAGAAGCCGGCCCAGCTGCCCGGCTGGTCCGTCCTGGTGGCCATGGGCCAGCTGCACTCCGTGCTCCAGCCGGGGCCCGGCGGGGCGGGCCAGGCGGCCTGGTGGCAGGCCCACCAGCCACTGCAGGTCACCGAGGGCTGGCGCGCGGCGGCCAACAAGTCGCACACGGTCCTGGTGTTCGCCGCCCCGGTCGGCTCCATCGGCCAGCAGCCGCGCGAGGACCTGCTGCGCGACGCGCTGGAGAAGGCCGCGGCGAACGGCCGCCTGGTGGCCGCCGCGATGCCGCTGGCCGGCACCTGATGGGGGACGTGCGCCGGGACATAGGACCGGCGTACGTGCCGGGGGTCCCGGCCGTCCCGCGCCCGCGGGCCGCTCCGGAGAGCGGCCCCATGGCGAGCCGCCCCACGGAGCGTCCTCTTTCCGACGGCCGCCCGCATCCGACGGGCGGCGGGGTCGTTGGCACATACGTGCACGCATACGATCCCTCCCCGCAGCCGTACCAGAGTCCGATCCCCGCCATGCGCCCCGCGCAGGAGGGCACGGCGGAGCCGTCGCAGACGCCGATCTACGACCGGCTGTACGCGGAGTACCGCAGGGCCTTCCGGGCCCTGCCGGGCGACCGCAGCGGCGAGGACGAGCCGAACTTCCGGACCCTCGGCACCGGCGGGTACGGCGGCTACGGCGGCACGAGCGGGTTCACGTACTCCCGGGGCTGGCAGGCGGCGCTGCCACCGGGCCCGCGCCGGGGACTGTGACGCACCTCGTGGAACGGCGGAGGGCCGGGGCTGTGCGCCCCGGCCCTCCGCCGTGTGTGCCGTCAGGTCACTTCTTCCTGCCGCGCTTCTCGCGCACCCGCACCGAGATGTGGATCGGGGTGCCCTCGAAGCCGAACTCCTCGCGCAGCCGGCGCTCGACGAAGCGGCGGTAGCCGTGCTCCAGGAAGCCGGACGTGAAGAGCACGAACCGCGGCGGCTTGGTGCCGGCCTGGGTGCCGAACAGGATGCGGGGCTGCTTGCCGCCGCGGATCGGGTGCGGGTGGGCCGCGACCAGCTCGCCGAGGAAGGCGTTCAGCCGGCCGGTGGGGACGCGGGTCTCCCAGCCCTCCAGCGCGGTCTCGATCGCCGGGACCAGCTTCTCCATGTGGCGGCCGGTCTTCGCGGAGACGTTGACCCGGGGCGCCCAGGAGACCTGCTGCATCTCCGTCTCGATCTCGCGCTCGAGGTAGTAGCGGCGCTCCTCGTCGAGCTCGTCCCACTTGTTGTAGGCGATGACGATCGCCCGGCCGGACTCGACGGCCATGGTGATGATCCGCTGGTCCTGGACGGAGATGGAGTCGGTCGTGTCGATGAGGATGACCGCGACCTCGGCCTTCTCCACGGCGGCGGCGGTGCGCAGGGAGGCGTAGTAGTCCGCGCCCTCCTGGAGGTGGACCTTCTTGCGGATGCCCGCGGTGTCCACGAACTTCCAGGTCTTGCCGCCGAGCTCGATCAGCTCGTCGACCGGGTCGCGGGTGGTGCCGGCCAGCTCGTTGACGACGACCCGCTCCTCGCCGGCGACCTTGTTGAGCAGGGAGGACTTGCCGACGTTCGGCCGGCCGATGAGGGCGATGCGGCGGGGGCCGCCGAGGGCGGTGCCGAAGGTCTGCTCGGGGGCGTCGGGGAGGGCCTTGAGGACCTCGTCGAGCAGGTCGCCGGTGCCGCGGCCGTGCAGCGCGGAGACCGGGAACGGCTCGCCGAGGCCGAGGGACCACAGCATGGCTGCGTCGGCCTCGCCGGACGGGCCGTCGACCTTGTTGGCGGCGAGCACGACGGGCTTGCCGGCGCGGCGCAGCAGCTTGACGACGGCCTCGTCGGTGTCGGTGGCGCCGACGACGGCGTCGACGACGAAGACGACCGCGTCGGCGGCCTCGATGGCGAACTCGGCCTGGGCGGCGACGGAGGCGTCGATGCCGAGGACGTCCTGCTCCCAGCCGCCGGTGTCGACGACCTTGAAGCGGCGGCCGGCCCACTCGGCCTCGTAGGTGACGCGGTCGCGGGTGACGCCCGGACGGTCCTCGACGACCGCCTCGCGGCGGCCGATGATCCGGTTCACCAGGGTCGACTTGCCCACGTTGGGGCGGCCGACGACGGCGAGGACGGGGAGCGGGCCGTGGCCGGCCTCCTCGATCGCGCCCTCGACCTCCTCCGGGTCGAAGCCCTCTTCCGCGGCGAGCTCCATGAACTCCGCGTACTCGGCGTCGCCAAGTGCCCCGTGATCGTGCTGGTCGTTCATGAAGTCCGTTCCTTGATCATTCGTGGTCGGTGGGTTCCCGGGCCCCGGGCCCCACTACTCAGAGTCTCGCTCAGCGTCCGGTGAGACGCCTGGCGTTTTTCAGGTGCGCGGTGAGCTGCTCCTGGATGCGCACGGTGGCGTCGTCCAGCGCCCTGCGGGTACGCCGCCCCGAGCCGTCGCCGGCCTGGAAGGCGTCGCCGAAGACGACGTCGACGCGGCTGCGCAGCCGCGGCAGCGCCTTGATCAACCGTCCGGGGGCGTCGGTGCTTCCCAGGACGGCGACCGGGACGATCGGCGCGCCGCTGCGGACGGCGAAGTACGCGAGCCCGGCGCGCAGCGAGGCGAAGTCGCCCTCGCCCCGGGTGCCCTCGGGGAAGATCCCGAGCACGCCGCCCTGCTCCAGGACGGCGAGGGCGTTGCCTATCGCGGCGCGGTCGGCGCCGGAGCGGTCCACCTCGACCTGCCCGATCCCCTTGAGGAACGAGCCCAGAGGCCCGACGAAGGCCTCCTTCTTGATGAGGAAGTGGGTGGGCCGGGGCGCCACGCCCATGACCATCGGCCCGTCGATGTTGTGCGCGTGGTTGACGGCGAGGATCACGGGCCCGGTGGCCGGAACCCGCCAGGCGCCGAGCACGCGGGGCTTCCAGAACCCGTACATGAGGCCGACGCCGATCCTGCGGCCAACCTCGGCGCCGCGCTCCGTCGGAGCTTCGCTCACTTGCCGGCCGCCCTCTTCTCCTCCACCAGGGTGACCACGCATTCGATGACCTGGTCGAGCGTGAGCTCGGTGGTGTCGACCTCGACGGCGTCGTCGGCCTTGGCGAGCGGGGACGTCTTGCGGCTGGAGTCGGCCGCGTCCCGCTTGATCAGGGCTTCCCTGGTGGCGTGCACGTCGGAGCCCTTGAGCTCGCCGGAACGGCGGGCGGCACGGGCCTCGGGGGACGCGGTGAGGAAGATCTTCAGGTCGGCGTCGGGCAGCACCGTGGTGCCGATGTCCCGGCCCTCGACGACGATGCCGCCGGCGGCCTGCGCGGCGATGGAGCGCTGCAGGTCGGTGATGATCGAGCGGACCTCCGGGACGGCGCTGACGGCGCTGACCCGGGAGGTGACCTCCTGCGTCCGGATCGGGCCGGAGGCGTCGAGCCCGTCGACGGTGATCGTCGGGGCCGTCGGGTCGGTGCCGGAGACGATCACGGGCTTGCCGGCCGCGGTCGCGACGGCCTGCGCGTCCTCGACGTCCACCCCGTTGGTGATCATCCACCAGGTGATCGCCCGGTACTGGGCGCCGGTGTCCAGGTAGCGCAGTCCGAGCTTGGCGGCGACCGCCTTCGACGTGCTCGACTTGCCCGTGCCGGAGGGGCCGTCGATGGCGACGATCACGGATTCCACGGTGTGGGGCACCTTCCTGGTGGCAGGGGACGGCCCCGGCGGATGCGAGGGACCACCACAAGGTTACCGATTCCCGGACCCCCGTTCGGCCGAGCGGTCCGGGGCGGGCCGCCCGGCGCCGCTACGCCGTCCTCAGGGACCAGCCCCGTTCGCGGAGCGCCGCGCCCAGGAGGCCCGCCGCTGTGGGCTCGACCATGAGCTGGACGAGGCCCGCCTGCTGGCCGGTGGCGTGCTCGATGCGGACGTCCTCGATGTTGACGCCCGCGGCGCCGGCGTCGGCGAAGATCCGGGCCAGTTCGCCCGGCTGGTCGCTGATGAGCACGGCGACGGTCTCGTACTGCGTGGGCGCCGCGCCGTGCTTGCCGGGGACGCGGGCGCGGCCCGCGTTGCCGCGGCGCAGCACGTCCTCGACGCCGGTGGCGCCGTCGCGGCGCTTGTCCTCGTCGGCGGACTGCAGGGCGCGCAGCGCGCGCACGGTCTCGTCGAGGTCCGCGGCGACGCCCGCCAGCACGTCGGCCACCGGGCCGGGATTGGCGGAGAGGATCTCCACCCACATCCGGGGGTCGGAGGCGGCGATGCGGGTCACGTCGCGGATGCCCTGCCCGCACAGCCGTACGGCGGTCTCGTCGGCGGTCTCGAGCCGCGCGGCGACCATGGAGGAGACGAGCTGCGGGGTGTGCGAGACGAGGGCGACGGCGCGGTCGTGGGCGTCGGCGTCCATGACGACGGGCACGGCGCGGCAGAGCGCGACCAGCTCCAGGGCGAGGTTGAGGACCTCGGTGTCGGTGTCGCGGGTGGGGGTGAGCACCCAGGGGCGGCCCTCGAAGAGGTCCGCGCTGCCCGCGAGCGGTCCGGAGCGCTCCTTGCCGGACATCGGGTGGGTGCCGATGTACGCGGTGAGGTCGAGGCCCAGCGCCTCCAGCTCGCGCCGGGGGCCGCCCTTGACGCTGGCGACGTCGAGGTAGCCGCGGGCGAGGCCGGCGCGCATGGCGTCGGCGAGGGTGGTGGCGACGTGGGCCGGGGGGACGGCGACGATCGCGAGGTCGACGGGGCCCTCGGCGGGCTCGTCGGTGCCGGCGCCGAGGGCGGCGGCGGTGCGGGCGCGGGCCGGGTCGTGGTCGACGAGGTGGACGGTGACGCCCCGGCCGGCGAGGGCGAGCGCGGCGGAGGTGCCGATCAGCCCGGTTCCGATGACGACGGCGGTTCTCACTGGGCGGTGTCCTTGCTCGGGGCGGCCACGGGGCCTGCGGGGAGGGTGCGGAGTGCTCCGATCAAGATTAGTCGCCGGGGCCGGAGGCGGTAGAAAGGTCCGCATGCTGATGCACGTCGTACCCCTGGACACCTGGATCGCGGCCCCCGAGGCCGCCTACGCCCCGCCGTCGCTCGCGGCGGAGGGCTTCGTGCACTGCTCGCCGGACGAGCAGGCGGCGCTGGCGATCGCCGACGCGCACTACCGGGACGTGCCGGGGACGCTGCTGGTGCTGGTCCTGGACGAGGCGCGGCTGTCGGCGGAGGTCCGCTGGGAGGGCGGCGAGGACCGGCTCTTCCCCCACGTGTACGGCCCGATCGAGCGGACGGCGGTGACGGCGGTCCTGGAGGTGCGGCGGGACGAGGACGGCCGTGCGAGGGAGCTGACGCCCTGGGTGTAGGCGTGTTGGCGGCGCTTCGGCGGGGTGGGCGACCAAGCTGGGCGCCATGACTTCTGAACCCAAGCCCCGCCGCAGCGTCCTGCTGGCCGGTGCGGGCTCGCTGGCAGCGCTGGCGGCGGCGGGCTGCGACGCGGACGGCGGCTCGGACGGGGGCGCGGCGCCGACGCCGACGGCCACGGGGCCGACGGCCTCCGCCCCGGCGGGCGAGGCGCTGGCGACGACCGCGGACATCCCGGTCGGCGGCGGCAGGATCTTCCCGGACCGCAAGGTCGTCGTGACGCAGCCGACGGCGGGCGAGTTCAAGGCGTTCTCGGCGATCTGCACGCACCAGCGCTGCACGGTGAGCAAGGTCGCGAACGGCACGATCGACTGCCCCTGCCACGGCTCGAAGTTCGCCGTCGCCGACGGCGCGGTGGAGGCGGGCCCGGCCACGCGCGCGCTGCCGGCGGCACGGATCACGGTGGTGGGCGACCGGATCACCCTGGGCTGAGCGCACGCCGAGCGCGGGAGAATCCCGCGCTGAGTCCACCACGCGAAAACCCCCGCGCCCCAGGTCGGGCTCCCGCACTACCCTCCCCCGCATGATTCCCGAGACCTTGGTGCGCGACCACACGATCTACTCCTGCGTCATGGGGTCGCGCGCCTTCGGTCTGGCGACCGAAGGCAGCGACACGGACCGGCGGGGCGTGTTCCTGGCCCCGACGCCCCTGTACTGGCGCTTCGAGAAGCCGCCGACGCATGTGGAGGGGCCGGGCGAGGAGCAGTTCAGCTGGGAGCTGGAACGCTTCTGCGAACTGGCCCTGCGCGGCAACCCGAACATCCTGGAGTGCCTGCACTCCCCGCTCGTCGACCACGTGGACGACACCGGCCGCGAACTGCTGGCGCTGCGCGGCGCGTTCCTGTCCCGCCGCACGCACGCGACCTTCGTCGGCTACGCGGCCGGCCAGCGCCGCAAGCTGGACGCCGACCTCCGCCAGTACGGCGCCCCGCGCTGGAAGCACGCGATGCACCTCCTGCGCCTCCTGATCAGCTGCCGCGACCTCCTGCGCACCGGCCGCCTGACCCTGGACGCGGGCCCCCACCGCGACCGCCTCCTCGCCGTCAAACGCGGCGAGGTCCCCTGGCCCGAGGTCGAGTCCTGGATGACCCGCCTCCGCACGGAGGCGGACGAGTCCCTGAACACCTCCCCCCTCCCCGAATCCCCGGACCACCCGAAGATCGAGACCTTCCTCACCCGAACCCGCCACACCTCAGCCCTGCGCGCCCTCTAGGACCTGTCCGGCCATGATCCGCCGGACAGGTCCTGGCCGTCAGGCGTCCCAGAGGGCGCCCAGGGTGAGGAGTTCGGTGCGGTATTCGAGGCGTTCGGACCATTCGTTGGGCCACGCGGCGGCGCCGAGGTGGGCGCCGGCGAAGGCGCCGGTGAGGGCTGCGATGGAGTCGGAGTCGCCGCGGGTGCAGGCGGCGCGGCGGAGGGCCGTGAGCGGTTCCTCGGGGAACTGCAGGAAGCACAGGAGGGCGGTGGCCAGGGCCTCTTCGGCGATCCAGCCGTCGCCGGTGTACTCGCAGGGGTCGAGCTCCGGGTCGGCGGTGCGGACGGCCTCGGCGAGCTTCTCCAGGACGGCCAGGCACTCGTCCCAGCCGCGTTCGATGAAGGACTCCGGCGTGGCGTCGTGGCCGTGGGTCCACAGGTCGCCGAGCCACTTGTGGTGGTAGCGGGACCGGTTCTCGTACGCGTACGAGCGCAGCCGGCCGACCAGGCCCAGCGGTTCCGCGCCCTGCGTGAGCAGGTACACCGCGCGGGCCGTCAGGTCGGAGGCGGCCAGGGCCGTCGGGTGGCCGTGCGTCAGCGCGGACTGGAGCTGCGCCGCGCCCGCCCGCTGCTCGTCGCCGAGCCCGGGCGCGAGCCCGACCGGCGCCACCCGCATGTTCGCCCCGCAGCCCTTGGAGCCGATCTGGCTGGCCTGCTGCCAGGGCCGGTCGCCGTCGAGCAGCCGGCAGGCCACCATGCACGTCCGGCCGGGTGCCCGGTTGTTGTCCGGGGAGTGGTACCAGTCGACGAATTCCTCGCGGAGGGGGCGGGTCAGCCTCAGGGGCGCCAGCGTGCCCCGGTCCTGGGCCGTGCGCAGGGCGCGCGCGACCGCCAGGGTCATCTGGGTGTCGTCGGTGACGTACGCCTTCCCGCGTCCTCCGGGCAGCTCCATCCGCCGCCAGGGCCCGCACTTGGCGAGGATGGCGGGCACGTCGTTGAACTCGGTGGGGAAGCCCAGCGCGTCGCCGAGCGCCAGGCCGATCAGGGTCCCCGTGGCGGCCTGCTTGGTGAGGGTCCGTGCATGGATCATGCGGTTGACCGTCCTTCCGGTCGCAGCAGGGGCGGGTGCAGCGCGGTGGCGCTGCCCGCCCGGTAGAGAGCGGCCGGTTTCCCCCGTCCGCCGGTGAGGCGCGGCGGTCCCTCCACGGCCTGCACGAAGCCGGGCGTGGCGAGGACCTTGCGCCGGAAATTGGGGCGGTCGAGCTCGACGCCCCAGACCGTCTCGTACACCTCCCGCAGCTCGCCGAGCGTGAACTCCGGCGGGCAGAAGGCGGTGGCGAGACACGTGTACTCGAGCTTGGCGCCGACCCGTTCCCGGGCGTCGGCGAGGATCCGGTCGTGGTCGAAGGCGAGCGGCCCGTGCGTCCCGTACGGCAGCCAGCGCGCCTGCGCCGCGTCCCCGCCGCCGCGCGGCTCGGGCAGCTCGTCCGGCACGAGGGCGGTGTACGCGACCGACACGACCCGCATCCTCGGGTCCCGGTCCGGTTCGCTGTACGTCCGCAGCTGCTCCAGGTGGAGCCCCGCGACCGTCTCCTCCGACAGCCCGGTCTCCTCCGCGAGTTCGCGCCGCGCGGCCTGCTCGGAGGACTCCCGGGGCAGCACGAAGCCGCCGGGCAGCGCCCAGGCCCCCGCGTACGGCTCCTGGCCGCGTTCCACGAGCAGGACGTGCAGCCGCTGCGCGCGGACGGTCAGGACGGCGAGGTCGACGGTGACGGCGAAGGGCTCGAAGGCGTACTTGTCGTAGCCCTCGGGGGCCCGGGCGGTGCTCATGGGAACTCCGGGGTCAGGTGCCAGCCCTCGGCCAGCAGGTCGTCCACGGCGGCGACGGCGGTCGCCAGCCGCTCCTCGTGCGGTCCGGTCAGGACGGCGGTCCGCCGCCCGGTGTGCGCGAGCTGGGCGAGCAGCCGCGCGGTCATCCAGGCCCGGAGCCCGTCGTCGCCGTCCGCCGGCACGCCCCGGTGGTCGGTCAGGAGCCACAGGTGCTGGCGTCCGCGCGCGGCGATCCGGGCCGTGTCCTCGCTCGGGACGCCGAGGTACCGCTCGTGCCGGATGGCCGCCGTGAACGCGTCCGCGTCGCAGAACAGCACCGGCGAGCCCGTGCGGGCCGCCTGTTCCTCCCGCTCGGCCTGGCCGTCGGCGATCAGCGGGTACTCCTCCGAGCGCAGCTCCCGCACCGGCCGCGGGCCGCGGTAGGCGTCCGCATGGTCCGGTACGCAGCGGGTGCGCGCCCACACGCCGCCGCGCCGCCGGTAGTGGTCGGCGAGGGCGAGGGCCAGGGTGGTCGCGCCGGTGGACTCCGCGCCGAGCACGACGATCCGCCGGGTGAGCGCCGCGCGCACCGGCGGCTCCAGGAAGTCCCACCAGCTCACCGGGTCCTTGCGGACCGCGGCGCCGGAGACGGCGAAGACGCTGCGCCCGGGGTCCACGCAGACCGCCTCCGCGCCGAGCCGCCGGCCCAGCTCCTCGCCGTACCGCTCCGAGCTGAAGACCGCGTCGATCGGTTCGGGGACCGCGGCGGCGGCGAGGACGGCCGCGGGCACGGCGGACGGATCGGTCACGGAGTCCGCGGCGACGATCCGTACCTCGGGATGCACCTCGCGCAGCCAGGAGACCCGGTCGTCGAGGGCGAGCGGTTCGGGGGCCGCGCCGCAGACCACGACGGTGAGCCGCTCGCAGCGGTCGCGGGCGGTGCGGATGAGGTGGTGGTGGCCGGCGTGCGGCGGACAGAACCTGCCCAGGACCAGCCCGTGCCCGTAGCGCCTCATGCCCGTCACCTCCGCCTCGCGGCGATCGGGCGCCGTGCCGCCGGGTGCCGCCTGGTCCACCCCCGTGGGTCCAGGCGGCCCGGCCGTCGCACGACACACCGAGCTCTTTAAGAGTCACCTTGACTATAAAGCCTGGGAGCGCTCGTCCACAAGTACGAAGCGACGGGAACGGCGCAGGGGCACGTGACCGCACGACAAGGGGCCCGTGACCGCCGGGCGGCGGTCACGGGCCCCTTCGTCGGACGGACGCCGGCCTACAGGCCGACCTCCTTCATCAGCATTCCGACCTCGGTGTTCGACAGCCGGCGCAGCCAGCCGGACTTCTGGTCGCCGAGCGCGATCGGCCCGAAGGCCGTGCGCACCAGCTTCTCCACCGGGAAGCCCGCCTCGGCGAGCATGCGCCGCACGATGTGCTTGCGGCCCTCGTGGAGCACGACCTCGACCAGGTAGTTCTTGCCGGTCTGCTCGACCACCCGGAAGTGGTCGGCGCGCGCGTAGCCGTCCTCCAGCTGGATGCCGTCCTTGAGCCGCTTGCCGACCTCACGGGGCAGCGGGCCGGTGACGGCCGCCAGGTAGGTCTTCTTCACGCCGTACTTCGGGTGGGTGAGACGGTGGGCCAGCTCGCCGTGGTTGGTGAGCAGGATGATGCCCTCGGTCTCGGTGTCGAGCCGGCCGACGTGGAACAGCCGCGTCTCGCGGTTGGTGACGTAGTCGCCCAGGCACTGGCGGCCGTCCGGGTCCTCCATGGTGGAGACGACGCCGGCCGGCTTGTTCAGCGCGAAGAACTGGTACGACTGGGTGGCGACGGTCAGGCCGTCGACCCGGATCTCGTCCTTCTCCGGGTCGACGCGCAGACCCTGCTCCAGCACGATCTCGCCGTTGACCTCGACGCGGGCCTGCTCGATCAGCTCCTCGCAGGCGCGGCGCGAGCCGTAGCCGGCGCGGGCCAGCACCTTCTGCAGCCGCTCGCCCTCCTGCTCGGCGCCGGGGAAGGTCTTGGGCGTCTTGATCTCGGGCTTGTTCGCGTACCGCTCGCGGTTGCGCTCCTCCGCGCGGGTCTCGTACTCGCGCGAGCGGGCGGGGGCGGTACGGCCGCCGCCGCGCTTCGGGGACTGCTTGGGGCCGCCCTTGGCGCCGCCGCGGGCGGCCTCGCCACGGCCGCGCTTCGGGCCGTCGGTGGGCGTGCCCACGTCGTACGTGCGCTCCTCGGGGCGGGGCCGGCGAGAGCGGCCGGGCGTCTGGCCCCGCTCGTCCCGGCCGTTGCCGGCTCCCCGGTAGTTGCCGCGGCCGCCGCTCTTGGCACCACGGCTCCCGCCGTTGTTTCCGCTGTTCCTGCCGCTGCTGCTTCGCATCAAAGTTCCGTCTTGTCGTGGGCTCGTGCGTCTTCGTCCTCGCGATCCGGGGTGTCCGGATCGAACGACGGCATTCCTTCCAGGGACTCGGCCTCGACCGCGTCCGCCTCGGGGAGGAAGGGCGCGAGCTCGGGGAGTTCGTCCAGGCCGCGCAGGCCCATCCGCTCCAGGAAGTAGTGCGTCGTCCTGTACAGGATCGCACCTGTCTCGGGTTCCGCGCCCGCCTCCTCCACCAGACCGCGCTGGAGGAGGGTCCGCATGACGCCGTCGCAGTTGACTCCGCGCACCGCGGAGACGCGGGAGCGGCTGACCGGCTGGCGGTACGCGACGACCGCGAGGGTCTCCAGCGCCGCCTGGGTCAGCCGGGCCTGCTGCCCGTCGAGCACGAAGCGCTCCACGGCGGCGGCGTGCTCGGGGCGGGTGTAGTACCGCCAGCCGCCGGCGACGAATCGCAGCTCGAAGCCGCGGCCCTGGACGGTGTACTCGTCGGCGAGCTCGCGCAGCGCGTCGGCGACGGCGCGGCGGGGCACGTCGAGCACCTTGGCGAGCTGCTCCTCGGTGGCGGGCTCGTCGACGACGAGCAGCACGGCTTCGAGGGCGGGCTTGAGGCCGCCCGGGACGTCGCTCACTCCATGGCCTCCGTTACGCGGTCGAACTCGTCCGTGACGCGGGTGTCCCCGTCCCCGCCGGTCCAGGACACGGTGAGGTCCCCGAGCGGGTCCTCCTGGTCGAGGGCGACGGCCTTCTCGCGGTACAGCTCCAGGAGCGCGAGGAAGCGCGCGACGACGGTGAGGGTGTCGTCGGCGTCCTCGGCGAGCTCCCGGAAGCTCAGCGTCCCGCGCTCGCGCAGCAGGGCGACCACGAGGGCGGCCTGTTCGCGCACGCTCACGAGGGGGGCGTGGATGTGGTCGACGTACACCTGCGGCTTGGGTTTGGGCTGCATGGCCTTGACGGCGAGCCGGGCGAAGCCCTCGGGGCCGATGCTGATGACGACCTCGGGCAGCAGGGCGGCGTGGTGCGGTTCGAGGCCGACGGTCCGGGGGTGGCGGCGGCCCTCGGTCTCCCACCGCTCGGCGAGGATCGCGGCGATCTGCTTGTACGCGCGGTACTGCAGGAGCCGCGCGAACAGCAGGTCGCGCGCTTCGAGCAGCGCGAGGTCCGCCTCGTCCTCCACCTCGGCGGCGGGCAGCAGCCGGGCGGCCTTGAGGTCGAGCAGCGTGGCGGCCACGACGAGGAACTCGGTCGCCTGGTCGAGGTCCCAGTCGGGTCCCATGCCGCGGATGTACGCCATGAACTCGTCGGTCACCTTGGACAGCGCGACCTCGGTGACGTCCAACTTGTGCTTGGCGATGAGCTGCAGCAGCAGGTCGAAGGGGCCCTCGAAGTTCCCCAGCCGCACGGTGAACCGCCCGCCCTCCGCCGGGGCGGGAGCGTCCGGGGCGTCCGCGGGCGCGGGCTGCGGGGCATCCGGTACGTCCGCGGGCGCCGGCTCCTCGGCGGGGTGCGCGGGCGCGATCGGAGCGGCGGGTTCCGGCTGGGGGGCGACCGGCCCGGGCTGCGGTGCGGCCGGCTGCGGCTCGGGCTGCTCCGGCTGCGGGGCGGCCGACTCGGGCTCCGGCTCCGGGCCAGGCGGCTCCGAGTCCGGCTCCGGGCCAGGCGGCAGCGGGGCCGGCGCGGTGTCCGGTGTCCCCTCCCCCGCCGCCGGGCGCGTCGCGGCGCCCGGGCCTCGGCCCAGGGGGCGGCGGCGGGGCTGGGGGGACGTTTCGGCGGGGGGCATGGAGGTCCTGGCGGTGCGGGGGGCGCGGCAGGGCGCAGGCTACCGTCAGCGGCCGCGCAGGCGCCGGACCAGGATGCTCGCGTCGCCGCGGGACTCCAGGTCGGCGAGGACCACCGCGACCGCCTCGCGGACGATCCGGCCGCGGTCGACCGCGAGGCCGTGCTCGCCGCGCAGCACCAGGCGCGCGTGCTCCAGGTCCATCAGCTCCTCGGCGGAGACGTAGACCGTGATCTTCTCGTCGTGCCGTTCCCGCCCGCTCGGCCGCCGGCTGGGCGTACGGCGGCGGCGGGCCGCCGGCGTCGCGGCGCCCGCCGTCCCCGGCTTCGGCCCCGCCGCGGGCTCCTGCTCGGCCGCGCGGGCGCGCGGCTCGGCCGTGTCCGAGGAGTCCGCCGCGGCGTGCTCCTCGGAGCCGCTCGCGCCCTCGGCCGCCGCCTCGGTGTCGCTCTCGCCCGCCGGCGCGGGCACCCTCGGCTCGCCCCGGCGGGGCGAGGAGGACTGCAGGGCCATGCCTCCGGTCGTGCGGAACAGCTCGTCGGCTCCGGGCAGACTCACTCGGCGTGACACCGGGCGAGCACCTCCCTGGCGAGCTGGCGGTAGGCGGCGGCGCCGACGGAGTTCGAGGCGTACGTGGTGATCGGCTCACCGGCGACCGTGGTCTCCGGGAAGCGCACGGTCCGGCCGATCACCGTGTGGTACACGTGGTCGTCGAAGGCCTCGACGACACGGGCGAGCACCTCGCGGCTGTGCACGGTCCGGGAGTCGTACATCGTGGCGAGGATGCCGTCGAGCTCCAGCTCCGGGTTCAGCCGCTCCTGGACCTTCTCGATGGTCTCGGTGAGCAGGGCGACACCGCGCAGCGCGAAGAACTCGCATTCCAGCGGCACGATGACCTTGTGAGCCGCCGTCAGGGCGTTGACGGTGAGCAGGCCGAGCGAGGGCTGACAGTCGATCACGATGTAGTCGTAGTCGTTCATCAGCGGCTTGAGCGCGCGCTGCAGCGTGGACTCCCGCGCCACCTCGCTCACCAGCTGGACCTCGGCCGCCGAGAGGTCGATGTTGCTCGGCAGCAGGTCCATGTTGGGGACCGCGGTCTTGAGCAGCACCTCGTCCGCCGACATGCCCCGCTCCATGAGCAGGTTGTAGACGGTGAGGTCGAGTTCCATCGGGTTGACGCCGAGACCCACGGACAGCGCGCCCTGCGGGTCGAAGTCGACGAGCAGCACCCGGCGGCCGTACTCGGCGAGCGCCGCGCCCAGGTTGATGGTCGACGTGGTCTTGCCGACGCCGCCCTTCTGGTTGCACATCGCGATGATCTTCGCGGGACCGTGGTCGGTCAGCGGTCCCGGGATCGGGAAGTACGGCAGGGGCCGTCCGGTCGGGCCGATCCGCTCGCGGCGCTGGCGGGCAGCGTCCGGTGCGAGGGTGGCCGCGTACTCCGGGTCGGGCTCGTACTCGGCGTCGGGGTCGTAGAAGTGCCCCTCGGGCAGCTCGTCGTAGGCGGCGAAGTGGGTGGACTCTCGGCCACTCTCGTTGCCGGCCGTGGCGTTCACGTGTAGGCCGTCCATCGTCTTCATCGTGTGGGCTGTCGTCATGGGCTGGTGTGTCGCGAAGGTACGGACCGCGACGGAGCCGATCGGGTCGCCTCCTGGCTCGCCACTCCCGGGAGTGAATGTCGACTTATTCACAAGTCGTCTTACCTCCTTGGAAGTGACCAGGAACATTTATCGATAGGTCAGCGTGGCACCATGCCGACGGTTGGCGACTCTATGGCGTGTCACCGGTCCGCAGCAACACAATCCACCGGACCCGGCCCGATGTGTCGGCAACCGAACATCCCTCTGTCAAGGGTGCACAAGCATGCATCCACACGTTTCAGGGGTGTGCGAAACGGTTAAAGGGTTACGTTCGAGGCGAGTTGAACCCGGGCCGGAACGTGGCCGGACACACATCCGGCCGGACCTTGCTCGACAAGGTCCGGCCGGACGCGTGAGGTTGACGGCGGGGATTGACTCACCGTCGGCGAAGCTCGGCCCGGGGCTCCCGGGCGGCCTCGGCTCAGCCCAGAAGGGCGTTCAGCTCGACGTGCTCGTAGCCGTGAGCCTCGGCGACCTCCTTGTAGACGACCTTGCCGTCATGGGTGTTGAGGCCCTTGGCCAGCGCGGCGTCGCGGCGCAGCGCCTCGGCCCAGCCGTTGTTCGCCAGCGACACGATGTAGGGCAGCGTGGCGTTGGTGAGGGCGTAGGTGGAGGTGTTCGGCACCGCGCCCGGCATGTTGGCGACGCAGTAGAAGACCGAGTTGTGGACCTGGAAGGTCGGCTCGGCGTGGGTGGTCGGGTGGGAGTCCTCGAAGCAGCCGCCCTGGTCGATGGCAATGTCGACAAGGACACTTCCGGGCTTCATCTTGGCGACGAGCTCGTTGGTGACCAGCTTCGGGGCCTTGGCGCCCGGGATGAGGACGGCGCCGATGACGAGGTCGGCCTCGACGACGGCCTTCTCCAGCTCGTAGGCGTTGGAGACGATCGTCTGCACCTGGGTGCCGAAGATCCGGTCGGCCTCGCGCAGCTTGTTGATGTCCCGGTCGAGCAGGGTCACGTGGAAGCCCATGCCGACGGCAATCTGGGTGGCGTTCCAGCCGGAGACGCCGCCGCCGATGACCACGGCCTTGCCGGCGTGGGTGCCGGGGACACCGCCGGGGAGCACGCCGCGGCCGCCGGCCGAGCGCATCAGGTGGTACGCGCCGACCTGCGGGGCCAGGCGGCCCGCGACCTCGGACATCGGGGCGAGCAGCGGCAGGGCGCGGTTCGCGGTCTCGACGGTCTCGTAGGCGATCGCGGTGGTGCCGGACGCCAGCAGGGCGTCGGTGCACTCCTTGGACGCGGCCAGGTGCAGGTAGGTGAAGAGGGTCTGGTCCTTGCGGAGGCGGTGGTACTCCTCCGCGATGGGCTCCTTGACCTTGAGCAGCAGGTCGGCGGTGGCCCAGACCTCGTCGGCGGTGCCGAGGATCTCGGCGCCCGCGGCCACGTACTCCTCGTCGGTGATGGACGAGCCGACACCGGCGTTCTGCTCGATGAAGACCTGGTGGCCGTTGCGGACGAGCTCGTGGACACCGGCGGGGGTGATGGCCACGCGGAACTCGTTGTTCTTGACCTCGCGGGGGATGCCGACCTTCATCGTCGATCACGGTCCTTGAATCAGGGGGAAAGGTGGAGCAATGCCATACATACCCGGATGCATCGCTGCGCACCGGGACAGACCGCGTTCCATCGCGGCGGACCCAGTCTAATGAAGGATTTCCCGCTGTCTAGCCTTACAAACAACTAATCCTCACGAGAAGCACTACGGATTTCGTAGGCGGAAGAGTCAGTTCCAAGGAACCTCTCGGCTGCCGCCCGGTGCAGCCGGGCCGCCGCGGGATCGCCGAGCCGGTCGAGGGTGTCGGCCAGCCTCAGCTGCAGGGCGGCCTGCAGCCGCTCGTCGCGGGCGCGCCGGGCCCACTCCACCGCCTCCTCGCAGGTCCGCAGCGATTCCTCGGGCCGGCCGGCGTACTCCTGGACCCGCGCGGCCTCGCTCAACGCCCGTGCGTAGCCGGGCAGATCGTCGAGCCGGCGGTGGCCGGCGGCGGCCGCGCGCCAGTTCCGCAGCGCCTCGCCGTAGCGGCCGGAGTAGGTGAGCACCGCGCCGAGCCGGCCGTACAGCCGGGCCTGGTCGGCGCGCTCGTCGCGGGCGAGCCGGTGCGCCAGCGCCCGGGAGTACCAGTCGCCGGCCCGCTGCCAGTCCCCCAGCTCCTGGTAGGAACCTCCTACGGATTCCATCGCGCGGCCGATCGCGTACGGGTCGTTCGCGGCCCGTCCGGCGTCGAGCGCGGTCCGGTAGCGCACCAGGGCGGCCTCGGTGCGGCCGGTCGCGGCGTCCAGGTCGCCGAGGTTCAGCAGGGCGGCGGCGCGTTCCCGGTGCAGTCCGCGGCGCTCGGCGACGTCCAGGACCAGCCCGTGCAGCCCGTACAGGTCGGGGGCGGCGGCCTCCGCGCCGCGGTGCGCGGCCAGGGCCCGGACCAGGGCGGACACCAGCCGGCGCGCGAGGGTGTCGAGCTCCCCGTCGGCGACGGCGAGGCGGGCGGAGGCGAGCAGCACCGGGCGGCGCGAGGTCAGCCACCGGGCGGCGGCGGGCGCGCCGGGGAACCTGAGGGCGCGCGGCTGCCCGGCGAGCCGGCGGCGGGCGGGCGAGCCCTCGGGCTCGGTCACGGCGCGGCAGGACTGCAGCAGCCGTACGGTCCGCTCCAGCATCCGGGCCCGGGCGAGCTGCACCTCGGCGGGCCGGTCCTTCTCCTCCAGGAGGGCGTGCAGCGGCGCCGCCAGGTGTCCGGGCACCTGGTACTGCTCGTCGTCGGCCCGGCGGACGAGCCCCAGCCGGGCGAAGTCGGCCAGGGTGGTCGCGGCGGCGGAGACGGAGCAGCCGGCCAGCGCGGAGGCGGTGTGGGCGTCGGCGAGGCCCAGCGGGGCGAGGGCGAGCAGACGCAGTATCCGGGCGGCGGGCTGCGGCAGGGACTCGTGGAGCAGCCGGAACGCGCGGTCCTGCGGTTCGCCGGTCAGCGCGCGCAGCCGCTTGGCGAGGTCGGCGACGGAGGACTTGGGGTGGGCGGCCAGCCAGGAGCCGGCCAGGACCAGCGCGGCGGGCTTGCCGCCGCAGACCTCGGTGAGCGTCTCGGCGGCCTGCGGGTCCACGGTGATCCGTACCGAGCCGGTGTAGCTCTCCAGCAGTTCGATCGCGGACTTGGGGTCGAGCCCGCCGAGGGTGCAGGGCCGTACGTCGGGGATACCGGTGAGCGGGCCCTGCGCGACGGCGACGACCAGGCATTCCGGGTTGTCGGGGAGCAGCGGGTCGACCTGTTCGGCGTCCACGCAGTCGTCGAGCAGCAGGACGGTGCGGCGGACGGCGAGGGCCTCGCGCAGGATCTCGGTCAGTTCGTCGCCGTCGGCCCCGGCGGGTCCGGCGATGCCGAGGGCGTCGAGCAGGTCGCGGGCGGTGCGCTCGGTGGGCACGGGGGCGCCGCCGAACTCGGTGAGCCGGGCGCGCAACACCCCGTCGGGGTAGGCGCCCGCCAGTCCGGCGACGAGTTCCTCGGCCAGCGCGGTACGGCCGGAGCCGGGGCGTCCGGCGACCAGCAGGACCCGGGCGCGGGGGGCCTTGCGGCCGGCCAGGGTGTCCAGTCCCGCCCGTTCGATGTCGGCGCGCAGCGCCTTCAACTCCCGCTGCCTGCCGAAGAATCGACGCACGTCACCGGTCGCCACCGCCTGATCCGACACGGGCCACGCTCCCGTCTGTCCGCGCACACGATCCGATCCCGCGGGGGCTCCGCACGGGCGATCACGAGCGTAGTTCAGCCACGGGTGCCGCCCCGGCGGAGCGCGGCGGACAGATCGCCCGATCGGATCAGCAGATCGTCACACCGGTACGGCGGGGCGGGTGTCCCCCGCCCCGCCGTCGGACCTCACGCCTCGAACGGGCGCGCCGGCCAGGGCGCCTCGGCCGGACGCAGCGCCTCCAGGCCCTCGCCGGCGCGGGCCGCCGTCAGCGACAGCACGCCCACCACCAGGCAGTTGTTGTGGAGTTCGCCGGCGAGCACCCCGCGCACCAGCTCCGGCAGCGGCACCCGGGCGAGCTCCATGTCGGACTCCTCCTCGGCGACCTCGAACCGGTCCCCCTCCGCCTCGGACAGACCGCGCGCCAGGAAGATCCGCACCGCCTCGTCGCAGCCGCCCGGCGTGGTGTACACGTCGGTCAGCACCCGCCAGTCCTCCGCCTTGACGTGCGCCTCCTCGTACAGCTCGCGCTGCGCCGCGTGCAGCGGGTTCTCGCCGGGCACGTCGAGCAGGCCCGCCGGGATCTCCCACAGCTTGTGCCGCACGGGGTGCCGGTACTGACGCAGCACCAGGACGCGGTCCTCGTCGTCCACCGCGAGCACCGCGACCGAACCGGGGTGGACCTGGTAGTCGCGGCGCGCGACCGTCCCCCCGGGCATCACCACGTCGTCCGTGCGGACGCTGGTCTTGTTCCCCTGGAAGGGCGTCGCCGTCGCGACGACCTGCCACTCCTCGGGGGTGTCCTGCAACTTCATCAGCGTCCGTCCTCCCACACACGAAACCGGGGTACGCGTCCCGAAAGGGACCCGTACCCCGGCAACGGTAACAAGTGCCGTTACTGCGCGGTCTTGCGCTCCACAGCGGCCTTCACCAGGCCCGCGAACAGCGGGTGCGGGCGGGTCGGGCGGGACTTCAGCTCCGGGTGCGCCTGGGTCGCGACCAGGTACGGGTGGATCTCCTTCGGGTACTCGACGTACTCGACGAGCTTGTTGTCCGGGGAGGTTCCGGAGAACACCAGACCGGCCTTCTTCTCCAGCTCGGCGCGGTAGGCGTTGTTCACCTCGTAGCGGTGACGGTGGCGCTCCTCCACGTACGGCTGGTCGCCGTAGACCTCGCGGACGACCGAGCCCTCGGCGAGCTTCGCCGGGTACAGGCCCAGGCGCATCGTTCCGCCGAGGTCGCCGGCGCCCTCCACGTACGCGAGCTGCTCCTCCATCGTGGAGACGACCGGGTGCGCGGTGGCCGGGTCGAACTCGGTGGAGTTCGCCTCGGGGATGTCCGCCAGGTTCCGGGCCGCCTCGATGACGATGCACTGCAGGCCCAGGCAGATGCCGAGCAGCGGCACCTTGTTCTCGCGGGCGTACTGGATCGCGCCGACCTTGCCGCTCACACCGCGGTCGCCGAAGCCGCCCGGGATGAGGATGCCGTCGACGTCGCCGAGCTGCTTGGCCGCGCCGGCCGGGGTCTTGCAGTCGTCCGAGGTGACCCACTTGACCTTGACCCGCGCCTTGTTCGCGAAGCCGCCGGCCCGCATGGCCTCGGTGACCGAGAGGTAGGCGTCGGGCAGGTCGATGTACTTGCCGACCAGCGCGACGGTGACCTCGTGCTCCGGGTTGTGGACGCGGTCGAGCAGGTCGTCCCAGGTGGACCAGTCCACGTCGCGGAACGGCAGGTCGAGCTTGCGCACGACGTACGCGTCCAGGCCCTCGGTGTGCAGCACCTTCGGGATGTCGTAGATCGACTTGGCGTCGATGGCGGCGACCACGGCGGCCTCGTCCACGTCGCACATCAGCGAGATCTTGCGCTTGATGGCGGTGGGCACGTCCCGGTCGGCGCGCAGCACGATCGCGTCGGGCTGGATGCCGATGTTGCGCAGCGCGGCGACGGAGTGCTGGGTCGGCTTGGTCTTCAGCTCGCCGGAGGGGCCGATGTACGGCAGCAGCGAGATGTGCACCACGAAGACGTTGTCCCGGCCGACCTCGTGGCGGACCTGGCGGACGGTCTCCAGGAACGGCAGCGACTCGATGTCGCCGACGGTGCCGCCGACCTCGGTGATCACCACGTCGACGTCGTCGGTCGCCATGCGGCGGATCCGGGACTTGATCTCGTTGGTGATGTGCGGGATGACCTGGACGGTGTCGCCGAGGTACTCGCCGCGCCGCTCCTTGGCGATGACCTGGGAGTAGACCTGGCCGGTGGTGACGTTGGCCGAGCCGTCGAGGTCGACGTCGAGGAAGCGCTCGTAGTGGCCGATGTCCAGGTCGGTCTCGGCGCCGTCGTTGGTGACGAACACCTCGCCGTGCTGGAACGGGTTCATCGTGCCGGGGTCGACGTTCAGGTACGGGTCGAGCTTCTGCATGGTGACCCGCAGGCCCCGCGCCTTCAGGAGCGCACCCAGGCTGGAGGCGGTCAGGCCCTTGCCGAGGGAGGAGGCGACACCCCCGGTGACGAAGATGTGCTTGGTCGTCGTGGTGTTGGGCGGCATCGCCAAGAGGGGGCTCCCGTGGTCGCGTTCTGAAGGTGCGTACCGGCGGCCGCTCCGGAGACTTCCGGGGGCGCCGTCGCTGCGGTTTCGGGGTCCTCGGCTGATGCCGTTTCCCACCGGTCCACGGGGTACCAGGGTATCAGCGACGAAGAGAGACCGCTTCCGGCCACACGGGGCACATGGGTGCACACGCACGGCGACGGACGGCGGCGCGCCGGGAGGTGAATTCACCATCAGGTCACCCGACAATCCGTTCCTCCCACCCGAACGGCCACTTTTCGCTCCCTCGGACGGAGCAGCGGCGTTGTCGGGACGACCGCGCGCATCACTAGGGTGCGACGTATTCTGCTCGGACACGTTGCCGAGCCGGGCCGGCCAACGGCACACCCCCGCTGTCAACCGGTCGAACAGGTCTCGTCAACGACCCTTGACCCGCTGACCATCGCTTACCTTGCAAGCAGCGCCCCGCGGGGCGGACGTGGCCGTTCGACTGGAGATGCACGTGGCCGGGCGCATCGAGGATTACGCACTCATCGGAGACATGCAGACCGCAGCCCTGGTCTGCCGGGACGGGTCGGTCGACTGGCTGTGCCTGCCCCGCTTCGACTCGCACGCCGTCTACGCCGGGCTCCTCGGCACCGAGGAGCACGGCTTCTGGCGGATCGGGCCGGCGGTCCCCGACGGCAGCGCGCCGCCGCCCGCCGACCGGCGGCGCTACCGGGGCGACTCACTGGTCCTGGAGTCCGAGTGGGACACCGGACAGGGCACGGTCCGGGTGACCGACTTCATGCCCCCGCGCGACGGCGCGCCGCAGCTGATCCGGATCGTGGAAGGCGTCAGCGGCCGGGTCCGGATGCGCTCCGCGCTGCGGATGCGGTTCAGCTACGGCCGGATCGTGCCCTGGGTCCACAAGATCGGCGAACGCACGGTCGCGGTGGCCGGCCCGGACTCCGTCTGGCTGGACATGGACGCCGAGACCCACGGCCGGGACCTGACCACGTACTCGGACTTCACCGTGGAGCCCGGCGAGCGGGTCACCCTCACCATGACCTGGCAGCCCTCGCACAAGGAGGAGCCGGCGCTGCCGGACCCCGAGGGCTCCCTGGACGCCACCCTGGACTTCTGGCGCGAGTGGGTGGAGCACTGCACGTACCACGGCCCGTACCGGGAGGCCGTGGTCCGCTCCCTGATCACCCTGAAGGCCCTGACGTACGCCCCGACCGGCGGCATCGTCGCCGCGCCCACCACCTCCCTGCCGGAGGAGATCGGCGGCGTCCGGAACTGGGACTACCGGTACACCTGGCTGCGCGACGCGGCGATCACCCTGTCCTCGCTGCTGCGCACCGGCTACCGCGAGGAGGCCCGCGCCTGGCGGGAGTGGCTGCTGCGCGCGGTGGCCGGCGACCCGGAGAACCTGCAGATCATGTACGGCATCGCCGGCGAGCGGGAGCTCGGCGAGGCGGAGCTGGACTGGCTGCCGGGGTACGAGAACTCCGCCCCGGTCCGGGTCGGCAACGGCGCGGCCAGCCAGCTCCAGCTGGACGTGTACGGCGAGGTCACCGAGGCGCTGCACCTGGCGCACATGACGGGCCTGTCCCGCAACGACTACGCCTCGCTGCTCCAGGTGCGGCTGATCCAGTACCTGGAGGACCACTGGAACCAGCCCGACGAGGGCATCTGGGAGGTCCGCGGCCCGCGCCGGCACTTCGTGCACTCCAAGGTGATGGCCTGGGTGGCGGTCGACCGGACGATCAAGCTGATCGAGTCCGGGGACGCGGAGGGGCCGCTGGAGCGCTGGGCGGAGCTGCGCGACGAGATCCACCGGGACGTCTGCGAGAAGGGCTACGACCCGGAGCGGAACACCTTCACGCAGTCGTACGGCTCGAAGGAGCTGGACGCCTCGCTGCTGCTGATCCCGCAGGTGGGCTTCCTGCCGCCGGACGACAAGCGGGTGATCGGCACCATCGAGGCGATCCAGCGGGAGCTGTCCACGGAGGACGGGTTCATCCTGCGCTACCCGACGGAGGGCGCGGAGGAGGGCGTGGACGGGCTGCCCGGCGACGAGGGCGCGTTCCTGGCGTGCTCGTTCTGGATGGCGGACGACCTGGCGATGATCGGCCGGGTGGACGAGGCCCGCAGGCTCTTCGAACGGCTGCTGGCGCTCCGCAACGACCTGGGGCTGCTCGCGGAGGAGTGGGACCCGCGGCTGCAGCGGCAGGTGGGCAACTTCCCGCAGGCGTTCAGCCACGTGCCGCTGATCGACACCGCCCTGCGGCTGACGGCCAGCGGGGCGTACGGGGGCTGAGCGGGGGTACGCGGCCGGGCGGGCGTACGCGGCCGGGGCGCGGGCCGGGGGCGGCCGACCTACGATGGGAAGGTCCTGTCGCCCCTCGCGGAAAGGGGGGCTCCCATGGGTCCCCACGTCTCCGAAAGCGCCCTGGCCGGCCTCGTCGAGGATCTGGCCGGCGAGGTGTATGTGCCCGGCGATCCGGGCTACGACGAGGCCCGCGTCATCCACAACGGCATGATCGACCGCAGGCCCGCGGTGATCGCCCAGTGCGCGAGCCAGGCGGACGTGTCGAACGCGATCCTCTTCGGCCGGGAGGCGGAGCTGCCGATCGCGGTGCGCGGCGGCGGCCACAGCGTCGCCGGGACCTGCGTGGTCGACGGTGCGCTGGTGGTCGACCTGCGCCGGATGCACACGGTGGTGGTGGACCCGGAGGACCTCACCGTCCGGGTCGAGGGCGGCACCATGATGGGGCAGATGGACCATGCGTGCGCGCCGTTCCGGCTCGCGACCACCGGCGGGCGGGTGTCGACCACCGGCGTCGGCGGCTTCACGCTCGGCGGCGGTTCGGGCTGGCTGGAGCGCAAGTTCGGGCTGGCCAGCGACAACCTGCTGGCGGCGGACCTGATCACGGCCGAGGGCAAGCACGTCCACACGGACGCGGAGGAGAACCCCGAGCTGTTCTGGGCGCTGCACGGCGGCGGCGGCAACTTCGGGGTGGCGACCTCGCTGACGCTGCGGCTGCACGAGCTGCCACGGATGAGCATGGCGATGCTGTTCTTCCTGCCGGACGACGCGCCGGAGATCGTGCGCACCTTCCGGGACCTCGCCGAGGGCGCCCCGGACGGGTACGGCGGCGGGGTGATCTACATGCCCGCGCCGGCGGAGCCGTTCGTGCCCGAGGAGCTGGTGGGCCGGCTGGTGTGCGGGACGCTGTTCACGTACGCCGGGCCGGTCGGGGAGCTGCGCGAGTTCGCCGAGCCGCTGTTCGCGCTGCGGCCGGTGGTGGAGATCGTGCAGGACGTGCCGTACGCGGAGCTGCAGTCCATGCTCGACGACCCGCCGGGCCTGCGGAACTACTGGTCGGCCGAGTACCTGACGGGGTTCCCCGACGAGGCCGTCGACCAGTACTGCGCACGCGGGGCGGCGATCCCCGCCGGCACGGCCACCCAGCACGTGCTGTTCATGCTGGGCGGCGCGGTGGCCGGGGGCGCGGCGCGGTGGCCGCAGCCCTGGCGCACCGCGCCCTGGGCGGTGCACCCGTTCGCCACCTGGGAGGACCCGGCCCTGGACGAGCCGGCGGTCCAGTGGGTGCGCGACGTGCGGGCGGACGCCCGGCCGTGGGCGGTCGACTCGGTGTACCTGAACTTCGTCGGGGTCGAGGGCGAGCAGCGGGTGGTGAACTCCTTCGGCGAGGAGAACTACCGGCGGCTCGCCGCCGTGAAGGCGCAGTACGACCCCGACAACGTGTTCCGCCACAACCACAACATCGTGCCGACCACCTCCTGAAGCGGCTCAGGACAGCGCGGCGATCACCTCCCGCGCGGCCCGCTCGCCCTCGGTGGCGCCGCCCTCCATGAAGCCCTGGAAGTCGTAGCTGCAGTGCTCGCCGCCGATGTGGATCCGGCCCTGGGCGGTGCCCTCGTAGCCGGCGTACCGGTGCAGATAGCCGACCGGCCAGCAGGAGTACGCCCCCAGGGTGTACGGGTTGCGGTGCCAGGCGGAGAGCTGGGCGCGCCCGGTGTACGCCTTCGACGTCCCTGGGAAGAACGCGTCGATGCCCCTGAGGTGACGGGCGACCAGGTCCCGTACGTACGGGTCGGACTCGGTGGAGAACGGCGCGGCGGGGGTCAGCGCCCTGGCGAGGCTGCCGCCGCCGTACTGGATGAGGATGCCGCCGGTGCCGCCCTGGATCTTGGTGGTGTCCCAGGTCTGCTGCACCTCGGAGTCGGTGAAGCAGTCGCCGGCCGAGACCCCGGGCCAGGGGCCGGTGCCGCGCCAGGGGCGGCTGCCGAACTGCATGTTCAGCTTGGTGCAGTAGCCCATGCGGGCGTCCCGCAGCAGGTTCGTCATCAGCGGGTCGAAGCCGGCCCGGCTGAGGTCGAGGCGCTGGAGGATCGGCAGCGGGACGCACAGGACGGTGTGGTCCGCGGTGACGGTGCGGACGGCGCCGGCCTCCTCGAAGGTCAGCGTCTGGGTGCCGTCGGCGTTGGCGCGCACGGCGGTCAGGGACCAGCCCATGCGCAGGGTTCCGGGGGCGAGCGCGCCGGCGATGGCGTTCGGGAGCCGGTCGTTGCCGCCGGTGATGTGGTACCGCTCGTTGGACAGGCCCCAGATGTTGAAGTGGCCCGGATTGGTCTGATAGCCCATCAGCAGGACGAGGGCGAGTGAGGACTGCTCGGTGGTGTCGGCGCCGTACTCCACGTTGTAGGCGACGTCGATGAAGCGGCCGAGCGGCGAGGCGTGGCCGCCGGGGACGCGTGACTCGATCCATTCGTATATCGACATGTCGTCCAGCGCGGTGCCCGTGGGGGTGGTCTGGTTCCACTTCACCTCCCCCGCCTCGATCAGGTCGCGGTGGAGCGCCTGGTAGACCGCCTTGAAGTCCTCGTCGGCCTGGTGGCGCGGGTAGTACGCGCCGTCGAACCACAGGACTTCCTCGGCGCCGGTGGGCCCGCCGCCGAGGAAGTCCTCGACGGGCAGGCCGAAGCGGCGGCAGAGTTCGAGCATCTTCTTGTGGCTGGTGTCGATGAGCTCCCCGCCGATCTCGGAGGTCTGCCCGTACGCCCAGTGGCCGCGCTGGGTCCACATCCGGCCGCCGACGCGGGACGGGTTGGCCTCGTACAGCGTGGGCGCGAGCCCGGCGTCCTGGAGGGTGAGGGCGGCGGTCAGGCCGGAGATCCCGGCGCCGACGACGGCGACGCGGGCGGGGGTGACGGCGCGGGCGGCGGCGGGGCGCGAGACGGCCGCGGCGGCGGAGGCGGCGAGTCCGGCGGCGGCCGCGTACTTGAGGAGGGACCGCCGGCCGACGGCGTCGGCCCTCATGCCGCGCAGTTCGTCGACGGGGACGTTCAGCCGCCGGGCGTCGGCGTGCTCGGCGGCCAGTCGCTTCAGGAGGTGCATCGGGTTGGTGCGTGCCATGGGGCGCTCCTGGAGTGGGAGGGGGCCGGCCCCCGGGATCGGGGGCCGGGGTTCAGCTCTGCGGTACGGCGGCGGGCGCGGGCGCCGGGTCCTCGTCCGCGCGCTCGGCGGCGTCCTCCAGGACGATCCGGCCGATGATCTCGTAGCGCTCGGGCCGGCGGGCCTTGAGGTAGAGGCCGAGGCCGAGACCGCCGAGGAAGACCAACCCGACGATCCACGGGATGGCCGCGTAGAAGAGCGAGTCCGCGGCGAGCCCGGCCGCGGTCTCCATGTTGGCGATCAGCAGCACGACCACGGCGGTCATGCCGATGCCGCCGAGCAGCGGGGCGGTGAGGGTCCGGAACCAGTGCCGGTCCTCGGGGTGGTTCTTGCGGAAGTAGCCGATGACGGCGAAGGAGCACAGGGTCTGCACGATGAGGATCGCCATCGTGCCGAGGATCGCGAGCAGCGTGTACAGGTGGATGTACGGGTCCTGGCCGGTCAGCCAGAAGGCGCCGACGAGGACGACGGCGATGGCGCTCTGCACGTACGAGGCGAGGTACGGCGAGCCGTGCTTCGGGTGGGTCCGCCCGAGGGCCGGGTGGAGGAAGCCCTCGCGGCCGATGGCGTACAGGTAGCGGGCGGCGCACTGGTGGAAGGCCATGCCGCAGGCGAAGGAGCCGGTGAGCAGCAGCCACTGGAAGGCGTCGACGGCCCAGCCGCCGATGAAGGACTCGGTGGGCGCGAAGAACAGGTCGAGCGGGTTCGCGGAGGAGGACAGCTTCACCGAGCCGGTGAGCCCGTTCCCGGCGATCGTCATCCACGAGACGTAGATGTAGAACAGGCCGACGCCGATCACGGAGATCAGCGTGGCGCGCGGGATGACGCGCTTGGGCTCCCGGGACTCCTCCCCGTACATGGCGGTCGACTCGAAGCCCACCCAGGACCAGAAAGCGAAGAACAGGCCGAGTCCGGCGGAGGTCCCGGTGAAGGCGTTCGCCGGGTTGACCGGCTCCACCGGGATCCCGTCGGGGCCGCCGCCGGAGAGCAGCACGGCGGTGGCGACCGCGAAGAGGACGGCGATCTCCGCGACCAGCATGACGCCGAGCGCCTTGGCGGTGAGGTTGATGTCGAAGTACGCGAGGACGGCGGTGACGGCGAGCATGGCCGCCGCGTAGACGATCCACGGCAGGTCGACGCCGAGCTGGTCGGCGACGGTGGTCTTCGCGAAGTAGGAGAAGACGCCGACGATCGACGCCTCGAAGACGATGTACGCGAGCACGGCGAGCATGCCGGAGGCCATGCCGGCGATCCGGCCGAGGCCGTGCGAGATGTAGCCGTAGAACGCGCCGGCGGCGGTGATCCGCTTCGCCATGGCGACGTAGCCGACGGAGAAGACGGTCAGGACGAGGGTGGCGAAGAGATAGCCGGCGGGTGCGCCGGTGCCGTTGCCGAAACCGACGGCGATGGGGAGGTTTCCGGTCATCGCGGTGATCGGCGCGGCGGTGGCGACGGCCATGAAAACGACGCCGACGACGCCGACCGAGTTCGCCTTCAGCCTGTGGACCTCGGGGGCGGCGGCGGCCGCCGGGGTGGGGTTGTCTGCCATGGCGCGAGAGCATCCTCGTGCGTGACGCAGGCCACAATCGACATGCGGTCGCACAATTCCCGCCACGGGGCGACGAGTTGTCGCCCCCGAGGGCGAACTGTCGGGTGCCGTGACCGTGGGGTGATGTCCCGGAAACGCGGACGCGGGTAGCGTCCGGCTCCATGGACAACCAGGGCGGGATCACCGTACAGCGGGCCCTCGAACTTCCCGGGCTGCGCGGCGGGCTGCCCGAGGTCGTCGCGGGCGCGGACCGGCTGCAGCGCACCGTGCGCTGGGTGCACGCGGGCGAGGTGCCCAACATCGCCTCGCTGCTCAAGGGCGGCGAGCTGCTGCTGACCACGGGGCTGGGCCTCGGGACCCGGCCGGCTGAGCAGCGGGCGTTCGTGCGGCGGCTCGCGGAGCGGGGGATCGCGGCGCTGGTGGTGGAGCTGGGGCCGCGGTTCGCGCGGCTGCCGGCGACGATCGTGGAGACGGCCCGGGCGGCGGGCCTGCCGCTGGTGCAGCTGCACCGCGAGGTGCCGTTCGTGGCGGTCACGGAGGAGATCCACACCGAGATCGTCAACGGCCACTACGCGCTGCTGCGGCAGGCGGAGGAGGTCCACCGGCAGTGCACGGAGGCACTGCTCGGCGGGGGCGGGGTGCCGCAGGTGCTGCGGATCCTCGCGGACTTCGCGGCGAACCCGGTGTTCCTGGAGACCGCGGACGGGCGGCTGCTGTACGCGGCGGGCACCGAGTCCGGGCCTGCGGACCCGCTGCAGGTGTGGGAGGGCCTGCGCGGCCAGCGGGCGGCCCGCGAGTCCGGCCCGCCGGTCGGTTCGGTGCTCGTGGACGTCCCCGGCGGCGGGCCGGGGTCGGGCAGTGTACGGGCGCGGCTGGTCCTGCTGTCGGTGTCGGGGCCGCTGGCCCCGGTGCACCGCATGGCGGCGGAGCGGGCCGCGGGCATCCTGGCGGTCGTCCTCATGCAGGCGCGGCAGGAGGAGGAGCTCGCCGCGCGCGGCCGGGGCGACTTCCTGACGGACCTGGCCGAGGGGCGGATCACGGCGGAGGACGCGCCGGCGCAGGCACGGGTCCTCGGCTTCAAGCCGGGCGAGGGCCCGCTGCTGCCGGTGGTGATGCGGCTGGCCGCGGAGCTGGGTCCGGCCGGGAACTGGGCGCTGCTGGCCCGCGCGGTCCTGGAGGAGCTGTCGTCGGTGGGCGTCCCGGTGCTGCTGGGCGTCCGCCCGGTGGAGGGCCGGGTGCCGCTGCTGCTGGGCCTGCGCTCGGAGTCGGAGCGCACGGCGGTCGCGGACCGGGTCGCGGCGGCGCTGCGGGCGGGCGTGGAGCGGGCCGGCCTGGAGAGGGCGGGCGCGCATCCGCCGGTCGTGGTCGTGGGCGTGCCCGGCGGCTGGGCGGCGGCCTCGGCGGGCCTGCGGCACGCGGCGGAGACGGCGACGGCGGCGCAGGGCCTGTCGGACCGCCCCTGGTACGACGCGCGCCGCCTCGACATCGACCTGCTGCTGTGGCGGCTGCGGGACCACGAGGACCTGGCGGCCTTCGTGGAGCGGGCGATCGGCCCGCTGCGCGACCACGACGCCACGTCCCGTCCCCCGCTGCTGCCCACCCTGGAGACGTACCTGGCGCACGCGGGCCGCAAGGCGGAGACGGCGCGCGAACTGCACCTCAACCGCCAGACCCTCTACAACCGCCTGGCCCGCATCGCCGAACTCCTCGGCACGGACCTGGACGACCCCCAGGTCGTCCTGGCCCTGTCCCTGGCCCTGAGGGCGCGGCGGCACGTGGGGTAGCCGGCGGGGACGCGGGGCGCGGCCGGCGCCGAGCGCTCAGCGGGCGGTCAGTTCGTCGTAGACGCTCAGGACGTGGGCGATGGTCTCGTCCTCCGTGGGCCAGGTCGCCGCCTGCACCCGCCCCGCCGCGGCCAGGTGCGAGCGGCGGTCGGGGTCGGCCAGCAGGCCCGAGACCGCCGCGGCGAGCGCCGCCGGGTCCCCGTACGGCACCAACTCCGCCGCGTCGCCCACGAGTTCCGGCACCCCGCCGACCGCCGTGGCCACCAGCGGCACCCCCAGCCGCAGCGCCTCCTGCGCGAGCAGCGACCGCGCCTCCCAGCGCGAGGGCAGCACCGCGACGTCCGCCGCCGCAAGCAGCTCCGCCACGTCGTCCCGCCGCCCCAGGAGCCGTACCGGCAGCGCCTCCTCGTCGATCCGGCGCTGCAGCGCCGCCCGTTCGCGCCCCTCCCCCGCGATCACCAGCAGCGGCTGCGGATCGGCCGCGCGCCACACCCGGGCCGCGTCCAGCAGCAGCCGGTACCCGCGCCCCGGCTCCAGCGCGCCCACGGCCATCAGCAACGGCCGGTCCACCGCGCCGAGTTCGGCCCGTGCCTTCCCGTCGTGCAGGCACACCGGGCCGTGCGACACCGGCATGCTCACCGGAGCCAGCCGCGCGTCCCTGGCCCCGCGGCGGCGCGCCCGGTCGACCAGCTCCGACGAGGTGCCCAGCACGACCGCCGCCGCCCGCACCGCCCTGCGCTCCATCAGCCGCAGCAGCCCGCCCCGCGCCCCGTCCGCGTGGCTGCGCACGTGCCAGGTCATCACGACCGGCGTGTACGACGGCGTCCGCGTCCCGCCGCTCAGTCCCGCGAGGGCCAGCGCCGTCCGCAGGCCCGCGTGCAGCCCGTGGGCGTGCACCACGTCCGCCCCGATGCACGCGTTGCGCAGCTGCGCCACCGTCGCCGGGTCGCTGCGGCGCGGCACCGGCACGAAGTGGGCGCCGGCGCCCAGGAAGTCGTAGTCACGGTCGAGGTGGGCCGGGGCGCACACGGTCACCCGCACGCCCCTCGCCACGAGCCCCGCGGCGAGTGACCTGACGTGAGCGCTGCTGCCCGCGCTGCCGCCGCCCAGCACTTGGACCGTACGCAGCTGAGTCACGCGCCCAAGGATGCCAGCCCGTACGCACGTTCCGGCACCGAAGGGGCCACGTTCCCGTGTCCGCCGCCCGAACTCGCCGGACGGGATCACTCACATGGGTGAGCGAGCCAGCTCAGAGACTTCGTCTCCGCACACCGCCGCCGCCACCAACGCCGCCGCGTGGGCGGCCAGCCCGAGCCGGCCGTTGCCGGCGACGACGGCCGCGCCGACGGCGGCGCCCAGCGCGTGCGCCCCGGCGTCGCCGAGCATCGTCCGCTCCCCCAGGTCGTCGGCCAGGACCGCCGCGGCCGCGCCCATCGGGGCCGCGGCCTCCGGCCCGCGCAGCAGACCGGGCGCGCCGAGCGCCAGGACGCCGAGCAGGGCACGGCCGGGCCGTACGTCCACCAGGTTGACGAGGTGCGCCGTGCCGGCGACGACGACGCCGGCGAGGACCTTGTCGACGGGACGTTCCTTCATCAGCGCGCCCGCGACGAGCCCGGCGGCGCCGATGCCGAAGAGCTTCACGGCCCCGCTGGTGACCTCCCCGCGCCGCAGCGCGCCCAGATGCGCCCGGAAGCCGCGCCGGTGGTCGCCCCTGGCGTCGTCGTACGCCCCGCAGGCCCCGGCGGCGAGCACCGCGAACGCGGCCGGCGGGCTCCCCGCGGCGGCGGCCGCGACGGCCGCGCCGAGCGCGGTCGCCGGCCCGGCGTACAACTCGACGTCACGGCCCGCGTGATTGAGCCGCCGCAGCCGCGCCCCGCCCGGCCCGCCGCGCCTGAGCGCCTCGTAGACCCCCCGGGTCACCCCCGCGGCCAGCACGAACGCCCCCGCCCCGCCCTGTTTGCCGATCATGTGATCAGCCTAGGGGGCGGTGGCAGGGGCGGGCGGGTCAGCCCTCCGCGCGGGCCGTGGCGAGGAGTTCCTCCGCGTGGGCACGGGCGGTCTCCGAGTCCTCCTGGCCGGCCAGCATCCGGGACAGCTCCCGGACGCGGTCCTCGCCCTCCAGGGCGGTCACGCCGGAGCGCGTGACCGAGCCGTCGTTCGTCTTCTCGACGAGCAGCTGCCGGTCGGCGAACGCCGCCACCTGCGGAAGGTGGGTGACGACCACGACCTGCGCGGACTTCGCCAGCTTCGCCAGCCGGCGGCCGATCTCCACGGCCGCCTTGCCGCCCACGCCCGCGTCGACCTCGTCGAAGAGGTACGTCGGCACCGGGTCCGTCCCCGCGAAGACCACCTCGACCGCCAGCATCACGCGGGACAGCTCACCGCCCGACGCGCCCTTGGCGATCGGCCGCGGCGGCGCGCCCGGGTGCGGGGCGAGCAGCAGCTCGACCTCGTCCGCGCCAGCCGGCCCGTACGCGACGGTCCGCCCGCCGACCTCGATGCCGTCCGCCGCCTCGACCTGACGGATGTCGAACGAGACCCGGGCGTGCGGCATCGCCAGCGAGGCGAGCTCCGCGGTGACGGCGTCGGCGAACCGCGCCGCCGCCTCCGTCCGCGCGTCGGTGAGCGCCTGGGCGAGCCCGGACAGCTCGGCGCGCAGCGCGTCGCGCTCCGCGGTCAGCTCGCCGATCCGGTCGTCGTCGCCGTCGAGTTCGGTGAGCCGGGCCTCGCTCTCCTGCGCCCAGGCGAGCACGGCGGCGACGTCCGCGCCGTACTTGCGGGTGAGCTGGGTGAGCGCGGCGCGGCGCTCCTCGACGGCGGCGAGACGGCGCGGGTCGGCGTCGAGGTTGTCGGCGTAGCCGGCGAGCTCGCCGGAGACGTCGGCGAGGAGGATGGAGATCTCGCCGATCCGGTCGGCGAGCGCGGCGAGCGCCGGGTCGTGGGACCGTACGGCCTCCAGCGCGCGCCCGGCCCCGGCGACGAGGGTCGTCGCGTCGACGGCCTCGGGGTCCTCGGGGTTGCCGGCCAGCGCGGTGTGCGCGAGCGCGGCGGCGGACGCCAGGGCCTCGGCGTGACCGAGCCGCTCGGCCTCGGCGGCCAGCTCGGCGTCCTCGCCGGCCCGGGGCTCGACGGCCTCGATCTCGGCGAGCCCGAAGCGCAGCAGGTCCGCCTCCTGGGCCCGCTCGCGGGCGCGGGTGGTCAGCTCCTCCAGCTCGGCGGTGACGGCGCGCAGCCGGCGGTACGCCTCGCCGTACGCGGCCAGCGGGCCGGCGACGGCCTCGCCCGCGTACCGGTCGAGCGCGCCGCGCTGCCGGGCGGGCTTGAGCAGGCCCTGCTGGTCGGTCTGCCCGTGCACGGCGACCAGCTCGTCGGCGAGCTCGGCGAGCAGCCCCACGGGCACGGAACGCCCGCCGAGGTGCGCGCGCGAGCGGCCCTCGGCCGAGACGGTGCGGGTGACGAGGAGCGCCCCGTCGTCCAGCTCGGCCCCGGCCTCCTCGGCCCGGACGGCGGCGGGCGCGCCGGGGGGCAGCGCGATGCGGCCCTCGACCACCGCGGACCCCGCCCCGATCCGCACGAGGGCCGGGTCGGCCCGCCCGCCGAGCAGCAGCCCGAGGCTCGTCACGACCATGGTCTTGCCGGCGCCGGTCTCGCCCGTCACCGCGGTGAACCCGGGCGACAGCTCGACGACGGCGTCGTCGATGACCCCGAGCGACCGTATCCGCATCTCCTCCAACACGTGGAAGACCTTACGAGGTCCGTGCCCTCCGATGCGACGGCCCCCAGGTGACGATCTCCGCAATCACCCGCCGGAGTGGCCTTCGGCCCCTCAGCGGCGGGCGCCGCGCCAGCCGGAGACCGGGAGGGCGAACTTGGCGACCAGGCGGTCCGTGAAGGACGCGTGGTGCAGCCGGGCGAGGCGGACCGGGATCTTGCCGCGCCGCACCTCGACCCGCGCGCCCGCCGGCAGCTCCACCGTGCGCCGGCCGTCGCACCACAGCACCCCGTGCGGCGTGTGCGGCTCGACCTCCACCGTCAGCACCGAGTCCGGCGTCGTGATGAGCGGCTTGGCGAACAGCGCGTGCGCCCCGATCGGCACCATCAGCAGCGCCTCGACCTCGGGCCACATCACCGGCCCCCCGGCGGAGAACGCGTACGCGGTCGAGCCGGTCGGCGTCGCGCAGATCACCCCGTCGCAGCCGAACCCGGTGACCGGACGCCCGTCGATCGCGAGCACGACCTCCAGCATCCGCTCCGGCGACACCTTCTGCACGGCCGCCTCGTTCAGCGCCCAGTCGCTGTGCAGCACGTCGCCGTTGTCGTGCACGACGACGTCGAGGGTCATCCGCTCCTCGACCTCGTACGAGCGGCTCACCACCCGGTCCACGACCTTGTCCAGGTCGTCCCGCTCCGCCTCCGCGAGGAAGCCGACGCGGCCCAGGTTCACGCCGAGCATCGGCACCCCGGACGCCCGGGAGAACTCCGCCCCGCGCAGCAGCGTCCCGTCGCCGCCCAGCACGATCAGCAACTCGCACCCGTCGAGCACGTCGGGCCGGGCCTCCGGCACCGTCTCCACGGACGCCGGCAGCGGCAGGTCCGCCGCCTCCGCCTCCAGGACCCGGACCCGCAGGCCGCTGCGCAGCAGCCCCAGGACGACCAGTTCGGCGCTGCGCACCGCGGCCGGGCGGCCGGTGTGCGCGAGCAGGAAGACGGTACGCGGTGCTGCTGTCGTCGATGTCAACGAGGTCCCTCCGCCACGGCGCGATCCACATCCGTCGGATCCAGCGCGGGCGCCCCCGCCCGCAGCCACAGAAAGTACTCGACATTACCCGAAGGTCCGGGCAGTGGGCTGGCCGTCACCCCGAGCACACCGAGCCCCAACTCCCCTGCCTGCCGGGCCACGTTCTTCACGGCGTCGGCCCGCAGTTCGGCACTGCGCACCACTCCGCCGCTGCCCAGCCGCTCCTTGCCCACCTCGAACTGCGGCTTCACCATCAGCACCAGATCCGCGTCGGGCGCGGTGCAGGCGACGAGAGCGGGAAGGACGAGCCCCAGCGGGATGAACGACAGGTCGCCGACCACCAGGTCCACCGGCGTCCCGTCGATCGCCTCCAGCGTCAACTCGCGCACGTTCGTGCGGTCCTTCACGGTGACGCGCTCGTCGCTCTGCAGCGACCAGGCCAGCTGCCCGTAGCCGACGTCGACCGCGACGACGTGCGCCGCGCCCGCGCGCAGCAGCACGTCCGTGAAGCCGCCCGTGGACGCGCCCGCGTCCAGCGCCCGCCGTCCCTCGACCCGCAGCCCCCGCGGGACGAACGCCGCGAGGGCGCCGGCCAGCTTGTGGCCGCCGCGCGACACGTAGTCCGGGTCGTCCTCGTCCTGGGCGACCACGATCGCCGCGGCGGTCTCGACCTGCGTGGCGGACTTGGTGGCGACGGTCTTGCCGACGGTCACCCGTCCCGCGGCGATCAGCTGGGCGGCGTGCTCGCGCGAGCGGGCGAGCTTCCGGCGTACCAGCTCCGCGTCCAGTCGACGGCGTGCCACTCCTGCCACGTTCGGTTCAGCTCCTGTGGTCGTGCGTTGGTGTCGGTCCGGGGCGCGCGGCGGTGTCGAGCGAGGTCAGCTCGTCCCGCAGGCCCCGGTGTACATCCTCGTACACCTCCAGGTGCCCGTCGGCCGGGAGGTGGTCGGCGTCGGCCAGCCGCTGCAGGAGCGCGTCGACGGCGGCGTGGCCGGTGGGGGTGCGCTCGACGCCGAGCGGAGCGGGCCCGGCGGGCTCGTGGGCGGGCTGCCCGGGGGTCTCCTCGGCGGGCTGCCCGTGGGTCTCCTCGGCGGCGGCCTGCGGCTCGGGCGGGCGGCCCGGCTCCGTCGCGGCATCGTCGTTCATGCCCCGACGCTACCGCGAAGCCCTGAGGTACGGTCGGTCGCGATGGCCACGATCGAGGAGTGCCGCAGCGCACTCGACAGACTCAGCGACAACCTCGCCCGCGCGAACGGCGAGGTCCGCGGCGCGACGGCGCTCGACCGCACCCTCAGCTGCCACCTGACCGACCTGGGCACCAGCTTCACCGGCCGCCTCGCGGACGGCCGGATCGAGGACGTGGTCACGGTCCCCGGGCCGCCGCCGGGCAAGGCGCAGATCCGGCTGGCGATGACCGGCGACGACCTGGTCGCGATGGTCGACGGCAGACTGAATTTCGCCAAGGCGTGGGCCTCCGGCCGCGTCCGGCTGGAGGCCGGCTTCCGCGACCTGCTGCGGCTGCGGTCGCTTCTGTAGCGCCGCGGGTCACTTCCGCGGGCCCACGGCCGCCTCTGCGGGCCCGCTGTCACGTCTGCGGGCCCGCGGTCACGTCTGCGGGCCTGCGACCACGTCTGCGGGCCTGCGATCACGTCTGCGGGCCCGTGGGCACCTCGCCGTCACTTCCGCAGCGCCGGCTCCGCCGCCCGGGCGCGGGCCTTGCGTCCGGCCGGCACCACCAGCGGCGTACCGGTCTCCGGGTCGTCGATGACCTGGCAGCGCAGCCCGAAGACCCGCTCGACCAGCTCCGCGGTGACCACCTCGGAGGGCGGGCCCTCGGCGACGACCTCGCCGCCGCGGACGGCGATGAGGTGGGTGGCGTACCGCGCCGCGTGGTTCAGGTCGTGCAGGACGGCGACGAGGGTGCGCCCCTGGTTCTCGTGCAGCTCGGCGCACAGGTCGAGGACGTCGATCTGGTGCTGGATGTCCAGGTACGTCGTCGGCTCGTCGAGCAGCAGCAGCGGGGTCTGCTGGGCGAGCGCCATCGCGATCCACACGCGCTGGCGCTGGCCGCCGGACAGTTCGTCGACGAACCGGTCCGCCAGCTCCGCGACGCCGGTCGCCTCCATCGACTCCTGGACGATCCGCTCGTCCTCCGGGGACCACTGCCGCAGCAGCCCCTGGTGCGGGTAGCGGCCGCGGGCGACGAGGTCGGCGACGGTGATCCCGTCCGGCGCGATCGAGGACTGCGGCAGCAGGCCGAGCGTCCGCGCGACCTGCTTCGCGGGCAGGGAGTGGATGGACTGCCCGTCGAGCAGCACCCGCCCCTCGGCCGGCTTCAGCATCCGGGACAGGGCGCGCAGCAGCGTCGACTTGCCGCAGGCGTTGGGGCCGACGATGACCGTGAAGGAGTGGTCGGGGATCTCCACGGACAGGTCGCGGGCGATGACCCGCTGCTCGTAGGCGAGGGTGACCGCTTCGGCTCCGAGCCGCTGCCGCTGACCTTCCATGCCGGTGCTCCTGGGGTTCTTGTCGTGGGTCATATCCGTCCGGCCTTCCGCTCGGTGACGAGCAGCCACAGCAGGTAGCAGCCGCCGAGGACGCCGGTGACGACGCCGACGGGCAGCTGGCGGTCGCCGAAGGCCTGGGTGGCCGCCCAGTCGGCGACCAGCAGCAGCGCCGAGCCCATGAGGGCGGAGGCCGCGAGGTTGGGCCCCGGCGAGCGGGTGAGCCGGCGGGCGAGCTGGGGCGCGCTGAGCGAGACGAAGACGATGGGCCCGGCCGCGGCGGTGGCCACGGAGACCAGCAGCACGGCGGAGGTCATGAGCACGATCCGGGTCCGCTCGACCTTGACGCCGAGCGCGTACGCGGCGTCGTCGCCCATCTCCAGCATCCGCAGCGCGCGGCCGTGGCCGAGGACCACCGGCAGCAGGACGCAGCAGACCGCGAACAGCGGCCAGAACTGGGTCCAGTCGCGGCCGTCCAGCGAGCCGGTCATCCACACGGTGGCGCGGGTGGCGTCGACCAGGTTGGCCTTGGTGATCAGGTAGTGGATGACGGCGGTCAGCATGGCCGCCGAGCCGATGCCGACGAGGACGAGCCGGTAGCCGTGCACGCCCCGCTTCCAGGCGAGCAGGTAGATCGCCGCGCCGGTGACCAGGCCGCCGACGATCGCGCCGGCCGCGGCGGCGGTCGCGTCGCCGTGGAAGAGCACGATGACGAGCAGGGCGCCGACGGTGGCGCCCTGGCCGAAGCCGATGACGTCGGGGCTGCCGAGCGGGTTGCGGGAGACCGACTGGAAGACCGCGCCGCCGATGCCGAGCGCGGCGCCGACGAAGACGGCGACGAGGACGCGCGGCAGCCGCAGGTCCATGACGGCGAACTCCTGCACGGGCGTGCCGTCGCCGAGCAGGGTGGCGACGACGTCGCCGGGGGCGATGGGGAAGTCGCCGCTGCCGATGAGCACGACGGCGACGGCCAGGGCGACCACGAGCAGCCCGAGGACGGCGACGAGAGCCCGCGGCTCGTACCGCACGGACAGCCCGCCGGGCGTCCGCAGGACGCGGGACTTCCCGGCCGGAGCCGGCTTCACGACTGCCCGCGGGGGCGAGGCCGGTGTCGACATGGGGCTGCTCACAGCTTGGCCATCCTCTTGCGGCGGACGAGGTGGATGAAGACGGGCCCGCCGACCAGCGCCGTGACGATGCCGACCTGCAGCTCGGCGGGGCGGGCCACGACCCGTCCGATCACGTCGGAGCCGAGCAGCAGCACGGGCGCGAGGACGGCGGCGTACGGCAGGATCCACCGCATGTCCGGGCCGGTGATCGCCCGGACCATGTACGGCACCATCAGCCCGAGGAACACGATCGGGCCGCAGGCGGCGGTCGCCGCGCCGCACATGAGGGTGACGGCGAGCATCGCGAGGACGCGGGTGCGGTTCAGGTTCGCGCCGAGCGCGCGGGCCGTGTCGTCGCCCATCTCCATCGCGTTCAGCGGCCGCGCGATCAGCAGCGCGAGCACGACGCCGACGAGGATGAACGGCGCGACGCGGCGGACGGTCGCCAGGTCGGCGGAGGCGAGCGAGCCGACGGTCCAGAAGCGGAGCTGGTCCAGCGCGGCCGAGTTGAGCAGCTGGACGGCGTTGACGTAGCCGTACAGGGCGACGGTCGCGGCCGTGCCGGCCAGCGCCAGCCGGACGGGCGTGGCGCTGCGGCTGCCGCCGAGCACGTACACGACGACGGAGACGACGGCGGCGCCGACGAAGGCGTACCAGACGAAGTCGGAGACGTCCGAGGCCCCGAGGAACGCGATCGCGGACACGACGGCCGCGGCGGCGCCGGCGTTCACGCCGAGCAGTCCGGGCTCGGCGAGCGGGTTGCGGGTGAGCCCCTGCATGACGGCGCCGGACAGGCCGAGCGCGACGCCGACGAGCAGTCCGAGGAGGGTGCGGGGCACGCGCACGTCGTGGACGACGACGTCGTTGCCGACGCCTTCGTTCTGGAACAGCCCGTGCCAGACATCGCCGAGCGGCACCGGTTTGGCGCCGACCATGATGCTCAGGACACAGACCAGCAGCAGGACCCCGACGGCCACGACCAGCCCGATCGCGCGCCGCACATGACGACGCGTCGGACTCTGGACAGCGGCAGCCGGCTCCGCGCTCGCACGGGAGGGACTGTCGACCAACACGAGGTTAGGTTAGCCTACCCTCCCAAAACCCCGACCGCCGAAGGTCCCCGGCCGCTCTGCCCCACCCGAGGCCGCGCATCACGCCCCGACCGGTTGGCCAACCGAGCGGACTTCCCCACCCCGACCGCGCGCCGCCCACGGCCTTGGCCAACCCTGCCGGACTTCACCGCCCTGACCGCGCTCGGCCAACCCAGCGGGGCTTCACCGCCCGGAGCGCGCGCCCCCCCGGCCAGGCGTGGCCAACCCAGCCGGGCCTCACCGCCCCATCTACGCGGCACCACCCAGCCAGGCTTGACCAACCCAGCGGGCTTCACCACCCCGACCCCGCGCACCCCAGCCAGGCTTGACCGACCCGACCGCGCTGCACCACCCAGCCAGGCTCGACCAACCCGGCCAGGGCTTCACCACCCCGACCGCTCTTCGACGACCCAGCGGGGCTTCAGCGCCTGGAGCGCGCGGCGCCACCCAGCCCGGCTTGGCCGATCCGGCCAGGCTCGGCCAACTCGGCCGGGGCTCACCGCCTCGCCCCGCGCCTCACCACCCCAGTCGGGCCAGCGCCTTCTCCGCCGGCAGGGCGCACGACCCCGCGCCCGCCGCCGTCCACGCCGCCCCGCACAGCGCCCGCAGGCCGTCCAGCGGCTCGCCGTCGCCCGTCAGTTCCAGCGCGCCGTCGCCCGCCGACGCCGTCCAGCCGCCGCAGACGAAACCGTCCCCCGCCGCCTCGACCTCCGGCTGACCCCGCAGCAGCCCCCGCAGGTCCGCGTCCACGTACGTCGGCCGGTGCTCGGGCACCGCGGCCAGCAGCTGCGCCGCGTCCGTCACCCCGGTCAGCACCAGCAACGAGTCCACCCCGCCGTTGAACGCGCCCTCGATGTCCGTGTCCAGCCGGTCCCCCACCACCAGCGGCCGCCGCGCCCCCGTCCGCAGCACCGTCTCCCGGTGCATGGGAGGCAGCGGCTTGCCCGCCACCCGCGGCTCGGCGCCCGTCGCGATGCGCACGACCTCCACCGCCGCCCCGTTCCCCGGCCCGATCCCCCGCGCCCCCGGAATCGTCAGGTCCGTGTTGGACGCGAACCACGGCACCCCGCGCTGGATCGCGTAACAGGCCTCCGCGAACCGTCCCCACGGCAGCTCCGGACCGCCGTACCCCTGGACCACGGCCGCCAGGCCCTCCGTGTCCGCCGAGTCCACCGGCACCAGGCCCCGCTCCCGCAGCGCCACCCGCAGCCCCTCGCCGCCGATCACCAACACCGGTGCCCCCGCGGGCACTTCGGCAGCGATCAGCCGGGCCACCGCCTGCGCCGAGGTGATCACGTCGGACGCCTCCGCCGGCACGCCGAGCTCCGTCAGATGCCGCGCCACCGCCTCCGGCGTCCGCAGCGCGTTGTTCGTGACGTACGCCAGGTGCATGCCCTCCGCGCGCGCCGCGTCCAGCGCCGGCACCGCGTACGGGATCGCCTCCCCGCCGGCGTACACCACGCCGTCCAGGTCGAGCAGCGCCGTGTCGTACGCCCTGCTCAACGCCTCCGCGCTGCCGCCCGGCCGCTGCCTGCCGCCGTGCCCGCCCTGCTGTCCCATGTGTCGTGCGCTCCTGATCACGTCGGTGCCCCCGCTCCCCCGATCATCGCTCATGCCCGCGGTCCCCAGACGATGCACGTCCACATACGATGTCGAGATGAACACAACAGGTCCCGCGGCCGATGACGTCCGCGCCCGCGGTCTGCGCCTGGTCCCGTTCCGGGGCCTCCGCTACGTCCCCGAACGGGTCGGCAGCCTCGCCGCCGTGACCTCGCCCCCGTACGACGTCGTCGTACGTCCCGACGGGCTGCTCCACCTCGAATCGGCCGACCCCCACAACATCGTCCGGCTGATCCTCCCGCAGGCGATCACCGCCGGCACCCGTCACCGCAAGGCCGCCGTCACCCTCGACCGCTGGCTCGCCGACGGGGTCCTCGCGCCGGACCCGGAACCCGCCCTGTACGTGTACGAGCAGCGCAGCGGCGACCTCCTCCAGCGCGGCATCATCGGCGCGCTGGAGCTGTCCGCCCCGGACCGCGGCATCGTGCTGCCCCACGAAGACGTCATGCCCCACGTCGTCGAGGACCGCGCCGCCCTGATGCGCACCACCGCCGCCAACCTCGAACCGCTGCTGCTGACGTACGTCGGCGAGGGCGACGGGGCCACGCGCGTCATCGAACAGGCCGCCCTGCGCGAGCCGTTGCTCGCCACGACCACCGAGGACGGCGTCCACCACCGCCTCTGGGCGGTCACCGACCCGGCCGAACTCGCCTCCGTCGACGCCGAACTGGGCCGGCACCAGGCCCTGATCGCCGACGGCCACCACCGCTGGGCGACCTATCTCCGGCTGCAGGAGGAGCACGGCTCCCCCGGCCCGTGGAACTACGGCCTGGTCCTCCTCGTCGACACCGCCCGCCACCCGCTGCGGGTCCGCGCCATCCACCGCCTGCTCAGCCGTCTCCCCGTGACCGAGGCACTCGCGGCCCTGGAGGGCCGCTTCCGCGTCCGCCGGGTCGACGGGCCGCTGCCGGCCGCCATGGAGGCGCTGGCCGGCGCGGTCGCCGACGGCAACGCCTTCCTGCTGGCGGGCGACGGCGGCTTCCACCTGGTCGACCGGCCGGACCCGGAGCTGCTCGCGGCGACGATCCGCACGGACCGTCCGGAGGCGTGGCGGACCCTGGACGCGACGGTCCTGCACGCCACGATGCTGGACCACCTCTGGCACATCCCGGACGCGCCCGAGCACATCGCGTACATCCACGACACGGAGGCCGCCGTCGAGCAGGCCGAGCGCCGCGGCGGCACGGCTGTGCTGATGCACCCGGTCCGCGAGGAGGTCGTCCGCGACCTGGCCCGCCAGGGCGTCACGATGCCCCGCAAGTCGACCTCCTTCGGCCCGAAGCCGGCGACGGGCCTGGTGCTGCGGAGCCTCGCCCTGGACTGAGCCGGGCCCGGACATGCGAAAGGGCGGCACCCTGGTGGGGTGCCGCCCTCTGGCGTATGCCGTCCCGTGGACGGCCGGGCGTCAGCTCTTGTCGTCCGCCGCCGGCGCCGGGGTCACCTCGTCGGCGACCTCCGCGTCGTCCGCGGCGGCGGTGTCGACGACGGCCTCGTCGCTCTCGTCGACGGCCTCGACTTCGGCGGCGGGCTCGGACTCGGCGGCCGGGGCGGTCGCCTCGTCCTGCGCGGCCGGCTCGTCGTCGATCTCCTCGACCTCGACGAACTCGATGCCGTCCAGCTCGGCGAGGCGGTCGGAGGCGTCGGTCGTCCCGGACTTGTCGGCCTCGAGCGCCTTGGCGAACCACTCGCGGGCCTCTTCGGTGCGCTCGGCCGCGAGCAGCGCGTCGGCGTACGCGTAGCGGAGCCGCGCGGTCCACGGGTGCACCGCGTGGGACGCGAGCTCGGGGCTCTGCAGGGTGACGATGGCGGCGTCGAGCTGCCCCATGTCCCGGCGGGCACCGGCGGCGACCAGGCGCATCTCGACCTGCCCGGCCTTGTCCAGCTTCTGCACCTCGGGCTCGCCGGCCATGGCCAGCGCCCGCTCGGGCCGGCCCATGCCGCGCTCGCAGTCGGCCATGACGGGCCACAGCTCCACGCTGCCGGTCATCCGCCGGGCGGCCCGGAACTCGGCCAGCGCCTCGGAGTACTTCTGCGTGGCGTACGCGGCGAAGCCGGCGGCCTCGCGCACGGCGGCGACGCGGGAGGCGAGCCGGAGCGCGATACGGGAGTACGCGTAGGCCTGCTCGGGGTCCTCGTCGATCAGCTGGGCGACCATGACGAGGTTGCGCGCGACGTCCTCGGCGAGCGTCTTGGGAAGGCTCATCAGCTCCTGACGCACGTCCGGGTCGATCTCGTCACCGGTGACCTCCGGCGGGATCGGCAGCCGCTTGATCGGCTGCCGGTCGCCACGGTCCCGGTCGCGGTCACGGTCGTCGCGGCGCCCGAAGCCCCCGCGGTCGTCACGGCCGCGGTAGCCCCCGCGGTCGTCCCGCCGGTCGTCCCGGCCCCGGAACCCACCCCGCCGGTCGTCGTCCCGACGCGGCCCACGCGGACGGTCGTCGCGCCGGTCGTCCCGGCGGTCGTCGCGGCGGTCGTCCCGACGGTAGGACGGCCGGTCGTCACGGCGCTCGTCACGACGGTCGTCGCGGCGGTCGTCGCGGCGGAAGGAGGGCCGGTCGTCGCGGCGCTCGTCACGACGGTTGTCGTCGCGACGGTCATCACGGCGGAAAGCCGGCCGGTCGTCGCGCCGGTCATCGCGACGGAACCCACCGCCACGGTTGTCGTCACGCCGGTCGTCCCGACGGAAGCCGCCACCACGGTTGTCATCGCGGCGCTCGTCACGACGGTTGTCGTCACGACGGTTGTCGTCACGACGGAACCCGCCACGGTCGCCACCGCGGTCTCGGTCCCGGTCGTCACGCCGGAACGAGGGCCGGTCGTCGCGCCGGAAGGACGGCCGGTCGTCCCGCCGGTCGTCACGGCGGAAGGAGGGACGCTCGTCGCGGCGCTCGTCACGACGGTTGTCGTCACGACGGTCATCACGGCGGAAAGCCGGCCGGTCGTCACGACGGTCATCGCGCCGGAACCCACCGCCACGGTTGTCATCACGACGCTCTTCGCGGCGGTCGTCACGACGGAACCCACCACGGTCGCCACCACGGTCCCGGTCCCGGTCGTCACGCCGGAACGAAGGCCGGTCGTCGCGCTGGAAGGACGGCCGGTCGTCGCGCCGGTCATCGCGACGGAACCCACCGCCGCGGTTGTCGTCACGGCGGAAGCCGCCACCGCGGTTGTCGTCACCGCGGAAGCCGCCACCGCGGTTGTCATCACGGCGGAAGCCACCGCCACGGTTGTCATCACGGCGGAAGCCACCACCGCGGTTGTCATCACGCCGGTTGTCGTCACGGCGGAACCCACCGCCACGGTTGTCATCACGGCGGTCGTCACGCCGGTTGTCGTCACGGCGGAAGCCGCCACCGCGGTTGTCGCGGTTGTCATCACGACGCGGGCCGCGGAAGCCGCCCCGCTCGCCACCGTCCCTACGACGCGGCTCGCGTTCCGGACGGTCGTCGGGAGAGTTGGTGGGCATCGAGTGACTCCTGTCTGCTGGTACTGCTGTCATTCTCGCGCAGCCGGCACGCGACCGCGCTTCGTCAAAGAAGGCCTGGAAAAACAAAAAGACCCCTGGCCCAGCTGAACGCTGGGACCAGGGGTCCAGAAAGATTGTTCGGCGGTGTCCTACTCTCCCACAGGGTCCCCCCTGCAGTACCATCGGCGCTGAAAGGCTTAGCTTCCGGGTTCGGAATGTAACCGGGCGTTTCCCTAACGCTATGACCACCGAAACCCTATCGGTTTCGAGCGAACAAGCACACTTTGTAGTTGTGTTCTGCTCAAACCAGCAACTGTTCGTTGCTTCAGAACTAACACAGTGGACGCGAGCAACTGAGGACAAGCCCTCGGCCTATTAGTACCGGTCAGCTCCACCCATTACTGGGCTTCCACATCCGGCCTATCAACCCAGTCGTCTACTGGGAGCCTTACCCTCTCAAGGAGGTGGGAATACTCATCTCGAAGCAGGCTTCCCGCTTAGATGCTTTCAGCGGTTATCCCTCCCGAACGTAGCCAACCAGCCATGCCCTTGGCAGGACAACTGGCACACCAGAGGTTCGTCCGTCCCGGTCCTCTCGTACTAGGGACAGCCCTTCTCAATATTCCTACGCGCACAGCGGATAGGGACCGAACTGTCTCACGACGTTCTAAACCCAGCTCGCGTACCGCTTTAATGGGCGAACAGCCCAACCCTTGGGACCGACTCCAGCCCCAGGATGCGACGAGCCGACATCGAGGTGCCAAACCATCCCGTCGATATGGACTCTTGGGGAAGATCAGCCTGTTATCCCCGGGGTACCTTTTATCCGTTGAGCGACGGCGCTTCCACAAGCCACCGCCGGATCACTAGTCCCGACTTTCGTCCCTGCTCGACCCGTCGGTCTCACAGTCAAGCTCCCTTGTGCACTTACACTCAACACCTGATTGCCAACCAGGCTGAGGGAACCTTTGGGCGCCTCCGTTACCCTTTGGGAGGCAACCGCCCCAGTTAAACTACCCATCAGACACTGTCCCTGATCCGGATCACGGACCCAGGTTAGACATCCAGCACGACCAGAGTGGTATTTCAACGGCGACTCCACAACCACTGGCGTGGCTGCTTCAAAGTCTCCCACCTATCCTACACAAGCCGAACCGAACACCAATATCAAACTGTAGTAAAGGTCCCGGGGTCTTTCCGTCCTGCTGCGCGAAACGAGCATCTTTACTCGTAGTGCAATTTCACCGGGCCTATGGTTGAGACAGTCGAGAAGTCGTTACGCCATTCGTGCAGGTCGGAACTTACCCGACAAGGAATTTCGCTACCTTAGGATGGTTATAGTTACCACCGCCGTTTACTGGCGCTTAAGTTCTCAGCTTCGCCGACCCGAAAGTCAGCTAACCGGTCCCCTTAACGTTCCAGCACCGGGCAGGCGTCAGTCCGTATACATCGCCTTACGGCTTCGCACGGACCTGTGTTTTTAGTAAACAGTCGCTTCTCGCTGGTCTCTGCGGCCACCCCCAGCTCACGGAGTAAATCCGATCACCAGGTGTGGCCCCCCTTCTCCCGAAGTTACGGGGGCATTTTGCCGAGTTCCTTAACCATAGTTCACCCGAACGCCTCGGTATTCTCTACCTGACCACCTGAGTCGGTTTAGGGTACGGGCCGCCATGAAACTCGCTAGAGGCTTTTCTCGACAGCATAGGATCATCCACTTCACCACAATCGGCTCGGCATCAGGTCTCAGCCTTGATGTGAGGCGGATTTGCCTACCTCACGGCCTACACCCTTACCCCGGGACAACCACCGCCCGGGCTGGACTACCTTCCTGCGTCACCCCATCGCTTACCTACTACCACCTTGGGTCAGCGGCTCCACCACTCCCCTTTGCCCGAAGGCTCCGGGGCGGCTTCACGGCCTTAGCATTAATGGGCTCGGTATTGGGCGTTTCAAAGCGGGTACCGGAATATCAACCGGTTGTCCATCGACTACGCCTGTCGGCCTCGCCTTAGGTCCCGACTTACCCTGGGCAGATCAGCTTGACCCAGGAACCCTTAGTCAATCGGCGCACACGTTTCTCACGTGTGTATCGCTACTCATGCCTGCATTCTCACTCGTGAACCGTCCACAACTCGCTTCCGCGGCTGCTTCACCCGGCACACGACGCTCCCCTACCCATCACAGCGGGCGTTGGCCCTGTTGCTGCAATGACACGACTTCGGC
>NZ_CP183183.1:1295000-2620000 GCF_048500665.1 Streptomyces tritici
GGGTCTGTTCAGCGAGGGCAGCGACTCGTTCCGTTCGTTCACGGTCGGTCTGCACGACTTCCACACGACCGACTGGGCGGCGTACCTGAACCAGTGGCTCGCCGAGGTCGGTGGCCGGCGGAACTGGTTCTAGGCTCGGGCGCGACAGCCGTCAGTCAGACAGCCGTCAGTCAGATCGGGCGATACGGAGGTTCAGACGTGGCCGAGGGCAAGAGGGCGCCGCTCCCTCACGACTTCCATCCGCCGGTGCCGGAGTTCACGGTGGTGAGCGACGACGTGGCGCCGGGCGGGGTGCTGAAGGAGGCGCAGGTGTACGCGGCGGGGAACACCTCTCCGCAGCTGCGCTGGGAGGGTTTCCCGGCGGAGACGAAGAGCTTCGCCGTCACCTGCTTCGATCCGGACGCGCCGACGGGCAGCGGGTTCTGGCACTGGGTCCTGTTCGACATCCCGGCGTCGGTGACGGAGCTGCCGGCGGGCGCCGGGTCCGGCTCGTTCGAGGGTCTGCCGGCGGGCGCGGTGCACGCGCGCAACGACTACGGGTCGAAGGACTTCGGCGGGGCCGCGCCGCCGAAGGGCGACGGTCCGCACCGTTACGTGTTCACGGTGTACGCGGTCGATCAGGAGAAGCTCGGTCCGGACGCCGACACCTCTCCGGCCGCGGTCGGCTTCAATCTGCGCTTCCACACCCTGGGGCGCACGCAGCTGATCGCGGAGTACGAGAACCCCGCGTAGCGAGAACCCCGCACAGGCGACTCAGCGTTCGTCTGTTGTTTGCCCGCTTCTGGTCTTGGAGAGATCAGAAGCGGGCATCTTTCGTTGCGCAGATATTGCGTTGTCCTACCCGGCGCGCCCGGCCAGAGTTGATCCAAGCCCGCCAGGGGGGTGGGCCGGCACACGGGAGGTGGGCATGATGCGGGACACGCTGGTACTGAACGCGAGCTTCGAGCCGCTTTCGACGGTCACACTCAACCGTGCGGTGGTGCTTGTCCTGCAGGACAAGGCCGTCGTGGAACAGGCTCACCCCGAGCTCCGTATGCGTGCCGCCGCCGTCGAGCTTCCGGTTCCCCGGGTGATCAGGCTCTGCCGGTACGTACGGGTGCCGTTCCGAAGACAGGCTCCGTGGTCGAGGAGGGGGGTGCTGGTGCGGGACCAGCACCGGTGCGCGTACTGCGGGAGGCGCGCGACGACCGTGGACCATGTGGTGCCGCGGGCGCAGGGCGGGCGGGACGAGTGGATGAACACGGTCGCCTCGTGCGCGGAGGACAATCACCGCAAGGCGGACCGGACTCCGGAGCAGGCCGGGATGCCGCTACTGCACCAGCCGTTCGTGCCGACTCCTGCGGACGCGATGCTGCTGGCGATGCGGGCGGGCGAGCGGGCCGAACTGCCGGACTGGCTGGCCGATTCGGCGGCCTAGCCACCGCTCGCGTACATCCGTGCGGGCCCGTCCCCTTCCCGGGGGCGGGCCCGCGGTCGTGTCAGCGGAGCAGGAGCTGGACGATGGCGGTGAGGCCGACGGCGACGATGACGGCGCGCAGGACCTTCGGCGAGAGGCGGCGGCCGACGGTGGCGCCGATCTGGCCGCCGATGGCGGAGCCGACGGCGATGAGCAGGACGGCGGTCCAGTCGAAGTCGGCGACGAACAGGAAGAAGAGCGCGGCGATGGTGTTCACGACCGCCGCGAGGACGTTCTTGACGGCGTTGAGGCGCTGCAGGGTGTCCGCGAGGAGCGTGCCCATGAGGGAGAGGTAGATGATCCCCTGGGCGGCGGTGAAGTAGCCGCCGTAGACGCTGGCGAGGAAGAGGCCGGTGAGCAGGAGCGGGCCGCCGTCGGGGTCGCCGTGGTCGCCGTTGCGTTCGCGCCGGGCCTGGACCTTCTTGGAGATGGTGGGCTGCAGGACGACGAGGACCAGGGCCAGGGCGACGAGGACGGGGACGATGGTCTCGAAGGCCCTGGGCGGGAGCAGCAGGAGGAGCATCGCGCCGCAGAGGCCGCCGGCGGCGGCGATGGCGCTCAGGCGCAGGACGCGCCGGCGCTGGCCCTTGAGTTCCTCGCGGTAGCCGATGGCGCCGCTGATGGAGCCGGGGATGAGGCCGAGGGCGTTGGAGACGGTCGCGGTCACCGGCGGCAGGCCGGTGAGGAGGAGGACCGGGAACGTGATCAGCGTTCCGGAGCCGACGATGGTGTTGATGGTGCCGGCTCCGACGCCGGCGACGAAGACTGCCAGTACTTCCCAGATGGACAACGCCATCTCCTTACATGGTCAGTGAGTCGCCTCCCCGCCCGGACGGGCGTCGGGGTCGAGGGGCTCTCACCGATCATGCACGATTACGTGTACGTGTCAGTCAAGTGGGGGTTCCTCGCGGCGCTGTTCGACGACGGCGGCGCCGGCGCCGTTCCCGCTGCCGTTGCCGTTGCCCTGGGAGGAGCCGCCGGTGTTGAAGCCGGGGACTCCCCCTCCGATGTTGCCGAAGGCGCCGGAGAGGCCCTTGAGGGCGTCGCCGATCTCGCTGGGCACGATCCAGAGCTTGTTGGCGTCGCCCTCGGCGATCTTCGGGAGCATCTGGAGGTACTGGTACGAGAGCAGCTTCTGGTCCGGGTCGCCGGCGTGGATCGCCTCGAAGACCGTACGGACGGCCTGGGCCTCGCCCTCGGCGCGCAGGGCGGCGGCCTTGGCCTCACCCTCGGCGCGCAGGATCTGGGACTGCTTCTCGCCCTCGGCCGTGAGGATGGCGGCCTGGCGCGTGCCCTCGGCGGTGAGGATGGCGGCGCGCTTGTCGCGGTCGGCGCGCATCTGCTTCTCCATCGAGTCCTGGATGGAGGTCGGCGGCTCGATGGCCTTGAGCTCGACGCGGTTGACGCGGATGCCCCACTTGCCGGTGGCCTCGTCGAGGACGCCGCGGAGCGCCGCGTTGATCTCCTCGCGGGAGGTGAGGGTGCGTTCGAGGTCCATGCCGCCGATGATGTTGCGCAGCGTGGTGACAGTGAGCTGCTCGATGGCCTGGATGTAGCTGGCGACCTCGTAGGTCGCGGCCCGGGCGTCGGTCACCTGGTAGTAGATGACGGTGTCGATGTTGACGACCAGGTTGTCCTGGGTGATCACCGGCTGGGGCGGGAACGGGACGACCTGCTCACGGAGGTCGATCCGGTTGCGGATCGAGTCGATGAACGGGACGACGATGTTCAGGCCCGCGTTGAGCGTGCGGGTGTAGCGTCCGAAGCGCTCCACGATCGCGGCGCTGGCCTGCGGGATGACCTGGATCGTCTTGATCAGTGCGATGAAGACAAGCACCACCAGGATGATCAGGACGATGATGACGGATGGCATCGTGCTCCCCGTGCCCTTCGCTGCCGGTTGACTGCCGGGTTGGTTTCGATGATCGAGTTTCCCAGACGGCGGGTCGTCGTGTGAGGGGTTCTGTCACTCCGTCACATGACCACGGCGGTCGCCCCGTCGATCTCGACGACGTCGACCTGCTGGCCCGGTTCGAAGCTCTGCCCGCCGTCGAGGGCGCGGGCGGACCAGATCTCGCCGGCGAGCTTGATGCGGCCGCCGTTGCCGTCCACCCGTTCCAGGACGACGGCCTGACGGCCCTTCAGCGCGTCGACGCCCGTGGCGAGTTGGGGTCGGCCGTCGCGGTGCCGGGCCGCGATCGGGCGGACCACCGCGAGCAGCGCGACGGACACCACGACGAAGACGAGCACTTGAGCGACCACTCCGAAGCCGAGTGCGGCGGTGATCGCGCCGGCGACCGCGCCGGCGGCGAACATGCCGAACTCGGGCATCGTGGTCAGTACCAGCGGGATGCCGAGACCCACCGCTCCGATCAGCCACCAGACCCATGCGTCGATGTCCACGTGGTCATGGTAGGGCGGCGAGGGGTGCCGGGGACAGGGCGCGGTGCTGTGCGGAGTCACGACGCCCTGTGCGTGCGGGCTACTTGAGCGGGAGGCCCTGGGCGGTCCAGCGGTCGCCGTTGCGCTCGACGACCAGCGGCAGGCCGAAGCAGCGGGACAGGTTGCGGGAGGTCAGCTCGGTCTCCATCGGGCCGGCGGCCAGCACCTTGCCCTGACGGATCATCAGCACATGGGTGAAGCCCGGGGCGATCTCCTCGACGTGGTGGGTGACCATCACCATGGAGGGGGCGATCGGGTCGCGGGCGAGCCGGCCGAGGCGGCGGACCAGGTCCTCGCGGCCGCCGAGGTCGAGGCCGGCGGCGGGCTCGTCGAGGAGGAGCAGCTCGGGGTCGGTCATCATGGCGCGGGCGATCAGGGTGCGCTTGCGCTCGCCCTCGGAGAGGGTGCCGAACTTGCGGTCCAGGTAGTCGGACATGCCGAGGCGGTCGAGGAAGGCCTTGGCGCGCTGCTCGTCGACGGCGTCGTAGTCCTCGTGCCAGGTGGCGGTCATGCCGTACGCGGCGGTGAGGACGGTCTGCAGGACGGTCTGGCGCTTCGGGAGCTTCTCCGCCATGGCGATGCCGGCCATGCCGATGCGGGGACGGAGCTCGAAGACGTCCGTGCCGACGCCGCCGAGCTGCTCGCCGAGGATGCGGGCGCTGCCGGTGGTGGGGAAGAGGTAGCTGGAGGCGAGGTTGAGGAGGGTGGTCTTGCCGGCGCCGTTGGGGCCGAGGATGACCCAGCGCTCGCCCTCCTTGACCGACCATGAGACCTCGTCCACCAGAGCGCGTCCGTCGCGGACCACGGATACGTCCACCAGCTCCAGTACATCGCTCATGGTCGTGTCGTCTCCCCTTGCGGTCGGTCGAGTCGTGTCGTCGCCTGCGTCGGTGGGCGGGCGTCCAGGGAAAACCTACGCCACCGGCGGAGCGGTGCGGGGCGTCGGGGTGCGGCGTGGGCGGCGGGCACGGGGGCGGGCATCGGGGGCGGGGCGAATGCCTAGGCTGGGGGCCATGCTTTGGGAACCACGCTCAGGACGCCTGGCCGCTTGGGGCAACGCCCTCCTGGCCGGAGCGGCGTCGCCGGACGACGCGGTCGAGGCGATCGTCGGGGACGACACGGTGCATCGGGTGGAGGGGCTGCCGGGTGAGGCGGGTCCGGTCGGACTGACGCTGGCCCTCGGGCGGCTGCGGCGGCTGGGGGTGACCGGGTGGCGGGTGGCGCTGCCCGCGCCGGGGCACCCGCTGGGGCTCAGCGGGCCGCCGGACTTCAACGCGCGGGCGCTGGAGGCGGAGGAGGCGGTGGTCGGCTTCGGCGCGCCGTACGGGCTGGTGCCGGAGGTGACGGAGGCGGGGCCGGAGGGGGATCTCCACGTGGAGGTCGTCTGGCGGTGCCTCGCGGTGCGCGAGGCGCCGCCTGCGGACGTGCCGTCGCTCGGGGAGGCGGAGCGGGAGCTCGCCGACGCGCTGCGGGAGGCGACGGTGGTGCTCACGCGGCTGGACGTGGCGGGCTCCGGCCCGGCGGCCGACGCGGCGCGGGACGCGTACCGGGCGCGGGCGGAGGCGTCGGCGGCGCGGGACGTACTGGCGCCGGGGTACCCGCCGCGGGCGGCGCGGGTGCTCGAGCTGGCGCAGCGGGTGGCGCTGATGGTGTCGCTCGCGTACGAGAACGGTCACGGCGGCGCGGTGAGCGCGGCGGAGATGGCGGCGCGGGGGGCCGCGCTGCGGCCGGTGGAGCGGGTGGCCCGGCGGGCGCAGGTCGCGGCGTACAACGCGTACGTGGAGGAGCGGGAGCGGGGACGGTAGGGGCTCCTGCGCGGGGCGGCTCGGTGGGGCTGCGGCTTGGGGGCGGGGGTTGCGCTGGGCGCGGGCGATGGGCTTGCGCTGGGGGCGGCGCGGTGTCCTGCGCCTTGAGGGGCGGGGTGGGGCTTGTGCTGGGGGGCGGTGCGGGTGCGTGGGGGCGCCTGCGGCGGGCTCTCCCCCACCCCGCCCCTTCCCGAAACCGGGGCTCCGCCCCGGACCCCGGGGTGAGTGGGGTACCGGGGGGCTGACGCCCCCTGGCCCCCGGCCCGGCGAGAGCTGGTCCGCGCCCGCGGAGCGCCGCGGAGGCTGAGCCGTACGCCGGGCAGGTGCGGCTTGCCGGGGGCCGCGCGCGGAGCGCGGTCTCGGCCGGGCCCCTGCGCCTGGCAGTGCCACGCTCGCGGCCGGGCTCATGCCGCGCCGCACTCGCGGGCCAGCTCGTGCCGCGAGCGCGGCTCGTCTGTCGAGCCCGCTACTGCGTCAAGCCGTGGCGGACTGCCCAGAGGGCTGCCTGGGTGCGGTCTGCCAGGTCGAGTTTCATGAGGATGTTGGAGACGTGGGTCTTCACCGTCTTCTCCGAGAGGACGAGGGCCCGCGCGATCTCCCGGTTCGAGCGGCCGTCGGCGATCAGGCCCAGGACCTCGCGTTCCCGTTCTGTCAGGGTCGAGCCGCGGCCCGTGCCGCTCTGGCCCTCCTCCTGGGAGAGGAGCGCGTCGGCGACCTCGGGCTGGAGGAGGACGTGGCCGGCGTGGACCGAGCGGATCGCGCCGGCAAGGGCGTCCGGGTCGACGTCCTTGTAGACGTAGCCGGAGGCGCCCGCGCGCAGGGCCGGGACGACCGTGCGCTGCTCGGTGAAGCTGGTGACGACCAGGACCTTGGCCGGGTTCGCCAGCTCGCGCAGCTTCCGCAGGGCCTCGATGCCGTCCATGCCCGGCATCTTGACGTCCATGAGGACGACGTCGGGCCTCAGCTCCTCCGCGCGGGCCACGCCCTCCGCGCCGTCGGCGGCCTCCCCCACCACCTCTATGTCGTCCTGCACCTCCAGGAAGGTGCGCAGGCCCCGCCGGACGACCTGGTGGTCGTCGACCAGCAGCACCCGGATAGTTCTGTCAGCCACCGGGGACCTCCATCTCGATCGTGGTGCCGCGGCCCGGCGCCGAGGTCACGGTGAGCCTGCCGCCGACCCCGCCGGCCCGGTCCCGCATGGAGACCAGGCCGAGGTGCCGGCCCGCCTTGCGGACGGCGCCCGGCTCGAAGCCGCGCCCGTCGTCGGTGACGGTGAGCAGCGCGCCCTGGCCGCGCCGTACGAGGGCGACCTCGACGCGGGCCGCGCCGGAGTGCCGCAGCGCGTTGTGCAGCGCCTCCTGGGCGACGCGGAGCAGCGCCTCCTCCTGGGCGGCGGGGAGGGCGCGTACGCCGCAGCTGTCGAAGGTGACCCGCGCGTCGTGGGCGCGGTCCAGGACCTGGATCTGGGTGCGCAGGGTGTGCACGAGGCCGTCCTCGTCCAGCGCGGCGGGCCGCAGCTCGACGACGGCGGCCCGCAGCTCGTCCGCGGCCTCGGCGGCGAGCGCGGCGACCTGCTGGAGCTCGCCCTTGGCGCGGGCGGGGTCGCGGTCGACGAGCGCGGCGGCTGCCTGGGCGGTGAGGCGGAGCGAGAAGAGTTTCTGGCTGACCGCGTCGTGCAGCTCGTGGGCGAGCCGGGAGCGCTCCTCGGCGATGGTGAGCTCGCGGCTGCGCTCGTAGAGGCGGGCGTTGGTCAGGGCGATGGCGGCGTGCTGGGCGAGGATCCCGAGGAGTTCCTCGTCCTCGGCGGTGAAGCCGCAGCCGCCGGCCGGTTTGGCGCAGCGCTTGTTGGCGAGGAACAGCGCGCCGAGGGTCTCGTCACCGTCGCGGACGGGCAGGCCGAGGAAGTCGGACATCTCGGGGTGGGCGGCGGGCCAGCCCTCGAAGCGGGGGTCCTTGCGGACGTCGGCGAGCCGCTCGGGCTCGGCCTTGTGGAGCATGGCGGCGAGGATGCCGTGCTGGCGGGGCAGCGGGCCGATGGCCTTCCACTGCTCGTCGGTGACGCCGTCGACGACGAACTGGGCGAAGCCGCCGTGGTCGTCGGGCACGCCCAGGGCCGCGTACTCGGCGTCGAGCAGTTCGCGCGCGGAGGCCACGATCGTCTTGAGGACGTCGCGGACCTCCATCTGGCGGCTCATCGCCAGGAGCGCGGTGCTCACGGCTGCGAGGCCGGAGCTCGGTCGGTGGCTCATGCGGTCACCGTACCGGCGGGGTGTGACGGTCCGTATCCGACCGGAGACCACGACGGCCTGGGCCCCGGGACCTAGGCCTCGGGCGCCTGCTTCCTCCGCCCGGACGAGGGGGCTCACGGTGCGCATTGCGGGCGCAACTGTGGGTGAGAGGGAGTGGCCCGCGGTGTGAGCCCGGGCATAGGACCCAGGTCACTTACGAACCGCGCTAGTGGTCGCATAAGGACCGGATGAATGCTGATAGGTCCGGTTCCCGGGTGCCATCGGGAGGGGCGCGTGGGCCCCCTGATCCACTACCGGGGATCGTACGTCACACCTTTGCCACAGGATTTTGCGGCCGCTAAGAATTGCGTCCGTCGCCGCCGAAGAGGCGCAGCCGCCCCGGCATGAGCGACCCCCGCGCTATTCGAAGAGGTACTCCTGTATGTCCGCGAACACCCCTGGCCACTATCGACTCAACAAGAAGCACAAGATCTCGATCGCCGGCGTGGCCGCCCTGAGCGCCGCCGCCCTCACGTTCTCCCTGGCCTCCGGCGGTGACGCCTCCGCCGAGACCGAGCCCCAGGCCCTGTCCCACGCCAAGCCGGTCGCCTGGGCGTACGACGCCAACAGCCCGCAGGCCAAGGCGCTGCACACCAGCCTGACCGAGCAGACGAACGCCATCGGCCTCCAGGCCGAGAAGGCCGCCGCCGAGGCGAGCGCCAAGGCCAAGGCCAAGCGCGTCGCCGCCGCGAAGGCGAAGGCCAAGGCCGAGGCGAAGGCCAAGGCGAAGGCCGCCGCCAAGGCCGCCGCGAAGAAGCGTGCCGCCGAGAAGGCCGCCGCCAGCCGCGCCGCCGCCCGTACCCCCGTCTTCGCGAACAACCTCGACGGCTGGATCCGCGAGGCGCTGTTCATCATGGACAAGCACGACATCCCGGGCACGTACAACGGCATCTACAAGAACGTGATGCGCGAGTCCAGCGGCAACCCCCGCGCCATCAACAACTGGGACATCAACGCCATCAACGGCGTCCCGTCGAAGGGCCTGCTGCAGGTCATCTACCCGACCTTCAAGGCCTACCACGTCCCGGGCACCAAGTTCGACCAGTACGACCCGGTCGCCAACATCGTCGCCGCCTGCAACTACGCGGCCGACCGCTACGGCACGATCGACAACGTCAACAGCGCGTACTGAGCCGAGCAGCGCGTACCGAGTCGCCACAGACATGCCGAAGGGCGGCACCCCGTGCGGGGTGCCGCCCTTCGGGCGTGCGCGCCGGTGACTACTTGCGCATGACCTCCGGCTCGTGGCGGCGCAGCAGCCGCGCCACGAGGACGCAGCAGACGGCCGCCATGAGCAGCTGGATGCCGAGGTCGAGGCTCCACTGGCCGACCGTGTGCTCCCACAGCGGGTCGGTGTCCGTGGGGTTCTTGTGGTCCCACGGCGGCATGAGGTGCGCCAGGTCGAGCGTGGTGCCGGCGCCGGCGATGCCCCAGCGGGACGGCATCAGCCAGGCGAACTGCTCCAGGCCGGGCGAGCCGTACACCTGGAAGAGGATGCCGGTGAAGACGACCTGGACGATCGCGAACATGACCAGCAGCGGCATGGTCTTCTCGGCGGTCTTCACCAGGGCGGAGATGACCAGGCCGACCATCATCGAGGTCAGGCCGAGCGCGATGACCTGGATGCACAGCTCGACGGCCGGCGGCATGAGCAGGCCCTCCGTCGGCAGCTCACGGGTGGAGAAGCCGATGCCGCAGATGATCACGCCCTGGAAGGCGGTGATCATGCCGAGCACGATGACCTTGGACATCAGGTACGCGGAGCGGGACAGGCCGACGGCGCGCTCCCGCTCGTAGATGACCCGTTCCTTGATCAGTTCTCGTACGGAGTTGGCCGCGCCCGAGAAGCACATGCCGACCGCGAGGATCAGCATGATCGTGCCGGCGTCGCCGTTGAAGCGGGACGGCGGCGTGGGCTTGCCGAGGCCGAAGTCGGCGGGGATGACCACCGACACCGCGCCGAGGACGGCGGGCAGGATCACCATCAGGGCCATGAAGCCCTTGTCGGAGGCGATCACCGAGACGTAGCGGCGGATCAGGGTCCACAGCTGCGAGCCCCAGCCCTGCGGCTTGGGCGGGCGGGCCAGCGCCTGCTGGGCCGGGCCCGGCATGTGGACCGGCTGCGCGGCGACGGCGTCGAGGTCCGCGGCGTACATCTGGTAGTGCTGCGAGCCCTTCCAGCGGCCCGCCCAGTCGTAGTCGCGGTAGTTCTCGAAGGCGGAGAAGACGTCGGCCCAGGTGCTGTAGCCGAAGAAGTTCAGCGCCTCGTCCGGCGGGCCGAAGTAGGCCACGGAGCCGCCGGGCGCCATCACCAGGAGCTTGTCGCACAGCGCGAGCTCGGCCACGGAGTGGGTGACGACGAGGACGGTGCGCCCGTCGTCGGCGAGGCCGCGCAGCAGCTGCATGACGTCGCGGTCCATGCCCGGGTCGAGGCCGGAGGTCGGCTCGTCCAGGAAGATCAGCGACGGCTTGGTGAGGAGCTCCAGGGCGACGGAGACGCGCTTGCGCTGGCCACCGGAGAGGGAGGTGACCTTCTTCTCCTTGTGGATGTCCAGCTTGAGCTCGCGCAGCACCTCGTCGATGCGCTGGTTGCGCTCCTGGTCGCTGGTGTCCGCGGGGAAGCGGAGCTTGGCCGCGTACTTGAGCGCCTTCTGGACGGTCAGCTCCTTGTGCAGGATGTCGTCCTGCGGGACCAGACCGATGCGCTGGCGCAGCTCGGCGAACTGCTTGTAGAGGCTGCGGTTGTCGTACAGGACGTCGCCCTGGTCGGCGGGCCGGTAGCCGGTGAGCGCCTTGAGCAGGGTGGACTTGCCGGAGCCGGAGGGGCCGATGACGCCGATGAGCGACTTCTCGGGGACGCCGAAGGAGACGTCCTTGAGGATCTGCTTGCCGCCGTCGACGGTCACCGTGAGGTGGCGGGCCGAGAAGGAGACCTCGCCGGTGTCGACGAACTCCTCGAGCTGGCCGCCGACGATCCGGAAGGTGGAGTGGCCGACGCCGACGATGTCCTGGGGGCCGAGGAGGGCGCTGCCGCCCTTGGGGATCGGCTGACCGTTGACGTACGTGCCGTTGTGCGAGCCGAGGTCGCGGATCTCCATGCGCCCGTCGGGCGTGGCGTGGAACTCCGCGTGGTGGCGGGAGACCTGGAGGTCGGAGACGACGAGCTCGTTCTCCAGGGCACGGCCGATGCGCATGACGTGACCGAGCGCCAGCTGGTGGAACGTGGTCGGGCTGCGGTCGCCGTAGACGGGCGAGGCCCCCGCGGCTCCGCCGGCTCCGGGTCCCTGGGCCTGGCGGGGCACCTGCTGGTGCGGCACCTGCGGCTGCATCGGCTGCTGGGCCGGCTGCTGCCAGCCCTGCTGCGGCTGGGCCTGCGGCGCGGCCTGGTGCCCGGCCCAGCCGGCGGCCTGGTGGGCCGGGGCCTGGTGCTGGTGCTGCGCCGGCGGCTGCTGCGCCGGGGCGGCCTGGGCGGCGCCGGCGAGGTTCAGCCGCGGGCCGTCGGTCGCGTTGCCGAGGTTGACCGCGGAGCCGGGGCCGATCTCCATCTGGTGGATCCGCTGGCCCTGTACGAACGTGCCGTTGGTCGAGCCGTGGTCCTCGATGACCCAACTCCGGCCGCCCCAGCTGATGGTGGCGTGTCGCCACGAGACCCTGGCGTCGTCGATCACCAGGTCGCCCTGCGGATCGCGCCCGAGGGTGTACGACCTGGACGGATCGAGAGTCCAGGTCCTTCCGTTCAATTCCAGTACGAGTTCTGGCACTCCATGCCCCACTACTTGTCCCCCGATGTACCCCCGTCGCGGGAGTCTAGGGATGGCGAACAACCGGGGGGAACTATTTCAGGCCCGGCCCCGGAACCGAAAGTCGGGCCGTGTGAAGACACGGCAGAGGCTGCACCGGGGGCGGCGAAACGCCGCGACTGCGTACGGATCATGAAAGTACGGGCGACCGGGGGCAAGCCGGACCCGGCGTCCGGCGCGGCCGCCGCTCGCGCCCCCACGCGCGTGACGGGCGGGCGTCACGGGGGCGAACCGGGGGCGGCCGGGCCGTCACAGGTCTGTCCGGCAGTCGGGACGGGGAGCACGGTGGCACCGGGTGCCCGATACGGTGGTAACACCATGAGCGCAACGCAGACCTCAGACGTTCCCACCCTTCTCGTCAAGATCTTCGGGAAGGACCGTCCCGGGATCACCGCCGGGCTCTTCGACACGCTGGCCGCCTTCTCCGTCGACGTGGTCGACATCGAGCAGGTCGTCACCCGGGGCCGCATCGTCCTGTGCGCGCTCGTCACGGAGCCGGCCGCGGCCTCCGAGGGCGAGCTGCGGGCGACGGTGCACAGCTGGGCGGAGTCGCAGAAGCTGCAGGCCGAGATCATCTCCGGTACGGGCGACAACCGGCCCCGGGGCCTCGGCCGCTCCCATGTGACCGTGCTCGGTCACCCGCTCACCTCGGAGCAGACCGCCGCCATAGCGGCGCGGATCACCGGCACCGGCGGCAACATCGACCGTATCTTCCGGCTGGCGAAGTACCCGGTGACGGCGGTGGAGTTCGCGGTCTCCGGCTGCGAGACGGAGCCGCTGCGGACCGCGCTGGCCACCGAGGCGCACGAGATCGGCGTGGACGTGGCCGTCGTCGCCGCGGGTCTGCACCGCCGCGCGCAGCGGCTGGTGGTCATGGACGTGGACTCGACGCTGATCCAGGACGAGGTCATCGAGCTGTTCGCGGCCCATGCCGGCTGCGAGGACAAGGTCGCCGAGGTGACCGCGGCCGCGATGCGCGGCGAGCTGGACTTCGAGCAGTCGCTGCACGCCCGGGTGGCGCTCCTGGAGGGCCTGGACGCGTCGGTGGTGGACAAGGTCCGCGCGGAGGTGCGGCTCACCCCGGGCGCCCGGACCCTGATCCGTACGCTCAAGCGGCTCGGCTTCCAGGTGGGTGTGGTGTCCGGCGGGTTCACGCAGGTCACCGACGACCTGAAGGAGCGGCTCGGGCTGGACTTCGCCCAGGCGAACACGCTGGAGATCGTCGACGGACGGCTCACGGGCCGGGTCACCGGGGAGATCGTGGACCGGGCCGGGAAGGCGCGGCTGCTGCGCCGCTTCGCGCACGAGGCGGGCGTGCCGCTGGCGCAGACGGTGGCGATCGGCGACGGCGCGAACGACCTGGACATGCTGAACGCGGCCGGGCTCGGCGTGGCGTTCAACGCCAAGCCGGTGGTGCGCAAGGCGGCGGACACGGCGGTGAACGTGCCGTTCCTGGACACCGTGCTGTACCTGCTCGGGGTCACCCGCGAGGAGGTCGAGGCGGCGGACCTCGGCGAGGACGAGCTGCCGCACTGAGCCGCGGGACGTCCCGCTGCGCGTGAGGGGCCCGGTCGTCGTGAGGACGGCCGGGCCCCTTCGCGTGGACGGATCAGTCGCGTGGGCGGGTCGGGAGTGCGGGCGGGTCAGGAGTGCGGGGTCCAGAAGTCGACCAGGGTGCCGACGCCGTGCTCCACGGACTTCCAGGAGCCGGTGAACCGGAGGACGGCGAAGGCCGAGGTGGGGAAGCCGCTGCGGCTCATCCGGGCCAGGGTGTCGCCCTCGGCCTCGCCGGCGAGCGCGTCCGCGAGGCCGTGCATGCCGGGGTTGTGGCCGATCAGCACCAGGTTCCGCACTTCGTCGGAGACCTCGTTGACCAGGGCGATCAACTCGCCGAGGGAGGCCTCGTACATCCGCTCCTCGTAGACGGTCTTCGGCCGCTGCGGCAGCTCGGGGACCGCCAGCTTCCAGGTCTCGCGGGTGCGGACTGCGGTCGAGCAGAGAGCCAGGTCGAAGGAGATCCCGGAGGCGGCGAGCCGGCGGCCGGCGAGGGGGGCCTCCTGGCGGCCGCGGTCGGCCAGCGGCCGCTCGTGGTCGGCCTCCTGACCCCAGTCGGCCTTGGAATGGCGGAGCAACACGATCATGCGGGGTGTCTCGACGCTCATGCACCCCAGCTTCGCACGAAACGGGCCTTCCGGCGCAGGGGGTTGGGGCGACTCCACCCGCACGGGGTCAGCGGCCGAGGGTCTGCTGCAGGGCCTGGAGGAACCGGCCCACGGAGGGGTCGCCGGCGCCGGCCGCGGCGTGCGCCTGACCGGGGTCGGTGATCAGCAGCAGGAGCGCGACGAAGGCGGCGACGGGCAGGGCGAGCGCCCACCACGGCAGCCGGGTGTCGACCCCGGTCGCCGGGGTCCGGGAGCGGATGGGGGTACGGGCCGTCATGGCCGCCTCCGTGGGGTCGGGACCTGCGCCTTGCTGCGACGGTCCTCACCGTACGGAGCGGGCGCGGCCGGGCCCATCCGGTGATCCACCCACTTCACCCTGAGGCGCGCCCCCTAGGGGTCGCGGGGGAGAACCCGCGCCCTGGGGCGCGCGAAGGTCAGGAGGGCGAGACGATCGTGGCGACGACGGCGATCACGGCGCCGATGCCGAGCATCGCGCACAGCACGAGCAGCAGCTTCTTCTGGCCGTTCTGGGGGTTCGGGTCGAGGTAGGGCATGGCTTCAGTCTCGCATCTCAGATCTCGTCCTCGACGTTCCGGTCCCGTCCGGCGAGCACGCCCATGAGCATCTGCGGGATCAGCAGGCCCGCCATCAGCGCGAGCGGCAGGTCCCAGCCGCCGCTGTGCTGGTAGAGGACGCCGACGAGCAGCGGTCCGGGGATGGAGATCAGGTAGCCGACGCTCTGGGCGAAGGCGGAGAGCCGGACGACGCCGGTGCCGGTGCGCGAGCGCATGCCGATCATGGTGAGGGCGAGCGGGAAGGAGCAGTTGGAGACGCCGAGGAGCACGGCCCAGACCCAGGCGCCGGAGGCGGGGGCGAGGAAGAGCCCGAGGTAGCCGGTGACGCCGCACAGGCCGAGGGCGACGACGATCGGGCCCTGGGTGCGCAGCCGGGTGGCGAGGCGGGGGATGACGAAGGCGAGCGGGACGCCCATGACCATGGTGACGGCGAGCAGCAGGCCGGCGGTGGTGGCGGGGACGCCGGAGTCGCGGAAGATCTGCGGCATCCAGCCCATGGTGATGTACGCGCCGGTGGCCTGGAGGCCGAAGAAGCAGGCGAGCGCCCAGGCGGTGCGGCTGCGGGTGATCCGGCCGGGTGCGGCGGCGGGCGCCGTACCGGATGCGGGTGCCGTACCGGATGCGGGTGCCGTACCGGATGCCGGTGCGGCGTCGTGGGCGCCCTCGCTCCGTTCGCGCCGCGCGCGGTCGCGGTCCCGCACCAGGGGGATCCAGGGGATCACGGCGAGGACGGCGAGCACGGCCCAGACGCCGAGCCCCAGGCGCCAACTGCCGCCCAGCGCCTCGGTCATGGGCACGGTCGCGGCGGCGGCGAGGGAGGTGCCGAGCGCGAGGCTCATGGAGTACAGGCCGGTCATGGTGCCGATGCGGCCGGGGAAGTACCGCTTGACGATGACGGGCATGAGGACGTTGCTGACGGCGATGCCCATGAGGGCGAGGGCGCTGGCGGCGAGGAAGCCGGCGGTGCCGGTGGCGAAGGGCCGTACCGCGAGCCCGGCGAAGATCGCGGCCATGCCCGCGCCGACGACGGCGGCGGGGCCGAAGCGGCGGGCGAGGCGGGGTGCGGTGATGCCGAAGACGGCGAAGCAGAGCGGCGGCACGGAGGTGAGCACGCCGGCGACGCTGCCGCTCATGTGCAGGTCGGCGCGGACCTCTTCGAGGAGGGCGCCGAGGCTGGTGATGGCGGGGCGCAGGTTGAGCGCGGCGAGCACGAGTCCGACGACGACGAGACGGGCGACCCAGGGGGCGGGACCGGTGCCTCTGCCGCCTTCGGCGGCGACGCGGGCGGCCTGGGCGGGTGGGGCGGTGCGGGCGGGTTCGAGGGTCTGCGGCTCGTCGGACATGGAGCCATCATAGAATCATGGGATGATTCATTGTCCAATCTCGAACGGTTCAATCCCGAACGTCCCGAACGACGTGCACCGTTGCGGAGGCGTGTGATGGCGCTCAGCTCCCCCCGGCGCTCCGCGCTCTCGGACCAGGTGATCGCGCAGCTGCGGCAGCAGATCACCTCCGGCGAGTGGCCGGTGGGCTCGCGCATCCCCACGGAACCGGAGCTGGTCGAGCAGCTGGGCGTGGCCCGGAACACCGTCCGCGAGGCGGTGCGGGCGCTCGCGCACAACGGGCTGCTCGACATCCGGCAGGGCTCGGGCACGTACGTGATCGCCACCAGCGAGCTCGCCGGGGTGATGCACCGCCGCTTCGCCGGCTCCGACCCGCGGCACGTGGCCGAGGTCCGCTCCACCCTGGAGTCCTCGGCGGCGCGGCTGGCCGCGGAGCGGCGCACCGACCGGGACGTACGGCAGCTGGAGGCGCTGCTCGCGCGGCGCGAGGAGGCGTGGGCGGCGGGCGACGCGGAGCACTTCGTGACCCTGGACGTGGCCTTCCACCAGGCCGTGGTGGCCGCCTCCCACAACGAGGTGCTGACCGCGCTGTACGCGGACCTCGGGGACGTCCTGCGGGACTGGCTGCGCGAGGACGTGGGCGGCGACCTGCGGCCGGAGAACCACATGGACCACGGGCGGCTCGTGGCCGCGATCCGGGCCGGCGACGGGGACGCCGCGGCGGCGGAGGCGGCGAGCTATCCGTTCATGTGCCGGCGGAGTCCGTGACGGGCTCGTGGCTGATCCAGGCGTCCCGTACGTCCTTCCAGCAGCGGCCGCTCAGCTCGGCGTAGGCGGTCGGGCCGACGTCGACGGGGGCGCTGTCGCTGTCGACGTCCCACCAGGCGTCGCACTCGACGTGCAGCCGGACCCGGTCGGCGCCCGGGTACGGGTTGTGGCAGTACGCGGTCACGCGGGAGCCGTCGACGACGGTGCGGCAGGACGCCTCGTACGCGGGCGGCCGCTCCGCCGCGGGGGCGGGCGCGGGGGCGGCGCGCACCTCGGCGAGGACGGCGGCGGTCCCGGCGAGGAGTACGGCGGCCGAGGCGATCCCGACCGCTCTGCGGTGCCTCGTACGCACGGCCGTACCTCCTCCCCGTCGGCAGACAGAAACGTCACGCTCCGACCAGTCTGAGGTGCCCGGCCGGACTTTTCGAGTCGAGACCGTCCCGGAATGCCGAAGGGCCGGCGACCGCCCCCGAAGGGGCGGCCACCGGCCCTCACAAGCCGCTTACGCGCCGATGGCGTGCAGGCCGCCGTCGACGTGGACGATCTCGCCGGTAGTCATCGGGAACCAGTCGCTCAGCAGGGCGACGATGGCGCGGCCGGCCGGCTCCGGGTCGTCCAGCTTCCACTCCAGCGGCGAGCGGGAGTCCCAGACGCTGGCCAGGCCGTCGAAGCCGGGGATGGACTTCGCGGCCATGGAGCCGAGCGGGCCGGCGGAGACCAGGTTGCAGCGGATGTTCTGCTTTCCGAGGTCGCGCGCCATGTAGCGGCTGGTGGCCTCCAGGGCCGCCTTGGCCGGGCCCATCCAGTCGTACTGCGGCCAGGCGAACTTCGCGTCGAAGGTGAGGCCGACGACGGAGCCGCCCTCGCTCATCAGCGGCAGCAGCGCCATCGTCAGGGACTTCAGCGAGAAGGCCGAGACGTGCATCGCCGTGGCGACGGACTCGAACGGCGTGTTGAGGAAGTTGCCGCCGAGCGCGTCCTGCGGCGCGAAGCCGATGGAGTGGACGATGCCGTCGAGGCGGTCGCCCAGGTGCTCGCGGACCTGGCCCTCCAGGCGCGCGAGGTGCTCGTCGTTGGAGACGTCGAGCTCCAGGACCTTCACGTTCTCGGGCTTGGGGAGCTTCTTGGCGATGCGCTCGGTCAGCGTCGGCCGGGGCCAGGCGGTGAGGATGATCTCCGCGCCCTGCTCCTGGGCCAGCTTCGCGGCGTGGAACGCGATGGAGGACTCCATCAGCACGCCGGTGATCAGGATGCGCTTGCCTTCGAGAATTCCGCTCATGGTGATCAGTGACCCATGCCCAATCCGCCGTCAACCGGGATGACGGCTCCAGTGATGTACGAGGCGTCGTCGGAGGCGAGGAACTTCACCGCGGCGGCGATCTCCTCCGGCTGCGCGTAGCGGCCCAGCGGAACCTGGCCCACGATGCCCGCGCGCTGCTCCTCGGTGAGCACCTTGGTCATGTCGGTGTCGACGAAACCCGGCGCGACGACGTTGAAGGTGATGTTGCGCGAACCGAGCTCACGGGCGAGGGAGCGGGCGAAGCCGACCAGTCCGGCCTTCGAGGCGGCGTAGTTCGCCTGCCCGGCGGAGCCGAGCAGTCCGACGACGGAGGAGATCAGGACGACGCGGCCCTTCTTGGCGCGCAGCATGCCGCGGTTGGCGCGCTTCACCACACGGAAGGTGCCGGTGAGGTTGGTGTCGAGGACGGAGGTGAAGTCCTCCTCGGACATCCGCATGAGCAACTGGTCCTTGGTGACGCCGGCGTTGGCCACCAGCACCTCCACCGGACCGTGCTTCTCCTCGACCTCCTTGTAGGCCTGCTCCACCTGTTCGGCGTCGGTGATGTCGCACTTGACCGGGAGCACGCCGAGCTCCGTCAGGGCGGCCGGCGGTTCCCCGGACCGGTACGTGATGGCGACCTTGTCTCCGGCCTCGGCGAAAGCGCGGGCGATGGCGAGGCCGATGCCCCGGTTTCCTCCGGTGACGAGAACCGAGCGGCTCAACGGATCACCCTTTCGATCAGCGGTCTGGTACGTCGAAAACCTATCGGTCCGGTCCCTCTTCCCGGGAATCGACCCCTGACAGTGGCTTGCGCATGCCACTGTCGGGTCCCTACAGAAAGCCCCGCGGAAAGCTCGTGGCATCGCGGCCCGAAGCGCGACATGATCGGGGACGACCGGTCTCAACGACAGGAGACAGCTGTGCCAACTGGGACCCATTCCCTCGACGAAGCCTTCACGGCGCTGCCGCTGCGGGCGCTCGCCGATGCGGCGCTCGCGCGGGCGCGCGCGCTCGGGGCGAGCCATGCCGACTTCCGACTGGAGCGGGTGCGCAGCGCCACCTGGCGGCTGCGGGACGCCAAGCCCGCGGGGTCCTCGGACACGACGGACCTCGGTTTCGCGGTGCGGGTGGTGCACGGGGGCGCGTGGGGGTTCGCCTCGGGGGTCGACCTGACCATGGACGCGGCGGCGCGGGTCGCCTCGCAGGCGGTGGCGATGGCGCAGCTGTCGGCGAAGATCATCGCGGCGGCCGGGTCGGACGAGCGGGTGGAGCTGGCGGACGAGCCGGTGCACACGGACCGGACGTGGATCTCCTCGTACGAGATCAACCCCTTCGACATCCCCGGCCAGGACAAGACCGCGCTGCTCGCCGACTGGAGCGCGCGGCTGCTGGGGGCGGAGGGCGTGGCCCACGTGGACGCCTCGCTGATGACGGTCCAGGAGAACAAGTTCTACGCGGACACGGCGGGCACGGTCACCACGCAGCAGCGGGTCCGGCTGCATCCGCAGCTGACCGCGGTCGCGGTGGACGGGACGACCGGCGAGTTCGACTCGATGCGGACGATCGCGCCGCCGGTGGGCCGGGGCTGGGAGTACCTGACCGGCACCGGCTGGGACTGGGACGCGGAGCTGGAGGAGATCCCGGCGCTGCTGGCGGAGAAGATGCGCGCGCCGAGCGTCGAGGCGGGCCGGTACGACCTGGTCGTGGACCCGTCGAACCTGTGGCTGACGATCCACGAGTCCATCGGCCACGCCACCGAGCTGGACCGGGCGCTCGGCTACGAGGCGGCGTACGCGGGGACCTCGTTCGCCACCTTCGATCAGCTGGGCAAGCTGCGCTACGGCTCCCCGATCATGAACGTGACCGGCGACCGGACCGCGGAGCACGGCCTCGCGACGGTCGGCTACGACGACGAGGGCGTCGAGGCGCAGAGCTGGGACCTGGTGAAGGACGGCACGCTGGTCGGCTACCAGCTGGACCGGCGGATCGCGCGGCTGACCGGCCTCGGCCGCTCCAACGGCTGCGCCTACGCGGACTCCCCCGCGCACGTGCCGGTGCAGCGGATGGCGAACGTCTCGCTGCAGCCGGACCCGGGCGGGCTGTCGACCGAGGACCTGATCGGCGGGGTCGAGCGGGGCATCTACGTGGTCGGCGACCGCTCGTGGTCGATCGACATGCAGCGGTACAACTTCCAGTTCACAGGCCAGCGATTCTTCCGCATCGAGAACGGCCGGCTCGCCGGCCAGCTGCGGGACGTCGCGTACCAGGCGACGACGACGGAGTTCTGGGGCTCGATGGAGAAGGTCGGCGGCCCGCAGACGTACGTCCTCGGCGGCGCCTTCAACTGCGGCAAGGCCCAGCCTGGCCAGGTCGCCGCGGTCTCCCACGGCTGCCCGTCCGCCCTCTTCCGGGGCGTGAACATTCTCAACACCACGCAGGAGGCCGGGCGATGAGCTCTCGGATCACCAAGCCGTACGAGATCGTCGAGCGCGCCCTGGAGCTGTCCCGCGCCGACGGCTGTGTCGTCGTCGCGGACGAGGAGTCCAGCGCCAACCTGCGCTGGGCCGGGAACGCGCTCACCACCAACGGCGTCACCCGCGGCCGCACGCTCACCGTGGTCGCCACCGTCGACGGCGCGCAGGGCACCGCCTCCGGCGTGGTGTCCCGGTCCGCGGTCACCGTGGACGACCTGGAGCCGCTGGTGCGGGCCGCGGAGCAGGCCGCGCGGGCCGCGGGGCCCGCCGAGGACGCCCAGCCGCTGGTCGCGGACGTGCCCGCGTCGCCCGACTTCCGGGACGCGCCGGCCGAGACCTCCTCCGCCGTGTTCGCCGACTTCGCGCCGGCGCTCGGCGAGGCGTTCGCCCGCGCCCGGGCCGGCGGCCGCGAGCTGTACGGCTTCGCCAACCACGAGCTGACCTCCACGTACGTCGGCACCTCGACCGGGCTGCGGCTCCGGCACGACCAGCCGAACGGCACCCTGGAGCTCAACGCCAAGTCGCCGGACCGGTCCCGCTCGGCGTGGGCCGGCCGCTCCACCCGCGACTTCAAGGACGTCGACCCGGCCGCCCTCGACGCCGAGCTGGCGACCCGGCTCGGCTGGGCGGAGCGCCGGATCGAGCTGCCCGCCGGCCGGTACGAGACGCTGCTGCCGCCGACGGCCGTCGCCGACCTGCTGATCTACCAGCTGTGGTCGTCGAGCGCCCGGGACGCGGCGGAGGGCCGTACGGTCTTCTCCCGCCCCGGCGGCGGCACCCGGATCGGCGAGACGCTCGCCCCGCTCCCGCTGACCCTGCGCTCGGACCCGAACGAGCCGGGCCTGGAGTGCGCCCCCTTCGTGATCGCGCACTCCTCCGGCGACGACTCCTCGGTCTTCGACAACGGCCTGCCGCTCGCGCCGACCGACTGGATGCGCAAGGGCCGGCTGGAGCACCTCACCACCACCCGGCACAGCGCGGGCCTCACCGGCCTGCCGGTGACCCCGGCGATCGGGAACCTGGTCCTGGACGGCGGCGGCGAGCGGTCGCTGGACGAGATGGTCGCCGCGACCGAGCGCGGACTGCTGCTGACCTGCCTGTGGTACATCCGCGAGGTCGACCCGGCGACGCTGCTGCTCACCGGGCTCACCCGGGACGGCGTCTACCTGGTGGAGAACGGCGAGGTCGTCGGCGAGGTGAACAACTTCCGCTTCAACGAGTCCCCGGTGGACCTGCTGTCGCGTGCCTCGGAGGCGGGCCGGACCGAGAAGACCCTGCCCCGCGAGTGGGGCGACTGGTTCACCCGGGCCGCGATGCCCGCGCTGCGGGTGCCGGACTTCAACATGAGCTCGGTCAGCAAGGGGGTCTGACCCGCCTAGACTGACTGCTGCAATTGCCCTTGACTATGAGGAGACGGACGACGTGACCGACATCGTCGACGAGCTGAAGTGGCGCGGGCTCTTCGCCCAGTCCACCGACGAGGACGCTTTGCGCAAGGCTCTCGCGGACGGTCCCGTCACGTTCTATTGCGGTTTCGACCCGACCGCGGCCAGTCTCCACGTCGGCCACCTGGTCCAGGTGCTCACCGTCCGCCGGCTCCAGCAGGCCGGGCACCGGCCGCTGGCGCTGGTCGGCGGGGCGACGGGCCAGATCGGCGACCCGCGTCCCACCGCCGAGCGCACCCTGAACGACCCGGAGACGGTCGCGAACTGGGTGAACCGGCTGCGCGCGCAGATCGAGCCGTACCTCTCCTTCGAGGGCGAGAACGCGGCGGTCATGGTGAACAACCTGGACTGGACCGCCGGGATGTCCGCGATCGAGTTCCTGCGGGACATCGGCAAGCACTTCCGGGTCAACAAGATGCTGACCAAGGACTCGGTGGCCCGCCGCCTCGAGTCCGAGCAGGGCATCAGCTACACCGAGTTCAGCTACCAGCTGCTGCAGGGCATGGACTTCCTGGAGCTGTACCGGCGCTACGGCTGCACGCTGCAGCAGGGCGGCTCGGACCAGTGGGGCAACCTGGTGGCCGGGCTCGACCTGATCCACCGCCTGGAGCCGGACGCGGTGGTGCACGCGCTGGCGACGCCGCTGATGACGAAGGCGGACGGCACCAAGTTCGGCAAGACCGAGAGCGGCGCCGTCTGGCTGGACCCGGAGATGACCACGCCGTACGCGTTCTACCAGTTCTGGCTGAACGTCGACGACCGTGACATCTCCCGGTACATGCGGATCCTCTCCTTCAAGTCCCGCGAGGAGCTGGAGGAGCTGGAGCGGCTCACCGAGGAGCGGCCGCAGGCGCGCACCGCGCAGCGGGCGCTGGCCGAGGAGCTGACCACGCTGGTGCACGGCGCCGACCAGTGCGCGGCCGTGATCGGGGCGTCGAAGGCGCTGTTCGGTCAGGGCGAGCTGGCGGAGCTCGACGAGGCCACGCTGGCGGCGGCGCTCTCGGAGCTGCCGCACGCGAAGGTCACCGAGCTGGGCCAGGTCGTGGACCTGTTCACCGAGGTGGGTCTGGCGGCGAGCAAGTCCGCGGCGCGGCGCACGGTGAAGGAGGGCGGGGCCTACGTGAACAACGTGAAGGTCACGGCCGAGGACGCCGAGGTCGCGGCGGACGAGCTGCTGCACGGCCGCTGGCTGGTGCTGCGCCGCGGCAAGAAGAACCTGGCGGCGATCGAGTACGCCGGGGCCTGAGCCGTACGGCCGCCGGCCGACGTACGGCCCGCGGGCCGCGCACACGACGGCGGCCCGGGTGCGCTTCGCGCGTACCCGGGCCGCCGTCGGCGTGTTCAGGCGCGGCGTCTCTCGCCCCTGAGCTGGACCCAGAGCATGTCGCCCAGCCCGACGATGGCGATCGCGCCGAGCAGCTGGAGCAGGTGGCGCGTCCAGTCGATGCCCTTGGTGTCCTCGACGCCGATCCATCCGGCGACGGCGTTGCCGAGGAGGCTGCCGAGAATGCCGAACACGGTCGTCAGCCAGAGCGGGATCTGCTGCTTCCCCGGCAGGATCGCCTTCGCGATCAGGCCGAGCACGAAGCCCACGATGATTGCCCACAACCAACCCATAGGGTCGCCTCCTCATGCGGCGGCGCGATCTGCGCATGTGGGCCCAGTCTCGGCCTCCCGGTCATGCGGCGCATGTCGGGCAGCGCCATACGTGGACGGCATGCGTGCCCCCCTCCCGCCGGCGGCGGCGGGCAGGCGTACCGTGGAGTGAGACCCGGACCGGGGAGAGTCCGGCACGGAACCGGGCGGTGGAACGCGATGCGGACGCATGGCAGCAACGAGGTCTTCCGGATCACCGGGGCGCGCCAGGGGCTTGCCGACGACGTACGGGGCCGGCAGCGCCGCTACGTGATCTCGATGACCGTGCGCACGCTGGCCGTCATCATGGCGGCGGTGCTGTGGAACGTGGAGCGGCATGTGGCCGTGGTGGCCCTGGCGTTGGGCATGCTGCTGCCGTACGTGGCGGTGGTGATCGCCAACGCGGGCCGGGAACGGGCGCCGTCCCTGCCGTCGACGTTCACGCTGCCGCCGAGCCGGCCGATGATCGAGCCGGGGCCCGGGCCGGGGTCCGCTCCGGGCGCCGCGTCGGGGCCCGCGCCGGAGGCCGACGAGAAGCTCAAGAAAAGCTCAGATCAATCATGACGTTCCGCTGCACCGCGATGGGGTCCGCGTGACATACTGCCTGTGCGCTCCGCATCCCCCGTCGGAGCGACGGACCGACGCCGGGCAGCTCCCCCCGTGGCTGCTCGGCGTCGTTTGTGTGTGGAGAATGTTCCGGTGATCAATCCGGAGAGCTCCCCGACGCCGACGTCCCCGATCTGTTCCGCGAAGGGCTGCCGTGCCGCGGCGGTCTGGGTGCTGGCCTGGAACAACCCGAAGCTGCACACGCCCGAGCGGCGCAAGACCTGGCTCGCCTGCGAGGAGCACCGCGAGCACCTGTCGCAGTTCCTGGGGGTGCGCGGTTTCCTCAAGGACGTGGTGACGCTGTCCGAGTGGGAGGCCCGGCCGGAAGGGGCCGAGGGGCGGTAGGCCCCGCCGGACTCCCGAGCCGCAGGATCCGCCGCCGTACCGCCGTACTGCTCAGCCGCCGATCGCCGACATCGGGCGGTCGGGCTGCAGGAAGCTCGGGTCGTCCAGGCCGGAACCGGCCTTCTTGCCCCACATCGCGCGCTTCCAGATCGCCGCCAGCTCCTCGTCCGGGACGCCGGAGCGCAGCGCGGCCCGCAGGTCGGTCTCCTCGGTGGCGAACAGGCAGGTCCGCACCTGTCCGTCGGCGGTGAGGCGGGTGCGGTCGCAGGCCCGGCAGAACGGGCGGGTGACCGAGGCGATCACGCCGACGGTGTGCGGTCCGCCGTCCACCACCCAGCGCTCGGCGGGCGCGGAGCCGCGCTCCTCGGCGCCCTCGGGGGTGAGGGTGAAGCGGGTGCGCAGCGACTCCAGGATGTCCCCGGCGGTGATCATGCCCTCGCGCTTCCAGCCGTGCTGGGCGTCGAGCGGCATCTGCTCGATGAAGCGGAGCTCGTACGCGTGCTCGATGGCCCAGGCCAGCAGGTCGGGGGCCTCGTCGTCGTTGAGGCCGGGCATGAGGACGGCGTTGACCTTGACCGGGGTCAGTCCGGCGTCGCGGGCGGCGGCCATGCCGTCGAGGACGTCGTGGTGGCGGTCGCGGCGGGTGAGGGTCTTGAAGACCTCGGGCCGCAGGGTGTCGAGGGAGACGTTGACCCGGTCGAGGCCGGCCGCCTTGAGGGCGGCGGCGGTGCGCTTGAGGCCGATGCCGTTGGTGGTGAGGGACATCCGGGGGCGCGGTTCCAGGGCGGCGCAGCGCTCGACGATGCCGACGAGGCCGGGGCGGAGCAGCGGTTCGCCGCCGGTGAAGCGGACCTCGGTGACGCCGAGGTCGGTGACCGCGATGCGGATCAGCCGGACGATCTCGTCGTCGGTGAGCAGGTCGGGCTTGGCCAGCCACTGCAGGCCCTCTTCGGGCATGCAGTACGTGCAGCGCAGGTTGCACCGGTCGGTGAGCGAGACGCGCAGGTCGGTGGCGACGCGGCCGTAGGTGTCGATGAGCACTGCGCGCTCCCTCCCTGGGGTTCGGCGATCTCTACAGCCCGAGGGTACGCGACGGCGGCGGCGGTGAGCAGGGCCGGTTGGAACGAGGTACGGCGCGGCCGCGTCGTAGGACTCTACGACGCGGCCGGGCGACGGGTTCCCCGGTGTGCCCGGGAAGGGTGCCTCAGGTGTGCGGAGGCGGCGTGCCTCCGGGTGTGCGGGCGGCTGCGGTCAGTGGGCTCCGACGCCGGTCAGGGACTTCACCTCCAGCTCGGCGTACTTGCCCTCGTCCGGCTTCTCCTTCGACAGCAGGGAGCCGAGCCAGCCGAGCAGGAAGCCCAGCGGGATGGAGACGATGCCGGGGTTCTCCAGCGGGAACCAGTAGAAGTCGGCGTCCTTGAACATGGAGGTCGGCTTGCCGGAGACGACCGGGGAGAACAGCACCAGGACGACCGCGGAGATCAGACCGCCGTAGATGGACCAGAGGGCGCCGGTGGTGGTGAACCGCTTCCAGAACAGGCTGTAGAGGATCGTCGGCAGGTTCGCCGAGGCGGCGACGGCGAAGGCGAGGGCGACCAGGCCGGCGACGTTGAGGTCGCGGGCGAGGGCGCCGAGGGCGATGGAGACGACGCCGATGAGGACGGTGGCCCAGCGGGCCGCCCGGACCTCCTGCTGCTCGGTGGCCTTGCCGCGCTTGATCACGTTGGCGTAGATGTCGTGGGCGAAGGACGAGGACGAGGCGAGGGTCAGTCCGGCGACCACGGCGAGGATCGTCGCGAAGGCGACGGCCGAGATGACGGCGAGCAGGATCGCCCCGCCGGTGGAGTTCGCGCCGCCGCCGATCTCGAGGGCGGCGAGCGGGGCGGCGGTGTTGCCGGCCTTGTTGGAGGCGATGATGTCGCTGTTCTTCAACAGCGCCGCCGCGCCGAAACCGAGGACGATCGTCATCAGGTAGAAGGCGCCGATGATGCCGATGGCCCAGTTGACGGACTTCCGGGCCGCCTTGGCGGTGGGCACGGTGTAGAAGCGGATGAGGATGTGCGGCAGGCCCGCGGTGCCGAGGACCAGGGCGATGCCCAGCGACAGGAAGTCCAGCTTGGAGGTGCCGGTGGCGCCGTACTTCAGGCCGGGCTCCAGGAAGGCGGCGCCCTTGCCGCTGTTCTCGGCGGCGGCGCCGAGCAGCTGGGAGAGGTTGAAGTCGAACTTCAGCAGGATCAGGAAGGTGATCAGGAGCGTGCCGGCGATGAGGAGCACGGCCTTGACCATCTGCACCCAGGTGGTGCCCTTCATGCCGCCGATGGTCACGTACACGATCATCAGCACGCCGACCAGGGCGACGATGGCGATCTTGCCGCCGTCGCTGGTGATGCCGAGCAGCAGCGAGACGAGGACGCCGGCGCCGGCCATCTGGGCGAGCAGGTAGAAGATCGAGACGACGATGGTGGAGGTGCCGGCGGCGGTGCGGACGGGGCGCTGGCGCATCCGGTAGGCGAGCACGTCGCCCATGGTGAAGCGGCCGGAGTTGCGCAGCGGTTCGGCGACCAGGAGCAGGGCGACGAGCCAGGCGACGAGGAAGCCGATGGAGTACAGGAAGCCGTCGTAGCCGAAGAGGGCGATGGCGCCGGCGATGCCGAGGAACGAGGCGGCGGACATGTAGTCGCCGGAGATGGCCAGGCCGTTCTGGAAGCCGGTGAACTGGCGGCCGCCGGCGTAGAAGTCGGCGGCGCTGCGGGTCTGCCGGCCGGCCCAGACGGTGATGAACAGGGTGGCGACGACGAAGGCCGCGAAGAGGGTGATGATCAGCGGCCGGTGCTCGGAGGCGCCGCTGCCGGCGGCGAGGACGAGGGCCGGTCCGGCCTCGATGGTGCTGCTCATGCGTCGCCCTCCATACGGGACTTGATGGCCTCCGCCTTGGGGTCGAGCTTCTCGGCCGCGTGCCGTGAGTAGAACCAGGCGATGAGGAAGGTGGTCAGGAACTGGCCGAGGCCGAGGACGAGGGCCACGTTGATGTTGCCGAAGACCTTGGTGCCCATGAAGCCGCCCGCGTAGTTGGAGAGCAGCACGTAGAGCAGGTACCAGGCGATGAAGCCGATCGTCAGGGGGAAGGCGAACGAGCGGTGCGCGCGGCGCAGCTCACCGAACTCCGCGCTGCGCTGGACCTCGACGAAGCGCTCCGTCGTGGGCTGGACGGGTGTCGTGTCCGTGCCGCCGGGGGGCGGCGGCGGTGCATCGGTAGCCACGGAATCTCCTCGCGACGCTGCGGTGGGCATGGACAAAGGGACCTCACGGGGGGTGTGGGGGACGAAAGTCCTCGACAGAAGCTCCTCCCCTGCACAACGGCACGGAGCGCGCGGCGAAGCGGTTCACCGGATTTTTTTCTTCATCCGGGCGACTCGACGCATTGATGTCCCGGGAAGATCAGCGATAGCTTCACTCGTCATGCACCTGTCCAGGCGCAACGGGTGCCGGACAGTACATACGGATGATGTGGAGAACCCATGGCTCATCTGGGAACCAGACGCGGGCGCGTACTCGCCCTGCCCGCCGGTCTGGCGCTCACGGCCTCGCTGGGCTTCCTGCCCACCGGCGCGAACGCCGCGCCGCTGAACGAAGCCCCGGCGGCCGTCGCCTCGTACGACGGCCCCAAGCTCTCGTACGTGGTGAACATAGGCAGCGGCCCCGACACCGCCGCCTCGGTCAAGAAGGCGATCGCCGCGGCCGGCGGCACCGTCGTCATCGCGTACGACCAGATCGGCGTGATCGTCGTCCACTCGCAGAACCCCGAGTTCGCGAAGACGATCCGCACGGTCCGCGGGGTGGTCTCCGCCGGCGCGACGCGCACCGCGCCGCTGTCCGTCCAGGGCGACACCTCGGTCGAGACCGGCGGCCAGGCGCTGACGGCCGCCGAGGCGCTGGCCGCGGCCGCCGAGGCCGGCGAGGGCCAGGACCCGCTCGAGCCGCTGCAGTGGGACCTGCCCGCCATCAAGGCGGACCAGGCGCACGCGCGGACGCTGGGCAGCAGCAAGGTCACCGTCGGCGTCATCGACACCGGCGTCGACGACACGCACCCGGACCTGGCGCCGAACTTCGACGTCGCCGCCTCGGCGAACTGCGTGACCGGCAAGCCGGACACCACGCCGGGCTCGTGGCGTCCGCAGCCCGGCGAGAGCGACCACGGCACCCACGTGGCCGGCACGATCGCCGCCGCCAAGAACGGCTTCGGCATCACCGGTGTCGCGCCGGGCGTGAAGGTCTCCGGCATCAAGGTGTCCAACCCGGACGGCTTCTTCTACACCGAGGCCGTGGTCTGCGGCTTCGTGTGGGCGGCCGAGCACGGCGTCGACGTCACCAACAACAGCTACTACACCGACCCGTGGCTGTTCGCCTGCAAGAACGACGACGACCAGAAGGCCCTTCTGGAGGCCGTCACCCGCGCGACCCGCTACGCGGAGCGCAAGGGCGCGGTCAACGTGGCCTCGGCCGGCAACTCCAAGATGGACCTGGCGGCGGACGAGATCACCGACGTCACCAGCCCGAACGACACCACGCCGGTCACCCGTGTGATCAACCCGCGCGAGTGCTTCGACTACCCGGCCATGCTCCCCGGCGTCGTCACGGTCTCCGCGACCGGCGCCAAGGGCCTGAAGGCCTCGTACTCGAACTACGGCGACGGCGTCGTCGACATCGCGGCCCCCGGCGGCGACCGCACCGAGTACCAGACCCCGGACGCCCCGGCGGTCAACGGGCGCATCCTGTCGACCACGGTCAACGGCGGCTTCAACTACAAGGCCGGCACGTCGATGGCCTCCCCGCACGTCTCCGGCGTGCTCGCGCTGATCAAGTCGCGCCACCCCGACGCGACTCCGGCGGAGCTGAAGGAGCGTCTGTACGGCCAGGCCGACAACCACGCCTGCACGAACCCGTACGACATCAACGGTGACGGCACCGTGGACGCGGTCTGCGAGGGCGGCGTCGGCAAGAACGGCTTCTACGGCGAGGGCGTCGTCGACGCCCTTGACGCCGTGCGGAAGTAACCCGCCGTGCGGAAGTGAACCGTCCTGACGGACGCGAGGGGCCCTGGTGCGGCGTGCCGCACCGGGGCCCCTTCGTCGCGGCAGCCGGTGCCATGATGCGGTCATGGATCAGACGGTGGCGAGCGGTACCGAGCGGTTGTGGGCGGAACTCGGCGGGGATCCGGGGCTGTTGCGGCGGGTGGAGTACCGGGGGCCGTCGGGGCTGCTGGCCGCGCGGCTTCCGGTGATGGACCTGGCGCGGGCGACCGTCGCCGTGGCGGGGCTCGCGGCGGTGGAGCGGGCGGGGCTGCCGGGGCCGGTGCGGGTGGACGACGGGGCGGTGGCGACGGCGTTCGTGAGCGAGCGCCATCTGCGGGTCGGCGGGCGGGAGCCGCTGACGTTCGCGCCGCTGTCCCGGTTCTGGCCGGCGGCGGACGGCTGGGTCCGGACGCACGCGAACTACCCGCACCACCGGCGGGCGCTGCTCGACGCGCTCGGCGCGGCTGACACGTTGCTGGATCCGCAGGGCGCCGTGGGCGCGGTGGGCGCGGCGATCGCGGAGCGGACGGCGGCGGAGGTCGAGTCGGCGGTGTACGCGGCCGGGGGCCTGGCCGTCGCGGTGCGCACCCCGCAGGCGTGGGCGGCGCACGAGCAGGGCCGGGAGGTGTCGGCGCGCCCGCTGCTGACCCGGGAGCGGCTGGACGACGCGCCGCCGCGGCGGCGCTCGGGGCCGCTGCGGGTGCTGGACCTGACCCGGGTGATCGCCGGGCCGGTCGCCACGCGGACGCTGGCGCTGCTGGGCGCGGACGTGCTGCGGATCGACCCGCCGGCGCGGCCGGAGCTGCCGGACCAGCACGCCGACGGGAACGTGGGCAAGCGGACCGCCGCCCTGGACCTGGACCGCCCCTCGGACCGCCGTACCTTCGACGAGCTCCTGGACGCGGCCGACGTCCTGGTCACCGGCTACCGGCCCGGGGCCCTGGACCGCTTCGACCCGCACCGCCCCGGCCTGGTCGTCGCCCGGCTGTCCGCCTGGGGCGAGTACGGGCCGTGGCGCGAGCGGCGGGGCTTCGACAGCCTGGTGCAGGCGGCGACCGGGATCGCGGTGACCGAGGGCTCGGAGCGGGAGCCGGGGGCGCTGCCGGCGCAGGCGCTGGACCACGGCAGCGGCTATCTGCTGGCGGCGGCCGTGCTGCGCTCGCTGACGGAACAGGACCGCGACGGCGGCACCCGGCTGGTGCGCCTGGCCCTCGCGCAGACGGGCCACTGGCTCACCCACACCCTCCCCCGCTACGACCCGGCCGGCCACCTCACGGAGACGGACGGGCCGCTGGGCCGGCTGCGGCACGCCCTGTCCCCTGTCGCGTACGAGGGCGGCCCGGCGGGCTGGTCGCGCCCGCCGGGCCTGCCGGGGGCCGACGCGCCCGCGTGGCTCACGGCTTGACGAGGACCTTCAGGGCGGTGCGCTCGTCCATGGCCCGGTAGCCGTCCGGGACGCCTTCGAGGCCGACGGTCAGGTCGAACACCGGCGAGGGGTCGACGGCGCCGCTGAGGACGTCGGGCAGCAGCTCGGGAATGTACGCGCGGACGGGCGCCACGCCGCCGCGCAGGGCGATGTTGCGGTCGAACATGACGGACAGGTCCAGGCCCGTGCCGCTGCCGTGCGGGACGCCGACGTAGCCGATCGCGCCGCCGTCGCGGGTGATGTTCACGGCGGTGCGCATGGACTGCTCGGTGCCGACGGCCTCGATGACGGCGTGCGCGCCCTGCCCGCCGGTGAGTTCGCGGACCGCGGCCTCGGCGGCCTCGCCGCGCTCGGCGACGACGTCGGTGGCGCCGAAGGCGCGGGCGATGTCGGTACGGGCGGTGTGCCGGCCGAGCGCGACGATCCGCTCGGCGCCGAGCCGCCGGGCGGCGAGCACCCCGCACAGGCCGACCGCGCCGTCGCCGACGACGGCCACGGTGGCGCCTGGCCGCACGCCGGCGCCGAGGGCGGCGTGGTGGCCGGTGCCGAGCACGTCGGAGAGGGCGAGCAGGGCGGTGAGCAGCCGGTCGTCGGAGGCGGCGTCGGCGGGCAGCTTGACGAGGGTGCCGTCGGCGAAGGGCACGCGCACGGCCTCGCCCTGGCCGCCGTCGGACCCGACCGAGCCCCAGAAGCCGCCGCTGGGGCAGGAGGTCTGCAGGCCCTCGTGACAGTACTCGCAGGTCCCGTCCGACCAGACGAACGGCGCGACGACGAGGTCACCGGCCGCGAACCCGGTCACCGCGGCCCCGGCCTCCTCGACGATCCCGAGGAACTCGTGCCCGATCCGCTGCCCCGGCTGCCGCTCGGCCTCCCCCCGGTACGCCCACAGGTCACTCCCGCAGATACAGGCCCGCAGCACGCGCACGACGACGTCCGTGGACTCCTGGATCACCGGATCGGGCACGTCCTCCACGCGCATGTCGAACGGGGCGTGAATGGTGGTGGCGCGCATGGCGGACGTTCCTCGTGTGCAGACGGTTGTACGACATTCACCGTACATCGCCCGCAGGGGTCCCTAGACCCCCGCCGCCCCCAGCAGCGACCCCGCCGCGTGGGTGACCGCCATCGCCAGCGCGCCGCCGGCGACGTTGCGGAGGACGGCTCGGGCCGGTGGGGCGGCGCCGAGGCGGGCGCTGGACCAGCCGGTGAGGGCGAGGGCGGCGAGGACCGAGACGACGGTGATCCAGAGGCGGGCGCCCGCCGGGGGCAGGACGATCGCGAGCAGCGGGAGCAGCGCGCCGGCCGTGAAGGCGAGGAAGCTGGCGGCGGCCGCGTGCCAGGGGTTGGTCAGCTCGTCGGGGTTGATGCCCAGCTCCACGCGGGCGTGGGCGCGCAGGGCATCGCGTTCGGTGAGCTGGACGGCGGCCTCGGCGGCCACGTCCGGGCTCAGGCCGCGGCGGGCGAGGAGCTCGGTGAGTTCGGCGAGTTCGGCCTCGGGCTGTTCGCGCAGCTCGCGGCGTTCCTGCGCGAGCGCGGCCCGTTCGGAGTCGCGCTGGGTGGAGACGGAGACGTACTCCCCCGCCGCCATCGACATCGAGCCGGCCAGCAGCCCCGCCAGACCCGCCGTCAGCAGCGTGGAGCGCTCGCTCGTCGCGCCGGCGACGCCCACGACGAGGCCGGCGGTGGAGACGATTCCGTCGTTCGCGCCGAGGACGGCCGCCCGGAGCCAGTTGAGCCGGGTGCCGAGCCCGCCGCCGTGGGCCTCGTCGTGCGCTTCAGTCACCCCGCGAGCGTCTCACCCGTCCGGTCACCAGACACGGACCGACCCGCCCGGGGCGAACGCCGGGCTGGTCGCCCCCTCCGGGACCTCCTTCAGCGGTTCGGCGATCTCCGCCACCGTCGGGCCGTGCACGGCCGCGAGGGTGTCGAGGTACGCCAGGTCGAATCCGTAGACCCGCGCCGCGTTGCCGCCGGTCATGGCCGCCACCTCCTCCTTCGGCAGGCCGGCGTAGGCGATGCGCAGGCCCTCGCGGGAGTACGGGGCGGTGCCCTCGTCGTGCGGGTAGTCGCTGCCCCACATGATCTTGTCGAGGCCGATCCGCTCGCGCAGCGGCACCTCGTGCGGGCGCATGAAGCTGGCGCCGACGTAGCAGTTGTCCCGCCACACCTCGCTCGGTCCCCGGCCCATCGACTCCGCGAGGCCCGCGCCGAACTTGGACTCCGCCGTCGCGGCCTTCGTGGACGCGGCCACCAGGCGGTCGTGGTAGTAGTCCAGCATCTCCAGGACCCCGGGGATCCAGCCCGAACCCTGCTCTGTCAGCACCAGCTTCAGCCCCGGGTGCCGGCGGAACGCCCCGCCGAAGATCAGGTGCCACAGCGCCCGGTGCGAGAACCAGGTGGTCTCCACCATGAACACGGCCCGCGCGGCCGGTTCGTCGCCGAGCGGCGGCGACGCCGAGCCGCCGTGGTGGTTGACCGGCACGTCCAGCTCCGCGCAGACCGCCCACAGCGGGTCGTACCCGGCCGAGTACAGCTCCGGGATCCCGCTGCCCGGCGGCGCCCCGGGCAGCAGGACGCCGCCGGTCAGGCCCGCCTCCTTCGTCCGGCGGACCTCCCGCACCGCCTCGTCGACGTCGTTCAGCAGGATCTGCGCGACGCCCGCCCGCCGGCCCGGCGCGTCCGCGCAGAAGTCGGCCAGCCAGCGGTTGTGCGCCCGCAGCCCGGCCCAGCGCAGCTCGTACTCCGCCCGGCTCGGCGCGGGCGCCATCAGCGAGGCGGAGGGGAAGAACGGCGGGATGGTGTTGGGGAAGACGACCTCGGCGACGATGCCGTCCGCCTCCAGCTCCTGCAGCCGGCGCCCCGAGTTCCAGTTGCGGTCGGCGGTGTCGGCGAGCAGGTCCTCGTACGGGTTGACGTACGTGGCGGCCCAGGCGTCGAAGTCGTCGTGGTGGCGCTTCTCCAGGTACGGCCTGTAGTCGAGGAGGTCGGCGCCGGCGTGGCAGTCCGCCGAGATCACCGTGTAGCGGTCCGTCACGGCGTCACCCCGATCGACGGGAAGTCGTTCCCCGTCAGCCAGTGCCGCCCCGTCTCCCGCGAACGCGCCCAGGACGCCTCCACCGCCGCCTGGTCCTCCGGCTGTCCGAGCTCCGCGGGCGTGGGGCCGATGCGGCGGGCGACCGGCTCCAGCTTCGCCGTGTCGAAGCCGAAGACCTCCGCCGCGGCCAGGCCCAGCATCCGGCGGCTCTCCTCGACGGGGATGTCGTGGAAGGTGTCGCGCAGCCAGCCCCGGGTGCGCGGCCAGGTGCCCTCGGGGTGCGGGAAGTCGCTGCCCCACAGGATGTTGTCGACGCCGATCTCGTAGCGCTGGGCCAGTTCGCGCCGCTTGGTGTTCGTCGCGCAGACGAAGACCTGGCGGTCGAGGTACTCGCTCGGGGGCCGCTTCAGCTCGCTGAACGGGGAGAGCTTCTTGCCGCCGTGCGCGCCGAGGTAGAGCCGGTCCATGAACCACAGCAGGTTCGGCAGCCACCAGCAGCCGGACTCGGCGACGCCGAACCGCAGCCCCGGGTGGCGCTCGAAGACACCGGACCACAGCAGGAACCACAGCGGCCGGGCCGGCCACCAGGTGACCTCGGAGACGTAGATGCCGAGGTGGTCGCCGTACTCCTCGCGCGGCGCGGCGCCGGAGTGGGTGACCAGCGGCATCCCGGTCTCGGCGGCGGCCGCCCACACGGGGTCGTAACGGCGGTCGTGGTACGGCTCCTTGTCGACCCACATGGACGGGATCATCAGCGCGCCGAGCCCGGACTCCCTGGCCCGGTGGATCTCGGCGACGACCTTGTCCGGGTCGGCGGTGACCGGCAGCAGGGCGACGCCGCAGTGCCGTTCGGGGTTCCGCCCCACGAACTCCGCGAGCCAGCGGTTGTGCGCCTGGGCGCCCGCCATGCCGAGCTCGGGGTCCTGGTCGCCGGAGAGCCCGAGGCCGACGCCGAAGGGCGCGGCGGTCCGGCTGTCGACGGCGTCCGCGTCGGGGAAGACGACCTCGCCGGCCACCCCGTCGCCGTCGAGTTCCTTGAGCCGCTGCGCGGAGTCCCAGCCGCCGCGCAGCCCTTCCTCGTGGTCGCTGAACCACTTCTCGGCGAACGCCTCGTTGCGCACCCCGAGGCGGGTCATCGCCTCGCGGCGGGCGTCCCGGCCGGCCAGGAACTCGTCGAAGGCGCGGTGGAAGCGGCGGTCCAGATAGGGCCGGTACTGCTCGGTGGGCAGCCCGGCATGGCAGTCGGAAGAGATGATCAGGTACGGGTCGTCGTGGGCCACGGCGGTCCCCCCACTATCGGTCGAGGATGAAGCTCTCCAGGTAGGACGGGTCGGCGCGGTCGAGCATCGACTGCGCGCGGGCGCGGATCTGCCGGTCGCTGTGCTCGCTCGCGGGCAGGATCCAGAACCGGTCGGCGCGGATGCCGTCGACGACGTGCCCGGCGACCTCCTCGACGGGGGTGAACCGCACCTCCTGCCCCGCCTGCCGCATCGCGGCCTCGTACTGGTCGAGGGTGCGGTACGGGGTCCGACGCGGGCGCTGCTTGGCGTACCGCTCGGGCCGGTTGCGGTGCGACTCCCACAGGCCGGTGCGCAGCATGTGCGGGCCGGGGAAGAGGACGGACGCGCCGACCGGTGCGCCCTCGGCCCTGAGGTGTGCGTACAGGGACTCGGTCATCGTGACCACGGCCGCCTTGGTGACGGCGTAGACGGAGGCGGTGGGCAGCGGGGCGATGCCGCCGTCGCCGGAGGAGGTGTTGACGACGTGCCCGGGGCCGCCGGCGTCGAGCATCCGGGGCACGAACGCCTGGATCCCGTGGAAGACGCCCCAGACGTTGACCGCGAAGGCCCATTTCCAGTCGTTCGGCTCGTGCTCCCACATGCGGCCCTCGGCGCCGGAGCCGACGCCGGCGTTGTTGCAGAGCACGTGGACTGCGCCGAAGGTGTCGTACGCGGCGTCCGCCAGCGACCGTACGGAGTCGGGGTCGCTGACGTCGGCCGTCCGGGCGAGGACGTGCGCGCCGCTCTCCATCAGCGCGTCGGCCGCCTTCGCCAGCGCCGGTTCCTCGACGTCGGCCAGCACGACGGAGAGCCCCTCCGCGGCGAACCGGCGCGCCATGGCGAGGCCGATGCCGCTCGCGGCGCCGGTGACGACGGCGACCTGGCCGGGTTCCAGCCGCATCAGACGCTCCCCTCGGGCGGTCCGTCGAGGACCTGGCGCGGGTCGTCGTAGCGCTGGTGGGCGTACGGCAGCAGCGCCTCGGCGGCGACCCGCTCGACGACCCGGCCCTTCTGGTCGGTGGTCTTCTCGCCGATCGTGATCTCCACGAGCCGGCGCACGGGCAGGTCGGCGACCGGGTCGTACATGGACTCGCGCAGCACCACGTCGCCGGTGACCGCCTCCAGCCTGCGCACCTTCTCGTGGCGGACGCAGTGGACGAGGACGGGGTCCCCGTCGAGGCCCGAACCGTCCACGGCGGGAAGGAACTTGAAGTAGAAGTCGGTCTTGTCGGCGGGCTCCGGCAGCGGCAGCGGGCCGGAGACCGCGCCGCGCACCTCGACGAAGGCGATGCCGTGCCGGGCGAGCGCGGCGCGGACCACGAGCCCGTCGCGTTCGACGGTGACCTCGCCGAGTTTCTTCGGCTCGCCGAAGACCTCGCGGCCGCCGGTCAGGGCCCGCTCGTGGGTCATCGGCATGACCAGCGGGTACCAGCCCTCCACGTCGCCGTGGGCGGCGGCGACGGCGACCGAGCCGGCGCCCAGGGGGTATCCGGGCAGGTCGACCCTGCTGATGTTCACGCGGACCAGGGGCCGGCCGGAGGGTTTGAGCGGGGGCGGCAGCACGGCCGCGACGACGTCCGGGTCGGTCTCCCAGAGGGCGACCACTCCGGTGGACCAGATGTCGGGGAGCGCGGCGTTCGCGGCGCGCGCCGCCGCGAGTTCCGCCTCGGTGCGTGCGCCGTACCGGACACGTGCCATGACGTACCGCCCTTCGGTTCTTCGTCGGGGGGTCAGCTCTGTAACACTGTTACACCGGCGGCGATGAAGGGGGAAGGCCCGTGCACGGGCGGGAGTGGGGGGCGGGATGACGCGCAGCGCACTGACCCGGGAGCAGGTGCTCGACGCCGCGGCGGCCCTGGTGCGCCGGCACGGACCGGACGCGCTGACGATGCGCGGGCTGGCCGCCGAGCTGGGCACCGCGGTCACCTCGATCTACTGGCACGTCGGCAACCGGGAGTCGCTGCTCGACGCGCTCGTCGCGCGCACGGTCGCCGAGCTCGGCGCGATCCGGCCCCGGGGCGCCACGCCGGCCGAGCGGATCGTCTCGGTCGCCCAGGCCCTGCGCCGCGAACTGCGGGCGCGGCCGCACCTGGTGGCGCTGGTGCACGAACGGGGCCTGACGGAGCGGATGTTCCTGCCCGCGCAGCGGGTGCTGGTCCGCGAGGTGCACGCGGCGGGGCTGCGCGGCGCACAGGCGGCGGGGGTGGTGCGGGCGGTGCAGTTCCACGTCGTCGGGCACGTCCTGGTGGAGCGCAATCGCGAGCGCGCGCCCGCCCAGTCGCCCGGCGAACGGGACCTGTGGGCCGCGCGGACCGCCGCCGAGAGCGCCGACGGCGACCCGGCGCTGGCCCGCGCGCTGGCCCGCCCGGTCGACACGGACCGGCTGTTCGTGCGCTCGGTCCGGGCACTGGTGTCCGGTTTGCTGGACTCCGGGGACGGGGCTGTCCGTGCGGGGCCGTATTCTCAATGACCATGCTCGACGACCGTACGACCGCAGCAGCGTGGCCGGCCGCGTACCCCGAGGGGTACGCGGTCGTCGACGTGGAGACCACCGGCCTCGCCCGCGACGACCGGATAGTGTCGGCTGCCGTCTACCGGCTGGACGCCCAGGGGAACGTCGAGGACCACTGGTACACCCTCGTCAACCCGGAGCGCGATCCCGGCCCGGTCTGGATCCACGGGCTGACCGGCGACATGCTGGCGGACGCGCCGCTCTTCCCGGACGTGGCGGCCGAGTTGTCCGAGCGGCTCGACGGGCGGGTGCTCGTCGCGCACAACGCGATCTTCGACTGGGGCATGATCGCCCGCGAGTACGCGCGCGCCGAGCGGACCGCGCCGGTGCGCCAGCGGCTGTGCACCATCGCGCTCGCCAAGGAGCTGGCGCTGCCGCTGCCCAACCTCAAGCTGGAGTCCCTCGCGGCCCACTTCGGCGTCGTCCAGCGGCGCGCGCACAACGCGCTCGACGACGCGCGGGTGCTCGCGGAGGCGTTCCGGCCGAGCCTGCACGCGGCGGCGGAGCAGGGCGTGCGGCTGCCGCTGCTGGAGTGCCGGCCGCTGACGGAGTGGGTGTCCTCGCCGGCGACGGGCGCGGGGACGGCGCGGATCGGGCGGCAGTCCTCGTACGGGAACAGCTGGCGGCCGACGAAGAAGCGGCCGGCCTGCCCGTACCCCAACCCCGGGCGTTACGAAGCGGACAAACCACTCAAGCAGGGCATGCGGGTGGCGTTCTCCGGCGACACCTCCATCGACCGCGAGCTCCTGGAGGACCGTACGGTCGAGGCCGGGCTGCACGTGGCGAGCAGTGTGTCCCGGCTCACCAGCCTGCTGGTCACCAACGATCCGGACTCCGCCACGTCCAAGACCGTCAAGGCGAAGACGTACGGCACGCCGATCGTCGACGAGGCCGCCTACACGCACCTGCTGAGGGACGTGGCCCCGGCAGACGGGTGACGCCCCGGGCGTGCCGCCGCCCGTACGGCCGCGCCGCGGCCCACCCTGTGGCGCATGGCACGTTGTGAGGTCTGCGGAAACGATTACGGCATGTCCTTCGAGGTGCACGCGCAGGGCGCGGTGCACGTCTTCGACTGCTTCGCCTGCGCCATCCACCGCATGGCGCCGATCTGCGAGCACTGCCGGGTCCAGATCATCGGCCAGGGCGTCGAGGTCGAGGGCAACTGGTACTGCGGCGGCCACTGCGCCCGCGCGGAGGGAAAGGTGGGCATCGTCGACAAGGTGTGACCCCGGTCGCCCCGCACCGGGGCGAACCCCCCTGCGAACACCCCATGCCGTGGATGTACGGTCATGGGGTGTACCGCTTCCTGTTGTCCCGGCAGTGGGTGATCCTCACCCTCGTCGCCCTCGTGCTCATCCCCGTGATGGTCGAGCTGGGCTTCTGGCAGTTCCACCGGCACGAGCGCCGGGTCGCGCAGAACGCCCTGATCGCGGACAACCTGAAGGCGAAGCCCGTCCCCGTCGAGACGCTGACCTCGCCCGGTCACACCGTCCCGCGCGGCGACTACTGGCGGGCGGTCACCGCCACCGGCACCTTCGACACCGCGCACGAGGTCGTGGTGCGCCGCCGGACCAACGCCGACGACAAGGTCGGCATGCTCGTCCTCACCCCGCTGGTCCTCGCCGACGGCCGGATCCTGATGGTCAACCGCGGCTGGGTGCCCGCCGCCCCCGACCAGAAGGCGTACCCCGAGGTCCCGCCCGCCCCGAAGGGCGTGGTGACGGTCTCCGGCCGGCTGAAGGCCGACGAGACCACCGGCGCCAGCGGCATCAAGGACCTGCGCGGACTGCCGGAACGTCAGGTCATGCTGATCAACAGCGCCCAGCAGGCCGAGCTGACCGGCAGGACGGTGCTCGGCGGCTACGTCGAGCAGACCGATCCGGTCACCGACTCCCCCGAGCAGATCCCGGAGCCCGACCACGACTCGATCGGCGCGCACATGGCGTACGCCGTCCAGTGGTGGCTCTTCGCGGCCGGCGTGCCGGTCGGCTGGGTGGTCCTGCTCCGCCGCGAACGGCGCGACCAGGAGGAGGCCCGGCGCGCCGCCGACGGCCCGGAGTCCCCGGAGCCGGCGACCGCGGCAGTCTGATTGGCCGTCGGCCCGATCGGGAACACGCCATGGCGTGACGCAACGCATCGAGGACTACGCCCTGATCGGGGACCTGCAGACCGCGGCCCTCGTCGGCCGCGACGGATCGATCGACTGGCTCTGCCTGCCGCGCTTCGACTCGGGGGCCTGTTTCGCTGCGCTGCTCGGCGACGAGGACAACGGCCACTGGCGGCTCGCCCCGGCCGGTGCCACCACCTGCACCCGGCGCCGCTACCTCGGCGACTCGCTGGTCCTGGAGACGTACTGGGAGACCCGCACCGGCGCGGTCAAGGTCATCGACTTCATGCCGCAGCGCGACCGGGCGCCGGACGTCGTGCGGATCGTCGAGGGCGTCAGCGGCACCGTCGAGATGAGCGCGGTGCTGCGGCTGCGCTTCGACTACGGCTCGATCGTGCCGTGGATGCGCCGCGCCGAGGGCCACCGGGTGGCCATCGCCGGCCCGGACTCGGTCTGGCTGCGCAGCGAACCTCAGGTGAAGACCTGGGGCCAGCAGTACAGCACCCGCTGCTCGTTCACCGTCGCCGCGGGCGAGCGGGTGGCGTTCGTGCTCACCTGGCACCCCTCGCACGAGTCGCGCCCCGCGCCGGTCGACCCGTACGAGTCGCTGGAGCACTCCCTGGAGGACTGGCGGGAGTGGTCGGCCCGATGCACCTACAAGGGGCCGTACCGGGAGGCCGTGCTGCGCTCCCTGATCACTCTGAAGGCCCTCACGTACGGGCCGACCGGCGGCATCGTCGCCGCCCCCACGACCTCCCTGCCCGAGGAGATCGGCGGCGTACGGAACTGGGACTACCGCTACTGCTGGCTGCGCGACTCCACGCTCACCCTCGGCGCGCTGCTGTCCGCCGGCTACGTGGACGAGGCCGCGGCCTGGCGGGACTGGCTGCTGCGGGCGGTGGCCGGCGACCCGGCCGACCTGCAGATCATGTACGGCCCGGCCGGCGAGCGGCGGCTGCCGGAGACCACCCTGCCCTGGCTGCGCGGCCACGCGAACTCCGTCCCGGTCCGGATCGGCAACGCGGCCGTGGAGCAGACGCAGCTGGACGTGTACGGGGAGGTGATCGACTCGCTGTTCCGGGCCCGGGAGGCCGGCATCCCGGCCGAGCCGCACGCCTGGAACCTCCAGCTGAGCCTGCTCGGCTTCCTGGAGTCGACCTGGCGGGAACCGGACGAGGGGCTCTGGGAGGTGCGCGGCCCGCGCCGGCACTTCACCCACTCGAAGGTGATGGCCTGGGTCGCGGCCGACCGGGCGGTGCGCACGCTGGAGGCGCACCCTTCGCTGGTCGGGGATCCGGCGCGGTGGCGGGCGATGCGGGACGAGGTGCACGCGGAGGTCTGCGCCCGCGCGTACGACCCGGCGCGGAACACCTTCACGCAGTCGTACGGCTCGGCGGAGCTGGACGCGGCGACGCTGCTGATCCCCCGGGTCGGCTTCCTGCCGCCGGACGACCCGCGGGTGATCGGCACGGTGGAGGCGGTGCAGCGGGAGCTGGGGCACGGCGGCTTCGTCCGCCGCTACACCCCAACGCGGGAGATCGACGGGCTGCCGGGGCGGGAGGGGGCGTTCCTCGCCTGCACGTTCTGGCTGGCGGACGCGCTGCTGCTGATCGGCCGGAGGGACGAGGCGAAGCGGGTCTTCGAGCGGCTGCTCGCGCTCCGCAACGACGTGGGGCTGCTGGCGGAGGAGTACGAGCCGCTGTCCGGCCGTCAGCTGGGCAATTTCCCGCAGGCGTTCAGCCACATCGGGCTCGTGGGCACGGCGCTGGCGCTGTACGAGGGAGAGGTGGTGGGCCTGGACGAGGAGGCGGCAGGATAGGGCCATGGATCTTGGACTGAAGGACCGTGTGTACGTGGTGACCGGCGCGACCAAGGGGCTCGGCCGGGCCACCGCGGAGGCGCTGCTCGCGGACGGCGCGAAGGTCGTGGTGACCGGGCGGAACGCGGAGTCGGTCGCGAAGGCGGCCGAGGAGCTCGGCCCGGACGCGGTGGGCGTGGCCGCGGACAACGCGGACCCGGCCGCGGCCGAGCGGGTGATCGGGGAGGCGAAGGCCCGGTTCGGGCGCTTCGACGGCATCCTGGTCAGCGTCGGCGGACCGCCGCCGGGCTTCGGGGTGGACAACACCGACGAGCAGTGGCAGGCCGCGTTCGACACGGTGTACCTGGGCGCGGTGCGGATGGCGCGGACGGCGGCCGGCGCGCTGGGCGAGGGCGGTGTGATCGGCTTCGTGCTGTCCGGCTCGGTGTACGAGCCGATCCAGGGCCTGACGATCTCGAACGGGCTCCGCCCGGGCCTGGCGGGCTTCGCGAACTCGCTCGCCCGCGATCTGGGCCCGAGCGGGATCCGGGTGATCGGTCTGCTGCCCGGCCGGGTCGACACCGACCGGGTCCGCGAGCTGGACGCGCTGTCCGGCGACGGGGACGCGACCCGCGCCGCGTACGAGGCGCAGATCCCGCTGCGGCGCTACGGCCGCCCGGAGGAGTTCGGCCGCACGGCCGCCTTCCTGCTGTCGCCGGCGGCCTCGTTCCTGACGGGCGTGATGGTCCCGGTGGACGGCGGGCTGCGGCACGGCTTCTGAGCCGGGCGCCGCGCCCGTCAGGTGACGCGGCGGGCGTGGTGCTTGACGGCGCGCAGCCGGGCCTCGGCCGGCAGGGACGGGAGGCCCGTGGACGTCCGGGCGTGGTGCAGGGCTTCGTCGGTGAGGGCCGCCAGGGCCTCGCGGGGCGCGGCGTACGGCTCCAGGAGCAGCCGGACGCGGGCGGTCGGCGCGGTGCGCCGGCCGCGCAGCGAGACCTGCGCCCTGGCCACGCCGTCCTGGGCGGCCGCGTCGTCCTCCAGGACGCGTTCCAGGGCCGGGCCGCGGACCACGGCCGCCTCGCCGTCCCCCGTGTCGACCAGCACCTCCGCCAGCCGGCCGCGCCGGAACTGGGCGACGAACCAGGCAAGCGCGAGCAGCACCACGACGCCGAGCACGGCGATGACGACGGGCCACCACCAGCCCTCGTCGCGCCACCGCCGCCGCTGCGCGCCGGTCAGCAGGACGTCGGCGGGCCCGGACCAGGGCCACCAGGAGGGCACGCCGAGGCCGAAGCCGGCGGCCAGCACGGCGCCGCCGACCGCCAGCAGGACCAGTCCGGCGAGCCCGAGCAGCACCCGGTTGAAACGGCGCAGTCTCACGTCCCCTCACCTCTTCTTCGGCGGCCGGCGGACCGTCAGCCGCACCGTGGGCGGTTTCGCGAGGCCGAGCTCGCCGATCCCGGTGCCGAGCACGGTGCCCAGATCGGTGCGGACCTCGTCGAGTTCGCGGAAGTGCGATTGGGCGCGCACCCGTACCTTCCTCCGGCCGACCCGCACCCGTACGGACTGCACGCCGGAGACCTCCATGGCCCGGTCGCGCAGCGCGAGAGCCGCGGCGTCCCGGTCGAGTCCGGCGCGTACGTCGGCGTGCTCGCGGCGCATGGGCAGCACGGCCCGCAGGCCGGGGGTGACGGCGAGGAGCAGCAACCACAGGCCGAGGAGGACGGCGAGGGACGCGCCGAGGAGCATCCAGACGTCGTCCAGGCGCCGGGTGGCGAACTCCTCGGCGAGGGTGCGCCGCCACTGCATGGCGGACCGCTCGGCGCGGACCGCGGCCACGTCGTAGAGCAGCAGCCCGGCGCCGCCGGTCACGAGGGCGGCGACGAGCGCGGCCGGGATGCGCCGCACGGACCAGAAGCGGCCGGCGGGGCGGCCGGCGGTGTCCGCGAGCACGGGCACGGCGTCGGGCCCCGGACCGGGCCCGGGTTCGGGGGTGGGCGCGGCCTCGGTGGGGGCGCTCATCGCAGGCTCCCGCGGCCCTCGTGGCCGGGGCGCAGCCGTTCCACGTGGACGGCGACCTCGGGGACCTCCATGCCGGCCAGGCCGGCGACGCGTTCGGTGACGCGGCGGCGCACGGCGCCGCACTGGCCGCCGATGTCGGAGGGGTAGCCGAGTTCGACGGTGACGGAGACGTGCGCGACGTCGCGGTGGACCACCACCGTGGCGTGCGGCTTGTGCCCGTCGCGGGGCGGCCGGCCCAGCGCCTCGCGGGCGGCCTGCGCGGCGATCTTCGCGACGACGCGGTCGGCGATGGTGGTCGCCCCCCGTTCGGCGGCGGTGACCGGTTCCCTGGCCACCCGCGCTCACCGCCGCCGGTCGCCGCGTTCGCGGCCCCGGAACAGGTCTCCGGGTTCGAGGTCGCCGTCGAGGAAGCGGCCGGCCACGAAGCCGACCGCCCCCAGTGCCGCGACCAGCACGAAGGCCCCGAAGCCGCCGAAGTACCCGGCGAAACCGAGGGCCATGCCGGCCACCAGGCCGACCACCGCCATGCTCATGTTGAGCTCCTTCCGCCGGGCACGGGGCTACTGCAGCCGCGTCTCCGGCTCCTCTTCCTCGTCCTCCGGCAGCTTCACATCGCTCACGGCGATGTTGACCTCGACGACCTCCAGGCCGGTCATCCGCTCGACGGCGGCGACCACGTTCTCCCGTACGTCGCGGGCGACATCGGCGATGGAGACGCCGTACTCGACGACGATCTCCAGGTCGAGCGCGGTCTGCACCTCGCCGACCTCGGCCTTCACGCCCCGCGTCACGCTGGACGTCTTGCCGCCGCCGGGGACGCGTTCGCGCATCGCGCCGAAGGTGCGGGACAGGCCGCTGCCCATGGCGTGGACGCCGTCGACGTCCCGGGCGGCGAGTCCGGCGATCTTCTCGACCACGCCGTCGGCGATGGTGGTCCGGCCGCGGGCCCCCGGTTCGCCGCCGCCGCGCTTGGTCACGGTCGGCCGGCGGGGTATGCCCCTCGGCTCCTCGGCGGTCGGTTGTTCGGTCTTCGCGGTATCGGTCATCACCGTTCGTCCCTTCCGGGCAGGATTGGCTTCTTTGCCCACATTAGGCGCGGTTTCCCGCTCGCGCGCCGGGGAGCCGGCGGACCCGGCCCCGGTGGGGGCCGGTACGGCGGGGCAGGTACGGGCGCGCCCGGCGGGTTGCGGATTTCCAGGGCCGGATACGCCGGAAGGGCGACCCGCGGGGTGCGGGTCGCCCTTCCTGGGCTGCGGGGGTGCGCTCGGGCGGCCGTCGGGGGTGCGCTCGGGCGGGGGCAGGCCGCTGCGTCAGTCGCCGAGGCCGGCGAGGTCGCGCAGGCGGCGGGCCTGGGCGGCGCGCTCGGCGACGCGCTGCTCCTCGTACGTGCGGCCGGAGACGCCCTGGAGCAGGGCCTTGGTCTCGATCACCGCGTCGCGCGGCGCGGCGAGCAGCGCGGCGGTCAGGTCCCGTACGGCGCCGTCGAGTTCGGTGGCGGGCACGGCGAGGTTGGCGAGGCCGATGCGCTGGGCCTCGTCTGCGTGGACGAAGCGGCCCGTCGCGCAGATCTCCAGGGCGCGGGCATAGCCCACAAGCGAGACGAGGGGGTGCGTGCCGGTGAGGTCCGGCACCAGGCCCAGGCTGGTCTCGCGCATGGCGAACTGCACGTCCTCGGCGACGACCCGGAGGTCGCAGGCGAGGGCGAGCTGGAAGCCGGCTCCGATGGCGTGGCCCTGGACGGCCGCGATCGACACGAGGTCGCTGCGCCGCCACCAGGTGAACGCCTCCTGGTACTCGGCGATGACCGCGTCCAGCTCCTCGTCGCCGCCGCGCGCCAGGTCGAGGAACGACGGCTCGCCGTCGAAGCCCTCGGGCGTGAACGCCTGCCGGTCGAGGCCGGCGGAGAAGGACTTGCCCTCGCCGCGCAGCACGACGACCCGCACGCTGCCCGGCAGCGACCGACCCGCCTCCGTCAACGCCCGCCACAGAGCGGGAGACTGGGCGTTGCGCTTGGCGGGGTTGGTCAGGGTCACCGTGGCAACGGCGTCCTCGACGGTGAGTCGTACGCCGTCCTTGTCGATGACGACCACGGGGTCGACGGAGTCGGACGTAGTCATGGGGCGCCTCCGGTTCGGGTGCAGTACGCGTGCAGCACGGCTCGTCGGAACGAGCCCAAGCTAAGCTACTGCACAGTAACCACCCGGTCGACCCCTCGGCCGACCGGGCGGCCACCGTCGGAACCGGTGGACCGGACGGACCGCGCCCCGGACTCAGGCCGAGGCGGCCTTCTTGCCTCGTGTCGCTCCGCCGCGTCCCCGCAGCGTCACTCCGGACTCACTGAGCATCCGATGGACGAATCCGTAGGAGCGGCCGGTCTCTTCGGCCAGCGCCCGGATGCTCGCACCGGAGTCGTACTTCTTCTTCAGGTCTGCCGCGAGCTTGTCGCGCGCGGCGCCGGTCACCCGGCTGCCCTTCTTCAGAGTCTCGGCCACCCGTGCCTCCTCATGGGAAGTGCGCTCTGGACTTCTCATGATCACCCCTCCCGGACGTCCTGGCCACCCATTCGACGAGGTCTGTGGCACGAGCTTCGCGTCCAGGGAAGGGGCCGTCACGACCGGAACCTCATATTCCGGTGGTGGCCGCGCCCCCTCCCCGCCGGGCGGTGGAGGGAAGTGCCAGGTCAGGGGCGTGTGACCCAGGAGACACGGGTAGGCAGCCGGAAAGGCGGGATTCCGCTCCCCCGCGCGCACCGGTACCAGACCGTCTCACTCAGATGACGGAGCGCCGATGAGCCGAATGATCCCTACGGAGATGATCAGGCGAGGGCCACGAGGTCCGCGTAGTCCGCACCCCACAGGTCCTCGACGCCGTCCGGGAGCAGGATGATCCGCTCCGGGTTCAGCGCCTCGACCGCGCCCTCGTCGTGGGTGACGAGCACGACCGCGCCCTTGTACGTGCGCAGCGCGCCGAGGATCTCCTCGCGGCTGGCGGGGTCGAGGTTGTTCGTCGGCTCGTCGAGGAGCAGCACGTTCGCCGAGGACACGACCAGGGTGGCCAGCGCGAGCCGGGTCTTCTCCCCGCCGGAGAGCACCCCGGCCGGCTTGTCGACGTCGTCGCCGGAGAAGAGGAACGAGCCGAGCACCTTGCGCACCTCGACGAGGTCCAGGTCGGGCGCGGCGGAGCGCATGTTCTCCAGGACCGTGCGGTCCGGGTCCAGGGTCTCGTGCTCCTGGGCGTAGTAGCCGAGCTTGAGGCCGTGGCCCGGGGTGACCTGGCCCGTGTCGGGCTGCTCCACGCCGCCGAGGAGGCGGAGCAGGGTGGTCTTGCCCGCACCGTTGAGGCCGAGGATCACCACGCGCGAGCCCTTGTCGATCGCGAGGTTCACATCGGTGAAGATCTCGAGGGAGCCGTAGGACTTGGACAGGCCCTCGGCCGACAGCGGGGTCTTGCCGCAGGGCGCGGGCTCCGGGAAGCGGAGCTTGGCGACCTTGTCGGAGACGCGGACCGCCTCCAGGCCGGACAGCAGGCGCTCGGCGCGCTTGGCCATGTTCTGCGCGGCGACGGTCTTGGTGGCCTTGGCGCGCATCTTGTCGGCCTGCGAGTTGAGCGCGGCGGCCTTCTTCTCGGCGTTCTGCCGCTCGCGCCTGCGGCGCTTCTCGTCGGCCTCGCGCTGCTGCTGGTAGAGCTTCCAGCCCATGTTGTAGACGTCGATGACGGAGCGGTTGGCGTCCAGGTAGAAGACCTTGTTGACGACCGTCTCGACCAGGTCGACGTCGTGGGAGATGACCACGAAGCCGCCGCGGTAGGTCTTCAGGTAGTCGCGCAGCCAGACGATCGAGTCCGCGTCGAGGTGGTTGGTCGGCTCGTCGAGGAGCAGGGTGTCGGCGTCCGAGAAGAGGATCCGGGCCAGCTCGATCCGGCGGCGCTGACCGCCGGAGAGGGTGTGCAGCGGCTGGCCGAGGACCCGGTCGGGCAGGCCGAGCGCGGCGGCGATGGTGGCGGCCTCGGCCTCGGCGGCGTACCCGCCCTTGGTGAGGAACTCGGTCTCCTGGCGCTCGTACTGCTTGAGGGCCTTCTCGCGGGTGGCGCCGGAGCCGCTGGCGATGCGCTCCTCGTTCTGCCGCATCTTGCGGATCAGCACGTCGAGGCCGCGGGCGGACAGGACGCGGTCGCGGGCCAGCACGTCGAGGTCGCCGGTGCGCGGGTCCTGCGGCAGATAGCCGACCTCGCCGGAGCGGGTGATGGTGCCGCCGGCGGGCTGGCCCTCGCCGGCGAGGCACTTGGTGAGGGTGGTCTTGCCGGCTCCGTTGCGGCCGACCAGGCCGATGCGGTCGCCCTTGGCGATGCGGAAGGACGCGGACTCGATGAGGACGCGGGCGCCGGCGCGCAGCTCGATGCCGGTGGCGGTGATCACGGACAGACTCCAGGGCGGGATGGACGGCGGAAGGACGGGCGCTTCGGGCTTCGACGCCGTCTAATCGTGCGCGGGGAGAATGGCCATGCGGCCAGTCTAACGGGCGCATGCAACCGGTTTTCCGTCGCGCGGTCGGCAAAAGAGGCGGGACCCGCGGAGCCGACCGATACTCGGCGCAGGGCGGCGGCCCCCTGCCGCGGCAGCGACGCGGAGGGTGGTGCCCCGTGCAGTTCGACGACGACGCCAGGCTGGACACCTCGGAGGTGCAGGACGTCCGGGGCAGCCGCATCCCCGGCGGACGGGCCACGGTCGGCGGCGGCATCGTCGGCATCATCGCGCTGATCCTCGGGCTGTTCCTGGGCGTCGGCCCGGAGCAGCTGGGCCTGTCGTCGGACGGCGAGGACCCGGTGGCGACCTCGTCGTCAGCGGCGCAGCTGGCGCAGGAGTGCCGGACCGGCGCGGACGCGAACACCCGGGAGGACTGCCGGATCGTCGCGGTGGTCAACAGCCTGCAGGACTACTGGCGGGCCGAGTACGCGCGGCGGGGCGGCCGGTACGGGGACGCGCGCACGGTCGTGTTCACGGAGCGGGTCGGCACGGCCTGCGGGGCGGCGAGCTCGGCGGTCGGGCCGTTCTACTGCCCCGGCGACCGGAAGGTCTATCTGGACCTCGGCTTCTTCGAGGAGCTGCGCACCAAGTTCGGTTCGAGCGGCGGCCCGTTCGCGCAGGCGTACGTGGTGGCGCACGAGTACGGGCACCACGTGCAGAACCTGATGGGGACGCTGGCCCGGGCGCAGGACGGGCGGACCGGCGCGGATTCCGGCGCCGTGCGGACGGAGCTGCAGGCGGACTGCTATGCGGGCGTCTGGGCGCGGCACGCGACGTCGACGCCGGACGACCGGACCGGGCGGCCGCTGCTGACCCGGCTGACGGAGGCCGACATCCGGGACGGCCTGGACGCGGCGGCCGCGGTGGGCGACGACCGGATCCAGGAGCGGTTCCAGGGGCGGGTGACGCCGGAGAACTGGACGCACGGCTCGGCGGCGCAGCGGCAGCAGTGGTTCGCCACGGGCTACCGGACGGGCGACATGGCGCGGTGCGACACCTTCCGGTGAGCCGGGTTCACCCGGCCGGGCCGGTGTCCGCCGCGTTGTCGGTGGCGGCTGCCAGACTGAGATCCAGGTCACATCGAGAGGAAGTGATCGGGATGGCCCAAGCCCCCGACATCTGTCCGACCCTGCGCTACCAGGACGCCAAGGCCGCGATCGCCCTGCTGACGGAGGCGTTCGGCTTCACCGCGCAGGCCGTGTACGAGAGCGAGGACGGGCGGGTGCTGCACGCCGAGCTGACGTACGGGAACGGCATGGTGATGCTCGGCAGCGCCGGTACCGGCGGCACCTTCGACGAGCTGATGGCGAACGGCGGGCCGGCCGGCGTCTACGTCCATGTGACGGACGTCGACGACCATCACGCCAGAGCCGTGGCGCACGGCGTGGAGATCGTGATGCCGCCGACCGACCAGGAGTACGGCTCGCGGGACTACATGGCCCGGGACGCCGAGGGCAACGTCTGGAGCTTCGGGACGTACTCCCCCGGCGCCGCGTAGGGCCTGTCCGGCGGTTCGGACAGGCCCTCGTCCGGCCGGGGCTCAGGCCCCGCCGGTGTGCACCTGGAAGGCGGCGCGGCGGACCGCCTTGGCCAGGGCCGGGTCGGGGTGCGCGGCGGCCAGGGCGACGAGGACCTGGACGGTGCGCGGATGGCCGACGGCGCGGACCTCGTCGAGCAGGGCGGGGACGGTGCCCTGGACGGCGGAGTCGAGGTGGCGGACCAACAGGGCGCTCTCGCCGTGGTCGGCGACGGCGGCGGCGGTGTCCACCCAGAGCCAGGTGGCCTCCTCGCGGGTGAGCACCTCCTGGGCGTCGTCGGGGTCGGCGCCCTCGAACTCGGCGAGCCAGAGCAGGGCGTACGGGCGGAGCGAGGGCTCCTCGACGGCGGCGCGGACCTCCGCCTCGGCGGGCGCTCCGACGACGCGGAGCGCCTCGAAGGCCAGTCCGCGCAGCAGGGCGTCGTCGCCGCGGGCGACGGTGAGCAGTTCGGTGACGGCGCTGCCGAGGGTGCGGGCGGCGAGCCAGGCCCGGTACTCGGCCCGGGCCGGTCCGGGGCTGAGCCGGGCGCAGCCGCGCAGCATGGCCTCGGCGGACTGCTCGATGTTGCCCGCCGGGCTCTGCGCGGCGACGCAGATCTGCTCCAGCTTGACCCAGACCGCCCAGTTGCCGAGCGGGGTGAGCGTGGCCTGCCCGGGGCCCAGGGTGAGCGCGCCGACGGCGGCCAGGCCCTCCAGGGCCCAGTCGAGCAGCGGGGCGAGCGCCTCGGCGGTGGGCGCGCCGGAGGGGGCGGGGTCCGCGTCGGCGCCGGCCGTGGCGGGGGCGTCCGCGGCGGCGTCGGGGGCCGGGACCTCGCAGCGTTCCTCGCGCAGTTCCTCGACGCGCTGCCGGAGCAGGTCGAGCAGGGCGGGGACGAGCACGGGGCCGGCGGACAGCTGCAGCAGGGAGAGCAGCTGCGGCACGGCCTCGACGACCTCGGCGACATCGCCGGGGGCGACGTCCTCGGGCACGGGGTGGACCAGCGACCAGGCGTCGAACAGGGCGACCCAGCCGCGCAGCACGGCCGAGTCGTCGCGGTCCCAGGCCCGCAGCCGCCAGCCGGGGCGGGCGGTGTCGCCGTGCAGTTCGACGAGTCCGGCGAGCCGGGCGCGGTCCCAGCCGGCCCGGATCTGCTCGGGCGTCAGGTCGAGGGCGGCGGCGGCCCGTTCCTGGGCGGGGAGGACTTCGGGGGCCCGGGTCTCGGAGGCCCAGCGGGCGATCCGGACGGCGTCGCCGAGGACGGCCCGCGCCTGGCGGGCCAGTTCCTGGCGGGGCGGCGTGCCCTCGGGGGGCCGCGGCGCCGGCCGGGTCCGCCGGGTCGTCACGGCCCTGCGGGCCGTGGCGAGCGCCCGCGGGCGGACGAGTCGGAGTCTGGAGTTGCGCGCCAATTCCTCATCAGGCTTTCGAGACGTCACGGGGGCAGTCTTCCCGCTGACGGCCCGAAAGCCCAATCGGAATCCCCCGGGCCCGGCCGCGCGCCGCCCGGGACCGGCTGTGGGGGCCCTAGAGGAGGGGCACGAGGAAGCGGCGCAGGGACTCCTCGTACCGGTTCGGATCGGCGTTCCACATGGCCGCGTGCGGGGCGTGCGGGACGGTCCGCAGGGTGACCAGGTCGGGGCGCAGGGCGGCGAGCTCGCGGGACGGCTCCCAGGGGGCGAGGGTGTCGTCGGGGCCGTGGAAGAGGAGCGTGGGCACGCGCAGCGCCTGCGGGTCGGCGGACTCCTGGAGGGTGTCGCCGTACAGCCCGGTCCGGCTGCGCGCGGCGCGGACGGCGAGCGACAGCAGCGGGGCGGGGGTGCCGCGGGCCGAGGCGAGGGCGCGCAGGGTGGCGTCCTGGTCGAGGACCGGGGAGTCGAGGACGAGTCCGGCGATGCGGTCGCGCAGTCCGGAGCCGACGGCGGCGTGCAGGGCCATGGTGGCGCCGGTGGACCAGCCGTACAGGACGACCTTCTGGGCGCCGCGCCGGACGGCGTGCCGGATCGCGGCGTCGACGTCGCGCCACTCGGCGTCGCCGAGCCGCCCGAGGCCGTCGGGCGGGGGCGGGGCGCCGGGGTCGCCGCGGTAGGCGGGCAGGAGGACGGGGATCTGGCGGCGGTGCAGGAAGGGCACCAGGTTCAGCGGGTGCTGCCGGGTGGTGCCGAGGCCGTGCAGGGTGATCACCCAGGTGCGGCGGGGGCCGGGCACGTACCAGGCGGGCAGGCTGCCGAGCTCGCCGGGGATCTCGATGTCGTCGTAGTCGAGGCCGAGGGCGCTGAGCGGGGTGCCGGTGTGCAGCTGGGGGGTGAGCCGGACCCGGGCGCCGGTCCGCAGGGTGCCGAGTTCGACGCGTTCGAGCCGGCGTACGACGGTGTCGGCGCTGTGCGGGACGTGGTCGAGGACGGGGCCGACGACGGCGTGGATCTCGGGGGCCTCGATGCCGTAGGTGCCGGGGCGCAGGGCGGCGAGGCTGCGGGTGAGGGTGATCCGGCCGGGGCCGGTGGCGTGGACGGTGAGCTTGGGGTCGCCGGGCAGGGCCCGGCCGGGCGGCAGGTTGAGGGCCGCGTCACTGGCGTACCGGCCGGCCGCGTAGAGGGCCGCGCCGACACCGATCAGGGTGGTGACGGCCGCTGCCGTCGCTGTAGCCGGGCGCACCGTTCCAGTGTCGGCAGGGGCGGCTCCGGCTGCCAGCGGACGCGGGGCCGGCGGGTGACGGGGATCTCACCGGGCGGGGGCCGCGGGGGCCCTGCGCGACCGGAGGACGAGAGCGGCGGAACCGGTACATGCCGCCCACTCCCCCGCCACGGCGGGCATTACCGGCGGTCACAGCTCCCTCGTTCGAGGGACCGGGACGTACGCCCGAACGAGAAGCGGAACCGCTGCCACCCGGTTGGGGACACCCCTCCGCCCGACCCAGTTCATCTTCCGTTCACCCAGGTTGCCTACGTTCGAGCAGCCACTGACGTCAAACGATTGCCTGGGTAAATGGAACACATCTCGCTGCTGCTCGCCATTGTGGTCGTGACAGCCCTGGTGTTCGATTTCACGAACGGTTTCCACGACACCGCCAACGCGATGGCCACGACCATCTCGACCGGTGCGCTCAAGCCGAAGACGGCGGTGGCCATGTCCGCCGTGCTGAACCTCGTCGGCGCCTTCCTCTCCGTCGAGGTCGCCAACACGATCTCCAAGGGGCTCGTGAACGAGGAGGGCATCCAGCCCGAAGTCATCCTGGCCGCCCTGGTCGGCGCCATCCTCTGGAACCTGGTGACCTGGCTGGTCGGACTGCCGTCCAGCTCGTCCCACGCCCTGATGGGCGGCCTGATCGGCGCCACCGTCGCCTCGATCGGCTTCAGCGGCGTCCACGGCGACGTCGTCGTCACGAAGGTCCTCATCCCGGCCGTCGCGGCCCCGCTGGTCGCCGGCATCGCCGCGATGCTCGCCGCCCGCCTGACGTACCGCCTGGACCGGAACGCGGACAAGAAGACGACCGAGAAGGGCTACCGGGCCGGCCAGATCGCCTCCGCCGGTCTCGTCTCCCTCGCCCACGGCACCAACGACGCGCAGAAGACCATGGGCATCATCACCCTCGCCCTGGTCGCCGGCGGCGTCCTCGCCCCCGGTTCCAACCCGCCGGTCTGGGTCATCGTCTCCGCCGGCCTGGCGATCGCGCTCGGCACCTACCTCGGCGGCTGGCGCATCATCCGCACCATGGGCAAGGGCCTGACCGACCTCCAGCCGCAGCAGGGCTTCGCCGCCCAGACCAGCGCGGCCACGGTCATCCTGGCCTCCTCCAACCTGGGCTTCTCCCTCTCCACCACGCACTCCTGCTCCGGCGCCGTCATGGGCGCGGGCCTGGGCCGCAAGGGCGGTGTCGTCCGCTGGTCGACCGCCACCCGGATGTTCGTCGCGTGGGGTCTGACCCTCCCGGCCGCGGGTCTCGTCGGCGCCGGCGCCGAGTACGTCGCCCGGCAGGGCGACTGGGGCGTCTACACCGTCACGGCCTTCCTGATCGCCTCCTGCCTCGCGATCTGGATCATCTCCCGCCGCCAGGTCGTCGACCACACCAACGTCAACGACGTCGACGGCGACGCCGAGCCCGCGGGTGTCGTCACCACGGCCATCGCCGCCGTCACCCCGCCGCCGGCCGGCTCCGTCGCCGCCGTCGCGGACGAGGACCTGAAGACCACCATCCCCGCGCCGGCCTCCACGGACCCGACCGCTCCGCCGGCCTCGGCCGCCGCGCTGTAAGGAACGAACCACATGAAGATCGACTGGGCAGCTCTCGGCTCCGTCTTCGGAGTCAGCCTCGTGGCGACCGTCGCCCTCGTGGCCCTGTTCACCCTCGGCATCGTCGGCCTCTCCAAGCAGGAGCAGGCGGCGGCGCGGGGCGGCTCCGCCGTCCTCGCCCGGACCGGCGCGTACGCCTGCTTCGCGCTGTGCGCGGCGGCCGTCGCGTACGGCATCTATCTGATCGTCGCCTAAGCGGCGCCGAACCTTCCGGCCGGGCGGGCCGCACCTTCGGGTGCGGCCCGCCCGGCCGTCGTGTTTGTGGTGCTTCGCACAGTGACCCGTCGCAGGTCAAGGGTGAGTTGACGGCCGTTCGCGGGGCGTGGTGGACTCACGGGGCCATTACGGCGGCAACGAAGAGGAAGCCCGGTGCGAATCCGGCGCGGTCCCGCCACTGTGACCGGGGTGCGAACCCCGGGAGCCAGGAACTCTCGCCGCCGGTCACGTCGAGCCAGGGCGCGGACCCTGAGTGAGGACCTTGCGCCATGCCTGGCCGCAGTACAGCCACCGCTGTCTTCGCGTACGGCGCCACCGCCGGTCTGGTGGCCGATCTCGCCCTGGGCGATCCCCGCCGGGGCCATCCCGTCGCGGCCTTCGGGCGCGCCGCCGGGGCGGTCGAACGGCTGCTGTGGCGCGACCACCGCGGCTGGGGCGCCCTGCACACCGCCGTCTGCGCGGGCGGCGCGGCCGCCGTGGGCGCGCTGGCGGCCCGTGCCGTCCGGGGCCGGAACGCCGCCGGGGTCGCCCTGACCGCCGCGTCCGTCTGGGCCGTCGTCGGCGGCACCACCCTGGGCCGGGAGGCCAACGCCATCGGCGGGGCGCTCGCCGTCGGCGACCTGGAGGTCGCCCGGGAGCGGCTGCCGCATCTGTGCGGACGCGACCCGCAGTCCCTGGACGGTCCGGCGATGGCCCGCGCGGTCGTGGAGTCGGTCGCCGAGAACACCTCCGACGCGGTGGTGGGCGCGCTGGTCTGGGGAGCGGCGGCGGGGGTGCCCGGGCTGCTGGGCTTCCGCGCGGTGAACACCCTGGACGCGATGGTCGGCCACAGGTCGCCGCGCTACCGCCGCTTCGGCTGGGCCTCGGCCCGGCTCGACGACCTGGCCGGCTGGCCCGGCGCCCGGCTGACCGCGGCGCTGGCGGTGGCGGCCGGCGGCGACCCGCGCGGCGCGGTACGGGCCTGGCGGGCGGACGCGGCGAAGCATCCGAGCCCCAACGCGGGCCCGGTGGAGGCCGCGTTCGCGGGGGCGCTGGGCGTACGGCTCGGGGGCACGCTCTCGTACGGCGGCCGGGTCGAGCACCGGCCGGTGCTGAACGGAACGGGGCGGCCCGTCGAGGTCGCCGACATCGCACGCGCCGTCGCCCTGTCGCGCCGGGTGACGGCGCTGACGCTGGGGGTCTGCGTGGGCGGCCGGATGATCGTGAACGCGCTGAAGCGGAGGGGTGCATGAGGGGCGGGGGGCTGCTGGTCGCCGGGACCACGTCCGACGCGGGCAAGAGCGTCGTCACGGCCGGGATCTGCCGCTGGCTGGTCCGCAAGGGCCTGAAGGTGGCGCCGTTCAAGGGACAGAACATGTCCCTCAACTCCTTCGTCACGCGCGAGGGCGCGGAGATCGGCCGGGCGCAGGCCATGCAGGCCCAGGCGGCCCGGGTGGAGCCGAGCGCGCTGATGAACCCGGTGCTGCTGAAGCCCGGCAGCGACCGGTCCAGCCAGGTCGTGCTGATGGGGAAGCCGGTCGGCGAGCTGAGCGCCCGCGGGTACCACGGGGGCCGGCAGAAGGAGCTGTTCGAGCCGGTCCTCGCCTGCCTGGAGGAGCTGCGGAGCACGTACGACGCGGTGATCTGCGAGGGCGCGGGCAGCCCCGCCGAGATCAACCTGCGGCGCACGGACATCGTCAACATGGGCATCGCGAGGGCGGCCGAGCTGCCCGTGGTGGTCGTCGGCGACATCGACCGGGGCGGGGTGTTCGCCCAGTTCTTCGGGACGACGGCGCTGCTCGCGCCGGAGGACCAGCGGCTGGTGGCCGGGTACCTGGTGAACAAGTTCCGCGGCGACGTGACCCTGCTGGAGCCGGGCCTCGACATGCTGCGGGACCTGACCGGGCGGCGCACGTACGGGGTCCTGCCGTACGCGCACGGGCTCGGCATCGACGAGGAGGACGGCCTGCGGGTGTCGCTGCGCGGCGCCGTGCGGGAGTCGGTCGTCGCGCCGCCGGTGGGCGAGGACGTGCTGCGGGTCGCGGTCTGCGCCGTCCCGCTGATGTCCAACTTCACGGATGTGGACGCGCTGGCGGCGGAGCCGGGCGTGGTGGTGCGGTTCGTGGACCGCCCGGAGGAGCTGGTCGACGCGGACCTCGTGGTCGTGCCGGGCACGCGCGGCACGGTGAAGGCGCTGGCGTGGCTGCGCGAGCGGGGCCTCGGGGACGCGCTCGCGCGGCGCGCGGCCGAGGGCCGGCCGGTGCTCGGCATCTGCGGCGGCTTCCAGGCCATGTCGGAGCACATCGAGGACGAGGTCGAGTCGAAGGCGGGCAGCGTCCCCGGCCTGGGCCTGCTGCCGGTACGGGTCCGGTTCGCGGTGGAGAAGACCCTGGCGCGGCCGGTCGGCGAGGCGCTCGGCGAGCGGGTGGAGGGGTACGAGATCCACCACGGGGTCGCTGAGGTGCTCGGCGGCGAGCCGTTCCTCGACGGCTGCCGGGTCGGCGCGGTCTGGGGCACGCACTGGCACGGCTCCCTGGAGAGCGACGCCTTCCGGCGGGCGTTCCTGCGCGAGGTCGCGAGCGCGGCGGGCCGCCGCTTCGTCCCCGCGCCCGACACGTCCTTCGGCGCCCTGCGCGAGGACCAGCTGGACCGCCTCGGCGACCTGATCGAGGAGCACGCGGACACGGACGCGCTGCTGCGCCTGATCGAGCAGGGCCCGCCGGAGGGCCTGCCGTTCGTGCCGCCGGGTGCGCCGTGAACGGCCCCGCGCCCCTGCCGACGCCACCCCGGCGAACGCACCCCCAGCCGAGGCACCTCGTGGAAAGGACCAGCCTGTGAGCAGCACCCGCTATCCGTTCACCGCCGTCGTCGGGATGGACGACCTGCGGCTCGCGCTGCTGCTGAACGCCGTGAGCCCGTCGGTGGGCGGTGTCCTCGTGCGCGGGGAGAAGGGGACGGCGAAGAGCACCGCCGTACGGGCGCTCTCGGACCTGCTGCCGCCGGTGGCCGTGGTCGCCGGGTGCCGGTTCAGCTGTGATCCGGCCTCGCCCGACCCCGGTTGCCCGGACGGGCCGCACGCCGGTGCTCCGGGATCCGCGCGCGCCGCGCGGATGGTCGAGCTGCCCGTGGGCGCGTCCGAGGACCGGCTCGTCGGTGCGCTGGACATCGAGAAGGCGCTCGCGGACGGCGTGAAGGCGTTCGAGCCGGGCCTGCTCGCCGACGCGCACCGCGGGATCCTGTACGTCGACGAGGTCAATCTGCTGCACGACCACCTCATCGACCTGCTGCTCGACGCCGCTGCCATGGGCTCCTCGTACGTCGAGCGGGAGGGTGTGTCCGTGCGGCACGCCGCGCGGTTCCTGCTCGTGGGGACGATGAACCCCGAGGAGGGCGAGCTGCGCCCGCAGCTGCTCGACCGGTTCGGGCTCACCGTCGAGGTCGCGGCCTCGCGCGAGCCCGAACAGCGGGTGGAGGTCGTCCGGCGCAGGCTCGCCTTCGAGGACGACCCGGCCGGCTTCGCGGCCCGCTGGGCGGACGAGGAGGCCGCGCTGCGCGAGCGGATCACCGCCGCGCGCGCCCTGCTGCCGCAGGTGACCCTCGGCGACGCCGCGCTGCTCCAGATCGCGGCGACCTGCGCCGCGTTCGAGGTCGACGGCATGCGCGCGGACATCGTGATGGCCCGTACCGCGACCGCGCTCGCCGCCTGGGCGGGACGGACCGACGTGACCTCGGAGGACGTGCGGCAGGCCGCGCTGCTCGCGCTGCCACACCGGCGGCGGCGCAATCCGTTCGACGCGCCGGGCCTGGACGAGGACAAGCTCGACGAGACCCTGGAGCAGTTCAAGGGCGAGGAGCCGGACGACGATCCGGACCCGACCCCGGACGGTCCGGGCGACGGCGGGCCCGGCGGTGGCGGCGGTGGCGGCGGGATTCCGCCGCAGGGCGACGCGCCCGACGCCGCCACGGAGCGGCCCGCGCCGGACGGCCCCGCGCCCGGCGAAGCCCCGGCGCCCGCGCCCGGCGGCCCCGGCGCCGGGGAGCGGGCCGCCGTCAAGGCCGCGGAGCCGTTCCGTACGAAGATGCTGAGCGTTCCCGGTCTCGGCGACGGCGCCGCCGGGCGGCGCTCCCGGGCCCGTACCGAGCACGGGCGGACCACCGGCGCGACCCGCCCCCGCGGCGCGCTGGCCAAGCTGCACCTCACGGCCACCGTCACCGCGGCGGCCCCGCACCAGAAGGCGCGCGGCCGCTCCGGCCCGGGCCTGGTGGTCCGGCGCGACGACCTGCGGCAGGCCGTCCGGGAGGGCCGCGAGGGCAACCTCGTCCTGTTCGCCGTGGACGCCTCCGGCTCCATGGCCGCCCGGCAGCGGATGAGCGCCGTGAAGGGCGCGGTGCTGTCGCTGCTGCTCGACGCGTACCAGCGCCGGGACAAGGTCGGCCTGGTCATCTTCCGGGGCCGCGGCGCGGAGGTGGCGCTGCCGCCGACCTCGTCCGTGGACGCCGCGGCCGCGCGCCTGGAGCAGTTGCCGACCGGGGGCCGTACGCCGCTGTCGGCGGGGCTGCTGAAGGCCCACGACGTGCTGCGCGTGGAGCGGCTGCGCGACCCGTCGCGCCGGCCGCTGCTTGTCGTCGTGACCGACGGCCGGGCCACCGGCGGCGGTCCGGACCCGCTGGCGCTCGCCGCCCGCGCCGCCCGGCTGCACGCCGCCGAGGGCACGGCGGCGGTGGTCGTGGACTGCGAGACGGGGCCGGTGCGGCTCGGTCTCGCCGGGAACCTCGCCCGCGAACTCGGCGGCGCCGCCGTCACCTTGGACGAGCTGCGCGCCGACTCGATCGCCGGGCTCGTACGAGACGTGCAAGTCAACCACTCTGCCAGGAGGGCCGCTTAATGCCGCAGGGACAGCCGACCGTCGTTCCCGACGACGGTCTCACCACCCGCCAGCGCCGCAACCGCGCGCTGGTGATGGTGCACACCGGCGTCGGCAAGGGGAAGTCGACCGCCGCGTTCGGGATGGCGCTGCGCGCCTGGAACCAGGGCTGGCCGATCGGGGTGTTCCAGTTCGTCAAGTCGGCGAAGTGGAAGGTCGGCGAGGAGAACGCGCTGAAGGCCCTCGGCGAGACCGGCAAGGGCGGCACGGTCACCTGGAACAAGATGGGCGAGGGCTGGTCCTGGATCCAGCGCGAGGTCGCCGAGGGCGAGCAGTCGCACGAGGACAAGGCCCGCGAGGGCTGGGAGCAGGTCAAGCGGGACCTCGCCGAGGAGAAGTACAAGTTCTACGTCCTCGACGAGTTCGCGTACCTGCTGCACTGGGGCTGGATCGACACGGCCGAGGTGGTCGAGGTGCTGAGGAACCGTCCCGGTCAGCAGCATGTCGTCATCACCGGCCGCAACGCCCCGCAGGAACTGATGGACTTCGCGGACCTGGTGACCGACATGTCGAAGGTCAAGCACCCGATGGACGCCGGTCAGAAGGGGCAGCGGGGCATCGAGTGGTAGCACGTCTCGTCATCGCCGCGCCCTCCTCCGGCGCGGGCAAGACCACGGTCGCGACCGGTCTGATGGCCGCGTTCGCCGGCCGTGGCCTCGCGGTGTCCCCGCACAAGGTCGGCCCGGACTACATCGACCCGGGCTACCACGCGCTGGCCACGGGCCGGCCGGGCCGCAACCTCGACGCGTACATGTGCGGGACGGACCTGGTCGCGCCGCTGTTCGCGCACGGCGCGCGGGGCTGCGACCTGGCGGTCGTCGAGGGCGTGATGGGCCTGTACGACGGGGCCGCCGACCAGGGGGAACTGGCGTCCACGGCGCAGGTGGCGAAGCTGCTGAAGGCGCCGGTGGTGCTGGTCGTCGACGCCTCCTCGCAGTCGCGGTCGGTGGCGGCGCTGGTGCACGGCTTCGCGTCCTGGGACCCGGAGGTGCGGATCGGGGGCGTGATCCTGAACAAGGTCGCGTCGGACCGGCACGAGCATCTGCTGCGGGAGGCGCTCGGGGAGTCGGGGGTGCCGGTGCTCGGCGTCCTGCGGCGTGCGCCGGCGGTGGCGACGCCCTCGCGGCACCTGGGCCTGGTGCCGGTGGCGGAGCGGCAGGGCCAAGCGGTCGAGGCGGTGGCGGCGCAGGCGGAGCAGGTGCGGGCCGGGTGCGACCTGGACGCGCTGCTGGCGCTGGCGCGGAGCGCGCCGGAGCTGCATGCGGAGCCGTGGACGCCCGACGCCGCCGGGCGGGAGCCCGCCGCCGGGGGGCGGCCCGTGGTGGCCGTCGCCGGCGGGGCGGCGTTCACGTTCTCGTACGCCGAGCACACGGAATTGCTGAGGGCGGCCGGCGCGGAGGTCGTGACCTTCGACCCGCTGCGCGACGAGGCCCTCCCCGAGGGGACGCGCGGCCTCGTCATCGGCGGCGGCTTCCCCGAGGTGTACGGGGCGGAGCTCTCCGCCAACGAGCCGCTGCGCAAGGCGGTCGCGGAGCTCGCCGCCTCCGGCGCGCCGGTCGCGGCGGAGTGCGCCGGGCTGCTGTACCTGGCGCGGTCCCTGGACGGGCACCCCATGTGCGGCGTCCTGGACGCGGACGCGCGGATGTCGGAGCGGCTGACCCTCGGCTACCGGGACGCCGTCGCCGTCGGCGACAGCGTGCTCGCGGCGGCCGGGACGCGAATGCGGGGGCACGAGTTCCACCGCACGGTGATCGAGCCGGGCGCGGGCGCGCGGCCGGCATGGGGACTGCACCAGCCGGAACGGCGGGTGGAGGGTTTCGTGCTGGGGGGCGTGCACGCGAGCTACGTGCACACGCACTGGGCGGGCGCGCCGGGCGCCGCGGTGCGTCTGGTGGAGCACTGCGGATGACCTCAGCCCGCCAGGCCCACCACGAGCCAGATGAACCCCACGCCCGCCACCGTGCACAGCAGGGTGGAGAGCGCGGGGTGGTCGTGGTGGGCCTCGGGCAGGATCTCGGCGGCGGCGAGGTAGAGCAGCGCGCCGCCGAAGAAGCCGAGATAGCCGCCGAGAAGTTCCTCCGGAAGGGTGAACAGCAGCGTGGACGCGGCGCCGACGACGGGTGCGGCCGCGTCGGCGACCAGCATGGCGACGGCCCGGCGGCGGGCGTTCCCGTACAGGCTGGTGATCGTGTAGGTGTTGAAGCCGTCGGCGAAGTCGTGGCTGATGACGGCGAGCGCGACGGCCAGGCCCATGGTGCCGCCGACCTGGAAGGCGGCGCCGAGGGCGATGCCGTCCATCAGGCTGTGCACGACCATGGCCGCGGCCGCCGTGAGCCCCACCTGCGGAACTCTCTCGTCCGCCTCCAGCCCGTGCGCCGCCCGGCGGACGGCGAGGAGGCGTTCCACGCCGTGGGCGAAGAGGAAGCCGCCGGCGAAGAGCAGCAGCGCCTCGGGCACACCGAACACTTCGCGGCCCGCGGCCTCAAGGGCCTCCGGCAGCAGGTCGAGTCCGACGACGCCGAGCATCAGTCCGCCGGCGAGGCCGAGCACGAGGTGCCGGCGGTCGGTGACGCGCTGCGCGGTCCAGCCGCCGACGAGCGTCATCAGGAACGCGCCGAGCGCGACGAGTACGGCCATGGGCCCTTGCTATCGGATGGACGGCGTCCGGCGCACGTCAGCGCTCCGGGCGGCGTCCCGGCTCTGGTCGCCGGGGTCGGGGCGCGGCAGGGTGTGTCCGTGGACGAGGTGGCCGGGCTGGTGAGGGAGTGCCTGCGGTCGGCGGGGCCGGCGGCGGGCCGGCTGGTGGCGCTCGCGACGGTCGCGGGCAAGGCGGACGAGCCGGGCGTGGTGGGCGCGGCGGCCCTTCTGGGCCTGCCGCTGCGGGTGTTCGCGGCGCAGGAGCTGGCGCGGCTCGCGGTGCCGTCCCCCTCGGCGGTCGTGGCGGCGGCGGCCGGGACGCCGTCGGTGGCCGAGGCGGCGGCGCTGGCGGCCGCGGGGCCGGGCGGGCGGCTGCTCGTACCGAAGCGCACGGCGCGTGCGGACGGGGCGCGGGCCGCACGGGCGACGTGCGCGATCGCCCGGTGCGCCCCGAATGCGCCGTACGTGCCCGTGGTTCCGAACGAAGGAGCCCTGGCCGCACGGTTGTTGCCGGAGCGACGCGGGTACAGCGGTGGTGAGAGCGCATCCGGCGCGCCCGGCGCGGCCTCCGTGCGCGGGCGGACACCCCGGGTCCGGAAGCGGTCCGCCGAAGTCGTCGGATCCGGCGAGGAGTTACGGGATCCGTCCCCCACGGCTCCACCGGCGGTCCGCAACCCACGGACCGCCGTCCACCCCCCACTCACCCCACGGCGGCCATGTACACGCACTCCGATGTCCACGACCTGCGGCACCACGGTGACGCCGAGGTCCGGGACGAGAAGCTGATCGACCTCGCGGTCAACGTCCGTACGCACACGCCTCCGGACTGGCTCCGCGAGCGCATCGCGGCCTCCCTGCTGGAGCTGGCCGCCTATCCGGACGCGCGGGCCGCGCGGGCCGCGGTGGCGGAGCGGCACGATCTGCCGGCCGAGCGGGTGCTGCTCACGGCGGGCGCGGCGGAGGCGTTCGTGCTGCTGGCGCGGGCGCTGCCGGTGCGCCGGCCGGTGGTGGTGCATCCGCAGTTCACCGAGCCGGAGGCGGCGCTGCGGGACGCCGGGCACGACGTGGGCCGGGTGCTGCTGCGCGAGGCGGACGGGTTCCGGCTGGATCCGGCGGCGGTGCCGGAGGACGCGGACCTGGTGATGATCGGCAATCCGACGAACCCGACGTCGGTGCTGCATCCGGCGGAGACGATGGCCGCGCTGGCCCGGCCGGGCCGGACGCTCGTGGTCGACGAGGCGTTCATGGACGCGGTGCCGGGCGAGCGCGAGTCGCTGGCCGGGCGGACGGACGTGCCGGGCCTGGTGGTGCTGCGCAGCCTGACGAAGACGTGGGGGCTCGCGGGCCTGCGGATCGGCTACGTGCTGGCCGAGCCGGAGACGGTCGCGGCGCTGGAGCGCGCGCAGCCGCTGTGGCCGGTGTCGACGCCGGCGCTGGTGGCGGCGGAGGCGTGCATGTCGCGGGCGGCGCTGGCGGAGGCGGAGCACGCGGCGCACCGGACGGCGGCGGAGCGGGCCCATCTGCTGGCCGGGCTCGCAGAGTTCGACGAGGTGCGGACGGTGGCGGCGGCGGAGGGACCGTTCGTGCTGATCCGCGTGGACCGCGCGGACGTGGTCCGGCAGCGGCTGCGGGACCTGGGGTTCGCGGCCCGGCGCGGGGACACGTTCCCGGGCCTGGACCGGAACTGGCTGCGGCTCGCCGTCCGGGACCGGGTGACGACGAACCGCTTCCTCCAGGCCCTGGACCAGGCCCTGGTCATGGCGGGCTGCGCGAGCGGCTGAGGCGGGGGCGGGCTGCGCGAGCGACCGAGGGCGGGCGGCGAGCGGCCGCCGCCGGCTGACGGCGGGGGCAGCAGGCTGAGGGCGGCCGCCCGGTCGCAGCCCTCGGCCGCCGGCCGGTCGCGGTACGGGGCCCGGGCGGCCGCGCCCGGTCGGGGCCCCGGCCCGTCAGCCGGCCGGCCTGGGTGCCCGGCGCGTCAGTCGGCCCGCGGGCTCAGGCTCCCGTCCCGTTCCGCCGGGCCCGGGTCATGGCGACCGCCGTGCCGCCCGCGAGGAGCAGGACGAGGCCGCCGCCGGCGAGGTACGGCGTGACGGAGCTGCCGCCGGTCTCGGCGAGGTGCGTCGTCGTCTCGGGCTTCTTGCCGGGCTGCGGCTCCTGCGGGGCGGCCTTCGGCGTCTCGCAGGTCGCCTCGGCGAGGGTGATCTCGCCGTTCACCTCGGCGACGTTGAGCTTCAGCGGGTTGACGGCGACCTTGAGCCGCAGGGCGGTCGCGGCGGCGGTCCGTGTCGTGGTGGCGGTCCGGGAGAGGTCGAGGGTGACCTCGCCGACTCCGGGCACGGTGACCTTCGTCGTACCGCCGCTGGTGAGCGTGGTCTTCCGGCCGAGCACGGTGACCTGACCGAGGACGTTCGACTCGGCGACCGGCCGCTTGCCCGTCTCGCAGACCGCCGTGGACGTGACCTTCTCGACCTCGATCAGGGACAGCAGCGGCAGTCCGGGGACGTGCACCCTGGCCTTCGCCAGGTCGGCGTGCCCCTCCGCCTTCGCGGCGTCCGCGCTCGCCCGGGCCGTGGCCACGTCGGCGCGCAGCACGTGGAACGGCTTGCCCCGGTCGACGCCCTCGAGTTCGACGGTGAGCGCGGTCCTGCTCGCGCTGGCCGGGGCGTGGACCTCGTTGAGGGAGGCCTTGAGCGGCACCTGCAGCGTCTTGTCGAGCAGGGCGACGTCGAGGCCGGTCCGCAGGACGACGGCGCTCGCGCGCCCCTCGCCGCCCGTGGCGTGCGCCGTGGGCGCGGCGAGGACGACCGGGCCGACGGCCAGCGCGGCGACGGTCGCCGCGGCGGCGGTCCGGCGTGCGGGCATGCGGAAGGTGTTGCTGTTCAAGGTGGTGGAACCCCCACAGGAGACATGGCGTCGCCGGCCGCTCACCGCGGGGACGGCGGGTCGGTGCGGCCTCGGCGACTTGGGACAGGGGAATCCTTACGTACGAAGAGTGAACGGGGAGACACCTGAGGTGAGTTCACCCCAAAGGGTGGTTTCCGCGCCCATATTCGATTCATCGCTACGGACGCCAGTAGCCGAGCGCGTGCACGCGGTCCTTGGCGAGGCCGAGTTCCTTGCGGGTGTACGCGGCGAGGGTGCGGGTGGTCGCGGTGTCGCAGGCGATCCAGACGTACGGATGCGGTTCGGCGGCCAGCAGGGCGGGCAGGTCGGCGCGGACCCGCTCCACGAGGCCCGCGCCCCGGTCGCGCCGCGGCACCCGGCGCAGTTCGTGGCGGTCCGCGTCGAGGCGTACGGGCAGTTCGTCGTGGTCGGGGTGGGTGGTCTCGAACCACACGGTGGCGGGGATGCCGGGCAGGGCGTCGAGCAGGGAGTTGATCGCGGGCAGCGAGGCCGGGTCGCCGATCAGCAGGAGCCGGCTCGGGGCCGGGTCGGGGACGGTGAAGCCGGTGCCCTGGAGGGTCGCCTCGATGGTGTCGCCGGGGACGCAGCTCCGGGCCCAGTCGCAGGCCGGTCCGTCGTGCAGTGCGAACTCCACGGAGAACGTGCCGGTCTCCGGGTCGGGGTCGACGAGCGTGTAGCCGCGCTGGTGCGGGCGGCCGCCGTCGCGGAACCAGAGGCGGACCCACATGGTGGGGTGGACGCCGGCCGCGGCGAGCAGCCCGCCGTCGGTCATGCACACCCGGCGGTAGTGCTCCGTGACCTGTTCCGCGCCGGTCACGGTGAACGTGAAGTCCTTGCCGCGGAACAGTTTGAGGACGACGCCCTCCCAGCCGTGCCCCTGGCCCACCTCGGTCTCCTCCCCTGGGGCCCGGATTGCTTCCCGGGCGACGGTGGCTTAATTTAGGGCAGCCTAACCTAAGAGAGAGCGGGGCGAGCGTGAGCATCGAGGTCTACCGGGACGCCCGGGGCATTCCGCATCTGCGGGCCGCCGACCCGCGCGAACTCGCCTTCGCGCAGGGGCGGGTGACCGCGTACGACCGGGCCTGGCAGCTGGAGGTCGAGCGGCACCGGGCGCAGGGGACCTCGGCCGCGTTCCTCGGCCCGGAGGCCGTCGACTGGGACGTCCTCGCCCGCCGCGTGCGGCTCGCGGACACCGCGCGCCGCTGCTACGCGCGGCTCGCCGAGCGCGACCCCGGGACCGCGGACTGGCTGCGCGCGTACGCCGAGGGCGTCGGCGCGGGCCTCGCCGAAGGGGCCGCGCGGGCCCCGCAGTTCGCCGCGACCGGGCTCGTCCCGGGGCGCTGGGAGCCGTGGACGCCGCTGGCCGTGTGGCTGTCGACGCACATCCTGTTCGCCGGGTTCCCGACGAAGCTGTGGCGTGAGCAGGTCGCGAGCCGGCTCGGCGCGCGCTGGACGGAGCTGTTCGCCACGGACGGCCCCGGCACCGCCGGCTCCAACGGCTGGGTCGTCGCCGGGGAGCGCACCGCGAGCGGCGCGGCGCTGGTCGCGGGCGATCCGCACCGGTTCATCGAGGACCCGGGCGTGTACCAGCAGATCCGGCTGGCCTGCCCCGAGTACGACGTGGTGGGCCTGGCGGTCCCCGGCGTGCCGGGCCTCGCGCACTTCGGGCACACCGGCTCGGTCGCCTGGGCGATCACCAACGCGATGGCCGACTACCAGGACGTGTACCGGGAGCGGCTGCGCCGCACGCCCGACGGCGGCGTGGAGGCCCTCGGCCCGGACGGCTGGCGCCCGGCCTCCGTGCACACCGAGACGGTGGAGGTCGCGGGCGGCGCGCCGGTCGAGGTCGAGGTGGTGGAGACCGAGCGCGGTCCGCTGATCGCGGGCGGCGCACCCCGTCCGGGGGACGGCGACGCGGAGGGGTCGGCCGGCACGGACGGGTCCGCCCCCGCGGACGGCTTCGGCGACACGGACGGGTCCGGCTACGCCGAGGGGTCCGGCGACACGGACGGGTCCGGCTACGCCGAGGGGTCCGGCGACGCGGACGGGTTCGCCGAGGGGCTCGCTCTCCGGTACCCGCCCCGGGTGACCGCCGAACTCGGGTTCTCGGCGCTGCCGAAGCTGCTCGCCGCGCGGACCGTCGGGGACGTCGACCGCGCGTTCGACGGCTGGGTGGAGCCCGTGAACGTCGTGCAGGCCGCCGACACCGAGGGCGGGCTGCTGCACCGGGTCGCCGGCTACGTGCCGGTGCGCGACCGGCTCAACTCGCTGCGGGTGGTGCCCGCCTGGGAGGCCCGGCACGCCTGGGCGGCGGAGCCCGCGCCGATGCCGCGCGCCGCCGTCGGGGGCCACGCCGTGATGGCCAACGCCCGCGGTCTGGCCGCCCCGCTGGGCGTGGAGTTCGCCCCGCCGCACCGAGCCGCGCGGATCGACGCCCTGCTGTCGGCGGGGACGGACTGGACGCCGGGGGCGATGGCCGCGATCCACCGGGACACCGACAACCCGGCCGCGGCCCGGCTGCTGGACGCCGTGCGCGCCACGGATCCGGGCGCGCTCACCCCGGCCGCCTCGGCCGTACGGGACCGGTTGCTGGCCTGGGACCGGCGGATGGCGGCCGACAGCGCCGACGCCGGGCTGTACGCGGCCGTGCGCGGGGCCGTCGTCCGCGGCCTGGCCGGGCACGAGGCGTTCCGCGCCCTGCGCGAACCGGCCCCGTACCCCGCGGTGTTCGCGCCCTGGCTGGCGCTCGGGCCGCGCGTCGCGTACGCCCTGGAGACCCTGCTGACCGCCGGCCCGGTGCCGGCCGGCGAGGTGGCGCGGCTCGTGCGCGAGGCGCTGGAGGAGGCCGGCGCGGGCGACGCGCCCCCGGCGTGGGGCGTGACGCACCGGCTCGCGCCCTGGCAGGCGCTGCCCGACGGGGACGACGCGCAGTGGCCGGGGCTCGGCGGCGACCACGACTGCGTACTGTCGACGTCCAGCGTGCCGGGCTGGACCGACCGTGCGGCGCGGGCCTCGGCGGCCCGGTACGTCTGGGACCTCGCCGACCGCGAACGGAGCCTGTGGGTGGTGCCGTTCGGCGCGTCCGGCGTGCCCGGCGACCCGCACCACCGCGACCAGCTGCCGCTGTGGCTGCGGGGCGAGCTCGCGCCCGTCGTCACCGACTGGAACCGACTGAGCAAGGAGACGGAGCACCCTATGACCACCACCGCCCCGTACGAGCGGACCGTCGAGGGCTTCGGCACGGTACGCGTCGAGCCCGTCGACCCCGACCGCGACGCCGCGCTGATCCACGGCTGGGTCGCCGACGAGCGGGCCCGCTTCTGGGGCATGAAGGACGCCACCGTCGAGCAGGTCCGGGAGATCTACGCGCACCTGGACTCGCTCGACACCCACCACGGCTTCCTGGTGCGGCTGGACGGCGAGCCCGTGGCGCTGTTCCAGACGTACGAGCCGGAGGCGGACCGGGTCTCGGAGGTGTACGAGGTGCGGGACGGCGACCTCGGCGTGCACCTGCTGATCGCCCCGAGCGACACGCCGCGGCCGGGGTTCACCGCCGGGGTGCTGACCGCGCTGGTCGACTTCGCGCTGACCGGCCGCACGCGGCTGGTGGCCGAGCCGGACGCCGCCAACGAGAAGGCGATCGCCCGGCTCGCGCGGGCCGGCTTCGCGCTGGGCCCGGAGGTCGTGCTGCCGGAGGTGGACCTGCCGGAGGTCTTCCTGCCGGAGAAGAAGGCCCGCCTGGCCTTCCTCACGCGCTGACACGCGGCCGGGCGGCCGGTCCCGCGCACGTCAGGCGAGCACCCGCCCGTCGACCACCACGCGCCGGGGGCCGGCGAGGGCGCGGACGTCCGCGCGGGGGTCGTCGTCGTAGACGACGAGGTCGGCCGGGGCGCCCTCGTCGAGGCCCGGCCGGCCCAGCCAGGCGCGGGCGCCCCACGTGGTGGCCGACAGCGCCCGCAGCGGCGGGATGCCGGCCTTCACCAGCTCCTCGACCTCCGCCGCGACCAGGCCGTGCGGCAGCGAGCCGCCCGCGTCGGTGCCGACGAAGACCGGGACGCCCGCGTCGTACGCGGAGCGGACGGTGTCGTAGCGGCGCTCGTGCAGCCGGCGCATGTGCGCGGACCAGCGGGGGAACTTCTCCTCGCCGCCCGCCGCCAGCTTCGGGAAGGTCGCGATGTTGACCAGCGTGGGCACGATCGCGACGCCGCGCTCGGCGAACAGCGGGATCGTGTCCTCGGTGAGCCCCGTGGCGTGCTCGACGCAGTCGATGCCCGCCTCCACCAGGTCCCGCAGCGAGTCCTCGGCGAAGCAGTGCGCGGTGACCCGCGCGCCCAGCCGGTGCGCCTCGGCGATCGCGGCCTCCACCTCGCCGCGCGGCCAGCAGGCGGCGAGGTCGCCCACGCCGCGGTCGATCCAGTCGCCGACCAGCTTGACCCAGCCGTCGCCGCGCCGGGCCTCCCGCGCCACGTACGCGACCAGCTCGTCGGGCTCGATCTCGTGGGCGTAGTTGCGGATGTAGCGGCGGGTGCGGGCGATGTGCCGGCCGGCCCGGATGATCTTCGGCAGGTCGTCGCGGTCGTCGATCCAGCGGGTGTCGGACGGCGAGCCGGCGTCCCGGATCAGCAGCGTGCCGGCGTCCCGGTCGGTCAGCGCCTGCTTCTCGGCGGTGGCCGCGTCGACCGGGCCGTGCGCGTCGAGGCCGACGTGGCAGTGCGCGTCGACGAGACCGGGCAGCGCCCAGCCGCGCACGGTGCGGACGTCGTCCGCGCCGGCCGGGCGCTCGTACGTGATCCGGCCGCCGACCACCCACAGCTCGTCCCGGACGTCCTCCGGGCCGACGAGCACCCGCCCCTTCACATGCAGCACCACGTGATCGCTCATGTCTGCACTGTACGAGGGGCGGGCGCCCGCGCGGGATGCGTGATCGGTCACTCGCCGGCCGCGGACCCGGGCCGCCCGCGGGCGTCCGGCGCGCCGGCCGGACCCGGGCCGCTCGGTAGGCTGAGCCGGGGTTCCGCCCCGTACGAACAGCACCGCACCGAGTCGAAGAAGGCACCGCCGTGACCGTGACACATCCGCTCCTGGACCTGGCTCCGCTGACCGCCGCGCACTTCGCGTCGATCGAGCGCCGGGTCGCCGCCCTGCTGTCCACCGAGCAGGACGTGGTGATCACCCAGGGCGAGGCGCTGCTGCCGCTGGAGGGCTGCATCCGCAGCGGGGCGCGGGCCGGTTCGACGGCGCTGAACGTGGTGACGGGCCCGTACGGGCAGACGTTCGGGAACTGGCTGCGGGACTGCGGGGCGACGGTGGTCGACCTGGAGGTGCCGTTCCACGCGGCGGTGACGGCGGATCAGGTGGCGCGGGCGTTCGAGGAGCACCCGGAGATCGAGTTCGTCTCCCTGGTGCACGCGGAGGCGGCGACCGGCAACACGAACCCGGTCGCGGAGATCGGCGAGGTCGTGCGGGCGCACGGCGCGCTGTTCTACCTGGACGCGGTGGCGTCGATCGGCGCGGAGCCGGTGCTGCCGGACGCGTGGGGCGTGGACCTGTGCATCATCGGCGCGCAGAAGGCGATGGGCGGCCCGGCGGGCGTCTCGGCGGTGTCGGTGAGCGAGCGGGCCTGGGAGGTCTTCGCCGCCAACCCGGCGGCCCCGCGCCGCTCGTACCTGTCGCTGCTCGACTGGAAGGAGCGCTGGATCGACGGCGGCCGCAAGGCGCTGCTGCACGCGCCGGCGCAGCTGGAGATGCTGGCCCTGGAGGCCTGCCTGGAGCGGATCGAGGCCGAGGGCCTGGACGCGCTGATGGCCCGGCACGCGGCGGCGGCCGCGGCGACGCGGGCGGGCGCGCGGGCGCTCGGCGGCGGTCTGGAGCCGTACGTGCACGAGGCGAGGGACGCGGCGCCGGTGGCGACGACGTTGCGCGCGCCGTCCGGGGTGGACGCCTCGGACCTGGTCGCGCGGGCGCTGGCGGCGGACCCGTCGCTGCCGCTGGCGGCGGGCGGCGGCGCGCTGGCGAAGGAGATGATCCGGGTGAACCACTACGGCGTGGACGCGACGCCGGGCGTGGTGCAGTCCTCGCTGGCGGCGCTGGGCGCGGCGCTCGGCGAGTCGGGCCGCGCGGTGGACCTGGAGGGCGCGCGCCGGGCGGTCACGGAGGCGTGGTCGTAGGACCCCCGTGTTCCGGTACGGACGAGGGGCCCGCCGCGGGTGTGCGGCGGGCCCCTTCGCCGTGGGCGTCACGTGGTGGACGTCACGCCGTGGGCGTCACGCGGTGGGCGTGAGCGCCGGGTAGTCGGTGTAGCCGCGGGCGTCGCCGGCGTAGAAGGTCCGCTCGTCGCCCTCGTTGTACGGGCCGTCGGCGGCGAGCCGGGCCGGCAGGTCGGGGTTGGCGATGAACAGCCGGCCGAAGGCCACCATGTCGGCGATGCCGTCCTCGATCAGGGCCAGTTCGGCGCGGCTCGTGGGGCCCTCGGTGTGCGGGTTGAGCACGAACACCCCGGAGAACTGCTTGCGCAGGGCGAGGGTGAGCTCGCGGGTGCCGGGGACGGTCTCGGTGACGTGCAGGTAGGCGAGGCCCAGCGGTTCGACGGCGGCGACGAGGGCGGTGTACGTCTCGTCGGTGTCCGTCTCCGCCATGTCGTTGTAGGTGCCGGCCGGGGAGATGCGCAGGGCGGTGCGCTCGGGGCCGATCTCGGCGGCGACGGCGCGGACCGCCTCCACCGCGAAGCGGATGCGGTTCTCGACGGAGCCGCCCCACTCGTCGGTGCGGCGGTTGCTGCCGGTGGCCAGGAACTGCTGGATCAGGTAGCCGTTGGCGCCGTGGAGCTCGACGCCGTCGAAGCCGGCCTCGACGGCGTTGCGCGCGGCGGCGGCGAGGTCGGCGATCGTGGCGCGGATCTCGTCGGCGGTCAGCTCGCGGGGGACGGGGAAGTCCTTGGGCCCGTCGGGCGTGTACACCTGCCCGGCGGCGGCGACGGGAGAGGGACCGACCGTGTGCAGCCCGTCGCCGAGCACGTCGGGGTGCCCGATCCGGCCGGCGTGCATGATCTGGGCGAAGATCCGGCCGCCCTTGGCGTGCACGGCGTCGGTGACCTCGCGCCAGGCGGCGATCTGCTCGCGGTCGTGCAGGCCGGGGGTGTTCGGGTAGCCCTGGCCCACCCGCGAGGGCTGGATGCCTTCGCTGATGAGCAGGCCGGCGGAGGCGCGCTGGGCGTAGTACTCGGCGACGGCCGCGGTGGGGGTGCGGCGCTCGCCGTCGGCGCGGCTGCGGGTCATGGGCGCCATGGCGATGCGGTTGGCCAGCGGGGTGCCGGCGAGGTCGACGGGGTCGAAGGCGGTGGTCATCGCTGCCTCCCGGAGACAGGGAAGATATATGTGGTCGGCCAAATATATGGCCGGAAATTGGTCGGCCAATGAATCGGCCCGGGAGCCACTGTAGCCCATTCGTTGGCCGACCAAGGTAATCTGGGGGAAAGCCTGCCCGAGGAGACCCGATGTCCGCCGAGAGCCCCGCACGCCAGGGCGATCCCGTCTGTACCCCGCACCAGGCGTCGGTCACGGACCACGCCCCGGTCAGCTGCACCCTGGCCAGGGCGTTCCGGGTCCACCGCATGACGGCGGCCCGGCTCCTGCGCGACCTGGGGCTCTACCCGGGGCAGGAGTTCCTGATGATGCGGCTCTGGGAGGGCGGCCCGGCGCGCCAGTCGGAGCTGATCAAGGAGATGGGGATCGACCCGTCGACCATGACCAAGATGCTCCAGCGCCTGGAGCAGGCCGGGCATGTGCGCCGCTCCCCCGACCCCGACGACCGGCGCGCGGTGCGCGTGGAGGCGACGGAGCGCAGCGAGGCGCTGCGCGCGCAGGTGGCGGGCGCCTGGGCGACGCTGGAGCGGCTGACGCTGAAGGACCTCGACCCGGAGGAGGCCGCCGTGCTGGAGCGGCTGCTCGTCCGGGTCGAGGCGGGACTGTGCGGGGCGGAGGGGCCCTACGACTGCCCGCCCGGGGCGGACGCGCCGTGACGGGCCGGCCGGCGGGCCTCAGGCCGCGAGCACGCCCAGCGCGCGGTCCACGTCCGCGGTCGTGTTGTACAGGTGGAACGAGACCCGCAGGTTGCCGGCGCGGGCCGAGGTGACGATCCCGGCGCGCAGCAGTTCCGGATGGCGGTCGCCGAGGCCCGGCATCGCGACGATCACGCTCCGCCCGGCGGGCACGTACGCGTGGCCGACGCGGTCCAGGCCGGTCCGGAAGCGGTCGGCCAGGGCGACGGCGCGGGCGCCGATGCGCTCGACGCCGCACTCCTCGACGAGCGCGAGCGACGCGGCGGCGCCATGGTACGCGAGGAAGGCCGGGGGCTCGTCGAACCGGCGTGCGGAGCGGGCGAGTTCGGCGAGCGGCCCGTACACGCTGGCCCAGACGTCCGCGCCGGCGGACATGCCCGCGTGGATCGGGACCAGGGTCTCCTGCGCCTCCTCGGTGACGGTGAGGAAGGACGCGCCGCGCGGGCAGAGCAGGTACTTGAAGCCGCCGGTGACCGTGAAGTCGTGGGCGCCCGCGTCCAGCGGCAGCCAGCCGGCCGACTGGGTGGCGTCGACCAGGGTCCGCGCCCCGTGCGCGGCGGCCGCGGCGCGCACGGCCGCCAGGTCGGCGATCCGGCCGTCGGAGGACTGCACGGAGGAGCACGCGACGAGCGCGGTGCCGGGCCGGACGGACTCGGCGAGGCGCTCCAGGGGCACGTACCGCAGCTTCAGGTCGCCGCGGACCAGGAACGGGTCGACGACCGAGCTGAACTCCCCCTCGGGGAACAGCACTTCGGCCCCGGCGGGCAGTGACTGGGCGATCAGGCCGACGTGCACGGCGACCGAACCGCCGACGGCGACCCGGTCGGGGTGCACGCCGGCGATCCGGGCGAAGGTCTCGCGGGCGGCCTCGACGGCCCCGGAGTCGCCGGAGCCGCCCGGCCGCCCGGCGGCGAGCTCCGCGGTCAGCGCCGCGACGGCGTCGACGGTGCGGCGCGGCAGCAGGCCGCAGGTGGAGGTGTTCAGGTACGTCTGCGTCGGGGCGAACTGGTCGCCGCCGAGGGGCTCCTCATCCATGCTTCCACCCTGGACAACCCTCAACTCAAAGTCAATTGCGAGTATTTGAGGGGTATTCCTAAGGAACGCTTATGGATGGGCGGTTCCGTGGACGGTCGGGCCCCCGGCCCGCCGTCCGCGGCCCGTCAGACCTCGCAGTTCCCGTTCACGTCGCAGGCGGGCGCGTCGGCGTCGCCCTGCACGGCGGCGACCGCCACCGGCTGCGGCGCCCGGCTCGCCCACGCCTGCTCCAGCGCCTGCGTGAACACCTCGGCGGGCTGGCCGCCGGAAACCCCGTAGCGCCGGTCGAGCACGAAGAACGGCACCCCGCTCGCGCCCAGCTCGGCGGCCTCCCGCTCGTCGGCGCGCACGGCGTCGGCGTACGCGGCCGGGTCGGCGAGCACGGCGCGCGCCTCGGCCTCGTCGAGACCGGCCTCGACGGCCAGCGCGAGCAGGGTCGCGTCGTCGAAGACGGAGCGCTCCTCGGCGAAGTTCGCCCGGTAGGCGAGATCGAGGAGCTCGTTCTGCCGTCCGCGCTCGCGGGCGAGGTGGAGCAGCCGGTGGATGTCGAAGGTGTTGCCGTGGTCGCGGCCGTCGGTGCGGTACTCCAGGCCCTCGGAGCGCGCGTTGGCGGCCACGTGCTCCTCCATGGCGCGGGCCTCGTCGAGGGTGCGGCCGTACTTCTTCGCCAGCATCTCCAGGACCGGGCCGGTGTCGCCCTTGGCACGGTGCGGGTCGAGTTCGAAGGAGCGGTGCACGACCTCGACGTCGTCCCGGTGGGCGAAGGCCGCGAGGCCCTTCTCGAAGCGCGCCTTCCCGATGTAGCACCAGGGGCAGGCGATGTCGCTCCAGATCTCGACGCGCATGTGTCCGGCTCTCTCCCTCTCGCACGACCCGGAGGGCAGTCCTCCGCTCACTCCCGGTGCCAACGCGGACGACGGGCCGTCCCATTCCCCGGAAGCCGCGCGTGTGACCCGCGGCACGGCGCGGGCGCCGGCCGCGGTCAGGAGGCCCGTGCCGGCTCCCCCGTCGCCCGGTACCGGCCGGGGGCCGTGCCGTACTCCCGCTTGAACGCCTTGGCGAAGGCGAACTCCGAGGTGTAGCCCACCCGTTCCGCGACGGCGCGCAGCGGCGCGTCGCCGGTGCGCAGCAGCCGACCCGCCGTGGTCATCCGCCACCACGTCAGGTACGCGAGCGGGGAGCGGCCCACCAGGGACGTGAACCGGCGGGCGAACGCGGCCCGCGACAGCCCGGCGACCGCCGGTGACCGCGGCGGCGGCCTGGCTGACGTACTCCACCGCGTACGGCGGCATGGTGGAGACCGGCGGGCTGCGGCCCGGCGACCACGTGGTGATCACCGGGGCGTCCAGCGGGGTCGGGACGGCCGCGGTCCAGACGGCCCTGCGGGTCGGCGCGGTGCCGATCGCCACGACCCGCGGCGAGGCGAAGCGGCGCCGGCTGCTCGACCTGGGGGCCGCGCACGTGATCACGACGGACACCCAGGACGTGGTGGAGGAGGTGCGCCGGTTCACCGGCGGCGCGGGCGCCCGGCTCGTCTTCGACGCGATCGGCGGTCCCGGCTTCGCCCGGCTCGGGGACGCGCTGGCGCCGGGCGGCACCGCCGGCTGTACGGGTGGCTGGACCACCGGCCGCCGACGCTGTCGCGGAACTGGCCGCTGGCGTTCCACGGTTACGCCAACGGCGCGCTGGTCCGGACGGAGGACGGCCGCCGGCGCGTGGCCGGCTTCCTCTTCTCCGGCCTGGCCGACGGGTCGCTCGCCCCGGTGGTGGCCGAGACCTTCGCCGGTCTGGAACGGACGGTGGACGCGCACCGCGTGATGGAGGCCGGCGCGCACTTCGGCAAGCTCGTCGTGACGCCCTGACGGCGCGCCGGCGGGACGGGCCGCCGCTCGTGCTCCTCCTCGTGGCCCCTCGGTCTCCCCCGTGCGGCGGAGGGGGTTCCTCTCCGGGCAGGAGGTGTCGTGGGCACGCCGACAAGCAGGCTGGCGGGCATGAAGAAGACTCTCCGTGCCCTGGCCGTCCTGGCCACGCTGCCGTACATCGGACTGAAGGCCGCCTGGATCGCCGGCAGCAGGATCGGCGTCCCCGAGGGCAGCGTGCTGCTCGACGACCCCGGGCTGATGGCCGCCGTGAACGCCGTGACGATCCTCATGGACGCGGGCGTCGTCGTCCTCGCCCTGCTGCTCACCCAGCCCTGGGGCCTGCGCGTGAAGTCGTGGCTGCTCGGGCTGCCGGCCTGGGCCGCGACCGGACTGCTCGCGCCGATCGTGGTCGGCTTCCCCGCCCAGCTGGCGACCGCCGCGGTCGCGGGAGCGGAGACGCACACGGCCGGCGGGCGCCCGTTCCTGGAGGAGTGGGTCTTCTCCGTGGTGTACGGCGGGTTCATCGTCCAGGCCCTCGCGCTCGGCACGCTGTTCGTCCTGTACGCCCGGGAGCGCTGGTCGCACCTGTGGGCGGGCCGGATCGGCGGGCTGTCGGCGGACCTGGCCGGGCGGGCGACACGGCTGACCGCCGTGGCCGGCTCGGCGGTGGCCGTCGTCCCGGCCGCGCTGCACGCGCTGTGGGCCTCCGGCTCCGAGCGGGGCCTGTCGGCCGGCCGGATCGCCGACCGCACCTCGGACTTCTACGTCCTGGAGGGCGTGCGCGTCGCCTTCCTGCTCGCCGCGGTGGCGTCGGTGCTGGTGCTGGTCCTCCGGCTCGGCCGTTCGTGGCGGGTGGGCACGCCGCTGGCGGTGGCCTGGACGTGCACGGGGGCCGTGGGCTGCTGGGGCGGGTGGATGCTGCTGGCGACGCTGATGCCGGCCTCGGATCCCGCACAGGAGGCCACGGGGTGGATGATCACCTCCTACGCTGGAGCGATGATCACAGGGTTCCTGCTGGCCGGCTGCCTCGCCGTGGTGCTGCGCCGGCGCGGCGCATGAGACGCGCGGCCGCCGCGGTGTTCGGCCGGCGGGCCGTGCTCCGCTGGGTGCATCTGATCCTCGGCGGCGCGCTGCTGATGCCGTACTGGCTGCTCGGCACGGTGGTGATGGCTCCGCTGTTCGACGGGCAGGGCATGTTCGCCGCCTCGCTGGGCATGCAGTTCGCCGCGTACGGGTTCGCCCTGCCGCTGGTGGCGGTGACGGCGCTGTTCCCGCTGGCCCGGCCGATGTCGGTGGCGGTGGCGCGGGCGCTGTGCGACGTACGGGGCAGGGAACTGGCGGACGGGCCGGCCCGGGGGCGGGAGGCGCGGACGCGGACGGCCGGCTGGCTCGTCCTGCACGTGGGCCTCGGCGGTCTGCTCAGCGGGGCGACGCTGGCGCTGCCGCCGTTCGCGCTGACGCTCATGGCGCTGCCGTTCTCGGAGCGGCTGCAGCGCTCCGAACTGACCGCGTACTACGGCCTGGACCAGCCGTGGGCGCAGTGGCTGGGCGTCCCCGTGGCGCTGCTGATGCTGACGGCCCTGGCGGCCGTCGCGGCCGGGGCGGGCGCCCTGCTCGCCGGGCTGGCGCCCCTGCTGCTCGGGCCGAGCCGGGCGGACCGGCTCGCGGCGGCGGAGCGGCGGGCCGAGGAGCTGGCGGTGCGCAACCGGCTGGCCCGCGAGCTGCACGACTCGGTGGGGCACGCGCTGAGCGCGGTGACGCTGCAGGCGGGCGCGGCCCGCCGGCTGCTGGACAGCGACGCCCCAGGCGACCGGGAGTTCGTCCGCGAGGCGCTGGCCGCGATCGAGGAGACCACCCGGCGCACCGTCGGCGAACTCGACCATGTGCTGGGCCTGTTGCGGCGGGGCGACGAGCCGTCCGGCGAGCTGCCCGGGCCGGGCCTGGAGGCGCTGGACGCGCTGGCGAGGGGCGCGGGCGCGACGGCGGCGGTGACGTGGACGGGCGATCTGGAGCGGGTGCCGCCGACGGTCTCCCGGGAGGCGTACCGGATCGTGCAGGAAGGGCTGACGAACGCCGCCCGGTACGCGGGCGGCGCACCGGTGACGGCGCATCTGGCGCTGGGCGACGAGGAGTTGGAGATCACCATGGAGAACCCGCTGTCCGGCCGGCCGGCGCCGGTCCGTCCCGGCGGGGGCCGCGGCCTGCGCGGCGTCGCCGAGCGGGCCCGGCTGCTCGGCGGCACGTCCGCGGCGGGCCCCGTGGACGGCGTGTGGCGGCTGACCGCCCGGCTGCCGCTGGGGGGCGGACGGTGACCGCGACGCGGATCGTGCTGGCCGACGACGAGCGGATGGTGCGCACGGCGCTGCGGGTCATCCTGGACGCGGAGCCGGACCTGGAGGTGGTCGGGGAGGCGGCGACGGGGGCCGAGGCGGTGTCCGTGGTGCGCGAACTGCGGCCCGACGTGGTCCTCATGGACGTGCGGATGCCGGAGATCGACGGGATCCGGGCCACCGAGCAGATCCTCGCCGGGATGTCCGGACCCCCGCGGATCGTGGTCGTGACGACCTTCGAGAACGACGCGTACGTGTACGACGCGCTGCGCGTCGGGGCGGCCGGCTTCCTGCTGAAGCGGGCGGCCGCGGAGGAGCTGGTGGGCGCGGTGCGGCTGGTCGCCCGCAGCGATTCGCTGCTGTACCCGGCGGCGGTGCGCGGGCTCGCCGCCGAGCACGCCCGGCGGGCCCCGCGCGCCGCGCCGCCCTGGGTGGGGCGGCTGACCGACCGGGAGGCGGAGGTGCTGCGGCTGATGGCGACCGGGATGACCAACGCGGAGATCGCGGACCGGCTGGCGGTCGGCCCGGCGACGGTGAAGACGCACGTGGCGGCGGTGCTCGCGAAGACCGGCGCGCGGGACCGGACGCAGGCGGTGATCGTGGCGTACGAGTCGGGGTTCATCACGCCGGGGTGATCGTCCCTGGGCGCAGGGCCGGCCGTCGTGCACAGGGCCGTCCGTCGTACATGAGGATCGTCTGAGAAACCGGCGGATCCGGAACGTCCGGCTCCCACCGGTTCGTCGTTCCGGGCGATGAACAGGACGATCAGGCGCGCCTCGGTCTTCGCGCTGCTCCTGGTGCTCGCGGTGCTGCTGCGGGCCACCTGGGTGCAGGCGTACGAAGGCCGGGCCCTCGCGAACGACCAGCACAACCGGCGGAAGATCCTCGCGCAGTACGCACAGCCGCTCGGGAACATCGTCGTGGCCGGAGCCCCGGTCACCGGCTCGAAGCCGACGAAGGGCGGCGACCTCGCGTACAAGAGGTCGTACACCGACGGCGAGCTGTACGCGGCGGTGACCGGCTACAGCTCCCAGGCGTACGGGGCGACCCAGCTGGAGGGCATCTATTTCGGCGTCCTCGACGGCACCGACACCCGTCTGAAGGACCCGGTGGACGCGCTCACCGGCAAGGGGCAGGAGCCCGGCGACGTGCTCACCACGATCGACCCGGCCGTGCAGAAGGCAGGTTTCGAGGCGCTCGGCGACACGAAGGGCGCGGCCGTCGCGATCGACCCGAAGACCGGCCGGATCCTGGGCATGGTCTCCACGCCCTCGTACGACCCGTCGGAGATCGCCGGACTGTCCGACGGCGCGGCCTGGCGTGCGCTGTCCGACGACCCCGACAAGCCGCTGGTCAACCGGGCGCTGCGGCAGCCGCTGCCGCCCGGCTCCACGTTCAAGCTGGTCGTCGCGGCGGCGGCGCTCGAGGCCGGCCTGTACCCGGACGTGGACACGCCGACGAAGAGCCCGGACCCGTACACGCTGCCGGGCACGCGGACCGTGCTGAAGAACGAGAACGCCGCCGCGCCCTGCGAGAACGCCACCCTGCGCACCGCGCTCCGGTACTCGTGCAACAACGTCTTCGGCAAGCTCGCCGTCGACCTCGGCCAGGACAGGGTCCGGGCCATGGCGGAGAAGTTCGGTTTCAACGACAAGAAGCGGGACGTGCCGGTGCGCGCCCACGCGAGCGTGTACCCCTCCGGCATGGACCGCGCGCAGACCGCGCTGAGCGGCATCGGCCAGTTCGACGTCACCGCCACCCCGCTCCAGATGGCCATGGTCTCCGCGGCCCTCGCCAACGACGGTCTCATGGCGTCGCCCCACATGGTCTCCGAGGTCGTCGACGCCGACGGCGACGTCCTGCAGGCGTACGAGGACGGGGACACCCGCCGGATCGTGTCGTCCGGGACCGCCGCCCAGCTGCGCAGCGCCATGCGGACCGTCGTGGAGCAGGGCACCGGCTCCAACGCCGCGATCGACGGCCTGGAGGTCGGCGGCAAGACCGGCACCGCGCAGCACGGCGAGAACAACAGCAGGACGCCGTACGCCTGGTTCACCTCGTACGCCGAGGACCCGGCGACCGGCCGGCAGGTCGCGGTGGCGGTGCTGATCGAGGACTCGGGCGCGGCGCGCTCGGAGGTCAGCGGCAACGGGCTCGCGGCCCCGGTGGCCGAGCGGATGATGCGTGCGGCGCTGAAGTAGCCTCGGCGGGACACAAGTTGAGTGCTCAACCGGAGGACTGCCGTGCGTCGTCTGCCCCGTTCCCCGTCCGGCTGGACCATGGCGGTCTTCGGCGTGCTCGCCGCCGCGCTGGGGGTGGTCGGGCTGATCTCCCCCGGCGCCCTGCTCACGATGATGGGCTTCGACCCCGTGCCCGAGGGGGGACGCGCGGACGGGGACCACACCCTGGTCTTCCTGACGGCCTCCTCCATGGCCGCGCTCAACATGGGTGTGTACTACGTGCTGGCCGCCCTGGCGGACTGGCGGGCGTTCTTCCGCTGGACGGTCCCGTTCCGGCTGCTGACCTGCACGGTGTTCACGCTGGCGGTGGTCACCGGCCGCGCGCCCGAGGGCTTCCTCGGCGTCGGCCTGTGGGAGGGCGCGGGCGCGCTGGCGACGGGGGCCGCCCTGTGGTGGGAGACCCGCGCCCGGCAGAATGCGGTCGCATGAGCCACCCGCGCCCCTCCGACGACCTGGCCGCCGCCTTCGCCCGTATGGGCGGGGCCGACGAGGACAAGGTCTGGTCCGAGCTCTGGGACGACCTCTGCCATCAGGGCTCCGTCTACGACGACAGCTTCCTGGCCCTGCCGTTCCTGGCGGCCGTCGCGACGGGCGACGCGCCGGGCGACCCGGACATGGCGGTCTCCATGGCCGGTCTCATCGTGTCGGCGGCCGACGAGGAACGCACGGCACGGTACGCGGACGAGATCGCCGCGCTGCGGCCGGTCGCCGAGCGCCTGCTGGCGGCGGAGACGGACCGCGTCTCGTACGTGTACCTGCTCCAGGCCGTGCTGGCCTTCGAGGGCGAGCGGCTGTGGAGCCAGGCCCGGCTGGAGGGCCTGTTCGACGACGAGTACGAGGTGGAGTGCCCGTCCTGCTCGTCGGAGCTGCTCCTCTCGTTCGGCGAGGGCGACGGCCACGCCGAGGCCGGCGGGCAGCGGGCGCCGCTGCACCCCGCCGACCCGGGGGCCCTCGCCGCCCTCCCGGCGCGGCTGCACCGGATGGCCGCCGGGGCCGGGCAGGAGGAGGTGGCGCGCGGGCTCACGTTCCTGTTCGGGACCGCGCACTGCCCCGACTGCGAGACGGAGTTCCCGGTGCCGGAGCAGGTCGCGGCGCGCGCGTACTGACGCCCTGCGGGCCGCCTATCCGGCGCCGAGCAGCCGCTCGACCGGTTCGATGGCGAAGTACACCGCGAACAGCGCCGCCGCGCCCCACATCAGCGGATGCACCTCGCGCGCCCTGCCCACGGCCGCCTTGACGACGACGTAGGCGAGGAAGCCCGCGCCGATGCCGTTGGTGATCGAGTACGTGAACGGCATCACGGCGACCGTGAGGAAGGCCGGGACGCCGTACTCCAGGCGCTCCCAGTCGATGTGCCGGACCTGCGCCATCAGCAGGAAGCCGACCGCGATCAGCGCGGGCGCGGCGGCCTGCGCCGGCACGACGGTGGCGAGCGGGGTCAGGAACAGCGCGAGGGCGAACAGGCCGCCGGTCACCACGGAGGCGAAGCCGGTGCGCGCGCCCTCGCCGACGCCGGCCGCCGACTCGATGTACGAGGTGTTGGAAGAGGCGGAGGCCGCGCCGCCGGCGACGGCCGCCGCGCCGTCGACGAGCAGCACCCGGCCGAGGTGCGGGACCTTGCCCCGCTCGTCGAGGAGGCCGGCCTCGGCGGAGACGCCGACGACCGTGCCCATGGTGTCGAAGAAGTCGCTGAGCAGCAGCGTGAAGACGAGCAGCACGAGGGTGACGATCCCGACCTGCTCGAACGCGCCGAGGAGGCTGAACGAGCCGACCAGCCCGAAGTCGGGCGCGGCGACGAGCCGGTCGGGGACGGCCGGCACCGTGAGCCCCCAGGAGCGCGGGTCGATGTCGGCGAGCGCGTCGACGACGACGGCCACGACGGTCGTGGCGACGATGGAGAGCAGGATCGCGCCCCGCACCTTGCGGGCCATCAGCGCGAAGGTGAGCAGGACGCCGAGACAGAAGACGAACACCGGCCAGCCGGACAGGTGGCCGTTCGCGCCGAGCTGCACGGGCACGGTGCCGGTGTCGCCGGGGATGCGGGTGACGAACCCGGCGTCGACGAAGCCGATGAAGGCGATGAACAGGCCGATGCCGACGCTGATGGCGTGCTTGAGCTGCTGCGGGATGGCGTGCATGACCGCCTCGCGCAGCCCGGTCACCACCAGGACGCAGATCAGCAGGCCCTCGATCACCACCAGGCCCATGGCGTCGGCCCAGCTCATGAGGGGTGCGAGCTGGAAGGCGACGACGGCGTTGAGGCCGAGGCCGGCGGCGAGCGCCAGCGGCAGGTTGCCGGCCACGCCCATGATCAGGGTCATCACGGCGGCGACGAGGGCGGTGACGGTGGCGAGTTGGGCGGTGCTGAGCTGCGCGCCGAACTTGTCCGTGGCGCTGCCGAGGATGATCGGGTTCAGCACCAGGATGTAGGCCATGGTGAAGAACGTGGCGAAGCCGCCGCGTATCTCCCGGCCGAACGTCGACCCGCGCTCGGTGATCCCGAAGTACCGGTCGATTCCCGTGCGTCGGGGCAGGGGTCTGCTCATGGGCTCTCCTCCAGGGACGGCTGGCTGGCTGGGATTGTGCCCGGCCGCGGGCCGTTTCAGGTGTCGCCCGTGTGACGGGTTCGCACGCCTGGGAATCTGCCCGATCCCCCGGCGGGTCCTTAGCCGCCAGGCTGCGGCCATGACGGGCACGACGGGCATGACGGGCACGACGAGCATGAGGCGCACGGTTCCCCTGTATCTGGCCGGGGTCCTGGTGTCGGGGTTCGGGACCACGGCGCTGTGGCTGGTCTCCGGCATCTGGGTCAAGTCCCTGACGGGCTCGGACGGTCTGGCGGCGCTGACCGCCTTCGCGCTGTGGGCGCCGGCCCTGTGCGGCCCGGTGCTCGGGGCGCTCGCGGACCGGGTGCGGCGGCGGCCGCTGATCGTGGCCGTGAACCTGGCGATGGCGGCGCTGCTGCCGGTGCTGCTGTGGGTGGACTCCGCGGACCGCGTGTGGCTGCTGTTCGCGGTGCTCGTGGTGTACGGGGCGCAGGGCGCGGTGCAGGACGCGGCGGAGTCGGCGCTCGCGGCCGGCACGCTGGATGAACGCCGGCTCGGGGACTTCAACGGGCTGCGGCTGACGGCGAACGAGGCGACGAAGCTGGTCGCGCCGATGGCCGCGGCGGGGCTGTTCGCCCGCTGGGGCGCGGGTCCGGTGGTGCTCCTGGACGCGGCGACGTTCGCGCTCGCCGGCGGGCTGTTCGCGCTGATGCGGGTACGGGAGGAGCCGCCGCGGCCGCAAGGGCGGGTGCCGGGCCGGTGGCGGGCGGAGACGGCGGAGGGGCTGCGGGTGCTGCGCGGCGCGCCGCTGCCGCGCCTCCTGGTGCCGGCGGCGGCGTTCACGATGCTGCTCGCGGGGCTGAACGGGGCGGCGGTGTACGCGGTCGTGGACGGGGGCCTCGGGCACGACCCGGCGTACGCGGGCGTGCTGTACACGGTGCAGGGCGCGGGTTCGGTGGCCGCCGGGCTCGCGGCGGGGCCGCTGCTGCGCCGGGTCTCCGAGGCGCGGCTCGCGGCGGTGGGCCTGGCGCTGTTCGCGGTGGCGGCGGGCGCGCGGGCGCTGCCGTACGACGGGGTGGCGCTGGCCGCCTCGGCGGGGATCGGCCTGGGGCTGCCGTGGGTGCTGGTCGCGACGGCGACGGCGGTGCAGCGGACCGCGCCCAAGGAGGCGGTGGGCCGGGCGGCGGCGACGGCGAACACGCTGGTGTTCGTGCCGAACGCGGTGGCGCTGGCGCTGGGCGCGGCGCTGGTGGAGCTGGTCGACGTACGGGTGCTGCTGCCGGGCCTCGCCGTGGCGGGTGCGGCGGGCGCGGCGGCGCTCGCGGCGGCGCGGCGGCCCTCCCGGGCGCGCAGGGACGGGGCGGGGGCGTGAGGCGCGCGCTCCGCGCCCCCGGAAATTCGGGTGCGGCCAGGGGCCCGGCGGCGGGAGGATGCCGCTCATGCCCCGACCTGATGGCTTCACCTACCAGCGGTTCGGCGACGGCCGCGTGGAGATCGTCCACCGCGGGCGCGCCGCCGCCACGCTGCGCGGCGACCGCGCCGAGAAGTTCCTGGCCGCCGTCGGGTCCGGGGACGCGCAGCTCGTCATGGCGCGCTGGACCGGCTCGTACAAGTTCGGCAACGAGCGCGCGGCCCGTTCGCACCCGCGTCACCAGGGTGGCCGTAGGTAAGGGAACGGCAAAGCGGCGTCGCTCGTTACCCCGGGCATGACCGCAATGACCCCCGGCTCGAACATCCCGCTCGCCGTCCCGCGCGTGGCGGTGGACGTCGCCGCCCCGGTGCGCCTCGACGTCTCCGGCCTGCTCCTCACTGCCGACGGCAAGGTCCGCTCGGACGACGACTTCATCTTCTACAACCAGCCCTCCGGCCCCGGTGTGACGTACCGCTCCGGCGGCGGCGCGGCTCCGGACGCGATCGTGGTGGACACCACGGCCCTGCCCGCCGGCATCGAGAAGATCGTCGTCACCGCCAGCCCGGACGCGGCGGGCCAGACCTTCCAGGGCGTCGAGCCGACCGCCACCCTTCGCAACGCGGACGACGGCAGCGTGCTGGCCACGTTCACCCCGCCGCGGCTCGGGGCGGAGACGGCCCTGGTGGTCATGGAGATCTACCTGCGCAACGGGGCCTGGAAGGCCCGCGCGGTGGGCCAGGGGTACGCGAACGGGCTCGCGGGCATCGCGACGGACTTCGGCGTCTCGGTGGAGGAGGAGCCCGCGGCGGCCGCCCCGCAGGCCCCCGCCGCCCCGCCCGCGCCGGCCGCGGCTCCGGTGGACCCGAGGGTCGCCGCCCCGCAGGCCCCCGCCGCTCCCCCGGCCGCGGCCCCGGCGCCGACCGGGAAGATCAACCTGGACAAGGGCCGGGTCAGCCTTCAGAAGAACCAGACGGTGTCGCTGGTCAAGGGCGGCCGTCCGCTGCTCTCCGCCGTCAAGATGGGCCTCGGCTGGGAGCCGGCGTACCGCGGCAAGGACATCGACCTGGACGCCTCGGTGATCGCCTACGGCCCCCAGCGCAACCACCTGGACAGCTGCTACTTCGGCAAGCTGACCATCCTCGGCGGCGCGGTCCGGCACTCCGGCGACAACCTGACCGGCGAGGGCGCGGGCGACGACGAGGTGATCACGGTCGACCTGGGCCGGCTGCCCGCGGAGGCGACGGGCCTGGTCTTCACCGTGAACTCGTTCTCCGGGCAGAAGTTCACCGAGGTCGCCAAGGCGTACTGCCGGCTGCTCGACGCGGCGACGGGCGAGGAGCTGGTCCGCTTCGACCTGACGAACGCGGAGCCGCAGACCGGCGTGATGATGTGCAAGCTGATCCGCCAGTTCTCCGGCGAGTGGGAGATGACGGCGATGGGCGACTTCGTGAAGTCCCGTACGGTGCGCGGCATGGTGAAGCCGGGCGCCCAGGCCCTGTAGACGGCCGGAAGCCCCCGACGCGGCCGAGGGGCCGGCCGTGACACCGGCCGGCCCCTCGGCTTCGCGCTCCGTCAGCCGCTCGTGCGCGAACGGGCCTTGAAGGCGGCCTTGCGGGCCTCCTTGGCGATGCGCTTGTCGCGGTGGAGCCGGCCCATCGCCTCCAGGACGTCCGCCGTCGCGGGGTGCTCGACGCGCCACACCGCGTCGAAGAAGCCCTCGTGGCGGCCCGTCAGGCCCTCGATGAGGTCCTGCAGTTCCTCCAGGTCGCCGTCCATCTCCAGCTGCGCGGCGATCGTGTCCACGGCCAGCCAGAAGATCATCGACTCCGGGGGCGCCGGCACGTCCGCCGCGCCCCGCTCCGCCAGCCACACCCGGGCCAGCCCGCCCAGCTCCGGGTCGTCGAGGACCTCCCGCACCGCGGGCTCGGCCTCGGCGCCGACCAGCGACAGGGCCTGCTGGCAGTGCAGCCGCCGCAGCGGCGAGCCGGCGTCCGTCCCGCGCGCCGCGGCCAGCAGCTCGCGCGCCGCCGCCACCGGTGCGCGCCCGCCGAGCCACAGCTCGATCTCGGCGCGGGCCGCCTCGGACGGGTAGTGCGCGACGCCGTCGAGCAGCGCCTCGGGGCCCTTGCCGGTCAGGTCGCCGACGGCCGGCGCGTCCACGCCCGCGTCGAGCATCCGCGTCCGGATGCCGTACAGGCCGAGCGGCGTCAGCCGGACCAGCCCGTACCGGGAGACGTCCTCGTCGTCGACCGACGGCACGGGCTCTTCGCCCTCCTCGGCCATCAGCGCCTCGTCCACCGGCTGGTACTCGACGAGCCCGATCGGCTCCAGGACCCGGAACTGGTCGTCGAGGCGCATCATCGCCTCGGAGACCTGCTCCAGGACGTCGTCCGTCGGCTCGCCCATGTCGTCGGGCACGATCATCGACGCGGCGAGCGCCGGCAGCGGCACCGCGTTCTCCCCCGCGCCGCCCTCGCTGACGGTCAGCAGGTACAGGTTGCCGAGCACGCCCTCCAGGAACGCGGTCTCCGCCTCCGGGTCCCAGTCGAGCCGGGACACGTCGATCTCGCCGTCCTCGCCGATGAGGTCGGCGAGGTCGTCGAACACCGGCGCCGTGGCGTCCGCGAACACCGCGTCGAAGCCGTCGAGCCAGACCCCGAGGACATCGGCCGGGGAGCCCTGGGTGAGCAGCGCCAGGTTCTCGCCGGCCGTGACGCCGGACGCCTCGTCCTCCTCGCCCTCCGGCTCCGGCACCGACACGAGCCCGGTGTCCACGGCCACCCGCCACGCCTCGCTGGCCTGCGCCGCGCCCTCCTCGTCCGGCTCCAGCCCCAGGGCCTCGGCCGCCTCCGGCAGTTGCTCGTCGACGAGTTCGCCGCCCACGCCGACCCGGGTCCCGGGCCCGGCCCAGCGGGCCAGCCGCACGGCCCCGGCGAGCAGCGGCGCGGCGAGCGCGGCCCGCGCCAGCTCCGCGTCCGAACGCAGCCGAACGGGGGGCAGGGTGGGGCGGTCCGATGGCATCGGCGTGTTCTCCTCGGGATGCGGTTCCAGGCGGCCTTCAGCGTAGACGCATTTGCGGGCGCGCCCGCCGGTTCACGATTCCGTGAGCTCCCGTACACCCGCGGACCCTTGACAAGGGGTGGCCACAGCCAAGAGATTGACGCGCGTAGATCAATCGACCGATTCTCCAAGCGTCACCGGAGCTCTTTGATGCCTTCCTCCATACCGAGATCCGCCGCGGTCTCGTCCGTCGTCGCCGCCGCCCTGGCCGCGGGCCTGCTCGCCGCTTCCGGCACCGCCTCCGCCGCCGACGTCCGCATCCACGACATCCAGGGGACCACCCGGATCTCGCCGCTGGCGGGCCAGCAGGTCACGGGCGTCACCGGCATCGTCACCGGTGTGCGGACCTACGGCTCGCGGGGCTTCTGGATCCAGGACCCGCAGGGCGACGACGACGCGGCCACCAGCGAGGGCCTGTTCGTCTTCACCAGCTCCGTCCCGAAGGTCGCCGTCGGCGACGCGGTGAGCGTGGCCGGCACGGTCGGCGAGTACGTCCCGGGCGGCCTGAACTCCGGCAACCAGTCGATGACCCAGATCTCCCGGCCCACGGTGACCGTGCTGTCCTCGGGCAACCCGGTGCCTCAGGCCGTGACGATCGACGGCGACTCCGTCCCGGACGCGTACGCCCCCGAGGGCGACCCGGCGGCGGGCGGCTCGATCAACGGGCTGCAGCTGGACCCCGAGCGCTACGCCCTGGACTACTACGAGTCCCTGGAGGGCACGAACGTCCGCATCGGCAGCTCGCGGGTGGTCGGCGCGACCGACCCGTACGCCGAGCTGTGGGTCACGGTGAAGCCCGGGGAGAACGCCTCCGAGCGCGGCGGCGCCGTCTACGGCTCGTACACCTCGCAGAACACCGGTCGGCTGCAGATCCAGTCGCTGGTCCCGCTCGCCCAGCAGCCGTTCCCGAAGGCGAACGTCGGCGACGTGCTGTCCGGCGAGACCGAGGGCCCGCTGGACTTCAACCAGTACGGCGGCTACACGCTGGCCGCCCGCACCCTGGGCACGGTCGTCGACCGCGGCCTGGAGCGCGAGGTGACCGAGCGCCAGCACAAGAACGAGCTGGCCGTGGCCACGTACAACGTGGAGAACCTGGACCCGACCGACGCGCAGGAGAAGTTCGACGCGCTGGCGAAGGCCGTCGTCGAGAACCTCGCCTCGCCCGACATCGTCGCCCTGGAGGAGATCCAGGACGACAACGGCGCGAAGAACGACGGCACGGTCGCCGCCGGGCAGACCCTGAAGAAGTTCACCGACGCGATCGTCGCCGCCGGCGGCCCGCGCTACGAGTGGCGCTCGATCGACCCGGAGAACAACAAGGACGGCGGCGAGCCCGGCGGCAACATCCGCCAGGTCTTCCTGTTCAACCCCGAGCGGGTCGACTTCATCGACCGCGCCGGCGGCGACGCGACGACCGCGACGGGCGTCGTGGAGGGCGCGTACGGCCGTGCGGAGCTGACCCACTCCCCCGGCCGCATCGACCCGGCGAACGCCGCCTGGGAGAACAGCCGCAAGCCGCTGGCCGGCGAGTTCGTCTTCCGCGGCCGGACGGTCTTCGTGGTCGCCAACCACTTCGGCTCCAAGGGCGGTGACGAGTCGCTGACCTCGCACCACCAGCCGCCGAACCGTTCCTCCGAGGCGAAGCGCCTGCTTCAGGCTCAGGCCGTGAACGCCTTCGTCAAGGACGTCCTGGCGATCCAGAAGCAGGCCGACGTGATCGTCCTGGGCGACATCAACGACTTCGAGTTCTCCGCCACCACCGAGGCGCTGACCGACGGCGGGGCGCTCTACCCGGCCGTGAAGTCGCTGCCCCGCGACGAGCGCTACTCGTACGTCTTCCAGGGCAACAGCCAGGTCCTCGACCAGATCCTGACCAGCCCCGGCGTGCACCACTTCGAGTACGACAGCGTGCACATCAACGCCGAGTTCGCCGAGCAGAACAGCGACCACGACCCGCAGGTGCTGCGCTTCCGCCCGTAAGGACGGAAGGGACCGGTGGCTACGCGCCCGCGCTGAGGCTCAGCGCGGGCGCGTAGCGCGTCACCGAGCCGCCGGTCACGCCCGGGTAGTCCCGCACCTTCGCCCACTGCTCGGTCGCGGAGCCGACGCCGCCGGTCCCGGCGAGCGCGTCGACGTGCGCCTGCCGGCTCGTCCACTCCGCGTAGTTGAGGATGCGGTCGCCGGCGACGCCCAGGTGGAAGTGCGCGGAGATGCCGCCGGGCGCGAGGTCCGGGTCGGTCTTCAGGGCCTCGACGACGGTGTCGACCCAGTCCCGCTGCCGGTCCGCGTCGGGCCCGTCGAACTCCACCTCCACGGCCACCACGCAGCCCGGGATCCGGTCGTCGCCCGACTCCAGGGAGCGGTACGGCGGGTGGTAGCGGTGCAGCACGACCCGCTCGATCCCGGGCACGGCCGCGTCGATCTCCGCGTTCCGGTCGTCGCGGTGCCGGGCCACGAAGTCCTGGTACTCCTGCTCCCCGGTCCACTGCGAGTAGTGCATCAGGGTGTCGCCGTCGTCGCCGATGTGGACCGAGTACGAGAGCAGGCCGACGTCCGGCCAGTCCCTCGACTGCCAGGCTCGGGCGATGGCGTCCACGGCCGCCCGCTGGCGCTCGGGCGTGCCGACCCGCCAGGTGCTGGCCATGACGAGCCCGAGGTCGGTGCGGCCCAGGTCGGGACGGGCGTGGGGGTGGATGACGGCGTTCATGGAGACCTCCTGATCGTGTCGAGGTCTCCACTCTCCGACCTCAAGCAAGCTTGAGGTCAACCCCCGTTCCTCCGGCGGCCGTTCACTCCCCGATCCAGTGCACCGCCCACTGCGCGAAGCCGGGCTCTCCCTCGCCCTCGTGGCCGAAGTCCGGGCCGAACGGGGCCGCGCCCACGTCGGCGACGCACCACACCCGGCCGCGCTGCGGGCCGCTGACGACGAGGTGCCAGTACAGGCCGCAGCCGTCCGTGGCGAGCACGATCGAGCCGTGGTCGTAGACCGGGTCGATCAGCGCGTCCCACTCGTCCTCGTCGTGCTCCTCGTCGTCCTCCCAGGCCCAGCGCTCGGCGAGCGGGAAGGGCGCGGCCAGGTCGCGGTCCGCGGCCGGGGTCGGGAAGTCGGCGGGCTGCTCGGCGAGGGGCACGACGCCGCCCGCCCAGCCGTCGCCTATTTCCGCCACGTACGTGCGGTAGGGCTCGGGCAGGACGATGCCGTGCTCCGCCTCGAAGGCGCGCACGCCGTCCCAGCCGAGGGGCGCGCGGTCGTGCCCCTCGGCCAGGCGGGTGCGCAGCAGTTCGAGGTCCTCCGGACGGGCGGCGGACTGCGGGGAATCGCTCATGCCCCCATTGCAGCACCCGGCACCGACAACGCCGCCGCCGGGCCGGTCCCGCGGCGGCCCGGCCCGCTGCCGGTCGGCCGAGCAGGCGCCCGCCGCCGTCGACGAGCAGGACTTCGCCGGTGGTGTACGAGGCGTGCGCCAGGTCGTGGACCGCACCGGCGATGTCCTCGGGCCGGCCGACGCGGCGCAGCGGAACCGCCCCGGCGACATGGGCCTTGGCGGCGTCGGCGCCCTCGACCCCGTCGAACCAGGACGTCGAGCCGGCCGTACGCCTCGACGGCGGCGGTGGGGGTACCCCCATGCCGTTCAGGCTGTGGGGGACAGTCCGGCGGCCTGCGCCTCGTCGGAGACGTCCGCCTGCCGGTACACGGCGTCGGGCAGTTCGGCGGCGAGGGCCTCTCCGGCCTCGACGGACCGCGCCGAGTTGACCACCGTCCGGTAGCCGGCCTCGGCGAACCGGCGGGCGACGGCGGCCCCGATGCCGGAGGACGAGCCGGTGACGAGTGCGACGCGCTGTGCGCTCATGCTGTTCTTCTCCCTGTCCCCCTGTCGTGCCGCCCCGATCGTGCCAGACCCGCCGCCGCACGGTTAAGGAACCCTGACCCCTGCTCCCAAGAAGATCTAAGTGGACCTTCACGGTCGTGGCTGCGGAGACTTCTCGGATGAGCACTCACCTCACCGAACGCCCCTTCGGCCGCGCCCTGTGCGCCATGGTCACGCCCTTCGGCCCCGACGGCGAACTCGACCTGGACGCGGCCGCGAAGCTCGCCGCCGGCCTGGTCGCCGAGGGCTGCGACGGGCTCGTCCTCAACGGCACCACGGGCGAGTCCCCCACCACCTCCGACGCCGAGAAGGAGGCCCTGATCCGGGCGGTTCGGGAGGCGGTCGGCCCCGGCCCGGCGCTCGTCGCGGGCGTCGGCACCGCCGACACCCGGCACACGGTCGAACTGGCCCGGCAGGCCGAGGCGGCGGGCGCCGACGGCGTCCTGGTGATCCCGCCCTACTACAGCAAGCCGCCGCAGGCCGCCGTGGAGGCGCACTTCCTGCGGGTGGCGGACGCGACGGGCCTGCCGGTGATGCTGTACGACATCCCCGGCCGCACCGCGACCCGCATCGAGCCGGAGACGATGATCCGGCTGGCCGAGCACCCCCGGATCGTGGCGGTGAAGGACTGCGCGTACGACCTGCTCGGCACGACGAAGGTGCTGGCCCGCACCGGGCTCGCGTACTACTCCGGCTGCGAGGAGCTGAACCTGCCGCTGTACGCGGTGGGCGGCAGCGGCTACGTCAGCACGGTGGCGAACGTGGCGCCGCGCCCCCTGCGGGCGGTCCTGGACGCCTACGACCGGGGCGAGACGGCCGAGGCGGCCCGGCTCAACGCCCTGAACCTGCCGCTCGCCGAGCTGATGATGGCCTCCGGCCTGCCCGGCGCGGTCACCGTCAAGGCACTGCTCGGCATGACGCTCCGCGAACCGCTGCAGCCCGCCGGCCGCGAGGCGACCGACGGGCTGCGCGCCGCGTACGAGGACCTGGTTCAGTCGTACACGTAGGTGGTGCTGCCGAACAGCGCCGCGTGTTCGAGGACGTCCTCCAGCGGGTCGTCGACCTGCCCCGTGTGGAGCGCGAGGCTCGGGCCGTTCGAGACGGCGGGGCCGTTGTGCGAGCCGGTGTGCGTCTCGTCGGCCGCGGCGGTGCCGGCCGGCAGCAGCACCGCGGCCGCGACCACGCAGGCCCTGACGATGGTGTCCCTCGTCCTCAATGTCGGCTCCTCGCCTTGTCCGATCGGGTGACTGATGCGTCGCACCGCTAACGCGGAGTCACCTCGGTCGGTCACGCTCAGTTGTGGCTGTGGAGGATGTCGTTGAGTCCGCCCCAGACCGCGTTGTTCGGGCGGGCCTCGACGGTGCCGGTGACCGAGTTGCGGCGGAACAGGATGTTCGACTGCCCGGACAGCTCGCGGGCCTTGACGACCTGCCCGTCCGGCATGGTGACGCGCGTGCCGGCGGTGACGTACAGGCCGGCCTCGACGACGCACTCGTCGCCGAGCGCGATGCCGACGCCCGCCTCGGCACCGATCAGGCAGCGCTCGCCGATGGAGATGATCACGTTGCCGCCGCCGGACAGGGTGCCCATGGTGGACGCGCCACCGCCGATGTCGGAGCCGTCGCCGACGACGACGCCCGCGGAGATGCGGCCCTCGACCATGGAGGTGCCGAGGGTGCCGGCGTTGAAGTTGACGAAGCCCTCGTGCATGACCGTGGTGCCGGCGGCGAGGTGCGCGCCGAGGCGGACGCGATCGGCGTCGGCGATGCGGACGCCGGAGGGGACGACGTAGTCGGTCATCCGCGGGAACTTGTCGATCGAGGTGACCTGGAGGTGCAGGCCCTCGGCACGCGCGTTGAGGCGCACCTTCTCGACGTCGTCCACGGCGACCGGGCCGAGCGAGGTCCAGGCGACGTTGGCGAGCAGGCCGAAGACGCCGTCGAGGCTCTGGCCGTGCGGCTTGACCAGGCGGTGCGAGAGCAGGTGCAGGCGCAGGTACGCGTCGTGGGCGTCGAGCGGCTTGTCGTCGAGCGAGGAGATGACCGTCCGCACGGCGACGACCTCGACGCCGCGCCGCGCGTCCACGCCGAGCGCCTTGGCGGCGCCCTCGCCGAGGGCGTTCACGGCGGCCTCGGGGGACAGCCGCTCGGTGCCGGCCGGGCCGGGGGCCTCGGCGAGCTCGGGGGCGGGGAACCAGGTGTCGAGTACGGTGCCGTCGGCGGCGAGGGTGGCGAGGCCGGCGGCGACGGCGCCGGTGGTGCGAGGAGCGGTGTTGTCGGTCATGGGGGAAACCTAACCGGCCCGCCCGCCCCCGGGCGAACCGGTCTCAGCTCCCGGTCGGCGCATCGGCGGTTCCGCCGACGCACCGCCCCCGGCTTCGTCCGTTCGACCGGAGCGTCAGCCCCGGCGCTCCCCCGGCTTGTCCACCACCGCCGTGCGGACCGTCACCCAGCTCTCGATCACCTGCCCGGCCCGGACCTGTGGGCCCAGACGGTCGCCCTTCTTCAGCACGTCCAGCTTGGTCGTGACCGTCGCGACCTGCTGCATGCCCCTGTAGGCGCCCGTGGCGGCGTCGATCAGCACCTCGTTGCGCACGGCCGCGCCGTTGGGGTTGGTCGGGTCCACCATGCCGACGGTGAGGACAGGACGGTTGAGGACGTCCCGGACGGGCCGGTCGGACACCACGGCACCGGGCAGGTCCGCCAGGGCGCGCAGGACCGTCGCGCGCAGGCGGGGCGTCACGCCGACCGGCCCGCGGAGCAGGCCGACCAGCGCCCGGAAGTCCGTGATCTGCTGCCGGGTCCCCTGCGGCCGTTCCCCGGAGCGCACCGCCCGCAGCAGCGCCTCGGGATCGGTGGGTGCCTTCGCGGCGAACCCGCGCTGCCTCATCTCCGGCTCCCGGTAGGCGGGCGTGTTGATCATCTGCAGCTTCCGGTCCTTCTTGCCGCACTGACCGGCGCGCTCGCTCCTGACGGCCCGCTTCGTGGAGTCGCCGAGATCCCAGAACTCGATCCGCTGGACGTGGAGGTGCTCCGGGTACGCGCACATGTCCGAGGCGAGGACGTGCTTGAGGGCGATGCGGTCCACGCCGGTACCCGCGAAGACCTCCTCCCGGTACACCCACTGCCGGTCGTCGACCGAGCGGATCCCGTCCTCGGGCAGGCCCTTCTCCAGCCGGTCCGCGAGGTCCTCCAGCGACGTCGCGACGCCCACGGACATCGGCCCCTGCGAGCGGTCCTTGAACTCCGCGGTGAGCTGCGTCGTCAGCACCGCGGCGGCCGTCACGAGCGCCGCGGCGGCCGGGGCGAGGACCTTCCAGCGGAGGCGGGACGACCAGCTCGGTTCGCGGGGGGCGGCGGCTTCGAGGAGCCGGCGGCGGCCCTGTTCGAGGCGGGCGCGGTCCGGGGCGGGCGCGCCGGCGCGGAAGTCCTGGAGCGTCTTCATCTCATCCATCGACGGCCTCCGGGGCGATGTCGTGTGCGCGGGTGGGGTCGGCGTCGCCGAGCGCGCCGCGCAGGGTCCTGCGCGCGCGGTTGAGCCGGGACCTGACCGTCCCGACCGGGATGCCGAGGGCCTCCGCGACCTCCTGGTAGCTGAGTTCGGCCCAGGCGACCAGGAGCAGCGTGTGCCGGTCCCGGGCCGACAGCCGGGCCAGCGCGGCGGCGAGCGGGCCGTGCACGGCCTGGGCGGCGAGCCGGTCGTCGGCGCGGTCCGACCAGGACTCGGCGACGGGGTCGTGGCCGGTGCGGGCCAGGGCCTTCAGGGCGCGGACCTCGGTGCGCCGGTGCCGGCCGATGAGGTTGGCGGCGATGCCGTACAGCCAGGGCCGGGCGCTGTCGCGGCCGGTGTCGTACCGGTGCCGGATCCGGAAGGCCGTCAGGAAGGTCTCGGCCGTGATGTCGTCGGCCGCCTCGCCACCGAGGCGGCGGGCGGCGTAGCGGTGTATGTCGGCCGCATGGCGGCTGTACAACTCCGCGAAGACCTCGGGCCGTTCGCGCGACGCGGCGACGAGTGCCGCGTCCGCGGGCTCCGCTCGCCCGGTCGTCACGGACACCCCTGTTCCGTAGTCGATAGCTGTCACGCCCGTTGTTGCCCGCAGGGCCGGAACGGGTTCACGGCTCCCGCGGGCGGAGCACCCGCGCCAGCATCTCGCGCGCGTGGTCCTCGTCGTAGAGGCCGTCCGTCAGCAGGACCTGGAGGCCGATGCCGTCCATCAGGGCGACCGCGGCGCGGGCGGTGGCGGGGTCGGTGCGGCGGGCCAGCAGGGCGGTGACCTGCGCGGTCCACTCGGCGGCGACGGGGCGCAGGGCCGGGCGGCGCAGGGCGGCGAGGTAGAGCTCGTACTCCAGCTCCACGCCGGTGCGGTCGCCGCGGATCCACACGCCGAGGAGCCGGGCCAGCGCGGCCGCGAGGTCGGCCGTGGGGTCGGCGAGCGCCGGGTCGTCGCGCAGGAGGCGGCCGAAGCCCTCGCCGGCCCGGCGCAGGGCGGCGACGAGGAGGTCGTCGAGGGAGGCGAAGTGGTACGTGGTCGAGCCCAGCGGCACGTCCGCCTCGGCGGCCACCGTGCGGTGGCTGAGCCCGGCGAGACCGGCCCGGCCGACGACCCGCAGCGCCGCGTCGACGATGCGCCGGCGGCGGTCGGGGTCGTACCGGCGGGGCCGGGCCATCAGTGGGCGCCGCCGAGGTTCAGCACGGCGACCCCGGCGATGATCATCACGATGCCGGCGAGTTTCGCGAGGTTCATGCTCTCGCCGAGGAACAGCGCGCCGATGGCCGCCACGGCGGCGGTGCCGACCCCGGACCAGATGGCGTAGGCGGTGCCGACCTGGAGGGTCTTGAGCGCCTGCGCGAGGAGGCCGAAGGCGAGCAGGTAGCCGGCGCAGGTCAGGAGGGAGGGCCCGAGCCGGGAGAAGCCGTCGCTGTACTTCATGGAGAGCGTGGCGACGATCTCCGCCGCGATGGCTCCGGCGAGCAGTCCGTATCCCATGTGTACGAGCGTACACAGCACGGTCATGTCCCTGGCATCTTCCCTCCGGCTAACGTGTCCGGGTCACCCATCGGTGACGGGAACGGACACGCAGGGAGCGGGGATGGCGCAGAACATGGGGTGGGGCCCGTACGGAGCACCGGGCGGGGGCTGGGGAGCGCCGCCGCCTCCGCCGCCGCAGCCGGGGGTGGTCCCGCTGCGGCCGCTGACCGTCGGGGATCTGCTCGGCGGGGCGATGGCGGCGATCGGCCGGTACAAGGGAGCGGTCTTCGGCATCCCGCTGGTCGTCTTCGGTGTGTACTCGCTGGTGCTCGGCGTGACCCTGGTCCTCGCCGTCTCGGGCCTGGGCGACGCCATTCCGGCGTTCGTCGACGCCGTCGACGACGCGGACCGCTCGGGGCCGCCGGACTGGGAGGTGTTCCAGCCCTTCGTCGTGGCCTTCGTGAGCGTCCTGGCCGTGGCGTCGGTCGGCTACCTGCTCGCGGTCTCGCTGGTGCAGGCCGCGATGCTGGCGGTGCTGCAGAACGCGGTCCTCGGCCGTCCGGCGACCTTCGGCCAGGTGTGGCGGGAGGCGCTGCCACGGGTGCCGGCGCTGATCGGCACGACGCTGCTGACCGGGCTGATCGCCATGGTGCCGACGGTGCTGGCCGTGATCGCCTTCACCGTCACGCTGGCCGGCGCCTCGATGGCGGCGGCGGACGGCGAGGGCGGCGGCGCCGTCGGCGCGGTCTTCGTCCTCGGCCTGCTGGGCGCGCTGCTCACGGCCGTTCCGGCGGTCTGGCTGTACGTGAAGTTCATCCTGGCGCCGGCCGCGGTGGTCTTCGAGAAGCAGGGCCCGGTCGCGGCCCTGCGCCGCTCCTCGCAGCTGGTGCGCGGCCGCTGGTGGCCGGTGTTCGGCATCTCGGTGCTGGCCGCGGTCATGGCCGGGGTGATCGCCGGGGTGGTCCAGCAGGTGCTGGGCATGTTCGGCATGATCCCGATGATGTCGGCCGCCTCCGACCTCGGGGCGGACCCGGAGCTGTCCGACGTCCTGTCCGTGCTCTCGGTGTACCTGGTGATCGTCCTGGTGGCCCAGCTGGTCGGCTACCTGATCCAGACCACGTTCCCGCCCCTGGTCAACGGCCTGCTCTACGTCGACCAGCGGATCCGCAAGGAGAACCTGGCCGCGGCCCTCGCCGAGACCGCGGGGACGCCGGCGCCGCCCGCGTACTGAGGCCGCCCGCGTCCTGGACATGCGTCCTGGACATGCCGAAAGGGCCGCACCCCCCGAAGGGGTGCGGCCCTTGCGCACGTCCGGTCAGACGTTGAAGCCGAGGGCGCGCAGCTGCTCGCGGCCGTCGTCGGTGATCTTGTCCGGGCCCCACGGGGGCATCCAGACCCAGTTGATCCGCAGCTCGTTGACGATGCCGTCGGTGGCGGCCTTCGCCTGGTCCTCGATCACGTCGGTCAGCGGGCAGGCCGCCGACGTCAGCGTCATGTCGAGCGTCGCGATGTTCGCGTCGTCGATGTGGATGCCGTAGATCAGGCCGAGGTTGACCACGTCGATGCCCAGCTCGGGGTCGACGACGTCGTACAGCGCCTCGCGGATCTCCTCTTCGGTCGCGGGCTTGATCGCCACGGCCTCGGCGGCCTTCTCCGTGGTGGCCTCTGCGTTCTCCGTCATGCCGACTTCCTCTCCGCGGCGCCGCCCAGGGCCTGGGCCGTCGCGTCCTTCCACGCCATCCAGCTGAGCAGCGCGCACTTCACCCGGGCCGGGTACTTGGAGACTCCGGCGAACGCGACCGCGTCCTCCAGGATCTCCTCCATCGCGTCGTCCGGCTCGATCTGGCCCTTGGACTGCATCAGCTCCAGGAAGGTGCCCTGGATCTTCTGCGCCTCGGCCAGCTCCTTGCCGACGAGCAGCTCGTTGAGGACGGACGCCGAGGCCTGGCTGATGGAACAGCCCTGGCCCTCGTACGAGACGTCCTCGATGCGCTCGCCGTCGTACTTCACCCGCAGCGTGATCTCGTCGCCGCACGTCGGGTTGACGTGGTGCACCTCGGCGTCGCCGTCCCGCAAGCCCCGCCCGTGGGGGTGCTTGTAGTGGTCCAGGATGACGTCCTGGTACATCGAATCCAGCTTCACAGGTCAGCCGCCCTATCCGAAGAAGTTACGGACGTGCTCCAGCCCCTCGACCAGGGCGTCGACCTCGGCCGGAGTGGAGTACAGATAGAACGACGCCCGCGTGGTCGCAGGAATTCCGTACCGCAGGCAGACCGGCCGCGCGCAGTGGTGGCCGACCCGGACCGCGATGCCCTGCTCGTCCAGCACCTGCCCCACGTCGTGCGGGTGGATGTCCCCGAGCACGAAGGAGATCGCGGCGCCGCGGTCCTCGGCCGTGGTGGGGCCGATGATCCGCAGGTCGGGGACCTCCTGGAGACGGCGCACGGCGTACTCGGTGATCGCGTGCTCGTGGCGCGCGATGTTCTCCATGCCGATCGCCGACAGGTAGTCCACGGCCGCGCCGAGGCCCACGGCCTGCGCGATCGGGGGCGTGCCCGCCTCGAACTTGTGCGGGGCCGGCGCGTACGTGGAGGAGTGCATCGAGACGGTCTCGATCATCTCGCCGCCGCCGAGGAAGGGCGGCAGGTCCTCCAGGAGCTCCTGCCGTCCCCACAGCACGCCGATGCCGGTCGGGCCGCACATCTTGTGGCCGGTGAAGGCCACGAAGTCGGCCTGCAGCGCCTGCACGTCGAGCACCATGTGCGGGGCGGCCTGCGAGGCGTCGATGCAGACCAGCGCGCCGACCTCCTGGGCGCGCCGGATGATCGTCTCGACCGGGTTGACCGTGCCCAGCAGGTTGGAGACCAGCGTGAACGAGACGATCTTGGTCTTCTCGGTGATGACCTCGTCGATGTTCGAGAGATCGAGACGGCCGTCGTCGGTCAGGCCGAACCACTTCAGCTTCGCGCCCGTGCGCTGCGAGAGCAGCTGCCACGGCACGATGTTGGAGTGGTGCTCCATCTCCGTGATGGCGATCTCGGTCTCGTGGTCCACGCGGTAGGGCTCGTCGGCCCAGCCCAGCATGTTCGCGACCAGGTTGAGCGACTCGGAGGCGTTCTTGGTGAAGATCACCTCGTCGCGGCTCGGCGCGTTGATGAAGGCGGCGACCTTGTCGCGGGCGCCCTCGTACAGCGCCGTGGCCTCCTCGGCGACCGTGTACACGCCGCGGTGCACGTTGGCGTTGTGCCGCTCGTAGTAGGCGTTCAGCGCGTCGAGCACCTGGCGCGGCTTCTGCGAGGTCGCGGCGGAGTCGAGGTAGACGATCTTCTTCCCGTCGTGGACCACACGATCCAGCAGGGGGAAGTCCTTGCGGATCGCCTCGGTGTCGAGGAGGCCCGGCAGCTGTGTCACGCGGATGCGCCGCCCTTCACGTACTTGTCGTAGCCCTCGTTCTCCAGCTGGTCCGCGAGCTCGGCGCCGCCGGACTCGACGATGCGGCCGTTCGCGAACACGTGCACGAAGTCGGGCTTGATGTAGCGGAGGATCCGCGTGTAGTGGGTGATCAGCAGGGTGCCGACCTCACCGGTCTCGCGGACGCGGTTGACGCCCTCGGAGACGATGCGCAGGGCGTCGACGTCGAGGCCGGAGTCGGTCTCGTCGAGGATCGCCAGCTTCGGCTTGAGGAGCTCCAGCTGCAGGATCTCGTGGCGCTTCTTCTCACCGCCGGAGAAGCCCTCGTTGACGTTGCGCTCGGCGAAGGAGGGGTCCATCTGGAGCTGCTCCATGGCCTCCTTCACCTCCTTGACCCAGGTGCGCAGCTTCGGGGCCTCGCCGCGGATCGCGGTGGCGGAGGTGCGCAGGAAGTTGGAGACCGAGACGCCGGGGACCTCGACCGGGTACTGCATGGCGAGGAAGAGACCGGCGCGGGCGCGCTCGTCGACCGACATCTCCAGGACGTCCTCGCCGTCGAGGGTGACGGTGCCGCCGGTGACGGTGTACTTCGGGTGGCCGGCCAGCGAGTACGCCAGCGTCGACTTGCCGGAGCCGTTCGGGCCCATGACGGCGTGGGTCTCGCCCTGCTTGATGGTCAGGTCGACACCCTTGAGGATCTCCCGGGGGCCGTTCTCGGCCTCGACGGAGACGTGCAGGTCGTGGATTTCAAGCGTTGCCATGGGTGACTCAGGACTCCTGGGTGACGGAGACGAGCACATCGTCCCCTTCGATCTTTACGGGGTACACGGGGACGGGGCGCGTCGCGGGAAGGCCGGACGGCTTGCCGGTGCGGAGGTCGAAGCTGGAGCCGTGCAGCCAGCACTCGATGGCGCAGTCCTCGACCTCGCCCTCCGAGAGGGAGACGTTCGCGTGCGAGCAGATGTCGTTGATCGCGAACACCTCGCCCTCGGTCCGGACGACGGACACCGGCGTGCCGTCGACCTCCACCCTCTTGGGGGTGTCGGCCTCCAGCTCGCTCAGCGCGCAGACGCGGACGAAGGCCATCAGACGGACGCCTCCAGCTCGGCCTCGATCTTGGCGATCAGGCGCTCCTCGACGTCCGGCAGGCCGATCTGCTGCACCAGCTCGGCGAAGAAGCCGCGCACGACCAGACGGCGGGCCTCCTTCTCCGGGATGCCGCGGGCCATCAGGTAGAAGAGCTGCTCGTCGTCGAAGCGGCCGGTGGCCGAGGCGTGGCCGGCGCCGGCGATCTCGCCGGTCTCGATCTCCAGGTTCGGCACGGAGTCGACCCGGGCGCCGTCCGTGAGGACGAGGTTCCGGTTCAGCTCGTACGTGTCGGTGCCCTCGGCCGCGGCCTGGATGAGGACGTCGCCGATCCACACCGCGTGCGCGTCCTGGCCCTGCAGCGCGCCCTTGTAGGCGACGTTGGAGGTGCAGTGCGGGGTGTTGTGGTCGACGAGCAGGCGGTGCTCGTGGTGCTGGCCGGCGTCGGTGAAGTACAGGCCGAACAGCTGGGCCTCGCCGCCGGGGGCGGAGTACTCGACGCGCGGGTGGATGCGCACCAGATCGCCGCCGAAGGTGACGACGACGGACTTGAAGGAGGCGTCGCGGCCGAGCAGCGCGTTGTGCTGGGCGACGTGGACGGCCTTCTCGTCCCAGTCCTGGACGGAGACGACGGTCAGCTTCGCGCCGTCGCCGAGGACGTAGTCGACGTTGGCCGCGAGCACCGCGTCGCCGGTGTGGTCGATGACGACCAGGGCTTCGGCGAAGGCGCCGAGCTCGATGACCTGGTGGCCGAAGGCGACGCCGCCCTCGCCGTGCACGGCGATGCGGATCGGCTCGGTGAGCACGGCCTCCTTGGCGACGGTGACGACCGACGCCTTCTCGAAGCCGGAGTACGCCTGGGCGGCGACCCGGTCCACGGGCTTGCCGGCCTTGCGCAGCCGCGCGTCGTCGCGGCCGACGGTCTCCACGGTGACGCCCTCGGGGGCCTCGACCTCGACGCGGACGCCTTCGCCGGTGGCGACGGCGGTGCCGTCGTGCAGCCCGCGCAGGCGCTCCAGCGGGGTGAACCGCCACTCCTCCTCGCGACCGTGCGGGACGGGGAAGTCCGCGACGTCGAAGGACGGGGGCGCGCTCATGCGCGTGGCGACGGTGGACTCGGCGGCCACCGCGATCGAGCCGGCGGTCGTGGAACCGGCCGGGATGTTCTGAGCGTCAGCCATGGCTGTCGTAGTGCTCTCTTCCTGCGTTGTGAATCGGTCGCTGCTGAAGGGACGGGGCGGGCCTTAGCCGACCGCGCCTTCCATCTGCAGCTCGATCAGCCGGTTCAGCTCCAGCGCGTACTCCATCGGCAGCTCCTTGGCGATCGGCTCGACGAAGCCGCGCACGATCATGGCCATGGCCTCCTGCTCGGACAGGCCGCGCTGCATCAGGTAGAAGAGCTGGTCCTCGGAGACCTTGGAGACGGTCGCCTCGTGGCCCATCGTGACGTCGTCCTCGCGGACGTCCACGTACGGGTACGTGTCGGAGCGGGAGATCGTGTCGACGAGCAGCGCGTCGCAGAGCACGTTCGACTTGGCGCCCGGGGCGCCCTCGCCGATCTCGATCAGGCCGCGGTAGGAGGTGCGGCCGCCGCCGCGCGCCACCGACTTCGAGACGATGGACGACGAGGTGTTCGGCGCCATGTGGACCATCTTCGCGCCGGCGTCCTGGTGCTGGCCCTCGCCCGCGAAGGCGATGGACAGGGTCTCGCCCTTGGCGTGCTCGCCCATCAGGTAGACGGCCGGGTACTTCATGGTGACCTTGGAGCCGATGTTGCCGTCGACCCACTCCATGGTGGCGCCCTCGTAGGCGACGGCGCGCTTGGTCACCAGGTTGTAGACGTTGTTCGACCAGTTCTGGATCGTCGTGTAGCGGCAGCGGCCGCCCTTCTTGACGATGATCTCCACGACCGCGGAGTGCAGCGAGTCGGAGGAGTAGATCGGCGCGGTGCAGCCCTCGACGTAGTGGACGTAGGCGTCCTCGTCGACGATGATCAGCGTCCGCTCGAACTGGCCCATGTTCTCCGTGTTGATACGGAAGTAGGCCTGCAGCGGGATCTCGACGTGCACGCCCTTCGGCACGTAGATGAACGATCCGCCGGACCACACGGCCGTGTTCAGCGAGGCGAACTTGTTGTCGCCGACCGGGATGACGGTGCCGAAGTACTCCTTGAAGAGCTCCTCGTGCTCCTTCAGGGCGGTGTCGGTGTCGACGAAGATGACGCCCTGCTCCTCCAGGTCCTCGCGGATCTGGTGGTAGACGACCTCGGACTCGTACTGGGCGGCGACACCGGCGACCAGGCGCTGCTTCTCCGCCTCCGGGATGCCGAGCTTGTCGTACGTGTTCTTGATGTCCTCCGGCAGGTCCTCCCAGGACTCGGCCTGCTTCTCGGTGGACCGCACGAAGTACTTGATGTTGTCGAAGTCGATGCCCGACAGGTCGGAGCCCCAGGTCGGCATGGGCTTCTTGCCGAAGAGCTTCAGGCCCTTGAGGCGGAGCTTCAGCATCCACTCGGGCTCGTTCTTCTTCGCGGAGATGTCGCGGACGACGTCCTCGGAGAGACCTCGCTGAGCGGCGGCACCGGCCGCGTCCGAGTCGGCCCAGCCGTACTCGTACCGACCCAGGCCCTCGAGCTCGGGGTGGCTGATCTCGGTGGTCATGCGGGGTTCCTCCCGGCCGTGCTTGCGGATGCTGTTGAAGAGGTGGTCTGTGGGGCGCCGTGCGGGATGAACGTGGTGCAGACGCCGTCACCATGCGCGATGGTGGCCAGACGCTGGACATGTGTTCCCAGGAGGCGGGAGAAGATCTCGGTCTCCGCCTCGCACAGCTGCGGGTACTGCTCGGCGACGTGGGCGACCGGGCAGTGGTGCTGGCAGAGCTGCTCACCGACGGGCGCCTGCCGCGCAGTGGCAGCGTACCCGTCCGCGGTGAGCGCCTTGGCCAGAGCCTCGGTGCGCTCCGCGGGGTCCGCGGCCTCGACGGCCTGCCGGTACGCCTCGGCCTGGGCCTCGATCCGGTCCCGGGCGAAGGCCGCGACGGCGGCCTCCCCGCCGGCGTTCCGCTCGATCCAGCGCAGGGCCTCGACGGCCAGCGTGTCGTAGGACTGGTCGAAGGCGTCCCGGCCGCAGTCGGTCAGTGCGAAGACCTTGGCGGGACGTCCGCGGGTGCGCGTGCCGTACACGCGCTTCTCTCGCGCCTCGACCACGTTGTCGGCGACGAGGGAGTCCAGATGGCGGCGGACGGCGGCCTGGGTGAGGCCGAGCCGCTCCGCGAGGTCGGCGACGGTGGAGGGGCCGTGGTCAAGGATGGACCGCGCGACCCGGTTGCGTGTCGATCGTTCACCGGTCGCGAGTTCCTCCGGAGCCTCGCCGACGTTTTTCACAACGCCATTGTTGCGTAATTCTTCGGACAGTGACAAGCCGCGCCCCGGGGGGCGCACGGTGCCGTGCATCACTCAGGTAAGGCTTACCTGACCTGCGAAAACGATCTCCGGAACGGCCCGCGGCCGCACCCGGAAGGTGCGGCCGCAGGCGTCGTGAGCAGGGCGTCAGCCGGTCAGATCGGGCCGCTCGGTGACCCGGATCGCGTTCACCAGCGGCTTCCCGCTGTTCGCCACGAAGCGGAGATTGAGCTGCCCGTCCGTGACCCGCACGGTGAAGGTCCGGTCGTGCGCCGCCCGGACCCCCGCCTCCAGGGCGAGGTCCAGATTGGGCACGACCTGCGTCCCCTCGGCCATCACGTCGAAGACCCGGTCCGTGGGGCTCTTGGCGGCGAGCTCGGCGAAGCCCAGCTCCACCTGGTAGGTGCCGGCCGGCAGGCCGTCGAAGCGGTACTCGTACATGCCCTGGCGGGCCGTGCGGTACAGCGTCGGGTCGGCGGTGCCGGTGATCTCCCGGGTCGTGGACGGCGCGGTGGTCGTGCCGAGCCAGCCGTACGAGCCCGCCGCGTGCCTGCGGTCGGGACCCCAGGCGTCGCCCAGCGCGTCCACGGACTCCGTGCCGGCCCCCGCGTCGATCGCGGTCCGGTACGCCGGGACGACCAGCTTCACCGGGATGTCGATCACGGGTGCGCGGCCGCTGCGGGACTTCACCTGCAGGGTGCCCGTGAGCACGGTGCCGCCGGGCACGCCCGTGGTGTCGAAGGTGAGCGTCGCCTTGGCCCGGTCGTACGGCTCCATGCCGGCGCCCTCCAGGGAGCCGGAGGCCGGGGAGGCCGTGATCCAGCCCTTGCCGTCCTTCTCCGCCACGGTGTAGTCGGTGCCGAGGCTGCCCGTGTTGGTCAGGTTCAGCGTCCGGGTCCGGGTGGCGCCCGGCGGGGCGATCACGGTGAGGGACCCGGCGTCGGCGGTGACCCGGCCGGTGGCCAGCTCGGCGTCGAAGACGTACACCTTGCCGTTCTGGGCCGTGACGACGGTCTCGTCGGTCCAGTAGTACGGGGCGCTCGCGTGGATGTCGTAGTCGCGCCACTCGGCCGGCATCTGGAGCAGGTACACGCCGTTCGCGTCGGTGAGCTCGGACGGGCCGAGGCCGCCGCTGCTGGCGGTGACGCTCGCCCCCGCCACCGGCAGGCCGTCGTTGCCGTCGGTCACCTTGCCGGTGACGACGGCGGTGAGGGTCTGCCGCAGAGAGATCGTCGTGCCGTCGCGGAGCGTGCCCTCGTTGAACGAGTAGAGCAGCGCGTCCGTGCCGGTGTGGCTCTCCGCGCCGATCGTCGCGGAGGAGCCGTTCTCCAGGCCGGCGCCGGAGACGTCCTTGTAGTGCAGGGACGCGGAGCCGTCCTCGCTCAGCACGGCGGCGAAGGAGATCCGCTCACCGGTGGCCGAACCCGCGACGAGCGCGTTGCGCCATTCGACGACGAGCTTCCGGTGCGGGAAGGTCCCGGTGGTCCCCCAGTACACGCCCGCCTCGGCGTCGACCGTCAGGTTGTCCCAGAACGGGTAGAGCGCGCCGTTCGGGGCCGAGGCGGTCGGCAGGGTGGTGTTGGAGCTCGACGTCGAGGACGCCCCGAAGGACAGCACGCCGTCCACGGAGGCGGTCGCCTGCCGGTAGGTCTTGCCGTAGAACGGCACGGGGAACGGCAGCGCGAACGTGGCCGTGCCGAAGGTGGTGCTCGCGTACGCCAGCTTGGTCGTGCCGGACGGGAACTCCGCCGACGTGGAGACCGAGCAGGCGGTGCCGAAGGCGTCGGTGCGGGCCGGGAGCGTCACGTTCCGGGTGGTGGCCCCGGCGACCTCGACCTGGACGGTGGTCGCGGAGGCGCAGCGGTGCGCCGGGACGACGTTGAGCTGGTACGTGCCGTGGGGCAGCCTCAGCGTGTAGCGGCCGTCCGCGTCGGCCTTGCCGGTCACGGGCGTGCCCTGGGCGGTGAGCACCGCGCCGCCCTCGGGGCCGGCGGCCCCGGTGACCACGCCGGTGACGTCGGCGGAGGGCGCCTCGTCGAGGGCGAAGTCCTTCACGGCGGAGCCGTTCTCGGTGACGGTCACGGTGCCGGTGGCGGGGAGGTGGCCGAATTTGGTGACCTCGACGGCGTACTCCCCCACCATCAGCCGGGGAAGGGCGTATCCGCCGTCCGTGCCGCTGGTGACCGTGGCCTTCATCGGGCCGTCGAAGCGCAGCAGGGCCTCGGCGAGCGGGGCGCCGGCGGCGGTGACCTTGCCGCTGACGGCGCCGAGGGGGCCGCGCGGGGCGGCGGTGACGGCCGCGTACGCGTCGAGGCGGCCCTCGCCGAAGACGTTGTTGTCGGCCGGGGTGCCGCCGCAGGCGGTGGCGTCCACGTCGGTGGCGGTGGAGTCGAGGAGCTTCTCGGTCTCCGTCACGTCGCCGCGGATCGCGGGCGAGGCGGACCACATCAGGGCGACCGTGGCGGCGGTGTGCGGGGAGGCCATGGAGGTGCCGGAGATGGCGTTGTAGCCGCCGTTGTTCCAGGACGCGCGGACGTTGACGCCGGGCGCGGCCAGGTTCGGCTTGATCCCGCCGGCCTCGCCCGCTCCGCGCGAGGAGAAGGAGGCGATGGCGTTGTTGATGTCGAAGGCGCCGGTGGCGTAGCTGTTCACGTACGCGCCCGGGGAGCCGGCGGTGGCGCAGCCGGGGCCGCTGTTGCCGTTCGAGAAGGCCGGGAAGATGCCGGCGTCCCGCCAGGCCTGGACGGTGGTCTTGTACCAGGTGTCCAGGACGCCGCTGCCCCAGGAGTTGTTCACCACGTCCGGGGCGAGGTCGGGGCGCGGGTTCTGGCCGCTCGCGTCGGTGGGGGCGACGATCCACTGGCCGGAGCGCAGCAGGGAGTCGCGGGAGCAGGAGCTGGTCTCGCAGCCCTTGGCGGCGATCCAGCGGGCGCCGGGCGCGACGCCGATCCGGTTGCCCGCGCCGTCGTCGCCGACCATGGTGCCCATGGTGTGCGTGCCGTGGCCGTTGTTGTCGCAGGGCGCGGCGCCGGCGCAGACCTTCGCCGGGTCGAACCAGTTGTACGTGTGGTCGTACGTGCCGTCGGCCTTCAGGCCCCGGTAGGCGGCCTTCACGGCCGGGTGGTCGTACTGGACGCCGGAGTCGATGTTCGCGACGGTGATCCCCTCGCCGCGCACGCCCAGCTCGGACCAGACCCGCGGGGCCCCGATCCGCTCGACGTTCCACTCGACCGCGTCGGTGCGCGGCTCCGCCTCGCCGGGCAGCGGGTCGGGCAGCCGCACCGGGTCGTCGGTCTCCAGGGCGGCGACCTCGGGGCGGGCGGCGAGCTTCCGGGCGAGCGTCTCGTCGCCGGTGACCTTGAGGGTGTTGGCGATCCAGAAGGACTCGTACGAACCGCCGGCCTTCTTGATCAGGGCCCGCAGGCCGGCCTGGCTCTTCTCGGCGTGGGCCGTCTTGGCGGCGCGCAGCGCGCGGGCCTTGGCGGCCTTGCCGGCGGCCCGGCGGGCGGCGGCGGTGTCGGCCTCCTCGGCGAGGGTGACCCAGAAGGTCGTCTCCTCGCCCCCGGTGAGCGCGCCCTGGAGGGCGGCCTCGGTCTTCTGCCGGTAGGCGGAGGGCTGCCGGGCCTCGGGGTCCTGGGCCTGCGCGGGCGTGGCGCCCATCGCGAGGGGCAGGGCGACGAGGGCGGCGGTCAGGGCGGCGAGCGATCGGGTGCGTATCGGTCCGGACAGTGCTCTGCGGCGTGGCGCCACGGACTCTCCCTTCACGGTGGGTGCGCGGATCGGTGCGCACCGTCGTTCGATCGTGAAGGAATTGGCAGGTGCATGTGAAGGAATTCAACAGCAACTTCCGGTCATTCCCGTCCCGTTGGTAGCGGAGTTCTCCCCGGGGGCCGGGCGCGGCCGGCGGCTCTCTAGACTTCCGGGCATGAAGAACGAGTCCGTCGTGCAGGTCCGGGGCCTGGTGAAGCGGTACGGGACGAAGACCGCAGTCGACGGCCTCGACCTCGACGTCCGGGCCGGCACCGTCACCGCCGTCCTCGGCCCGAACGGCGCCGGCAAGACCACCACGATCGAGACCTGCGAGGGCTACCGCAGGCCCGACGCGGGCACCGTCCGCGTCCTCGGCCTCGACCCGGTCGCCCAGGGCGAGGCCCTGAGGCCCCGGATCGGCGTGATGCTCCAGTCCGGCGGCGTGTACTCCGGCGCCCGCGCCGAGGAGATGCTGCGCCACACCGCGCGGCTGCACGCCCATCCGCTCGACGTGGACGCGCTGATCGAGCGGCTCGGGCTCGGCTCCTGCGGCCGGACGACGTACCGCCGGCTCTCCGGCGGCCAGCAGCAGCGGCTGGCCCTGGCGATGGCCGCGGTCGGCCGCCCGGAGCTGGTCTTCCTGGACGAGCCCACCGCCGGCCTCGACCCGCAGGCCCGCCGCGCCACCTGGGACCTGGTCCGGGAGCTGCGCGCCGACGGGGTGACCGTCGTGCTCACCACCCACTTCATGGACGAGGCCGAGGAGCTGGCCGACGACGTCGCGATCATCGACGCCGGCCGGGTCGCCGTCCAGGGCAGCCCCGAGGAGCTGTGCCGCGGCGGCGCGGAGAACTCCCTGCGCTTCACCGGCCGCCCCGGCCTCGACCTCGGCTCCCTGCTCAAGGCCCTCCCCGACGGCGCCCAGGCCGCCGAGCCGGTGCCCGGCTCGTACCGGATCACCGGCACCGTCGACCCCCAGCTGCTGGCCACCGTCACCACCTGGTGCGCCCAGCACGGCGTGATGCCGGACGGCATCGCCGTCGAACGCCACACCCTCGAAGACGTCTTCCTGGAAGTCACCGGAAGGGAGCTGCGCGGATGAGCGCCAGCACGACCGCGGGCGCCGGTACCTACGCGCCGAAGCCCGGGGCCGCGCCCGTCGGGCGCATGATCGCCGCGCAGGCCGCGTTCGAGACGAAGATGCTGCTCCGCAACGGCGAGCAGCTGCTCCTCACGGTGATCATCCCCTCCCTCCTGCTCGTGATCTTCTCCACCGTCGACATCGTCACTGTGCCCGTTTCGGCAACGGGCGGAGCGGGCGAGGCCGTGGACTTCCTGGCGCCCGGCGTGCTCGCCCTGGCCGTGATGTCCACCGCCTTCACCGGCCAGGCCATCGCGACCGGCTTCGAGCGCCGCTACGGCGTCCTCAAGCGGCTCGCGGCCTCGCCGCTGCCCCGCTGGGCGCTGATGACCGCCAAGACGCTCTCGGTCCTGGTCACGGAGCTGCTGCAGATCGCCCTGCTCACGGCGATCGCCCTGGCGCTCGGCTGGTCGCCGCAGGGCAGCCCGGCAGCCGTGGCGCTGCTGCTCGTCCTCGGCACCGCGGCGTTCTCCGGCCTCGGGCTGCTGATGGCCGGAACGCTTCGGGCGGAGGCCACCCTGGCCGCGGCGAACCTGGTGTTCCTGCTCCTGCTGGTCGGCGGCGGCGTGATCGTGCCGCTGGAGAAGTTCCCGGCCGCCGCCCGCGCCGTCCTGGAGCTGCTGCCGATCTCGGCGCTCTCCGACGGGCTGCGCGACGTCCTCCAGGGCGGTGCCGCGATGCCGTGGGGCGCGGCGGGGATCCTCGCGGCCTGGGCCGTCCTGGGCCTCGGGGCGGCGGCGAAGTTCTTCCGCTGGGAGTAGCGACAAGGTGACGTTCCGGGGTGACTTCGCCCGTAACGACCCCCTCGTGAAAGCGTGCACAAGCCCCGCCCTACGATAGGGCCCGTGCAGAACCCCCTCGCCTCCATCGCCCGGCGCTGGACCCCGTCCCCCCGGACGCTCCGGCGCGCCGCGCTCTCCGTCGTCGTGATGAGCGTCGTCATCATCGTCACGGGCGGCACGGTCCGGCTGACCGGTTCCGGTCTCGGCTGCGACACGTGGCCGAAGTGCACGGACGACAGCCTCTTCGCCACGCCCGAGCAGGGCATCCACGGCGCGATCGAGTTCGGCAACCGGATGCTGACGTACGTGCTGTCGGCGGCGGTCGGCTGGACGATCATCGCCGCCCGGTCGACGAAGCCGTGGCGGCGCGGCCTGACCCGCCTCGGCTGGCTCCAGTTCTGGGTCGTGGTGCTCAACGCCGTCCTCGGCGGCATCACCGTCCGGCTGGAACTCAACCCGTGGACGGTGGCCGGCCACTTCCTGGCCGCGAACCTGCTGCTCACCGTGGCCGTGATCACCTGGCAGCGCACCCGCGAGGGCGACGCCCCGCCGCGGCCGCGCGCCCCCGGGCCGGTCCGCAAGCTGTCCTGGGCCATCGTCGGCGTGTCGGTGCTGCTCCTGGTGCTCGGCACCGGCGTGACCGGTTCCGGCAAGCACGCCGGCGACAGCAGCGCCGTCCCGCGGATGCCGTGGGACTGGACCTTCGCCGCGCATGTGCACGCGATCGCCGCCTGGGTGGTCTGCGTGCTCGCCGTCGCCATGTGGCTGGTGCTGCGCGTCGTGGACGCCCCCGACGACACCCGGGCCCGCGCCCGGGACCTGCTGCTGGTGGTTCTCTCCCAGGGCGTGATCGGCTACGTGCAGTACTTCACGGGCGTGCCGGAGATCCTGGTCGGCCTGCACATGCTGGGCTCCTCGCTGATGTGGATCGCCGTACTGCGCTTGGCGCTGAGCCTGCGCGAGCGGCCGGAGACCGGCCCGGAGATCCCCGCGCAGGCGAACCAGGCCCTCGCCGCGGCGTAGGGCTCACCCCAGCCCGTACACCCGCCGGGCCGTGCCCGAGGCGATCATCGTGGCGACGCGCTGGGCGTCCGCCAGGGACCAGGCGCCCTCGCCGACCCAGTCGCCGAGCACCCGGCCCAGCGCGTTGCGGAACGTGGCGGCGGCCACCACGTGCAGTTCGGGCAGCCCGTGGGCACCGCTGGAGTACAGCAGCTTGCCGAACGGGGCCAGCTCCAGGGTCTCCGCGAGCACGGCCGCCGCGCGGGCCCCGGTCTGCGCGAGGACCGGGCCCAGATCGGCGTACACGTGCGGGAAGACGCTCGTCAGATGCGCGGCCTGGCGGTGGTACGGGTACCCGTGCAGCAGCACCAGGTCCGTGCCCAGGCCCGCGGTCGCTGCGGCGAAGTCGCCGAGCACCATCGGGTCCTCGACACCCACCCGCAGCTGCAGCGGCCGCCCCGAGGCGACGGCGATCCAGAGCAGGTGCCGCAGCAGCACGGGGTCGGTGAGCGGTTCCCCGACCCGGCGGCCGGCCAGCCAGCGCCCGGCCGCGCCCCGCACCTCGCCGGGTCCGGGCGGTTCGGGCACGAGCCCCGGGCGCACCCCGGCGACGGAGCTGAAGGCGACGGCGGTCGCGGCGGCGCCGTGCACGGCCTCGGCCAGGTTGGCGAGCAGCCCGTCGACGGTGCCGGAGGTGTCGGCGACCTGTTCGGCGAGAAGTTCCAGGCGGACGATCTCGTGGGCCCGGGCGGCCCCCGCGGCGGCGATCTCGTCGGGCCCGGTGAGGTCCCCGGGCATGCCGGTGTCCACCAGATAGGTGGAGGTGCCGGAGGCGCGCAGCAGCCGCCGGCCCGATTCCAGGACGCCGAGTTCACGGCGGCGCGCGAGGTAGCGGGCGGGCGGGCAGTGCGGCTCCAGACCGAGCAGCGGCGGGCACCAGCGGCGTACCGCGAAGCCGGTCTGGGTGTCGAAGAAGGTGGTGCCGGGCGCGGGCGGCCCGGTGGTCCTGCCGAGGTGGGCCTCGAACGCGCCGAGGCCGAGCTCCGTGCGGAGCACCCCGTGGCAGTACTGGTCCACCAGAGTCGGGGTCTCGATCATGTCGGGGGCTCCCTGCGTGGACGTGCTTCCACCCGTCCTAACGGGTGAGCCCCGCGCGAGGTGTTGCCCCTGCTCGAAAGCGAGCTGCTTGTTCCGGGCTACTTGTTCGCCGGACCGCCGAGCTGGATGCCGGCCATGCGGGTCCACTCGTACGGGCCGGTGACCACCTTGGCGGCGAAGTCGCCGTCGAACTCGTCGTGGAGGGTGAGCCCGGCCTGCTCGGCGGCGCTCTGGGCGACGGCGTACGAGGGGGCCACCAGGTCGCCCCAGCCGCCGTCCTCGCCGACGAGCACGATCCGGGTGCCCATCTGGCCGATGTAGGCCAGCTGCCCCTCGGCGCCGCCGTGCTCCTTGGAGAACGCCCTGATCTGCTTGGCGAGCCGGGTCGCCCGGCGCTCCGCCTGCTTGGTGTCTGCCATGACAGGGATGCTACCCAGCGGTAGATCCACGTGCGACGGCCGGGCCGTGTGGCGTCCGCCTCAGGCCCGGCCGTCGCCGGAAGTCGGTTCCGGTCCTACCGCAGGAAGGGGTCCACCGCGACCGCCACGAAGAGCAGCGAGACGTAGGTGATGGACCAGTGGAAGAGCCGCATCTCCTTGAGCTTGGCCCCGGTGACCTCGGCCTTCGCCCGCTCCAGGAGGGCGTGCGCCTCCCAGAGCCACCAGCCGCCGGCGAGCAGCGCCACGGCCGTGTAGAACCAGCCGGTGTAGCCCAGCGGGGTGAGCAGCAGCGAGACCGCGACCATGACCCAGCTGTAGGCGACGATCTGCCTGGCGACGACCTTGTTGGAGGCCAGCACCGGCAGCATCGGCACGCCGACCCGCGCGTAGTCGTCCTTCACCTTCATGGACAGCGGCCAGTAGTGCGGCGGCGTCCAGAAGAAGATGACGAGGAAGAGGATGACGGCGGCCCACGACATCGAGTTCGTGACGGCCGACCAGCCGATCAGCACCGGCATGCAGCCGGCGATACCGCCCCAGACGATGTTCTGCGAGGTGCGGCGCTTGAGGATCATCGTGTAGATCACGACGTAGAACAGCAGTGCGCCGAGTGAGAGCCAGGCGGACAGCCAGTTCACCAGCAGGCCGAACCACACGGTCGAGATCACGGCGAGCGAGATGCCGAAGACCAGCGTCTCGCGCGGGGTGACCATGCCCGTGACCAGCGGCCGCTGGGACGTCCGCTCCATCATGGCGTCGATGTCGCGGTCGATGTACATGTTCAGCGCGTTGGCGCCGCCCGCGGAGAGGTAGCCGCCGACGCAGGTCGCGACGACCAGCCAGAGGTCGGGCACCCCCTGCTCGGCGAGGAACATCACCGGGACCGTGGTGATGAGCAGCAGTTCGATGATTCGCGGCTTCGTCAGCGCCACGAATGCCTTGACGCGAGCCCCGAACGGCCGATGGCCTCCCGGGCTGGGAGTCAAGACGACCCCGGCGGGTCGGTTCTCGACGGCCGTCACGCACACCCCTGACAGAGAAATTCCCAGCAAGCTCCCCGAATGAAGACGGGGTGAAGACTTGCGCGTACCACGCCACTGTAGACGTTGCCCATACGCCGTTCTCCGCCGGGGTGGGGTCGTGTTGGGCGGGCTCGTCCCAAGGGGTGGACCACCTCGGGAGGCGAACTGACAGAGTCACCGGCACTCTTGCTGTATCCGCTCATTTGAGGGCCCAGGTGGCAAAAATGAGGGCGTTATTTCGGGGGTAGGCTCGGCAGCGCCGGTACACCCTCCGTCACCGGCTACTGACCATGTGGAGAGGAGCCCTGACCCAGGGTGAGCACTAAGCCGACCACCACAGACCTCGAGTGGACCGAATTGGACCAGCGGGCCGTGGACACCGCCCGCATCCTGGCCGCGGACGCCGTACAGAAGGTCGGCAACGGCCATCCCGGTACGGCCATGAGCCTGGCTCCGGCCGCGTACACCCTCTTCCAGAAGGTGATGCGCCACGACCCGGCCGACCCCGAGTGGGTGGGGCGCGACCGTTTCGTGCTCTCCGCCGGCCACTCGTCCCTGACCCTCTACACGCAGCTGTACCTCGGCGGCTTCGGTCTCGAGCTCGACGACCTGAAGGCGTTCCGCACCTGGGGCTCCAAGACCCCGGGCCACCCCGAGTACGGCCACACCGCCGGCGTGGAGACGACCACGGGCCCGCTCGGCCAGGGCGTCGCCAACGCGGTGGGCATGGCGATGGCCGCTCGCTACGAGCGCGGCCTGTTCGACCCGGAGGCGGCCCCGGGCACCTCCCCGTTCGACCACCGCGTCTACGTGATCGCCGGTGACGGCTGCCTCCAGGAGGGCATCGCCGCCGAGGCCTCGTCGCTGGCCGGTCACCAGAAGCTCGGCAACCTGATCATGCTGTGGGACGACAACCACATCTCGATCGAGGGCGACACCGAGACGGCCGTCTCCGAGGACACGGTCAAGCGGTACGAGGCCTACGGCTGGCACGTCCAGCGCGTCGAGCCGCAGGCGAACGGCGACCTGGACCCGGCCGCGCTGTACGCGGCGATCCGCGCCGCCGAGGCGGAGACCGAGCGCCCGTCGTTCATCGCGATGCGTTCGATCATCGCCTGGCCCGCGCCGAACGCCCAGAACACCGAGGCGGCGCACGGCTCGGCGCTGGGCGACGAGGAGGTCGCGGCCACCAAGCGCGTCCTCGGCTTCGACCCGGAGCAGACCTTCGAGGTCTCCGACGAGGTCATCGCGCACACCCGTGCCCTGGGCGACCGCGGCCGCGAGGCCCGCGCCGAGTGGGAGAAGTCGCTCGCCGAGTGGCGCACCGCCAACCCGGAGCGCGCCGCCGCGTTCGACCGGATCCAGGCGAACGAGCTGCCCGCGGGCTGGGAGGACCAGCTTCCGGTCTTCGAGGCCGGCAAGGCCGTCGCGACCCGCGCCGCCTCCGGCAAGGTGCTGCAGGCGCTCGGCGCGGTGATCCCGGAGCTGTGGGGCGGCTCGGCCGACCTCGCCGGCTCGAACAACACCACGATCGACAAGTCGTCCTCCTTCCTGCCGCAGGGCAACCCGCTGCCGGAGGCCGACCCGTACGGCCGCACGATCCACTTCGGCATCCGCGAGCACGCCATGGCCGCGGCCATGAACGGCATCGCGCTGCACGGCCACACCCGGATCTACGGCGGCACCTTCCTGGTGTTCTCCGACTACATGCGCAACGCGGTCCGCCTGTCCGCGCTGATGCACCTGCCGGTGACGTACGTGTGGACGCACGACTCGATCGGTCTCGGCGAGGACGGCCCGACCCACCAGCCGGTGGAGCACCTGGCCTCGCTGCGCGCCATCCCGGGTCTGAACGTGGTCCGTCCGGCGGACGCCAACGAGACCGCGATCGCCTGGCGCGAGATCCTCAAGCGCCACACGAAGGTCTTCGGCAAGGGCGCCCCGCACGGTCTGGCCCTCACCCGCCAGGGCGTGCCGACCTACGCGCCGAACGAGGACGCGGCCAAGGGCGGCTACGTGCTCTTCGACGCGGAAGGCGGCGAGCCGCAGGTGGTCCTCATCGGCACCGGCTCCGAGGTGCACCTCGCCGTCGAGGCGCGGGAGCAGCTGCAGGCGGCGGGCATCCCGACCCGGGTCGTCTCGATGCCGTCCGTGGAGTGGTTCGAGGAGCAGGACCAGGCGTACAAGGACTCCGTCCTGCCGCCGTCCGTGAAGGCGCGGGTCGCGGTCGAGGCCGGGATCGGCCTGACCTGGCACAAGTACGTCGGCGACGCCGGCCGGATCGTCTCGCTGGAGCACTTCGGCGCCTCCGCGGACGCGAAGGTGCTGTTCCGTGAGTTCGGCTTCACCGCCGACGCGGTGGCCGCCGCCGCCCGGGAATCCCTGGCCGCCGCCGGGCGCTGACGCCGACAGACACGATTTTTGGAGAACCTCTCATGACAGACGCACTCAAGCGCCTCTCCGACGAAGGCGTCGCGATCTGGCTCGACGACCTGTCGCGCAAGCGGATCACGTCCGGCAACCTGGCCGAGCTGATCGACCAGAGCCATGTGGTGGGTGTGACCACCAACCCGTCCATCTTCCAGAAGGCGATCTCGGAGGGCCACGGTTACGACCAGCAGCTCGCCGACCTCGCCGCGCGCAAGGTGACCGTGGACGAGGCCATCCGCATGATCACGACGGCGGACGTCCGCGACGCCGCCGACATCCTGCGGCCGGTGTTCGACGCGACGCAGGGCCAGGACGGCCGGGTGTCGATCGAGGTCGACCCGCGCCTCGCGCACGACACGAAGGCCACCATCGCCGAGGCCAAGCAGCTGGCCTGGCTGGTGGACCGCCCGAACACCCTCATCAAGATCCCGGCCACCCAGGCGGGTCTGCCGGCGATCACCGAGGTGATCGGCCTCGGCATCAGCGTGAACGTGACGCTGATCTTCTCGCTGGAGCGCTACCGCGCGGTCATGGACGCCTACCTGGCCGGTCTGGAGAAGGCCCGCGAGCGCGGGCTCGACCTCTCCAAGATCCACTCCGTGGCGTCCTTCTTCGTGTCCCGCGTGGACACCGAGATCGACAAGCGGCTCGACGCCCTCGGCACCGACGAGGCCAAGGCGCTGCGCGGCAAGGCCGCCCTCGCCAACGCCCGTCTGGCGTACGAGGCGTACGAGGAGGTCTTCTCGTCGGAGCGCTGGGCCGCCCTCGACAAGGCGCAGGCCAACAAGCAGCGTCCGCTGTGGGCCTCGACCGGCGTCAAGGACCCGGCGTACAAGGACACCCTGTACGTCGTCGACCTGGTCGCCCCGGGCACGGTGAACACCATGCCGGAGGCCACCCTGGACGCCACCGCCGACCACGGCGAGGTCACCGGCGACACGATCCGCGGCACGTACGAGCAGTCCCGTGCCGAGCTCGACGCCGTCGAGAAGCTGGGCATCTCGTACGACGACGTGGTCCAGGTCCTGGAGGACGAGGGCGTCGAGAAGTTCGAGGCGTCCTGGAACGAACTGCTCAAGTCCACCGAGGCAGAGCTGAACCGCCTCGCACCTTCGGAGGCGTAACACCTTGAGCGCAGTCCACGGAGCCAACCCGCTCCGTGACGCCGCAGACCGACGGCTCCCGCGCATCGCGGGGCCGTCGGGCCTGGTGATCTTCGGCGTCACGGGCGATTTGTCCCGTAAGAAGCTGATGCCCGCCGTCTACGACCTGGCCAACCGCGGTCTGCTGCCGCCGGGCTTCTCGCTCATCGGCTTCGCCCGTCGCGAGTGGCAGGACGAGGACTTCGCCCAGGAGGTGTACGAGGCGGTCAAGCAGCACGCCCGCACCCCCTTCCGGGAAGAGGTGTGGCAGCAGCTGATCCAGGGGATGCGTTTCGTCCAGGGCGACTTCGACGACGACGCCGCCTTCGACCAGCTGAAGTCGACCATCGAGGAGCTCGACAAGGCGCAGGGCACGGGCGGCAACTACGCCTTCTACCTCTCGGTGCCGCCGAAGTTCTTCGAGCTCGTCGTGCAGCAGCTGAAGAAGCACGGCCTGGTCGACCAGAAGAACGGCTCCTGGCGCCGCGCGGTCATCGAGAAGCCCTTCGGCCACGACCTGGCCTCCGCCAAGGAGCTCAACGAGGTCGTCCACGAGGTCTTCCCGCCCGAGGCGGTCTTCCGCATCGACCACTACCTCGGCAAGGAGACCGTCCAGAACATCCTGGCGCTCCGCTTCGCCAACACCCTCTTCGAGCCGCTCTGGAACCGGTCGTACGTCGACCACGTCCAGATCACGATGGCCGAGGACATCGGCATCGGCGGCCGGGCCGGGTACTACGACGGCATCGGCGCCGCCCGTGACGTCATCCAGAACCACCTCCTGCAGCTGCTCGCGCTGACCGCCATGGAGGAGCCCGCCTCCTTCGACGCGGACGCGCTGGCGGCGGAGAAGACCAAGGTGCTCGGCGCGGTGAAGCTGCCCGAGGACCTCGGCCGGCACACGGTGCGCGCCCAGTACACCGCCGGCTGGCAGGGCGGCGCGAAGGCCGTCGGCTATCTGCAGGAGGACGGCATCGACCCCAAGTCGAAGACCGACACCTACGCGGCCATCAAGCTGGAGATCGACAACCGCCGCTGGGCGGGCGTCCCCTTCTATCTGCGGACCGGCAAGCGCCTGGGCCGCCGCGTCACCGAGATCGCGGTGGTCTTCCAGCGCGCCCCGCACTCCCCCTTCGACCACACGGCGACCGAGGAGCTGGGGCACAACGCCCTGGTCATCCGCGTGCAGCCGGACGAGGGCGTGACCGTGCGGTTCGGCGCGAAGGTGCCCGGCACGCAGATGGAGGTCCGGGACGTCTCGATGGACTTCGCCTACGGCGAGTCGTTCACCGAGTCCAGCCCGGAGGCCTACGAGCGCCTCATCCTCGACGTGCTGCTCGGCGACTCCAACCTGTTCCCGCGGGTGGAGGAGGTCGAGCTGTCCTGGAAGATCCTCGACCCGATCGAGCAGTACTGGGACAGGCACGGCAAGCCCGCGCAGTACCAGGCCGGGACCTGGGGGCCGGTCGAGGCGGACGAAATGCTCGCACGAGACGGACGGAGCTGGCGCCGGCCATGAAGACCGACCTGACTGACACCACGTCGAGCCAGATCAACAAGGCGCTGGTGCTCGGACGGCGGGCACTCGGCACGCCGGCCATCGGCATGGTGCTGACCCTCGTCATCGTCACCGACGAGGAGAACGCGTACGACGCGCTGAAGGCCGCCAACGAGGCGTCCCGCGAGCACCCCTCGCGGACCCTGGTGGTCATCAAGCGCGCGGCCCGCTCGGCGCGCGACCGGGCCAAGGCCCGGCTGGACGCCGAGGTGCGCCTCGGCGCGGACGCCTCCACCGGCGAAACGGTTGTGCTGCGGCTGTACGGCGAGGTCATCGACCACGCCCAGTCGGTGGTGCTGCCGCTGCTGCTGCCGGACGCGCCGGTCGTCGTCTGGTGGCCGGTGAACGCGCCGGCCGACCCGGCGAACGATCCGCTGGGCGCGCTGGCGCAGCGCCGGGTGACCGACGCGTACGCCTGCGAGCAGCCGATCGAGGAGCTGGCCGCGCGCACCGAGACGTACACCCCGGGCGACACGGACCTGGCCTGGACCCGGATCACTCCGTGGCGCTCGATGCTGGCGGCGGCGCTCGACCAGGTCGTCTGCGAGGTGACGCGGGCCGAGGTCGAGGGCGAGGAGTTCAACCCGAGCGTCGAGCTGCTGGCCATGTGGCTGGCGGACCGGCTGAAGGTGCCGGTGAAGCGGCTGGTCTCGTCCGGTCCCGGGCTCACCTCGGTGCGCCTGGAGTCGGACTGCGGTCCGATCGTGCTCCACCGGCCGGACGCCTCGCTGGCCACGCTCTCCATCCAGGGGCAGCCGGACCGCGCGGTGGCGCTCAAGCGCCGCGAGACGTCCGAGCTGATCGCGGAGGAGCTGCGGCGGCTCGACCCGGACGACACGTACGCGTCGGCCCTGCGGTACGGCGTGGCGCGGCTGGGCGAGGAGAAGGCCCCGAGCCCCGCCGCCGTCCCGGCCGGCGCCACCGCCGAGGCCGCGTCCGCCCCGGCGGCGAAGAAGGCCCCGGCGAAGAAGGCGGCGGGCAAGTGAGCGCACCGCAGCTGGTCGTGCACCGCGACAAGGAGCTGATGGCGCAGGCCGCGGCGGCCCGGCTGATCACCGCGGTGGCCGACGCCCAGGCCGCCCGCGGCACCGCCTCGGTGGTGCTCACCGGCGGACGCAACGGCAACGGCCTGCTGGCGGCGCTCGGTTCGGCCCCGGCGCGGGACGCGATCGACTGGTCGCGGCTCGACCTGTGGTGGGGCGACGAGCGGTTCCTGCCGGAGGGACATCCGGACCGCAACGTCACGCAGGCCCGTGCGGCGCTGCTCGACCTGGTGCCGCTGGACCCCGCGCGGGTGCACGCGATGCCGGCGGCGGACGGCGCGTACGGCTCGGACGCCGACGCGGCGGCCGCCGCGTACGCCGAGGAGCTGGCCGCGGCGGCGGGCGCCGAGGGCGGGGTGCCGTCGTTCGACGTGCTGATGCTGGGCGTGGGCCCGGACACCCACGTCGCCTCGCTGTTCCCGGAGTCGGCGGGCGTGCGGGAGACCGGCCTGACGGTGGTGGGCGTGCACAACGCGCCGAAGCCGCCGCCGACCCGGATCTCGCTCACCCTGCCGGCGATCCGCGCGGCACGTGAGGTCTGGCTGCTCGCAGCCGGCGAGGACAAGGCGAAGGCCGCGGCCCTGGCACTGTCCCCCGACGCCGACGAGACCCAGGTCCCCGCAGCGGGCGCCCACGGCCGCACCCGCACCCTGTGGCTGATGGACGAGCCCGCCGCCTCGGCCCTCCCCCACGAGCTGCACCCGCCGGCCTGACGCACCGACACCGCGGAGGCCCGGACCACCCCCATGGGCGGTCCGGGCCTCCGGCTTCGAAGGGCCGTCAGCCGCGCCGCATGCGCCTCAGGATCAGCCGCCGGCCGGGCAGCTCGACCCAGTGGTACAGCGCCGCGGAGAGCGCGAGCGAGACGGCGAAGACGGCGACCGTGAGCGCCGTCGCCATGGGCACGCCGAAGTGCGGCTTGTCGCCGAGCAACGGCACGGTCAGCAGCAGCACCAGCAGGTGCACCATGTAGAACGAGAACGACCACTCGCCCAGGCGGACCAGCCAAGCGCCGCGCCACATGGAGGGACGGCCCTCGATGTCGGCGACCGCGGCCGCCGCAATGAGCAGCGTGAAGCCGACGACGGTGGTCGCACCGTACGAGCCCGGGATGTGCGGGTACATGAAGTAGCCGATCAACGTCAGGGCAAGGGCTCCTTCGAGCCCGGGGCCCCGCCAGCGGCCGAGCTGCACGAGCCGGGCCACGGCGACGCCCAGGATGAATTCCGGGACCCGTCCGACGGGGTGGGTGTTCAGGACGAACCCGGACTCCAGGTACGGCTGGAGCTTGGGGAGGCAGACGACGGTGGCCACGGCGAGGACGACCACAGCGGTCAGGGCGCGCGGTCCGAACCGGCGCAGGACCGCGTAGACCGCCGGGAAGCAGAGGTAGAAGAACGCCTCGCTGACGAGCGACCAGCTGACCGGGTTCACGACCTGCCACCAGCCGTGGTCCCACGCGCTGACCAGGAGCAGGTTGGCGACCACTTCCTGCCAGCCGTCCGGACGGAGCTTCGGCAGCACCGTGAAGCCGAGGGCCAGCGCCGCCAGCGCGGTGACCAGGTGCACCGGGTAGACACGGGCCAGGCGGCGGCGCAGGAAGGCGAGCACCCGGTCGCCGGGCCGCGCCGACCAGGCCAGCACGAAGCCCGACAGGATGAAGAAGAAGCTGACGCCCACGAGCCCGGGGCCGAACGCCCAGTCGACCAGGGCCTTCTTCTCGCCTCCGTAGTAGCCGAAGTTGCGCACGTGGTACAGGAAGACCATGAACGCGGCGGCCCACCGCATTCCGGTCAGCGACGGCAGCTGTCCTCCGGAGCGCGCCGCCCGCCGCTGCCTCTCGTCCTGGGGCCGGACTTCCGGCACGAGGGGCTTCTCTTGTAGCTGCGCGCGCAAGGACTGGCTCCGTTCCGGCCGGATGGGACGTCGTGCCCGGGGGCAGACGCGCCATGCTACGGACCGGCGCTCAGTCCTCCCGAACAGGGGTCCGTTCGAGGAACGGGGCGAGCAGGTCCGGGACGGCCTCGGTGGCGAAGGTCAGGGACTCCGTGGTGGCGGCGTCGTGAATGGTGTAGGCGCCGGAGCCGGCGGCGGTGGTGGCGGTCAGGGTGAGCAGGCCCACGCGGCGCTGGAACCAGGACTGCCGGATCGTCCAGCCGATGACGCCGCCGCGCCGCAGGGCGACGGTCGTGCGGCGCAGCACGCCGGAACGGGCCACCAGGTACGCACCGCTGACGGCGTGGCCGAGGCTGCGGTAGGCGTCCCGGGCGGTGAGCAGGGCGAGCGGGGTGAGCACGAGGGCGCAGGCCCCGGCGGCGTACAGGAGCGCGACGAGATCGAGCAGCAGACCCAGGGCCGCGAGGACCGCCACGGGGACGGCGACCGCGCCGAGGGCCCAGCGGATCCGGCGGGTCCGGGCGGCCGGGGGGTGCGGGGTCAGCGGCGCGCCGGTGGGGGCGGCCCGCTCGCGCAGCACCTGGGCGGCGACCTCGTCGGCGACGGCGCGGGGCGCGGGCGGCAGCAGGGTCTTGTGCTCGGCGTGCCGGCTCTCCTCGTCCTCGGCGATGCCGGTGGCGACCGCGTCGACCCGGGCGGCGCCGAAGCTCCGTACGCCGAGCGGCTCGACGAGCTCCACCCCGCGCAGCCGCCGTTCCTCGACCGATATCGAGCGGGCGGTGAACAGGCCCCGGCGGACCCGGAGCGTGCCGCCGGGCTCGCGCTCCAGGCGGTAGTTCCACCACATCTCGATCCACAGGCCGAGCGCGCCGACGGCGCCGGCGAGCAGCGCGGCCGCGACGAGCACGAGGACCATCGCGACGACCGAGGTGTCCCGGAAGCGTGCGCCCACCCAGTCGATGACCTGGCCTTGCGCCCCGAACCACTCGCTGACCTGCATCACCGCCCCGGCCGCCGCGCCGCCGAGCGCGGGGGCGACGAAGGAGACGGGGGCGTAGCGGATCCAGGCGGGGTCGAGCACGGCGAGCGGGCCGTCGTGGGCGGCGGGCGCGCCGGGGGCCGCGGGCCGGTCGAGGAGCAGCCGGCGCAGCCGCTCGCCCTCGGCCCGGGTCACGGGGTCCAGTTCCACGGTGGACTCGCCGCCGGAGTGCTCGCCGGTGCCGATCCGGACCTTGACCAGGCCGAGTATCCGCAGCAGCAAAGGGGCCGTCAGGTCGACGCTGCGGATCCGCTCGCGGGCGAGCGACCGCCGGGTGACGAGCAGGAGCCCGGTGTGCAGTTCGGCCCGCTCGGGGCCGATCCGGTAGCGGGTGCGGCGCCAGCGGACGTAGTCGGCGGCGGTGCCGCAGACGGTCATCAGGACCACGCCGGCCACCACCCAGGCCACCGCCTGCCCGAGGGGCATGCCGCCCGCCAGGCCGACCGCGGTGGGCACGGCGGCACCCGACGCGAAGCCGCCCGTGACGGCGGCGCCGACGAGCACCATCCGCTTGTCGAGCCGCCGCCAGTCCTCCCCGCCGGGCGGCGGCAGCGCGGTCATGTGGCGTCCCCCGGCGTGCCGCCGGTGATCAGCGTGAGCCGCTCGGCCAGGGCGGCGGCGACCTCGTGGTCGAGCCCCTCGATCCGGATCGTGCCCTTGGAGGAGGCGGTGGTGACCGTCACCGTGGCGAGCCGGAAGGTCTGTTCCAGCGGGCCGCGCACGGTGTCCACGGTCTGGATCCGGGACATCGGCGCGATCCGCCACTCCTGCCACAGGGCCCCGGTGCGCACGTACACGGCGTCGTCGGTGACCTCCCAGCGGTGCACCCGGTACCACCAGCCGGGCAGGACCGCGGTGCAGGCGAGGCCCACGGCGGCGAGCGCCGCCGCGGCCACCAGCAGCCAGAACCGGGCCGGTCCGATCAGCGCACCGAGCACGCCGAGCACCAGCACCGGGACGGCGGTCGTGATCAGCAGCTGCGTCCGCCACCAGCCGACGGCCCGGCCGTCGAGCGCGTTCCTCGGCGGCCGCAGCCGTACCTCGCCCTGCACCTTCGTCCTCCCCCGTGACGGTCCTTCTGGGTCAGCGGCCCCGCAGCGTCCGGTAGGCCGCGACGAGACCGGCGGTGGAGCTGTCCAGCGCGTCCGTGCCCTCGCCGGAGAGCAGGACCGGCTCGATCCGCTTGGCGAGGACCTTGCCGAGCTCGACGCCCCACTGATCGAACGAATCGATGTTCCAGATCGCTCCCTGGACGAACACCTTGTGCTCGTAGAGCGCGATCAGCTGTCCGAGGACGGAGGGCGTCAGCTCCTCGGCGAGGATCGTGGTGGTCGGGTGGTTGCCCCGGAAGGTCTTGTGCGGGACCAGTTCCTCGGCCACTCCCTCGGCGCGCACCTCCTCCGCGGTCTTGCCGAAGGCCAGCGCCTGCGTCTGGGCGAAGAAGTTCGCCATCAGCAGGTCGTGCTGGGCAGCCAGTCCGGGCGGCAGTTCGCCGACCGGACGGGCGAAGCCGATGAAGTCGGCGGGGATGAACTTGGTGCCCTGGTGGATCAACTGGTAGTACGCGTGCTGGCCGTTGGTGCCGGGGGTGCCCCAGACCACCGGTCCGGTCTGCCAGTCGACGGGCCGGCCGTCGCGGTCCACGGACTTGCCGTTGGACTCCATGTCGAGCTGCTGCAGGTACGCGGTGAACTTCGACAGGTAGTGCGAGTACGGCAGCACCGCGTGCGACTGGGCGTCGAAGAACGCGCCGTACCAGACGCCGAGCAGGCCCAGCAGCAGCGGCGCGTTGCGCTCCGGCGGGGCGGTGCGGAAGTGCTCGTCGACCAGGTGGAAGCCGTCGAGCATCTCGCGGAAGCGCTCCGGCCCGATGGCGATCATCAGGGACAGGCCGATGGCGGAGTCGTACGAGTAACGGCCGCCGACCCAGTCCCAGAACTCGAACATGTTGGCCGTGTCGATGCCGAAGTCCTGGACCTTCTCCGCGTTCGTCGAGAGGGCCACGAAGTGCTTCGCGACGGCCTCCTGACCGGCGTTCAGACCGGTGAGCAGCCAGTCCCGGGCGGAGGTGGCGTTGGTGATGGTCTCGATGGTCGTGAAGGTCTTGGACGCGATGACGAACAGCGTCTCGGCCGGGTCGAGGTCGCGGACCGCCTCGTGCAGGTCGGCGCCGTCCACGTTGGAGACGAAACGGAACGTCAGGTCCCGGTCGGTGTAGGGGCGCAGCACCTCGTAGGCCATGGCCGGGCCGAGGTCGGAGCCGCCGATGCCGACGTTGACGATGTTCCGGATCGGCCGGCCGGTGTGGCCGGTCCACGCGCCGGAGCGGACCCGCTCGGAGAAGGCGGCCATCCTGTCGAGGACGGCGTGCACGCCGGGCACCACGTTCTCGCCGTCGACCTCGACGACGGCTTCGCGCGGGGCGCGCAGGGCGGTGTGCAGGACCGCCCGGTCCTCGGTGGTGTTGATCTTCTCGCCCCGGAACATCGCGTCGCGCAGCTCGGCGACGCCCGTGGCGGCGGCCAGCTCGCGCAGCAGGGCGAGGGTCTCGTCGGTGACCAGGTTCTTGGAGTAGTCGAGGAGGAGGTCGCCGACGCGCAGGGTGTACGCGGTGCCGCGGTCGGCGTCGGCGGCGAACAGCTCGCGCAGGTGGGCGTCGCCCAGCTGCTCACGGTGCTTGCCGAGGGCGGCCCACTCCGGCATCCGGTCGAGCCTGCTCCTGGTGTTCATCTCGGACATCGCCCACTTCTCTCGTGCCTTCTTGCCCCGCTGTGTCCAACCTAGTTGATCGGGCGGGGAAGAGGTGCGAGGGCGAGCGGACGGGCCCGGCGCGCGACGTCATGTCGCGGGCCGGGCCCGGGTGCTGCTCAGATCTCGCCGCGGAGCTTGGCGAGGGCCTCGGCGAGGATCGCCTCGCCGTCCGCGTCGCTGCGCCGCTCGCGCACGTACGCGAGGTGGGTCTTGTAGGGCTCGGTGCGGGGCGGGTCCGGCGGGTTGTCCCGGTCCTGACCGGCCGGGAATCCGCAGCGGGGGCAGTCCCAGGTGTCCGGGACCTGCGCGTCGCTGGCGAAGCTCGGCTGCGTCTCGTGCCCGTTCGAGCACCAGAAGGAGATGCGGAGACGCGGCGCCGACTCGCCCCGCTCGGCCTCCCCCATCGGCCCCGCTCCGACCCGGCTTCCCCGGATCGCGTTGCCACTTGCCACGGTCGTAACTCCCTGCGTGATGGTGCTCGAAGATGCACCAGTCTACGTAAGGCCCAACGCGCGTCCAGTGATTGGAGTTACCCGTCCAGCTTCATCAGCAGGGCAAGTACGACAATGCACGCAATCCACAGCAGACCGACCACGATCGTGATGCGGTCCAGGTTGCGCTCGGCGACCGACGAGCCACCCACGGACGACTGCATACCGCCGCCGAACATGTCGGAGAGGCCGCCGCCCTTCCCCTTGTGCATCAGCACGAGCAGCATCAGCAGCAGGCTGAAGACGATCAGGGCGATCGAGAACCCCATAACCACGGCTGGACCCTACTTCCTGGCAATTCTCGGAATGTGTACGACGGGGGCCGACAGGCGCACACGCCCGGCGGCCCCCGCAAGAGTACGACGGATCGTCGCTACCGCATACTCACTGGTCGCGTCACTGGTCGCGGAACCGGACGATCTTGACGAACTCGTCCGCGTCCAGCGACGCGCCGCCGACCAGGGCGCCGTCGACATCCGGCTGCGCCATGATCGCGGCGACGTTCCCGGACTTCACCGAGCCGCCGTACTGGATGCGGACCTTGTCGGCCACCTCCTGCGAGTACAGCTCGGCGAGCCGGCCGCGGATCGCCCCGCAGACCTCCTGGGCGTCCTCGGGGGTGGCGACCTCGCCGGTGCCGATGGCCCAGACCGGCTCGTACGCGATCACGATCGTCTCGGCCTGCTCGGCCGGGACGTCCTTCAGACCGCCGTCGAGCTGGGCGAGGGTGTGCGCGACCTGGTTGCCGGCCTTGCGGACGTCCAGGCCCTCGCCGATGCAGAGGATCGGCGTGAGGCCGTTCTTGAACGCCGCCTTGACCTTGGCGTTGCACAGCTCGTCCGTCTCGCCGTGGTACTCCCGGCGCTCGGAGTGGCCGACGGTCACGTACGTGCAGTTCAGCTTGGCCAGCATCGCGCCGGAGACCTCGCCGGTGTACGCGCCGGAGTCGTGCGCCGAGAGGTCCTGGGCGCCGAACTTCATCTTGAGCTTGTCGCCCTCGATCACGGTCTGGACGGACCGCAGATCGGTGAAGGGCGCCAGGACCGCGACCTCGACGGCGTCGTAGTCCTTCTCGTTCAGGGCGAAGGAGAGCAGCTGGACGTGGCGGATGGCCTCGAGGTGGTTGAGGTTCATCTTCCAGTTGCCCGCCATGAGCGGGGTACGGGTGGTCATCGGGGGGTCAGTCCTCCAGTGCGGCGAGGCCGGGGAGCGTCTTGCCCTCGAGGTACTCGAGGCTGGCGCCGCCGCCGGTCGAGATGTGGCCGAAAGCATTCTCGTCGAAGCCGAGCGTGCGCACGGCGGCGGCGGAGTCCCCGCCGCCCACGACGGTGAAACCGGGCGAGTCGAGCAGCGCCTGCGCGACGGCCTTGGTGCCGTTCGCGTAGTCGGGGTGCTCGAAGACGCCCATCGGGCCGTTCCAGAACACGGTGCCCGCGTCGGCGAGCTTGGCCGCGTACAGCTCACGGGTCTTCGGGCCGATGTCGAGGCCCTCCTTGTCCGCCGGGATGGCGTCCGCGGCGACCGTCTCGTACGTGGCCGGGGCCTTGGTCTTGAGGTCCGGGAACTCGGTCGAGACCAGGACGTCGACGGGCAGCACGAACTCCACGCCGCGCTTCTCCGCCTCCGCCAGGTACTCCAGGCACGTGTCCTTCTGGTCGGCCTGGAGCAGCGAGATGCCGACCTCGTGGCCCTTGGCGGCCAGGAAGGTGTAGGCCATGCCGCCGCCGATGAGGATGCGGTCGGCCTTCTTCAGCAGGTTGTCGATCACGCCCAGCTTGTCGGAGACCTTGGCGCCGCCGAGGACGACCACGTACGGCCGCTGGACCTCGTCGGTGAGCTTCTTCAGGACGCCGACCTCGGTGGCGATGAGGGAGCCGGCCGCGTGCGGCAGCTTGCCGGGCAGGTCGTACACCGAGGCGTGCTTGCGGTGCACGGCGCCGAAGCCGTCGCCGACGTACACGTCGGCCAGCTCCGCGAGCTGCGCGGCGAAGGCCTCGCGCTCGGCGTCGTCCTTGGAGGTCTCACCGGGGTTGAAGCGCAGGTTCTCGATGACCGCGACCCCGCCGTCCTCCAGGGCGGCGACGGTGGCCTTGGCGGACTCGCCGACGGTGTCGGCGGCGAAGGCCACCTCGGCGCCGAGCAGCTCGCCGAGCCGGCGGGCGGCCGGGGCGAGGGAGAAGGCCGGGTCCGGCGCACCCTTGGGGCGGCCCAGGTGCGAGGCGACGACCACCCGGGCGCCGGCCTCGGCGAGCGCCTTGATCGTGGGCTGCACGGCGCGGATGCGCCCGTCGTCGGTGATCGTGTCGCCCTCCAGCGGCACGTTGAGGTCGGCGCGGACGAACACCCGCTTGCCGGCCACGCCCTCGGCGAGCAGCTCGTCGATCGTCTTCATGGGGTTACGCACTCCTTGCAGGTCGGAACGGGCAAGCACACACGGCAGGGCCCGGACAGTGCATCTTTGCACTGCCCGAGCCCTGCGATTGCATCAGATGCCTAGCTCGTGGCGGTTCAGAGCTGCTCGCCCACGAAGACCGTGAGGTCGACGAGGCGGTTGGAGTAGCCCCACTCGTTGTCGTACCAGCCCAGGATCTTCACCGACTTGCCCTCCTGAACCATGGTCAGGGAGGCGTCGAAGGTGCAGGAGGCCGGGTCGCCGACGATGTCGGAGGAGACGATCTCGTCCTCGGTGTAGTAGAGGACGCCCTTCAGGTCGCCGTCCTCGGCGGCCTTCTTGAACGCGGCGTTGACCTCGTCCTTGGTGACCTCGCGCTGGAGCTCCACGACGAGGTCGGTGGCCGAACCGGTCGGGACCGGGACGCGCATGGCCATGCCGTCGAGCTTGCCCTTGAGCTGCGGGAGGACCAGGGCGGTGGCCTTGGCGGCGCCCGTCGTGGTCGGGATGATGTTCTCCGCGGCGGCGCGGGCGCGGCGCAGGTCCTTGTGCGGGAAGTCCAGGATGCGCTGGTCGTTGGTGTACGCGTGGACCGTCGTCATCAGGCCCTTGACGATGCCGAAGTTCTCGTCGAGGACCTTCGCCATCGGGGCGACGCAGTTGGTGGTGCAGGACGCGTTGGAGATGACGTGGTGCTGGGCCGCGTCGTACTTGTCCTGGTTGACGCCCATGACGATGGTGATGTCCTCGTCCTTGGCCGGAGCCGAGATGAGGACCTTCTTGGCGCCGCCGGCGAGGTGCTTGGCGGCGTCGTCGCGCTTGGTGAAGATGCCGGTGGACTCGATGACGATGTCGACGCCCAGCTCGCCCCACGGGATGTCGGCCGGGTTGCGCTCGGACAGCACCTTGATGGTGTGGCCGTCGACGGTGATGGTGTCCTCGGTGTGGGTGACCTCGGCCTTGAGGCGTCCCAGGATCGTGTCGTACTTCAGCAGGTGAGCGGTGGTCGCGGTGTCACCCAGGTCGTTGACAGCCACGATCTCGATGTCGGCACCCTGCTCAAGGAGCGCGCGGAAATAGTTGCGACCAATGCGGCCGAAGCCGTTGATGCCTACGCGGATCGTCACGAACCGATCTCCTCGTGAGAGTACGCCGGGTTTCGACGCCCGGCGATTTTCTTTTTTAGGGATGTCCCCGACCGCTTCCGACCCTACCTCTCCCCACGCCTGAGAGTGACATCGCGTGCAGGTCCGAACCCCATAAATTCCGTTGTGGCCCGTACCTACCGACGGGTTCGGGCCACAACGCTCCCTTTGTCCTGATCACTCACCGTGATCAAAAGTGCGGGTGCCCGCTCAGCCGTGCAGGGCTCCCAGCGCCTTCCTCAGCAGCGCCCCGCGCTCCTGCGGTCGCAGCACGTGTTCCAGCCCGAAACCGAGCAGGACGGTGTCACGGGTCGTGACGGACGCCTGCGAGTGGAACAGGCCGGGAGAGCGCGCCCAGTCGTTGCCGTTGCCGGGGCTGCCGGCCGGCGGACCCGGTACGGTCCACGCGCCCAGCGAGGTCTCGAAGCCCTCGGCACCGGTGTCCGCCCCGCCGACGACCAGCCGGGTGTCGTCGACGAAGGCCCCCATCTCGTTGGTCCCCGGGTCGGAGATGTACGAGATCGACAGCTCGACCTGCTTGCCGGCGTAGGCGCTCAGGTCGATCGAGGCCTGCTGCCAGCCGTTGGAGGCGCCGGTGAAGGCGTGCCAGGAGCCGCTGGTGCCGGTGGTGGCGCAGCCGTCCTCGCCCACGGTGAGGTACCGGGCCAGGAAGGGGTGCCCGCGGACGTAGTAGCCCTCGCCGCAGTCGGCCGGGGCGGCGGCGCTGGTGCCGCCGTTGGCGTCGGGCAGCGTGGTCCAGTCGTCCTGGCCGGCGGTGTGGGCCTCGACGACGAGGTTGTCGTAGCCCTCCTCGGTGTCGTAGCTGACCTGGAACCGCAGGCTCGGCCGGTCGGCGGCGGAGACGGACGTGAGGTCGACGGTGCGGCTGAGCCGCATCCAGGCGTTGTCGGCGTGCCGGGCGGCCGCGAAGGACTGGCCCTCGTACGGCTCGAACGGCGTGCGCACGCCCGGGTAGTCGCCGCCGGAGGCGCTGCGGAACTGCGGGAAGCGCTCCGGGTCCAGCGTGTCGGAGGTGACGGTGTACGCGCCGGCGTTGTCGAGCGGGTTGCCGGCGGCCGGGCCGAGCGTCGCCGTGGCGCCGGCGAAACCACCCGATCCGGCGAACGAGCCGGCGTTCTTCAGGCCCGCGCGGTGGAAGGCGCCGAGGTAGTACTGGGCGAAGTCGTTGGAGTCGGCCCGGCCGATGTCGACCTGACCGCCGGACTTCTCCCCGGCGTTGACGAGCTTGCCGCCCTCGTTGAGGTAGTCGCGCACGGCCAGCATGACGGGACCGCTCGGCCGCTCGGCGCCGGTGTACCAGACGACGGTGCGGAAGTGGTCCAGGACGCCGAGCGGGTGCGGGACTCCCTGTGTGGCGACGTCCCAGACGGCCGCGCGGTGGCCGGCGTCGGCGAGGGCCCGGACGTATGTGGCGGTGTGCTGCGCGGCGGCGGTGCCGCCCTCCTCGGCGAGGACCAGGACGTCCCCGCGCGGCCGCTCGGCGACCTTGTAGGTGAACGGGGCGGAGGAGGTGCGGGCGCCCTCGCGGGTGCGGGCGGTGAACCAGACCTCGACGGTGTCGCCGGGCCGGGCGCCCTCGACCTCGGCCCCGTAGTGGTCGAAGTAGAGGTTGTCGTCGCCGCCGTACGTCTCGCCGCCGCGCCAGCGCTCCAGTTCCTCGGAGTGCGTGCGGCCGCCGTTGACGCGGTACTGGAGCCGCTTGTCGCGCAGCGACTTCTTGGCGGTCACCCGGACCTCCTGGTCGCCGCCGCGGGCGTAGGAGGTGGTGAAGACGTCCGGGGTGAGGTCGGCGGCGGGCGCGCCGACCGGCGAGACCGGGGTGTCGGGCCGGACCGAGGACTCGGCGACGGCGAGGGCGAACGGGATGTTCTTGGCGAACTCCTGCTGGATGAGCTTCTCGTCGTCCGGGAAGGTGAAGACCGAGGCGCAGTCGGCCGGTTCCCAGGCGTCGTTCGGGTCGACGCGGGAGGCGGTGGCGCAGGTGGACATCTCCGGGGTGAACATCTGCATCCCGTTGACGTTCGCCGCGTGTCCGTCGGCCTCGCCGTTGGTGGTGTACAGCTCGGAGGAGACCTGCGGCCGGTAGCCGGGGACCGCGGAGTTCTGCGGGGTGCCGGCGAGGGCCTTGAGCGCCACGTCGTCGGGGGTGTCGGTGGCGACCTGCCAGCCGACGCCGTACAGCAGCAGCTGGGCGGCCGAGTGGTAGTTGATGCCGTACTGGAAGCCGATGCGGCGCTGGAAGGCGTCCAGGGCGCGGGTCTCGGGCTCGGACATGGGCCCGGTGCCGCGGAAGGTCTCGTCGGCCGGGTCGGGCGAGGAGCCCTCGTTGTCGTAGCCCCACTTGTAGGCGAAGTTGCGGTTGAGGTCGACGCCGTCGCCGGGGGTGATGCGGCCGTCGCCGTTGTTGTCGCGCAGGTTCTTGCGCCACTGGCGGTTGGCCGGGTCGGCGTGGGTGTGGTCGTAGCCGTCCGGGTTGGCGGAGAGCACGAACCACAGTTCGGTGGTGTCGACGATCCTCGTCAGCCGCTGGTCCTTGCCGTAGCCGTCGAGGTAGTGGTGCATCAGCCGCCGGGTCATCTCCGGGGTGATCCACTCGCGGGCGTGCTGGTTGGACAGGTACAGCGTGGCCGGCTTGCTGCCGTCGCGGACGGAGTCGGCGTTCTTGGAGATCTTCAGGGCGAGGATGTCCTGGCCCTTGAGGGTCTTGCCGAGGGAGACGACCTTGGTCAGCGCCGGGTGGGCCTGGGCGGTGGCCAGGATCTCCTGCTTGAGGCCGTTCGGGCCGCCGTACGGGCGGAAGACGCCGTCGCCGGCGGCGGCGACGCGCTGCCGGGCCTGGGTGGAGAGGGTGTGCCGGGCGAGGTCGACGCCCTGGTCGCGGAGCTTTCCGGCCTGTCGGTCGGTGAGGTGGAGCTCGATGGTCGCGGTCCCCTTGTCGGGGACCTGCTCGGTGAGTTCGTGTCCGTCGGTGCCGGCCTCGAGGACGAGCGGCACCTGCTCCTTCGTCACCTGGGCGCGCCACACGGACAGTTCGCCGTCGTCGCCTTCCTTCTGCGCCGCCCCCGCCGCGGGCGCCGCGGACAGCCCCGCGATCAGGAGTGAAGCCGCCGCGAGAATCGCTCTCGCCCTTCGTCTCATTGGCCCCCCTTGCTGTTGTCTGCCACGAAAGTGAACAGACGCCAGGCTCGGCACAGTTCATGATCATGTCAAGAACGCCTGCGGGTGGTTCGGCACGTTCACGCGAACGGAGTCGGTGGCACCGGGCCGGATGCGCGTACGCCGCTGCCGGCGCCCCCGGGGAGGGCGCCGGCAGCGGCGTAGGAGCGAAATACGGAGAGGAACTCAGCCGACCAGGCTGTCGTCCAGCTCCTCCGTCAGGTTGTGCTCGGTCCCGGGGATGCCCAGGTCCGCGGCCCGCTTGTCGGCCATCGCGAGCAGCCGGCGGATCCGGCCGGCGACCGCGTCCTTGGTCAGCGGCGGGTCGGCGAGCGCGCCCAGCTCCTCCAGGCTGGCCTGCTTGTGCTCCATGCGCAGCCGGCCCGCGGCCGCCAGGTGCTCGGGCACCTCGTCCGCCAGGATCTCCAGGGCGCGCTGCACCCGGGCGCCGGCGGCGACCGCCGCGCGGGCCGAGCGGCGCAGGTTCGCGTCGTCGAAGTTGGCCAGCCGGTTCGCGGTGGCCCGGACCTCGCGGCGCATCCGCCGCTCCTCCCAGGCGAGCACCGACTCGTGGGCGCCGAGCCGGGTCAGCAGCGCGCCGATGGCGTCGCCGTCGCGGACCACGACCCGGTCCACGCCGCGCACCTCACGGGCCTTCGCCGCGATGGACAGCCGCCGGGCCGCGCCGACCAGCGCGAGCGCCGCCTCGGGGCCCGGGCAGGTGACCTCCAGGGAGGAGGAGCGCCCCGGCTCGGTGAGCGAGCCGTGCGCCAGGAACGCCCCGCGCCAGGCCGCCTCGGCGTCGCAGGTCGCGCCGGAGACGACCTGCGGGGGCAGCCCGCGGATCGGCCGGCCGCGGCCGTCGACCAGGCCGGTCTGCCGGGCCAGCTGGTCGCCGCCCGCCACCACGCGCACCACGAACCGGGAGCCGCGCCGCAGCCCGCCCGGAGCCATCACGATCAGCTCGGAGCTGTGGCCGAAGATCTCCAGGATGTCGCGCTTGAGCCGGCGCGCCGCCATCGCGGTGTCCAACTCCGCCTCGATCACGATCCGGCCGCTCACCAGGTGCAGCCCGCCCGCGAACCGGAGGATCGACGAGACCTCGGCCTTCCTGCAGCAGGTCCGGGTGACGGGGAGCCGGGAGATCTCGTCCTTCACCGCTGCCGTCATCGCCATGGGCCGATCCTTCCATGCATCCGAAAAATACGGTCGTACGCGGCGGCCAGTAGCTCCGGATCGTGCTTCGGAGCGCCGTCGGGCCGGGCCACGGGCGCCAGCTCGAGTGCGGCGCCGAGCCGCTTCGCGGCATCGACGAGGGGCTCCCCTGCTGACGCGTCGGGCACGGCGGCCTCGTCGGCCAGCACCACGTCCAGGGCGAGTTTAGGGGCGTGTCGCCCCAAAACCTCCAAATGACGCTGCGGGGAGAAGCCCTCGGTTTCCCCGGGCTGCGGAGCGAGGTTCAGCGAGAGCACCTTGCGGGCCTTGGTCTCCACCAGCGCCTCGTACAGCTCCGGCACCAGCAGGTGCGGGATCACCGAGGAGAACCAGGAGCCCGGCCCGAGCACGACCCAGTCCGCGTCGAGCACCGCGGCGACGGCCTCCGGCACGGCCGGCGGGTCGTTCGGCACGAGGTGCACCGACTGCACCTCGCCCGGGGTCAGCGCCACCGTCGCCTGGCCGCGCACGGTGTCCACGTCGTCCGGGCGGGCCGGGTCGTGGCCCCGGACCAGGGCGCGCAGCTCCAGCGGCACCGCCGACATCGGCAGCACGCGGCCCTGCGCGCCGAGCAGCCGGCCCACCAGGTCCAGGGCCTGGACCGGGTCGCCGAGCTGCTCCCAGAGCGCGACGATCAGCAGGTTGCCGACGGCGTGGCCGTGCATCTCGCCGCGCGACTGGAAGCGGTGCTGGATGACCCGGGCCCAGGTCTGGCCCCAGTCGTCGTCGCCGCAGAGCGCGGCCAGGGCCTTGCGCAGGTCGCCGGGCGGCAGCACGCCGAGCTCCTCCCGGAGCCGGCCGCTGGAGCCGCCGTCGTCGGCGACCGTGACCACCGCGGTGAGGTCCCCGGTGATCCGGCGCAGGGCGGCGAGGGAGGCGGACAGGCCCATGCCCCCGCCCAGCGCGACGACCTTCGGCTGGGCGCCGCGCCTGCGGAGCGTACGTACCGACAGGGTGGACGTACGCCGACGGTACGGCTTCACTCGCGCCCCATGTCCCGGTGGACGACGACGGTCTCGACCCCTTCCGCGGCGAGGCGGGCGGCGAGCTTCTCCGCGGTGGCGACGGAGCGGTGCTTGCCGCCCGTGCAGCCGACGGCGACGGTCACGTACCGCTTGCCCTCGCGGCGGTAGCCGGCGGCGATGAGCTGGAGCAGCTCGGTGTAGCGGTCCAGGAACTCCTTGGCGCCGGGCTGGTTGAAGACGTAGTTCGAGACCTCCGTGTTGAGCCCGGTGAAGGGGCGCAGCTCGGGGACCCAGTGCGGGTTGGGCAGGAAGCGCATGTCGACGACGAGGTCGGCGTCGACCGGCAGGCCGTACTTGAACCCGAAGGACATGACGGTGGCCCGCAGCTCCGGCTCCTCGTCGCCGGCGAACTGGGCGTCCATCTTGGCGCGCAGCTCGTGCACGTTGAGGCTGGAGGTGTCGATCACCAGGTCGGCGTCGCCGCGCAGCTCGCGCAGCAGGTCGCGCTCGGCCGCGATGCCGTCGGTGATCCGGCCGTCGCCCTGCAGCGGGTGCGGGCGGCGGACCGACTCGAAGCGCCGGACCAGCGCCTCGTCGGAGGACTCCAGGAAGACGATCCGCCGGGTGACCTGCTTGGCGTCGAGGTCGGCGAGCGACTCCCGGAGGTTGTCGAAGAACCGCCGGCCGCGGACGTCCACGACGACGGCGATCCGGGCCACATTGCCCTGGGAGCGGGCGCCGAGCTCCACCATGGTGGGGATCAGCGCGGGCGGCAGGTTGTCCACGACGAACCAGCCGAGGTCCTCCAGACACTTCGCCGCGGTGGAGCGGCCGGCGCCGGACATGCCGGAGATGATCACCAGCTCCGGGATGGCCGCGTCGGCGGCCTCGCCCGGCTCCTTGGTCGTGCCCGTGTTCACGTCTCCTGCTCCGTCTTCTCGGTCGTGCTCGGTCATTCCGTGCTGCCCCCGTCTTCCATGATCTCTCCTGTCGCGGTGTTCACCGCGGGCGCGGCCGGGGCGGCCTGTGCCAGAGCCGCGGCGACGGCCTCGGCCGTCTTGCGGCCCATGCCGGGCACCTCGCAGATCTGCTCGATTGTCGCCTGCCGGAGCCGCTTCACCGAGCCGAAATGCTTGATCAACGCCTGTTTGCGCGTCTCGCCCAGGCCACGGACGTCGTCCAGGGGGCTGCTGCGGACCTTCTTGCTCCGCTTCTGCCTCTGATAGCGGATGGCGAAGTCGTGAGCCGTGTCACGCACCCGCTGGAGCAGGTACAGGCCCTCGCTGGACCGGGGCAGCACGACGGGGTCGTCCTCGCCGGGCAGCCAGACCTCCTCCAGCCGCTTGGCGAGGCCGCAGACCGCGATGTCGTCGATGCCCAGCTCGTCGAGGGCCCGCCGGGCCGCCGCCACCTGGGGCTGCCCGCCGTCGACCACGACGAGCTGCGGCGGGTACGCGAAGCGCTTGGGCCGGCCGTCCTCGTCCCGGCCCTCGCCGGGGGCGGGGACCTCGCCGGACAGGGCCGGGCCCTCGCCGGCGCCGCTGCCGAGGCCGTTTCCGTTGCCGTCGCCGGGCTCGCCGTCGACGGGGACGGCCCACTCCCCCGTCCGCTCCTTCTCGGCCAGGTAGCGTTTGAAGCGGCGGCTGATCACCTCGTGCATCGAGCGGACGTCGTCCTGCCCCTCGAAGCCCTTGATCTGGAAGCGCCGGTACTCGCTCTTGCGCGGCAGCCCGTCCTCGAAGACGACCATGGACGCGACGACGTCCTCGCCCTGGAGGTGCGAGATGTCGAAGCACTCGATGCGCAGCGGCGCCGAGTCCAGGCCCAGGGCCTCGGCGATCTCCTCCAGGGCCCGGGAGCGGGTGGTCAGGTCGCTGGCGCGCCTGGTCTTGTGCAGCACCAGCGCCTGCTGGGCGTTGCGCGCGACCGTGGCCATCAGGTCCTTCTTGTCGCCGCGCTGCGGTATGCGCAGGGACACGTTCGACCCGCGCCGGCCGGAGAGCCACTGCCCGACGGTGTCGGCGTCCTCGGGGAGGGCCGGGACGAGGACCTCCTTGGGCACCGCGTCGCCGCTCTCCTCGCCGTACAGCTGCTGGAGGGCGTGCTCGACCAGGCCGGCGGTGTCGACGGCCTCGACCTTGTCGGTGACCCAGCCGCGCTGGCCGCGCACCCGGCCGCCGCGGACGTGGAAGATCTGGACGGCGGCCTCCAGCTCGTCCTCGGCGAGCGCGATCAGGTCGGCGTCGGTGGCGTCGGCGAGGACCACCGCGTTCTTCTCCATGGCCCGGCGCAGGGCCGCGATGTCGTCGCGGAGCCGGGCGGCCTTCTCGTACTCCATGTCCTCGGCGGCCACCGCCATCTGCTTCTCCAGCCGGCGCAGGTACGTGCCGGTGCGGCCGGCCATGAAGTCGCAGAACTCCTCGGCCAGTTCGCGGTGCTCCTCCGGCGGGATCCGGCCGACGCAGGGGGCCGAGCACTTGCCGATGTAGCCGAGAAGGCAGGGCCGGCCGGCCGCGGCGGCGTTGCGGAACACCCCGGCGGAGCAGGTGCGGACGGGGAAGACCCGGAGCATCAGGTCGACGGTCTCGCGGATCGCCCAGGCGTGCGCGTACGGCCCGAAGTAGCGCACGCCCTTCTTCTTCTGGCCGCGCATCACCTGGACGCGCGGGTACTCCTCGTTCAGCGTGACGGCGAGGTACGGGTAGCTCTTGTCGTCCCGGTACTTGACGTTGAACCGGGGGTCGAACTCCTTGATCCAGGAGTACTCCAGCTGCAGCGCCTCGACCTCGGTGGAGACGACCGTCCACTCGACGGAGGCGGCGGTCGTCACCATCGTGGCCGTGCGCGGGTGCAGGCTCGCGATCGGCTGGAAGTAGTTGGCGAGGCGCTGGCGCAGGGACTTGGCCTTGCCGACGTAGATCACCCGGCGGTGCTCGTCGCGGAACTTGTAGACCCCCGGCGACTCGGGGATCTCTCCCGGCTTGGGGCGGTAGCTGGAGGGGTCGGCCATGGCCCCCACCCTACTGGCGGGCGCCGACACTCCGGGCCGCCCTGAGGGGGCCCTCAGGCGGCCCTCAGGCGTCCGCGCTCTAGGCGTCCGGGCCGGCGATCAGCTTGCCGTCGACGACCTTGACCGGGACGGCGGGGAGCGGGACGGTCGCCGGGCCCTTGAGCGCCTTGCCGGTGGTCACGTCGAAGCGGCTGCCGTGGCAGGGGCAGTTGCCCTCGTTCTGCTCGATCTTGTCCAGGACGCAGCCGGCGTGGGTGCACTGGGCGCTGAACGCCTTGTACTGGCCCTCGGCCGGGCAGTGCACCAGCAGCCGCTGCTCGCGGTAGAGCTTCGCGCCGCCGACCGGGACCGCCGAGGCCGCGCCGAGGGGCACCGGGGCGGTCGGGGTGGGGGTCTGGGCGTGGCCCAGCTTGGACTCCGTGGAGCAGGCGGCGACGCCGAGGCCGGCGGCGCCCGCGAGGGCGGCACCCTTCAGGACGGTGCGGCGGTCGGGGGTCTGGCCGGACATGAGCGCTCCACGGTCGGGATCGGGGCAAGGGGGCACCAGAGGTGACCGATGCGACGATACCGGCCGGTCCGTGGGGCGCCTCGGCCGGGCTGTCGCCGGCCGGCCCGCATCGGCTACGTTCGCGTACGTGATCGTCGTCGCCGGTGAGTCCCTGATCGACCTGGTCCCGGACGGGGCCGCCGCCCCGCTGGGGCCGCTGGTGCCGCGCCGCGGCGGGGGGCCGTACAACACGGCGGTGGCGCTGGGACGGCTCGGCGCGGACGTCGCCTTCTGCTCGCGGGTCTCCACGGACGCCTTCGGCGAGGCGCTGATGGACGGGCTGCGGGCGGCGGGGGTGCGGACCGGGCTGGTGCAGCGCGGGCCCGAGCCGACGACGCTGGCGGTGGCGACGCTGGGCCCCGACGGCTCGGCGGGGTACGGCTTCTACGCGGAGGGCACGGCGGACCGGCTGTTCACGCTGCCGGAGCCGCTGCCCGCGCAGGTGCGGGCGCTGTCGTTCGGGACGCTGTCCCTGGCTCTGGAGCCGGGCGCGAGCGCGTACGAGGCGCTGCTGCGGCGCGAGGCGGGGCGCGGGGCGCTGACGCTGCTCGACCCGAACATCCGGGCCGGCCTGATCCCGGAGCCGGCCGCCTACCGGGCGCGGTTCCGGCGCTGGCTGCCGTACGTGTCGCTGCTGAAGCTCTCGGAGGAGGACGCGCGCTGGCTGGGTGGCGACCCGCGGGAGTGGGCGGACGCCGGTCCGGCGGCGGTGGTGGTGACCCGGGGCGCGACGGGCCTGACGGTGTACGCGCGCGGGCTGACGGTCTCGGTGCCGGCGGTGCCGGTGACGGTCGCGGACACGATCGGCGCGGGCGACACGGTGAACGCCGCCCTGCTGCACCCCCTGGCCGGCCTCAGCCGCCAGGAGCTGGAGGCCCTGGACGAGGAGGCGTGGCGGGCCCTGCTGGGGTACGCGGCGGAGGCGGCCGCGCTGACGTGCACCCGCCCGGGCGCGGAGCCCCCGTACGCGACGGAGCTCCGCTCGGTGCCGCGTCTCTAGAGGCGCGACGGGCGCGCGGGCGGAGGGGCCCATCGCCCCGCCCGCGCGCCCCGCTCCGACGTACGCGCCTCAGGCCTTGCGGGCCCGGGCGGTCGTCTTCTTGGCGGCGGTCTTCGCGGCCGCCGTCTTCTTGACCGGAGCCTTCTTCACCGCCGTGGAGTTGGCGCTCTTCTTGGCCGCCGGAGCCTTCCGCGCCGCCGGGATGGCGGCGTCGCTGACCCGCTCCGGCCCGAGGATCTCCCGGAGGAACTTGCCGGTGTGGCTCGCCGGCACCGCCGCGACCTGCTCCGGGGTGCCCTCCGCGACGACGATGCCGCCGCCGCTGCCGCCCTCGGGGCCCATGTCGACGATCCAGTCGGCGGTCTTGATGACGTCCAGGTTGTGCTCGATGACGATCACCGAGTTCCCCTTGTCCACCAGACCCGACAGGACCTTGATCAGCTTCGAGATGTCCTCGAAGTGCAGCCCCGTGGTCGGCTCGTCCAGCACGTAGACCGTGCGGCCCGTGGAGCGCTTCTGCAGCTCGGAGGCGAGCTTGACGCGCTGCGCCTCGCCGCCGGAGAGCGTGGGCGCGGACTGGCCCAGCCGCACGTACCCGAGGCCGACCTCGGTGAGCGTGCGCAGATGGCGGGCGATGGTCGGGACCGCCTCGAAGAAGTCGAGCGCCTCCTCGATCGGCATGTCCAGCACCTCGGCGATGGACTTGCCCTTGTAGTGGACCTCCAGGGTCTCCCGGTTGTACCGGGCGCCGTGGCAGACCTCGCACGGGACGTAGACGTCCGGCAGGAAGTTCATCTCGATCTTGATGGTGCCGTCGCCGGAGCAGTTCTCGCAGCGGCCGCCCTTGACGTTGAAGGAGAACCGGCCCGGCAGGTAGCCGCGGACCTTGGCCTCCATCGTCTCCGCGAAGAGCTTGCGGACGTGGTCGAAGACGCCGGTGTACGTCGCCGGGTTGGACCGCGGGGTGCGGCCGATGGGCGACTGGTCCACGTGCACGACCTTGTCGACGAGGTCGTCGCCGTCGACCCGGGTGTGCCGGCCGGGCACCGACTTCGCGCCGTTCAGCTCGCGCGCCAGGTGCGTGTACAGGATGTCGTTGACCAGCGTGGACTTGCCGGAGCCGGAGACGCCGGTGACGGCGGTGAGCACGCCCAGCGGGAAGGACACGTCGATGTCCCGCAGGTTGTTCTCCCGGGCGCCGTGCACCGTGAGCTGCCGGGTGGGGTCCACCGGGCGCCGGATCTCCGGCGTCGGGATGGCCTTCCGGCCGGACAGGTACTGCCCGGTCATCGACTCCTTGTTGGCGAGGAGCTCCTTCAGCGGTCCGGAGTGGACCACCTTGCCGCCGTGCTCGCCGGCGCCGGGGCCGATGTCGACGACCCAGTCGGCGACCTTGATGGTGTCCTCGTCGTGCTCGACGACGATGAGCGTGTTGCCCATGTCGCGGAGCCGGACCAGGGTCTCGATGAGCCGGTGGTTGTCCCGCTGGTGCAGGCCGATGGACGGCTCGTCCAGCACGTACAGCACGCCGACCAGGCCGGAGCCGATCTGGGTGGCGAGCCGGATGCGCTGGGCCTCGCCGCCGGAGAGCGTGCCGGCGGCGCGGTTGAGCGAGAGGTAGTCCAGGCCGACGTCGACGAGGAACCGCAGCCGCTCGTTGACCTCCTTCAGGACCCGCTCGGCGATCTTCTTGTCGCGGGCGCTGAGCGTCATCCGGCCGAGGAACTCGGCGCACTCGCTGATCGACATCGCCGAGACCTCGGCGATGGACTTGTCCATGATCGTGACCGCGAGCACGATCGGCTTCAGGCGCGTGCCCTCACAGGTGGGGCAGGGCACCTCGCGCATGTAGCCCTCGAAGCGCTCGCGGCTGGAGTCGCTCTCGGCGTCGCTGTGCCGCCGCTTGACGAAGGACACCGCGCCCTCGAAGGCGGGGGTGACGTAGGCCCGCTCGCGGCCGTACCGGTTGCGGTAACGGACCTCGACCTGGGTCTTGTGCCCGTGCATCAGGGCCTTCTTGGCCCGCTGCGGGAGCGCGGCGTACGGGACGTCGGTGCGGAAGTTCAGCGCCTGGGCGAGGCCGCCGATGAGCCGGCCGAAGTACTCCTTGGTGTGGCCGTGCGACCAGGGGTGGATGGCGCCCTCGTCGAGGGAGCGCTCCTCGTCCGGGACGATCAGCTCGGGGTCGACCTCCATGCGGGTGCCGATGCCGGTGCAGTCCGGGCAGGCGCCGAAGGGCGAGTTGAAGGAGAAGGAGCGCGGCTCCAGCTCTTCGAAGGAGAGGTCGTCGTACGGGCAGTACAGGTGCTCCGAGTACATCCGCTCGCGCTCGGGGTCGTCCTCGGGGAGGTCGACGAAGTCGAGCACGACCATGCCGCCGGACAGGCCGAGGGCGGTCTCCACGGAGTCGGTGAGCCGGCGCTTGGCGGAGTCCTTGACGGTGAGGCGGTCGACGACCACCTCGATGGTGTGCTTCTCCTGCTTCTTCAGCGTCGGGGGCTCGCTGAGCTGGATCGTCGTGCCGTCGACGCGGGCCCGGCTGTAGCCCTTGGTCTGCAGGTCGGCGAAGAGGTCGACGAACTCGCCCTTGCGCTCGCGGACCAGCGGCGAGAGCACCTGGAAGCGGCTGCCCTCGGGCAGCTCGAGGACCTTGTCGACGATGGCCTGCGGCGACTGGCGGGAGATGGGGCGGCGGCACTCGGGACAGTGCGGCTTGCCGATCCGGGCGAAGAGGAGCCGGAGGTAGTCGTAGACCTCCGTGATGGTGCCGACCGTGGAGCGCGGGTTGCGCGAGGTCGACTTCTGGTCGATCGAGACGGCCGGCGACAGGCCCTCGATGAAGTCGACGTCCGGCTTGTCCATCTGGCCGAGGAACTGCCGGGCGTAGGAGGAGAGGGACTCGACGTAACGGCGCTGCCCCTCCGCGAAGATCGTGTCGAACGCGAGCGACGACTTGCCCGACCCCGAGAGCCCGGTGAAGACGATGAGTGAGTCACGGGGGAGGTCGAGCGAGACGTTCTTGAGGTTGTGCTCGCGAGCGCCACGGACGATGAGACGGTCGGCCACGCCGGTCCGCACCTTTCTTGAGAGAGCGGATGTGCCTGAACACCCAACAACCAAGGATGCCGGATGCTTCCGTCGAGCCTATAGCACGCACATTCGATTTCCGGACGCTCGCCGCTCGCTTCACCCGAACGAGTGGACGGCGCTAGGGTCGGCGCCATGATCGACCCTGTGCGCGACCTGGCCTCCGTACGCGAGGCGACCGAGCGGCTCATCGACGCGGCCGCCGCCCTGGACAACGCGGCGCTCGCCGAGCCGTCACGGCTCCCCGGCTGGACCCGCGGCCATGTCCTGGCCCATGTATCCCGCAACGCCGACGCCCTCGTGAACGTGCTGCGCGGCCTGCCCATGTACAAGGACGGCGCGACCCGCGACGCCGACATCGGGCGCGACGCGGGCCGCCCGCTCGACGTCCAGCTCGCCGACCTGCGGGAGAGCGCCGAGCGCTTCCAGGCCGTGAGCGCCGAGCCGGCCGACTGGGAGCGCGTCGTCGAGCTGCGCAACGGCGTCACCGACCGCGCCGCCCGGATCCCCTTCCGCCGCTGGGTCGAGGTGGACCTGCACCACGTCGACCTCGGCATCGGGTACGGGCTGGAGGACCTGCCGGAGGAGTTCGTCCTGCGCGAGATCGAGTTCCTGGCCGACCGCTGGTCCGGCCGCCCCGAGGTGCCGCCGGTCACGCTCCGGGCGTACGAGGGCGGGACGGAGTGGACCACCGGCGGCACCGAGGGCGCACCGGTCGTCCTGGAGGGCTCCTACGCCGATCTGCTCGGCTGGCTGGCGGGCCGCGGCGAGAAGGGCGCCCACCTCGCGGTGATGTCCGGCGACCGGCTCCCGGAGCTGCCCCCGCTATAGGCTGATTCCATGACGTACAGCGGAACGGTCAGGGTCGGCGGACCCGCGGACGTGCACGAGCTGAAGGATCTGATGATCTCGAAGGTCGCGGTCGGTCCGATGGACAACAACGCGTATCTGCTGCGCTGCCGGGCCACCGGGGAGCAGCTGCTCATCGACGCGGCCAGCGATCCGCAGACGCTCCTCACGCTGATCGGGGACGACGGCATCGCGTCCGTCGTCACCACCCACCGGCACGGCGACCACTGGCAGGCCCTGGCCGAGGTGGTCGCCGCCACGGGCGCCCGCACGTACGCGGGCGCGTACGACGCCGAGGGCATCCCGGTCGGCACCGACGAGCTGGTCGAGGACGGCGACGTCATCCGCGTCGGCGAGGTCGAGCTGACCGCCCGGCATCTGGTCGGGCACACGCCCGGCTCGATCGCGCTGATCTACGACGATCCGCACGGACACCCGCACGTCTTCACCGGCGACTGCCTCTTCCCGGGCGGGGTCGGCAACACCTGGAAGGACCCGGAGGCGTTCGCGAGCCTCATCCACGACGTGGAGACCAAGCTCTTCGACGTGCTGCCGGACGAGACCTGGGTGTACCCCGGCCACGGCAGGGACACCACGCTGGGCGACGAGCGGCCGAAGCTGCCGGAGTGGCGCGAGCGCGGCTGGTAGGACCGGCCCGCCGATGGGCGGCCGCAAGGGGCGCGCGGCCCGGTGCCGCGCGCTTCCTCACTCCCCCGTAACCGGGGAGCGCCCCGGGTAGTTGGCGCGGCATGCACTCCACTCCCCACGCCTCGGCCCCCGCCGAGGCGAAGCCCTCCATGGGGCGGCTCGCCGCCGCCTCGCTCGCCGGCACGGCCGTCGAGTTCTACGACTTCTTCGTCTACGGCACCGCGGCGGCGCTGGTGCTCGGCCCCCTGTTCTTCCCCACGTTCTCGCCGCTGGCCGGCACCCTGGCCGCCTTCGGCACCTTCGCGGTCGGCTTCCTGTCCCGGCCGATCGGTTCCGCCCTGTTCGGGCACGTCGGCGACCGGTACGGGCGGCGGCCGGTCATGTTCGCCTCGCTGCTGCTGACCGGCTGCGCCACCGTCGCGGTCGGCTGCGTCCCCTCGTACGCCTCGATCGGCATCGCCGCCCCGGCGCTGCTGCTCGTGCTGCGTTTCCTGCAGGGGCTGGGGCTCGGCGGCGAGTGGGGCGGGGCGGTGCTGCTGACGGCCGAGCACGCCCCGGCGCGGCGGCGCGGGCTGTGGACGAGCTTCCCGCAGATCGGCCCGTCGGTCGGCTTCCTCCTGGCGAACGGGGTGATGCTGGCCCTGTCGGCGGCGCTGAGCGACGAGCAGTTCCGCTCGTGGGGGTGGCGGGTGCCGTTCTGGGCGGCCGGGCTGCTGGCGGCGGGCGGCCTGCTGCTGCGGTCCTCGCTGGCGGAGACCCCGCAGTTCAAGGAGCTGGCCGAGACGGGCGAGCGGGCGAGCGCGCCGCTGGCGGAGGTGGCGCGCGGGCACTGGCGGCTGGTGCTGCTGACGGCCGGGGCGCTGGCGGTCGGGTACGCGGTGTTCTACGCGGTCTCGACCTGGGCACTGGCGTACGGCACGGAGCGGCTCGGCGTGAGCCGCACGGTGATGCTGGGCTGCATCATGGCGGCGGTGGCGGTGAAGGGTGCCGTGACGCCGCTGGCGGCGCTGCTGGGCGACCGGTACGGGCGGCGGCCGCTCTGCCTGACGGGCTGCGCGGCGACGGCGGTGTGGATGTTCCCGATGGTGGCGCTGCTGCACACGGCGCAGCCGCTGCTGATGTTCCTGGGCTTCCTGGGCGCGCTGCTCGCGTTCATCACGATGTTCGCGGTGGTCGCCGCGTACCTGCCGGAGCTGTACGAGCCGCGGGTGCGCTGCACGGGCGCGGCGGTCGGCTACAACCTGGCGGGCGTCCTCGGCGGCGCCCTCACCCCGATCGTGGCCACGGCCGTCTCGGGCCCGGGCTCGGGCCCCCCGTGGGGCGTGGCGGCCTACCTCACGGCGGTCGCCCTCCTGAGCCTGAGCTGCTTCACCCTCCTTCCGGAAACCCTGCCGGCCGCCGACGAGACGCCGGAGCCCGCCCCGGCCTGAACGGCCGGGACGGGCTCCTGGGTCTCCTGTCGCTCCGGGGAGGACGGGGTCAGGCGTCGATGCTGTCCTTCTCGGGCTTGCCGGAGGCGGCGGCCGCGGTCTCCTTCTCGGACTGCTTCTTCGAGGCGATCAGGCTGGTGATCGTGGTGATGATCAGGACGCCGCAGATGAAGGTGAGCGAGAACGGGATGGTGATCTCCGGGACGTGCACCCCGGACTCGTGCAGGGCGTGCAGCACCAGCTTGACGCCGATGAAGCCGAGGATCACCGACAGGCCGTAGCTGAGGTGGACCAGCTTCTTCAGCAGGCCGCCGATCAGGAAGTACAGCTGGCGCAGGCCCATGAGGGCGAACGCGTTGGCGGTGAAGACGATGTACGGGTCCTGGGTCAGGCCGAAGATCGCCGGGATCGAGTCGAGCGCGAAGAGGATGTCGGTGGTGCCGATGGCGAGCATGACGACCATCAGCGGGGTCAGCACGCGCTTGCCGTTGACCCGGAGGAACAGCTTGGTGCCGTGGTACCGGTCGGCGACGCCGAACTTCTTCTCGATCGACTTGAGCAGGCGGTTCTCCTCGAACTCGTCCTCGTCCTCGTCCTTGCGGGCCTCCTGGATCAGCTTCCAGGCGGTGTAGATGAGGAAGGCGCCGAAGAGGTAGAAGACCCAGGAGAAGCTGGCGATGATCGCCGCGCCGGCGGCGATGAAGATCGCGCGCAGCACCAGGGCGATGAGGACGCCGACCAGCAGCACGCGCTGCTGGAGGTGGGACGGCACCGCGAACTTCGCCATGATCAGGACGAAGACGAAGAGGTTGTCGACGCTCAGCGACTTCTCGGTGATGAAGCCGGCGAAGAACTCCCCGGACGCCTGGCTGGTGCCGAAGACCAGCAGGCCGAGGCCGAACAGTGCGGCGAGGACGATCCAGACGACCGTCCAGATGCCGGCTTCCTTGACCGACACGTCGTGGGGCTTGCGCCCGATGAAGAAGTCGATCGCGATCAGGGCGGAGAGACCGAGAATGGTCACCACCCACAGGGTCACGGATACGTCCACTGTGCCTCCGGCTTCGTACGGCTCGTTCAGCGTCGTCGCTGCCGGAGGTCTCTTCCACCCGGGTCACCGGGCCGGCGCCCCGGGACCGATTCGGGTCATCGGTCCGTATTGACGGGCACGCCGCACATGGGGAGTACTCCCCTCCGCTCCCCGAAGGTTACCCGAAAGACCAAGGGAAGGTAAAGGGGAGGGTAAAGAGCCGCCAAGTGCCGAGGTCAGAGCCGGTCAGCGCCCCCAGGCACGGCGGGCCTCGGCGACCTGGCCGAGCACCTGCCACAGGATCCGGCTGCCCTCGGGGACGAGCGGCGGCTCGTAGGTCCAGGCGTGCCCGACCCACGGGTCGGCGAGGTGGTCGTCGGGGACCGGGGAGAGCCGCAGCAGCTTGCGCCACATCGGGTCGAGCAGCGGACCGTAGCCGTCGGCGTCGTCGCGGTCGGCCACCACCATGAGGTGCACGCCCACGGACGGGCCCTCGTCGGCGAGGTAGCGCAGCTGGGTGACCGCACGGTCGTCGAAGCCGTGCGGGAAGTCGTGGACGATCAGCAGCTGCTCTCCGGGGACCAGGCCGGGCGGCAGCGCGTCGGCCGCACCGGCCCGGACGGCCATCTGCAGCAGGTCCACGCGCTCGGTGAGCTGGGCGAGCAGGGCGGAGACGGCGGCCGGGCCGGCCGCGGGCGGGGCGGCCAGCACGCCCGTCTCCACGAGCGGGGCGAGCGCGGCGGCTCCGGAGCCCGCCGCGTCGATGACGTGCACGGTGAACTCGCCGGCCGGGTAAACGGCGAGCAGCCGGGCGGCGAGCGCCACGGCGGTGTCGAGGGCGCGGCGGCGCAGCACGGCCTCGTCGAGCAGGTTGGCCGCCTCGGAGCGGCCGCGGCCCGCGTCCACCCACAGTCCCCGCTCCAGCGGCAGCCGGACGAGCATGGGGATGCGCAGGTCGGTCCGCTCCGGGAGGTGGAGGTCGCCCAGGCGCAGGGCCATGGGGATCTCCATGGGGACGCGGTAGGCGTGCCAGACGGGGTTGTCCCAGCCGGCGAAGGCGGCCGGCAGGGCGGGCTCCACGACCTCGGACTCGGCGGCCAGCTGCGCGAGGTCGCGGTCGAGGACCTCGCGGGCCCGGTCGGTCAGTTCGTCGTGCTTGGCGCGGGCCGCGGCGCGGGCGGCGTCGCCCTGGCCGCCGATGCGGCTGCGCGGGTCGGACAGGACGCGGTCGAGCTCCTGGTCCATCCGGGACTGGGCGAAGTCGCAGGCGCTGCGGTAGGCGGCGGTGGTGCGGGCCAGGTCCTCGAACATGCCCCAGACCTGGTTGTAGAGCCGCTCCTCCATGGACCAGCCGCTGGCGTCGCCGGCGACCGGCGCGCGCGGGCCCTGCGGGGGCGCGGCGGGCTGCGGTTCGGGGGCGGCGGCCCGGCGGCGCGGGTGGGAGTAGTCGATGGGGCCGCCGGAGGGGGGCGGGCCGCTCGGGGCCGGGGCGGGGCCCTGGCCGGCGCCCGGGCCGGGCGGGTCGGCGGGCGCGGTAGCCGGCGGCGGCGTGGGCAGGCCGGCGGCCGTCTGGTCGGTGGCGGCGGCGGGCGCCGAGTGGCGGACGCGCTCGGCGTCGGGGACGCGCGGCGGCGGGGCGGACACCGAGCGGGCCAGGCCGCGGGCGACCGCGTCGAGGATCGTGCCGGCCAGTTCGGTGGAGCCCGGCATGCCCTGGTCGGCGAGCATGGCGGCGAGCCCGCCCTCGTATCCCTGGCCGATGGCGCGGACCTTCCAGGCGCCCTGGCGGCGGTAGAGCTCCAGGGCGAAGACCGCGGACTCGGCGTCCAGGCCGGTGATGGTGTAGCTGGCGATCTCGGTGCCGTCGAGGCCGGTGACGGCGACGAAGGGGGCGGCGAGCGCGCCGAAGCGGCTCGGGCCGCCGACGCCGACGGGCAGCGCGAGCAGCACCGAGACGCGGTGCACGGACGCGGGGACGGCCTCCAGGTCGACGGCGAGGCGGTGGTCGGCGGCGGCCTGCTGGGAGACCTCCACGCCGGGCAGCGTCGGCGAGCCGGGGTGGGCGATCCATTCGACGCCGGCGACCTTGCCGCCCTCGTCGCCGAGGGTGGCGCCGGCGACCACGGGATGACCGGCCGACACGCGGATCTCCAGTCGGGTGTCGGGCAGGGGGTGGTTCTGCCCCCGGACCAGCTCGGCCGTCATCGGCGTGTGTCCCCTCGAAAGCTGTGGTTCGGATTCCGGGTGGTGCTGCGGTGCGGTGCGCACGCGGGTGCGCGCGAGCGCCTGCGTGGTGCGCGCGAGGCGCGCGGGTCATGCGGGACAGCTCCCGGGGGCGGTGCCTCCGGGAGCTGTGTCGTGCGTACGGGCGGTCCGGCTACAGGTGCGGCAGGATCGACGGCATCAGGTCCTGGAACGTACGGCCGTTGGCCGGGTTGCCCAGGGCCGTCATCTTCCAGCCGCTGCCCACGCGGTGGACCTTGGCCATGATCTGGGCGGTGTACTGGCCGCCGCCGTCCAGGGTGTACCGGGCGAGCTCCTGGCCGTTCGACTCGTCGACGATGCGGCAGAAGGCGTTCTGCACCTCCTGGAACGTCTGGCCGGTGAAGGAGTTCACCGTGAAGACGATCTGGTCGATGTGGACCGGCACCCGCTCCAGGTCGACGAGGATCGCCTCGTCGTCGCCGCCCTGGCCGGCGCCGCCGACCAGGTTGTCGCCGGTGTGCCGGACGGAGCCGTCGTCGCTGACCAGGTGACGGAAGAAGACCACGTCCACCGGCTGCTTGTCGGCGAACAGGACCGCCGAGGCGTCCAGGTCGATCTCCCGGGTGCGCGAGCCGAACAGCCCGCGGCGCGGTGCGGCCTGCCAGCCGAGGCCCATCCGCACCGAGCTGAGGTTGCCCCCGTCCCTCTTCTCCAGGCTGATGGCCTGCCCCTTGGTCATGTTGACCGTCACGCGCTGTCCCCTCTCGTTGCGTCCGCCGTACGTGCGCCGCCCCCGCGGCCGCCTTCCGCATGCGGTTGTCAGCACCCTACGCAGGGCCACTGACACCGCAGCAGTTCCGGCCCGTTTTTGTGTCGGTCTTGCAACACAGCGCACGGGCCGGAGGGGTGGAGCGGTCAGGCGATTCCCGCCTCCTTCATCTGGCGCAACTCCTTCTTCAACTCCCCCACCTCGTCGCGGATCCGGGCGGCGACCTCGAACTGCAGCTCCGCGGCGGCGGCTCGCATCCGCTCGGTCATCTCCTCGATGAGCGCGGCCAGTTCGGCGGCCGGACGCTCGCCGAGGTCCAGTGCGCCGCCCTTGGCGGCCCCCTTGCCCTTCGGCGGGGTGTGCGCGGCCAGGGACGGCACGGGGGCCTTGGCGCCCTTGCCGTCCTTGTTCTGGCGGTAGCCGGTGCCGAGCAGCTGCTCGGTGTCGACCTCCTCGCGGGCGATGGTGGCCACGATGTCGTTGATCTTCTTGCGCAGCGGCTGCGGGTCGATGCCGTGCTCTTCGTTGTACGCGATCTGCTTGGCGCGGCGGCGGTTGGTCTCGTCGATGGCCTTCTCCATCGCCGGCGTGATCGTGTCCGCGTACATGTGGACCTGGCCGGAGACGTTGCGCGCCGCGCGGCCGATGGTCTGGATCAGCGAGGTGCCGGAGCGCAGGAAGCCCTGCTTGTCGGCGTCGAGGATGGCGACCAGGGAGACCTCGGGCAGGTCGAGGCCCTCGCGGAGCAGGTTGATGCCGACCAGCACGTCGTACTCGCCGGACCGCAGTTCGCGCAGCAGCTCGATCCGGCGCAGCGTGTCGACGTCGCTGTGCAAGTAGCGGACCTGGATGCCCAGTTCCAGGAAGTAGTCGGTGAGGTCCTCGGCCATCTTCTTGGTGAGGGTGGTGACCAGCACCCGCTCGTCCCGCTCGGTGCGCAGCCGGATCTCGTGCACCAGGTCGTCGATCTGGCCCTCGGTGGGCTTGACGACGACCTCGGGGTCGACGAGGCCGGTGGGGCGGATGATCTGCTCGACGAAGCCGTCGGAGCGGGACAGCTCGTACGTGCCGGGGGTGGCCGACAGGTAGACGGTCTGGCCGATCCGCTCCTGGAACTCCTCCCACTTCAGCGGGCGGTTGTCGAGGGCGGAGGGCAGCCGGAAGCCGTGGTCGACGAGGGTCCGCTTCCGGGAGGCGTCGCCCTCGTGCATGGCGCCGATCTGCGGCACGGTGACGTGGGACTCGTCGATGACGAGCAGGAAGTCCTCGGGGAAGTAGTCGAGGAGGGTGTTGGGCGGGGAGCCGGGCTCGCGGCCGTCGAAGTGCAGCGAGTAGTTCTCGATGCCGGAGCAGGAGCCGATCTGGCGCATCATCTCGATGTCGTAGGTGGTGCGCATGCGCAGCCGCTGCGACTCCAGGAGCTTGCCCTGCTTGTCGAGCTCGGCGAGCCGCTGCTCCAGCTCGCGCTCGATGTCGTTGATCGCCCGCTCCATGCGCTCCGGTCCGGCCACGTAGTGGCTGGCGGGGAACACGTACAGCTCGCGGTCCTCGCTGATGACCTCGCCGGTGAGCGGGTGGAGCGTGGACAGGGCCTCGATCTCGTCGCCGAACATCTCGATCCGGACGGCGAGCTCCTCGTAGACCGGGAAGATCTCGATGGTGTCGCCGCGGACCCGGAACGTGCCGCGGGTGAACGCGTGGTCGTTGCGGGTGTACTGGATGTCGACGAAGCGGCGCAGCAGCTGGTCCCGGTCGAGCTCCTCGCCGACCTTGAGGCGGACCATCCGGTCCACGTACTCCTGCGGGGTGCCGAGGCCGTAGATGCAGGACACGGAGGCGACCACGACCACGTCGCGCCGGGTGAGCAGCGAGTTCGTCGCGGAGTGACGCAGCCGCTCGACCTCCTCGTTGATCGAGGAGTCCTTCTCGATGTACGTGTCCGACTGCGGGACGTACGCCTCGGGCTGGTAGTAGTCGTAGTACGAGACGAAGTACTCCACCGCGTTGTTCGGCAGGAGCTCGCGGAACTCGTTCGCCAGCTGGGCGGCCAGCGTCTTGTTCGGCGCCATGACGAGTGTCGGGCGCTGGAGGCGCTCGATCATCCAGGCCGTGGTCGCCGACTTGCCGGTGCCGGTGGCGCCGAGCAGCACGACGTCCTTCTCGCCGGCGCGGATGCGCCGCTCGAGGTCGTCGATGGCCGCCGGCTGGTCGCCGCTGGGCTTGTAGGGGCTGACGACCTCGAAGGGCGCCACCGTGCGTTCGATCTGGGAAACGGGCCGCATGCAACCACCGTACGACCCCCCACTGACAGTCGGGGGGTCACCAGTCCTGGGGGCGGTGTCCGTCGCGGCGCGCGGCGCGGGCGGCGGAGCGGCGGGAGGTGCGGGCGGCGGGCTCGCCGTAGGCGGAGGCGGGGATCCGGGGCCGGGGTGTGGCGGGGCGGCCGGAGGGCTTCTGCCAGTCCGGTTCGCCCATGACGAGCAGCGGGTCGAACATCACCACGACGGCGGCGAGGACAAGGAAGACCGCCGGGCCGACCAGCATGGGCAGCAGCAGCGAGGCCGCGGTGTCCCCGGTGCCGGGCAGCGGCGTTCCGTGCAGGTGGACCCGGACGGCGGCCATGGCGGTGTAGTGCATGCCGCTGACGGCGAGGCCCATGACCAGGCTGGCGCCGAGACTGGCCAGGAAGCCGTGCACGGAGACCGCGGCCCACAGGGCGGTGGTGGCGGCGACGACGGCGATCACGACGGACAGGGCGACGGTGAGCGTGTCGTACTCGACCCGCCCCTGGAACCGCATTCCGGCCATGCCCAGGTAGTGCATGGTCGCGATGCCGAGGCCGGTGATGGTGCCGCCGGTGACGAGGGCGAGGGCGGTGGCTCCCCGGTAGCCGACGATGAAGATGCCGATGCCGACCACGACGATGGCGACGGCGAGGCTGGCGAAGGTGAGGGGGCGGTCGTAGCTGAGCGGGACCTGCCGCACCGAGAAGCCCAGCATCGCGATGAAGTGCATGGTCCAGATGCCGGTCCCTATGGACGTGGCGCCGAGGGCCAGCCAGCCGGCCTTGAAGCCGCCGCCGCCGCGCAGCGACCTGGTGGTGCAGCGCAGCCCCAGGGCTCCGCCGAGGCACGCCATGAGAAAGGCGGCCACGGGCGTGACGAGGCCGTAGCTGAATCCGTCGACCGTGCCCTGCATGACGGTGTGTCCTTCCACCCCTGAAACGGCCCCGCGGCCGAAAACCGCCGGACCGGCCGTATCCCCCTGCCCGGCGAGATTATGGCGCTCGGGGCGGCCGACGGACACGCGCGGGGGTGATTCACCCGCCCGGCGACCCGCTCGCCGCCGGTGTGGAGGCCGTCGCCGGGGACGTCCGGGGCGAGGGCCGGGGACCGCTGTCAGTGGCCGGTCGTACGGTGGTCGGCATGGACAGCGAAGGACGGTCGCCGCACGTGGAGTGGGCCGTAGTGCCCAGTGACATCGGTCCGCTGCTGCTGGCCGCGACCGGGCAGGGGCTGGTGAGCGTGGTCTTCCACGCCGGTCCCGCGGTGCGGGAGCGGGAGCCGGCCCGGCTGGCGGCGCGGCTCGGCGCCGAGCCCGTCGAGTCGGCCACGGGCCGGCTGGCCGAGCCGATACGCCGGCTCGACGCGTACTTCGCGGGCCGGCTGAAGACCTTCGACCTGCCGCTGGACTGGTCGCTGACGGCCGGATTCAACCGGCAGGTGCTGCGCGAGCTGGCCTCGGGGGTGCCGTACGGGACGGTCGTGGGGTACGGGGAGCTGGCGGAGCGGGTCGGGCAGCCGGGCGCCGCGCAGGCGGTGGGCGCGGCCATGGGGAGCAATCCGCTGCCGGTGGTGGTGCCGTGCCACCGCGTGGTGGAGAGCGACGGGGGCCTCGGCGGCTTCGGCGGCGGCCTGGAGACCAAGCGGCAACTGCTGGCGCTGGAGGGCGTCCTGCCGCAGCCGCTCTTCTGACCCCAGGGTCCGCCGACATACCCCTACGGGGTAGGGGCCCCGCCGTTCCCTCCGGGCCGCCCGCCTGGCACACTGCGTCAGTGACTCACACCTCTGATGCCCCTGACGCGGCGGCCGCGCCCGCCGGCATACCCGGGGGCGGCACGCCCCCGCCCGTCACGCCCGAGCAGCTTCCGGCGCTGCGCCGGCGGGTGCACGCCGTCCTGGTCGCCAGCCAGATCCTCGGCGGGCTCGGGATCGCCATCGGCGTCGCGCTCGCCGCGGTGCTGGCCAAGTCGGTCAGCGGCACGGAGGCGCTGGCCGGCCTGGCGTCCACGTCCATGGTCGCCGGACCGGCGCTGCTCGCCATGCCGCTGGCCTCGCTGATGAACGCGCGGGGCCGCCGGGCCGGCCTGACGCTCGCCTACCTGGTGGGCGCGGCGGGCGCCGGTGTGGTCGTCCTGGGCGCGGTCGTGGACAGCTTCCCGCTGCTGCTCGCCGGCATGGTGGCCTTCGGCGGGGCGTCGTCGGCGAACCTCCAGGCGCGGTTCGCGGCGGCCGACCTGGCGGAGCCGGAGCGGCGGGCCCGGGCGATCTCCACGGTGGTGTGGGCGACGACGATCGGCGCGGTGCTGGGGCCGAACATCGCGGCCCCCGCGGGCCGGAGCGTCGCCGGCCTCGGCATCCCGGCGGAGGCCGGGCCGTTCCTGTGGGCGGCGGTCGTGTTCCTGCTGTCCGCCGTGATGGTCCTGGTGCTGCTGCGCCCCGACCCGCTGCTCACGGCCCGCGCGCTCGCCGTGGCGGCGGAGGGCGGCGAGGAGGACGACCGGTCCCTGAAGGCCGGCATACGGGCGGTACGGGAGTCGTCCCGGGCCCGCCTCGCCCTGGTCACCGTGGCCGCCTCGCACGCCACGATGGTGTCGATCATGTCGATGACCCCGGTGGCGCTGGGCCACCACGGCGCCGGCATCGAACTGATCGGCCTGGTCATCAGCGGTCACATCGCCGGCATGTACGCGTTCTCGCCGCTGATGGGCTGGCTGGCGGACCGGGTGGGCCGGCTGTCGGTGATCGGCCTCGCGGCCGGGCTGCTGGCCGGGGCGGCGCTGCTCGCCGGCACGGCGGGCCCGAGCCACGCCCAGACCGCGGCGGGCCTGTTCGTGCTGGGGCTCGGCTGGTCGGCCGGTCTCGTCTCGGGCTCGGCCCTGCTGACCGACTCGGTGCCGCAGGCCGCGCGGGCCGCGGTCCAGGGCCTGTCCGACACGGTCATGAACACCGCGGCCGGCCTGGGCGGTCTGATGGCGGGTCTGATCGTGGCCAAGGCCGGCTACGGCTGGCTGAACGCCGTCGGGGCCCTGCTGCTGCTCCCGATGGCGGCCCTGGTGGTGCGCGGGGCGTTGCGGGGGGCCGCGCCGGAGAAGTCCTGACCGCCCGTCACCGCGGCTGCGCGGGGGAGGACGCGCCCCGGGCGAGGACGCGCGGGGCGCCGGACCCGTCCGCCGGGCTGGTCCACACCTCGCCCGCGTGTCCGTAGGCGAGGGTGCGGTCGTCGAGCCACAGAGCCTGGTCGTCGACGCTGCGGCGGTCGGCGAGCGGGTGCTCGCGGCCGGTGCCCAGATCCAGGACGTGCAGCCGCCAGGGGGCCTTCGGGTCGTCGGACACCTTCTTCTTGAAGGCGAGCCGCCGGCCGTCGGGCGACAGGGAGGGGCACTCGACGTTCTTCCGCAGCGCCCGCGCGGACCAGGCCCGCAGCCGGCCCTCGACGAGGTGGGTACGGCCCTTGGTGGAGACGGTCGCGTAGAAACGGTCGTCGTCGGCCGCGAAGGTGACGCCCCAGTAGTTCACGTCGGGCGCGTGGTACCGGCGGCCGTCGAGCGTCAGCGGGATCTGCTCCATGTTCTTGACCAGGTAGCCGGTGCGCAGGTCGAGGATCGAGGTGCGCGTGGAGAAGGCGGAGCCCGCGTACGAGTCGCCGGTCGCGAACATGGTCCAGGACAGGACCCGTCCGGACGCGGAGACGCGGGCGCGGCTGGGGATGCCGGGCAGGGCGATGCGCCGGACCTCGCGCAGTTCGCGGTCCAGGACGAGCGCGTACGCACGGGCCGGGACGCCCGGCCGCCGCCGCAGGCACAGGGCGGTGCCCCCGGCGGCGTGGAAGCGGTCGCAGACGGGCCCGCCTGCCGTCCTGGTCCGGCCCTGGACGAGGGCCACGCGCCCGGTCGCCGTGTCCCGGACGAACAGCCGCCGCCCCGGCCCGTCGAGCGTGAGCGCCGCCCGCGCGCCGCCCGCTCCCCCGTCGCCGTCGGCCCGCTGGGCGGCGTGCAGCGTGTACCCGGCGGCACCGCCGAGGAGCAGCAGAACGGCGAGGACCAGGGCCCAGGGGCGGGCGCGGACGGGACGGCCGGTCATGAGGAGAACCCTTCGGACGGGACGGCGGGGGGCGGGGCCGGGGAGGCCGGCGAGGCCGGCGAGGCGGAGTCCTGGGACGGCGTGTCCGGAGGCGCGGTGTCCGTGCGCGGCAGCAGCCGGGACGCGCAGAGCGCGGCGGCCGCCAGGGCGGCGAGCGCGAGGGCGAGGGCGGGGCCGGGGCCCCACAGCGTCCAGGCCGCGCCGAAGCCCGTCGCCGCGACGAGCCGGGCGAGGGCCTGGACCGTCTGGACGACGGCGAGGCCGCCCGCCCGCCGCTCCCGGTGCAGCAGCGGACCGGCCAGGGCCATCAGGACCCCGTCCGTGGCGGCGTAGAAGACCCCGAGCAGGGCGAGGACCAGGGCGACGACGAGCACCGGCGCCGCGCCCGTACCGCCCTCCGGGGCGAGGAGCAGCAGTCCGTACCCGGCGAGCAGGGCCAGGTGTCCGTACAGGAACGGCCGGCGCCGGCCGAACCGGTCCGCGAGCCTCCCGGCGGGCACCGCGAGCAGCAGATACACCGCGGCCGCGCCGAGCGGCAGCAGCGGGAACCACGTCACGGCGAGGTCGTACCGCCGCTGCAGCAGCAGGTACAGGAACGCGTCGCCGACGGTCGCCGCGCCCAGCAGCGCGGTCGCGGCCAGCAGCCGCCGGAAGGCGCGCGAGGCCGCCGGGCCCGTCGCGAAGGGCCCGCGGCCGGCGGCGCGCGAGCCCTCGATGCGCGGGCGACCATTGCCGCGCGGGCGGGGCGGCCGCGGGGCGTCCGCGGGCACGGCCGCCACCAGCAGCAGCACGCCCACCAGCCCCACCGCGAAGCTGACGACGAAGACGGCGTCGTACGCGTCCGCGGTGGCCCACAGCAGCGCGAACGCGACCAGCGGGCCGAGCAGCGCGCCGGTCGTGTCCATGGCGCGGTGGACGCCGAAGGCGCGCCCCAGCCCGTCGGGCGGGCTGTTCAGGCTGATGAGGGCGTCCCTCGGCGCGGTGCGGATGCCCTTGCCGAGCCGGTCGGCCGCCAGCGCGGCCGCGATCCCGGCCGCCGCCCCGCCGGCGAGCAGCAGGCCGAGCCGGGAGCAGGCGGAGAGCGCGTAGCCGAACCCGGCGACGGTCTTCGCCCGGCCGGCGCGGTCGGCGAACTGTCCGCCGGCGATCCGCACCAGCGCGGTGGCTCCGTGGAACAGCCCGTCGAGGAAGCCGAACTGGAGGGGCGAGAGGCCGAGGCCGACGACGAGGTAGAGCGGCAGCACGGCCGTGACCATCTCGGAGGAGACGTCGGTGACCAGGCTGACCGCACCCAGTGCGAGGACGGTCCGGGAGACGCGCCGCCGGGCCCCGGACGGGGCGGGCGGCGCGTCCCGGCGACCGGTGGTCGCGAGGTACATCAGTGGCAGGTGTAGGTCGGGCCGGAGTCCTTGACCGACCCGTCCGTGCCGACGTACTGCCAGGTGTACGTCGTGTCGGTCAGGTCCAGCTTGAGCACGCCGTACGGTCCGCTGATGCGCTTCTGGCTGTTCGGCTGGACGGTCTCGATCGGGTAGGGCTCGGCCCCGCCCATGCCGCCGACGATCTCGACGATGCCGTCGGAGGTGGCCTTTCCGTACGGGTCCTGGCGGGCGAAGCGCTCGTAGTGGTGGTCGTGCCCGTTGAGGACGAGGTCGGCCTTGGCGGCGTAGAGGATCTTCCAGACGGGCCGGGACACGGGGTCGTTGCCGTGTCCGCCGGAGGAGTACAGCGGGTGGTGGAAGTAGGCGACGACGCAGCGCTTGGTGTTGCGGGCGAGGTCGTCCTTCAGCCACTGGAGCTGCACGGGGTCGTCGAAGGAGTTGGAGTCGAGGGCGACGAAGTGCCAGTTCCCCTCGTCGTAGCTGTAGTACGGCTTGCCCTGGGGGTAGGCGATCGCGCCGAAGTACGCCTTGTAGCCGGCGAGCGGTCCGGCCGGGTCGTAGGTCTCGTGGTTGCCGGGCACGGGCCGGGTCGCGGACTTGAAGGCGCCCCAGGTCTTGTCGTAGTAGGCGCGGAAGTCGGAGAGCAGGGCGTCGTCGTACTGGTTGTCGCCCATGGTCAGGTAGAAGCGCGGGGCGATCCGCTGGGCGAGGGCGGCGGTCTTCGGGTGGGCGCAGGAGCTGCTGGACGCGGTGCACTGGGCGGCGATGTCGCCGGCGGCGACGACGGTGAACGCTCCGGAGGGCGGCGGGCCGGAGTCGGGGACGCCGTACACCTCGACCTCCCACAGCGAGTAGCCGTACGGCGTGCCCCGCGCGGTGCCGTACACGCGCAGGTGGCGGCCCTTGCCGCTGAGTCCGGTCCAGTCGTCGACGCCGCCGTCGCCGGCGGTCTCGGAGGCGAGCCGGGTCCAGGTGACGCCGTCGGCGGAGATCTCGACGCGGTAGGCGGTGGCGTACGCGGCCTCCCAGGAGAGCCGGACGCGGCTGACGGTGGCGCTCGTGCCGAGGTCGACGCGGAGCCATTGCGGGTCGGAACCCTCGGCGCTGGCCCAGCGGGTGGCGGGGTCGCCGTCGAAGGCCTTCTCGGGGCCGAGGGTCGCGTCCTCGACGCTGGACGAGGTCGCGGGCCTGCCGCGGGACAGGAGCGGGTCGGCGGCGTCGGCGCGGTCGGGGAAACCGAGCAGGAGGCCGGAGACGAGGGCGAGGACGGCGGCGAGCAGCGCCGTCGGGGCGTGGCGGCGGGGTGGGGCGAAGGCGGTCAGGCGCATACCTGGACTCCCTGGCCTGGAGGGCGGTGAGAGCTGGACACCGGTGCGGGCGCCGCCGCCCGCCCGCCACGGGCCGTGGGCGGGCAGGGCGGTGCGCGGCGGCCGGGTCAGAGCTCTCGCTGAGCGCGTCACGCCCGTGCCCCGAGGGAGGGAACGGGCGCCGCGCCGAGCCACCGCCGCGGATGCTATACGACAGGAAACTTTCCTACCAGACCTCCGGACGGCCTTGGCGCGGGGAGCGATTGACGGGACGTCAGAGGTTGATGTGGTACGCCTTGCGCAGGGTCTCGTGGACCGTCCAAGTGGTGCGCTCCCCCTTGCGCATGACGGCCGCCGTGCCGGGGCCGAGCTCCAGCGTGCCGCCGCTCTCCGTCTCGACGGTGGCGCGTCCGCTCACCACGACGAACAGTTCGTCGGCCTCGGTGTCGGTGACCACGCCCGGGGTGATCTGCCACAGGCCGCGGATCTGCGCACCGTCCGGGGACTCCCAGAGCACCTTGCCGGTCACCACGGGGTCGCCGGCGACGATCTGGGCCGGATCCAGGGGCTCCGGCTCCAGTTCGGCGTCCGGGATGTGCACGGCGAAGGACAGCTGATCGTGTGTCGTCATGGCGGGTGACTGTAGCGGGGCCCACCGGCCCGCCGACCGCCCGGTAGGCGCCCGCGACCACGCCCGCGACCTGCGGGTTCACGGGCGGCCGGGGCCGCGACGGATTCCGTGTCGGGCCGCCGCGGGACCCGGGGCAGGTCATCCCGGGGGCCGCCTCGCACCGCCCTTCGGAGGCGGCGCGCGGACTGCGGATTCCGGAGGCGCTCTTTCGGGCCCGCAAGGCCGAAAACAGCCGCTGCCGGAGAGGGTGACGTGGCGCGAACACGCAGGTCCTGACGGGCGCCTTTGGTGCGCCCAATGTTGGTCGGAGCGGGCTCGCCGCGACCCTGCCGTTCATGGCGTGCACCCGTCAAACTCGCGGTCGGAGCACCTCTCGACTCCCCCACACCTGCTGGAGCCCGCGATGACCTCCCCCCTCACCCGTACGACCGCCCGCACCGCCGCCGCGCTCCTCGCGGCGACCGCCCTCGCCACCGCGACCCCCGCCACGGCCGCCGAGCCCGCGCCCGGCGCGGCGTACAAGGCCGCGCACGACAGCCTCCCCGCACAGCGCCTCACCGCCGGGCAGCGCGCGCTGTCGGCGCAGAAGCAGGCCGCGGCGGTGAGATCGTACGACCGGCTGCGTTCCGCCCCGGTCCGGGCCCTCGCCGGGTACAAGCTCTCCGGCGGCATCCACCAGTCGCAGAAGACCTCCTACTGGTGCGGCCCCGCGACCCTCGTCATCACCCAGTCCGCCCGCGACGAGGTCGCCGGCCGCTCCCAGCAGGACGCCGCGACCCTCCTCAAGACGACGACCAACGGCACCGCCTGGTACGGCATCAACATCAACGTCCCCAGCCCGACCGGCTATCCCATGGCCGACGCGCTCAACCACCGGCTCCCCGGCGCCGGTTACGTGCCGCGGGCGCTGCCGTACACCCCGACGGCCACCGACAAGGCCAACTTCAAGGCGCACATCACTCACAACACGGACAACGACTACGCCATCGCCGGCAACGCCTGGGAGGTCCCGGGCGGGCCGCACCTGGTCGGCCACCCCAACATCGAAATCTTCCACTGGGTCTCGATCGACGGCTACAACACCGACACCGCCGCCGGACAGGTCAACTACCTCGACCCGGTGGGCGGGGTGAGCACCAGCGTCATCTCCTGGGCGGCCGGCGTGCCCAAGTCGGCGCACATCTCCTCCGACACCATCACCACGATCATGGGCGGCCGTGGCTACGTCTGGTAGCCGCCGGCGCCTCTGGGCGGCCGCGCTGCTGCTGGCGGCCGCCCAGACCGCCGGATGCACCGCGGCGGAGCCGGGGCCACGGCCCCGCCCCGCGCCCGCGCCGAGCCCGCCCGCGACGCAGCGGACCCTCGCCGACGCCTGCGAGGTCCCGCTGCCGGCAGCCTGGCGGGCGGCGCTGGAGGCGGGCGTCCTGCGCCCGCCCGGCGGCGCGCGGGCGGTGCTCGTGGACGCCGGACCGGGCTGGACGGCCGTCCAGACGACGCGGGACGGCAGGCGGCAGGCCGCGCTGGTCCTCGGCGGCGGACCGCCGCGCACCCTGCTCACGCTCGCCGACCCCGTCGAACACCAGCTGCTGGCCGCCGGCTTCGACGGGCGGCACGCCGTCTTCGCGGTCCTGGAGGGCCGGACCCTCGACAGCCCGTGGAGCCTGTACGCGTGGGACTCCCGCACCGGCGAGGCGCGCCGGCTCGCCCGCGCCGACCGGCCGGGCCCGCTGCCGCGGCCGGTGCTGGCCGACGGCACGGTCCACTGGGCGCAGGGCGTCGGCGGCGGGCGGGCGACCGTGTACGCGGCGCCGGCCGCCGGCGGGCCGCCGCGCGCGGTGCACACGGGCGTGCTGGACGCCCCGTTCGCCGCCGGGCGGCTGCTGGTCTGGCGCGAGGCGGCCGGCCCGGGCACCCGGCTGGCCGCGGTGGACCGGGCGTCGCTGCGGCCGGCCGCGCTGCCCGCGCCGATCGCCGCGCTGCGCGACGTCCGTGCCGTCGCCTCCGACGGCACGACCTGGGCCTGGGTGGCCGGCGAGGAGCGGCAGCGGCTGATGGTGTGGCGGACCGGCGACGCCCGTCCCGTGGCGGCGGTGACCGGGTCGCCCGGCGCGGACGGCGTCGACCAGGTGCGGGTCAACGGCCGGCTCGTCACCTGGCGCACCCCGGAGACCTCGTACGCCCTGGACCCGGCGGCCGGTTCGTACGCGCGGATCACCCCGCCGTACGGGTACGCGCAGGGCGGCGGCGGGACGCTGGCGGTGGCGTACAGCGAGGGGAACGCCAAGACGGCGGGCGCGCGACCGGTGATCCAGGTGGTGCGCGCGGACGGACTGCCGGCGCTGCCGGCATGCCGCTGAGGCCGGCGGACGGGGTTTACGGCGGCGAGTGCGGCAAAGGCTGAGGCGGCGGGTAGGGCTGAGGTTGAGGCGGCGGGCACGACTGAGGCTTGAGGCGACTGCACGGCAGAGGTTGAGGCGGCGGGTGCGGCGGAGGTTTGCGCGGGGGCCGGCCGCGCCAGGGATGGGACATGCCTGAGACCACAGTCGTACTGTCCGAAGAAGTGCGGGAGGCCCTGGCCGCGCGGCGGCCGGTCGTCGCCCTGGAGTCGACGATCATCGCCCACGGTCTGCCCCGTCCGCGCAACCTCGCCGTGGCGGAGCAGTTGGAGGCACTGGTGCGGGAGGGCGGCGCGGTCCCCGCGACGATCGCGGTCCTCGACGGCACCGCCTTCGTCGGCCTGGGCAAGGAACAACTGGAGCGGGTCGCGTCGGAGCCGGGCGTACGGAAGCTGGGGCACCGCGATCTCGCGCCGGCGCTGGCCACCGGCGCGAGCGGGGCGACCACGGTGTCCGCGACGGCGTTCCTGGCCGCGCGGGCCGGCATCCGGGTCTTCGCGACCGGCGGCCTCGGCGGGGTGCACCGCGGCTGGACGGAGACCCAGGACGAGTCGGCCGACCTGCGGCTGCTCGCGCGCACGCCGGTCGCCGTGGTGTGCGCGGGCGTGAAGTCGATCCTGGACGTGCCGGCGACGCTGCAGCGCCTGGAGACGCTGGGCGTGGGCGTCGTGGGCTACCGGACGGACCGGTTCCCCGGCTTCTACCTGACGTCGTCCGGCGCACGCGTCGACTGGACCCTGGACTCGCCCGAGGAGGTCGCCGCGGTGCTGCGCGCCCAGGACGCGCTCGGCGGTCCCGACGCGGCGCTGATCGTCGCCAACCCGGTGCCGGACGCGGAGCAGTTGGACCCCGGGGTGCACGACCGGGTCCTGGGCGCGGCGCTGGACGCCTGCGCGGAGCGCGGGATCACGGGGCAGGCGGTGACGCCGTTCCTGCTGGAGTACCTGATGACGCACACCGGCGGGGCCTCGCTGGAGGCGAACCTCGCGGCGGTGCGCGGGAACGTGTGGCTGGCGGCGCGGATCGCGGCGGCGTACGCGTGACGGCCGGGGCGCTGCTCGTCGTCGGGGACGTGGTCACCGACGTGGTGGCCCGGCATCGGGAGCCGCTCGCCCCGGCGACCGACACGGCGGCGCAGATCCGTACGCTGCCGGGCGGCGCGGGCGCCAATGCGGCCTGCTGGGCGGCCCGTACGGGCTGCCCGGACGTGCGGCTGCTCGGGCGGGTGGGCGCCGGGGACGCGCCCTGGCACGACCTCGCGCTGCGCCGGGCGGGGGTGCGCCCGCTGCTGGTGGCCGACGCCGAGGCGCCGACGGCCACGGTGATAGCGCTGGTCGACGCGGCGGCCGAGCGCACCTTCCTCACCGACAGCGGGGCGGCGCTCCGGCTCGCGCGTGGCGACTGGTCGCCAGATCTGCTGGAGGGGGTGGGCCACCTGCACCTGTCGGGGTACCTCTTCTTCGCGGACACCAGCCGGGACGCGGTGACGGCCGCGCTCGCCGACGCGCGGGCGGCGGGCGTCCCGGTGAGCGTGGACCCGGCGTCGGCGGGGTTCCTGAAGGAGACGGGGGTGGCGCGCTTCCTCGCCGCGGCGCGCGGCGCGGACGTGCTGCTGCCGAACGCCGACGAGGCGTGCCTGCTGACGGGCCTGGACGGCCCGGAGGCCGCCGCGCGGGCCCTGAGCCGCCGCTTCCCGGTGGTGGCGACGACCCTGGGCGCGGCGGGCGCGCTGATCGCCGAGGCCGGGGAGGTGACGGCCCGCGTCGGGGCGCCGCGGGTCCGGCCGCTCGACACGACCGGCGCGGGCGACGCCTTCACGGGCGCCTTCCTGGCGGCCCGGCTGGCCGGCGCGTCCCCGGCCGAGGCGGCCGGGGCGGGCTGCCGGGCGGGAGCGGAGGCGGTACGGAGGATCGGGGGCAGACCGTGAGGATGGGCGGACCGTAAGGACGCGCCCACCGGCGTGGGGAACGCGTCGCACGGGCCGGGCGTCGGCCGCCGTCACCCCCGCAGGCCGCTCCACGCCGGGTGACGGGGGTCGTCGACGCGGACGACGACGTCGGCGGCCTCGGCCGGGGCGGCCTCGTCCTCGTACCGCTGGAACGCGGGCAGCGTCCAGCGTTCCTCGGTGCGCCGGGCCAGGGCGCCGCGCGACAGCCGCAGATGGACCGTGAGGTCGAAGGGGAACCAGTGGCCCTGGAGGAACGGGCCGTGCAGGACGAGCACGCCGCCGGGCGGGAGTTCGGTGTACGGGCTGCGGGTCGCCCGGTCCTTGACCGGGTCCCACAGGTCGGGCAGCACCCGCCCCGTGCCGCCCGCCTCCAGCGGCCGGAACACCTCGCGCCACAGCGCCCCGGTGTCGAACCAGCCGCTGTAGTACGCGTCCGGGTCCTGCTTCCCGTACTCGAACCGCAGCGACGCGGGCCGCAGGAAGCCGCCCGTGCCCACGACGAGCACGGAACGGCCGCGCAGCCGCAGCGCGTCGGCGATCCGCCCGGCGGTCTCCCCCGTCGGCGCGGCGGGCGCGCCGTCCACCCCGACCTTCAGCCAGGCGCTGCCGTCGCCGGGCTCGGCGGCGTCGACGTGTCCGGCGACGGCCTCGGTCAGCCGCTCCCAGGTGATCGCTTCGAACTTCACCCGTCCCATCCTGCCGGTCCGCCGTCTCCCGGACCGTGCAGGGGCACCCCGAGCCGTTCCGCGAGCGCGGCGGCGGTCGCCAGGGGCTCCGTCCAGTCGGTGCCGCGCCATGTGGCGAGCACCGTCGTGCCGGCGGTGAGCAGGAGCATCCAACCCCACGAGTCGCCGTCCCACTCCAGTCGCAGTGCGGCCGGCGGCCCGCCGGGCATTGACCGGGCCTCTCCGGTCAGGGCCTCCAGGTCGTAGGTGGGCCAGGGTTCGACCCGGTCGCCGAGGACCTCCAGCCGCCAGGCGACGAGGTCCTTGCCCAGGGGGATGCCCGTCCCGGCTCCCTCCGGCGACGAGCGGACCGCGTGGATCGCCCGCACCATCCGGCGGCCGGCGACGCAGGCGTCCACCTCCTCGCGCACCTCGGGCCGCAGCGCCGCCCACAGTTCCCGGACGTCCGTCACGCCGTGCTCACTCTCTCGTCGAGTTCCGCGCGGCCGGTGGCGACGGCCTCCGCGAGGCTCAGCTCGCCGCTCGCCAGGGCCCGGCAGGTGGCGGTGTCCGTGCGGAGGCGGGCGTCGGCGTCGTCCGCGGGGCCCTCGCCGTACGCGGGGCCGTCGGCCCCCAGTCGTACGTGGAACCGGCCCTCGTCCAGGGTCACCTGGACCACGCGCGCCCGAAGGCCCTCCAGCGCGCGCAGCAGCGGGACGGCGAACCAGTGCGCGCGGACCGCGTCCGTCGGCCGGGGCTCGCCGAGCTCGGGCGCGCCGAACTCCGCGAGGGCGCGCAGCACGGGCAGCAGCCGGCGCCCCCGGTCGGTGAGCTCGTAGACGTACGCGGAGACCGGCGCGGCGAGCCGACGCCGCGTCACCAGCTCGTCGCGCTCCATGTCCTTGAGCCGGCCGGCCAGCATGTCCGTGCTGACGCCGGGCAGATCGGCGTGCAGGTCGGTGTAACGGCGTGGTCCGGCGAGGAGTTCGCGGACGATCAGCAGCGTCCAGCGGTCACCGACGGCGTCGAGGGCACGGGCGGCGGCGCAGTACTGGTCGTAGCTCCGGCGGCGGGGCCGGCTGGGCTGACGTGGCATGAACGCAGTCTAGACAGATTGTCGTTGGACTTTCCAAGCTCGAACTTGGTAAAACCAAGCAACAGCACTTCTGGGGAGGCAGTCGCATGGAGTTCCGGCAGTCGAGCAAGCTCAGCGAGGTCTGCTACGAGATCCGCGGCCCGGTCATCGAGCACGCCGACGCGCTGGAGGAGGCGGGCCACAGCGTGCTGCGCCTCAACACCGGCAACCCGGCGCTCTTCGGCTTCGAGGCCCCCGAGGAGATCGTCCAGGACATGATCCGGATGCTCCCCAAGGCGCACGGCTACACCGACTCCCGGGGCGTCCTCTCCGCCCGTCGCGCGGTCGCCCAGCGCTACCAGGCCATGGGGCTGCGGGACGTCGACGTGGACGACGTCTTCCTCGGCAACGGCGTCTCCGAACTGGTCTCCATGGCCGTGCAGGCGCTCCTGGAGGACGGCGACGAGGTGCTCATCCCCGCCCCGGACTTCCCGCTGTGGACGGCCGTCACCACCCTGGCGGGCGGCAGGCCGGTGCACTACCTGTGCGACGAGTCGGCCGACTGGAACCCCGACCTGGCCGACATGGCCTCGAAGATCACCGACCGGACGCGCGCCGTGGTGATCATCAACCCCAACAACCCCACCGGCGCGGTCTATCCGAAGGAGATCGTCGAGGGCATCCTCGACCTGGCCCGCCGCCACGGCCTGATGGTCTTCGCCGACGAGATCTACGACCAGATCGTCTACGACGACGCCGTCCACCACCCCGCCGCGACCCTCGCCCCGGACCTCGTCGTGCTCACCTTCGGCGGCCTGTCGAAGACCTATCGCGTGGCGGGCTTCCGCTCCGGCTGGCTGGTCGTCAGCGGCCCCCGGCAGCATGCCAAGAGCTACCTGGAGGGGCTCACGATGCTCGCCTCCATGCGGCTGTGCGCCAACGCGCCCGCCCAGTACGCCATTCAGGCCGCGCTCGGCGGCCGGCAGTCGATCCGCGAGCTGACCGCTCCCGGGGGCCGGCTGTACGAGCAGCGCGACAAGGCGTGGGAGAAGCTGAACGAGATCCCCGGCGTCTCCTGCGTCAAGCCCAAGGGCGCCCTGTACGCCTTCCCGCGGCTGGACCCGAAGGTGCATCCGATCCACGACGACGAGAAGTTCGTCCTGGACCTGCTGCTCCGCGAGAAAATCCAGGTGGTGCAGGGCACCGGCTTCAACTGGCCGCGTCCGGACCACTTCCGCATCCTCACCCTGCCGTACGCCGACGACCTGGATGCGGCGATCAGCCGCATCGGCCGCTTCCTGAGCGGTTACCGGCAGTAGCGCGGCAAAAGGAGCGGGCCCGGGGGCGTAGCCAACCCCCGAGCCCTGTGAATGCCGCTCACATCACACGCCGGCACGTTTGAGAGTCCGGGTCAGTCTCATACGTCGCGTCCTACCTTTGGACCACCGCGGATCGAGCTCCGCGGGCTGGAGTTGAACCAGCAGCTCGACGTGTCGGGCCCGGGCCCGGTCGATCCGGCGATGAACGGCGAATGCTGAGTCTGGAGCAAGAGTCTGAGATTGATCGCGGCCCGCCTCTACCGATTGGGCCACCCCGGCACGGTGCGAATGCCGGGGGGAGGACTCGAACCTCCAACTCGACCGCGTTGATCACGACAAGCTTCAGCTTCAGCTTTGCGCTCCTCGCGCACCCCGACCGCCTTGCGCGGCCGGGGAGTTCATGAGGCTACCCGAACAGGTAGCCGAAGACGGCGTCGCCCACGCGCTGGTCGACGACCTCCGTGGCGTTGGCCTCCTCACGGGCGAACTTGACGGCCTGCTGGAGCTTCTCCACGCGGTCCACCAGCTCGTTCACCCGGCGGGCCGGCAGCGCGCCGGAGAACTTCACGGTCGTCCAGTACCCGACCGGCACGTCCTCGTAGTACACCTCGACCTGCGCCGGGTGCTTGTCCGTCGCCTCGGCCTTGACGTGGTTGCGCGGCACCTTCTTCGTCCGGACGGTGCGCACCGCCTCGGTCTTCCAGGCGTCCGTCGACGGGTCCTGCGTCCACGACTCGGCCGCGTCGAGCACCGGCAGCTTGCGGACGAAGGTCATCAGATCCACCAACTGCTTCTCCAGGAACAGGAGATACGCGACCGGCGCCTGAGCGATCACGACCCGGCCGTCGACGACGACGTCGGCGCGTGCCTCGCAGTTCGCCCAGTCCTTCGTGGCGGTCACATCGAACAGCCGGGTGAGCGTCTTGGCGGTGTCGCGCAGGACGTCCTCCGCCTTCAGCTGCACCAGGGTCGACTCGGGCGGAAGCTGCTCGCCCTCCTCGTCCTTGGGCTGGTAGGTCCGGGCGATGCCGGCGAGCAGGGCGGGCTTCTGCAGGCCGTGGTGCGCCGCGGTCAAGTCCTGGTGCGCCTTGGACTTGACGCCCTTCTCCACCGCGATGATCTGATTGAGTTTCGTTGCCACGTGATCGACTCTAGCGAGCACGGGGTGATGCTTCGAACGGATTTCGCAGAAAGTCCGGGAGGCCGTCATGGAGCTCGTCGCGCCCGTCGTCGTCGAGCCGTTGCGCCGGCGGCGCTGTGCGGAGTGCCGTACGGGACCGCTGGAGCGGATGGTGCTGGAGTTCAACGCACCGCTCTGTCTGGACTGCGCCGATCTCGGCCATCTGGTGTTCCTGCCGCGCGGCGACACGGCGTTGACCCGCCGGGCGCGGGAGGCGAGCGCCCTGTGGGCGCTGGTGGTACGGCACAACCGCCGCCGCACGCGGTACGAGCGGCAGGGCCTGCTCGTGGAGGAGGCCGCCCTTGCCTCGGCCGAGGCCGCCTGTCTGGCCGACGCGGAGGCGCGGGCGCGGCGCCGGGCCCGGGACGCCGTGCGCCGGGAGGCCCAGGACGCACGGGTCCGGGAGTCGCTGGCCGCGGAGATCCGGCGGCTGTTCCCGCGCTGCCCGGAGGACCGGGTGGCCGAGATCGCGGCGCACGCCTCGCAGCGGGGCAGCGGCCGGGTGGGCCGTACGGCGGCCGGCCGGGCGCTGGAGCCGGGTGCGGTGACGGCCGCGGTGCGGGCGTCGGTACGGCACGTGGACACGGAGTACGACGCCCTGCTGATGCGCGGCGTGCCCCGCCACCAGGCCCGGACGAGGGTGGCGCCGGTCATCGAGACGGTGCTCCGGGCCTGGCAGGGGTGAACGCGGGCGCCCTTGGGCGCCGGTGTGTGGCGCGGCGTCAGACGCGGGCGCCGGCGCGGGGCGCGGCGTCAGACGCGGGCGCCGGCCGCGCGGGAGCGGCGGTAGAGGATCGCGCCGCCGATCAGCAGGGCCGCGCCGGCGGAGAGGCCGTAGCCGGTGAGGTCCGCGCCGGTCTCGGCGAGCTGCGAGGAGTCGCCCTGCGGCGCGTGGGCCGGCGGCTCGGCGACGCTCTGGCCGGGCGCGGGCTGCGCGGGCTTGGGCGTGCCGGGGGCGGGCGGCTCCTCGGGGGTGTCGGGGGTGCCAGGGCCGTTGACCGAGCTGTTGCCGAACACCGGGTTGCCGATGCCGACGACGTTGACGGAGTTGCCGCTGACGTTCACGGGGAGGTGGACCGGCAGCTGGATGCCGTTCCCGGAGAGCACGCCGGGCGAGCCCTCGGCGGTCCCGTCTGCGGTGGCGCCGCCGCCGTTGTGGGAACCGCCCTGGCTCCCGTCGCCGCCCTGCCCGCCGTGACCGCCCTGGCCGCCGCCGGACCGGGTGCTGCCGGACCGGGTGGTGCCCGGCTGGTCCTTGTGGGAGCCGGACCGGCTGCCCGCAGCCTCGGAGCCGCCCGAGCCGTTCGCGCAGCCGTTGCCGAACGCCGGGTTGAGCACGCCCACGACGTTCACGGTGTTGCCGCAGACGTTGACCGGGACGTGCACCGGCAGCTGGATCGCGTTGCCGGAGCCGACACCCGGCGAGCCGACGGCGGCGGCGCCTTCCGCGGCCGAGTCGGCGTGTGCGTAGCCCGCCGAGAGGGCGAGCGCGCCGCCCGTGACCATCAGTGTGGCCAGACCACTTCGGCGAATCTGCCTCATGGCTTCCTGCCTTCCGGAGGTGTGCACGGGCATGCGCCCGTACCGGAAATAACGCCGGCCGGGAGCGTCCGGATCAGGCCGGTCGCCGGTTTCACCCGATCGGGTGGAGTGGCGTTGATCGCGACGGGGAACCCTTCCGGGGTCGCACCCGGTGTTCAGGCCCCGTCCGGGCTCCGGCGGGGGCGGGGGCCGGGACTGTCGCGCGGCCGTTCGGGGTAACGCTCTTGCCATGACCGACCGTCCGCTCCTCCTTCTCGACGTCGACGGGCCGCTCAATCCGTACGCGGCCCGTCTCCCCCGTCTGCGCGGCTACACCGCGCACCGCCTCCGGCCGTCGAACTGGTCCTCCCGGCAGGCCCCCGGGTCCCGCCGGCTGCGGCGCGGCCTGAAGGTGGTGCTGAATCCGGCGCACGGGCCGCGGCTGCGGGCGCTGCCGTTCGAACTGGCCTGGGCGACCACCTGGATGCACGAGGCGAACGAGATGATCGCCCCGGTCGTCGGGCTGCCGTCCGACCTGCCGGTCATCGAGTGGCCCGAGCTGTTCGCCAAGAACGACGACGGCCTGTACTGGAAGACCCGGCCGCTCCTGGAGTGGGCGGCGGGGCGGCCGTTCGCCTGGGTCGACGACATGATCACGCGGCGGGACGAGACGTACGTGGCGGCCCGCCACGACGCCCCGGCGCTGCTGTTGCGCATCCACCCGCGGCGCGGGCTGCGGGAGGCGGACTTCCTGACCCTGACCCGCTGGGCGGAGGAGCACGGCGGGGCGGCGGGGCGGGGCGGGGCGCCGTCTAGCGGCTCAGCTGCCTAGCGGCCCATCAGGGCGGTGACGGCGCCGACCGGGTCGGCGTCGGGCGCGCCGCGGGGCCACCAGTCCTCGCGGTCGGCGTCCGACTCGTAGCCGTACCAGAGGCCGTCGCGGCCGAGGCGGAGCTGGAGCGTGCGGGTGGACAGCCGGTTGCGCCAGGGCCGGAAGGCCGGGAGGTCGGCGGCGAGCAGCGCGGGTCTGGCCCGGTCGAAGGGGCCGGCCGGCGGGTCCCAGGGCTCCTCCAGGACCTCCAGGCCGGCCGCGCCGCCCTGGCGCCAGGCGGCGACGGCGCGGGCCAGGTCGGTGGGGGTGCGGTCCAGAGCGGCGGCGAGGTCGCGGTACAGCGCCCGGGTGGAGGCGGTCAGACCGGAGCCGGGGTGCGCGGCGGCCAGCCGGACGGCGTCCTGCCAGGGCGTGAGGTCGGCGACCGGGTCCCGGCCGGTGGTCAGGAAGGCGTGCGCCCGGGCGGCGGCCTCGGTGGCGAGCAGGTCGAGCGCCAGGGGGTCGGGGGCGGCGCGGTCCGGCGGCGGCAGCGGCGGGCGGCCGGGCTGCGCGGGGGCGGGCAGGGGTTCGGGCAGCGGCGGCAGGGCGCGGTCGCCGGTGCCCGCCGGCAGTACGGAACGGGCCGGGACCGTGGGCAGTTCGGGCGCGGCGCCGGTGCGCTCGGCGGCGGAGCGGGCCGCGTTGCGCCGGGTCAGCGCGGCGAGCAGCTCCTGTTCCCCGCGGCCGCGCATCAGGAAGAGCACGAACGGGTCCTCGTCGAGCAGCCGGGACGCCTGGTAGCACAGGGCGGCGGCGTGCTTGCAGGGGAAGCCGTCGTCGGGGCAGGAGCAGTCGGGGATCAGGTCGCCGGGCGCGGGCAGCAGGTCGGCGACGGCCGCGAGGGCGTGCGGCACGTCCTTGTCGAGGAGGGCGGCGATGTGCTCGGGGCGGTCGGCCGCCGCGTCGAGGAACCGCTCCCAGTCGTCGTCGCCGAGGACCCGCAGCCGGATCTCGGTGCGGTACGGGCGGGGCCGGCTGCCGTGCACGTACGCGACGACCCGGCCGGGCGTGACGGTGATGGCGTCCACCTGGCCGCGGCCCGCGTACGCCCGGCCCCGGGCGAGGCGGGCCGGGTCGAGGGCGGTGTCCTCCAGGGCCTCCACCCAGGCGTTGCCCCACCAGGTGGCGGCGAAGCGGCCGTCGGGGGCCTGGCGCGGGGGCACCGGCGGGAAGGTGCGGCGCCGGTCGTCATGGCGGGCCGCCGGGCCTGGGCCGGAGCGGCCGGCGGGGAAGCGGCGGGCGGTCACGACGACCTCCTCAGGGAGACCAGGTCGGCCAGTTCGCGGTCGGTCAGTTCGGTGAGCGCGGCCTCTCCGGAGCCGAGGACCGCGTCGGCGAGGGCCTTCTTGGAGCGCAGCAGTTCGGCGATGCGGTCCTCGACCGTGCCTTCGGCGACGAGCCGGTGCACCTGCACGGGCTGGGTCTGGCCGATGCGGTAGGCGCGGTCGGTGGCCTGGTCCTCGACGGCCGGGTTCCACCAGCGGTCGTAGTGGACGACATGGCCGGCCCGGGTGAGGTTGAGGCCGGTGCCGGCCGCCTTCAGCGACAGCAGGAAGACGGGGACCTCGCCGGACTGGAAGCGGTCGACCATCCGCTCCCGTTCGGCCACGGGCGTGCCGCCGTGGAGCAGTTGGGCGGTGATCCCGCGTGCGGCCAGGTGCTCGGAGAGCAGCCGCGCCATGGTCACGTACTGGGTGAAGACCAGGACGGAGCCGTCCTCGGCGAGGATCGTGTCGAGCAGTTCGTCGAGCAGGGCCAGTTTCCCGGAGCGGCCGGCCAGGCGGTGACCGCCGCGTCCGGCGGGCTCCTTCAGGTACTGGGCGGGGTGGTTGCAGACCTGCTTGAGGGAGGTCAGGAGCTTCATCACCAGGCCGCGGCGGGCCATGCCCTCGGCGCCCTCGATCCGCCCCAGGGTCTCGCGGACCACGGCCTCGTACAGGGAGGCCTGTTCGCGGGTGAGGGCCACGGGATGGTCGGACTCGGTCTTGGGCGGCAGCTCGGGCACGATGCCGGGGTCGGACTTGCGGCGGCGCAGCAGGAACGGCCGCACCAGCCGGGCGAGCCGTTCGACCGCCTCCCGGTGCTCGACCTCCTCGTTGTTCTCCACCGCGCGGGCGTGGCGGGCGCGGAAGGCCTTGAGCGGGCCCAGGAGTCCGGGGGTGGTCCAGTCGAGCAGCGCCCACAGCTCGGAGAGGTTGTTCTCCACGGGGGTGCCGGTGAGGGCGACGCGGGCGGGCGCCGGGATCGTCCGCAGGGCCTTGGCCGTGGCGGAGAACGGGTTCTTGATGTGCTGCGCCTCGTCGGCGACGACCATCCCCCAGTCCCGAGCGGCCAGTTCGGGCGCGCTGGTGCGCATGGTGCCGTAGGTGGTGAGGACGAAGCCGCCGCCGGCTCCGTCGAGGGAGCGGTCGGCGCCGTGGAAGCGCCGGACGGGCACGCCGGGCGCGAACCGCCGTACCTCGCGCTCCCAGTTGCCGAGCAGGGACGCCGGGCAGACGACGAGGGTGGGGGCGCTGCGGGCGCGGCGCAGGTGCAGGGCGATGAGGGTGACGGTCTTGCCGAGGCCCATGTCGTCGGCGAGGCAGCCGCCGAGGCCGAGGGAGGTCATCAGGTCCAGCCAGGCCAGGCCGCGCAGCTGGTAGTCGCGCAGGGTGGCGTCCAGGCCGGGCGGCTGGGGGACGGCCATCGGCCCGGCGGCGAGGCGGTCGCGGAGCTCGGCGAGCGCGCCGGTGGGCACCGCGGGGACGGTCTCGCCGTCGACCTCGGCGGTGCCGGTGAGGGCCACGGCAAGGGCGTCGGCCGGCTCCAGCAGGCCCAGTTCGCGTTTGCGGGCCTTGCGGACGAGGGCGGGGTCGACGACGACCCACTGGTCGCGCAGCCGGACGACGGGGCGGTGCGACTCGGCGAGCGCGTCCATCTCCCGCTCGGTGAGCGGGTCTCCGTCCAGGGCGAGCCGCCAGTCGAAGCGGAGCAGTTCCGTGCTGTCGAAGAACGAGGTCCCGTCGGTGGCGGAGCCGGGCGCGGAGCGCGCGGGCCGGACCTCGGCCGTCGCGGTCAGCGAGCGGACCAGTTCGCGCGGCCAGTGCACGGCCACCCCTGCGTCGGCGAGCCGGGCCGCGGCCGGGCCCAGGAGCTCGTACAGCTCGTCCTCGGTGAGCGACAGGACGTCGGGGACGTCCCGGTCCAGGAGCCGGGTGAGCGGCGGCCAGACGCGGGCGGCGCGGCGCAGGGCGAGGACCGCGTCGATCCGGGCGCGGGGCCCGAAGGTCTCGTCGCCGTCGCCCGCCCACAGGGCGGCGGCATCGATGACGAGGGTGGGGTCGGCGAGGCTGTGCACCTGGAGCAGCGCGGCGGCGGCCTGGCGCTCCGCGCCGCCCTCCTCCGCGATGTCGAAGAGCTCGTACCCGGACAGGTCGAGCCGCAGCGACACCCGGACCCCGGCGTCCATCCCGGCCGCGGCCTCCGCCGCCCAGGCGCGGGCGCCGGGCAGATGCTGCGGTTCGGGGGCGGCGAAGGGCCGGCCCGCGGCGTGGGCGGCGGCCGGGCTGCGGGGCAGGGTGTCGGCGACGGCGTCGAGGAAGGCGCGGACCAGCGCCTCGGGGTCGGGCAGCCGCAGCGGCCCGGCGCCGGGGACGGGCACGGCGTGCGCCTCGTACGGCATGGCGGCGGCGACGGCCCGCAGATGGGCGATGTCGGCGGGGTCCAGCGGGCCGGCCCGCCAGGCGTCCAGGTCCTCGGCCGTCAGTCCGGGCAGCAGCCGGCCCCGGGCGGTGAGCTGCAGCGCGTGCAGCGCGGCCGCGCCCCAGCAGGCGGCGGCGGGGTGCGCCGCGGGATGCCGTCGGGCGGCGACGAGCCGGGGCAGGGCCGCGCCGACGGGCAGGACGACGGCGGGCACGGTACGCCCGCGGGCCCCGTTGCCGTGCCGGCGCACGACGGTGATCTCGGAGCGGACCCCGGTGCCGTCCGGGGGGTCGGGCAGGGGGCCGCCGTCGGGCGACCAGAAGGCGACCCGTCCCTCGCGGGGCAGCGCGGCGGGCAGGAACACGGCGGCACAGCTGTGCCATGCGGGGTCCACGACCTGGTCACCTCCCGATCCGCGACGACTGACGACTGGACCTCCGACCATACGGGCGAGGTCTGACAACGGCCGCAGCCGACGGGGCGGGGGGCCGGCGGGGCGGTAGGCCAGCGCGGCACGGGCGGCACGGGCGGCGCGGGCGGCGCGGCGGGAGGCGGCGCGGCACCGACGGCGCGGGCGGCGCGGCACGGACGGCACGGGCGGCGCGGCGGGGCGTGGGTGGCACGGCACGGGCGACGGCGCGGCGGCCCCGGCAGGCGTGCACCGGCGGCCGGGCGCGGCGAGGCGTCGACGGCCCGGTCCGGCGGTAGCCCCGCGGCCGGCACGGCCCAACCGGGCGGGCGGGTGTGGTCCGGCGTGGCGTGGCTCGGGCGCGGCGTGGCCCCGGCGGCCCGGCGCGGCGCTAGCCGCGCGGGGCCCGCACGACGTAGCCCGGTGGCCCCCGGCGGGCCGTCGCCCGGGCGGCGGAGCAGCGGGTGACAGGTTTCTCGGGGCGGGGCATGGTGGCCTGGAGTCCGGATCGTCCCGGACCCAGCACACAGACGAGGATCCGCCATGTCTGCTCACCGGCGCCTCGGCCTCGCCGCCGCGGCCGCGCTCCTGCCCCTCGCCGTCGCGGGCTGCTCCGGCCTCGGCCGCAGCGCCGTGGGCACGATCACGTACGAGACCGGGCACGAGGTGGAGGTCACGGTGACCAGCCCCTCGGTCAAGGGCTGCCACCGGCTCGCTCCGGCGGGCGCGACGCGGATCGAGAACGAGACGCTCGTCGACGTCGTCCTGTACCCGACGCGGGACTGCCGCGGACCCTCGACGTACGTGCCGAGCAACAGCGGCAACTCGGTCGTGCCGGGCACCCTGCCGTGGCGCAGCTACACCGTCGTCCACTGACGCGGGCGGCTCCCGGCGCACGACGGCGCGCCGCGCCCGGACCCCCGTCCCGGGCGCGGCGCGCCGTCGCCGTGCGGCCTCCCGCTACCTGAGCAGGAAGTCCTGGGCCGCGCGGGCGCCGTCCCCCCGGCTCTGCGTGGAGTGCCCGCCGCCGGGCAGGACGACGAGTTCGGCGTGCGGGGTGGCCGCGGCGACCTGGCGGGCCCACTTCACCGGCGTCGACAGGTCGCGGTCGCCGGCCAGCAGCAGGACGGGCATGGACAGCGGCCGGTCCGGCGCCGCGGGCAGCGGCCGGGAGGACGGCCACGGCAGACAGGTCCGCGGGATGCCCTGGGCGCCCGCGGTCTCCCGCTGGAACGGCCACACGTCGGCGGGCCGGATCGCCCGGACCGCCCGCGCCAGGGCCTTCTCGCGTCCGGCGGGCGGCGCGGCCGAGTCGCCCCAGGGCCAGGCCGAGTCGGCGCACAGGGTGGCCGCGTGCAGACCCGCGCTGAAGGACCCGGCCGGTTCGCCGCCCGGGTCGGCGAACCCGGCGACCAGCCGGTCCAGCGGGCCGCGGTCGCCGCCCGCGGAGGCGTGCAGCGCGTCCAGGATGCCGAACCGGGGGTCGGCGAGCTTCGGGTCGATGATGCTGGCGATCGCCAGCAGGTTGAAGACGCCGACGCCGTTGCCGTCGCGCCGGACGACCCGAGCGAGGTCCTTCGCCGGGTCGAAGCCGCAGCGCTGTTCCCGGCAGGCGGTGCGCAGCACCCACCCGGCGTGGCCCATCGCGTCCTCGTAGAGGACCCCCGCGCCGTTCAGCGGGACGACCGAGTCCAGGACGAGCCGGCGCACCCGGTCGGGGTGACGCAGCGCGTACTGCGCGGCCGTGAAGGTGCCGTACGAGACGCCGTCCAGGGTCCAGGACGACAGCCGCAGCGCCCGGCGCAGGTCCTCCAGGTCGGCCACGGTGTCGGCGGTGGTGTAGAAGTTCCGGTCCTCGCCGAGCAGTTCGGCGCAGGCGCGCACCGCGTCCGGTGTGGGGGCGATGGTGTCGCTGCTGCCCACCTGCTTCTGCAGATCCGGGCAGTCGATCGCCCCGGTCCCCGTGCCGCGCTGATCGATCATCACCAGGCGGTACTCGGCGAGCGCCCTGGGCAGCCGTTCCCGCATCCGCGCCACGTACGGCACGCCCGGCTGGCCGGGGCCGCCGGTGAGGAACAGCAGCGTGCCCCGGGGCGCGTCGGCCGCGCCGAAGAGGGCGGTGCGCAGCTTGAGCGTGCCGGGCTTCGCGCCGGCGCGGTCGAGCGGCACGGTCAGGTCGGCACAGGTCACGTCGGGCTGCCCCGGGCAGGGCCGGTGGTCCGTCAGCCCGGGCGCGGCCGTGGCGGCCGGTACAGCCGTGGTGGCCGTGGCGGTCGGCGCGCCGGAGGTCCCGGCGGCGCCGGCGGGCGCGGAGCCGACGCACAGGGCGGCGGTCAGTAAGGTCGCCAGCGCCGCACCGGCGCGGGTGAACAGGGTCATCGTCGGTGTCCCCCGTCGAAGCTTCGGAAGTCCTCGGTCCGATCCGCCGGCGGGCCGCCGCCCGGATCACCGACATCGTGCGGCCGGTCCCCTTCTGCGGCGTTGAAGATTCATGCGCGATCGGAGAGAAGTCGCCGTACGGCGCTGGGCACCTGACCCGTATGGGCGCGGCAGGTCCGCGTCAGATGCGCCTGGTCGGCGAAGCCGTACGCGGCCGCCAGCGTCCGCAGGCCGTCCGCGCCCTCCTCCAGGGCGTGCAGCACTCCACGGACCCTGAGTTCGTTGCGGTAGCGCGTCAGCGTGGTGCCGGTGACGGCGCGGAAGACGCGGCTGAGGTGGTGCGGCGAGACGCCGACGACACGGGCCAGGTCCTCCAGCGGCAGCAGAAGCGCCGGGACGCCGCCGGCCAGCACGGCGCAGGTGTCGCGGACGAGTCGCCGGTGGACGCGCTCGGTGCTGCGGCGCGCGGGGCTGTCGGGGTTCCAGTGGCCCGCCGTGGCGGCGAGGTCGTCGAGCAACAGGTGGATGCGCTCGGCCAGTTCGAAGGTCTCCGCACCGCGCCGCGCGGCCGCCAGCAGGGTGCGGTGCCGCAGATCGGCGGAGGCGGTGACGGCGAGCCGGCGCGTGGGGACGGCGCCGTCGAAGCGGTCGGCGTAGAGCTGCGGGCCGATGCGGATCTCGGTGGACCGGTCGCCGGCCCCCGCGGGATGGGCGACCCGGTGTTCGTCGCCCGGCCTGGTCAGATAGCCGCCGGTGGCGTCGACGAAGAACTCCTCGCCGGCCACCTCCCGCAGATACCCGCCCGAGCGGGTGAGCACCACGCTGTAGTGCTCCTGTCGCCCAGGCCCGACGAACGACGGGCGGTCCTCGCAGCACAGGATGTCGACGACCGTGAGCCCGGCGGCCTCGAAGCGCCCGCACATCGCGCCGCGCCGCCGGCGGACGGCTTCGCTGCGCAGCAGCTCGGCCGTTCCGCGCGCGCTTCCCGGGCTTCCGTCGGTCCCCTCCACGGGGTTGTCATGCCCGGCGCAGCAGCAGGGCGAACAGGCGGGCGTTCTGCCCGCGGCGGGTCCAGGCGACCACGGCCAGCAGCACGGCGAAAATCACCGGGGTGGCCGCGTACTGCCCGTCGAAGAAGGTCAGCGTGAAGACGAACGCGCCGGCCATCAGGCCGATCAGGGCCGTCGCCGCCGCGCCGGACAGGATGGGGATCACCAGGGCGATCGCGCCGGCCAGCTCCAGACCGCCGACCGTGTACATGAACCAGTCGCCCCAGCCGATCCTGTCGAAGCTCTCCGCCGCCGACCAGTGGCCGACCAGCTTGGGCGCGGCGCTCGGGATCGCGAAGAACAGGGCGAGCAGCACCTGGAGGACACGGACGGCGATGTCGGCCTTGCGGCCCAGGCGCGCGCCTGAAGTGGCGTCAGCGGCGGTGGTGTCGGTGGCGGGGGCGGCCTCGGGGGTCAGGGCGGTCATGGGGGGCTCCTCGTGTCGGCGTCTCGTGCGCTTGTCACAGAGGTAGACGGCACCAGCCGCCCGAACTCATCGCTTCCCAGGGGTTTTTACTCGTTCAGTTCCCCGGGTAGCGGTCGGCGGAGTGCACCGGCACCCCGGGCGCGATCGCGCCGTGCTCGAACTGCAGGCTGAAGTCGTCGGCGAGTTCGGCGATCACGGTCCGGCCCTCCGTCAGCATCAGCCACTGCGGCGGGAGTCCGACGTCGCCGTACGCGGCGCCGAGCAGGTTGCCGCAGAGCGAGCCCGTCGAGTCGCTGTCGCCGGAGTGGTTGACCGAGAGCAGCAGGGCGTCGGCGACCGAGGCGGTCGGCGCGAGGAAGCAGTACACGGCGATGGCCAGCGCCTCCTCCGCGATCCAGGCCGCGCCCAGCGACTCCACCCGCTCGGCGCTCGGCGCGCCCGGCGCGCCCGCCAGGTCGACGGCCTTCCGGAGCGCCGCGGTGGTCTCCTCGTGCCCGGCGTGGCCGCGCAGCAGCTCCATCGCCCTCAGCACCGCGGCCGGCCCGGACTCGCCCTGCAGCAGGTAGCCGATCATCACGGCGAAGGCGCCCGCGGACAGGGAGGCGGTGGGGTGGCCGTGGGTGATCCGGGAGGCCGCCGCGGCCAGCGCGAACATCCGCTCCGGGGAGTCGCCGGTCAGTCCGAAGGGCGCGGACCGCATGACGGTGCCGCAGCCCTTGGACTGAGGGTTCACCGGGCCGGGCTCCCCGGGCGCGCCGGACGGGTCGGGGACGTGCCCGGCCGCGAGGCCGGTCAGACAGGCGTTGCCCGGTGCCCGGCGCGCGTACAGCCAGGGCTGGGTGCGCAGCCAGCCGGTGCGGACGGGGTCGTCGCCGCCGCGCGCCGGCGGGGCCGGGTAGTTCTGGGTGTCGAGCCAGCGCCGGTACGCGCGCTGGACGCAGCCGGTCTCCGCGCAGCCGATGCCCTTGGCGGCACTTCGTGCGTGCGCCCGGATCAAACCCTCGGCGGTGAACAGGGTCATCTGCGTATCGTCGGTGACGCGGCCGGTCACCCCCTCGGCGTCCGGCACCATGCCGGTGACGCCGCGTGCGCCGTACGTGCGGCGGATGCCGTCCAGGGACAGGAACTCGATCGGGTTGCCGAGCGCGTCGCCGATCGCGCCGCCCAGCAGGCAGCCGCGCACCCGGGAGCGGCGCACCGCCGTCCGCTGCCAGTCCGTGCCGTCCAGCGCCGTGCCGCCCATGTTCCGCCCCCGTTTCGATCCGTACCGGTGAACCACGACGGTGCGGGTACCTCTCCCGTAGGAGAGGCGAACGTCATGCGTACCGGGAATGAGCCGTCGACCGCGCGCAGTCCTCTGCGGATGCGGTTGTGGCTGAGTCTATGGGGTCTGCTGTGGGCGGCCTTCGGCACCGTCGTGTTCGCGCTGCTCGACCGGCCGGGCTGGGCGGCGGCCTGCGGGGTGCTGTTCGTGGTGGTCGCCGTCGACCTGGCGATGGTGCTGCGCCATCTGCGCCAGGGGCCGCATTACCAGCCGGGTCGCGACGTCCCCCCGTACGAGCCCGACCACGGCGGCGACGGGCGGCGCTGAGCGCCGCCGGGCCGCAACGGTGGGTCGCGGAGGCGTCCGCGGTGGCGCAGGGCGGCCGCGGTGGGTGGCGACGGTTCGGTCGCGCCGGTCATTCCGCCGCGTCGAAGCCCGCCGCCTCCAGGTACTCGGGCTTCGGGTCGAGCGCGGCGGCCAGCCGGAAGTGCCGGGTGGCCTGCTCGGCCCGCCCGGCCCGCTGGAAGGTGCGGGCCAGCGCGAAGTGCGCGAAGGCGTTGTCCGGCTCCTGGTCCACGATGTGCTGGAACTCGCGCTCGGCGGCGCGCAGTTGCGCGGAGGCGAAGTAGGCACGGGCCCGCAGCAGGCGGGCGGCGCCGCTCTCGGGGTGGGCGGCGAGCACGGAATCGAGCAGTTTGATCGCGCCGCGCGGGTCCCGGGCGTCGAGCAGTTGCTCGGCCGCACGGAAGGCGATGACGTGGGTCTCCGGTGTCTGCTCGGCCACGCTGGATCCTCCCTCGCTCGGGTGGTGCAACACCGGGCCGGACAGCGGTATTCCGACGCCGTACCGGCGCGCCGGCCCGGTGTTTCCCTACCCAGCCGGCCGCGAAAGGATCTGCCGGACGGCTACCGGCTTTCCGCGGCCCGCTCGCGCAGCTGCTCCCACACCTTGCGGACCTGCGGTTCCAGCGCCTCCAGGGGGCCGTCGTTGTCGATGACCAGGTCGGCGACGGCGCGCCGCTGCTCGCGGCCGGCCTGGGCGGCCATCCGGTTGCGGGCCTCGGTCTCGTCCATGCCCCGGTACCGGACGAGCCGGTCGAGCTGGGTCTCGGGAGAGGCGTCGACGACGACCACGACGTCGTACAGCGGGGCGAGCCCGTTCTCCGTGAGCAGCGGCACGTCGTGGACGACCACGTCGTCGGGGCCGGCGAGCCGCTCCAGCTCGGCGGAGCGGGCTCCGACCAGCGGGTGCACGATGGCGTTCAGCGCGGCCAGCCGCTCGGGGTCGGCGAAGACCAGGGAGCCGAGGCGGGGCCGGTCGAGGGCGCCCTCGGGGGTGAGGACGTCCATGCCGAACTCCTCGACGATCGCCGCGAGCCCGGGGGTGCCGGGCTCGACGACCTCCCGGGCGATCTTGTCGGCGTCGATCAGGACGGCGCCGTACGAGACGAGCAGCCGCGACACTTCGCTCTTGCCGGCGCCGATTCCACCGGTCAGGCCCACCTTCAGCATGAGCGGCAGCTTAGCCAGGGGCGTCCGGCCCTCAGATCTCGCCCTCCCGCTCCGCGAGGAAGCGCTCGAACTCGCGGCCGATCTCGTCCGCGGAGGGCAGGTCGACGGGCTCGGCGACCAGGTTGCCCCGGGTCTCGGCCCCGGCCATGGCGTCGTACTGGTGCTCCAGGCCCTGGACCAGGGCGGTCAGCTCCTCGTCGCCCTCGCCGATCTGGCGCTCGATCTCGGTCTGGGTGCGCTGCGCCTCGGTGCGCAGGGCGTGCGCGACGCCGGGCAGCACCAGGCCGGTGGCGGCGGTGATCGCCTCCAGGGCGGTCAGCGCGGCGTCGGGGTACGGCGAGCGCGCGACGTAGTGCGGCACGTGGGCGGCGACGCCGAGGGTGTCGTGTCCGGCCTCCGTGAGCCGGAACTCGAGCAGGGACTCGGCGCTGCCGGGGACCTGGGCCTCGTCGAAGGGGCTGCGGTGGCCGGGCATGAGGTCCGTGCGGTTGCCGTGCGGGGTCAGGCCGACGGGGCGGGTGTGCGGCACGCCCATGGGGATGCCGTGGAAGTTCACCGAGAGCCGGACGCCGAGCCGCTCGACGACCTGACGCACGGCGAGGGCGAACCGCTCCCATTCGACGTCCGGCTCGGGGCCGGAGAGCAGCAGGAACGGCGCTCCGGTGGCGTCCTGGACGAGGCGGACCTCGATGGCGGGGGTCTCGTAGGCGGTCCACCGGTCGCGGCGGAAGGTCAGCAGGGGCCGGCGGGCCCGGTAGTCGACCAGCCGGTCGTGGTCGAAGCGGGCCACGACCTGGTGCGGAAGGGTGTCGAGGATGCGGTCGACGATCTGCTCGCCCGTCTCGCCCGCGTCGATGTATCCGTCGAAGTGGTAGAGCATGACCAGTCCGGCCGACTCCTGCGCCAGCGCCATGTCGACCACGGCCAGGCCCTTCGGGTCCCACGCGTACAAATCCTGGGGATCAACCACGATTACCGCTCCTCCTCGTGTCCGTACGTGTCAACGCCGGTCACCGTCGGTGCATTCCCTCGTGGCGTGCATACGCCAGTCCGTCCGCGGGAGTTTCGCGCCGCGGGCACGACGAAGGCCCGCCTCCCGGGGTGAACCGGGGGGCGGGCCTCCGTACGAGCGGCTAGCTACTGGCTGCTAGCGCAGAGCCTGTTCAGCTCTGGCCGCCGGCCAGCTTCTCGCGCAGGGCGGCGAGGGCCTCGTCCGACGCCAGGGCGCCGGAGTTGTCGTCCGACTCCGAGGAGTAGGAGCCACCGGTCGGCGCGGCGGCCGGAGCGGCGGCGCCACCCTCGGCAGCGGCGGCCTCGTCGGCCTCGCGGGACTTGATGACCTGGGCCTGGTGCTGCTCGAAGCGCTGCTGCGCCTCGGCGTACTGGGTCTCCCACGCCTCGCGCTGGGCCTCGTAGCCCGGCAGCCAGTCGTTGGTCTCCGGGTCGAAGCCCTCGGGGTAGATGTAGTTGCCCTGGTCGTCGTAGGACGCGGCCATGCCGTACAGGGTCGGGTCGAACTCGACCGAGGCCGGGTCGGCACCGAAGGACTCGTTGGCCTGCTTCAGCGAGAGGCTGATGCGACGGCGCTCGAGGTCGATGTCGATGACCTTGACGAAGATCTCGTCGTTGACCTGGACGACCTGCTCCGGGATCTCCACGTGGCGCTCGGCCAGCTCGGAGATGTGGACCAGACCCTCGATGCCCTCGTCCACGCGGACGAACGCACCGAACGGAACCAGCTTGGTGACCTTGCCGGGGACGACCTGGCCGATCTGGTGGGTCCGGGCGAACTGCTGCCACGGGTCCTCCTGCGTCGCCTTCAGCGACAGGGAGACACGCTCGCGGTCCATGTCCACGTCGAGAACCTCGACGGTGACCTCCTGGCCGACCTCGACGACCTCGGACGGGTGGTCGATGTGCTTCCAGGACAGCTCGGAGACGTGGACGAGACCGTCGACGCCACCCAGGTCCACGAAGGCACCGAAGTTGACGATCGAGGACACGACGCCGGAGCGGACCTGACCCTTCTGCAGGGTGGTGAGGAACGTCTGGCGGACCTCGGACTGGGTCTGCTCGAGCCAGGCACGGCGGGACAGGACCACGTTGTTGCGGTTCTTGTCCAGCTCGATGATCTTCGCCTCGAGCTCCTTGCCCACGTAGGGCTGGAGGTCGCGGACACGGCGCATCTCGACCAGGGAGGCCGGGAGGAAGCCGCGGAGGCCGATGTCGAGGATGAGACCACCCTTGACGACCTCGATGACGGTACCGGTGACGATGCCGTCCTCTTCCTTGATCTTCTCGATGGTGCCCCAGGCACGCTCGTACTGGGCGCGCTTCTTCGAGAGGATCAGGCGGCCTTCCTTGTCCTCCTTCTGGAGAACCAGGGCCTCGATCTCGTCGCCGACCTTGACGACCTCGTTCGGGTCGACGTCGTGCTTGATCGAGAGCTCGCGGCTCGGGATGACACCTTCGGTCTTGTAACCGATGTCGAGCAGGACCTCGTCCCGGTCGACCTTCACGATGACGCCGTCGACGATGTCGCCGTCGTTGAAGTACTTGATCGTCTCGTCGATCGCGGCGAGGAAGGCTTCCTCGTTACCGATGTCGTTGACCGCAACCTGCGGGGTGGTGGCGGTGGTCTCGGTGCTGCTCGTCATGTGGGAAAGGGCTCCGGTACGGACATTGAAGTCGTAGGTACTGCTACGCCGAGAGCCCGTATCGCCTCTGCAGAAGCCGGACAGCCAATGAAACGCCCGCCCCGAGAGGGGGTGGCGCCTCGACAACCGAGGGGGCATACAACAGATGCGAGCGCGGCCTGCTCCGTCTGAGGCGCGCAGGCCCGCAGCGCAACCTTTAGCATACGGGGGCAGCCGGACACGGTCAATGCGCGAAGCGCGCAGCCGGGGCAGTTCGCCCCATACCCGGCACAAATTGTGACTCCCCAGGCCATGCGGCCGTGGAGTCGGCAGGCCGACACTGGACCGCAAACTACAACGACGGGCGAGATGAACCAAGACCACGGACCGTACGAGGACGCGGAGGCGACCCGCCGTGACGCCGGCGATGCGGAGAGCAGCCGCGCCAGCCGGGGCTGGTGGGACCGGAACGCCGACGAGTACCAGAGCGAGCACGGAGCGTTCCTGGGCGACGACCGGTTCGTCTGGGGACCGGAGGGGCTCGACGAGGCGGACGCGGGCCTGCTGGGCCCGGCGGAGTCGTTGAAGGGGCTCGACGTCCTGGAGATCGGCGCGGGCGCGGCGCAGTGCTCGCGGTGGCTCGCGGCGCAGGGCGCGCGCCCGGTGGCGCTGGACCTCTCGCACCGGCAGCTCCAGCACGCGCTGCGGATCGGCGGCGGGGTGCCGCTCGTGGAGGCCGACGCGGGGGCGCTGCCGTTCCGGGACGGGGCCTTCGACCTGGCGTGCTCGGCGTACGGGGCGGTGCCGTTCGTGGCGGACCCGGTGCGGGTGTTCCGCGAGGTGCGGCGGGTGCTGCGGCCGGGCGGGCGCTGGGTGTTCTCGGTGACCCATCCGATCCGCTGGGCCTTCCCGGACGAGCCGGGGCCCGAGGGGCTGAGCGTGGCCGCCTCGTACTTCGACCGCACGCCGTACGTGGAGCAGGACGCGTCGGGGCGCGCGGTGTACGTCGAGCACCACCGGACGATCGGCGACCGGGTCCGGGACGTGGTCGCCGGCGGGTTCCGGCTGGTGGACCTGGTCGAGCCGGAGTGGCCGGCGTGGAACAGCCAGGAGTGGGGCGGCTGGTCCCCGCTGCGGGGGAATCTGATCCCGGGGACGGCGATCTTCGTCTGCGAGCGGATGGACGACGAGCGGATGGACGCGCGGGGTCCGGCGGGCGCGTAGGCGAGCGCGCCTGGGCCAGCGCTCGCGGCGTCATTAGTCATACGAGTGGCGCGGGCCTGTGGACAGCCGGCCCGCGCCACTCGCGCGAGGTAAGAAACTGAGTGCGTGATCCGAAACGACGCACTCGACCGTCTTCCCGTCCGCCATGCCGTCCCCGAGCTGCTGAGCGCGCTCGAGGAGCGCGGCACGGCGGTGCTGTACGCGCCTCCCGGCACCGGCAAGACCACGCTGGTGCCGCTCGTGCTCGCCGGGCTCATAGGGGAAGGGCCCAAGCGGCGGGTGCTGGTCGCCGAGCCGCGCCGGATGGCGGTGCGGGCGGCGGCGCGGCGGATGGCCTGGCTGCTGGGCCAGGAGGTCGGCCAGGCGGTCGGCTTCTCGGTGCGCGGAGAGCGCCGGGCCGGACCTGCGACCCGCGTCGAGGTGGTGACCACGGGCGTGCTGCTGCAGCGGCTGCAGCGCGATCCGGAGCTGTCGGGCGTGGACGTCGTGCTGCTCGACGAGTGCCACGAGCGTCATCTGGACGCGGACACGGCGATGGCGTTCCTCGTCGACGTGCGGGCGGCCCTGCGGCCGGAGCTGCGGCTGATCGCCGCCTCGGCCACCAGCGACGCGGAGGCGTGGGCGCATCTGCTCACGATGCTGGACGGGAGCGGGGGCCCGGCGCCGATCGTGAAGGGCACGGGGAAGATCCACGGCTGCGCGGTCCACTTCGCCCCGCCGCCGGCCGGGGTCAGGCCCGCGCACGGCACATGGGTGGACCCGGCGCTGCTGCGACATATCGCGGCGACGGTGCGGGAGGCGATGGAGCGGCACGAGGGGGACGTCCTCTGCTTCCTGCCCGGCGTCGGGGAGATCGCCCGCACGGCGGGGCTGCTGGCAGACGTCGACGCCGACGTGTTCCAGCTGCACGGGCGGGCGCCGGCGGCGGTGCAGGACGCGGTGCTGAGGGGCGCGGAGCCCGGCGGCCGGCGCAGGGTGGTGCTGTCGACCTCCGTGGCGGAGTCCAGCCTGACCGTGCCGGGCGTGCGGATCGTGGTGGACTCCGGGCTGGCGCGGGAGCCGCGCACGGACCACGCGCGGGGGCTGAGCTCGCTGGCGACGGTGACGGTGTCGCAGGCGGTGGCGACGCAGAGGCTGGGGCGGGCGGGCCGGGAGGGCTTCGGGACGGTGTACCGCTGCTGGTCGCCGGTCGAGGACGCGCGGCAGGCCCGGTTCCCCTCCCCCGAGATCGCGACGGCGGACCTGGCGGACTTCGCGCTGCGCGCGGCCTGCTGGGGCGATCCGACGGCGGCCGGTCTGGCGCTCCTGGACGCGCCGCCGGCAGGGGCGATGGCCGCGGCGCGTTCCGTGCTCGCCGCGGTCGGCGCGGTGGACGCGGCGGGGCGGGCCACGGAGCGGGGCCTGCGGATGTCTCGCCTGGGGCTGCACCCGCGGCTGGCGCGGGCGCTGCTGGACAGCGCGCCGGAGGTGGGCGCGGGGCGGGCGGCGGAGGTGGTGGCGCTGCTGAGCGAGGAACCGCCGCGGGAGTACGGGGACGATCTGGCGGCCGCCTGGCGAGAGGCGCGGCGGGGCGGCGACGCGTACGGAGCCCGCTGGAAGACGGAGGCGCGACGCCTGGAGCGGTCGCTGCGCGAGGCGAACGAGGGCACCGGCACCGGAGCGGGGGCGAACCCGGGCGGCGCGGAACCGGCCGAGGGGAGCGACGACGCGGTGGCGGGGCTGGTGACGGCGCTGGCGTTTCCGGAGCGGGTGGCCAGGGCGCGGGAGCAGGGCGGGTACCTGATGGTGTCGGGCGGCGGGGCGGAACTGGCGGAGGCGTCGCGGCTGCGCGCCTCGCCGTGGCTGGCGGTCGCGGTGGCGGACCGGACGGCGCGGAGCACGACGGCCCGGGTGCGGCTGGCGGCGGTGGTCGACGAGGCCGCGGCCCGGGCGGCGGCGGGGCATCTGCTGACCTCGGGCGAGGAGGTGCGCTGGGAGGACGGGGACGTGGTGGCCCGGTCGGTGGAGCGGCTGGGGGCCGTGGAGCTGGCGGTGCGGCCGCTGGGCGGGGACGCCGACCCCGGGCTCGTGCGGCGGGCGCTGCTCGACGGGCTGGAGCGCGAGGGGCTGGGGCTGCTCGGGTGGAGCCGGGAGGCGCGGGAACTGCGGGAGCGGCTGGCGTTCCTGCACCGCGAGGCCGGCGGGGCGTGGCCGGACGTGTCGGACGCGGCGCTGCTGGCGCGGGTCGACGACTGGCTGGAACCGGAGCTGTCGCGGGCCCGGCGGCGGGCGGACCTGGGGCGGATACCCGCGGGCGAGGCGCTGCGGCGGCTGCTGCCGTGGGCGTCGGGCGAGGCGACGCGCCTGGACGAGCTGGCCCCGGAGCGGATCGAGGTGCCGAGCGGCTCGCGGATACGGGTGGACTACGCCGGCGAGCGGCCGGTCCTGGCGGTGAAGCTGCAGGAGCTGTTCGGGCTGACGGAGACCCCGCGGGTGGCGGGGGTCCCGGTGCTGGTGCATCTGCTCTCCCCCGCGGGCCGGCCGGCGGCGGTGACCTCGGACCTGGCCTCGTTCTGGCGGGACGGCTACCGGGCGGTGCGGGCGGAGCTGCGCGGGCGCTATCCGAAGCACCCGTGGCCGGAGGACCCGGCGTCGGCGACCGCGACCCGTCACACCAACGCGCGGCTCAGGAGGGAGTGAGGACGTCGGGGCGGCGGCCCCTGGCCTCCAGCCAGAGGGCCAGGGCGAACAGGAGCAGCGCCATGACCGTGAAGCTCCACGGCAGATAGGAGACCAGCAGGAGCACCGTCAGACGGTTGGACTTCACCAGCTCGACCGTGGCGTCGAGATAGTCCTCGCGGATCTTCACATGGCCGGAGAACGCGGTCACCTTGGGCTTGCCCATGAGTTTCTCGGCGTTGCGCATCTCCTCCGTGTGGATCTCCTCGCCGTTGACGGGGGCGCCGGTGACGGGCTCGACCCAGAACATCCGCTTCGTGGTGTACCAGCGGGTCATGCCGGTGCTCTCGACGAGCTGCGGGGTGATCCCCTGGACCGGCATCTTCTTCGGCATGGGGACCTTGGTCCAGGGGATGGTCTGCTCGAAGTAGTAGACCTCCAGGCCGCGGAAGTCGCGGGTGCCCTTGTAGCGGATGGGGGCGGAGGTGCGGGTCTGGGCGTCGAAGTACTGGTAGTCCCGCTTCTCGGTGAGGAAGGGCCACTTGAACTCGATGCCCTGGCGGCGGACCGGGTCGCCGTCGACCATCTCGCCGGTGGCGTTGACGGGGTCCTGGCTGTGGGCGTCGAAGATGTACCGCTCGGGGATCTGGGAGACCATCTTCCCGTCGGGTCCCATCACGTGGGAGAGCGCGTCCCAGACGACGACGTCACGGCCGGCGTCGCGCTCGATGCGGCGGGACTCCTCGACGTTGCCCTTGAGGGTCTGCACGATGGTGATCTTCTCGACCTGTTCGGCGTCGAGCGTCGAGTAGTTGAGCAGGGTCGCCGGCTTCGCCTCCAGGACCATCTCCTGGTACTGGTTCGAGGGGATCTTGGCGAGCCTCGGGAAGGCGTACCAGCGCAGGGTGGGGGCCATCGCGGCGAGGAAGACGGCGACGGCGAGCAGGACGAGGCCGGCGGGGCGGCGCATGGAGGGCTCCCCTACTTCTTGGGGCCGGGGTCGGCGGTGAGCAGGGGCCGGGGCGAGGTGGGGCCCTCGGGCGGCAGCTCGACGAGGGCGACGAGCAGCACGAACAGGAGGACTGGGGCCAGTCCGATGGCGGCGGCTGCGAGGGCGCGCAAGTCGGCCTCCCGGTGCTCGATCTGATGCAGCGTCAGGTGGGCTGGGGCACCGTAGCAACGCGGCGGTGAGATGAGAACAGCTCGCGCCCCTCCGTCCGGGTGCGGACGCAGGGGCGCGAGGGAGGCCGGAGGTGACGGAGGCGTGGACGCCCCCGCTCCGTCAGGGGGCCGGGGTGGCCGAGGGGCTCTCCGACGGGGTCGTGGTCGGCGTCTCCGACGGGGACTCGGAGGGCGCCGGGGCCGGAGCGGTGACCAGGAGCTCGACGGTGAGGGTGCCGCCGCCGGGCGCGGTCAGGCGCAGCAGGAAGGTGCCGGTCCGGTCGTCGGCGTAGAGCTTCGGCAGCGTGAGCAGGCCGTCGGCGTCGGTCTTCAGGCCGGTGAGGGTGCGGACCGGGTTGCCGTCGGCGTCCTTGAAGTACGGGCCGCTGTCCCGGGGCCGGGTGTCCTCCGCCGAGGTGATCAGGGTGGCGGTGAGGCCCACGCCGGAGGCGGCCGCGCCGTCGAGGGTGGCCTTGACCTGGAGTGCGTCGGCGAACTCCGCGCCGGCGACGGCCGTGAGGGCCTTGTCGTCGGTGCGGGCGAGCGTGTCGGCGGTGCGGGCGGTGACGGTCGCGCGGTACTCGACGGCGGCCAGACTGCGGCCGACGACGGTGACCTTGACGGTGAACGTGCCGGTCTTCTCGCCGGCCCGCAGGGCGGGCGCGACGGCCACGCCGTTCGCCGCGGTGCGCAGCGTCGCCGAGGTCGCGCCGCCAATGAAGCGGGCGTCGGTGTCGCCGACCAGCTCGAACTTCAGGGAGACCCCGGCGACCGGCTTGCCCGCGGAGTCGACCGCGGCGACGGCGGGACGCTCGGAGAACAGCGTGCCGGCGGTCGCGGTGAGCGTGCCGGTGCCGTTGTCCTTGATGCGCACCACGGACGGCGTGGGCGTCGGGGTGGGCTTCGCCGGCGGCGTCGGGGGCTTCGGCGTGGGCGTCGGCTTGGGGGCCGGCGGCTTGGCCGCCGGGGGCTTGGGCGTCGGGGTCGGTCCGGGCGACGGCAGCTCCCGGTCCGGGGTGTCGCTGCGGTCGCCCGGCAGCACGCCGGTGCCGTCCGGGACCTGGTGGCTGCCGCGCTTGTAGTACTCGAACCAGGAGAGCACCGTGTGGAGGTACTCCGTCGAGCGGTTGTAGCTGAGGATCGCCTTGTCGAGGTCGGCCTTCACCGCGAGGTCGCGGTCGGCGGCGCAGAGGTAGAGCGCCGCGGCCTGGGCGGCGTCGTAGATGTTGTTCGGGTCCCTGCGGCCGTCGCCGTTGGCGTCGCGGCCCCAGTCCTTCCACGTGGACGGGATGAACTGCATCGGGCCGACGGCCCGGTCGTGCGTGGTGTCGCCGTCGTAGGCGCCGTCGTCGGTGTCGCTGATGTTGGCGAAGCCGACGCCGTTGAGGACGGGGCCCAGGATGGGCGAGAGGGTGGTGCCGTTGGCGTCGACGCGGCCGCCGCGCGCCTGCCCGGACTCGACCTTGCCGATGCCGGCGAGCAGCTGCCAGGGGAGGTGGCAGCCGGGGTCGGAGGACTGCAGCGAGCTCTCGGCCCGCTTGTAGGCGGCGAGGACGGTCGCGGGTATGCCGGCCTCGGCGGGGCCGGCGATGATCGGGATCTCCGGCGAAGTGCCGGGCGCGTTCGGGGTGTTGAGGGGCGGCAGGTCGGTGTAGTACGGCGAGTCGCCGGTGGCGGAGCCGCCCGGAGGGGTGCTCGCGTCACCGGAGCCGAGGGGGGTGTCCCCGCTCGCGGTGTCGGAGGGCGGCGGTATCGCCCCGGGCCCCTGCGAGGCGGAGAGTGCGGCCACTGCCGCGGCGGCTATCGCGGTGGTCGTGGCACCCTTGCGGAGCCGGCGGCCGAAATGCGCTGCCATAGGTATGGGTTCCCTCCCCTGTCGACTCGCGCTCCCCGCGCGCGGACCTCAGGCGACCCTACGGCACCCGGGGGCGGCCGCACACCGGTGTCTGACCGCTTTTCACGCTTTCGTCACCCCTTGCTCGTCCGATGGCCGGAGCCTGGTGTCGCGCATACTGGGCGACGCCTCCCGGACCGCCCGGGAAGGACAGGAGGGGGACCTGCGCATGCCGTTCACGCTCAGCCATGCCGCCGCCGTACTGCCGGGCATCCGGCGGGACGGCTCGGGTCGGGGGCCGTTGGTGCCGTCGGCGCTGGTGGCGGGTTCGTTCGCGCCCGACATGACCTATTACGCGGCGAGCGTGCACCCCGCGGCGATGCCGTTCGGCGACGTCACCCACGCGCCGTGGGGCGTGCTGACCGTCGACGTGGCGATCGCCGCGGCGCTGGTGGGGCTGTGGCTGATGGTCCGTGAGCCGCTGGTGGCGCTGCTGCCGCGGCGGTGGCGGGGGCGGGTGCTGGGCTTCGTCCGCGGCGCCCCGCGCGGCCGGGCGCGGGGCGGCCCGTGGGCGCGGGCGGCGTGGTTCGCGGTGTCGGCGGTGATCGGTGCCGCGACGCACGTGGTCTGGGACTCGTTCACGCACCTGGACCGCTGGGGCACGCGGGCCTTTCCCGCCCTCGGCGACCTGGTGGCCGGTTTCCCGGTCTACACGTATCTGCAGTACGGGAGTTCGGCGGTGGCGGCGGTCGTGCTGCTGTGGTTCGCCGGCACCGGTCTGCGGCGCGCGCCCCGCGCGGAGGGCGGCGTCCCCGCGCTGAGCCGCCGCGGCCGGTGGGCGGCCTGGGCACTGCTCGGGGCGTGCGTGACCGCGGGCGTGGTGCACCGCTGCCTGCGCTGGTACGCGTACTGGGGCCGGGTCGACACCCCGCTGGACATCATCCCCACGGCCTGCTTCGGCGCGGGCGCGGGTCTGGCCGCCGGGCTGGTGCTGTACGGTGCGGCGGTCCGGATGCGGTGGCGGCGCGGCGGCGGCCCGGACACCGGCGCGCCCTCGGCGCACCGGGTCCCCGTGACCGCCGCCGCCCGCTCGGGCGACTGACCTCCGGCGTCAGTGGGCGGCGGAGTCCCAGTCCGGGCCGACGCCCACGGAGACGTCCAGCGGCGCACGGAGCTCCACGGCGCCGGACATCTCGCGCCGGACGAGCTCCTCGACGCGCTCCCGCTCGCCGGGGGCGAGTTCGAGCACGATTTCGTCGTGGACCTGGAGCAGCATCCGGGAGGCCAGGCCGGCCTCGCGCAGCGCACGGTCGACGTTGAGCATCGCGACCTTCACGATGTCGGCGGCCGTGCCCTGGATCGGCGCGTTGAGCGCCATCCGCTCCGCCGCCTCGCGGCGCTGGCGGTTGTCGCTGTTGAGGTCCGGGAGGTAGCGGCGGCGGCCGAGCATGGTCTCGGTGTAGCCGGTGGCCCGGGCCTCGTCGACGACGCGGCGCAGATAGTCGCGCACCCCGCCGAAGCGCTCGAAGTACGTGTCCATCAGGCCGCGGGCCTCGGCGGGCTCGATGCCCAGCTGCTGCGAGAGACCGAAGGCGGACAGGCCGTACGCCAGGCCGTACGACATGGCCTTGATCTTGCGCCGCATCTCGGCGTCGACCGCCGACCGCTCGACGGCGAAGACCTGCGAGGCGACCGTGGTGTGCAGGTCCTCGCCGGAGCTGAACGCCTCGATCAGGCCCTCGTCCTCCGACAGATGGGCCATGACGCGCAGTTCGATCTGGCTGTAGTCGGCGGTCATCAGGGCCTCGAAGCCCTCGCCGACCACGAAGCCGTGCCGGATCGCGCGGCCCTCGTCCGTGCGCACCGGCACGTTCTGCAGGTTCGGGTCGGTGGACGACAGGCGGCCGGTGGCGGCGACGGTCTGGCTGAACGTGGTGTGGATCCGGCCGTCGGCGGCGATCGTCTTGATCAGGCCCTCGACGGTGGAGCGGAGCCGGGCCTGCTCGCGGTGGCGCAGCATGATCACCGGCAGCTCGTGCTCGGTCTGGGCGGCCAGCCAGGCCAGCGCGTCGGCGTCGGTGGTGTAGCCGGTCTTGGTCTTCTTGGTCTTGGGCAGGTTCAGCTCGCCGAAGAAGACCTCCTGCAGCTGCTTCGGGGAGCCGAGGTTGAACTCGTGCCCCACCGAGGCGTGCGCCTCCTTCACCGCCTGCTGGACCGCGCCGGCGAACTGCTGCTCCATCGCCTCCAGGTGGTCGCGGTCGGCGGCGATGCCGTGCCGCTCCAGGCGGGCGAGGAGCGCCGAGGTGGGCAGTTCGACCTCGTGCAGCAGCTCGCGGGCGCCGACCTCGCCGAGCTTCTCGTCGAAGGCGTCGCGGAGGTCGAGCACGGCCCGTGCCTGCGCCATCAGGGCCTCGGCCTCGGCGGTGTCGTCCGCGCCGAAGGCCAGCTGGCCGTCCGCGGCGGCGGCCGGGGCGAGCTCGCGGCCCAGGTACTCGACCGACAGCGCGTCCAGCGCGAAGGAGCGGCGGCCGGGCTTGACCAGGTACGCGGCCAGCGCGGTGTCCATGGTGACGCCGGCGACCGACCAGCCGTGCTCGGGGAAGACCCGCATCGCGCCCTTGGCGTTGTGCAGCACCTTGGGGCGCTCGGGGTCGGCGATCCACTCGGCCCAGGCGCGCTCGTCGGCCTCGTCCAGCTCGCTCGGGTCGAACCAGGCGGCGGCGCCCGTGGCGGAGGCGAGGGCGATCTCGCTGACGTTGCCGGTGCCGAGCGCCCAGCTGTCGACCGTGGCCACGCCCAGCGGCTGCGTGCCGTGCTCGGCCAGCCACGGGGCCAGCTCGCCGGCGCCGAGGACGGTGGCGTCCAGCTCCAGGCCGGGGGCCGGCGCGGCGGGCGTCTCGTCGGCCGCGCCCGGGTCGACGGCGAGCAGTCGCTCGCGCAGCGACGGGTTGCGGATCTCCAGGGTGTCGAGGACCAGCGCGAGGGCGGTGCGGTCGTACGGGAGGCGCTCCAGGTCCTGCACTGTCCTGGGCAGCTCCACGTCGCGGACCATCTCGGTGAGCACGCGGTTGAGCTTCACGGCCTCCAGGTGGTCGCGCAGGTTCTGCCCGGCCTTGCCCTTGACCTCGTCGGCCCGCTCGACCAGCTCGGCGAAGGAGCCGAACTGGTTGATCCACTTCGCGGCGGTCTTCTCGCCGACGCCGGGGATGCCGGGCAGGTTGTCCGACGGGTCGCCGCGCAGGGCCGCGAAGTCCGGGTACTGCGCGGGGGTGAGCCCGTACTTCTCGACGACCTTCTCCGGGGTGAACCGGGTCAGCTCGGAGACTCCCTTGGTGGGGTACAGGACCGTCACGTGGTCCGAGATGAGCTGGAAGGAGTCGCGGTCGCCGGTGACGATCAGGACCTCGAAGCCCGCCGCCTCGGCCTGCGTGGCCAGCGTGGCGATGACGTCGTCGGCCTCGAAGCCGTCGATCGCGAAGCGGGGGGCGTTCATGGCGTCGAGCAGTTCGCCGATCAGCTCGACCTGCCCCTTGAACTCGTCGGGGGTCTTGGAGCGGTTCGCCTTGTACTCGGGGAACTCCGTGGAGCGCCAGGTCTTGCGCGAGACGTCGAACGCGACCGCGAAGTGCGTGGGCGCCTCGTCGCGGAGTGTGTTCGCCAGCATCGAGGCGAATCCGTAGATCGCGTTCGTGGGCTGCCCCGTCGCGGTGGTGAAGTTCTCCGCGGGCAGCGCGAAGAACGCCCGGTACGCCAGGGAATGTCCGTCCATGAGGAGCAGGCGCGGGCGGGTCTCTTCGGTCTTCTGGGTCTTCTTCGATGCTGTCTCGGCCACGGAAGGATCCTCCCACGGACCACTGACAATCCCGGCCCGCGGACCATGCGGACCCGGCCCGCGGACCATGCGGACCCGGCCCGCGGTCCGCGCCGGCCCGCGACCGCGGACCAGTGCGGCCCCCGCCCGCGCGGAGCCCGTCGACCGTGCGGGGCCCGTTGTCGGCGGTCCGTGACAGGATCGGGAACGTACGCCCCACGTCGACCGCTCGAAGGAGAGCGCGATGGTCAGCAAGCCGCCCGCAGGCGACCCGGTCCAGGACGCGCCGGAAATCACGGCGCCGCAGCACGCCGCCGCCGGACTGCCCGCCGTCGCGCACACCCTGCGGATGTCCCGGGAGCAGATGGGCCTCGCGCGCACGGCGCGGACCCTGCTCAAGGTCAACCAGAAGGGCGGCTTCGACTGCCCCGGCTGCGCCTGGCCGGAGGGCGACGAGCGGCACATGGCGGAGTTCTGCGAGAACGGGGCGAAGGCGGTCGCCGAGGAGGCGACGCTGCGCCGCGTCACCCCGGACTTCTTCCGCCGGTACACGGTGGCGGAGCTGGCGGACCGCAGCGGGTACTGGCTCGGCCAGCAGGGCCGCATCACCGAGCCGATGTTCCTCGCCGACGGGGCTCGCCGGTACGAGGCGGTGAGCTGGGAGTTCGCCTTCTCGGTCATCGCCGAGGAACTGCGCCGCCTCGACTCCCCCGACGAGGCGCTCTTCTACACCTCGGGCCGCACCAGTAACGAGGCCGCGTTCCTGCTGCAGCTGTTCGCCCGCGAGTTCGGCACCAACAACCTGCCGGACTGCTCCAACATGTGCCACGAGTCGTCCGGCTCGGCGCTGACCGAGACGCTCGGCGTCGGCAAGGGCAGCGTCTCCCTGGAGGACCTGCACCGCGCGGACCTGATCATCGTCGCCGGGCAGAACCCGGGCACGAACCATCCCCGGATGCTCTCCGCCCTGGAGAAGGCGAAGGCCGCCGGAGCGCGGATCGTCTCGGTGAACCCGCTGCCGGAGGCCGGTCTGGAGCGGTTCAAGAACCCGCAGACCCCGCTCGGCATGCTGAAGGGCACCGCGCTGGCCGATCTGTTCCTGCAGATCCGCATCGGCGGTGACCAGGCCCTGTTCCGGCTGCTGAACAAGCTGGTCCTGGAGACGGACGGCGCCGTCGACGAGGCGTTCGTCCGTGAGCACACGCACGGCTACGAGGAGTTCGCCGCCGCGGCCCGGACGGCCGACTGGGACGAGACGCTGACCGCGACCGGCCTGACCCGGGCGGAGATCGAGCGGCTGCTGGACATGGTGCTGGCCTCGGAGCGGACGATCGTCTGCTGGGCCATGGGGCTCACCCAGCACAAGCACTCCGTGCCGACGATCCGCGAGGTGGTGAACCTTCTGCTGCTGCGCGGCGCCGTCGGCCGGCCGGGCGCGGGCGTCTGCCCGGTGCGCGGCCACTCCAACGTGCAGGGCGACCGCACGATGGGGATCTTCGAGCGGCCCGCGCCGGCGTTCCTCGACGCGCTGGACAAGGAGTTCGGCATCGTCTCGCCGCGGCACCACGGCTACGACGTGGTGCGCTCGATCCAGGCGCTGCGCGACGGCGAGGCGAAGGTGTTCTTCGCGATGGGCGGGAACTTCGTCGGGGCGACGCCGGACACCGAGGTGACGGAGGCGGCGATGCGCCGCGCCCGGCTCACCGTCCACGTGTCGACGAAGCTGAACCGTTCGCACGTGGTGACCGGGGCCCGCGCGCTGATCCTGCCGACGCTCGGCCGCACCGACCGCGACGTGCAGGCGAGCGGCCGGCAGTTCGTCACGGTCGAGGACTCCATGGGCCTGGTGCACGCCTCGCGCGGCAATCTGCCCCCGGCGGGCCCGCAGCTGCTCTCCGAGCCGGCGATCGTGGCCCGGATGGCGCGGGCGGTGCTCGGCGAGGGCTCGGCGACGCCGTGGGAGGAGTTCGAGAAGGACTACGCGACGATCCGGGACCGCATCGCCCGGGTGGTGCCGGGCTTCGAGGACTTCAACGCCCGCCTCGCCGCGAACCCGGGCGGCTTCGCGCTGCCGCACGCCCCGCGCGACGAGCGCCGCTTCCCCACCGCCACCGGCAAGGCCAACTTCACGGCCGCCCCGGTCGAGTACCCCCGGGTCCCGGAGGGCCGGCTGCTGCTGCAGACCCTGCGCTCGCACGACCAGTACAACACCACGATCTACGGGCTCGACGACCGCTACCGCGGCATCAAGGGCGGCCGCCGGGTGGTCCTGGTCCACCCGGAGGACGCGGCGGAGCTGGGCCTGGCGGACGGGGCGTACACGGACCTGGTGAGCGAGTGGCACGACGGCGTCGAGCGCCGGGCCCCCGGTTTCCGGGTGGTGCACTATCCGACGGCCCGGGGCTGCGCCGCGGCGTACTACCCGGAGACCAATGTCCTGGTGCCGCTGGACTCCACCGCGGACATCAGCAACACCCCCGCCAGCAAGTCCGTGATCGTGCGTCTGGAACAATCACGCTCCGCCTAAGCGTTTGCTCAGGCATCGCGACGGCCTCCCGACGGCGTCGCGACAGCATTGCGACAGCACGTGGGACCAACGACGAACGGAGCCGGCCATGGGTGAGCAGACGACTGTGAAGTTCCCGCAGGAGGTCATCGACGAGTACGCCGCGCTGGGCGTCGATCTTCCCGCCCTCTTCTCGGCCGGGCACCTCGGCAACCGGATGGGCGTGCAGATCGTCGAGGCCTCGGCGGAGAAGGTCGTCGGCACGATGCCGGTGGAGGGGAACACCCAGCCGTACGGGCTGCTGCACGGCGGCGCGTCCGCGGTCCTGGCGGAGACCCTGGGCTCCGTCGGCTCCATGCTGCACGGCGGGGTCGCGAAGATCGCCGTGGGCGTGGACCTGAACTGCACCCACCACCGCGGGGTGCGCAGCGGCCTGGTGACGGGCGTCGCCACGCCCGTGCACCGGGGCCGGTCGACCGCGACGTACGAGATCGTGATCACGGACGAGTCGGACAAGCGGGTCTGCACCGCCCGGCTCACCTGCCTGCTGCGCGAGGTGTCCCCGAAGGACGCGGAGAACCTGCCGGGCGCCTCGGCCTGACCCAGCCCCGGCCGAGCCCGACCGGCCGACCGGCCGACCGGCCGCGGGCCTCGGCCCGGGCCTCTGCCCCGGCCCCGGGCCGCAGCCGTCGACCTCCGCCCCCGACGTCACCCACGGTGACGTCCGGGGGCTTCGCGCATCCCGCCCCGGACGCCCGGCCCCGCCCCCGCCCCGGCCCCTCACCGCCCGGAAGCGGAATCCGTCACCTCCGCCTCACCGCCAACTCCCGCATCCCCGCGACCCCTTGCCCTTCCCACCCCTCAGCGGATTCACTGGCGCCCTCCCCCCACAGGAGGACACCCGAACCACGCCCGATCCACCCATCGACCGAGGGGTTCTTCTTGACCGCCGTACGACGTGCCACCGCCGCGGCCACCGCGATCACCGCCGCTGCCTGCGCTGCCGTCCTCGCCACCGCGATCCCGTCCGCAGCGATCAACTCGTACAACGCGACACCCGCGCCCGAACGCACCGAGGTCGGCGCCCTCGTCGCCACCTGGGACAACGACGACGACCCGGCCACCCCGGACCGGGTCGACTGGGTCTGCTCCGGCACCATGATCGACGCGGACACCTTCCTGACCGCCGCGCACTGCACCACCGACTGGCCGGCGAACGTCAGGTTCCACGTCTCCCTCGACCAGGACGTGCAGGGCGCCCTCGACCGGGCCGCCGCCGAGCACCCCGGCGACCCGGCCGCCGTGGCCCGCGCCGTCGCCGTCGAGGGCACCGCGCACAACCACCCGGCCTACCCCGGCCCGGCCTCCGACACCCACGACATCTCGGTGATCGAGCTCCCCGCGGCGAAGCTCAAGGCCCGCTGGTCGTTCACCCCGGCCGCGCTGCCCGCGGCGGGGGCGCTCGGGGCGCTCGGCCCGCAGGGCCTGAAGAACACCGCCTTCACCGTCGCCGGGTACGGCACGCAGGAGGCCCGCCGCGGTCCCGGCGGCCACACCCACCCCGGCGGCGGCGTCCGGATGAAGGCCCCGGTCGCGTTCGACGCGCTCAACGACGCCTGGATCCGCCTCGCGATGACCGCCCCGCAGGGCAACGGCGGTGCCTGCTACGGCGATTCGGGCGGCCCGAACTTCGCGGTGCTGAACGGCCGGCTGACCCTGGTCGCCACCACCATCACCGGCGACACGCCCTGCTACGCCACGAACGTCACGTACCGGCTCGACACCCCCGGCGCCCGCGACTTCCTGCGGCCGTTCGTCCAGCTCCCCTGACGCACCACCCAACTCCCTTGACACGTACTCCGGTTGTGCATCCCCGGGGGAGCGCCTAGCGTTCCCCCATGGGGCTCCCACGGCACACCACGGCCAGGGCCGCCCTGCGCGCGGCCCTGGCCGCCGCGCTGACCCTCGGCGCCCTGACCGCCTGCTCGACCAGCGGCGAAGGCGGCAGCGGCAGCAGCGGCGGCGAAAGCGACCGGACCGCGCCCCCGCGGGCCACCACCCCCGCGGACCTCTGCGCCGGCCTCGTCGGGTACTGGGTCGGGGAAGCCCTCGACGGCAGCACGTGGGCCGGGCTCGACTGGGAGCAGAAGGGCATGTCGAACGAGCAGTTCGTGATCCACGACGAGGTGCTCGCCGCGGCCCGCGCGAAGGAACGCACCGACGGGCGGGCCGCCGCCCGCGCCTTCGCCGACGAGGAGGTCCGCCGGCGGTGCGCGGCGGCGAACGGAGCGACCGGAAGCTCCGAGAACTGGAGACCGCCTACCGGACCGGGCGCGCCGGCCGGCCCCTCGACGACCCCGGTTCCGTCACCCTGAGTGATCTTCGACAGGTCGGAGGGACCGCCGCCGGCACCCGCCCGTCCGTCCGGTGACGAAAGGGCGCATGTCCGATATCCGGACGCGCCCCCCGGGGCCTGGTCAGGAGCATGATCTCCCCAAGCCCCTGAGCGGAACTGGGCGTTCTCAGCATGTGAACACCCGGCAACCGCCCGGTTTACCCCAGTTTGCCCACCCCCTGAGCACCGTCTCTCCCCGTCGGCATAACAAGACAGTCACATCCTGACCTGGGCGCTCCCCCGACTTCGCCGGCTGCGCCTAGAGTCACGGCCAGTCACCGCGCCGCCGGGCGCGTCCACTGCACGGCCCAGTTCCACACCCCCGTACGGCCCGGCGTTGAAACACGGCACCTCTAGCTACCCCAGCTACACGGCACCACCTCAGCTCGAGGGGGCCGCGCCAGGGAAAGGATTCATCGTGCGCAACCGTTCGTTGCTCGTCCTCACCACCGTGCTCACCACGGGAGCCCTCACCCTCACCGCCTGCGGTTCGCGCGACGACAAGGGCGGCAGCAACGACGCCGGGGGCGGCACGACCGTCGTCATCGGCGTCGACGCTCCTCTCACCGGCTCCCTGTCCGCGCTGGGCCAGGGCATCAAGAACTCCGTCGACCTGGCCGTCCAGACCGCCAACAAGACGAAGGAAGTCCCGGGCGTCACCTTCAAGATCGAGGCCCTCGACGACCAGGCCACCCCGGCCACCGGCAAGGCCAACGCCACCAAGCTCGTCGGCATGAAGGACGTCCTCGGCGTCGTCGGCCCGCTGAACTCCGGCGTCTCGCAGTCCATGCAGGCGGACTTCGACAAGGCCAACCTGACCCAGGTCTCCCCGGCCAACACGAACCCGGCCCTCTCCCAGGGCGACAACTGGGGCAAGGGCGAGAAGAAGCGTCCGTTCAAGACGTACTTCCGCACCGCCACCACCGACGTCGTCCAGGGCAAGTTCGCCGCGAACTACCTGTACAACGACGCCAAGAAGCGCAAGGTCTTCGTCGTCAACGACAAGCAGACCTACGGCGCCGGCCTCGCCGCGATCTTCTCCGAGGAGTTCAAGCGCCTCGGCGGCACGGTCGTCGACACCGACTCCGTGACCGTGAAGGAGACCGACTTCTCCTCCACCGCCAACAAGATCAAGGCCTCGGGCGCCGACTCCGTCTACTTCGGTGGCCAGTACCCCGAGGGCGGCCTGCTCTCCGACCAGGTCAAGAAGGCCGGCGCCAAGATCCCCACCATGGGCGGCGACGGCATCTACGACCCGGAGTTCATCAAGGCGTCCGGCGAGGCCAACGACGGTGACCTGGCCACCTCGGTCGGCTACCCGGTCGAGAAGCTCCCGACCGCCAAGAAGTTCATCGACGACTACAAGGCGGCCGGCTACAAGGACGCGTACGCGGCCTACGGCGGCTACTCCTACGACGCCGCCTGGTCCATCATCCAGGCCGTCAAGGCCGTCGTCGCCGCCAACAACGGCAAGCTCCCCGAGGACGCCCGCGCCAAGGTCACCGAGGCCATGTCCAAGGTCTCCTTCGAGGGCGTGACCGGCAAGGTCTCCTTCGACGAGTACGGCGACACGACCAACAAGCAGCTCACCGTCTACCAGGTCAAGAACGGCGCCTGGGTCGACGTGAAGTCCGAGACCTTCAAGGACTGACCCACCACAGCACAGCCCCGCACCACTTGATCCAAGCCGCGCGAGGGCGCAAACAGCGCCCTCGCGCGGACTCATATCCGACACGCTCATCGGAGGCCCTGCGGTGTACGAACTGCCGCAACAGCTGGCCGACGGCCTTGCCCTCGGAGCCCTCTACGGGCTGATCGCCATCGGTTACACGATGGTCTACGGCATCGTCCAGCTCATCAACTTCGCCCACGGCGAGATCTTCATGATCGGGGGCTTCGGCGCCCTCACGACGTACACGATCCTGCCCTCGGGCACGCCCCTGGCGATCGCGATACCCGTGATGCTCATAGGTGGCGCGGTGGTCTCCGTCGCCGTCGCCATGGCTGCCGAACGCTTCGCCTACCGCCCCCTGCGCGGCGCCCCCCGCCTCGCCCCGCTGATCACGGCCATCGGTCTGTCGATCGTGCTCCAGCAGCTCGTCTGGGGCTTCTACCCCGGCGCCAAGAAGCCGATCAGCTTCCCCGAGTTCAAGGGCGACAGCTTCCAGATCTTCGAGGGCCTCAGCATCGGCCGCTCCGACGCCTTCATCCTCGTGGCCGCCCCTCTCTGCATGCTCGCCCTCGGCCTCTTCGTCTCGAAGAGCCGCAGCGGCCGTGCCATGCAGGCCACGGCGCAGGACCCGGACACCGCGAAGCTGATGGGCATCAACACCGACCGCATCATCGTGATGGCCTTCGCCATCGGCGCCGCGTTCGCCGCGGTCGCGGCGGTCGCCGAGGGCCTCGACAAGGGCCAGATCCGCTTCGAGATGGGCTTCCTCCTCGGACTCAAGGCGTTCACCGCCGCCGTCCTCGGCGGCATCGGCAACATCTACGGCGCCATGATCGGCGGCGTCGTGCTCGGCATCGCCGAGACCCTCTCCATCGCCTACGTCCAGCACATCCCCGGCATGGACCAGTTCGGCGGCGGAGCCTGGAAGGACATCTGGGTCTTCTCCCTCCTCATCCTCGTCCTGCTGTTCCGGCCACAGGGCCTCCTCGGACAGCGCTCCGCGGACAGGGCGTGATCACGATGACGACCAATCTCGACAAGACCCCCGAGAACGAGACCGCCGTGGCGGCCGACTACCCGCCGGCCGGTACGAAGAACGCCGGCCCGCTCCACTGGACCCTCGTCGGCGGCGGCCTCGCCACCGCGGCCAGCACCTTCCTGGCCTGGACCTACACCCCCGAGTTCCCCGGAAACCTCACGGTCAACGGCTACCCCGGCGGCCTCCAGGTCCTCACCCTCGTCGGCGGCCTGCTGCTGACGCTGTTCGCCCTGTCGGCCCTCGGCATCAAGGGCCTGCGCTGGCTCACCCCGGCCGGCTCCACCAAGGCGCTGCGTCTCCTCGCCCTCGCCGTGGTGGGCACCACCTGGTACACCGTGCTCGCGATCGCCGTGCAGCTCGGCGGCCTCGTCCACCTGGAGCCCGGCGGCTTCGTCGCCGCCGTCGTCACGCTCGTGCCGCTGGCCGCGTTCGCGCTGCCGGACGACACCCGCACCCCGGCGAAGCCCCAGGAGCTCCCCTCCTGGGCGGAGATCCTGCTGATCGTCGTCGCCTTCGGCATCGGCATGTACGCCGTCACGTACGGCATCTCCACCGAGTACGGCGAGCTGTTCATCGGCTACCTGATCCTCGCCGGCCTCAGCGCCGCGGCCCTGTCCAAGTCGGGCCTCGTCGGCCGCCTGTCGGCCATCGCCTCGAAGAACCGGCAGGTCGCCGCGATCGCCGCCTTCGTGGCCGCGGCCGCCTTCCCCTTCACGCAGACCACGGACACGTACACCGTCATCGCGGTGAACATCCTGATCTTCGCGACGGTCGCCCTCGGCCTGAACGTCGTCGTCGGTCTGGCCGGCCTGCTCGACCTCGGCTACGTCGCCTTCCTCGGCGTCGGCGCGTACACCGCGGCCCTGGTCTCCGGCTCGACGGCCTCCGCCCTCGGCATCCAGCTGCCCTTCTGGGCGGCGGTGATCATCGGCGCGATCGTGGCCCTGATCTTCGGCGTCATCATCGGCGCACCGACCCTGCGGCTGCACGGCGACTACCTCGCCATCGTGACGCTCGGCTTCGGTGAGATCTTCCGCATCACCGTCAACAACATGGACGGCGACAACGGTCCGCAGATCACCAACGGCCCGAACGGCATCCCGAACATCCCGGCCCTGAACCTCTTCGGGTACGACTTCGGCGAGACCCACAGCTTCCTGGGCCTCGAACTCAGCACGTACGCCAACTACTACCTGCTGATGCTGCTGGTCATGGTCTTCGTCGTGGTGGTCTTCAGCCGCGCGCAGGACTCCCGCATCGGCCGCGCCTGGGTCGCCATCCGCGAGGACGAGACCGCGGCCACCGCCATGGGCATCAACGGCTTCCGCGTCAAGCTGATCGCCTTCGCCCTCGGCGCCACGCTCGCCGGCGTCGCCGGCACGGTCCAGGCCCACTTCCAGGGCACGGTCCTCCCGGAGATGTACATCTTCGCCGGCCCGGTCGCCCCGAACTCCGCGTTCCTCCTCGCGGCGGTCATCCTGGGCGGCATGGGCACCATCCGCGGCCCGCTCCTCGGCGCGGCGCTGCTCTTCCTGATCCCGGAGAAGCTGGCCTTCCTGAAGGACTACCAGCTCCTCGCGTTCGGTCTCGCGCTCATCCTGCTCATGCGCTTCCGCCCCGAGGGCCTCATCCCCAACAAGCGGGCGCAGCTGGAGTACCACGAGAACGACGACACGATTGCCGACGTACCGGAGCCGCGGCCCGCCGCCGACCCCATCGTCGGATCCTCGAAGGCGGGTGCGTGAACGCCATGACGACGACCACCACCACGGCCACGGCCGCCCCGGTCCTCGAGGCGAGCGGCGTCACGATGCGCTTCGGCGGCCTCACCGCCGTCCGCGACGTGAACCTCACCGTCCGCGAGGGCGAGATCGTCGGTCTGATCGGCCCCAACGGCGCCGGCAAGACGACCTTCTTCAACTGCCTCACCGGCCTGTACGTCCCCACCGAGGGACAGGTCAGCTACAAGGGCACGGTGCTGCCGCCCAAGCCGCACCTGGTCACGAAGGCGGGCATCGCCCGTACCTTCCAGAACATCCGCCTCTTCTCCAACATGACGGTCCTGGAGAACGTCCTCGTCGGACGCCACACCCGGACCAAGGAGGGCCTGTGGTCCGCGCTGCTGCGCGGCCCCGGCTTCAAGAAGGCGGAGACCGCCTCCCGCGAACGGGCCATGGAACTCCTGGAGTTCGTCGGCCTCGACGCGAAGGCGGAGCACCTCGCCCGCAACCTGCCGTACGGCGAGCAGCGCAAGCTGGAGATCGCCCGGGCGCTCGCCAGCGACCCCGGTCTGCTGCTGCTCGACGAGCCGACGGCCGGCATGAACCAGAACGAGACGCGCACCACCGAGGAGCTCGTCTTCGCCATCCGCGACAAGGGCATCGCCGTCCTCGTCATCGAGCACGACATGAAGTTCATCTTCAACCTGTGCGACCGGGTCGCCGTGCTCGTCCAGGGCGAGAAGCTCGTCGAGGGCACGTCCGACGTCGTCCAGGGCGACGAGCGCGTCGTCGCCGCGTACCTGGGCACCCCGTACGAGGGTGCTCCGGGCGCGGAGGAGGTCGCCGAGGTCGAGGCGGCGGAGGCGCACGCGGAGGAGGCCCACGCGGCGGAGGAGACGGCGGCCGAGGAGACCGCCGAGGACGCCGCCGACCAGGCCGCCGAGGCGCCGGCCGGCGCGGACGCGTCCGAGGACGCGGCCGGCTCCGACGACGCGGAGGACTCCGCCGAGTCCGGCGACGCGTCCGGCGAGGACGCCGAGTCCGACGAGGCCGCGGACGCCGACGCGTCCGACGACGCCCCGGAAGCCGCCTCCGACCCCGCCTCCGAGAACGCTGCGGACGCGGACAGCACCACCGAAGGAGACTCCAAGTGACCGCACTGCTCGAGGTCCAGGACCTCAGGGTCGCCTACGGCAAGATCGAGGCCGTCAAGGGCATCTCCTTCTCCGTCGACGCCGGCCAGGTCGTCTCCCTGATCGGCACCAACGGCGCGGGCAAGACCACGACCCTGCGGACCCTCTCCGGCCTCATCAAGCCGTCGTCCGGCAAGATCGTCTTCGACGGCCAGGTGCTCAACGGCATCCCGGCCCACAAGGTGGTCTCGCTGGGCCTGGCCCACTCCCCCGAGGGCCGGCACATCTTCCCGAAGCTCAGCATCGCCGAGAACCTCCAGCTCGGCGCCTTCCTCCGGAAGGACAAGGCGGGCATCGAGAAGGACATCCAGCGCTCCTACGACCTCTTCCCCATCCTGGGCGAGCGTCGCAAGCAGGCGGCGGGCACCCTCTCCGGCGGTGAGCAGCAGATGCTGGCCATGGGCCGGGCGCTCATGTCCCAGCCCAAGCTGCTGATGCTGGACGAGCCGTCGATGGGCCTCTCCCCGATCATGATGCAGAAGATCATGGAGACCATCGCCACGCTCAAGGCCGAGGGCATGACGATCCTGCTCATCGAGCAGAACGCGCAGGCCGCGCTGTCCCTCGCGGACTACGGCTACGTGCTCGAGGTCGGCAAGATCAAACTGTCCGGCACCGGACAGGACCTGCTCGTCGACGACGAGGTCCGCAAGACCTACCTCGGCGAGGAGTAAGCCCGGGGAGCTCCCCGACAGGCGGAAGGCCCGCCCCACAGCGTTGTGGGGCGGGCCTTCTTCACGTACCGGCGGAGCTACTGCTGCCCCTTCGCGGCCTTCTTCTCCTCGGAGTCCTCGATGACGGCCTCCGCGACCTGCTGCATCGACATGCGGCGGTCCATGGACGTCTTCTGGATCCAGCGGAACGCGGCCGGCTCGGTCAGCCCGTACTCGGTCTGCAGGATGCTCTTCGCGCGGTCCACCAGCTTGCGGGTCTCCAGGCGCTGGGCGAGGTCGGCGACCTCCTTCTCCAGCGCCTTCAGCTCCGCGAACCGGGACACGGCCATCTCGATGGCCGGCACCACGTCGCTCTTGCTGAACGGCTTCACCAGGTACGCCATGGCGCCGGCGTCCCGGGCCCGCTCGACCAGCTCGCGCTGCGAGAAGGCGGTCAGCATCAGGACCGGGGCGATGGACTCGCCGGCGATCTTCTCGGCCGCGGAGATGCCGTCGAGGACGGGCATCTTCACGTCCAGGATCACCAGGTCGGGCTGGTGCTCCCGGGCCAGCTCCACGGCGGTGGCCCCGTCGCCGGCCTCGCCGACGACGGAGTAGCCCTCCTCCTCCAGCATCTCTTTGAGGTCCAGCCGGATGAGGGCCTCGTCCTCGGCGATGACGACTCGCGTCGTCAGCGGCGGGACGTGCGACTGGTCGTCGTCGGCGACGGGCTGGGGCGACTCGGGGGCGGTCACGGGGGCTCCTCGTTGCGGGGCGATACTGCTCACCACGAGCCTACCCACCTCCTGTAAGGTAGGGACACGACGGGTTACCGTCACCCTTTGTTTCGAAGGCGCGCCCCGGTAGCCCAGCGGTAGAGGCAGTGGTCTCAAACACCATCCAGCGTGGGTTCGAATCCCACCCGGGGCACTTTCCCTTCATTCCCATGGTCGCGAGTTCGCGGGTGCGCCGCGGCCGTCTCAGCCCGTCACCGGGTCGCCGATGTGGTGGACGTGGACCAGGTTGGTCGAGCCCGGCACTCCGGGCGGGGAGCCGGCCGTGATGACCACCGTGTCGCCCTTGCCGCAGCGGCCGATCCTCAGCAGGTGTTCGTCCACCTGGGCCACCATCGCGTCCGTCGAGTCGACGTGCGGGCCGAGGAACGCCTCCACGCCCCAGGTGAGGTTGAGTTGGGCGCGGGTCGCCGGGTCCGGGGTGAAGGCGAGCAGCGGGATGGGCGAGCGGTAGCGGGAGAGGCGCTTGACCGTGTCGCCGGACTGGGTGAACGCGACGAGGTACTTGGCGCCCAGGAAGTCGCCGATCTCGGCGGCCGCGCGGGCGACGGCGCCGCCCTGGGTGCGGGGCTTGTTGCGTTCGGTCAGGGGCGGCAGGCCCTTCGCGAGGATGTCCTCCTCCGCCGCCTCGACGATGCGGCTCATCGTGCGGACGGTCTCCACCGGGTACCGGCCGACGCTCGTCTCGCCGGAGAGCATCACCGCGTCGGTGCCGTCGATCACCGCGTTCGCCACGTCGCTCGCCTCGGCGCGCGTCGGGCGGGAGTTGTCGATCATCGAGTCGAGCATCTGGGTGGCGACGATGACCGGCTTGGCGTTGCGCTTGGCGAGTTTGACGGCGCGCTTCTGGACGATGGGAACCTGCTCCAGGGGCATTTCTACGCCGAGGTCGCCGCGGGCGACCATGATGCCGTCGAAGGCGGCGACGATGTCGTCGATGTTCTCGACGGCCTGGGGCTTCTCGATCTTGGCGATGACCGGGACGCGGCGGCCCTCCTCGTCCATGATCCGGTGCACGTCGTCGATGTCGCGGCCGGTGCGGACGAAGGACAGGGCGATGACGTCGACGCCGGTGCGCAGGGCCCAGCGGAGGTCCTCGACGTCCTTCTCCGAGAGCGCCGGGACGGAGACGGCCACCCCCGGGAGGTTGAGGCCCTTGTGGTCGGAGACCATGCCGCCCTCGACGACGCGGGTGTGGACGCGGGGCCCGTCGACCTCGGTGACGTCGAGGGCGACGCGGCCGTCGTCGACGAGGATGCGTTCGCCGGGGCTGACGTCGGCGGCGAGGCCGGCGTAGGTGGTGCCGCAGCCGTGGCGGTCGCCGTCGGCGGGTTCGACGGTGATGGTGAACCGGTCGCCGCGTTCAAGGAGTACGGGGCCTTCGCGGAATCGGCCGAGACGGATCTTCGGGCCTTGAAGGTCGGCGAGGATACCGATGTTGCGTCCGGTCTCCTCGGAGGCTTTGCGGACGTGCCGGTGGCGTTCCTCGTGCTCGGCGTGACTGCCGTGGCTGAGGTTGAGGCGGGCGACGTCCATCCCGGCCTCGGCCAGGGCCTTGATCTGGTCGTATGTGGCGGTGGCGGGGCCCAGGGTGCAGACGATTTTCGCTCGGCGCATGGGTCGAGCGTAGGCATTACCAACGGGTAGTACAGGGGTCTGCCATGACTCGCCAACAACCTTTGGATGAAAGGTTGTTGACAAGTCTTGAATATGTGCGGGCCTCTGCTCCGATGAGCGCCTTCGGGCGTCGTCGGAAAGCGCCTCAGAGCGTCGGCGGGTGGAGGGTGAAGCGGGCGGTGACCTCGGCGGACGCGGTCTGGAGCTGGGGTTCCAGGGAGAGCGGGGGCGCGGCCTCGACGCTTTCGGCGGCGAAGGCCATGCGCAGGCCGCCGGCCGGGGCGGGCGGGACGAGGTCGGCGCCGGTGTCGGAGAGTTCGAGCAGCGCGTCGAGGCGGGTGCCGAGGGCGTCGGCGTATTCGCGGGCGCGCTGCACGGCGGCCTGGACGGCGAGCCGGCGGACCCGGGCGTGGACCGGGGAGTCGGGGCGCAGGGTCCACCAGGGGCCGTCGACGCGGGTGAGGTCGAGTTCGGCCAGCCGGGTGACGAGCTCGCCGAGCGCGGTGAAGTCGGTGAGTTCGGCGGTGAGGTGGACGCGGCCGGTGTAGGCGCGGACGCGTTCGCCGCGGCCGTGCCGGGCGGGCTCGGGGGTGAGGGTGAACGCGCCGGTCTCCAGCCGCGCGACGGCGTCCCCGTAGCTCCTGACGAGCTCCAGGGCCCGGTCGTTGCGGTGGGTGAGGTCGCGGAGCGTGGCGTCGCGGTCGGCGCCGCGGGCGCCGACGGTGACGCCGATGCGGGCGAGTTCGGGGTCGGTCTCCAGACGGGCCTCGCCGCGCACGGTGACGCGGGGCGCGTGGGGGTGGGGGCCGGGTTCGGCGGTGAAGGCGTCGGTGGGTATGGGCGGGCTCCCTCGTCGCGTGCGGCTCGGATCGTGCCTCCTGCTGCGCACACTTTCCCATCCCGTCACCCGGGAGGGCTGTTGCCGAAGTGGCGGGTGAGCCAGAATCTACGCGCGTTGTGCACATCGAATTCGAGGAGTACCCATGCCGCTGAACCGCCGGACGTTCCTGGAGAGCTCGGTCGCCGCCGGGGCGGGCGCCGCCCTCGCCGCGGGCGTCGCCGCCCCGGCCCGGGCCGCCTCCGCCCCTGCCGCCGCCGGGCCGGGGCGGCGCGCCAAGCGGTACGCGTTCACCGTCATGGGCACCACCGACCTGCACGGCAACGTCTTCAACTGGGACTACTTCACGGACCGGGAGTTCGACGACAAGGCGCACAACGACGTCGGCCTGGCGAAGATCTCGACCCTGGTGGAGCAGGTCCGCGAGGCGAAGGGCCGCGACAACACGCTGCTCATCGACGCCGGCGACACCATCCAGGGCACGCAGCTGTCGTACTACTACGCCAAGGTCGACCCGATCACGCAGACCGGCGGCCCGGTGCACCCGATGGCCCAGGCCATGAACGCCATCGGCTACGACGCCGCCGCGCTGGGCAATCACGAGTTCAACTACGGGATCCCGGTGCTGCGGAAGTTCGAGGAGCAGTGCGACTTCCCGCTGCTCGGCGCGAACGCCCTGGACGCGACCACGCTGCGGCCCGCGTTCGCCCCGTACAGCATGCACCGGCTGCGCACGCCGCACGGCCGGGACGTGAAGGTGGCCATCCTCGGGCTGACCAACCCGGGCATCGCGATCTGGGACAAGGCGAACGTCACCGGGCGGATGGTCTTCCCCGGCCTGGAGGAGCAGGCCGCGGCCTGGGTGCCGAAGCTGCGCTCCATGGGCGCCGACGTGGTGATCGTCTCGGCGCACTCCGGCTCCAGCGGCACGTCCTCGTACGGCGACCAGCTCCCGTACATCGAGAACGCGGCCGGCCTGGTCGCCGAGCAGGTGCCGGGGATCGACGCGATCCTCGTCGGCCACGCGCACACCGAGATCCCTGAGTACCTCGTGCGGAACAAGGAGACCGGACAGGACGTCGTGCTGTCCGAGCCGCTGAAGTGGGGCCAGCGGCTGACCCTGTTCGACTTCGAGGTGGTGTGGAGCAAGGGCCGCTGGGTGGTCGAGAAGGTCGGCGCGCAGGTGCTGAACTCGAACACGGTGGCCGAGGACCCGGCGATCACCAAGCTGCTCGGCGACGAGCACGCGAAGGTCGTGGCGTACGTGAACCAGGTCATCGGCACCTCCACGGCCGCGATGACCACGGCCGACGCGCCGTGGAAGGACGAGCCGATCATCGACCTCATCAACCACGTCCAGGCGGAGACGGTGAAGGCGGCCCTCGCGGGCGGCGCGTACGCGGATCTGCCGGTGCTCTCGCAGGCGTCCTGCTTCTCCCGCACGGCGCGGATCCCGGCGGGCCAGGTGACGCTGAAGGACGCGGCGGGCCTGTACCCGTTCGAGAACACCCTGGAAGCGCGGCTGATGACGGGCGCCCAGCTGAAGGAGTACCTGGAGTACTCGGCGAAGTACTACGTGCGGACGCCGGCGGGCGCTCCCGTGGACACCGCGAAGCTCACGAACGCGGACGGCACGCCGGACTACAACTACGACGCGGTGTCGGGGCTGACGTACGAGATCGACATCGCGCAGCCGGCCGGCTCGCGGATCGTCGACCTGGCCTTCCAGGGCCGGCCGGTCGACCCGGCGGCGCGGTTCGTGCTGGCGGTGAACAACTACCGGGCGAGCGGCGGCGGCGCGTTCCCGCACGTGGCGAAGGCCCCGCAGCTGTGGGCGAACTCGGACGAGATCCGCAACACGATCATCCAGTGGGTGAAGGCCCGGGGGACGATCAACCCGGGGCAGTTCGCGTCGGTGGACTGGAAGCTGACCCGGGACGGCGTGCCGGTGTTCTAGGACGGCGGTGCGGACCGGTGGGCCGGTGACGGGGCGGGGGGCCCGTCACCGGGTCGCCGGTCAGTCCTGTGCGAGAGGCGTCAGCTCCGGGCTCTGGGCCGGGACGCGGGGCGCCTCTCGTGCGTCGAGGCCGAAGCGGGTGAAGGCGGTGCGGCGGGGCAGCGGGTAGGGCTCCTTGCCGGTGAGGGAGTTGAGGATGACGGCGCTGCGCCAGGCGGCGAGGCCGAGGTCGGGGGCGCCGACGCCGTGGGTGTGCTTCTCCGCGTTCTGCACGTAGACGTGGCCGGTGACGGACGGGTCGAGGACGAGGCGGTACGCCGGGTCGACGCGGGGCCGGCCGGCGGAGTCGTGCCGCAGGTACCGGTCGAGGCCGCTGAGCATGCGGGTGACGGAGCGTTCGCGGTAGCCGGTGGCGAGGACGACGGCGTCGGTGGTGAGGCGGGAACGGCTGCTCTGCTGGACGTGTTCCAGGTGCAGTTCGACCTTCGTGGTGGCGACGCGCCCGGCGGTGCGGACGCGGACGCCGGGGGTGATGACGGCGTCGGGCCAGCCGCCGTGCAGGGTGCGGCGGTAGAGCTCCTGGTGGATGGCCGCGAGGGTGTCGCTGTCGACGCCCTTGTGGAGCTGCCACTGGCGGGGGACGAGCTCGTTGCGGACGGGCTCGGGCAGGGCGTGGAAGTAGCGGGTGTAGTCGGGGGTGAAGTGCTCCAGGCCGAGCTTGGAGTACTCCATGGGGGCGAGGGCCTCGGTGCGGCTGAGCCAGTGGAGCCTCTCGGCGCCGGCGGGGCGGGCGCGCAGCAGGTCGAGGAAGATCTCGGCGCCGGACTGGCCCGAGCCGATGACGGTGACGTGCCCGGCGGCGAGCAGGCTCTCGCGGTGGTCGAGGTAGTCCGCGGAGTGCAGGACGGGGACGCCGGGGGCGTCGGCGAGGGGCCGCAGCGGTTCGGGGACGTACGGCTCGGTGCCGACGCCGAGGACGACGTTGCGGGCGTGGGCGCGGCCGAGCGCCTCGGCCTGGCCGGAGGCGTCGAGCTGGGTGTAGTCGACCTCGAAGAGGGCGCGTTCGGGGTTCCAGCGGACGGAGTCGACCTGGTGGCCGAAGTGCAGTCCGGGCAGCCGGGTGGAGACCCAGCGGCAGTAGGCGTCGTACTCGGCGCGCTGGATGTGGAAGGTCTCGGCGAAGTAGAAGGGGAAGAGCCGGTCGATGCCGCGCAGGTAGTTGAGGAAGCTCCAGGGGCTGGCGGGGTCGACGAGGGTCACCAGGTCGGCGAGGAACGGGACTTGGAGGGTGGCGCCGTCGATGAGGAGTCCGGGGTGCCAGTGGAAGGCGGGGCGCTGCTCGTAGAAGGCGGTGTCGAGGCCGCCGGGCACGCCGTGGGCGAGGGCGGCGAGCGAGAGGTTGAACGGGCCGATGCCGACGCCCACGAGGTCGTGGGGGTGTTCGTGGGTGCTGCGCGGGGTGCTGGCGGTCATCGGTCGGTGCTGCCTTCCACGAGGGTGAGGATCTGTTCGAGGTCGCGGGGGGTGGTGTGCGGGTTGAGCAGGGTGGCCTTGAGCCAGAGGCGGCCGTCGGCGCGGGCGCGGCCGAGGACGGCGCGGCCGTCGTCGAGGAGGGTGCGGCGGATCGTGGCGACGGTGTCGTCGGGGGCGTCCGCGGGCCGGAACAGGACGGTGGTGAGGGTGGGCCGGGCGTACAGCTCCAGGGCGGGGGTCTTCTCGACGAGGTCGGCGAGGTGCCGGGCCTGGGCCATGCAGGCGTCGACGAGCGCGCCGAGGCCGCTGCGGCCGAGGGCGCCGAGGGTGACGGCGGTCTTGAGGACGTCGGGGCGGCGGGTGGTGCGCAGGGAGCGGCCGAGGAGGTCGGGCAGGCCGGCGTCGGTGTCGTCGTCGGCGTTGAGGTAGTCGGCCGTGTGGGCGAGGGGGGCGAGGTCGCCGGCGTCGCGGACGGCGAGCAGGCCGGCGGCGGCCGGCTGCCAGCCGAGTTTGTGCAGGTCGAGGGTGACGCTGCGGGCGCGGTCGAGGCCGGTGAGCAGGGGGCGGTGGGTGGGGCTGAACAGCACGGGTCCGCCGTAGGCCGCGTCGACGTGGAGTTCGGCGCCGTGCGCGTCGCACAGGTCGGCGAGTTCGGGCAGCGGGTCGACGCTGCCGGTGTCGGTGGTGCCGGCGGTGGCGGCGACGAGGAGGGGCCCGGTGAGGTCGGTGAGGGCCTCGTCGAGGGCGACCGGGTCGATGGTGCCGTTGGGGGTGGGGACGAGGACGGGCTCGGGCAGGCCGAGGAGCCAGGCGGCGCGGGCGAAGGAGTGGTGGGCGTTGGCGCCGACGACGGCCCGCACGGAGCCGTGGCGTTCGCGGGCGAGGAGCAGGGCGAGCTGGTTGGACTCGGTGCCGCCGGTGGTGACCAGCGCGTCGGGGCGCGGGGCGCCGGGGTAGACCTCGGCGGCGAGCGCGGCGGTGACCCGGGCTTCGAGGGCGGAGGCGGCGGGGGCCTGGTCCCAGGAGTCCATGGAGGGGTTGAGCGCGGAGGCGGCCAGGTCGGCGGCGGCGGCGAGCGCGAGCGGCGGGGTGTGGAGGTGTGCGGCGCAGAGCGGCTCGGCGGGGTCGGCGGCGCCGGCGGCGAGGACGTGGACGAGCCGCCGCAGTGCCTCGCGGGCGCCGGTGCCGGTCTCGGGCAGGGCCTCCGGGAGGGCCTGGCGTACGCGCTCGGCGACGGCGCGGGGGCCTCCGGCGGGCAGCGGCCCGCCGCGTTCGGCGGCGCCGGAGCGCAGGGCGTCGAGGACGGTGTCGAGCAGCGGACGCAGGGCTTCGGGGCCGGACGCTCCTCCGGCGAGGGGCGGGGGCGGGGTTGCGGCACACATGGACGACAGGGTGCCGCCGGGGCGGTGGGCCGGGCCCGGGTTCCCGGATCGTGTGACCCGAACGGGGGACGGGCGCCCTTGACAGGGGCGCCCGTCCGCTCGTCGGGGGGCGGGTCAGCCCTCGCGGACGCGCAGGGCGCGGGCGAGGTCGTCGAGCTGGTCGACGAGCTTGCGGTGGAGGGCGGGGGTGAGGGCCGGGTCCTTCAGGGCCTTCTCGCCGGCGGCGAGGGACTCGGCGTCGATCGCGTGCACGGGGAAGGCGTAGCGGCCCGCGGCCTCGGCCATCGCAGGGCCGCGGCGGACGGCCATGGCCGGGGCGTCCTCGTAGAAGCGGGGCACGTACGCGCGGACCAGGTCGGCCTGTTCGGGCTGCCAGAAGCCGTGGGCGGTGGCGGTGAACAGGTAGTTGGAGAGGTCGTCCGTGGTGAACATGGCCGACCAGGCGGCGGCCTTGGCCTCGGCCGTGGGCAGGGAGGCGCGGCAGCGGGCCGCGCCCTCCTGGCCGGAGGCGGAGGGGTCGCGGGCGAGTTCGGCCTCGATGGCGGCCTCGTCGGCGGCGCCGAGGACGGCGAGCCGGGCGAGGATGCGCCAGCGCAGTTCGGGGTCGAGCTCGGGGCCGCCGTGGACGGTGCCCTCGTCGAGCCAGGAGGCGATCTTGTCGGGGGTGGTGGCGCTGTCGATGAGGGTGCGCACGGCCGTGAGCCGCAGGCCCGGGGAGTCGCCGTCCTCGGTGCGGCGGATCAGGTCGCGGGCGAGGGCGGTGAGGGTGGCGAGGGCGGCGGGGCGCTCCTCGGGGGCGGTGTAGCGGTCGGCGATCTGGGTGCGGGCGAAGGTGAGGACGCCCTGGACGACGGCGAGGTCGGTCTCCTCGGGCAGGTGCGCGAGGGCGGTCTCCAGGTAGGCGGCCGGCTCCAGTTCGCCGTCGCGGACCATGTCGCGCAGCGCGTTCCAGACGACGGCGCGGGTCAGCGCGTCGGGGATGCCGGACAGGGAGCGCAGCGCGGTCTCCTCCGAGGTCGCGTCGAAGCGGACCTTGGCGTAGGTGAGGTCGCCGTCGTTGAGGACGACGAGGTCGGGCCGGCGGCCGGGGCGGACGGTCACGGAGTCGCCCTGCGGCACGTCGATCTCGAACCGTTCGCGCAGGACGAGGCGGCGGGCGTCGGCGTCGTCGCGGTCGTACGCGCCGACGGCGACGCGGTGCGGGCGGTCGCCGGCCTGGTCGACGGTGAGGTGCCAGTACCCCTCCGCCTGCGCGACCAGGGGCGTCAGCTTGTCCACGCCGGTGGTGCGCAGCCAGCGCTCGGCCCAGGCGTGGACGTCGCGGTCGGTGGCGGAGGCGAGGTTGTCGATGAAGTCGGCGAGGGTGGCGTTGCCGAACTTGTGGCGCGCGAAGTGGGCGTTGATGCCGGCGAGGAAGTCCTTCTCCCCCAGCCACGCGACGAGCTGCCGCAGCGCGGAGGCGCCCTTGGCGTACGAGATGCCGTCGAAGTTGAGCAGCGCGGAGGCGGTGTCGGGGACGGCGCCGGGGTCCGGGGCGACGGGGTGGGTGGAGGGGCGCTGGTCGGCGTCGGAGCCCCAGGACTTGCGGGTGACGCCGAAGTCGATCCAGGTGTCGGGGAAGCGGTCGGAGCAGGCTTCGTTGACGGTCTGGTAGCCCATGTACTCGGCGAAGGACTCGTTGAGCCAGATGTCGTCCCACCAGCGCAGGGTGACGAGGTCGCCGAACCACATGTGGGCCATCTCGTGGGCGATGACCATGGCGCGGGTCTGCCGCTCGGTGTCGGTGACGGCGGAGCGGAACATGAACTCGTCGCGGAAGGTGACCAGTCCGGGGTTCTCCATGGCGCCGGCGTTGAACTCGGGCACGAAGGCCTGGTCGTACGAGTCGAACGGGTACGGCTCGGTGAACTTCTCGTGGTACCGGTCGAAGCAGGCCCGGGTGATGTCGAACAGCTCGTCGGCGTCGGCGTCCAGGTAGGGGGCGAGGGAGCGGCGGCAGTGCAGGCCGAAGGGCAGTCCGGCGTGTTCGGTGCGGACGGAGTGCCAGGGGCCGGCGGCGACGGCGACGAAGTAGGTGGACAGCAGCTGGGTCGGGGCGGCCTTCCAGCGGCCGTCCTCCTGCCGTTCGGTGACGGTGTTGGCGAGGACCGTCCAGCCGTCGGGGGCGGTGACGGTCAGCTCGAAGACCGCCTTGAGGTCGGGCTGGTCGAAGGCGGCGAAGACGCGCTGGACGTCCTCCATGAACAGCTGGGTGTAGACGTACGTCTCGCCGTCGGTGGGGTCCGTGAACCGGTGCATGCCCTCGCCGGTGCGGGAGTACCGCATCGAGGCGTCGATCCGCAGTTCGTGCGCGCCCTCGGTGAGCCCTGTGAGGGGCAGCCGGTTCTCGGTGAGCGCCGCGGGGTCGAGCGGGACGCCGTCGAGGGTGGCGGAGCGCAGGGTGTCCGGCTTCAGCTCGACGAAGGTGTCCCCGGTGGCGCGGGCGGTGAACCGGATCAGGGTGGTGGAGTCGAAGGTCTCGTCTCCGGTGGTGAGGTCGAGCTCCACGGCGTAGTGGTGGACGTCGAGGAGCCGGGCACGGGTCTGCGCTTCGTCGCGCGTGAGTACGGACATGGGCCCCATGCTGCCTGATGGGGGCGGGGGCGGGGCAGGGGCCGGGGTTCCGCTGTGGGCGAGCAGCCCGGCGGGGCCGGACCGGGGCCCGGGGTCGCCCGCGCGTCAGGCGAGGCCGGTTCCGGTGAGGTGGGCGAAGGCGGCGGTGATGCGCGGGCGGTCGTAGCCGGCCGGGCCCTTGGCGCCGCTGGAGAGCAGGGCGTGCAGCAGCAGCCGGGCCTTGGCGGGGTCCAGCGGGCCGGCGGGGACGAGGCCGCGGTGCAGCAGGTCGTGCTCGGAGCCGGGGCCGCGGTACGTGTGCGACAGCGTGGCGCCCGAGCCGGTGCGGGAGGCGAGGACGACGGGCATCCGGGCGGCCAGCGCCTCCAGCGGTCCGACCAGCCAGGACGGTACGTGGCCGGCGCCGAAGGCGGCGACGACCAGGCCGTCGAAGCGGTCGTCGACGGCGTCGAGGAGTTCGCCGCCGTCGCCGAGCGACAGGCTGACGAGGGCCACCCGCAGGTCCGGGTCGAGGGTCAGGGGGTGGGCGGTGGTGGGGGCGGCGGGCCGCAGCAGGATCCGCGGGACGCCCTCGACGACGTGCCCGAGCGGGCCGGCGCCGGGCGAGGCGAAGGTGGCCACGGAGGTGGTGTGGGTCTTGCGGACGTGCCGGGCGGCGTGGATCTCGTCGGCGAGCACCACGACGACGCCGAGGCCGCGGCAGCGCGGGTCGGCGGCGACGGCGACCGCGGCGGCCAGGTTGGCGGGGCCGTCCGCGCCGGGCAGGTCGGGGCGGCGCATCGCGCCGGTGACGGCGACGGGCTCCCGGGTCTCGACGAGCAGGTCGAGGAGGAAGGCGGTCTCCTCCAGGGTGTCGGTGCCCTGGACGACGACCACGCCGGAGCCGGCGGCCACCGCGGCCCGCACCTCGCCGGCGAGGGCGTGCAGGTCGGCGAGGGAGAGGGAGGAGCTGGGCAGGCGGCGGAAGTCGCGCAGCTCGACGCCGTCGCCGGCGGCGCCGAGGACCTCGGCGCCGGACATGCGGCTGGCGTCACCGCCCCGCGCGGAGATGGTCCCGCCGAGCGTGAAGACGGTGACGCGCCCCATCAGCGTGCCTCCTCCGGGGCGCCGCCCGCGCCCGCCGGCCCGTGCGTCTCCGCGGCCTCCGGCCCGTGCGTCTCCGCGTCCGTCGGCGGAGCCTCCGCGTCCGTCTCCGCCGAGTCGGCGATGGTCTCGTGGTGGCGGATGACCTCGGCGATGATGAAGTTCAGCAGCTTCTCGGCGAACGCCGGGTCGAGCCGGGCGCTCTCCGCCAGCTGCCGCAGCCGGGCGATCTGCCGGGCCTCGCGGGCCGGGTCCGCCGGCGGCAGGTGGTGCTGCGCCTTGAGGACGCCCACCTGCTGCGTGCACTTGAAGCGCTCGGCGAGCATGTGGACGACCGCGGCGTCGATGTTGTCGATGCTCTCGCGCAGCCGGGTCAGCTCGGCCCGTACGGACTCGTCGATGTCGCTCATGGGCAGCGAGCCTAGCCCGATCACCCGGCGATCGTCGGAGGGTGTTCGGGATCCGGGATCCGGTCGCTCCAGCCGCCGGGCACCACCCGTCCCTGCTGCTCGCGGAAGCGGACCGGGGCGATCCCCACCCGGCGGGTGAACAGCCGGGAGAAGTACGCCGGATCGTCGTAGCCCACCCGGCGGGCGACGGCGGCGACGGGCAGCTCGGTGGCGGCGAGGAGTTCCTTCGCCCGGCCGAGCCGGATGGTCAGCAGATAGTCCTTGGGGCTGCAGCCGGCCGCCCGCCGCACGGCCGTGCGCAGCTCGGCGGCCGTCATGCCGTGCCGGGCGGCGTGCTCGGCGACCGACAGGGACTGGAACGCGTCGCGGGCGAGGGCGGTGAGCACGGGGTCGCCCTCGGCGTTGGTGTCGGCGCGGGCCCGGCGCAGCGCGACCAGCAGTTCGTGGACGGCCGCGGCGGTCTCCACCTCCAGGAGCGGGTTGCCGCGCCGGGCGGCGCGGGCGATGCGGCCGACGACGCCGCGGGCGGGGCCGGCGTCGGAGAGGGGGACGACGGGGCGCTCGGGCTCGATGTAGCCGAGTTCGGTGTAGGTGGCGGTGGCCGGGCCGGTGAAGTCGACGAAGGCCTCGTCCCAGCCGGTGCCGGGGTCGGCGGAGTAGTGGTGCGGGACGCCGGGGGTGAGCCAGAGCAGGGCGGGCGCGGTGACGGTGGTGCGCCGGCCGTCGGGGGTGCGGTACCAGCCGCTGCCGGCGCTGACGACGACGGCGACGTGGTGGTCGAGGGTGCGCGGGCCGACGGTGGGCAGGGCGCCGTGCTGGAGTCCGACGCCGAGACAGACCAGGCCCAGGCGGTGGTGGACCGGGCCGGGCGTGAAGTAGCGCATCCAGGTGTGGTACATCCCCGCCGTCCCTTCCCGCGTCCGCCCGTACGTCCAAACAGCGACGATCTTTGTCCATGGACCCGTCCTCCGCCAGAGGGCGAAGGTGGGGCCCATGAGCGAGTTCGCGGTGGGTGAGACGGATTTTCTGCTGGACGGGCGGCCGGTGCGGCTGCTGTCGGGGGCGCTGCACTACTTCCGGGTGCACGAGGGCCAGTGGGAGCACCGCCTCGGGATGCTCCGCGCGATGGGGCTCAACTGCGTGGAGACGTACGTGCCGTGGAACCTGTACGAGCCGGAGCCCGGCCGGTACGGGGACGTGGCCGCGCTCGGCCGCTTCCTGGACGCGGCGGAGCGGGCGGGGCTGTGGGCGATCGTGCGGCCGGGGCCGTACATCTGCGCGGAGTGGGAGAACGGGGGGCTGCCGCACTGGCTGACCGGGCTGCTGGGGCGGCGGGTGCGGACGGACGACCCGGAGTTCCTGGGGCCGGTGGACGGCTGGTTCCGGCGGCTGCTGCCGCAGGTGGTGGAGCGGCAGGTGGACCGGGGCGGGCCGGTGGTGCTGGTGCAGGTGGAGAACGAGTACGGCAGTTACGGCAGTGACGCGGGGTATCTGCGGAAGATGGCGGAGCTGTTGCGGGACTGCGGGGTGACGGTGCCGCTGTTCACCTCGGACGGGCCCGAGGACCACATGCTGACCGGCGGTTCGGTGCCGGGCGTGCTGGCGACGGCGAACTTCGGCTCGGGTGCGCGGGAGGCGTTCGCGACGCTGCGCCGGCACCAGCCGCGCGGGCCGCTGATGTGCATGGAGTTCTGGTGCGGCTGGTTCGACCACTGGGGCACGGAGCGCACGCTGCGGGACGCGGACGACGCGGCGGCGGCGCTGCGGGAGATCCTGGAGTGCGGGGCGTCGGTGAACCTCTACATGGCGCACGGCGGCACGAGCTTCGGCGGCCGGGCGGGCGCGAACCGGGCGGGCGAGCTGCACGACGGGCCGCTGCGGCCGACGGTGACCTCGTACGACTACGACGCGCCGGTCGACGAGCAAGGGCGGCCGACGGCGAAGTACTGGGCGTTCCGCGAGGTCCTGGCCGCGTACGCGGACGGGCCGCCGCCTCCGGTGCCGGAGCCGCCGGCGCGGCTGGCCGTGCCGGTGTCGGGGGTGGTGGAGGGATGGCTGCCGCTGCCGGAGGTCCTGGAGGCGCTGGGCGACGCGGAGCGGTGGGCGCCGCTGCCGCCGACGTTCGAGGAGCTGGGCGTGGAGCGGGGCGTGGTGCGGTACCGGGTGGACGTCCCGGGGCCGCGGCAGCCGTACCCGCTGACGGCGGCGGGGCTGCGGGACCTCGCGGTGGTGTACGTGGACGGGGTGCGGGCGGCGGTCCTGGAGCCCGGGGACGGCGAGGACGCGGTGCTGCCGGAGCCGGTGGCCGGGCCGGCGGCGGTGGAGCTGTGGGTGGAGTCGCTGGGCCGGGTGAACTACGGGCCGCGGCTGGCGGAGCCGAAGGGGATCACCGGCGGGCTGCGGCACGAGCGGCAGTACCTGCACGGGGTGACGGCGCGGGGACTGCGGCTGGACGCGTTCGAGCCGGAGGCGGTGGCGAAGCTGCCGTTCACGGCGCCTCGGAGGGCGGACGGCGGGGCGGACGGCGCGGGTGGTCCGGGCCTGTACCGGCTGGCGGTGGAGGTCGCCGGGGCGGGCGACGCCGACCTGGCGCTCCCGGGCTGGACCCGCGGCTTCGTGTGGGTCAACGGCTTCTGCCTGGGCCGCTACTGGTCGGTGGGCCCGCAGCTGTCGCTGTACGTCCCGGGTCCGGTGCTGCGCGAGGGCCGGAACGAGGTGTGGATCCTGGAGCTGGAGGGCCCGGCGGGCCCGGGCGCGGCCCTGACGTGACGCGCCGCGCGGTGCGGCGAGCCCGGGCGTGACGGGCCCGGGGGTGCGACGGGCCCAGGGGTGTGACACGCCCGGGTGACGTGCCCGGGGCGGGCCGTCCGGTTCGGTCCGCCCCGGGTGGTGCCGTCACGGCGTCGCCGCGGCTGGTGCCGTTACAGCGTCGCCGCGGCCGACTTGATGGCGGAGGCGAAGGTGGAGACCTCGGTGTAGACGCCCGGGTAGCCCGGCCGCGCACAGCCCTCGCCCCAGCTCACGATGCCGACCTGGATCCACGCGCCGGCGTTGTCGCGGCGGAACATCGGGCCGCCGGAGTCGCCCTGGCAGGTGTCCACGCCGCCCTCGTTGTAGCCGGCGCAGATCTCCTCGGCGGCCACCAGGGAGCTGCCGTAGGCCGCCTTGCACTCGGCGTCGGAGACGAACGGCACGGTGGCCTTGCGCAGGTACCGCTGCTGGCTGCCGCCCTCGCGGGTGGCGCCCCAGCCGGCGACGGTGAACGTGCCGCTGTTGTACGCGGTCGTCTCGGCGATCTTCAGCGTGGGCAGCGAGGTGATCGGCGAGGCGAGCTTGATCAGGGCCCAGTCCTTGCCCTGGCCGTTGTAGCCGGGGGCCTGGTACACCTTCGTGGACCGGACCTTGATGGCGCTGCTGCTCTGCAGGTCGACGACGCCGGCCGTGGCGGTGATGCTCGTGTTGGGGCCGGAGCCGCTCACGCAGTGGGCGGCGGTGAGGACGATCTGCGGGGTCAGCAGCGAGCCGCCGCAGCCCATGGAGAGCCGGACCATCCAAGGGAACTCGCCCTGGGCGGCGCGGGTGCCGCCGACGACCGGGGTGGGCGCGGCGGTGGCGGTGGAGACGGGCTGGAGGCTGACCGCGGCGAGCGCGACCGCGCCGGCCGCCACCGCTCTCTTCAGGAAACGCGCAAGCGTGTTCTTCAACTGACTGCCTTTCGTGGGGGGTTGACGCGCAGACCCGACGGGAATGGCATGAGCCCGTCAAGCTGCCGTCCGATTGTCGGGACCGGCGCGGCGGCCTCACAAGACCACGTTTTCGGCCATGGGGGACGCGCGCGGGGCCGCCCGTACAGTGGGAGACGGGGGCGGACACGCTGAGGGGGCTGTCGTGGCGAACGGTGGCGAGGTCGTACGCGGGTTCCCGCACCTGGACACGGTCCACGGCGCGATCACCGCGCTGTACCGGCGGCTCTCGGCGGACGGGGTGCTCGCCTACGCGGCCAGCGTCACCCCCGCCGACGTGGCCCTCCGCGACGACGAGGACCTCCACCTGGGCGCCCAGCGGGTGGCCCGCGCGCTGGTGCGGCACCTGCGGCTGCCCGAGGCCCGGATGGTCGTGAGCTTCCGTCCCATGGAGCACGCGGCCGCCGTCGAACTGGCCGCGGGCCCCGAGTACTTCGTCGAGCTGAACGACCGGTTCCGGCGGCATCGCCGGGACATCGGAGCGGCGCTCGCCCACGAGATCACCCATGTGCTGCTGCACCGGCTCGACCTCGCGTTCCCCGGCCGGCGCGCCAACGAGGTGCTCACCGACACCGTCACCGCCTACCTCGGCGCGGGCTGGCTGCTCCTCGACGCCTTCCGCGAGGACGCGCTGACCAGCCAGAAGCTGGGCTACCTCACCCCGGAGGAGTTCGGCTACGTGCTCGCGCTGCGGGCCGAGGTCTTCGGCGAGGACCCCTCCCCCTGGTTCACCAGCCCGCAGGCGTACGAGGCGTATGCGCGCGGCCGGGACCGGGCCCTGCGCGAGGCCCGCCGGCCGCCGCTCGCCGGCGCGGGCCGGCTGAGCCGGCACCGGTACGTGAAGGAGCGCCGGCACGGCCGGGCGGGGCCGGACGCCCCGTACGCCTTCGAGGGCGCGGGCTCCTCGCTGCGGGTCTCGTTCCCGTGCCCGGCCTGCCGCCAGCGCATCCGCGTGCCGGCGGCCGGACGGCCGCTGCGGGCGCGCTGCGGGCTGTGCCGGACGGTCCTCGACTGCGAGCCCTAGGCGCTCGCGCCGCGTCGGTCCGCCGAGTTGATTTGGCGAACGGGGGCTTTGCGGGGGATGGTCGGTGTATGGACGATCTGTTCGAGGCCGTGCACGCGGGAGACGACGACGCCCTCGTACGGCTGCTGCGCTCCGGCGTCCCCGCCGACACGGCGGACGAGGACGGGCAGACCGCCCTCTATCTGGCGGCGGTGGCGAACCGGCCGGCCGCGGTGCGGATCCTGCTGGCCGCCGGGGCCGATCCGGAGCGGGGCAGCGGCGAGGACGGCGGCGACCTGCCGCTGTGCGGGGCGGCCTGTGGCGGGCACACCGAGGCGGTGCGGGCGCTGCTGTCCGCGGGGGCGGTGGCCGACCGCCAGGAGGAGTTCGGCTTCACGGCGATGGCGTGGGCGGTCCGGCAGGGCCACGCGGACACCGTGCAGGCCCTCCTGGAGCACGGTGCGGACCCCAATCTCCCCGGCCCCGACGGGCTGCCGCCGCTGGTCGCCGCGGCCCGCCGCGGCTCCACCGGCTGTGTCCGGGCCCTGCTCGACTTCGGGGCGGGCCCCGTGGAGGACGCGCTGCGGGAGGCGCGGACGTGGGTGGGCGCCGACATCGAGGGGGTGCTGCGGCGCTCGCTGGCCGAGACGTACGGGACGGGGCACGAGACGGTCGTGCGGCGGATCCCGGAGGACGGCGGGATCACCGTCGTGGTGGAGCTGCTGCGGGAGGACGGCGCGCCCGGCGCGGGCGACGAACGGCAGACCGGGCACGCGGCGATCGTCACGCTCCTGGAGGGCGAGCTGGGGCTGCGCACCCCGTTCGAGGAGCTGGCGGAGCGGGCGCTGAACTGCGCGGACCCGGAGCTGGACGACTGGACGGAGTCCGTCGCCGCGCTGTGGCGGCGGGGCGACGAGGAGACGTACCGGGCGGCGGCCGCGTACTGCGGGCTCGGGGACGAGCTGCGGCAGGCGTTCGGGGCGAGCGTGCTCGGCCGGTTGAAGGACTTCGCGGCGCGCGGGCTGCCGCTGCTGCGGGAGCTGTCGCGGGAGGCGCGGGACGGGGTGCTGGTGCAGGCCGTGGTGGCGGGGCTCGGCCAGTACGGGGACCCGGCCGCGCTGCCGGAGATCCTGCGGCACGCCGGCCACCCGGACCCGGACGTGCGCCGCACGGTCGCGGTGGCGGCGACCGGGCTGGTCCCGGAGGGCGACGCACGCGCGGTCGACGCGCTGGTGGCGCTGAGCCGCGACGCGGACGCGGGGGTGCGGGACTGGGCGACGCTCGCCCTCGCGGAGACGCCGGGCGACGCGCCCGCGGTCCGCGAGGCGCTGGCCGCGCGGCTCGCCGACCCCGACCCGGACACGGCGGCCGAGGCCGCCCGCGGGCTGGCGATCCGCCAGGACCCGCGAGCGGTGGACGCGCTGCTGCGGCTGCTGTCCTCCGAAGGCCCGGAGAGCCCGGCCCGCGAGACGGCCCTGGCCGCCCTGGAGTACATCCGCGACCCGCGACTGCGCACCCGCCTGGAGTGGACGACGCCACGCTGACGCCGCCCGGGCGGGTGCCGCGTGGCGCTCTACTCCCCCGCCCTCCGTTCCTTCGCCATCGCGTCGACCGCCGCCCAGGCGAAGGCCATCGCCGGGCCGATCGTCGCTCCCGGGCCCGGGTACGTGTCGCCCATGACGGCTGCCGAGCAGTTGCCGGCCGCGTACAGGCCCTCGACCGGGGTGCCGTCCTCGCGCAGGACGCGGGCGTCGGCGTCGGTGACCAGGCCGCCCTTGGTGCCGATGTCGCCGGGGTGGACGGGGATCGCGTGGAACGGGCCCTTGTCCAGGGGCGCGAGGTTCGGGTTCTTCAGGGTGGGGTCGCCGTAGTAGCGGTCGTAGACCGAGTCGCCGCGGCCGAAGTCCTCGTCCCGGCCCGCCTCGGCGAAGCGGTTGAAGCGGGCGATCTCGGCCTCCAGGCGCGGTGCGCCGATCCGGGCGGCCAGGTCCGCCAGCGTCGGGGCCTCGACGACGAAGTCCCGCCAGCTCTTCGGGAACGGCTGCCCGGGGAACAGCCCGGCGAAGATGTAGCGGGCCCTGGAGCGGGCGTCCAGGATCAGCCAGGAGGGGACGGTCGTCGCCTCCGGCCGGTCGCAGGCGTACATGCGGTCCACGAACGCGTGGTACGGCGCGGCCTCGTTGGCGTACCGCTCCCCCGCCGCGTTGACGATCACCATGCCGGGGATGCCCCGGTCGGCGACCAGGAAGAACGGCTTCTCGCCCGGCGGGCAGACCGACGGCGCGCCCCACACCTTGTCGAGCAGGTCCGTCGCCGCGCCCAGTTCCTCGCCGAACCGCAGCGCGTCCCCGGTCTGGCCCTCGGCGGCGTGCGTCCAGGCCGTGGAGGTCGGCGCGGGCAGGTGCTTCTCGCGGAGCGCCTGGTCGTGCGAGAAGCCTCCGGAGGCGAGGACGACGCCGAGGCGGGCCCGCACCTCCGTCTCCGCGCCGTCGCGCCGCACCCGTACGCCGGTGACCCGGCCCGTGTCGTCCCGGGTCGGCGCCGTCACCGGTGCGGAGAGCCACAGCTCGCCGCCGAGCCGGTCCAGCGCGTACCGCATGCGGGCGATCAGCGCCTCGCCGAGCGAGAGCGGCCTGCGGCCGGCGAGCCGGGCCCCGACGGCGCGCAGGACGACGCGGACGGCGGTCCGCTTCCCGGCCCAGGTGCGGGCGACCATGTTCAGGTACCGGAAGTCGTACGAGGTCATGGTCAGCCCGTACGTGGGCAGTCCGGCCCGCCGCATCGTGGCCGCGAGCGGGCCGAGCCGCCTGAGGTCCATGATCTGCGGCTCGATGGAGCGGCCCTGCGCCATGCCGCCGAGCGCCTCGGGGAAGTAGTCGGAGTATCCGGGGGTGTACATGAAGCGCACCTCGGTGCGCTCGTGGAACTCCCGCACCATGCGCGGCCCGTGGCGCAGATAGGCGTCCTTGCGGTCCTCCGGGACACGGTCGCCGACGGTCGCGTCGAGGTAGGCGCGGGCCTTCTCGTACGTGTCGCCGAGCCCGGCCGCGTCGAGGTGCAGGTTGCCGGGGACCCAGATCGCGCCGCCGGACAGGGCGGTGGAGCCGCCGTAGCGGTCGGTCTTCTCGACGACCAGGACCGAAAGGCCGCGCAGCCGGGCGGTGATGGCGGCGGCGAAACCGGCCGCGCCGGAGCCGACGACCACCACGTCGTAGCCGTGTGCGGCACTCACGAGAAGACTCCTGTCGCGTAGTCGCTGCGGTAGTAGAGCAGCGGCGTGCCGTCCTCGCGGGCGTCGAGGGCGAGGACGCGGGCGGTGACGACGAGGTGGTCGCCGGCCTCGTGGACGGCGTGGACCGCGCAGTCGAGGGTGGCGAGCGCCCCGTCGACGTGCACCGCGCCCTGCGCGCCGGCCGTCCAGTCGAGGCCGGCGAACTTGTCGGGGCCGGGCCGGCCGAGCGCCGCGCAGACGTCCCGCTGCTCGGCGGCGAGGATCGACACCCCGAACCGGCCGGCGCGTGCGACCTTCGGCCAGCTGGTGGAGTTCCTGCCGACGCAGAGCAGCACGAGCGGCGGGTCGAGGGAAAGAGAGGCGAAGGACTGCACCGCCAGGCCCGCCGGCCGGCCGTCCTCCGCCAGGGCCGCGACCACCGTCACGCCGCTGGCGAAGTGGCCGAGGACCCGCTTCGTCAGCCGCTCGGTCAGCCGTTCCACTGGTGGCCCCAGAGGCTGTCGGAGGTGATCTCCTTGGTCGTCCAGGTCGCCGGGTCGACGAGCAGCCCGTCCCAGCCGTACTCGACCTGGAAGCCGCCGGGGGCGTGGGCGTAGAAGGAGACCATGTGGTCGTTGGAGTGCCGGCCGAGGGTGGAGGCGATCGGGATGCCGGCCGCGTTCATCCGGTCCAGGCAGTAGCCGACGGCGTCCAGCGAGTCGGTCTCGACCATGAAGTGGACGATGCCGGGCGGCAGCGCGCCGGGGTAGAGGCCGAGGCTGTGGTGGCGGGCGTTGGGGCTGAGGAAGTTCATCCAGTGGAAGTCCCGGCCGGGCGCGCCGGTGGGCACGGCGGCCGGCGGCAGCTTCATCCGGTCGCGCAGCTGGAAGCCGAGCAGGTGCTCGTAGAAGCTCACGGCGGCGTCCATGTCGGGCGCCGGCAGCACGACGTGGCCGAGGCCCAGGTGGTCGCCGGTGACGAAGCGGTTGCCGTAGGGGGTGCCGAGCGGACTGTGGTCCTGGGCCTGGCCGCAGTACAGCTCCAGGGGGTTGCCGGCCGGGTCCTCGACGTGGACGAGGCCCTGGACGCGGCGTTCGGCGAGGGTGGCCTCGTCGGCGCGCTTGACGGGGAAGCCGTGCGCCTCCAGTTCCTCGGCGGCCTCGTCGAGGGCGCGGGCGTGCGGCAGTTCGAAGCCGGCGGCGAGCAGCCGGTCGGTGTCGCCGGCGACGAAGGAGAAGCGGCGGATCCGGTCGTCGATGCGGGTGTGCAGGACGGTCTCGCCGGAGCCCTCGCCCTCGACCATGCCGAGGATGTCGAGGGCGTAGCGGCGCCAGGCGGGGAGGTCGGCGGTCTCGATGCGCAGGTAGCCGAGGGAGCGGATGTCCATGGCGGGGCTCCAGGTGTCAGGGGGTGAAGAAGTCGAGGGCGAGGCGGTTGAACTCGTCGTACGCCTCGGTCTGGGCCCAGTGGCCGCAGTGCGGGAAGACGTGCAGCCGGGCGTCGGGGATGGTCCTCAGGGCGAGCAGCGCGCCGTCGAGCGGGTTGGTGCGGTCCTCGCGGCCCCAGGTGAGCAGGGTGGGCTGGGTGATGCGGTGTCCCTCGCGCCAGAGCATGGAGTCGACGGGCCACTGCGCGAAGGCGGCGCCCATGCGGGCCGCGCCGAGCCGGGCCTCGGGGTCGACGGCCTGCGTGTAGCGCTCCTCGACGAAGGCGTCGGTGACGATCGCCGGGTCGTACGCCATGGTCAGCAGGAAGGCCCGCATCTGCGCGCGGGTGGGCGCGGCCGCGGAGTTGAAGGCGAAGAGCTGCTTGATGCCCTCGGTCGGATCGGGCGAGAACAGGTTGACGGAGATCCCGCCGGGGCCCATGAGGAGCAGCCTGCCGACCAGCCGCGGGTGGTCGAGGGCGAGCCGGACGGCGGTGCCGCCGCCGAGGGAGTTGCCGATGACGTGGGCCTTCTCGATGCCGAGTGCGCCGAGGAGAGCCGCGACGGCGCCCGCGCTGAACGAGAAGTAGTCGCGGTCGGGTTCGGGCTTGTCGGAGCGGCCGAAGCAGGGCTGGTCGATCAGCAGCGTGCGGAACCGCTCGGCGAACACGGGCAGGTTGCCGCCGAAGTTGGACCAGGCGGTGGCGCCGGGGCCGCCGCCGTGGAGCATCACCACCACGGGCCCGTCCGCGGGGCCGGCCTCGTGGTAGTGCAGGGTGAGGCCGGCGGCCTTCGCGGTGCGGGAGGTCGACTCGTAGGTGATCACAGCATCGTGTCCTGGATGTCGAGGCCGAGTGCCGCCTGGCCGTACAGGGCGAGCGCGCGCTCGGGGTCGTTGGCGGCGTGGCCGCGGCCGGTGTGGACGTCGCGCCAGGCGCGCTGGAGGGCGCCGGGGCCGGTGCGCATCGCGCTGCCGCCGGCGTTCTCCATCAGCAGGTCGACGGCGGCGACCGCCCGCTCGGTGGCGAGCACCTGGTCGCGGCGGGCGCGGGCGCGCAGGGCCATGGGCAGCGGCTCGCCGCGCTCGGCCAGTCCGTACAGCTCGGCGATGTTGCGGGTGAGCTGGAGCCAGGCGGCGTCGATGTCGCCGGCGGCGCGGGCGATGCGGACCTGGGCGAAGGGGTCCTGAGCGACCTGCTGCCCGTACGAGACGCGGAACCGTTCGCGGGTGGCGGCGGTGTACGCCTCGTGCGCGCCCTCGGCGATGCCGACGATCGGGGTGGAGATGGTGGTGGTGAAGACGGCCGCGTACGGCAGCCGGTACAGCGGTTCGGGGTTGACCTGCTGCCCGGGGGCGTCGAGCGCGCTGACCGGGCCGAAGCTGAGGGCGCGGTGCTCGGGCACGAACACGCCCTCGCAGACGATGTCGTGGGAGCCGGTGCCGCGCAGCCCGACGGTGTCCCAGACGTCGTCGATCCGGTAGTCGGCGCGGGGCACGAGGAAGGTGCGCATGTCGACGGGCCGGCCGTCGGCGTCGGTGACCAGGCCGCCGAGCAGCGCCCAGTCGGTGTGGTCGCAGCCGGAGGAGAAGTGCCAGGTGCCGTCGAGCAGGAAGCCTCCGTCGACGGGGGTGACGGTGCCGGTGGGGGCGTACGAGGAGCAGATCCGGGCGTCCGGGTCCTCGCCCCACACCTCCTCCTGTGCCTTGGCCTCGTACAGGGCGACGTGCCAGGGGTGGACGCCGACGACGGAGGCGACCCAGCCGGTGGAGCCGCAGGCCTTGGCGATCTCCTTGACGGCGGCGTAGAAGACGGCGGGGTCGGCGGCGTGGCCGCCGTGGGCGCGCGGCTGGAGGAGCTTGAAGAAGCCGGTCGCGGCCAGCTCCTCGACGGTCGCCTCGGGGACCCGGCGGGCGGCCTCGGCCTCGGCGGCCCGCTCGCGCAGGGCCGGGGCGAGGGCCCGGACCGCCTCGAGGACGGCTCCGGTGGCGTCGCTCATCGCGTGTCCTCTCTTCGAAGGGGGAGGGAGTGGCTGGACCGTACGCCGGGGGTGTTCCGGAACGGCATACGGGGTTCCCGCTGAGCGGGAACCCGGCGCGGAGGGCGGTCCGCCCGTCTCTGACACCCCCTCAGGTATGCCTAATAGAAATAAGTGCTGCACGCGTCTTCCCCGGGCCCGCGGGGCCGTGGCAGGGTCTGCGCAACGTCACGGAAGCACGCGCCGCGAGGGCGCGGCCGCGCCCTGTCACCCCAGGAGACGTCCATGACCGCTGAGCTCGTCGGCGCACCGGCCGCCCCGTCCCTCCTGGAGAAGGCGGCCCTCGTGCTCGCCGCCTTCGACGGGCCCGAGCCGCGCCTGTCCCTCACCGAGGTGATCCGGCGTTCCGGGCTCCCCCGCTCCTCCGCCCACCGCATCCTCGACCAGCTGGTGCGGCTGCGCTGGCTGGACCGGGAGGGCCGCGACTACCGCATGGGCATGCGGATGCTGGAGCTCGGCGCGCTCGCCGCGCACCACAACCGGCTGCGCCGCACCGCGCTGCCCCGGCTGCACGCGCTGCACGAGGCGACCGGCTCGCTGGTCCACCTGTACGTGCTCGACGGCGCCGAGATCGTCTGCCTGGAGCGGATCGGCGGTTCCGCCGACACGAGCGTGCCGTCCCGCGTCGGCGGCCGGATGCCCGCGCACTCCACGGCGGCCGGCAAGGCGCTGCTCGCCCACGGGGACCCGGCGGTCGTCGACACCGTCCTCGCCGGACGGCTCCGGGCGCACACCCCCCGCACGATCACCGCCCCGGCGCAGCTGCGGGCGCGGCTCGCGGAGGTCCGGGACCGCGGGGTGGCCTTCGACCTGGAGGAGACCTGCCGCGGGGTGTCCTGCGTGGCCGCCCCGCTGCGCGGCTCCGGCCGGGCGATCGCCGCGGTCTCGGTGTCGGGGCGGGGCGCGCACCGGGACCTGGAACGGCTCGCGCCGGCCGTGCGGTCGTGCGCCCGGGCCGTGTGGCAGGACCTGTTCGGCCCCGGCCGGCCGGCCCGGCGGATCACGGCTCCGGCGCCCGCGCCGGCCGCGCCGAGGCCGGACATGTCGGCGCAGGCGATGGACACGATGCTGGGCTGGCTGCGGACCAGCGAGTGGATGTGAGACGGGGCCGGCCGCGGAAGCCCGGGCGGACGGGGGCGGGAGCGGCGCGCGGACGCCGCGCCGCTCACGCGTCGTACGTGACCTCGACGCGCGGGCCGAGCGGCACGGTCTGGCAGGCCAGCGTGTAGCCCTCGGCGAGGTCCGCGTCCGTCAGCACCTCGTTGCGCAGCAGCTTCGTCCCGCCGGAGACGATCCGGCAGGTGCAGGCCGCGCAGGCACCCTCCCGGCAGGAGTACGGCGCGTCCACGCCGGCCGCCAGGAGCGCGTCGAGCAGCGGCGTCTCCCGCCCGCCCGCGACCTCGTGCCGCGCGCCGTCGAGGACGGCCACGGCCGTGTACCCGGGCGCGTCGCCGGCGGGCTCCTGGGCCGCGGGGCGGGCGAACACGTCGTCGGAGAGCGAGAAGTGACGCTCGCGGTGCACGGTGCGCCCGCCGCTGGCCCGTACCGCCGCCTCCGCCGCGTCCATCAGCGGGACCGGGCCGCACAGATAGGCGTCGCGGACGGCGTACGGGGCGACCGTGGCGGACAGGGCGTCGGCGGTGGGCAGGCCCTGGAGGGTCTCCAGCCAGTGGATCAGGGTGAAGCGGCCCGGGAAGTCCTCGGCCAGCTCGCGCAGTTCGTCGCGGAAGATGACGGCGGGCTCGGCCCGGTTCGCGTACACCAGGGCGACCCGTGCGCGCCCCGCCGCCAGCGCCGACTTCGCGACCGACAGCACCGGCGTGATGCCGCTGCCACCGGCCACGAGCAGCAGGTCGCGGTCGAGGTCGGCGGGGCCGAACTGCCCGGCCGGCGGAAGCACTTCGAGCTCGTCGCCGACCGTCACCCGGTCGCAGATCCAGGCCGAGCCGACGCCGCCGGGCACCCGCTTGACGGTGATCCGCGGCGGCTCGCCGGTGTGCGGGGAGCTGGCCAGGGAGTAGCAGCGCGCCCCGCCGCCGGGGATCCGCACCGTCAGGAACTGCCCGGGACGGTAGGCGAGTCCGGCGTCCCCGGGGTCGAGCACGAGGGAGACGGCGTCGGCGGTCTCGCGGACCGCCTCCACCACCCGGACGGTACGGCTACCAGGCACCCGTCACCTCCAGCTCCCCCGCCGCGACGGCGGCGTCGATGCTGTCGCGCAGCGCGCCGCAGACCCGTACCCGGGCCGAGGGCTCGCCGGCCGCGACCCGCTCGGCGATGCGGGGGCAGACCGCGGCGGCCTCCGCGGTCCACTGCACGGCGGTGTGCGCGGCGCTGAACTTCTCGCACAGCACCTCGTTGCCGCAGGCCGCGCACGCGACGGGGCGCATCAGCCCTGCTCCCGCGCGCGCCTCGCGAGGTTCTCGGCGACCTCGGCGCGCCACGCCTCGTTGGCCCGCGTCGTGTCGATCTCGAACTCGAAGCGGCGCACCATCTCGTCCTTCACGTCGGCCGCGTCCACGTAGAACTGCTCGTACCAGCGGCGCAGTTGGTAGACCGGGCCGTCCTCCTCGCTGAGCAGCGGATTGTCGATCCGGGTCTTGTTCCGCCAGACCTCGATGTCCTGCTCGAAGCCGACGGCGAGGCCGGAGGTGAACAGCTTCGCCGCCTCGTCGGCCTGCTCGTCGGTCATGCCGGGGAGCTTCTTCACGATCGTCCCGTAGAGCAGCACGAAGCTGGTGGCGCTCACCGGGTAGTGGCAGTTGATGAGGATGCTCTCCATCTCGGCGCCGCCGCCGATGTCCGACGAGACGCGGTCGATCATGTAGGACGGGCCGTAGTAGGAGGCGTCGGAGCGCAGCGGGGCACTGAGGTTGCCGAGCTCCATGTCCGCGCGGGGCGTGGACTCCAGGTACTGGGTGGCGACATGGCCGTCGAAGACGTTCTTGAAGTACGTCGGGAAGGCGTAGTGCACGTAGTAGAAGTGCGCCATGTCGACGATGTTGTCGACGATCTCGCGGCAGTGGGAGCCGTCGACGCGGGCGGTCTTCCACGACCAGGCGGACCACTCCCCGCCGTCGATGCCCTCGATCTCCGGGATGGTGACCTCGGGCGGGGGCGGGTTCCCCTCGGGGTCGTGCCAGACGAACAGCTGCCGGTTGCGCTCCAGGGTGAGCCAGGCGCGGGTGCGGGCGCGCGGCGGGACGCGCCGGGCGTACGGGATGCCGGCGCAGCGGCCGTCGGCGCCGGACCAGCGCCAGTCGTGGAAGGGGCAGGCGACGGCGTCGCCCTTGACGGTGCCGTGCGCGAGGTTGCCGCCCATGTGGGGGCAGTAGGCGTTGAGGACGTGCAGGAGCCCGTCGTCGGCGCCCTGGAAGACGACGAGCCGGGTGCCGAAGGCCTCGATCTCGTGAGGCCGGCCGTCCTTGAAGTCGTCGGCGAGGCCGAGGCAGTGCCAGCCGCGGGCGAAGCGGGCGGGCGGGGCGCCGGTGTCGATGACACGGGGGGTTGCGTCGAGAGCGGTCACGGCAGGTCCACCTCTGCTTCCGGGGTGTGCTGTCGCCGTTCGGCGGCGAGTTCGAGGGCGATGTCGATGAGCTGGTCCTCCTGGCCGCCGACGAGGCGCCGCTCGCCGGCCCGGAGCAGGATCTGCGCGCCGGGGACGCCGTACCGCTCCGCCTGCCGGTAGGCGTGCTTGAGGAAGCTGGAGTAGACGCCGGCGTGGCCCATGAGCAGGGCGAGCCGGTCGAGCCGGCACTCCTCGTCCATGACGGGCCGGACGACGTCCTCCGCCGCGTCGATGATCTTCAGTACGTCGATGCCGGTGCGGATGCCCATCTTGTGGCAGACGGCGACCAGCGCCTCGACGGCGGTGTTGCCGGCGCCCGCGCCGAGCCGCCGGGTGGAGCCGTCGATCTGGCGGGCGCCGGCCCGGATGGCGGCGACGGAGTTGCCGGTGCCGAGGGCGAGGTTCTCGTGGCCGTGGAAGCCGACCTGGGCGTCGTCGCCGAGTTCGGCGACGAGGGCGGCGACGCGGTCGGCGGTCTCGTCCATGACGAGGGCGCCGGCGGAGTCGACGACGTACACGCACTGGCAGCCGGCGTCGGCCATGATCCGGCCCTGGCGGGCCAGGTTCTCCGGGGTGGTGGAGTGGGCCATCATCAGGAAGCCGACCGTCTCCAGGCCCATGGCGCGGGCGAGGCCGAAGTGCTGGACGGAGATGTCGGCCTCGGTGCAGTGGGTGGCGATCCGGCAGATCCGCGCGCCGTTCGCGTGGGCGGCGCGGATGTCGTCCCCGACGCCGAGGCCGGGCAGCATGAGGAACGCGATCCTCGCGCGCCGGGCGGTGTCGACGGCCGCTTCGATGAGCTCCTGCTCGGGGGTGCGGGAGAAGCCGTACGTGAAGGAGGAGCCGCCGAGTCCGTCGCCGTGGGCGACCTCGATGACGGGGACCCCGGCGTCGTCGAGCGCGGCGACGACGGAGCGGACCTCGTCGACGGTGAACCGGTGCCGTCTGGCGTGGGAGCCGTCGCGGAGGGAGGAGTCGGTGATGCGGATGTCGTAGGGGGCGTCGGTCACTTCGCGCGCTCCTTGGCGAACTCCTCGCCGACCTTGACGGCGGCGGCGGTCATGATGTCGAGGTTCCCGGCGTAGGGCGGCAGGTAGTCGCCGGCGCCCTGCACCTCCAGGAAGATCGCGACCCGGGCCATGCCGCCGCTGACGTCGGACGGGTCGTCGAACTGCGGCTCGGCGCGCAGCCGGTAGCCGGGCACGTACGCGGCGACCTCGGCGGCGACCCGTTCGACGGAGGCGGCGATCGCCTCCCGGTCGGCGTCCTCGGGGATCGCGCAGAACACGGTGTCGCGCATGACGACCGGCGGCTCGGCGGGGTTGAGGATGATGACGGCCTTGCCGCGGGCGGCGCCGCCGATGGTCTCGATGCCGCGGGCGGTGGTGCGGGTGAACTCGTCGATGTTGGCGCGGGTTCCGGGGCCGGCGGAGACGGAGGCGACGGACGCGACGATCTCGGCGTAGGCGACGGGCACGACGCGGGAGACGGCGTACACCAGGGGGATGGTGGCCTGGCCGCCGCAGGTGATCAGGTTGACGTTGGCGGCGTCGAGGTGCGCGGTGAGGTTGGCCGGCGGGACGACGGCGGGGCCGACGGCGGCCGGTGTGAGGTCGATCGCGGTGATGCCGAGTTCGGCGTAGCGGGGCGCGTGGGCGCGGTGCACGGACGCGGAGGTGGCCTCGAAGACGAGGTCGGGCCGTTCGTCGCGCTTCAGCAGCGCGTCGACCCCGTCGTGACCGGTCTCCAGGCCGAGCCGGCGGGCGCGGGCGAGGCCCTCGCTGTCCGGGTCGACGCCGATCATCCAGCGGGGTTCGATGTGGGGCGAGCGCAGGAGCTTGTACAGCAGGTCGGTCCCGATGTTGCCGGAGCCGACGACGGCGGCGGTGAGCGTGGTGGGCATCGTTACCTCGGCGGGGGCTCAGCGGAAGGACAGGGAGACGGAGCCGAGTCCGCTGAACTCGGCGGTGTACGTGGATCCGGGGGCGACGTCGACGGCGCGGGTGCAGGAGCCGGGCAGCACCAGGTGCCCCTTCCGCAGGCGCACCCCGAACCGGGCGACGGTCCGGGCCAGCCAGGCGACGGCCACGGCCGGGTCGCCGAGCACGGCGTCGGAGCGTCCCGAGGCGACGGGGACGCCGTCCCGGTGGAGGACGGCCTCGACGGCGGTGAGGTCGAGGGTGCGCGGATCGCGGCCGGCGCCGACGGCGAACCCGGCGGAGGAGGCGTTGTCGGCGATGGTGTCGACGATCCCGATGCGCCAGTCGGCGATCCGGCTGTCGATCAGTTCCAGGGCGGGGACGACGTGTTCGGTGGCGGCGAGCACGTCCTCGACGGTGCACCCGTCCCCGGGCAGGTCCTCCCCGAGCACGAAGCCGACCTCGACCTCGATGCGCGGGGCGCAGTAGCGGGCGACGTCGACGGGGACGGCGGGGTCGAGGCCCATGTCGTCGAGGAGGTGCCCGTAGTCGGGTTCGGGGACGCCCATCATGCGCTGCATGACGGGTGAGGAGAGCCCGACCTTGTGCCCGACGACGCGGGCGCCGGCGGCGAGCCGGGCGTCGACGCCCAGCAGCTGGACGCGGTACGCGTCCTCGACGTCGATCCCCGGGTACCGGTCCGCGAGGGGACCGACCGGCACACGGCCTCGCTCGGCCCGGGCGAGCCCCTCGGCGACTTCCCGCAGCGCTTCAGCAGTGAGCATGCGGCGAGGCTAGGCAGCGGCGGGTCCGGCGGGGGAGGCCGCTTTCCCACTGTCCGGGAATCCGGGTACCGGCCCGTCGCCGGCGGCGGGCCCGTACCCGGCGCCGGCGGGGCTCCGTTGTGCGGACGCCCAGGATCGGGGCGGGGGCCTGGGCAACGGCCCCGCGATCTTCCCCGGGACGGTGCAGACGCCTAGCCTGCGGCCATGGACGAGGACGAGCGGGGGCTGCGCCGCGAACTGGCCGTGACGCTGCTGGGCGAGCTGGAGCGGCTGACGGACGCGCTGGTCGCCGACATCCACGCCCACAGCCCGCTCTACGCCTCGGGCCGTCCGGTCTCGCGCGCGGATCTCCGCGTGACCTGCCGCCGCAACGTGGAGCTGGCCCTGAAGGACCTCGGCGGCCTGCGGGAGGCGGGCTGCCGCATCGAGGCCGCGGCCGCGGAGACCGGACGGCTCCGCGCGGAGCAGGGGATGCCGCTGGCGACCGTGCTGAAGGCGTACCGGCGCGGCGGCCGGGTGATCTGGCAGGCGATGGCCGACCGCATGCGCGACCGGTCGCCGGCCGAGCAGCGGATGGTCGGGGACATGGCCGGGGCGGTGTGGGAGACCATCGACCGCTACTCGTCGGTGATGGCCGACACGTACCGGATCACCACCCTGGAGCTGCAGCACCGGGAGGACTCCCGGCGCGGGGCCCTGTTCGAGGCGCTGCTCGACGGCCGGGGCGGCGATCCGGCGGTGGCCGCGGCGGCGGCCGACGCGCTCGGCGTGCCGCGGCGCGGCCGGTACGCGGTGGTGGTCGTCGCCCAGGACCCGGCCGCGCCCGCGGACCCGGCGCCCGCGCTGGAGGCGGTGGGGCTGTGGTCGTTCTGGCGGCCGCGCGGCGAGCGGCTGGCCGGGCTCGTGCGACTCGGCGCGGCCGGGACGGACGCGGGTACGGGGGCGGGCGCGGGCAAGGACCCGGGCACAGGCGCGGCGGGTACGGAGGCGCTGGCCAAGGTGCTGCGGCGGGACCTCGGCCGCGCCGCCGGGATCTCCCCGCCCTTCGAGGAGCTGACCCTCGCCGACCAGGGGCTCCGGCTGGCGGTACGGGCGCTGGGCACGCTGCCGCCGGGCGGCGCGGAGGTCGCCGAGCTGGACGAGCGGCTCGTGCACGCGGTCCTGGGCGCGGACCGGGAGCTCGCCGAGCGGCTGGTGGTGAGGCACCTCGACGGGGTGCTGCGCAGCGGCGCGGAGCGGAAGGTGCTGCTGGAGACGCTGCGGGTCTGGCTGGACACCGGCTGCTCGGCCTCGCGCACCGCGGACCGGCTGTACTGCCACCGCAACACGGTCCTCAACCGCATCGGCCGCGTCGCCGAACTCACCGGCCGGCCCGCGGAGTCGGGCGAGGCGCGGCTGGGCTGGGCGCTCGCCCTGCGGGTGCTGGAACTGGCCCGGCGCTGAGGCGCACGGCTCTCTTTCGTTCCGTCGAACGAAAGAGATATGAGAGGCTGCCGCCATGAGCGAGCAGACTCCCCGCCGGGCCGAGGCGATCGCCGCCCTCACCGCGGCCGGCCGTGACTCCAGCGCCGCCGCCGTCGCCTTCCACACGGCGGTCGCGGCGAAGCAGGACCTGGGCGCGACCGAGACCAAGACGCTCGACCTGCTCCAGCGGCACGGGGCGCTCACCGCGAAGGAGCTGGCCGAGCACTCGGGCCTGGCCCCGGCCTCGGTGACCGGCCTGGTCGACCGCCTGGAGCGCAAGGGGTTCGTACGGAGGGTGAAGCACCCGACGGACAAGCGCCGGGTGCTCGTCGAGCCCCGCCCGGAGAAACTGGCCGAACTGGCCCCGCTGTTCGACGACTGGTCGCGGGAAGTGCGCGAGCTCTACGAGGAGTTCACCACGGAGGAGCTGGAGACCATCACCCGCTTCCTCACCGCCGCCACCGCCCGGCAGCGCACGGCCACGGCCAGGCTGACGCGGTAGGAGAGTCCGTCACCCCGCCCCGTACACCGCCCCCGGTGTACAGGCCTCGGCGAGGAGCTTCAGCGTGGTCTCGCCCGCCTCCGTCGGGGTCCGGCGGGGCTCGCGGTGGGCCGTGGGGCCGGGGCGCCAGCCCTCCATGACGGTGATCCGGCCGCCCTCCGCCTCGAAGACGCGGCCCGTGACCCCCGCCGACGCGGGCGAGCCGAGCCAGACCACCAGGGGGGAGACGTCCTCGGGCGCGGCGTCCAGCCCGCCGAAGACCTCCTCGGTCATCCGGGTCCGGGCCGCCGGGGCGATCGCGTTGACCTGGACGCCGTACCGGGCCAGTTCCGCCGAGGCGACCAGCGTCAGGCCGACGATCGCGGCCTTGGCCGCCGCGTAGTTGCCCTGGCCGACGCTGCCCAGCAGCCCCGCCCCGGACGTCGTGTTGACGACCCGCGCGGTCACCTCGCGGCCCGCCTTCGACGCCGCGCGCCAGTACGCCGCCGCGTGCTTCAGGGGCAGGAAGTGACCCTTCGCGTGCACCCGCATCACCGCGTCCCAGTCGTCCTCGCCGAGGTTGACCAGCATCCGGTCCCGCAGGAAGCCCGCGTTGTTGACCAGCGTGTCCAGCCGCCCGAAGGCGTCGATCGCGGTCTCCACCAGCGACGCCGCCCCCTCCCCCGTCGCCACGTCGCCGCCGTGCGCGACGGCCTCGCCGCCCGCCGCGCGGATCTCGTCCACGACCCGCGCGGCCGGACTGTCCGCCCCGGGCCGCCCGTCGAGGCCGACCCCGAGGTCGTTGACGACCACCCGCGCGCCCTCGGCGGCGAAGGCCAGGGCGTGCGCCCGGCCGAGGCCCCGCCCGGCGCCGGTCACGATCACGACGCGTCCGTCGCAGATTCCCATGCTCGTACTCCTCGTTGTCGCGGGCTGACTCGGTTATCGGTTCGGCTTGTTGACGGTCGCGGCGTCCAGGAACGCGGGCCGCTCCCCGCCCCCGTGGACCAGCAGCGAGGCGCCGGAGACGTACGCGGCGCGGTCCGAGGCGAGGAACACGGCCGCCTCGCCGACGTCCGCCGGCTCGGCGAGCCGGCCCAGCGGGACGGTGCGGGCGACGGCGGCGATGCCGTCCTCGTCCCCGTAGTGCAGGGCGGACAGTTCGGTGCGGACCATGCCGAGGACGAGCGTGTTGACCCGCACCTCCGGCGCCCATTCGACGGCCATCGAGCGGGCCAGGTGCTCCAGTCCCGCCTTCGCCGCCCCGTACGCGGCCGTGCCCGGCGAGGGGCGCGCCCCGCTCACGCTGCCGATCATCACGACCGAGCCGCGCGCCGCCCGCAGCGCCTCGTACGCGGCGAGCGTGGCGGTCAGCGGCGCGGTGAGGTTCAGCGCCAGCACGCGCGCGTGGCGCTGCGCGCCGCCCTCGCCGAGCAGCCGGTACGGGGCGCCGCCCGCGTTGTTGACCAGCACGTCCAGCCGCCCGTACGCCGCGGCGACCCCGTCGAAGAAGTCCCGTACCGCGGCCTCGTCCCGCAGGTCGAGCGGCCGGAACTCGGCCTGCCGGCCCGCCTCCTCGACCGGCGCGTCCGGCGGTCTGCGGGCGCAGACCACCACCCGCGCGCCGGCCCGCAGGAACGCCCGGGCGATGCCCGCTCCGACGCCCCGTGTGCCGCCGGTGACGACGGCAACCCTCCCGTCCAGCTCCATCGGCTGCTACCTTTCCTGCCCAAGCAGTCACCTAACAAATGTTTGGTGGAAAGGTAGCTGATCCGCTCATGGGTGTCTCCACCTCAAGCCCGGACAAGGGCGTCGCCCTCGTCACCGTCGACTTCCCGCCCGTCAACGCCCTGCCCGTACGCGGCTGGCACGAGCTCGCCGACGCCGTCCGCGCGGCGGGCCGCGACCCCGAGGTCCGCTGCGTGGTGCTCGCCGCCGAGGGCCGCGGCTTCAACGCGGGCGTCGACATCAAGGAGATGCAGCGCGAGCACGCCTCCGGCGGGCACACCGCCCTGATCGGCGCTAACCACGGCTGCGCCGACGCCTTCGCCGCCGTCTACGACTGCGAGGTCCCGGTCGTCGCCGCCGTGCAGGGGCACTGCCTGGGCGGCGGGATCGGCCTCGTCGGCAACGCCGACGCGATCGTCGCCTCCGAGGACGCCGTGTTCGGACTGCCGGAGCTGGACCGGGGCGCCCTCGGCGCGGCGACGCACCTCGCGCGCCTCGTCCCGCAGCACCTGATGCGGACGCTGTACTACACCTCGCGCACCGTCACGGCCGCCGAACTGCACGCCCACGGCTCGGTGTGGAGGGTGGTGCCGCGCTCCGGGCTCCTCGACGCCGCCCTGGAGCTGGCACGGGAGATCGCGCGGAAGGACGGCTGTCTGATCCGGCTGGCGAAGGCCGCGATCAACGGCATCGACCCCGTCGACGTGCGCCGCAGCTACCGCTTCGAGCAGGGCTTCACCTTCGAGGCCAACCTCAGCGGCGTCGCCGACCGCGTCCGGGACACCTTCGGCAAGGAGCGACAGGCATGACCGACAAGACCATGACCCCCGAGGACGTCGTGGGCCGGCTCCGCTCCGGCATGACGATCGGCATCGGCGGCTGGGGCTCGCGGCGCAAGCCGATGGCCCTGGTCAGAGCGCTGCTCCGGTCCGAGATCACCGATCTCACGGTGGTCTCGTACGGCGGCCCCGACGTCGGCCTGCTGGCCGCCGCCGGACGCGTCCGCAGGCTCGTGGCCGCCTTCGCCACCCTCGACTCGGTCCCCCTCGAACCGCACTTCCGCGCCGCCCGCGAGCGCGGCGACTTCGCCTTCACCGAGCTCGACGAGGCGATGTTCATGTGGGGCCTGCACGCGGCCGCCAACCGGCTGCCGTTCATGCCGGTCCGCGCCGGGCTCGGCTCCGACGTGATGCGGGTCAACCCCGAGCTGCGCACGGTCACCTCGCCGTACCCGAACGACGCCGGCGTGCGCGAGGAGTTCGTCGCCGTGCCCGCCCTGCGCATGGACGCGGCGCTCGTCCACCTCAACCGCGCCGACCGGCTCGGCAACGGCCAGTACCTCGGCCCGGACCCGTACTTCGACGACCTGTTCTGCGAGGCCGCCGACACCGCGTACGTCTCCTGCGAGCGGCTCGTCGAGACGGCGGAGCTCACCAAGGACGCCCCGCCGCAGTCCCTGCTGGTGAGCCGGCACTCCGTCACCGGCGTCGTCGAGGCCCCGAACGGCGCCCACTTCACCTCCTGCGCCCCCGACCACGAGCGCGACGAGGCCTTCCAGAAGCTGTACGCCACCACCCCCTGGCCGGAGTTCGCCGCGCGGTTCCTGTCCGGCGCGAGCGAGCACGACTACCAGTCCGCCGTCCAGGCCTGGCACGAGGAGCGACAGCAGTGATCACCCGCGCGGAATACTGTGTCGTGGCCTGCGCCGAGGCGTGGCGCGGCGCCGGCGAGGTGCTGGCGGCCGCGATGGCCCCGGTGTCCTCGTTCGGCGCCCGGCTCGCCCGGCGCAGCTTCGCCCCGGACCTGCTGCTCACGGACGGCGAGGCGCTGCTCGTCGGCCTCGACGGCTCGGTGGAGGGCTGGCTGCCGTACCGCCGGCACCTGACGATGGTCACCGGCGGCCGGCGGCACGTGATGATGGGCGCGAGCCAGATCGACCGGTACGGCAACCAGAACATCTCCTGCATCGGCGACTGGGAGCGCCCGGCCCGCCAGCTCCTCGGCGTGCGCGGCGCGCCGGTCAACACCCTCAACAACCCGGTGAGTTACTGGATCCCGAAGCACTCACCGCGCGTCTTCGTGGAGAAGGTCGACATGATCAGCGGGGTCGGGTACGACCACGCCGTCGGCCCGTACCACCGCATCCCCCGGGTGGTCAGCGACCTCGGCGTCTTCGACTTCGACACCCCGGACCGGACGATGCGCCTGGCGTCCCTGCACCCGGGCGTCACGGTCGACGAGGTGCGCGCGGCCACCGGATTCGACCTGGCCGTCCCGGACGAGGTCCCGTGCACCCGCGAGCCCACCGCCGCCGAGCTGCGGCTGATCCGCGAGGTCATCGACCCGAAGGGACTGCGGGACCGGGAGGTCCGGGTCTGATGGAGACCGCGCTGACGAAGCTGACCGGGGTGCGGCACCCGCTCGTCCAGACCGGCATGGGCTGGGTCGCCGGACCCCGTCTGGTGACGGCCGTCGCCCAGGCGGGCGCGCTCGGGATGCTCGCCTCGGCGACGATGACCGTGGAGCAGCTGCGGTCCGCGGTGCGCGAGGTGAAGTCCCGTACGGACGCGCCGTTCGGCGTGAACCTGCGCGCCGACGCCGGGGACGCCCGGGACCGCGTACGGATCATCATCGAGGAGCAGGTCGAGGTCGCTTCCTTCGCCCTCGCCCCCTCCCGCGAGCTGATCGCGGAGCTGAAGGACGCGGGCGTGGTCGTGATCCCGTCGGTCGGGGCGCGGCGGCACGCCGAGAAGGTCGCGGCCTGGGGCGCGGACGCGGTGCTCGTGCAGGGCGGCGAGGGCGGCGGGCACACCGGCGAGGTGGCGACGACGGTCCTGCTGCCGCAGGTCGTCGACGCCGTCGGCATCCCGGTGATCGCCGCGGGCGGCTTCCACGACGGCCGCGGCCTGGTCGCGGCGCTGTCGTACGGGGCGGCGGGCGTGGCCATGGGCACCCGCTTCCTCCTCACCTCCGACTCGACGGTGCCGGACGCGGTCAAGGCGAAGTACCTGACGGCGACGGTGAAGGACGTCACCGTGACCACCGCCGTGGACGGGCTGCCGCACCGGATGCTCCGTACGGAGATGGTGGCGGCGCTCGAACGGGCCGGCCGGGTCCGGGCGCTGGCGCAGGCCGTGCGCCGGGCCGCCGGCTTCCGCAAGGTGTCCGGCCTGTCGTGGACCCGGATGGTCCGCGACGGGCTGGCGATGAAACACGGCAAGGACCTGTCGTGGAGCCAGGTCCTGCTCGCCGCGAACACCCCCATGCTCCTCAAGGCGTCCATGGTCGAGGGCCGCACCGACCTCGGCGTCATGGCGTCCGGCCAGGTCGCCGGCGTGATCGAGGACCTGCCGTCCTGCGCGGAACTCGTCGACCGCGTCATGGCCGAGGCCGAGCACGTGCTCCGCACCCTGCCATCACCAGGGTGAACCCCCGACCCCCTCCGGGAGTCCCGTCATGCCCCTCACCAGACGCACCCTCCTGAGCACCGCGGCCGCCACCGCTCTGGCGGCCGCCCTCTCCCCCACCGCGACGGCCGCGCGCCGCCGCCCCGGCAGCACCGCCCAGTCCATCCGGCACATCCCGCTGCAGGGCGCGGTCAACGTCCGCGACCTCGGCGGTTACCTCACGTACACCGGCGGCCGGGTCCGCCACGGCCTGGTCTACCGCGCGGACGCGCTGAGCAAGCTCACGGACGCGGACCTCGCGACCCTGGCGACGCTGGGCCTCGGCCGGGCGGTCGACTTCCGCATCCCGCTGGAGGTCCAGTACGACGGCGCGGACCGCCTCCCGGCCGGCACGGCCGCGGTCTCCCGCCCGATCACGGACAACGGCCTGTACGGCCGGCTGCTCGCCGCGATCGGCTCCCGCGACCCGGTCCGCCAGGAGGAGATGCTCGGCAACGGCCGGGCCGCGGCGTTCATGCACGAGGTGTACCGCAGCTTCGTCACCAGCGCCGACAACCGCGCCGCCTTCGGCGCCACCCTCCGCGACCTGTCCCGCCCCGGCACGGCCCCGTACCTGTACCACTGCACCTCGGGCAAGGACCGCACGGGCTGGACGAGTTACCTCCTCCTGACCGCCGTGGGCGTCCCGGAGCAGTCGGCCGTCTCCGACTACCTGGCCTCCAACACCTTCCGCGCCGCCCACGACGCCAAGGTCCGCGAGGGCCTGAAACAGGCCGGCCTCATGCAGAACCCGGACCTGATCATCCCCCTCCAGGAGGTCCGCGAGGAGTACCTGAACACCGCCCTGACGGAGGCCCGGTCGCAGTACGGCTCCCTCTACCGCTACCTCACCACCGGCCTCGCCCTGGACCTGTCCACCCTCGGATCCCTCCACGACCGCCTCGTCACCTGACCGCACACCCCGAAAGGCGGCCCGCCGTTCCCGGGCCGCCTCGGGGTTGTCGGGGTTCAGAGGCGTTCGATGATGGTGACGTTGGCCTGGCCGCCGCCTTCGCACATGGTCTGGAGGCCGTAGCGGCCGCCGGTGCGTTCGAGTTCGTGGAGGAGGGTGGTCATCAGCTTGACGCCGGTGGCGCCCAGGGGGTGGCCGAGGGCGATCGCGCCGCCGTTGACATTGACGCGGGACGGGTCGGCGCCGGTCTCCTTGAGCCAGGCGAGGACGACCGGGGCGAAGGCCTCGTTGATCTCGACCAGGTCGATGTCGTCGATCGTGAGGCCCGTCTTCTTCAGGGCGTGGGCCGTGGCCGGGATCGGGGCGGAGAGCATGCGGATCGGGTCCTCGCCGCGGACCGAGAGGTGGTGGATGCGGGCCCGGGGGGTCAGGCCGTGTTCGCGGACCGCGCGTTCGCTCGCCAGGAGCATGGCCGCCGCACCGTCGGAGACCTGCGAGGAGCAGGCCGCGGTGATCGTGCCGCCGTCGACGACGGGGGCCAGGCCGGCCATCTTCTCCAGGGACGTGTCCCGGCGCGGGCCCTCGTCCGCCGTCACGTCCCCGTACGGGACGGTCTCGCGGGCGAAGCGGCCCTCGTCGAGGGCGCGGACCGCGCGCCGGTGGGAGCGCAGCGCCCACTCCTCCTGTTCGCGGCGGGTGATGCCCCACTTGGCCGCGATGAGCTCTGCGCCGTGGAACTGGTTGACCGGCGCGTCGCCGTACCGCGCGCGCCAGCCCTCGCTGCCCGCGTACGGGCCCTCGGTGAGGCCCAGCGGCTCCGCCGCCTGCCGGGAGGCGAAGGCGATGGGGATCATCGACATGTTCTGGGTGCCGCCCGCGACCACCAGGTCCTGCGTGCCGGAGAGCACGCCCTGCGCGGCGAAGTGCACCGCCTGCTGCGAGGAGCCGCACTGGCGGTCCACCGTGACGCCGGGGACCTCCTCCGGCAGCCCGGCTGCGAGCCAGGCGGTGCGGGCGATGTCGCCGGCCTGCGGTCCGACGGTGTCCAGGCAGCCGAAGACGACGTCCTCCACGGCCGCCGGGTCGATGCCGGTGCGCGCGACGAGGGCCTTCAGGACGTGGGCGCCCAGGTCCGCCGGGTGGACCCGTGCGAGCCCTCCCCTGCGCCGGCCCACCGGGGTCCGTACCGCTTCGACTATGTAGGCCTCGGGCATGGCTGCTGCTCCTTCGTCCGTTCATATGACGGCATCGGTCACAAACGTACGGCGATCCCGTCCAGGACCATCGACAGGTACTGGCGGGCGATCTCGTCCGGGCTGTGCTGCCCGCCCGGCCGGTACCAGGACGCCGCCACCCACACCGTGTCGCGCACGAAGCGGTAGGTGAGCCGGATGTCCAGGTCCGCCCGGAAGACCTCGGCGGCGACCCCGCGCTCCAGCGTCCCGAGCCACGCCTTCTCGAACTTCTGCTGCGAGTCCGCGAGGTAGTGGAAGCGGGGCTGGGCGCTGAGGTGCCGGGACTCCTTCTGGTAGATGGCGACGGCGGCGCGGTGCCGGTCGATCTCCCGGAAGGACTCGGTGACGAGGGCCTCGATGGTCTCCCTGGGGCCGAGTCCGGCGTCGAGCACGGCGTCGTACCGCTCCCACAGCTCGTTCAGGAAGGTGGAGAGGATCTCGTCGAGCATCGATTCCTTGGAATCGAAGTGGTAGTAGAGGCTGCCGGCGAGCATGCCGGCCGCGTCCGCGATCTTGCGTACGGTGGTGGCGTTGTACCCCTGGGCGGCGAACACCTCGGCCGCCGTGTCCAGGAGTTCGCGGCGCCGCTCGGGAGTGGCGGTCACCTGGGTCTTCTTCTTGTTCGGCACGGCTCCATTGTCGGCCTACGCCCGCTGGCTGCTGACGGACACGGTCTCGCCGGTCATGTACGAGGAGTAGCCGCTCGCCAGGAAGACGATCACGTTGGCGACCTCCCACGGTTCGGCGTACCGGCCGAACGCCTCCCGCTCGGTGAGCTCGGCGAGCAGTTCGGCGGAGGTGACCTTGACCAGGTGCGGGTGCATGGCGAGGCTCGGGGCGACCGCGTTGACGCGTACGCCGTACGCGGCCGCCTCGACGGCCGCACAGCGGGTCAGGGCCATGACGCCCGCCTTGGCGGCGGCGTAGTGGGCCTGGCCGGCCTGGGCGCGCCAGCCGACGACGGAGGCGTTGTTGACGATCACGCCCCCGCCGCCGGAGTCGCGGAAGCCGCGCAGCGCCGCCCGCGTGCAGCGGAAGGTGCCGTTCAGCGTGACGTCGAGGACCCGGGTCCACTGCTCGTCGGTCATGTCGACGAGGGCCGCGGTGCCGCCGAGGCCGGCGTTGTTGACGACGACGTCGAGCCGGCCGTGCAGCCGTACCGCCGCCGCGAACAGCGCGGCGACCTGCTCCTCGTCGGTGACGTCGCAGGGCAGGGAGGCGACGCGGTCCGCGCCGAACTCGGCCGCGAGGGCGGCCTCCGTCTCCTTCAGGCGACGGGCGTGCGCGTCGCCGATCAGCACCCGCGCGCCCTCCTCCAGGAACCTCCGGGCGGTGGCCCCGCCGATGCCCGCGCCCGCCGCGGCGGTGATCACGGCGGTACGGCCGTCCAGCAGGGCGTGACCCGCGACGTACGGCGGGGCTCCGGTCATGCGCGGGCCTCCTTCGGCAGGCCGAGCACCCGCTCGGCGATGATGTTCCGCTGGATCTCGCTGGATCCGGCGTAGACGGTGTCGGCGCGGGAGAAGAGGAACAGCCGCTGCCAGTCGTCGAGTTCGTAGGGCTCTCCGGCGGCGAGGAGCGCGCCGGCGCCGCGCACGTCCAGGGCGAGTTCGCCGAGGTCGCGGTGCCAGTGCGACCAGGCGAGCTTGGCGGTGGAGGCGTCGACGTCGCCGCGCAGGGCGGTGGCGCGCAGGGCCTCCAGGCCGGTCCAGGCGCGGACGAGCCGGTCGCGGATCAGCGGGTCGGCGGCGGCGCCGTTGCGGCGCGCCAGCTCCGCGAGGCCCTCCCACTCGCGGCGGAAGCCGACCTGCTGGCCGAGGGTGGAGACGCCGCGTTCGTGGCCGAGGGTGGACAGGGCGATCCGCCAGCCGTCGCCGGGCGCGCCGACGACATGGGAGGCGGAGGTGCGCGCCCCGTCGAAGAAGACCTCGTTGAACTCGCTGGTGCCGGTGAGCTGGACGATGGGCCGGATCTCCACGCCGGGCTGGTCGAGCGGGACCAGCAGATAGGAGAGTCCGGCGTGCCGCCGCGAGCCGGGTTCGGTGCGGGCGACGACGAAGCACCACTGGGACTCGTGGGCCAGCGAGGTCCAGATCTTCTGGCCGGTGACCACCCACGCGTCGCCCTCGCGGACGGCGCGGGTGCGGATGTTCGCGAGGTCGGAGCCGGCGTCGGGTTCGCTGTAGCCCTGGCACCAGAGCTCCTCGACGTTCCGGATCGGGGGCAGGAAGCGGGCCTTCTGCTCCGCGGTGCCGTGCTCGATCAGGGTGGGGCCGAGGAGCTGTTCGCCGATGTGGTTGACGCGGGCGGGGGCGTCGGCGAGGGCGTACTCCTCGTGGAAGGCGACCTGCTGCTCCAGGCTCGCGCCGCGTCCGCCGTACTCCTCGGGCCAGCCGACGCAGGTCCAGCCGTGGGCGGCCATGTGGCGTTCCCAGGCGAGCCGTCCGGCGAAGGCCTCGTGCTCCCGGCCGGGCCCGCCGAGGCCCTTGAGGGCGGCGAACTCGCCGGTGAGGTGGGTCCGTAGCCAGTCGCGGACCTCGGTGCGGAACTCCTCGACGGTGCTCATGGCCGTACGTTAACCTACCAAACACTTGTTAGGGAAGGATGCTCGGAATGACCCAGGATCCCGCCGGCCCCACGGCCCCTGCGACGCAGGAACCCGTCCGCTACGCACGCCGCGGCCCCGTCGCGTACGTCACCATGGACCGCCCCCGCTACCGCAACGCCCAGAACTCCGCCATGACCTACGCCCTGGACGCGGCCTTCTACCGGGCGGCCGACGACCCGGAGGTCAAGGTGGTCGTGCTCGCCGGCGCCGGGGAGCACTTCTCCGCCGGCCACGACATCGGCAGCCCCGGACGCGACGCCCACCTCCCCTTCGAACGGCGCGCCGGCCTGTGGTGGGACCACACCGACAAGCACGGCGCGGAGGCGCGGTACGCCCGCGAGTCGGAGGTGTACCTGGGGATGTGCCGGCGCTGGCGGGAGCTGCCGAAGCCGGTGATCGCGGCGGTCCAGGGCGCGTGCGTGGCGGGCGGGCTGATGCTCGCCTGGGTCTGCGACCTGATCGTGGCGAGCGAGGACGCGTACTTCGCGGACCCGGTGGTGCGGATGGGCATCCCGGGCGTGGAGTACTTCGCGCATCCGTGGGTGATGCCGCCGCGGATCGCCAAGGAGTTCCTCTACACCGGGGACCGGATGCCGGCCCGCCGCGCGTACGAGCTGGGCATGGTCAACCGCGTCGTCCCGCGCGACGAACTGACGGACGAGGCCGAGGCGTTGGCGCTGCGGATCGCGGAGATGCCGCGGATGGGGCTCGCGCTGACCAAGCGGGCGGTGAACCAGGCCGAGGACCTCCAGGGCCTGCACACCGGTCTGGACTCCGTCTTCGGCCTGCACCACCTCGCCCACGCGCACAACGCCGAGACCGCGGCCGACCCGCTGGGCGGCATGGACGTGGCGGCGATGAAGAGGAAGGCGTCGTCCTGATGGATCTTCACGAGAGCGCGGACGTACGCGAGTTCCGGGAGGAGGCGCGGGAGTGGCTGCGCCGCCGCGTGCCGGCCGAGCCGCTGCCGTCCCTGGAGACCGCCGAGGGCTTCGCCGCGCACCGGCGCTGGGAGGCCGAACTGGCCGCCGGACGCTGGTCGGCGGTCTCCTGGCCGGAGGAGTACGGCGGCCGGGGCGTCGGCCTGTTCCACTGGCTGGCCTTCGAGGAGGAGTACTGGGCGGCCGGCGCGCCGGGCCGGGTCTCGCAGAACGGCATCAACCTGCTCGCCCCCACCCTCTTCGACCACGCCACCGAGGAGCAGCGGGCCCGGGTGCTGCCGTCGATGGCGACCGGCGAGGTGGTCTGGGCCCAGGCCTGGTCCGAGCCGGAGGCCGGCTCCGACCTCGCCTCGCTGACCTCGCGGGCGGTCCGGACCGACGGCGGCTGGCTGCTGTCCGGGCAGAAGACCTGGTCGTCGCGGGCGGCGTTCGCGGACCGCGCGTTCGGGATCTTCCGCACCGACCCGGACGCCCCGAAGCCGCACCAGGGCCTGACGTACCTGATGTTCGACCTGCGCGCGCCCGGCGTCACGGTCCGGCCGATCGGCCGGCTCGACGGGAAGCCCGCCTTCGCGGAGCTCTTCCTCGACGGGGTGTTCGTGCCGGACGAGGACGTGATCGGCGCGCCGGGGCAGGGCTGGCGGATCGCCATGTCGACCACGGGCAACGAGCGCGGGCTCATGCTCCGCTCCCCCGGCCGTTTCCTGGCCGCCGCCGACCGGCTCGTCCGGCTGTGGCGGGACCGGGCCGACGCGGGGGACACGGCGCTGCGGGACCGGGTCGCGGACGCGGTGATCGGGGCGCGGGCGTACCAGCTGTTCACGGCGGCGGGGGCGGCCCGGTTCGCGGGCGGTGCGGAGATCGGCGCCGAGTCCAGTCTGAACAAGGTCTTCTGGTCGGAGTACGACATCGCCCTGCACGAGACGGCCCTCGACCTGCTCGGCGCGGACGGCGAACGCGCCGACGGGGAGTGGGCGGAGGGCCATGTCTTCGCGCTCGCGGGGCCGATCTACGCCGGGACGAACGAGATCCAGCGCGACATCATCGCCGAGCGCCTGCTGGGCCTGCCGAAGGGACGCCGCTGATGGCCTTCCTGCTCACCGACGAACAGCGCGCCTTCGCCTCGTCGCTCGACGCGATGCTCGCCGCCGCGGACACCCCCGCCGTGATCCGGGCCCGCGCGGCCGGCGACGCCGCGCCCTGGCGCGCCCTGTGGGCACGGCTGGCGGAGGCGGGCGTCTTCGCGCTCGCCGTCCCGGACGCGTACGAGGGGGTGGGCCCGCTGCCGGTGGAGACGGCCGTCGCCTTCGAGCGGCTGGGCCGCCATGCCGTGCCGGGCCCGCCGGCGGAGACGGTGGCGGCAGCGGCGCTGCTGACGGCCCTGGCGGAGGCGGGGGCCGAGGCCCCGGCGAAACGGTTCCTGCCGGACCTGGCGTCGGGCGCGGTGGTGGCGACGCTGGCGGCGCGGGAGTACGCGGCGGACGCCGACCTCGCGGACGTGGTGCTCGCCGTGGCGGGCGACCGGCTCGTCCTCGCCCCGGGGCACGAGGCCGTACGGGCCTCCGCCGACCCGGGGCGGCGGCTCGCGCGGCCCCTGCCGGGCGGGGAGGTGCTGGCCGCCGGGCCCGCCGTGACGGCGGCCGCGGCGCGGGCGCGCCGGTGGGCCGCCCTGGCGACCGCCGCGCAGTGTCTGGGCCTCGGGCGGGCGCTGCTGGAGCGGACGGTCGCGTACACGAAGCAGCGGACGCAGTTCGGGGTGGCCGTCGGCTCGTTCCAGGCGGTGCAGCACCGGCTCGCCGACGTGCTGATCGGCCTGGAGTTCGCCCGGCCGCTGGTGCACGGCGCGGCGGTCACCCTCGGCGAGGCGGACGTGGCGGCGGCCAAGGTCGCGGCCGGGGAGGCCGCGTACGCCGCCGCCCGCGCCGCGCTCCAGCTGCACGGCGCGATCGGCTACACGGAGGAGCTGGACCTGTCGCTGTGGCTCCGCAAGGCCCGCCCGCTGCGGGACGCCTGGGGCACGCCCGCGGAGTGCCGGGCGGCGGTGCTGGCGGCCGAGGCCTGACCGGGCGGCCTGGCCGGACAAGGACGGCCGGCCTGACCGGGCGGCCGGCCGGGTACCGGCTGCCGGTCGGGCGGGTGACCCGTCGGGCGACCGGAGGCCCCTCACGTACGGGTGACCGTGCGGACCGGGCGGCCCGGCCGCCAGGTCCGCACGACGAGCTCGTCGTCCTCGACGGTCGTCCGGACGACCTCCGTCAGCGCGAGCCGGAACAGATGGAACGGCAGCGGAGCGCCGAGCGCGTCCGCGAACCGGCTCAGCGTCTCGTGGTCGGTCACCTCGGCGACCCGCCCGGACACCCGGACGTCGCCACCGCCCATCTCCGTGCCCTCGCCCGGGTTGGCGAGCAGCGAGAACCGCGGGTCGCGCCGGAGGTCCAGCGCCTTGCGGGAGTCGGGCATCATCGTGAGCACCAGCTCGTCCAGCGGGAACCGGGCCTCCAGGCCGCTGAGCCGGGGCGAGCCGTCCGCGCGCAGCGTCGCGAGGACGTGGTGCGTGTACTTCCCGAACCGCTCCCGCACGGTCGCGGCGAACTCCGCCTCGGCCCGCTCGAACTCCTGCCACGTCATAGTCGTCGTCATGACTCCAGCGAACCGCAGAATCCCGACAGCCTCCGTCCGGATTACTCCGTGCGCTCCCGTTCCCCCTTGCTGCGCTCCACGCAGAACTCGTTGCCCTCCGGGTCCGCGAGCGTCACCCAGCCCAGGCCGCCCTCCCGGCGGTGGTCGCCCACCAGCGTGGCGCCGAGCTTCAGCAGCCGCTCGACCTCCTCGTCCCGGGTGCGGTCCTGCGGCTGGAGGTCGAAGTGCACGCGGTTCTTCACCGACTTCGCCTCGGGCACGGTGACGAACAGGACGCCCACGCCCTCCGCCTCCACCAGCGCCTCCGGATCGCCGGGCGCGTCCTCGTCGGAGACCCTGCCCTCCAGCACCTGGGCCCAGAAGGACGCCTGCGCGTAGGCGTCGGAACAGTCGAAGGTCACGTGTCGCACGAGAGAAGCCATGGTCGCCACTATCGCGGACGGAGGCGACGCCGGACCACGCGTTTTCGGACCGGTACGGCCGCTCGGTACGGCCGGTCCCGAACGGCCGTCCGGTGCGTCCGCTCCCGTCCCGCCGCTCAGTACGCCGCGCCCACGACCCCGTCGCGGACGATGCCCTGGGCGCGGGCCGCCCGCAGCCACACGGGGAACTCCGAGACCAGCCGCTCGTAGAGCTCCGCGTCCGACACGGCGCGCGGGTCCTGGCCGGCGTGGAAGAAGCCGGCGTTGTCGACGGGCCGCTTGCCGGGCACGTCGAGCTCGTCGAGCTTGCGCAGGAAGTCGAACTGCCGGCTGTGCGGGTCGCCGAAGCCCACGAACTGCCAGAAGATCGGCAGCTTCGCCGCCTTGCACAGGTACTTCTCCGCGGCGAGCTTGTTGATCGGCCCGCCGTCCGTCTGGAAGACGACCAGTGCGGGCGCGGTGGCGCCGCTGTCGAGGTAGTGGTCGATGACCGCGTCCATGGCGAGGTGGTAGCTCGTCTTGCCCATGTGGCCGAGGCCGGCGACGATCCGGCCGATCCGGCCCTGGTGGTCGGCGAGTTCGATGTCCGTCTCGGCGTCGACGTCCGTGGAGAAGAACACCACGGGGACGCGGCCGTCGTCGTCGAGGTGCGTGGAGAGCCCGAGGACGCGGTCCGCGAGCGCCTGCACGCTGCCGTCGTTGTAGTAGGGCTTCATCGAGCCCGAGTAGTCGACCACCAGGTACACGGCGACGCGCTGGCCCTCCAGGCCGTGCTTCTGGACCGAGACCCCGGCGGTCTTGTAGAGGCTGACCAGGGCCGGGGCGGACTCCTCGATCTTGCGCAGGCTCAGGCCCATGGGTGCGGCTCTCCGTTTCGGCGTACGGCGACGCGGCGGTCGCGGTGCGCCGAGCGTACGTGACGCGGGCGGCCGCGCGCCAAGGGGTCGGCGCTCAGGCGGCGTTGAGCCCGAGGAGCCGCGCCAGGCGGGCGCGGTGGGCCTCCGGGGAGCCGAGCAGCACGGCGGTGGCGTGGGCGCGTTTGAGGTGGTCGTGGGCGGGGTGCTCCCAGGTGATGCCGATGCCGCCGTGCAGCTGGACGGTCTCGGCGGCGACCGTGCGGTACGCCTCCGCGCACGCGGACTTGGCGGCGGCGGCGAGCCGCGGGAACGCGGCGGTGCCGTCCGCCCGAGCGGCGGCCCACACGAGGGAGCGGGCCCCCTCGACCAGGGCGTGCAGGTCGGCCAGGCGGTGCTTGACCGCCTGGAACGAGCCGATGGGCCGGCCGAACTGGACGCGGTCCTTCGCGTACCGCACGGTCAGCTCCAGCGCCCGCCCGGCCGCGCCCGCGCACTCGGCGGCGATCTCGACCGCGCCCACGTCCCGCACGCGGGCGAGCACGCGCTCCCCGTCGGCGTGGAGCAGCCGCGCGGGCGCCCGGTCGAGCACCACACGGGCCAGCGGCCGCGTCCGGTCCAGCGCGGGCACGGCGACGACCTCCACGCCGGGCCCGTCCGCGCCGAAGAACCCGAGCCGCCCGTCGGGGGTCCGGGCGAAGACGTACACGAACTCGGGGACGCGGTCCCCCACGAGGACGTACTCCTTCACCCCGCTCAGGCACCAGCCGGTCCCGTCCGCCTTCGGGTCCCCGGCCCGCGCGCCGCCCGGCGTCGCCCTCGTCGTCAGCGTGTCCGGCTCCCACCCTGCCTCCTCCGCCCACGCCAGTGCGGCGACGTGCGTCCCGTCGGTCAGGCCGGGCGGGACCGCGGCGCCGGCCTCGGTCAGGGCGGTGACGGCGAGGACCGCGGAGCCGAGATACGGCACCGGACTCAGCGCCCGCCCCAACTCCTCGGTCACCACCGCCTGTTCCTCGACCCCGCAGCCCAGCCCGCCCTGCCGCTCCGGGACGGCGAGGGCGGCCGCGCCGATCCGTCCGGTGAGCGGGCGCCAGGCGGCGTGGCCTTCGTGGCGGTCCAGCAACGCCCGTACAGCGCGACGCAGTTCGGCTTGCTCCGGCGTGTCCCTCATGACTCTCCCCTCGCGGCGCGCCGCAGTTCGCCCTTGAGCAGCTTGCCGCCGGCGTTCCGGGGCAGCGCGGGCACCGTCACGAAGCGGCGCGGCACCTTGAAGTTGGCGAGCCGTTCCCGGCTCCAGGCGGTGAGTTCGGCCGCGTCGACGTCCCGCTCCGTGACGACGAAGGCGACGCCCACCTCGCCCAGTCGCGCGTCGGGCGCGCCGACGACGGCCACGTCGGCGATGGCCTCGTGGCCCAGGAGCACGTTCTCGATCTCGGCCGGGTACGCGTTGAAGCCGCCGACGACGTACATGTCCTTGAGCCGGTCCGTGATGGCGAGGTATCCGCGGTCGTCGAGGACCCCGATGTCGCCGGTGCGCAGCCAGCCGTCCCGGGTCACCGCCTCGGCGGTGGCGGCCGGGTCGTCGAGGTAGCCGCGCATGACGTGGTAGCCGCGGACCTGGACCTCGCCCGGCTCGCCGGGCGGCAGGGCGTCGCCGGACGGGGCGGCGATCCGGACCTCGGTGCCGGGCAGCGGCAGGCCGACGGTGTGGGCCACGGTGTGCGCGTCGGCGTCCGTGGGGCAGACGGTGACGACGCCGCCGGACTCGGTGAGCCCGTACGCGGTGAACACGTCGGGCGCGCCGAGCACCGCGCGGATCTCCTCGACGAGCGCGGTGGGCACGGAGGCCGCGCCGGTGCCGGCGAGGCGCAGCGCGGACAGGTCGTGGGCGGCGCGGCGCGGGTGGTGGAGGAGGCCGTGGAAGACGGTCGGCGGGCCCATCAGGCAGGTGACGCGTTCGGCGGCCATGCGCTCCAGGATGCGGTCGGTGTCGTAGACCGGCTCGGGGATCATCGTGACGCCGTTGAGCAGGCAGGCCAGCACCCCGGCCTTGTAGCCGAAGGTGTGGAAGAAGGGGTTGACGAGGAGGTAGCGGTCGCCGGGGCGCAGGGTGACGAGCCGGGACCAGTCCGCGTAGAGCCGCAGGGTCTGGGCGTGGGTGGTCATCACGCCCTTGGAACGGCCGGTGGTGCCGGAGGTGTAGAGGATGTCGCAGAGGTCGTCGGGGCGTACGGCGGCGGCGCGGGCGGCCCGTTCGGCGTCGGGTACGGCGGCGCCGGCGGCGAGGTACGCCGTCCAGCCGGGGCCGTGCAGCGGGACGGTGGAGCGCAGCGCGCCGAGGTCCTCGCCGGCGCCGTGCAGGGCGGCGGCGTAGTCGGTGCCGAGGAAGTCGTGCTCGGTGAAGAGCACGGTCGCGCCGCTGCGGCGGATGATGTCGGCGGCCTCGGCGGGCTTGTAGCGGGTGTTGACGGGGACGAGGACCGCGCCGGCGCCGACCGCGCCGAGGGCGGCGGTGATCCAGTGGCGGCTGTTGGGGGCCCAGATCGCGACGCGGTCGCCGGCCGCGACGCCGTGGGCGAGCGCGGCCCGCGCGGCGGCGGCGATCTCGTCGTTCAGCCGGTCGAAGGTCCAGCGTTCCTCGCCGTCGGCGAGGGCCTCGCGGCCGCCGTGGACGGCGGCGGCCCAGCCGGGCAGCGCGGCGAGAGTGGGGGGCAAGTCGCGGGTGCGGGCGGGGAGTTGGGTGGAGGTACGGCCTTGCAAGGAGACACCCTCCCTACTTGACGTATGAGCGTGGCGGGTATCCAATCACAGGTGTTTCGGTTAGGCATATACCTAGTAGGAACATTCCCGGGAGGCCCCGTGACCACCACACCCCTGCTCGACCTCAGGCCGGCGCTCTCCGGCTTCTGCACCGGCGTCGCCGTCGTCACCGCGCTCGCCCCGGACGGCCGCCCGGCCGGCCTGGCGGTGCAGTCCTTCTCGTCCGTCTCGCTCGACCCGCCCCTGGTCTGCTTCTGCCCGGCGCACACCTCGACGACCTGGCCGGTGATCCGCGCCGCCGGGCGGTTCGCGGTGAACGTGCTGGCCGACGACCAGGAGGAGGTGTGCCGCCGGTTCGCGGTGACCGGCGGCGACAAGTTCGCCGGGGTGCGCTGGACGCCCGGCCCGAACGGCGCCCCGCTGCTCGACGGCGCGCTCGCGAGCGTCGTCTGCGAGCTCGCGGACGTCCTGGACGGCGGCGACCACGCGATCGCCCTCGGCCGGGTCACCTCCCTGACCGCGCACCGCGAGGACGCGGCCCCCCTGCTGTACTTCCGGCGCGGCTACGGACGGCTGCCGCGCTCCAGCTCCTCGATGTCCGCCAGCATGGCGTCGGCGAGGTCCCGCTCGGAGGCGTAGTACCGCTCGGCCCACTTCAGGGTGAGCATGGGGTACTTCCACGCCTCCTCGGTCTGCGCGCCGGCCACGTCGGCCTCCGCGCGCTTCCGCATCGACTCCGCGAACTCCCGGTGCTGCCCGAGGACTTCGCGCATCTGCTCGGGCTCCAGGAGATGCCCGAGCCACAGCCGCAGCATCGGCCCGTGCTTCAGCACCGGCGGGTCGACGGGCGCGGTGCGGGCCCAGGTCCGTACGGCCGCCATGCCCTCGTCGGTGATCCGGTAGACCCGCTTGTCGCGGGTGCCGGTCTCCTGGGCGACCATCCGCGAGGCCGCGAAACCGGCCTGCTCCAGACGCTTCAGCTCGCCGTAGATCTGACTGAACGACGGGCTCCAGTAGAAGAAGCGCAAGGACCAGTCGGACCACTTCTTCAGGTCGTAGCCGGACAACTCCTCGCCGAAGGAGAGCAGTCCGAGCACGGCCCAGCTCGTCGCGGGCAGCGCCGGGATGTCCTGCTCCTCGTGCCGCCGGGCGGTCTTCTTCTCCGTCACGCAGCGAAGTCTACGCACCCCTTCCACCCTCCACCTATGCCTGCTAGAAGTATTCCTATTCGAAATAGAGGAGGTCCCGTGAAGTTCTCCATGATCTTCGAGGCCCAGCTCGTCGACCCCACCCCCGCCCGCGAACGCCAGGTCATTCACGACTGCGTCGAACAGGCCGTCCACGCCGAGGAGATGGGCTTCGACCGGATCTGGGCGGTCGAGCACCACTCCCTCACCCAGTACGCGCACATGAGCGCCTCCGAGATCTTCCTGACCTGGGTCGCCGCCCGCACGAAGCGGATCCGCATCGGCCACGGCGTCGTCACCATGCCGTTCGGCTACCAGCACCCGGTCCGGGTCGCCGAGCGGGCCGCGATGCTCGACGTGCTCTCCGGCGGCCGGGTCGACATCGGCGCCGGGCGGGGCGCGACCCGGCAGGAGATGCGGATGTACGGGGTGCGGCCCGAGGACACGTATCCGCAGATGGAGGAGGCGCTGCGGATCTTCTCCGCCGCCTGGCGCGAGGAGCAGTTCGAGTGGCACGGCTCTCTCGACATCGGGCCCGGCGCGATCCTGCCGCGCCCCGTGCAGGCCCCCCACCCGCCCCTGTTCATGGCCTGCTCCAAGCACGACACCCTGAAGCTGGCCGCCGAACTCGGCATCGGCGCGCTGGTGATGGGCTTCGCCGGCGCCGACGACGTCCGGGCCATGCGCAAGGTGTACGACGAGGCGATCGCCGCCCGGGACGGGCAGCGGCTGGTGTCGACCGAGGTCAACGACCACTTCTCGGCGCTCTGCCCGACGATCGTGCTCGACGACGCGGCCGCCGCGCTGCGCATCGGCACCCGCGGACAGCGGTTCTTCGCGGAGTCGATCGCGCACTGGTACGGCAACTCCCCCGCGCCGACCGGCTATTCGGACGACGAGGGCGCCGAGGACCATGTGGCGGCGCTGGCCCGCGGCCGCGAGGAGCTGGTCGCGAAGCTGCACGAGGCGAACATCCCGGCCCGCCCGGTGGACACCGGCACCTTCAACGCGGAGCACGCGTACGGGAACGCGGACGACGCGATCGCCTACGTGGAGCAGCTCCGGCAGATCGGCGTCGACGAGGTGATGTGCCTGATCCAGATGGGCACGGTGCCGCAGGAGGTCTGCATGGAGACGATCCGGCAGTGGGGCGAGAAGGTCATCCCCCACTTCCGCGCCCTCGAGGGGACGCCCGCGTGAGCGCCCTCGACGGCAAGGTCGTGATCGTCACCGGCGCGGCCCGCGGCCAGGGCGCGGCGGAGGCCGCGCTGCTGACGGCGGCGGGCGCGCGGGTCGTGCTGACGGACGTACGGGAGGAGGAGGGCCGGGCGGTCGCGGCGGAGCTGGGCGACGCGGCGGTGTTCGTCCGGCACGACGTGACCTCGCGGGACGACTGGGCGCGGGTGGCGGCGACGGCCGCGGAGCGGTACGGCCGCCTGGACGCGCTGGTGAACAACGCGGCGCTGTGGCGCACGGCCCCGGTGCAGGAGGAGACGGCCGAGACCTTCGAACTCCTGCTGCGGGTCAACCTGCTGGGGCCGTTCCTGGGTCTGCGGGCGGTTCTGCCGGCGCTGCGGGAGGCGGGCGGCGGCTCGGTCGTGAACGTCTCGTCCACGGCCGGCCTGGTCGGCATCCCGGGCCACGCGGCGTACGGCTCCTCGAAGTTCGGCCTGCGCGGGCTGACGCGGTCCTCGGCACTGGACCTCGCGCCGTTCGGCATCCGCGTGAACTCGGTCCACCCGGGCGCGATCGACACCCCGATGACGGCGTCCGTCGCGGGCCGCGACTGGTCGCACGTGCCGCTGGGCCGGATGGGCCGGCCGGAGGAGGTCGGCGAACTGATCGTCTTCCTCGTCTCGGACGCGTCCTCGTACGTCACCGGCACGGAGTTCACCGTGGACGGAGGGCTCACCACAGGATGACCGATCCCCTGACCCCGGCGGCCCGCGCCCTCTGCGACGCGATGACGGCCGCGTTCCCCCCGCCCGGCGACGCGCACGCCCTGCGCGCCGCGGCCCGCGCGGGCCTGCGCCCGCCGGCCCCGTCACCGGTGACGGCGGAGGACCGGACGGCGGCGGGCGTGGCCGTACGGGTCTACACCCTGCCGACCCCCGCTGCCGCCACGGCTCCCGTCGTCGTGTTCGCGCACGGCGGCGGTTGGGTGCTGTGCGACCTGGACACGCACGACGGGCTGTGCCGGGCCCTGGCCGCACGCGGCGGCGCGACCGTCGTGTCCGTGGACTACCGGCGCGCCCCGGAGCACCGCTTCCCGGCCGCCGAGGACGATGTGCACGCCGTCCTGACCTGGGCGGCGGCCGCCCACCCCGGGCGGGCGCTCGTGGTGGCGGGCGACTCCGCCGGGGGCGGCCTCGCCGCCGCGGCGGAGCTGCGGGCCCGGGACGGCGACGGACCGCAGGTCGCCGGGCAGCTGCTGTTCTACCCGGTGCTCGACCACCGGCTCGACGGACGGTCGGCCCAGGCGTACGCGGAGGGCTTCTTCCACACCACCGCGCACATGCGCTGGTACTGGGAGCAGTACCTGGGCCCGGACGGGGACCCCGTGCGCGCCTCCCCCGGCCTGGCCGCGCGGCTCGACGGCCTGCCCCCGGCGCTGCTCGTCCTCGCGGACTGCGACCCGCTCCGCGACGAGGGGCTCGCCTACGCGCGCCGGCTGTCCTCCGCGGGCGTCACCGCGCACGTCCAGCTGCACACCGGCGTCTTCCACGGCTTCCTCGGCGCGCGGGGCGTCCTGCCCGAGGCCGACAGAGCACTGGACGGGGCGGCGGCCTGGCTGGCTACCCTCACCGCGTGACCATCCGCACCCCGTACCGTCCGCTCGACATCACCGTCCCCTTCCCCGAACTGTCCGCGTACGCCCGCACGGCCACCCGGCTGCACCCGCGCCCGGGCACGCCCACGGCCGCGGACAGTTCGATCGGCGGGCCGCTGCTCTGGCCGGCGGACGAGGCGTGGCCGGTGTGCGGGGAGCACGGGCCGGGGACGCCGGGCATCGCGCCGGAGCGCGAGCGGCGCTGCCGCCGCCTGCTGCGGGAGGTGCGGACCCGGCCGCGCACGGCGGACGGCAGCCCCGCGTACACCGACGAGGAACAGGCCGAGCTCGACGCGCTGTCGGCCGAGCCCTGGCACCGGCCGGACCGCCACGTGGGCGGTCCGCTGCCCCTGCTCGCCCTCGCCCAGTTCCACGTGCGGGACATACCGGACCTGGCGCCGTTCGCCCCGGCGGGCAGGGACCTGCTCCAGGTGCTGTGGTGTCCGTACGACGAGCACGCGGACGGGCCGTTCAGCGAGTACGGCCCGTACACCCGCCTGTACTGGCGGCGGGCCGCCGACGTGACCCGGCCGGTGGCCGTCATGCCCGAACCGGCGGTGGCCGGCCGGGGCTGGTACCTCCCGGAGCCCTGCGTGCTCCACCCCGAGCAGGTCGTCGAGTATCCGTTCGCGGACTACCTACCGAGCGAACTGGACGAGCGGATCATGGCGTGGGAGGACGAACTCCACGCGAGGATCGGCGAGGCGGCCCCCTGGTACCAGTACGACCTCTCGCTGGCCCCCGGCTGGAAGATCGGCGGCTGGGACTCCTGGCACAAGACGGACCTGATCCGCGTGTACTGCGACGCCTGCGGGACGGAGATGCGGGTGCTGCTGACCATCGACTCGTACGAGGGGCACGGAGCCCCGGACAGCTGGGGCCGGTACGAGGAGCCGGGTCAGCCGACGGGCGTCAAGGTCGGCCGCGACGGCGAGTACCGCGCGTTCGTCTGCCCGTCGGACCCGGCCCACCCGCACCGGATGAGCATGCAGTAGCGGCCCGGACACCACAGCGCCCGCCCACAGTCCGGTCGGGGACAGGGCGAGCGCTGTGCAGTTCCGTACGTCGTTGTACGGGACATCCAGGGGACGGTCAGACCGTCAGGGCGCGGTCCGTCGGGCGGATCGGGGCCGGCAGGGAGCTGGTGCCGGTCAGGTACCGGTCGACTCCGCGGGCCGCCGAGCGGCCCTCGGCGATCGCCCAGACGATCAGCGACTGGCCGCGGCCGGCGTCGCCGGCGACGAAGACGCCATCGACGTTGGTGGCGAAGTCCGCGTCGCGGGCGATGTTACCGCGTGCGTCCAGCTCCAGGGCGAACTGGGACACCAGACCGTTCTCGACGTCCGTGCCCGTGAAGCCCATCGCCAGGGTGACCAGCTGCGCGGGGATCTTCCGCTCGGTGCCCGGCTTCTGGGTCAGCTTGCCGTCGACGAACTCGACCTCGACCAGGTGCAGGAACTGGACGTTGCCGTCCTCGTCGCCCTCGAAGTGGGTGGTGGAGACGGAGTAGACCCGCTCGCCGCCCTCCTCGTGCGCCGAGGTGACCTTGTACAGCATCGGGAAGGTCGGCCAGGGCTGGCCCGCGTTCCGCTCCTCGCCCGGCCGGGGCATGATCTCCAGCTGCGTGACGGAGGCCGCGCCCTGACGGTGGGCGGTGCCGACGCAGTCCGCGCCGGTGTCGCCGCCGCCGATGACCACGACGTGCTTGCCCTCGGCGGTGATCGGCGGGCTGACGAAGTCGCCCTCCTGCACCTTGTTGGCGAGCGGCAGGTACTCCATCGCCTGGTACACGCCCTTGAGCTCGCGGCCCGGCACGGGCAGGTCGCGGGCGGTGGTGGCGCCGGCGGCGATCACGACCGCGTCGAACCGCTTGCGCAGGTCCGTCGCCGTGAGGTCGCGGCCGATCTCGATGCCGGTGCGGAACTTGGTGCCCTCCGCGCGCATCTGCTCGATGCGGCGGTTGATGTGCCGCTTCTCCATCTTGAACTCGGGGATGCCGTAGCGCAGCAGGCCGCCGATGCGGTCGGCGCGCTCGTACACGACCACGGTGTGGCCGGCCCGGGTCAGCTGCTGGGCGGCGGCGAGACCCGCCGGGCCCGAGCCGATGACGGCGACGGTCTTGCCGGACAGCCGCTCGGGCGCCTGGGGGCGGACGTCGTTCGCGTCCCAGGCCTTGTCGATGATGGAGACCTCGACGTTCTTGATGGTGACGGCCGGCTGGTTGATGCCGAGCACGCACGCGGACTCGCAGGGCGCCGGGCACAGCCGCCCGGTGAACTCCGGGAAGTTGTTGGTGGCGTGCAGCCGCTCGGACGCCGCCGCCCAGTCCTCGCGGTAGGCGTAGTCGTTCCACTCGGGGATCAGGTTCCCGAGCGGGCAGCCGTTGTGGCAGAACGGGATGCCGCAGTCCATGCAGCGGCCGGCCTGCTTGCTGATGATCGGCAGCAGGGAGCCGGGGACGTAGACCTCGTTCCAGTCCTTGACGCGCTCGGCGACGGGCCGGGTCTTGGCGACCTCGCGCCCGGTGGTCAGGAAGCCCTTGGGGTCAGCCATTGGTCGCCGCCTCCATCATCTTCTCGGTGGTCTCCTGCTCGGAGAGACCGGCGAGCTCAGCGGCGTCCTTGGCGGCGAGCACGGCCTTGTACGTGGTCGGGATGATCTTGCTGAAGCGGTTCGCGGACGTGTCCCAGTCGGCGAGCAGCTTCTCGGCGACGGTCGAGCCGGTCTCCTCGTGGTGGCGGCGCACGACGTCGTGCAGCCACGCCTTGTCGGCGTCCGACAGGGCCTCGACGGCCTGCAGGTTGCCGGAGTTGACGTTGTCCCGGTCGAGGTCGATCACGTAGGCGACGCCGCCGGACATGCCGGCCGCGAAGTTGCGGCCGGTCTCGCCGAGGACGACCGCCGTGCCGCCGGTCATGTACTCGCAGCCGTGGTCGCCCACGCCCTCGGAGACCACCAGCGCGCCGGAGTTGCGGACGCAGAAGCGCTCGCCGGTGCGGCCGCGCAGGAACAGCTCGCCGCCGGTCGCGCCGTAGGCGATGGTGTTGCCCGCGATGGTGGAGTACTCGGCCAGGTGGTCGGCGCCGCGGTCCGGGCGGACGATGACCCGGCCGCCGGACAGGCCCTTGCCGACGTAGTCGTTGGCGTCGCCCTCCAGGCGCAGGGTGACACCGGCCGGCAGGAAGGCGCCGAAGGACTGGCCCGCGGAGCCGGTGAACGTGATGTCGATCGTGTCGGCGGGCAGGCCCGCGCCGCCGAACTTCTTCGTCACGTGGTGGCCGAGCATGGTGCCGACGGTCCGGTTGATGTTGCGGATCGGGACCTGGGCGCGGACCGGCTGGGCCTCCTCGGCGGAGGCGGCGTTCAGGGCCTCGGCGGCGAGCTCGATCAGCTCGTTGTCGAGGGCCTTCTCCAGACCGTGGTCCTGCTCGGTCAGCTGGTGGCGCACGGCGCCCTCGGGCAGCGCGGGGACGTGGAACAGCGGCTCCAGGTCCAGGCCCTGGCCCTTCCAGTGGTCCACGGCGCGGCTGGTGTCGAGCAGCTCGGCGTGGCCGACCGCCTCCTCCAGCGTGCGGAAGCCCAGCTCGGCGAGGAGCTCGCGGACCTCCTCGGCGATGAACTCGAAGAAGTTGACGACGAACTCGGGCTTGCCGGAGAACCGGTCGCGCAGCACCGGGTTCTGCGTGGCGATGCCGACCGGGCAGGTGTCCAGGTGGCAGACGCGCATCATGACGCAGCCGGAGACGACGAGCGGCGCGGTCGCGAAACCGAACTCCTCGGCGCCCAGCAGCGCGGCGATGACGACGTCGCGGCCGGTCTTGAGCTGGCCGTCGGTCTGGACGACGATCCGGTCGCGCAGGCCGTTGAGCAGCAGGGTCTGCTGGGTCTCGGCGAGGCCGAGCTCCCAGGGGCCGCCCGCGTGCTTCAGCGAGGTCAGCGGGGAGGCGCCGGTGCCGCCGTCGTGGCCGGAGATGAGCACGACGTCCGCGTGGGCCTTGGACACGCCGGCCGCGACCGTGCCGACGCCGACCTCGGAGACCAGCTTCACGTGGATGCGGGCCTCGGGGTTGGCGTTCTTGAGGTCGTGGATCAGCTGAGCCAGGTCCTCGATGGAGTAGATGTCGTGGTGCGGCGGCGGGGAGATCAGGCCCACGCCGGGCGTCGAGTGACGCGTCTTGGCGACCCACGGGTACACCTTGTGGCCGGGCAGCTGGCCGCCCTCGCCGGGCTTGGCGCCCTGGGCCATCTTGATCTGGATGTCGTCCGCGTTGACCAGGTACTCGCTGGTGACGCCGAAGCGGCCGGAGGCGACCTGCTTGATCGAGGAGCGGCGCGCCGGGTCGTACAGGCGCTCCGGGTCCTCGCCGCCCTCGCCGGTGTTGGACTTGCCGCCCAGCTGGTTCATGGCGATGGCGAGGGTCTCGTGGGCCTCGCGGGAGATCGAGCCGTACGACATGGCGCCGGTGGAGAAGCGCTTGACGATCTCGGAGACCGGCTCGACCTCGTCGACGCTGATCGACGGGCGGTCGGACTTGAAGCCGAACAGGCCGCGGAGCGTCATCAGGCGCTCGGACTGCTCGTCGACGCGCGAGGTGTACTGCTTGAAGATGTCGTACCGCTTGTTGCGCGTGGCGTGCTGCAGGCGGAAGACGGTCTCCGGGTCGAACAGGTGCGGCTCGCCCTCGCGGCGCCACTGGTACTCGCCGCCGATCTCCAGGGCGCGGTGCGCCGAGGGGATGCCGGTGACCGGGTACGCCTTGGCGTGGCGGGCGGCGACCTCCTGGGCGACGACGTCGAGGCCCGCGCCGCCGATCTTGCTGGCGGTGCCGTCGAAGTACTTCTCGACGAAGGCGCTGTCGAGGCCGACGGCCTCGAAGACCTGGGCGCCGCGGTAGGAGGCGACGGTGGAGATGCCCATCTTGGACATGACCTTGAGGACGCCCTTGCCGAGGGCGTAGATCAGGTTGCGGATGGCCTGCTCGGGCTCGATGCCCTCGATGAAGGTGCCGGCGCGGACCAGGTCCTCGACGGACTCCATGGCGAGGTACGGGTTGACGGCGGCGGCGCCGTAGCCGATGAGCAGGGCCACGTGGTGGACCTCGCGGACGTCGCCGGCCTCGACCAGCAGACCCACCTGGGTGCGCTGCTTGGTGCGGATGAGGTGATGGTGGACGGCCGCGGTGAGCAGCAGCGACGGGATCGGCGCGTGCTCGGCGTCGGAGTGCCGGTCCGACAGCACGATCAGGCGGGCTCCGTCCTCGATGGCGGCGTCGGCCTCGGCGCAGATCTCCTCGATGCGGGCGGCGAGGGCGTCGCCGCCGCCGGAGACCCGGTACAGGCCGGACAGGGTCACGGCCTTCATGCCGGGCATGTCGCCGTCGGCGTTGATGTGGATGAGCTTGGCCAGCTCGTCGTTGTCGATCACCGGGAACGGCAGGGTGACGCTGCGGCAGGACGCGGCGGTCGGCTCCAGCAGGTTGCCCTGCGGGCCGAGCGAGGAGCGCAGGCTCGTCACGAGCTCTTCGCGGATGGCGTCCAGCGGCGGGTTGGTGACCTGCGCGAACAGCTGGGTGAAGTAGTCGAAGAGCAGCCGGGGGCGCTCGGACAGGGCGGCGATGGGCGAGTCCGTGCCCATGGAGCCGATCGGCTCGGCGCCGGTGCGGGCCATCGGGGCGAGGATGACGCGGAGCTCTTCCTCGGTGTAGCCGAAGGTCTGCTGGCGGCGGGTGACCGAGGCGTGGGTGTGCACGATGTGCTCGCGCTCGGGCAGGTCGGAGAGCTCGATCTCGCCGGTCTCCAGCCACTCCGCGTACGGGTGCTCGGCGGCGAGGCCGGCCTTGATCTCGTCGTCCTCGATGATGCGGTGCTCGGCGGTGTCGACGAGGAACATCTTGCCGGGCTGCAGGCGGCCCTTGCGGACCACCTTGGCGGGGTCGATGTCGAGGACGCCGACCTCGGAGGAGAGCACGACGAGGCCCTCGTCGGTGACCCAGTAGCGGCCGGGGCGCAGACCGTTGCGGTCGAGGACCGCGCCGACCTGGACGCCGTCGGTGAAGGTGACGCAGGCCGGGCCGTCCCAGGGCTCCATCATCGTGGAGTGGTACTGGTAGAAGGCGCGCCGGGCCGGGTCCATGGAGTCGTGGTTCTCCCACGCCTCGGGGACCATCATCAGGACGCTGTGCGGCAGGGAGCGCCCGCCGAGGTGCAGCAGCTCCAGGACCTCGTCGAAGGAGGCGGAGTCGGAGGCGTCGGGGGTGCAGACCGGGAAGATCCGCTCCAGGTCCCTGCCCTCGCCGAAGAGCTTCGTGGCGAGCTGGGACTCGCGGGCGCGCATCCAGTTGCGGTTGCCCTTGACCGTGTTGATCTCGCCGTTGTGGGCGACGAAGCGGTACGGGTGGGCGAGCGGCCAGCTCGGGAAGGTGTTGGTGGAGAACCGGGAGTGGACCAGGGCCACGGCGGTGGCGCAGCGGCGGTCCGACAGGTCCGGGAAGAAGGGCTCCAGCTGGCCGGTGGTCAGCATGCCCTTGTAGACGATGGTGCGGGCGGACAGCGACGGGAAGTACGTGCCGGCCTCGCGCTCGGCGCGCTTGCGCAGGACGAACGCCTTGCGGTCCAGGGCGATGCCGGTGTTCTCGCCGTCGGCGACGAACAGCTGCCGGAAGACGGGCATCGTGGAGCGGGCGGAGGCGCCGAGCAGCTCGGGGGCGACGGGGACCTCGCGCCAGCCGAGGACGTCCAGGCTCTCCTCGGCGGCGATCGCCTCGATCCGCTCGACGGCCTGTGCGGAGCCGTCGGCGGGGAGGAAGGCGATGCCGACCGCGTACGCGCCGGCCTCGGGGAGCTCGAATGCGGTGACCTCGCGCAGGAACGCGTCCGGGACCTGGAGGAGGATGCCGGCGCCGTCGCCCGAGTCGGGCTCGGAGCCGGTGGCGCCGCGGTGCTCCAGATTGCGGAGTACGGTCAGCGCCTGCTCGACCAGCTCGTGGCTGGCCACACCGGTGAGGGTGGCCACGAACCCGACACCGCAGGCGTCGTGTTCGTTACGGGGGTCGTACATCCCCTGCGGGGCGGGGCGACCGTCCATGGGCGACCAGGCGTCGGAACGCATCGGCTCTCCCGTCGTCGTCGTGGCATGTGCAGTGCCGAGGGACGACGTTGGCCCTCCGCGAAATTTCGTGCAGGTTACATGATGGCTGGCTTCTCGGGAAGCGGATAGCTCGTTCCAACATGCGGACACCCTGGGGGTGTGGGGCGGTGCTCTGTGGGTGCTGCGGCGGATGCTTCTGCGGCGCAGAATCGGGGTTCCTGCGGGTCGTCGGCGACCCGTTCGCGAAGAGCGGGCGACGTTGCCCGCGGCGCCTACGGCTCATGCCCGGTGGTCATGATTTCGAAACCGCCGAGTAACGGCTACCTATGTGGCGCTGTGCATAGTGTCTCACCGCCGCGCGGAAACCGCTCAGGGAGATACATCACAGCGGCCTGACCTGCGAAAATCCCCCACCGGCAAGGTGGGGGATTTCCGGACATGCAGGATGTGCGGGCCGGGGATGCGCCCCGGCGCCGGCACGGGATTGGCGGCCCGGCGCCCGCGGGGCGCTAGAGCGCCGCGCCGAAGGCCATGCCGAGCCCGTACGTGACGGCCGCCGCCGCGCCGCCGAGCAGCAGCTGACGCAGACCGCTGTACCACCAGCTGCGCGCGGTGACCCGGGCGACGAGCGCGCCGCAGCCGAAGAGGCCGACGAGCGCGAGCAGCACGGCCGGCCACAGCGAGGTGGCGCCGAGCAGGTACGGCAGCACGGGCAGCAGCGCGCCGAGCGCGAACGAGCCGAACGAGGACACCGCGGCGACCGCCGGCGACGGCAGGTCGTCCGGGTCGATGCCGAGCTCCTCGCGGGCGTGGATCTCCAGCGCCTGCTCCGGGTCGCGGGAGAGCTGCATGGCGACCTCGCGGGCGAGCGCGGGCTCGACGCCCCGGGACACGTACAGGGCGGCCAGCTCCTCCATCTCGTCGACGGGGTGCTTGCGCAACTGGCGGCGCTCCACGTCCAGTTCGGCCTGGACGAGGTCGCGCTGCGAGGCGACGGAGGTGTACTCGCCGGCGGCCATGGAGAAGGCGCCGGCGGCCAGTCCGGCGAGGCCGGTGATCACGACGGTCCCCGAGGAGACCGCGCCGCCGGCGACACCGGTCATCAGCGCGAGGTTGGAGACGAGTCCGTCCATCGCGCCGAAGACCGCGGGACGCAGCCAGCCGCCGTTGACGTCGCGGTGGGTGTGGTTCGCGCGGTGCGCCGCGTGGAGCGGCGCCTCGGTCTCGATGATGGACATGCTTCTCCCCTGTGTGCGCGGCGGGTTCGGTGCGTCCGCCGCTCGACGCACTCGAAAATACGCCCGATGTAAGGGGTGCGCCAGCAAGGCAGGCCGTACTTAGTAAGGCCCGCCTGACCCGCTGAGCAGGGCGGTCACCCGGGTGACAGAGACGTTTCGGCGGACTCCCGCGGGCGCGCGCGTGGCAGGGATCCACCCCAGCGGCGGAGAGGAATCCGAAGCACGGGAAAGGCGGCGGCATGGTGACGGGCGGCGACATCAGGACGACGGCATGCGATCTGCGGGAGCGGGCGCGCGGCGCGTTGCTCGGCCTCGCGGTGGGCGACGCGCTCGGGGCGCCGGCCGAGAACCTGCGGCCCTCGGAGATCCGCCGCCGCTGGGGCCGGATCGAGGGCTTCGTGACGGACACCCCGGCGGGCACGGACGACACCGAGTACGCGATCTTCTCGGGGCTGCTGCTGGCCCGGCACGGTTCGGCGCTGACCGTCTCGCATGTCGAGCGGGCCTGGCACCACTGGATCGCGGACCTCGACGAAGGCCCGTTCCGGGGCGCCGGTTTCAGCGAGCGCGGCACCCTGGAGAACCTCCGCCGGGGCCTCGCCGCCCCCATCTCGGCGCAGCACCGGCACGCGTGGAGCGACGGACTGGCCATGCGGGCCGCCCCGTTCGGGGTGTTCGCGGCGGGCCGCCCGGCGGAGGCGGCGCGGCTCGTGGCCATCGACGGCACGGTCAGCCACGACGGCGAGGGCATCTACGGCGGCCAGGCCGTGGCGGCGGGCGTGGCGGCGGCGATGGCGGGGGCGTCGGTGACCTCGGTCATCGCGGCGGCGCTGTCGGTGGTGCCGATGGACTCGTGGACCGCGCGCTCGATGCGGCGCGCGGTGGTCGCGGCGCAGCGGCTGCAGCCGGACCCGCTGATCCGCGAGCGGACGGTCCGCTCGGCGGTGGTCATCGGCGGCTACCCGTGGACGGACCTGGCGCCGGAGGCGGTCGCGCTCGCGTTCGGCGCGTACGCGGCGGCGCGCGGGGACTTCCGTACGGCGGTGCTGACCGCGGTCAACATGGGCCGCGACGCGGACACGACGGCCGCGGTCGCCGGCGCGCTGGCGGGCGCGAGCCGCGGGGTGTCGGCGATCCCCGAGGAGTGGGCGGGGGCCATCGCCCCGGTCACCGGCAGCTGTCTGCCGTCGATGCGCGGCTACCACGTCCTGGACATCGCCGACCTGCTGACCCCCGACGAGGAGGAAGCCGCATGACCACCACGGACCCGAGAAGCACGACCCCCACGCCGCTGCCGCCCGGCGCCCCGGAACCGCCACCGGCCGCGGACGCGTACGCGGGGGCGGGAGCCGTGGCGGACCTGGCGTACGGCGGGCGGGGCGGCGGGGGGTCGGCCGGAGTGCGGGCCGCCTACCGGGGCCCCGGGGAGAGCGGCGGGGCCGCCGGCTGGGAGCGGCAGCAGGAGGCGGCCGGGCCCGCGTACGGGTACCTCGGCGTGGCGGAGCCGGGCCGGCGGTCCCCCGACCCCGGGTTCGCCGCGCGGGTCGAGGGCCTGCTGCTCGGGATCGCGGCGGGCGACGCCGCCGGCTGGCCGGCCGCCCGGCACCGGGCCGCGCGGATGCCGGAGTGGACCCGCCGGCTCACCCGCGAGCTCGACACCTTCGCCGAGCAGAACGCCACCACCACCCTCCCCGTCCCCATCGCCCTCAACCAGCCGCCCGAGCCGCTCCGCCTCGGCCCCTCCGACGACGCCGAGTGGGCGGTGTTCACCGCCGAGGCGGTGCTCGCCGCGGACGGCCCCCTGTTCCGCGGCCTCGCGCCCGCGCACCGGCTGCGCGCCGCCGTCGACCTCGCCTGGAACTCGCTGGCCGGCCAGATCGCCGCGGCCGCCGACCGCGCCCCCGAGGTCGAGTCCGCGGTGCTCCCGCTGCGCGCCCGGATCTCGGTCCGGGCCGGGCTCGGCAACCTCGCCGCGGGCCTGCGCCCGCCCGCCACCGGCCACGACAACCCGCACTACTTCGACGACGCCGCCTGTGTCCGCGCCGCCGTCCTCGCGCTCGTCCACCCCGGCGACCCGGCCGCCGCGGCCGAACTCGCCGAGTTCGACGCCCGGTACACCCAGGACGGCGACGGCGTGCACGGCGCCCGGGCGACGGCCGCGGCGGTCGCGGCGGCGCTCGGCGGCGCGCCCGTCGACGCCGCCGTCGACGCGGCGCTCGACCAGCTCCCGCCCGCCACCGAGATCGGCCGCAACGGCCGTCACGCCGTCAAGACGGCCCGCGAGGCGGCCTCGGCGTTCGAACTGGTCCCGCTCCTGGAGCACCAGATCGTCGACCACGTCTACAGCTACGGCATCGCCGCCGCCGAGACCGTCCCGGTCGCGCTCGCGCTCGCGACGGCCGCGCGCGGCGAGGCGTCGGCGGCGGTGCCGGCGGCGGCCTGCCTGTCCCGGGTCGCGGACTCGGCGCCCGCGCTGGCCGGCGCGCTCACCGGCGCGCTCGGCGGGGCCGCTTCGCTCCCGGTGACCTGGCGCGACGCCTGCCGCACGCTCGCGGGCTGCGCGCTGCCCCGCCTCGCCGGCACGGACCTCGTGGAGCTGGCCCAACTCCTCGCACACGCCCGGCTCTCCCGGGACCGCCGGGGGCGCTAGGGCGTGTTCCCCGGGGCAACGAAGGGCCCGGGGTGGACAATTCGGGCATGACACCCACCCTGCCCTCCCCCTCCCTCGACGACCGGATCACCGGCAGCCTCGTCGGAGCCGCCGTGGGCGACGCCCTCGGCGGTCCCGTCGAGGGCTACACCCCCGACCAGATCCTGGAGCGCCACGGCGGGCGCGTGACCGGGATCGTCGGCCCCTGGAACGGCGACGCGTGGCGCACGGCCCGCCCGATCGCGCCGTACCACAAGGGCGACGGACACGTCACCGACGACACCTTGATGACGCACGCGCTGATCCGCGTGTACGAGAAGGTCCGCGACCACCTCGACGCGTACGCGGTCGCCGAGCACCTCGTGCCCGAACTCATGGGCGCCCCGGTCTGGATCCCGGAACTGGAGGCCGAGGCGCTCCCCCTCCAGCGGATCTTCCTGGCAGAGAAGTGGCTCGTGGCCCGGCTGCACTACGGCCACGTGGATCCGCGCGAGGCGGGCAGCGGGAACATCGTCAACTGCGGGGCGGCGATGTACATGGCGCCGGTCGGGCTGGTCGACGCGGCGAACCCGGACGCCGCGTACGCGGAGGCGCTGGACGTCGCCGGCGCGCACCAGTCCTCGTACGGGCGGGAGGCCGCGGGCGTGTTCGCGGCGGCTGTGGCCGCGGCGTGCGTGCCGGGCGCGACGCCCGGGTCGGTCGTGGACACGGCGCTGCGCCTCGCGAAGGACGGCACGGCGGCGGCGATCGAGGCGGCGGCGGAGGCGGCGTCCCGTCACCGGGACTTCGAGTCGGCGCTGGTCCCGCTGCGCGCGGCGGTCGCGCCGTTCGACACGGTGGGCCCGGACTACCGCAACCCGTCGCTGGGCGCCCGCCGCCCGTCCCGGCTGCACGCGATCGAGGAACTGCCGGTCGCGCTCGGCATGTTGCTCGTCGGGGACGGCGACTACCGGCACACGGTGCTGGGCGCGGTGAACTACGGCCGCGACTGCGACTCCATCGCCACGATGGCCGGCGCGCTCGTGGGCGCCCTGCGCGGCGAGGCCGCGGTGCCGGCGGACTGGGCGAAGCAGGTGGCGGAGGCGAGCCGCCTCGACCTGCACGCCCCCGCGACGGCCCTGGCGGCGGTCGCCCACGAGGTGTACGCGAAGGACTCGGCCCGCCGCCGCGCCCACGAGGCCGCGTACACGACCCTGACGGAAGCGGACCGATGACCCCCACCCCACGGCCCGGAACCACCACCCCGGCGACCGGCCCCGCCCGCGCCGCGGCCAACCCTCCGCCCGACAGCCCGGGAATCGCCACGACCGGCGACGGCCCGGACGCCGGGCCCGTGAGCCGCCTCGGCCGGGCCCCGGACGCCGGGCCCGTGAGCCGCCCCGGGCGCGCCGTGGACCCCCGGCCGACGGACCGTACGGAGCGCGCCCCGGATCCCGGACCGGCGCGCCCTCCCGAAGACGGCCCCCGTACCCGGCCCGTGGCCCTTCCGCCGCACCGCTCGGACGCCCGGCCCGCCCCGATGCGGGTCACCTGGGTGCAGCCCGAGGATCTCGTCGGGCATGAGCTGCGGCAGGCCGAGGAGGACGGGCGGGACGTGCGGGCGCTCGCGGCACGGTGGCAGTCCGCCGGCGGGCCGCCGGCGCCGCCCCGCGCGGGGGCGTCCGCGACCCCGCGGCCGGACCTGCGGCCCCTGGCCGAGGAGCTGCTGGCCGAACTGGACGCCCTGCCCTGCCCCTCGGCCGCCGGGGAACCCTCCACCTGGGCCGCGATCCGCGCCGCCGCGCAGGACGTGACCCCGGGCCCCGTACCGGACGCCTCCGCGCTGCGCGAGCGGCTGCACGCCGCCTGGCTCGGGCGGGCCGCGGGGTGTCTGCTGGGCAAGCCCGTCGAGAAGCTGCCGCTGCACGGGATCCGGGCGCTCGCCCGGGCCACCGGCAACTGGCCGCTCACCACCTGGTTCACCGCCCGCGGCGTCCCGGCCGCGCTGCTCGCCGCGCACCCCTGGAACCGCCGCTCCGCGGCCACCTCCCTCGCCGAGAACATCGACGGGATGCCCGAGGACGACGACCTCAACTACCCCCTCCTCAACCTGCTCCTCCTCCAGCGCCACGGCCGCGGCTTCACCACCGCCGACGTCGCCCGTCTCTGGCTGGACGAGCTCCCCGCCGGCCGCACCTTCACCGCCGAGCGCATCGCCTACCGCAACCTCCTCGACGGCGTCGAGCCCCCGCTCACCGCCGTCCACCGCAACCCCTTCCGCGAGTGGATCGGCGCGCTGATCCGCGCCGACGTGCACGGCTGGACGAACCCGGGCGACCCGCTCGCCGCCGCCGAGCAGGCGTACCGGGACGCCTCCCTCACCCACACCGCGAACGGCCTGTACGGGGCCGTGTTCGTCGCCGCCGCCCTGGCCGCCGCCGCGGGCGGCGCCGACGACGTCCACGCGTGCCTCGCCACCGGGCTCAGCCTCGTCCCGCCGCGCTCCCGGCTCGCCCGCGCCGTCCGGCTCGGCATCGAAACCGCCCGCGCCACCCGGGACTTCGACGCCGTCGCCGACCGACTCCACGCCGCCCTCGGCGGGTACCACTGGGTCCATGCCGTCCCCAACACCGCTCTCCTCGCCGCCGCGCTCACCCACGCCGACGGCGACTTCACGCGCTCGGTCTGCGCCGCGGTCTCCGGCGGCTGGGACACCGACTCCAACGGCGCGACCGCCGGCTCGCTCGCCGGACTGCTGGCCGGCCGGCCCGACCGGATCCCCGAGCGCTGGACCGCCCCCCTCAAGAACCGGCTCGCCACGTCCGTCCCGTCCTTCGACGGCATCGGTTTCGACGCCCTCGCCGATCTGACCGCCGACCTCGCCCTCCAGGAGGCAGTACGCCCATGACCAGCATCGTCGTGCTCGGCAGCACGAACATGGACCTCGTCGCGTACGTGGCCGAGGCCCCGGCCCGCGGCGAGACCGTCACCGGCCGCGAGTTCCGCACCGTCCCCGGCGGCAAGGGCGCCAACCAGGCCGTCGCCGCCGCCCGCGCCGGCGCGGACGTCGCGATGATCGGCGCGGTCGGCGCGGACGACTTCGGCGTCCGCCTCCGCGACGCGCTGGAGCACTCCGGCGTCGACACCGATCTGCTCCGCACCGCCGAAGGCCCCTCGGGCACCGCCCACATCGTCGTCGACGACGACGGCGGCAACGCGATCGTCGTCGTCCCCGGCGCCAACGGCACCCTCACCTCCCTCGACCACGGCGACGAGGCGCTGATCGCCACCGCCGACGTCCTCCTGCTCCAGCTCGAACTCCCCCTCTCCGCCGTCACCGCCGGCGCGGTCACCGCCCGCCGGCTCGGCGTCCGCACCGTCCTCACCCCCGCCCCGGCACAGCCGCTGCCCGACGAACTCCTCGCCGCCACCGACCTGTTGGTGCCGAACGAGCACGAGGCCGCCGCGCTCACCGGCGTCGCCGACCCGCACGCCGCCGCCGAGGCGCTGCTGCGCAAGGTGCCCGAGGTCGTGGTCACCCTCGGCGCGGCGGGCAGCCTGTACGCGGCCCGCGGCGCCGCGCCCGTCACCGTCCCCGCGCCCCGGGTGCGGGCCGTGGACACCACCGCCGCCGGGGACACCTTCGTCGGCGCCCTCGCCGTCGCCCTGGGCGAGGGCCGCCCCGTCCCCCAGGCGCTCGCCTGGGCCTCGGCCGCCGCCGCGCTGTCCGTGCAGCGCCCCGGCGCCTCGTCCTCGATGCCGTACCGCGCCGAGATCGACGCCGCCCTCGCCCCCTCGAACGACCACCCCCTGGAGACCGACGCCGTATGACCACCACCCTGAACCCCGGCCCGACCTCCTCCCCGGCCCCTTCCGTCCCTCCGCTGCACGGTCTGCGCGTGCTCGATCTCGCGACCCTCTTCGCCGGCCCCCTGGCCGCCATGATGCTCGGCGACTTCGGAGCCGAGGTGATCAAGGTCGAGCACCCCCGCAGGCCCGACCCGTCCCGCGGCCACGGCCCCGCCAAGGACGGGGTGGGCCTGTGGTGGAAGGTGCTCGGCCGCAACAAGCGGACCATCACCCTCGACCTGTCCTCCCCCGGCGGCCGCGACGTGCTGCTCAGGCTCGCCGCCGACGCCGACGTCGTCGTCGAGAACTTCCGCCCCGGCACCCTGGAGCGCTGGGGCCTCGGGTGGGAGGAGCTGTCCACGGTCAACCCCCGCCTCGTCCTCGCCCGCGTCACCGGCTTCGGCCAGTACGGCCCGTACGCCCACCGCCCCGGCTTCGGCACCCTCGCCGAGGCCATGAGCGGCTTCGCCGCCATCACCGGCGAGCCGGACGGCCCGCCGACCCTGCCCCCCTTCGGTCTGGCCGACTCGATCGCCGCGCTGGCCACGGCGTACGCGGTGACCACTGCCCTCACCGCCCGCGCCGGAACCGGCCGCGGCCAGGTCGTCGACCTGGCGATCATCGAGCCGATGCTCGCGGTCATCGGCCCGCACACCCTCTGGTACGACCAGCTCGGCTACGTCCAGCCCCGCACCGGCAACCGCTCCCGCAACAACGCCCCCCGCAACACGTACCGCACGTCCGACGGCTCCTGGGTCGCCGTCTCCACCTCCGCGCAGTCCATCGCCGAGCGCGTGCTGCGCCTCGTCGGCCGGCCCGAGCTGATCGACGAGCCCTGGTTCGCCGACGGCACGGGCCGGGCCGCCCACGCGGACGTCCTCGACGAGGCGGTCGGGAACTGGATCGCCCGGCACACCCGCGACGAGGCCCTGGACGCCTTCGAGAAGGCCGAGGCGGCGATCGCCCCGGTCTACGACGTCCGGGACGTGCTGGCCGACCCTCAGTTCCGCGCGCTGGACACCGTCACCGAGGTCCCCGACCCCGAGCTGGGCCCGGTCCGCATGCAGAACGTCCTCTTCCGGCTCTCCGAGACCCCCGGCGCGATCCGCTGGACCGGCCGCCCGCACGGCGCGGACACCGACGAGGTCCTCGGCGAACTCGGGCTGACGCCCGACGAGATCAGCGCCCTGCGCAGCCGAGGAGCCGTATGAGCTTCCCCCTCACCTGGCTGTACGCCCCCGGCGACCGGCCCCAGGTCGTCCGCAAGGCGCTCGCCTCCGGCGCCGACGTGGTCATCGTGGACCTGGAGGACGCGGTGGCCCCGGAGCGCAAGGCGTACGCCCTCGACGCCACCGTCGATCTGCTCTCCGACCCGCACCCGCTCCCCGTGCACGTCCGCATCCACAGCATGCGCGACATCCCCCCACTGGCCTCCCTCCCCGGCCTCGGCGGTTTCCGTGTTCCCAAGGTGGCACACGCCACTGACATCCGCCGGATCGCCGAGCTCGTCCCGGGCGTCCCCCTCTACCCGCTCCTGGAGACCGCCCTGGCCGTCGAGCACGCGTACGCCATCGCCGGCGCGCATCCGGCGGTGCACGGGATCGCCCTGGGCGAGGCGGACCTCCGCGCCGACCTCGGCGTACGGGAGGACGGCGGCCTCGACTGGCCGCGCAGCCGGATCGTGGTGGCCGCCCGCGCCGCGGCGCTGCCGCCGCCGGCGCAGTCCGTGCATCCGGACGTCCGTGATCTGGAGTCCCTGGCGGCGAGCTGTGCGCGCGGCCGCGACCTGGGGTTCCTCGGCCGGGCCGCGATCCATCCCCGGCAGCTTCCGATCATCGAGCAGGCGTATCTGCCCACTCCGGACGAGGTCGCCGCAGCCGAGGAGGTCGTCAAGGCCGCGGAGACCGAGAGCGGGGCGCTCGCCCTGCCCGACGGCCGGTTCGTCGACGCCGCGGTGGTCGAGGGCGCCCGGCGGGTGCTGACCCTGGCCGCCCGCCGGGAGGAGTGACCCGGGAACGGCGACGGGCCGCCGGGACCTCGTGGTCCCCGGCGGCCCGTCGCGCGCGTTCCGCTGGGCTCAGCCCTTGCTGCCCGCCGTGCCGGCGCCGTTGCCCGCGCCGTCCTTCGACAGGTCGACGGCGTCGTCGGCGGCGCCGTCCGTGCCCTCGGGGGCGTCGTCGGCCGGAGTCCCGGTCCCGTCCTTCGGCGCGTCGGGCGCCTCGTCCTCCGACGCGTCGGCGTCGTCCGCATCGTCCGCGTCCTGCTGTCCGGCCTGCTCCACCGCCCCGGGCTCGGCCCCCGGCTCGACGACCTCCTCGCGGCCCGGGCGCAGCTTCGCGGAGACCACGATGTAGATCACCGCGAGCAGGAAGACCACGAGGGCGGTCCACACGTTCAGCCGCAGGCCGAGGATGTGGTGCGCCTCGTCGACGCGCATGTACTCGATCCAGCCGCGGCCCGCGCAGTACGCGGCGACGTACAGGGCGAACGCCCGGCCGTGGCCGAGCTTGAAGCGGCGGTCGGCCCAGATGACCAGGAGCGCCACACCGATGCACCAGAGCGACTCGTAGAGGAAGGTCGGGTGGTACAGGCCCGCCTCGCGGTTCACGCCCTCGGAGATCCTGAGCGCCCAGGGCAGGTCGGTCGGCCTGCCGTACAGCTCCTGGTTGAACCAGTTGCCCCAGCGGCCGATGGCCTGGGCGAAGGCGATGCCGGGCGCGATCGCGTCCGCGTACGCCGGGAGCGGGATGCCCCGGCGGCGGCAGCCGATCCAGGCGCCCACCGCGCCGAGCGCGATGGCGCCCCAGATGCCGAGCCCGCCCTCCCAGATCTTGAAGGCGTCGACCCAGTCCTCACCCTCGCTGAAGTACAGCTGGTAGTCGGTGATGACGTGGTAGAGCCGGCCGCCGATCAGGCCGAAGGGCACCGCCCAGACGGCGATGTCGGCAACGGTGCCGGCTTTGCCGCCGCGGGCGATCCAGCGCTTGTTGCCGTACCAGACGGCGACGAAGACACCGATGATGATGCAGAAGGCGTAGCCGCGCAGCGGAACCGGTCCGAGGTTGATCACACCGGTCGACGGGCTGGGAATGTAGGCAAGGTCCATGGCAGGTCCGACGCTACCCTGCCGGGCGGCCGGGGCGGCAGCCCACCCGACAACGTCTGCGTAACCATCCCCGGCGTCCCCGCCGTCCTCATCCGTCCCGGGGGCCTCAGCCGGTGGTGGAGGGGCTGGCGACCCCGCCCGTCTTCTTGCCCTTGTTGGCCTGCTCGACCCACTTGCGCAGGTTCGCCGGGGAGATCTGCTCGTTCCCCTTCGTCGGGAAGATCGATTCTCCGTTGAGCAGGACCGACGGCGTGCCCTGGAAGGCGCTGCTGCGGAAGGCCTCGTGCGACTTCTTCACCCAGCTGTCGTGGGTGCCGTCCTGGACGCAGGAGCGGAAGGCGGGCGTGTCGAGCCCCTTCACCTTGGCCGCCAGCTCGATCAGCTTGCCGTTGTCGGCGAACGCGTCGTCCGTCTCCTCCGGCTGGTTCATGTAGAGGACGTCGTGGTACGGGGTGAACTTCCCGGCGTCCTGGGCGCAGGCCGCCGCGTTCGCCGCGCGCAGCGAGCCGCTGCCGCCCATGTTGCCGTCGATGAGGGTGGCGAGGTGGTACTCGGTCTTGATCGCGCCCTCGGCCTCCAGCTCGTGGATGGTGTCCCGGAACGCGTTCTCGAACTGGGCGCACGCCGGGCAGCGGAAGTCCTCCCAGACGGCGAGCGTGGACGGGGCGGAGGCGGAGCCCGTGGTGATGGCGGGCTTGTCGTCGCCGGTCGCGCCGCTGGGGGTGACGACCGGGCCGGCCTTGTCCGACCCGTCGTCGCCGTCGCCGCCGGCGGCGATCACGCCGACGACGGCGGCCAGGCCGAGGACGCCGACGATCGCGGCCGACACGATCAGCACCCGCCGCTGCTTCTCCCGCGCCTTCTCGCGCTCTCGCTGCTGCTGGAGTCGCGCCCGGGCGCTCCGGTTACCGTCACGGTTGTTCTCGCTCACGCTCCTCAAACGAACCGGGGAGGCACGCGCGTGCCTCCCCGGTCCCAGATCCACCCGTACGGGTTACGCGCCGCGGCGCACGCCCGCCGCGAGTTCGGCCGCCAGTTCCCTTACGGCGGTCAGCGCGGCGGCCTGATCGCCGTCGGCGTCCAGGATCCGCTTGACGAAGGCGGAGCCGACGATGACGCCGTCGGCGAAGTCGGCGACCTCGCGGGCCTGTTCGGCGTTGGAGACGCCGAGGCCGACGCAGACCGGCAGATCGGTGGTGGCGCGGGTGCGGCGGACGAGGTCCGCGGCCTCGGCGCCGACGGACTCGCGGGTGCCGGTGACGCCCATCAGCGAGGCGGCGTAGACGAAACCGGAACCGGCCTCGGTGATGGTGGCGAGCCGCTCGTCCTTGCTGCTGGGCGCCACGACGAACACGGTCGCGAGACCATGCTTGGCGGCGTGCTCGCGCCACAGCGCGGACTCCTGGACCGGCAGGTCGGGCAGGATGCAGCCCGCGCCGCCGGCCGCGGCCAGCTCCTCGGTGAACCGCTCGACGCCGTAGCGGTCGATGGGGTTCCAGTACGTCATGACCAGGACCGGCTTGCCGGTGGCCGCGTGGGCCTCCTTGACCGTGCGCATGACGTCGGCGATCCGCACGCCGCCGCGCAGGGCGATGTCGTCGGCGGTCTGGATGACCGGTCCGTCGAGGACCGGGTCGCTGTGCGGCAGGCCGACCTCGACGACGTCGGCGCCGCCGTCGAACGCGGCCTTGATCGCCTCGATGCCGCCGTCGACGGTCGGGAAGCCGGCCGGCAGGTACGCGACGAGCGCGGCGCGGTTCTCCGCCTTGGCGGCGGCGAGGGTGTCGCTCAGCAGCTGGATGTTCCCGGTGGTCACTTCGCGTCCCCCTCGGCCCCGTTGTCGTACAGCCCGAAGTAGCGGGCCGCCGTGTCCATGTCCTTGTCGCCGCGGCCGGACAGGTTGACGACCAGCAGCCCGTCCTTGCCGAGCTCCTTGCCGACCTGCAGCGCGCCGGCCAGGGCGTGCGCCGACTCGATGGCCGGGATGATGCCCTCGGTGCGGGACAGCAGCCGGAGCGCCTGCATGGCCTCGTCGTCGGTGACGGCGCGGTACTCGCCGCGGCCGATGTCCTTGAGGTAGGAGTGCTCGGGCCCGATGCCCGGGTAGTCGAGGCCGGCCGAGATGGAGTACGGCTCGGTGATCTGGCCCTCGTCGTCCTGGAGGACGTAGCTGCGCGAGCCGTGCAGGATGCCGGGCTCGCCGGCGGTGAGGGTGGCCGCGTGCTCGCCGGTCTCGACGCCGTGGCCGGCCGGCTCGCAGCCGATCAGGCGGACGCCGGCGTCGGGGATGAACGCGTGGAAGAGGCCGATGGCGTTGGAGCCGCCGCCGACGCAGGCGACGGCGGCGTCGGGGAGCCGGCCGGCCCGCTCCAGGATCTGGCGGCGGGCCTCGACGCCGATCACGCGGTGGAAGTCGCGCACCATGGCCGGGAACGGGTGGGGTCCGGCGACGGTGCCGAAGAGGTAGTGGGTGCGGTCGACGTTGGCGACCCAGTCGCGGAAGGCCTCGTTGATGGCGTCCTTGAGGGTGCGGCTGCCGGACTTCACCGGGACGACCTCGGCGCCGAGCATCCGCATGCGGGCGACGTTCAGCGCCTGGCGCTGGGTGTCGACCTCGCCCATGTAGATGGTGCAGTCGAGACCGAACAGGGCGCAGGCGGTGGCGGTGGCGACGCCGTGCTGGCCGGCGCCGGTCTCCGCGATGACGCGGGTCTTGCCCATGCGCTTGGTGAGGAGGGCCTGGCCGAGCACGTTGTTGATCTTGTGCGAGCCGGTGTGGTTGAGGTCCTCGCGCTTGAGGAAGACGCGGGCTCCGCCGGCGTGCTCGGCGAACCGGGGGACCTCGGTGAGGGCGCTCGGGCGGCCGGTGTAGTGGACCATGAGCTCGTTGAGCTCACGGGCGAACTCGGGATCGGCCTTGGCCTTGTCGTACTCGACGGCGACCTCGTCGACGGCGGCGACGAGGGCCTCGGGGATGAACTTGCCGCCGAAGGCGCCGAAGTAGCCCTCGGTGTTCGGGACCTGACCCTCCGGGTCGGGAAGGAAGAACTCGCTGGACATGCAGTTGCTCCTCGCGGGGCGGGCGCCCCGGATGCGGTTCGGGTTGATGGCCACATGAGGCCCCCGCCGCCGGCAACGGCTCCCTACGGGTACGGGCACAGGTGCCCGCACGGTGGAGCCGGCGTCACTCGGGGCGGTGGGGGGCGCGCGACGGGCGCCATCGCATGCCGTTGACCTGACCCGGTTCGTCGCCGATGACGTAGCGGACGCGGCGGCCGTGGACCCGTCGGGCCGGCGCGCGGCAGCCCCGCGGGCGGCAGCCGCGCGCCAGAGGCGCGGCGGCGGGCCCGGCGGCGGTGCGCGCGGCGTCGCGACGGGTCATGGCGTCAGCCCCGTCCCTGCCGCAGCGCCGGGTGCGCCCCGGCGGCGACGAGGTCGGCCACGGCCGCCTTCGGGTCGCGGCCGGTCACCAGGGACTCGCCCACCAGGACGGCGTCCGCGCCGGCGTTGGCGTACGCGATCAGGTCGTGCGGGCCGCGGATGCCGGACTCGGCGACCTTGACGATGCCCGCCGGGATCTCGGGGCCGACCCGCTCGAACGTGGAGCGGTCGACCTCCAGGGTCTTCAGGTTGCGCGCGTTCACGCCGATGATCCGCGCGCCGGCGTCGACGGCCCGCTCGACCTCGTCCTCGTCGTGGACCTCGACCAGCGGCGTCAGGCCGATGGACTCGGCGCGCTCGATGAGGGAGACCAGCGCCTCCTGCTCCAGCGCGGCGACGATCAGCAGCGCGAGGTCGGCGCCGTACGCGCGGGCCTCCCAGAGCTGGTACGCGGTGACGATGAAGTCCTTGCGCAGCACGGGGATGTCGACCCGGGCCCGCACGGCCTCCAGGTCGGCGAGCGAGCCGCCGAAGCGGCGCTGCTCGGTGAGGACGGAGATGACGGCCGCGCCGCCCGCCTCGTAGTCCGCGGCGAGGCCCGCCGGGTCGGCGATCGCGGCGAGCGCGCCCTTGGACGGGCTGGAGCGCTTGACCTCGCAGATCACCTTGACGCCGTCCCCGCGCAGCGCGGCGACGCCGTCCTTGGCCTGCGGCGCCTTCGCGGCGCGCTCCTTGAGCTCGTCGAGGGAGACCCGCGCCTGCCGCTCTGCCAGGTCGGCGCGCACACCTTCGATGATCTCGTCGAGCACACTCACGCGAGCGGCCCCCTTCCGGGACGGTGACGTTGGCGGTGGCGATCCGTGAGGTGCGCCGGGCGGCGCATCGGGATCAGCCACGGTCGATGGTATCCGCAGGAGGGCGTAGTGCCCGCATCCGGTTGACGTGCGTCCCACGTGCTGGGATCACGTCCGGCGGGCTCAGGGCGCCAGCGCTGCCCCGAACGGCAGGTTCCTGACCAGCGTGAACACGGCCACGAGCGCGCCGAGCGCCCACCACCAGCCACCCGCCAGTCCGATCCGCACGGGCCGCCCGCGTACGGCGCGAACCAGCCATACGGCCATCAGGATGGCGAACACGCCGTACCCGATCACCGCGAGCGCGTTCGAGCCGAACGCGACGGCGAACTCCCCGTGGACGAACGCGTGGGCGCTGCGCAGCCCGCCGCAGCCGGGGCAGTACAGCCCGGTGAGGCGCAGCAGGGGGCAGACCGGGTAGTGGCCCGGCTCGTTGGGGTCGACGGTCCCGACGTACGCGAACGCCGCCGCGACGCCCGCCAGGGTGCCCAGCGGGGCCGGCAGCCGCCGCGCGAGCGGGCGGGAGCCGGGCGGGGGCGGCGGGGGCGGGATGTACCGGCCGCCCTGCGCCCAGCCGGGCGCCGCGGTCGCGGAAGGCTCCGCGGTCACGGGATGTGTCGGGTTCGCGTCCACGCGGTGATTCTCCCCGGAACGACGCGGAGGCGCAGCCCGGCCGGGGCTGCGCCTCTCGCGCGGCGGTCGTGTGCGGCGGTCAGCCGGAGATGCGGGCCGTGGCGGCGGCGGCCGCGCGGGCGCGGGCCGCCTTCTGCGCCTCGGTCTCCTTCGGCGTGCCGAGGCCCATCATCTTCATGATCCCGCCGACCACGGCGCCCAGGCCGATCAGGGCCACGCCGGCCCAGAAGCCGGGCACGTTGGCGGCGACCATGAAGACGCTGGCAACGCAGAAGCCGATGAAGGAAATGATGACACCGGTCCAGGCGGCAAGGGTGTGTCCGTGGGCGCTGCCCGCCATGAGTTGCTCCTCGGTAGCTGTAGCTCGGGGTGAGGTCCGCGCACGGACACTCGTCGACATTGTCCCGCACGCAGGGTCACGGGGTGAACCGGGGGTCACGCTTCGCGCGTCGGGTCCTCGCCGCGGTCGAGGGCCTTCCAGAGGTCCTCGGGACGGTCCGGGTCCACGGGGGCGGCGGCCCGGGGGCGTACGGCCGAACGGGGGCCGCCGGTGCGCTCGTACCGGCCGCCCATCGCGGGCCAGCCGCTGCCGAAGCGGAGCGCGAGGAGCCCGGCGAGGAGGATCAGCGCGGCGCCGGCGGCGGTGACGTACGGCCAGGCGGTGTGACTGAGGGAGTACACCGTGGCGGCGCTGTCGCCGCTGATGCGGGCGGCCTCCGCGTTCAGCGCGGAGCTGTCGGACGCGCCGAGCAGGGCGGCCGCGGCCGCCCCCGCGCCGCTGAGCGCGAGCAGTCCGGCGACCATGCGGCGGCCGGCGCGGCGGACGGCGAAGACGGCGACGAGGGCCGCCAGACCGACGACGGCCAGGGCGGTCGGGACGCCGGTGACGGAGCCGCCCTCGGCCTCGACGGGCACGGTGCCGCCGCCGACGGCGGCCGTGCCCTCGGCCCAGATCTGGCCGGAGGAGAGCAGTACGACGGCGGCTCCGAGGGCGCCCAGGAGCAGGGCCGCGGCCAGGCTGCGGCGTCCGCCGGAGCGGACGGCGGGGGCGCCTGCGCCGGCGGCGCGGGGCTGGGGTACGGGTACGGCACTCACGTACCCCACTATCCCCTACGCCGTCAGCGGGCGTTCATCCGGTTGGCGGTGTGGACGGCGCGGAGCACCGCGGCGGCCTTGTTGCGGCACTCGGTGTCCTCGGCGACCGGGTCGGAGTCGGCGACGACGCCGGCGCCCGCCTGCACGTACGCGGTGCCGTCGCGCAGGAGGGCGGTGCGGATGGCGATGGCGGTGTCGGAGTCGCCGGCGAAGTCCAGATAGCCGACGCAGCCGCCGTACAGTCCGCGCCGGGACGGCTCCAGCTCCTCGATGATCTGCATCGCGCGGGGCTTGGGCGCGCCGGAGAGGGTGCCGGCCGGGAAGCAGGCGGTCAGCACGTCGAAGGCGGTGCGCCCCTCGGCGACGCGGCCGGTGACCGTCGACACGATGTGCATGACGTGCGAGTACCGCTCGATCGACATGAAGTCGACGACCTCGACGGAGCCGGGCTCGCAGACCCGGCCCAGGTCGTTGCGGCCGAGGTCGACGAGCATGAGGTGCTCGGCGCGCTCCTTGGGGTCGGCGAGCAGTTCCTCGGCGAGGTCGTGGTCCTCCTGCGGGGTGGCGCCGCGGTGCCGGGTGCCGGCGATGGGGTGGACCATCGCGTGCCCGTCCTCCACCTTGACGAGGGCCTCGGGCGAGGAGCCGACGACGTCGAAGCCGTTCTCGAAGCGGAAGAGGTACATGTACGGAGACGGGTTGGTGGCCCGCAGGACCCGGTACACGTCCAGGGCGGAGGCGGTGCACTCGGTCTCGAAGCGCTGCGAGGGCACGACCTGGAAGGCCTCGCCGGCGCGGATGCGCTCCTTGATGTCCTCGACGGCGTCCTGGTACGACGCGCCGCCCCACCGGGCGGAGAACTCGGGCAGCTCGGACGGCGGCAGGGCGACGGGCACGGTCTCGACGGGGCGGGCGAGGTCCGCCTCCATGGCGTCGAGGCGGGCGACGGCGCCGGCGTAGGCCTCGTCGACGCCGGTGTCGAGGTCGTTGTGGTTGATCGCGTTGGCGATCAGCAGGACGCTGCCGTCCCAGTGGTCGAGCACGGCGAGGTCGCTGGTGAGGAGCATGGTGAGCTCGGGCAGCTCCAGGTCGTCCTCGGTGTGGTCGCCGATGCGCTCCAGGCGGCGGACGATGTCGTAGCCGAGGTAGCCGACCATGCCGCCGGTGAAGGGCGGCATCCCGGACGCGAGGTCGCGGGGGGTGTGCAGGGCCTGGACGGTGGCGCGCAGCGCGGCCAGCGGGTCGCCGTCGACGGGGACGCCGACGGGCGGGGTGCCGAGCCAGTGCGCCCGGCCGTCGCGGACGGTCAGGGTGGCGTCGCTGCGGACGCCGATGAACGAGTACCGCGACCACGAGCGGCCGTTCTCCGCGGACTCCAGCAGGAAGGTTCCGGGGCGTTCGGCGGCGAGCTTGCGGTAGAGCGCGACCGGGGTGTCGCCGTCCGCGAGGAGGCGGCGGCTGACGGGGATGACGCGGCGGTCGGCCGCCAGCTTGCGGAACGTCTCGAGATCCATGGCGCCCGACCCTACTGTCCGGAGGGGAGGCCGAGGGCGAGCACGTCGGCGTCGAAGCAGGTCCGCGCGCCGGTGTGGCAGGCGGCGCCGACCTGGTCGACCTTGACGAGCACGGTGTCGGCGTCGCAGTCGAGGGCGACGGACTTGACGTGCTGGACGTGGCCGGAGGTGTCGCCCTTGACCCAGTACTCCTGGCGGCTGCGGGACCAGTAGGTGGCGCGGCCGGTGGTGAGGGTGCGGTGCAGGGCCTCGTCGTCCATCCAGCCGAGCATGAGCACCTCGCCGGTGTCGTACTGCTGGGCGATGGCCGGGACGAGTCCGTCGCCGCTGCGCTTGAGGCGGGCGGCGACGGCCGGGTCGAGGTCGCTGGGGGTCCGGGGCGTGCTGGTCATGGGGCCATTGTGCCGCGCCCGGGCGCGTTTCCCGGGCCGCCGTCCACTGGGCGGACCTTTCCGTATCGCCGTACGCTGGCGGGCATGTCGACCCATGCGAAGCGTGAACGGCTCCTTCTGGCGGACCTGTTGGAGGCGGCGGGCCCCGACGCGCCCACCTTGTGCGCGGGCTGGCTGACCCGGGACCTGGCGGCCCACGTGGTCGTGCGGGAGCGCCGGCCGGACGCGGCGGCGGGGACGGTGGTCCCGGCGCTGAAGGGGCGGCTGGACCGGGTGCAGGCGGAGTTCGCGGAGAAGCCGTACGAGGAGCTGATCGCGCTGATCCGCACCGGGCCGCCGGCGCTGTCGCCGTTCGCCCTGAAGCAGGTGGACGAGGGCGCGAACACGGTCGAGTTCTACGTGCACGCGGAGGACGTGCGGCGGGCGCAGCCGGACTGGTCGCCGCGGGTGCTGGACCCGGTGTTCTCGGACGCGCTCTGGGCCCGTCTGGAGAAGGGCGCCCGGCTGCTGGGCCGCCGGGCCCCGGTGGGCCTGGTCCTGCGCCGCCCGAACGGCCAGACGGCGGTGGCCCACCGCGGCACGCCGGTGGTGACGGCGACCGGGGAGCCGGGCGAGCTGACGATGTTCCTGTTCGGCCGCCAGGAGGCGGCGCAGGTGGAGCTGGAGGGCGAACCGGAGGCGGTGACCCGCCTCCGGGACGCGAAGCAGCTGGGGATCTAGCCCTTAGGTTCCGGGCAGTTCCGCGCGGCGGAGGGCCGGGACCCCCAGGGCGTAGAGGCCGCCCAGGGCGCAGATCGCGCAGCTGGCCGAGAAGACCGGGCCGGGGCCCCACAGCCCGATGGCCGCGCCGGTGAGGGGGAACGTCAGCGGGGCGACGCCGAGGCTGAAGAAGCTGGACACGGACGTCACCCGGCCGAGGTACGCGGGGTCGCAGTGCGTCTGGACGAGCGAGCCGCACAGCGATCCGGAGAGCCCCGCGAGCAGCCCGATCGAGACGGCGACGGCCACCGCGGCCGGCAGCCGCGGCACGTACGCGAGGGCGCCGATCGAGGCCGCGCCGAGCACGAGGGTCCAGGCCATCACCGCCCCGGCGCGGGGCACCCGGCCGCGCACGGTGAGCAGCAGCGAGGTGGCCCCGGCGCCCACGCCGAAACCGGCGAGGACCCAGCCGATGCCGGACGCCCCCCAGCCGCGGGTGTCGGCGAGCACGGCGAGCCCGACGTTGAGCGGGCCGACGAACCCGAGGTCGCTGAGCGCGATGACGACCATCAGCGGGCCCAGCACGCGGTGGCGGCGCAGGTAGCGCAGTCCGTCCCGGAGGTCGCCCAGCGCGCCGGGCCGCTCCCGGGCGGAGGCGTCGTCGGTGGGCAGGGGCCGCAGCCGCAGGCCGAGCAGCAGCGGCAGGGAGAGCGCGAACAGCAGCCCGGCCGCCCCGAAGGCGGCGGCGGGGCCGCCGAGCGCCACGGCGAGTCCGCCGAGCGGGGCGCCGAGGACCAGGCCGGCGCGGTACCCGAGGCCGCGCAGGCCCTGGACGCGGGTGAGCTGGTCGCGGGGGGCGATGCGGGGCGGCAGGGCCCCGACGGCCGGCATGAACAGCGCGTCGACGACGCCGAAGACGAGCGCCACGGCGGCGAGCATCCACAGGCCCGGCGAGGCGACGAACAGGACCGCGGCGAGTCCGAGGACGACGAGCGCGCGGACGGCGTCGGAGACGACGACCACCCGCCGCGGCCCGAACCGGTCGGCGAGGACGCCCCCGCCGAGCATCAGCAGCGCCCGCGGCACGGCGCTGACGCTCATGACGAGCCCGGCCTGCGCGGGGCTGCCGCCGCGGACGGCCGCCCAGGACAGGGCGAGGTAGTAGACGCTGTCGCCCAGCGTGGAGGCCGTGTACGCGCCGAGCCAGCGCAGCACGTTGCCGTCCCGGTAGGCGGGCCGGGAGGCGCCGGCCGTGGGGGTCTCGGTGGCGTCGCCGGCCGTGGTGGTCGCCGGGTGCGTGGCCCGGTGCTTCGTCGTGGTCCGCATCCCTGGCCCCTCAGGTCCTGAACGGGAAGCCGTGGAGGTGGACGGCGACGCTCTCGCGGCCCTCGGTGTCGCCGGCCGCGTCGGCGGCGCGGCCGAGGGCGTCGTACTTGGCCACGACGGCGTTCAGCTCGTCCGCCAGGGCCTGGAGCTGCTCGGCCGTGAGACGCGGGTACCACTCGGCGCCGAGGGAGGCCGTGCGCCATTCCTGGGGCCAGGCGGCCCGCTCGTCCAGGAAGCGGCGGTGCAGTGCGGTGCGCTGCTCCAGGACGGTGCGGCTGACGGCGAGGCTCGCGGCGACCTGTTCGGGGCCGTCGGCGAAGTCCGCGTCGTGGACGGTGATGCCCCGGCTGCTGGGCTGCCACCAGCGCTCCCGGCCGTCCGTGGACTGCCGCTCGGCCTCCTCGATGAGGCCGTGCTCGGCGAGCTTGCGCAGGTGGTAGCTGACCAGGGAGACCGCCTCGTCGACCTGGTCGGCGAGCTGCGAGGCGGTGGCGGTGCGGGCGATGGACAGGGCCCGGTAGAGCTGCATGCGCAAGGGGTGGGCGATGGCCTTGAGCGTGCCGAGGTCGGTGATCCGGCGGTTCTCCGAGGAGGTCATGTCCACGACCGTAGATGCGAAGGAAATCTTGCGCAATGGAAATTGCGAAACTTTTCTTTCGCATCCGGGGAAGAAGAAGGGCCCCTCACTCGAGGGGCCCTGCCCGCGTTCGGCGCTCAGCGGACCGGGTGGCCCGCCTCCCGCAGCGTCTCCTTGACCTCGCCGATCCGCAGATCGCCGAAGTGGAAGACCGACGCCGCCAGGACCGCGTCCGCGCCCGCCTCGATGGCCGGCGGGAAGTCGGCCAGCCGGCCGGCGCCGCCGCTGGCGATCACCGGCACGGTCACGTGCTTGCGCACGGCCGCGATCATCTCGATGTCGTAGCCGTCCTTGGTGCCGTCCGCGTCCATGGAGTTGAGCAGGATCTCGCCCGCGCCCAGCTCCGCGGCCCGGTGCGCCCACTCGACGGCGTCGATGCCGGTGCCCTTGCGGCCGCCGTGCGTGGTGACCTCGAACGAACCCGTCTCCGTGCGGCGCGCGTCCACCGACAGGACCAGCACCTGACGGCCGAAACGCTCGGCGATCTCCCGGATCAGGTCCGGGCGGGCGATCGCGGCGGTGTTCACGCCCACCTTGTCCGCGCCGGCCCGCAGCAGCCTGTCGACGTCCTCCGCGGAGCGCACGCCGCCGCCCACGGTGAGCGGGATGAAGACCTGCTCGGCGGTGCGGCGCACCACGTCGTACGTGGTCTCCCGGTTGCCGGAGGAGGCGGTGATGTCGAGGAAGGTCAGCTCGTCGGCGCCCTCGGCGTCGTACAGCTTGGCCATCTCCACCGGATCGCCCGCGTCGCGCAGGTTCTGGAAGTTGACGCCCTTGACGACCCGGCCGTTGTCCACGTCCAGGCAGGGGATCACGCGTACGGCGAGACTCATGCCGAGCCCTCCCCTCGGTACGCCTCGACCTCGACCTCGACCACCAGACCGGGGTCGACGAAGCCGGAGACGATGATCATCGAGGCGGCCGGACGGACCGCGTCGAACAGTTCCTTGTGGGCCCGGCCCACCTCGTCCACGTCCCGGGCGTGCGTGAGGTACATCCGGGTCCGGACGACGTCCTCGGGGCCGAGGCCGAGCTGCTTCAGCGCCCCGAACGCCACGTTGAAGGCGTTCATGGTCTGCTCGTACGGGCCGCCGCCGGCGATCGTGCCGTCGACCACCGACGTGCAGCCGGACACCAGGACCGTCCCGTTCGGCAGCTCCACCGCGCGGGAGTAGCCGAACTGCTCCTCCCAGGGCGCGCCGGTCACCACCTTGCGTACGAAGCCGGTCATGCGGACGCCACCGCCTCCAGGGCCTCCTCCAGCGTGAACGCCTTCGCGTACAGCGCCTTGCCGACGATCGCGCCCTCGACGCCCGCCGGGACGAGCCCGGCCAGCGCCCGCAGGTCGTCCAGGGACGACACGCCGCCGGAGGCGACGACGGGCTTGTCGGTCGCGGCGCACACGTTCTTCAGGAGCTCCAGGTTGGGGCCCTGCAGGGTGCCGTCCTTGGCGATGTCGGTGACGACGTAGCGGGCGCAGCCCTCGGCGTCGAGCCGGGCCAGCGTCTCGTACAGGTCGCCGCCGTCGCGCGTCCAGCCGCGGCCCTTCAGCGTCGTGCCGCGCACGTCGAGGCCGACGGCGATCTTGTCGCCGTGCTCGGCGATGACCTTGGCGACCCACTCGGGGGTCTCCAGGGCGGCGGTGCCGAGGTTGACCCGGGTGCAGCCGGTGGCGAGGGCCGCAGCGAGCGTGGCGTCGTCGCGGATGCCGCCGGACAGCTCGACCTTGATGTCCATGGCGCGGGTCACCTCGGCGACCAGGGCCCGGTTGTCGCCGGTGCCGAAGGCGGCGTCCAGATCGACCAGGTGGAGCCACTCGGCGCCGGCGGCCTGCCAGGCGAGCGCGGCCTGGAGCGGGGAGCCGTACGAGGTCTCGGTGCCGGACTCGCCGTGGACGAGGCGGACGGCCTGGCCGTCACGGACGTCCACGGCGGGGAGCAGTTCAAGCGTGCGGGACATCAGAGCGTTCCGATCCAGTTGGTGAGCAGCTGCGCGCCGGCGTCGCCGGACTTCTCGGGGTGGAACTGGGTCGCCCACAGGGCGCCGTTCTCCACCGCGGCGACGAAGGGCTCGCCGTGCGTGGACCAGGTGACCTTCGGCGCGGGGATGTTGGGGTTGCCGACCTCCAGGGTCCACTCGCGCACCGCGTAGGAGTGCACGAAGTAGAACCGGGCGCCGGCGTCGAGGCCGGCGAACGCCTCGCTGTCGGCGGGGGCGTCGACGGTGTTCCAGCCCATGTGCGGGACGACGGGGGCCCGCAGCGGCTCGACCGCGCCGGGCCACTCGTCGAGGCCCTCGGTCTCCACGCCGTGCTCGATGCCGCGCTCGAACAGGATCTGCATGCCGACGCAGATGCCCATGACCGGGCGACCGCCGGACAGGCGGCGGCCGACGATCCAGTCGCCGCGGGCCTCCTTGAGGCCCTTCATGCAGGCGGCGAACGCGCCGACGCCGGGGACGAGCAGTCCGTCGGCGTTCATGGCGCGCTCGTAGTCGCGGGTGATCTCGACGTCCGCGCCGACCCGGGCGAGGGCCCGCTCCGCGGAGCGGACGTTGCCGAAGCCGTAGTCGAAGACGACGACCTTCTTCGCGGGCGCGCTCATGACCACACGTCCAGTCGCAGGACGCCGGCGGCCAGGGCGAGCGCCGAGCCGAGGGCGAGCACGGTCACGACGCCGCGGGACTGCTTCTGCTTCACGAAGGAGTACACACCCCCGAGCAGGAACAGCCCGACCACGATCAGCAGAGTGGAGAGGGTGTTCACTGCATTCCCCCGTTCGCTTCTCCGCCCGCGCGGCGCAGAGGTGCGGCTTTCGAGTTCGTCTGCGGCTCGGTGGCCGCGCGTGCGTCGCTCACAACGCGCCCTTCGTCGAAGGAAGGATGCCGGCCGCGCGCGGGTCGCGCTCGGAGGCGTAGCGCAGGGCGCGGGCGAGGGCCTTGAACTGGCACTCGACGATGTGGTGGGCGTTGCGCCCGTACGGCACGTGGACGTGCAGCGCTATCTGCGCCTGCGCGACGAAGGACTCCAGGATGTGCCGGGTCATCGTCGTGTCGTAGGAGCCGATCATCGGCGCCATGTTCTCGGGCTCGGTGTGCACCAGGTACGGCCGGCCGGAGAGGTCGACGGTGACCTGGGCGAGCGACTCGTCCAGCGGGACGGTGCAGTTGCCGAAGCGGTAGATGCCCACCTTGTCGCCGAGCGCCTGCTTGAAGGCGGCGCCGAGCGCGAGGGCGGTGTCCTCGATGGTGTGGTGGGTGTCGATGTGCAGATCGCCGTCGGTCTTCACGGTGAGGTCGAACAGACCGTGCCGGCCGAGCTGGTCGAGCATGTGGTCGAAGAAGCCGACGCCGGTCGACACGTCGACCTTCCCGGTGCCGTCCAGGTCGATCTCGACGACGACGGAGGTCTCCTTGGTGGTGCGTTCCACCCGTCCTACGCGGCTCATGCCTGCTGCTCCTTCTTCAGTGCGCGAACCGCTTCCAGGAACGCGTCGTTCTCCTCCGGGGTGCCCGCGGTGACCCGCAGCCAGCCGGGTACGCCGTTGTCCCTGACCAGGACGCCCCGGTCGAGGATCTTCCGCCATGCCTCGTGGGAGCCGGCCGCTCCGTCGAAGCGGCCGAACTGGACGAAGTTGGCGTCCGAGTCGGTGACCTCGTAGCCGATCGCGCGCAGTTCGGCGACCAGCCGGTCCCGTTCGGTCTTCAGCTGCTCGACGTAGCCGAGCAGGGTGTCGGTGTGCTCCAGGGCGGCCAGTGCGGTGGCCTGGGTGACGGCGGAGAGGTGGTACGGCAGCCGGACCAGCTGGACCGCGTCGACGACGGCCGGGTGGGCCGCCAGGTAGCCCAGGCGCAGTCCGGCGGCGCCGAACGCCTTGGACATCGTGCGCGAGATCACCAGGTTCGGCCGGCCCTCGATGAGCGGCAGCAGCGACGCGCGGTGGCTGAACTCCACGTACGCCTCGTCCACCACGACCAGCGACGGCTTGGCGGCCTGCGCCGCCTCGTACAGGGCGAGCACGGTCTCCGCCGTGACCGCCGTGCCGGTGGGGTTGTTCGGCGAGGTGACGAAGACGACGTCCGGCCGGTTCTCGGCGATCGCCCGCCGTGCCGCGGCCACGTCGATCGTGAAGTCCTCGGCGCGCGGGCCGGAGATCCAGCCGGTGCCGGTGCCGCGCGCGATGAGCGCGTGCATCGAGTACGAGGGCTCGAAGCCGATGGCCGTGCGGCCGGGCCCGCCGAAGGTCTGCAGCAGCTGCTGGAGGACCTCGTTGGAGCCGTTGGCCGCCCAGACGTTCTCGACGCCGACCGGGTGCCCGCCGGTGCGGGTGAGGTACGCGGCGAGCTCGGTGCGCAGCTCGACCGCGTCCCGGTCGGGGTAGCGGTTGAGGCCGCGGGCGGCCTCGGCGACCCGCTCCGCGATCCGGGCCACCAGGGGCTCGGGCAGCGGGTACGGGTTCTCGTTGGTGTTGAGCTGGACGGGCACGTCGAGCTGGGGCGCGCCGTACGGGGACTTGCCCTTCAGCTCGTCGCGGATGGGGAGGTCGTCGATGCCGACGGTCTTGTCGTACGTGCTCACTTGCTGTCCGGCACCTTCCACCCGAACCGGGCCTTGATCGCGGCGCCGTGCGCCGGCAGGTCCTCGGCCTCGGCGAGGTTGACCACGTGGTGGGCGACCTCGGCGAGTGCGTCCCGCGTGTAGTCCACGATGTGGATGCCTCGCAGGAAGGACTGCACGGACAGGCCCGAGGAGTGGCAGGCGCAGCCGCCGGTGGGCAGCACGTGGTTGGAGCCGGCGCAGTAGTCGCCGAGGGAGACCGGCGCCCAGGGGCCGACGAAGATCGCGCCGGCGTTGCGGACGCGGTCGGCCAGGGCGGTGGCGTCGGCGGTCTGGATCTCCAGGTGCTCGGCGCCGTACGCGTTGACGACCGCGAGGCCGTCCTCCAGGTCGCGTACCAGGACGATCGCGGACTGCTCGCCGGACAGGGCCGGGACGATCCGGTCGTCGACGTGCTTGGAGGCGGCGACCTGGGTCTTCAGCTCCGCCTCGGTGGCCTCGGCCAGCTCCTCGGAGTCGGTGACCAGGACGGACGCGGCCATCGGGTCGTGCTCGGCCTGGCTGATCAGGTCGGCGGCCACGTGCACGGGGTCGGCCGTGGAGTCCGCGAGGATCGCGATCTCGGTCGGGCCGGCCTCGGCGTCGATGCCGATGCGGCCCTTGAGGAGGCGCTTGGCGGCGGCGACGTAGATGTTGCCGGGGCCGGTGACCAGGTTGACGGGGGCGCAGCCGGGCTCTTCGGCGGTGTCCTCGGTGCCGTACGCGAACATGGCGATGGCCTGGGCGCCGCCGGCGGCGTAGACCTCGTCGACGCCGAGCAGGGCGCAGGCGGCGAGGATCGTCGGGTGCGGCAGGCCCCCGAAGTCCTTCTGCGGCGGGGAGGCGACGGCGACGCCCTCCACCCCGGCCTCCTGCGCCGGGACGACGTTCATCACGACGGAGGACGGGTAGACGGAGCGGCCGCCCGGGACGTACAGGCCGACGCGGTCGACGGGGACCCACTTCTCGGTGACCGTGCCGCCGGGCACGACCTGGGTGGTGTGGGTGGTGCGGCGCTGCTCGCGGTGGACGAGGCGGGCACGGCGGATGGACTCTTCGAGGGCGGCGCGGACGGCCGGGTCCAGCTCGGCGAGGGCGCGGTCGATCGCCTCGGCGGGGACGCGCAGGCCCGCGACTCGCACGCCGTCGAATTTCTCCCCGTAGTCGATCACGGCTGCGGCGCCATGATGCCGGACGTCCTCGCAGATGGGCCGCACCTTCTCCAGGGCGGCTTCCACGTCGAACTCGGCACGGGGCAGCAGGTCGCGCAGCGCGCCACCCTGCGGAAGGGTGTCGCCGCGCAGGTCGATACGAGAGATCACGGGTCAATTCTCGCAGACCGGTTCCGGCGCCGGTCGCCCGTATCACTGGCTGATACAAGCCACACGACATTCGGACCGTCCCAGCTGACCGTTAGCGTTCAGTCCGTCACACAGAGGGAAGAACGGCCGTACGAATCCGGAAGCGAGGGGGCGGCAGTGACCGAGCCGCGCGACGACAGCCCGCCGGACGATCTCACCGGTGCGGAATTGACGATGTGGCAGGCGTTCCGGATCGGGGCGACCTGTGATCTGAGACAGGGCGGTCCGCTGCTCGACGATCCGTTCTCCGGCCGGCCCTGGCCCGACGAGCGCATGGTCCGGGCCGAGGTGGTGGCGCTGCTGCTGCTCCACGGGCCGCCGGCGCGGTCCGGGCGGGTGTCGGCGCTGAAGCTGCGCGGGGCGCGGATCACCGGGACGCTGAATCTGGCGGGCGGCACGATCGACCCGTACGTGGAGCTGCACGGCTGCCGCTTCGACCACGAGCTGGTGCTCCCGGAGTCGCACTTCCGGACGCTGCGGCTGGTGGAGTGCGCGATCCCGCGGATCGAGGCGGCGCGGCTGCACACGCAGGGCGATCTGCATCTGCCGCGCTGCCGGGTGGAGCGGGGGATCCGGCTGACGGACGCGCAGATCGGCACGGACCTGCTGATCAACCAGATCCGGGTGTGGCCGGACCGGCGGGGCCGGGCGATCACCGCGGACGGGCTGTCGGTGGCGCAGGACCTGCAGGCCGAGATGATCGAGACGCACGGCGAGGTCAGTCTGCGCGGCGCGAAGGTCGGCGTGTCGCTGAGCCTGCGCGGCAGCCGGCTGCGCGGCGCGCGGGAGCGGCGGGCGCTGAACGCGCCGCAGCTGACGGTGGAGCGCTCGCTGTACCTGAACGCGGCCTGGGTGTACGAGACGGGCGACCCGGGCGCCACTCCCCCGTACGGCGTGGGCGCCACGCCGGTGCGGGGGGCGCGGCGGCAGCCGGTGGAGTGCCACGGCGGGGTGCGGCTGGACGACGGCCGGTTCGGGGACTCGGTGGACCTGCACTACGCGCGGTTCCTGCTGGACGGCTCGCGCCGCGAGGAGGTCTCGCTGCGCCGGATCGTCACGCCCGAGCTGCGGTTCAACAGCGAGCGGCCGGAGGAGGGGCGGGTGGTGCTGAACGGGGCGAAGGTCGTGACGCTGATCGACCTGTCGACGTCCTGGCCCGGCCCGGGGGGCCTGGCGATCAACGGCTTCGTGTACGAGAACCTGGTGCCGTACGGCCACTTCCCGCTGGCCCGGCGGCTGGAGTGGGTGGCGGCGGCGACCCCGGAGTACGCCCCGGAGCCGTACGAGCGGCTGGCGACGGTGCTGCGCAGCAGCGGCGAGGACGCGGAGGCGCGGGAGGTGCTGCTGGCCAAGCAGCGGCGGCGGCGCGAGACGCTGCCGGTGGCGGGGAAGTTCTGGGGCTATCTGCAGGACTGGACGGTGGCGTACGGCTACCGGCCGGGCCGGGCGGCGCTGTGGATGGCGGTGCTGTGGGCGGTGGGGGCGCTGGCGTTCTCGCGGTACGCGCCGGTGCCGCTGAAGGAGGGCGAGGCGCCGGTGTGGAACGCGCCGCTGTACGCGCTGGACCTGCTGCTGCCGGTGATCAACCTGGGGCAGGAGGGGTACTGGCGGCTGTCGGCGCCGTGGCAGTGGATGGCGACGGGGCTGATCCTGACGGGCTGGATCCTGGCCACGACGGTGGCGGCGGGCGCCTCGCGGCTGCTCCGGCGCGGCTGAGCACAGGCGCGCCCGCGCGGCCCGTCGGGCGCGGGCTCTCCCGGGCGTGTCGTACTGGTGGGGCGGGGTCGTACGGACGTGTGCGCGCGGGGCGTGCGCGGCAGGCGCATTCGCCCCCTGACATCCGCTTCCTTTGCATGTTCTTGACGTTCCGGAATACAACCATTCCGGCGCTACCAACTCTTCACAGTCCGCCACTGGCGCGGCCGCGACCTGCGGTTTTCAATGGTCCGCACCATGTCATCGCTCCGTGCCCTGTTCCGCGCTCCGCGCAGGGTCCGGCCCGCCCCGCCACCGGTCCCGGGGCTGCCGCCGGACGGCGAGGTGCTGCTCGACGCGCCCGACGACCGGCTCGGTCCGGCGCTGGTGGCGGCCGCCCTCGGGGACCACGAGCCGGCCGCGAAACTGCTCGCCACCACCCGCGAGGCCGCCGAGTGGGAGAACCGGGACCGCTACACGGCCCGGCTGGCGACCTTCGCACACAGCCGCGGCGAGTGGCTCGCCCACTGGCTGGCGGTCTCCCCCGGCGATCCGGACGCCCGGCTCGTGGAGGCGGAGCTCGCGGTGCGCCGGGCCTGGCAGTCGCCGGCCCGCGCGGAGCGGCTGCACGAGCTCGCCCCGCTGGTGGACGCCGTCGCCACCGCCGACCCGGCCGACCCGGTGCCCTGGCGGCTGGCCCTGGACCACGCCCGCGGCGCGCTCTGCGGCGACCGGGTCTTCGAGCGGATCTGGGAGCAGGCGGTACGCCGCTCCCCGCACCACTACGGCTGCCACGTCGCCGCCCTGAAGTACCTGGCCGCGCCGCACAGCGCCCTGTGGGGGGCCGCCGCGCACGCCTCCCGCGGCTCGTACGGCGCGTGCTTCGACTTCGCCGAGCAGGCCGCCGACGACGCGCCGGCCGGCTCGCTGGTGCAGGCACTGCCGGTGCGGGCCGCGCTCGCCCAGCTGCTGGGCGGCCGGGGAGCCGGCGCGGTGCCGGAGCACCGGATCGACGCGGCGGCCGACCGGGCGGTCGCGCTGTCCGCCGCGTACCCCGTGGGCGACCCGTGGCCGGCGGAGGTGCGGAACCTGCTCGCGTACGTGCTCGCGGAGCGGGGACGGCGCGCCGAGGCGCTGGAGCAGTTCCGCCGGATCGGCCCGTACGCGACCTCGTTCCCCTGGGCGCTGCTGACCGACGACCCGCTGGCGCGGTTCCTGGAGACCCGGGACGGGGTGGGGCGGCACGCGGTGGCCGCTCACGGGCGGTTCGGACGGCCCGGTCACAGCCGGCTCCCCGGCCATTACGCTTGACCGCTGTGACCACCGCTCGTCTGCCTCTCTTCCCCCTCAACGGGGTGCTCTTCCCGGGCCTCGTGCTGCCCCTGAACGTCTTCGAGGAGCGTTATCGCGCCATGATGCGCGAGCTGCTGAAGACCGCCGAGGACGAGCCGCGCCGCTTCGCCGTCGTCGCCATCCGCGACGGCCGGGAGGTCGCCCCGACCGCTCCGGGCATGCCCGACCAGACGGCGCTGCCCGAGAAGGGGCCGGCCGCCGGGTTCGGGCCGGATCCGATCCAGGCGTTCCACCGGGTGGGCTGCGTCGCCGACGCGGCGTCCATTCGCGAGCGCGGGGACGGCAGCTTCGAGGTGATGTGCACGGGCACGACCCGGATCAAGCTGCTGTCCGTCGACGCGACGGGGCCGTTCCTGGTGGCCGAGGTGGAGGAGCTGACGGAGGACCGGGGCGAGGGCGCGGGCGCGCTCGCCGAGGGCGTGCTGCGGGCGTTCCGCGCGTACCAGAAGCGGCTGGCCGGGGCACGGGAGCGCTCGCTGACCACGTCCGAGCTGCCGGACGACCCGTCGGTCGTGTCGTACCTGGTGGCGGCGGCCGCGGTGCTGGACACGCCGGCGAAGCAGCGGCTGCTGCAGGCTCCGGACACGGCGACCCGGCTGCGCGAGGAGCTGGCGCTGCTGCGCCGCGAGACGGCGGTGCTGCGGCACCTGCCCTCGCTGCCCGCGGTGGACCTCACGCACGCCCCCACCAGCCCGAACTGACGAGGACTTCCGTGGCGAAGAAGCAGAAGAAGCAGACCGGGGGGACCCCGGCGACCGTCGCGCTGACGGCGGCGGGGACGCCCTTCACGGTGCACGCGTACGAGCACGACCCCGCGGCGCCCTCGTACGGCGAGGAGGCCGCGGAGGCGATGGGCGTGTCGCCGGAGCGGGTCTTCAAGACGCTGGTCGCGGACGTGGACGGCGAGCTGACCGTGGCGGTGGTTCCGGTGGCCGGCCAGCTGGACCTGAAGGCGCTGGCCACGGCGGTCGGCGGCAAGCGGGCCGCGATGGCGGACCCGGCGGCGGCCGAGCGGACCACGGGCTATGTGCGGGGCGGGATCTCGCCGCTGGGGCAGCGCAAGAAGCTGCGCACGGTCCTGGACGAGTCGGCGTCCGCGCACGAGACGATCTGCGTCTCGGCGGGCCGCCGCGGACTGGAGGTCGAACTCGCACCGGCCGACCTGGCGGCCCTGACCTCGGCCGTCCTGGCCCCGATCGGCCGCGGCTGAGCCGGAGCGGCCCGCGGCGGCCGCGTACGCGGGCGGGACCGCCCGGTACGCCGGGGGGCCACCCGGGCGGCTGAGCCCTTCGGCGGCTGCGGGCGGTACGCCGGCGCGCCGCCGCGAGCACGCCCGGCGCTGGCCCCCAGGCGACGCCGGTTCGCCGTCCTCGGCGCGTCCGGCCCCTGCCGGGCGGCTGAGCCCTTCGGCGGCTACGGGCCGGGTACGCCGGCGTGCCGCCCCCGGCTCCTGCCCCCTAGCCCTCCGTGCGCCGCGGCGGGACCTGGTCCCAGGGGCCCCATTCCGGTTCCGGGTCGCGGGGGCCGAACAGGGCGGTGAGGGCCAGGTGGAGGATCATCGCCGCTATGGGCCAGGCCAGCAGCGCGCCCAGGGTGTTCAGCTCCAGCGGCGCGTCGAAGGGCACGCCCTTGCCGACCTGCCGGGCGTGCGCGACCACGTCGTCCGTGGGGCCGAGGAGGGTGCCGACGCCCCAGGCGACCGCCGAGCCGAGCAGCCCGCCCGCGGCCAGCGCGAGGACCAGCGGAACGCCGCCGCGCCGCCGCCACAGGAAGACCAGCAGCGCGGCGAGCGCGCCGAAGCCGAGGCCGAGGAGCGCGAAGGTGCCGTCCGCGCCGATCGCCGACTCGCCCTCGCTGTTCTGCAGGAAGACCGCCTTGCCGTCCGAGACCAGCGGGATCCGCGGGGCCAGCCACAGCCACAGCAGCCCGAACGCCACGCCGAGCGGCAGCGACAGCCCCAGCACCGCGAACGCGCCGCGCACCTCGGCCGCCCGGCCGGGGTCGGGGGCGGGCTCGGGGTACGGGGCGGGCCACGGCGCGCCGTGGGGCTGCGAGGGCGGCTGGTGAGGCGGCGTCAGAGGTGCGGTCACCCCGCCATCGTGCCAGGCGGGGCGGCGGCCCGCCTCATCGGAGGGGCGCTCAGCGGACGGCGGCCCGGCGGTACGCCCAGGTCGCCAGGGCCAGCGAGACGACGCCGACCGCCCCGCAGACGGCGAGGTTCAGCGCGACGGCCGTCCAGTCGGGGTGCGGCTCGAACGCGGCGGCCAGGGCCTCGACGCCGTACGTGGACGGCAGCAGGTCGCGGGCGTACCCGATCACGCCGGGCAGCCGCTCGGCGGGCAGCACCCCGAGCAGCAGCGCGGCCGACATGCCGAGCTGGCCGAGCAGGGTGGCCAGCTCCTGCCGGGGCGCGAGCAGGCCGAGGGCGGCGCCGAGCCCGGAGAGCGCCGCGCCGGCCAGGGGCACCACGGCCACGAGGATCCACAGGTGCGTCAGCGGCAGCCCGTACAGCAGGGCGCCGGCCACCGCGGTGACGGCCGTGCCGGGCGCGGTGAAGGAGGCGTACGCGCCCGCCGCGCCGAGCACCACCGAGGCGGGCGGCACCGGCAGCGTGGCGTAGTGGTCGAGCCCGCCGCCGGCCCGCAGCTGTCCGAAGTACTGGGCGAGCAGGTTGAGCGCGACGAACGCGACGACGAGCACCGCGGAGCCGGCCACGACGGCGCGGGCCTCGGAGCCGCCGTCGACGACCCCGCGCATGAGGACCATGATCCCGACGGACTGGAAGGTCGCCACGAACAGCAGCGGGATCCGGGCCACCCGGGCCCGGGACAGCTGGGCGCGGTAGACCGCGGCGAGCGCCGGCAGCAGGCGGGCGCGCGGGGCGAGCGGGGCTGCGGCCTCGGCCGCCTCGTCGTGGGCGGGCGCGGGGCCCGCCGTGGCGAGGGCCTGAGCGGGCACGGTGCTCACCTGACGCTGCTCCTGTCCGATTCCGTTGCGGGCGCCCGTGGGAGTCACGCCTTCACCAGCCCGTTCGTCGCGCCGCCGAGGGCGAGGTAGACGTCCTCCAGGCTCGGGGTGGCGAGGGTGAAGTCGTCGAGGGCGGCGAAGGCCGCCCCGCCGGTGACCGCGGCGACGGCCGCCCGGGCCTCCTCGGGGGCGAGCCGGAGCACCCAGCGGCGGCCGGACTCGGCGGCCGAGGGGCGCAGCGCGGCGACCTCGGGGACGTCCAGCGGGGGCCGCTCGCGCCAGACCAGTTCGACGCGGACCTCGCCGGCCACGCGTTCCTTGAGCCCGGCGGGCGTGTCGCAGGCGATGACCCGGCCGCGGTCGAGGACGGCGACCCGGTCGAGGACGGTCTCCGCCTCGATGACGTTGTGGGTGACGAGCAGGACGGTGGCGCCGTGCTCGGCGCGGCGCCGGTCGACGGCGGCCCAGACGGCGCGGCGGGCCACCGGGTCCATGCCGGTGGTGGGCTCGTCGAGGACGAGGACGGGACGCTCGCCGACGAGGGCGGCGGCGAAGCAGGCGAGCCGCCGCTGGCCGCCGGAGAGCTTCTTCAGGGGCCGCCCGGCCAGCTCGGTCAGCCCCAGCTCGTCGAGGACGGCGTCGCGCGCGGCGCGGGCGGCGGGGGCGGTGAGCCCGCGCAGCCGGCCGGTGGTCTCGGCGGCCAGGGCGACGGTCAGCTCGTCGAGGGCGGTGGACTCCTGCCCGAGGTAGCCGATCAGCCGGGCGGCGCGCTCGGGGTGGCGGACGAGGTCGTGGCCGAGGAGCCGGACGGTGCCGGAGTCGGGGCGCATGAGGCCGGTGAGCTGGCGGACCAGGGTGGACTTGCCGGCGCCGTTGGGGCCGAGCAGGCCGAAGATCTCGCCGCCGCGCACGTCGAGGCTGATGCCGTCGGTGGCGCGCACCTCGGGCGTCGCGGGGGTGCCCCGCCCGCCGCGCGTGGCGGGGTACGTCTTGACCAGATCCCGCACCACGCACACCGTACTCACGAGGGAGGAGCCTACGCCGGTCCCCGGCTCTGCTCCGGGGCGGGGGCGTGTTCGGCGGCGGCGCGCACGTCGATCTCGCGCCAGAAGCCGGCCCGGATCGCGTACCGGTCGTGCTCGTCGATCTGGTCGTCCTTGTGCGCGAGCAGGCCGAACCGTGCCGCGTAGCGGAGGAGTTCGCCGTCGATGCGGTGCGGGATGCGCGGGTACATGCCGGCGAGGCGCTGGACGTGGCTCTGCTCGGGGAGCCGCTCCATCCAGCGGCGGGCGAACACCTGACCCACCTCGAAGGGGTCGCCGCCGACGGTGGTGATGTCCTCCTCGCGGTCCGCCCAGCGCTGCTCAGCGCTGGTGAGCTGGGCGAGGGTGGGCAGCGAGGCGGTCTCGGGCGGTTCGCCGAGGGGGCCGCCGTGCCGGTCGACCCAGCCCCGGTCGGAGGACCAGCGCAGGGTCGCGCCGCCGGCGGGCGCGGCGGGCGGGTGGCTGCCGGGGGCGCGCAGGCCGGCGAGGTCCTTGGGGGTGGGCACGGGCTTGCCGTGGTGGGCGGGGCCCGTGGCGGGCGTCGTCCCCGTCGCGGTCCCGTCGGCGGGCGCGGCGGCCTCGGCGCTGCCGTTCACGGCGGCGGCCGCGGCGGCCTCGGCGGCGCGTTCGGCGGAGGCGGCGAGGGCGGCCTCGGGCAGCGGGGCGGAGAGGATGGCGGCGATCTCGGGGCGGGGGGCGGGCGGCGGGGCGCAGACGCCGGTGAGGTCCTTGGCGCGGACGGCCCGGGTGATCCAGGCCCGGTCGAGGACGCGGCGCTCGTCGGCCTCGGCGACGAGGTCCTCGGACTGGTTGTAGTCGCCGTCGGCGGCCTGGACGGCCCAGAGGTGGACGGCGACCCCGTGCTCCTTGGCGGACATCAGTCCGGGCAGCAGATCGCCGTCGCCGGTGACCAGCACGATGTCCGAGCAGGCGCGGTTCCTGGCCAGTTCGGTGAGCTCGGCGTGCATGGCCGCGTCGACGCCCTTCTGCGCCCAGCGGCCGTCGCTGCGGGTCAGGGCGCCCAGGCGTACGGTGACGCGGGGCATCACCCGCAGCCGGCGGTGCTCCGGCTGGGGCACCCGGTCGGGCGCGCCGTCGAACCAGTAGATGCGCAGCAGCGGCTGGGCGGTGTCCGCCTCGGCGCGTTCGCGCAGTCCCTGGATGAGGGCGGCGTGGTCGACCGTGATGCGGGAGCGGGCCGGTTCCCCGGCGAGGAGGCTCGCGGCGGCGCCCAGCAGATAGCCGGCGTCCACCAGAACGACGCAGCGGTCCACGCGTTCCACCCTCTTTCGGGAACCTCGGGATCGGGAGTGCTTCGGGTTCCTTCGAGTCTGCCCGACCCGGGCGGCCCAAACAGCGGGAACTCGATCATCGGCGTGGCGGAAGTCACTCGGTTCTCCCGGCGCGTCGCGATTACGGTCCGCAATGATCCAAAATGCGACGCTTCTCCCCCTGTGTGAGTCTGACAGCGGCCCTGGCCCCCAGACCCCTTTGAGGAGGCATCCCCCCATGGCCAAGAACCGCAAGCAGAACCGCAGCCAGCAGTCCGCCTCGCCGGCCGAGCGCGGCACCCAGCAGGCACAGCAGATGTCGATGGAGTCCGAGGCGCAGAACCGCGCCTCCCAGGTGACGCCCAGCGACATCGCCCGCAAGGGTCGGCAGAAGCGTTTCGGCCACAACTGACGTGGCCTGATGCCGTAGGCAAAGGGGCGCGCCCGTGACGACGGGCGCGCCCCTTGCGCGTGCGGGCGAGGCGGCTCGGCGGCCGCGTACGGGTGCGGCGGCTCAGCCGGCCAGGCAGGACGGGCCGAGCAGCACCTTCAGGTCGCCGAAGAGCGCCGGGTCCGGCTGGACGCGGTGCCGGTCGAGCCGGAGCACGGTGGTGGTCCGGGGGCCCTGGAGCTTGATCCGCACCTCGGTGTTGCCCTTGTGGTGGCTGAGGATCTCGCCGAGGCGGCTGACCATGGGCGGCGTGACCTTCAGGGCGGGGATGGTGAGGATCACCGGCGCGTTGGTCCCGGCGTTCGACAGGTCGGGGACCATGAGTTCCATGGCGACCAGCCGGGGCACGTCCTCGCGCTTGTCGAGGCGGCCCTTGACGAAGACCACGGCGTCCTCGACGAGCTGGGTGGAGACCAGCTGGTAGGTGGCCGGGAAGAACATGCACTCGATGGACCCGGCCAGGTCCTCCACGGTGGCGATGGCCCAGGCGTTGCCCTGCTTGGTCATCTTGCGCTGGAGACCGGAGATGATGCCGCCGATGGTGACGACCGCGCCGTCCGCGTGCTCGCCGCCGGTGAGCTGTTGGATGCCGGCGTCGGTCTTGTCGGAGAGCACGTGCTCCAGGCCGAAGAGCGGGTGGTCGGAGACGTACAGGCCGAGCATCTCGCGCTCCTGCGCGAGCAGGTACGTCTTGTCCCACTCGTCCTCGGTGAACGTGACGTCCAGACCGAAGCCGGGCTCGCTGGTGTCCTCCTCGCCCATGCCGCCGAAGAGGTCGAACTGTCCCTCGGCCTCCTTGCGCTTGACCGCGACCACGTTGTCGATCATCGGCTCGTGCTGGGCGACCAGGCCCTTGCGGGTGTGGCCCATCTCGTCGAAGGCGCCGGCCTTGATCAGCGACTCGATGGTCCGCTTGTTGCAGACGACCGCCTCGACCTTGTCGAGGAAGTCCGGGAAGGAGGAGTACTTCCCCTTCGCCTTGCGGGTCTTGATGATCGACTCGACGACGTTCGCGCCGACGTTGCGGACGGCGGTGAGGCCGAAGAGGATCACGTCGTCGCCCTGGGCGGCGAAGTTCGGCTCCGACTCGTTCACGTTCGGCGGGAGCACCTTGATGCCCATGCGGCGGCACTCGTTCAGGTAGACGGCGGACTTGTCCTTGTCGTCCTTGACCGAGGTGAGCAGCGCCGCCATGTACTCGGCCGGGTGGTTGGCCTTCAGGTAGGCGGTCCAGTAGGAGACCAGTCCGTACGCGGCGGAGTGCGCCTTGTTGAAGGCGTAGCCGGCGAAGGGGACCAGCACGTCCCACAGGGCCTGGATGGCCTCGTCGCTGTAGCCGTTCTTCTTCGCGCCGGCCTGGAAGATGGTGAAGTTCTTCGCCAGCTCCTCGGGCTTCTTCTTGCCCATGACGCGGCGGAGGATGTCGGCCTCGCCGAGCGAGTAGCCGGCGATGATCTGGGCGGCCTTCTGCACCTGCTCCTGGTAGACGATCAGGCCGTAGGTGACGTCGAGGACCTCCTTGAGGGGCTCCTCCAGCTCCGGGTGGATCGGAGTGATGTCCTGCTGGCCGTTCTTGCGCAGGGCGTAGTTCGTGTGCGAGTTCATGCCCATCGGGCCCGGCCGGTACAGGGCGGACACGGCGGAGATGTCTTCGAAGTTGTCGGGCTTCATCAGCCGCAGCAGGGACCGCATGGGGCCGCCGTCGAACTGGAAGACGCCGAGGGTCTCACCGCGCTGGAGCAGCTCGAAGGTCGTGGGGTCGTCGAGCGGGAGGCTCAGGAGATCGATGTCGATCCCCTTGTTGGCCTTCACCATCTTGACGGCGTCGTCCATGATCGTGAGGTTGCGCAGGCCGAGGAAGTCCATCTTCAGCAGGCCGAGCGACTCGCAGCTCGGATAGTCCCACTGCGTGATGGTGACCTGGTCGGTGTGGCGCACCCAGACGGGGACGTGGTCCACGATGGGCTCGCTGGACATGATCACGCCGGCGGCGTGCACGCCCATCTGCCGGACCAGGCCCTCGACGCCGCGGGCGGTGTCGATGACCTTCTTGACGTCCGGCTCGTTCTCGTACATCGCACGGATCTCGCCGGCCTCCGAGTACCGGGGGTGCGAGGGGTCGGTGATGCCGGAGAGCGGGATGCCCTTGCCGAGGACGTCGGCGGGCATGGCCTTGGTGAGGCGGTCGCCCATGGCGTACGGGTAGCCGAGGACGCGGGCGGAGTCCTTGATCGCGTTCTTGGCCTTGATGGTGCCGTACGTGCCGATCATGGCGACCTTGTCGGCGCCGTACTTCTCCGTCACGTACCTGATCACCTCGACGCGCCGGCGCTCGTCGAAGTCGATGTCGACATCGGGCATGGAGATGCGCTCGGGGTTGAGGAAGCGCTCGAAGATCAGGCCGTGCGGGATGGGGTCGAGGTCGGTGATGCCGAGGGCGTACGCGACGATCGAGCCGGCCGCGGAGCCTCGGCCGGGGCCCACGGCGATGCCCTGCTTCTTGGCCCACATGATGAAGTCGGCGACGACGAGGAAGTAGCCGGGGAAGCCCATCGAGATGATGGTGTCCATCTCGTACTCGACCTGCTTCATGCGGTCCTCGGGGATCCCGTTGGGGAACCGGCGGTGCATGCCGCGCATGGTCTCCTCGCGGAACCAGGTGACCTCGGTGTAGCCCTCGGGGATGTCGAACTTCGGCATGAGGTCGCGCTTCTCGAACATGCCGGTCGTGTCGACCTGCTCCGCCACCAGGAGCGTGTTGCGGCAGCCCTCCTGCCAGGCGTCCGAGGAGTCGATGGCGTACATCTCCTCCGTGGACTTCAGGTAGTAGCCGGTGCCGTCGAACTTGAAGCGGTCCGGGTCCGAGAGGTTCTTGCCGGTCTGGATGCACAGCAGGGCGTCGTGGGCGCCGGCCTCGTGCGCGTAGGTGTAGTGCGAGTCGTTGGTGACCAGCGGCGGGATGCCGAGCTTCTTGCCGATCTCGAGCAGGCCGTCGCGGACGCGGCGCTCGATCTCGATGCCGTGGTCCATCAGCTCCAGGAAGTACCGGTCCTTGCCGAAGATGTCCTGGTACTCGGAGGCGGACTTCAGGGCCTCGTCGAACTGGCCGAGGCGGAGCCGGGTCTGCAGCTCGCCGGAGGGGCAGCCGGTGGAGGCGATGAGGCCCTCGGACCACTTCGAGATGGTCTCCTTGTCCATCCGGGGCCACTTCTGCAGCCAGCCCTCGGCGTAGGCGTCGGAGGAGAGCCGGAAGAGGTTGTGCAGTCCGGTGGCGTTCGCCGCCCAGATGGTCTTGTGGGTGTAACCGCCGGAACCGGAGACGTCGTCCTTCTTCTGGTGCGGCTGGCCCCACTGGATCTTGCGCTTGTTCCGCCGGGACTCCGGGGCGACGTACGCCTCGATGCCGATGATCGGCGTGACACCGGCCTTCTTGGCGCTGTGGAAGAAGTCGTACGCGCCGTGCAGGTTGCCGTGGTCGGACATGGCGATGTGCGTCATGCCCATCTCGTTGCACGCCTCGAACATGTCCTTGAGCCGCGCGGCACCGTCCAGCAGCGAGTACTGGGTGTGGACGTGGAGGTGCGTGAAGGGCGGCTTGGTCACGGTGCGAGGCCTCCGGAGAACGACGGGCTACAGGCTGCGGACAGTCTGGGGGGTCAGCGTGGAAGTCTACGTCGCTGCACTGACACAGGGATGGATACTGCGGGGCGAAGCCCCTCGTTGAGGGGTGGTGGTCGGGCGACGGGCGGGCGGGCACTCGGGAGTGCCGTCGCGCGTTGAGAGACGCGGAACGCCTGTCCCATTTGTCGTGAACATTCTTGCACCTGGAGGCACCTGAGATGTCGGTCCCGCAGCCCACCGCCGCCGAGCGCGGTGAGCGGATACTCGAGGTCTTCGACACCGCCTTCGGGCAGCTGCTCACCGCGGACCCGGCGGCGTTCCGGGTCAAGTTCCGGAAGATGGCCGCCTCCGCGTTCGCGTTCTACCGGGGCACGGCCTGCCTGTTCTACAAGGACCTGGAGCACGAGGCCCACGGCGGCCCGTTCCTGGACGAGCGGACCGGCCGGGTGTGGATCCACGGCGATCTGCACGCGGAGAACTTCGGCACGTACATGGACGCCACGGGCCGGCTGATCTTCAACGTGAACGACTTCGACGAGGCGTACGTCGGCCCGTTCACCTGGGACGTGAAGCGGCTCTCCGCCTCCCTGGCCCTGATCGGCTACACCAAGGCGCTCAGCGACGAGCAGATCACGCACCTGGTCCGGATCTACGCGGCGTCCTACCGCGAGCGGATCCACGCCCTGGCGACGGGCGCGAAGCACGACGAGGTGCCGCCGTTCACGCTGGACACGGCCGAGGGCGCGCTGCTCGACGCGCTCCGCGACGCGCGGGCGCTGACCCGGTTCGGTCTCCTGGAGTCGATGACGCAGATCCGCGACCACGAGCGCCGCTTCGCGCCCGGCGGCGGCTCGATCGAGCTGGACGCGGCGGCGCGGTACAAGGTTCTGGCGGCCTTCGACGGCTACCTGGAGACGCTGCCGGAGTCCTCGCTGGCCCGCCCCGACTCGTACCGGGTGAAGGACGTGGTCGGGCGGCGCGGCATCGGCATCGGTTCGGCGGGCCTGCCCTCGTACAACATCCTCCTGGAGGGCAACAGCGACGCCCTGGAGAACGACGTCGTCATCTACATGAAGCAGGCGCAGACCCCGGCGGTCTCCCGTCATGTGACGGACCCGGCGGTCCGGGGCTACTTCCACCACGAGGGGCACCGCACGGTGATCTCGCAGCGGGCGCTGCAGGCGCACGCGGACCCGTGGCTGGGCTGGACGGAGCTGGACGGCGCGGGCCAGCTGGTCGCCGAGGTGTCCCCGTACGCGGTGGACCTGGACTGGTCGGACATCGACGACCCGCAGGACATCGCGGCCACGGTCGCGAACCTGGGCCGGGCGACGGCGACGATGCACGCGGCGGCGGACGACGAGAGCGGGCACTCGCTGGTGCCGTACTCCACGGAGCGGGCCATCGACGCGGCGATCGCGGCGGACGAGGAGGGCTTCGCGGAGCTGCTGGTGGACTTCGCGCACGACTACGGGGCGCGGGCGCGGGCCGACCACCAGATCTTCGTGGACCTGTTCCGCAACGGCCGGATCCCGGGCCTGTAGGGGCGCTTTCCGGCCGGACGGGAGGGCGTGGGGGCCTTTCTCACGCGCTTCTCATGACGCTCTCGCGCTTCTTAGGACGGTCTTACGGAGCGGCGTGGCAGACTCTGTGCGCTATGGACGTTTCGGGGACGCGGCTGCGGGGCCTGCGGGCGGCGATCTTCACGGCGGTGGTCGTGACGCTGTCCGCGGGTTCCCATGTGCTGCTGTCACGGGTCCCGCTCCCGCTGCTGACGCTGGCCGCGGTCGCCGGCGGCGTGTTCGCCGCGGCCTTCGCGCTGGCCGGCCGGGAGCGGGGCTTCGGCCCGATCGCGGGACTGCTCGTCCCGCTGGAGCTGGCGGCCGACACGGTCTTCACCTCCGGCCAGCACGTCTGCTACGGCCCCGCCGGCGGCCCGGTCGCCGGCTCGCTGCGGTCCGTCGGGGTGGACGTGTTCTGCGCGGGCGCGGTGGGCGCCCCGCTGCCGGGCGTGGCCGCTCCGCAGAACGGTGCGGCGGCCGCCCTGCTCAGCTCCCCCTCCCCGGCGCTGCCGTGGCTGCTGCTCGCCGCCCATGTGGCGGTCGGGCTCGGCGCCGCGGCCTGGCTGCGGCACGGCGAGCGGGCGCTGGCCCGGCTCGCCGGCGCGGCGGCCGCCGCCGCGTTCCGGCCGCTGCTGCTGGTCGCGGCCCTGGCCGGGGCCCCGCGCCCGGCGGCGCGGCGCGGTCCCCGCCCCGAGGACCGGCCGCGCCGGTCCGTCGCCCGGCTCCTCGTGCACTCCGTCGCACGGCGCGGACCGCCGCGCCCGGGCCTCGCCGCCGCCTGAGCGGCCGGCGCCCGAGCACCGCAGTCCCCCTCACCTCTTCACCCCTCACGGAGATCACGATCATGAGTGCACGCAACAGCCAGGCCAACAAGGCGGCGGCCCGCGAGCGTCTGCGTCTGGAGCGCGAGCGCCAGGCCAAGAAGGAGAAGGCGCGCCGCCAGGTGATCGTCGGTGTGTCGGCGGTGGCCGTCCTGGCGATCGCGGGCGGCATCGGCTACGCCGTCGTCCAGGCCAACAAGCCCACGCAGTGGGAGGCCGCGAAGGACGCCAAGAACGTCACCGCGCCGAAGAACACCACCGGCGAGAACGGCACCACGGTCGTCATCGGCAAGCCGGCCGCGAAGAAGACGCTGGAGCTCTACGAGGACTCCCGCTGCCCGGTCTGCGCCACCTTCGAGCAGGCCGTCGGCGAGACGCTGAAGAAGGACGTCGACGCCGGCAAGTACAAGGTGCGGTACGTCGGCGCCACCTTCATCGACAACGTGACCCGCGGCGAGGGCTCGAAGAACGCCCTGTCGGCGCTGGGCGCGGCGCTCGACGTCAGCCCCGAGGCGTTCATGGAGTACAAGGCGGCCCTGTACTCGGCGAAGTTCCACCCGGAGGAGAACGACGACAAGTTCGCCAAGGACTCCTACCTGCTGGAGGTCGCGGACTCGGTGGCGGCCCTGAAGGGCAACGCGGCGTTCAAGAAGCACGTGGAGGACGGCACCTTCGACGCCTGGGCGATGAAGATGTCGGCGACCTTCGACAAGAGCGGGGTGCGGGGCACGCCCACGCTGAAGATGGACGGCAAGGCGGTGACGGCGGCGGGCAGCGAGAACGCCCCGATGACGGTGGCCGAGTACACCGCGGCGATCGACAAGGCCCTCAAGGGCTGACGCGCCCCCGGGCCCGCTTCCGGCCCCGTCCCCGCAGCGGGGGCGGGGCCGGCGTCGTCGGACGGAAGATTCGGCGAACTTTCCAGTTTTCGCCTACGTCCTGGTCCTACGCGTCAGTAATCTGACGCCCCGTGACCAGTCGTATAATTTCTGCCCCCAGCCGCCGTTCCGTGGTCAAGGCCGCCGCCGTCACGGCCGTCGCCACCCCGCTGCTGGCGGGCGCCGCCTCCCCCGCCCTCGCGGAGTCCTCCGCGCCGGCGTTCCTGCACGGCGTCGCCTCCGGCGACCCGCTCCCCGACGGCGTCCTGCTCTGGACGCGCGTCACCCCCACCCCCGAGGCCGTACCCGGCTCCGGCGAGGGCCCGGACACCGCGGTGACCTGGGAGGTCGCCGAGGACCGGGAGTTCGCCCGCGTCGTGGCCCGCGGCACCGCCGGTGCGACCGCCGCGACCGACCACACCGTCAAGGCGGACGTCCGCGGGCTCCGCCCGGCGACCCGTTACTTCTACCGCTTCACCGCGGGCGGGACGGTCTCGCCGGTCGGCCGCACCCGCACCACTCCGGCGGTGGACGCCGCGGCGCCGAACATCCGCTTCGGCGTGGTCTCCTGCGCCAACTGGGAGGCCGGCTGGTTCTCCGCCTACCGCCATCTCGCCGCCCGCGCCGACCTGGACGCGGTGCTGCACCTCGGCGACTACATCTACGAGTACGCCAGCGGCGGCTACCCGACCGAGGACCGGGTCGTGCGCCGCCACGAGCCGGCCCACGAGATCGTCTCGCTCGCCGACTACCGCCTCCGGCACGCCACGTACAAGACGGACGCCGACCTGCAGGCGCTGCACGCCGCGCACCCGGTCGTCGCGATCTGGGACGACCACGAGGTGGCCAACGACGCCTGGTCGGGCGGGGCGGAGAACCACACGCCCGGCGCCGAGGGCGCGTGGGCGGACCGGGTCGCCGCCGCCAAGCAGGCGTACTTCGAGTGGATGCCGGTCCGTGCCTCCACGGAGGGCACGGTCTACCGCCGGCTGCGCTTCGGCCGGCTGGCCGATCTGCATCTGCTGGACCTGCGCTCGTTCCGCTCGCAACAGGCGGGCGTCGGCAGCGGCACGGTGGACGACCCGGAGCGGACGATCACCGGCCGGGCCCAGCTGGACTGGCTGAAGGCCGGACTGGCCGGTTCGGACGCCGCCTGGAAGCTGGTCGGCACCTCGGTGATGATCTCGCCGGTCGCCTTCGGCTCGCTGCCGGCCCATCTCCTGGAGCCGCTGGCGGAGTTGCTGGGGCTGCCGAAGGAGGGCCTGGCGATCAACGTGGACCAGTGGGACGGCTACACGGACGACCGCCGGGAGCTGCTGAACCACCTGACGCAGCAGGCCGTCCGGAACACCGTCTTCCTGACCGGCGACATCCACATGGCGTGGGCCAACGACGTGCCGGTGAAGGCCGCCACGTACCCGTTCTCGGCCTCGGCGGCCACGGAGTTCGTAGTCACCTCGGTGACCTCGGACAATCTCGACGACCTGCTGAAGGTGGCCCCGGGCACGCTCTCGGTGGTGGCGGCCGGCGCGATCAGGACGGCCAACCGGCATGTGAAGTGGGTGGACATGGACCACCACGGCTACGGCGTGCTCGACGTGACCGCCGAGCGGTCGCAGATGGACTACTACACGGTCTCCGACAAGACCCGTCAGGACGCGACCGCGGCCTGGACGCGCTCCTATCGCACACGTTCGGGAACGCAGAAGGTCGAGCGGGTGTACACGCCGGTGGCCTGAGGGGCGATTTTCAGCCACCTTTGGCTTTGTTAACGGAAGATCACATCATCACGACGGGTGGTGAGTCACGGAGATCGAATCCGGACACACCACCCGTCGTTGTCACGTCTTTCGTTACGTCCACGTCTCAAACTCCGGAAGCCGCCGGATTTTTTCTTCCCGATGACCCTATTTGCCCGCCGAATGATTGGGCTTGTTCAACGCTCATCGGTATCTGACATGAACCCGTAATCTCCCCGCCGTGGCGAGGAAGTACCTCTCCATGAACCCCCCGCGAGGAGTCACCTGTGCGTGCTCTTGTTCGTATATCGCCGCGTACGTCCCGTCGCGTGCTCGGCGCTGTCGCCATGGCCGGAACCCTGGCCCTGGTGCCCCTCTCCGCGCCCACCGGCGCGGCCGCCTCCACCGGCACGCTCGCCGCCGCCTCCGCCGAGGAGTGCGAGGACGGCACCTCCGCCGACTCCCACGCCCGCAAGGCGAAGGGCGCCGACGCCCACGGCCACGAGCCCAACGAGGTCACCGCCGCCCAGGCCAAGGCCATGGACGCGGACCTGAAGAAGAGACTGGAGGCCGCCCGCGCCAATGGCCGCGCGCAGGGCCTCTCGGCCACCGCCGTGGTCAACATCCCGGTGTACTTCCACGTCGTCCACAGCGGCACCCAGGGCAAGCTCACCGCCACGGACATCAACAACCAGATGAACGTCCTGAACGCGGCCTACGGCGGCCAGGGCACCGGCAACGTGAACACCAACTTCCAGTTCACGCTGGCCGGGACCACCTACACGGACAACGCCACCTGGTACAACCTGGCCTCCGGCTCCCAGGCCGAGAAGGACATGAAGGCGGCCCTCCGCCAGGGCGGCGCCGGCGCGCTGAACTTCTACACCGCCAAGCTCAGCGGCGGCCTGCTCGGCTGGGCGACCTTCCCGTCGTCCTACGCCTCCAACCCGACGATGGACGGCGTCGTCGTCCTGGACTCCTCGCTGCCGGGCGGCTCCGCGGCCAACTACAACGAGGGCGACACCGCCACCCACGAGGTCGGCCACTGGCTGGGCCTGTACCACACGTTCCAGGGCGGCTGCAACGGCAACGGCGACTACGTCGCGGACACCCCGGCCGAGAAGTCCCCGGCCTACGAGTGCCCCACCGGCCGTGACTCCTGCGCCTCCAAGACGGGTGTGGACCCGATCCACAACTTCATGGACTACACGTACGACAACTGCATGTACCAGTTCACCTCGGGCCAGGTCTCGCGGATGAACAACATGTGGACCGCGTACCGCGCCGGCTGAACAGCCCCCTAACGCGCCAGGAGGGCGCGGCGGGACGAGCCCCCGCCGCGCCCTTCGGCGTGTCCGGCCCGGCTACAGGGTCTCCAGGAACCCCAGCGCCGTCGCCCAGGTCCGCTCGGCGGCCTCCGCGTCGTGGTCCGGCAGGTCCGGGTCCGTGTACAGGTGTCCGGCGCCCGGGTAGCGGTAGACCTCCACGTCCGCGCCCGCCCGGCCCATCTGCAGGTACCAGGCCGACAGCCAGTCGTCCGACTCGAACGGGTCCGGCTCGGCCACGTGCAGCTGGACCGGCAGTTCGTCCACGGAGGCGTTCGGCGCGAGGTCCGAGGTGCCGTGGAGCAGCAGCAGTCCGCGCGCCTTCTCGTCGCCCAGCGCCAGCGTCTGCGCGACCGAAGCGCCGAAGGAGAAGCCCGCGTACACCAGTCCGCGGTCCGAGTGGGGGGCGGCCGCGAGGACGGCGCGCTTGAGCAGCTCGTCCTTGCCGATCCCGTTCCCGATCGCCATGGCCTCCTCGAGGGAGTCGGCGGTCCGGCCCTCGAAGAGATCCGGCGTCCACACCCGGTGCCCGGCCTCCCGCAGCCGCTCGGCCGCCGCCTCCACGGCGGGACGCAGACCGTACAGGGAGTGGAAGAGCATGATGTCCATCCGGCCATCCTCCCATTCCCGCAGGCCACCGCCGGACAGCTGCCGGACACCCCCTAGCGCATGCTGCGCACGTCCAGCTGCCGCAGCACCCGGTCCACGACCTCGGGGTCCGCGCCCGGTTCGCTGCGGGCCGCGAGGACCGCGTGCCGGGCGGCCGACATCATCTCCCGCTGGATCCGGTGCACTTCCCTCAGCCGCTGCGCCCGCTTCACCAGTGCGTCGCGCCGGTCCTCGCCCAGCAGATCGGGGCTGATCCGGGCGCCGATGTCGTACGCGCCGCGCAGCAGCCGCTCCTGGACCTCCTCCGGCAGCTCCTCGGCCTCCTCGATCTCCTTCAGCCGCCGCTTGGCGGCCCCGGTCGCGCGGATCGCGAGCTCCCGCTCCAGCCGGCGTTCGGCGTCCGCGTCGGCCTCCACGCCGAGCCGGTTCACCAGCCAGGGCAGGGTGAGGCCCTGGACGACCAGGGTGCCGAGGATCACGCAGAAGGCGATGAACACGAGCTCCTCCCGCGCGGGGAACGGCGCCCCGTCCGCGGTGTGCAGCGGAAGCGCGAGCGCCAGGGCCACCGAGGCCACCCCGCGCATCCCCGACCACCACATGACGACGGTCTCCCGCCAGCTCATGGGGATCTCCTCGGCCACGTCCCGCAGCCGGTGCAGCTTCTTCGCGACCCAGGTGGCGGGCAGCAGCCACAGCAGCCGGACGGCGACCACGACCCCGAGCACGGCGGCGCCCCATCCGAGCATCGTCCCGAGGCGCGCGCCGGGCGTGCCGAAGACGTGGACGAGTTCGAGGCCGATGAGCCCGAAGGCGATGCCGGTGACGAGGGTGTCGACGACCTGCCAGAACGTCTGTCCGGCGAGCCGGCCCATCACGTCGTCGGCGTCCTTGCCGAACTCGGTCAGGTACAGGGCGGTCACCAGGACCGCGAGGACGCCGGAGCCGTGCAGCTCCTCGGCGAGGACGTAGGCGACGAAGGGGACGAGGAGGGTGAGTCCGGTCTGCAGGGTGGCGTCCTCCAGCAGGTCGATGAGCCGGGTGGCGAGCCAGCCGATGACCAGCCCGGCGACGAGGGCGACGACGGCGGAGAGCACGAACTCCAGCAGGGCCTCGGGCCAGGAGAAGGAGCCGCTGACGACGGCCGCGACGGCGACGTGGTAGAGCACGATCGCGGTGACGTCGTTGAACAGGCCCTCGCCCTCCAGGATGGACACCAGCCGGCGCGGCAGCCCGAGCGAGCCGGCGACGGCGGTCGCGGCGACCGGGTCCGGCGGGGCGACCAGGGCCCCGAGGGCCAGCGCGGCGGCCAGCGGCAGCCCGGGCACGAGGGCGCCGGCGACGACGCCCACGGCGGCCGTGGTGACGAAGACCAGGGCGACGGCGAGCAGCAGGATCGGCCGCACGTTGGCCGCGAACTGCCGCCAGGAGGTGCGCTGCGCGGTGGCGTACAGCAGCGGGGGCAGCACCAGCGGCAGGATCAGCTCGGGCGGCAGCTCGACGTCCGGCACGAACGGCAGCAGGGCGAGGACGATCCCGAAGAGCGTCATCAGGACCGGCGCGGGAAGCCCCAGCCGGTCCCCCAGCGGCACGGTGAGCAGCGCGCCGAGCAGCAGCAGGATCAGCAGGGCCAACTGGTCCACGGGGCGCCCCTCGTGCCTTCCGGTAGGTCGACGGCCAGGGGCCAACCCTGCCACGCCGGACGGCGATTCGCCCGGTAGGCACCACTTGTCCCGTACGGGCGGGGCTGTGGGAGGCGCGCGTTACAGCGTGCGGCGCATCGCCCGGTGCGGGATGCCCGCGTCCGGGAACTCCGGGCCGTACGCCTCGTATCCGAGGCGCTCGTAGAAGCCCGTCGCGTGGGTCTGCGCGTGCAGGTCGACGGCGGTCAGGCCGCGCGCCCGGGCCGCGTCCTCGATGGCCCTGACCAGCGCCGCGCCGACGCCGAGGCCGCGCGCCGCCTTGGTGACCGCGAGCCGCCCCAGCGAGCCGACGGAGGCGTCCGCGCCGGTCTTGCCGAGCGCGTCGTCGCCGTGCAGCAGCCGCCCGGTGCCCAGCGGCAGCCCGTCCGCGCGGACCGCGAGCACGTGCACGGCCGTCTCGTCGTACGGGTCGTACTCGATCTCCGCCGGCACGTTCTGCTCGACGACGAAGACCTCGCGGCGGACCGCGAAGCAGGCGTCCCGGTCGCCGTGGTCCCGCGCCTCGCGCACCTCGTACGCGGTCAGGCGCTCGTCCTGCGCGGTCATGCGCTCTCCTCGGCGATCGTGTCGAGGGCGTGCTGCAGGTCGGCCGGGTACGCGCTCTCGAACTCGACCCAGCGGCCGTCCGACGGGTGCTCGAAGCCGAGGCGCACGGCGTGCAGCCACTGCCGGGTCAGCCGGAGCCGCTTGGCCAGCGTCGGGTCGGCCCCGTACGTGAGGTCGCCGACGCAGGGGTGGCGGTGCGCGGACATGTGCACCCGGATCTGGTGGGTGCGGCCGGTCTCCAGCTTGATGTCGAGCAGCGAGGCCGCCCGGAACGCCTCGATGAGGTCGTAGTGGGTGACCGAGGGCTTGCCCTCGGCGGTCACGGCCCACTTGTAGTCGTGGTTCGGGTGCCGGCCGATGGGCGCGTCGATGGTGCCGCTCAGCGGGTCCGGGTGGCCCTGGACCAGGGCGTGGTACCGCTTGTCCACCACGCGCTCGCGGAACTGGGCCTTGAGCAGCGTGTACGCCCGCTCCGACTTGGCGACGACCATGAGGCCGGAGGTGCCGACGTCGAGGCGGTGCACGATGCCCTGGCGCTCGGCGGCGCCGGAGGTCGAGATCCGGTAGCCGGCGGCGGCGAGGCCGCCGATGACGGTGGTGCCGGTCCAGCCGGGGCTGGGGTGGGCGGCGACGCCCACCGGCTTCACGATCACCACGATGTCGTCGTCGTCGTGGACGATCTCCATGCCCTCGACGGGCTCCGCGACGATCTGCACGGGCGCGGGCGCGCCGGGCATCTCGACCTCGAGCCACGCGCCGCCGCTCACCCGCTCGGACTTGCCGACGACGGCGCCGTCGACCAGGACTTTGCCGGCGGCGGCCAGCTCGGCCGCCTTGGTGCGGGAGAACCCGAACATGCGGGCGATGGCGGCGTCGACGCGCTCGCCCTCCAGGCCGTCGGGTACGGGCAGCGTGCGGATCTCGGGACTCGTGCTCACCCGTCGAGTATGCCTTGTCAGTCCTTGTGGACCGTCCCGTCGGGGTCCAGCCCGCGGAACGACAGGATCACGATGAGGAAGCCGCCGCACACGATCGCGGAGTCCGCGAGGTTGAAGACCGCGAAGTGCGCGGGCGCGATGAAGTCGACCACCGCGCCCTCGAACACGCCCGGCGACCGGAAGATCCGGTCGGTCAGGTTGCCCAGCGCACCGCCGAGGAGCAGGCCGAGCGCGAGCGCCCACGGCAGGCTGTAGAGCTTCCGGGCCAGCCGGATGATCACCACGATCACCACCGCCGCGATGCAGGTGAAGATGATCGTGAAGGCCTCGCCCATGCCGAAGGCCGCGCCCGGGTTCCGGATCGCCTCGAACTTCAGCAGATCGCCGACGACCCGGATCGGCTCATGGCCCTCCAGCTTCTCGACGACCAGGATCTTGGTGCCGAGGTCGAGGAGGTACGCGATCAGCGCGACGACGAAGAGCGCGACGATCCTCCGCTTGCCGCGGGGCTGCTCGGCGGACCGCTCCGCAGCCTCGTCGGCCCCCTCGGCCCCTTCCGAATCCGGCGTACCGATGATGCGCTCCGCCTCTGCCACGTGAGTCCCTCAACCCTAGGTGCCTGACTGCCCACGAGGGTACGGCACACACGTGCGGGCTCAGCCCCGGCGTTCCTGCTTCTGCTTGTCCTCCACACAGAGCGTGGCGCGCGGGAACGCCTGCATCCGCGCCTTGCCGATGGGCTTGCCGCAGACCTCGCACAGGCCGTACGTGCCGGCGTCGAGGCGCTCCAGGGCGTGCTCGGTCTGCTCCAGCATCTCGCGGGCGTTGGCGGCGAGCGCCAGCTCGTGCTCGCGGGTGATGTTCTTGGTGCCGGTGTCGGCCTGGTCGTCGCCGGCGCCGTCCCCGGAGTCCCGCATCAGTCCGCTGAGCGCGCTCTCCGAGGCGTGGATCTCCGCCCGGAGGCGGAGCACCTCGCTCATGAGGTCCGTCCGCGCCTCGGCGACCTCCGCCTCGGTCCAGGGGTCCTCCCCCGGCCGGACGGCGAGCTCTCCGGGCCGCGCCCCGGGCACCGCGCCCGCGTCGGCCACGCCCTCCGTCACCGTCGCGCTGCCCACGGTCTTCTTCGCTGCCACCGTCCTGGCTCCCGTCTGCTCCGCCGCGGTCGCGGCCCTGGTCTTTCCGTCCGCGGCCTTCTCGGCGGCGGTGGTCCTGGTGGCGGCGGTCTTCCTCACGGCCTTCCCGGCCGTCTTCGCCGCCGTCTTCTTCCCGGTCCTCGTCGCGGTCCCGCCCGCGTCCGTGACCTCGGTACTGCCCGCGGCCACGGTCCTGGACGCGGCCTTGGACGCGGTCCCGGTCCTGGCCGTGGTCCCGGTCTTCGCCGTGGTCCCGGTCGCGGTCTTCGGCGCCGTCCTGCTCGCCGTCCTCGTGGCGGTCCTCGTCGCCGCCCCGGTCGTCGTCGCCTCCTCCGTCGCTGCGGCCGCGGCGCCGGTCACCGCGCGCTTGCTCGCCCTGCTCGCCCGGCTGCTCGGCGTGCTGTTCACGGCGCCGGCCGCCGGGCGGTTCGCTCCGCCGGCCGCCGCCGACGCCGCCGTGGTCTTCCTGGCCGCGGTCCGCTTCGCCGCGGTCTTCTTCGCGACCGTCTTCTTCGCGACCGTCGACTTCTTGCCGGTCACGTCCTTCGCCGCCGCCTCGGAGGCGGTGGCGGAACGTGCCGTCGCCGCCTTCTTCCCGGCGGTCGCGGCGGTCTTCTTCGGCGCCATGTCGCGGCCCCTTCACATATTGTGATCTTGCTCGCGAATCGTGCTGGGACGATAAATCGACACCAGCCCCGCGGCAACGGGGCACGCCGCCGCGCGCACCCGCCCCGTGCGCCCGTGCGACGAGCCTGCAACCGTTGTGCCCAGCTCCCCGCCCCGTAATCCGCCGCGCGGCCCCGCCGGAACTCCCGCGCGGCCCGTATGGCCATTCGGGTCACTCCCGACCCGTACGGTGCGCCGGTGGAAAACCGGTCTGCCGGGCCCCCGCGCGCCCCGTACACTGGCCACAGCGAAAGGCATGGATGGGGACGAGTAGCGTCGCACGCAGCCATGAGCGACCCGGGGACGGTGAGAGCCCGGGGGCGAGCCCGATGTGAAGCATCACCCCGGAGCCGCCGGAAGAACACCGCGGGCGACCGCGGCCAGTAGAACCGGCATCGCGACCCCAATGAGGGGGCTCGGGGCGTTCGCGCCCGGGGCCAAGGAGGGTGGTACCGCGGGAGCCGCGCACGCGCAGGTCTCTCGTCCCTCCGGACGGAAGAGGAACAGTCCGCCGGAGGAAGATCGATGACGCAGTACCGCCAGGTGCCCGCCCAGGTCGACCTGCCCGCGCTGGAGCACGCCGTGCTCGATTTCTGGCGCGAGAGCAAGGTCTTCGCCAAGACCCTGGAGCAGTCCGAGGGCCGCCCCGAGTGGGTGTTCTACGAGGGCCCGCCCACCGCGAACGGCATGCCCGGCGCGCACCACATCGAGGCCCGCGTCTTCAAGGACGTCTTCCCGCGCTTCCGCACCATGCGCGGCTACCACGTCGCCCGGAAGGCCGGCTGGGACTGCCACGGCCTGCCCGTCGAGCTGGCCGTCGAGAAGGAGCTCGGCTTCTCCGGCAAGAAGGACATCGAGGCGTACGGCATCGCGGCCTTCAACGACAAGTGCCGCGAGTCGGTGACCCGGCACACGGACGCGTTCGCCGAGCTCACGACCCGCATGGGCTACTGGGTCGACCTCGACGACGCGTACCGCACGATGGACCCCGAGTACATCGAGTCGGTCTGGTGGTCGCTGAAGGAGATCTTCGGCAAGGGCCTGCTGGTCCAGGACCACCGCGTCGCCCCCTGGTGCCCGCGCTGCGGCACCGGCCTGTCGGACCACGAGCTGGCGCAGGGCTACGAGACGGTCGTCGACCCCTCCGTCTTCGTCCGCTTCCCGCTGACCTCCGGCCCGCTCGCGGGCGAGGCATCGCTGCTGGTCTGGACGACGACCCCGTGGACGCTGGTGTCCAACACCGCCGTCGCCGCGCACCCCGATGTCACGTACGTGGTCGCGACACCCGTCGGCGGCGAGAGCACGGAGAAGCTCGTCGTCGCGCAGCCGCTGCTGGAGAAGGCGCTCGGCGAGGGCTGGGAGGCCACCGGGCAGACGTTCACCGGCGCGGAGATGGAGCGCTGGACGTACCAGCGGCCCTTCGAGCTGGTCGAGTTCCCGGAGCCTGCGCACTACGTCGTCAACGCCGAGTACGTCACGACCGAGGACGGTACGGGTCTGGTCCACCAGTCCCCCGCCTTCGGTGAGGACGACCTCAGGGTCTGCCGCGCGTACGGCCTGCCGGTCGTGAACCCGGTCCGCCCGGACGGCACCTTCGAGGAGGACGTGCCGCTGGTCGGCGGGGTCTTCTTCAAGAAGGCCGACGAGCAGCTGACGGCCGACCTGGACGCCCGGGGCCTGCTGTTCAAGCACATCCCGTACGAGCACAGCTACCCGCACTGCTGGCGCTGCCACACGGCGCTGCTGTACTACGCGCAGCCGTCCTGGTACATCCGCACGACCGCGGTCAAGGACCGTCTCCTCGAGGAGAACGAGAAGACCAACTGGTTCCCGGACTCGGTCAAGCACGGCCGCTTCGGCGACTGGCTGAACAACAACATCGACTGGGCCCTGTCCCGGAACCGCTACTGGGGCACCCCGCTGCCGATCTGGCGCTGCGAGGACGGCCACCTGACGTGCGTGGGCTCGCGCGCGGAGCTGACCGAGCTGACGGGCGCCGACCAGTCGGAGCTGGACCCGCACCGCCCGTACATCGACGACGTGACCTTCACCTGCACCGCCGAGGGCTGCGCGCTGGAGGCCGTGCGCGTGCCGGAGGTCATCGACGCCTGGTACGACTCGGGCTCGATGCCGTTCGCGCAGTGGGGCTACCCGTACAAGAACAAGGAACTCTTCGAGTCCCGCTACCCGGCGCAGTTCATCAGCGAGGCCATCGACCAGACCCGCGGCTGGTTCTACACGCTGATGGCGGTCGGCACCCTGGTCTTCGACAAGTCGTCGTACGAGAACGTGGTCTGCCTGGGCCACATCCTCGCCGAGGACGGCCGCAAGATGTCCAAGCACCTGGGCAACATCCTGCAGCCGATCCCGCTCATGGACCAGCACGGCGCGGACGCGGTGCGCTGGTTCATGGCGGCCGGCGGCTCGCCGTGGGCGGCGCGGCGCGTGGGCCACGGCACGATCCAGGAGGTCGTCCGCAAGACGCTCCTCACGTACTGGAACACGGTCGCCTTCCAGGCCCTGTACGCCCGTACCTCGGGCTGGGCGCCGAGCGAGGCCGACCCGGCGCCCGCCGGGCGCACCGTCCTGGACCGCTGGCTGCTCAGCGAGCTGAACGCGCTGGTCGCCCAGGTCACCGAGGCGATGGAGGCCTACGACACCCAGCGCGCCGGCAAGCTCCTCTCGGCGTTCGTCGACGACCTGTCGAACTGGTACGTGCGCCGCTCGCGGCGCCGGTTCTGGCAGGGCGACAAGGCGGCGCTGCGGACCCTGCACGAGGTCATCGAGACGGTCACCCGTCTCATGGCCCCGCTGACCCCGTTCATCACGGAGCGCGTCTGGCAGGACCTGGTCGTCCCGGTGACGCCGGAGGCGCCGGAGTCGGTGCACCTGTCGACGTGGCCGGAGGCGGACGCGGACCTGATCGACCCGACGCTGTCCGAGCAGATGGCGCTGGTGCGGCGGCTGGTCGAGCTGGGCCGGGCGACGCGCGCGGAGTCGGGCGTGAAGACCCGCCAGCCGCTGTCGCGGGCACTGGTCGCGGCCACGGGCTTCGCGGCGCTCTCCGAGGAGCTGCAGGCGCAGATCACCGAGGAGCTGAACGTCAGTTCGCTGGCCTCGCTGAGCGAGGTGGGCGGCTCGCTGGTCGACACCACCGCGAAGGCGAACTTCCGCGCGCTGGGCAAGCGGTTCGGCAAGGGCGTGCAGGACGTGGCGAAGGCGGTGGCCGCGGCCGACGCGGCGGCCCTGTCGCTGGCGCTGCGCGACGGCGAGGCGCGGCTGGAGGTGAACGGCGAGGAGATCACCCTCACCCCGGAGGAGGTCATCATCACGGAGACCCCGCGGGAGGGCTGGTCGGTGGCCTCCGACCAGGGCGCGACGGTCGCCCTGGACCTGGAGATCACGCCGGAGCTGCGCCGCGCGGGCCTGGCCCGTGACGCGATCCGGCTGATCCAGGAGGCCCGCAAGAACAGCGGCCTGGACGTGGCGGACCGGATCGCCCTGCGCTGGACGTCGAAGGACCCGGAGGTCACGGAGGCGCTCACGGCGCACGCGGACCTGATCGCGGACGAGGTCCTGTCGACGGACTACGCGACGGGCGAGGCCGACGACACGTACGGCGCCCCGTTCGAGGACGAGGCCCTCGGCCTCGTCTTCCGCCTCCGCAAGGCGTAGGCGACCGCGCCCGAAGGGCCCGGCCCCGACAGGGGCCGGGCCCTTCGGCGTTCCGGCCGCCCGGGCCGGCGCCCGCGCACGGCAAAAGGGCCGGGCCCCTGGTTGTCACCAGGGGCCCGGCCCTTGACTGCCGACGGGGCTACGCGCGCGGCGCGTGCCGTATCAGTTGTCGTCCTCGTCGATCAGGAAGCCGCGCATCGGCGCCGGGGCCTGCTGCATCGGCTGCGGGGCCTGCGGACGGACCGGCGCCATCGGCTGGGTCATCGCCGGGGACATCTGCTGCTGGCCGCCGTACGAAGGGGCTCCGCCCATCGCACCGTTGCCACCGTAGGACGGCGCGCTCGCACCGGCCGGCGCCATCGACGGGGACGGCGGCAGCGAGGCGGTCGCCGGGGTCCGCGGCGGGGCCAGCGAGTCGTCGGCCTGGGTCTCCAGCTGACGCAGCTGGGACTCGAGGTACGACTTCAGACGGGTCCGGTACTCGCGCTCGAAGCCCCGGAGGTCCTCGACCTTGCGCTCCAGCGTGGCGCGGGCGGACTCCAGGGAGCCCATCGCGACGCGGTGCTTCTCCTGCGCGTCCCGCTCAAGAGCGTCCGCCTTGGCGCGGGCGTCCCGCTCCAGGCCCTCGGCGCGGGAGCGCGCCTCGCCGACGATCTTGTTCGCCTCGGAGCGGGCCTCGGCGATCGCCTGGTCGGCGGTCTGCTGGGCCAGCGACAGGACGCGCGCGGCGCTGTCGCCGCCGGGGCCCTGACCGGGCTGGGGCATGCCCTGCTGCGGGTGGCCCATGGGGCCGCCCATCGGACCGCCCATGGGGCCGCCCTGCATCGGGCCGGGACCCATGGGTCCGCCCTGCATGGGGCCGTGTCCGCCGGGGCCGGCGGGAAGCTGAGGGGCACCGGACGGCAGCTGCGGCGGGCCACCCATCGGGGGCTGCTGCTGCACCGGCGGACCGGATATGGCGGCGGGCACAGGCGCGCCGGGACCCTGCGGACGGTCCTGCGGCTCCGGGGGCTTGCGCATGCCCTGCTGCTGGTTCTGCGCGGCGGCACGCGTCGCCGCGGCCAGCTTGGCGCGCAGGTCCTCGTTCTCGCGGAGCAGGCGGGTCAGTTCGGCTTCGACCTCGTCGAGGAAGGCATCCACCTCGTCCTCGTCATAGCCTTCTCGGAGGCGGACGGTCGTGAACTGCTTGTTCCGCACGTCCTCGGGGGTCAGCGGCATCTCTTCTTCACCTCTACGTAGTCGTCGGCAGTCGGCAAGACCGTATCGTCCACATTCACCTCGCGTAGCTGCTCACGATGGAGATCAGGATGTAGACGATGATCATCAGAACGAAGAAGGACAGGTCGAGTGCCACGCCCCCGAGACGCAACGGCGGGATGAACCGCCGAAGAAGCTTGAGCGGTGGATCGGTGACAGTGTAGGTGGCCTCCAGAACGACCACCATCGCCTTGCCGGGTTGCCATGAACGTGCGAACTGGAAGACGTAGTCCATGACCAACCGGAAGATCAGCACGACGAGGAAGCACGTCAGCGCGATGTAGACCACTTGCAGTGCCACGCCCATTGCCGCGCTTCCCTCTCCCCTGTTTCTCGTGCTCCCACCGGCCTCGCGGCCGGGTCGTACTCGGTCGTGTACTCAGCTCTGGTTGAAGAATCCGCCCTCTGCGATGCGGGCCTTGTCCTCCGCCGTGACATCGACGTTAGCAGGCGACAACAGGAACACCTTCTGCGTCACGCGCTCAATGCTGCCATGGAGCCCGAAGACCAGACCGGCGGCAAAGTCGACAAGTCGCTTCGCGTCGGTGTCGTCCATCTCCGTGAGGTTCATGATCACGGGGGTGCCCTCGCGGAAGTGTTCCCCGATGGTACGGGCCTCGTTGTACGTCCGCGGGTGCAGCGTGGTGATGCGGTAGGGCTCCCGCTCGGACACGACCTTGGGCATGATCACCGGTGCGTTCTTCTCCAGGCTCGGGCGTTCTGGTGTGATGGATGACACGGGGGCGATGCGGGCCGGCCGGCCGCTCTCCGCGGACAGCGCGGCGGGCACGTGCACCGGCTCACGCTGCGGCGGCGGCGCCGCGACGCGGACCGGCTCCTCGCGCTCCACCTGGCGGGGCGGCTGGTGCCGGCGCTCCGGCTCCGGCTCCAGCTCGGGTTCGAAATCGTCGTCGGGGTCGAATCCCCGGCCGTCGTACCCATCGTCCTCCACGAGGCCGAGGTAGACCGCCATCTTGCGCATTGCGCCGGCCATTCTCCGAGTCCTCCGCTCTGTGGTGGATCGCCCTGGTCCTGCATCTTCGCAGCGCCGCCTAGCGCGTCAACGATCCACGGGGCCTGCCCGCTATCTGCGGGAATGACCATATTTTCTGCTGTGGTCCGACTTGCTTCGCGACGTTACCCGAGCCGGGGGCGGACTCCGAGTACCGCGCTGCCGATGCGGACGTGTGTCGCCCCGGCGGCCACGGCCTCTTCGAGATCCGCGCTCATCCCAGCGGACACCATGTTCGCAGCCGGACGGTTCGCGCGCAGGGCAGTCGACAAATCCATCAGCCGATCGAACGCCTCGCGCGGCCGGCCCGCGTAGGGACCGGCGAGCGGCGCGACGGTCATCAGGCCGTCGAGCCGCAGACCCGGCGCCGCCTCGACGGCGCCGGCCAACTCCTCGACGCCGTCCGGACCGACGCCGCCGCGGGCGCCGCGCTCGTTCGACTCGGCGTCGAGCGCCACCTGGATCAGGCAGCCGAGCTCGCGTCCCCTCTTCTCCGCGGCCGCGGAGAGAGCGGAGACGAGCTTCAAGCGGTCGACGGACTGCACCACATCCGCATAACCCACCACGGAACGGACCTTATTGGTCTGCAACTGGCCCACGAAGTGCCATCGCAGGTCCAGGTCCGCACAGGCCGCGGCCTTGGGCGCCGCGTCCTGGTCGCGGTTCTCGGCCACGTGGCGCACACCGAGTTCGTGCAGGATTCTCACGTCGCTCGCCGGGTAGGTCTTGGTGACCACGATGAGGGTCACGTCCTCCCGCTGCCGGCCGGCCGCCGCGCAGGCGGCGGAGATACGTTCCTCCACCCGGGCCAGGTTCTCGGCGAGCTGGGTTCTGCGGTCCGTCATCTCTCTTCCTGACTGTCGAACCAGACATATCCCGCGAGTCGCCCCGTCGTCCGGTCCCTGCGGTACGAGAAGTGGTCGCCCGACTCCAGGGTGCAGACGTCCGACGCGCGCCGGTCGCGTACCCCCAGCGCTTCCAACTGGGCGTGCACTCCGGCCGCGACGTCGACCGCCGGGGTTCCCCAGCTGGTCTCGGCCCGGGCCTCGGGCCGTACCGCGGCGACCTCGTCGCGCATCCGCTCCGGCACCTCGTAGCACCGGCCGCAGACGGCCGGGCCGGTGCGGGCGGTGATCCGGGCGGGTTCGGCGCCGAGCCCCACCATCGCCTCGACGGCGGCGGGGACGACTCCGGCGACCATTCCGGGCCGCCCGGCGTGGGCGGCGGCCACGACGCCGGCGACCGGGTCGGCCAGCAGGACGGGGACGCAGTCGGCGGTCAGCACCGCGAGCGCGACGTCGCGCCGGTCGGTGACCAGCGCGTCCACCGGGGGAAGGGCGGTGCCGGGGGTCCAGTCGCGGTCGATCACCGCGACGTCCGCGCCGTGCACCTGGTTCATCCACACCACGTGCGCCGGGTCGAGACCCAGCGCGGCGGCGGCGCGCGCCCGGTTGGACCGGACGGCCTCCGGGTCGTCGCCGACCGCGCCGCCGAGGTTGAGCTCCTCGTACGGAGCGGCGCTCACCCCGCCCCACCGGTCGGTGAAGGCGAAGTGCGCGCCGCTCGTGAGGTCGTGCCGCCCTATCACTTCAAGAAGTCCGGGACGTCCAGCTCTTCGGCCTGGGTGTCCGGGTACGGGCGGGCCGGCGGGACCACCGGCGGGGTGGCCGGCTGCAGCGGGGTCTCGTTGACCGCCGGGGCCGGCTCGGCCGGGGCCGGGGCGTCCTCGCGCGGGGTCACGGTGCCGAGGCCGCCGATGGGGCGGGGGGTCTCGGTGGCCCGGGGCGCGGGGGCCGGCTCCTCGCGCTTGGCCGAGGCCGCGCCGAGGATGTTGTCGCGCCGGGCCGGCGGCTGGCCGCCGTCGAAGCCGGCCGCGATGACGGTGACCCGGACCTCGTCGCCGAGCGCGTCGTCGATGACGGCGCCGAAGATGATGTTGGCCTCGGGGTGGGCCGCCTCGCTGACGAGCTGCGCGGCCTCGTTGATCTCGAACAGACCGAGGTCCGAGCCGCCGGAGATGGAGAGCAGCACACCGCGGGCGCCGTCGATGGACGCCTCCAGGAGCGGCGAGGAGATCGCCATCTCGGCCGCGGCCACCGCGCGGTCGTCGCCGCGGGCCGAGCCGATGCCCATGAGCGCCGAACCGGCCTCGGACATGACCGACTTGACGTCGGCGAAGTCCAGGTTGATCAGGCCCGGGGTGGTGATGAGGTCGGTGATGCCCTGGACGCCGCTCAGCAGCACCTGGTCGGCCGACTTGAAGGCGTCGAGGACCGAGACCTGGCGGTCGGAGATGGAGAGCAGCCGGTCGTTCGGGATGACGATGAGGGTGTCGACCTCTTCGCGGAGCTCGGCGATGCCGTCCTCCGCCTGGTTGGCGCGGCGCCGGCCCTCGAAGGTGAACGGGCGGGTGACCACGCCGATCGTGAGGGCGCCCAGCGAGCGCGCGATGTTGGCGACGACGGGCGCGCCGCCGGTTCCGGTGCCGCCGCCTTCGCCGGCGGTGACGAAGACCATGTCGGCCCCCTTGAGGACCTCCTCGATCTCCTCGCGGTGGTCCTCTGCCGCCTTGCGACCGACTGCCGGGTTCGCCCCGGCCCCGAGGCCCCGGGTGAGTTCGCGGCCGACGTCGAGCTTGACGTCGGCGTCGCTCATCAACAGCGCCTGAGCGTCGGTGTTGATGGCGATGAACTCGACGCCCTTGAGACCGACCTCGATCATTCGGTTGATGGCATTGACACCACCGCCGCCGACACCGATGACCTTGATGACTGCGAGGTAGTTCTGCGGTGCTGCCACGTCGAAGGCCTCTCGCCTCGAGTTACGTGTCGCCGCTGCGCGGTGGTAGTCGCGTCGCGACGACGGATGCCGATGGGACGGTCCGAAATGCCGACCCAAACCCTAACGTTGAAGTTTAGGGTTACCAGTGTCTCTGTTCGCTGGACTCTTCCGAACAGGACACTAAGTCGACAAGCGGCGCACGTTCAACGAACACGCCGAACCTCCCGTTTTTCTTTTCACCCTATGTGATCACCCGTAGCGCTGGCCAACCAGGGTGCTGGCCAGCGGCGATGCGCGTCAACTCCGTGACGCCGCCGGGGCCGTGGGAGCGCTGACGTCGAAGTGCCCCGCCTCGGGTTCCGCTTTCATCAGCGCGGCCAGCACCCGGGCCTTCGACACGCCGTCCTCGCCGCTGCCCCAGAACACCGTGCGGCCGCCGCCGAGCTCCAGGGTGACGGAGTCGTACGAGGCGACCCTGACGACCCGGACGTCCCGGGCGATTGCGCGCGGAAGTCCGGCCGTGACGCCCACCGCCTCGACGAGCAGCCGGTCCGCGTCGAAACGCCGCAGACTGGGCGAGCCGGAGACGTTCATGACGAGCCGGGGCACACCGGCCGGGGGCCGGTCGACGGTGGCGAAACGCATTCCGCCGTCGTCCACTTCGATGAACTTTCCGCCTTTTTCGACCAGCAGGACGGGCTTTCGTTCCGTCACTTTCAGATCGATTCCGTGCGGCCAGGACCGGGAGACCTCCACCGCGTCGATCCGGGGCAGCCGGTCCGTCAGCCGCGCCGCGATGGCGTCCGTGTCGACGGAGGCGAGCGGGGAGCCCAGCGGGACCGCCGCGGCGGCCTCCACTTCGGCCCGGGTGAGGACCTTCGTCCCCGAAGTCTTCACATGTTCCACACGGAGCCAGGAGGAGCCGTACAGCGCCCAGATGCCGCCGGCGCCGAGGGCGACGGCGGCCGCGGCGGCGAGCAGCGCGCGCGGACCGCGCAGCCGGGCGAGCGGGCCGGGGCCCTTCGGGGAGCCGGACGGCCGGGCCGACGGGTCCTTCGGTGCGCGCGGGGCGCGCTGCTCTGCGGTCGTCGGTCCGGCTGCCACGTCCGGTCTCCCTCCGGCCGCCCTACCCCTGACGGTGGGCGGCGATCGCCTCGTACACCATGCCGACGAGCAGGTCGTCGGCGTCCCGGCGGCCGAACTCGGCGGCGGCGCGGGACATCTCGTACAGCCGGTGCGGGTCGGACAGCACCGGCAGGACGTTGCCCTGCACCCACTGCGGGGTCAGTTCCGCGTCGTCGACGAGCAGTCCGCCGCCCGCCTTGACCACCGGCTGGGCGTTGAGCCGCTGTTCGCCGTTGCCGATGGGCAGCGGCACGTACGCGGCCGGGAGCCCGACGGCGGAGAGCTCGGCGACGGTCATCGCGCCCGCCCGGCAGAGCATCATGTCGGCCGCGGCGTACGCGAGATCCATCCGGTCCACGTACGGTACCGGCACGTAGGGCGGCATTCCGGGCATGTTGTCGACGCGCGGCAGTTCGTTCTTCGGGCCGACCGCGTGCAGGATCTGGACGCCGGAGCGCTGGAGCACCGGGGCGATCTGCTGGACGACCTCGTTGAGCCGGCGGGCGCCCTGCGAGCCGCCGGAGACCAGCAGGGTCGGCAGGTTGGGGTCGAGCCCGAAGGCGGCGCGCGCCTCGGGGCGGACCCGGGCGCGGTCGAGGGTGGCGATGGTGTGCCGCAGCGGGATGCCGATGTAGCGGGCACCGCGCAGCTTGGAGTCCGGGGTGGCGACACCGACGCCGTGCGCGTACCGCGAACCGATCTTGTTGGCCAGACCGGGCCGCGCGTTGGCCTCGTGGACCACGATCGGCACGCCGAGCCGCTTGGCGGCCAGATAGCCGGGCAGGGCCACGTAGCCGCCGAAGCCGACCACGCAGTCGGCCTTGGTGCGCTCCAGGACCTGCTCGGCGGCCTTGATCGTGCCGCGCAGCCGCCCGGGGACGGTGATCAGCTCCGGGGTGGGCTTGCGCGGCAGCGGCACGGCGGGGATGAGCGCCAGCTCGTAACCCCGCTCGGGCACGAGCCGGGTCTCGAGCCCGCGCTCGGTGCCCAGCGCCGTGATCCCCACGGTGGGGTCCTGCCTGCGCAGGGCGTCCGCGAGGGCGAGCGCGGGCTCGATGTGGCCGGCGGTCCCCCCACCGGCGAGTACGACATGCACCGAAATTCACCGCTCTCCGGACGGACGCTTCTTGACGCGCCGTCGCATCGACTTCCATCTCACCCCGGCCCGCTTGCCCCAGCCGGGGCGGCGCATGGCCAGGGCCGCTTTCGCGGCGGGCTCCTGTCGCGCGAAGGCGATCAGCAACCCGACGGCGAACATGGTCGGCAGCAGGGCCGACCCTCCGTAGGAGAACAGCGGGAGCGGGACTCCGGCGATCGGCAGCAGACCGAGCACCGCACCGATGTTGATCACGGCCTGCGCCGTGATCCAGGTGGTCACGCCTCCCGCGGCAAACCTCACGAAGGGGTCCTCCGTGCGTCCGGCCACGCGGATACCCGCATAGCCTAGAGCCGCGAACAGGGCGAGCACCGACAGCGTCCCCGCCAGCCCCAGTTCCTCCCCGGTGACGGCGAAGATGAAGTCGGTGTGCGCTTCAGGCAGTTGGCCCCATTTTTCCACACTGGCACCCAGACCGGAACCGAACCATCCGCCCGATGCCAGAGCATAGATCCCGTGCGCGGCCTGCCAGCACGGGTCCCCCTCCCCGCCGGGGTCGCTGGCCCCGATGCAGGCGAACCGCTTCATCCGGTTGGGGCTGGTCTTGATGAGGATCAGACCGATCAGGCCGGCGACGGCGAGCACCCCGGCGAACAGCCGGGTGGGCGCCCCGGCGGTCCACAGCAGGCCGAAGAGGATCGCGGCGAGGACGATGGAGGTGCCCATGTCCCCGCCGAGCATGATCAGTCCGAGCAGCATGAACGTGCCGGGGACCAGCGGGACCAGCATGTGCTTCCACTGGGTCAGCAGCCTCATGTCGTGCTTGCGGGCCAGCAGGTCCGCGCCCCACAGGATCAGCGCCAGCTTGCCGAACTCGCTGGGCTGGAGCTGGAAGGGCCCGCCCAGGTAGATCCAGTTCTGGTTGCCGTTGACGGAGTGCCCTATCCCGGGGATCTGGACCAGCACCATGAGGAAGACGGTGCCCATCAGCAGCGGGTAGGCCAGCGCGCGGTGCAGGCGCACCGGCATCCGGGAGGCCAGCAGCAGCAGTCCGCCGCCGATGAGGGCGGCGAGGAACTGCTTGCCGAAGAAGTACGTGGCGGGCAGGTCGTACTTCAGCGCCGTGATCATCGAGGCCGAGTAGACCATCACCAGGCCGAGCGTGGTGATCAGCAGGCCGGCGCCCAGGATCACGTAGTACGCGGTGAGCGGCCGGTCCCAGGCCCGCCGGGCCCGCTCGTAGCTCCGCCGCAGGCCGCCGCCGCGGGGGCGCCGCGGGGAGGCGGGGGCCCGCCCCCCGCCGCGTACGGCGGAGGGCCGGCGCGTCCCGGCGATCTTGCTCGGCATCAGTCGCTGTCCCCTCCAGTCGTGTCCGGCGCCGCCGGACCTGGTGGCTGGTCAGGTCAGGCGGGGTCCGTGCCGGTCTGCTCGGCGCCGGCGAGGGCGCGGACGGCGTCCGCGAAGGCCTCGCCGCGCTTGTTGTAGTTGACGAACATGTCCATGGAGGCGCAGGCCGGCGCCAGCAGGACGGTGTCTCCGGGCCGGGCGAGCCGGGCCGCCTCCTGGACCGCCGCCGACATCGCCCCAGTGTCGGTCCGGTCGAGGTCGACCACCGGGACCTCGGGGGCGTGTCGCGCCAGGGCTTCGCGGATCAGCGCGCGGTCCTGGCCGATCAGCACCACGCCCCGCAGCCGCTTCGCGGACCTGCTCACGAGCTCGTCGAAGGTCGCCCCCTTGGCGAGGCCGCCGGCGATCCAGACGATCGGCTCGTAGGCCGCCAACGAGGCTTCGGCGGCATGGGTGTTGGTGGCCTTGGAGTCGTCGACGTACGCGACGCCGTCGACGTCCAGGACGTGCTCGATGCGGTGGGCGTCGGGGCGGAAGGCCCGCAGTCCGTCGCGCACCGCCTTGGCGTCGACGCCGAAGGCGCGGGCCAGGGCGGCCGCGGCCAGGGCGTTGGCGATGTTGTGCGGGGCCGGCGGCTGGACGTCGGAGACCTCGGCCAGCTCCTGGGCGTTCTTCTGCCGGTTCTCCACGAAGGCCCGGTCGACGAGGATGCCGTCGACGACGCCGAGCATGGAGGGGCCGGGGGTGCCGAGGGTGAAGCCGACGGCCCGGCAGCCCTCGACCACGTCCGCCTCCTCGACCAGCCGCTCGGTGGCGGGGTCGGCGACGTTGTAGACGCAGGCGACCTGGTTGCCCTCGTAGATCCGGCCCTTGTCGGCGGCGTACGCCTCCATGGAGCCGTGCCAGTCGAGGTGGTCCGGGGCCAGGTTGAGCACGGCCGCGGAGTGGGCCCGCAGGGACGGGGCCCAGTGCAGCTGGTAGCTGGAGAGCTCCACGGCGAGCACGTCGTACCGCTCCTCGCCGAGGACGGCGTCGAGCAGCGAGACGCCGATGTTGCCGACGGCGGCGGTCCGCAGACCGGCCGCCTCCAGGATGGAGGCGAGCATCCGCACGGTCGTGGTCTTGCCGTTGGTGCCGGTGACCGCGAGCCAGGGAGCGGCGTCGGGCCCGCGCAGACGCCAGGCCAGTTCGACGTCGCCCCAGACCTCCACGCCCGCCTCGGCGGCGGCCTGGAAGAGCGGCTTGTCGGGCCGCCAGCCGGGGGCGGTGACGATCAGCTCGGTGCCCTCGGGCAGGGTCGCCCCGTCGCCGAGGCGGACGGTGATCCCCTCCGCCTCCAGTTCGGCGGCCTGCGCCCGGGAGCGCTCGTCGTCGCCGTCGTTGACGACGGTCACCACCGCGCCGAGGCCGTGCAGGACGCGGGCGGCGGGGATGCCGGAGACCCCGAGCCCCGCGACCGTGACCCGCTTGCCCTTCCAGTCCACCGTCTCGCTCACTTCTCGGACGCCCATCCCGCGTAGAAGAGGCCCAGGCCCACGATGACGCACATGCCCTGGATGATCCAGAACCGGACCACGACGAGCACCTCGGACCAGCCCTTGAGCTCGAAGTGGTGCTGGAGCGGGGCCATCCTGAAGACGCGCTTGCGGGTCATCTTGAACGAGCCGACCTGGATGACCACGGACATGGTGATCAGCACGAACAGGCCGCCGAGCAGGGCGAGCAGCAGCTCGGTGCGCGAGCAGATGGCGAGACCGGCGAGCGCGCCGCCGAGGGCCAGCGAACCGGTGTCGCCCATGAAGATCTTGGCCGGCGAGGTGTTCCACCACAGGAAGCCGAAGCAGGCGCCCATCAGCGCGGAGGCGACGACCGCGAGGTCGAGGGGGTCGCGCACCTCGAAGCAGGCGTTCGGGTTGGTGAGTTCGAGCGCGTTGGCGCAGGACTCCTGGAACTGCCAGAGGCCGATGAAGGTGTACGCGCCGAAGACCATCACCGAGGCGCCGGTGGCCAGGCCGTCCAGACCGTCCGTCAGGTTCACGCCGTTGGACATGGCCAGGATCATGAACAGCGCCCAGACCACGAACAGCACCGGTCCGATGGACCAGCCGAAGTCGGTGATGAAGGAGAGCTTGGTGGAGGCCGGGGTCAGTCCGCGCAGATCGGCGAACTGGAGCGACAGCACGGCGAACGCGATGCCGACGATCAGCTGGCCGGCCATCTTCGCCTTGGCCCGCAGACCGAGCGACCGCTGCTTGACGATCTTGATGTAGTCGTCGAGGAAGCCGACCAGGCCCATGCCGGCCATCAGGAACAGCACGAGGACGCCCGAGTACGTCGGGTCCTCGCCGGTGATGACCTTGGCGAGGGCGTACGCGATGAGCGTGGCGAGGATGAAGGAGATGCCGCCCATGGTGGGCGTGCCCTTCTTGCTGCCGTGGGTGCGCGGGCCGTCGTCCCGGATGAACTGCCCGTATCCCTTGCGGGCCAGCAGCTTGATGAGCAGCGGGGTGCCGATCAGGGTCAGGAAGAGACCGATGGCTCCCGCGAAGAGGATCTGCCTCATCGCCCGGCGACCTCGCTCCCGGAGTCGAGCAGTGCCAGGGCGACCTGCTCGAGCCCCACCGACCGGGACGCCTTCACCAGCACGACGTCCCCCGGACGCAGTTCTCTGCGCAACAGGTCGACCGCCGCCTGCGCGTCGGACACGTGCACCGACTCCTCACCCCACGAACCCTCGTTATATGCGCCCAGTTGCAGCCAGGACGCTTCCCTGTCCCCGACCGCGACGAGCTTGCTGACGTTGAGCCGGACGGCGAGCCGCCCGACCGCGTCGTGCTCGGCGAGCGAGTCGTCGCCGAGCTCGGCCATCTTGCCGAGCACCGCCCACGTCCGCGCGCCCCGGGCCTGAGCGGCCCTGCCCATGGCCGCGAGCGCGCGCAGGGCGGCTCGCATGGACTCGGGGTTCGCGTTGTAGGCGTCGTTGACGACCGTGACGCCGTCCGGACGCTCGGTGACCTCCATGCGCCAGCGGGAGAGGGAACCGGCCTCGGAGAGCGCGGTGGCGATCTCCTCGACAGGCATGCCCAGCTCATGGGCGACGGCGGCCGCGGCGAGCGCGTTCGACACGTGGTGCTCACCGTACAGGCGCAAGGTCACGTCACTGCACCCGGTGGGTGTGTGAAGACTGAAAGAGGGTTGTCCGTTCTCCATGAGCCGGACATTCTCGGCACGTACGGCCGCGTCCTCGGCCTCGCCGAAGAGCAGCACGCGGGCCTTGGTGCGGGCGGCCATGGCGCGCACGAGCGGGTCGTCGGCGTTCAGGACCGCGACGCCGTCCTCCGGCAGGCTCTCGACGAGCTCGCCCTTGGCCTGCGCGATCTGCTCGCGGCCGCCGAACTCGCCGATGTGGGCGGAGCCGACGTTGAGGACGACGCCGATACGCGGCGGCGTCAGGCCCGTCAGGTAGCGGATGTGGCCGATGCCGCGGGCGCCCATCTCGAGGACAAGGTGCCGGGTGTCCTCGGTGGCCGTCAGCGCGGTGAGCGGCAGCCCGATCTCGTTGTTGAGCGAGCCGGGCGTCCACACGGTCGGCGCGTGCTTCTGCAGGACCTGGGCGATCAGGTCCTTGGTGGAGGTCTTGCCGGCCGAACCGGTCAACGCGACCACGTCGGTGCCGAGCCGTTCGACGACGGCGCGGGCCAGCGCGCCGAGCGCCGCCTGGACGTCGTCCACGACGATCGCGGGCACGCCGACGGGGCGGGCGGCCAGGACGGCTGCCGCGCCCGCCTCGACCGCGCGCACCGCGTAGTCGTGGCCGTCGACGCGCTCGCCGGCGAAGGCGGCGAAGAGGCTGCCGGGCCGTACCTCGCGGGAGTCGATGACGACGGGACCGGTGATCCGGACGGACGGATCCGGTATGTCGTACGCCTGCCCGCCGACGATTTCGGCGATCTCGGCGAGGGAGAGGGCGATCACTGCTTCATCCCTGACTGTTCTCGTGTCGGTTTTCGATCGCGGCGCGCAGGACCTCGCGGTCGTCGAAGGGGCGGACCACTCCGCCCACGTCCTGGCCCTGCTCGTGGCCCTTGCCGGCGACGAGGACCGTGTCGCCGGGCTGTGCGCGGGCCACGGCCGCGGCGATCGCGGCGGCCCGGTCGGGTTCGACCAGCACCGCGCCGCGCTCCTCGGCGGGGACCCCGGCGGCGCCCGTGAGCATCGCGAGCAGGATCGCCAGGGGGTCCTCGGAGCGGGGGTTGTCGGAGGTCAGTACGGCGGTGTCGGCGAGCCGGGCCGCGGCGGCGCCCATCGGGCCGCGCTTGGTGGAGTCCCGGTCGCCGCCGCAGCCGATGACGATGTGCAGCCGGCCCTCGGTGACCTCGCGCAGCGAGCGGAGCACCGATTCGACGGCGTCGGTCTTGTGCGCGTAGTCCACCACCGCGAGGTACGGCTGGCCGGCGTCGACGCGCTCCAGCCGGCCGGGGACGCCGGGGACGGCGGCCACGCCGTCGGCGGCGGTCTGCGGGTCGATCCCGGCGACGGCGAGGGTGACGATCGCGGCGAGGGTGTTGGCCACGTTGAACGGGCCGGGCAGCGGGGCGGTGGCGCGGACCCGCTCGCCCTTCGGGCCGACGGCGGTGAACGTCGAGTCGGCGGCGCCCAGGACGACGTCCTCGGCACGCCAGTCGGCGGCCGGGTCGCCCGCGGCGGAGAACGTGACGACCGGGACACCGGACTCCTTCGCGAGCCGGCGGCCGTACGCGTCGTCCAGGTTCACCACGCCCTGTTTGCTGCGTTTCGGCGTGAACAGCTGCGCCTTGGCCTGGAAGTAGTCCTCCATGTCGGAGTGGAACTCCATGTGCTCCGGGCTGAGGTTGTTGAAGACGGCGACGTCGAAGACACAGCCGTCGACCCGGCCGAGCACGAGGGCGTGGCTGGAGACCTCCATGGCGACGGCCTCGACGCCGCGCTCGCACATGACCGCGAACAGCGCCTGCAGGTCGGTGGCCTCGGGGGTGGTGCGCTCGGACTTGATGCGCTCGTCGCCGATCCGCATCTCGACGGTGCCGACCAGTCCGGTGCTCCGCCCGGCGGCCCGCAGGCCGCCCTCGACGAGGTACGCCGTGGTGGTCTTGCCGGAGGTGCCGGTGATGCCGAGCTGCAGCAGTCCGTCGCCGGGCCGCCCGTAGATCTCGGCGGCGAGCTCGCCCATCCGGCCGCGCGGGTCCTCGACCGCGAGGACCGGCAGTCCGGTCGCGGCGGCGCGCTCGGCGCCGCTCGGGTCGGTGAGGATCGCGACCGCGCCGAGGCCGGCGGCCTGGGCGGCGAAGTCGGCGCCGTGCAGCCGGGCGCCGGGCAGGGCCGCGTACACGTCCCCGGGGCGTACCGCCCGCGAGTCGTGGGTGATCCCGGTCACCTCGGCCCGGCCCGCGGTCTCGACGCCCAGCCGGGCGGCCAGCTCGCCGAGGGAGGTCGGGGAGGGCTGCGCCGGGCGGGGCGGGGCGGTTCGGTACTGATCAGCTTGTGGCACGGCGGTGAGCGTACCGGGCACACCCTGCGCAGGGCTAAATGAGCCCTCGGGGGTGCGGTCGTCGGGCTTCCGGTTCCCGGATTCGGGGGTGATCGTTCTCACTGGTGCTCCCGCCGGTTCAGGGTGTGAAGGAGACCGGCATCCGGGGTGGTTCGGCGCCGGTCGGGGCGACGTGCAGGGTCTTGAGGGCGAACTCCATGACCTTCTTGTAGATGGGGCCGCAGATCTGTCCGCCGAAGTAGCTGCCCTTGGTGGGGTTCTGGATGGCGCAGTAGACGGTGACGCGGGGCTTGTCGGCGGGCGCGAAGCCGGCGAAGGAGGCCGTGTAGCCCTTGTAGCGGCCGAGTTCGGGGTCGACGCGGTTGGCGGTGCCGGTCTTGCCGGCGACGCGGTAGCCCGGGATGGCGGCCTTGGTGCCGGTGCCCTCCTCGTCGCCGACCACGGACTCCAGCATCTGCGCGAGGGTCCTGGCGGTCTTCTCGCTGACCACGCGGGTCTGCTTGGGCTCGGGGGCGGGCGTGAAGTTCCCTTCGGGGCCGCGGGTGCCGCGGACGAGGGTCGGCTCGACGCGGACGCCGCCGTTGGCGATGGTGGAGTACACGGAGGTGGCCTGCATGGCGTTGATGGACAGGCCCTGGCCGAAGGGGATCGTGTACTGCTGCGAGGTCGACCACTTCTGCGGCGGGGCGAGGATGCCGGGGGTCTCGCCGGGGTAGCCGAGGCCGCTGGGGCTGCCGATGCCGAACTTGCGCAGGTACGAGTAGAGGATCTTGTTGGACTCGGCCTGGGTGTCGCCGAGTTGTCCGGTGGCCAGGATGGTGCCGATGTTGCTGGACTTCGCGAGCACGCCGTTGAGGGTCAGGTACCAGGTGGGGTGGTCGATGTCGTCCTTGAACAGCCGGTCGCCGCGGTGCAGCCGGTTGGGCACGGTGACGTGGGTGCCGGGGGCGGCCACGCCCTCCTCCAGGACCGCGGCCATGGACATGACCTTGCTGGTGGAGCCGGGCTCGTACGCGTCCTGGAGCGCGGCGTTGCCCATGGCGGCGGCGTTCGCCTGGCTGAGGTCGTTGGGGTCGAAGCCGGGGGCGTTGGCCATGGCCAGCACCTCACCGGTCTTGATGTCCTGCACTATCACGTAGCCGCGGTCGGCCTTGGACTTCTTCACCTGCTCGGTGATGGCCTGCTGGGCGGCCCACTGGATGTCCCGGTCGATGGTCAGCTCGATGTCGGCGCCGGGCACGGCGGGCGTGCCGCGGGAGCCCGCGGTCGGGACCTCGCGGCCGCCGGACTGGGCGTAGCGGATCTTGCCGTCCTTGCCGGCCAGCTCCTTGTCGAGCATGGACTCCAGGCCGCCCGCGCCGCGGCCCTCGGCGTTGACGTAACCCAGTATCCCGGCGGCCAGTTCGCCGTTGGGGTACACCCGCTTCGTGCTGCGCTCGGAGAGGATGCCGCCGAGCAGGTTGATCCCGTTGCCGCCCTGGGAGGGGCGGGACTTCTGGGCGTAGACCTTCTTCAGGTCCTTGATCTGGTTCCAGACCTGGGGGGTCTGCTTGCGGGCCAGGAGCGCGTAGCGGGACTTGGGGGTGCGCAGCTTCTTGGCGAGTTCGGCGGGCTCCTTGCCGAGGATCGGCGCGAGGAGCGCGGCGGCCTGTTCGGGGGCGTCCGGGCGCTTGCTCTCCTCGGGGGTGAAGAGCTTGGGGTCGGCGGTGATGTCGTACGCGTCGACGCTCGCGGCGAGCGCGATGCCGGCCCGGTCGGTGATCTCGCCGCGGTCGGCGGAGAGCGTGTACTCCTGGTAGCGGTGCTTCTCGGCCTTGGCCGCGTACGCGGCGGCGTCGACGGCCTGCACCTGGAGCAGCCGGACCACGAAGGCCACCATGACGAGGGTCAGCCCGATGGAGACCAGGCGCAGCCGCGGCCGGGGGCGGCCCAGCCGGATGGTGCGCGCCCTGGGGCGCGGCCGGGCGGGGCGGGCGCCGGCCGGGCGGCGCGCGGCGGACGGGCGGCCGGGCTGCGCGGCGGACGGGCGGGGCGTCGCGGTCCTGCGCGGGGCCGCGGAGGAGGAGGGCCGGGGGCGCGCGGGGCCGGGGACCCGGCGGCCCGGGGGTTCCTTGGAGGGCACGGCGTCACCTGCCGGAGGTCGTCGGGGCGGGCTCGGGTGGGGCTGCGGGCGTCCTGGAGGTCGGCGGCCGGTTCGTCCCGGGCCGCGGGGCGTCCGGCTGCGACGCGGCGCCGGGGGCCGCGTCGGCGGAGGTGCGCGGGGGCGTGGTGCCGGCCTCGGGGCTCGGCTCCGGCGGGGCGGTGGCGACCGAGCGCTCGCCGCGGACCTTGCCGTCGGGGTCGAGGAAGGCGGGGCTGCCGCCGGGCACCATGCCCAGCTCGCGGGCCCGGCGCTCCAGCGCGTCGGGGGCCGAGTGGTCGTCGACGTCGCGCTGGAGGGCCTGTTCCTCGTCGGTGAGCTCGGTGGTGCGGGCCTTGAGGTCGCGCAGTTTGAAGGAGCCCTGGTTGAGCGCGGAGTTGAGCAGCAGCAGCGTGATCAGGCCGCCGCCGAGGAGCACGACGACCAGCAGGACGAACGGGGTGCGGGCCGCCGTGCTCGGCCCCGACGGCATGAGCCGTCCCAGGCGGGCGGCGCGGCCCTTGAGCGGCCCCTGCTTCGTCACCGTGCGTCCCCGTTCCTCACGACGGCTCGTCCTCCCGGATCCGCTCCGCGCCCCGCAGCCGGGCCGGGGCCGCGCGGCGGTTCTCCGCGACCTCCTCCTCGGTGGGCAGTTCGGCGCCGCGGGTGAGCAGCTTCAGGCGGGGCTGGTACTTCTCCGGGACCACCGGCAGTCCGGGCGGGGCCGTGGTCGCCGCGCCGGCCGCGAAGACCTGCTTGACGATGCGGTCCTCCAGCGACTGGTACGAGAGCACGACGACGCGGCCGCCGACCTTGACGGCCTTCACGGCCGCCGGGATCGCCTTCTCGACGGCCTCCAGCTCCCGGTTGACCTCGATCCGCAGCGCCTGGAAGGTGCGCTTGGCCGGGTTGCCGCCGGTGCGCTTGGCGGCCTGCGGCAGCGCGTCGCGGATCAGCTCGACCAGGCGGGCGCTGTTGGTGAACGGCTCCTTCTCGCGCTCCCGGACGATCGCCGAGACGATCCGCTTGGCCTGCTTCTCCTCGCCGTAGGCGCGCAGGATGCGGACCAGTTCGCCGGCCGGGTAGGTGTTGAGCACCTCGGCGGCGCTGATGCCGGTCGACTGGTCCATGCGCATGTCGAGCGGGGCGTCCTGGGCGTAGGCGAAGCCGCGGTCGGCCTCGTCCAGCTGCATGGAGGAGACGCCCAGGTCGAACAGGACGCCGTCGACGCGCGGGACGCCGAGCCGGTCGAGGACCTCGGGCAGTTCGTCGTACACGGCGTGGACGAGGGTGGCGCGCTCGCCGTACGGGGCGAGCCGCTCGCCGGAGAGGCGCAGCGCCTCCTTGTCCCGGTCGAGGGCGATCAGACGCACCTCGGGGAACTGCCGCAGCAGTTCCTCGCTGTGTCCGCCCAGGCCGAGGGTGCAGTCGACCACGACCGCGTCCGGCCGCCGCAGCGCCGGGGCCAACATGTCCAGGCACCGCTGGAGCATCACCGGGACGTGTCGGTCGTTGCTCAATGCCGCCCTCTCGTAGATCCGGCGCGGCGCTTCGTACGGTCGGGTCACAGCCGGGCCCCCCGTACGCAGCCGCCGCCCACGCGGGGAGAAACCACTGAAATCGCGCAATGTCTCCGTGAACTGCGCGCAACTCTAGTCCACAGGTCGGCCCGGTCAATCAACCGGCCAGCGCGTCGCCCGGGGCGTCCGGGACGGGCGGGAATTCCGGCGCGCCCACCCGTTCGGCGGCGTCTCCCGGACCCCCTGTGGAGTACCTCACAACACGCCGCATTGACGTTCTTTGTCCGGCCTCACAACGGGACGCGAAGGTTCGTGACCACTACCGTCGTAGACATGTCGACCTCTGCGCACCCCTCCGCCGACGCCGCGACCGCCGACGGCACCGTCACGGACCGCCTCGTCCGGGCGAACGAGCGGTACGCCGCCCGCTTCAGCGACCCCGGCATGGACGCCCGGCCCGTCCTGAACGTCGCCGTCGTCGCCTGCATGGACGCCCGGCTCGACCTGCACGCCGCGCTCGGCCTTGAGCTCGGCGACTGCCACACCATCCGCAACGCGGGCGGCGTGGTCACCGACGACGTGATCCGCTCCCTCACCATCAGCCAGCGAGCCCTGGGCACGCGCAGCGTGGTGCTGATCCACCACACCGGCTGCGGTCTGGAGTCGCTGACCGAGGAGTTCCGGCACGAGCTGGAGATGGAGGTCGGGCAGCGGCCGGCCTGGGCGGTGGAGGCCTTCCGTGACGTCGAACAGGACGTGCGCCAGTCGATGCAGCGGGTGCGCACCTCCCCGTTCCTGCTGCACACCGACGACGTCCGCGGCTTCGTCTTCGACGTGCACACCGGCCTGCTGCGCGAGATCGACCCCGCCTGAAAGCGGCAAACCCCGGCATATCCGTGGCACTTGTCCACAGGCGAGTGACACGACGCGGCCGCCCTGACAAGAATGCGGGGTGACACCCCCTCGGAACGACTGGGGACCCGGTGTCGTGTTACGGCAAGGAGGGCCGGGTGACGACCTATGACGAGCGAGCGAGCCTCTCAGATCTGACCACCACAGCGGATCGGGTCCGCCGGTCGGTGGAGAGCGTGATCGAGGGCAAGCCCGAGGTCGTACGGCTGGCGCTGACGGTGCTGCTCGCCGAGGGGCACCTGCTGATCGAGGACGTGCCGGGCGTCGGCAAGACGATGCTGGCCAAGACGCTGGCGCGGTCGGTCGACTGCTCGGTGCGGCGCATCCAGTTCACGCCGGACCTGCTGCCCTCGGACATCACCGGTGTGTCGATCTACGACCAGCAGCGGCGGGACTTCGAGTTCAAGCCGGGCGCGATCTTCGCCCAGATCGTCATCGGCGACGAGATCAACCGCGCCTCGCCCAAGACCCAGTCCGCGCTGCTCGAGTCGATGGAGGAGCGTCAGGTCACCATCGACGGGCAGACGTACGAGCTGCCGAGCCCCTTCATGGTGGTCGCCACCCAGAACCCGGTGGAGATGGAGGGCACCTACCCGCTGCCCGAGGCGCAGCGGGACCGCTTCATGGCCCGCGTCTCCATGGGATACCCGAGCCCCGAGGCCGAGCTGGCGATGCTGGACGCGCACGGAGCGGTCTCCCCGCTGGACGACCTGCAGCCGGTGGCGCACGCCCACGACATGGTGAAGCTGATCGACGCGGTGCGCACGGTGCACGTCGCCGAGGCGGTGCGCCGCTACGCGGTGGACCTGGTCGCGGCCACCCGCACCCACCCCGACCTGCGGCTCGGCGCCTCGCCCCGGGCCACGCTGCACCTGCTGCGGGCCGCCAAGGCGTCCGCCGCGCTGAGCGGCCGCGACTACGTGCTCCCCGACGATCTGCAGGCCCTGGCCGGCCCGGTCCTCGCGCACCGGCTGCTGCCGACCGCGCAGGCCCAGCTGAACCGGCTCACCGCCGAGCAGGTCGTCCTCGACATCCTCCAGCGGACGCCGGTCCCGCAGGCCGCGCCGCCGGCCGCACCCCCGGCCGGCCCGCTGTACGGCCAGCACCAGCACGGCACCCGGCGGCTGTGATGGCGGCCGCCGGACCCGCCGCCGCGGCGAGCGGCGCACCGGGCGGCGGGCGGCCGGACGACGGACGGCAGGGCGAGGAGCGGGGCGGGCTGCGGGCCGCCCTGGCCGGCCTGACCACCCGCGGCCGGTCGTTCCTGGCCGCCGGGGTCGCCGCGGGCGTCTGCGCGTACGTCCTCGGCCAGGGCGAGCTGCTGCGCGTCGGCCTGCTGCTGGCCGTGCTGCCGCTGATCTGCGTGCTCGTGCTGCACCGCACCCGCTACCGGGTGGCGGGCAGCCGCCGGCTGACGCCGGTGCGGGTGGCCACGGGCTCCGAGGCCCGGGTGCACCTGCGGATGGACAACGTGTCGCGGCTGCCCACGGGGCTGCTGATGCTCCAGGACCACGTGCCGTACACGCTCGGGCCGCGGCCCCGGTTCGTGCTGGACCGGGTGGAGCCCGGGGGCCGCCGGGAGGTCTCGTACAAGGTCCGCTCGGATCTGCGCGGGCGGTTCCCGCTGGGGCCGCTGCAGCTGCGGCTGAGCGATCCGTTCGGCATGTGCGAGCTGACCCGCTCGTTCAGCGCGTACGACACGCTCACGGTGATCCCGCGGACCGAGCCGCTGGCGCCGGTGCGGCTCGGCGGCGAGGGCGCCGGGCACGGCGAGGGGCTGCAGCGCTCGGTGGCGCTGGCCGGCGACGACGACGTGATCCCGCGCGCGTACCGGCACGGCGACGACCTGCGCCGGGTCCACTGGCGCTCCACGGCCCGCTACGGCGAGCTGATGGTCCGCCGCGAGGAGCAGCCGCAGCGCTCGCACTGCACGGTGCTGCTCGACACCCGGCGGATCGCCTTCCAGGGCGCGGGCCCGGACTCGGCGTTCGAGTGGGCGGTCTCCGGCGCGGCGTCGGTGCTGGTGCACATGCTGGGCCGGGGCTATTCGGCGCGGCTGCTGACGGACGACGGGACCGCCGTGCCCGGCGAGGGCGGCGAGGGCTTCACGACCCCGGCCGCCACGGACTCCGCCGAGGCGGCGGGCCTGCTGATGGACGCCCTCGCGGTCGTGGACCACTCGGACGGGGCGGGGTTCTCCCGCGCGTCCGACGTGCTGCGCGGCGGCGACGCGGGCCTGCTCGTCGCCTTCGTCGGCGACCTGGACGAGGAGCAGGCGCGACTGCTGGGCCGGATGCGGCGGCGCAGCGGCGCGGCCGTGGTCTTCGTGCTGGACAGCGGAGAATGGCTGACCGGCGGCGCGGTGGCCGGGGCGATCGAGGCCCGGCTGCGCACGCTGCGCGACCACGGCTGGACGGCAGTCCCGGTGCGCCGGGGCGCGTCCCTGAGCGCGCTGTGGCAGCAGGCCGGCGGCGCGGGCGTCACCGCGCCGGCCGGTGCGCGCACCGGTACGACGAACCACCCGGGGGGACGGTCATGAGCGGCCGGGCCAGGCTGACGCTGTGCGCGTACGCGGCAACGCTGATGGCGGCGGGCGCGCTGATCCCGCTGGTGCAGCCGTCGTCGTGGATCGTGACGGCCGCGGTGCTGCTGGGCGTGACGAGCGGGGTCGGCGCGCTGACCCGCCGGGTGCCGCTGGCGCGCCCGCTGACGATCGGCGCGCAGGCGCTGGCCGGGCTGCTGGCGCTGACGCTGGTCTTCGTCCGGGAGCACGCGCTGCTCGGCTTCCTGCCGGGGCCGCGGGCGTTCGTGGCGTTCGCGGGGCTGTTCGAGGCGGGCGCGGCGGACGTGAGCCGGTACGCGAGTCCGGCGCCGGCCACCGACGGCATCCAGCTGATGCTGGTCGGCGGGGTGCTGGTGATCGGGCTGGTCGTCGACGCCCTCGCGGTGACGTTCCGGCTGGCCGCCCCGGCCGGTCTGCCGCTGCTCGCGCTGTACTCGGTGGCGGCGGGGCTGTCCGGCGGGAGCGCGAGCTGGGCGTGGTTCCTGCTGGCCGCCGGCGGCTATCTGCTGCTCCTGCTGGCGGAGGGCAGGGACCGGCTGTCGCAGTGGGGCCGGGTGTTCGGCGGGGTGCCGAGGTCCGCGGGCCGGGCGGCCGCACTGGAGTCCGGGGGCACGGCCTCCTCCCCCGTGCGCACGGGCCGGCGGATCGGCGTGGTCGCGATGGGCCTGGCGCTCGCCGTGCCGACGGTGCTTCCGGCGATGGGCGGCGGCATGTTCGGCGGGCCGGGTCCGGGCAACGGGCCGGGCGGCGGCCGCGGCGGCACGATCTCGGCGGTGAACCCGCTGGTGTCGCTGCAGGACAACCTGAACCAGCCCGAGGACCGCGAGGTGCTCAGCTACCGGACCAACGCGACCGAGACCTCGGACCTGTATCTGCGTCTGGTGGCCCTCGACCAGTTCGACGGCACCTCGTGGAAGTCCTCCAAGCGCTCGGTCCAGGACGTGCCGGAGCGGCTGCCCGCCCCGCAGGGGCTCGGCGCGGGCATCGCGCGGACCGAGGTGACCGGCAACTTCGTGGCCTCGGCGTCGTACGACCAGAAGTGGCTGCCGATGCCGTACCCGGCGACCCGGGTCGAGATCGGCGGGCGCTGGCGGTACGAGCCCGCCGGGCGGATGCTCGTCGGCGACGACGAGCAGAGCACCCGGGGCGTGCGGTACTCGGTCTCCAGCCTGCGGGTGGAGCCGACGGCGCGGCAGCTGGCGAACGCCCCGGCCCCGCCGGAGGACCTGCGCCGCGAGTACACGAAGGTGCCGGAGTCGCTGCCCGCCGAGGTGGCGGCGACGGCCCGGCAGGTGACGCAGAAGGCCGACAACGCGTACGAGCGGGCCGTGGCGCTGCAGGAGTGGTTCACCCGGGCCGGCGGATTCCGCTACGACACGACGGTCGCCTCGGGGACCGGCGCGCAGGCGATCACCCGCTTCCTGAAGCAGAAGGAGGGCTTCTGCGTCCACTTCTCGTTCTCGATGGCGGCGATGGCCCGGACGCTGGGCATCCCGGCGCGGGTCGCGGTCGGTTTCATGCCGGGCACGCAGCAGCTGGACGGGCGGGTCTCGGTCGGCATACGGGACGCGCACGCCTGGCCGGAGCTGTACTTCGAGGGCGTGGGCTGGACCCGCTTCGAGCCGACGCCGCAGCGCGGCACGGTGCCCCCGTACACCCGGGGGGAGACCCCGTCGAGCCCGTCGAACGGGCCCTCCGCGCCCGCCGCGAGCGAGTCGGCCGCGGCTCCGGCGCCGACCAAGTCCTCGGCCGGCTGCTCGCCGCAGCTGCAGCGGCAGGGCGAGTGCGGCCGGCCGGAGCAGACGCAGCAGGCCGCGGACGAGGGGCTGCCGGGCTGGCTGCTGGCGCTGTGGATCGTGCTCGGGGTGCTGGTGCTGCTCCTGCTGCTGGCCCTGCCGCTGCTGTGGCGGACACGGGTCCGGTCCGGGCGGCTGGCCGCCGGGCCGTCGGGTCTGGTGGCCTCGACGCCGGAGTCCGGGGCGGCCGCCGGCGGCGGCCCCGCGGCCGGGCCGGTGACCTCCGTGGCGCCGGAGGACGCGGCGCCGCGGACGCTGGCGGCCTGGCGGGAGCTGGTCGACACGGCGTGGGACTACGGCATCGTCCCGGACGAGTCGCTGACGCTGCGCAAGGCGGCGGCGCGGATCGTGCGCCTGGGCCACCTGCAGGGTGATCCGGCGGACGCGGTGCACCGGGTGGCTCGGGCCGTGGAGCAGGTGCTGTACGCGCCCGGACCGCGTCCGGTGGCCGGTCTGGCGGGCGAGGTGCAGCAGGTCCGGGCGGGGCTGGCGGCGCTGGCCACGCGGGGCGAGCACCTGCGGGCGCTGCTGCTGCCGCGTTCGTCCGTTCGGGTGATCTGGGCGGTGCAGGAGCGGTGGTCGCGGTGGGCCGGCCGGGTGGAGGGCTTCGGCAACGAGCTCTCGGTCCGCCGAGCCGCCATGACCCGCAGGCTGCTGCGCCGGCACAGCTGAGGCAGGACCCTGAGAGCGACAGGGCCGGGAGAGCGAGGGCCCCGCGGTGACGCACCGCGGGGCCCTGCGCATGTCACGTGCCGCAGCCGCGCAGGGAGGAGCCGGGGCCGGGTACGCCGCTGCCCCGGTGCGTGATCACGCACCGGGGCAGCGGGCAGTTCTCTGGGAGGACCGGAGGCCGGCGGGTCAGTGACCGCCGCCCTGCTGCTCGTCGCGGCGGCGCTGCCAGCGCTCCTCGATGCGGTTCATCATCGAGCGGCGCTGCCGCGGCCCATGGCCGGCGGCGGCCGGCTGCTCACCGCGCTTGGGGGCCTTGCGCCACCCGGTGACGGCCAGGACCGCGCAGGCCAGCATGACGAGGAACCCCACCACGCTGAGCCAGATCCAAGGAGCGATCATTCCCGCCATGAGGAGCGCGATACCCACCAAGAAGCCCGCGACTGCCTGGTAGACCCGTCGCCGGGTGTACGTACGCAGTCCGCTTCCCTCGAGCGCTGTCGCGAACTTGGGATCTTCGGCGTACAGCGCTCGCTCCATCTGCTCGAGCATTCGCTGCTCGTGCTCCGAGAGCGGCACGGAGTCCTCCTGTCGTCGGTCGCGGGGGCGACCGGTATGCGGCCCTTTCAGGATAGGCAGGGAATCGCCCCCGTGAAACCCGCCCTCTACGCGCAATCGCCATTCCGGGCCGCCACGGCGGTTCGGTTGCTGAGGCGTAGATTCCCCGACCTCCGATCCGTCATGCCGGATGGTGTCCCCCGATCATACGGGGCGAACCGCTCGATCGGGGGTCCTGTGGCGTACTCCATCTGCGGCTGCGCCGCTGATCAGCCGCCCGCCCGGGCTGCGTCGGGCGCGCCGGGGCGGGCCGCGTCAGGCGCGCTTCTCGGCGAGCACGTGCAACTGGGTGGCGACGGCGTGGAAGGACGCCAGTTCCGCGGCGGCCTCCTCCAGCTTCAGCAGGGCCTCCAGGGCACCCGGCTCGGTGTCCACCAGGACCCCGGGGACCAGGTCCGCGAAGATCCGGACGCCGTGCACCGCGCCGACCTCCAGGCCCGCGTCGGTGACGAGGCCGGTGAGCTGCTCGGCGGTGAAGCGCCGCGGCACCGGGTCGGCGTCGCCCCAGCGGCCGTCCGGGTCGCCGAGGGCGTGCCGGGCCTCGCTGAAGTGGCCGGCGAGGGCGCGGGCCAGGACGGCCCCGCCGAGCCCGGCGGCGAGCAGGCTCAGCGCGCCCTCGGGCCGCAGCGCGGCGACCGCGTTGGCCACGCCCTCCACCGGGTCGTCGACGTACTCCAGCACGCCGTGGCACAGCACCGCGTCGTAGCCGCCTCGCTCGACCACGTCGAACAGGCCCTTGATGTCGCCCTGCACGCCGTTGACCCGGTCGGCCACGCCGGCCTCGGCGACCCGGCGCTCCAGCGCGAACAGCGCGTTGGGGCTGGGGTCGACGACGGTGACGCGGTGGCCGAGGCGGGCGACCGGGACCGCGAAGTTGCCCGAGCCGCCGCCGGTGTCCAGGACGTCGAGGGAGTCCTTGCCGGTGGCCGCGGCCCGGCGGTCGAGGGCGTCCTTGAGGACGTCCCAGACGACGGCGGTGCGCAGGGAGGCACGCGACGGGCGCGTGGAGGTCTCCCGGGCGAAGACAGCGGAAGGGTCCGACACGGCAGTTGACTCCTCGACTACGGGTGTGATCGTCCCCCACCCTATGGCCTCGGCGGCGCGGGCCGGTCATCCCACGGCGTCCCCCGCTCCCGGCTGCCGGGGCAGCACCGGCTGCAGGACCAGCAGGCGCTCGACCAGGCGGAGGAACATCATCGCGTCGCGCACCAGATCGTCGGCGTCCCGGCTGCTCGCCGCGCCGGCGATGCCGGCCTCGGCGCGCGCCCGGCGGGCCGCCCCGGAGGCGAACAGCGCGCTCCACTCGGTCAGCTCCGGGGCTATCTCGGGCAGGACCTCCCAGGCGCTGCGGATCCGGTTGCGCCGGCGGGGGTTGGCCTCGGGGCGGCCGCGGGCGGCGAGCACGGCGGCGGCGGTGCGGAGAGCCGCGAGGTGGGCCGTGGCGTACCGCTCGTTGGGCACGGCGAGCGTGGCCGCCTCGTCCAGGCCGGCGCGGGCCTGGGCGAGCAGGTCGAGGGCCGCGGGCGGCGCGGTGGCGCGGCGCAGCACGGGGTGGACGTCGGACGCGGGACCGGCGGACGGGGCGGCGAGGCGGGCGGTGGCACGGCGCCGGGGTGCGGCTGCCGCGGACGAGCTGGCCATGACGAGCCTCCTGTCGTCGTGTGACGGTCTGTCGCCGTCTGCACCCATCGTGCAGCCCCCCACTGACAATCAGGCTGACCTGGGTCTTTGCCGTCAGAAGCGGGCAAAGGCCCAGGGTTTCGCCTTCAGTTCCGCCGGGCGGCGAGCACCGTGGGGTGCCGGCGCATGAGGGCGGCGTACAGGCCGGCGGAGACGAGCATCCCGGCGGGGAGCGAGAGGTCGACGCCGTCGAGGGCGCCGGCGACCGGCCCGGTGTAGAGGGTGTCGACGCACAGGGCGGCCGCGGCGACGCCCGCGCCGAGGGCGAGCGCGCCGGGCAGGTTGACGCCGGCGGTGTACCAGAAGGGGCTGCCGGGGGTCTCGTCGCAGAGCGCGAGGCCGTCGTAGCGGCAGCGGCGCAGCACGATGTCGGTGGCGTAGACGGCCGTGAGCGGACCGATGAGGACCACGATCACCTGGAGCGCGTTGCTGACGGTGTCGAGGAAGTCGGAGACCAGCAGCCCGTACAGGGTGAGGGCGACGGCCACGACGCCGTCGAAGAGGACGCTGACGGTGCGGCGGATGCGCAGGCCGACGGCCTGGAGGGCGAGGCCGGCGCTGTAGGCGGTCAGGGCGTTGAGGGAGACGGTGCCGAGGACCAGCGCGATCAGGAAGACCGGGGCGAACCAGCCCGGCAGGATCTGCTGGAGCGCGGCCTGCGGGTCGGTCATGTCGACCGCGGTGGCGGCGAGGGCGCCCACGGCGCAGGTGAGCACGCTGGGCAGGAAGGCGCCGAGGGCGGTCCAGCCGGCGATCGCCCGCCGGGACGAGTCCGCGGGCAGGTAGCGCGAGAAGTCGGCGCTGGTGGTGTACGAGAGCGGGCCGGAGGCGATCAGCGTCGTGCCGGCGATCAGGACGGCCCACAGCTGGACGCCGGAGAGTTCGGCCTCGGGCCGGTAGCCGAAGTCGGCGTGGCGCACCACGGCGACGGCGACGACGGCGAAGGCCGCGGCCAGGGCGAGGGTGATGGGCAGGTAGAGCTTCATGATCAGCCCGTGGCCGTACACGCTGATGACGAGCGTGAGGGCGGCGATGACCACGATGACGACGACCTGGACGCCGGTGGTGGCGGTGACGCCCGCCTGCTCGACGAGCGCGAAGGCGGCGGTCGCGGCGGCGGCCAGGTTGAGCGCGAAGTAGCAGACGGAGACGAGCCAGCCGCCGACGGCGTTGTTGACGCGGTTGCCGAGCACGCCGTACAGCGCCCGGGTGACGACCTCGCTGGGCGCGCCGGCGGCGGGCCCGGAGGTGGCCAGGAGGCCGGTGAACACCCAGAACAGGTTGCCGACGACGATCACGGCGAGCGACTGCCACAGGTTCAGCCCCATGAGCACCAGGGCGCCGCCGACGACCAGGCTGAGGTAGTTGACGTTGGCGGCCGCCCAGACCGCGAAGAGATCGCGGGGCCGGCCGTGCCGCTCGGTGTCGGGGATGTGGTCGATGCCGTGCGCCTCGACCCGTACGGCTCGTTCCGCTTCGGTTCGTACGGGCTCCGGAGCCCCGTCCGCGTCCGGGTGCGGGTCGTTGATCGTGGACGCCATGGGCCCTCCGGTTGACGGCTGTTCACCACCCGCTTGCTTATTGGTCGCACACTCAATAGCATCCGTGGCATGTCGTCAAGCGTCCAGCGCAAACGAGTTCGCAAGTCTCCCGGGGAGCGCCGCGCCGAGATCGTCGAGGCCGCGACGGGGGTCGCCCTCACCGAGGGCCTGGAGTGCCTCACCCTGCGGCGGATCGCCGAGGAGCTCGATGTGCGCCCCGGTCTGATCAGCCACTACTTCCCCTCGGTCGAGGACCTGGTGGCGGAGGCCTTCGGGAGCGCGGCCACCGCCGAACTGGACCGGCTGCTGCCCGAGGACCCGGCCGGCGCGACGCCCACCGAGCGGCTGGCCGCGTTCTTCGCCCACACCTCCGGCCCCGACTACGACGCCATCAGCCGGCTCTGGATCAACGCCCGGCACCTCAGCCGCTACCGGGAGGTGCTGCGCGACCGGGTCGCCCAGCAGGAGGCCGCCTGGCGCGGCCGGCTGGAGGGCGTGATCCGCGCGGGCGTGGAGCGGGAGGAGTTCCGCACCGCCGACCCGTACGTGACCACCATTCAGATCCTGGTGGTGCTCGACGGTCTCGGCGCGCACGCCAACACCGACACGACCGACCGCCCCGCCGCGGTGACCCGCATGGCGGTGGCCACCGCCGAGCGCGAACTCGGCCTGCCCGGCGGCACGCTCGACGCCCCCGCACCGACCCGCTCCGCCGCCCCCTGACCCTCGACTCCCGCACCCAGGAGCCCTTCGTGAACGACCGTCTCGTCCTGCTCTCCGCCCGTCTGCTCGACCCGGTGACCGGCCTGTTCCTGCCGCAGACCGCGCTCGCCGCCTCCGGCGGACGGATCGCGGCCCTGGGCGACGACCGGGAGATCAGCGCCCTCGCGGACTCCTCGACGACGGTGATCGACCTCAAGGGCGCGGTCGTCACGCCCGGCCTGGTCGACGGGCACCTGCACCCCGTCTCCGGCGCCGAACTCACCCACGGCCTGGACCTGTCGGGCTGCACCGACGTGGACGGGGTGCGCGAGGCGCTGGCCCGAGGGGTCCGCGCGCTCGCCCCCGGCGCGTGGCTGCACGGCTGGGGCCTGGACCCGAACGTGTTCGGCGACCGGCCCGTCGAGACCGCCCCGTTCGACGAGGTGCTGGACGGGGTCCCGGCGCTGCTGCTGCTCTTCGACGCCCACTCCCTGCTGGCCAGCCGGCGCGCTCTGGAGCTGGCCGGCGTGGACGGGCCGCGGCGGTTCGACCAGGCGTCGGCCGAGGTGGTCTGCGACGCGGACGGCCGGCCCACCGGGCTGCTCCTGGAGGACGCGGCCTGCGAGCTGGTCGAGCCGGCCGCCCCGCAGCCGACCCGCGCCGAGCGCCGGGACCGGCTCGCCGCCGCGCTGCGGGCCATGGCCGCGGCGGGCCTGACGGGCGGCCACGCGATGGACGCCAACGGCGACAGCCTCGCCTTCTACCGCGAGCTCGACGAGGCCGGCGAGCTGCCGCTGCGGCTGCGCGTCGCGCCCTGGTGCCAGCCCGGCACGGACGCGGACGGGGTCCGGGAGCTGATCGGACTGCAGGGCCGGGGCGGCCGGCTGTGGCGGGTCGACGGCGTGAAGATCTTCATGGACGGCACGATCGACAACGGCACGGCCTGGCTGGAACAGCCCGACCGGCACGGCGAGTCCACCGCCGCCTTCTGGCCGGACCCCGAGGTCTACACCCGGATCGTCGGCGAGCTGCACCGCGCCGGGGTGCCCGTCGCCACCCACGCCATCGGCGACGCGGCGGTACGGCACGTCCTGGACGCGGTCGAGAAGGCCCGGGCCGACGGCGGGCCCGAGGTCCGCCACCGGGTCGAGCACATCGAGACGGTGCCGGACGACACGCTGCGCCGCTTCGCCCGGCTCGGCGTCATCGCCTCCATGCAGCCCACCCACTGCTGCGACTTCACCCGCGCCGACCACACCGACAACTGGTCCCGCCGGCTCGGCGAGGAGCGGGCCGGCCGCGCCTGGCGCTGCCGCGACCTGCGGGACTCCGGCGCGACCGTGGTCCTCGGCTCGGACTGGCCCATCGCCCCGTACCCGCCGCTCGGCGTCATGGCCGGCGCCCGCCACCGCCGCCCCACCCGCGACCTCAGCCGGCCCCCGCACGGCCCCGAGCAGGCGCTCACCGCCCTGGAGGCGCTGCAGGGCATGACCGTCGCCGCCGCGTACGCGGCCGGCGAGGAGCACGAGGCCGGCCGGATCGAGCCCGGGTACCGCGCCGACCTCACCGTGCTCGGCGCCGACCCGCTCGCCACCCCGGCCGCCGAACTCGCGGACGTACCGGTCCTCCTGACGGTCCTCGACGGCCGCCCGACCCACCGCGACCCGGCCCTGTAGGCCGCGCACCGCACCCCTGGCGGGGCTGCCGTCCCCGGACGGCAGCCCCGCTTTGCGTACCACGGCTCATCAGCGGTAGGTTTTTGCACTGACTGGTCAGTTCAAAAGAGGGGGAGGAACCGTGGACAGCCAGGACGCCGTCCCGGCGAGCCCGCACGGAGCCGCCGTCGAGGCCGAGGGGTTCGGGGTGAAGGGGCCGCGCGGCTGGGCCTTCCGCGACGTCGGCTTCCGCGCCGAGCCCGGCTCGCTGGTGGCGATCGAGGGCCCGTCGGGCTCCGGCCGCACCTGCCTGCTGCTCGCGCTCACCGGCCGGATGAAGCCGACGGCGGGCCACGCCGAGGTGGGCGGGCTGCGCCTGCCCCGCAAGATGGCCGCCGTGCGCCGGATCACCGCCCTCGGCCACGTGCCCGGGGTCAGCGAACTCGACCCGGCCTTCACCGTCCTGGAGCACCTGCGCGAACGCGCCCTGCTGCAGCGCCGGTACGACGGCTCCGTCCGCGCCCTGCTCCGCTCCCCCGCGCAGCGCACCGCCGCCGCGCGCGAGCGCATCGAGGCCGCGCTGACCGCCTCCGGCCTGGACCTCGACGCCCTGCCGAAGGCCGAACGGACCTCCGTACGGGACCTGGAGCGGCTGGAGGCGCTGCGTCTCTCCGTCGCGCTGGCCCTGATCGGCGAGCCGCGCCTGCTGGCCGTCGACGACACCGACCTGAAGCTCTCGGACGCCGACCGCGCGGAGGCCTGGGCGCTGATGAGGAGCGTCGCGGAGGCCGGGACGACCGTGCTCGCGGTGTGCAGCGAGGCCCCGGCCGACGCCCTGCGCATCACGACGAGCACGAAGAGCACGGCGAGCACGGCGGACTCCCGCGAAGAACCCGCCGACGCCGAGGCCACCGCCGACGCCACCGCCGAAACCGCCGAAGAAGCGACCGAAGCGACCGAAGCGACCGAAGACGACAACACCGAGGAGGGGGCAGCCGATGCGCTCGCCGAGACTGGCCGCGCTTGAGCTGAAGCGGTTCGGCAGGGGGAAGCTGCCGCGCGCCGCGCTCGTCGCCGTCCTGCTGCTGCCGCTGCTGTACGGCGCGCTGTACCTGTGGTCCTTCTGGGACCCGTACAGCAGGCTCGACCGCATACCCGTCGCGCTGGTCAACGAGGACGAGGGCGCCACCGCCGGGGGCAAGAGGATCGCCGCCGGCGACGACCTCGTCGAGGGCCTGCGGGACAGCAAGGTCTTCGACTGGCGCGAGGTCTCCGACGCCGAGGCCCGCCGGGGCGTCGAGGACGGCACGTACTACCTGTCCCTGACGATGCCCCGCGACTTCAGCGCGCGCATCGCCTCCAGTTCCGGGGACTCCCCGGAGACCGGCGCGCTCAAGGTGCGCACCAACGACGCGAACAACTACATCGTCGGGCAGATCTCCCGCACGGTGTTCTCCGAGGTCCGCACGGCGGCCTCCACCAAGTCCTCGCGCACCTTCCTCGACAAGATCTTCATCTCCTTCTCCGACATCCACGACGCGACCGCCGAGGCCGCCAAGGGCGCGGGCCGGCTCAAGGACGGCACGGTCAAGGCCAAGGCCGGCTCCAAGAGCCTGGCCGACGGCCTGAAGTCGGCGAAGAAGGGCAGCAAGGATCTCGCGACCGGCCTGAAGAAGCTGGACAAGGGCGCCGCCGATCTGGAGACCGGCTCGCGCCAGGTGGCCGACGGCACCCAGCAGCTGGCGGACAAGGTCAACGGGGCCGCCGAGAAGGTCCGTCCGTTCCTGAAGAAGGACGGCAAGACCATCGCCGACTCCGCCCGCCTGGTCCGGGACTCCGCGCGCGCCGTCCGGCACAACCTGAAGGACCTGGCCGAGCGCGCCCCGCACGCCCGCACCGCCGCCCATCTGGCGGACGACGAGCTGGAGAAGCTGCACCGCGAGCGCTGCGTGCTCAACCCCCTTCCCGACGCCCAGGTCTGCAAGTCCCTCAAGAAGGCCAAGGTCGCCGCCGACGACGTCGCGACGATCGCCGACGACCTGCACGAGCTGACCAAGGACGGCAACGGGGACCTGAAGAAGCTCGACGGTCAGCTGAGGACCCTGGAGAAGCAGGCCGACGGCCTGATCAAGCAGGCCCCGAGCCTGCACAAGAACCTGAACGACGCCGTCGCGAAGATCAACGCCCTCAACACCGGCGCCCACAAGGTCGCCACCGGCGCGGACAAGCTGCACACCGGCCTGACCGGCGCCAAGACCGGATCCGGCAACCTCGACACGGGTGTCGGCAAGCTGAAGAAGGGCGCCGGCGAGCTCGACGGCGGCCTGTTCAAGCTGGTCGACGGCTCGGGCGAGCTCGCCACCGGCCTGAAGAACGGCGTCGAGAAGATCCCCGACTACGACAAGGACGAGCGCGACCGGCGCACCGAGGTCATGGCCGACCCGGTCAAGCTCGCCGCCGAGTCGATGCACAAGGCCCCGAACTACGGCACCGGTTTCGCGCCCTACTTCATCCCGCTCTCCCTCTGGGTCGGCGCGATGGTGGCGTACATGATCATCCAGCCGATGAACCGGCGCGCCCTGGCCGCCGGGGCGTCCGCCTGGCGGATCGCGCTGGCCGGCTGGTTCCCGGTGGCCGTCATCGGCCTGCTCCAGGTCGCCGCGCTGATGTCCGTCCTGCACTGGGGCCTCGGGCTGCAGATGGCCCGCGCCGCCGGCACGATCGGCTTCCTCGCCCTGGTCACCTGCTGCTTCGCCGCGATCATCCAGTGGCTCAACGCCCGCTTCGGCGCGGCCGGCCGGATCCTGGTCCTCGCGGTCCTGATGCTCCAGCTGACCTCGGCCGGCGGCACCTATCCCGTGCAGACCAGCCCCGGCTTCTTCAACGCCATCCACCCGTACCTGCCGATGACCTACGTGGTCGAGGCGCTGCGCCGGCTCATCTCCGGCGGCCCGGTCGGACCGGTCTGGCAGGCGGTCGCGGTGCTCGCCGCGTTCACCCTGGGCGCGCTGGCGCTCACCGCGGTCTCCGCCCGCCGCAAGCAGGTGTGGACGCTGGACCGGCTGCACCCGGAACTGAGCCTGTGACCCGGCGGACCCGGTGAACGGGAGGAACCTGTGACAATCGGCCTCATGGACAGCAGCAGCACCAGACGCCAGGCCACCCGGGCCAAGTTGTACGAGGCGGCGGTCACCCTCATCGCGGAGCAGGGCTTCTCGGCCACGACCGTGGACGAGATCGCCGAGCGGGCGGGCGTGGCCAAGGGCACCGTCTACTACAACTTCAAGAGCAAGAACGAGCTGTTCGAGGAGCTGCTGCGGCACGGCGTCGCGCTGCTGACCGCCTCGCTGCGGTCGGCGGCCGACGAGACCTCCGCCCGCGGCGGCTCCCGGATCGACGCGCTGGACGCGATGATCCGCGCCGGCCTGGTCTTCATCGAGCGGTACCCGTCGTTCACGCAGTTGTACGTGGCCGAGCTCTGGCGGACCAACCGCACCTGGAACTCCACCCTCCTGGTCGTCCGCCAGCAGGCGGTCGCCGTGGTGGAGGACGTGATCCGCGAGGGCGTCGAGGCGGGTGAGCTGAGCGCCGAGATCGATGTGCAGCTGACCGCGGCGGCGCTGGTCGGGATGGTCCTGGTGGCCGCGCTCGACTGGCAGGCGTTCCAGAGCGAGCGCTCACTGGACGACGTGCACGGCGCGCTGTCCCTGCTGCTGCACGGCCGCGTCCACGGCCCCGGCGCCCCCCGGCTCACCGCCGAGTAGGAGCGGAACGGCGCAGAAAGAAGCCGGTCCGGCGAGGCTCGATCCCCCCGAGCCTCGCCGGACCGGCTCTGTGTGCCCGCCGGCACCCCCGTACCGGCGGTCGTGCACCGCAGGCACCCCCGTACCGGCGGTCGTGCACCCCCGTTCCGGCCGGTGCGCGGGTCCGTTCCGCCGCCCCGTGCCGGCGGTCCGGTCCCGCGCCCCTTCCGTGGTCCCCACTCTTCCGTCCGGGCGGGTCCGGCCCCATCCGCGCGGCTACTCAACCGGCGGCCTGAGTACGGGTACTCAGACATCTGTACGGATACTCGCCCGCAGGGCGTCCCGCCTGGCTACGATCACCTCCGTGTCCGTACTCCCTCTGGTCTTCACCAGCGGCTGGGCGAGCGGGATCAACGCGTACGCGGTGGTCCTCCTCCTCGGCCTCTTCGGCGTGACCGGCCTCTCCGACGAGGTCCCCGCCGCCCTGCAGCGCACCGACGTCCTCGTGGCGGCCGCGGTGCTCTTCCTCATCGAGGCGGTGGCGGACAAGGTGCCGTACGTCGACTCGGTGTGGGACTCCGTGCACACGGTGATCCGGCCGCTGGCCGGCGCGGTCCTCGGCGCGCTGCTCGCCGGTGAGACCGGCTCGCTGCCGGAGGTGGCGGCCGCCGCCGTCGGCGGCTCGACGGCGCTGATGAGCCATCTGGTCAAGGCCGGCACGCGGATGGCGGTCAACACCTCCCCGGAGCCGGCCAGCAACATCGTGCTCAGCATCGCGGAGGACCTCGGGGTCGCCGGGCTGATCACCTTCGCGATCTTCCATCCGGTGGCGGCGGCGTTCATCGCCGCGGCGCTGCTGATCGCGGGCCTGGTGACGCTGTTCTTCCTGGTCTCCCGGATCCGCCGGTTCCTGCGCCGGCGGGCCGCGCGCCGCGAGGAGAAACGGCTGGCCAGGATGGGTGCGGCACCGCCCGGCTGAGCGCCTCGCGGCAACGGATAAAGTCGCCCGCATGGCACGAATCGCAGTGATCGGGGCAGGTCTGGGCGCCATGGCCGCGGCGGCCCGGCTGGCCGTGGCCGGCCACCGGGTGACGGTGTACGAGCGGACGGAGACGTACGGCGGGGCCGTGGGCCGCCTGGAGCGGGACGGCTTCGCCTTCGACACCGGCCCCGGGCTGCTGCAGCTGCCCGCCGTCTACCGCGACCTGTTCGTGAAGACCGGCAAGGAGCCCCTGGAGCGCTGCGTTCAGCTGACCGAGGTCGACCCGGCGAGCCGCCACGTCTTCGCCGACGGCACCCGCGTGGACCTGCCGAACGCCTCCCGCGCCGGCACGGTCGCCGCCCTGGACGCGGCGCTCGGCGCGGGCGCCGGCGAGCGCTGGGGCGACTTCCTGGTGCGTGCCCGGGACGCCTGGGACCGCACCCGCCGGCCGCTCCTGGAGGAGCCGCAGCCCGCGGACCCCTCGGTGTTCGGCCGGGAGCCGTACCCGGCGCTGAAGGCGGGCTTCCTCAGGCGGCCCACGACCACGCTGGCCCAAATCGGGGCGCGGGAGCTGCGCGACCCCCGGCTGGTGGCGCTGCTCGGCTCGTACGCCCTGTCCCACGGTTTCGACCCGGACACCGCCCCGGCCTCGGCGGCGGTGCTGCCGTACATGGAGCAGACCTTCGGCAGCTGGTACGTGGCCGGCGGCATGCGGGCGCTGGCGACGGCGGTGTTCGAGCGCTGCCGGCAGCGCCGGGTGGAGTTCGTGTTCGGGGCCGAGGTGACCGAGGTCCGCACGCGGGACGGCCGGGCCGCCGGGATCGGGCTGGCCGACGGCACGGCCGTCGAGGCCGACCACGTCGTGGCGGGCGCGCCCGTCCCGGCGCTCCTGCGCGACGGGGTGCTCCCCGAGGACGTACGGCCGCGGCACCGCACCGAGGGGACGGGCCGGGTGACGGTCTGCCTGGCGCTGCGCGGGGCCCGGGAGGCGGACGCGGTGCACCGGACGGTCGTGCACGGGGTCGACGACCACCCCACGGTGACCGTGCTGCGGCCCGACGACCCGGCGCTGCGCCCGGACGGGCACGAGGCGGTGACGCTCACCGCGACGCAGTACGTGTGGCCGGGCACGGACTGGTCCGAGATCGCCGCGCGCATGACGGCCCACGCGGAGGCGGCGGTCCCGGGGCTGCGCGAGCGGCTGCTCTGGCAGGAGGTCCGGACGCCCGAGGACACCCTGCGGGAGACGGGCGCCGCCGAGGTCCCCGGCCCGGCGCTCGCCGGGGGCGGCGGCCGCTTCCTGCCCGCGGCCAACCTCTCCCCCCTGCCCGGCCTGTACCTCGCGGGCGGCTGGGCGCATCCGGGCGGCGGGCTCGCGCACGCGGGCATGTCGGGCGCGCTGGTGGCGGGCCTGATCGTGGAGGGCTCGGACTTCCGCGGCTCGCAGTAGGCCGCCCGGGGCTCAGTAGCGGTACTGCTGCTGGTCCTGGTCGTAGTAGCCGTACTGCTCGGGCTGCGGGGGCTGCTGCGGGTACGGCGGCTGCTCGCCGTCGCGCTGCTGCGGCACCCACACGCCGCCGGGCGGGGTGTCGTAGGTGTACGAGGGGGCGTACGGGTCGGCCTGGCCCGGCTGGCCCTGGCCGTAGTCGTAGGCGGCGTACTGCTGGTCGGTGCCGGGCCCGATGTACGGGTCCGAGTACGCGGCGTACTGCTGCTGCGGGGCGCCGGAGCCGTAGTCGTACGAGGCGGCGGGCTGGTCGTAGCCGGGCTGGTAGGAGTCGTAGCCGCCGTACCCCTGCTGCGGCTGGGGATGCGCCTGGTCGTAGGAGGTGTCGTAGACGCCGTACTGGCCGGTGTCGTCGGGCAGCGGCTGCGGCTCGTACACGGCCGCGGCCTCGGCGGGGGCGGGCTCGGCCGGCTCCTCGTAGGACAGCTCGGTGACCTCCAGCTGCGGCCCCCGGTCGGCGGGCGGGCCGGACCTGCGGCGGCGGCTCGCGCCGGGGCTGCCGCCGATCGCCCAGCCCGTGGAGAAGCCGCGGCGGTACGACAGCGTCACGTACGTCTGGCCGACGGCGAACGCCAGCGCGCCGACGACGATCACCGCCACCGACGGCAGCAGGACGCCCAGGACCACCAGCAGGAAGCCGCCGAAAGCCAGCAACCGCCAGCGCAGCCGCGCCTTGTACTGCAGCAGGACCTCACCCAGCAGCCACAGCGCGACGATCCCGAACGCGATGTAGAGAACCGTCCACCCCATGCCCGCCCGCCCCTCTCCTACGGCGTACGCCGCGGGTCGGGGCGGGTACGCCGATCACGACTGCTCGTGCAGTCCGAGATTCTCGTAGATCTCGAGCGTCGCGGTCGAGTTGTTCAGCGTGATGAAGTGCAGCCCCGGGACACCCTCGGACAGCAGTCGCGCGCAGAACTCGGTCGCGAACTCGATACCGATGGAGCGTACAGCGGCGGGATCGTCCTTGACGGCGAGCATCCGCTCTTTCACGTCCGCGGGGAAGACCGCGTTGCTCAGCTGGGGCAGCCGCTCGATGGTCTTCGCGGTCACGACGGGCATGACCTCGGGGATGATCGGGGTCTCGCAGCCCGCCTTCTCGACGCTGTCGCGCAGCCGCAGATACCGCTCGGGATCGAAGAACATCTGGGTGATCGCGTAGTCCGCGCCGGCGCGGCACTTGTCCACGAAGTGCCGGATGTCGGTGTCCCAGTCCGTGGACCGCGGGTGCATCTCCGGGAAGGCGGCGACGCCCACGCAGAAGTCCCCGGACTCCTTGATCAGCCGCACGAGGTCGGCCGCGTACCGGACGCCCTCGGGGTGCTCGATCCACTCGCCGAGCGGGTCGCCGGGCGGGTCGCCGCGCAGCGCGAGCATGTTGCGGATGCCGGCGTCCGCATACTGGCCGAGAACGTTCCGCAATTCGGCCACCGAGTGGTCGACGGCGGTGAGGTGGGCGACGGGGGTGAGGATGGTGTCCGAGGCGATCTCGTGGGTGGTCTTGACCGTGCCGACCCGGGTGGTGCCGCCGGCGCCGTAGGTCACCGAGACGAAGCTGGGACCGACGGCCTCGACGCGCCGGAGCGCGTTCCACAGGCCCCGCTCGCCCTTCTCCGTCCGGGGCGCGTAGAACTCGAACGAGTACGACGTCTTGCCGGACGCGAGGATCTCGCGGACGGTGCGCGCGCGGTCCGTGCGGGTCGAAGCGGTTCCCAGTGCCATAGGGGCAGGTTAGACGGGGTCCATGGCTCGACGAAGGGCCGTCCACGAGGTGGACACCTCTTTGGACACCAGGGTTCACCCGGCCGTCGGGCCGCGCGCCCGTCCGCCCGCGCCCGTCCGGCCGTCCCGCTCGCGCGCCTTCGCTACGCGCGCTCGCGGACCCGCCGGGCCAGTTCGGCGGCCGCCGCCCCGGGGTCGTCGGCCTCGGTGACGGCCCGGACGACCACGATCCGGCGGGCGCCCGCGTCCAGCACCTCGTCCAGGTTCCCCGCGTCGATGCCGCCGATGGCGAACCACGGCCGGTCCTGGCCGAGCTTCGCCGCGTACCGGACGAGGTCCAGGCCGGGCGCGTACCGGCCGGGCTTGGTCGGGGTGGGCCAGCAGGGGCCGGTGCAGAAGTAGTCCACGCCGGGCTCGGCGGCCGCCGCGGCCACCTCGGACTCGGCGTGGCAGGAGCGGCCGATCAGCACCTCGTCGCCCAGGACGGCCCGGGCGGCGGGCACCGGCAGGTCGCCCTGGCCGAGGTGGAGCACGTCGGAGCCGATGGCGTGGGCGACGTCGGCCCGGTCGTTCACCGCGAGCAGCTTGCCGTGCCGGCGGCAGGCGTCGGCGAACACGGCGAGGTGCTCCAGCTCCTCGCCGGCCTCCATGCCCTTGTCGCGGAGCTGGACGATGTCCACGCCGGAGGAGAGCACGGCGTCCAGGAACGCGGGCAGGTCGCCCTGGCGCTTGCGGGCGTCCGTGCACAGGTAGAGCCGGGCGTCGGACAGCTGGGCGCGAGGCGTGGACATGAGGCGGTTCCCCCCGGGTGGTGCGGCGGCACGCGGCTCGGTCTCCCGGGGCCGCGCACCGCCTGGTGGTCGTGGTGCTGTCGCGTCAGACGGCGAGCGCCTGGGCGCGGCGCTTCACCTCGGTGCCGCGATTCTCGCTGAGCGCCTGCGCGGGGGTGCCCGGCAGGCTCGGGTCCGGGGTGAAGAGCCACTCCAGCATCTCTTCGTCCGTGAAGCCGTCGTCCTTCAGGAGCGTCAGGGTGCCGCTGAGGCCCTTGACGACCTTGCCGTCCTGGATGAAGGCGGCCGGCACCTGGAGCGTCCTGTTCTCCCCGCGGCGCACGGCGATCAGCTGGCCCTCCTTGACCAGCTGGCGCACCCGCGTCACCTCGACGTCGAGCATTTCCGCGATGTCGGGGAGGTGGAGCCAGGCAGGGACGAGAGCATCGATCTTTGCGTCAATCTCGGTCACGGGACAAGCCTGCCATCTGGGACCGACAGCCGGTAGTCGGGCCTACCGCACTGCCGCCTTCAGAGGGACGGCCGGGTCCGCGGCGCGCCCCGGGTCGACGACCGAGCCCGCCTCGATCAGCCGCCGCCCCTGGGCCAGGTCCCGCGGCCGGCCCACGGCGAGCAGCGCCACCGGCACGTCGCCGCGCAGCCAGAGCACCGACCAGGCGGGGTCGCCGGGCGCGCCGCGCCACAGCAGCGTGTCGGCGTGGGCGTGGTGTCCCGCGTACTGGACGAAGCGGCCGAACTGCTCGGACCAGAAGTACGGCACCGGGTCGTACGGCGCGGGCGCCTCGCCCACGATCCCGGCGGCGACCGTGCGCGGGCCCTGCAGGGCGTTGTCCCAGTGGTGGACGAGCAGGCGTTCGCCGTAGCGGGCGGAGGGGAAGGACGCGCAGTCGCCGACCGCGTACACGTCGGGCAGCGAGGTGCGCAGCCGGTCGTCGGCGGTGACCGAGCCGTCGGGGCCCAGCGCGATGCCGGAGCTGGCCAGCCAGCCGGTGGCGGGGCGGGCGCCGATGCCGACGACGACCGCGTCGGCGGGGAGCTTCCGGCCGTCGGCGAGGACGACCTCGCCGGGGGCGAGCCGTTCGACGCGGGCGCCGGTGAGCAGGTCGGCGCCGCTCTCCGCGTACCAGGCGGCCATCGGCTCGGCGACCTCGGCGGGCAGGGCGCCGGCGAGCGGCCGGCCGGCGGCCTCGACGACGGTGACGGCGCAGCCGGCCTGGCGGGCGGCGGTGGCGAACTCGGCGCCGATCCAGCCGGCGCCGACCACGACGAGGGTGTGCCGCTGTTCCAGGACGGGCCTGAGCCGGGCCGCGTCGTCGAGGGTGCGCAGCAGGTGGACGCCGGGGACGCCCTCGGAGCCGGGGAGGGTGAGCGGGTACGCGCCGGTGGCGAGGACGAGCACGTCGTACGGGACGGGGCCGGCCTCGGTGTCGACCTCGTGGTCCGCCGCGCGCAGTCCGGTGACCTCGACGCCGAGGCGGAGTTCGACGTCGAGCTCGGCGAAGTCGACGTCGAAGGCGGAGTCCTCGGCCTTGCCGAGGAGCACGGCCTTGGACAGCGGCGGCCGGTCGTACGGCTGGTGGGGCTCTGCGCCGATGACGGTCACCGCCCCGGTGAAGCCCTGCTCGCGCAGGGCGACGGCGGTCTGCACCCCGGCCATGCCGGCGCCGGCGACGACCACGCGCCGCGGCTGTCCTGTGTGTTCCAGCTGCTCGCTCACCCGTCCACCTTACGCACCTGACGATCCGTCAGTAAGCGGTGGGCTAGTCTGGCCGTCGACGCAGAGCACACGCGGGAGCCCGGACGCACCGGGCTGAGAGGGAGGCTGGCCGGCCTCCGACCGTACGAACCTGATCCGGGTCATGCCGGCGAAGGGAGGGGCTGGACGCCCATGCACGCACGTACCGATTCGGACGTCCTCGTCGTCGGGGGCGGCATCGTCGGGCTCGTCACGGCCTGGCGCGCGGCGCAGCGCGGACTGCGCACCGCGATCGCCGACCCCGACCCCGGGGGCGGCGCCGCGCGGGTCGCCGCCGGGATGCTGGCCGCGGTCACCGAACTCCACTACGGCGAGGAGACCCTGCTCGGTCTCAACCTCGCCTCCGCGCGCCGCTATCCGGACTTCGTCGCCGAACTCGCCGACGCCACCGGCCTGGACGTCGGCTACCGCGCCTGCGGCACCCTCGCGGTGGCGCTGGACTCCGACGACCGGGCGCACCTGCGCGAGCTGCACGCGCTGCAGGCCCGCTGCGGCCTGGACTCGGTGTGGCTGAGCGGCCGCGAGTGCCGCCGCCTGGAGCCGATGCTCGCGCCCGGCGTGCGCGGCGGCCTGCGGGTCGACGGGGACCACCAGGTGGACCCGCGGCGGCTCGCCGACGCGCTGCTGCTCGCCTGCGAGCGGGCCGGGGTGGTCTTCCACCGGGCCTGGGCGCGGCGCCTGACGGTCGTCGGCGACCGGGCGGCCGGTGCGGTCCTGGACGACGGGACCGAGCTCGCCGCCGACCAGGTGGTGCTCGCCGGCGGCAGCCTGAGCGGCAGGCTCGCGGGCGTGCCGGAGGACGTGCTGCCGCCGGTGCGGCCGGTGAAGGGCCAGGTGCTGCGGCTGACGGTGCCGCCGGCGTACGCGCCGTTCCTGTCCCGGACGGTACGGGCCGTGGTGCGGGGCGGGCAGGTGTACCTGGTGCCCCGGGAGAACGGCGAGCTGGTGATCGGCGCGACCAGCGAGGAGCTCGGCTGGGACACGACGGTCACCGCCGGCGGCGTCTACGAGCTGCTGCGCGACGCGCACGAGCTGGTCCCCGGACTGACCGAGCTGCCGCTGACCGAGACCCGGGCCGGGCTGCGCCCCGGCTCCCCCGACAACGCGCCGCTGCTCGGCGCGACCGAACTGCCCGGACTGCTGCTGGCCACCGGGCACTACCGCAACGGGGTGCTGCTGACCCCCGTCACCGGCGACGTGATGGCCGAGGTCCTCGCCACCGGGTCGCTGCCGGACGAGGCGCGCCCCTTCAGCCCCCGCCGATTCTCCGCCGTACGTGAGGAGCAGCCCGCATGAACGTGTCCGTGAACGGGGAGCCGCGCGCGCTCCCCGGCCCGCTCTCCCTGGACGCCCTGGTCGCGACCGTGACGGCGGCCCCCTCGGGGGTCGCGGCGGCGGTGAACGAGGCGGTGGTGCCGAGGAGCCAGTGGCCCGCGACGGTCCTGGCGGACGGCGACCGCGTGGAGATCCTCACCGCGGTGCAGGGAGGCTGAGCGGCGCATGAGCGACGACGTCTTCTCCCTCGCCGGCACGGAGTTCTCCTCCCGCCTGATCATGGGCACGGGCGGAGCGCCCAGCCTGGACGTGCTGGAACGCGCCCTGGTGGCGAGCGGCACGGAACTGACCACCGTGGCCATGCGCCGCCTGGACCCGACCGTGCAGGGCTCGGTCCTGTCGGTCCTGACCCGCCTCGGCATCCGCGTCCTGCCGAACACGGCGGGCTGCTTCACCGCCGGCGAGGCGGTCCTCACCGCCCGGCTGGCGCGCGAGGCGCTGGGCACGGACTGGATCAAGCTGGAGGTCGTGGCGGACGAGCGGACGCTGCTGCCGGACGGCGAGGAACTGCTCGCCGCGGCGGAGACGCTGGTCGACGACGGCTTCACGGTGCTCCCGTACACCAACGACGACCCCGTGCTCGCGCGGAAGCTGGAGGACGCGGGCTGCGCGGCGATCATGCCGCTCGGCTCCCCCATCGGCTCCGGCCTCGGCATCCGCAACCCGCACAACTTCGAGCTGATCGTGGAGCGGGCCGGCGTCCCGGTCATCCTCGACGCGGGCGCCGGCACGGCCTCCGACGCGGCGCTGGCGATGGAGCTGGGCTGCGCGGCGGTAATGCTGGCCTCGGCGGTGACCCGGGCCCAGGACCCGGTGCGCATGGCCCGGGCGATGCGCCTGGCGGTCGAGTCCGGCCACCTGGCGCGCGGCGCCGGCCGCATCCCCCGCCGCCACTTCGCCGAGGCGTCCTCCCCCGTGGAGGGCCGCGCCCACCTGGATCCGGAGCGCCCGGCGTTCTGACCGGGCACGGCGGAGGGCGCGAGGCGCGTCACAGGTGCGCTGCAGTACGGGCGGGACGGCAGGAGACCAGGGCCGGGACTCGTAGACTCGCTGCGTGGACACGACGCTCAGGGACCCGCTCGTCGGGCAGCTGCTCGACGGCCGGTACCGCATCGACGCGCGGATCGCCGTCGGCGGCATGGCCACCGTCTACCGTGCGCTCGACACCCGCCTCGACCGCGTCCTCGCGCTCAAGGTGATGCACCCCGAGCTCGCCGCGGACGCCACCTTCGTCGAGCGGTTCATCCGCGAGGCGAAGTCCGCCGCCCGGCTCGACCACGCCAACGTCGTCGGCGTCTTCGACCAGGGCGCCGACGGCGCGTACGTGTACCTCGCCATGGAGTACGTGGCCGGCTGCACGCTCCGCGACGTGCTCCGCGACCGCGGCGCGCTCCAGCCCCGCGCCGCGCTCGACATCCTGGATTCGGTGCTCGCCGCGCTCGGCGCCGCGCACCGCGCCGGCTTCGTGCACCGCGACATGAAGCCCGAGAACGTCCTGATAGGGGACGACGGCCGCGTCAAGGTCGCGGACTTCGGGCTCGTCCGCGCCGTCGGCTCCACCACGAACACCACCGGCACCGTCCTCGGCACCGTCTCGTACCTCGCGCCCGAGCAGATCGAGCACGGCACCGCCGACACCCGCACCGACGTCTACGCCTGCGGCGTCGTCCTGTACGAGATGCTGACCGGCGGCAAGCCGCACACCGGCGACACTCCCGCCCAGGTCCTGTACCGGCACCTGAACACCGACGTGCCCGCGCCCTCCGCCGCCGTCCCCGGGCTCGCCCTGGAGCTGGACGAGCTGGTCGCGGCCGCGACCGCCCGCAACCCCGACGTCCGCCCGTACGACGCCGTCGCCCTGCTGGCCCGCTCCCGGGAGGCCCGCGCCGCCCTCGACGACGCCCAGCTGGACCTCGTCCCGCCGAAGGCCCGCCCGGCGGAGGAACCGCAGGACACCCCGCCGGCCGACGACACGGCCGACGACACGCGCACCACCGTCATCCCCCGGCCCTCCGCAACCTCCCGTCTCGCCGTCGTCTCCCCCGCGGAGGCGCCCGCAGCCCCCGAGCCCACGCCGACGCGGCCGCCCGCGCCCCGGCCCACCGCGCTGCGCGGCCGCGGCCCGCTCGTCGCGGTGCTCGCCGTCCTGCTGCTCCTGGGCGTCGGCTCCGGCGTCTGGTACATCAACTCCGGCCAGTTCACCCGCGTCCCCAGCGTCCTCGGCCGCACCGAGGCCGAGGCCATGAAGCGCCTGACCGACGCCGGTCTCGACGTCGCCGCCACGGAGCGCGCCTTCAGCGACGTGTACGCCCGCGGCACCGTCATGGCCACCGACCCCGCCCCGGGCTCGCGCATCCGGGGCAACGGCTCCGTACGGCTCACGCTCTCGCGCGGGCCGGAGATCGTGAAGGTGCCCAACCTCAAGCGCAAGCCGCTCGCCGAGGCGAAGAAGCTGCTGGCCCGCGACGGCCTGGTGCCCGGCGTGATCAGCCGCGCCTTCAGCCAGGACATCCCGCAGGGCGCCGTGATCCGCACCGACCCCGAGCCCGGCACCGAGCGCCGCCCCGACTCCGCGGTGGCCCTGGTCGTCAGCAGGGGCGTCCCGATCGACGTCCCGGACGTCACCGGCGAGGCCGTCGCCGACGCGACCGCCACGCTCAAGGAGGCCGGCCTGAAGGTGCGGGTCGCCCCCGAGCGGGTGCACGCGCCGCAGGCCGCCGGCGCCGTGGCCGCCCAGTCGCTCGCCCGGGGCAGCCGGGCCGCGCAGGGCGACCCGATCGTGCTGACCGTCTCCAAGGGCCCGCGCATGGTCGCCGTCCCCGACGTCACCGGCAAGGAGCTGGAGGCGGCCCGCACCGCCCTGGAGGGCGCGGGCTTCCAGGTCAAGGTCGAGCGGGAGTTCCCGTTCCTCGGCAAGACCGTCAAGAGCCAGTCGGCCACCGGCACCGCCCCCGAGGGCAGCACCGTCACCCTCACGATCAAGGGACTCTGAGAACTCATGCGCAACCCCGTCGGCGGCCATGTCCCCGTGGCCGGCGGCCTCGCGAAGGTCGGTCTGGAGTACGCCCGGGAGCTGCGCGCCGAGACCGTCCAGGTCTTCGTCGCCAACCCGCGCGGCTGGGCCACCCCGACCGGCGACCCGGTCCAGGACGAGCTGTTCCGGGACCAGTGCCGGGCCGAGGACATACCCGCGTACGTGCACGCCCCGTACCTGATCAACTTCGGCTCGCACACGGAGGCCACCGTCGACCGCTCCGTGGAGTCGCTGCGGCACTCGCTGCGCCGCGGCCGCGAGATCGGCGCGCTCGGCGTGGTCGTGCACACCGGATCCGCGACCGGCGGCCGCCCCCGGACGGAGGCGCTGGCCCAGGTGCGGGAGCGGCTGCTGCCCCTGCTCGACGAGCTGACCCACGACGACGACCCGTTCCTGCTGCTGGAGTCCACGGCCGGCCAGGGCTTCTCGCTGTGCTCCCGCACCTGGGACTACGGCCCGTACTTCGACGCCCTCGACCACCACCCGAAGCTGGGCGTCTGCCTGGACACCTGCCACGTCTTCGCCGCCGGCCACGACCTGGCCGGCCCGCACGGCATGACCCAGACCCTGGACCTGCTGGTGGAGACGGTCGGCGAGGGCCGGCTGAAGCTGATCCACGCCAACGACTCGAAGGACGTCGCCGGCGCGCACAAGGACCGGCACGCCAACATCGGCGCGGGCCACATCGGCGCGGAGCCGTTCCGCGAGCTGCTCAAGCATCCGGCCACCGAGAACGTGCCGCTGATCATCGAGACGCCGGGCGGGAAGGACGGGCACGCGGCGGACATCGCCCGGCTGAAGGAGCTGCGCGGCTGACGCTTGAGGAATACCCCTAGGGGGTATACGGTTCCTGCCGGAGGCAGGAACCGTTCCTCGGGCGTTGGAGGCCACCCATGCAGCACGACGCGCACGCACACCACCAGCACCACGGCTCACACGCCGACCACGCGCATCACGGGGGCGACCACGCCGCCGCCGGCGGAGCCACCTGGGCCATGGCCGCGAAGGCGACCCTCCACTGCCTCACCGGCTGCGCCATCGGCGAGGTGCTCGGCATGATCATCGGCACCGCGCTGGGCTGGGGCAACGCGCCCACGATGGCGCTCGCCATCGTCCTGGCCTTCTTCTTCGGCTACTCGCTCACCCTCTGGGCGGTGAAGCGGGCCGGACTGGGCCTGAAGGCCGCGATCGGCGTGGCGCTCGCCGCCGACACCCTCTCCATCACCGTGATGGAGATCGTCGACAACGGGGTCCTGCTGCTCGTCCCCGGTGCGATGGACGCGCACCTGTCGGACGGCCTGTTCTGGGGCGCGCTCGCCTTCGCGTTCCTCGTCGCCTTCCTGGTCACCACCCCGGTCAACAAGTGGCTGATCGGCCGCGGCAAGGGCCACGCGGTGGTGCACCAGTACCACCACTGATCAGAGCTCGGGACCGTCCCCCGGCTCCTCCTGGTAGGAGTAGCGCTGCTCGGTCCACGGGTCCCCGATGTTGTGGTAGCCCCGCTCCTCCCAGAAACCGCGCCGGTCCGCGGTCATGTACTCCACGCCGCGGACCCACTTGGGCCCCTTCCAGGCGTACAGGTGCGGCACGATCAGCCGCAGCGGGAAGCCGTGCTCCGCGGTGAGCAGGTCACCGTCCTTGTGCGTGGCGAAGATCGTGCGGTCGGAGTCGAAGTCCGAGAGGCGGAGATTGGCGCTGAAGCCGTACTCGGCCCACACCATCACATGGGTGACGTTCGGCGCCGGAGGGGCCAGTTCGAGGATCGTCCGGGCGGGCACCCCGCCCCATTCGGCCCCCACCATGGTGAACTTCGTGACGCAGTGCAGATCGGCCACCACCGTGGAGAACGGCAGGGCCGAGAACTCCTCGTGGTTCCAGCAGTGCTTCTCGCCGTCGGCGGTCGCCCCGAAGACCCGGAACTCCCAGCGGTCCGGCTTGAACCGCGGCACCGGACCGTAGTGGGTGACCGGCCAGCCGCGCTGCAGTCGCTGCCCCGGCGGAAGGTCCACCTGCCCCGCTTCCCGGTGTTCTCCGCTCTCCGGCTGACCCATGTCATCCATGGTGACAGACCGGGAGGGGTGGTCATGACCAGGGCACCTCCGAATCGGGCAACTCCCACTAAGCATGCACTTACTGGACGCCCCACGATCGTGGTGCAAGGATGCGGCCATCCTGCCCAGTCACGACATACGTATGCGTGGAAGGAGCCGCTGCCATGCAGGGCGACCCCGAGGTCCTCGAGTTCCTCAACGAGCAGCTGACCGGCGAGCTGACGGCCATCAACCAGTACTGGCTGCACTACCGCATCCAGGACAACAAGGGCTGGACCAAGCTCGCCAAGTACACCCGCGAAGAGTCCATCGACGAGATGAAGCACGCGGACAAGCTGACCGAGCGCATCCTGATGCTCGACGGCCTGCCCAACTACCAGCGGCTCTTCCACGTGCGCGTCGGCCAGACGGTCAAGGAGATGTTCGAGGCGGACCGGCAGGTCGAGGTCGAGGCGATCGACCGGCTGAAGCGCGGCATCGAGGTCATGCGCGCCAAGAACGACATCACGTCCGCCAACCTCTTCGAGGAGATCCTGGCCGACGAGGAGCACCACATCGACTACCTCGACACCCAGCTGGAGCTGATCGAGAGCCTCGGCGAGGCGCTGTACCTCTCGACGCTGATCGAGCAGCCGAGCTGACGCGGACGGGCTGGGCGGCTTCCGACAGCGGGCTAGGCGGCTTCCGACAGCCGCTCGTCGGCGAGGTCGGCGAGATCGGCGGTGAGCGCCGGCATGCCCTGCTCGACCAGCTCGCGCCGCGGGCAGTTGCCGCGGCCGAGGAGCGCCTGGATGCGGCGCACGCACGAACCGCAGTCCGTGCCGGCCTTGCAGGCGGAGGCGATCTGGCGGGGCGTGCAGGCGCCCGCTTCGGCGTGCTCCTTGACCTGCTTCTCCGTGACACCGAAGCATGAGCAGACGTACACGCGGTTCCACCTCCCGCCGAGATCGATAAGGCTAACCTAACCTTACCCGCCGCGGCGGCGGCTCAACAGTCCTGAATACGACGGTGGGGCGCGGATCACATGGATCCGCGCCCCACCGTCGTAGGAAGCCACTTACTGATCGCGGTACATCTCCGCCACCAGGAAGGCCAGGTCCAGCGACTGGCTGCGGTTGAGCCGCGGGTCGCAGGCCGTCTCGTAGCGCTGGTGCAGGTCGTCGACGAAGATCTCGTCGCCGCCGCCCACGCACTCGGTGACGTCGTCGCCGGTCAGCTCCACGTGGATGCCGCCCGGGTGGGTGCCCAGCTCCTTGTGCACCTCGAAGAAGCCCTTGACCTCGTCGAGCACGTCGTCGAAGCGGCGGGTCTTGTGGCCGGAGGCCGCCTCGAAGGTGTTGCCGTGCATGGGGTCGGTCACCCAGGCGACGACCGCGCCGGAGGCGGTGACCTTCTCGACCAGCTCCGGGAGCTTGTCCCGGACCTTGTCGGCGCCCATGCGGACGATGAAGGTCAGCCGGCCGGGCTCGCGCTCCGGGTCGAGCCGGTCGATGTACGTGAGCGCCTCGTCGACCGTGGTCGTCGGGCCGAGCTTGATCCCGATCGGGTTCGCGATCCGCGAGGCGAACTCGATGTGCGCGTGGTCGAGCTGGCGGGTGCGCTCACCGATCCAGACCATGTGGCCGGAGGTGTCGTACAGCTTGCCGGTGCGCGAGTCGGTACGCGTCAGGGCGCCCTCGTAGTCGAGCAGCAGCGCCTCGTGGGAGGCGTAGAACTCGACCGCGCGGAACTCGGCCGGGTCGGTGCCGCAGGCCTTCATGAAGTTCAGCGCGTTGTCGATCTCGCGCGCCAGCTGCTCGTAGCGCTGGCCCGACGGGGACGACTTCACGAAGTCCTGGTTCCAGGCGTGCACCTGGCGCAGGTCGGCGTAGCCACCGGTGGTGAAGGCGCGCACCAGGTTGAGCGTGGAGGCGGAGGCGTTGTACATCCGCTTGAGCCGCTCGGGGTCCGGGACGCGGGCGGCCTCGGTGAAGTCGAAGCCGTTGACGGAGTCGCCCCGGTAGGTCGGGAGCGTCACGCCGTCACGGGTCTCGGTCCCCTTGGAGCGGGGCTTGGAGTACTGCCCCGCGATGCGGCCGACCTTCACGACGGGCACGGAGGCCGCGTAGGTGAGGACGGCGGACATCTGGAGCAGCGTCTTGAGCTTGGCCCGGATGTGGTCGGCGGACACGGCGTCGAAGGCCTCGGCGCAGTCGCCGCCCTGGAGCAGGAACGCCTCGCCACGGGCGACGGCTCCCATCCGGGCGCGCAGCTGGTCGCACTCGCCGGCGAAGACGAGCGGAGGATAGCTCGAGAGCTCGGCAACGACGTTGCGCAGAGCCTCGGCATCGGGGTACTCGGGCTGCTGCGCCGCGGGCAGGTCTCGCCAGGTCGCCTTGGCGACGGCGTGGGATTCAGCGTTCACGGTCACGCCTCCCACAGTACGGGGCGAATTGCTCCGTCCACGCCAGTGACCGATGGATGAGACGGACGCGACCCGGATCATGGGCTACGATCGCCCCCATGTTCGCGCACTCGACCCAGAACTGGTGGTGGACCGCTCATCCGGCGGCCCACTGACTGCGCGTACCCGAGACACGCGAAGGCCGCCCGAGGGGCGGCCTTCCTCGTTTTCCGGCCGTTCCTCCCACCGCTCCGATGGAAGGAACGCATCGCATGGACCTGTCCCGTCTGCTGGACGACTCCTGCCCCCCGTTCGCGCTGCTGCGCCGGCGCACCCCGGGCCGTGACCACGACACCGTCGAGGTGCTGATCGGCCCGGTGTACGAGGCGGAGCGGCTCGCCGAGCTGCCCGTACGGGAGCTGCCGACGCTGGCGCTCGTGCCGTTCCGGCAGATCCGGGAGCGCGGCTTCGAGGTGCGCGACGACGGCACGCCGCTGGCCGTCCTGGTCGCCGAGGAGGCGTACGAGCTGCCGCTCGCCGAGGTCCTCGACCGGCTGCCCGCGCACGACGTGCGCGTGGCGGACGGCGGGTTCGACGTCTCCGACGAGGAGTACGGGCGGATCGTGCGGCGGGTGATCGACGAGGAGATCGGCGCCGGCGAGGGCGCGAACTTCGTGATCCGCCGGACGTACACCGGCGAGATCCCCGGTTTCGCGCGGGCCGACGCGCTCGCGCTGTTCCGGCGGCTGCTCGCGGGCGAGCGGGGCGCGTACTGGACGTTCGTGGTGCACACCGGGGAGCGGACGCTGGTGGGGGCGAGCCCGGAGGTGCACGTGAGGATGTCCGGGGGCACGGTCGTGATGAACCCGATCAGCGGGACGTACCGCTACCCGGCCGGGGCCGCGCCGACGGCCGAGGGCCTGCTGGCCTTCCTCGCCGACGGCAAGGAGCGCGACGAGCTCTCCATGGTCGTCGACGAGGAGCTGAAGATGATGTGCACGGTCGGCGACCGGGGCGGGGTGGTGATCGGGCCCCGGCTCAAGGAGATGGCGCACCTCGCGCACACCGAGTACGAGCTGCGGGGGCGTTCCTCTCTGGACGTGCGGGAGGTGCTGCGGGAGACGATGTTCGCGGCGACGGTGACCGGTTCGCCGGTGCAGAACGCGTGCCGGGTGATCGAGCGGCACGAGGCGGGGGGCCGCGGGTACTACGCGGGGGCGCTGGCGCTGCTGGGGACGGACGCGAGCGGGGCGCAGACCCTGGACTCGCCCATCCTGATCCGTACCGCGGACGTCGCGGCGGACGGGACGCTGCGGGTGCCCGTCGGGGCGACGCTGGTGCGGCACTCCGACCCGGCGTCGGAGGTGGCGGAGACGCACGCGAAGGCGGCGGGCGTGCTGGCCGCGCTGGGCGTGCGGCCGGGGCGGCCGGCCGGGGCGGCGGGGCCGGTGCCGCCTCGGCTGGCCGACGACCCGCGGGTGCGGGCCGCGCTGGACGCCCGGCGGGCGGACCTGGCGCCGTTCTGGCTGAAGATGCAGGTCAGGAGCGCGGCGCTGAGCGGGCACGCGCTGGTGGTCGACGCGGAGGACACGTTCACCGCGATGCTGGCGCATCTGCTGCGCTCCTCCGGCCTGGAGGTCTCGGTGCTGCGGTACGACGAGCCGGGGCTGCGGGAGCTGGCGCTCGCCCACGAGGGCCCGGTGGTGCTGGGCCCGGGGCCGGGCGACCCGGCGGACGCGGCGGACCCGAAGATGCGGTTCCTGCGCGGGCTGACGGCGGAGCTCGTACGGAACCACCGGCACGGGCTGCTGGGCGTCTGCCTGGGCCATGAGCTGATCGCGGCGGAGCTGGGCCTCGAACTGGTCCGCAAGCAGACGCCGTTCCAGGGGGCGCAGGTGCGGATCGACCTGTTCGGCCAGGAGCGGACGGTGGGCTTCTACAACAGCTTCACCGCCCGCTGCGACGAGCGCACGGCCGCGGAGCTGGCGATGCACCGCATCGAGGTGAGCCGCGACGAGGAGACGGGCGAGGTCCACGCCCTGCGGGGGCCGGGCTTCGCCGGGGTCCAGTTCCACCCGGAGTCGGTGCTGACCCTGGAGGGAGCGGCGCTGACCGCCTCGCTGCTGGCGGGCGTGCTCGTCTGACCGTGTCGTGCGACGGGGGCCGGTGTCAGCCGAAGAAGACGCCGGCCTCGGCGTACAGCTCGGGGTCGACGGTCTTCAGCCTGGCCGTGGCCTCGGCGATGGGGACGCGCACGATCTTCGTGCCGCGCAGGGCGACCATCTTCCCGAAGTCGCCGTCCCGGACCGCGTCGATGGCGTGCAGGCCGAAGCGGGTGGCCAGCCAGCGGTCGAAGGCGCTCGGCGTGCCGCCGCGCTGGACGTGGCCGAGGACGGTGGTCCGGGCCTCCTTGCCGGTGCGGCGTTCGATCTCCTTGGCCAGCCACTCGCCGACGCCGGAGAGCCGGACGTGGCCGAAGGAGTCGCGGGAGCCGTCCTTGAGGACCACGTCGCCGTCCTTCGGCATGGCGCCCTCGGCGACCACGACGATCGGCGCGTAGGTGGCCCGGAACCGGGACTCGACCCAGGCGCAGACCTGTTCGACGTCGAAGCGCTGCTCGGGGATGAGGATGACGTTGGCCCCGCCGGCCAGTCCGGAGTGCAGGGCGATCCAGCCGGCGTGCCGGCCCATGACCTCGACGACGAGGACCCGCATGTGGGACTCGGCGGTGGTGTGCAGCCGGTCGATGGCCTCGGTGGCGATGCCGACGGCGGTGTCGAAGCCGAAGGTGTAGTCGGTGGCGGAGAGGTCGTTGTCGATGGTCTTCGGGACGCCGACGCAGGGCACGCCGTACTCGCCGGAGAGGGTGGCCGCCACGCCGAGGGTGTCCTCGCCGCCGATGGCGACGAGGGCGTCGACCTCGGCCTTGGCGAGGTTCTCCTTGATGCGCCGGACGCCGTGCTCGGCGCGCAGCGGGTTGGTGCGGGAGGAGCCGAGGATGGTGCCGCCGCGGGGCAGGATGCCGCGGACGGCGGGGATGTCGAGCGGTACGGCGTGGCCCTCCAGCGCGCCGCGCCAGCCGTCGCGGAAGCCGGTGAAGGTGTAGCCGTACTCCTGGACGCCCTTGCGGACGATGCCGCGGATGACCGCGTTGAGGCCGGGGCAGTCGCCGCCGCCGGTCAGTACTCCGACCCGCATGGAAGTTCCCTTCGCCGCCGTGGGTGGGGTTCACGGGCCACGGTAGTGTGACCCACGTCACTCATCAGACAGGGCGAAGGGTGAATTCCAGGCATACGGGCGGGAGTTACCGGTCCCGCCTTCACTCGTTCGAGTGAAAGGCCGTCAGGCGTCGTCGAGGCCGCGCTCGATGGCGTAACGGACCAGCTCGACCCGGTTGTGCAGCTGGAGCTTGCCGAGGGTGTTCTGGACGTGGTTCTGCACGGTCCGGTGCGAGATCACCAGGCGCTCGGCGATCTGCTTGTAGCTCAGGCCCTTGGCGACCAGGCGGAGCACCTCGGTCTCCCGCTCGGTGAGCTGCGGGGCCTTCGGCTCGTCGCGGCCCTCGGCCGGGGCGGGCTCGGAGGCGAGCCGGCGGTACTCGCCGAGGACCAGCCCGGCCAGGCCGGGCGTGAAGACGGGGTCGCCGACGGCGGTGCGGCGCACCGCGTCGATCAGCTCCTCGGTGGAGGCCGACTTCAGCAGGTAGCCCGTGGCGCCGGACTTCACCGCCTCCAGGACGTCGGCGTGCTCGCCGCTCGCGGAGAGCACCAGGACCCGCAGCGCCGGGTCGGCGCCGACGAGTTCCTTGCACACCTGGACACCCGGCTTCGCGGGCAGGTTGAGGTCCAGGACGAGCACGTCGGGCGCGGCCGCGCGGGCCCGGCGGACCGCCTGCTCGCCGTCGCCGGCGGTGGCGACGACGTCGAAGCCGTGCTCGGCGAGGTCGCGGGCGACCGCGTCCCGCCACATCGGGTGGTCGTCGACGACCATGACCTTGATCTGCTGCTGCTCGCTCATCGTCCTTGTCCTGCCTTCCCCCGCGCGTTCCCGGTGGTCCGTGGAACCTTCAGTTCGACTTCGGTGCCCTGGCCGGGGACCGAGATCAGCTCGGCGGTGCCGCCGAGGTCCCGCAGCCGGCCCCGGATGGACAGGGCGACGCCCATCCGGCCCTCGCCCTCCGCCTGGGCGAGCCGCCCCTCCGGAATGCCCGGCCCGTCGTCCCGGACGGTGACGATCACCTCGTCGGGCCAGTCCTCGACGAGGATCCACGCCCGCGCGTCCGGTCCGGCGTGCCGTTCCACATTGTCCAGGGCGGCGCCGACGGCGGCGGCCAGTTCGCGCGCGGCCGGCGGCGGGAGCAGCACCGGGGTGCCCGGGTCGGCCAGGCTGACCTTCGCCCCGGCCCGCGGGGCGAGCAGGGCGCGCAGGTCGACCGGGGTGTCGTCCTCGGGGTCCGGCTCCTCCACCACGCGTACCACCGCGCCCTCGGACTCGTCCTCGGAGACGTGGGAGGGCCGGCTCAGCCCGCCCGCGACGAGCGTGCGCAGCGCGACCTCCTGCTCGCCGGCCATCCGGCCGAGCTCGGCCGCCTCGCCGCCGAGGGCGGTGCCGCGCCGCTGCACCATGGCCAGGACCTGGAGCACGCTGTCGTGGATGTCCCGGGCCAGGCGCTCCCGCTCGCGGGTGGCGGCCTCGATCTCCAGGGCGCGGGCGAGGGTGCGCTCGGAGGCGCGGGCGACCTCGACGACGTAGCCGATGGCGACGGAGGCGACCCACACCAGGAGCACGTTGTGCAGGGTGTCGAGGCTGGGCGTGCCGCGTTCGACGAGATTGGCGGCGGCGACCAGGGAGGAGGCGAAGGCGGCCCAGCGCCAGCCGCCCTTGATCGCGTACGCGAGGACCGCGCCGGCGGTCCAGATGGACGGCAGGGTGGGGCCGTCGACGCTCTGCGCGTGGTCGTCGGCGAGGGGAGTGAGCAGGATGCCGGTGAGGGCGATGGTGAGGTCGGCGACGAGGAAGCGCTTGGTGCAGTGGGCCGCGCCGGCGACCTTGGGCAGGGTCACCAGGGTCCACACGCAGAGCACGGCGAGGAACGCGACGGCCACCGCGGGGTGCTCGTAGCGGTCCCGGCCGAAGACGAACAGCAGGACCGCGTAGATCATCGTGAGTACGCGGTATCCGGTGAGCGCACGCCACAGCGGCTGCTCCACGGACATGCGCACGACACGCTCGCGCTTGGCCAACTCCCCCACCCCCGATGCCCCTCGCGGGGTGCTACGCGCCGGACTCCTGCCGGGCCGCGATCTCTTCCTTGACGGCCTGACGGGCCGCCTTCTCCGCCTCCGCGAGCTGCCGCTTGGCGGCGGTCGCGTACATGTCGACGTACTCCTGGCCAGAGAGCTTCATGATCTCGTACATGACCTCGTCGGTCACCGAGCGCAGGATGAAGCGGTCACCCTCCATGCCCTGGTAGCGACTGAAGTCCAGCGGCTTGCCGATCCGGATGCCCGGGCGCATCAGCTTGGGCACGATCTTGCCGGGCGGCTGGATCTTCTCGGTGTCGATCATCGCGACCGGGATCACCGGGGCTCCGGTGGCCAGCGCCACGCGCGCCAGGCCGCCGGGCTTGCCGCGGTAGAGCCGGCCGTCCGGGGAGCGGGTGCCCTCCGGGTAGATGCCGAACAGCTCGCCGCGCTCGATGACCTCGATGCCGCTCCTGATCGCGGCCTCGCCGGCGCCGCGGCCGCCGGAACGGTCCACGGGGAGCTGGCCGACGCCCTTGAAGAAGGCGGCGGTGAGCTTGCCCTTGACGCCCGGGGTGGTGAAGTACTCGGCCTTGGCGATGAAGGTGACCTTGCGGTCGAGCACCGCCGGCAGGAAGAACGAGTCGGAGAACGACAGGTGGTTGCTCGCGAGGATCGCCGGGCCCTCGGCGGGGATGTTCTCGAGGCCCTCCACCCAGGGCCTGAAGGCGAGCTTCAGCGGCCCTCCGATGGAGAACTTCATTGCGCCGTAGATCAAGACGAGTGCCTCCTGTGTTCCGTCGATCAGACCTTAACCCGTGCGGCCCGGCACTCCCCCGCACGGGGCCGCATCGGCCCTGGTCGGTGTCGGTCCCGTCGCGTACGGTGAAGGCACCGAGCGCACTTCCCCCGTACGTCCCCCGCACCACCCCCAGCCCATCAGACCTCACGAACAGGAGACCGACGTGCCGGTCCTTCCTGGAGCCGAGCCGTACCGCCACGAGGGCGGAGAGGTCGGCGTCCTTCTGTGTCACGGATTCACCGGTTCCCCGCAGTCGCTCCGCCCCTGGGCCGAGTACCTGGCCGAGCGCGGCCTCACCGTGTCGCTGCCGCTGCTGCCCGGGCACGGCACCCGCTGGGAGGACATGGCCGTCACCGGCTGGCAGGACTGGTACGCGGAGGTGGACCGGGCCCTGCAGGAGCTGCTCGCCGACTGCTCGACGGTCTTCGTCTTCGGGCTCTCCATGGGCGGCGCGCTGTCGCTGCGGCTCGCCGCGAGGTACGGCGACCGGATCGCCGGCGTCGTGGTCGTGAACCCGGCGAACAAGGTGCACGGCCTGTCCGCGTACGCCCTTCCGGTCGCCCGCCATCTGGTGCGCACGACGAGGGGGCTGACCAGCGACATCGCGAAGGAGGGCGTCGAGGAGGTCGGCTACGACCGGGTGCCGCTGCACGCGGCGCACTCGGTGCGGGCGTTCTTCCGGCTGGTGGACAAGGAGCTGCCGCAGGTCACGCAGCCGATGCTGCTGCTGCACAGCCCGCAGGACCACGTGGTGCCGCCGGCGGACTCGGCGCGGATCCTCAGCCGGGTGTCCTCCACGGACGTGAAGGAGATCCTGCTGGAACAGAGCTACCACGTGGCGACGTTGGACCACGACGCGGAGCGCATCTTCGAGGAGAGCTGGGCCTTCATCGGCCGGCTCGCTCCGGACGTCGAGGCGACGAAGGGAAGCACGAGCGGTGGCTGAGCAGCAGGACGGCGGCGAGCGGGAGCCGCAGCCGATCGACGAGGAGGCCGCGTGGGCGGCGATCGTCGCGGGCTACGGCGAGGAACCGGCCGATCCTCCGGGCACGAAGCCGTTCCGCCCGGTGGAGGACCTGGCGCTGCCCGCGTACGAGGAGCCGTCCGCGGCGGGCTCGGACGCGGACGACGACGGCGACGGTGACGGTGACGACGAGGACGCGGACGACGAGGAGGACGAGGACGGCGAGGACGCGGTCGGGGACGCGGTCGGGGGTGCGCGCGAGCCGGACGCCGACAAGGGTCCGGTGAAGCCCCCGCTGGGCAGCTCGATCGTGTTCGCCCCCGGAGTGGGGCCCGGCCCGGGCCCGCGCGACTACTCGGTCGTCGACCCGGACGACGCGCCGGTGGCGCGGAAGAAGGGCAAGGGCGACGACGAGGACGACGACGAGGGCCACTTCGTCCCGCCGGAGCCCCCGCCGCTGCCGGAGGCCGACGCGACGACGAAGTTCGCCTGGCTCGGCGTGATCGGCAGCCCGGTCCTGATGCTGCTCGCGGTGCTCTTCCAGTGGGAGATGACCTGGTGGCTGACCACCGTCTGCGTCGTCGGCTTCCTGGGCGGCTTCGCCACGCTGGTGGCCCGCATGAAGCACGACGACGAGGACGACGACCACGACGACCCGGGCCGCGGCGCGGTGGTGTAGCGCTCAGCCGGCGGTGTCCGCCGCGCGTCAGGCGGGTGGGATCCGGAGGGCGGCCAGGACCGGGAGGTGGTCCGTGGCCGCTCTCAGGTCGTGGGGGGTGACGCCCGGGAGGTCGGTGGGGACGCCGCAGCCGAGGACCTCGATGCCGGGAGTGGCGAAGACCGCGTCGATGCGGCGGCGCGGGTCCGTGGGGGTGAAGGTGTGCTCGCCGCCCCAGGGGCGCACCGCGCGGCAGTCCTGGAGTTCCGCGGCGAGGCGCCGGAAGCTGCGGCCCTCGGGGCGGTCGTTGATGTCGCCGGCCACGATGCCGTGCGGCACGTCCATGGCCTTGAGCCGGTCCAGGAGCAGCCCGGTCTGCGCGTACCGCTCGTGGGCCTGGAGGCTGAGGTGGCAGCTGATGAGGCCGATCCGGGCGCGGGCGATGCGGACGACGGCGGTGGCCAGGCCCCTGCGGTACAGGCCCGGGGTGCGCGGCAGCAGCACGTCCTCGGTGCGTTCCACGGTCGCCCGCAGGGAGCAGAGCAGCAGCGGACCCGCGGCGGAGCCGCCGCCGGTGAGCACGAGCAGCTCGCTCTTGGCGGCGAGCCGGGCGGCGTGCTTGCGCCAGCGGAAGAACAGCGGCGCCTCCTGGACGAACACGAGGTCCGGCGCGCAGGCGCGGATCACGCGGGCGAGGGCGTCCTCGTCGTCGCGCAGCGAGCGCACGTTGTAGCTGAGCACCCGGACGACGGCCGAACCGTCCGCCTCGGTACGGGACTCGGGCAGCGCGGTGTTCCCCATGCCCGGCAACATACGTCACCCGCCCGCCGAGCCCCAGGGGGCACGACGGGCGGGTGACGGTGCGTCGGCGGAGGTCAGCCCTGACGGGCGAGGTCCGCGGCGCCGACCAGGCCGGCCTTGTTGCCGAGCTGGGCGGCGAGGACCTGGGCGTGCGGGCGCCACTGGGAGCCGACCAGCCAGCGGCGGAAGGACTTCCGGATCGGCTCCAGGACCAGCTCGCCCTCGTCCGAGACGCCGCCGCCGACGATGAACGCGGACGGGTCGAACAGCGAGGCGAGGTCGGCGAGTCCGGCGCCGGCCCAGCGGGCCAGCTCGCGGAAGGAGTCCAGGGCGACGCGGTCGCCCTGCCGGGCCGCCGCGCTGACGTGCTTGCCCTCGATGCCCTCGGGCGTGCCGTCGCCGAGCCCGAGCAGGATCCGCGCGTTCTCCGGGGTCGCGGCGGCGCGCTGCTTCGCGTACCGGACGAGGGCGCGGCCGGAGGCGTACTGCTCCCAGCAGCCCTGGCTGCCGCAGCCGCAGAGCAGGCCGTCGGGCACGACCCGGATGTGCCCGAACTCGGCGGCCACGCCGAAGCGTCCGCGGCGCAGCTTGTTGCCGATGATGATGCCGCCGCCGAGCCCGGTGCCGAGGGTGATGCAGATGACGTCCTCGTGGCCCTGGCCGGCGCCGAAGCGGTACTCGCCCCAGGCGGCCGCGTTGGCGTCGTTCTCCACGACGACGGGCAGGCCGACGCGCTGCTCGACCTTGTCCTTCAGCGGCTCGTGCCGCCAGTCGATGTTCGGCGCGAACAGGACGGTGGCGCGCTTGTCGTCGACGTAGCCGGCGGCGCCGATGCCGACGGCCTCGATCCGGTGTCCCTTGCCGGCCTCGGAGACCGCGGCGCCGATCGCGTCGACGATGCCGTCGGGGGTCGGCGGAGTGGGCACCGTGTGGGTGTCGAGGATCGTGCCCTCTTCGTCGACCACACCGGCCGCGATCTTCGTACCGCCGATGTCGACGCCGATGGTGAGTCCCATGTGTCCCTCAGTTTTCGGTCGTGCCCCGCTAGGGCCACCGTACCCGAGGGGACCGGCCGTCCCGGTCAGTCGCCGGGGTCCCGTCCGGTTCCCGCTCAGTCGAGGTCGATGGGCTCGCCGGGGCCGGGGCCGTCGTCGCGGGGGTCGTCGCGCGGGTCGTTCTTCTCGGGGCGGCCGGGCTGCTCGCGGGTCCAGCGCTGTTCGTGGCCCTGGACGGCGGAGCGGTAGGCGGCGAGCAGTTCGTTGCCGGCGGCGGCGAGGTGGTCGAAGACCTGCGGGTTGCGCTCGATGACCGGCTCGACGGCGGCCTTCGCCTGGTTGACGAACTGCTGCACGGCGCCCTGGGCGGCCGCCCCCATGAGCGGGGACTTCAGCCCGGAGACCTTGTCGGCGACGGCCTCGAAGAGCTTGCGGAACTCCTCGGCGGCGGAGCCGGGCTCGCCGCCGCCGTTCGCCCGGCGGCGGGCCTTCTCGGCTTCCAGGTCCTCGGCGCAGGCCCTGGCCCAGGCGTCCGAGTCGACGGAAGGACGCTCACCGGCATCGCTCATGACGCACTCCTCGGGCGGGCCGCGCGGCGGGACGCTGTCCCCGCCGTCTGTCTACCGTCGACGTTACCCGAACGGACGCGGCCCGTTCACGGGGTCCGTTCACGGGGTCCGTACCGGCGGGACGGCGCCCTTCGGCCACAGTTCCGGGTCGGGGGTGAACCGGATGCGCAGTTCGCCGTCGACGAGCGCGGCGCCGGAGACGGTGCAGCGGCGCAGCACGGGGGCGAGGGGCAGCACGCGGCGGAACGGGCCGACGCCGAGGAGCAGTTCGTCGCCGCGGCGGACGAGGGCGAGGTCCTGCTTGGCGGCGCCGGGGACCGGCAGCCGCCAGGTGAGGACGCCGCCGGGCCCGTCGGGCTCGTCGACGGCGGAGCGCGGGGCGGGCAGCAGGCGCGGGTCGGCGGCGGGCTCGTCGGGCAGCCCGAGGGCGGCCAGGTCCTCCGGGCCCCGGGGCTCGCGGCCGAGGTGGGGCAGGGGGTGCACGGAGCCGTACGCGGCGCGGAGCTCGTCCAGCCCGGCGTGCTGGCGCTCGGCCCAGGCGGCGAGCCAGGGGTCGGGCGAGCCGGCGGGCAGGACGCGGTTGGCGACGAGCCGCTCCACGCGCAGTCCGTGCAGGGCCAGGCCGAGGCGGGCGGTGCGCAGGGCGTCGGCGGCGGCCGGACCGGGTTCGGCGACGAGGCGTACGGCGGTGTCGGGGGCGTCGACGACGTCCTGGACGGCGGCGAGCTCGGCCTCCCAGCGGGCGGCGGTCTCGTACAGCCACTGGGCGGGCATGGGGACGCCGGCGAGCTGGGCGAGCATGGGGCGCAGGGCGCGGGCGGCCTGCCGCTCGGGCGGCAGCAGGCGGCGCAGGTAGCGGCGGAGCTGCTCGGGCAGGGCGAGCAGGGCGATCGCCTCGGGCAGCGGCGGCAGGTCGGCGACGACGAGCTCGTGGCCGCCGGCGGCGGCGTCGCGCAGGGCGCGGAGCAGGGCGAACTCGGTGCTGCCGGGGAGTTCGGTCAGCTCCGCGTCCTCGAAGGGGGCGGCGCCGAGGAGGTCGAGGGCGGCGGCGGACCGTTCCTGGAGGGCGAGGAACTCGCGGCGGAAGTCGCCGCCGGCGTCGGGCCGGAGCACGTCGAGCCCCTCGGGGACGTCACCGAGGACGGCGTCGGCCTCGGCGGAGACCAGCACGACCCGACGCCCGGCCCGCGCCGCGGCGAGCGCGGTGGCGGCGGCGACGGTGGTCCGGCCTGCGCCACCGGGGCCGGTGACAAGAATGATCCGCATGCCCCGACCGTACCGGTGCGGCTCGCTCCCACGGCCCGCCGGGGCCGGGCACGGGCCCGGCTCGTGGGGCTTACGCGCCCGACTCGACGCGCTTCTTCAGGCCCGCCAGGGCGCGGTCGATGATGACCTTCTCGGCCTTGCGCTTGATCATGCCGAGCATGGGGATCTTGACGTCCACCGTCAGCTGGTACGTGACCTCGGTGCGGTCGCCGGAGCCGGCCGGCCGGAGGCGGTACGAGCCGTCGAGGGCGCGCAGCATCTGGGACTTGACCAGCGTCCAGCTGACCTCGTCGTCGCCGGTCCAGGTGTACGCCAGGGTGTGGTCGTCCTTGATCGCGCCCGCGTCGAGCAGCAGCCGGACCTGCTCCGCGCGGCCCGCCGCGTCCGTCTTCAGGACCTCGGCCTCCTTCACCTCGCCGGTCCACTCGGGGTAGCGGGCGAAGTCGGCGATCACGCGCATGACATCGGCCGGGGCCGCCTCGATGGTGATGCTCGAGCTGGTGTGTTCCGCCATCGCGGGGGCTCCTCGAGTGAGCGAAGGAAGAGGACGGGACGAAGGCTATCGCGTGCTCCTCGTGTCACCACTCCAGGGCCCACGGCCTCCCGGTCGAGGCGAAGTGGCCCACGTTCACGCACTCGGTGACCCCTATCCGCATCCGCCGGGCGAGCGGCTGGTGGACGTGGCCGAACAGGGCGTAGCGCGGGCGGGCGCGGCGGATCGCGTCGAGCAGGGCCCGGCTGCCGCGTTCGAAGCGCCGGGCGACGGTGTCGTACGTGAGCTCCGGGACGTCCGGCGGGATGTGCGAGCAGAGCACGTCGACCTCCCCCAGGGCCTCGACCTTCGCCGCGTACTCCTCGTCGGAGATCTCGTACGGGGTGCGCATGGGGGTGCGCAGGCCGCCGCCGACGAAGCCGAAGACCCGGCCGCCGATCTCCACGCGTTCGCCGTCGAGGACGGTGGTGCCGGGGCCGGCGTACTCCGGCCAGAGGGCCGGGATGTCGACGTTGCCGTACGTGGCGTACGTCGGCGTGGGAAAGGCGGCGAACAGCTCGGCGTACTGGCGGCGCACGGCGGACTCGATGGCGGTCTCGCGGTCGATGCCGAGCTCGGCCCAGAGCCGTCGGCCGAGGTCACGGGCCTCGTCGAAGCGCCGGGCGGTGCGCAGCTCCACGATCAGATCGGCGTTCGCCTCGCCGAAGAGATCGGGGAAGATCCCCCGCGAATGGTCGGCGTAGTCGAGGAAGAGGACCAGGTCCCCGAGGCAGACCAGCGCGTCCGCCCCGTCCCCCGCCTTGGCGAGACCGCCGGTGTTCCCGTGCACGTCACTGACCACATGGACTCGCATGGCCCCCACCTTAGGGCGTCGGACCTGCGGTTACTTGGGAGTCTCGAGAGCGGTGGACTACTGTGCGCGAAAGCACCCCCACAGGTGTGTGATGCACGGAACATCTGGCCGGGACCCCCTATCGGGAACCACGTACTGATGGGTAACGTCCGGGCAGTCCAGTCGTGCTCTTGCCCCCACGGGAGCACACCCGGTCGTGGACCGCACCGGTGCATCACCACAGAGCCGTGGCGCCGGCGCCCGATGAGGAGCAGCAGTCTTGCGCGAGTTCAGCCTTCCGGCCCTTTACGAGGTCCCCGCGGACGGCAATCTGACCGATCTCATCCGCCGCAACGCCGCGCAGCACCCAGACGTCGCCGTGATGGCGCGCAAGGTGGCGGGCGCGTGGGCGGACGTCACCGCGAAGCAGTTCCTCGCCGAGGTGCGCGGCGTGGCCAAGGGCCTGATCGCCTCGGGCGTGGGCGTCGGCGACCGGGTCGCCCTGCTGTCGCGGACGCGGTACGAGTGGGTGCTGCTCGACTTCGCGATCTGGAGCGCGGGCGCGGTGACCGTGCCGGTGTACGAGACGAGTTCGCCGGAGCAGATCCAGTGGATCCTCGGCGACTCGGGCGCGACGCTGGCGCTGGTGGAGTCGGCGGCGCACGAGGCGTCGGTGGAGTCGGTGCGGGCGAACCTGCCGGCGCTGAAGGGCGTCCGGCAGATCGAGGACGGCGCGCTGGCGCGGCTGACGGAAGCGGGCGCGGAGATCTCCGACGAGCTCCTCGACGAGCGGATGTCGGCGGCGAACGCGGACGACGTCGCGACGATCGTGTACACCTCGGGCACCACGGGCCGGCCGAAGGGCTGTGTGCTGACGCACCGGGCGTTCTTCGCGGAGTGCGGCAACGTGGTGGAGCGGCTGAAGCCGCTGTTCCGTACCGGCGAGTGCTCGGTGCTGCTGTTCCTGCCGGCCGCGCACGTCTTCGGCCGGCTGGTCGAGGTGGCGTCGGTGATGGCGCCGATCCGGCTGGGCTGTCTGCCGGACATCAAGAACCTGACCGACGAACTGGCCTCGTTCCGGCCGACGTTGATCCTCGGTGTGCCGCGGGTCTTCGAGAAGGTCTACAACTCGGCGCGGGCGAAGGCGCAGGCGGACGGCAAGGGCAAGATCTTCGACAAGGCCGCGCACACGGCGATCGCGTACAGCCGGGCGCTGGGCACGCCGCAGGGGCCGTCCCTCGGTCTGCGGCTGAAGCACAAGCTCTTCGACAAGCTGGTCTTCAGCAAGCTGCGGGCGGTGCTGGGCGGGCGCGGCGAGTTCGCGATCTCGGGCGGTGCGCCGCTGGGCGAGCGGCTCGGCCACTTCTTCCGCGGCATCGGCTTCACGGTGCTGGAGGGCTACGGCCTGACGGAGTCCTGCGCGGCGACGGCGTTCAACCCGTGGGACCGGCAGAAGATCGGCACGGTCGGGCAGCCGCTGCCGGGCTCGGTGGTGCGGATCGCCGACGACGGCGAGGTGCTGCTGCACGGCGAGCACATCTTCAAGGAGTACTGGAACAACCCGGCGGCGACGGCGGAGGCGCTGGCCGACGGCTGGTTCCACACCGGTGACATCGGCACGCTCGACGAGGACGGCTACCTCGCGATCACCGGCCGGAAGAAGGAGATCCTGGTGACGGCGGGCGGCAAGAACGTCGCCCCTGCGGTCATCGAGGACCGGATCCGGGCGCACGCGCTGGTCGCGGAGTGCATGGTCGTCGGCGACGGCCGCCCGTTCGTGGGCGCGCTGGTCACGCTGGACGAGGAGTTCCTGGGCCGCTGGGCCGCGGAGCACGGCAAGCCGGCGGGCTCGACGGCGGCGACGCTCCGCGAGGACGCGGACCTGCTGGCGGAGGTCCAGCGCGCGATCGACGACGGCAACGCGGCGGTCTCGAAGGCGGAGTCGGTCCGCAAGTTCCGCGTGCTGACGACCCAGTTCACGGAGGAGGCGGGCCACATCACCCCGTCCCTCAAGCTGAAGCGCAACGTGGTCGCGAAGGACTTCGCCGACGAGATCGAGGCGATCTACCGCGCGTAACGCGCCCCGTACGACACCCGCACGCCCGTGGCAGCCCCGAAGGGGCACGGCCACGGGCGTCCGCGTTCTCGGCTCCCGCCCGCCCCTGGCCGTGATCCCGCCGTGGGCGTTCCCTCAAGGGAGCGGGTCGAGGTTCTCCACCACCTTGGCCGGGGCGCGCAAAGCGCGGCGCCACGTGCAGGAGAACGTGTGCCCGCGCACGGCCAGGACGACCGCACAGACGCCGACGAGGGCGGCGAGCACGGCGGCGACCCCCAGGGCGCCCTGCGGCCCCGCGACGGCGTACCCGATGGCGAGCGCCGCCAGGCAGACGGCGGCGGTGACGGCCTTCAGGGCACGGCCGGTCCTCTCCGCGCAGACGATCGCCTTCCTCCGACAACGCCGCTCGGCCATGCCGTCCCCTCCCGTCGCCCGTCCCTCAGTGGAGGACGCACGGCGGCCCCGCGGGGTTGGGGGCTGGGCTACAGCAGGTCCTTCAGGCGGTCGGCCAGGAGGTCCCAGCGCCATTTTTCCTCGACCCAGGCACGGCCGCGGGTGCCCATGCGGTGGCGGAGTCCGGGGTCCTTGAGGAGGGTGACGATGCGGTCGGCGGAGTCCTCGGGGGCGTCGCCGCGGACCACCCAGCCCGTCTCGCCGTCGAGGACCGCGTCCGGCGCGCCGCCGGAGTCGCCGGCGACGACGGGGAGGCCGGTCGCGGAGGCCTCCAGGTAGACGATGCCGAGGCCCTCGACGTCCAGGCCGCCGCGCCGGGTGCGGCAGGGCATGGCGAAGACGTCGCCGGCCCCGTAGTGGGCCGGCAGCTCCTTCCAGGGCACCGAGCCGGTGAAACGTACGGAATCGGCCACTCCCGTCTCCCGGGCGAGCCGGTGCAGGTCGGCCTCGTACGGGCCGCCGCCGACGATCAGGAGGACCGCGTCCGGGACCTCGCGCAGGATCGCGGGCAGCGCCCTGATCAGGGTGTCCTGGCCCTTGCGGCGCACCAGGCGCGAGACGCAGACGACGACCGGCCGGTCCGTCAGCCCGAGGCGGGCGCGCACCTCCGCCCCGCCCGAGTCCGGGTGGAAGGTCTTCTCGTCGACGCCCGGCGGCAGCTGCGCCATCCGCCCCGCCGCGGCCGGCGTCAGCGCGGAGGCGATCCGGCTGCGGGTGTACTCGCCGAGGTACGTGAGCGTGTCCGTGCCGTCCCCGATCCGCCGCAGCAGCTGCCGCGCCGCCGGGAGCTGCGCCCAGCCCGCCTCGTGCCCGTGCGTCGTCGCCACGATCCGCCGCGCCCCGGCCCGCCGCAGCGCCGGGGCCATCAGGCCGAGCGGCGCCGCCGCGCCGAACCAGACCGACTCGCAGCCGTGCTCGCGCAGCAGCCCGGCCGCGCGCGCCGTCACCCGGGGGGTGGGCAGCAGCATGGTGGTGCGGTCCCGCACGACCGTGAAAGGCTGTTCCGCGTCGAACGCCTGGGTCGCCGCCACACCCTCGCGGCTGCGCTTCCACGTGGAGGCGTAGACGACGATCCGTTCGGGATCCAGACGGAGCGCCATGTTGTGCAGGAACGCCTGGATTCCACCGGGTCGTGGCGGGAAGTCGTTGGTTACGATCAAGGTCTTGTGCATCGTCGCCGACAGTACCGAACGGCCCCGAGCCGTGGCTCCGGCACAACCCCGCCCGGCATCACAAATCCCGCTACCGCGGACATACACGACAAGGACGAGGTAGGAATGACGGGCGCGACCGCGCGATCGACGCTGACCGCACTTCGGCTTCCGCTCGGGTTGTGGGCCCTGACCAGGGTCCTGCTCCTGCTCTGCGTCTTCCGGGTGATCGTGGTCCCGGGTCCGGACGTCACCACCGACATCGCGGTGATCTACCAGGACTGGAGCCACGTCCTGAAAGCGGGCACGTACCCGCTGGACGACGTCACCTGGCAGTACCCGCCCGGCGCCGCCCTCGCGATCCTGTCCCCCGGCCTGTTGCCGTTCCTCGACTACCCCGCGGCCTTCTTCCTGCTGGCCTGGGCCTGCGACGCCGTGGTGTTCGGGCTGCTGCTGTACACGGGCCGCCGCCGCGGCCGGTCCCTGCGCGGGGCGTGGCTGTGGATCGCGGGCGTCCCGCTGCTCGGCCCGACGGCGTACGCCCGGTACGACCTGATGGTCACCGCGGTCGCCGTGGCCGCGCTGCTCGCGGCGCTGCGCCGGCCGAGCGTGCTCGGCGCGCTGGCGGCCTTCGGCGCGATGCTGAAGGTCTGGCCGGCGCTGCTGCTGGCCGGCACACCGCGCGGCCGGGCGACGCTGCGCTCCTGGTCGGCGGCCGCGGGCGTCGGCGTGGCGCTGCTGCTGGTGTTCAGCGCCTGGATGCCGGGCGCCTTCGCGTTCCTCACGTTCCAGCGGGACCGGGGCACGGAGGTCGAGTCGCTGGGCGCGCTGGTGTTCCACGTGGCCCGGCACTTCGGCTGGGAGGGACAGGTGCTGCTGAACTACGGCTCGGTGGAGTTCCTCGGCCCGTACGTCCCGCAGGTGAGCACCGCGGCGATGGCGCTGACGGCGGCCGCCTTCGGCTGGCTGCTGGTGTGGCGGGTCCGGGCCCGGCTGTTCTCGTCGTCGACGGTGGCGGACGCGGCGTTCACGGCGGTGCTGCTGTTCACGGTGACCAGCCGGGTGATCAGCCCGCAGTACATGATCTGGCTGGTGGGCCTGGCCGCGGTCTGTCTGGCGTACCGTTCCAGCGCCATGCGGCGGCCCGCGCATCTGGTGCTCGTGGCGACGGCGGTGACGCAGTTCGAGTTCCCGGTGTGGTTCTCGCACGTCGTGGACAGCGACCCGCTGGGCTTGTTGCTGCTCCTGGTGCGCAACGGGCTGCTGGTGTGGGCGTCGGTCTCGGCCTGCCGCGGCCTGTGGCGGCAGACGGTTCCCGCCGCCCGGCCGGCCGCGGCCCCCGTGCCCGCTCCGGCCCGCGCCGGTCAGCCCGCGCGGGACGGGAGCCTGCTCGGCTCCTGACCGGCGGGCCGCAGGGCCCGGCGGTGCAAGGCGGTCAGCGCGGCGCACTGGCCGCCCATCGCCAGCGCCATGCCGAGGCAGACCCCGGGCAGCCCGAGCCCGGCGGGCCCGGAGAGCCCGTACGCGAGCGGCAGCTGCACCAGCACGCCGGCCACCGTCACCCGGGCGAGGAGGGGCGTGCCGCCGCTGCCCTCGAACACCCCGGCCAGGCCGATGAACACGCCCATGAGCACCAGGTACGGCCCGAGGCAGCGCAGGTACAGCGCCCCGGCGGCGGCCACCTCGGGCGCCGCGCCGAAGGCTCGCATCACCGGGCCGGCGACGAGCAGCAGCAGGACGGCCGCGGCCGCGCCGAGCGCCCCGCCGAGCAGCCGCACCTCCCGGCCGACCGCCCGCCGGGCGTCCCGGCCGGTGCCGAGCAGGTGGGCGGTGTGGATCGCGGCGGCCTGGCAGACGGCGTAGAACGCCATGGTGGCGACGTACATGGCCTTGGTGGCGATGCCGTACGCGGCGACCTCGGCGACCCCGAGCCGCGCCACGACGGCGACGAGGACGAGCGTCCCGGCCATCCGCACCGCGAAGTCCACCGCCATCGGGAAGCCGGTGGCCGTGGTCCGCCGCAGGGCCGCGCCGAGGCCCTCGGCGGGCGGTACGGCCCGGGCGGCGCGCAGGAGCGCGTCGCGGCGCAGCGCGTACAGCCCGGCGGCGAGCGCGACGGCGCGCCCGAGGACGGTCGCGAGGGCGGCGCCGGCGACGCCGTACACGCCGATGAGCAGCGGGTCGAGGACGAGGATCAGGCCGTTGGACAGGAACGCCAGGCGCATCGGCGTCCGGGTGTTCCCGGCGCCCTTGAGGATGCCGTCGACGACATGGCCGGCGAAGAAGACGGCCGTGCCGGGCAGCGAGACCGCGAAGTAGCCGGCGGCGAGCCCGGCCGCCCCGCCCTCCCCCAGGAGCAGCCGGGCCAGCGGCTCGCGCAGCAGGTACCCGCCGACGGCGACCGGCGGGACGAGCAGCGCGCACAGGGCGGCACCGCCGCGCACGGCGGCCCGTACGGCGGCGGGTTCGCCGGCCCCGCGGGCGCGGGCGACGAGCACGGTGGTCCCGGAGCCGGCCATGAGGACCACGCCGAGCAGCACGTTCTCGACGTTGGTGGCGACCGCGACGGCGGCCACCGCGGCGGGGCCGAGGCGGGCCACCCAGACCATGTTGACGATCCCGGCGGCGACCGAGGCCAGCAGCTCGAAGTAGACCGGATACGCCAGCGCGACGAGCCGTCCGCGGTGCTCCATTATTCCCCCTTTTCGCATACCTCGATTCGAGGTACCTCGATGAGAGGTATCATGAGGGCCGCGGACACGACAAGTGCGAGAGGAGGGCGGGATGCTGGAGCTGTCGATCCTCGGCTTCCTGCACGAGGGCCCGCTGCACGGCTACGAGCTCAAGGAACGCCTCCACGGACTGAGCGGCCACCTCCGGCCGGTCAGCGACGGCGCGCTGTACCCGGCGCTCACCCGCCTGGTGAAGACGGGCCTCCTGGAGAGCCGTACGGAGCCGGGCGCGGGCGGGGCCGCTCGGCGGACGCTGTCGCTCACGGACGCGGGCCGGGCGGAGCTGCGCTCCCGGCTGAGCGAGCCCAAGGAGGCCGAGATCACCGACGGTCAGCGCTTCAACACCGTGCTCGCCTTCCTCGGCCTGCTGGACTCCCCCGCCGCGCAGGCCGCCGTACTGCGCCGCCGGCTCGCGTTCCTGGAGACGCCGGCCAGCTTCTTCTACCGGGACGGCGCCCCGGTCCGCGCCGAGCAGGAGCCGGACCTCTTCCGCGCCGGGATGCTCCGCGTCGCCCGCGCCACCGGCACCGCGGAGAAGGCCTGGCTGAAGGAGGCGCTCGCGGTGCTCGACGGGCTCAGCGCAGACGCTCCGTCAGATACGCCCGCCAGCGGGCCGTGAACTCCTCCGGCGTCGTGGTCAGCACGTCCCCCAGGGCCTTCTCGACCGCGCCCTCGCGGCGCGGATGGGCGGCGACGGCCGCGTAGAAGTCGGTCAGCGCGCGCTCGCCCCAGGCGGAGGCGATCAGCTCGCAGGCCAGCCAGCCCGACTCGTACGCCCGGGCCAGCGCGTCGCCGTCGCCGGAGAAGGCGAAGTCCTCGTCGTCCGGGAGGCGGTCCGGCGCCTCGCCCGCCAGCACCGCGCGCCGCAGCTCCGGTGCCGTCTGCGCGGCGGTGCGTCCGCCGCCCCGGTACGCGGCCCAGTCGGCGAAGCCCTCCGAGAGCCACATCGGGGTGGCGGCCGAGGTGTGCGCCCGGGTGGCGACGTGCGTCGTCTCGTGGGTGAGCACCACCTGGCGGCCGTACGCGCCGAGCACGCCGTACGCCTCGGGGTTGACGATCACCCGGTCCGCGGGCGCGTCGGGCCCGCCGCCGGTCTCGCCGGTGGTCACCGCAGCGATGCCCCGGTACCCGGCCGCGGGCGCGCCGAGCAGCCGGCCCATCGCGTCGAGGGAGTCGGGGGCGAGCAGCACCACCCGGCCCGCCCAGGGCCTCGGCCAGGCCGCGGAGACCGCGGGCGCGGCGCGGTCCGCGCCGGCGGCCAGCTCGCGCAGCCGCGCCGCGCTCCGGCCCACTCCGAGCACCAGGCTGCGCGCCCCGCGCACCACGTCCACCTCGCCCTGCTGCCACAGCTGCTGGGCGGCGCCTGCGGCGGTCCGCTCCCCGGTCACGTACCAGCGGCCGTCGCGCTCGGTCAGGTCCAGGACGAGCGAGGTGGTGACCGGGCCCGCGTCGTGGCCCCGGAGCCGGTGGCCGAGCTCGGCCTCGGCGACCGCCGTGCCGTCGCCGTTCCGGTCGACGTCCGTCACCCGGTACGTCCAGGACGCGAAGGGCACCTCGTCGAGGTTCGCGTAGAGGCGGCGCGCGGCGGCGACGGCGGCCGGGTCGGCGGGGTCGACGACGGCGGCGTATCCGGCGGGGTCGTGGTCGAGCACGGCGCGGGCGCGCCGGTCCAGGAGCCGCTGGATCTCGCCGCGCGCGGGGTCCGCCGGGGCGGCGGCCGGCCCGCAGCCGGCGAGCGGGCCGAGAAGGGCGAGCAGGCAGGCGGCCGCGCGCCGCGCTCGTCCCCTCCCCTGCCCTGCCACCCTCCCGATCGTACGGTCAGACGCGGGTGACCGTGACGTCGGACATCATGTTCACCGGGTCGTAGCGGACGCTGGCGCCTGGGTAGGGGGCGTGGATCACCTGGCCGTTCCCCGCGTAGATGGCCACGTGGCTGGCGTCGCCGCGGTACGTGACGAGGTCGCCGGGCCGGGCCTCGGAGAGCGGCACCCGCCGGCCCGCGTGCCGCTGCGCCTGCGAGGTGCGCGGCAGGCTCACCCCGGCCTGCCGGTACGACCAGACCATCAGGCCCGAGCAGTCGAAGCCGGACGGGCCGGTGGCGCCCCAGACGTACGGCTTGCCGACCGCGCTGCGCGCGGCCATCAGCGCCGCGGCGGCCCGGGAGGAGGAGGCCCCGAGACCGGCGAGCGGCGGGAGTTCGCCGTCGCGGCCGGACCGGGAGGCCCGGTCGAAGTCCGCCCGCTCCGCCTCGGGCAGGGCCTCCAGGGCGCGTCGGGCCTCGGCGAGTTTCCGTTCGACCGTGCGCTTGTGGCGGGCGACCTGCTGCCGGCTGCGCTCGAGTTCGGCGAGGGCGAGGCTCGCCTCGGCGCGTTCCTGGTCGAGGTGGCGCAGTTCGCGCTGGAGCCGGGTGAGGGAGTCGCCCTGGCGGGCGGTCATCCGGTCCAGCGCGGCGGCCCGGTCGAGGTAGGTGTCCGGGCGGGAGGAGAGCAGCAGGTCGAGCACGGGGTCGAGGCCGCCGGAGCGGTACTGGGCCCCGGCGAGCGTGCCGAGGGCGCCGCGCATGCGGTTGATCCGCTCCTGGCCGCGGGCGACGCTGTCACGGGCGCGGGAGACCTCGGCGCGCAGCCGGTCGGCGCGTTCGTCCGCCTTGTTGTAGCCCTCGGTGGCGCGTTCGGCCTCCTCGAAGAGCCGGTCGACCGTGGCCCGGGTCGCGGGGGCGCCGCCGTGCGGGTCGGCGAGCGCGGGCGCGGCGCCGCCGAGGGCGGCCGCGGCGGTGGCCGCCGCGGCGGACAGAACGGTGGCCTTCGAGGGCCGGCGATGGGACGCCACGTACCGCGCTCCTTCCGGGTAGCTGTCGCGACGGCAGACAGTAACCCGTCCGTCACCCGGTACCAACGAAGGCGCCGCGTACGCACAGTGACGCCCCGCCGGAGTTCACAGGTCACCGGCGGGGCGTGGAGTCAGTGCGGGGCGGAGCGATTTCGCCCGAACGGAGTCCGGCGAGGCGTCAGATGCGGACGCCGAACTGGAAGGTGCCCATGTAGTCCATGGACTCGTAGCGGACGACCGCGCCCGGCTTGGGGGCGTGCAGGATCGTGTTGTTGCCCGCGTACAGGCCCACGTGCGACAGGCTGTTGAAGAAGACCAGGTCGCCCGGCTTGAGCTGGCTGCGGCCGATCTTCACGCCGTCGTTCTGCTGGGTGTAGGTGGTGCGGCTGATGCCCACGCCGGCCTGGCGGTAGGCCCACTGCGTCAGACCGGAGCAGTCGTACGAGTTGGGGCCCTCGGCGCCGGAGACGTACGGCTTGCCGATCTGGGTGGCGGCGGCGTTCAGGGCGGCGGCGCCGCGCTGGGAGGCCGGGACCTCATTGCCGAGGTCGACGCGCTCGCCGGCGGCGCGGCTGGCGCGCTGCTCGTCGGCCTGGATCTTGGCGCGCTCGGCGGCGGTCAGGGTGTTGAGCAGCTTCTGGGCCTCGGCGAGCTTGCCCTGGAAGGACTTCTTCTTCTCGCCGAGCGTCTTGCGGACGCTCTCCAGGTCGGCCAGCTTCGTGGTGGCCTCGGCGCGCTGCTGGGCGAGGGTGCGCTGCTTCTCCTGGATCGACTGGAGCACGTCGGCCTGCTTGGCGCTCAACTGGTCGACGGCGGACGCCTTGTCGAGGTAGGTGTCCGGGTCGGAGGAGAGGAAGAGCTGCAGCGAGGGGTCGATGCCGCCGGAGCGGTACTGCGCGCTGGCGACCGAACCGATGCTGTCCCGCAGGGTGTTGAGCTCGGCCTGGCCGCGGGCCACCTTGTCCTGGAGGGCGCTGATCTCCTTCTGCAGCTTGCCGCGGCGCTCCTCGGCGAGGTTGTACTGCTCCGTGGCCTCCTCGGCCTCGTGGTGCAGCTTGTCGACCTTGGACTTGACCTCGTCGATCTTCGGCTTGGGCGCGGCCTGCGCCGTCTGGGCGGAGAGGGCGACGGCCGCGGCGGCCGTGGCCGTAAGGACGGTCACACGGGTGCGGCTCGGCTGCTTGGGACGACGGTGGGACGCCACGGGGGCGAGCTCCTTATGCCTCAGGCCGCCTGGCCGCACGGGCCGGCGGGACCCTCACTGCCATCCCGGATGGATGATCAACCGCGTGAAGGTTCGAGCCCCGACCCTAGTGACCGAGTTGTGATCAGTTCAAATCCTCATCCGAAAAATCTCGCGCAGGCGGCACATTATTTACATACAGCACACGGGCAGTAGCGGGCACTTGACCCTGCGCGGATCAGAATCCGGGCATTGCGCCCAGGACTTGCCGAGCCGTCACGAGAGGCGCGAAAGGCGCTTCAGCAACAAGGCGGACGCGACCGGCCGCGCCCCCGACTTGGCGACGCCGTCGGCGACCTCGCGGTCGGTGGAGACCACCACGACCGGCCGGCCCGGCGGCTCGGCCCGGACCAGCTGACGGATCAGCTCGTCGGCCGTCACGCCCGGCTTCGAGAACAGCACCCGGACCCCGCGCGGCGGCGCGAGCAGCACCGGGGCGGCCAGTTCGGCCCCGTCGAAGACACAGGTGATCTCCGCGCCGGAACGGGCCGCGAGCGCGGACAGTCCGCCGAGCAGCCGCAGCCGCTGCTTCTCCAGCGGCATCGTCGGATAGCCGGTCTTGGTCACGTTGTAGCCGTCCACCACCAGATGCGCCTGGGGCAGCGCGAGCAGTTGGTCGAGCAGCGCCGGATCGGTCTCGGACAGCGCCCGGGCCGCGATGTCCTTCGGCGACATCCGCCCCGGCTCCACCGCGTCCACCAGGTCCGCCGGATGCACCGACACCGGCGGCAGGGCCAGTTCGCGGCGCAGGCCCTGGGCCGCGTCCAGCACCGTGTCCAGGAGCAGCCGCAGCCGCATGTCCTCCACCGAGCGGCCCTCGCGGGCGGCGCGCCGGCTGGCCTCCAGGGCCGCCTCCACCTCGGAGAGCCGGGACTTGAGCCGGCGGGTCTCGCTCTCGGCGGCCGACACCTGCGCGGCGGCCTCCGCCCGGATCGCGTCGATCTCGCCCTGGGTGCGGCGCAGCGCCGCCTCGCCGCGCTTCACGTCGCTCTGGGCGCTGCGCAGCTTGCGGTGAAGCGATTCCGCTTCCTTGCGGGCGGCCTCCAGGTCGTGGCGCAGCTGCTCGGTCTCGACGCGGCCGCGCTCCTTGGCGGCGGCCACCTCCTCGCGCAGCCGCTCCAGTTCGCGCCGGCCGGCCTCCTCGGCCCGCTCGGCGTCCGCCCGCTGGACCTCCTCGCCTGCGGCGGCGACCAGCTTGACCCAGCCGGCCGGCCGCAGCACGTACGCGGCGGCGGCCACGTCCACCGGGTCGGCGGCGGCCGGCGGACTGCCGGACTCGACGGCCGAGGCCAGCTCCGGCTCCGCCTCCTTGAACCGCTCGCCGATCCGCTGCCGGAACACCGCGTCGGTCTCCAGGGCGGCGGCCATCGCCGTACCGGCGAACTTGGCGCGGCGGCTCGGGGTGAAACGGGCGTACTGCCGCAGCGCGGACGGGAGCTCGCCGACCGTGAGCCCGCCGAAGGCGTCGGCGACCAGCGCGACGACGCGCCGCCGCACGCCCTCGGGCAGCGGTCGGTCGAGCGCCTCGGCGGCGTCGCCGGCCGCACCGCCCGGCTCACCGTCCCGTGCGGGCTGCTCCACGTTCCGTCACCTCATCGTCGTCCGCGCCGTGCCTCAGGAAGCCGTACCCGGCCTGTCCACCAGTTCGATCTGGTCCACCGCGTTGCACCAGCGGCAGCGGACCGACTCGATGGTCTCACTGAGCACCTCGCGCTCCTCCACGGTGGGCTCGCCGGCCAGGTCCAGATGGACGTACTCGACGACCTTCGAGGACCGGGTCACGTCGAAGCGGGTCAGGTTGCCGCAGAGCGTGCAGCGCCAGCGGGTCTCGGCGGTCGGCTGGGGAACCGTCGTCATGGTGCCGTCCTTCTTCCTGTTCCTTCGAGGGGTCCCGCGGTGCGCCGTCGAACTGCGGAGGTACTGCCCGTCACCCTAGTCTCCCCCGCGCACCCCGAGCCGCTCCCGCGCACCGGTTCCCGGGCGCCCCGGCGAGGCGCTCTGTCCCCGTCGGTCCGGTTACGCCATGATCTGTGCATGATCGACTGGCGGGCGGCGGCGCGCGGCGCGGTGCGCGGACCGACGATGACGTACGGCCTGATCGCGGTCTGCTGTCTGGTGTTCCTGCTCGGGCCGGTCTCCGGGTTCAATCCGTCGTACGGCACGGGCGACCGGCTCCTGGCCGCGCAGAGCGACTGGTTCCGCCGCTGGGGCGTGATCCCCGCGGAGCTGATGAGCAGCGAGCCGCACACCCTGCTCTCGCCCGTCACCGCGCTGTTCGTGCACGGCAACTGGCTGCACCTGCTGGGCAACATGCTCTTCCTGTCCGTCTTCGGCGCGATGGCGGAGGAGCGGATGGGCCGGCTGGAGTTCCTGCTCTTCTGCCTCGGCTGCGGCTATCTCGCCCTGCTGGCGTACGCGGCCGCGCACGCGACCAGCGAGCAGACCCTGGTGGGGGCGTCGGGGGCGATCTCGGCGGTGCTCGGGGCGTTCCTCTTCCTCTTCCCCCGGGCCCGGGTGACCAGCCTGTTCCCCTTCCTGCTGTTCCTGCCGCTGCGCTTCCCCGCCTGGATCGTGCTGGTCTTCTGGTTCGTGCTGCAGTGGCTCGCGGCCCGCTCCGCCGGGCCGGGGCCGGGGGTGGCGTACCTGGCCCACGTGGTGGGCTTCGCGCTCGGCTTCCTCTACGCCTGGGGCCGCTACGGCTCTGCGGATAAGGTGAGGGTCCCAGCCGCGGCGACCGAGGGAGAACGCCAGCCATGATCACCGCGATCGTGCTCATCAAGACCAGCGTGGACCGCATTCCCGAGATCGCGGAGTCGATCGCCGCGCTGGACAGCGTCAGCGAGGTCTTCTCGGTGACCGGCACCTACGACCTGATCGCCATGGTCCGGGTCGCCCGGCACGACGACCTGGCCGACGTGATCCCCGGCCGCATCAGCAAGATCCCCGGCGTCGAGGCCACGGACACGCACGTCGCGTTCCGCACGTACTCCCAGCACGACCTGGAGGCGGCCTTCGCCATCGGCCTGGAGTCGTAACCGGCCATAACCGGTCGCACGAGGAAGGGGCCCCGCCGCGGAGGCCCCTTCACCCGTACGAGTGGCCGGTCAGCCCGCCGGTAGACCGCGGTCAGCCGCGGTCAGCCGCGGTCCGGGACACAGCGGCCGTCCTCGGTGCGGTACTTCCACTGCGCCCCGTCCCGGACCAGCTCCTTCACGGCCGCCACGAAGCGCTCCACGTGCTCGTCCGGGGTGCCGGCCCCGAAGCTCACCCGGATCGCGTTGAGCGACCTCTCACCCGGCTCCGCCTCCGGCGCGCCGCACTCGCCGACGTCCTGCGGGTCGCTGCCCAGCAGCGTGCGCACCAGCGGGTGGGCGCAGAACAGGCCGTCGCGGACGCCGATGCCGTACTCGGCGGAGAGCGCGGCCGCGAAGTGCGAGCTGTTCCAGCCCTCCACCACGAACGAGATCACCCCGACCCGCGGCGCCTCGTCGCCGAACAGGGAGAGCACCCTCACCTCGGGCACCTCGGCCAGTCCGGCGCGGACGGTGTCGATGAGGTGCTGCTCGCGGGCGACCAGCGTGTCGAAGCCGGCCTCGGTGAGCGCCTTGCAGGCGGCGGCGATGGCGTAGACGCCGATGACGTTCGGCGAACCGGCCTCGTGGCGGGCGGCGGTGGTGTGCCACTCGACGTGCACCCCGCCGTCGGCGCGGCGGGCGACCTTACGGGAGGCGCCGCCTCCGGCGAGGTACGGCTCGGCCGCCTGGAGCCAGTCGGCGCGGCCGGCGAGGACGCCGGAGCCGAAGGGCGCGTACAGCTTGTGCCCGGAGAACGCGACCCAGTCCACGTCCAGTTCGCGCACCGAGACCGGGTGGTGCGGGGCGAGTTGGGCGGCGTCGAGCACGATGCGGGCGCCGTGCGCGTGGGCCGCGGCGGCGAGTTCGCGCACCGGCCACAGCTCGCCGGTCACGTTGGACGCGCCGGTCACGCAGACCAGGGCGGGGCCGTGGGGGTCGCGCTCGGCGAGGGCGCGCTCCAGGGTGTCGACCGCCTGCCGCGGGGTGCGCGGCGCGTTCAGGTACGTGACCTGGGCGTCCTTCCAGGGAAGCAGCGAGGCGTGGTGCTCGGTCTCGAAGACGAACACCTGGCAGTCGGCGGGCAGGACGGCGGCGAGCAGGTTGAGCGAGTCGGTGGTGGAGCGGGTGAAGACCACCTGGTCGCCGTCGCGGCAGTCGAGGAACTCCGCGACGGTGGCCCGGCTGTTCTCGAACAGGTCGGTGGACAGCTGCGAGAGGTACCCGGCGCCGCGGTGCACGCTGCCGTAGTACGGGGCGTAGGCGGCGACGTCGTCCCAGACGCGCTGCAGGGCCGGGGCGCTGGCGGCGTAGTCGAGCGCGGCGTACGCGACCTCTCCGCCGGTGACGAGCGGGACGGTGACGTCACGGCCGAGGACGGGCAGCGGCTCACAGACGGCGGGGGCGGCGACGGTGGAAACGGACATGGCGAACTCCCGTACGAGGCAGGCGAATGCGACGCCTCGACGCGGGCGGACGCGGATGCCGCGTCCCCGCGGAGGCGTGCGAGGAAAGGAAAAAGGGGGGGTGCGGAAGAGGGGCCGGAAGGCCCTATCGCATTCGCTTGCTCACGAGACGCTCCCTCGAGGACCAGGACCCCAGGGTTGGCGCAGGGGTCCGCGCTTGCCGTGAACCTTGCTGTCCACGGCCCGGTCTTCACCCGGGGCACCCCGCCACGGACGGAGGGTTGCCGGACAGCCAGCCGGGGCTTCGAGGCTGTCACTCATGACCTGTCGCTGAACGTATGCCACCGCTCGCGTTCCGCGCAACCCCGTCCGGATGCCGGACGGGGTTGCGCGGGCGCGGCGGGTTCAGGCGTTGCTGGCGGCGATCCAGCGGTCCAGGGCCCGGCGGGCGGCCCCGGAGTCGATGGACTCGGCGGCCTGCTCGATGCCCGCGCGCAGCTGCTCCGCGAGGCTGCCGCCGCCCGGGTGCAGGGCGGTGAGCGCGGCGGCCGAGTTGAGCAGGACGGCGTCCCGGACCGGGCCGGTCTCCCCCGCGAGCAGCCGGCGGGCCACGTCGGCGTTGTACGAGGCGTCCGCGCCGCGCAGCGCCTCGACGGGGACGAGCTCGATGCCGACGTCCCGCGGGTCGAAGGACTCCTCGCGCACGGCTCCGTCGCGCACCACCCACACCTTGGAGGTGGCGGTGGTGGTCAGCTCGTCCAGGCCGTCGTCGCCGCGGAAGACCAGCGCGGACGAGCCGCGCTCGGCCAGCACGCCGGCCATGATCGGGGCCATCCGGGCGTCGGCCACACCGGTGGCCTGGGCCTTCACCCGGGCCGGGTTGGTGAGCGGGCCGAGGAAGTTGAAGGTGGTCCGGATGCCGAGCTCCTTGCGGGCCGCGGCGACGTGCCGCAGCGCCGGGTGGAACTTCACCGCGAAGCAGAAGGTGATCCCGGCCTCCTCGGCGACCTCGGCGACCCGCTGCGGGGTCAGCTCCAGGTTGACGCCGAGCTTCTCCAGGACGTCGGAGGCGCCGGAGGCGGAGGAAGCCGCCCGGTTGCCGTGCTTGACGACCTTGGCACCGGTGCCGGCCACCACGATCGCGGACATGGTGGAGATGTTGACCGTCTTGGCGCCGTCGCCGCCGGTGCCGACGATGTCCACCGAGGGGCCCGGCACGTCGATCAGGTTGGCGTGCGCGTACATGGTGCGCACGAGTCCGGTGATCTCGTCGACCGTCTCGCCCTTGGCGCGCAGCGCGACCGCGAAGCCGGCGATCTGCGCGTCGGTGGCCTCGCCGCGCAGGATGCGGTCCATCGCCCAGGCGGTGTCCTCCGCGCTCTGGTCGCGGCCGCTCAGCAGACCGTCCAGGACGACGGGCCAGGAGCGGCCCGCCGTGGTGGTGCCTCCAGCGGGGGTCACAGCGCTCATGGTCGCTCCTCATCGTCGGAAGGTACGGACCCACCCTATCGATCTCACGGGACGGCAAAGAGCCCCGTCCAGCGAATGGACGGGGCTCTCGCCGTGGCGACCTCAGGTCAGCAGGTCAGGTGATCAGTGGTGGCCGTGGCCGCTCTGGATCTCCTTGTACTCCTCGACGGTGGGCTTCGCGATCTGGTTGCCCTCGCCGTAGTAACTCCGGTTCAGCCTGACCCGGAGCTTCTCCATGCGGCCGATCTTCCGCTCGACGCCGTTCTCGTCGACGGCGGGCGGCAGCTCGGCCGGCGCGTACTGCTCGTGCGCGGTGAGCGTGTGCAGCTCGCCCTGGCTGAGCGGGGTGTGGACCTCGACGAACTCACCGTGCGGCAGGCGCTTGATGATGCCCGACTCGCGGCCGTGGAGCACCTTGTCGTGGTCGCGGCGCTGGAGACCCAGGCAGATCCGCTTGGTCACGATGAAGGCGATGACCGGGCCGACGAAGAACGCGATCCGGACGAACCAGGTGATCGAGTTGATCGACAGGTGGAAGTGCGTCGCCCAGAGGTCGTTGCCGCCACCCACGAGCATGATCATGTACGCGGTGATCCACGCGACGCCGAAGGCGGTGCGGGTCGGCGCGTTGCGCGGACGCTGCGCGATGTGGTGCTCGCGCTTGTCGCCGGTGATCCAGGACTCGATGAACGGGTACACCGCGATGGCCGCGAGGACCAGCGGGAAGATCACCAGCGGGATGAACACGCCCAGGACCAGCGTGTGGCCCGCGAAGTCGATCTCCCAGCCCGGCATGACACGGATCAGACCCTCGGCGAAGCCCATGTACCAGTCGGGCTGGGCGCCGGTGGACACCTGGTCCGGACGGTACGGGCCGAGCGCCCAGATCGGGTTGATCGAGGCGATCGCCGCGATGACCGCGATGACACCGAAGACCAGGAAGAAGAAGCCTCCGGCCTTGGCCATGTACACCGGCAGCAGCGGCATGCCGACGACGTTCTTGTTGGTGCGGCCCGGACCCGCGTAGTGGGTGTGCTTGTGCACGACCACGAGGATCAGGTGCGCGACCACCAGGCCGAGCATGATGCCGGGCAGCAGCAGGACGTGGGCCGAGTAGAACCGGGCCACGAAGTCGCCGCCGGGGAATTCGCCGCCGAACAGGAACATCGACAGGTAGGTGCCGACGATCGGCACCGACAGGATCGCGCCCTGCATGAAGCGGACACCGGTGCCGGAGAGCAGGTCGTCCGGGAGCGAGTAACCGGTGAAGCCGGTGAACATGCCCAGGAAGAACAGCAGGAAGCCGAACAGCCAGTTGATCTCACGCGGCTTGCGGAACGCGCCGGTGAAGAACACGCGCATCATGTGCACGAACATGCCGGCGAGGAAGATCAGCGCCGCCCAGTGGTGGATCTGCCGGATGAGCAGACCACCGCGCACATCGAAGGAGATGTGCATGGTCGAGTTGAACGCCTCGGACATCAGCTGTCCCTGCAGCGGGACGTAGCTGCCGTGGTACTCCACCTCGTTCATCGACGGGTGGAAGAACATCGTCAGGTAGACGCCCGTCAGGATGATGATGATGAAGCTGTAGAGGCAGATCTCGCCCAGCATGAAGGACCAGTGGTCCGGGAAGATCTTCCGCATGTTGGCCTTGGCCAGCGTGTAGATCCCCAGCCGGCCGTCGGCCCAGTCGGCCACCCGCTCGCCGCGGGAGGCCGTCGTCTTCGTATCCGTCACAGTGCTCATCCGCGCTCCCAGAAGGCAGGACCGACGGGCTCGTCGAAGTCGCCGAGCGCCTCGAGGTTGCCCTTCTCGTTCACGCCGATCCGCAGCTGCGGGAGGGCGTGACCGGCCGGGCCGAAGATGACGCGGGCGCCGTCGGCCAGGTCGAAGGTGGACTGGTGGCACGGGCAGAGCACGTGGTGGGTCTGCTGCTCGTACAGCGAGATCGGGCAGCCCACGTGGGTGCAGATCTTCGAGAAGGCCACGATGCCCTCGTGCGACCACTCCAGCTCGCGCTTGTCCTTGATGTCCTCCGGCTGGATCCGGACGATCATCAGGGCGGCCTTGGCGATCTCGGTCTGGAAGTTGTGGTCGTGCTCCGAGAGGCCCTCGGGCATCGCGAAGGTCAGCGAACCGACCGCGACGTCCTCGGGACGCAGCGGCTCGTGCGTGTTCATGTTGATGAGCTGCTTGCCCTTGGCCCACATGGTGGTGCGGAGCTTCTTCTCGGGCAGCGGGCCCATGTCACGCAGCAGCACGATGCCGGAGAGCGGCACCAGCGAGAGCGCGCCGAACATGGTGTTGCGGATCAGCTTGCGACGGCCGAAGCCGGACTCGTCGGCGCCGGCCGCGAAGTCCGCCATGACCTGGGCCTTGACCTCCGGAGAGGCCTCGATCGGGTGACGCTCGTCCGCGACCTCGACGTCCGACATCAGGGTGCGGGCCCAGTGGACCGCGCCCGCGCCGATGAAGAAGAGGGCGAGACCGAGGGTCCAGCCGAGCGCGAAGTTGAGCGCGCTCACCCGCCCGAACGGCCAGATGTAGACGATCTGGTCGACCGGGAAGATCACGTACGAGGCGATGAAGCCGATGGTGGAGAGCATCGACAGCACGAACATCCCGGCGACCGTACGCTCGGACCGCCTGGCGGCCCGCTCGTCGATGTCCTGGATGCGCGGCTTGTGGGGCGGGAGGCCCGGGTCGGCGAACGGGTCGTCGGCGACCTTCACCGCGCCGTGCGCGGTGTCCTGCGCTACGGGCAGGTTCTCTTCTGGAATCTCTTGGCTACTCATGACTTCTTGGCCTTAGCGGTGTGGGCCGCGACCCAGACGGCAACGGCGATCAGCGCACCCAGCCCGAAGATCCACGCGAACAGACCCTCCGAGACCGGGCCGAGGCCACCGAGCTTGAGACCGCCCGGGTTGTCGGTCTTGTCGCTGTTGACGGCCTGGACGTACGCGATGATGTCCTTCTTCTCCTTCTCCGGCATCGTCGTGTCGGGGAAGGAGGGCATGTTCTGCGGGCCGGTCTGCATGGCCTCGTAGAGGTGCTTCGGGCTCACGCCCTCAAGGCTCGGGGCGTACTTGCCGTGCGTCAGCGCGCCGCCCTCACCGGTGAAGTTGTGGCACTGGGCGCAGTTGGAGCGGAACAGCTCGCCGCCCTTGGCGATGTCGGCGCCCTCGGGGCTGTACTGCTTCTCGGTCGGCGTGATCGGACCGGCGCCGAGCGAGGCGATGTACGCCGAGAGCTGGTCGATCTGCGCGTTCGAGTAGATGTTGGGCTTCTTGGGCACCTGGGCGCCCGGCTGCTGGGCCGGCATACGGCCGGTGCTGACCTGGAAGTCCACGGCCGCGGAGCCGACGCCTACCAGGGACGGGCCGTCAGAGGTGCCCTGACCGCCGGTTCCGTGGCAGCTGGCGCAGCCTACGGCGTAGAGCTTCTTGCCCTCCTCGATGGCGAGGGACTGGGAGGTCTCTTCGGCCTGCGCCTTGTCCGCGGGCGCGAACGCGGCGTACAGCCCCCCAGTGGCCGCCAGCGCGAGGAGAAGGACGACGAGCGCCGCCAGCGGATGGCGTCGTCGTGCGGAGAGCTTTTTCACGGATTACCCCGGTGTCAGGATCTTCTGCGTCGATGCTTGCTGGATGTCGGGTCCGGGACCCGACTACTTGATCATGTAGATCGTGGCGAAGAGGCCGATCCAGACGACATCGACGAAGTGCCAGTAGTAGGACACGACGATGGCGGCGGTTGCCTGCTCGTGAGTGAACCTCTTGGCGGCGTACGTCCGGCCCAGGACCAGCAGGAAGGCGATGAGACCGCCCGTCACGTGCAGGCCGTGGAAGCCGGTGGTCATGTAGAACACCGAGCCGTACGGGTCCGACGAGAGCGAGAGCCCCTCGTGCTTGACCAGCTCGGTGTACTCGAAGACCTGGCCGCCGATGAAGATCGCACCCATCACGAACGTGATGATGAACCACGTCCGGAGCTTCTTCACGTCGCCCCGCTCGGCGGCGAAGACGCCGAGCTGGCAGGTGAGCGAGGAGAGCACCAGGATCGTGGTGTTGGTCGCCGAGAACGGGAAGTTCAGCGCCGAGGCCTTTTCTGACCAGAACTCGGCACCCGTCACCGATCGCAGGGTGAAGTACATCGCGAAGAGGGCCGCGAAGAACATCAGCTCGGAACTCAGCCAGATGATGGTTCCGACGCTGGTGAGGTTCGGTCGATTGACCGACGGGTGCGCGTGCCCGGTTTCTACTGTCGTTGCTGTCGCCACGACCGACATTATGTCGGTCGCTTATCCCGCCCTCACTCCGGGGGGTGCCGTTCGGAGTGTCAGGCCCCTGTGTCCAGCCCGAACGGCCCATCGAAGCACCCTTCGAACAGGTGTTGAACGGCTGTTGACGCGGTGTGGACCGGAGTAGCATCCGGCGCATCGGTTGATGACCTCACGGAGGAACGATGCAGTCGAGCGCCACGGTCCTGGTCTACAGCGACGACGCGAACACCCGCGCACAGGTGCGGCTCGCGGCGGGGCGCAGGCCCGCCTCCGACGTTCCCCCGGTCGAGTTCGTGGAGTGCGCCACGCTGCCCGCGGTGCTGAAGCGCCTGGAGCAGGGCGGCGTGGACGTGTGCGTCCTGGACGGCGAGGCCGTGCCGGCGGGCGGCATGGGCGTCTGCCGGCAGATCAAGGACGAGGTCTTCCGCTGCCCGCCGGTGCTGCTGCTGATCGGGCGCCCGCAGGACGCCTGGCTGGCGACCTGGAGCCGGGCGGACGCGGCGGTGACCCTGCCGGTGGAGCCGGTGGAGTTCGCCGACGCCCTGGCGGGGCTGCTGCGGGCCCGGCTCTCGGTGGACGCGTAGCGCTGACCGCGCCTAGACGGCGGGCCGCAGCCGGGCGGTGGAGGCCGGGGTCACCTGGATCCCGGCGTTCCCGGTCAGGGCGCTGCCCTTGACCCACTTGTCCCAGGGCAGGTTCCAGTCGCCGAAGCCGTTGCCGAAGGTGTCCATGGTCGCCCCGGCACTGTTGACCGTCCGGACGATGTCGCCGGGGCGCACGGTCTCGAAGAACCAGGCGGCGTTGCCGGTCGACATGCCGACACAGCCGTGGCTCACGTTGGCGTACCCCTGGGAGCCGACGGACCAGGGCGCGGCGTGCACGTACTCGCCGCTCCAGGTGACCCGCGTCGCGTAGTAGACGGGCAGGTCGTACGACTCGGAGCTGCCGTCCGCGATGCCGACGGTGGTGCTGCGCATCCGGACGAAGTACTCCTTGCCGAGCACCACCTTGATGCCGTTACGGGTGGAGAAGCCCGGTTTGCCGGTGGTCACCGGAATGGTTTTGATCACTTTTCCGTTCTTGCGGACGGTCATGTGGTGCGAGCCGGCGTCGGCCACCGCCTCGATGCGGTCGCCGATGGTGAGCTTCAGCGGCCGGACCGGGGCTCCGTAGAGCCCGTTCGCCACCTTGAGGCCGGCCAGGTTGCCGGAGACCTCGACGGTCGCGCCGGTGGGCCAGTACACCCGGGGCCGGTAGTGCAGCTTCCGGTCGTCGACCCAGTACCAGCCGCCCTCGACCGAGGGGGTGGAGCGGACCTTCAGGGCCCGCTCGACGACCGCGCGGGCGGCCTTCTCCTTCACCGGGCGGTTCAGCTCGGCGGTGATCGGCTGTCCGACGCCGTACTTGCCCGGCTCCGGGCCGAATTTGACCGTGAGGGCCCCCTTGGTCGGGGAGGTCTCGAACGTCAGCGTACGGACGCCAGGGGCGCCGTCGTCGTCCTCGGTGGCCACCCGGACCGTGTAGCGCGTTCCGGCCGTCAGAGGGGCCGTGGAGCGCCAGCGCGCCCCGTCCGCGGAGAGCTCGCCCGCCAGGTGCCGGCCGGCCTCGTCGACCGCGGTGACGTCGCTGATCCGGCCGCCGCCGCTCCTGGCGGTCACCTCCAGGGGCTTGTCCGGGTTCACCCGGGCGGACCCCTTGGGGGTGTTGAACGAGATCTGGCGGGTGGCGTCGTAGGGCTTCGCCGACAGCGGATGGTCGTCCGCACCGCCGCAGCCGCTCGCCACGGCGGTCACCGCGGCGGCGAGCAGGGTGCAGCTCAAAACAGTCCGAATGCGCGGCGTGTCGTTCATGGCATCACCGTAAGAACATTCCCTCGCGCCAGCGCGCCCAGTGATGCAAACGAGGGGCCCGGACGCTTCGTGACGAAACGTCCGGGCCCCTCGGGGTCCCGCGGTGCCGCGGTGGGCGGTGCTACTGGTTCTGGTTCTCGCCGCGGTAGAACTCGAACACCCAGCCGAAGATGCCGACCAGGATGATCGGGGCGGAGAAGTACATCAGCCACCACCCGATCGCGACGGACAGGAAGGCGAGCGCGCCACCGACGGCCAGCGACAGCGGCTGCCAGCTGTGCGGGGCGAAGAAGCCCACCTCACCGGCCTCGTCCGCGACGTCGGCCTCCTTGTTGTCCTGCGCCATGGCGTCGACCCGCTTGGCCGTGAAGGCCAGGTAGTAGCCGACCATCACGCACAGACCGAACGCCAGGAACAGCGCCGTGGTACCGGCCGGCTCCTTCGACCACACGCCATAGAGCACAGCCATGGCGAGGATGAAGACGCTCAGCCAGATGAACATCTTGCCCTGGATCTTCACTTGCCGGTCTCCTTCTCACCCGCGAGGACCTTCTCGCTGCCGTGGTTCTCGAGCTGGTCGAGAGCCGCGATCTCGGGGTGGTGCAGATCGAACGCCGGGGATTCGGACCGGATCCGCGGCAGGGTGAGGAAGTTGTGCCGCGGCGGCGGGCAGGAGGTCGCCCACTCGAGCGAACGGCCGAAGCCCCACGGGTCGTCGACCTCGATCTTCTTGCCGTACTTGGCGGTCTTCCAGACGTTGTACAGGAACGGCAGAATCGACAGACCGAGCAGGAACGAGGCGATCGTGGAGACCGTGTTCAGCGCGGTGAAGCCGTCGGCGTCCAGGTAGTCCGCGTAACGGCGCGGCATGCCCTCGGCGCCCAGCCAGTGCTGGACCAGGAACGTGCCGTGGAAGCCGATGAACAGCGTCCAGAAGGTGACCTTGCCGAGGCGCTCGTCCAGCATCTTTCCGGTGAACTTCGGCCACCAGAAGTGGAAGCCGGCGAACATCGCGAAGACGACGGTGCCGAAGACCACGTAGTGGAAGTGGGCGACGACGAAGTACGAGTCCGAGACGTGGAAGTCCATCGGCGGCGAGGCCAGGATGACGCCGGTCAGACCACCGAAGGTGAAGGTGACCAGGAAGCCGATCGTCCAGAGCATCGGCGTCTCGAAGGACAACGAGCCCTTCCACATCGTTCCGATCCAGTTGAAGAACTTCACACCGGTCGGTACGGCGATGAGGAACGTCATGAACGAGAAGAACGGAAGCAGCACGCCGCCGGTGACGTACATGTGGTGGGCCCACACGGTCACGGACAGACCGGCGATCGCGATGGTCGCGGCCACCAGACCGATGTAACCGAACATCGGCTTGCGGCTGAAGACCGGGATGATCTCCGAGACGATGCCGAAGAACGGCAGCGCGATGATGTACACCTCGGGGTGGCCGAAGAACCAGAAGAGGTGCTGCCACAGCAGCGGTCCGCCGTTGGCCGGATCGAAGATGTGGGCGCCGAACTTGCGGTCGGCCTCCAGCGCGAAGAGCGCGGCGGCGAGGACCGGGAAGGCGAGCAGGACCAGCACACCGGTCAGCAGCACGTTCCAGGTGAAGATCGGCATGCGGAACATCGTCATGCCCGGAGCGCGCATGCAGATGATCGTGGTGATGAAGTTGACCGAGCCGAGGATCGTGCCGAAGCCGGAGAAGGCCAGACCCATGATCCACATGTCGGCGCCGACGCCCGGCGAGCGGACCGCGTCCGACAGCGGGGTGTAGGCGAACCAGCCGAAGTCCGCGGCGCCCTGCGGGGTGAGGAAGCCGGCCACGGCGATGATCGAGCCGAAGAGGTACAGCCAGTAGGCGAACATGTTCAGCCGCGGGAACGCCACGTCGGGCGCGCCGATCTGCAGCGGCATGATCCAGTTCGCGAAACCGGCGAACAGCGGCGTCGCGAACATCAGCAGCATGATCGTGCCGTGCATCGTGAACGCCTGGTTGAACTGCTCGTTCGACATGATCTGCGTGCCCGGACGGGCCAGCTCGGCGCGCATGAAGAGCGCCAGCAGACCGCCGATGCAGAAGAAGACGAACGACGTGACGAGGTAGAGCGTGCCGATCGTCTTGTGATCGGTGGTGGTGAGCCACTTCACCACGACATTGCCGGGCTGCTTACGCCGTACCGGCAGCTCGTTCTCGTACGAGTCGGTCGCTGCGGCGGCACCCTGGGGTTCGTTGAGGATGCTCACAGTTTGTTCGTCTCCGCATTCCTGGCCGGGTCCGTCTGCTCAATGCCCGACGGGATGTAGCCGGTCTGCCCCTTCTCCGCCAGCTCCTTCAGGTGCTGCTGGTAGCGCTCCGGAGAGACCACCTTGACGTTGAGGAGCATCCGGGAGTGGTCGACACCGCACAGCTCGGCACACTTGCCCATGAAGGTGCCCTCCTGCGTCGGGGTCACCTCGAAGGAGTTGGTGTGACCGGGGATGACGTCCTGCTTCATGAGGAAGGGGACCACCCAGAAGGAGTGGATGACGTCGCGGGAGGTCAGGACGAACCGGACCTTCTCCCCCTTCGGCAGCCACAGCGTCGGGCCCGGGTTGCCGTTCTGCGGGTTCCGGGTGCCCGGGATGCCGAAGTCGTAGACGCCGCCGGCGTTCTCCGGGAAGTCCTTGATGAACTTGTCCGGGATGGCCGCCAGGTTCTTGTCCTTCTTGGCGTCACCGGTGACACCGGGCACGTTCTCGACGTAGTTGAAGCCCCAGCTCCACTGGTAGCCGACCACGTTGATGGTGTGGGTCGGCTTCGGGGAGAGCTCGAGGAGCTTCGACTCGTCGCGCGCGGTGAAGTAGAAGAGCACCGAAACGATGATGAGCGGGGTGACCGTGTACAGGGCCTCGATCGGCATGTTGTACCGGGTCTGCGGAGGAACCTCGACCTTGGTGCGGCTGCGCCGGTGGAAGAAGACCGACCACAGGATCAGGCCCCAGACCAGCACACCCGTGGCGATCGCTGCCGCCCACGAGCCCTGCCAGAGGGAGAGGATCCGCGGAGCCTCCTCCGTTACCGGGGTGGGCATACCAAGGCGGGGGAAGTCCTTGTATGTGCAACCGGTGGCGGTTGCGAGGACCAGGCCCGCAGTCAGCACCTGCGGCAGCTTCCGCCGCATCGGGCGCCGCGACGTGGGGGTACCGCCCGCGCCTTTCTGGCAGCGGGGGAGGTCGGAGCCGTTGGGACTCACGTAGCGCCTTCCCGAGAGTCTCGGCCCGCGTTGGTCGGTCCACGGCCGTCCGTCTCGCTGGTCGGTCGCCGCCCCGGCCGCGGGCAGGGGTTTGGATGTTTATGCGGACCAAACCCTACTGGACGCTATTTGGGGTCGCGCGGGGAGGGTGCCCAACGCGCCGTCCGAGTCCCCGAAGGGGTGGACTCCGCCGTTCCGGGGACGCCGGCGCGGCGGCTTCCGGGGGACCGACCGGCGGTGCGCCGGGGGCAACTGACGCACCCTCGCCCGGGCCCGGTTAGCGTGGCCGGATGCCGTACTTCGACGCCGCTTCCGCCGCTCCGCTGCACCCCGTCGCCCGTCAGGCGCTGCAGGCCGCCCTCGACGAGGGCTGGGCCGACCCGGCCCGGCTGTACCGCGAGGGGCGGCGAGCCCGGCTGCTGCTGGACGCGGCGCGGGAGACCGCGGCGGAGGCGGTGGGCTGTCGCCCGGACGAGCTGGTGTTCACTCCTTCGGGGACGCGCGCGGTGCACTCCGGGATCGCGGGGGCGCTCGCGGGCCGTCGGCGCATCGGCTCCCGGCTGGTGGTCTCGGCGGTGGAGCACTCCTCCGTCCTGCACGCCGGCGAGGCGCACGAGGCGGCCGGCGGGTCGATGGCCCAGGTGCCGGTGGACCGGTACGGGGCGGTGGACCCGGAGGTGTTCGCGGGGGCGCTGACCCCGGACACGGCTCTGGCCTGCCTCCAGTCCGCCAACCACGAGGTGGGCACCGAACAGCCGGTGGCCGAGGTGGCCGGGGCCTGCCGGGAGGCGGGCGTGCCGCTGCTGGTGGACGCGGCGCAGTCGCTGGGCTGGGGCCGGGTTCCGGAGGGCTGGTCGCTGCTCACGGGCAGCGCGCACAAGTGGGGCGGGCCGGCCGGGGTGGGGCTGCTCGCGGTGCGCAAGGGGGTGCGGTTCGCGGCCCAAGGCCCGGCGGACGAACGGGAGTCGGGGCGGGCGCCCGGCTTCGAGAACATCCCGGCGATCGTGGCGGCGGCGGCCTCGCTGCGGGCGGTACGGGACGAGGCGGCGGCGGAGGCGGTACGGCTGCGGGCCCTGGTGGACCGGATCCGGACGCGGGTGCCGGAGCTGGTGCCGGACGTGGAGGTGGTCGGCGACCCGCTGCGACGGCTGCCGCACCTGGTCACCTTCTCCTGTCTTTATGTCGACGGAGAAACGGTCCTGGCCGAACTGGACCGGTCCGGTTTCTCCGTTTCGTCGGGCTCGTCGTGCACGAGTTCGACGCTGACGCCCAGCCATGTGCTGCGGGCGATGGGGGTGCTGAGCGAGGGGAACGTCCGGGTGTCGCTGCCGGCGGGCACGTCGGAGCAGGACGTGGACCGGTTCCTGGAGGTGCTGCCCGGGGTGGTGGCCGCGGTGCGCGAGCACCTGGGCGTCCCGTCGGCGGAGGTCCGCCCGGCGGCGGACTCCCTGGTGGTGGACGCGCTGGGCCGCCGCTGCCCGATCCCCGTGATCGAACTGGCCAAGGTCATCGGCGACGTCCCGGTCGGCGCCACGGTCACCGTCCTCGCCGACGACGAGGCGGCCCGCCTCGACATCCCGGCCTGGTGCGAAATGCGAGGCCAGCAATACGTAGGCGAATCCCCCTCCCCGAAGGGCGGCACGGCCTACGTGGTCCGCCGCGTGTCGTAGGCCAAGGCCCCGCGGGCGGAAACGGCGGGAAGCGGCACAAGGGGCGCGGGGAACTGCGCGAACAGCCACAACCGGCCCGCAGCCGACAACGTCGGGAGGTCCCGGTAGGGGAGCGGGGAACTGCGCGACCAGCGACGACGACGCCGCAGCCGGCAACGCAGGGGAACCCCGCCAGGGGGCGCAGGGGCGTGGCCCCCGCGCCGGCGGCGGGGCGGGGCGTCAGGCCAGGTGGGCCCGCACCTCCGCCGCCGCCTCATGCCCGTACGCCTTCGTGAAGCGGTCCATGAAGTTCGCCCGCCGCAGCGTGTACTCCTGCGTACCCAGCGTCTCGATCACCAGCGTCGCCAGCATGCACCCGACCTGCGCCGCGCGCTCCAGGCTCACACCCCACTGCAGCCCCGTGAGGAACCCCGCGCGGAACGCGTCGCCGACGCCCGTCGGGTCGACCTTGGCCTCCTCCTCCGGGCAGCCGACCTCGATCGCCGGCTCGCCGACCCGCTCGATGCGCACGCCGCGCGAGCCGAGCGTGGTGACCCGGTGGCCGACCCGCCCGAGGATCTCCTCCTCGGTCCAGCCGGTCTTCGACTCGATGAGGCCCTTCTCGTACTCGTTGGAGAAGAGGTACGTCGCCCCGTCGAGCAGCGTCCGGATCTCCTCGCCGTCCATGCGCGCGATCTGCTGCGAGAAGTCCGCGGCGAACGGGATCCCGCGGGTCCGGCACTCCTCGGTGTGCCGGAGCATCGCCTCCGGGTCGTCCGCCCCGATCAGCACCAGGTCCAGACCGCCGACACGGTCGGCGACGGCCTTCAGCTCGATCAGCCGCGCCTCGCTCATCGCGCCGGTGTAGAAGGAGCCGATCTGGTTGTGGTCCTTGTCCGTGGTGCAGACGAACCGCGCGGTGTGCAGCACCTCGGAGATCCGGACGGAGCCGGTGTCCACGCCGTGCCGGTCGAGCCACGCCCGGTACTCGTCGAAGTCGTACCCGGCCGCGCCGACGAGGATCGGGTTGCCACCGAGCTGGCCCATGCCGAAGCAGATGTTCGGGCCCACCCCTCCCCGGCGCACGTCGAGGTTGTCGACGAGGAACGACAGGGAGACCGTGTGCAGCTGGTCCGCGACGAGCTGGTCGGCGAACCTGCCGGGGAAGGTCATGAGGTGGTCGGTGGCGATGGAGCCGGTGACTGCGATACGCACGGCTGGCGCTCCTGACGGATACGAAAAGGCGTTGACGGTCCACGCTATCCGGTGGCAGGGTCCGCGCCGAACAGTGGAAACTACCCCAGAGTAGGTCTTTTTTCGGCGGGCCGGGCGTGCATACGGTGCGCCTATGGCGAACCACACCGCTCCGCGCGAGCGCGACGAGTCCGAGATCACTCTGGCCGAGCTCCGCGGCGACTGCGCCCGGATGGCCCCGCACTGGGTCACCCCCTCGAAGGCCGCCCCCGCTCCGGTCTCCCCCGCCTCGATCCACCGGATCGTCGTCCCGCCCGCGTCGGCGCGGCTGGCCGACGCCGTGATCGGGAACTGACCGGGACCGGCCGAGCGCCGGAAGAGAGGATTCCGCCGTAAGGGAACCGCTCGCCCGCCCGTTCCGTCCCACCGGTGTCTCCTGACGGAGGAGACGCACGGACGTAAGGAGCGATGCGGTGAGCGGTACGGACCCCACACCGGACACGCCAGGCACGCCCGCACCCGCCGACCCGGCCGACGCGCCCCGGCGCCGGTCCCGGCTGGTCGTGGCCTCGGTCGCGACGGCCGCCCTGCTGATCGGCGGCGGCGGCGCGTACTGGGCGAGCACCGCGGCGGGCGGCGGTACGGACGACAGGGCGGCGGTCGGCGACGCGGCCGGCACTCCCCCGCCCCTGGTCCTCGACGGCCACGGCGACGGACAGGGCCCGGGGATCGCCCCGGGCGAGCCCGACCCGGGCGGCGCGGTCTACAAGGCCTCCGGCGCCCTGCCGAAGGGCCCCGGCACGGCCGCCGTCCTGCGCCCGCAGGGCAAGGTGACCGCGGCCGAGGTGAGCGCGCTCGCCAAGGCACTGGGCGTCTCCGGCACGCCCGCGCTGGAGGGCGCGCAGTGGCGGATCACGCCGGAGAGGGACAGCGCCGGCCCGCGCCTCGAGGTCGCCGTCGACGCGCCGGGCTCGTGGACGTTCACCCGGACGCACGGCCTGGAGCGGGGCGACGCCTGCCTGCGGGGCCCGGACTGCCCGCCGCCCGGGGCGAAGCGGATGCCCGGCGGCACGCCGGTGAGCGAGGAGCGGGCGAAGGCGGCCGCGGCCCCGGTCCTGAAGGCGCTCGGCCAGGACGACGCGAAGCTGGACGCCACGCAGGTGATGGGCACCGAGCGGGTGGTCAACGCGGACCCGGTGTTCGACGGGCTGCCCACGTACGGCTGGGCGACCGGGCTGCGGGTCGGCGCGGACGGCGAGCTGGTCGGCGGCAGCGGGCGCCTGAAGGAGCCGGTGAAGTCGGCGACGTACCCGGTGATCGGCGCGGAGAAGGCGCTGGCCCGGCTGAACGAGGCCGCCCGGGGCACGGACCCCGGCGACATCGGCGGCTGCGCCACGGACCCGCCGGCCGCGGAGCAGGGGCGGCAGACGAAGCCGCAGGCCCCGCCGTGCGGCAAGACGGCCGAGGACCCCGCGCCGCGGGAGCTGACCGTGAAGAAGGCGGTCCTCGGGCTCGCCGCGCAGTTCGCCGACGGCCGCGAGGCGCTGGTGCCGTCCTGGCTGTTCGAGGTCGCGCCGCAGGGCTCGGGGCCGGCGCACACGGTGGTGCAGACGGCGGTGGCGCCGGAGTTCCTGGCGAAGCCGAAGCCCGCGCCGACGAAGCCGGTGCCGATCCCGTCCGACGACGCCGCGCCGCCGCGCCAGCTGCAGTCGTACACGGTGGACGCCTCCGGGCGGACGCTCACGGCGACGTTCTGGGGCGGGGTGTGCAGCGACTATGGGCTGACGGCGGCGGAGAGCGCCGGCCGGGTGACCGTGACGATCACGGAGACCCCGCGGCAGCCGGACCGGGCCTGCATCGCGATCGCCGTGGAGGTCAAGAAGGCGGTCACGCTGAAGGCGCCGCTGGGCGAGCGGCAGGTCGTGGACGCGGCGAGCGGAGCGGTGGTGCCGAAGCAGGCGCCGAAGTAGCCGCGGACACGCCGGAGGCGGCGGTCCCCCGAGGGGGGCCGCCGCCTCCGGCGTGTCGACGACTAGCTGAACGAGTCGCCGCAGGCGCAGGAGCCCGTGGCGTTCGGGTTGTCGATCGTGAAGCCCTGCTTCTCGATGGTGTCGACGAAGTCGATCGAGGCACCGCCGAGGTACGGGGCGCTCATGCGGTCGGTGACGACCTTGACACCGTCGAAGTCCTTGACGACGTCGCCGTCGAGCGAGCGCTCGTCGAAGAAGAGCTGGTAACGGAGGCCGGAGCAGCCACCGGGCTGTACGGCGACGCGCAGCGCGAGGTCGTCGCGGCCTTCCTGCTCGAGCAGGGCCTTGACCTTGGCCGCGGCGGCGTCGGACAGGAGGATGCCGTCGCTGACAGTGGTCTTCTCGTCCGATACGGACATCTGCTTCTCTCCCGGTTTGTACGGAGACTGCTTGCCGACGTTTGCAACCGGCGGGGCCCCGGATTCATTCCGGGTGGAGCCCTAGTCTTTCTCCTTCATGCTCGCACACCGCTCGAAGTCCAGGCACCGCGGCGGCGACGGGGAATTCGTCACACCGACACTATGGACATCGTCAAAGTGACGTGAAGCGGTTATGATAGATAGCGTCATTTCGACGATAAGCGATACCCGCGCCGACGAACTCCGTCTCCGCAGAAACGATCTCCGCAGAAAAGAAAGGGTGCGTGACGTGACCACCGCCCAGCCCCTGGACGTCCAGCCGACGCCGCTCGCTCTGCTGCTGCTCGGCCGCGAGGCCGACCCGAAGAGCGAGCGCGGTGTGGAGTGCCCGGGTGACCTGCCCTCGCCGTCCGACCCGGACCTGGTGGCGCGCGCCCGCGCGGCCAAGGAGAAGCTCGGCGACAAGGTCTTCGTCCTCGGCCACCACTACCAGCGCGACGAGGTCATCCAGTTCGCCGACGTCACCGGCGACTCCTTCAAGCTGGCCCGCGACGCGGCTGCCCGTCCGGAGGCCGAGTACATCGTCTTCTGCGGTGTGCACTTCATGGCCGAGTCGGCCGACATCCTCACCGGCGACGACCAGAAGGTCGTGCTGCCGGACCTGGCGGCCGGCTGCTCCATGGCCGACATGGCCACCGCCGAGCAGGTCGCCGAGTGCTGGGACGTGCTGACCGAGGCCGGGATCGCCGACGTCACCGTGCCCGTCTCGTACATGAACTCCTCCGCCGACATCAAGGCCTTCACCGGCAAGCACGGCGGCACCATCTGTACGTCCTCCAACGCCAAGCGCGCGCTGGACTGGGCCTTCGAGCAGGGCGAGAAGGTCCTGTTCCTGCCGGACCAGCACCTGGGCCGCAACACCGCCGTCCGCGACATGGGCATGTCCCTGGACGACTGCGTGGTCTACAACCCGCACAAGCCCAACGGCGGGCTGACCGCCGAGGAGCTGCGCGCCGCCAAGATGATCCTGTGGCGCGGTCACTGCTCGGTGCACGGCCGGTTCAGCCTGGACTCGGTCAACGACGTGCGCGAGCGCGTCCCGGGCGTGAACGTGCTCGTCCACCCGGAGTGCAAGCACGAGGTCGTCGCCGCCGCGGACTACGTCGGCTCGACGGAGTACATCATCAAGACCCTGGAGGCGGCCCCGGCCGGCTCGAAGTGGGCCATCGGCACGGAGCTGAACCTGGTCCGCCGCCTGGCGAACCGATTCGCCCCCGAGGGCAAGGAGATCGTCTTCCTCGACAAGACGGTCTGCTTCTGCTCCACGATGAACCGCATCGACCTCCCCCACCTGGTCTGGGCCCTGGAGTCCCTGGCCGAGGGCAACCTGGTCAACCGCATCGAGGTCGACAAGGAGACCGAGAGCTTCGCCAAGCTCGCCCTGGAACGCATGCTGGCGCTGCCGTAGGCACCCCTGCCGACCGGCGTGCCGCCCGAGGGCCCCTCCGGGACGAGGGGCCCTTTCGTATGCCCGTATGCTCGCCGGGAAACAGGAGAAGGACAGGCGGTGCAGTAGTGGCAAACGGCGGGCAGGGGACCACGAGACAGCGGAGCGAGGGTCCCCTCGGCGACGTGCTGGTGATCGTCCCGACGTACAACGAGGCCGAGAACATCGAGGCCATCACGGCCCGCGTGCGGGCCTCCGTCCCCGAGGCCCACATCCTCGTGGCCGACGACAACAGCCCCGACGGCACGGGCAAGATCGCCGACGAGCTCGCCGACGCCGATCCCCGCGTCCACGTGCTCCACCGCAAGGGCAAGGAGGGACTCGGAGCGGCTTACCTCGCCGGGTTCCGCTGGGGTCTGGAACGCGGCTACGGGGTCCTGGTGGAGATGGACGCCGACGGCTCGCACCGCCCCGAGGAGCTGCCCCGGCTGCTGGACGCCCTGCCGGGCGCGGACCTGGTCCTCGGCTCGCGCTGGGTGCCCGGCGGCAGCGTCGTGAACTGGCCGAAGACCCGCGAGTTCATCTCCCGCGGCGGCAGCCTGTACTCCCGCCTGATGCTCGGCCTGCCCATCCGCGACATCACCGGCGGCTACCGCGCCTTCCGCCGCGAAACCCTGGAGGGCCTGGGCATGGACCAGGTCGCGTCCCAGGGCTACTGCTTCCAGGTCGACCTGGCCTGGCGCACGGTGAAGGCGGGCTTCGAGGTCGTCGAGGTCCCGATCACCTTCGTCGAACGCGAACGCGGCAACAGCAAGATGAGCCGCGCCATCGTCGTGGAGGCCCTCTGGCGCGTCACCGCCTGGGGCCTGTCCAGTCGCCTGAGCCGGCTGACGGGCCGGCGCGGCTGACCGCCCCGAGGTCGGACGGATGCGTACGCGGCCGCCCCTCGACGGGGGACCGGCCGCGCCGTACGCCGTCCGGTCCAGGTGTGCCTCAGGCGACGGCGGAGTGCTTCATCAGCCGCTGGAGCAGCAGCGGAAGTCCCACGACCGCGAGCAGCCAGACGCTGAGCATCAGCCGCTCGACCTCGCTGGCAACCGGATGCGCGACGGCAGCCGCCACCCCGGTCGACGCGACGGCGAGGGTGAGCCAGCCGAGGGCGCGGCGGTGCCGGAACACGGCCACGGCGCCGAGGCCGACGGCGAGCAGGAGCCAGGGGCTGCGGGCCTGCTCCTGGATCCAGACGGTCCAGAAATTCGCGTTCAGCTCGCCCAGCAGCGGCCACGGATCGGCGACGTCGGACTGCGCGAAATGACCGGTGAAGGTGTCCTGGAGCGTCTCGGTGCTGCCGGGAAGGTCGTAGCGGACGCTGAGCGCCGCGATCCCGGCGAGGCAGGCCAGCGAGATCCCGGCCAGCACCGCCGTGCCGAGGTGACGGACCCCGGGGAGCCGCAGCAGGCAGACCAGCGCGACGACGGCGACCAGGGCTGCGGCGATCACGAGGAAGGTCGAGTACTTCACCGCCGTGCCCAGGACCAGTGAGCCCGCGAGCATCGCGGCACCTGCCGTCATGCGCCGCTCCCACAACCACCAGGCACCGAGGAGCACACCGACGGTCGCCGCGAGCACGGGCCCTTCGGTGACGGGATAGCCGCCCCACCAGCCGATCGGGGTGAAGTAGAACAGCGCTTGACCGAGCGCGGCGAATCGCGGCGAGGCCCCGACCGCGCGGAGCAGCAGGTGGACGAGGAGCCCGCCGAGCGCGGTGAACAGCACGGAAGTGGCGATGAGGCCCGCGTTCACACCGAACAGGGCGACCAGCGGGGCGGCGAGCACCGGGAACCCGGGGCGGGTCTCGAAGATCTTCTGATAACGCGGGCTGGCCGGGTTGAACCCGTTGGGCGGGGTGGCCGAGCAGGCGGCCAGTCGCGCCTCGCGGTCGAAGCCGCGGTCGTTCCGCAGCGCGATCGGGTTGAGGCCGGTGCGGCGCAGGTCGTGGTCCGCCTTCGTCGCGCAGAACACGGCCTTGGCCTTGGCCTCGGCCTCCGCTCTTGTGTCCCCGAGCACCTCCAGGGTGGCCCGGGCATAGAGGAAGCCGTCGTTGGACGGCGGTAGCGCGGGCTTGCCGACGAACTGGAGCACGACATACGCCACGGCTATGAGCGCAGGCAGGATCCAGCGGCGGGAGAAACGTATCTTCCGGCGCTTGCGGCCCGCGGAGGCCACGGCGTCGCCGACGTCGTGCGCGGGAAGCGCATCGGCGTGGAGGGGACTGGTCACGGCGAAGGAGATTACAGGCAGGTGCCCCGCGGCGGTCGGCCGCGGGGCACCAGTTGTTCCCCGGGACGTGTCAGGCGTCGAGGGCGTCGAGGATCGAGCCCTCGATGGGGGTGGTTTCCGGCTGGTCCGGGTTGCTGTCCACGCCGTCGCCGTTCTTCTTGGCGCGCTTCGCCGCCTTCTTCTTGGCTCGGCGTTCCTTGCGGAGTTCGACCATCGCGTAGAGGGTCGGGACGAGGAGGAGGGTCAGCAGGGTCGAGGTGACCAGGCCGCCGATCACGACCACGGCCAGCGGCTGGGCGATGAAGCCGCCCTCGCCGGTGATGCCGAGGGCCATCGGGAGCAGGGCGAAGATCGTGGCCAGGGCGGTCATGAGGATGGGGCGGAGGCGGTGGCGGCCGCCTTCCACGACCGCCTCGACGACGCCGAGGCCCTGGGCGCGGTACTGGTTGATCAGGTCGATCAGCACGATCGCGTTGGTGACCACGATGCCGATGAGCATCAGCATGCCGATCATCGCCGGGACGCCCATCGCCGTGTCCGTGGCGATCAGCAGGCCGAGCGCGCCGGTCGCCGCGAACGGGATGGAGACCAGCAGGATCAGCGGCTGGACCAGCGACTTGAACGTCGCGACCAGGAGCATGAAGACGATCGCGATGGCCGCGAGCATCGCCAGGCCGAGCTGGAGGAAGGCTTCCGACTGGTCCTCGGAGACGCCGCCGATGGACGCGGTCGCGCCCTTCGGCAGGTCCAGGGCGTTCAGCTTCGACTGGAGCTCGGCGCTGACCGCGCCGGTGTTGTCGCCGGTCGGCTTGGCCGTGACGGTCGCGGCGCGGGCGCCGTCGATCCGGGTCATGGAGACCGGGCCCGGGACGAGCTTCACCTCGGCGACGTCGCCGAGCTTCACCGGGCCGAGCGGCAGGGCCTTCAGCTCCGCCATGGTCTTCGCGGGCCGGGCCGAGGTGACGACGACGTCCCGCTCGGTGTCGTCGAGGGTCGCCGTGCCGGCCGGGGTGCCGCGGACCGCCTGGGCCACGGCCAGACCGAGGGTGGTGTCGTCGAAGCCGGCCTCGGCCGCCTTCGGGGTCGCCTTCACGGAGATCCGCGGGACCGACTGGGCCAGGTCGCTCTGGACGTCCGTGACGTCGTCGAGCTTCGCGACCTCGGCCCGTACCGCCTCCGACGCCTGCTTCAGGACCTCGCGGTCCGAGGCCTTCACGACGACGCTGAGGTCCTGGCTCGCGAAGCCGTCGCCCGCCGCGATCGTCGTGTCGCCGATGCCGTCGAGCTTCGCCAGCTCCGCGTCGATCGCCGCGCGGACCTTCTCGTACGAGGCGGACTCCGCCAGCTTGACCTGGTACGAGGCCTGGTTGGAGCCCGTGCCGCCGCCGAAGGCGGCCATGAAGCCGGACGAGCCGACCGTGACCTGGTAGTCCTCGACGCCGTCCACCGAGCCGAGGACCTTCTCGACCTTCTTCGCGGCCTCGTCGGAGGCGGCCAGGCTCGTGCCCGGGGCCAGCTTCTGCTTGACGGACAGGATCTTCTGCTCGCCCTGGTCGAAGAAGTTCGTCTTCATCAGCGGCGCCATGGCGAAGGTGCCGATGAGGACGACGACGGCGATGGCCACGCTGGTGAGGCGGCGGCGGGTGGCGAAGCGGAGGACGGGGACGTACATGCGCTGGAGGCGGCTGCGGGCCTCCTTCTCCTCCGCCGCCCGGCGCGCCTCGTCCGGGTCCGCGGAGGTGCCCTTGGGGGCGCGCAGGAACCAGTACGACAGGACCGGGACGACGGTGAGCGACACGAGCAGGGACGCCAGCAGCGCCGCCGTGACGGTCAGGCTGAACGAGCCGAACAGCTCGCCGACCATGCCGCCGACCAGGCCGATCGGCAGGAACACGGCGACGGTGGTGAGGGTGGACGAGGTGACCGCGCCGGCCACCTCGCGGACCGCGGTGAGGATCGCGGCCCGGCGCTCCTCGCCGTAGCCGAGGTGCCGCTTGATGTTCTCCAGGACCACGATCGAGTCGTCGACGACGCGGCCGATGGCGATGGTGAGCGCGCCCAGCGTCAGCATGTTCAGGGAGAGGTCCCTGGTCCACAGGACGATCAGCGCGAGCACCACGGACAGCGGGATGGAGACCGCCGTGACCAGCGTGGAGCGGATCGAGGCGAGGAACACCAGGATCACGATTACCGCGAAGAGCAGGCCGAGCGCGCCCTCGGTGGTGAGGCCGGAGATGGACTTGGAGACCGCCGGGCCCTGGTCGGAGACGACGGTGAGCTCGGCGCCCGCGCCGAGGTCCTCGCGCAGCTCGGGCAGCTTGTCCTGGACGGCCTCGGAGATGGCGACGGCGCTGCCGTCCTGGTCCATGGTGACCACGACGGCGAGGCTGGGCCTGCCGTTGGTGCGGGTGAGGGAGACCCGGGTGGACTCCTCCTGCTTCACGGTGGCCACGTCGCCGAGCCGGACGGGCTTCGCCGGCTTGCCGGAGGCGCGGGGACCGGACGCACCGGGTCCGCCGGCCGGCGGGGTCAGCCGCAGGTCCTGGATCTGCGCCAGCGAGGTGAAGCCGCCGCCGACCTGCACCGTGCGGCTCTTGCCGGCCTCGGCGAAGGAGCCGGCGGGGATGGTGGCGCCGCCGGCCTTGAGGGCCTCGGCGAGGGTCAGGGCGTTGAACCCGGCGGCGGCGAGCTTCGCGTCGTCGGGGGTGACGGAGACCTGGAGCTTCTGGACGCCGTCGACGGTGACCTGGCCGACGCCGTCGACGTCCTCCAGGGCCGGGACGACCGTGCGCTGCAGCTGGTCGGCCAGCGCCTGCTGGTCCTTGTCGGAGGTGACGGCGAGGACGACGGTCGGGATGTCGTCCGTGGAACCGGCCACGACCTGCGGGTCGACGGAGTCGGGCAGCGCGATCCGGGCCCGGTTGACGGCCTGCTGGACGTCGGCGACGAGCTGCTTGGTGCCCTCGTCGCCGTAGTCGAAGGTGGCCATGATGACGGCGTTGCCCTCGGAGGCGGTGGAGGTGATGCCCTTGATGCCGTCGACGGCCTTCAGGGTGTTCTCGAGCGGTTCGACGACCTGCTTCTCGACCACGTCGGGGGAGGCGCCCTGGTACGGGGCGAGCACCGACACCATCGGCAGTTCGATGGAGGGCAGCAGCTGCTGCTTGAGCTGCGGGATGGCGATCGCCCCGAAGACGATCGCCACGATCGACATCAGCCCTATCAGGGCCCGTTGCGCGAGGCTGAATCTGGACAGCCAGGACATGGGGTCTCTCTTCTGTGGCGTGGGTACGCAGGAAGCGGGCCCCGCCCGAGGAGTTCAGTCAGGTGCCCGCCTCCTACCCTCGGCCACGCACGGGGCCGGTTCCGTCGGCCCCAGGTCCAGATCCTTATCCCGCGCCTACTCCGTTCGGAGTACACGCGGCGTCCGGGTCACTCCACCCTCGGGCGTACCAGGCCCGATTCGTACGCGATGACCACCAATTGCGCCCGGTCGCGCGCCCCCAGTTTGGCCATGGCCCGGTTGACGTGCGTCTTGACGGTCAGCGGACTGACCTCCAGCCGGTCGGCGATCTCGTCGTTGGACAGTCCGCCGGCCACGAGGACCAGCACCTCCGTCTCGCGGCCGGTCAGCGCGGTCAGCCGCTCCGAGTGGGCGCGGGCGCCCTCGGCGCCGTCCACCCCGCCGCCCTGCGCGAGGAAGGTGGCGATCAGGCCCTTGGTGGCGGCCGGGGAGAGCAGGGCCTCGCCGGCCGCGGCGATCCGGATCGCGTTGAGCAGCTCGTCCGGTTCGGCGCCCTTGCCGAGGAAGCCGGAGGCGCCGGCGCGCAGCGACTGGACCACGTACTCGTCCACCTCGAAGGTGGTGAGCATGACGATCCGGACGGGGGACAGCTCCGGGTCGGCGGTGATCAGCCGGGTGGCGGCGAGTCCGTCGGTGCCGGGCATGCGGATGTCCATCAGGACGACGTCGGGCCGCTCGGCGCGGGCCAGTTCGACGGCCTGGGCGCCGTCGGCCGCCTCCCCGACGACCTCCATGTCGGGTTCCGAGTCGACCAGCACCCGGAAGGCGCTGCGCAGCAGGGCCTGGTCGTCGGCGAGCAGTACCCGGATCGTCATGCGTCCTCCCCGTCCGCCCCGGTGCGGGCGGTCACGGGCAGTATCGCCTGCACGCGGAAGCCGCCGCCGTACCGGGGGGCGGCGGTGAGGGTGCCGCCGAGGGCGGAGACGCGTTCGCGCATGCCGACGAGGCCGTGGCCGCCGCCGGGCTCGCCGGGACCCGAGGCCGGCTCGCCCGGACCGCCCGGCTCGCCCGGTGCCCCGGCGGTCTTCGTGGCGCCGTCGTCGAGGACGGTGATCTCCACGGTCCGGCCGACGCGGACGACGCTGACCTCGGCGCGGGCGTCCGTCCCCGCGTGCTTGCGCACGTTGGTCAGCGCCTCCTGGATGATCCGGTACGCGGCGAGGTCGACGGCCGCCGGCAGGGCGCCGTCGTCGTCGGCGCGGGCCAGTTCGACCGGCAGTCCGGCCTTGCGGAAGCTGTCGAGCAGCTCGTCGAGGACGCCGAGGCCGGGGGCCGGCTCGGTGGGCGCCTCCGGGTCGCCGGACTGACGCAGCAGCCCGACGGTGGCGCGCAGCTCGTTGAGCGCGGACCGGCTGGCCTCCCGTACGTGCGCGAGGGCCTCCTTGGCCTGGTCGGGCCGCTTGTCCATGACGTGCGCGGCGACTCCGGCCTGGACGTTGACCAGGGCGATGTGGTGGGCGACGACGTCGTGCAGATCGCGGGCGATGCGCAGCCGTTCCTCGGCGACCCGGCGCCGGGCCTCCTCCTCGCGGGTGCGCTCGGCGCGCTCGGCCCGCTCCTCGATGGCGGCGACGAACGCCCGCCGGCTGCGCACGGCGTCGCCGGCGGCGGCCGCCATGCCGGTCCAGGCGAACAGGCCGATGTTCTCCTGCGAGTACCAGGGCGAGGAGCCGAAGAACATCGCCGTGCCGGTCAGCACGGTCATGGTGGCCAGGCCGAGCCGCCAGGTGGTGGGCCGGTCGGTGCGCGAGGCGACGGTGTACAGCGCGATCACCGCGCTCATCGCGACGGGCGCGCGGGGGTCCTCCAGGAGCAGTTCGGCCAGCGTGACGGCGCCGGTCGCGGCGAGCACGGCCTGCGGCCGGCTCCGGCGCAGCACCAGCGCGGCGGCACCGAGCACCATGAACGCCACGCTGATCGCGGAGGGGCTGCGGGTGCCGAAGGTGGGGCCGTTGGGGCTGCCGTGCGGGTCGGCGAAGGAGCCGGTGATCATGCAGGCCAGCACGCCGAGGGCGAGCCCCGCGTCGAAGGCGGTGGGGTGGGCGCGGAGCCACTCCCGACTCCGGGAGAGCCCGCTTCCGATGGACGTCACGTCGGGCAACGGTACGGGGTCCGGGCACCCCCTGGGGCCCCGCCCCGGGACGCCAGGCCCGCCCCCCCCGGAACGCGAGGGCGCCCCGTCGCCCGGGTGGGGCGGCGGGGCGCCGTGCTGGAGTGCGGCCGGCGGTGGCCGGTGCGGGCTCCCGGGCTCAGCCGGGGATCAGCCCGTCGTCGGAGAGCAGCTCGCGGACCTCGTCGAGCGTGGCGTCCGGGGACGGAAGGATCAGTTCGGAGGGTTCGAGCGCGTCGTCCGGCAGGGGCTCCCCCAGCCGTCGGATCGCGTCGAGCAGCGCGCCGAGCGTGCTGCGGAAGCCCGCCCCGTCGCCGCTCTCCATCTCGGCGAGCAGTTCGTCGTCGAGCTTGTTCAGTTCCGGGAAGTGGCTGTCCGCCACCTCCCACTGGCCCTCCCCCATGATCCTCACGATCATGACGCGTCCTTACGCTCGTGTCGGGACCGACGCCTGTCGGGCTCCTGCTTGTCGAACGGCTCCTGCTTGTCGAACGGCTACTGCTTGTCGAACCTCGGGTGGGAGGGCTGCTCCGAGGACTGCGCCTGGTCCTGCGCGCCGCCCTCGATGGCCTGCTTCCCGGCGGACGGGCCCCCGGCCAGCTCCGCCTTCATCCGCTGCAGCTCCAGCTCGACGTCCGTCCCGCCGGAGAGGCGGTCCAGCTCGGCCTGGATGTCGTCCTTGGCGAGCCCGGAGTGGTCGTCCAGGGCGCCGGAGGCGAGCAGCTCGTCGATCGCGCCGGCCCGGGCCTGCAGCTGGGCGGTCTTGTCCTCGGCGCGCTGGATCGCCACGCCGACGTCGCTCATCTCCTCGGAGATGCCCGAGAAGGACTCCGCGATGCGGGTCTGGGCCTGGGCGGCGGTGTAGGTGGCCTTGATGGTCTCCTTCTTCGTACGGAAGGCGTCGACCTTGGCCTGCAGCCGCTGGGAGGCCAGCGTCAGCTTCTCCTCCTCGCCCTGCAGCGTCTGGTGCTGCACCTCCAGGTCGGAGACCTGCTGCTGCAGCGCGGCCCGGCGGGACAGCGCCTCGCGGGCGAGGTCCTCACGGCCGAGCGCCAGCGCCTTGCGGCCCTGGTCCTCCAGCTTGGCGGACTGGCTCTGGAGCTGGTTGAGCTGCAGCTCCAGGCGCTTGCGCGAGGTGGCGACGTCGGCGACGCCCCTGCGCACCTTCTGCAGCAGCTCCAGCTGCTTCTGGTAGGAGTAATCGAGGGTCTCGCGCGGATCCTCGGCCCGGTCAAGGGCCTTGTTTGCCTTCGCGCGGAAGATCATCCCCATACGCTTCATCACACCGCTCATGGGCTTCGCGCGCCCCCTTCTGACGGACTCGGCTCCAGCACTCCAACAGAACCCACAGTACGGTTCCTGCTTCCATTACCGCACTGTTCGGGAGCGGATGCGCTCCTCCCCAAGAACGACTGTGCGCGGCTCTTCTCCGGCCCAGGGAGTAGAGGAACCCCGGGGCACCGCACGCGTCGTCCGGACCTGTCACCCCTCACGACGCAGGCCGTTAGCGGATCGTTCCCGCCCGCACTGCTGGTCACTCCTCCCAGCACGTACCCTTGGCCTTGTGTTCCGTAGCCGTTCGAAGGATGAGAAGGCCCCCACCGAGCAGGTGACGGCGGACCTCTCCAAGCAGCCCCGCGACCCCCAGGCCCCGAAGGGCCGCCCGACCCCGAAGCGGAGTGAGGCCCAGACGCAGCGCCGCCGCGCGCAGACCGCGCCGCTGGACCGCAAGGAGGCCATGAAGCGCCAGCGCGAGGTGCGCCGCCAGGAGCTGGCGAAGCAGCGCGAGGCCCTGGCCAGCGGTGACGAGCGGTACCTCCCGGTCCGTGACAAGGGCCCGGTCCGCCGCTTCGTGCGCGACTACGTCGACTCGCGCTTCGCGGTCGCGGAGTTCTTCCTCCCGATGGCCGTGATCATCCTCGTGCTCTCGATGATCCGCGCGGGCAATCTGCAGCAGATCTCGCTGGTGCTGTGGCTCGGCGTCATCGTGATGATCGTGATCGACTCGGTCTTCCTGTCGTTCCGGCTGCGCAAGCAGCTGAACGAGCGCTTCCCGAACGAGCCGAAGCGCGGCGCGGTCGCCTACGGCCTGATGCGCACGCTCCAGATGCGCCGGCTTCGGCTGCCGAAGCCGCAGGTCAAGCGCGGAGAGCGGCCCTGAGCGCGGAGACTTTCCCGCCGGACGAGAACGCGCCCACGGCCGACACCGCCCCCGTCGGCCGTGCCGGGCTGCGCGACGCCGTCCGGCACGAACTGATCGCCCGCCAGCTCGACGAGCAGATCGCCGCCCGCTACCCGGTGGGGCAGCGGCTGCGGATCCTCGACGTCGGCATGGGCCAGGGCGCCCAGCTGCTGCGGCTCGCCCGGGCCGGTCACACGGTGACCGGCCTGGAGTCCGACCCGCGGCTGCTGAAGACGGCGCGTGAGGCGCTGGCCGGGGAACCGGCCGGGATCCGGGAGCGGGTCCGGCTGATCGAGGGCGACGGCCGGGACACGGGCGTGCACTTCCTGCCGGGCAGCTTCGACGTGGTGCTCTGCCACGGCGTCCTCATGTACGTCCCCGAGCCGGACGGGCTGCTCGCGGGCCTGGCCCGGATGCTGGCCCCCGGCGGCCTGCTGTCCCTGGTGGTGCGCAACGCGGACGCCCTGGCGATGCGGCCGGGCCTGGCCGGGGACTGGCCGGGCGCGCTGGCGGCCTTCGAGTCGGACGCGTACACGGACCGGTACGGCGCTCCGGTGCGCGCGGACCGGCTCGACGCGCTGACGGCGACCCTCGCCGGGATCGCCGCGCCGCTGCACGCCTGGTACGGGGTGCGGGTCTTCACGGACGGCGTGCCGCACGACGCGGGACTGCCGGCCGCGGACGAGCTGGAGCGGCTGCTGGCCGCGGAGGAGCGCGCGGGCCGCACGGACCCGTACCGCAGGGTCGCGGCGCTGCTGCACCTGTGCGGGGTGCGCGGCTAGCGGACGCGGCGGACAACGCGGCGGACAACGCAGCGGACAGCGGACGCGACGAACCACCGACCGCCTCGCGACGCCTGGAGTCAGGCGCGCGGGGCGGTTCTGCGTCCTGGGACGTGTGAGCATCGAGTACGCCGGGGTTCCCGGCAGCACCCCGGACGAACCCGCCTCCCCGCCCGACGTGCCCGCCCGCGAGGTGTGGCGCGCGCTGTACGGGCATTTCCGGCCGCACCGCGCGGCCGTCGCCCTCGGCGCGGCACTGGCGCTGGTCGGCGCGGCGAGCGGGCTCGCGCAGCCGCTGGCCGCGAAGGAACTGGTGGACCGCCTCGGGGAGGGCCGGTCGATCGCCTCGGTCCTCGTCGTGCTCACCGCCCTGGTGGTGTTCGGCACGGCCGTCGAGGCGCTCGGCTCGTACGTCCTGGAACGCACCGCCGAGTCGGTCGTGCTGGCCGCCCGCCGCAGCCTGATCGGGCGGTTGCTGCGGCTGCGGCTGCCGGAGGTGGAGCGGACCCAGCCCGGCGACCTGATGTCGCGGGTCACCTCGGACACGACGCTGCTGCGGGCGGTGACCACGCAGTCGGTGGTGTCGGCGGCGACCGGGGGCCTGGCGTTCCTCGCGACGCTCGTGCTCATGGCGCTGATGGACCCGGTGCTGCTGGGCGTCACGCTCGGGGTGATCGTGCTGATCGGCGGCGCGGTGGCGCTGCTGATGCCGAGGATCGCCGCGGCGACGCGGCGCTCGCAGGAGGCGGTCGGGGAGATCTCGACGGTCCTGGAGCGGGCCTTCGGCGCGTTCCGGACCATCAAGGCGTCGGGGGCGGAGGACCGGGAGACCGCGGTCGTCGAGGCGGCGGCGGAACGGGCCTGGCGGCACGGCGTGAAGTCCGCGAAGTGGCAGTCCATGGCGGGGTCGTCGATCGGGCTCGCGGTGCAGGTGTCGTTCCTGGCGGTACTGGGGATCGGCGGGGCCCGGGTCGCGTCCGGGGCGATCTCGGTGTCGACGCTGATCGCCTTCCTGCTGTTCCTCTTCTACCTGATCGAGCCGGTGTCGAAGCTGGTCGAGGCGGCGACGCAGTACCAGGTCGGCTCGGCGGCGATCGCGCGGATCCTGGAGGCGGAGCGGCTGGAGACGGAGGCGGCGGGGCCCGCTCCGGCGCCGGTGGCCGTGGCGGACGGGCCGTCGGCCTCCGTGGTGTTCGAGGACGTGACGTTCCGGTACCGCGACGACCTGCCGCCGGTCCATTCGGGCGTGTCGTTCACGGTGCCGGGCGCGGGGATGACCGCGTTCGTGGGGCCGTCGGGGGCGGGCAAGACGACCGTGTTCGGGCTGATCGAGCGGTTCTACGAGGCGACCGGCGGGCGGGTCCTGATCGACGGCAAGGACGTACGGGACTGGCCGCTGGCGGAGCTGCGGGCGGCCATCGGGTACGTGGAGCAGGACGCGCCGGTGCTGTCGGGCACGCTGCGGGAGAACCTGCTGTTCGCCGCGCCGGACGCCACGGAGGAGGAGCTGACCGGGGTGCTGGAGCGGGCCAGGCTCGACGGGCTGGTGGCGCGGCTGCCGCAGGGCCTGGACACGGTCGTCGGGCACCGGGGCTCGAAGCTCTCCGGCGGCGAGCGGCAGCGCGTGGCCATCGCCCGGGCGCTGCTGCGCAGGCCGCGGCTGCTGCTCCTGGACGAGGCGACCTCGCAGCTGGACGCGGTCAACGAACTGGCCCTGCGCGACGCGGTGGCCGAGGCGGCCCGGGAGACCACGGTCCTCGTGGTGGCCCACCGCCTGTCGACGGTGACCCTGGCGGACCGGATCGTGGTCATGGACGCGGGCCGGGTCCGCGCGGTCGGCACCCACGCCGAACTGGTCGCGGAAGACACCCTGTACGCGGAACTCGCGGCGACCCAGTTCCTGGCGGCGGACGCGGGCTGAGGGGGCGGGCCGGCGGACGCGGGCTGAGGGGGCGGGCCGGCGGACGCGGGCTGAAGGGGCGGGCCGGCGGGCCCGGGCTGAGGGGGCGGGCCGGGGCGGCGGGTCCCGGCTGAGCCGGGGCGAGGCGGCGGGTCCCGGCTGAGGCGAGGCGGGGGTCCGGGCTGAGCCGGGGCGGGGCGGCGGGTCGGGCCGAGGCCGGCCGGGACGGCGCGGCCCGGCAGCCGGGCCGGGTGCGGGGCCGCTGCCCCGGACCCGGCCCGGACCCGTCGTTACGCCTCCGCGTCCAGGGACATCGGGCCGTAGATCTTGGTCGTGTCCTCGAACAGCACGACCTGCTCCGCGCCGCCCGCGAGGAGGTCACGCCAGTACTCGCCGATCCAGGACTCGGCGTCGCCCTGGGTCGTGAACTCCTCCGGTACGACCGAGGGCTCGACCTCGGTGCCGTCGGCCTTCTCGAACCGCCACGTCCATGCCATGCGCGCCTCCCGGAGCTCACCGGATGATCGGTTTCCTGCCCGCAGCGTAGCCGGGCGCGCACCCGCGGAGGGGACGCGGGAGGATCGTGATCGTGGAACTGACTCTCCTCGGCACCGGAGCCCCCGAGGGCCTCCCCCGCCCCTCCTGCCCCTGCGCCCGCTGCGCCCTCTCCCGGGGCCCGTCCGCGCGGGCCGCGACCGCGCTGCTCGTCGACGGGGCGCTGCTGCTCGACCTGACCCCGGGCGCCGCGCTGGCAGCTGCCCGGGCGGGGCATTCGCTGGGCGGGGTGCGGCAGGTGCTCCTGACGCATCCGCACGACGGTCCGGCGGTGGAGCTGCCGCCGGGGCTGCCGACGGCCGGGCGGGTGCCGGACGGCCGGGAGCTGACGCTGATCAGCGGGCACCGGGTGCGGGCGGTGCCGATGGACTCGCCCGGCACCGGGTACGAGGTGATCTCGCCGGACGGCGACCGGCTGCTGTACCTGCCGCCGGGCGGCGCGCCGGCGGGGCAGCCGGAGCGGGGCGGCCCGGCGTACGACACGGTCTGCGCGGACGTGACCGGACGGCCCGACGCGCTGGCCCGGCTGCGGGCGTCCGGCTCGGTGGGCCCGGCGACGGACGTGGTCGCGGTGCACCTGGACCACGACGTGCCCCCGGGCGCGGAGCTGGACCGGCGGCTGGCGGCGGCGGGCGCCCGGGCGGTGCCGGACGGGACGACGCTCACCGTGGGCGCGTACCCGGCGGTGCCGGAGATCCCGCGGCGCACGCTGGTGACCGGCGGGGCGCGCTCGGGGAAGTCGCTGGAGGCGGAGCGGCGCCTGGAGTCGTTCCCGGAGGTCGTGTACGTGGCGACCAGCGGGACGCGGGAGGGCGACCCGGAGTGGAAGGAGCGGATCGGGCTGCACCGGGAGCGCCGGCCGGGCTCCTGGCGGACGGTGGAGACCACGGACCTGGTGCCGCTGCTCGCGTCCGAGGGCCCGGCGCTGCTGATCGACTGCCTGGCGCTGTGGCTGACGGACGTGATGGACCGGGTCGGCGCCTGGGACGACGAGCGCTGGGCCTCCGGCGGCCGCGAGGCGCTGCGCGGGCGGGTCGATGAACTGGTCGCGGCGGTGCGGGAGACGGGCCGTACGGTCGTGGCGGTCACCAACGAGGTCGGCGCGGGCGTGGTCCCCGCCACCGCGTCGGGCCGCCGCTTCCGCGACGAACTGGGCCGGCTGAACGCGGCGTTCGCCGACGAGTGCGAGCAGGTCGTCCTGGTGACGGCGGGACAGCCGCTGGTCCTGCGGGGGTAGCGCCGCCCCGCGCGGCCCGGGGAAGGCCCCGGAGGACCGGGAACGAGGGGCGGTCCCGGTACCGTTCAGGCTACGGACCCTGGACCACGAACACGGCACAAGGCGGACCCTTGAACCTGGACGACTTCTCCGATCTGATCGAGCGACCCGACGGCGGGATACGGTACGACGCCGAGGCCCGTCGGGAGCGGCTGAGCGTTCCGGTCGGGGCGCTCGGGCGGCTGGACGAGCTGGGCGAGTGGCTGTCCGCCGCGCAGGCGGCCGTACCGGTCCGGCCGGTCGAGCGGCCGCGCGTCGTGCTCTTCGCCGGCGACCACGGGGTGGCCGCTCTGGGCGTGTCCGGGCGCCGGGCGGGGACGACGCACGAGCTGGTGCGCGCGGTGCTCGACGGGGCGAGCCCGGTCGCGGTGCTCGCGCGGCGCATGAACGTCCCGGTCCGCGTCGTCGACGCGGGACTGGACTGCGATCCCGCGCTGCTGCCCGCCGAGGTCGTGCGCCGCCGCGTCCGCAACGGCACCGGCCGGATCGACGTCGAGGACGCGATGACCCTCGACGAGGCGAACGCGGCCGTCGAGCTGGGCATGGCGATCGCCGACGAGGAGGCCGACTCGGGGACCGATCTGGTCGTCCTCGGCGATCTCAGCGTCGGCGGCACCACGCCCGCCTCCACGCTGATCGCCGCGCTGTGCGGGACGGACGCCTCCGTGGTCACCGGCCGGGGCGGCGCGGGCATCGACGACCTGGCGTGGATGCGCAAGTGCGCGGCGATCCGCGACGCGCTGCGCCGCGCCCGTCCCGTGCTCGGCGACCAGCTCGCGCTGCTCGCCGCCGTCGGCGGCCCGGACCTGGCCGCGACGACCGGCTTCCTGCTGCAGAGCGCGGTGCGCCGGATGCCGGTGATCCTGGACGGCGTGGTGGGCGCGGCCTGCGGGCTCGTCGCGCAGCGCGCGGCGTTCCGCTCGCCGGACTGGTGGCTGGCCGGCCAGCTGACCGGCGAACCGGCGCAGGCCAAGGCCCTGGACCGGATGGCGGTCAACCCGCTGCTCGACCACGGCGTCCGAGTGGGTGAGGGAACCGGGGCGCTGCTGGCCCTGCCCCTCGTCCAGTCCGCCGCGGCGCTCGCCGCCGAGCTGCCGGAGCGTCCGGCCCCCGAGCCGGAGGCGAAGGAGGCCGCGGACGCCGAGGACGGGGCGGGCGCGGAGGGCGCCGGTGGCACGGAGGGCGCGCAGGGCGTGGAGGTCTGACCGAAAGACCTGCTCAGGGCGCCGCCGCGGCCCGTCGCACGATCGACCCGACGGAACGCGGCGGCGCCCTGCCATGACCGGCGATGCCCATATGCTCGCTTTTCATGGGAGAAGTCCGTTTGTCCACTGATTCCGCCGCCCGCGGCACCCCGCGCTCGCGCCGCGCCGCCGCCTTCGCCGTCTGGTACCTCCGCGCGGTCACGTTCGTGAACTTCCTCAGCGCGGTCTGGGTCTCGCTCGGCCAGGACCTCCGCCGGCACAACACGGACGACTACTTCACCCCGTACCTGCTCACCGCCGGCTTCGCCTCCGGGGTGTTCACGCTGTTCCTCGCCATCACCATGCGCCGCCGCAAGCGCGCCGCCTGGATCCTCAACATGGTGCTGAGCGGCCTGTTCCTGGCGCTGTTCGCGCTGGCGATGTTCCTGCCGGAGATCCGGCAGCACGCCCAGAACTGGATCTCGCTGGCCCTGACCGCGGGTTTCGTCACCGCCCTGCTCCTGGGCCGCAAGGAGTTCTACGCGAAGGGCGACCGCTCCAATCCGGTGGCCGCGACCGTGGTCGCCGTCGTCGGCCTGCTGGTGACCTCCCTGTTCGCCGCCTTCCTGGTCACCGTCACCAACACCGCCGCCGGCCCGTCCACCTTCCTGGAGCGCTGGCGGTACGGCGTGATGCGCCTGATCACCCTGGCCGCCGACGACTCCCGGTTCCCCGCGATCTCCACCCCGGGCTGGGTGGACGTCACCGTCAACGTGCTGTCCACGCTGCTGCTGTGCGCCGTGCTGTACGCGGCGTTCCGCTCCCGCCGGGCCGTCGACCCGCTCACCGAGGACGACGAGCGCCGGCTGCGGGCGCTGCTCGACCGGCACGGCGACCGGGACTCGCTGGGCTACTTCGCGCTGCGCCGCGAGAAGAGCGTGGTGTGGTCGCCGAGCGAGAAGGCCGCCGTGGCCTACCGCGTGGTCGGCGGGGTCTCCCTCGCCTCGGGCGACCCGATCGGCGACCCGGAGGCCTGGCCCGGCGCGATCGAGCCGTGGCTGGCGGAGGCCCGGGAGCACGGCTGGATCCCGGCCGTGATGGGCGCGAGCGAGGAGGCCGGCACGATCTACGCCCGGCACGGACTGGACGCCCTGGAACTGGGCGACGAGGCGATCGTGGACACGGCAGAATTCACCCTGGAGGGCCGCGCGATGCGCACGGTCCGGCAGGCGTACAACCGGGTGAAGCGGGCCGGGTACCGGGTCCGCGTCCGCCGCCACGAGGAGATCCCCGAGGACGAGATGGCCGTCCTGCTGGCCAGGGCGGACGACTGGCGCGACGGGGCGACCGAGCGCGGTTTCTCCATGGCGCTCGGACGGCTCGGCGACCCGGCCGACGGGCGCTGCGTGATGCTCGAATGCACGGACGAGCAGGGCGAGCTGCGGGCCGTGCTGTCGTTCGTGCCGTGGGGCCCCAAGGGCCTGTCGCTGGACCTGATGCGGCGGGACCGGGACTCCGACAACGGCCTGATGGAGTTCATGGTCATCGAACTGCTCCAGCGTGCCCAGGAGCTGGGGATCGCTCAGGTCTCGCTGAACTTCGCGATGTTCCGCTCCGTCTTCGAGCGCGGTGCGCGGCTGGGCGCGGGTCCGGTGCTGCGCCTGTGGCGTTCGCTGCTGAGCTTCTTCTCCCGCTGGTGGCAGATCGAGTCGCTGTACCGCGCCAACGCCAAGTACCGGCCGATCTGGGAGCCCCGCTTCCTGCTGTTCGAGAAGAGCGCCGACCTGCCGCGCATCGGTCTCGCCGCGGCCCGCGCCGAAGGCTTCCTGGAGGCCCCGGGGCTGCCGAAGTGGCTGCACCGCCGGCACCTGGAGGGCCGCCGCTGAGGGACGCGGCCGCGCGGCGCGGGCCCCGGGTCAGCGGCGGTCCGGCGGCCCGCCGTCCTCGGGTCCGTCGCCGTCCGGGCCGTGCCCGGGGTGCAGCGGGACCCGCTCCTGGAAGCCGCCGACCACGTCCTGGAAGCGCCGCATCGCCCGGTCCCAGTGCCGGTCGTGGTGGTAGGCGCGCAGTCCCGCCCGGGCCCGCGCCCTCGGCCGCCGGCGGTACGCCTTGCGGGCCCACAGCGAGCCCGGCCGGGCCAGCCGCAGCGCCCCCACGACCGCCACGAACGGCACCAGCGTGCCGATGACGGCCGTGCGGAACTTGCCCTTCAGCAGGGCGATCAGCACGAACAGGAAGTTCACCGCGAGGGAGAGCACGAACACCGCCCGGTCCTGCCGCTCGTCGGCGTCGACCTCGTCGACGCCCAGCGGCGAGAACCCGGCCAGGGTCAGCAGCACGAGGGCGAAGGTGAGCACCACGACCTCGACGCTCTTGCGGCCCTCGTCGGTCCAGTACACGTCGTCCAGGTGCAGGATCAGCGCGAACTCGTCGAGCACCAGCCCCGCCCCGGTGCCGAAGAGCACGGCGAACACCATCGCGGCGACGCTGTCCCGGCCCGAGGCGATCGCGCCGAAGCCGCCGACGAGGGTGAGGACGACGCCCGGGACGACGTGGTGGATGTGCAGCCCGCCGGAGGAGACGTTGCGGAACGGGCCCTTCCCGGCGCGGATCAGCCGGGTGATCGTCCGGGTGATCAGGAAGGTGAGGACGAAGGAGGCGAGGGCGAGCAGCAGCGGGAGCTTTCCGGGCTCGACGATGTTGCGTTCGAACCAGTGACCCATGCCACGCCCAGCCCTTCCGTCGCGTATGCCCCCTTTGCCGCCCTCTGCGTAACTTACCGGTCGGGGGCGGCGGCTACTGTGCCGCGCATGGACGGCATACGGTTCGCCTTCGGCACGCTCACCGTGCTTCCCGCCCGCGTCACCCGCTGGGACCGGGACGCGGCGCGGTCCGGCATGCTCTGGGCGCCGCTGCCCGGACTGGTCGTCGGGCTGCTCGCGGGCGCGCTCGGCGGGGCGTTCCTGCTGGTCGGCGCGGGCCCCCTGCTCGCCGCCGTGGTCTCGGCCGCCGTGCCCGCGCTGCTCACCCGCGGACTGCACCTCGACGGGCTCGCGGACACCGCGGACGGTCTGGGCAGCGGCAAGCCCGCCGAGGACGCGCTGCGCATCATGAAGCAGTCGGACATCGGGCCGTTCGGCGTGATCACCCTCCTGTTCGTCCTGTTCGCCCAGGTGGCGGCCCTCGCCGCGCTGTACGCCGACGGCTGGGCGCGCGGGGCGCTCGCCGCCGTACTGGCCGCGGTCGTGGCCCGGCTCGCGCTCACCCACGCCTCGCGCACCGGTGTGCCGGCCGCCCGGCCCGAGGGCCTGGGCGCGATGGTCGCCGGGACGGTGCCGGCCGGGCCGGCCGCCGCGGTCACCGGCGCGGTCCTGGCCGGCTGCGCGGCCGCGGGCGCGCAGCTGTCCCCGTACGACGCGCTGCGCCATGTCCTGGCAGCGGCCGCGGCCCTGGTGGCGGCGGCGCTGCTGCTGCGGCGCTGCGTGGCACGGTTCGGCGGGGTGACGGGGGACGTGTTCGGCGCGGTGGAGGAGACGGCGGCGACGGCGGCGCTGGTCGCGCTGACGCTCGCCAGACCGTGAGGACGAGCCCGGCCGCGCGCAGGCCGGACCCGCCCGTGACGGTCAGCAGGGCCGGCGCCAGACGCCCAGGTCGTACCGCTTCAGCATCGAACTGAGCCCCAGTTCGCGCGACCGCGGGCAGAACGCGCTGGTCGGCAGCTCGTACTCGACGTGGAAGACCGCCTTGCCGGCCCGGACGAAGGGGACGAGGAGTTCGCACTCCTCGTACTCGGCGCACTGCTCATCGACCGCGAAGTCGAAGTCCGCGAGCAGGTCCGGGATCTGGTCGAGGTCGTTCTTCAACCCGACGGCGAGGCCCCGCTCGTGGGCCAGCCGGGCGATCAGCCGGTTGTAGCGCAGCTGGTCGGCGGCGGTCAGCGGGAAGCCGGTGCGGTTGGCGTAGCCGTCCATGTTGTCCGGCTCGACGGCGTCGAAGCCCTTGTCCCGGCACATGTCGATCCGGGCGGCCATCAGGGGTTCGAGGACGTCGGTGCGGCGGATGTCGAGCCAGCGCTCGCCCGGCCAGCCGTTGCTCCTGCCGAGCACGGCCGCCGGGAACTTCGAGGCGTCCGGGCGGAACTCCTCCCAGGCGCCGGTGGACAGGTAGCAGATCACCTTGCGGCCCCGGCGGTGCAGGTCGGCGACGGCGGACGCCGGCTGGTCGAAGCCGTCGATGTCGTACACGGGCACGTCCACGGTCGGGTCGAGCCGTCCGCTGAGCTGCCACTGCCAGGCGAGGCCGGGGGCGGGCCGCCAGTGCTCCCCGGGCAGCCCGTCCCGCGCGTCGGGCCGGTCCGGCGCGGAGGTGCAGGCGGTCAGCGCGAGCAGCAGGACGCCGAGCACGGCGAGGAGGCGTCTCACCCGGCGCCCTTCAGGGCGTGCGGCAGGGTGCCCCAGGGATGCGCCCCGGCGCCCGGCACCGCGCACTGCACGGGCGAGGTGAGCCGCGCGTCCGCCGGGGCCGCGTACACGAGGTGGCAGTACCGGTCGCCGGGCGGCAGGTCCAGCTCCCGGTAACTGTCCCAGGGGCCCTCGAAGGTGACCAGCAGATCGGCCAGCGGGGCGTACGACGGGTGGGGCTGCGTCCCGTGGTTGAACACCAGGGTCCGGGCCCCCGCGGCGCGCGCGGAGATCCCGATCCGGCGGAAGTGGCCCACGGCCTCGGGACCGGTCGGCACCTGGTCGAGGAAGGCCCCGTCGGCGCCGTACCAGTCGCGGTGCCGCAGCAGGTCGGCGACGACCTCGGCGTGCGGGCGGCGGCCGTAGTCGGCGTCGGCGTAGCCGAGGACCCGGACGCCGGCCGCCCGCAGCCGGCCGGCGACCTCGGCGAACGCGGGGTCGGCGGCGCGGCCGGGGCCGCTGTCCGGGTTGAGCACCACCCCGTACAGCCGGGGCGCGGCGGCCACCAGCGCGGCCCACGCCTCGGGGCGTTCGGCGGGATGCTCGTAGTAGGGGACGAGGAGGGACGGGATCACGGCGGCTCCCCCTACGCTCGGTGGGCGGTCGGCCGTACCAGCAGAGCACAGCTCCAGGCGGCGAGCACGACGGCCGCGGCCGCGACGGCCGCCGGGCCGGCCGCCGCGGGCGCCGCCATCTGCGCGGCGGCGGCGAGCAGGCAGACGAGCCCGGCGCCGAGCACCGCGCCGTACGCCTGGAGCAGCAGCCCCAGCCACAGCACGACGCCGATCAGGAGCAGGCCGAGCAGCCGCCCCGCCTCGGGCGGGCCCGCGCCGGGCCAGGCGAGCGTCCCGGCGAGGGCGAGCGCCAGCAGGGCGGCGAGGTAGCCGACGAGGCAGAGCACCAGGGCGGCCGCGGCGGCCCGGCCGAAGGCCCGGGTGGTCGTGGTGAGTCTGAGCCCGGCGCGGCTCTCCCCGCGGAAACGATGCAGCAGCCACTCCGCCGGGCCCATCGACAGCGTGAGCGCGACCGCCGACGGGGCGGCGACGACATCGGCCGGACCGTCGGAGGCGAGGACGTCGCCGACGGCCGCGTACAGCACGAGCAGGCCGGTGCCGAGGCCGAACAGGCCGTACGGCAGGGAGGCGACGAGCGGCGGGCCGGCCCGCCGGTGCGCGCCGCCGGACGGGTCGGGCGGCGTGGCGGCCGGCAGCAGCACCGCCGCCGCGCACCCGAGGGTCGCCGTCAGCGAGGCGAGCAGCAGTCCGACGCGCAGCGCGTCCGGCAGGTCGTGGGAGAAGGCGAACAGGGCCCCGGCGAGCGGCGACAGCGCGCACAGCAGGGCGCGTTCGCGGCCCAGGACCAGCAGGACGGTCGCCCCGGCCAGGTACAGCGCCTGCCCGGCGGCGAACGCGGTGGCCGGCCACTCCCCCGGCCCGGTCCACGCCACCGCGACGACCGTGCCGGCCAGCGCCCCGGCGGGCGCCCCGGTGAGCAGCGTCCGCGCGGCGGCCGCCCGGTCGCCGAGGCCGAGCCAGGTGTACGCGCGGTGGGCCAGCGCCTGGTTCCACACCCAGCCGGCGACGGCCCCGGCGAGCAGCGGCACCGTCCCGGCGGGCAGGTCGAACCGGCCGGGCGGACCGGCCGGCAGCGGCCCGCCGAGCACGTACGCCAGGCCCGGCAGCGCGAACACGAGCCCGCGCAGCAGGCAGCCGCCGAGCCCCTCGTACCAGGGCGGCGCGGCCTCCGGCGCGGGCTCCGGATGCCGCCGCTCGACCCGGGCGTACAGCTCCTCGCCCAGGGCGAACGAGTCCTCCCGCCCGTAGGTGAGCCGGATGTGCTCGTCCGTCATCCCGTCGGACTCGAGGATGGCCGCGATCTCGTCGGGGTGCACGGCCGCCGCGGCCAACGGGCCGATGCGGTCGGCGAGTTCGTCGAGGGGGTCGTCGGCGAGGACGAGGGGGCCGCCGGCTGGCGGCGGGGACCCGGCGGCGGGCGGCAGCGGGGTCGCCGGCGGCGGAGATCCGGCGGCGGGCGGCAGCGGGGTCGCGGCCGGAGGAGCCCCCTCGCCGGCCGGCGCTGCGCCCCCCGGCGCCGCGTCGGCCCGCCCCGCGTCCGCCGGCTCCGCTTCCGCCCGCCCCGCGTCCCCCGGCACCGCGTCCCCCGGCCCCGGCGAGCCGCCCCTCGGCCGGGGGATCGCGGGGAGCGAATCGCGCCGGACGCCGGGCCTGAGCCACAGGGAGCCGCTCATGCCGGGCTCCCCTCGCCGACGAGGTCCGCGCGCCAGGGGTCGGTGAGGCGGACGGTCCAGTCGGCCGGGGACGGTTCGGGGGCCGGGGGTTCGCCACGCAGTTCGCGGTAGATGGCGCGGAAGCCGTCGACCGAGCGGTGCAGGGTGAAACGGTCCACCACCCGCTGCCGGGCCCGCCGGCCCAGCTCCGCGCGCCGGGCGTCGTCGCGCAGCAGCGCGACGGCCGCCGCGGCCATCACGGCCGGTTCCCGCGGCGGGACGACGAGTCCGGTGTCGCCGACCGCCTCCCGCACCCCTCCCACGTCCGTCGAGACCGTGGCCCGGCCGCAGGACATGGCCTCGATCAGCGAGAAGGGAAAGCCCTCGCTGATCGAGGAGAGCATCACGACGTTGCCCGCCGCGTAGGCGCGGGCCACGTCCGTCACCCGGCCCTCGTACGTGATCCCGTCCGCCACGCCCAGTTCGGCCGCGAGCTTCTCCAGGCGGGTCCGGTAGTCCTCGCCGCCGGCCGGCACCGGGCCGAACAACCGCAGCCGCAGTTCCGGGAGTTCGGCGCGGGCGATGGCGTAGGCGCGGATCAGCGTCTCCAGGTCCTTGATGGGGTCGATCCGGCCGGCCCAGGCCAGGGTCGGCGTCTCCGGCTCGGGCCCGGCGTACGGGAAGGCCCACGGGTCGACGCCGTTGTAGACGGTCCGGATGCGCTCGGCGGGCGCGCCGCCGCGCTCCTCCCAACGCCGGTTGTACTGGTTGCAGGGGGTGATCAGGTCGGCCCTGCGGTACCCGAGCGTGTTGAGCTCCCGGTAGAAGGCGAGCAGCAGGGCCTTGACCGGCCAGCGCTGGGCCTCGGTGCGGTAACCGAGGTAGCGCTCGCGCAGGTAGATGCCGTGTTCGGTGAGCAGGAACGGCACGCCCTCGAAGTGCTGGGCGGCGAGCGCCGGGAGGGTGGCGAGGCCGCTGGAGACCGCGTGCGCGACGCCGTCGGGGGATATCCGGGCGGCGAGCGGCCGCAGCGCGTGCTCCAGCAGGTCGGTGGCGGTGAGGGCGTCGTGGACGGTGGGCCGGGCCGCGGCCGTCGGCAGGTGCGGCATGGACCAGATCCACATCAGGGAGCGCAGTACGGTCTCGCCGCGGAGCGCGGAGGTGAGCCGGCCGCGCCGGGCGAGCGCGGCGAGCGCGTCCAGGGCCTCGCCGAAGTCGCAGCCGGCGGACGGGTCGAGCAGGGCGAGCAGGAAGCGTTCGCAGACGTCGACGAAGCGGCGCCGCTCCCGCCCGACGAGGGGCCGGCGGGGCGGCGCCGGCCCCCAGAGCGGGAGGACGGTGTGGCGGCGGACGTTGGGCGGCAGCTCCCAGGTGACGGGCTCGCGGCCGCTGCCGGTGAGCGAGAGCACGGAGAAGTCGACCTCGGGCATGCCGCGGACGAGCTGGTCGCACCAGGTGCTGACTCCCCCGTGGACATGCGGATAGGTGCCTTCGGTGAGCATGGTGACGTGACGGCCACTGCTCGGCATGTGCGTGTCCCCCCAGGACGTACGTGCTGATGAGCGGGGTGGGTTACGGGGTCGGCAGCGTGAGCGTGAGCGCGCCCTGCAGCGGCTCGGGACCGGTCCAGTCCGAGCGCGCCCCGGCGTAGGGCGTGCCGAACGCCGTGCTGCCGAGCAGGAGTTGTCTGCGGGTGCCCTCGGGCGCGGTGACCGGGGCGAGGACGCCGGCGGGCGTGCGGACGGTGACGGTGGTGCCGATCCGGTAGGCGGTGACCCTGCCGTCGGCGAGCGCGCGGGCCCAGGCGGCGCGGCGCTCCAGCTCGGCGCCGACCTCGCGGTGGCGGGGGACGACGAGCGGGGTGTTGTCGGCGAACAGGGCGCGGTAGTCGGCGAGCACCCGGTCGAGGACGGGGTAGAGCAGCCGTTCCTCGGCGAGGTTGGACTGGTGGACGTAGTGCGGGCGGGGGTCGCCGGCCACGATGTGGGAGAGCGCGGTGCGCGCCTCCTGCGGGACGATGTGGGAGGCGTAGCCGGTGGCCGGGTCGAGCGGGTCGGGCAGGCAGCTGGAGGCCGGGTCGGTCTCGCAGACGCCGCTGCCGCCGTCGGCGCGGGAGCTGTAGATCCAGTTGTACTCGTCGGTCATCTCGGCGGCGGTGCCGACGTTGTAGTACACGTTCATCGGGTGCCGGGGCACGGTCCGCGCGGCGCCGACGGTGCGCTGGGCGGGCTCGCGGGAGTTGTCGGAGGCGAGCCACTTCACCCCGTTGTCGGCGAGGGCGCCGGCGAGGTTCGGGTTGTCGACGGGCTGCTGCGGGAGGGTCTTCAGGCCGGAGTGCTCGCCGGTGACGAGTTCGGCGCGGTCGACGGACAGGCCCTTGCCGACGGCCCAGTTGTGATTGTTGCGGATCTCCGCGGAGATCGCCGACCGGCTGGTCCAGAGCGTGTTCCCGGCCGCGTCCTTCGTGCACCGCCAGGGGACGGTGGAGGTGTCCTGCACGCAGCCGAGGAACGGGTGGGTGTAGGTGTGGTTGATCCAGCGGTACTGGGCGCGGTCGGCGAGCAGCCGGGCGGCCAGGTCGTCCCGGCCGCCGTGCGCGGCCTTCCACCGTTCGCCCTGGCCGCCGTTGTAGACCAGGTCGAGGGTGAAGCCGGCGGACTTCTGCCAGGCGGCGGCGTACGCGGCGTCGTCGGCGGTCATCCGGATCGCGTCCGCGGCCTGCCCGTCGCCGCCGGCGCAGTCGAAGTCGCCGGGGGTGCAGTTGCGTTCGGTGTTCCAGCGGGCGTCGGGCGCGAACACGTCGTCCACGTGGACGGAGAAGTAGTGGCGGCTGCGGCCGAGGTGGACGCCCTGCGTGAGCCATTCGACGATGCCCCGGGCGAGCGCCCGGAACTGCCGCTGGTGCCGGTGGTAGGCGAAGGTGACGACGAGTTCGCGGCGGCCGTCGCGGGCGTACTCGCCGATCAGGCTGGCCCGGCCGCCTCCGGGCACGGGCAGGTCGAGGTAGCTGGTGTAGCCGTCGCGGGGGCGGCCGGCGTAGCCGTAGCTCTCGGCGACGGCCGGGTCGCCGTCCTCGAAGGTGACCGGTCCGTCGAGGTGCCGGAAGGGCCCGGCCTTCCCGGCGGGGGTGACGCCGGCGGTGACGCCGTCGAGGACGCCGGACCAGCCGCCGTCGCTGGTGTGGTCGAGGCCGACGCCGGGGTGGGCCCAGGTGTACGCGTCGACCTGCGGGATCCCGTAGGTCCGCTGGTACGCGGCGAGCGCGGCCTGCTCCGGCGAGTCGGGGCCGAACGGCGCCTCGTGCGGCAGCACCACGCCCTGGTACTTCGCGCGGGGCCGGCCGTCGACCGTGTCGCTCAGGAACCCCGCGTCGACGACCGGGCGGGCCGGGTCGTTCAGGTCCAGCGTGCGGTGCGGCACCCCGGCGTCGCGGAGTTCGGCGGCGATCGCGCCGACGGTGCCGCTGCCGTCGTCCACGACGAGGACGGTGAGGTCGACGCGCGGGACGGGCGCGGCGGCGGCCGGTCCGGCGGTGGGGACGACGGTGGCGAGCAGCGCCGCGGCGGCGAGGGCGGCGCGGCGGGCGCCGCCGGACCGGGCGCCGGACCGGGCTCCGCCGGAACGGCGGGAGGCGGTTCCGGGCGTGCGGGACGCCGCTGCGGACAGGCGGGACGGGTCCATCGGCTGGTTCCCCCCTCGGACAGGTGCGTGGACGAGGCGAGTGTGGCCGAGCCCGGAAGGCCCGCGGGGTAAACATGGAACAGACACCACGGATGAGTGAACCGCAGCCCCCGTGAGCGAACCGGGCGAGCGAGCGTAGGCTCGTTCGCGGCGGAACGCAGGCCGAAATACCATGCGGCGGGCACGGTCGGCCCATCCCTCGACCGCCACAGAACTCAATGGAAGCGAGAATTCACCACCGTGACTGCTCTCACTCTCAGCACTGCCGGCGCGGCGACGCTGCGCGCCGACGCCCTCGTGGTAGGCGTCGCCAAGTCCGGTAAGGGTCTCGTCCTCGCGCCGGGAGCCGAGGCCGTGGACGCGGCGTTCGACGGAAAGCTCGCCGCCGTTCTGGAGACGCTGGGCGCCACCGGCGCCGAGGGTGAGGCGACCAAGCTGCCCGCCCCGGCCGGTGTGAAGTCGCCCGTCGTGCTCGCCGTCGGCCTGGGCTCCGCCCCCGAGGACGGCGCGGACTTCTCCGGCGAGGCCCTGCGCCGCGCCGCCGGCGTCGCCGCCCGCACCCTGCACGGCGCGAAGAAGGCCGGCTTCGCGCTGCCGGCCGGTTCCGTCGAGGACGCCGAGGCGGTCGCGGAGGGCGCGCTGCTCGGCGCGTACGCGTACACCGCGTACCAGGACCAGGGCAACGGCAAGAACGGCAAGAAGCCGCTCGCCGAGGTGGCGCTGCTCGGCGCGAAGCCCCGCGACAAGGCGTTCAAGGCCGCGGCCGAGCGCGCGCAGATCGTCGCGGAGGAGATCAACCGCGCCCGCGACCTGATCAACATGCCGCCGAACGACCTGTACCCGGCCACCTTCGCGCAGACCGCCCAGGCGGCCGCGAAGGAGCACGGCCTGAAGGTGCAGGTGCTCGACGAGAAGGCCCTGACCAAGGGCGGCTACGGCGGCATCCTCGGCGTCGGCGCCGGCTCGTCGAACCCGCCGCGCCTGGTGAAGATCGCGTACACGCACCCGGACGCGGAGAAGACCCTCGCCCTGGTCGGCAAGGGCATCACCTACGACTCGGGCGGCATCTCGCTGAAGCCGGCTGGCCACAACGAGACGATGAAGTGCGACATGAGCGGCGCCGCCGCCGTGTTCGCCGCCGTCGTCGCGGCCGCCCGCCTCGGCCTCGCCGTGAACGTCACCGGCTGGCTGGCGCTCGCCGAGAACATGCCGTCCGGCTCGGCGACCCGCCCGGGCGACGTGCTGCGCATGTACAGCGGCAAGACCGTCGAGGTCCTCAACACCGACGCCGAGGGCCGGCTGGTCCTGGCCGACGCCCTGACCCGGGCCTCCGAGGAGAGCCCGGACGCGATCGTCGACGTGGCGACCCTGACCGGCGCGATGGTCCTCGCGCTCGGCAACCGCACCTTCGGGATCATGTCCAACGACGACGCCTTCCGCACGGAGATCCACGAGATCGCCGAGGAGGTCGGCGAGCAGTCCTGGCCGATGCCGCTCCCGGCGGACCTGCGCAAGGGCATGGACTCGTCGACCGCGGACATCGCCAACATGGGCGAGCGGATGGGCGGCGGCCTGGTGGCCGGCCTGTTCCTGAAGGAGTTCGTCGGCGAGGGCATCGCCTGGGCGCACCTGGACATCGCCGGCCCGGCCTTCCACGAGGGCGCGCCGTACGGCTACACCCCGAAGGGCGGCACCGGCTCCTCGGTGCGCACCCTGGTGAAGCTGGCGGAGCGCACCGCCGGCGGCGACCTCGGCTGAGGCGCCATCTGACAGACTCCGCCCCCGGCCGTACGGCCGGGGGCGGGGTGTTTTCGCCCACACCGGTCTCAGAGCGCGGCCCCGCGTCCCGCGTTCGTGCAACAAGTGCGAAGATGGGTTCTCGGCAGGACAGGGCCCCCACCACAGGGCCGAGATAAAGCGGCCGGACACCAGCCGCCGCCCGGTCGTCGACGACCGGCGAACGGCGCACATGCATGGAGGACGTGACGTGGCGAACGACGCCAGCACCGTTTTCGACCTAGTGATCCTCGGCGGCGGTAGCGGCGGTTACGCCGCGGCGCTGCGCGGAGCGCAGCTGGGCCTGGACGTCGCACTGATCGAGAAGAACAAGCTCGGCGGCACCTGCCTGCACAACGGCTGCATCCCGACGAAGGCCCTGCTGCACGCCGGCGAGATCGCCGACCAGGCGCGCGAGGCGGAGCAGTTCGGTGTCAAGACCTCCTTCGAGGGCATCGACATCAAGGGTGTGCACAAGTACAAGGACGACGTGATCTCGGGCCTCTACAAGGGTCTGCAGGGTCTGGTCGCCTCCCGCAAGGTGACGTACATCGAGGGTCACGGCCGGCTCTCCTCCCCGACCTCGGTGGACGTGGACGGCCGCCGGGTCGAGGGTCGTCACATCCTGCTCGCCACCGGTTCCGTGCCGAAGTCGCTGCCCGGTCTGGAGATCGACGGCAACCGCATCCTGTCCTCGGACCACGCGCTGACCCTGGACCGCGTGCCGGAGTCCGCGATCATCCTGGGCGGCGGCGTCATCGGCGTCGAGTTCGCCTCCGCGTGGAAGTCCTTCGGCACCGACGTGACGGTGATCGAGGGCCTGAAGCACCTCGTCCCGGTCGAGGACGAGAACAGCTCCAAGCTGCTCGAGCGGGCCTTCCGCAAGCGGGGCATCAAGTTCAACCTCGGCACCTTCTTCGAGAAGGCCGAGTACACCGAGAACGGGGTGCGCGTCACCCTCGCCGACGGCAAGACCTTCGAGGCCGAGGTGCTCCTGGTCGCCATCGGCCGCGGCCCGGTCTCCGCCGGTCTCGGCTACGAGGAGCAGGGCGTCGCCATGGACCGCGGCCACGTCCTGGTCGACGAGTACATGCGCACCAACGTGCCGACGATCTCGGCCGTGGGCGACCTCGTCCCCACCCTCCAGCTGGCCCACGTCGGCTTCGCCGAGGGCATCCTCGTGGCGGAGCGGCTGGCCGGTCTGAAGCCGGTTCCGATCGACTACGACGGTGTGCCGCGGGTGACGTACTGCCACCCCGAGGTCGCGTCCGTCGGCATCACCGAGGCCAAGGCCAAGGAGATCTACGGCGCGGACAAGGTCGTCGCCCTGAAGTACAACCTCGCGGGCAACGGCAAGAGCAAGATCCTGAAGACCGCGGGCGAGATCAAGCTCGTCCAGGTCAAGGACGGTGCCGTGGTCGGCGTCCACATGGTCGGTGACCGCATGGGCGAGCAGGTCGGCGAGGCGCAGCTGATCTACAACTGGGAGGCGCTGCCGGCGGAGGTCGCGCAGCTCATCCACGCCCACCCGACGCAGAACGAAGCGCTCGGCGAGGCGCACCTGGCGCTGGCCGGCAAGCCTCTCCACTCCCACGACTGACGCTCACGTCATCACACGGGCGCGACGACCACTTACCGCAATTCGTTAGGAGCAACCGAAACCATGCCGGTTTCCGTAACCCTGCCGGCGCTCGGCGAGAGCGTCACCGAGGGCACCGTCACCCGCTGGCTCAAGGCCGAGGGCGAGCGTGTCGAGGCCGACGAGCCGCTGCTCGAGGTCTCGACGGACAAGGTCGACACCGAGATCCCCGCCCCCGCGTCGGGCGTGCTGGCCTCCATCAAGGTCGCCGAGGACGAGACCGTCGAGGTCGGCGCCGAGCTGGCCGTCATCGACGACGGCACGGGCGCTCCCGCTGCCGCCCCCGCCCCGGCCGCCGAGGCCGCCCCGGCTCCGGCACCCGCCGCGGAGGCCCCGGCCGCCGAGGCCCCGGCCGCTCCGGCCCCGGCCCCCGCCGCCGAGGCTCCCGCCGCCGCGCCCGCCGGTGGCACGTCCGGCACCGAGGTCACCCTGCCCGCCCTGGGCGAGTCGGTGACCGAGGGCACCGTCACCCGCTGGCTGAAGTCGGTCGGCGAGACCGTCGAGGCCGACGAGCCGCTGCTCGAGGTCTCCACGGACAAGGTCGACACCGAGATCCCGGCGCCGGTCTCCGGCGTCCTCCTGGAGATCACCGTCGCCGAGGACGAGACCGCCGAGGTCGGCGCGAAGCTGGCCGTCATCGGCGCCGCGGGCGCTGCCCCGGCCGCCGCTCCGGCTCCGGCCGCCCCGGCTCCGGCCCCGGCCGCCCCCGCGGCTCCGGCTCCGGCGCCTGCCCCGGCTGCTCCGGCCGCCCCGGTCGCCGCTCCGGCCCCGGCCGCGCCCGCCGCTCCGGTCGCCGCCCCGGCCCCGGTCACGCCGGCCCCCGCCGCCGCACAGCCGGCGGAGGACGGCGCGTACGTCACCCCGCTGGTCCGCAAGCTGGCCACGGAGAACGGCGTCGACCTGGCGAGCGTCAAGGGCTCCGGCGTCGGCGGCCGCATCCGCAAGCAGGACGTCCTCGCGGCCGCCGAGGCCAAGAAGGCCGCCCCGGCCCCCGCCGCCGCTCCGGCCGCCGCCGCGCCGAAGACCCCCGCCCTGGAGGTCTCCCCGCTGCGTGGTCAGACGGTCAAGATGACCCGCATGCGCAAGGTCATCGGCGACAACATGATGAGGGCGCTGCACGGCCAGGCCCAGCTGTCCTCGGTCGTCGAGGTCGACATCACCAAGCTGATGAAGCTGCGCGAGCAGGCGAAGGCGTCCTTCGCCGCCCGCGAGGGCGTCAAGCTCTCCCCGATGCCGTTCTTCGTGAAGGCGGCCGCCCAGGCGCTGAAGGCCCACCCGGTCATCAACGCCCGGATCAACGAGGACGAGGGCACCATCACGTACTTCGACTCGGAGAACATCGGCATCGCCGTGGACTCCGAGAAGGGTCTGATGACGCCGGTCATCAAGGGCGCGGGCGACCTGAACATCGCCGGCATCGCCAAGGCCACCGCCGAGCTGGCCGGCAAGGTCCGCGCCAGCAAGATCACGCCGGACGAGCTGTCCGGTGCGACCTTCACGATCAGCAACACCGGCTCGCGCGGTGCGCTCTTCGACACGATCATCGTCCCGCCGAACCAGGTCGCCATCCTGGGCATCGGCGCCACGGTGAAGCGTCCGGCCGTGATCGAGACCGCCGAGGGCACCGTCATCGGCGTGCGCGACATGACCTACCTGACGCTCTCCTACGACCACCGTCTGGTGGACGGCGCGGACGCCGCCCGCTACCTGACGGCCGTCAAGGCGATCCTGGAGGCCGGCGAGTTCGAGGTCGAGCTCGGCCTGTGAGCGCAAGCTACTGAGCTGTAACAAGCCTCACCTGCGGTGTCCCCGTCCGGATGTGTTTCCGGGCGGGGACACCGCCGTATTGTCTAAGAGTCCAAGACTCCCAAGGAGCGGCCCCATGACCATGCCCGTCGTCCACTCGCTGCGCGAGCAGATCCGCGAGCACATCGTGGAGGGGATCGTCAGCGGACGCTGGAAGCCGGGCGAGCGGATCGTGGAGCGGCGGATCGCGACGGAGCTGGAGGTCTCCCAGACCCCGGTCCGCGAGGCGCTGCGGGAGCTGGAGTCGCTCCGGCTGATCGAGTCGGCCCCCAACAAGGGCGTTCGGGTCAGGAACCTGACCGCGGCCGACCTGGAGGAGAGCTACCCGGTCCGGGCGGGCCTGGAGCAGATCGCCGCCGAGCTGGCGGCGGAGCGGCTGGCGGCCGACTGCTCGGCCCTGGAGCCGCACGTGGCGGCGCTGTACCAGGCGGACGCGACGGCGGACGGGACGGCGCAGGTGCGGCACACCGTGGCGTTCCACCGGGAGCTGGTGAAGGCGGCCGGGAACGCGGTGCTGCTGCACACCTGGGAGGGCCTGGGCATCGAGGTGTTCACGGCGCTGTCGATCCGCTGGCTGGGCACGGTGCAGAAGTCGTATGCGGAGGAGCACCAGGACCTCGTGGAGGCGTTCCGCCGCCGCGACCCGGAGATCGGCGCCCTGGTGAAGGCCCACGTCCTGGGCTGCGCGCCCCGCGCGTAACCGGGAGCGGCCGTACCGAACGGTTCCGCCGCCTCGGAAGGGCCCGCTCATGCGTGCGCGGCCCCTCACATCCGGACCCCCACCTGCGAAAACAAGGCACCCGGTGCCCGTTTTCGCGGCACCCTGTGCCGACTTTCTCGATCTGGAGAGGTTTTCCCCTTCAACCCTTTGATCGATCATCGATCGACGGCTTACAGTCTTCGGCGGGCCTCACCCGGCCCGTCGCCCTGTCCTGCCAGACAAGGCACCCATCTCCACCCCCAATCCCTGTCCGGAAGGCGGCGATCATGACCGATCCCGTAGGCAAGATTCCGAGCGAGCTCGACCAGCTCCCGGACCGTGACACCGAGGAGACCGCCGAGTGGGCGGCCTCCCTCGACGCCGTCACCAAGGCCGCCGGCCCCCACCGGGCCGCCTACCTGATGCGCCGTACCCTCCAGCACGCCGAGGGCGCCGGTCTCGCGCTGCCCAAGCTGCTGGAGACCGACTACGTCAACACCATCCCCACCTCCGCCGAGCCGTCGATCGCCGAGACCGGCGGCGACGAGGAGATGGAGCGGCGGATCACCGCCTGGAACCGCTGGAACGCGGCCGCGATGGTCACCCGCGGCGCGAAGCACGGCGTCGGCGGCCACATCGCCACCTTCGCCTCCGCGGCCTGGCTCTACGAGACCGGCTTCAACCACTTCTTCCGCGGCAAGGAGCAGGACGGCTCCGGCGACCAGCTCTACATCCAGGGCCACGCCTCCCCCGGCATCTACGCCCGCGCCTTCCTCGACGGCCGCCTGAACGAGACCCACCTCGACAACTTCCGGCAGGAGTCCGGCGGCAACGGCCTGCCCTCCTACCCGCACCCGCGGCGCCTGCCCTGGCTGTGGGAGTTCCCCACCGTCTCCATGGGCCTCGGCCCGCTCTCCGCGATCTACCAGGCGCGCTTCAACCGCTACCTGACCAACCGCGGCATCAAGGACGTCTCCGCGTCCCACGTGTGGGCCTTCCTCGGCGACGGCGAGATGGACGAGCCGGAGTCGACCGCGGCCCTCGCCCTCGCGGCCCGCGAGGGTCTGGACAACCTGACCTTCGTCATCAACTGCAACCTGCAGCGCCTCGACGGCCCGGTCCGCGCCAACTTCAAGATCGTGCAGGAGCTGGAGGCCCAGTTCCGCGGCGCCGGCTGGAACGTCGTCAAGACCCTCTGGGGCAACGCCTGGGACGAGCTGTTCGCGCTCGACACCACCGGCGCCCTGGTCCGCCGCCTCCGCGAGGTGCCGGACGCGCAGGTCCAGACGTACCAGACCCGCGACGCCGCCTACATCCGCCAGGACTTCTTCGGCAAGGACCCGGCGCTCGTCGAGATGGCGAAGCTGCTCTCCGACGACAAGATCCTCGAGTGCTTCCACCTGTCCCGCGGCGGTCACGAGCCGCGCAAGGTGTACGCCGCGTACAAGGCCGCCCTGGAGTTCAAGGGCGCGCCGACGGTGATCCTGGCGCAGACCGTGAAGGGCTTCACCCTGGGCGAGGGCTTCGCGTCGAAGAACGCGAACCACCAGATGAAGAAGCTGTCCACGGACGAGTTCAAGAACATGCGGGACCTCCTGGAGCTCCCGATCTCGGACGCGCAGTTCGTCGACGGCGTGGTGCCCTACGGCCACCCCGGGGCCGACTCCCCCGAGGTCCGCTACCTGCAGGAGCGCCGCGCGGCGCTCGGCGGCCCGGCCCCGGCCCGCCGCGTGCACCCGGTCGCCCCGCTGCCGGCCCCGGCCGACAAGGTCTTCGCCTCCTTCGACAAGGGCTCCGGCTCGCAGAACGTGGCGACGACCATGGCCTTCGTCCGCCTGGTCAAGGACCTGGTCCGCGACAAGGAGACCGGCAAGCGCTGGGTGCCGATCGTCCCCGACGAGGCCCGCACCTTCGGCATGGAGTCGCTGTTCCCCTCGCTCGGCATCTACTCGCCGAAGGGCCAGACGTACGAGCCGGTCGACCGCGACCAGCTGATGTACTACAAGGAGGCCGTCAACGGCCAGATCCTGAACGAGGGCATCACCGAGGCCGGCTCGATGGCCGACTTCATCGCCGCCTCCACGTCGTACGCGACGCACGGCGAGACGATGATCCCGTTCTACATCTTCTACTCGATGTTCGGCTGGCAGCGGACCGCCGACCAGATGTGGCAGCTCGGCGACCAGCTCGGCCGCGGCTTCCTCGTCGGCGCGACCGCCGGCCGCACCACGCTCACCGGTGAGGGCCTGCAGCACGCCGACGGCCACTCCCCGATGATCGCGGCGACCAACCCGGCGGCCCTGTCGTACGACCCGGCGTTCGCCTACGAGATCGCGGCGATCGTCAAGGACGGTCTGCGCAAGATGTACGGCGAGGCCGCCGAGGGCGAGGACCAGGACGTCTTCTACTACCTGACGGTCTACAACGAGCCGCTGCCGCAGCCGGCCAAGCCGGCGGGCGTGGACGAGGGCATCCTCAAGGGCCTGTACCGCTTCAACACGGCGGAGTCGGCGGGTCTGACGCTCACCGCCAACGCCCCGCGGATCCAGCTGCTCGGCTCCGGCACGGCGATCCACTGGGCCCTGAAGGCGCAGCGGCTGCTCGCCGAGGAGTGGGGCGTGGGCGCGGACGTCTGGTCGGCCACCTCCTGGACCGAGCTGCGGCGCGACGCGCTGGAGGCCGACGCGGCGCTGCTGCGCGGCGAGGAGCGCGTGCCGTACGTACGCCGGGCCCTGGAGGGCGTGGACTCGCCCGTCCTGGCCGTCTCGGACTACATGCGCCAGGTCCCGGACCAGATCGCGCAGTGGGTCGAGCAGGACTGGTCCTCGCTGGGCGCCGACGGCTTCGGTCTGTCGGACACCCGCGAGGCGGCCCGCCGCCACTTCGGCGTGGACGCCGAGTCCATCGTCGTCGCGGCGCTGGCCCAGCTGGCCCGGCGCGGCGAGGTCCCGGCCTCGGCCGTGAAGGAGGCGCGCGACCGCTACGGCCTGTAGGCCGTGTCGGTGGCGGCACGCATCATGGGGGGATGCGTGCCGCCCGCCTGATCAAGATGGTCCTGCTGCTCCAGTCGAAGCCCTCCATGACGGCCGCCGAGCTGGCCGCGGAGCTGGAGGTCTCGGAGCGGACCGTCACCCGTGATGCCCTCGCCCTCTCGGAGGCGGGGGTTCCGGTGTATGCGGACCGGGGCCGGGCCGGCGGGTACCGGCTGGTCGGCGGGTACCGCACCCGTCTCACCGGCCTGGCCCGCGACGAGGCCGAGGCGCTGTTCCTCTCCGGACTGCCGGGGGCGCTGCGCGACATGGGCCTGGAGGACGCGGCGTCCACGGCCCGCCTGAAGCTCGCCGCGGCGCTGTCCCCCGCGCTGAAGGACGCGCCCTCCTCGGCCGCCCAGCGCTTCCACCTGGACGCCCCCGGCTGGTACCAGGAGCCCCGGACACCGGAGCTGCTCGCGCCGATCGCCGAGGCGGTCTGGGACGACCGCCCCGTCACGGCCCGCTACCGCCGCCCGGACAACGAGGTGACCCGGGACCTGGAGCCGTACGGCCTCGTCCTGAAGGCCGGCGTCTGGTACGTCTGCGCCCGCGCGGGCGCGTCCTGGCGCACGTACCGCGTGGACCGCTTCACGCACGTGGAGCTGGGCGCGGGGCGCTTCGCGCGGGACCCGGACTTCGACCTGCCGGCGTTCTGGGCCGAGCGCGCGGAGGAGTTCGCCCGCTCCCTGCTGCGCACGGAGGTCGTCCTGCGGCTCACCGAGCAGGGCGCCCGCCGACTCCCGTACGTGACGGACCGCGCGGCGGCGGAGGAGGCCCTGGCGACGGCCGAACGGAACGCCGACGGCCGCCTGACGGCCACGCTGCGCGTCGAGAACGAGGACGTCGCCTACGGCCAGCTCCTCACCCTCGGCCCGGAAGCGGAAATCCTGACCCCCCAATCCCTCCGATCCCGCTTCTCGGAGGCGGCGAGGGCCTTGAGCAACCTGTACGACGCGTAGACGCGCCCCCACAGGGGCGCGGGGAACTGCGCGCCCGGCCCCACCCACCCGCACCCGGCCACCGTCACCGGTAGTCGTCCACCGACACCCCCGGATCCGTCTCCTTCGCGACGATGAAGCCCCACCCGTCCGGCCGCGACCCGTCCGCGTCCGTGAAGCCGTACTCCTTCGCCAGCTGTCCGCTGGACAGGGACCGCCCGTTCCAGCGGGCCCGCTCCGGGTCCGCCGCGAGCGCGGCGATGCCCCGGCCGACGTACACCGGGGACTCCGCGACGGCGAAGTCGGGCAGCTTCTCGGTGGCGTCCCGCCAGTTCTCCTCGGTCACCCCGAAGTGGTCGAGCATCTGCTCGGACCGCAGCCACCCGGGCGTGACCGCCACGGCCGTGCAGCCGGAGGGCTCCAGGTCGTGGGAGAGGGCGAAGGCCATCCGGGTCGGGGCGGTCTTCGCGAGGTCGTAGTAGATGTTCTCCCGGTAGTGCGTGCCGTTGTACTCCGCCGTGCCGTCGGTGACCTCCACCAGCAGCCCGCCCGGGTTCCGGATCAGCAGCGGCACGGCGGCCGCGCTGGTGATGAGGTGGCTCTTCACACCGAGCTCCAGCATCCGCAGCCCGTCCGCGAGCGGCATCTCGTGGATCTTCTTGCCGAACCCGGCGACGACCAGGTGCTCCCCGCCCCAGATGTCGTTGACGAGCACGTCGAGCCGGCCCCGCTCCCGGTCGATCCGCTCGATCAGCGCGGCGACCTGGTCCGGCTCCAGGTGGTCCGTGGGCACGGCGACGCCCTCGCCGCCCGCGGCCGTGACCAGTTCGGCCGTCTCCTCGATGGTCTCGGTGCTCCGCCCGACCTCGCTGACCTTCTCACGGGTGGTGCGGCCGGTGACGTACACGGTGGCGCCGGCGGCCCCGAGCTCCACGGCGATGGCGCGTCCCGCGCCCCGCGTGGCGCCGGCGACCAGTGCGATCCTGCCGCTGAGCGGCTGCGTTGCTGTCGTCATGCCTCGACGGTGACAGCGAATGGCGACATCTGCTGTCCGGTTTCATTTCGGCCGCTCCGGGTGCGTCGCCCCGGGCGAGGCCCGATGCTTGTTCCCGTGATGGACGAGACGGAGTTCTGGGAGATCATCGACTCCACCCGCGCGGCCGCGGAGGGCGATCCGGAGGAGCACGCCGACCTGCTCGTCGACCGGCTGCTGCAGCTCGATCCGGACGCCGTCCTGGACTTCGCCCGTCACTTCGAGGCCCGGTACAACCGCGCGTACCGCTGGGACCTGTGGGGCGCCGCGTCCGTGCTGCTGGGCGGCGCGAGCGACGACGGCTTCGACTACTTCCGCTGCTGGCTGATCGGCCAGGGCCGGGAGGTGTTCGAGGGCGCGGTGCACGAGCCGGACGCCCTCGCGGAGCTGCTGGACGACTTCGACGAGGAGCTGGACGGGGACGGCGAGGAGCTGGGGTACGCGGCGGACGAGGCGTACGAGCGGCTGACCGGCGCGGAGGCCCCCGAGCTCGGCATCCCGCCGCAGCCGGCCGAGCCGGAGGGCGTGGCGTTCGACGTGACGGACGACGCGGAGCTGGCCGCCCGGTATCCACGGCTGTGGGACCGCTTCGGGGGATGAGGAGGGGGCGGGTCCCCCGAGGCGGTCCCGGTTCGTGGAGTGGCGGGCCCGTCAGTAGTGGGTGCCGCCATCGATGCGGACCTCGGTGCCGGTGACGAACTTCCCGTCCTCGCTCGCCAGCATGGCGACGACGCCCGCGACGGTCTCCGGCCCGGCGAAGCCCTGGCCGAGGGCGGGCGCCAGCTTCATGAACAGGCTCATGTCGGCGTCCTCGGGCAGGCCCGGCCCGGCGGACTGCCCGCTCGCGCCGCTGCCGTCGGTCATGCCGGAGGAGATCGAGCCGGGCTGCACGGCGGTGAAGCGGATCCCCTGCTTGGCGTACTCGGCGGCCAGCGCGTGGGTCATGGACTGGACGCCGCCCTTGCTGGCCGCGTAGGCGGCCATGTACGGGTGGGCGAACATCGCCGAGGTCGAGGAGAAGTTGACCACGGCGGCGTCGTGGCCCCGCAGCAGCGCCGGGATCGCCTCGCGGATGACGAGGAAGGTGCCGGTCAGGTTGACCCGGACGACCCGCTCGAAGGCGTCGAGGCTCGTCTCGTGGGTGTGCGAGGAGCGCAGGATGCCGGCTGCGTTGACCAGCACGTCCAGGCCGCCGAGGGCCTCGACGGCGGCGGCGACGCCGGCGCGGACGGAGTTCTCGTCGGCGATGTCGACGACGAGCGTGGTGAGGCGGCCGGCGGCCTCGCCGGCCTTGGCGACGGTGTCCTTCAGCCCGGCCTCGCTGACGTCGGCGGCGACGACGGTGCCGCCCTCCGCCAGCAGACGCAGCACGGTGGCCTGGCCGATGCCGGAACCGCCGCCGGTGATCAGTGCGCGGCGGCCTTCGTAGCGGTTCATGTCCCTGTCCCGACCTCTCGCTGTCGTGGTGTCCCGGTACGCATGCCACCGTACGCCTTGACGGCACGTTTTGCCACCACTGCACAACGTGCAGCTCCGGCATGACGACGGCGGGCGGGCGTAGGCTTCGTCCGGTGAGCACCAAGCCCCCCTCCCTGTCCCTCACCGAGCGGCGCAAGGCCGCGACCCAGCTCGACATCGCCCGCGCGGCGGCCGAGCTCTTCACCGAGCGCGGGCCGGACGGCACGACGGCCGAGGACATCGCCCAGCGGGCGGGCGTCGCGCTGCGCACCTTCTACCGGTACTTCCGCTCGAAGCAGGACGCCGTCGCGCCGCTGCTCGCGGTGGGCGCGGACCGCTGGCGGGAGTCGCTCGCCGCGACCGCGCCCGGCGCGGCGCTGCCGGAGGCCCTGGAGCGCTCGATCGCCGAGGCGCTCGCCGGGGCGGACGAAGAGGCGGCGGAGGGCCTGCGCCGGACCCGCGGGCTGCTGCGGGCCGCCGCGGCGGACCCGGCGCTGCGGGCGGTCTGGTACCGGGTCAACCAGGAGTCGGAGGAGAAACTGCTCGCCGTGGTGGCGGAGCTGGCGGGGCCGGAGGCGGACCCGCTGGAGGTACGGCTCGCCGCGGCGGCGGCCACGGACGCGATCCGGGTGGCCCTGGAGGCGTGGGCCGAGTCGGACGCGCCGGTGCGCGGCAAGGGAGCCCCGGCCGAACTGGCGGTCCGCTGCCTGCGCGAACTGATGGGCGGACTGCGGCCGTTGACGTGAGGCGCGGAGGAGGGCGGGATCCGCGCGTGGCATGACGCGAGGCGCGTACGGCGGCGTACGCGCCCCGCCGGCGCGGCAGGCTAGAGCGCCCGCCCCATCAGCACGTCGTCCACGTACCCCCCGTCCAGGTAGAACTCGTCCCGCAGCACGCCCTCCACGGCGAAGCCCTCCGCCTCGTACAGGGCGCGGGCCGGGGCGTTGTGGCCGAGGACCCGGAGGGTGATGCGGTTCGCGCCCTGCCGGCGGGCCTCGTCGAACGCGGCCCGCAGCAGCGCCCGGCCGACCCCGCGGCCCCGGGCGTGGTGGGCCACGGCGAGGCCCTGGATCTGCCGGACGTGCGCGTTGCAGGCGAGCGGCGTCGGCGGGACCAGCCGCAGATAGCCGTCGATCACCCCCTGCTCCCCCTCGGCGACGAGGAAGTCCTCGGGGCGGTGCGTGGAGTCGAAGAACGGGTCGTACGGGGGCTGCGGCGCCGGCGTCACGGCGTGCAGCGGCGACCAGACGGCGCGGTCGAGCGCCCCGAGGGCGTCCCCGTCGGCGAGGCGGGCGGTCCGTATGTGCGGCGTGTCCATGCCCGTCACTGTGCCATGTGGGGCGGGCGAGGCAGGATGGGCCCATGCAGCGTTCCCGTATCGCGGTCACCGGCGCGTCCGGACTCATCGGCACGGCCCTCGTGCGCTCCCTGCGCGCCGACGGTCACGAGGTGGTGCGCCTGGTGCGCCGCCCCGCACGGACCGCGGACGAGGTGGAGTGGGACCCGAAGCGGCTGTACGTGGACACCTCCGGCCTCGTCGGCTGCGAGGCGGTGGTGCACCTGGCGGGGGCGGGCGTCGGCGAACGGCGCTGGACCGAGGCGTACAAGAAGGAGATCCGGGACAGCCGGGTGCTGGGGACGCGGGCCGTCGCGCAGGCCCTGGCGTCCCTGGCCGAGCCGCCGCGGGTCCTGGTGTGCGGCACGGCGCTCGGCTACTACGGCGACACCGGGGCCCGCGCGGTGGACGAGAGCGCCCCGGCGGGCGAGGGGTTCCTGCCGTCGGTGTGCGTGGAGTGGGAGGCCGCGGCGGCCCCGGCGGAGGCGGCCGGGATCCGCGTCGCCTACGCCCGTACCGGCCTGGTGGTGGCGCGCGGCGGCGGGGCCTGGGGACGGCTGTTCCCGGTGTTCCGGGCCGGGCTCGGGGGCCGGATCGGCGACGGCCGGCAGTACTGGAGCTTCATCTCGCTGCACGACGAGGTCGCCGCGCTGCGCCATCTCCTCGACACCGAGGGCCTGTCCGGCCCGTACAACCTGACCGCCCCGGAGCCGGTCACCAACCGCGAGGTGACCGCGGCGATGGGCCGCGTGCTGCGCCGGCCCACGCCCTTCCCGGTGCCCGCGGCCGCGCTCCGGGTGGCCCTCGGCGACTTCGCCGCCGACGTCCTGGGCAGCCAGCGCGTGCTGCCCGCCCGACTTCTCGACTCCGGCTTCGCCTTCGCCTTCCCGACGATCGACGAGGCGGTCCGCGCCGCGTAGGGGGCGCTCCGTGCGACCCCCGTGCTCCGGGTTCTGCGGACGCCCGGTGGTCCGGGCCGTGCCCCCGCTCCTAGTCTCGATCCCCGGGATCGATCCGAACTCGGGCATTCCGTCGGACGGTTGGGGGCATGAGCCTCCCACCAGTCGCGCCGACCTGGGGAGGGGCACGTGCTCAGTAGCGCACGCCACACGGACGTCGTCGTCGTGGGAGCCGGGACAGCGGGGCTGTCCGTGGCCCAGCGGCTGACCGCCGCGGGACTGCACGTCACCGTTCTGGAGGCCTCGCCCCGCACGGGCGGGCGGATGGACACCGAAGTCGTGGACGGCTTCCGGCTCGACCGCGTGGGGCAGTTGCTCGGGGCCTCCGCGCCCGAGCTGCTCGGCACGCCGGGCCTGGCCGGTCTGACGCTGCGTCCGTTCTCGTCGGGGGTGCTGGTGCACCACGACGGACGGCTCGTCAGGACCGTGGAGCCACCGCACGTGGGGACGCACCAGCGCCTCATGGGCAGGGGAAGGGGGCCCGCGCACGGCCGCTGGGGCGTAGGGGGCGCGCTCACCGTGGCGCGCGCCCTCGCGAGCGCCCCCCGATCGCTGGACCAGGCCCGGCTCGGCGCGGCCCTCGCCCGGCTCGCGGCCACGCCGGTCCCCCGGCTGCTCGCCCGCCCGGAGCGGACGGCGCTGGAGTCGCTGAGCGCCCGGCTGCCGGCCCGGACCGTGCAGGGCTTCCTGCGGCCGCTGCTCGCCGCGCTGCTCGGCGACCCCGACCTCAGCACCTCCAGCCGCTGCGCCGACCTCGCGCTGCGGGCCTTCGCCCGGGGCGGGCTGTGCGTGCCGGAGGGCGGCGCGGCGGCGGTGCCGCGGCTGCTGGAGGCGGACCTCCCGCCGGGGACGGTGCGCACCGGCGTACGCGTCACCGGTGTGTCGATCAGCCGGGTCACCACGGCGGAGCACGGGGTCTTCCGCTGCCGCGCGGTGGTCCTCGCGACCGGCGGGCGGGCCGCGGCGGAGCTGCTGCCGGGGCTGCGCGTGCCGGACTTCCGCGCCCTCACGGTGCTGCACCACACCGCGCCCGTGCCGCCGCCGTTCGCGGAGCCGGCGCTGCTCCTGGAGTCCGACCCGGAGGGCCCGGTCTCGCACACCGCCGTGATGAGCGCGGTGGACCCTTCGCGCGCCCCGGCCGGCCGGGTCCTGGTCGGCTCGACGATCCTCGGCCCGCCGCCGGACGACGTGGAGCGCCGGGTCCGCAAGCACCTGGCGACGCTGTACGCCTGCTCGACGGACGACTGGGAGCTGCTGGGCCTGCACCACGACCCGGAGGCCGTCCCGGCGATGCCGCCGCCGCACGACCCGCAGCGCACCGTACGGATCCTGGCCGGCCTGTACGTCTGCGGCGACCACCGCACCACCGGCACCCCGCAGGCCACCCTGGCCTCCGCCCGCCGCGCGGCCCGCGCCCTGCTCACCGACTTCGGCGTCCCCGACTCCGAACCGACCCCCCAGCCGGCCCCGCTGGCGGCCTAGGCCCGACCGGCCCAGCGCCGCCACGCGGGCCGGCTAGCCCAGCGCCGCCACGCGGTCGCGGTAGGTGCGGACGGCGGCGGCGTCGCGGTACGGCTCGAGGCGGCGCTCGAAGTCGCGTACGTACTCCAGGGCGCGCGCCGAGCGCATCTCCGAGGCATGCTGGGCCGCCTCCGCGCCGAGCGCGCACGCCTGGTCGAGTTCGCCGAGGCCGAGCCGGGCCGAGGCCAGCACGATCCGGCAGAACAGCCGGCTGCGGGCGTAGCCGGGGGCGCGCAGCTGGAGGGAGCGCTCGGCGTGCTGGGCGGCGGCCCGGTACTGCTGGAGGTCGCGGTGGCAGTGGCCGAACTCGTCGGCGAGCTGCCCCTCGTCGAAGGTGCGCGCCCAGTACGGCACCTCGTCGCCGGGCCGGGCGGTCTCCAGGGCCCGTTCGGCGCGGGCGAGGGCCGCGCTGCAGGCGCGCACCTCGCCGAGGACGCCGTGCCCGCGGGCCTCGACGGCGTGCAGCATGGCCTGCACCACGGGCGGCGCGGAGCTGCCGACGCCCTGCTGGGCGACCCGGGCGAGCTGCACGGCCTCGCGGCCGTGGCCGAGGTAGACCGCCTGCCGGCTCATGGTGATCAGCACGTACGAGCCGTACGCGCGGTCGCCGGCCGCCTGGGAGAGCCGCAGCGCCTGCACGAAGTAACGCTGGGCGAGGCCGTGCGCGGCGATGTCGAACGAGGTCCAGCCGGCCAGCCGGGTCAGGTCGGCGGCGGCCGCGAACAGCCGGCGGCCGACGTTCTCGCCGTACGTGCCGCGCAGCATCGGCTCGGCCTCGTGCTCCAGGTAGCGGACCAGGGCCTGGCGGGCGTGGCCGCCGCCGTAGGCATGGTCCAGGGTGCGGAACAGCTCGCCGACGGAGCGCAGGGCGGCGATGTCGCCGGCGGAGACGCGCTGGCCGGGGCCGCGGTCGGTGCCGCGCTGGCGGGGCACCTGGAGCCGGCCCTGCGGCGGCACCCGGACGCCGGGGGCGCCGGGCGGCGGGGCGGGGACGGGCTCGCCGCGGCCGACCCGCTCGTCGGCGCGGCCGATGAGCCAGTCGCGGCTGGGCACGACGAGGCCGGCGGGCGTGAAGGCGATCTTGCGCAGTTCGGCGTGGCTGCCGGAGTCCTTGCGCCACAGGCCGCTGACGATGTCGACGGCCTCCTCGGGGGTGGCGGCGAACTCCAGTCCGGCGTACACCGGCGCGCAGGCGTCGAGGCCAAGGTCCTGGGCGGAGAGCCGGCGGCCCAGCCGCCGGGTGAAGACCTCGGCGATCAGCGCGGGCGTGGTGCCGCGCGGCTGCTGGCCGCGGAGCCAGCGGGTCACCGAGGTCTTGTCGTACCGCAGGTCGAGGCCGTGTTCCAGGCCGAGCTGGTCGACCCTTCTGGCCAGCCCCGCGTTGGAGAAGCCCGCCTCGGCGATGAGCGCGGCGAGCTGGCGGTTCGGGATGCGCTGCGGGGGTCGTTCCGTCATCAGCTGTGCGGTCTCCTGCCTTCCGGGCTCGGGTGGCAGCCCTCATGGAACGGCGTGAATGTAGCGGCCCGTACCGCCCCGACCGCCACCTTCGCCCCACATTCATCCGATCGTGTGAGGATTCGCGGGAGGCATTTACGACCCGCCTTTACGCGGGGTCCGGGCCGGCCGCCGGAGGGGCCCTCGCACCTGCCGGTCGGGCCGCGCCGGCGCCGCCGTACAGTGGCATGGGCGCGTATGACATGTGGTGCCGCGCCGGCCCCGGGCCGATCCCCGGGACCCGGCACCGATGAGGAGGCTTGGCCGTGAGTGAGCTGCGATTCGTCCGGATGGGCTTCGGCGAGGACGCTGTGGAGTACCGGACGGCCTGGGACGAGCAGCGCAGGGTGCACGCCGCCCGGTTCGCCGACGAGATCCCGGACACCTGTCTGCTCCTGGAGCACCCGCCCGTCTACACCGCCGGCCGGCGCACCGCGGAGAGCGAGCGCCCGCTCGACGGCACGCCCGTGGTGGACGTGGACCGCGGCGGCAAGATCACCTGGCACGGCCCGGGCCAGCTCGTCGGCTACCCGATCCTGAAGCTGCCGCGGCCGGTCGACGTGGTGGCCCATGTGCGCCGGCTGGAGGAGGCACTGATCCGCACCGCCGCCGAGTTCGGCCTGGAGACCACCCGGATCGAGGGCCGCAGCGGCGTGTGGGTGCTCGGTGACCCGGTCGAGCAGCGGCCCGCGCTCGGCGGGCTGAACCTGGACTTCGACCCGCGGCTGACGGACGAGGAGTTCGACCCGCGGCTGAACGGCCCCGAGTACGCCCCGTCCAACGCGGGCCAGCGCCGCGAGGACCGCAAGCTGGCGGCCATCGGCATCCGGGTCGCCAAGGGCGTCACCATGCACGGCTTCGCCCTCAACGTGAACCCGGACAACACCTGGTTCGACAAGATCATCCCCTGCGGCATCCGGGACGCCGGCGTGGCCTCGCTGGCCTCCGAGCTCGGCCGCGACATCACCATCGAGGACGTGCTGCCGGTGCTGGAGAGGCACCTGCGGGAGGTCCTGGAGAACGCCGACCTCAAGCCGCGCGAGATCGAGCGCGAGGCCGCGTCCGCCTAGGGGCGCGGCGCAGGGAATGAACCGGTCTTGGCCACAGGTTGGCCACACGTAGGCCCGCGAAGCACGGCATACGAAATAACGGGCGTACTCTGGAGTGCGCCGAAGAATCGAAGCTACAGGGAGCCGATGTGTCCGCAGTCGCACCCGACGGACGCAAGATGCTGCGCCTGGAGGTCCGCAACAGCCAGACCCCCATCGAGCGCAAGCCCGAGTGGATCAAGACCCGGGCGAAAATGGGCCCCGAGTACACCAAGATGCAGAACCTCGTGAAGAGCGAGGGCCTGCACACGGTCTGCCAGGAAGCCGGCTGTCCGAACATCTTCGAATGCTGGGAGGACCGCGAGGCGACCTTCCTCATCGGCGGCGACCAGTGCACCCGGCGCTGCGACTTCTGCCAGATCGACACCGGCAAGCCCGAGGCGCTGGACCGCGACGAGCCCCGCCGCGTCGGCGAGTCCGTCGTCACGATGGACCTGAACTACGCCACGATCACCGGCGTCGCCCGCGACGACCTGGAGGACGGCGGCGCGTGGCTGTACGCGGAGACCGTCCGCCAGATCCACCAGCAGACCGCCGAGCGCGCGGCCGGCCGGACCAAGGTCGAGCTGCTCGCCCCCGACTTCAACGCGGTGCCGGAGCTCCTGGAGGAGGTCTTCGCCTCCCGTCCCGAGGTCTTCGCGCACAACGTCGAGACCGTGCCCCGCATCTTCAAGCGGATCCGCCCCGGCTTCCGGTACGAGCGGTCGCTGGAGGTCATCACCAAGGCCCGTGACTACGGTCTGGTCACGAAGTCGAACCTCATCCTCGGCATGGGCGAGACCCGCGAGGAGATCAGCGAGGCGCTGCGCCAGCTGCACGAGGCCGGCTGCGAGCTGATCACCATCACGCAGTACCTGCGCCCGTCCGTGCGGCACCACCCCGTGGAGCGCTGGGTGAAGCCGCAGGAGTTCGTGGAGCTGAAGGAGGAGGCCGACGAGATCGGCTTCTCCGGCGTCATGTCGGGCCCGCTGGTCCGTTCCTCGTACCGCGCGGGCCGGCTGTACCAGCAGGCGATGGAGCGGCGCAGCCGAGCCGGAGCGTAGGTCGGGGGTCCGTCCGAGGCACGAGGGCGGGCACCCGGCCGAAGCGGTGGCGAGGCGGAGCGAGACCAGAAATGCGCGCGGCGCAGCCGAGCCGGAGCGTAGGTCGGGGGTCCGTCCGAGGCACGAGGGCGGGCACCCGGCCGAAGCGGTGGCGAGGCGGAGCGAGACCAGAAATGCGCGCGGCGCAGCCGAGCCGGAGCGTAGGTCGGGGGTCCGTCCGAGGCACGAGGGCGGGCACCCGGCCGAAGCGGTGGCGAGGCGGAGCGCGACCAGAAATGCGCGCGACGCGGGGCGACGACGCCCCCTTAGGTCGTGTGAATCGACTCACAAGCCGTTACTGACGGGTAACGGCTCGGGCGACGCGGCCCGTACGCCCTCCGCAGGTCGGAGCGGGGTACGGGCCGCGTCGCCGTTCCACGGACTGGTACGGACGGCCGCATCAACCCTTCATCAGTGTTTGACCGCCGGCTCACACGCTGGTAACACCAGTCTGTGAGCCTGGCATCACTCACCGCCGCCACCGCCCCCCACCTCAGCCGCCCTTGAGGGAAGGACCCCGACATGCAGGCCGCGACGCACGTCCGTGCCACCGCGCTCCCGTCCCTGACCGACGCCCTGCGGGCCGTGGAGGCCGTACTGCTCCGGAGCGGGCAGCGCACCGCCCGCCGCAACGCCTGGACCTCCGTCCTGGAGGACCGCCGCCGGGCCAAGGACCGGGTGGAGGCCCAGCACGTCCTGGAGGCGGTGGCGGGCCGCGCCTCCAGCGCCACGTAAACTTCAGGACATGGCGAGGAAGGCAAACACGAACACCGCTGGTGCCGCTGAGAACCCCGGGCGACTCAAGCAGATCGTTCTGACGTACAAGATGACCAAGAAGGCCGACCCCAAGGTCGGTCTCGTCGTCGCGGGTGTGGGCATCGTCGTTCTCGGTGTCCTCCTCGGGATCGGCTTCGCGATCGGGCATCCGGTCTACCTGGGCATCCTGGGCTTCATCCTGGCGCTCCTGGCGATGGCGATCGTCTTCGGCCGGCGCGCCGAGAAGGCCGCCTTCGGGCAGATGGAGGGCCAGCCCGGCGCGGCGGCCGCGGTGCTGCAGAACATCGGCCGGCAGTGGAGCACGACCCCGGCGGTCGCGATGAACCGCAACCAGGACGTGGTGCACCGCGCCATCGGCCGTGCGGGCATCGTGCTGGTGGCGGAGGGCAACCCGAACCGGCTGAAGCCGCTGCTCGCGGCCGAGAAGAAGAAGATGGCCCGGGTCCTCGTGGACGTCCCGGTCCGCGACATCATCGTGGGCAACGACGAGGGCCAGGTGCCGCTGAGCAAGCTCCGCACCACCATGCTCAAGTACCCCCGGGTGCTCAGCGGCCCCCAGGTGACCGCGGCCAGCGACCGGCTGCGCGCCATGGGCGACCTCATGAGCAACATGCCGCTGCCCAAGGGCCCGATGCCCAAGGGCATGAAGATGCCGCGCGGCGGCAAGATGCGCTGACGCGCACCGCACGACGAGAAGGGGCGCCCCGGACGGATCGGTCCGGGGCGCCCCTTCGTCGTACGAGCGTCAGATGCGGACCTCGACCGTGCGGGCCAGCCGGTCGTGCAGGCCCCGGCCGTCGCGGTCCCAGATCAGGGCCGGGACGGCGAGGAACAGCAGGACCGTGCGCAGCAGGGCCTTCAGCGGGTTCGCGCGGCCGGTGTCGAGGGCGATCACCCGCAGGCCGAAGAGCCGCTTGCCGGGGGTGAAGCCCACCACGCCGACCGTGAGGACGGTCAGCGCGAACAGGACGATCGGGGCCCAGACCTGGGCCGCCTCGTGGTAACTGTCCGCGAGGAGGCCGTATGCGATCAGGAGGCACAGGCCCCAGTCGACGGCGAGGGCGCCGAGGCGCCGGCCCGGGCGGGCGATGGAGCCCGGTCCCTCCTCGGGCAGGCCGAGCTGCTCGCCCCGGTAGCCGAAGTCCACGCCTGCTTCCTCGGCCGCCGCGCGCGGGCCGGAGAGCCATGATCCGAGTGCTTGCCTGTTGTCCACCCGACCACGGTACTGCGCCCGTTTTCGATCACTTCGGCCCGGGTCCGCTCGGCGGGAGGCAAGGACCGTTCGGACCCGGTCCGGTTAACTTGGGCGAAACAAATGGGTCATGCTTGAGAAATGCCGCCTGCCTATGGTCGGGTCCAGCGTGTGCGCCACCGCACTGGCCGCATGACCGAGCTGCAACCCCGCCCCTCCCCGGGCCGGGAGTAGGAGGAGTGGGATGTCCCAGAAGCACGGGTTCCAGAACGCCGACGAGGTCCAGAAGTTCATCCAGGACAACGACGTCAAGATGGTCGACGTCCGCTTCTGTGACCTTCCGGGCGTGATGCAGCACTTCACGATCCCGGCGACGGCGTTCGACCCGGCCGAGGAGCTGGCCTTCGACGGTTCGTCGATCCGCGGCTTCCAGGCGATCCACGAGTCGGACATGGCCCTGCGCGCCGACCTGTCGACGGCCCGTCTGGACCCGTTCCGCCGGGACAAGACGCTGAACATCAACTTCTTCATCCACGACCCGATCACGGGCGAGCAGTACAGCCGCGACCCGCGCAACATCGCCAAGAAGGCCGAGGCCTACCTCGCGTCCACCGGCATCGCGGACACCGCGTACTTCGGCCCGGAGGCGGAGTTCTACGTCTTCGACTCGGTCCGCTTCGAGACCTCGGCGAACCAGGGCTTCTACCACATCGACTCCGAGGCCGGCGCCTGGAACACCGGCAAGGTCGAGGACAACCGCGGTTACAAGGTCCGCTACAAGGGCGGCTACTTCCCGGCCCCGCCGGTCGACCACTTCGCCGACCTGCGCGCGGAGATCTCCCTGGAGCTGGAGAACGTCGGCCTCCAGGTCGAGCGCCAGCACCACGAGGTCGGCACCGCCGGCCAGGCCGAGATCAACTACAAGTTCAACACGCTGCTCGCCGCGGCCGACGACCTGATGCTCTTCAAGTACATCGTGAAGAACGTCGCCTGGCGCAACGGCAAGACCGCGACCTTCATGCCGAAGCCGATCTTCGGCGACAACGGCTCGGGCATGCACGTCCACCAGTCACTGTGGCAGGGCGGCGAGCCGCTCTTCTACGACGAGACCGGCTACGCGGGCCTCTCGGACACCGCCCGCTACTACATCGGCGGCATCCTCAAGCACGCCCCGTCGCTGCTGGCCTTCACCAACCCGACGGTGAACTCGTACCACCGCCTGGTGCCCGGCTTCGAGGCCCCGGTGAACCTGGTGTACTCGCAGCGCAACCGCTCCGCGGCCATGCGCATCCCGATCACCGGCTCGAACGCCAAGGCCAAGCGCGTCGAGTTCCGCGCGCCGGACCCGTCCTCGAACCCGTACCTCGCCTTCTCGGCGCTGCTGCTCGCGGGCCTCGACGGCGTCAAGAACAAGATCGAGCCGGCCGAGCCGATCGACAAGGACCTGTACGAGCTGGCCCCCGAGGAGCACGCGGGCGTCGCCCAGGTGCCGACCAACCTCGAGGCCGTCCTCCGCGCCCTGGAGGAGGACAACGAGTACCTGCAGGCCGGCGGCGTCTTCACCTCCGACCTGATCGAGACCTGGATCGACTACAAGCGCACCAACGAGATCGCCCCGATCCAGCTGCGCCCGCACCCGCACGAGTTCGAGCTCTACTTCGACCTCTAGGCCGCGGCCCCGTGACGAAGACCCCGCCGCTCTCCCTCCGGAGGGCGGCGGGGCCTTTTGCGGTGCGTCCCGGCGCGGACAGGGCTAACGGCAGGTGAACAGATGATCACCGTTCGGACGTACCTACGAGTAGCTGGTTCACGCTCCGCAACCGGTCGATAGCGTGTCGTCGTCGTTGCCGCCACACCCGGAGCACAGGGCTCCGCTGGGACTTGCGGCGCGATGAGGACGATTCGAACGTGACTCAGGCGGCCTACGCCCCTGCCGAGACGCTCACACTCCAGCCGTACACCGACCACTGCCGCGTCATCTTCGACGAGGGCGCTCACGTGGTCATCGGCGTCTCACCGGGGAACAGCTATTTCACGTCCCAGCGGCTGCACGAGCTGACGCACTGGGGATTGGATCACTTCGACCAGGTCGATCTCGTCTACACCGATCTGCATGTCGCCGACATGTACGAGGCGTTGGGGTACGGGGCCGACGAGGCGCGGCGCAAGGCCGTGAAGAATCTGCGGGGGGTGCGGGCCAAGGTCCGGGCGGCGGTGCAAGAGGCCGATCCGACGGGGGTACGGGTGAGGGCCCGGGGGATGTCCGAGTTCGGCGACATCCCGGCGTACCGGGAGCTGCACGGGCAGGTGCTGGACGCGGTCCGGACGGACCCGGTGGTGCGGGAGACCTGTGACGCGCTGGCCGGGATCTTCCTGGCCGGCAAGCTGATGCGGGGGCAGGAGATCAGCGTGCGACAGCGGGAAGTGTGCCGGGCCTACATATGCGCCGAGGTGCCGCTCTTCCTGGACACGCCCGCGATCCTCGGGGTGCCCTCCTCGCTCAACTGCTACCACCAGGCCCTGCCGCTCGCCGAGTTGCTGTACGGCAGGGGCCCCGGGCTGCGTGCCTCGCGCAACCAGGGGCACGGCATCCTCACACCCGTCGAGATCGCCGAAGGAGCCGCGCTGTGAGCATCGCCGTCGAGACCCTGCCCGCCTTTCCCTTCGACTGGGACGGGACCCGGCTGCCCGCCGAGGTCGAGGCGCTGCGCGCCGAGCCCGTACGGAAGGTGCGGACGATCGCCGGGGCGGAGGCCTGGCTGGTGTCCTCGTACGCCCTGTGCCGGCAGGTGCTGGAGGACCCGCGGTTCAGCCTGAAGGACACTTCGGCGCCGGGGGCGCCGCGGCAGTACGCGCTGACGATTCCGCCGCACGTCGTGAACAACATGGGCAACATCACCGGCGCCGGCCTGCGCCGGGCCGTGATGAAGGCCATCAACCCGAAGGCCCCCGGCCTGGAGGAATGGCTGCGGGGCCGGGCCGGTGAGCTGGTGGACGCGCTGCTCGCCGAGGGGGCGCCAGGGGAGCTGCGCGGGGACTTCGCCGACCCGTTCTCGGCGGGGCTCCACTGCCGCATGCTGGGCATTCCCGAGGAGGACGGTCCGCGGCTGATGCGCAGCCTGGACGTGGCCTTCATGAACGCGCCCCGTGAGATCGAGGCGGCCGGGCTCAACTGGGACCGGGACATCGCGTACATGACCGAGCGGCTGGACGATCCGGCGACCGGCGGGCTGATGGCGGAACTCGCGGCGCTGCGCGAGGACCCCGAGTACGCGCATCTGACCGACGAGATGCTGGCGACGGTCGGTGTGACGCTGTTCGGGGCCGGGGTGATCTCCACCGCGGGCTTCCTGACGATGGCCCTGGTGTCCGTGCTGACCCGGGCGGACGTGCGGGAGGCGCTGACGGCCGGCGGCGGGGGCGGTGTCGCGGGCGCGATGGACGAGCTGCTGCGGATCAACCTGTCGATCGGCGACGGGCTGCCGCGGCTCGCCCTGGAGGACGTGCGGCTCGGTGACGTCGACGTGCGCGCCGGGGAGCTCGTGCTCGTCCTGGTCGAGGCGGCGAACCACGACCCCGCGCACTTCCCCGATCCGCTGGTCTTCCGGCCGGACCGTGAGAACGCCTCCGACCATCTGTCCTTCGGCGCGGGCGGGCACTACTGCCCGGCGACGGCGCTGGGCAAGCGGCATGCCGAGCTGGCCCTGGAGACGCTGCTGGGACGGCTGCCGGGGCTGCGGCTCGCGGTACCGGTCGAACAGCTGGTGTGGCGCACCAACTTCATGAAGCGGCTGCCGGAGAGGCTGCCGGTGGCCTGGTGAAAGGCGGCGCTCTCCGTACCGGGACCGGCCCGGTACGGAGAGCGCCGTGCCGCGCGCCGGTCAGCGGCGCAGCAGGGTGCGGACCATGCGGCAGGTGATGTGCGACGGGGCGTGCAGGCCGAGGCGCTCGGCGGCGCTGTGTATCGTCGCGTCGTCGGCCTGCGAGGGCCCGTAGACGCCCGAGTCCATCAGGGCGATCGCGAGGCGCATGGCCTTCAGGCGGCGGTTGTGGGTGATGTACCACTCGCGGGGCAGACCCGCCGGGAGCGGCTTCTTCTTGAGGGGCTTCCAGGGTTCGAGGGGCAGCGTCGTGACGGTGGCGACAGCCATGCGGCGACCTCCTGGCGCAGGTGGGCGGGGGCCCTCCCCGGGACCCTCGCTGATGTCTCCATTTTAGTGCCGCCCACTGACAATCGCCCCTGGCCAGACGGGCTTTGAGGGCTTCGGAGGAGTACCGTTGCGGGCATGGAGATCTGGATCAATCCGGCCTGTTCGAAGTGCCGCAGCGCGATCGGTCTGCTGGACGCGGAGGGCGCCGAGTACACCGTGCGCCGCTACTTGGAGGACGTGCCCACCGAGGACGAGATCCGCGGTGTGCTCGACCGGCTGAAGCTGGAGCCCTGGGACATCACCCGCACCCAGGAGGCCGTGGCCAAGGAGCTCGGGCTGAAGGACTGGCCCAAGGACGCGGACAACCGCGACCGTTGGATCGCGGCGCTGTCGGCGCACCCGAAGCTGATCCAGCGGCCGATCATCACGGCGGACGACGGCACGGCCGTGGTGGGGCGTTCCGAGGAGGCCGTGCGGGACGCGCTGGGGCGTTAGCCGGTTCGGGACAGGAAGCGCGTGATGCCGTCCAGGGTCCGGTCCGGCAGGCCCAGGGGGAGGGTGTGGTGCGTCGCGCCGGCGATCGTGGCCGTCTCCAGGCGGGGCACGGTCGCCCGCGCCCGGGCGGCGACGGCGCGGATGTCGTGGGCCCCGCTGTGCTCGGCGAGCAGGAGCAGCGTCGGCGGGGCCAGGCGGCGCAGTTCCGCGGGGCGCGGACGGGGGCCGGTGACGGGGCGCACGGACGGGAACTCGGCGGCGCGGGCGGCCAGTTCGCGCCACGCGGGGTCGAGCGCCCCGCGGGCCTCGCGGTCGAGGAAGGCCGCGGTGCGGGACGGCGTGGGACGCAGCAGCATCGGCAGCGCCCGCAGCAGATAGCCGGGGCGGTAGCCGGCGAAGGCGTTCGTCGGGTCGAGGAGCACGAGGCGGTCGACGCGGTCCGGTGACCGGAGCGCGTGCCGCAGGGCGATCCAGCCGCCGTACGAGTGCCCGCACAGGGCGGCGGAGGTGAGCCCGAGGCCCTCGTACAGGGCGTCCAGCCAGGCGCTCAGGTCCTCGGCGGTGCGCAGCGGCCGGCCACCGGGCACGCTCCGGCCCGGCTCGCCGATCAGGTCGGGGGCGTGGACGCGGTGCGTCCGGCCCAGGGCGGCGGCCACCTCGTACCAGCCGGTGGCGGTGGCGCCGCCGCCGGGCAGCAGCACGACGGGCGGGGCGCCGGCGGGGCCGTGGACGTGGACGTGGGTGGTGCCGAAGGGGGTGACCACGTCCGTGGGAGCGGTGTCCTCGGGCCACCGGGCGAGGACCGCGTCGTAGGCGGCGGAGAAGGCGGTGGGACAGGGGCTCTGGTGGGCGCTCGCCTCGGGCATGATGCTCCTCGTCCATGTCAGTCGTCTCGCCGGGCGTTCTTCTCGCTGGGCGAGAGATTAGCCGGAGGGCCGTGCCCGTGTCCGACAGACCGCAGAGTCCGAGCCCCGAGCGGGAGACCTTCCATCTGCTGCGGGCCGTCACCGTCGAGTTCGGGCTGCGGCAGGCGGCGTTCGCGGGCGAGCACGGGCTGCACCCCACCGATGTGCGCGCCCTGATCTGTCTGCTCGACGCCGAGCGCGCGGGCGAGGACGCGACGCCGGGCCGGCTCGGCGCCGAGCTGGGCCTCAACTCGGCCGGGACGACCTCGGTGCTCGACCGGCTCGAACGGCTCGGGCACCTCACCCGGGAGCGCGATCCGCGCGACCGCCGGCGTGTCCTGCTGCGCGTGACCGGGCGCGCGAAGGAGCTCGGCTGGGCGTACTTCGGGCCGCTCGTGCACGGCACCGAGGAGTTGCTGCGCGGCTTCGCCCCGGCCGAACGGGCCGCCGTCGACCGCTTCCTGCACGGCGTGCGGGAGCTCATGACGGGCGAGGGCGCCCCGGTGAACGGAAGTGACTCCGGGGGGAGTTGAGCAGAACCGGCGCGCACCTCGTACTCAACGGCACACGGAACCGAGAGGAGCCCGACGTGTCACGCAAGAGGACGCTCAGCCGGAGGAAGAAGGTCGCGCTGCTGGCCGGTGCGGTCGCGCTGGTCGGCGGGACGGCGGTGGTGATGACCGGGACGAGCCAGGCGTCCGCCGCCTGTGACGGCCTGGCCGGGGCCCTGGCCAACAACGAGAAGTTCATCGCCGACCAGCGGGCGAACCCCGACGCCCTGTCCCAGGCCCGGATCGCCAACCGGGAGGCGGTGATCGCGGAGATCCGGCGCAAACAGGCGGCGTCCGGCTGCGACGCGGACTCGGGCGCGGGCGCGGGCGCGGGCGCCCAGCAGCCTCCGGCCGCCGCCCGGCCGCCCGCCGCACGGCCCCCGGCCGAGGCCCCGCCGCCGGCCGCCGAACCGCCCGCCGCACAGCCGCCCGCAGAGGGCCGGCCGCCCGCCGCCGGCGGGGACGTCGTCTGCCCCGGGTCCACCGTCACGCTCTCCGGCGAGGGCGGCGCCCCGGCCGCGTCCAGCAACCAGTTCCCGCTCGGCACCCGGCTGAAGGTCACCAACCTCGACAACGCCAAGTCCACCACCGTCGAGGTCACCTCCGTCTCCGGAAGCTGCGTGCTGCTCAACGACGCGGCCTTCGAGCAGGTCCGCGAGCCCGGCAAGTTCCTGATCCGCAAGGCCCGCATCGAGCGCGTGGGCTGACCCCGCCCGCCCCTCCCCCCGCACACAGCCCTTCCCCGACGGTGCCGCGGCGCGCACGGCACCGTCCCCGGAGCCCCGGCGGAGCGGCCCGCCGAAATCCCGTACGACCCTCCCCTCCCCCGGTGTTAGGTTTTCCCCGCCGGTCGCGGGACTCCGGTGCGACTTCCGGGACCTGCCTTTGAAGCAACGTTTTCGCTGTTCGTGCCCCCATTCCCCGGCCGGCTCCCACACGTCCGACTCCGGGGGGAGCCATGTCGGAGACGTACAGCGACCTCGTCGCCGCCGAGGACGTGCTGCTCTTCGTCAACGCGGCCGTCACCGCCACCGGGCAGCGCGAGTTCCGCGCGTCCGCCGCCGAGCAGCGCCTGTCCCTGGCCTTCCTGCACGAGTACGTACGGGTCAACTACCGCCCCCTGTACGCGGCCTGCCTCGCCCTCGACATCAACGACCACAACGCGGCCCTGATCGCCGAGCACCTGCTGCGCACCCCGCACGAGGCCGCCGAGGGCGAGGGCCGGCTGATCGCGGCCCGGCTCGCGCTGCTGCCGCCCCAGCGGGTGTACCGGCTGTTCGGCGCGCTGCGCGCCGCGAAGGTCAACAACCGCCGCACCCGGGCGATCATGCGCGACTGGCTGGCCGCCCGCCCCGACCTCGGCCTGGACGCGGTGAAGTACCGCACGGGACTGAAGACCGCCGTGCGCCACCTGCACCTGCGCACGCCCGACGCCGAGACCGGCGACTTCCTGTTCGCGCCGCGCCGCCGCGCCCGCTACGACCACGCCCTGCTCGACGCGTACCGCCGCGCCCACCACGACCAGCGGGCGGTGTACGAGCTGCCGTTCACCGTCGCGGAGGGCTTCGCCGCCCGGCACGGCGTCCCGCGCGCGGTGTTCCTGGAGCGCATCGCGCCCCGGATGACCCGCCTGGAGCGGCTGCGCACCCAGCGCGGCGGCGTGGCGGCCGACCTGTCCACGATGCCGCTGACCCGACTCGCCCTGTACGTGCTCGCGCTGCCCTTCGAGCAGCGCGCGGCCCGGCGCGCGGAGCTGACCGGGGCGCTGCGGGCCGCCGCGCGCCGGGCGGCGGGGCCGCAGGCGGGCACCTGGGGCCGGGTCGCCGCGGTCCTCGACGACAGCTACTCGTCGTCCGGTTCCGGTGTGAAGCGGCGCCGCCCGCTGGCGGTGGCGCTCGGCGCGCACTTCCTCCTGGAGGCGCTGGCGGCCTCGTACTCCGCGCACTGGACCTCCGGCGCGACGGATCCGCTGCTGGTCCGCCCGCACGGGCCGACCCCGCTGGGCCTGCGCGTCCTCGACGCGCTGCAGGCCCCCGGTCCGGCCCCGGACCGGCTGGTGATCGTCTCGGACGGCTGGGACAACGCCCCGCCGGGGCTCGCGGGCGAGGTGCTGCGGGTCTGGCGCAGCCGGCTCGACCCGGAGCGCCGTACCGCGGCGGTGCACCTCAACCCCGTATACGACGCGGGCGGCTTCGACGTGCGCCGGCTGGCGCCGAGCGTGCCGACCGCCGGGGTGCGGGACGCGGAGGACCTGCCGGCGCTGGTGGAGATCGCGCAGTTCGCGGAGGGCCGGACCGGTCTGGCGGAGCTGCGGGCGCACCTGGACCGCCGGGTGGAGCTGTTCCTGAAGGAGGCCGGCGCATGACCGGGATCGACCTCACCGGTCTTCGGACGCGCCCCGCGCAGGTGTGGGGCGGGGTCCGGCTGGTCCCGCTGGTGCGCGCCGAACCGGTGCCCGGGCTGCGGCTGCACCGCGAGGTGTACGCGGGCCACGGGCACGTCGTGGACGTCGGCGACGGCACGGCGTACACCGCGTACATCCCGCACGGCCTCGTCGCGGACTGGTCCGGGGAGGGCGGGGACGCGGCGCGCGAGGCGGCGGCGTACGGCTCCCGCCTCGGCGGCGGCGAGCCCGAGGCGGTGCCGCTGGTCCGCGGCGTCCACCACCGGCTGGCGAAGCGGAAGCGCGGGAAGTCCACCGGGCGGCCCGAGTCGCGGCTGCGGTTCCTGCCGCTGCACCTGGCCCTGGAGGGCTATCTGGCGCTGCACTTCGGCGGCCCGTCCGTGGTGTGGGACGAGTGGTCCCGGCAGGCGGTGCGCGAGGGTCTGTCGCCGCGCGCGGAGGCGGCGTACGCGGGCTGGTCGGTGCCGGGGCTCGGCGAGGCGCTGCGGGTGTTCGAGATCCATCCGGGGCAGTGCGGTCTGATGCTGTACGTCGCGGACGCGCTGGCCGCCGCCTTCGTCGTCCCGCACCCCGACGACTACCGCCTGCTGCACCCGACGCTGGTCGAGGACCTGTACGGGGAGCTGGTCCACCAGTACGCGTACTACGGCGCGCCCGTGCCCGGGTTCACGGCCCGGATCCGGGACGCGGCCGGGGGCGTGCGCAGCCTGGCGGATCTGCGGGCGGCGGCGGTCGCCCAGGAGCGCGCCTGGGCCGGCGCGCACGACGGGATCATGGCACGGGACCTCCTGGAGACCTCGTACCGCTTCGAGCGGGTGTACCGGATGGACGGCTTCGAGCTGCTCCGTTTCGTGCCGCCGTTCCGGCGGGGCGGGGTGGAGCAGCACATCGGCGAGCTGATCACCGACCACAAGGGGCGCGCGGCGTATCTGAAGACCTTCCGGCTGTCCGAGAACCAGATCCGGCGCGGGTACCTGCTGCAGCGCCTCGCGGACTGCGACTGGCATCTCGGCCGGACCGCGGAGGCCCTCGGGACCTCGTACCAGGAGCTGGTCGCGCGGATCCGGCGCGCCGGGTTCGGGTCGCTGCTGAACGCGCACGAGGTCGCACGGCGGGTGCGGGCGTCCGGGGAAGGCTGAGTAACACGGGGTTCACAAACGGGCAACCGACGGGAAATCCCCGGTTGGGAAGCTGCGCGCATACCCCCGCAGGTCTCGCAGCGTCGCGAGCCGCAGCAGACCCGCAGCACCCGCCAAAGGATGAGGCCCCGTGACCTTCAAGGCTGAGTACATCTGGATCGACGGCACCGAGCCGACCGCGAAGCTCCGTTCCAAGACGAAGATACTGACGAGCGGCGGCGCGACCCTGGACGAGCTGCCCATCTGGGGCTTCGACGGATCCAGCACGAACCAGGCCGAAGGTCACGCCTCGGACCGCGTCCTCAAGCCGGTCTTCGTCTGTCCGGACCCGATCCGCGGCGGCGACGACATCCTGGTGCTGTGCGAGGTCCTGAACACGGACATGACCCCGCACTCCTCCAACACCCGCGCCGCGCTCGTGGAGACCTACGAGAAGTACGCCGCGCAGGAGCCGATCTTCGGCATCGAGCAGGAGTACACCTTCTTCGACGGCGAGCGCCCGCTCGGCTTCCCGGTCGGCGGCTTCCCGGCCCCGCAGGGCGGCTACTACTGCGGTGTCGGCGCGGACGAGATCTTCGGCCGTGACATCGTCGAGGCGCACCTGGAGAACTGCCTGAAGGCGGGTCTGGGCATCTCCGGCATCAACGCCGAGGTCATGCCGGGTCAGTGGGAGTTCCAGGTCGGCCCGCTGGCGCCGCTTGAGGTCGCCGACCAGCTGTGGGTGGCCCGCTGGCTGCTGTACCGCACCGCCGAGGACTTCAAGGTGTCCGCGACCCTCGACCCGAAGCCGGTCAAGGGCGACTGGAACGGTGCGGGCGCGCACACCAACTTCTCCACCAAGGCGATGCGCGAGGGCTACGACGCGATCATCACCGCCTGCGAGGCGCTGGGCGAGGGCTCGAAGCCGCTCGACCACGTCAAGAACTACGGCGCCGGCATCGACGACCGCCTGACCGGTCTGCACGAGACCGCCCCGTGGGACAAGTACTCCTACGGCGTCTCGGACCGCGGCGCCTCGGTCCGCATCCCGTGGCAGGTCGAGCAGGACCGCAAGGGCTACATCGAGGACCGCCGCCCGAACGCGAACGTGGACCCGTACACGGTGACCCGCCTGCTGGTGGACACCTGCTGCGAGGCCCTGGAGAAGGCCGGTCAGGTCTGATCCGCACGCGAAGCACGCCATCGCCCCCTGCCGGGAACGGCAGGGGGCGATGGCGTTGTCGGTGGCCTCTGTCACAGTGAGGGCATGCTCGACATCACGGTCAGGACCGAGAACTGGCAGAAGCACGTGCGCGTGTCGGAGGACGCGCTGCGCGATCTGGTGCTGCGCATCGGCGCGGACGGGGACCGGTTCCTCGTCGTCCAGCGGATCCCCGACATACCGGACGAGTTCATCCAGGTGTGGCACGAGGACGGCGGCGGCTACCAGCTGGAGCACCGGGCGGGCGTCCCGGAGCGGCACTACGTGACGGAGGGCGGCGACGCCGGCAAGGTGGCCGCGGTGATGGTCCGCTGGGCGCGCCGGGAGGTCGCCTGGGACCGCGGGCTCGGCTGGAAGCCGGCCGGGCTGCCGCTGCCGGAGCCGGTGCCGGAGCTTCCCGCCGAGGTGCGGGGCGTGCTGGAGGAGCGGGTGCGGGAGCTGCTGCGCTGCGGGTACGCCGACCGGGAGCAGCTGGCCGAGGCGGCGGAGGACTACCTGGTCGACGGGGACGTCCGGCCGGTGAGCCGGGCGCAGGCGGCGGCGCTGGTGGACCGGCTGTGGCTGGAGCGGGTCCAGGAGTCGGCGGGCTGGGAGGGTGTGACCGATCCGGAGCGGATCACGGCGGCGTTCGCGGCGCTGGAGGGCGCGGGGATCACCGCCCGGGAGAACTTCACCTGCTGCCGGACCTGCGGCACGGCGGAGATAGGCGGCGAGGGCGACGAGGACGCCCGGGGGTTCGTGTACTTCCACTCCCAGTGCACCGAGGGCGCGGCGAACGGCGGCCCGCTGTACTTGCTGTACGGCGGTTTCGACGGCTCGGCGGAGTCGGCGGCGGCGGTGGGCCGGGAGGTGACGGAGGCGCTGCGGGGGCAGGGTCTGGCGGTGGAATGGGACGGTTCGCCCGAGTCGTCGATCCAGGTGACGGGGCTCGACTGGCGCAAGCGGCTGACGGGTTGACGGCCCGTCGGAGAAGCCGGGCGGGTACGGGGGCTGCGCGCGGCGTTTCCCTGCTGGTTTAATAGGGATATGGCCCGCATCCAGAACGACACCGCGACGAGGCGCTTCGACCTCGAGCCGTTCTGGCCTTCCCGGCAGCACCACGACTTCGACCGGTGCTGTCGGCGCGTGAGGAACGCGTCGGCCCTCTAAAGCCCGGCCGGATCCATGTCCGGTCCCACGGCCTTCGGCCGACGCGCATGACGTACGACGCACCACCGTCCGTCCGCGACTCGCGCGAAAGAGGCTGAGCTTCCATGGCCCACACCCAGGCTGCCCCCCTGCCCTCCCCCGTCCGTCCCCGTCTCCGTGCCGTCTCCCCCGACGAGGTCGCCGGCCTCGCGGACGTCGCCGAGTACCTGCCGCCCGGCGCGACGCTGCTGCCCGCCCCGCCGCACGCCCTGCCCACGCTCCCGGGCCGGCCGCCGATGGTCGGCTACCTCGTCCTCGTCCCCGCCGAGGGACAGCAGCCGCCGGCCCCGCCCGCGGCGGAGCAGGGTCCGGTGACCGTCGACGCCGTCGAGCGGACCGCCCGCGTCGACGGGCGGCAACTGGAGCTGACGTACCTGGAGTTCGAGCTGCTCGCCCATCTCGTCGCCCATCCGCACCGGGTGCACACCCGCGACCACCTGGTCACCACGGTCTGGGGGTACGGCCATGTCGGCGACGGCCGGACCGTGGACGTCCACGTGGCCCGGCTGCGCCGCAAGCTGGGCGACCGCCGCCGCACGATCCAGACCGTGCGGCGGGTCGGCTACAAGTACGTGCCGTGACGGGTGCCTACGCGCCTTGACGGGACCGCGCCCGTGCCACCAGGCCGAGCAGGCCGTCGAGCACCAGGAACACCAGCAGGCTGATGCCCAGCATCGGCACGAACCAGCCCACCAAAGCCGTCCCGGCGAGCAGCGGCAGCAGCATCGTCGGCGGAACCTTCCGCCACGCGCCGCGCGCGACGGGACGGCCGGGCCGGCGCAGCCACCACATGCGGTAGCCCCAGACGATCAACAGGATCAGGGCGAACGCGAGGGCGGCGAGGGCCAGCTGGTTGGCCAGGCCCAGGAAGACACCGGTGTGGGCGTCGATGCCGAACCGGGTCAGCTTGGCGAGCAGCGGGTAGTCGGCGAAGCGCAGCTCGTCCACGACGGTGCCGTCGGCCGGGTCCACCGCCACCGAGTCGAGGTGCACGGGGAACTGGGTGTCGGTCTCCTTGACCACGTAGCCCTTGCCCTCGGCGGGCAGGGTCACCGACAGCTTCCCGTCGACGCCGGCCTCGCGGGCGGCGGCCAGCACCTTGTCGATGCCGACGTCGGGGGCGGTCGCGGGCCGCGCGGGCGCGCCGCCGCCGTGCCCGGCGTGGCCCTCGTGGCTCTCGTGGCCGGTGGTGTCCGGGCCGATGACCGCGGAGACGGCCGGGGTGGCGCCGCCGAGCTGGGAGCGGACGGCGTCGATGTTCTCGCCGGCCCAGCGGGACCAGGTCAGGCCGGTGGCGGAGAGCAGGACGAGACCGGTGACGGCCCACAGGCCGACCGCGCCGTGCCAGGACAGGGTGCGGCGGCGGGACTTCGGGCCGCGCTCCGGCAGGAACAGCTCGCGCTTCGTCCTGCGGCGGCGGCCGAGCCACAGGGCGAGCCCGCCCAGCGCCACGACCCACAGCCAGCTGGCGGCCAGTTCGCTGTAGGCGCGGCCGGGTTCGCCGAGGTGCAGATCACGGTGGAGCCCGTCGAGCCAGGTGCGCAGCGGGAGCGCGCCCGAGCTGCCGTAGCTGGGCAGCTGTCCGCGGACCTCCCCGGTGTACGGGTCGACGAACACGGCGAGGGACGTGCCCTCCGCCAGGCCGGGTCCGTCCATCAGGACGCGGGTGGTCGCGCCGGGCTCGGCGGACGGCCAGACGGCGGTGACCGTGCCGCCGGGGTTGACCTTCTTCGCCGCGTGGACCTGCCGCGACAGCGGGACAGTGCGCTCGCCGACGGGGACGGTCAGCTCGTGCGCGTAGACGAACTTCTCCGCCGGGAAGGAGAGGGCGTAGAGCAGGCCGCTGGTCGCGGCGATCAGGAGCAGCGGGGCGACGAGCAACCCCGCGTAGAAGTGCAGCCGCAGGACGAGGGGGCGCAGCGCGCTCCAGGTGGTTCTGCCGGCGGGCGCGTCCGGGGTGTCGTCCGGGCCGGCGGGGGTCGGATCGGCGGCCGTTTCCGGGCGCACGGAACCGTCAAGGGTCATGGCTGTCCTCAGGAGTGGAGGTCGACAGGGGGAAGCGGCCCCCGGGTCAGACGTGTGCTCCGAGGGCCGTGGCGCGGGCTGCGGACAGCCGGGGCGGACCGCGCCGGGACAGGGCGTGGGCGAGGACGACGCCGCGCGCGCCGCGGGCGTACGGGCGCGGGCGCACGGGCCGCAGCGGCTCGGGCACCCGCAGCCGGACGACGGCGAGCAGGAGGCGCAGCGGCGCGAAGGCCGCCGCGCCGGCGGTGCGGGCGAGCGAGAACAGCGCGGCCTCGCCGCGGGCCAGCCAGAGGCCGCAGATCAGGGCGGCGAGCAGGTGCGCGGAGGTCATGCCGAGCAGTCCGTGGCCGGCGGCGGCGCTCAGGTCCGCGCCCGCGGCCGCGTGGCCCGTGTGGCCCGCGTGGGCGACGCCGGCCGCCGCGTGTCCTTCGCCGGCCGAGAAGATCAGGTGCAGCGCCGTCTGCACGGCCAGGAGCCCGGCCCCGACGGCGAGCGTCCCGCGCCGTCGGCCGCAGCCGGCCCAGGCGAGCAGGCCGGTCACCGCGAGGGCGAGGACCAGGGAGCGCACCGGTATCTCGTGCGCGGACATGGACGCATGCCCCACGGCCGCCAAGGACACGCAGACGGCCGCGAAGAGCGCGGCGCGCAGGGCGCGTATCGGGGAGCGGGAATGCGTCATGTCGGCCCCTATCGTGTCACCCCGCCGCCGGGCGCGGGAGACCGCCCGCGGGCCGCGGCCGCGTCACTCGAATCCCGCGGGGCGTTGAACGCCACCGGCGTCCCGTCCGTATGGAGGCCCATGGGAAGGACTCGAAAACGTTCGACACTCGCGCGCCGGGCGATCGCCGCATCGGCCGCACTGGTTCTGGGCGGTGGCGGCCTGGTGGCCCTCAACGCCTACGCGTCGGCCGGACAGGGCTGGAACAGCAAGCCGTCCTCGTCCGCGCCCGAAATGTCCACCATCGACTGCCCGGACGTGGGCAACGAGCTGACCGAGGTGCCCGAGGGGGTGCGGGACGCGGTCGACCGCGAGCTCGCCACGCTGGACGGCCAGATCACCGTCGCGTACCAGCGGTTCGCGGAGAACCGGGAGCGGATCGCCGAGGACCCGGAGTTCGCGGAGCAGCAGATCCTGCAGCCGCTGGAGAACGAGCGGCTGGTGATCCTGCAGCGGATCGTGGCGCTGATCGACCGGGAGGCCGAGGCGCCGCGGGGGCTGGAGCGGCTGGCCCCGTGCACGCTGCAGGCCGACGACGACCAGGGCGGCGGCGATCAGGGCGGCGACGGAAACGGGGACGGCAACGGGAACGAGGACGGCGACGGCGGGGGCGACGACGGCGAGGGACAGGGACAGGGCGCGGGCCAGGCGGGGAACGGGCCCGAGGCCTCCGACTTCGTCGACATCACCACCGTCCGGCCGAACGTGGACCGGCCCCGGCTGCGCAGCGGCGCCTCCCGCGGCTCGTTCACCACGGACTGCGGGCGCAACGAGAACGGCAAGTTCAACCCGGACAACGTGATCGTCGCGCCGGGCGTGCGCAACGGCGCGCACCACATGCACGACTACGTCGGCAACCAGGCCAACGACGCCTTCGCGAGCGACGAGGACCTGGCCGACGGCGCGACCACCTGCCGCAACCAGGGCGACCGCTCCACGTACTACTGGCCGGTGCTGCGGCTGCAGAACGGCCAGAACGAGGCGGACGCGCAGGCGGACGGCGGCGGGAACGACCAGAACGTCGGCAAGATCCAGACGCCGTCCGAGGTCACCCTGACGTTCGCGGGCAGCCCCGTGTCGAAGGTGACGGCGATGCCGCGGTTCCTGCGCATCATCACCGGGGACGCCAAGGCGTTCACCAACGGCAACGGCAACGCCAACGCGTCCTGGTCGTGCACCGGGTTCGAGGACCGGCAGCTGAAGGACAAGTACCCGATCTGCCCCGAGGGCAGCAAGGTCGTCCGGACGTTCACGTTCCAGAGCTGCTGGGACGGCGAGAACACCGACAGCGCGAACCACCGCACCCATGTGGCCTTCGCCGACGGGAGCGGGCGCTGCCAGAACGGCTTCCGGGCCATCCCGCAGCTGGTGCAGCGGATCGTGTACGACGTGCCTCCGGGGCCCGGCTTCGCGGTGGACTCGTTCCCCGAGCAGCTGCACAAGCCGGTCACCGACCACGGCGACTTCATCAACGTCTTCGACGAGCGGCTGATGCGGCGCATGGTCGACTGCCTCAACCAGGGCCGTCGTTGTACGTAGCCCCGGTTCAGTGATGCGAGCCGTGGGACTCCTGCGGCCGGTGCGGTGCGGCGGTCTCGACCGTCCCGCCGAGCCGGCCGCGTACGGCTGTCACGGTGCGCTCGTCGCCGGCGACCACCCAGCGCCGGCCGACGAGGTACGCGCCGCCGTAGTCCTTGGCCTGGTTGATCCATTCGCGCTGGCCCCGGTCGGTGGCGAAGGTCAGCAGCACGTAACTCCCGTCCTGTGTGCGGCAGGACGCCTGGCGGAGCTCGGCCGTGCCGGCGCGGACGTCCGGCGCCGCGCACCGGGCCCGCTCGGCGAGCTGCTCCAGGGTGCCGCTCGCCTCCTCGGGCGCCTCCGGCTCCCCGGTCCCGCACCCCATCAGCATCACGGCCAGGAGGGCCGCCGTCACCGCGGTTCGCTGCGTCTGCATGGGGTCATCGTGCCGGGTCGAGGAGGCGTTCGGAGGCCGAACGCCAGGACTGGTACGACCCGATCGATTACGGTTTCGTACGTAAAAGGACGTTACGTACGAGAAGAGACGCCGATGCCCGCCATCCCCGCCACCTCGGTGACCAATCTCCGCGATCTGGGGACGCTGCCGCTCTCCGGCGGCCGCACGGTCCGGCCGGGGCGGGTGTTCCGGTCCGGGCAGCTGGACCGGCTGGACCCGGCGGACGGGGTGGTGACCGCGCTGGGCATCCGTACGGTGGTGGACCTCCGCACCGCGCGGGAGCGGGCGGACCGGCCGGACCACCCCCTGCCGGACAGCCGCGTGGTGGTCGCCGACGTCCTCGCGGACTACCTGGCGGTCAGCGGGCTGCCGCCGGCGGCCCGGCTGAAGCAGCTGCTCGCCGACCCGGCGCTGGCGGAGCAGCATCTCGGCGGGGGCCGGGTGCGGCGGGCGTTCGAGAAGACGTACCGGGCGTTCGTGGCGTCGGACTCGGCGCGGGCCTCGTACCGCGCGTTCCTGACGGAGCTGACGGACCCGGCGGCGACGCCGCTGCTGTTCCACTGCACGGCGGGCAAGGACCGCACCGGCTGGGCCGCGACGGTCCTGCTGTCGCTGCTCGGCGCGGACGAGGAGACGGTGCGGGCGGAGTTCCTCTCGGTGAACCCGGCGGTCCGGGAGGCGTTCGCCCCGTTGGTGGAGGGGTTCACGGCGCAGGGCGGCGACCCGGAGCTGGCGCTGGCGATCATCGGGGTGGCGCCGGAGTACCTGGCGGCGGCCTACGACGAGGTGGCGGTCCGGCACGGCTCGATGGAGAAGTACGTCCGGGAGGGTCTCGGGATCTCCGAGGAGGAGACGGAACGTATCCGCGCGCACCTGTCGTCCTGACGCGTACGCCCCGCGTCGCGGGGTGACCATCGGATCTATCGCTCGTTCTGCTGAACGTGAGCACCCAGGAAGCCGAAACCTCGTCCCCCGGCGGCACCGCGGCGCACGGCCCCCTTGACGTCGAGCAGGCGGAGGCCGCCCTCGTCGAGCACTATCCGCGGCTGGTGCGCATCGCCTATCTCGTGCTGCCGGCCGCCCTCGGGCGCAACCGGAGGGTGCTGGCCGCGCACGGTCTGGTGCAGCGCGCGCTGCCGCGCCGGCGGACCTCCGGGTCGGCCGTGCCGGAGCCGCGGCGGGCGGAGGACGCGGTGGACCCCGGATACGCGTACGCGCGCGGCGAGGTGCTGCGGCGCGCGCTGCGGCACCGCCCCCGGATGCCCGCGCTGCTGCCGCGCGTCTGGGGGCTGCGGGTCTTCCCGCGGGCCGGGGGCGCCGACGAACTGGCCCTGGACCAGCGGCTGTCGGAGCTCACCGCGGCGGGCCGGGCGGCGTTCGTGCTGCGCGGCCTGGAGCGGCAGGGCGACGCCGAGGCGCGGCGGGTGCTGGCGGCGGCCGGGGTGGCGGACCCGCAGGCGGCGCTGGGCGAGGCGGACGCGGTGGAGGGCATGCACGCGCTCCTGGAGTCGCCGGAGTTCGACCCGTGCTCGCTGCAGGCCCGGCCGACGGACCTGATGCGGCGGCGGCAGCACGCCCGGGCCGCGCTGGCCGCGGCCGCCGCGGCCCTGGTCTGCGGCGCGCTGCTGGGGCTGCCGGGCGACGGCTGGGGGCCGGCCGGCGCGGCGGCCCCGTCGTACGCGCGCAATCCGGCGTCCGAGGCGGCGCTCGATCCGGCGCGGCTGCGCAGGATCGATCCGGCGGTCTGGCGCACCTCGGCCCGCACCGACTTCTCCGTCTGGCCCCAGCGCGGCGGCCTGACCGGGGACGACGCGCTGCTGCGCCGGGCGCTCGCGGTGTGGGCCCGCCCGGGCCGCACGGTGCACGCCTCGGCGACGCCGGGGACGCCGCCGGGCCCGCCGATGGGGCCGCCTCAGCTGCTGTTCGCGGGCGAGGTGGACGGTTCGCGGGTGGTTCTGTTCCACGACGGGCTGCGGGCGGTGCGGTACGCGGAGCCGGTCGACGGCGCCCGTGGCCCGGCACTGGACTTCGCGCGCACGGACGGCGCGGACACGGCCGGCTCGGCGGCCCTGGTGCTCACCCGTACGTACGCCGACGTCCGCTATCTGACGGCCCCGTGGGTGCGGGCGGCCGCCCAGCGGGACCTGCTGCGCCCGGCGAAGCCGGCCGTGCCGCTGGCCCGGGACGCGTACGGGGTCACGGCCCCGGTGCTCAGCCCGGCGCGGGCGAAGGACTGCCGGGCGTGGCCGGTGCTGCAGCTGCGCGACGAGCGGGGCGAGCGGCTGTACGCGGACCTGGGCGAACTGGCCCCGGCCCGGCTGACCTGGGGCGCGCCCGGCGCGCCGGGGGACGTGACGGGGCGGGCGGCGCGCGAGGCGTGGGCGCGGACCGCCTGTCTGCTGCCGGCGGTGCGCTCGCACGGCGTGCGGACCGTGAACTCCTGGCAGTTCGCCGAGCAGCGGCTGCCGGCCGGGGGCGGGCGGGCGGCCTGGGTGTGCACCCGGGCGGAGACGTGGCGGGGCACGGGGGCGCGGGTGCTTGCGCAGTTCCAGCCCCCGGGTGCGGGGACCGGTGCCGTCGCGGCGCGGTCGGAGGTGTCCCCGGCCTGCGGCGCGCGCGAGCCCCGGGTGCTCGCGGGGGTGCTGTGGCAGGCGCGGGGCGGCCGGTGGCACCTGCTCGCCGCGGGCACACGGGAGTTCGTGTCGCTGACGGCGCGGGGCGGCGGCGCCGACGCCGAGCGGGACGGCCGCTTCCTGGCCGTGCCGGCCGATCCGGGCGCGCGCCCGCAGCTCATCGGGCGGCTGGCGAACGGTCTGCGGGTGGCGTCGCTGCGCTGACGCCCCGGTACGCACGCCCTGCGGGAATCCCGGTGCGCACGCCCTGCGGAATCCCCGTGCGCACGCCTCCTGAAATCCCCGTGCACACCCCTGTTGACCGGACCTTACTTCTCAGTACATTGACAGCATGTCTAATACGCAGCCTGCACCGGTGGCGTCGGAGCACATCGAGCTCAAGGCCCGCAAGGTCTCCTTCGACTGGCGCGAGACCCCGCTCCACTGGGTACCCGGCGACCCGTTCACCACCCACACCATCAACGTGCTGCACCTGCTCCTGCCCGCGGGCGAGCGCTGGTTCATCCACGTCTACAAGCAGGTGCTGCCGTACATCACCGACGACCGGCTGCGCGAGGACGTCATCGGCTTCATCGGCCAGGAGGCCGTGCACTCCCAGGCCCACGACGACGTGCTGCCGCGGCTGAAGGAACTGGGCCTGGACCCCACGCCCTACACGGCGCAGGTCGACTGGTTCTTCGAGAAGCTGCTCGGCGACCGGACCCTGCCGCCGGGCCGGCCGCGCCGCTGGTGGCTGATGGAGCGGGTGGCGATCATCGCCGCGATCGAGCACTACACCGCGTTCCTGGGCAACTGGGTGCTCAACGCCGACGAACTGGACCGGCGCGGCTGCGACCCGGCCATGCTGGACCTGCTGCGCTGGCACGGCGCGGAGGAGGTCGAGCACCGCTCCGTCGCCTTCGAGCTGTTCATGCACCTCGACGGCGGCTACCGGCGCCGGGTGCGGACCTGGGCGCTGGCCTTCGGCGCCCTGGTCTTCTTCTGGCAGCGCGGGGCCCGGTTCTTCATGGAGAACGACCCGACGCTGGTCGACGGCAGGGCGTCCGTGGGCCAGTTCGTGCGCAAGGGCCGCGAGGGCGTGCTGCCGTCCACCCCGGACATGCTGCGCTCCATCCCGCGTTATCTGAGCCGGGACTACCACCCCTCGCAGGAGGGCGACACCGCGCAGGCGGTCGCGTACCTCGCCCAGTCCCCCGGCGCCAACGGAGGTCGCTGACCATGCCCCGACTGCGTACCGTCGTCCTGGTCGCCGGGGCGGCGCTGCTCGCGAAGCAGGCCGCGCGCCGGCGCATCCAGCGGTCCCCGCTGTGGCCGATGCCCGCGCTCGACGAGCCGGTGTCGGGCCGCGGCCGGAACACCACCGTCCCGCGCCGGGTGCGCGTCGCCGCGCGGACCGAGCCCGCCGAGGGCGTGGTCCAGCTCCGTCTGGAGGGCGCGGGGCTGCCCGCCTGGCAGCCGGGGGCGCACCTCGACCTCGTGCTGCCGTCCGGCCTGGTCCGGCAGTACTCGCTGTGCGGCGACCCGGCCGAGTCCGGCGCGTACACCGTCGCCACCCGGCTCATCGGGGCGGAGCAGGGCGGCCGGGGCGGCTCGGCGGAGGTGCACGAGCGGCTCCACGAGGGCGTGGAGCTGGAGATCCGCGGGCCGCGCAACCGCTTCCCGCTGGTCGAGGCCCCGTCGTACGTGTTCGTGGCCGGCGGGATCGGCATCACGCCGGTGCTGCCGATGGTCCGCGCCGCCGCGGCGGCGGGCGCCGACTGGCGGCTGCTGTACTGCGGGCGCAGCCGGGCGACGATGCCGTACCTGGACGAGGCCGAGCGGCTGGGCGCGGACGGCGGCAGGACGACGGTCGTCGCCGAGGACGAGTCCGGGCTGCCGGACCTCGGCTTCCTCGGCGGGCTGCCGGCGGAGACCGAGGTGTACTGCTGCGGCCCCGACGGGCTGATGGACGCGGTGGCCGCGGCGCTGCCCGAGGGACGGACGCCGCGTCTGGAGCGCTTCTCTGCGGCGGCCGCGGCCGGCGGCACCGCGTTCGAGGTCGAACTGCGGTCCTCCGGGCGGACGGTGAAGGTGGCCGCGGACCAGTCGGTGCTGGCCGCGGTCCGCGCGGAGGTCCCCGACCTCCCGTACTCCTGCGAGCAGGGCTTCTGCGGCACCTGCCGGCAGCGGGTGCTGGCGGGCGAGGTGGAGCACCGGGACGAGCTGCTCACCGACGCGGAGCGGGACGACTCGATGCTGCTCTGCGTCTCGCGCTGCGCGGGCGAGCGGCTGGTGCTCGACCTGTAGGCGTCAGGGCAGGATCAGCCAGTCGGCGGCCAGGGCGGCGAGCAGGCCGCCGGCCAGCAGCCAGGTGCCCAGGCGGGTACGGCCGTTGCGGGAGAGCTCGATGACGACGCCGCACAGGATCATCGCCAGTCCGTACACGCCGACGACCAGCACCGACGTCCGGCTGGCCAGCCGGACCACCAGGACCACGGCCATGGCCACCAGCAGCACCGAGGCGGCGGCGACCCGCAGCCGCCGCGCCTGCTTGGGGGTCAGCCCGGACCGCGGCTCGCCGGCCGCGGCCTCGTCGTCGGCGACGGCCTCGGCGGGGGTCTCCTCGGGCTCGGTGACGACCTGGTCGCCGGTGTCCTGGTCGCTGGTGTCCTGGTCGGAAGCGCTCATGAGAGGGGAGCGTAATGGACGCCCGTTAGGCTGTTCGCATGACGACCGGGGTGCGCCGCAGGATGGGCGTCGAGGAGCGCAGACAGCAACTCATCGGGGTGGCGCTGGAACTGTTCAGCCACCGCTCCCCCGACGAGGTCTCCATCGACGAGATCGCCGCCGCGGCGGGCATCTCGCGCCCGCTGGTCTACCACTACTTCCCCGGCAAGCAGAGCCTGTACGAGGCGGCCCTGCGGCGGGCCGCCGACGAGCTGGCCGGCCGCTTCCTGGAGCCGCCGCAGGGCCCGTTGGGGGCGCGGCTGCTGCGGGTGATGGGCCGCTTCTTCGACTTCGTCGACGAGCACGGGCCGGGTTTCGCGGCGCTGATGCGCGGCGGCCCGGCGGTCGGCTCCTCCACCACGAACGCGATGATCGACGAGGTGCGGCAGGCCGCGTACGAGCAGATCCTGGCCCATCTGGGGATCGGGAAGCCGTCCGCGCGGATGGAGTTGGTGGTCCGCTCCTGGGTGTCGCTCGCCGAGTCCACGGCGCTGCTGTGGCTGGACGGGCGGCGGGTGCCGCGCGCCGAGCTGGAGCTGCAGCTGGTGCACGACTTCGCCGCGCTGACGGCGGTCAGCGCCGCGTACGACGAGGAGATGGCCGGGACGCTGGTCCGCATCCTCGCGGACGAGCCCGCCGACGGCCCGTTCGGCGACCTCGTCGGCCGCCTGATGGCGCTCGCCCCGCGGGTGCCCGTGCAGCGCGCGCACTGAGCCGCCGGGGACGCCGAAGGCCGGCCGGGGGGAGCCGGCCGGCCTCGGGGTGTGCGGGACGGGTCAGCGGGCGGTGAAGACCGCGACCGTCCGGGCCGGGACCGTGAAGGTGCCCGAACCGGCCTCGTACGAGGCGGACTTCACCGTCGCGTCCGCGCCGGACGCCTGCACCGGGTGCAGGGCGTAGCCCTTGCCGGCCAGGGCCGCGACGCGCTGGGTCTGCCGGTCGGGCGTGGCGTTGAGGACCACGACCAGGTCGCCCAGGCGCATGGTGATCACGCCGGGGGTCTCCTCCTTGCCGGAGAGCGGGAAGGACAGCGCGTCCTGCACCTTCTCGGCGGTCGGCAGCGAGAACACCGGCTCGGTGCTGCGGATCTTCTGCAGGTCCCGGTAGGCGGCGGAGGCGCCGTCGATCTCGGCGCAGCCGACCGTCAGGTTCGGGTTCGCCAGCAGCGGCTTGCCGAAGCCCCACTTGGCCTTGTTGTCGGCGGCCGGCGGCAGTCCGCGGCCGAAGCCGTTGCCGGCCCGGCAGTCCCAGTGGATCGCGTTGAACCAGTCGCCGCTGTCGTAGGAGTTGCGGTCCAGGGACTTGGAGCGCAGCAGGTCCGAGCCCGCCTGGGACAGCGCCGGGCCCTGCGAGAGGGTCGCCGTCGCCATGGCGAGGACCTGCATCCGCGCCCGGTCGGCCGGTGAGGTGCCGGCCGGGAGCTTGAAGGCGAGCGCGTCGTACAGGGTCTCGTTGTCGTGCGCGTCGGCGTACGCGAGGGCGTCGCCGGGCGCGGCGGCGTAGCCGGCCGGGGCGCCGTTGTAGTCGACCTCGGAGCCCTTGACCGTGCGCCCGGAGGTGTCGGTGAAGGTGTACGAGGCGAGGTTGCCGGACAGGCCGACCTTGATCAGGTCCTGGTAGTGCAGGAGACGGGCCTTCTGCTGCTCGGGGGTGCCGTTGGCCTCGGACGTGTTCGGGTCGGTGAACAGGCCGGAGGCGAAGCCCTGGACGCCCGGGTCCTCGTCGAAGGGGCCGCCGCCGCGCACGGCGTCGCGGGCCCGGTCGGAGAAGGTGGCGACGCCGGTCCCGGCCATGTTCTTCTGCGTGGCCTGGACGAAGCGGGCGTCGTCGGCGATCTCGCCGAAGTTCCAGCCCTCGCCGTACAGGACGATCGCCTTGCCGTCGACGCCGTCCTTCTCGACGGTCAGGGCGTCGAGGGCCTTGCGGACGGCGAGGATGTTCTCCTTCGGGTGGTGGCCCATGAGGTCGAAGCGGAAGCCGTCGACCTTGTACTGCTTCGCCCAGGTGACGACGGAGTCGACGACGAGCTTGCCCATCATGGCGTTCTCGGGCGCGGTGTTGGCGCAGCAGGTGGAGGTGGCGACGGAGCCGTCGGCCTGGAGCCGCTGGTAGTAGCCGGGCACGATCCTGTCGAGCACGGACTTGTCGGACTGCCCGGCGGCGACGGTGTGGTTGTAGACCACGTCCATGACGGTGCGCAGGCCGTTGCCGTTGAGGGACTGGACCATCTTCCGGAACTCGACGGTGCGCTTCGTGCCCTCGGGGTCGGTGGCGTACGAGCCCTCCGGCACGGTGTAGTGCAGCGGGTCGTAGCCCCAGTTGTACGCGTCCTCGGCCGCGGCGGCGGCCACGCACGCCTGCTGCTCGTCGGAGTCGGGGGCGTACGCCGTCAGGTCACAGGCGGGCGTGGCCTGCTCGGACTTCTTCTCGGGGATGGTCCCGATGTCGAAGGCGGGCAGCAGGTGCACGTAGGAGGTGCCGGAGGCGGCGAGGGCCTTCAGGTGCCGCGAGCCCTTGCTGCCGGAGTCGGTGAACGCCAGGTAGGTGCCGCGATGTTCGGGGCGGGCGGTCGGGTCCGCGATCGAGAAGTCGCGGACGTGCAGTTCCTGGATCTGCGCGTCGCGCAGCGGCACGGCGGCCGGCTTGCGCAGCGTCCGCCAGCCGGCCGGGGCCAGCTTCGGGTCGGCGAGGTCGACGACCAGGCTGCGGGCGGAGTCGGTGGTCAGGGCCGTGGAGTACGGGTCGGTGACCTTGTTGGTGACGAGCTTCTGCACACTGGGCGCCCAGACCTTCACGGCGTACCGGTACGGCTTGCCCCGCCAGCTCGCCGGTCCGGTCACCGACCAGACGCCGCTCGCCTCGTCGCGCCGCATGGGCACGGTGCGGCCGTCGAGCTCCAGGGCCACGGACCGCGCGGTCGGCGCCCACAGGGACAGGGTCGGGCGGCCGGCGCGGAAGACCGGTCCGAGGGCGGCCTTCGTGGCCTTCGCCGCGTACAGGTCGTCGAGGACGCCGGCGGTCTGCACGCCGGTCGCGGCGAGCAGGGCGCCGTTGGCGGCGCGCTGGGTGGCGATCAGCTGGCCGCGCAGGGAGGCGCGGACCCGGTCGGCGTCGCGCGGGTCGACGGTGAAGGCGGGGTACTCCTTGAGGTGCGGGAACCTCGCCTTCTGGGCGTCGGTGAGGGAGCCGGGGTTCAGCCGGAGCCAGCGGCCCTCGTCGCTGAGCGCGCCGTCGGTGACGGTGATGCCGCCGTCGGCGGCGTACACGAGCTGCTGGCTGGTGGACTCGGTCGCCTTGACCTTCCACACGACGGTGTTCCGGTCGATCCACTGCGCCTCGGCCTTGCCGAGGTCGAGGGTGGGGGCGCCGCCGGTCTGCGGGAGGAGGTAGGCCGGCTTGCCGGCGAGCATCCAGACCTCGTTGCCGTAGGTGGCCAGGTCGAGGGACTGGTCGGTGGGCAGGTCCTTCTGGTCGCCCTTGTGCACGATGTACGACAGCGAGCGCGCGCCCTCGGCGAGCGGGACCTCGAAGACCGCGCCGTAGGCGTCGGTGCGGACCGGCATGAGCGGCTTGGACCAGTCGGTCGGCTGGGCCGCGCCGGTCCACAGGTGCAGGCCCCACCCGTCGTAGTCGCCGTCGGGGCGGTGGTAGTGGAGGACGGCCTTGCCCTTGTCCTGCGGCGGGTAGGCGCCGTCGGGCGCGGTGTCGGCCTGGCCGTCGGAGCCCTGCGTGATCCAGACCTGGCCGGTGCGGCCGAGGCTGATGCTTCGCCGGGGTCCGTCGGCGGCGCCGTCCTTCTCGACGGTGTACGCAACGCTCGACGCGCCCTCGGCGACGGGCACCCAGGCGAACGCGCCGTACGCGTCGCGTCCGGTGAACGCCGCCTCGTGGCCGTCGGCCTTGAGCTTCCAGCCGTCGTAGTCGCCGGCGGGCCGCTGGTAGTGGACGACGGCGTAGGGCCGCTGCACGGCCACGGGCTTCTCGGCGGGCGGGAGCGCGGGGGCGGTCGTCGCGGCGCGGGCGCTCGCGGTGCGGCCGGCGGAGTCGACGACGACGGCCTTGTACCGCACGGGGGTTCCGGCGGGGGCGGTGATGTGGTGGGTGACCTTGTACGGCGCGTGGTCGGCGCTGCCGAGCACCTGCCAGGGCGCGTCGCCCTGCTGGGCGGCGAACACGACCCGGTTCAGGCCGCCGCCGCTGACGTCCGCGGTGACGACTCCGCCGGGGCCGGCGCTCAGCTCGATCGAGGGCGCCGTCGCCGGGGCCGGCAGCGGCCGGTCGGCCTTGAGGACGACGGAGGACAGGGCGGGGACGGTGACGGTGACCTTGCCGTCCTCGGCGCGGACGGCGCCCCGGCTCCCGTACAGGTACTGGAAGCCGGCCGAGTCGACGGGGAAGGTGACGGTCCTGGCCGTGGTCGCGCTGTTGGTGGCGACGGCGTACTCGGTGCGGGCCTTCAGGTCCGTGCGGGAGAAGGCGTACACGGAGCCCTCGGCGTACCGCTGCTGCTGGACGCCGTCGCGCAGGGCGGGGTGCGCCTTGGTGAGACGGGACAGCGCGGCGACCGACCGGTAGATCGGGTGGGCGGTGTCGTAGGAGTCGGCGGCGTGGGTGCGCTCGGTGCCGATGAGGTCGTCGTCGAGGTAGTCGGCGGTCTTCGAGGCGAAGAGCGTCTGGCGGGCGTCCTTGTCGCCGCCGGGGCCGGTGAAGCCCTGCTCGTCGCCGTAGTAGACGACCGGGTTGCCGCGGGAGAGGAACATCAGCTCGTTGGCGAGCCGGGCGCGGTCGAGGAGTTCGGCGTCGGAGGCGCCGGGGTTGTCCTGCTTCAGGAACGCGCCGAAGCGGCCCATGTCGTGGTTGCCGAGGAAGGTGACCTGCTCGTAGGCGTTGGCCTTGTCGGTGGTGTACCGGTGGTCCTCGGCGAACACCTTGGCGAGCTTGTCGGCGCCGGCGCCCTGGGAGGCGAAGGCGCGGGCGGCGTCCTGGAAGGGGAAGTCGAGGGTGGCGTCGAGCCGGCCGCGGGTCACGTAGGGGGCGGTGACGGCGGGGTCGGCGGAGTACACCTCGCCGAACATGAAGAAGTCCTCGCGGCCCTGCTTCTTGGCGTAGGCGTCGAGGGCGGTGGCCCACTGGGTCCAGAAGTCGAGGTCGACGTGCTTGACGGTGTCGATGCGGAAGCCGTCGATGTCGAAGTCGCGGACCCAGGTCTGGTAGATCCGCTTCATGCCCTCGACGACCTCGGGGCGCTCGGTCCACAGGTCGTCGAGCCCGACGAAGTCGCCGTACTCGGCGGACTCGCCGGCCCAGGTGGAGTCGCCGCGGTTGTGGTACATCGTCGGGTCGTTGAGCCAGGCGGGGACCTTGCCGCCGGTGGTGGTGGGCGTGTACGGGAACGAGTCCCGGTCGACGCGCTTCATGCCCTGGCGGTCGTCGAACGGCCGGCCGGTGGTGTCGAGGTACGGGTGGGCGCCCTTGGGGCGGTAGCCGTACTTCTTCTCGGCGTAGTCGACGGTGTCGGCGGTGTGGTTGGTGATGACGTCGAAGAAGACCTTCATGCCCTTGGCGTGGGCGGCGGCGATCAGCTTCTTCAGGTCGTCGTTGGTGCCGAAGTGCGGGTCGACCTGGGTGAAGTCGGTGATCCAGTAGCCGTGGTAGCCCGCCGAGGCGTCCTTGCCGGTGCCCTGGACGGGCCGGTTCTTGAAGATCGGCGCCATCCAGATGGCGGTGGTGCCGAGGCCCTTGATGTAGTCCAGCTTCTCGGTGAGGCCCTTGAGGTCGCCGCCCTGGTAGAAGCCCTTGTCGGTGGGGTCGTAGCCGTGGGCGAGCCGGTCGCCGCCGAGCCCGCCGCGGTCGTTGGAGGCGTCCCCGTCGGCGAACCGGTCGGGCAGCACGAAGTAGAACTGCTCGCGGGTGAGGTCGTGGCGCGCGGGCGCGGCGGCCAGCGCCCGGTCGGAGGGCGGGGGCGGGGGCGTCGTCGCGGCGGCGACGGGCAGGGCCGGTACGAGGGCCGCGCACAGGGCGACGGCGACGGCCGCCGCCGTTCTCTTGGGTGTCACGGAGGCTGCTCCCTGGCAGGAGGACGGGGGTACGGGTCGCAGGGCCGCCCCCGTGCGGGGGCGGCCCTGGCAGGGGGTGGCGTCAGGTGCGGAAGGTGTCGTTCAGGACGACCTGGCCCGAGGCGGGGACGGTCGCGGCGCGGTTGGCGCCGGACTCCCAGGTCACGTTGCCGGCCGCGTCCTTGCGGAGGTACTTGTACTCGAAGGCGGTGCCGGCGGGCAGGTTCACGGCGAGCTTCCAGACCGGGTAGGCGGCCGGGTCGAGCTTGAGGGCGGAACCGGGCGCCCAGGAGCCGAGTTCGGGGCGGTTGCCGGTGACGTAGATGTTCTGGCCGGTCACCGTCGTGGCCGTGACGTTGAAGGACGCGCCGGTGCTCGCGGGCGGCTGGGTGGTGCCGCCGCCGCAGCTGGTGGCGTTGACGTGCAGGGCCACGGCCGTGTTGGCCGGCAGGGTCGCCGTGAACTGGCCGGAGCCGTTCACCGTGACCGCGCGGTTCGACTGGACGTCGCAGTACGTGCCGGCCGGCAGGGAGGTCTGGAAGGTGCGGGTCAGCGACGAGGGCTCGTGGTTGATCGCCACGTACGCCTTCGCGCCCCGGCCGAACGCGATGGCGTCGTTGCCGTTGTCCCACCAGTTCGTCACGCCTTGGCCGCGCGCCGTGTTGCGGAAGGCGACCATGGAGGCGATCTCGCGCCAGGCGTGCTGGCACTTCCAGCCGTCGGCGTAACAGGCGTTCACCTGGCCGCCGTTGGGTGCTCCGGCGTCCTTGTCGGTCCACTCGTAGCCCGAGTGGACGTCGGGCGCGCCGTAGGGCCAGGCCAGCATGAAGACCGAGGCGAGCGTGTAGTTGGCGCCCGACTTGTAGTTCAGGGTGTCGCCGACCCGCTCGGTGTCGTGGTTGTCGACGAAGACGCCGGACTGGCCCGAGGCCATGTAGCCCCAGGCCTCGCCGAAGTTCTTCAGGTAGGCGAGGTTCTCGGACTCGAAGACCCGCTTGAGGTCCCGCGCGTAGCGGAACTCCTGCACGTCGCCGTTGCCGAGGTACTCGCTCGGGGAGACCGCCTCGCCGGCGCCGTGTATCGCCTCCTGCTTCCAGTAGACGGAAGGATTCGTCAGACGGGACTTGATGTTCGCGAGGTCGGCCGCCGGCATGTGCTTGGCGGCGTCGATGCGGAAGCCGTCGACGCCCAGCGACAGCAGGTCGTTGAGGTAGGCGGCGATCCGGCCGCGGACCCAGTCCTCGCCGGTGTCCAGGTCCGGCAGGCCGACCAGTTCGCAGTTCTGGACCTCGGCGCGGTTGGTGTAGCCGCCGATCGTGGCGCGGCAGTCGTCCATGTCGGCGCCGGAGTACAGGCCCGGGTAGGCGTACTTGGAGAACGAGGTCCCGCCCGTTCCCGTGCCCGAGGCGTTGGCCATGTGGTTGATGACGGAGTCGGCGACGACCTTCACGCCGGCCGCGTGACAGGTGTCGATCATGCTCTTGAACGCCGCCCGGTCGCCCAGCGGGCCGGCGATCTTGTAGCTGACGGGCTGGTACGCGGTCCACCAGGTGGTGCCCTGGATGCGCTCCTGGGGCGGGGAGACCTGGACGTATCCGTAACCCGCGGGGCCGAGCTGCTCGGTGCACGCCTTCGCCACGGAGGCGAACTTCCACTCGAACATCACCGCGGTGACGTCCTTCTCCCCGGGCGGGCTGGCCTGCGCGGGGGTGGGGGGCGCCGTGACGGCCACAGCGGCTCCCGCCACGAGGGCGAGTGCAGCGGCCACGGTCCTTCTGGCCATGGGGATCCTCCCGACGACATCGGTGTCGCAAGAAGTTGCCGAAAGCCTCAGCAACTGTTTTCAGCCGTGACCGTAGGACGGCCGTGACGGGCGGTCAACCCTCTGGACCCCTCGATGTAACTTCTTGCAGCAAGGGCCCGTCCGAAAGGACGGGCCCTTGCTGCAGTCACGCACCGGCTGTGGAGCCCCGCACGACCAGCTCCGGCTGGAAGACGAACTCGGTGCGCTGCACCGGGTTGCCCTCGATCTCCTCGATCAGGGTGCCCACCGCCGCCGTCGCCATCGCCTGCACCGGCTGGCGCACGGTCGTCAGCGGCGGGTCGGTGAAGGCGATCAGCGGCGAGTCGTCGAAGCCGACCACCGACACGTCCCCCGGCACGTCGAGCCCGCGGGCCCGCACCGCGCGGATCGCGCCCAGCGCCATCAGGTCCGAACCGCAGACGATGCCCGTGCAGCCCTGGTCCAGCAGCAGATCGGCGGCGGCGTGCCCGCCCTCCACGCCGAACAGCGTGGGCCGGACGTACGCCTCGGCCGCCTCCCGCTCCATGCCGAGCAGCGCGTGCAGCGCGGCCGTGAAGCCCTCCGCCTTGCGCCGCGACGGCGTGTACCGGGTCGGCCCGATGGCCAGCCCGATCCGCTCGTGGCCCAGGTCCGCCAGGTGCTGCACGGCCATCCGGGCCGCCGAACGGTCGTCCGGCGAGACAAAGTTGGCGTCGATGCGCTCGTTGAAGCCGTTGATGAGGACGAACGGCACGCCCCGGCCGGCCAGTTCGGCGTACCGGGCCGGGTCCGCGGTGGCGTCCGCGTGCAGCCCGGACAGGAAGACGATGCCCGCCACCCCGCGCTCCACGAGCTGCTCGACCAGCTCGTCCTCCGTCGCGCCGCCGGGCATCTGCGTGCACAGCACCGGCGTGTAGCCGTGCCCGGCGAGCACCTGCTCCACGACCTGCGCGAACGCCGGGAAGATCGGGTTGGTCAGCTCGGGGACCACCAGGCCGATCAGCCCGGCGCTGCGCCGGCGCAGCCGTACCGGACGCTCGTAGCCCAGCACGTCGAGCGCCGCCAGCACCTTGTGCCGGGTCGCGTCGGCGACGCCCGCCTTGCCGTTGAGGACGCGGCTGACCGTGGCCTCGCTGACGCCCGACTGTGCCGCGAGGTCCGCGAGCCGCGGGGCGCCCCCTCCGGCGCCCCGCGGCAGGGGGATCGTCACACCGCCCACCAGACGGTGGTGTCGGCCGGCACTTCCGCCGAGCCGTCGACGATCCGGATCTCCTCGTTGGAGAGAAGGAACCGGCCGGGCAGCGGGACGGTGATCGCCCGACCGGTGGTGTTGGCGGTGCAGACGAAACCGTCGCGGCGGAAGGCCAGCACGCCCTCCGGGGCGTCCAGCCACTCGACGGAGTCGCCCGCACCGAGTCCGGGCTGCGCGCGCCGCACGGCGAGCGCGCTGCGGTACAGCTCCAGCGTGGAGCCGGGGTCGCCGGTCTGCGCCTCGACGCTCAGGCCGCCCCAGGTGTCCGGCTGCGGCAGCCAGGAGCCGCCATCGCCGAAGCCGTACGAGGAGCCCTCGGCGGTCCACGGGATCGGCACCCGGCAGCCGTCGCGGAAGCCGTCCTGGCCGGTGGCCCGGAAGAACGACGGGTCCTGGCGGACCTCGTCGGGCAGGTCCGTGACGTCCGGCAGGCCGAGCTCCTCGCCCTGGTACACGTACGCGGAGCCGGGCAGCGCCAGCATCAGCAGCGTCGCGGCCCGCGCCCGGCGCAGACCGAGCGCGCGGTCGCCGGCGGTGCGCAGCTGGGTGCCGAGCCCGGCCGGGTTGGCGAACCGGGTGGCGTGCCGGGTGACGTCGTGGTTGGACAGCACCCAGGTGGTGGGCGCGCCGACCGGCCGCATCGCGGCCAGCGAGGCGTCGATGACGGTCCGCAGCTCCTCGGCGTCCCAATGGGTGCCCAGGTACTGGAAGTTGAACGCCTGGTGCATCTCGTCGGGGCGCACGTAGTTGGCGGTGCGCTCGACGGTCGGGGTCCACGCCTCGGCGACGAGGATCCGGTCGCCGTCGTACTCGGCGAGGATCTGCCGCCAGGAGCGGTAGATCTCGTGCACGCCGTCCTGGTCGAAGAACGGCATCACGTCGTTGCCGAGCAGCTTGAGCTGGTCGTGGCTGCCGATGTCGGGCAGGCCCTCGGCCTTGACCAGGCCGTGGGCGACGTCGACGCGGAAGCCGTCGACGCCCATGTCGAGCCAGAAGCGCAGGATGGAGCGGAACTCGTCGCGGACGGCGGGGTGCTCCCAGTTGAAGTCCGGCTGCTCCGGGGCGAACAGGTGCAGGTACCACTCGCCGGGGGTGCCGTCCGGCTCCTCGACGCGGGTCCAGGCCGGGCCGCCGAAGATGGACTCCCAGTCGTTGGGCGGCAGTTCGCCGTTCTCGCCCTTGCCGGGCCGGAAGTGGTAGCGCTCGCGCAGCGGGGAGCCGGGGCCCTCGCGCAGGGCGCGCTGGAACCACTCGTGCCGGTCGGACGAGTGGTTGGGCACCAGGTCGACGATGATCCGCAGGCCCAGCTCGTGCGCCTCGCGGATCAGCGCGTCGGCGTCGAGCAGCGTGCCGAACATCGGGTCGATGGCACGGTAGTCGGCGACGTCGTACCCGGCGTCGGCCTGCGGGGAGGCGTAGAAGGGGCTGAGCCAGACGGCGTCGACACCGAGCTCCCTGAGATACGGCAGCCGGCTGCGGATGCCCTCCAGGTCGCCCATCCCGTCGCCGTTCCCGTCGGCGAAGCTGCGCGGATAGACCTGGTAGATCACCGCGTCTCTCCACCAGCCCGTGTGCGTGCCGGTGGTCGGTGCGGCGGCGGGGGCGGTGAGGTGCTGGGTCATGTCTTCCCTGGGTGGTGAGGGGTGGCGCTGCGCCGGCCCGGGGTCAGGGGCCGGGCCGGCGTGCGCGGACCGGGATGCGTACGGAGGAGGACGGGGGCGGCGCCGGTGCCTACGACTTGGTCGCGCCGGCGGTGAGGCCGGAGACCAGGTGGCGCTGGACGAGGCCGAAGACGACCGCGGCCGGGGCGGCGATCAGGACGGCGGCGGCGGTGAGCGAGCCCCAGTCGGCGGTGTACTGGTTGACGAAGGTCTGCAGGCCGCCGGCGAGCGTGAGGTTCTCCTCGCCCGTCATGAACGCGGAGGCGTAGGCGACCTCGGCCCAGCCGGTGATGAACGTGTAGAACGCGGTGACCGCGAGGCCCGGCTTGGCGAGGGGCATGATCAGCCGCCAGAAGGTGCCGAAGGGGCTGAGCCCGTCGACCCGGCCGGCCTCGTCGATCTCGGCCGGGATGCCGTCGAAGTAGCCCTTCATCATCCAGGCGCAGAAGGGCACCGCGACGGTGAGGTAGGTGACGACCAGGCCGACCGGCTGGTTGAGCAGGCCGAGGCTCGCGAGCAGGTTGTACAGCGGGACGATGAGCACCGCGACGGGGAACATCTGGGTGATCAGCAGCATCCACATCAGGGGGCGCAGGCCCGGGAAGCGGAAGCGGCTGACCGCGTAGCCGGTGGTGGCGGAGATGAACACGCCGATCACGGTGGTCAGTCCGACGACGAGCAGCGAGTTGCCGAGCCAGGCGAGGAACTGGGTGTCGCCGATGACGTGGGTGTAGTTGCCGAGCGTGAAGTTCTTCACCAGGGAGGTGTCGAAGGCGTCCGTCTTCGGCTTGAAGGAGGTGACCACCAGCCACAGCGGCGGGAAGACCGCGACGACGGCGGCGACCAGCAGGGTCAGGTGCAGGCCCACGGAGGCCAGCGGCGAGCGCTCGCCGCGCGGCCGGACCTTGCGCGGAGGGGTCATGGTCTCGTTGCTCACCACTGGTCTCCCTGCTTCTTGAGCGCGCGGCGGTAGACGACCGCGAACAGCGACAGGAGCAGCAGGATCACCACGCCCCAGGCGGCGGAGGCCGCGAAGTCGCGCGGGCTGTTGACGAACGAGAGCCGGTACGCGTACGTCACCAGGATCTCGGTGGAGTCGCCCGGTCCGCCCCGCGTCAGCAGGAAGATCACCGGGAACATGTTGAAGGTCCAGATGGCGCTGAGCAGGATCACCGTGGAGGCGACGGGGCGCAGTCCGGGCATCGTGATGTGCCGGAAGCGCTGCCAGGCGCTCGCGCCGTCCATCTCGGCGGCCTCGTACAGCTCGCCGGGGATGGACTGCAGGCCGCCGAGGACGGCGACGAGCATGAACGGCACGCCGAGCCAGACGTTCACCGCGATCACGGAGACCTTGGCCCAGGTGGGGTCGTTCAGCCAGGCGATGGCCTCGATGCCGCCGCCCTCGAGGAGCTTGTTGAACAGGCCGTTGCGCTCGTTGAAGAGCAGCCGCCAGGTGAAGACGGAGACGAAGGCGGGCACGGCCCAGGGGAGGATCAGGGCCATGCGGTAGAGGCCGCGGCCCTTGATCTTCCGGTTGAGCATGTTGGCCAGGACGAGTCCGAGGCCGAAGGAGAGGGCGACGCAGACCACGGTCCACACCAGCGTCCACCCGAGCCGGTCCCAGAAGACCTGGTCGGTGAGCACGGCCTTGTAGTTGTCGAGGCCGACGAACTCGTAGGTGGCCGGGATGTGGTTGACGCCGATCGTGCGCTCGACGTTCGCCTCGGTGGCGTTCGTCAGCGACAGGTAGACGCCGCGCACCAGCGGATAGCCGATGATCACGCCGATCACGGCCACCACCGGGGCGATCATGCTCCACGCGTACCAGTGGGTGGACAGCGCACGGCGCAGCCTGCCCGGGTGCTTGTCAGTGCGGCGGCCGCGGCCGCGGGCGCGATGCGCGCCCGCGGCCTTCGCCGCCGACTGGCTGGTGTCGACAGCCATGGGTCGGTCAGCCCTTCTCACTCTTTACTTGTAGTCCTTGAGGAGCTTGCGGTAGGCCTCACCGGTGTCGGCGGCCGCCTTCTCCGGGGTGGTCTTGCCGCCCAGGACGTTCGCCATCTGCAGCTTGATCGGCTCGAAGAGCGAGTTGCCCTGCGGGATCCAGGGGCGCTCGACGGCCTTGTCGACGGCCGGCTTGAAGAACTGGACCATCTCGTTGCCCGACACGGTCGGCTGGGCGTAGACCGAGATGCGGGTGGGCAGCAGGCTGAGCTTCTCGGTGGTCTCCTGCTGGACCTTGGCCGAGCTCATGTACTTGGCGAACTCGTAGGAGGCGTCCAGGTTCTTGGAACCGGCGTAGACGGAGAGGTTCCAGCCGCCCTGCGGGGAGCCCTGCTTGACGCTGCCGGCCGGGACCGGGGCGATGCCGAGGTTCTTCGGGTCCTTGAACTCGGAGCCGGCGCGGGAGTCCTGGATGGCCCACGGGCCGTTCAGCATCATCGCGACCTTGCCGGACTTGAACGCGTTCTGCATGTTGTTCCAGCCGTCGGAGGCGTCGGTGATCGCCGCCTTCGAGTCGACCAGGTCCTTGATGGTCTTGTACGCCTTGACGCCGGAAGGCTCGTTGATCACGACCTTCTTGTTCTTGGCGTCGACCATGTCGCCGCCCTCGCCGTACAGGAAGGACAGGAACCAGTACGGGTCGTCGCCGCGCAGGTACAGACCGGTCTTGCCCGGGAACTTCGCGCTGATCTTCGCCGAGGCGGCCTTCAGCTCCTCGATGCTCTTCGGGGCCTCGGCGACACCGGCGTCCTTGAGCATCTTCTTGTTGTAGAAGAGCGCCATGGTGTCGATGACCTGCGGGACCGCGTAGGTCTTGCCGTCGAACTTGGTGGAGGCCGCGGCCTGCGGCAGCCAGTCGTTCGAGTTCTCGATGGCCGGGGTCTTGTCGAGCGGGGCGAGGTAGCCCAGGCTCGCGAAGTCGGCGACCCAGGCGACCTCGGTGCGCATCACGTCGGGGGCGCCGGAGTTGCCGCCCGCGGCGTTCTTGAACTTGGCGTTGGCCTCGCCGAACGGCACGTTGACGTACTTGACCTTCACCTTGGGGTGGAGCTTGGTGAAGCCCTCGGCCAGTGCCTGGTACGTGCCCTTCTCCGCCTCGTTCGAGGTGTCCCAGAAGGTGACGGTGCCGGAGAGCTCGCCCGAGCTCTTCTTGGCGCCGTCCTGGCCGCCGTCGTTTCCGCACGCCGCAACGGTCAGGCCGAGGGCCGCGACCAGCGCGGTGGCCGCTATGCCACGCCGCATGTGAACTCCTTCAACAGATCCCGGGGGGAAGAGGGGACAAGACCTGCCTCATGCGACCGCTCCCTCGCGGCGCGCCGGGTTGCCAGGAACGTAACAGGGATGAAAACGAGCCGAAAGACCTTGCGAGAACTTTCTGCAAGGGCGGCGGATCGTTACATCCGCGTGTCCTTACAGTTGCCGACGGGTCGCTTGACAGCCTGCCCCGACTGCGCCGATGCGCCCTTGCAGGCCCCTCGGGGGCTCTGAAAGGCTTTTCACAACAGCTTGCAGGACCGTTTCACGACCGCCCTGACCTCGTTGGACGTCATGGCGCTCGTCATCCGACCACGCGAGAGGGACACCGCACATGGCCCAGGAGCTCACCTCCCCGTCCCCGGCACCGCTTGCAAGCCCTTGCGACGTGCCGTCCGGCCCGCCCCCGCAGTGGTGGCGGGACGCCGTGATCTACCAGGTGTACGTCCGCTCCTTCGCCGACGGCGACGGCGACGGCGTGGGCGATCTGCGCGGGGCCCGCGAGCGGCTGCCGCACCTGGCCCGGCTCGGCGTCGACGCGGTGTGGCTCACCCCCTTCTACGCCTCCCCGCAGGCCGACGGCGGCTACGACGTGGCCGACCACCGCGCGGTCGACCCGCTCTTCGGCGACCTCCAGGACGCCGCCGACCTGGTCCGGGCCGCCCACGAGCTGGGGCTGCGGGTGATCGTCGACGTCGTGCCCAACCACACCTCCGAGCGGCACCCCTGGTTCGAGGCGGCCCGGCGGGGACCGGGCCCGGAGCGGGACCGCTACGTCTTCCGGCCCGGCCGCGGCCCGGACGGCGCCGAGCCGCCCAACGACTGGGAGTCGGTCTTCGGCGGCCCGGCCTGGACCCGGGTCGCCGACGGGGCCTGGTACCTGCACCTGTTCGCGCCGGAGCAGCCGGACCTGAACTGGGAGCACCCCGAGGTCCGGGCCGACTTCGAGGCGGTGCTGCGTTTCTGGCTGGATCTGGGGGTGGACGGCTTCCGCATCGACGTGGCCCACGGCATGGTCAAGGCCGAGGGCCTGCCCGACATCGGGCACGGCCGGCAGGCGCGCCTCATCGGCGCCCAGCGGCTGCCGTTCTTCGACCAGGACGGCGTCCACGAGATCCACCGCGGCTGGCGCCGGCTCCTGGAGTCGTACGGGCCCGACCGGATCGGGGTCGCCGAGGCGTGGGCGCCGACGCCGGAGCGGCTCGCCCTGTACGTACGGCCCGACGAGCTGCACCAGGCGTTCAACTTCCAGTTCCTGAACTGCCCCTGGGACGCGGCGGCGCTGCGCAGGGTGATCGACGACTCGCTGCGGGCCACCGGCGCGGTCGGCGCGACCACGACCTGGGTGCTCTCCAACCACGACGTGGTCCGCCACCGCACCCGGTACGGCGGTCTGGCCCGGGCCCGGGCGGCGGCGCTGCTGATGCTGGCGCTGCCCGGCTCCGCGTACGTGTACCAGGGCGAGGAGCTGGGCCTGCCGGAGGTCGCCGACCTGCCGGACGAGGTCCGCCAGGACCCGGCGTTCTGGCGCGGCGACGGGCAGGACGGGCTGCGCGACGGCTGCCGGGTGCCGCTGCCGTGGACGAGCGGGGGCCCCTCGTACGGCTTCGGGCCCGGCGGCGCCTGGCTGCCGCAGCCGGCCGGGTGGGCGGAGCTGAGCGTCGAGGCGCAGAGCGGCGACCCGGCGTCGACGCTGGAGCTGTACCGCCGCGCCCTGGAGCTGCGCCGCGCGCTGCCGGCGCTCGGCGCGGGCGGGGCAGGCGGTTCCGGCTCCGGCGGCGGGGAGCTGGAGTGGCTGCCGGCGCCGGAGGGCGTGCTGGCGTTCCGCCGCCGGGCGGCCGGGGACGGGGACGACGTGGTGGTCGTCCTGAACGCGGGCGACGGGGAGGCCGAGGTGGCGCTGCCGCAGCGGCGGCGGGTGCTGCTGAGCAGCGGCCCGGTGCCCGCGGCGGACGCCCGCGGCTCGCGGCGGGCCTCCGCCACGGACGCGCCGGGCCAGGCGCCGGCCTCCGCCACGGACGCGCCGGACCGTGCGCCGGCCTCCGCGCGGCTCGTCCGGGTTGCCGCCGATTCCTGCGTGTGGTGGGCAATCTGACGTGCGACCGGTACAGTCCAATCCCATGACCGCGCGGCTTGCCGACATCGCAGCCCAGGCGGGGGTCAGTGAAGCCACAGTCAGCCGCGTGCTCAACGGCAAGCCCGGTGTGGCCGCGGCCACCCGCGAATCCGTGCTGGCCGCGCTCGACGTCCTCGGCTACGAGCGGCCGGTCCGGCTGCGCCGCCGCAGCGCGGGCCTCGTCGGGCTGATAACCCCCGAACTGGACAACCCGATCTTCCCCGCGCTCGCGCAGGTCATCGGGCAGGCCCTGACCCGGCAGGGCTACACCCCCGTCCTCGCCACCCAGACCCCCGGCGGGTCCACCGAGGACGAGCTCACCGACATGCTGGTGGAGCGGGGCGTCTCCGGGATCATCTTCGTCTCCGGACTGCACGCCGACACCACCGCGGACACCTCGCGCTACGACCAGCTGCGCGGCAAGGGCGTCCCGTACGTGCTCATCAACGGCTTCTCCCCCAAGGTGCAGGCCCCCTTCGTCTCGCCGGACGACCGGGCCGCGATGCAGCTGGCGGTCACGCATCTCGCCGCGCTCGGCCACACCCGGATCGGGCTCGCCGTCGGGCCGAAGCGGTTCGTGCCCGTGCTGCGCAAGATCGAGGGCTTCCAGCGCGGCATGCTGGAGCGGCTGGGGCTCGCCGCGGAGGAGTCCGAGGAGCTGATCCAGCACTCGCTCTACACCCTGGAGGGCGGTCAGGCCGCGGCGAGCGCGCTGATCGACCGGGGCTGCACGGCCGTCGTCTGCGCCAGCGACATGATGGCGCTCGGCGCGATCCGCGCGGCCCGCCAGCGGGGTCTGCGGGTGCCGAAGGACGTCTCGGTCGTCGGCTTCGACGACTCCCCGCTCATAGCCTTCACGGACCCGCCGCTGACCACCATCCGGCAGCCGGTCCAGGCGATGGGCCAGGCCGCCGTCCGGGCCCTCCTGGAGGAGGTCGGCGGCACTCCGGCCCCGCACAGCGAGTTCGTCTTCATGCCCGAGCTCGTGGTTCGTGGATCAACTGCCTCCGCCCCCTCCCCGGAACGGGGAAACCCCTGATAGAACCGTGGTTCCGTCTCCACTCCGGGGCGGACCGCGTGCGCCGGGCACCCGTCGGAGGGATGATCGGTCGTAGGGCGTGAATCTGGCAGACTCTCCTCCCATGGGTGAAACGACCGTGAAGCGTACGGCAGGCCGCGAGTCGGCCCCCCTGTCACCCCCGTCACCCATCCTCCCGACCGGTGCCGGAGTGCGGGCCTGGCTGCGCACCCCGCGGCGGCCCCGGATCTGGTTCGAGATCCTTCTGATCCTGGCCAGTTACTGGACGTACTCGCTCATCCGCAACGCCGTTCCGGAGCAGAAGGCGCAGGCGCTGAAGAACGCCGACTGGATCTGGCGGACGGAGGAGTCGCTGGGTCTCGCCTTCGAGGAAGCGGTCAACCAGGCCGCGAACTCGGTCACCTGGCTCATCGTGACGATGAACTACTACTACGCCACCCTGCACTTCGTCGTCACCATCGGCGTGCTCGTCTGGCTCTACCGTCGGCAGCCCGGCCGTTACGCGGCGTCCCGCACGGTCCTGTTCGCCACCACCGGTGTGGCGCTGGTCGGTTACTACCTGTACCCGCTCGCTCCCCCGCGGCTGATGACCGGCCAGAACTTCGTCGACACCGTGCTGGTGCACCAGACCTGGGGCTCGATGGCCTCGGGCAACCTCAAGCACATGTCGAACCAGTACGCGGCGATGCCGTCGATGCACATCGGCTGGTCGCTGTGGTGCGGGCTGATGATCTGGCTGCTGGCCTCCGCACCGTGGGCGCGGATCCTCGGGCTGCTCTACCCGGCGGCGACGCTCGTGGTCATCGTGGCGACCGCCAACCACTTCTGGCTGGACGCGGTCGGCGGCGTGGTCTGCCTGGGCTTCGGCTTCACGGTCTCGTTCCTCTGGTACGGGGCGCTGCCGCAGCGGCTGCCCGCGCGGGTGGAGCCGCTGTCGGTGCCGGGCTCCGGCCCGCCTCCGCCGGCGGAGGCGGAGACGGGCCCGGGCGTGCGGGCGGACGACGCCGAGCCGGAGACCGTCGGCTCTGGCAGATAGCGCCGCGGCGATCCCCCAGGCGCCGCGGGGGCTCAGCCCCGGTGCGTCACGCGGCCGCCGGCCACGGTGAGCCGGACCGGCGCCTCGGCGGTCTCGTCGGCGGGCGCCTCGACCGGGTCGACGGCGAAGGCCGTCAGATCGGCGCGGAACCCGGGCGCGATCCTGCCCGCCACGGCCTCCTCCCCCGCCGCGAACGCGGCGTGCGTCGTGCAGCCCTCCAGCGCCTCCAGGCCGGTCAGGCCGGGGCGGGCGGACGCCGCGCCGCACGGCCGACGTGCCGTGGCGAGGACCTGACGGGCGTCGTGGTGGGCGATCGGCCAGTCCGAGCCGAGGGCCAGCGTCGCGCCCGCGTCGCGCAGGTCGCGCAGCCGCCAGGCCCGGCCGGCCCGCTCGTCGCCGAGCCGCCGGGACCACTCGTCCCCGCGGTCGGCGCGGGTGTACGCGGTGTGCGGGGGCTGCATCGAGGCGGCGACGCCGAGCGCGGCGAACCGGCCGAGCTGGTCGTCGGGGACGGTCTCGATGTGCTCGACGCGGTGCCGGGGCCCGCCGGGTCCGAGCGCCTCGACGGTGTCGAGGACGTGCCGGACGGCGGCGTCGCCGATGGCGTGCGTGGCGGTGCCGACGCCGGCCGCGTGCAGCCGTCGTACGGCGGCGGAGTACGCGGCGGGGTCGGGCCAGAAGGCGTCGGTGCCCTGGCCGTGGCAGTCGGCGTGCTCCAGCCAGGCGGTGCCGCCCTCGACGGTGCCGTCCATGAAGAACTTCACCCCGGCCACCCGCCAGAGCCGGCCGGACCTGTTCTGCAGCGCGATCAGTTCGTCGAGGTCCGTCTCGTCGGCGCCGGGCATGCACCAGGGCGCGAGCCGGAGCCGTACGGGCAGGTGGCCCTCGTCCTCGACGGCGGCGAGCAGCCCGGGCACGTCGTGCCCGCCCAGGTCCATGACGTGCGCGGAGGCCAGTCCCGTGGCGGCCATCTCGGCGAGCAGCGCGACCAGCCGGGTGCGCCGTTCGGCGGCCGGCGGAACAGGCACGACGGCGGTGAGCAGGTCCATGGCGGCGTGCTCGATCAGGTGGCCGGTCGGGACGCCGTCGGCGTCGCAGACGATCTCGGAGCGCTGGGCGAAGCTCCGCGGTCCGTCGATGCCGGCCGCCTCCAGGGCGGGCCCGGTGGCGAGGATCGAGTGGCCGTCGTAGAGCCGCAGGCAGGCGGGGACGCCGTCGAGGACGTCCTCGATCAGGGCGCGGTGGACGGGGCGGCCGCCGAAGACGTTGTGGTCGAGGGCGTAGCCGACGACCCAGCCCGCACGGCGTTCGGCGCCGGCCAGCGCGGCCCGCAGTCCGTCGAGGTCGCGGACGGCGGACAGGTCGGTGCCGGAGAACATCTCCAGGCCCCACACGGGGTGGCTGTGCGCGTCGGTGAGGCCGGGGGTGAGGGTGGCGCCGCCCAGGTCGACGGTCTCGGTGCCGGGGCCTGCCCAGGCGCGGGCGTCGGTGTCGTCGCCGAGGGCGGTGATCCGTCCGTCGTGGACGGCGAGGGCGGTGTGCCCGGTCAGTTCCGGGGTGCGGACGCGGGCGTTGACGAGGACGAGGTCGGGTGCGGGCACGACGGCGCTTCTCCTTCGGTTGCGGTTTCCGGCTGCTGCGGGGCGGGCTCGGCGGCGAAGCGCGCGTACACCTCGGGGCGGGTGCGGCGCAGGCGCCGGGCGAGGCCCAGGCCGAGCACGAACACGGCGGGGACGAGGGCCACGAGCACGGTGTTGACCAGCGGGGACGCGGCGGTGAACAGGTCCATGTGGGTGATCACCAGCCCCATGGCCCCGGAGAGCAGCACGACCGCGACGGCGGGCGCGACCGTGGTGCGCAGCACGCCTTCCTCGTGGGTGATCCGGCGGAAGAAGAACGGCACGGCGAGCGCGGCGAGCAGCTGGAGCGCGAGCAGGCCGATCATGCCGGGGGTGTTCACCCACAGCAGCAGCTGCTGGTACGGGTCGGCGCCGGCCAGCGCGAAGGCGAGGACCACGGCCGCGCCGAGCCCGGTCTGGGCGAGGCCCGCGACGTACGGGGAGCCGTGCCGGGGGTGGACCCTGCCGAAGGCGCGGGGCAGCACGCCCTCCTCCGCGAGCGCGAGGCCGTAGCGGTTGATGGCGTTGTGGAAGGCGAGCAGGGAGGCGATGACGCTGGTGACGATGAGGACGTGCATCAGGTCGGCCGCCCAGGCGCCCACGTAGAGGGTGATGGCGGTGAAGAACAGGCCGGCCGGGTCGTCGCCGGCGGCCTCGACGACCTTGGCGTCGCCGAAGGCCTGGATCGCGGTCCAGACGACGAAGGCGTAGAAGAGGCCGAGGAAGCAGACGGCGAGGTAGGTGGCGCGGGGGACGGTGCGGTCGGGGTCCTTGGCCTCGCGGCGGTAGATCACGGTGGACTCGAAGCCGGTGAAGGCGGCGAAGGCGAAGGCGAGGACGCCGGCGGTGCCGGGGACGAGCACGTTGCCGGGGGCGAAGGAGGCGAGCGAGAGGCCGTCCGCGCCGCCTTCGAGCAGCACCCCGCCGGCGAGCAGGACGAGGATGCCGGTCTCGGCGACGAGCAGCACGCCGAGGAGCTTGGCGCCGAAGTCGATGGAGCGGTAGCCGCCGTACCAGATGAGCAGCAGCCCGGCGAGCGAGACGGGCAGCCAGGGGACGTCGAGGTCCCACAGGGAGTGGGCGGTGTCGGCGGTGGCGGTGCCGAGCAGGCCGTAGACGCCGATCTCCATGCCGTTGTAGCCGAGCATGGCGAGCAGGGCGGCGGCGATGCCGACGGGCTTGCCGAGGCCGCGGGTGATGTACGCGTAGAACGCGCCGGCGCTGCGGACGTGCCGGCTCATGGTGGTGAAGCCGACGGCGAAGACCGCCAGGGTGAGTCCGGCGAGCAGGTAGCCGGCGGGGGCGCCGATGCCGCCGAGGACGATCGCGATGGGGGCGACGCCGGCCATGACGGTGAGCGGGGCGGCGGCGGAGACGACGAAGAAGGAGATGTCGGCGGTGGTGAGCGTGCCGGTTCTCAGCCCCTCGGCGGAGTCGCGGGTGGGTGGGGTCATGGATGGGGAAGCCCTTCCGGAGCGGAAACCTAAAGGCTTTCGGTTTGCGGCAATGTAGCCTCCGAGGCGACGCACGGGAAGACCTGAACAGGGGGCACCGATCGATGGGCCGACCGCGCACACCGCTCCTCGACCGGGGGCGCATCACCACCGCCGCACTCGAACTCGTCGATGCGCAGGGCGAGTTCAGCGTTCCGCAGATCGCGCGCAAGCTCGGCGTGCAGACGGCCTCGGTGTACCACCATGTGGACGGCCGGGACGGCATCGTGGAGCTGGTGCGCGAGCGGGTCTGCGCGGCGATCGACTCCTCGACGCTGGGCCGGGAGCCGTGGGACGCGGCCCTGACCGCCTGGGCCCGCTCCTACCGGGCCGCGTTCGCCGCGCACCCGCGGGCCATCCCGCTGCTCACCACCTCGCCGGTGCGCGCACCGAAGGTGCTGCTCCAGTACGAACAGGCCGTCGCCCTGCTGCTCGACGCGGGCTTCGCGCTGCCGGACGTCATGCCGGTGATCATCGGCCTGGAGAACCTCGTCCTCGGCTCCGCGCTGGACATGGCCGCTCCCGAGGCCATGTGGGAACTCACCGACGAGGCGGAGACGCCCCAGCTCGCACGGGCGCTGGCGGCCGCCGACCTGCGCACCGAGGCGGCCTTCGAACTGGCCCTGACCGGCTACGTCGCCCAGCTGCGCCGCCTCCTCGCCGGTGCCCCGGGCCCGGCTGCCTGACGGGTTCGCCTACGAGCTGTGCAGCGTGAGGTCCACGAGCCGTGCAGTCCGGGGTCTACGAGCCGTAGAACAGCTCCTCCACGACCGCCCGGGCCCGCCGCGTGATGCGCCGGTAGTCGTCGACCATCTCGCCGACGTGCCCCGGCCCGTACCCCAGGTACCGTCCCACCGCGGCCAGTTCGCGGCCGTCGGACGGGAACGTGTCGCCGGCCCGGCCGCGGACCAGCATCACCGCGTTGCGGACCCGGGTGGCCAGCACCCACGCCTCGTCGAGGATCTGCGCCTCGTCGGCCGGGATCAGGCCCGCGGCGAGCGCCGCCGCCAGGGCCTCGCGGGTGCGGGGGGTGCGCAGCCCGGGCAGCCGCCGGCCGTGCCGCAGCTGCAGCAGCTGCACCGTCCACTCCACGTCCGACAGCCCGCCCCGGCCCAGCTTGGCGTGCAGGGTCGGATCGGCGCCGCGCGGCAGCCGCTCGCTCTCCATCCGGGCCTTCAGCCGGCGGATCTCGCGGACCGCCTCCTCGCCCAGGCCCTCCTCCGGGTACCGCAGCGGGTCGATCAGCGCCGTGAACCGCTCGCCCAGCTCCGCGTCGCCGGCCATCGGCTCGGCGCGCAGCAGCGCCTGCGCCTCCCAGACCAGCGACCAGCGCCGGTAGTACGCCCCGTACGAGCCGAGGGTGCGCACCAGCGGGCCGCTCCTGCCCTCCGGGCGCAGATCGGCGTCGATGAGCAGCGGCGGATCGGCGGTGGGCAGCTGCAGCAGCCGGCGCATCTCCTCGACGACCCGGTTGGCGGCCCGCGCGGCCTCCTGCTCGTCGACGCCCTCGCGCGGCTCGTGCACGAACAGCACGTCCGCGTCGGAGCCGTAGCCCAGCTCGTGGCCGCCGAAGCGGCCCATGCCGATGACGGCGAAGCGGGTGGGCAGCTCGTCGCCCCAGCCGTCGCGCACCACGGCCCGCAGCGCCCCGGCGATGGTCGCCGCGTTCAGGTCGGTGACCGCGTTGCCGACCCGGTCGACCAGGGAGCCCGGGTCGGCCTCCCGGGGGCTGTCCTCGGTGCCGTACGAGCCGATGAGGTCGGCCGCGGCGGTCCGGAACAGCTCGCGGCGGCGCACCCCGCGCGCGGCGGCGACGGCCTGCTCCGCGCCCTCCGCCCGGCGGACGGCGGCCAGCACCTCCTGCTCCAGGTGCTCCCGGCCGCGCGGCTTCAGGCCCTCGGGGTCGCCGAGGAGCGCGACCGCCTCGGGGGCGCGCAGCAGCAGGTCGGGGGCGAGCCGCCCGGCCGACAGCACGCGGGCGAGGTTCTCCGCCGCGGCGCCCTCGTCGCGCAGCAGCCGCAGGTACCACGGGGTCTTGCCGAGCGCGTCGGAGACCTTGCGGAAGCCCAGCAGGCCCGCGTCCGGGTCGGCGGAGTCGGCGAACCAGCCCAGCAGCACCGGCAGCAGGGTCCGCTGGATGGCGGCCTTGCGCGACACCCCGGAGGACAGCGCCTCCAGATGGCGCAGGGCCGCGGCGGGGTCCGCGTACCCGAGGGCCTCCAGCCGCTGGCCCGCCGCGGCGGGGCTCAGCCGGATCTCGCCGGGCGCGAGCTGGGCGACCGCGTCGAGCAGCGGCCGGTAGAACAGCTTCTCGTGCAGCCGGCGCACGATCGAGGCGTGCCGCCGCCACTCCTTGTCGAGCTCCGCGACCGGGTCGGTGCGCAGGCCCAGGGAACGGCCCAGGCGTCGCAGATCGGCGTCGTCCTCGGGGACGAGGTGGGTGCGGCGCAGCCGGTACAGCTGGATGCGGTGCTCCATGACCCGCAGGAAGCGGTACGCGTCGTCCAGCTGGGCGGCGTCGGCGCGGCCCACGTAGCCGCCGGCCGCCAGCGCGCCGAGCGCGTCGAGGGTGGTGCCGCTGCGCAGCGTGGCGTCGCTGCGGCCGTGCACCAGCTGCAGCAGCTGGACGGCGAACTCGACGTCCCGCAGGCCGCCGGGTCCGAGCTTCAGCTGCCGGTCGACGTGCGCGGCGGGGATGTTGTCGACGACCCGGCGGCGCATCTTCTGCACGTCGGCGACGAAGTTCTCCCGCTCGGCGGCCTGCCAGACCAGCGGGGAGACGGCGTCGATGTACGCCTCCCCCAGCTCCGGGTCGCCGGCCACCGCGCGGGCCTTCAGCAGCGCCTGGAACTCCCAGGTCTTGGCCCAGCGCTGGTAGTAGGCGAGGTGGGAGCTGAGGGTGCGCACCAGCGGCCCGTTGCGGCCCTCGGGGCGGAGGTTGGCGTCGACCGGCCAGATGACGCCCTCGACGGTGGTCTCGGAGCAGATCCGCATCAGGTGCGAGGCCAGCCGGGTGGCGGCCTGCAGGGCCTTGCCCTCGTCGGCGCCCTCGGCCGGTTCGGCCACGAAGATCACGTCCACGTCGGAGACGTAGTTGAGCTCGTGGCCGCCGCACTTGCCCATGGCGATGACCGCGAGCCGGCACTGCGCGGCGTCGTCCGGCGCGGCCGTACGGGCGAGGGCGAGCGCGGCCCGCAGGGTGGCGGTGGCGAGGTCGGCGAGCTCGGCGGCCGTCTGGGCGACGTCGGCCGTGCCGCAGACGTCGCGGGCGGCGATGGCCAGCAGACAGCGGCGGTACGCGATCCGCAGCGAGATCGGGTCGTCCGCCTCGGCGAGCCCCCGCTCGAACTCGGCGACCCCGGGGTTCAGGTCGGCGGCCTCGTACGTGACCAGCGCCTGCCAGTCGCGGGGGTGCCGGGCGAGGTGGTCGGCGAGCGCCTCGGAGGCGCCGAGCACCCCGAGGAGCCGGTCGCGGAAGGGCTTGGCGGACAGCAGCGTGGTCGTCAGGGTCTGCCGCCCGTCCTCGGGCTGGGCCTCGACGAGACGGACCAGGCCGTGCAGGGCGAGGTCGGGGTCGGCGGTGGCGCCGAGGGCGTCGAGCAGGACGGAGTCGTCGCGCAGGGCGGCCAGTTCGGGCAGGTCGAGCAGGCCCTCGGCCCGGGACGGGTCGGTGAAACCGTGCCGCAGCAGCCGGGTGAACGTGCTGCTCCTGCGCCCCGGTCCCGTCATCTGGCCGCTCCCTCCACCGTGCCGCGTCCTGCGGGATCGAGCCTATCCGCAGCGATGAGTCCGCGCCGCGAGCGGAGTCCCCCCTTCAGGAGGACCACGCAGCAGGACGAGAGGACCCCATGAACCCCCGAACCACGACCCCGGGCCCCGGCCCGACGGACCCGGGCCCCCACCCGGCAAACCCGGCCCCCCGCACCACGGCCTCGGGCCCCCGCACCACGGAGCTCGATCCCCGCTACAGCGACGAGAAGGCGGCGCCGCTGCCCTGGCCGGAGGCGGAACGGCGGCTGGCGGCGGCCGAGGTGTTCTGGCTGTCGACGGTGCGCCCGGACGGCCGCCCCCACGTGACCCCGCTGATCGCGGTGTGGTCCGGCGGCGCCCTGCACTTCTGCACCGGCCCGGCCGAGCGCAAGGCCCGCAACCTGGAGCGCAACCCGGAGGTCGTCCTGACCACGGGCGCGGGCCTGCTGCACGAGGGCCTGGACCTGGTGGTGGAGGGCAAGGCGGTCCGCGTCATGGACGAACCGCGGCTGCAGGCGCTGGCCGCCGCGTACGAGGAGAAGTACGGACCCGAGTGGCACATGGAGGTGCGCGAGGGCGGTTTCGGGGGCGAAGGTGGAGGGGCCGTCGTGTTCGCGGTCGCCCCGCGCACCGTCTTCGGTTTCGCGAAGGGCCACCCGTACGGCCAGACCCGCTGGCGCTTTGAGGAGATCCGATGAACTGGACGCTGGAAGTGGTGCCCGTGCCCGTCACGGACCTGGACCGGGCGAAGGAGTTCTACGCCGACAGGGTCGGTTTCAAGGTGGACCTGGACGACGAGGTCGCCCCGGGCATGCGGATCATCCAGCTGACCCCGCCCGGCTCACGCTGCTCGATCGCCATGCTCTCCGGCATGCCGCAGGCCCCGGGCGCGGGCTCGATGGAGCCCGGCTCGCTCCACGGCCTCCAGCTGTGCGTCACCGACATCGAGGCGGCCCGCGCCGAACTCCTCGACCGCGGCGTGGAGGCCGGCCCCGTCCAGCACGTCGGCGCGACGGGCTGGGAGGACGGCAAGGGCGAGACCTGGAACTCCTTCCTCACCTTCGCCGACCCCGACGGCAACACCTGGGTCGTCCAGGAAGCCCCCTCCGAACTCTCCGAACGCTGACCCCCACCCCCGCCCGGCCCCGGACGTCACCCCCGCCCGGGGCCGCCGCACGTCACAGCACCGGCAGGTTCTTGCGCAGCTCGAAGGCGGTGACCTCGGAGCGGTACTCCTCCCACTCCTGCTTCTTGTTGCGGAGGAAGAAGTCGAAGACGTGCTCGCCGAGGGTCTCGGCGACCAGTTCGCTCTTCTCCATCAGGGAGATCGCCTCGCCGAGGTTCTGGGGCAGGGGTTCGATGCCCATGGCGCGGCGTTCGGCGTCGGAGAGGGCCCAGACGTCGTCGTCGGCGCCGGCGGGGAGTTCGTAGCCCTCCTCGATGCCCTTCAGGCCGGCGGCGAGCAGGACCGCGTACGTCAGGTACGGGTTGGCGCCGGAGTCGATGGAGCGGACCTCGACCCGGGAGGAGCCCATCTTGCCGGGCTTGTACATCGGGACGCGGATCAGCGCCGAGCGGTTGTTGTGGCCCCAGCAGATGTACGCGGGGGCCTCGCCGCCGGAGCCGGCGGTGCGGCCGGAGCCGCCCCAGATGCGCTTGTACGAGTTCACCCACTGGTTGGTGACCGCGGAGATCTCGCCGGCGTGCCGGAGCAGGCCGGCGATGAAGGAGCGGCCCACCTTGGACAGCTGGTACTCGGCGCCCGACTCGTAGAAGGCGTTCCGGTCGCCCTCGAAGAGGGACAGGTGGGTGTGCATGCCGGAGCCGGGGTACTCGGAGAACGGCTTCGGCATGAACGTGGCCTGCACGCCCTGCTCCAGCGCGACCTGCTTCATGACCAGCCGGAAGGTCATGATGTTGTCGGCCGTCGACAGCGCGTCCGCGTAGCGCAGGTCGATCTCCTGCTGGCCGGGCGCGCCCTCGTGGTGGCTGAACTCCACGGAGATGCCCATGGATTCGAGCATGGTGATGGCCTGGCGGCGGAAGTCCATGCCGACGTTCTGCGGGGTGTGGTCGAAGTAGCCCGAGTTGTCGGCGGGCGTCGGCCGGCTGCCGTCCAGCGGCTTGTCCTTCAGCAGGAAGAACTCGATCTCGGGGTGGGTGTAGAAGGTGAAGCCCAGGTCCGAGGTCTTGGCCAGCATCCGCTTCAGCACGAAGCGCGGGTCCGCGAAGGACGGGGAGCCGTCGGGCATGAGGATGTCGCAGAACATGCGCGCGGTGCCGGGGGCCTCGGCCCGCCACGGCAGGATCTGGAAGGTGCCCGGGTCCGGCTTGGCGATCATGTCGGACTCGTAGACGCGGGCGAAGCCCTCGATCGCGGAGCCGTCGAAGCCGATGCCCTCGTCGAAGGCCTGCTCCAGTTCGGCGGGGGCGACGGCGACCGACTTGAGGAAGCCGAGCACGTCGGTGAACCACAGGCGCACGAAGCGGATGTCGCGCTCCTCGAGCGTGCGGAGGACGAACTCCTGCTGCTTGTCCATCTACGTTCCTACCCATCCTCGCTGGTCAGGCCGCCTGCTCCCACCGCCTCGGGGCTTCACCGGGGGGCACCTGAGCATCCCACCACATGGTTTCGTGCACGTTGCACACCCATACTGCCTGTTCAGGTGTGGCGCAGGTAACGGGGGACCGGCCGATTCGGGCGCGCTTCCGCCCCGCAGTCGAAACCCACCCTGCCGGTGAGGCGGTCCCGTCCCCTACGATCACGGCCCATGGGGGTCACGCGGCACGCCCGCATCCCACGTCACGCGCGTCCCACGGCACTGCTGAGTGCCGTGGCCGCGCTGCTCGGCGTGCTCCTGGTCTGCCCGGACCTCGCCGGTCCCTCGGGGCACCACGAGCGCCCGGCCGCCGCCGCCCGGACCCTGACCCCGGCCGCGCCGGCCGCCGTGCCGCAGGCGTACCTCTGCCCGGACGAGCGCGGCGACTGCCGGCTGCTGCCCGCCCTCGGGCCCGCGGTGCTCACCGCCCCGCCCCTGGACCCGCCCGTCCAGACGGCGGACCCGGCGGCACGCGCCGGGACGGGGGACGACAGCGGCCGGACCTTCCCCGCCGACGCGCGGCCGCGCGCGCCGGACCTGCACGTCCTCCAGGTGTTGCGGTCCTGAGCCGGACCGGTCGTCCCGCCCGCACACCGATCCGAACCCCCATTCATGAAGAAGGACGTACCCCCATGGCTGCCAACCGCTCCGCCACCGCCGACCGCCGCGCCCGGATAGAGCAGATGCGCCGGGCCGAGCAGGCCCGCGAGCGCCGCAACCGCTTCCTGACGCTGGGCATCGCCGGCGTCATCGTCGCCGGCCTGGTCGGCTTCGGCGGCTGGGTGCTCGTCAAGGAGAAGAACGAGAGGGAGCAGCAGGAGGCCCTCGCCAAGGCCCCCGTGAAGGCCGAGAAGACCTGGGACGCCAAGAAGCTCGGCCGCAACCACGTGACCAAGGCCGTCACGTACCCGATGAAGCCCCCGGTCGGCGGCGACCACCACCAGGTCTGGATGAACTGCGACGGCGACGTCTACAAGACGGCGCTGCCCGAGGTGAACGCGGTGCACTCGCTGGAGCACGGCGCCGTCTGGGTGACGTACAACGACAAGGCCCCGGCCGAGGACGTGAAGAAGCTGGAGCAGAAGGTCGACAAGACCCCGTACACCCTGATGAGCCCGGTCAAGGACCAGGCCGGGGCGATCATGCTGTCCGCCTGGGGCAAGCAGGTCACCGTCGACGGCGCGGACGACCCGCGCGTGGACCAGTTCTTCACCAAGTACGTGCAGGGCCCGCAGACCCCCGAGCCGGGCGCCGCGTGCACCGGCGGCATGGGCGCGAACGGGCAGCCGGGCGCGGGGATGGGTCAGTGACCGTCACCCGTACGCAGTGGGCCGCGGCGGCGGCCGTGTTCCTGGCGCTGCTGTTCGCCGGGTACGCGACGGTCACCGCCGCGTGGGGCGACGAGCCCGCGGCGCGGGCGACGCCGTCGCGCACCTCGGCGGACGCGGGCTTCGCCCGGGACATGTCGGTCCACCACCAGCAGGCGGTGGAGCTGTCGTTCGTGGTGCGGGACCGCACCCGGGACGAGGAGGTGCGCCGGCTCGCGTACGACATCGCCAACACCCAGGCCAACCAGCGCGGGATGATGCTGGGCTGGCTTGATCTGTGGGGGCTGCCCAAGGTGGAGTCCGGCACGGAGCCGATGGCGTGGATGGACATGTCCGGCGGCGGGGAGTCCGGCGGTCACGGCGGGCACTCCGGCGGTCACGACGGGCAGTCCGGCCACGGCTCCGGGGCCGCCCCGGAGCAGCGGGAGGGCGCGCTGATGCCGGGCATGGCCACGCCGGCGGAACTGGCGAAGCTGGCGACGCTCGGCGGCCGGGAGGCCGAGGTGCTCTTCCTCCAGCTGATGATCGACCACCACAAGGGCGGTGTGCACATGGCCCAGGGCTGTGTGCGGCAGTGCACCGTGGACGTCGAGCGGAACCTGGCGCAGGGCATGGTCGACGCCCAGCAGTCGGAGATCGACCTGATGACGGACCTGCTGAAGAAGCGGGGCGCGGCCCCGCGCCCCTGAGGCCCGTGCCGCCGATCGGCCCCCGCGACCCGTGCTGCGGTCGCGGGGGCCGCGTCGTCCACGGAGAATGGCAGTGCTCGGGGAGCTACGCACGACGTACTACGGAGGTACGCACCCCATGACCACGGCCAAGGACATCATGCACTCCGGTGCCACGTGGATTCCCGAGCACGAGACCCTCGACCGTGCCGCGCAGATGATGCGCGACCTCGACGTGGGCGCGCTGCCCATCGCGGACGAGAACGAACGGCTCTGCGGCATCATCACGGACCGCGACATCGTGGTGAAGTGTGTCGCCATGGGACACGACCCGGCGAAGATCACCTGCAGCCAGATGGCGCAGGGCACCCCGCGCTGGATCGAGGCGAACTCGGACGTGAGCGACGTCCTGAGCGAGATGACGGGCCACCAGATCAAGCGGCTGCCGGTCATCGAGAACAAGCGCCTGATCGGCATGATCAGCGAGGCCGATCTGGCCCAGCACCTCGACGACGAGCAGATCAAGGAGTTCTGCGCGCGGGTCTACACCGCGCACTGACCCCGCTGCTCCAGGACCGCCCGGACGACCGCGTCCGGGCGGTCCAGCATGACCAGGTGCCCGGACGGCTCGGCCGTCTCGTACCGCGCGCCGAGCCGTGCGGCCAGGGCCCGCTGCCGCGCGCCCCAGCGCGGCGAGCCGTCGGGGGCGGCGAGGACGGTGACGGGCAGCCCGGGCGGCAGCGGGGCGCGGCGGCGCAGCGCGAGCAGTCCGGCGGCGACGGGCCCGTAGTGCGCGTACTCCAGGAGCGCGCCGCGGGTCACCCGTGAGCTCGCGTAGCAGCGGCGCACCCGTGCGGGCGGCGCCGGGTCGCCGCCGGAGTGCCGGGAGAGCCGTACGGTCAGGCGGCGGGCCGGGGGGCCGAGCGCGGCGGGCACGCCGGCGGCCGTGAGGACCGCGCCGAGCCCGCGGGCGGCGGCGGTGCGCAGCCCGGGGACGGCCGGGACGCGCACGCGCTCCTCGACGGAGGAGTCGACGAGGACGAGACCGGCGGTGCGGTCCGGGTACAGCCGGGCGAACGCCTCGGCGTGGAAGCCGGCGATCGAGTGGCCGACGACCGTGACCGGTTCCGGCAGCCCGAGCGCGTCGAGCAGTCCGGCGATCCGCCGGGCCTCGCCCTCGGCGGTGGGCGCGGCCGGCGCGGGGGCGGACAGGCCGTGGCCGGGGCGGTCGAAGCGGACGACGGTGCGGTGCGGGGCGAGCAGCGCGGCGACCGGGTCCCAGTCGAACCAGCTCAGCGCGAGCCCGGCGCTGAGCACGCAGACCGGTCCGCTGCCCTCGACGCGGACGTGGTGGGCCACTCCCCCGAGGCGGACGAAACGCTCGCCGGTCATCGCACGGCCGCCGGTCTTCGGGCGGGGGCGGCCGGCCGCGCGGCCGTGTACTCCGAACGGGCGAGGACGGCCAGCCAGACCACCACCGCCAGCAGTTGGAGCCGCTGCCCGGCGCCGAGGCCCCAGGCGCCGTGCCCCGCGTCGAAGGCGGCGATCGCCGCCAGCGTCCACACCGTGGCCGCGACGGAAACCGCGACGAGGGCCGGTCCGGTACGGGCCAGGGGCGGCCGGTCCCCGTACCGGCGGGCGGCCACGGTCAGCGCGACCATCGCGAGCAGCGCGCCGGCCATGGCGAGCCCGGAACTGACGGCGTGCGCCGTATGGCTGAACGGGACCAGGCCCGCGGCCTCGCGGGCGGCGCACCGCGCGTCCACGGTGGGCGCGCAGCTCAGCGGCAGCCGCGAGTCGGCGGCCGTCGCCGCCCCGAACAGCGCGAGCCCCAGCCAGCCGGTCACCGCCCAGGGCCGTCCCCGCGCCCGCAGCAGCCCCCCGCAGGCCGCGGCGAGCAGCAGCAGCCCGGCGACCAGGTCGCAGACCCGGAACACCAGGCTGTACGGCTGGTCGGTGGCGGCCAGCTCCGACACGTACGAGCGCACCGGGTCGAGCCCGGAGCGCAGGACGAACTCCGGCACCCACGCGCTGTACGCGAGCGCGCCGAGCAGCAGCAGCGCGGCGATCACGCGCGGGCCTTTCCTGGACACACCGCGTGAACGCCCGGCGTCGCGGAAGGGTTCCCGCCTGCGCAAAGCACCCGCGAGCCCGTCCGCCGCCGCCCCGCAAGCCGCCGTCAGCCCGCCCAGCAGGCCCCGCCGCAGCCCCGCCGAACGCCCCATCGCTGACCTGCCGCCCGCCCCTCGGCAGCCCCGCCCCAGCCCGCCGAACGCCCCGCCGCCGCACCCCCGCCGCCCCGCCCGGACCGTGATTCCACGACATAGCGTCGGTTTGACGATTACACTGGGCGGCGTGCCTCAACTACGCCTCGCACTGAACCAGATCGACTCGACCGTCGGCGATCTCGCCGGGAACGCCGAGGCGATCGTCCGCTGGACCCGGCACTCCGCCGAGCAGGGCGCGCATCTGGTCGCGTTCCCCGAGATGGTGCTGACCGGTTACCCCGTCGAGGACCTGGCCCTGCGCCCGTCCTTCGTCGAGGCCTCCCGGGACGCCCTGCGCGCGCTCGCCGCCCGGCTCGCCGCCGAGGGCCTCGGGGAGCTCCCGGTGGTCGTCGGCTACCTGGACCGGTCCGAGCAGGACCGGCCCCGGCTCGGCCGCCCCGCCGGCTCCCCGCAGAACGCCGCCGCCGTGCTGCACCGCGGCGAGGTGGCGCTCCGCTTCGCCAAGCACCACCTGCCCAACTACGGCGTCTTCGACGAGTACCGCTACTTCGTGCAGGGCGACACCCTGCCGGTGGTCCGCGTGCACGGCGTCGACGTGGCGCTCGCCATCTGCGAGGACCTGTGGCAGGACGGCGGCCGGGTGCCGGCCGCCCGCAGCGCCGGCGCGGGCCTGCTGATCTCCGTCAACGCCTCGCCGTACGAGCGGAACAAGGACGACACGCGGCTCGAACTGGTCCGCAAGCGCGCCCAGGAGGCCGGCTGCACGCTGGCGTACGTGGCCATGATGGGCGGTCAGGACGACCTGGTCTTCGACGGCGACTCGATCGTCGTCGACCGGGACGGCGAGGTCCTCGCCCGCGCCCCGCAGTTCGCCGAGGGCAGCGTGCTGCTCGACCTGGACCTGCCCGCGGCCGCCGCGGACGCCCCGGTGGGCGTGGTGGACGACGGGCTGCGGATCGAGCGCGTGGTGCTCTCCGAGGAGCCGGTGCCGGCGTACGAGCCGGAGCTGACGGGCGGTCCGGCGGACCGGCTGGACGACGACGAGGAGGTGTACTCGGCGCTGGTCGTGGGCCTGCGCGCGTACGTCGCCAAGAACGGTTTCTCGTCGGTCCTGGTCGGCCTGTCCGGCGGCATCGACTCCGCCCTGGTCGCCGCGATCGCCTGCGACGCGCTCGGCCCGCAGCACGTGTACGGCGTCTCCATGCCGTCGAAGTACTCCTCGGAGCACTCCAAGGAGGACGCGGCCGAACTGGCCCGGCGGACCGGCCTGCACTTCCGCACGGTTCCGATCGCGCCGATGTTCGACGCGTACATGGACGCGCTGGCACTGAGCGGTCTGGCGGAGGAGAACCTGCAGTCGCGGCTGCGCGGCACGCTCCTGATGGCGATCTCCAACCAGGAGGGGCAGATCGTCCTCGCCCCGGGCAACAAGTCCGAGCTGGCGGTGGGCTACTCGACCCTGTACGGCGACTCCGTCGGCGCGTACGGGCCGATCAAGGACGTCTACAAGACGACCGTGTTCCGGCTGGCCCGCTGGCGCAACCGGGCCGCCGAGGAGCGCGGCCAGGTCCCGCCGATCCCGGAGAACTCCATCGTCAAGCCGCCGAGCGCCGAACTGCGCCCGGGGCAGGTGGACACCGACTCGCTGCCGGACTACGACGTCCTGGACCGGATCCTGGAGCGGTACGTGGACCGGGACCAGGGCCGGGAGGAGATCGTGGCGGCCGGTTTCGACGAGGAGGTGGTGACCCGGACGCTGCGGCTCGTGGACATGGCCGAGTACAAGCGGCGGCAGTACCCGCCGGGCACGAAGATCTCCGGCAAGGGCTTCGGCAAGGACCGCCGGCTCCCCGTCACCAACCGCTGGAAGGACCAGGCCTGACGGCCCGTCCCCCGCGGCCCGTCCCCCGCGGCGGGTCGGAGCTTCCGGGTCGGAGCATCGGAGTCAGAGCTTCACGCGGGCGGCGACCGGAAGGTGGTCGCTGTCCGTGCGGGGCAGGGTCCAGGAGGACACCGGCTCGACGTTCTTGACCATGATCTGGTCGATCCGGGCCATCGGGAACGCTGCCGGCCAGCTGAAGCCGAAGCCGTCGCCGGCCGCGCCCTGGGTGGAGCGCATCTGGGAGGTCACGGCGTTCAGCGAGCGGTCGTTCATGGTGCCGTTGAGGTCGCCGAGCAGGATGACCCGCTGCAGCCGCTCCCCCGCGATGGCCTCGCCGAGGTGGTCGGCGCTGTCGTCGCGCCGGCTGGCGGTGAAGCCGGCGTCCATCCGGACCCGGACGGACGGGAGGTGGGCGACGTAGACGGCGACCTCGCCCTGGGGAGCGGTGACGACGGAGCGCAGGGCGCGGGTCCAGCCCATCTTGATGTCGACGGGGCGGGTGTCGCGCAGCGGGTACCGGCTCCACAGGCCGACGGTGCCCTGGACGGTGTGGTGCGGATAGGCCGCGGCGAGCGCCTTCTCGTACACCGGGACCATGTGCGGGGCCAGCTCCTCCAGGGCCACCACGTCCGCGCCGGACTCGGCGAGCCGGCGGGCGGTGGCCTCGGGGCGCGGGTTGTCGGCGTTGACGTTGTGGCTGGCCACGGTGAGGTCGCCGCCGGTGCCGGACTTGTCGTCGAGCAGCAGCCCGCCGAACAGGTTGAGCCAGACCACCGTCGGCAGCAGCAGCGCGACCAGGGCGGTCGCGGAGCGGCGCAGCAGGGCGAGCACCAGGAGCAGCGGGACGAAGACGCCCAGCCAGGGCAGGAAGGTCTCGGTGAGGCTGCCGAGGTTGCCGATGCGGTTGGGGATCTCGGCGTGGAAGGCCATCAGCAGCGTGAGCAGCACGGCGCACACCGCGAGGAGGATGCCGCGCCGCCAGATGCCCCGGTCGTGGCGGAGCCGGTCGGTCAGGGACCGGAGCCGCGGCCGGGGACTGTCGTCCCAGCTCCCGCCGTTCCCCGTCTCCGCCATGTCCACTCGCGCCATCACGCCGTCCTCACTGCCTTGCCGCATGCCACTGCCTTGCCGCATGCCACCGCGGGCCGCATGCCCTGCTCCGCGACCCGCCGTCGACGACACTAGGCGATGACGGGTCGGCCGTACTGCCACGAGGACGACGGAACGGCGTGGCGGGGTTCCTGCAGGTGGCGCGGGGGGAACGGCTGTGACAGAACGCGCACATTCGTACGGTCAGTCCTCGGGGCGCACCCCGTCGAGGATCGCGTCGACGACCGCCGCGGGGAAGTCCGGCGAGAGGTCGGCGGTGGGCTGGAGCACCGTGCGCAGCAGCAGCGGGCCGACGAAGAGGTCGTTGACGAGCTCCAGGTCGAGGTCGGCGCGGATCTCGCCGGTCTCGACGCCGCGGCGCAGCGCGTCGATGCCGAGCCGGCGGCGGGGCTCGATCGCGATCCGGTGGTACTGCTCCCAGAGCTTGGGATAGAGCTGCATCTGCGAGAAGACGTTCCGCAGCAGCGCGGACCGCTTGGCGAGGCCGCGCTCGCGCATCGAGGACAGCATGACGACGAGGTCGTCGCGGACGGAGGTGCCCGGCAGCACCGGGTCCGGTGGCTCGATCGACCGGACGACGTCGACGAACAGCTCCTCCTTTCCGGGCCAGCGGCGGTAGATCGTGGCCTTGCCGACGCCGGCGGTGCGGGCGATCCGTTCGATGGACAGTCCGGCGAGTGGTATGCCCTCTTCGAGCAGACCGATCACGGCCCCGATGATCGCCTGCTCCGCCGCCTCGCTGCGGGGGCGGCCGCGCCGGGCCGGGCCGCCGGGCGGCTCTTCTTCCAGGGACACGTCCGACGCCCCGCCTCTCTCGACTCCACGGTGGTCCGCTGCCACCGGATCCACCGGATCTCCCGGGTCCACCGGCTTCACCGGCTTCACCGGCTTCACCGGATCTGCCTGATCACCGGATCCACTTGATCACCGGATCCACCGGATCTACCGGACCGATTCTCCCGCCTCCGCGGGCCGCTCCGTCGCCACCGAGGGCCCGGGGGCTCCCGCCGGCCGGCGGCCGGGCAGGTAGCGGGCCACGACCACCGCGCCGAGGAGCGCCACGCCCGCGGAGGCGAGGGCGGTGACGTGCATGGCGTCGAGGAAGGCGGCGTACGCGGGCCGGACCAGGGCGTCGCCGGCCGGGCCGAGCTTCTCGGCGACGCCGAGGGTGGCCTCGATCGACTCGCCGGCCGTCGCGCGCAGGCCGGCGGGAACCCCGCCGAGGTGCCCCTCGATCTCGCCCCGGTAGGCGGCGGAGAGCACCGAGCCGAGCACGGCGACGCCGAGCGCCCCGCCGACCTGCCGGAAGGTGTTGTTGATCGCCGAGCCGGAGCCGGCCTTCTCGCGGGGCAGGGCCTGCATGACGGAGACCGTGACCGGCGTCATGATGTGGGCCATGCCCGCGCCCTGGAGGAAGAAGACGACCTCCAGGACCCAGACGGGGGTGTCGGCGTCGAAGAACGCGAAGGCCCCGAGTCCGACGGCGAGCGCGACGAGGCCCGCCGTGCAGACCGTCTTCGCCCCGAAGCGCTCCACGACGAGCCGGGCCCGGGGCGCGAAGACCGTCTGGGCGATGGCCAGCGGCAGGATCAGCAGGCCGGCCTGCAGGGCGCTGTAGCCGCGGACGCTCTGCAGGTAGAACGCGGAGAAGAAGGTCACGCCCATGAGGGCGAAGAAGACCAGGGCGATGGCGGCGACGGCGGCCGAGAAGGCGGGCCTGCGGAAGTACGCCATGTCGACGGCCGGGTGGTCGCTGCGCTTCTCGTGCACGACGAACAGGGCGAGGACCGCGAGCCCGCCGAGGACGGTGACGAGGACCCAGGGGTCGGTGAAGCTCGCCAGCTCGCCGCCGCGGATGATCCCGTACACCAGCAGGACGAGGCCGAGGATGGACAGCAGGACGCCGGTGAGGTCGATGCGGCCGGGGTTCGGGTCCCGGGAGTCCGGGACCAGCCAGGCCATCAGCACCAGCGCGAGCAGGACGACCGGCACGTTGACCAGGAAGATCGAGCCCCACCAGTAGTGCTCCAGGAGGATGCCGCCGGTGATCGGCCCGATCGCGATGGCCAGGCCGACGCCGCCGGCCCAGATGCCGATGGCGCGCGGCTGCTCGTCGCGTTCGAAGACGTTCATCAGCACGGCCAGCGTCGCGGGCATCACGAACGCCCCGCCGAGGCCCATCACGGCCCGGTAGGCGATCAGCTCGTCGGGGGTGCCGGACAGGGCGGCCAGCGCGGAGCCGACGCCGAAGACCGCTATGCCGGACAGCAGGACCTTCTTGCGGCCCAGCCGGTCGCCGAGCAGGCCGGCGGTGAACAGCAGCCCGGCGAAGACCAGCGTGTACGAGTTGATCGCCCACTCCAGCTCGCTCTGGGTGGCGCCGAGTCCGGTGGGGGCGGGGGCGGCGATGGTGCGCACGGCCACGTTCAGGATCGAGTTGTCCAGGACGACGATCAGCAGGCTCAGCATGAGCACGCCGAGGATCGCCCAGCGGCGGCGGTGCACGGCTTCGGGGACACGGGGCGGGGCGGGGCGGACGGGAGACTCGGCCATGGCTCCACACTAGCCGATTTCGATACGAGACCGTCTCGTAAACAAATTCTTTCGGCCAGTCGGCGGAAGGTTGTCCGGGCGACCGGCGGAACGTTCTCCCGGCAGCCGGCGGAACGTTCCCGGAGTGTGAACAGCACCACTGCCGCCCCGCGGCGGCGCCCTTCCCCCGCCGCCGCGCGAAGTGCCACCATGGACGTGGTCCGGGGACGCCGTCAGGGCGCCTCGAGATGACGAAGGAGCCGTTCACCATGACGCTTCAGGCTGCCCAGAAGCAGGCCCCCGACAGCAGCAAGGCGCTGTACGGCGGCAAGGGCACGCGCCGCATCACCGTCCACGACATCGCCGCCGCCAAGGCCCGCGGCGAGAAGTGGCCCATGCTCACCGCCTACGACGCCATGACCGCGTCGGTCTTCGACGAGGCCGGCATCCCGGTGATCCTCGTCGGGGACTCGATGGGCAACTGTCACCTCGGCTACGACACCACCGTGCCCGTCACGATGGACGAGATGACCCTGCTGTCCGCCGCCGTCGTCCGGGGCACCAAGCGCGCCCTCGTCGTCGGCGACCTGCCCTTCGGCTCGTACCAGGAAGGGCCCGTCCAGGCCCTGCGCAACGCCACCCGGCTGGTCAAGGAGGCGGGCGTCGGCGCGATCAAGCTGGAGGGCGGCGAGCGCTCCCTGCCGCAGACCGAGCTGCTCGTGCAGTCCGGCATCCCCGTCATGTCCCACCTGGGCCTGACCCCGCAGTCCGTGAACACCATGGGCTACCGGGTGCAGGGCCGCTCCGACGAGGCGGCGCACAAGCTGCTGCGGGACGCCAAGGCGGCCCAGGACGCGGGCGCGTTCGCGCTGGTCCTGGAGCTGGTCCCGGCCGAGCTGGCCGCCGAGGTCACCCGGTCGCTGGACATCCCGACCATCGGCATCGGCGCCGGCGCCGGGACCGACGCGCAGGTGCTGGTCTGGACGGACATGGCCGGCCTGACCGGCGGCAAGGTGCCGCGGTTCACCAAGCCGTACGCCAACCTCCGGGCCACGCTCGGCGACGCGGCGAAGGCCTTCGCCGAGGACGTCGCCGGCGGGGCGTTCCCCGCCGAGGAGCACACGTTCCACTGACGCCCGCGGCGCGCCCGGCCCCCCGCCGACACCGTCGGCGGGCCCGGGCGCGGCACAGACCATCGCGGTACGGACGACGGCCCGCCGACCTTCCCCCATCGGCGGGCCGTCGGCGTGCCCGGGGGGTCCGCGGGGGCCTGGGGGTCCGCGGCGGGCTCGCGGGTCCGCGGCGGGCGCGGGTCCGCTGGGGGCCTGCGGGGCCGCGGGAGGGCCTGTCGGCAGTCCGTCGGTCGTCTGTCGGTCGTCTGTCGGTGGCCTGTCGGTGACGCCTGGTGCCCTGTGACCATGACGCGATCACACACCAACGCCGTCGAGGTACGGGGCCTCGTGAAGCACTTCGGCGAGACGAAGGCGCTGGACGGGGTCGACCTCGACGTCCGGGAGGGCACCGTCCTCGGCGTGCTCGGACCGAACGGCGCCGGCAAGACCACCCTCGTCCGCTGCCTGTCCACCCTGCTCGTCCCGGACGCCGGCACCGCCGTCGTCGCCGGGTACGACGTGGTGCGGCAGCCCCGGCAGCTGCGCCGCACCATCGGCCTCACCGGCCAGTACGCCTCGGTCGACGAGAAGCTCTCCGGCTGGGAGAACCTGTACATGATCGGCCGGCTGCTCGACCTGTCCCGGGCCGACGCCCGCCGCCGCGCCGACGCGATGCTGGAACGGTTCTCCCTCACCGAGGCCGCCAAGCGCCCGGCGATGCAGTACTCCGGCGGCATGCGCCGCCGGCTGGACCTGGCCGCCTCGATGATCGGCAGCCCGGCGGTGCTCTACCTGGACGAGCCCACCACCGGTCTCGACCCGCGCACCCGCAACGAGGTCTGGGACGAGGTCCGGCGGATGGTCGCCGAGGGCGCCACGGTCCTGCTGACCACGCAGTACATGGAGGAGGCCGAGCAGCTCGCGAGCGAGCTGACGGTCATCGACCGGGGCAAGGTCATCGCCAAGGGCGGCGTCCAGGAGCTCAAGGCCCGCGTCGGCGGCCGGACCCTCCAGGTCCGTCCGGCCGATCCGGCCGACCTGCCCGCGATGGCGACGGCGCTGCGCGAGGCCGGTCTCGACGGGGTCGCCGGCGCGACCGTCGTCCCCGACGAGGAGACGCTGCACGTGCCGATCCTCAGCGACGCCCAACTGACCGCCGTGGTCGGGCTGTTCGGCGCGCGCGGCTTCGGGGTCGCCGACATCGGCACCCATCTGCCCAGCCTCGACGAGGTGTTCCTCGCCCTGACCGGCCAGAAGACCTCCCCCGTCTCCGACGCGCCCGCTCAGGAGGTCGCCGCATGAGCACCACGACCGCACTCTCGAAGTCCCCGGCCGGCACCGGCCGGTCGTCCGGCGGACCGGCGCCGCTGAAGACCTCCGGCGAGGGCCGGATCGGGCCGCGCGCCCACCTCCGTCACATCGGCGCGCTGGTCCGGCGCAACGCGGTGCAGATCAAGCAGGACCCGGAGTCGATGTTCGACGCCGTCTTCATGCCGATCATCTTCATCCTGCTGTTCGTGTACGTCTTCGGCGGCGCGATCGCCGGCAAGGGCAACAACGACGACTACGTCAACTACGTGACGCCCGGGATGATGGCGATGATGGGCATGAACATCGCCATCACCGTCGGCGTGGGCATCAACGACGACATCAAGAAGGGGATCATGGACCGGTTCCGGACGATGCCGATCGCCCGGTCCTCGGTGCTCGTCGCGAAGATCGTGGTCGAGACCTGCCGGATGCTGGTCGCCACGGCGATCCTGCTCGGCATGGGCTTCCTGCTCGGCATGGAGATCCACACCTCGTTCCTGCACCTGTGCGCGGCGATCGGTCTGTCCATGGTGTTCGGCGCCTCGCTGATGTGGATCTTCATCCTGCTGGGTCTGACGCTGAAGACGGCCCAGGCGGTCCAGGGGATGGCCATGATGGTGCTGATGCCGCTGCAGTTCGGATCGTCGATCTTCGCCCCGCCGACCTCGATGCCGGACTGGCTGAAGGCCTTCACCGACTACAACCCGCTGTCGAACCTGGCCGACGCGGCCCGCAACCTGATCAACGGCGGCCCGGTGGCGGACTCGGCGTGGATGACGCTGGGCTGGGCCCTGGCGATCACGGTGGTCACGGCGCCGATCGCGGTGAGGAAGTTCCGCGACAGGACCTGACGGCCCACGGGTTCGGGACGCGGCGGCGCGTACGGCGCCCACGGGGTGAACGATGCGGCGGACGCGTACGGCCCCACGGGGTTCAGGGCGCGGCGGCGTGTACGGCGCCGTCGAGCAGGGCGGCGGCCTCCTGGAACGAGAGGCCGCCGCCCTCGGCGTACGCGGCCTCGAACTCCGCCGCGCCGAGCCGCTCGCGCGCCAGGGCGGTCGCCGCGGCGCGGCTCTCCCGCTCCTGGGGCGCGAGCAGGTGCCCGGGCGGGAGCAGGGCCGCCGACGCGCCGAGCAGGACCGCCCCGGTGCGGGCGCCGGGCCCGCCCAGCCCGGCGAGCGCCCAGGCGGCGGTGACCAGGTGGGAGGCCGACATCTGGGGGGCGACCAGTTTCGCCAGCCCGTCCAGGGAACGGTGGTACGCCTGGCGGGCGCGCGCGAGGCCGGAGTCGTATGCGCCGTCGACGACGTCGAGCCAGCCGAGCGCGCCGACCGTGAAGCCCTCGAAGACGGCGAAGGTGTCGGCGCTGAACTCGCCGAGCAGGCGGTGCAGATGGGCCCGGGCCTCGGCGGTGCGGCCCGTACGGCCGAGGAGCATCGCGAGGTGCGTACGGGCCATGAGGGTCGCCTCGTGCCCCCGGCCGTGCTCGCCGTCGATGATCCGCCGCATGATCTCCTCCGCCTCGGCGCGGCGGCCGGTCTCCACGAGCATGGAGGCGTACCGGGCGCGCAGCACGGCGGTCTGGGACTGCCCGCCGATCCGCTCGGCGTGACCGATGGCGGCGGCGAAGTCCTCGGCGGCTCCCTCGAATGCGAGCCGCCGCTCGCGGGCCTCGCCGCGGCAGGCGAGGGCCTCGGCGACACCCCAGGCGTCGCCGAGGCGGAGGAAGAGCTCCAGCGCCTCGTCGGCGTCCGCCCCGGCCTCGTCGGCCCAGTCGGCGCGACTGGCCAGGATGTTGGCCCGCTGCTGCAGCGCCCCGGCCAGCTCCCAGGAGAAGCCGCGCTCCCGGCAGACGTCGACGGTCACGTCGAGCGCCCGGCGCATCGCCGGCACGTCGCCGGTGAGGGCCACGGCGAACACGGTGATGACGCCGGGCAGGCGGCAGGTCTGCGGCAGGCCCGGCGGGTACACGGCGACGATGTCCCGCAGCCGACGCAGCCCTTCCGGGCTGGTCCACCGGGCGTTCTCGTGGTCCATGTTGATCAGTTCGAGCAGCCGCGCCCCGCGCCGCGCCTCCCACAGCCGCGCCTCGTCGAACGGCGGCGGGGCGGCGGTGACGGGCGCGTCGAGCGGGACGACGGGCGCACCGGGCGGCGTGAAGGGGTCCGGCCCGAGCGCGGCGGCGGCCTCGGCCCAGTGCCGGGCGTCGGCCCGCAGATCGCGCATCTGCCAGTACCAGAGCAGCGCGTGCACCAGCATCAGCGCCTCGTGCTCGTCCCGCGCGGCGACGGCCCGCCGCAGCGCGGTGCGCAGGTTCTCGTACTCGCCCTGGATCCGCGCGAGCGCCCTGCCTTGACGTGGCCCTCGCAGCTCGGGGTCGGCGGTACGCGCGAACTCGCGGTAATGCACCAGGTGCCGCCGCTCGGTGGCCCGCCGGTCCCCGGCCTCGTCGAGCCGCTCGGCCCCGTACTCGGCCACGGTCTCCAGGAGCCGGTAGCGCATCTCCCCGGTCCCGGGGTCGGGCGCGGCGACGACCAGCGACTTGTCGACAAGTGCGGCGAGGAGGTCGAGGGTGTCGGGGGTGTCGGGGGTGTCGGCCGCCGGGGTCGCCGGGGTCGCCGGGGTCGCCGGGGTCGCCGGGGTCGCCGGAGTCGCCGGAGTCGCCGGAGTCGCCGGGGTGCAGACGGCTTCGGCGGCTGCCAGGTCGCAGCCGCCGGAGAAGACCGACAGGCGGCGCAGGACCGTGCGTTCGGGCTCGGTGAGCAGGTCCCAGGACCAGTCGACGACCGCGCGCAGCGTCTGCTGGCGCGGCAGGACCGTGCGCGCGCCGGTCGTCAGGAGCCGGAAGCGGTCGTCGAGGCGGTCGGCGATCTGCCGCGCGGTCAGCACTCGCAGCCGCGCCGCCGCCAGCTCGATGGCCAGCGGCAGACCGTCCAGACGCCGGCAGATCTCCTGCGCCGCCTCCAGATCGTCCTCCACCGCGAACCCGGGCCGCGCCGCCGCCCCGCGCTCCGCGAACAGCCGCAGCGCCGTCGCCTGCGGCAACGGCTCCACCGGCCGCACCGCCTCCCCCGGCACCCCCAGCGGCTCACGGCTCGTCGCCAGGATCGTCACCCCCGGGCACTGCGCCAGCACCGACTCCGCCAGCGCCGCCGCCGCGCCCACCACATGCTCGCAGTTGTCCAGGACCAGCAGCATGCGCAGCTCCGCGCAGTGCTCCAGGAGGCGGCCCAGCGGGTCCACACTGCGCAGTTCGTCGGGGAGCCCCGCCCGGACCACGGTTCCGCGGGCCCCGATCGCGCCCAGCGCCGCCTCGGCGACCGCCTCGGGGTCGGTGACGGGGGCCAGTTCGACCACCCACACGCCGTCGGCCCACGCCCCGGCGCCGGCCTCGGCACCCGCCGCCTCGACCGCGAGGCTGGTCTTGCCCGCGCCGCCGGTGCCGAGCAGGGTGACGAGCCGGGCCCGCCCCAGGTCCTCGCGCACCTCGGCGAGGTCGTCCTCGCGGCCGACGAAGCTGGTCAGCCGGGCCCGCAGGTTGCCGGTACGCCGGGTCGCGGGGGCCGGGGCGGCAGCCGGGCGGGGCGGCTCGGCCGGGTCCAGCAACTCGGCGTGCAGGGCGCGCAGTTCGGGCCCGGGGTCGGTGCCGAGGCCGTCCGCGAGCCGGCGGCGCACCGCCTCGTACGCCTCCAGCGCCTCCGCCGGCCGCCCCGCCGCGCGCAGGGCGCGCAGCCGCAGCGCCTGCAGGGGCTCGTCGAGCGGGTGCTCGGCGGTCAGCGCGGCCAGCTCCGGCAGCGCCGCGTCCGCGTCGCCGCGCGCCACCGCGGCCTCCGCGCGGGCGCGCCGGGCCGCGAGCCGGCGGGCCTCCCAGCGCGCGACCTGCGCCGTACGCCCGGGGAGGTCCGCGGTCACGGGCCCGCGCCACAGGGCGAGCGCCTCGTCGAGCAGCCGCCCGGCGAGCTCGGGGTCGCCGCCGCGGCCCGCCTGCCGTACGCCCTCGCCGGCGAGGCGGTCGAACCGGAACAGGTCGACGTCCTCGGGCCCGGCCGCCAGCCGGTAACCGCCCTCCGCCGAGGCGACGGCCTCGTGCCCGAGCGCCCGGCGCAGCCGGCCGACGAGCGCCTGCAGCGCGGCGACCTCGTCGGCCGGCGGGTCGCCGTCCCAGACCTCCGCCACGAGCGTGCCGACCGGGACGACCCGCCCCGGGCGCAGGGCGAGCGCGGTCAGCAGGGCCCGCAGCCGGGACCCGCCCACAGGTACGGGCGTCCCGTCGGCGGTGCGGACCTGCGTGGGCCCGAGGACGGAGTAGCGCACGCGCCCATTCTCCCCGGTCCCGAGGGGCCGGTTCGGCGTGAGGTCGCCGATCGGGGCGACGCCGGGAACCCCGGGGCCCCCGCGGGACGTTCGACCGGCACGACACGCAGGACCCGACAACGCCCACGACAGCCCACCCACCGCACCCCGCCAGCACGCCCCCGCACCTCGCCCACACCCACACCCACACCCACCGAAGAACGCACGCACGCCCGTCCCGCCCGCACACCGCCGCACGTCCCCGACCGAACGGAACCCGCCCATGTCCCGTACCGCCGCCGCCGCGCACCGGCACGAACGACGGATCAGCCCGGTCTTCCTGGCGATCCTCGCCGTCATGGGCGTCGGCGGCTGGGCGGTGTGGACGGGCTTCGCGGCCTCGGCAGGGTTCTCGGTGTTCGTCTTCGTGTCCGCCGCGTGGATCGTCTCCCTCTGCCTGCACGAGTACGCGCACGCCCGCACGGCCCTGCACAGCGGGGACCTCACCGTCGGGGCGAAGGGCTATCTCACCCTGAACCCGATGGCGTACACGCACGCGGTGCTCAGCGTCGTGCTGCCCCTGCTGTTCGTGATCATGGGAGGTATCGGTCTGCCCGGCGGCGCGGTGTTCATCGAGCGGCACCGCATCCGCGGCCGCTGGAGACACAGCCTCATCTCGGCCGCGGGCCCGCTGACCAACGTGCTGTTCGCGGTGGTCTGCACGGCGCCGTTCTGGCTGGACGCCCTCGACGGGGTGCCGCTCACCTTCCGGTACGCGCTCGCGTTCCTCGCGATGCTCCAGCTCACGGCGGCGCTGCTGAACCTGCTGCCGGTGCCGGGGCTGGACGGGTACGGGGTGGTCGAACCGTGGCTGAGCGACCGCCTGCGGCGGAAGATCGAGCCCGTCGCGCCGTACGGCTTCTTCGTGGTGATCGCGCTGCTGTTCGTCCCGGCGGTCGGCGGGGCGTTCTTCGACGGGATGGACGCGCTGCTGCAGTCCCTCGGGGTGCGCCCGTTCGACCGGGCGTGCGGCTGGGAGCTGTACCGCTTCTGGGACGGGGCGCCGGGGATCTGCGAGGGCTCCTGACGGAGCGCCCCGGCCCGGGGGTCAGGACTCGGCGGTGAGCTTCGCGCGCCGGATGTAGTACCAGGCCATGTTGGAGGACAGGCCGGCCAGCAGCACCCAGATCACGCCGAGCCAGCTGCCCGAGACGAAGGAGACGACCGCCGCCACGACCGCGAGGGCGCAGACGGCGAGGGCGTACAGAGCGAGGCGGGGCATGGGGGTCGGCTCCTGTCCGGGTACGGCGTGCGGTCCTGCCCGTCCAGTGTCCCCCATGCCCCGTTCCGGCCCGACATCGGCCGGGCCGGTGCGCGGCGCGGGCCGGCCGGCCGGCTCAGACGTCGGTGACGCGCAGGCCCGCGTGGGCCTTGTAGCGGCGGTTGACCGAGATCAGGTTGGCGACGAGCGACTCCACCTGGTGGGCGTTGCGCAGCCGTCCGGCGAAGACGCCGCGCATGCCGGGGATGCGGCCGGCCAGCGCCTGGACGAGGTCGGTGTCGGCACGGGACTCGCCGAGCACCATCACGTCCGTGTCGATCTCCTCGATCGAGGTGTCCTGGAGCAGGACGGCGGACAGGTGGTGGAAGGCCGCGGTGACCCGCGACTCCGGGAGCAGGGCGGCGGCCTGCTCGGCGGCGCTGCCCTCCTCCGGCTTCAGGGCGTAGGCGCCCTTCTTGTCGAAGCCGAGCGGGTTGACGCAGTCGACGACGAGCTTGCCGGCGAGCTCCGCGCGCAGCGACTCCAGCGTCTTGGCGTGGCCGTCCCATGGCACGGCGACGATCACGATGTCGCTGCGCCGGGCGCACTCGGCGTTGTCGGCGCCCTCGACGCCGAGGCCGAGCTCGGCGGCGGCGGCCTCCGCGCGCTCGGCGGCCCGGGAGCCGATGATCACCTTCTGGCCGGCGCGGGCGAGCCGGTAGGCGAGGCCCCGGCCCTGGTCGCCGGTGCCGCCGAGGACGCCGACGACGAGCCCGGAGACGTCCGGGAGGTCCCAGGGGTCCTTGGCGGGGGCCTTCTGCGCACTGTCAGTGGAAGTCATGACCTCGACATTACTGGCCGGTCGGCGGGTTCCCGTACGGGTGAGACGAGGCGAACCGGCGGCGGAGGGAGGCGGGCGGGCGGCAGGATGCCGTGCCATGGATGCCGTACGCGTCGCGTTGCTGCGTGAAGTGCTGGCCGGTACGGAGTGGCCGGCGGCGGCCCGCCGGTTCGCGGGGGCCCTGCGCTCGTCGGTGCTGCCGCACGGCGGCGGGCTGCTGCTGGTGGGCACGGCGGACTACGAGCCGTGGCACCTGGCGGCGCATCTGGTGGACGAGGCGGCATGGTCGGGCCGCCCCGAGCTGGCGCCCACGCTGGTGCGGCACCGGGTGCGGCCGGGCGCCCCGGCGCATCTGGCGGTGGGCCTGGGCCGTCTGGAGGCGGCGGGCCGCGGCTCGACGCTGCTGATGGTCGCCCCCGCCCGCCCGGACGCGCCCGTCCTGGAGCGCGTGCACGACGCCCGCCGCGCCGGGGCGACGGTGCTGTCCCTGGACGGCGGCGACCCGGAACTGCGGGGCCTGGCCCACGAGGCCCTGATCGTGCCGGAGGCGACGGCCGAGGTGGACCTGGACACGGTCCAGCACCTGGTGAGCGCCGCCGCCGGCGAGAACGGCCTCCCCCCGGCCCCCCGCCGCGGCCTCCGCGCCCGCCTCTCCCGCCTCGCCGACCACCTCACCGCCCCACCACCCCCACGCTGGTGACCCCCGGTCCCACCCAGCCGCACCCCGGCCGGGGCCCCCGGAAATTCGATTGCCGCGACGAGGGGCGGCCCGGAGCATGACCCCTCATGGCCGTCGCGCTCTCCTCCCTGCTCCCCGACCTCTCCCCGTGGCGCGGCTCGCGCGACTTCCGGGTGCTGTGGGTGCAGGGCCTCGTCACGTACTTCGGCAGCTTCATGGCGCTGGTGGCGCTGCCGCTGCAGATCAAGGAGCTGACCGGCTCGCCGCTCGCGGTGGGGGCGATGGGGGCGGTGGAGCTCGTCCCGCTGGTGGTCTTCGGTCTGTACGGCGGGGCGCTCGCGGACGCGGTGGACCGGCGCAGGGTCATCCTCGGCACGGAGGCCGGCCTCGGGGTCCTCGCGCTGCTGCTGCTCGGGAACGCGCTGGCGCCGGAGCCGGCGCTGTGGCCGCTGTACGTGGTGGCCGGCGGGGTGTCGGCGCTGGCGGGACTGCAGCGCCCGGCGCTGGACTCGCTGATGGCCCGGATCGTGCCGCACGAGCAGCAGACGGCCGCGGCCGCGCTGAACTCGCTGCGCTGGCAGACCGGGGCGATCGCGGGGCCGGCGCTGGCGGGCCTGGTCGTGGCGTACGCGGGTCACGCGACGGCGTACGCGGTGACGGTGGCGACGTTCGCCGTGTCGGTCCTGCTGTGCCTGCGGCTCGCCCCGGCGCCGGCGGCGCGGGACGCGGAGCGGCCGTCTCTGCGGGGCGTGGCGGAGGGAGCGCGGTACGCCTGGTCGAGGCCGGTGCTCCTGGGCACGTACGCGATCGATCTGGCGGCGATGTGCTTCGCGTTCCCGAACGCGGTGTTCCCGTTCCTCGCGGACGAGCTGGACGCGGAGTGGTCGCTGGGCCTGATGTACGCGGCCGGTTCGGTGGGCTCGCTGGTGGTGGGGCTGACCAGCGGCTGGACGTCACGAGTGAAGCGGCACGGGCTGCTGGTGGTGGGCGGCGCGGCCGCGTGGGGGCTGGCGATCGCGGCGGCGGGCTGGTTCTCGGGCGTCTGGCCGGTGCTGGTGTGCCTGGCGCTCGCGGGCGCGGGCGACATGCTGAGCGGCCTCGGGCGCTCGACGATCTGGAACCAGACGATCCCGGAGGAGCTCCGGGGCCGACTGGCGGGCATCGAGGTGCTCTCGTACAGCGTCGGCCCCCAACTGGGCCAGCTCCGCGCCGGGGCGATGGCGGGCTGGACGGGCACACGGACGTCGGTGTGGACGGGCGGGGTCGCCTGTGTGGTGTCCGTCGCGCTGCTGACCGCGGCGCTGCCGAAGCTCGTCGCGTACGACGCGACGACGGACGAGGACGCGCTGCGTCGCAGGGGCGAGCGGGACGGTGCGACGGCGGCGTGACGGGGCGTTCCGTCGCGCCGCCGCGGGGTCAGTCCTGGGGGCCCTCGTTCTTCGGTGCGTCGTGCCAGGCCGGGTCGGTCTCCCAGGCCTCGTTGCGTTCGCGGGCGGTGTCCATCGCGCGGGACGCCTCCTCGCGCGTGGGGTACGGGCCGAAGCGGTTCTTGGCCGGGCAGTCCGGGCCCTCCTCGACCTTCTTGTGCTCCAGGCAGTAGAACCACTCGCCCGGCTTGCCGGTCGTGCGCTTCTTGAACAGGGACATCTCCCGCTCCTTCATCCGTCGCTCTGACGCCATGCTGCCCCACCGCGGCTGGTTAGACTCGCTGCATGTCTGGCCAGTCGCTGCTCGTGCCCGGGGAGCTCTCCCCGCACCGTTCCGTCCCCGGAGCCATCCGCCGTCCCGAGTACGTCGGAAAGCCCGCTCCCGCCCCGTACACCGGTCCCGAGGTGCAGGACTCCGACACCATCGAGCGGATGCGCATCGCCGGCCGCATCGCCGCCCGGGCGATGGAGGAGGCCGCCAAGCACATCGCGCCCGGCGTGACCACCGACGAGCTGGACCGCGTCGCCCACGAGTACATGTGCGACCACGGCGCCTACCCCTCGACGCTCGGCTACCGCGGCTTCCCGAAGTCGCTGTGCGCGTCGATCAACGAGGTCATCTGCCACGGCATCCCGGACTCCACCGTGCTGCGCGACGGCGACATCGTGAACCTCGACGTCACCGCGTACATCCACGGCGTGCACGGCGACAACAACGCCACCTATCTCTGCGGCGACGTCGACGAGGAGTCGCGGCTCCTGGTCGAGCGGACCCGCGAGTCCCTGAACCGGGCCATCAAGGCCGTCAAGCCCGGCCGTCAGATCAACATCATCGGCCGGGTCATCGAGTCGTACGCCAAGCGCTTCGGCTACGGCGTCGTCCGGGACTTCACGGGTCACGGCATCAACTCGTCCTTCCATTCCGGTCTGATCGTCCCGCACTACGACTCGCCCCACCACACGACGGTGATCCAGCCCGGCATGACGTTCACCATCGAGCCGATGCTGACCCTCGGCACGCACGAGTACGACATGTGGGACGACGGCTGGACGGTGGTCACGAAGGACCGCAAGCGGACCGCCCAGTTCGAGCACACCCTCGTGGTCACGGACGGCGGGGCCGAGATTCTCACGTTGCCGTAGGCCCTCCGCGGGGTAGCGTCTTTACCGACAGGCCGTCGGGAACCGGTTGACTTAGGTAAGCCTAAGGAGCAGGATCGGACCGGTTCCCGTCCCGATCGGTCCCGGAGGCATGCCTTGACCACGCCCTTCTCCACGCTGATCCGCACCGCGTCGCAGGCGCAGCACACCGAGGCCGAGTCGTCGGGCTTCATGACCGACCTCCTCGGCGGCCGCCTCGGCGTCGACGCGTACGCGCGCTACACCGAGCAGCTCTGGTTCGTGTACCGCGCGCTGGAGGAGGGCGCCGAGACGCTGCGCACCGACCCGGTCGCCGGGCCGTTCATACGGCCGGAGCTGTTCCGCACGGCCGCCCTCGAGCGCGACCTCACGCACCTGCGCGGGCCGGACTGGCGGGCCGGCGTCTCCCCGCTGCCGTCCACCGCCGCGTACGCCGACCGCGTCGCAGCCTGCGCCCGTGACTGGCCCGCGGGGTACGTGGCCCACCACTACACCCGCTACCTCGGGGACCTCTCGGGCGGCCAGATCATCCGCGACCGCGCCGAGCGCACCTGGGGCTTCGCCCGCAAGGGCGACGGCGTCCGCTTCTACGTCTTCGAGGACATCGCCAACCCGGCGGCCTTCAAGCGCGGTTACCGCGAGCTGCTGGACGCCGTGAACGCGGACGACCTGGAGCGGCAGCGGATCGTCGACGAGTGCAAGCGCGCCTTCGACCACAACGGGGCGATGTTCCGCGAGCTGGCGGCCGAGTTCCCGCTGAGCGCGTAGGACCGCCTGGTCACGCCCGTCCCGCCCGTCCCGCCCGTCCCGCCCGTTCCACCAGGAGCCAGCCGGCGAGCGCCATGGCGACCGCCGCCGGGGCGCTCACGCGCACGGCCACCAGCAGGGCGGTACGGCCCTCCAGGAGGCCGCCGAAGCCGACCATCGACAGGCCGAGGACGCCGAACAGCGCGAGGGTGATGCCGAGCGCCGCCACCGGGCCGCCGGCGCCGCTGGCCGGCGCGGCGGGCGCCGGGCGCTCGAAGCGGCGGAAGACGGCGACGAGCAGGGCCGTGAGGGCGGCGGCCGCCGCGAGCCGCAGGGGCGCCTGGGCCCACCAGGCGGCCGTCGCCGGCTCGGGGAGCCCGCGGCCGAGGGCGAGCAGAGCCCCGTACACGCCGAGCATCGCCGTCAGGTGCCACAGGAACGCGGTCATGGCGATGCCGTTCGCCGCGACGACCTTGTGCCAGACGCCCGCCCGCGCCACGAGCCGGGTGCCGGGCCCCCGCAGCAGCTCGACCGCGCCGACGAGCCACAGGCCGTGACAGAGCAGGGCCAGCGTGGGCGGGGCCATGTTGGAGACCTTCTCGCCGGGCATCCCGACCATCGACAGCGGGTACGGGCCGAAGGCCACCAGCAGGCCCGCGCCCGCCAGGCCGGCGGCGGCGAGCGCGCCCGGCAGCCGGAGCATCCCGTCGGCGCGCAGGAAGCCGAGCTGATGCACCGCCAGCCAGACGAACGCGAAGTTCAGGAACTCCACGTACGGCACGTCCGCCGCGAACCGCAGCGCGTCCACCGCGGCCGCCGCGGCGACCAGCGCGCCGAACGCGCCCCAGCCGTACCGCTCGTGGAGCTTCAGGAGCGGCGGGGTGAGGGCGACCATCGCCAGGTAGATGCCGATGAACCACAGCGGCTGGGCGACGAGTCGCAGCGCGACGCCCGTCAGGCCCCGGTCCGCGCCGAGGAGTTGGACGGCGAGCGCGAGCGCGCCCCACACCGCGACGAACACCATCGTGGGCCGCAGCAGCCGCTGCAGCCGGGCCCGCAGGAACGCCGCGTACCGCGGGCGGGAGCGGTGGGCGAGGGCGTGCGCGAAGCCGCCGACGAAGAAGAAGACCGGCATGACCTGGAACACCCAGGTCACGACCTGGAGTTCGGGGACGACGGCCAGCAGGTTGCCGATCGCGCCGTCCGCCGTGACGGCGGCCATCAGCCAGTGCCCGAGCACCACGACGCCGAGTGAGGCGACCCGCAGCAGGTCGACGTACCGGTCCCGTGTCGCCGGCGTGCGGTCGGCGAGTTCGCGCGCGCTGATTCCCATGCGGACACCGTGCCGGGCGGCGGCCGTCGGGCGGCAGCGCTCGGGTACTCATCCCGCGCCTGAGTACGCCCCCCAATTCGCCCAAACCGACCCAAGAGCCTCCTAGGCCCCTAATGCCTTCTCTTCGGTCTTTTATCAACTCCCTTTTCCTTTTCGGTCATACCGATTCCGCTCCCCGTGATGTCCGTCACGTGACGGAACCCCGCCCTCCGGCCGAAACGTCCTCAGCACCCCGCACCACAAGGAAGTTCGCTCCCGGCGCGTCCCGAAATCGTTGATCCATTTCATGGGGCCGGGAAATACGCGTCTTGTTTCGCGTCGCATTTCTCGCCTACGTTCGCGTCGACCCCGGACGGACCGCCGAATCCTGCCACCGTCCGGAAATCCACCGAGCACGCACCCGTCGGCAGGAGCGGGGGACCCACGAATGCGCCGGCACGGAATTCCGCGACGGCTTGGGGTGAAGCCGCCGCGTGCGGCCGGGCAGCTCCAGCCCGAACCCGACAGCTCACCCCGAAGGCGCCGGAGAGGAACGACCATGCCCGCATCCGGTAAGCACCGCCGTCCCAAGCGACGTCCCCTGAGCCGTGGCATCGCCATGGCCGGCACCGGCGGCGCCGCGCTCGCGCTGCCGCTGATCCCGACCGGCGCCCAGGCCGCGCCGCAGGCAGCGTCCCAGCAGACCCCCGCGCACACGGCCGCGGCCGGCGCCGCGGTCGAAAAGATCACGACCGCCGTGAAGCCGAATTCCGCGCCGAAGACGTACACCGTCGTCCGCGGCGATTCCCTTTCGGTGATCGCGGACGAGCAGAACATCTCCGGGGGCTGGAAGAGCCTCTACCGCGCCAATCGGAGTGCCGTGGGTGACGATCCGTCACTCATTCACCCGGGCCTGCGCCTTTCCCTCACCGGAAAGAAGGCCGCCGCCCCCGCCAAGGAGAAGTCCGCTCCCGCCAAGGCCGAGCGCGCCAGCCGCTCCGCCGAGCGGACCGCGCCGAAGGCCGCCCCGGCCCAGGCCGCCCCCGCGAAGGCCGCCGCGCCCAAGACGTACGCGAACAACCTCGACGGCTGGATCCGCGAAGCCCTCGACGTCATGGCCCAGCACGGCATCCCGGGCTCGTACGACGGCATCCACCGCAACATCCTGCGCGAGTCCTCCGGCAACCCGCTGGCCATCAACAACTGGGACTCCAACGCGGCCGCCGGCACCCCGTCCAAGGGCCTGCTCCAGGTGATCGACCCGACGTTCCGGGCCTACCACGTGCCCGGCACGTCCATGGACCCGTTCGACCCGGTCGCCAACATCACCGCCGCCTGCAACTACGCGGCGGACCGGTACGGCTCCATCGACAACGTCTTCGGGGCGTACTAGGGGGTGTCTTGTCGATCAGGCCGGATCAGCGAGCGGCGTCTGGTGCCGTGCATCGCAAGGCGGAGGAGGGAGGCGACGCAGCGCGTCGGCGACCGACGACAACGCGGCGAGGCGCGGTGCCAGACGTCGGGAGCCCGGCTTGATCGACGAGACACCCCCTAGGCCCTGAGGGGCTCCGGGCTCAGACGGTCAGGGTGCGCTCCAGGCGCACCCTGCCGCCGAGCTCGATGATCCCGTCCGGGCCCGGGGCGGTCAGGATCTGCGAGCCCAGGCCCTGCGTGATGTTCAGGGCCCGGCCCAGCGCGGCCGTGAGCAGCAGCGCGGCCGCGCCGGTCGCCTCGTCCTCGTCGATCCCGTCGCCGCGGCCCGGGAAGGCACGGGCGCGGATGCGGCCGGCGGCCTCCTCCTCCCAGGCCCAGGCGTAGATCCACTCCCCCGGCTCGGGGACGGCCAGCGCGTCGACCTCGCGCGCCGAGCCGTACTGCCGCAGGGTGCGCGGCGGGGCCCACTCCGCGCGGGCCTCGATCCAGGTGAACTCGCCGTCGCCGCGGACCCACACCTCGCCGGCCGGCGGGTGGACGACCTCCAGGTCGAGCAGCCAGGCCGCGCCGACGACCGGGTGCCCCGCGAACGGCAGCCGCACGCCGGGGGTGTAGATGTCGACCGCCCCGCGCTCGGGGTCGTCCACGAACACCGTCTCGCTGAAGCCGAGTTCCTTGGCCAGCGCCTGCCGGGACGCCTCGTCGGGGTGGCCGCGCCCGTCGCGCACCACGCCGAGGGCGTTGCCGTACCGGCCGTCGCCCGCGCAGAAGACGCGCAGGACGTCGACGTCCGTGGCGCGCCCGTCGGGACCGGGCCGGCTATGAGCGGTCGTGTTCATGGCGGAATTCAAGCATCAGCGCGTCCCATTCCGCCGCTCCACCGGGAACCGGCCACGCCGCGGTGCGCTTCCGGTCGTACGGCAGGCCCGCCGCCGTCCGCGCCAGCGCCTCCACCGCCCAGCGGCGCTGCGGCTCCTTGGCCGGGTCGTCGCCGAGGCCCGCCAGGAGCCGTTCGTGCCACGCGACGACCCGGTCGAGCACCTCCCGCTGCTCCTCCTCGTCCTCGCCGCGCGTGAGCACCACCGATTCCGGCTCGCGGTCCTCGGCCAGCGCCGCCACGGCCCGGTCGTGGCCGTCGAGGATCACCCAGCCGTCGAAGGCGGACACCCACCACAGCAGCACGGGCGGCAGGACGCCCTCCCGGGCCCGGCGGCGGTACGCCTTGACGCGCGGCGCGTCGGGGGCGGAGAGCGGGCGCAGCGGGACGACGCCGTTCCAGCCGGCGTTCCAGTCGAGGTACGCCTCGGGCCAGGTGCGGGCCAGTTCGTGGCGCCAGGCGCCGTACGGGAGGGTGGGGCGCTCCGCGAGCAGCCAGCGGCCGTCGTGCAGCGGCCCCTCCGCCGCGTCGCCGAGCAGCCCCGCGTACCGGTGGCGCCAGTCGGGGCCGCGGCGGGACGCGTCGGCGCTCAGCGGCGGCAGCGGCGAGCGGTGGCCCGGCCCCAGGCGCAGCGCCACTCCCCCGCGGTCCGGGTCGACCCGGCCGAGCAGCAGGACCCGGCCGCCCTGGCGCAGCAGCAGTCGCCGCCCGTCGGTCATCTCCATCCGCAGCGGCGGCGGTCCGGGCCGGCCGGTCACGGTCAGCGCGAGCGCTCCGGGCAGGGTCTCCCGGAGGATCCGCGCGGCATGGGGGTCGCTCATGGGCCGCACGCTAACAGCGCCGGCCCGACGGGTCCTCAGGTCACGGTGTGGACGCACTGTCCGGTCCCGGCACTCGCGGGGTGCGCGGCCCCGGTAGGGTTCGGACGTCCGGTGCGGGTGGAGGAGCAGAAGGCAACCGATGAGAAGGCGGAGGCCGGCGACGGCGGTCGTGGCGACGACGGTGCTGGCGCTGACGGCGAGCGGCTGCGTGACGGTGCACGGCGAGCTGGAGCTCGTGCCGGCGGTGACGACGACGGAGGCCGAGCAGGCCCTGAAGGACTTCACCGCGGCGTACAACGCGGCCGACAAGGCCTACGACCCGGCCCTCGACGCCGGCCGCGTCACCGGGCCGCTGGGCGCGATCAACCAGGCGGGCCTGAAGGCCCGTTCGGTCACGAGCCCCGGGGGCAATCCGAAGCACAAGCCGCTGGAGCTGACGGACGCGAAGTTCGTCATCCCGAAGAAGGCGGGCTGGCCGCGCTGGTTCGTGGCGGACACCGACGCCAACCGGGACCGCGGCGCGCAGCGCGCGGACGACCGCTGGCTGCTGGTGTTCGTGCGCAACGGGGCCGAGCAGCTGTGGGAGGTCGCGCACCTGGCGATCCTGTCGCCGGACGAGGTCCCGGTCTTCAAGAAGAAGGACGGGTACGCGGTGCCGGTCGCCGCGGGCGACCCGAAGCTCGCGGTGTCCCCGAAGGACCTGGGCGGGAGTTACGTCTCGTACCTGAAGTCCGGCGAGCCGCGGATGTTCGCGCCCGGCGCGCACACCACGCTGTGGCGGCAGGCGCGGGAGAAGAACGCGAAGCGGCTGGGCCTGGCGACGCAGTACGTCGACCAGCCGATGGACGACGGCGACAACGCGCCGGTCGCGCTGGAGACCGAGGACGGCGGGGCGCTGGTGTTCTTCGCCATCCGCTACTTCGAGCGGCAGACGGCGGCGCAGGGCTACCGGCCGAAGGTCGATCCGGACGTGAAGGCGCTGATGACCGGCGAGGTGACGAACACCGTCACCAAGGAGTGGGTGTCGAACCAGGCGGCGCTGGTGAAGCCGGCGGCGCAGGCGGCCTCGAAGGACGCGGTGACGATAGCGGGCCGGCTGCAGGGCGTGACGGGCGCGAAGGGCTCGTAGCGGGCCCGGGCGCGTGATGCGAGGAAGGGGCGGCCGCGGCCGCCCCTTCGCCTGCGGTCAGCGGCCGAGCGGCCAGGCGGGCTGGGGGTGCTCCGCGCCCTCGGCGGCGCGCTCGTCGGCGTACCGGGCGCAGGCGTCGGTGAGGGCTTCCAGCAGGGTCAGCGGGTCGGGCAGGGCGTGCTCCGGGCCGCGCACCCACTCCACGGTGCGGTCGTCGCCGGGCAGCCGGGCCGGCGGGACGAGGACGTAGCTGCCGCGGCAGTGCCAGCGCAGGCCGGGGTGCTCGTCCATGGTCTCGGGGTGGCAGTCCAGCTCGCAGGGCCACCACTCGTCCTCGTCCTCGGGGGTGCCGCGGGTGGCGGTGAAGAACAGCATGCGGCGCTCGTCGGCGGGCAGCTCGTCCTCCGCGACGGCCGCGCCGGACTCGGCGACCGGGCCGACGTCGACGCCCTCGGCGAGCAGCCGCTCCAGAGCGGCGCGACCGGCGTCCAGCGGAACGTCGAGGACGTCGTGGACCATGCCGGTCGCGGTGATGAAGTTGGCCTCGGGCTCGTTGCGGGCCCAGCGCTCGATCTGGGCTCGGTCCGTCGTGGACTGGGTCTGCCAGGCGAACGAGACGGGATGGCGGGCGGGCGTGGGACAGCCGATGCGCTCGCAGGAGCAGCGGTAGCCGGCCGGGTACGCGGCGGGGGCGAGCGGCAGGCCGGCGGCGGCGGTGGCGAGGAGCAGGCTCTCGCGGCGGCCGGCGTCGTCCACGGCGGTCCGCCGGGAGCGTCGGCGCAGCCACTGCGCGAGTTTGCCCTCCGTGCCGCGGTAGCGGCCGATGCCGTCGCCCATCTATCCCCTCACACCTGTGCTCGTCCCGGCGCACGCGTGGTCACCGCGTGCCGAAGCTGCCGAAGCTGCCAAAGCTGTCGAAGCTGCTGCCATCGTCCCACCATCCTGCGCCCCCGGGTGACCGGAGTCCCCAACCGGGGTACGCCTCGCCCGTGATCCGCACGACATCCCGGGTCCGCGACGGCCCGCCGGTGGCGGTGCGCGACGGCTACGGGCGGGGGCTCAGACCGCGCAGGACGTGGGTGAGGAGCGCGTCGGCGTAGGCGTGGGTGAGGGGGCGGGTGCGGTACTGCCAGCGGTGGGCGAGGGGCGCGGTGAGCAGTTCGGCGGCGATGCGCACGTCGGCGTCGGCGGCGATGTCGCCGTCCTCGCGGGCGGCCTCCAGACGGCGTTCGTACCGGGCGAGCTGCGGCTCCATGAGGACCTCGGTCATCCGGGCGGCGAACTCGGGGCTGACCAGACCCTCGGCGGCGAGGGCGCGGGTGGGGCCGTCGTACTTGGGGTCGTTGAGCTCGTCGACGGTGGCGCGCAGCACGTACCGCAGGTCGGCGGCGAGGTCGCCGGTGTCGGGGATGCCGCTGTCGGCGTCGCCCCCGAGCGCCTCGTCGGCCTGGGCGGCCAGGTCCAGGAAGGCGTCGAGCAGGACCGCGGCCTTGGAGGGCCACCAGCGGTAGATGGTCTGCTTGCCGACGCCGGCGCGGGCGGCGATGCCCTCGACGGTGGTCTTCGCGTAGCCCGCCTCGGTGACGAGCGCGAGGGCGGCGTCGTAGATGGCGCGGCGGGAGCGTTCGCTGCGGCGGGAGGCGTCGGGGGCCTTGGGGGCCGGGGCCTTGGGAGCCGGGGCCTGGGCGGGCTTCTCGGTCGTCATGGGGCCACCCTCCGACGAGACGACGCGTCTCGTCAAGTGGAAGGAGCCCCGCGCGCAATGATCCACGGTGTCCTGCAGAGTTCGCCGGGATCACCCGAACGGTTCACTGCGCGCACGCCGCCGGGGGCGGACCATGGCTCCACGCACAGACCGTGCGCACCGCCGTTCGTGAGGAGCCCTCATTGCGCTCATCGCAGCGCGTGGCATCGCCGCGCCGTTATCTGATGTGCCCACCCACGCACTTCCAGGTGACGTACTCCATCAACCCGTGGATGGACCCCGCGAAGCCGGTCGATCTCAGGCTCGCCCTCACCCAGTGGGAGGACCTGCGCGACCGCTACCTGGCCCTCGGCCACACCGTCGAACTGCTCGACCCCGAGCCGGACCTGCCCGACATGGTCTTCGCCGCCAACGGCGCGACCGTCGTCGACGGCCGGGTGCTGATCGCGCGGTTCGCCCACCCGGAGCGGACGGCCGAGGCGGCGGCGCATCTGGCCTGGTTCCGCGCCCACGGCTACACCGAGATCCGCGAGCCGGTGCACGTCAACGAGGCCGAGGGCGACTTCGCGGTCACCTCCTCGTACCTCCTGGCCGGCCGCGGCTTCCGGTCCAGCCCGCTCTCGCACAGCGAGGCGCAGGAGTTCTTCGGCCGCCCGGTGATCGGCCTCGACCTCGTGGACCCGCGGTACTACCACCTGGACACCGCGCTCTGCGTGCTCGACGACGCGGCGGACGAGATCATGTACTACCCGGGGGCCTTCTCCCCCGGCAGCCGCGCGGTCCTGGCCCGGCTCTTCCCCGACGCGCTGATCGCCGGCGCGGAGGACGCCGCGGAGTTCGGCCTCAACGCGGTCAGCGACGGCCGGAACGTGATGCTCCCGCAGACCGCGACCGGCCTGTTCGAGCCGCTGCGCGAGCGCGGCTTCGAGCCGGTCCCGATGGATCTGGGCGAGCTGCTCAAGGGCGGCGGCAGCGTGAAGTGCTGCACCCAGGAGCTCCGCCCGTAGCCCTCCCGGGGCGACGACCACCGCTGCGGGGCTAGTCCCGCGGTGGCCAGGCGTCGCCCCACTCGGCGTCGCGGGCCTCCTTGTAGAGCGCGCCGTGCCGCTTGGTCACGGTCGTGCGGGACAGCCCCTCGCCCTCCGGTCCGCACAGGTCGAGGAGCACCTGCCCCTTGCGGATCTGCGGCTTGCGCGTGACGCGGGCCGGTACGGGGTCGACGGGGAACCTGGTGGCCGCGACGTAGCTGAACTTCTCGTCCTCGTACGCCAGCGAGCCGCCCTTCACCTGCCGGTGCAGCGACGAGCGGCTGACCCGCGCCGCGAAGTGGCACCAGTCCCGGCCCGGTTCGATGGGGCAGGCCCCGCTGTGCGGGCAGGGCGCGGCGATCCGCAGGCCGGCCGCGATCAGCGCGTCCCGCGCGGCGATGATCCGCTCGTACCCGTCCGGGGTGCCCGGCTCCACGATCACGACCGCCGCCGCGGCCCGCGCCGCCTCGGTCACCAGCGCCGTGCGGTCCGCTTCGGTCAGTTCCTTCAGCACGTACGAGACGGTCACCAGGTCCGTGTCGTCGAGCCGCAGCTCCGCGCCGATCCGGGCCCGCCGCCACTCCGCCTCGAACGTGCCGGCGGCCAGCTCGCGGCCCAGGGCGAGCGCCGGCTCGGCCCAGTCGAGGACCGTGGTGCGCGGACCGCCCTCCGGCTCGTCCTCCCACGCCTCGGCGACCGCCCAGCTCGCGGCCCCGGTGCCGCCGCCGACGTCGGTGTGGGTGCCGGGCCGCCAGCCGGGGGCGGCGGCGCGCAGCGCGTCGAGCGCCGACCGGACGGCCTCGAAGGTGGCGGGCATCCGGTACGCGGCGTACGCGGCCACGTCGGAGCGGTCCCGCAGCACGGGCGCGTCGGTCGGGGTGGTCCCCCGGTAGGTGGCGATCAGCCGCTCCACGGCCTGCGCGGCCTGGGTGGGCGGCAGCCCGTCGAGCAGCCCGGCGAGGGCGGAGCGCAGGGCGTCGGCGGTACGGGGGAAGGCGTTCACCACCGCATTTTAGGCGTTCCGCACGGCCGGAACCGGTCCCTGCCGTGGCCGGACCGGGCGGGGGCCGGACGACGGCCGGACAGGGGGAGGCGGGCGGCGGCGGGCGGCGTGGCCGGAACCCGTCCCGACCGTGGCCGGACCGCGGCCGTACCGGACGCCGCCCCTTGCTAGGCTGGCCGCCGCGTCATCGGGGAGGGGGCAGAGCTGACCAGGCGTGGTGTCTTCAGCAGATTCGGATTCGGCCGTTTCACGGACGGCGGGTCCGGCGGTCCCGGCTTCGGGTCGAGCCTCGGCGCGACGCCGCGCGAGCGGTTCGTCCGGGGAAGCATGCTCGGCGGCCTGGGGATTCTCCTGCTGCTCCTGCTGCTCTCCATGTGCGACGCGGGCGAGGCGGCGGAGGAGGCCAAGAAGAAGAAGCCGGTCAAGGTCTCCGGTCCGGCGACCAAGCTCACCGTCCCCGACGGCTACGACACCGGCAAGGGCTGGGAGGCCCCCGACGCCTCCCCGGAGTACGCGCTCGCCCTGTCCTCCGGCCTCGTCGGCTATCTGGAGCGGGCCGGCGAGGTCCAGTTCCGGCTGCGGGCGGTGGACGCCCGGACCGGCGCGACGAAGTGGGCGAGCGACCCCTGGCGGCCGCTGTCCGCCCCGGGCAGCTTCCCGCGTCTGCTCTCGGTGTCCAAGGGCGACCGCCAGTACTTCGTGGCCTGGTCGTACGGCAGCACCGCGGGCGAGGGCCTGAACTCGACCGGGTACTTCGTCTCCCTCGACATCTACGACACCACCGACGGCACCCGCCGCCGCGTGGAGGTCCCGTGGACCGAGGCGCCGATCGTCACCGGCACCGGCCCCGGCATCCTGATCGCGGACGGCAAGGCGAAGAACGCGGTCGTCGACCCGGAGACCGGCGAGGTGTCCTCGACCCCGGCGGACAAGCTCGGCTACCCGAGCGGCTGCACGAACTGCCGCACCCTGACCGAGGTCATCGGGGTCACCGAGAAGGGCCTCGTGGTCAGCGGCGCACGCGAGTTCTGGGTGCGCGGCGGCTGGTTCAGCCGGACGGTCGCCCCGCGCGGCGCGGACGCGACGAGCGGTCTGCCGACCGCGGTGACGTCGAAGCACCTGCTGGCCCGCTGGCACCACGCTCCGAAGTCGAAGAAGGCGGCCACCCACGAGATCTGGGCCGTGCACGCGCTCGACACCGGCAAGATCGTGGTCCAGGCGGAGTGCCGCCGGCCGACGATAGCGCCGAGCGAGTACCCGGCGGCCGCGGTCTCCCCGGACGGCCGCTACCTGGTGTCCGGCGCGCTCGCCTTCGACCTGGAGCAGAAGAAGGGCTACTGCTTCGAGGACCCGGACGGCTCGAACCGGCTCACGCTGGTCTCGGTCGGCGACGAGGGCATCGTGTACGGCGCGGCCGGCGCGCGCAACGCCCGGGACGCCCTCGCGGGCGCGGGGGCGCCGCTGACGGTCGACATGTTCACCGGCGAGCCGGAGCTCCTGGACCCCAACATGCGGCTCCCGCAGGCGGAGACGCTGGGCGTGGGCCTGTTCCGCTGGACGGACGCCAGGGACCGGCGTCATCTGATCGCGTACCGGATCAAGGAGTAGGCCCGGCCGGTGCCGCCCGCCACGGGCGGCACAGCAGCAGGAAGCAGGCGAGGGCGGCCAGCGCGCAGCCCAGCTGGACCGCGGCCATGGGGACCGCGGTGGTCTCGCCCGCGATGCCGACCAGCGGCGAGACGAGCGCGCCGATCAGGAACGACGAGGTGCCGAGCAGCGCGGACGCGGAGCCCGCGGCGTGCGGGGTGCGCATCAGGGCCAGGGCGTTGGTGTTCGGCATCGCCAGGCCCATCGCGGACATCAGCACGAACAGCCCGGCGGCGATCCCGGTCAGGCCCACGTCGCCGAAGACCCCGGCGGTCATCAGCAGCAGCGCGACCGCGGCCAGCGTGATGACGGTCAGTCCGAAGCCGAGCGCCTTGTCCAGGCTGACCCGGCCGACCAGCAGCTTGCCGTTGATCTGGCCGACCGCGACGAGCCCGATCGAGTTCAGTCCGAAGAGCAGGCCGAAGGTCTGCGGCGAGGCCCCGTAGAGCTCCTGGACGACGAAGGGCGAGGCCGTGATGTACGCGAAGAGCGCGGCGAACGCGAGCCCGCCGGCCAGCACGTAGCCGGTGAACACCCGGTCGGCGAGCAGTCCGCGCATGGTCCGCAGCGCCTGGCCCACGCCGCCGGAGTGCCGCCGCTCGGGCGGCAGGGTCTCGTGGAGGTGACGCCAGACCACGAAGGTGAGGAGCACGCCGACGGCGGCGAGCGCGTGGAAGACGCCGCGCCAGTCGGTGATCCGCAGGATCTGGCCGCCGATGAGCGGGGCGACGACGGGGGCGACGCCGGAGATCAGCATGAGCGTGGAGAAGAACCGGGCCATCTCGACGCCGTCGTACAGGTCGCGGACCATGGCCCGGGCGATGACGATGCCGGCCGCGCCGGCCAGGCCCTGCAGCAGCCGGAAGGCGACGAGCAGTTCGACGCCGGGGGCGAAGGCGCAGACGGCGGTGGCGGCGACGTAGATCAGCATGCCGACGAGCAGCGGGCGGCGCCGGCCCCACTTGTCGCTCATGGGGCCGACGACGAGCTGGCCGAGGGCCATGCCGGCGAGGCAGGCGGTGAGGGTGAGCTGCACCGTGGCCGCGGGCGCGCGGAGCGCGTCGGTGACCTGCGGCAGGGCCGGCAGGTACATGTCCATGGAGAGCGGGGGGAGGGCGGTCAGGCCGCCGAGGACGAGGGTGACCAGCAGCCCCGTGCGCCGGGCGGCGGCGACGGAGCCGCCGGTTATCTCCGCCTCGCCGGTGGCGACCCTTCCGCGCTCCGTCATCCGCTGCTCCTTGCCGTCGAGGTCGTGAAGTCCGTCAAGTTGTTGAAGTTTGAAACCTTCCTCATCCTAAGGGTTCCGGCGGCCGTCAGGCGGGGGTCAGGCCCGGATTGCCCGCCTCCGTCACGTACGAGGCCGCGGTGACGATCGGAGCGCCGGGCGTGGTGACCCTGGACACGGTGCGGAAGTCCGCGCGGGCCTGCTCCGCCCCGAGCTCGACCGTCAGGTAGCCGCGCCGCCCGTTGTAGAACTTCATGTGCGGGTTGGCGGTGGTGAGGGCGTCGTGGTTGGCCGGCCGGTCGGAGCCGTCCTTGCCGCTGCTGATGGAGGTGGCGACCAGTTCGGTGCCGACGGTCCGGGAGCCCGGGTCGTCGAAGTCGGCCTTGATGTCGAGCCCGTAGCCGACGTGGACGTCGCCGGTGAGCACCATCAGGTTGGCGAGGCCGGCCGCGGCCGCCCCGTCGAGGAGCCGCCGGCGGGAGGCCGGGTAGCCGTCCCAGGAGTCCATGGACAGCTTGAAGTCGGGCGTCGGGACGTTCCGCCGCCGCGAGAAGACGACCTGCTGCGGGACGACGTTCCACACCGCCCGCGAGCCGCGCCAGCCGTCGAGCAGCCAGCGCTCCTGCGTCTCGCCGGTCATCGTGCGGCCCGGGTCCTCCGACTCGGGGCCGGGGACCTGCCAGCCGTCGCCGTACGCCTGGTTGGAGCGGTACTGGCGGGTGTCGAGGATGTCGAACTGGGCCAGCTCGCCGAAGTGGAGCCGGCGGTAGAGCCGCATGTCCGGGCCCTCGGGCCGCTGGGGCAGGCGCAGCGGCTGATTCTCCCAGTACGCGCGGTACGCGGCGGCCCGGCGCAGCAGGAACTCCTCCGGCGGGACGTCGTTCTCGGGGATGCCGCCGGCGTAGTTGTTCTCGGTCTCGTGGTCGTCCCAGGTGACGACGAAGTTGTGCGCGGCGTGGGCGGCGGCCAGGTCGGGGTCGGACTTGTAGAGGGCGTACCGGAGCCGGTAGTCCTCCAGCGTGACCGTCTCCCGGTTGAACACGGCCGGCAGCCGGCGGTCGGTGTAGGCGCGGACGCCGCCGGTGGCGTTGACGGCGTACTCGTACAGGTAGTCGCCGAGGTGGAAGACGGCGTCCAGGTCCTCCTGGGCGAGGTGCCCGTACGCGGTGAACCAGCCGTCGTGGTACGCCTGGCAGGACACGGCGGCCAGCTTCAGCCGGGCGGGGCGGCTGCCCGCGGCGGGCGCGGTGCGGGTGCGGCCCACGGGGCTGACCCAGTCGCCGGCGCGGAACCGGTAGTAGTAGCGCCGGCCGGACTCGAGGTGCGGCACCTCGACGTGGACGGTGTGGTGGAACTCCGGGTGGGCGGTGGCGCGGCCGCGCCGGGCGATGCGGGTGAACCGCTCGTCGTGCGCCAGCTCCCAGTGGACGGAGACGCGCTCGCGGGGCAGTCCGGCGTCGGGCTCGAAGGGGCGCGGCGCGAGCCGGGTCCAGAGCAGGACGGAGTCGGGCAGCGGGTCGCCGGACGCCACGCCGAGGGTGAACGGGTCCTCGGAGATCCGCCGCGCGTCCAGCTCCGCGGCGGCGGCCGCGCCGGCCGACGGGAGCTGGACGGCGAAGGCGAGCGCGGCGGCGGCTCCGGTGGCGGTGAGGAATCTGCGGCGGCCCAAGTGCTGTGCGGCGGCGCGGAATTCGGGATCGTGTCGCTGCGCTGTGGTCATGTGCCCCTCCCCTGACGGCTGCGGTGAGAGGCATTCGAGTGGGGCGGGACGTCCCTGGGTTGTCGGGTACAGAACATCCGCGTGTCGGACGGATGAGTGTTCCGTGCACCGATCTCCCGTACGCTGCGCGCCCATGAGCATCGCAGTGGTGACGGGAGCAGGTTCGGGCATCGGCCGGAGCGTGGCGCTGGCCCTGTCGGAGGCGGGCTGGCGGGTGGCGCTCGCGGGCCGGCGGCGCGAGCCCCTGGAGGAGACGGCGCGTCAGGCGGCGGGCGAGACTCTGGTGGTCCCCACCGACATCACGGACCCGCACGACGTCACGGCCCTGTTCGCCGAAGTCCGGTCCCGCTTCGGCCGCGTGGACCTGCTCTTCAACAACGCGGGCTCCTTCGCGGGTGGCGGAACACCGGTGGAGGACCTGCCGTACGAGACCTGGCGTCAGGTGGTGGACGTCAACCTGACGGGCTCGTTCCTGTGCGCCCAGGCCGCGTTCCGCGCGATGAAGGAGCAGGACCCGCGGGGCGGCCGGATCATCAACAACGGCTCGATCTCCGCGCATGTGCCGCGCCCGCACTCGGTGGCGTACACGGCGACGAAGCACGCCATGACGGGCCTGACGAAGTCCCTCTCCCTGGACGGCCGCCCGTACCGCATCGCCTGCGGCCAGATCGACATCGGCAACGCGGCCACGGAGATGACGGCCCGCATGCAGACCGGCATCCTCCAGGCGAACGGCCGGCTGGAGGCCGAACCCGTCATGGACGCGGCGGACGTGGCCCGCACGGTGGTCCACATGGCGTCCCTGCCGCTGGAGGCGAACGTCCAGTTCGCCACGGTGATGGCGACGACGATGCCGTACATCGGGCGGGGTTAGTCCCCCCTCCCCGCTACGGAGCCCCGGGCAGCCGGACCGTGACGACGAGGCCGCCCTCCGGGCGCGCGGCGAGGTCGAGGGCGCCGTCGTGGGCGCGGACGATGCTGTGCACCAGGGCCAGGCCCAGGCCGGCGCCCGCGTGGTCGTCGGTGCGGACGCGTTCCGTGCCGCGCTGGAAGGGTTCGACGAGGGTCGGCACCCGTTCCGGCGGCAGCGGCGGACCGGTGTTCTCGACCCGCAGCACGCTCCGGCCGTCCCGCGTCTCGGTGCGGACGGTCACCGTGCCGCCGGCCGGGAGGTTGTGGACGACGGCGTTCTGGACGAGGTTCGTCACCATCCGCGCCAGCAGCTCCGCGGAGCCGTGGGCGCGCACGACGTCGCCGGTGACGTCGAGCGTGGTCCCGCGCCGCTCGGCGAGGGGAAGCAGCATCTCGGCGGCCTCCTCGGCGAGGAGGGAGAGGTCGACGTCCGCGCGGGCGAAGGTCCCCCGGTCGCTGCGGCTGAGCAGCAGCAGCGCCTCGGTGAGGCCGATCGCCCGGGTGTTGACCTCCTGCAGCCGGCCGAGGACCTCGGCCGGATCCCGCGTGGGGTCCCGGCGCGCGACGTCGAGCAGCGACTGCGTGACGGCCAGCGGAGTGCGCAGCTCGTGGGACGCGTTGGCCGCGAACCGCTGCTGTTCGGCGACGTGCGACGCGAGCTGTTCGAGCATCGTGTCGAAGGCGTCGGCGAGTTCGCGGAACTCGTCCCGGCGGCCCTCCATGCGGATCCGGTGGGACAGCGACCCGTCGCCGGCCGTCCGCGCCGCCTGGGTGATCCGGGTGAGCGGCGCGAGCATCCGCCCGGCCAGGATCCAGCCGCCGGCGAGGCCGAACACGAGCAGGAAGAGCATCGCCACGGCCGCGGCGGGGCCGAAGGTGCGGACGAGCAGGTAGCGGTTGGGCGAGATGCCGAGCAGGCCCTGCGAGTTGTCGGGCACGTAGCGCAGCAGGAACAGCCACACCACGGCGAGCAGGAGCGCGCCCGCCACGGCGAGGAACCCGGCGTAGCTGAGGGTCAGTCTGAGTCGGGCGCTGAGCCCGGGGCGTCTACGCATCGGGGCCGGGGCCCGTCTCGATGCGGTAGCCGACGCCCGGCACCGTGGCGATGATCCAGGGCTCGCCGAGCCGTTTGCGCAGGGCGGAGACGGTGATGCGCACGGCGTTGGTGAACGGGTCGGCGTGCTCGTCCCAGGCCCGTTCCAGCAGTTCCTCGGCGCTGACGACCCCGCCCTCGGCGGCGAGGAGGACGTCGAGGACGGCGAACTGCTTGCGGGTGAGCGCCAGGGGGCGTCCCTCGCGGAAGACCTCCCGGCGGAACGGGTCGAGCCGCAGGCCCGCGAGCTCCCGGACGGGCGGCCGGGCGTACGCGCGCCTGCGGTGCAGCGCGCGCAGCCGCAGCACGAGTTCGCGCAGCTCGAACGGCTTGGTGAGGTAGTCGTCGGCGCCCAGACCGAAGCCGGACGCCTTGTCGTCGATCCGGTCGGCGGCGGTCAGCATGAGGATCGGGAGGCCGCTGCCGGAGGCGACGATGCGCCGGGCGACCTCGTCGCCGGAGGGGCCCGGGATGTCGCGGTCGAGGACCGCGAGGTCGTAGGAGTGCACGGCGAGCAGCTCCAGGGCGGTGTCGCCGTCGCCGGCGACGTCCGCGGCGATCGCCTCCAGGCGGAGGCCGTCACGGACGGCCTCGGCCAGGTAGGGCTCGTCCTCCACGATCAGTACGCGCATGCGCCGAAGCCTAGGCAGCGCGCCGTATCGCGAGCGTATGGAGGCGGGCGGGGGGCTTCAGCCGACGAGCGCCGGCGCGGGCCGCTCCCGGTCCGGGGCCCGGTACGAGGTTCAGCGCGCGAGTACCGGCACGGGCCGCTCCCCGTCCGCGACCCGGTACGAGGCTCAGCGCACGAGTACCGGCACGGGCCGCTCCCCGTCCGCGACCCGGTACGAGGCTCAGCGCACGAGTACCGGCACGGGCCGCTCCCGGTCCGGGGCCGGGTTCTCCGTCCGCGTGCGCCACCAGCGGCGCGACGCCAGCCCGGCCAGGAGGGCGCCGGTGGCGTTGACGAGGACGTCGTCGACGGAGGACACCCGGTCCAGCCGCAGCACGAACTGGGCGGTCTCCACCAGGACCGAGCAGCCCGCCCCCAGCGCCAGGACCCGCGGCACGGTGGCCAGCGCGGCGCACCGCATCGGGGCGAAGAAGCCCAGCGCCGCGAAGACCAGCAGGTTGCCGGCGATCCCGAGCGTCCCCATGGTGACAAGGTCCCGCAGCGGCACCAGGCTCACCCGCGCCGGGACCACGCCGGCCCCGTCACCCGGCATCATCGTCAGCCACACGAACGGGACCGTCCCGTGCACCATCCCGACCTCGGCGAGCGACAGCCGCCAGGCGTCCGCGACCCCGGCAGCCCGCCGGCGGCGCGCCAGAGCCCACGCCGCCAGGACGGCCAGGGGCAGCGCGACCAGCGTCATGAGCACCACGCCGTTGAACGTGTCGTAGCAGCCGTGCCACCGCCCGGCCAGGCAGGTCGGCGCGGACATCAGCAGTGGCCGCCGCAGGACGAACAGCCCGCCCGCGAGAGCGAGGACCGCCGGGGCGAGGAGCACGGCCCGGCGCAATGCCTTGTGGTTCATGCCCCCAGGAAAGCCGGAGGCCCGTATCGCGAACGTATGCGCGGCGGCGGGGTCAGGCCTGCCCGGTCTCGAACCGGGTCACCTTCCCGCCGTCGACGGTGAACCGCCAGGCGGTCCGCATCGAGCCCCAGGTGTCGTTCCGGTAGTCGGCCACGAGCGCGAGCCCGCCGTCCGACTCGGACTCGACGTCCATGCGGCCGTGGGAGGAGAAGACCTCCTTGTCGGTCCACTGCCGCAGGTCCCGCTCGGACCCGTCGTCGGCCATGGTGGCGTCCGGCGCGAGCACGCCGAAGAACGCCTCCCGGTCGTTGGCGTTGAGCGCGGTGACGAAGGCGCGCACGGTGGGGTCGCTGAGCTGCTCGACGGGGATGGTCACGTTCCTGCCCTCCGGTGAGGTCCGACGGAACCCCCACCGGTACACCGAGCGCCCGCCGGCGGCAGGGACCTTGCGCCACTCGCGGCGCGTCGGGGCAGCGCCCCGGGAGGAAGGAGGGGCAGACGAGTCGGGCTGTACGCCGGGTTCTGTCGCCCGGTCGCCTCGCGGCGGCCGGGGAGACGGCCATCCATCTAGGACCGGTGTTGCCACCGGCCTCGTGCGGTCTACCCGCGAACTCGGGCGGGCAGCCCTCGGACGTTCGCGCAGGGACACCGGGGTGTCCCCTTTTGACCTTGCTCCGGGTGGGGTTTACCGAGCCGCCTGAGTCACCTCAGGCGCTGGTGGTCTCTTACACCACCGTTTCACCCTTACCGAGGACCGAGGTCCCCGGCGGTCTGCTTTCTGTGGCACTGTCCCGCGGGTCACCCCGGGTGGGCGTTACCCACCACCCTGCCCTGTGGAGCCCGGACGTTCCTCGGGACGATCCGAAGATCGCCACGCGGCCGTCCGCCCGGCTCGTCTGCCGTGCCGACCATGCTACCTGCCGGGGCGGTCACGCTTGACCTTGCCGCAGCGTCAGGGTTTGTACTGGGTCCATGCGAATCGGCGAAATCGCCGCGCTCGTCGGGGTCACTCCGCGGGCCGTGCGGCACTACCACCACCTCGGGCTGCTGCCCGAGCCCGTGCGGCGGGCCAACGGGTACCGCGCGTACACCGTGCGCGACGCGGTGCTGCTCGCGCGGATCCGGCGGCTGACCGAGCTGGGCCTCGGGCTCGACGAGGTGCGGGACGTGCTCGCGGACGAGGGCGGGCGGGAGCTGGTCGAGGTCCTGGAGGAACTGGACGAGGACCTGCGGCGGCAGGAGGCGCTCATCCACGAGCGGCGGGAGCGGCTCGCCGGGCTGCTCGTGCAGGCCCGGGAGGGGAAGCTGGCGGCCGAGGGGCCGGTGTCCCCGGCGCTCGCGTCCCTCTTCCACGACGTGGCCCGGACCTCCGCCGGGCGGCCGGAGTCGCCCATGGCCGCCAAGGACCGCGAGATGCTGGCCCTGCTGGAGACCGTCGCCCCCGAGGGCGAGGCCCGGGACCGGCTCATGGACACCATGCGCCACATGGCCGAGGCCCCCGGCGCGGCGGAGCGGGCCCACGAGCTGTACGCCCGGCTCGACGCCCTCGCCGACGCGGAGCCGGCCGACCCGCGGGTCGCCGAGGCGGCGCGGTTCCTGGCGGACCTGCTGCCCGACGAGGCGGTCGCCGGTCTCGGCGACGGCGCGGCCCTGCCGGCCGACGGCGGTCTGGCGGCCGCGTTCTTCGCCGACCTCGCCCCGGCCCAGGAGGCCGTCGTGCTGCAGGCACTGCGGCTGGTGCAGGAGCGTGCGCGGTGAAGGCGCTGCTTCGGGTGCTGCGCGCGCTCGCGTACACCGCGCTCCCCTTCGAGCTCGTGCTCGCCGTCTGCCTCGTCGCCGGGGTGCGGATACCCGCCGGGGTGCTGTTCGGGGCCGAGCTGCTGGTGGTCGTGCTGTGCGCGGTCGAGGTGGCGGCGTACGCCCGGCTGCGGCGGAGCGGGCTGTCGGCACGGGAGGCCGTCGGAGAGCTCGTGCCCGAGCCGGTGCTGCGGCTCATCGGTCACGAGCTGCGGCTGATGGCGAGCCTCGTGCTGTGGGCGGGCCGCCGGCGGATCGGGGTGACGGCCGGCGACCGGGCCTTCGGCCACGCCCGCGACCAGGCGGCGCTCATGTACGGCTTCGCCTTCGTCTGCCTGGTGGAGACCGTCGGCATGTCGTACCTGCTGGTCGACCTGCCGGTCGTGCACGCGATCGTGCTGGTCCTGGACGTGTACACCGTCCTGTTCGTGCTCGGTCTGCACGCCGCGTCGGTGATCCGCCCGCACGTGCTGTCCGACGGGGAGCTGCGGCTGCGGCAGGCGGCCCATGTCGACGTGCGGGTGCCGCTGGACCGGATCGCGTCGGTCCGCCACGAGCTGCTGTTCACCCATGAGAAGAGGGACGGCGAGCTGAACCTCGCGGTCGGTTCGCAGACGTCGGTGACGGTCGAACTGACAGAGCCGGTCGACGCTCCCCGCTTCCTGGGCGGCCGGCGCCTCGTGACCGTGCTGCGGTTCCACGCCGACGACGCCCGTTCCCTCGTCGCGGCGCTGCGGGAGCGGACGGCGGCCCGGCTGGACGAGCCGGCGGACGCGGCCCGGCCGGCGGCGGACGCCGGGCCGCCCGCCGTCACGCCGGGGTGAACTGGACCTTCGACCCGGCCGGGTCGGCCTGGGTGAGCCGTACGCGGAGCCAGTTGCCGAGCGGTAGCTCGTCCGTGCCGCCCGCCACGCGGGCGACGACCGCCGGGTCGTCGAGGTGGACGGTACCGACCGTCGGCTCCCGTTCCTTCACGTCGATGACGTACGCGTCGAAGACGTCCCCCACCCGCCCCTGCAGCAGCGCCGCCTCGACGAGGTCGACGCTCTCCCGCTCGACGGTGTTGGCCCGGCGCGTGCCCTGCGCCATCTCCTCCGGCAGTGCCGCCAGCGCCGCGGTCGCCCACTCCGGGGGCTCGCGGCCCGCGACCGCCGCGAGGCACAGTTCGCCCGCGTACCGGTCGACCAGCCGCCGCAGCGGCGCGGTGCAGTGCGTGTACTCGTCCGCGACCGCCGCGTGGACCGCCGGGGAGGGCAGCCTGCCGTCGGTGAAGACGGTGTAGCCCGAGCCGCGCAGCAGCGCCGTGCAGTCCTGGAGGAACGCGGCGTGCCGCGGGTTGCGCGGGTCGAGGCGGCGGACCACGTCCGCGTACGAGACGTGGTGCGGCCAGTCGACGCCGAGGGCCTTCGCCGAGCGCCGCAGCCGGGCGACCGCGCCGTCCGGGGCGGTGGGCAGGGTGCGCAGGACGCCGGTGCCGGCGGCGGTCATCAGGTCGGCGGCGGCCATGCCCGTGAGCAGGGAGATCTGGGCGTTCCAGCCGTCGGCCGGCAGCGGCGCGCGGTACACCGTCGCGTACGAGCCGTCGCGCGCGACGATCTCCTGCTCGGGGACGTTGAGCGAGATCCCGCCGCGCTCGGCCTCCAGCGCCTCCCGCAGCCGTCCGATCTCGCGCAGCAGGGCGAGCGGCTCCTCCGCCGTGCCGTCGTCGATCTTCTGCTGGACGCCCGCGTAGTCGAGGCGGGCGCGGCTGCGGACGAGGGCGCGGCGGACGTCGGTGGCGACCCGGCGTCCGTCGGCGTCGAGGTCGATCCGCCAGAGCAGGGCGGGCACGGGCTCGCCGGGGAGGAGGCTGGCCGCGCCCTCGGAGAGGACGGGCGGGTGCAGCGGGACCTTGCCGTCGGGGAAGTAGAGGGTGAGGACCCGGCGGTGGGCCTCGGCGTCGACCGCTCCGCCGGGCGCGACGAACGCAGCGACGTCGGCGATGGCGTAGTGGACGCGGTAGCCCCCGTCGGCCCGCCGGGTGAGGTGCATGGCCTGGTCGAGGTCGGTCGAGCCGGGCGGGTCGATGGTGAAGAAGGGGAGGTCGGTCGCGTCGTCGGCGGGAAGCCGCGGGGCGCGGGCCGCGGCCTCCGCCTCGGCGAGGACCTCGGGCGGGAAGGCGTCGGGGATCGCGAGCCCGGTGCGCAGGGCGCGCAGCGCGGCGCGCAGCGGCGTCTCGGCCGCACCGGTCACGTGGAGATGGCGGCGGGGCATGGACCGAGCGTATGGCGGGGGGCCTGGTGCGGCACTTTGTAGGCTGGGCGGGGCCGGCCGGGCCGTTCCGCTCGTGGCCGGCCTTCGGGGGCCGCACCCCCTGCCCCGTACGTACGAAGGAGAATCGCCGTGCTCGTGCTGTTGCCGCCGTCGGAGGGTAAGGCCGCTTCCGGGGGCGGGGCGCCGCTGAAGCCGGAGTCGCTGTCCCTGCCGGGGCTCGCCGAGGCACGGGCGGCCGTCCTGGACGAGCTGGTCGAGCTGTGCGCCGCCGACGAGGAGAAGGCGCGCGAGGTGCTTGGCCTGAGCGAGGGCCTGCGGGGCGAGGTCGCGAAGAACGCCGGGCTGCGCACGGCGGGCGCGCGGCCGGCCGGGGAGATCTACACGGGTGTGCTGTACGACGCGCTGGGCCTGGCGACGCTGGACGCGGCCGCGCGGAAGCAGGCGCGGGCCTCGCTGCTGGTGTTCTCGGGGCTCTGGGGCGCGGTGCGGGTGGACGACCGGATTCCGTCGTACCGCTGCTCGATGGGCGTGAAGCTGCCGGGGCTCGGCGCGCTGGGCGCGCACTGGCGGGGCCCGATGGCCGAGGTGCTGCCGGAGGCGGCGGGCGAGGGGCTGGTCCTGGACCTGCGCTCGTCGGCGTACGCGGCGGCGTGGCGGCCGAAGGGCGCGGTGGCGCAGCGCACGGCGACGGTACGGGTCCTCCACGCGCCGACCCGGAAGGTCGTCAGCCACTTCAACAAGGCCACCAAGGGGCGCATCGTGCGGAGCCTGCTGGAGTCGGGCGCGGTTCCGGACAGCCCGGCGGAGCTGGTGACTGTTCTGCGGGACTTGGGGTACGTGGTCGAGCAGGGCGCGAAGGCGGGGGCGCTGGACGTGCTGGTGGACGAGATCCACTGAGGTTTCGTTGCGCTCTGCGCAACGGCCATTGCGCCCTGCGCGCGGGATGGGCACGATGGCCGCATGATGAGCGTCCTCGACCTTGCCCCCGTCCTCCCCGTCGTCGTGATCGAGGACGCCGCCGATGCCGTGCCGCTGGCGCGGGCGCTCGTGGCGGGCGGGCTGCCGGCCATCGAGGTGACGCTGCGGACGCCGGCCGCGGCGGAGGCGATCCGGGCGATCGCGGACGAGGTGCCGGAGGCGATCGTCGGGGCGGGGACGGTCGTGACCTCGGCGAACGTCTCGAACGCGGCCGCCGCGGGGGCGCGGTTCCTGGTGAGCCCCGGCTGGACGGACGGGCTCCTCGACGCGATGCGCGCGTCGGGGCTGCCGTTCCTGCCGGGCGTCTCGACGACGTCCGAGGTGGTGGCGCTCCTGGAGCGCGGGGTGCCGGAGATGAAGTTCTTCCCGGCGGAGGCGGCGGGCGGCGTCCCGTACCTGAAGTCGCTGTCCGGTCCGCTGCCGCAGGCCCGCTTCTGCCCCACCGGGGGCATCGGCGCGGCGTCCGCGCCGTCGTACCTCGCGCTGCCGAACGTGGGCTGTGTCGGCGGTACGTGGATGCTGCCGCCGGACGCGCTCGCGGCGAAGGACTGGGCCCGGGTGGAGCGCCTGGCCCGCGAGGCCGCGGCGCTGGAGGTCTGAGCCCGGTGGCTCAGGTCCTGGTCAGGGCCAGGTGGTCGGTCACCGGGCGGTAGCCGAGCCGCTGGTACAGCGCGTTGCTGGTGGGGTTGGCGAGGTCGGCGAAGAGCAGGACCTCCCGCGCGCCGGCCGCGCGGGCGGCGGCGCTCACCGCGGAGGTGACCGCCCCGGCGTAGCCGCGGCCGCGGTGCTCGCGCGGCGTGAAGACCGGGGAGACGCGGGTCTGGCCCGCGACCTGCTGCGAGAGCCCCGCGAGGGCGACGGCTCCGGCGTCGGGGGTCTCCCAGAGCGTGAGCCGGCCCTCGGCGACGCGGGTCGTCACGGCGGGCGTCCAGTCCGCGGCGGGGTCGCCCTCCCCGGTCTCGGCGGCGAAACCGGCGAACCAGGCGGCGAGGAGCGGTACGTCCGCCGGGTCGGCGACCCGGGCCCGGCCGGCGGGCGCGGGCTCGGGCGGGGTGAGCGCGCCGAGCCGGAACAGCCGCGTCTCGCGGGCCACGGCCCAGTCCCCGCCGCGCGCGTCCGCGAAGGCCCGTACGGCGGCGGTCTCGCCCCGCACGGCCGTCGCGTCGGAGACGGCGGGCTCGTCCGCCAGCGCCCGCGCCGCTGCCTCCGTCATGGGCCCGAGCGCCGGAGGGTGCGGCGGCGTGACGACGAACGTCCCCGTCACCGCGCCCCCATCACCTTCCCGCCACCACCCGAACCGAGCGGGTGCCACGTCCCCGAACGCATACGGCCCCTGCCGCCGCACGCTCTCGGCGACGGTCCACACCACGGTCCCTCGCACGGCCTCCCCCGCGAGGCCCGGCCCCGCGGCGTCCAGAAACGCGTCCACGTCCTCGCTGACGAACCAGGTCACGGCCGTACCGTCAGCCGCGCAGGTGGCCGGTGTCGTTGAAGAGGCGGACGGAGGCGTTGCCGTCGGCGTAGTAGGCGACGGCGGAGAGGGACGCCGCGGAGAGTTCCATGCGGAACAGGGACTCCGGCGGGGCGCCCAGCGCCAGGCGGATCAGGGTCTTGATGGGCGTGACGTGCGAGACCAGCAGGACCGTGCGGCCCGCGTACGCCGCCGCGAGGCGGTCCCGCGTGGCCGTCACCCGGCGCGCGACGGTGGCGAAGCTCTCGCCGCCGCCCGTCGGCTCGGCCTTCGGGGAGGCCAGCCAGGCATCCAGGTCGTCGGGGTACCGCTCGCGCACCTCGCCGAACGTCAGGCCCTCCCACGCGCCGAAGTCCGTCTCGCGCAGCCCCTCCTCGACCCGGACGTCCAGGCCCAGACGGGCGCCGACGGCCTCGGCGGTCTGGCGGCAGCGCTTCAGCGGCGAGCTGACGATCTCCTGGATCGTGCCGCGCGCGGCGAGCGCCTCGGCCACCGCGTCGGCCTGCCGCAACCCCACGGCCGACAGCTCCGGATCGTTGCCCCCGCTCCCGGAGAACCGCTTCTCCGGGGTGAGCGCCGTCTCGCCGTGCCGGAGCAGGACGAACGTCGCCGGCGCGCCCATGTCCGGACCGCCGCTCCAGCCCTGCGCAGGCGCCGGGGCCGTCGTGCCGCCGTGCCGTACGGCGAACTGCGCGCCGCCCGCCGCGGCCTCGAAGTCGCCGCCGGCACCGGAGCGCACCAGCGCCGCGCGGGCCTTCGCCGCGCCGGCCGCCGCGTCGCCGGGCGGGCCGGCGGGGGCGGGCGGCAGGGCCGCCGCGTTGCGGGCGGCGGCCGCGTCGAACGCGGCCGTGGAGTCCGCCGGCCGCCACTGCTCGCCGCGCTTGCCCGCGTCCATCGCCTCGTTGGCGAGCCGGTCCGCGTGCTTGTTCTGCTCGCGCGGGATCCACTCGTAGCGCACCCGGCCGGCCGGGAGGATCCGGCCCGCCTCGGCCGCGAGCGGCTTCATGTCCGGGTGCTTGATCTTCCAGCGGCCGGACATCTGCTCGACGACCAGCTTGGAGTCCATCCGGACCAGGACGGACACGTTGGCCAGGTCCGTCGTCAGCTCCAGCGCGGCCTTCAGGCCCGCGATCAGGCCCTTGTACTCGGCGACGTTGTTCGTCGCGACGCCGATGTACTCGGCCCGCTCCGCCAGCGTCTCGCCGGTCGCCGCGTCCAGGACCACCGCGCCGTACCCGGCGGGCCCCGGGTTGCCCCGGGAGCCTCCGTCCGCCTCGACGATCAGCCGCCGCATTACAGGCCGGACTCCGACGTGCGGACCAGGATCCGGCGGCAGTTCTCGCAGCGCAGCACCGCGTCCGCCGCGGCGGACCGGACCTCGTTCAGCTCGGTGATGTTCAGCTCGATGTGGCAGCCCTCGCAGCGGCGCTGGTACAGCCGCGCCGCGCCCACGCCGCCCTGCTGCTCGCGCAGCTTCTCGTACAGCTTGAGCAGGTCCGCCGGGACGGAGGAGGCGACGAGCTCGCGCTCCTTGCCGACCGACGCGGCCTCCGCGTCCAGCTCGGCCTGCGCGGCGTCGCGGCGCGCGGTGGCGTCCTCGGTCCTGGCCTGGACGGCGGAGACGCGCTCGGTCAGCTCGGCGACCCGCTCCTGCACGGACTCGCGGCGCTCCATGACCTCCAGGACGACCTCCTCCAGGTCGCCCTGACGCTTGGCCAGCGAGGCGATCTCCTTCTGGAGGTTCTCCAGGTCCTTCGGCGAGGAGACCGCGCCGGAGTCCAGGCGCTGCTGGTCGCGGGCCGCGCGCTGGCGCACCTGGTCCACGTCCTGCTCGGCCTTGGTCTGCTCGCGGGCGCAGTCGCTCTCCTCGGTCTGCGCGGCGACGAGCAGGTCGCGCAGCTGCGTGAGGTCCTTGGTCAGCGACTCGATCTCGTCGTGCTCGGGCAGGGACCTGCGCTTGTGGGCGAGCTGCTGGAGGCGGACGTCCAGGGCCTGGACGTCGAGGAGGCGGATCTGGTCGGCGGGCGCGGCGTTCAGTTGGGGGCTCCAGAGGTGTGGTGTGAGGACCAGGGGTCGGTGACCGTCTTCGAGACGTGGACGCGCAGGTCCCAGCCGTGGCGGTCGGAGATCTCGTCGAGCTGGGCGGCGGCCTGCTCGCACCAGGGCCACTCGGTGGCCCAGTGGGCGGCGTCGACGAGGCCCAGCGGGGAGTGCTGGACGGCCTCGGACGCCGGGTGGTGGCGCAGGTCGGCGGTGAGGAAGGCATCCACACCGGAGGCCCGCACGACGTCGAAGAGGCTGTCGCCGGAGCCGCCGCTGACGGCGACCCGGCGCAGGACCATGTCGGGGTCGCCGGCGACGCGGATGCCCTGCGCGGTGGCGGGCAGCCGCTTCGCGGCGCGCGCGGCGAAGGCGGCGAGCGTCTCGGGGACGTCGAGCTCGCAGATCCGGCCGAGGTTGTTCTCGGGGACGAGCGGGCCGGTGACCCGCAGGTCGAGGGCGCCGGCGAGGGCGTCGGAGACGCCGGGGTCGGCGGTGTCGGCGTTGGTGTGCGCGACGTGCAGGGCGATGTCGTGCTTGATCAGCGTGTGCACGACCCGGCCCTTGAAGTGGGAGGCCGCGACCGTCGTCGTCCCGCGCAGATAGAGGGGGTGGTGCGTGACGACCAGGTCCGCGCCGAGGGCGATCGCCTCGTCGGCGATCTCCTGGACGGGGTCGACGGCGAACAGCACGCGGCGGACCTCGGCGTCGGGGTCGCCGCAGACCGTGCCGACGGCGTCCCACTGCTCGGCCCGCTCGGGGGGCCAGAGGGCGTCGAGCTCGGCGATGACTTCAGACAGACGGGGCACGGAGGAAAGGCTACCTGGCTCCTCTTTGCGCCTGAACCGGCGCGGCGCTCGCGGCGGCGGCCGGGCGCCGTGGGGGTTGCTCCCTGCTCGGTCGCGGTGATTCCCGGGGAAGAAGCCCCTGGTGTCGTCGGTCGACGCCAGGGGCTCCGCCGCCTACTTGACCAGGTGGCCGCGCAGGTCCGCGAGGACGCTCTCGGCGGCGGTGACGCCGAGGCCGAGGTACCAGGTCTCGTCCGGGACGTCCTTGGCCTGGCCGGCCTTGACCGCCTTGAGGTTCTTCCAGAGCGGGTTGGCGATCGCGGTGTCCTTCTTGGTGGCCTTCGGGTCGCCGTAGACGCCGCTGAAGATCCAGTCGCCGTCCGCCTCGTCGATCTTCTCGGGGCTGATCTCGGCGGCGAGGTCGTCGATCTGCTGGTTCTTCGGCCGGGGCAGGCCGACGTCCTCGAGGATCGTGCCGATGAAGGACGCCTTGGCGTAGAGGCGGATCTTGCCCGGCATGTAGCGGACCATGGAGACGGTCGGCTTGGCCGCGCCCAGGTCGGTGCCGAGCTGCTTCGCCTTGGTCTCGTAGGCGGCGAGCTTCGTCTTCGCCTCGGCGGTCCGGTCCAGGGCCGCGGCGTTGAGGAGGTAGTTCTCCTTCCAGGTGAAGCCGGGGCGGAGGGAGAAGACGGTCGGCGCGATCTTCGACAGCTCGTCGTACTTGTCGGCGGCGCGCAGCTGGCTGCCGAGGATCAGGTCGGGCTGCAGGTTGGCGATCGCCTCGAGGTTGAGATTGTTGATGGTGCCGACGGACTTGGGGGCGCCGGCGTCCTTCTTCAGGTACGTGGGGATGCCATCGTCCCCCTCGGACGGCGCAAAGCCGACGGGCTCGATGCCGAGCGAGACGACGTTGTCGAGCTCGCCGACGTCGAGCACGACGACGCGCTTCGGGGCGGCCTTCAGCTCCGTCTTCCCCATGGCGTGGGTGAGGGTGCGGGGGAACTGGCCGGGCTTGGCGTCGGTGCCCATGGCCGCCGTCCTGGCCGCCGCGTCGCCGAAGTCCTTGCCGCCCTGGGCGACGGCCTTCTTGCCGGAGTCGGCCTTCTTCTCCGAGGTCGCGCCGGTCCCGCCGCCGCAGGCGGCGAGGGACAGCGCGGCGGCGAGGGCGACGACGGCGGCGGTGCCGCGGCGGCGTGGCGTCATGGGGACGGCTCCTGGGTACGGGTGGGGACGGTCGGTGCGAGTGGTGCGGGTGCTGCCTCGTGGGACCCACAAGCGGAACCACCAACCCCGCTTAGGGTCGCCTTACCTTACAAGCACGGCCGCCCGACCAGCACAATCGCCCCCCGCCCCTCAGCAGAATCGATTCACGGCCACCCTTATGTGTGAAGTGACCGGTCCCGTGTTGTTCGGCAGGAAGTGCGAAAACTAGCTTCGGTGGCCGGAGGTGACGAGTCGATGACAGCGTGTGCCATCGAGGCGGCCGCGGACGGGGAAGGCGCGGCACGGCCGAGCAAGTTCACGATCACGGCGAACGGCGCCTACGCGGCCCGGCTCACGGGGAGCGGCGACGCGCTGTACGCCGAGCGCTGGACACTGGACGGGCCGGAGCCGTACGCGGTGCCGCTCCCGCTCGACCAGCCGGAGGACCCGGACGCCCAGGTGCTGCCGCTGGCGGACGGGCGGGTGCTGATCTGCCGCCGGGTCGCGGAGCGGCTGACGTTCTCCCTGCTGTACCCGACCGGTCCGCGGACCGGCGAACTGACCCTGGGCGCCGTCGAGTCGGCCGCCGAGCTGACGCTGCTGCCGCCGTCGCCGGACGGGACGTGCGCGTACGCGATGGCCGTCGGCCCGGACACGACGGAGCTGTGGCTGGTGGCCGGCGGGGCGTTCGGGCCGGAGCGGGTCGCGGAGGTCAAGGGCGCCTGCACCGGCGGCGTCTGGCTGGACCGTACGGGCCGGATGCTGGCGCTCGACCGGCGGCTGGACGACGGGCCGGTGAAGGCCGTGGCGGTCGACCTGGAGCGGGGCGGCGAGGTGACGCCGCTGCTGCAGATCACGGAGGAGAGCGACGACCGGCTGCTCCTCGCCGACGCCGACAGCGGCCTGCTGCTGATCGGCTCCGACGCGCCGTCGCCGGGGCGGGAGCGGCTGGGGTGGGGCGTGCTCGGCAGCACCCGCCCGGTGCGCTTCCCGGAGTGCCTGCACCCGGCGGACACGCGGGTGACCCCGTTCGCCGTGCAGCCGGGGCAGGTCCTGCTGCCGGAGAGCTGCTCGGTGGCGCTGCGGATGGACGCGGGCGCGGGCAGCTGGATCGGCATGTGGACCCCGACGTCGAAGCGGCCCGCCCAGGTGGCCGCGCCGGCCGGGTGGCTGGAGGGGGCCGGGGTCTGGACGCCGGAGGGCACGCTGCGGCTCCCGTACGCGACGGCCGCGACGCCCTGCGGGGTGGCGGCGCTCGACGTGCCGCCGGAGGCCCCGGAGCCGGCGCCGGTGGTGGAGCCGTGCCGTCCGGTGCCGCTGCAGCAGGCGCCGCTGTCGGGCGGCAAGTCGCCTGTCACCAAGGCTCGTTAGACTCACGCCCCGCAAGACGAAAGCGATCATCACGGGGTGAGTCCCACCATGCAGGAATCCACACCGGACTCGACCGAGTCCATCCCCCACGGCCGCCATCGCGGCAACCCGTCCCCCCAGGAGGAGCCGGAGAGCGCGCCCCACGGCCGCCACCGGCGCAGCCCGGAGGAGTGACGACGACGGCCCGGCCGGGGCGGGCGACCCCCGCTCCGGCCGGGCCGGATTCGCCTGCGGCCCGCGGCGGGGTCAGGCCGGCCCGGGCCTGTGGATGAAGCCGGTCAGCGGGGCCACGACCTTCCAGTCGAGCGACTCGTAGAGCGCTCGGCCCTGCACGGTGGCGCCCAGGATGCCGGTGGCCGCGCCGTGCTCGGCGGCCGCGTGGGTGAGCGAGCCCATGACCGCCGTCCCGAGCCCGCGCCGCTGGTGCGCCTCCTCGGTGACGATCTGGTCGAACACGCACGTCGCCCCGTTCAGACCGATCTGACCGCGCGCGGCGAGCTGGCCGTCGGCGGCCAGGACCCTCACGAGGACGACCCCACCGGCGGTCTCCGCCGTGGCCGTGTAGCCGTCGGGCAGGCGCACGGGGGTCGGGTGCAGGTCGACGGCCATCAGGAAGCCAGGATCGTCGGGCTCCCACGCGGCCCCGAACCACGGCTCCATGACGTCCGGTTCGAGGAACGCCTTGATCCAGACAGCCGGTTCGGTGATCCCGGCGACGAGTCCGCGGGCCGTCCCGGCATCGGCGTCGAGCAGGACGTGCCGGACCGTCTGGGTCGGCAGGCCGACCTCGATGCTCAGCCCCCAGGGTCGGTCCACCGGCCTCGGCACCCGTCGCGAGACGGTCCAGCCCTCCACCCACGCGCGCGCGAGCTCCCTCATGCGACCCCCTCAGGTAATAAGTAACCCCAGGGTGTGGATATTACACACGCAGGACGCGGGGGGCTCGCGCGACCGCCGCCGCACGGCTGCGCGACGCGGCTACTCGTGCTTCAGCCCGAGGATCTCCGTGGCCGCGAAGGTCTCCCCCGCCGGGCGGGCCGCGTAGTGCGGGGTGAGCAGGGAGTCCAGTTCCTCGTACGTGAACGCCGCCTTGGCGGTGTCGAACTTGGCGGCCACCTTCGGCCGGTCCACCACCGCGACCATCCCGCCGTGGACGACGAGGAGCTGGCCGTTGACCCCGGCGGCGGCCGGGCTCGCGAGGTAGCCGACCAGCGGGGCCACGTGCTCGGGGGACAGCGGGTCGAGTTCGCCCGCCCCGGGCTCGGCGAAGCCGGCGAAGACGTCCTCGGTCATCCGCGTCCGCGCCCGCGGGCAGATGGCGTTGACGGTGACGCCGTACTTGGCCAGGGCCAGCGCGGTGGACGTGGTCAGGCCGACGATGCCGCCCTTCGCCGCCGCGTAGTTCGGCTGCCCCGCCGAGCCGGCGAGGAACGCCTCCGAGGAGGTGTTGACGATCCGGCCGTGGACGGACGTCTCCCCCGCCTTGGCGCGGCCCCGCCAGTGCACCGCCGCGAAGTGGGTGGTGTTGAAGTGGCCCTTGAGGTGGACCCGGATCACCGCGTCCCACTCGTCCTCGGTCATCGAGAAGACCATCCGGTCCCGCAGGATGCCCGCGTTGTTGACCAGGACGTCCAGTTTCCCGAACTCGCGCACGGCCAGGTCGACCAGGCCGCGGGCGGTCTCGAAGTCCGCCACGTCCCCGAGGTGGGCGACGGCCCGGCCGCCCCCCGCGCGGATCTCCGCGGCGACCTCCTCCGCGGGCGCCGCCGACGCCTCGCCGGAGCCGTCCCGGCCCGGCTGCCCGTAGTCGTTGACGACGACGGCCGCGCCGAGCCGGGCCAGTTCCAGCGCCTCGGCGCGGCCGAGCCCGCGGCCGGCCCCCGTCACGATCGCGCTCAGGCCCTCCAGAGGCAGAGTCACAGCCGGCTCCTCAGATCTCGATGCACGTGCGCAGGGCGACGCCCGTGCGCATCTGGTCGATGGCCTCGTTGATGCCGGCGAGCGGCACCCGGTGGGTGATCAGCGACTCCAGGTCGATCCGGCCGGACCGCCACAGGGCGATGGCCCGCTCGTACGAGGTGAGCACGTCCCCGCCGCCGTACATGGAGGGCACGATGCGCTTCTCGTCGAAGAACAGCTCGAACATGTTGAACTGCACGAAGTCGTCGAGCGCGCCCGCGCCGACGACGCAGAGCGTGCCGCCGCGCCGGGTGGTCTCGTACGCGGTGCGGGCGGTGGCGGACCGGCCGACGACCTCGAAGACGTAGTCGAAGCCCTCCCCGCCGGTCACCCGCTGCCTGGCGTCGGCGAGCGCGTCCGGGGCGACGGCCTCCGTGGCGCCGAACCGCAGCGCGGCCTCGCGCCGGGACTCCACCGGGTCGACGGCGACGATCTGCGCCGCGCCCTGGAGGCGGGCGCCCTGGATCGCGGAGATCCCCACGCCGCCGCAGCCGATGACGGCGACGGACGAACCGGCCGTCACCTTCGCGGTGTTGATCGCCGCGCCGAGGCCGGTGGTCACGCCGCAGCCGATGAGCGCCGCGATGTCGAAGGGCACGTCGTCGGGGATGGGCACGGCGCAGCCGGCGTCGACGACGACCTCCTCGGTGAAGGTGCCGGTGCCGGCGAAGCCGAAGACGTCGCCGCCGGGGCGCCGGAAGTTGGGCACGCCCGCGTTCATGAAGCCCGCGAGGCACAGGTGCGTTTGGCCGCGCTTGCACGCGGCGCAGGTCCGGCAGGCCGGGAGCCAGCAGAGCAGCACCCGGTCGCCGGGGGCGAGGCCGGTGACGCCGTCGCCGACGTCGAGGATCTCGCCCGCGCCCTCGTGGCCGGGCACGAACGGCGCGGGCTGCGGCAGGACGCCGCTCATGGCCGAGACGTCGGAGTGGCACAGTCCGGTGGCCCTGACCCGGATGCGCACCTTGCCCGGGCCGAAGCCCACGGCCTCGACGTCGTCGAGGACCTCCAGTTTCTCCTGGCCGATCTCGTGCAGGACGGCTGCGCGCATGGTGCGGCTCCCCTCGGGACTGCGTGATGCCTCGGGACTGCGGACTGCGTGATGCCTCAGGACTGCCTGATGCCTCAGGAATGTTCGACGACGGTGTCGGCGAGGACCGGAGCGTCGTCGCGTTCCACGGCCGTCACGGACACCTGGACGCGGCCCTCCCCGGCCCACATCCGGATGCGCAGGGTCTCGCCGGGGAAGACCACCCCGGCGAAGCGGGTGCGGTACGAGCGGACGCGCGCCACGTCGCCGGCGAGCAGCGTGTCGACGACCGCCTTGAGCGTCATCCCGTACGTGCACAGCCCGTGCAGGATCGGCCGGTCGAAACCGGCCAGCTTGGCGAACTCGGGGTCGGCGTGCAGCGGGTTCCAGTCGCCGGAGAGCCGGTACAGCAGGGCCTGGTCCTCGCGGACGGCGCGGTCCTCGGTCCGGTCCGGGTCACGGTCGGGAAGGTCGGCGCGGGCGGAGGGGCCGCGGTCGCCGCCCCAGCCGCCCTCGCCCCGGACGAAGATCTGCGCGTCGCTGGTCCACAGTGGACCGTCCTCGTCGGCGGCCTCGGAGCGGAGCACGAGCACGGCGGCCTTGCCCTTGTCGTACACGGCGGCGACCCGGGAGGTGGACACGGCGCGGCCGCGGACCGGGATCGGCCGGTGCAGGGTGACGGACTGCCCGCCGTGCAGGACGGCGGCGAGGTCGATGTCGATGCCGGGCGCGGAGAGGCCGCCGACGACCCCCATGCCGGCGCCGGCGACGGTGGCGAAGCTGGGCAGGACGTGGAGCCGGGACTCCAGGGTGTAGCGGAGCTCGTCGGGGTCGGTGGCGGGGACGCCCGCGCCGAGGCCGAGGTGGTAGAGCTGGACGTCCTTGTGGTCCCAGGCGATCTCGGCGCTGCGGGGCTCGGCGGCGACCGCCCTGGCGGCATCGATGGGCATGTGGATGCTGCTCCTTGAGGTCCTGTGGAGAGGCCGCGGGGTGCCTCTGGAAAGACCTCGGTGCGACCGTCCGCACCGTCGGCCGCACCGAGGCCGCGCGGGAACCGGCCCCGTTCACATCCGTTCTGGTCCGTTCTAGAACGCGTTCTAGGCCGGTGGAGGTCATGTATAGCCGAGCGGTCCCCACTTGTGAACCCTCCCCGCCCCATCTTTCTGACGCAGCGTCAGTAACCGTTCCCGGCGCGTCCCGGCGCGCGGGCGGCGGCCGCGGGCGGCACTCTGGGACCGGGAACCGCGTCGAGAGGCTGGAGCCGGCCGATGATCAGAGTGCTGCTCGCCGAGGACGCCGGCGGGGTACGGGGCGGACTGGCGGTGCTGCTCGGGATGGAGCCGGACATCGAGGTCGTGGACCGGGTGGGCCGGGGCGACGAGGTCGTGGACGCGGCACTGGTGAGCCGCCCCGAGGTGGTGCTGCTCGACGTCGGACTGCCCGGCCGCGGCGGCTTGGAAGCGGCGGCGGAGCTGGCCGCGGAGGTCCCGGACTGCCGGGTGCTGCTGCTCGCGACCTTCGGCCGGCCCGGCGACCTGCGCCGGGCGACGGAGGCGGGGGCGGCGGGGTTCCTGGTGAAGGACGGCCCGGTGGAGGAGCTGGCGGAGGCGATCCGCGCGGTGATCCGGGGCGAGACGGTCGTCGACCCGGCGCTCGCCGCTGCCGCCGGGAGAACGTCCTCCGACGCGGCGACCGCCCGAAGCGCCGCCCCCGACGCCTCGGCCGCCCCGGCCGCCCGCGAGCGCCCCGGCCCGGAGGCCGGGCACCCGCGGGACCGGGCGTAGGCGGCCGCGGGGGCCGCGGAGACTCAGCCGGGGAGCCGCGGAGGACTCAGCCCAGGGGAAGACCGGAGACGGGCAGCCCGGACACGGGGAGACCGGACAGCGGCAGGCCGTTCAGGGGCAGGCCGCCGAGCAGCCCGGCGACCGGGTCGCCCGCCTTCTGCGCCTGGTCGGCCACCGGGGCCGCCCCCGTCACCGACTCGGCCACCGGAGCGGCCTGGCCGACCACGTCACCCACCGGCAGGGCGCCCGCCAGCGCCAGGCCGTCCGCCGCCTGGGCGGCCGGGGTCGCGAGGGTCGCGGCGGCCAGGGCTCCGAACGTGACGGCCAAGGTCTTACGGTTCACAGCGTTTCCTTCCGGAGGGGCGGGCCGCAGTCGGAGTCGGCCCACGTCGTGCCCTGGCCAACGAGCGGGATCCGATGAGGAAACGATCAGCGGCCGCCTCCGGCAGGCCGGACCCCGTCCCCGGCCCCCGTCCGAAGCGGCGGTGAGGCCATGTCACATACCGTGCCCCGGAAACGTCGAACAGGTGAGGCATCGACCAGGGGATCGGAGAGACCGTCGTGATCGGAACCGTTTTCCGCACGGACGACCTGCCCGCCGAGGGCAGGTTCGAGTGCTGGCGGGAGAAGCTCGTCCGGATCCGGTCGGCCGACGTCGCCAGCCCCTTGACCGCCGATTTCCGGGCGGAGTTGCGGCACATGGAGCTCGGCCCGGTGACGGTGATGCACAACTCGTTCACGCCCGCGCGCATCTGGCGCACCGACCGCATGGCGCGCCGCGGCGACACCGAGACGTACCACGTGACGCTGCTGACCGGCGGAGCGCTGGCCCTGACCACCGAGGACCGCGGCACGGCCGCGCTGGTCCCGCACGACCTCCACATCCTCGACAGCCGGCAGGTGTTCGAGGTCCGGCCGGACGACCGCGACCGCCTCCCCGTCGCAGGCGTCGGCGTCGACTTCCCCCGGGCGCTGCTGCCCCTGCCGCCGCAGCGCGTGCGTCAGATATGGGGCCGCGGACTGTCGGCGCGGGAGGGCATGGGCGCGCTGCTCGCCGACTTCCTCGTCGGTCTCGGGCGGCAGGCCGACCACCTCGGCCCGGCCGACGCGCCCCGCCTCGGCGCCACCGTGCTCGACCTCGTGTCCGGCTGGCTGGCCGCCGCCCTGGACGCCGAGGACGCCCTGTCGCCGGAGACCCGGCACCAGACCCTCGTCGAGGGCGTCCGGGTGTTCGTCCGGCAGAACCTGCACGATCCCGAGCTGACCCCGTCCGTGATCGCCGCCGCGCACCACGTGTCGCTGAGTCATCTGCACCGCGTCTTCACCCGGTACTCCGGGGGCGAGACGCTCGCCGCCTGGATCCGCGCCCGCCGCCTGGAGCGCGCCCACCGCGACCTGGCGGACCCGGCGCTGCGCGCCACGCCGGTCCACGCGGTCGCCGCCCGGTGGGGCTACCCGCGCGCCTCCGACTTCACCCGCGCGTTCCGCGCCGCGTACGGGCTGTCGCCGCGCGAGCACCGGCAGCGGTCGCTGGGCGACGCGCCCCGATCCTGAGACGCAGTGCCAAGCAAACGGCGACGCAGTGCCAACACGGCGACGGGACGGCTCGGCAAGATCGGTGGGGCGCGCGGAGCGCAGGTGGGGGAACGCGGCCCGTGGCCGCGGCGGCCTCCGCGCGCGTGAGCCCCGGCCCGACCCAGCGCACCCGGCCGCCTCCCTCGGCGGCCGACTGCGGGGCCGGCGCGGCGGCGCCCCTCGGGCTTCCCCCAGGAGGAGGCGCCGCCGCACAGGCACCCTCCGCCGCGCGAACCCGACGCCGCGCGCCTCGAACGCCCTACGCGCTACGCCCTCCGGAGCAGCGTCACCACCGCCGCGCCGCCGAGGCCGATGTTGTGCGCGAGCCCGACCCGGGCGCCCGGCACCTGCCGTCCGCCCGCCTCGCCACGCAGCTGCCAGACCAGTTCGGCGGCCTGGGCCAGGCCCGTCGCGCCCAGCGGGTGGCCCTTGGAGATCAGCCCGCCGGAGGGGTTCACGACCCACCGGCCGCCGTACGTCGTCGCGCCGGACTCCACGAGTTTGCCGGACGCTCCCTCCTCGCACATGCCGAGCGCCTCGTACGTCAGCAGTTCGTTGACCGAGAAGCAGTCGTGGAGCTCGATCACGTCGACGTCCTCGATGCCGAGCCCCGACGCCTCGTAGACCTGCCGGGCCGCCGCGCGGGACATCGGCCGGCCGACGACGTCGATGCAGGAGCCGGAGGCGAAGGACTCCTCGGTGTCCGTGGTCATCGCCTGCGCCGTGATCTCCACCGCCCGCTCGCGCAGCCCGTGTTCGTCGGCGAACCGATCCGAGACGACCACGGCCGCCGCCGCGCCGTCCGAGGTCGGCGAGCACTGGAGCTTCGTCAGCGGCCGGTGGACCGTCTTCGCGGCGAGGATCTCCTCGACCGTGTACACGTCCTGGAACTGGGCGCGCGGATTGGCCGCCGAGTGCCGGTGGTTCTTCGCGCCGACCGCGGCGAGCTGCGCCTCGGTGGTGCCGTACCGCTCCATGTGCTCGCGGGCCGCGTTGCCGAAGATCTGCGCGGTGGGAGGGCTCGTCTCGAAGCCGTGCCGGGCCGCCATGACCCCGTAGTGCCGCGCCACGGGTGACGTCTTGAAGTCTCCGCCGTCCGCCCCGCCGCCCAGCGCGCCGCGCTTCATCTTCTCGAAGCCGAGCGCGAGCACGCAGTCCGCGAGCCCGCCCTCCACGAACTGCCGGGCGATCATCAACGCGGTCGAGCCCGTCGCGCAGTTGTTGTTGACGTTGTAGACCGGTACGCCGGTCAGCCCCAGTTCGTACGCGGCGCGCTGCCCGGCCGTCGACGCCTGGAAGCAGTACCCGGCCACCACCTGCCGCACCTGCTCGTACGCCAGGCCAGCGTCGGCGAGCGCGGCCGTGCCGGCCTCCTTCGCCATGTCCCCGTACTGCCAGTCGCGCGTCTCCGGCTTGGCGAAGTCCGTCATCCCGACGCCGACGAGGTACGCCTTGCTCACCATGGTCTCCTTCAGTCCCTGGGCAGGCCGAGAATGCGCTCGGCGACGACGTTGAGCTGGACCTGCGTGGTGCCCCCGGCGATGGTCAGGCAGCGGGACATCAGCAGCCCGTGCACGGCCCGTTCGCCCGCGCGCTCCCGCACCGCGCCCGCAGGCCCGAGGAGTTCGAGGGTCAGCTCGGCGACCTTCTGCTGGTGCCGGGTCTGCACGAGCTTGCGCACGCTCGCGCCCGCGCCCGGTTCGAGGCCCGACACCTGCAGCAGCGTGGTGCGCAGGCCGATGCAGCCGAGCGCGTGCGCCTCGGCGACGAGCGCCCCGATCCGTACGCGGACGGGCTCCTCGGCGCGGCCGGAGTTCTCGATCAGCGCCTCCAGGCCGGTGTCGAAGGCGACCTGGTCGGCCATGTGGACGCGCTCGTTGCCGAGGGTGTTGCGGGCGACCCGCCAGCCGTCGTCCACCGCGCCGACGACCGCGCCGGGCGGCAGCGGCGCGCCGTCGAACCAGACCTCGTTGAAGAGGGAGTCCCCGGTGATCTCCTTCAGCGGCCGGACGTCGATGCCGGGGGTGTTCTTCATGTCGACGACGAAGTAGGTGAGCCCCCGGTGCTTGGGGGCGTCCGGGTCGGTCCGGGCGAGCAGGATGCCGAAGTCGGCCCCCTGGGCGGCGCTCGTCCACACCTTCTGCCCGGTGATCCGCCAGCCTTCGTCGGTGCGTTCGGCGCGGGTGCGCAGGGCGGCCAGGTCGGAGCCGGCGCCCGGCTCGCTGAACAGCTGGCACCACTGCAGGTCGCCGCGCAGCGTCGGGCCGAGGTACCGCTCCTGCTGCTCGGGCGTCCCGTACGCGAGCAGCGAGGGGACGACCCAGGTGGCGATGCCGAGCCCGCTGGGCCGCACCCCGGCGGCGGCGAGTTCCTGCTGCACGGCGAGCTGCTGGACGGGCCCGGCCCCGAGCCCGTACGGCGGCGGCAGGTGCGGGGCCACGAGCCCGGTCGGGGCGAGGGCGCGGCGGGCGGCCTTCGGGTCGAGCCCGCGGGCCGCCGCGACGGCCTCGCGCGCCTCGGCCCGGTACGCCTCGGCCTCCTCCGGCAGGTCGAGGCGCAGTTCGCGCCGCGTCCCGGCGGCGGCGAGCCGGGCGGCGCGGGCGCGGTGGGCGTCGCCGGTGCCCAGGAGCTGGCGGGCGACGAGGGCGCGGCGCAGGTACAGGTGGGCGTCGTGCTCCCAGGTGAAGCCGATGCCGCCGAGGATCTGGACGCAGTCCTCGGCGCAGCGGTACGCGGCGTCGAGCGCGGTCGCCGCGGCGAGCGCGGCGGTCAGGGCCCGGACGTCCTCGGGCTCCCCGGCGGCGAGGGCGGCGTCCCAGGTCAGCGCGCGGGCCTGTTCGAGTTTCACGAGCATCTCGGCGCACAGGTGCTTGACCCCCTGGAACTGCCCGATCGGCCGCCCGAACTGCTCCCGCGTCCGCGCGTGCTCCGCGGCCGTCTCCAGGGCCCGCCCGGCGGTGCCGCAGGCGTCGGCCGCGTACAGCACGGCGGCGAGGTCCCGGACGAGTCCGCCGGCGACGCGCAGGACGCGGTCCGCGGGCACGGTCACGTCGTCGGCCGTGACCTCGGCGGTCGGCCGGGTCGGGTCGGCGCTGTCGTGGACCCGTACGGCGAGGGCGTCGGCGTCCACGGCGGCCCAGACGGTCCCCTCGGGCCCCTCGGCGGCCAGGACCAGCAGGTCCGCCTGCGCCCCGCCGAGGACGGGCGGGGCGGTGCCGGTGAGCCGCAGGCCGCCGGACCCGTCGGGCGCGGCGGGCGCGGCGGGCGCGGCGAGGAGCGTGCCCGGCCCGAGGGCGACGGCCCCGGTCCGCCGCCCGGAGGCCAGCTCGGCGACGAGCGCGGTGAGCCCGGCCCGGTGCAGGACCTCGGCGGCGAGGACGTGCGGCAGGTACGGGCCGGGCAGCACGGCCCGCGCCGCCTCCTCCAGGACGACGGCCAGGTCGACGAGGGTCCCGCCCCCGCCGCCGTGCTCCTCGGGCAGGTGGACCCCGAGCAGCCCGTGCCCGGCGAGCGCCTCCCAGTGGGCGGGCCGGACGGTGGCGGTGCCGGGGACGTCGAGGTGTTTGCGCACCTCCTCGGGCGGCGCGACCCGGGCGAGCAGCCCGCGGACGGCGCGGGCGAGCTCCCGCTGTTCGTGCGTGATGGCGATGCCCATGACAGGGCAGACTAGAACACGTTCCATTCTGACGGAAGGTCAGATACGCGCTCGGATCGGCGTTGTCAGTGGCGCCTGCCACCCTGGGGGGACCTGAACGGATCACGCACGGGAGCGCGTCATGGGCACGTGGGACACCGGACACTTCGACAACGACACGGCGGCGGACTTCTCCGGCGACGTCGACGAACTGCCGCCCGGCGAACGCCCCGGGCTGATCCGCGAGCAGTTCCTTGCGGTGCTGGACGAGGGCGAGGAGTACCTCGACTCGGACCTCGCCGTCACGGCGGTCGCCGCGGCGGCCCTCGTCGCCGCGCAGTGCCCCGGCGGCGACCCGGTCGCCACGCCCTACGGCCCCGACGAGCCGCTGCCCACGCTCCCCCTGGACCTGAGGCCCCTCGCGATAAGGGCTCTGGACCGGATCCTCGGTCCTGACTCGGAGCTGGCGGAGCTGTGGGAGGAGTCGGAGGACGCCGGCCCCTGGCGCGAGGGCGTACGGCGCCTGCGGGAAATCCTCGCGGCGGCGGACCAGGGGTGTGCGATCGTGGAACGGTGAACATCGACGACCTCCGCCGTCTGCGCAAGGCCCGTGACCAGATGGACCGCGAGTACGCCTCGCCGCTCGACGTCACGGCCCTCGCCCGTACGGCGCTGATGTCGCCCGGCCACTTCTCCCGCAGCTTCCGCGCGGCCTACGGCGAGACCCCGTACAGCTACCTCATGACCCGCCGCATCGAGCGCGCCAAGGCGCTCCTGCGCCGCGGCGACCTCTCCGTGACCGAGGTCTGCTTCGAGGTCGGCTGTACGTCCCTGGGCTCGTTCAGCTCCCGCTTCACCGAACTGGTCGGAGAGTCCCCCAGCGCCTACCGCGCCCGCAACCACGACGACGGCGCGGCGGTCCCGGCCTGCGTCGCGAAGGTGTACACCCGACCGGTCAGGAACGGAGAAGCGAAGTCCGCGCCGCGCTCCTAGCGTGGAGCGCATGGACATCAACCTCTCCACCTGCTTCATCACCGTCGACGACCACGACCGCGCGCTGCCGTTCTACCGCGACGTCCTGGGCCTGGAGGTCCGCAACGACGTCGGCTTCGAGGGCATGCGCTGGGTCACCGTCGGCTCCCCCGACCAGCCCGACATCGACATCGTCCTGGAGACGCCCGTCGCCGACCCGGGCGCGTCCCCCGCCGACCGCGACGCCGTCACCGCGCTCATGGCCAAGGGCCTGCTCCGCGGCGTGATCTTCCGGACCGACGACGTCGACGCCACGTTCGAGCGCATCCGCGCGGCGGGCGGCGACGTCCTCCAGGAACCCACGGACCAGCCCTACGGCGTGCGCGACTGCGCCTTCCGCGACCCGGCCGGCAACATGATCCGCTTCTCCCAGCCGCGCGAGCGCTGACGCGACCTATCCCCGCCCGAAGGCGCGGCGCAGCCGGCCGCGCGGCGGCGCGGCGGGCACGACCTCCTCGGCGTGCTCCAGCGGGGCCACCGACACCTTGAGGCACTTCGAGCTGGTGTACGCCTCACGCTTCTCGTCGTGCCAGTGCGAGTACAGCACTTCCACGAGCCAGCTCGTCTCGGAGGTGCGGAACACCCGACGCCCCACGGAAGGAATCGTGTCCGCCGGCCATTCCTCGCCGCCCGGGCGGACGGCCCTCGTCAGTTCGACGGCCCGGGCGATCGCCCGTTCCCGGTCGCCCTCCACGTGGACCGCCCGCAGGAGCTCCCAGGCATCGCTGTACTTCATGCCCTCGACCAGGACGTACCAGTCCCCGCCGCTCACCACGTCACCACGCGCTCGGCCTCGCTGCGCAGCACACAGAACTCGTTGCCCTCGGGGTCCGCGAGCACGGCCCACCCCGCGCCGTCGGGCTCCCGGCGGTCGGCGACCATCGTCGCGCCGAGCCCGAGCAGCCGCGTGACCTCCTCCTCGCGGGACGTCAGCGGCCGTACGCACAGATGGACCCGGTTCTTGACGGTCTTCGGCTCCGGCACCCGGTTGAAGTACAGCACCGGTCCGTCCGGCAGCCGCAGTTCGGTCTCCGGGTCACCGGGCCGGTCCTCCGGATTCGCCGGACACCGGAACACCTCGGCCCAGAACCGGGCCAGCGCGTAGGCGTCGGCACAGTCGATCGCCACGTTCTGCAGTACGGAGACCATCCGCCGCGCCTCTCTTCTCAGTCGCCGATGCGCCCGCGCGCCGCCGCCTCCACGAACGCCGCGAACGCGGCGGGCGCGAGGGTGAGCACGGGGCCGTCCGGATTCTTGGAGTCCCGCACGGCGACGTGGGGGGCAAGGTCGGCGACCTCGACGCAGTCGCCCTCGGCACTGTGCGACGACTTACGCCAAGGCGCGCCCTGGTACAGGTCGATCCCCATAGCATTCCTCCATTGCGCGGCCGATCAGTGCGACCGATTCCTCCACGGAGAGGGCTGCGGCCTGCAAGTGATCGTAACGGAGCGAACCTTCCCTGATGGCGGCCGGATTGGCGGTCATGTGACCCTGGACGAAGTCCTCCGTGTAGACGATGTCCGGGTCGTCGTCGAAGCGCAGAAGGTTGAACGAACCCGGTAGGCCGGTGTGCGCACCGGCCGTGAACGGCAGGATCTGGATCTTGATCCACGGCCGCTCCTGCATGCGCAACAGGTGCGCGAGTTGGGCGCGCATGACCTCCGCCCCGCCGATCTGCTGACGGAGCACTGCCTCGCCCATCACTACCCAGACCAACGGCGGCGCAGTGCGTTCCAGCACCCGTTGGTGATCCATCCGCGCGGCGACCGAGGCATCGACGTCACCGTCGGCCATCACTCCCAGGACGGCGCGGGCGTATGCGGGAATCTGCAGCAGGCCGTAGACCAACTGAGCCTGGTAGGTGGAGATGTACGCCGCCTTCGCTTCCATCTCCGCGTACGGCTGGAACCAGCTCGGCAGCTGGCTCCTCAGCACCAGCCCCACCAGCCGGCTGAACGACCCGCCCGTCATGAGCGCCGCGTCGACGCGTTCCGAGAACTCCCGGGTCGGGACCTTCTTCGCCGTCTCGATCTGGCCGATGAGCGAGCCCGTGCAGAACAGGATCTTGCCCAACTGCGGCTGATTGAGGCCGGCCTCCTCTCTCAGCCGCCTCAGTTCCGAGCCGTAGTAGTCCAGCGGAGACGCGCTGGGATCGAGGTCGCGGATGTTGCTCAAGGCGCGGGTCACCCCCAAACGAACGCCCTCAGGCGTTGGGTCCGGTCCGTAGCCGAGCGTAACCAACCGGCCGCACGCTGGTGTCATGAATGACGTAATCGAGCCCTCACCGGCCGGAATTGACGGGACCTACCGGATGGGTTTCACCGTCGGTGAGCACTCCGCACGGCACATGCGCCGCATCCTGCGCAGCTTCCTCGCCCATTGGCGGCTGCACCACCTCAGCGACGACGCCGAGCTCGCGCTCACCGAGCTCGTCGCGAACGTCGTGCGGCACGTGCCGGACCGGCGGTGCGCGGTGATCGTCCTGCGCGAGCCGTACGGGCTCCGGGTCGAGGTCGCGGACGGGCTCCCCGGCAGCGTCGCGGCGAAGGGCGGGGACCCGCTGGACGAGGGCGGGCGCGGGCTGCTGCTGGTGGAGGGCCTGACGGACCGGTGGGGGGTCACGGAGAGCGCCGCCGGGAAGACGGTGTGGTTCGAGTGCGACGCGTAGGGCACGATGGCTGCTCCGTACGCCGTACCGACCAGTAGGAGCCCGCATGTCCGCCCCCGAGCCCGAGATCCTGTCCGCCTTCGAGTCGGCGAAGGGCTTCATGCCCGTGAAGGAGGGCCTGGCGCTGTACGAGGCGGCGGCCGAGGCCGCGGGGCTCGGTCTGCCGCTGCTGGAGGTCGGGACGTACTGCGGACGCTCGACGATCCTGCTGGCCGACGTGGCGCGGCGGGCGGGGGTCGCGGCGGTGACGGTCGACCACCACCGGGGCAGCGAGGAGCAGCAGCCGGGGTGGGAGTACCACGACCCGACGGTGGTGGACGCGGAGGTCGGGCTGATGGACACGCTGCCGACGTTCCGCCGGACGCTGCGGAAGGCGGGTCTGGAGGAGCACGTGATCGCCGTGGTCGGCCGTTCGCCGCAGGTGGCGAAGGTGTGGGGCGGCGAGCTGGGCTTCGTGTTCATCGACGGCGGGCACACGGACGAGCACGCGACGAACGACTACGAGGGCTGGGCGCCGAAGGTCGCGCGGGGCGGGCTGCTGGTGATCCACGACGTGTTCCCGAACCCGGAGGACGGTGGCCAGGCCCCGTACCGGATCTACTGCCGGGCCGTCGGGTCCGGGGCCTTCGAGGAGGTCTCGGTGACGGACTCCCTCCGCGTGCTGCGGCGCGTCGGCGAGGGGATCTGACCCGGCGCGGTCGCCGGGCGCAATAGAGTCGCGGGGTGCCCCACCACATCCGCAAGCCCCTGGTTCTCACGGCCTCCGCCGCCGCCTGCGCCCTTCTGGCCGGCTGCGGCGCGGGGGCCGCGCCCGACGCGAAGCCCGCGGCGAGCCCGCCCGGGAAGGCCGGGGAGTCCCCCGCGCACGCGTCGGCGTCGCCCGGCGCGTCCCCGGCCGTGCGGCCGGTTCCGGCCTCGCTCGCCGGCCGCACGATCGTGATCGACCCGGGGCACAATCCGGGCAACTTCCGTCACACCTCGCAGATCAACGAGAAGGTGGACATCGGGACGAATCGCAAGGAGTGCGACACCACGGGAACCGCGACGGCCGACGGTTACACGGAGGCCGCATTCACCCTGGATGTTTCACACCGTCTGCGCGATCTTCTCAAGGCGCGGGGCGCGACCGTCGTGCTGACCCACGACGCCGACCGGCCCTACGGCCCCTGCATCGACGAGCGGGCCCGCATCGGCAACCGCGCGAAGGCGGACGCCGTGGTCTCCGTGCACGCGGACGGTTCGGCGGCCGGACACCGCGGTTTCCATGTGATCCTGCCCGCACCCGTGCGGTCCGGGGCGGCGGACACGGGGCCGATCGTGGCCCCGTCGCGTACGCTCGGCGAGCGCATCGCGACGCACTTCGCGCGCGCCACCGGAACCTCGCCCGCCAATTACATCGGTTCGGGAACCGGGTTGGACGTCCGCGACGATCTCGGCGGGCTCAACCTCTCGACCGTCCCGAAGGTCTTCCTCGAATGCGGCAACATGCGTGACCCGAAGGACGCCGCGTTGCTCGCGAATGCGGCATGGCGCCAGAAAGCGGCGCGCGGAATCGCGGAAGGCATCGGGACCTACCTGAAGGGGTAGCCCCCACGGACGATAGATTTCGTCCGGACGACGAACGGTGCCGCCCCCGTGCCTTGCGCGCCATCCCGACGAGACGACCCGACGAAGGACTTTTCAACGTGAATATCCGCTCGCTCACCCGAGGCGACGGCGTGGTGATCGGAGCAGCGGTGTTGCTGTTCATCGCCTCGTTCCTGGACATCAGCGGCTGCGACGGCGCCTTCTGCGACAAGGTGCCCTCGACGTTCTCCTGGGAGCTCTCGCAGCTCGGCTGGGGCGCCTTCCTGCTCGGCCTCGCCGGCGCGGCCCTCGTGGTCCTGTCGCACGGGCTCCCGCAGCTGCAGGGCCGCAAGGTCGCGGGCCTGGACCTCGGTCAGCTGGGCGTCGCGTTCGCGATCGCCTCGGCCTGGTCGCTGCTCATGTGGGTCTTCGAGGCGCCGAACGCGGGCCCGGGTCTGATCCTCGGCGTGATCGCCGCCCTGGCGCTGGCCGGGGCCTCCGTCGCCGGTCCGCTGGTGCCCGCGCTGAAGGCCCCGCTCGTGAGCGCGCCGAAGCCGCCGGCCCCGCAGCCGTACGGGATGCAGCCGGGCCAGCCCGGTCAGCCCCACCAGGCCGTGCCCGGCGGCTACGGCTACCCCGGCGCGCAACAGCACCAGCCGTACGGCGACCCGCACGCGCAGCACCCCCAGCAGGGCCAGCCGTTCGGCGGCCCGCACCAGGACCACTCGCACGGCGGCCAGCCCCAGCCGGTGCACCAGGACCACTCGCAGGGCGGCCAACCGCAGCCGCCGGCCGGCGACTTCGCGCCGTTCTGGTTCGCGGTCCCGGCGGCCCGTCCGCTGTACGCGGAGGACGGTTCGCAGGCGCCGATCGCGGAGCTGGCCCCCGGCACGTGGTACCTCGCGGTGGACCAGCGCGGCGACGCGCTGGTGGCGCAGACCCAGGACGGGCGCCGCGGCGTCCTGCAGGACACCACGGGCATCCAGCGCGGCTGAGGCAGCCCGCGCCGCTCTCGTTGCCGACGGCCCCTCGCCCTTCCGGGCGGGGGGCCGTCGGCGTACAGTCCCGCCCAGAACTGACGGAGCGTCAGGAAGGCTGCGCGCCATGCGACTCGGACTCGCCCTCGGCTACTGGGGACGCGGCCCCTCCCCCGCCCACCTCGAACTCGCCCGCGAGGCGGAGCGGCTGGGCTACGACTCGGTGTGGACCGCCGAGGCGTGGGGCTCGGACGCCTTCACCGCGCTCACCTGGATCGCCGCGCACACCTCCCGGATCCGGCTGGGCACCGCGGTCGCGCAGATGGCCGCCCGGACGCCCACGGCCACCGCGATGCACGCGCTCACGCTGGACCACCTCTCCGGCGGGCGGCTGCTGCTGGGGCTCGGCCTGTCCGGTCCGCAGGTGGTGGAGGGCTGGTACGGCCGGCCCTTCCCGCGCTCCCCGCTGACCGCGACGCGCGAGTACGTGGACGTGATCCGGCAGGTGCTGCGCCGCGAGGGGCCGGTCACGCTGGACGGGCGCTTCCACTCCCACCCGTACGCCGGCCCGGACGGCACCGGCCTCGGCAAGCCGCTCAAGCCGATCACCCACCCGCTCCGGGCCGGCCTGCCGGTCCTGCTGGGCGCGGAGGGGCCGAAGAACGTCGCCCAGACGCTGAAGATCGCCGACGGCTGGCTCCCGCTGTACTGGTCGCCCGAGCGGTACGCCGAGGTGTACGGCGTCGACGTCTTCCCCGAGGGCTTCCTCGTCGCGCCCATGGTCAGGGCGCAGGTCTGCGACGACGTCGCCGAGGGGCTGCTGCCGGTGAAGGCGATGCTCGGCTTCTACATCGGCGGCATGGGCCACGCGGCCCGGAACTTCCACGCCGACCTGATGGGGCGCATGGGGTACGAGGCGGAGGCCCGGCGCGTCCAGGAGCTGTTCGCGGCGGGCCGCCGCGAGGAGGCCGTCCTGGCGGTGCCGGACGCCTTCGCCGACGAGATCGCCCTCGTCGGCCCGCGCGGGCGCATCGCCGAGCGCCTCGCGGCCTGGCGGTCCGGGCCGGTGACCGACCTGCTGGTCACGGCCCCCGACGTGGCGACCTTGCGGGTGCTGGCGGAGCTGAACGAGCCGGGCTGAGGCCGTCGCGCCGGTCCGGGGGCCGGGGGTGGGCGCCCTCCGTGGTCGTGAAGGTCCGGGTGACGGGGATGCCGTGGGCGTCCAGGGCGCGTACGCAGTCCCGCACGCGGGCGCGCAGCCCCGGCGCGGCCGGGTCGAGGAGCACGCCCGCGACCGCGCCGCTGTGCGCGATCTGCACGCCCACCGCGCCGACCCGCCGGGCGACCCGGGTCAGGGCGTCGAACTCGGGGTGGCCCAGCACCTCCTGGCCGCGCCGGGCGCTGGCGGTGGCGACCTCGCCGAGGAGGCGGGCGTCGCCGGTGGCGACGGCCCTGCGCAGGAGCGCGCGCAGTCGCTCCCAGGCGCGCACCTCGGCCGCCGTCGCCTCCTCGGCGGCGCGGGCCGGCAGGGCGAGGGTGTCCACGGGCGCGCCGCCGCCGAGGGCGCAGCCGACGACCGTCAGCGGCGGCAGGGCCGGGCCGAGGACTTCGAGGACGCGGCCCTGCCGCTGGGCGAACAGGACCGGGCGGCCGTCGAGCATCAGCGGGTCGGAGGCGCGCTCCGCGCGGACCGCGAGCCGGGCGACCCGCTCGGGGGCGAGCCGGAGCCCGTAGGAGTCGGCGACGGCGCGGACGGCGGCGATGACGTCGCTGGTGGAGCTGCCCATGCCGAGCCCCACCGGCAGTTCGCCGCTGAGCCGCAACTCGCCGCCGCAGGGCGGCAGTCCGCGCGCGCGAGCGCACTCCGCCACGGCGAGCGCGGCGGCCCGCGCGGCCTTGGTACGGCCGGCGGGCACGACGACGAGCGCCTCCGGCGGGGTCCCGGGGCGGCGCACGTACACGGCCCGGCTGCCGGGCCCGGCCAGCGGCAGCGTGACGAGCCCGGCGACCCGGCGCCCCTCCTCGTCGAGGAACACCCCTTGGAGGAGCTCCCCGTGATGGCCGGGGGCATGGCCGACGCCGATCGCGGCCTCCGGCGGGGCGGCGGGGTTCATCACGGGCGGCTCACCGTCCGATGGCGGTACAGGGACGTCTCCTGGGCGACGGGGAACAGGCACCGGACGTCCCCGGTCGGTCCTCGGGATCGCCGGCGCCTCCACGTGCACGCCGGCCCCTCCACGGGTACGCCTGACGAGCCGACGCGGGCGTCGGCCCGTCCGCGGCGCGCGCCCGCCTGGCTCTGGCCGGGCCGGTCGGTCCGGCAGGCGGTCGGTCCGGCACGTGGTCAGTCCGGCACGTGGTCAGTCCGGCACGTGGTCAGTCCGGCACGTGGTCAGTCCGGCACGTGGTCAGTCCGGCACGTGGTCAGTCCGGCAGGCGGTCCGTCGTGCAGCAGTCCGGCTCCAGGCCGTGGGGCAGGCGCTCTCCGCCGAAGACGGCCACCGTCGCCTCCTCGCCGCCCAGCGCCGCGACGGCGAGCAGCAGGGAGCCGGCGGTCCAGGTGGTGAGCTCCTCCGGCCAGACCGCCCGGCTTCCCTCGAAGACGTACCCCGTCCAGTACATGCCGCCCTTGGCGCGCAGGTGCTGGATCGACTGGAGGATCTCCAGGGCCCGGTCGGACTCGCCCATCGCCCAGAGCGTGAGCGCCAGTTCGCAGGACTCGCCGCCGGTCACCCACGGGTTGGGCAGGACGCAGCGCACGCCGAGGCCCGGGACCACGAAGTCGTCCCACTGCGCGTCGATCCGGGCCTTGGCCTCCGCGCCGGTCACCGCGCCGCCGAGGACCGGGTAGTACCAGTCCATGGAGTAGCGGGACTTGTCGAGGAACCGCTCGGGGTGGCGGCGGATCGCGTGGCCGAGCGCCCCGGCCGCGAGCTCCCAGTCCGGCTGCGGCTCCTCGCGCGCCTCGGCGATGGCCAGGGCGCAGCGCAGCGCCTGGTGGACGGAGGAGCTGCCGGTGAGCAGCGCGTCCGCGACGGGCGTGCCGTCGGCCTCGCGCTTCCAGCCGATCTGCCCGCCGGGCTGCTGCAGCCCGAGGACGAACTCGACGGCCGCGTACACGGTCGGCCACATGCGGTCGAGGAACGCGTCGTCGCCGGTGGCGAGATAGTGGTGCCAGACGCCGACGGCGACGTACGCGACGAAGTTGGACTCGCGGCCCCGGTCGGTCACCCGCTCCGCGTCGCCGTCGTGGTAGGCCGCGTACCAGGAGCCGTCGGTGTTCTGGTGCCGGGCCAGCCACGCGTACGCGCGCGCCGCGGCCTCGTGCTCGCCCGCGGTGTCCAGCGCCATGGCGGCCTCGGTGTGGTCCCACGGGTCCAGGTGGTGGCCGCGGAACCACGGGATCGCGCCGTCCTCGCGCTGGACGGCGAGTATCCCGGCGACGGTCTCGGCGGCCTGCTCGGCGGTCAGGACGCCGGGCAGCACGAGGTGCTCGGCGATCCGCTCGGGAGAGGTCACGCGTCGGCCTTCGGCAGGTGGGGCTTGGTCGCGTAGACGACGAAGCTCTTGCCGACGACCGGGTTGAGCAGCTGCTCGGCGACCCGGGTCAGGGCGGGCTTCTTCATGATGTCCCAGACCAGCAGCTTGTGGTACGCGCGGACCGGCAGGGCCTTGTCGTTGTCCACGCCGAACGCGCACTTCAGCCACCAGTACGGCGAGTGCAGCGCGTGCGCGTGGTGGGTGCCGTACGGGCGCAGGCCCGCCTGGCGGATCTTGCCGAGCAGTTCGTCGGCCTTGTAGATGCGGATGTGGCCGCCCTCGACCTCGTGGTACTCGTCCGAGAGCGCCCAGCAGACCTTCTCCGGGCCGTAGCGCGGAACGGTGACCGCGATCCGGCCGCCGGGCCGGAGGACGCGGACCATCTCGGCGAGCACGCCCTTGTCGTCCGGGATGTGCTCCATGACCTCGGAGATGATCACGACGTCGAAGGACTCGTCCGGGAACGGCAGGTTGAGCGCGTCGCCCTCCATCGCGGTGGCGGTCGCGCCGGCCGGGGCCTCGCCGGCCTCCTTCATGGCCGCGAACCACTTGGCGACCTCGCGGATCTCCTCGCCGTTCTGGTCGAGGGCCACGACCTGGGCGCCGCGCCGGTAGCACTCGAAGGCGTGCCGCCCCGCGCCGCAGCCCAGATCGAGCACACGGTCGCCGGGGGCGAGCGGGAAGCGGGTGAAGTCGACGGTCAGCACGGGGACGTCCTGCTTTCGGGATTGACGGGGGTGGGGGGCGAGGCTTGCGGTCGAAGGCCCCGTGCGGGGCGACGGCGGCCAGGCGTCACCGGCGGACTCCGGCGGCCTGCCGGGCGATCGCCTCGCGGTACAGCTCGGCCGTGCCCTGCGCGGCGCGCGCCCAGGTGAAGCGCTCCAGCACCCGGGCCCGCCCGGCCGCGCCGAGCCGCGCCCGCAGTTCGGCGTCCCCCAGCACCCGCCCGAGGGCCGCCGCCAGCGCGCCCGCGTCCCCCGGCGGCACGGCGAGGCAGGTCTCGCCGTCGGGCCCGGCGACCTCCGGAATCGCGCCGCCCGTGGTGGCGACCAGCGGCGTACCGGTCGCCATCGCCTCCGCGGCCGGCAGGGAGAAGCCCTCGTACAGCGACGGCACGCAGCCGACCTGCGCGGAGCGCACGAGGTCGACGAGCTCCGCGTCGGAGATGCCCTTCACGAACCGGACCGCGTCCTGCAGCCCGTACCGCTCGATGGCCTGGGCCACCGGCCCGTCCTCCGCGCGCTTGCCGACCACGACGAGGTGCGCGTCGGGACGCTCGGTGCGGAGCTTCGCGAGCGCCTCGACGAGGAAGACCAGGCCCTTGAGGGGGACGTCCGCGCTGGACGTGGTGACGATCCGGCCGGGGACCTCGGCGACCGCCGGGTCCGGCGACCACAGGTCGGTGTCCGCGCCGATGTGCACGACGCGGATCCGCTCCGGGCGCACCCCGAGGTGCTCGACGATCTCCTGCTCGGAGGAGCCGGACACGGTCAGCACGGACGGCAGCCGCCGGGCGACCCGCTTCTGCATCCGCGTGAAGGCGTACCAGCGGCGGACGGAGGCGCGCCGCTTCCAGTCGGCGGCGGCGTCGAGTTCGAGCTGCCGGTCGACGGTGATGGGGTGGTGGATCGTGGTGACCAGCGGCGCGCCGATCGCGGCGGGGCCGCCGAGCAGCCCGTAGCCGAGGGTCTGGTTGTCGTGGACGACGTCGAAGGCGCCGCGGCGGGCGGCGAGGTGGCGCCGGGCCCGCAGGGAGAAGGTGAGCGGCTCGGGGAAGCCGCCGGTCCACATGGTCGCGACCTCGAGCGCGTCGACCCAGTCCCGGAACTCCTCGCGCTTCGGCGTGCGGAACGGGTCCGGCTGGCGGTACAGGTCGAGGCTGGGCAGCTCGGTCAGGCGGAGGCCGGCGAGGTCCTCGCCCTCGTCGAGCACGGGGTACGGCTGGGAGCCGATGACCTCGACGCTGTGGCCGAGCCGGGCGAGCTCGCGGGAGAGGTGCCGGACGTACACGCCCTGGCCGCCGCAGAACGGATTGCCCTTGTACGTGAGGAGAGCGATCCGCAACGGACCGTCACCGTCCACGGCCCCGGCGAGGGGGCCTGCCTCTACGGCCTCAGCGGTCACTCGCGGCCCCCTGTCTCACTGCGTTTCGCGGGAGCGTAACCGCTCGCGCTAATCTAGAACAAGTTACAGACTTGATCGTTCTTGATCGTTCAAGGAGCATCGAATCTACCGGCAGGTAGCGCCCCTGTGAGAGCCGGAGCAGGTGATTCGCGCCACGGCGCGAGCGCCGCCATACTGGCGCGAACCCACGCCACGGAACGGGACCCATGACCGCGGAAGACAGACCTGCGTCGCCTCCCCTGACGGAACGCCAGGAGGCCCGCCGCCGCCGCATCCTCCACGCGAGCGCCCAGCTGGCGAGCCGGGGCGGATTCGACGCCGTACAGATGCGCGAGGTCGCGGAGGCGGCCGGGGTCGCGCTCGGGACGCTGTACCGCTACTTCCCCTCCAAGATCCATCTGCTGGTGGCGACCATGCAGGACCAGCTGGAGGGGCTGCACACCACCCTGCGCAAGCGGCCCCCGGCCGGCGAGGACGCGGCCCAGCGGGTGGCCGAGACGCTGATGCGGGCCTTCCGCGCGCTGCAGCGCGAACCGCACCTGGCGGACGCGATGGTCAGGGCGCTGACCTTCGCCGACCGCAGCGTGAGCCCCGAGGTGGACACGGTCTCGCGGCAGACGACCGCGATCATCCTGGACGCGATGGGCCTGGAGCACCCGACGCCGGAGCAGCTGTCGGCGGTCCGGGTGATCGAGCACACCTGGCACTCGGCCCTGATCACCTGGCTCTCGGGCCGGGCGTCCATCGCCCAGGTGAAGATCGACATCGAGACGGTCTGCCGCCTGATCGACCTGACGGCGGCGGCCCGGGAGCGGGACCGGGCCTGAGGCCGCCGGTTCCGGCCTGCGCTTCGCGTGGGGGCGGCCCGGAGGCCGCCCGTGCCGCTACTCCTCCGGCGGGAAGACCGGCACCGGCTCCCCGTCGCCCAGCAGGGTGATGGCGATGGCCTCGACCGGACAGCCCTCCGCCGCCGCGAGCACCCTCTCGTCGGCGTCGGCCTCCGCGGCCCGCGGGTGCGACTGGCGGGCCCCGTCGAGCCGGAAGCCGTCCGGGGCGTGGTTCACGCACATCCCGGAGCCGATGCAGACCCGGCGGTCGACCTCGACGTGCCAGCGGTCCCCCATCACGCGCCGCCTTCCCGGGCCTCCGGGGCCTCGTACCCGGCGGGCAGGTGGATCATCTTGTGCTCCAGGTACTCGCCGAGGCCCTCGGGCCCGAACTCGCGGCCCAGGCCGGAGTCCTTGTAGCCGCCGAAGGGGCCGAGCATGTCGAGGCTGAAGGTGTTCACGTTGAACGTGCCCGTGCGGACCCGGCGTGCGAAGTCGACGCCGTGCTCGACGTCGGCGGTCCAGACGCTGCCGCTGAGCCCGTACGCGGAGTCGTTCGCGATCCGCAGCGCCTCGGCCTCGTCCCGGTAGGGCAGCAGGCAGATCACCGGCCCGAAGATCTCCTCGCGGGCGACCCGCATGGCGTTGTCGACCCCGCCGAGCAGGGTCGGTTCGACGTACCAGCCCCGGTCGAGCCCGGCGGGCCGCCCGCCGCCGGCGAGCACCTTGGCGCCCTCCTCCTGGCCGATGCGGATGTAGTCCAGCGACCGCTGCTGCTGGCGCCGTGCGACCAGCGGCCCGACCTGGGTGGCCGGGTCGAGCGGGTCGCCGACGACGAGGGCGCCGGCCGCCGCCGCGAACGCGTCGGCGAACTCGTCGTACCGGGCCTGCGGCACGAGGATGCGGGTCTGCGCGACGCACGCCTGGCCGTTGTTCATCCAGGCCGCGGGCACGATGCCGGCCACGGCGGCCGCGGCGTCGGCGTCGGGCAGGACCACGGCGGCGGACTTGCCGCCGAGTTCGAGGGTGACCCGGGTGAGGTGCCGCGAGGCGACCTCCATGACGCGCTTGCCGGCGGCGACCGAGCCGGTGAAGGAGACCTTGTCGACGTCCGGGTGCCCGACCAGGTACTCGCTGACCTCGCGGTCCGCGGGCAGGATCGACAGCACGCCCTCGGGCAGCCCGGCCTCGGCCGCGATCTCGCCGAGGATGTACGCGTCGAGGGGCGTCTCCGGCGACGGCTTGAGCACCACCGTGCAGCCGGCCAGCAGCGCGGGCCCGAGCTTGGCCGCGGCGGTGAACTGCGGCACGTTCCACGGCACCACCGCGGCGACCACGCCGACCGGCTCGCGCCGTACGAGGAGCGGCCCGAGCACGCCCGAGCGGCGCGACTCGAACGGGAACTCCCGGGCCACGGCGATCGCCGCGTCCCAGACCATCATCGCCCCGAGGGCCTGGGCGAGGACGCTCCAGGAGTAGGGGGAGCCGTTCTGCGCGGAGATGGACCGCGCCAGCTCCTCGTGCCGCACCGCGACCGCGTCCTTGATCCGGCCGACGACCTCGATGCGCTCCTCCAGCGTCATCCGGGGCCAGGGGCCCTCGTCGAACGCCCGCCGGGCGGCGGCGACCGCCCGGTCCACGTCCGCCTCCGACGCGTGCGGCACCCGCCCGATGACCTCCTCGGTGTGCGGGGAGACCACGTCGATGACGGCGGTGCCGAGGGGGTCGGTCAACTCCCCGCCGATGAACAGCTTTCCGTGCTCCACAAGCTCGGTCATGGCCGATTGCCTCCCGTGAACCGCCCCGGATGCGACGCCGATCTGACGCTTTTTCAGCTACTCCGGAACTGATACCAGTTCTAGTTATGGGGGGCAATGCCCGGACGCGACCCAGCCGCTCACCGCGCCCGCGCGTCGGCGAGGATGTGCCGCAGCCGCGTCCGGCATTCGGCGACGAAGGCCGGGAAGCCGTCCCGGTAGTACGCGACCCCGCTCGCCGCGACCCCGACCGCCCAGGCACGCGCGCGGATCCAGGTCGCCTCGTCGAGGCCGAGGGCGTCCCAGTACGCCTGGCGTGCCTCGGCCGGCAGGTCCCAGACGGCGGCGTGCTCGGCGTCGGGGTGGCCGACCGAGAGACCGCCGAAGTCGATGACCGCGCAGAGGCGGCCGTCCCGCACCAGGAGGTTGGCCGGCCTGAGGTCGCCGTGCAGCCAGCCGTGGGGCCCGGACGGCTCGGGCAGCGCGAGCCCCGCGCGCCACATGCCCACGAGCGCGTCGACGTCGAACTCCTCGCCCAGCAGGGCCCGGCAGTCGTCGAGACTCGGCGCGATCCAGTCGTCGCAGGGCGCGAGCGCGCCGCCGCGGTACCAGTCGAGGCCGCTGTCCGCCGAGCGGCTCGCGCCCATGAGGCCGGCGGCGTGCAGCGCCCGGACGAACTCCGCCAGATCGGCGCCGAAGGCCGCCCAGTCGCGGACGGTGTCCGGACCGGCCTCCGCGCCGTCTATCCAGCGGTAGACCGACCAGGGGGCCGGGTAGTCCTCGGTGGGCGTCCCGGCGTGCACGGGCTCGGGGACGGACACCTTCAGGAAGGGCGCCAGGCGCGGCAGCCACTCCCGCTCCTTGCGCAGCGAGCGGCCGTTGTCGGGGGTGCGGGGCAGCCGGACGAGGAGGTCGTCGCCGAGCCGGTACATGGTGTTGTCGGTGCCCGCCCCGGCGGCGGCCAGCGGCAGCCCGGCCCATTCCGGCCGCTGCCGCTTCAGCAGCGAGCGGACCAGCGTCTCGCCGACGGGGATCTCGTTCTCGTGGAGCGTCATCCGGGGAGTCTCGCGCCGGGGCGGCGGGAGCTGCCACCGGGTTTTCGAACGAGGCGTGACACAGCACACTCTGACGGTATGTCAGATGGCTCGTTATAGTGGCCCGACGACCGGGCGGACCGGTCCGGCGGGAGAGACGAGGGCGCTCATGGCGACGGTCGGGCCGCAGGTGACGAACCACGGGGGCGGGGTCTGGGGCATCCGGGTGCCGATCCCCGACAACCCGCTCGGGCACACGCTCGTGCACGTCCTCGACACCGACCGCGGCCCGGTGCTGATCGACACCGGCTGGGACGACCCCGCGTCCTGGGACGAGCTGAGCGGCGGGCTGGCGGCGCTCGGGACCTCCGTCGCCGACGTCCACGGCGTGGTCGTCACCCACCACCACCCCGACCACCACGGCCTGTCCGAGCGCGTCCGCGAGGAGTCCGGCGCGTGGATCGCCATGCACGCGGCCGACGCCGCCGTCGTGCGGCGCACCCGCTCCGCCGAGCCCGGCGCCTGGATCGACTACCTCGCGCACAAGCTGGCCGCCGTCGGCGCGCCCGACGAGCACACCGCCCCGCTGCGCGCCGCCCGCGCCTCCGGACAGCTGCGGACCCTGCCGGGGCTCCGCTCCGCGCTCCCCGACCGCGAGATCGTCCCCGGTGAACTGCTCGACCTGCCCGGCCGTCGCCTGCGCGGCATCTGGACCCCCGGCCACACGCCCGGCCACGTCTGCCTGCACCTGGAGGAGGAGCACCCGGCCGGGCTCGCCGGGCACGGCCGGCTCTTCTCGGGCGATCACCTGCTGCCGGGCATCACCCCGCACATCGGCCTGTACGAGGACCCCGACGACTCCACAGTCACGGACCCCCTCGGCGACTACCTCGACTCGCTGGAGCGGATCGGCCGGCTCGGCGTCGCCGAGGTGCTGCCCGCCCACCAGCACGCCTTCACCGACGCGGACGGCCGCGTCCGCGCGCTCCTCGACCACCACGAGGAACGCCTCACCGGCCTCCTCGCCCTGCTCGCGGAGCCCCTCACGCCCTGGCAGCTCGCCGAGCGGATGGAGTGGAACCGCCCCTGGGAGCAGATCCCGTACGGCTCGCGGAACATCGCGGTCAGCGAGGCCGAGGCGCACCTGCGGCGCCTGGTGAAGCTGGGCCGCGCCGAGGCCGTGCCGGGCACGGAGCCGGTCGCGTACCGGGCGGTGTGAGGCCGCTCGCATCCCGGCGGCGGGCGGAGTACCTGCCGGTAGAGTGTGCGAGTCGTCCTCATGCCCGAACGGGGGGAAGCCGGTGCAAGTCCGGCACTGACCGCGCAGCCGTGAGCCACGAGGATGCGCGCACCGCCAAGTGCGCCGCACCGGGTGGCGAGTCGGAATGCCCCGTCCGGGACGTGACCGCCGGCACCGTCGAGGAATACGGAGCCGAGCCTGGTGCAAGTAGCGTGCCGGCGCCCGGCCCCCGCAGGGAGAGGCCCCGCCCGCATGATCACCGTCCGCCGCGCCGCCGCGGCGCTCGCCGCCGCCGCCGTGCTCTGCACCGCCGGTGCCGGGCTCGCCGCCCCCGCCGCGACCGCCGCGCCCTCCCCCGCCCCCGCCCCGGTGCTGCCGAAGGGCCTGTACGGCACCGGCGACCCCACGTACGACGGCGTCTGGCGGCAGTCGCTGGCCTTCATCGCCCAGCACTCGGTGGGCATCGAGCCGGCCCCCTCGGCCGTCGACTGGCTGCTGGCCCAGCAGTGCGACAGCGGCGCCTTCGCCTCGTACCGCCCCGACCCGTCCAAGACCTGCGACCCGAAGACGCTCCTGGACACCAACGCCACCGCCGTCGCCCTCCAGGCCCTGGCCGGCACCGAGCGCGAGCCGACCGTCAAGGGCAAGCCGAGCGACCCGGCGACCGCCGCGTACAAGTCGGCCGCGGCCTGGCTGGAGGGCGTGCAGAACCCCGACGGCGGCTGGGGCTACAACCCCGGCAGCCCGAGCGACGCCAACTCCACCGCGATCGTCATCGGCGCGCTCGCCTCGGTCGGCATCAAGCCCGGCGACATGAAGTCGCAGACGGGCAGGACGCCGTACGACGCGCTGCTCGGCTTCGCGATCCCCTGCGCCGACGCGTCCGGGCCGGGCGCGTTCGCGTACCAGCCGGACAAGACCGGCAAGCTGTACCCGAACGCCGACGCGACCGCCGCCGCCGCGCTGGCCGGCCTCGGCAAGGGCATCCTCGCCGGGAACGTCCAGCCGCAGCAGAACCCGAGCTGCGAGGACAAGACGCCGCAGACCGTCGACCGCGCCGCGCTGAACGGCGCCTCGTACCTGGCCGCCGCGCTCGCCAAGACCGGTCACCTCGACGCCCCGCCGATGCCCGGCGCCACGGACACCGCCCCGAAGCCGGACTTCGGCAACACCGCCGACGCGGTCGTCGCGCTCGGCGCGTCCGGGCACACCGAGCAGGCGACCGGCGCGCTCGCCTGGCTGGAGCAGAACGCCCCGGCCTGGGCCAAGGAGAACGGCCCGGCCGCGTACGCGCAGCTGATCTTCGCGGCGAAGGCGATGGGCGCGGACCCGCACAAGTTCGGCGGCACCGACCTGGTCGAGGCGCTGAACGCGACCGGCCCGGCGCCGCAGGGCCCGGAGACCACCGGCAACCACGCCGAGGACGAGAGCACGTTCGACGTGTGGTGGATCATCGGCATCGGCACGGTCGTCGGCGTCGGGATCGGCTTCCTGCTGAGCGGTCGCAAGAAGTGAGGCGCGCCCGGCACGCGGGCGGCGCGCTCGCCGCACTGCTGCTCCTGTTCTGCGCCGCCGCGCCGGCGCAGGCGGCCGGCTACCGCTACTGGTCGTTCTGGGAGAGCGCCTCCGGCTCGTGGACGTACGCCACGCAGGGCCCGGCGACCGCACGCCCCGCGGACGGCAGCGTCAACGGCTTCCGCTTCGCGGTCAGCGCCGACTCCTCGGACGCGGCGCGGCCGCGCACCGCCCCGGACTTCGCGACGATCTGCGCCGGCACCCCGTCGAAGGCGGGGACGAAGCGCGTCGCCGTGGTCGTCGACTTCGGCACGCCCGAGCACGCCCCGGCGGGCGAGACCCCGCCGGCGCCGCGCACGGCCTGCGCGCGGATCGGCGAGACCGGCACGAGCGCGGAGGCGCTGGCGGCGGTGGCGAAGCCGCTGCGCTACAACAGCGAGGCGCTGCTGTGCGGGATCTCGGGCTACCCGAGGACGGGCTGCGGCGAGCAGGTGACCGTCGGCGGGCCGGGCTCCGGCGACCCGACGGTCGCGACGCGCAAGGCGGCGGTGCCGAAGACCGGCGCCGCGGCCCCCGGCGGCGGCCCCTCGCTGGGGCTCGTCGCGGGCGTGGCGGCGGTGCTGGTGCTGGGCGCGGCCGGCTGGTGGCAGGCGCGCCGGCGCCGGAACCACTGACCCCGTCCCGCCGGTGAGACCGCTGCGCGCCCCCGAGGCGACCCGCTCGAACGCCCTGCACGCCGGGGCCTGGTGGCTGTGGGCGCTGGGCCTGGCGACAGCCGCGTCGCGGACGACGAACCCGCTGCTGCTGGGCCTGATCGTCGGGGTGGCGGGGTACGTGGTGGCGGCGCGGCGCACGGACGCGCCGTGGGCGCGGGCGTACGGGGCGTTCGTGAAGCTGGCGCTCTTCGTGGTGGCGGTGCGGACGCTGTTCACACTGGTCCTGGGCAGCGCGGTCCCCGGTACGACGACGCTGCTGACGCTCCCCGAACTGCCCCTGCCGGACTGGGCGCAGGGCGTGCGGATCGGGGGCCCGGTCACGGCCGAGGAACTGGTCTTCTCCCTCTACGAGGGCGCGAAGCTGGCGACGCTGCTGATCTGCGTGGGCGCGGCGAACGCGCTGGCGAACCCGGCGCGGCTGCTGAAGTCGCTGCCGGGCGCGCTGTACGAGGCGGGAGTCGCGGTGGTGGTGGCGATGACGTTCGCGCCGAACCTGGTCGCGGACGTGGCCCGGCTGCGGACGGCGCGCCGGCTGCGGGGCCGGCCGGCGGGCGGGGTGCGCGCGGTGCTGCAGATCGGGCTGCCGGTCCTGGAGGGCGCGCTGGAGCGCTCCATCGCCGTGGCCGCGTCGATGGACGCGCGCGGGTACGGCCGTACGGCGCGGGTGCCGGACGGCGTGCGGCGGACGACGAACGTGCTGACGCTGGGCGGGCTGCTCGGGGTCTGCGCCGGGACGTACGGGCTGCTGGCCGCGCGCGGCGCGGGCTACGGGCTGCCGCTGCTGGCCGCCGGGCTGCTCGCCGCGCTGGTGGGGCTGCGGCTGGGCGGCCGGCGCGCGGCGCGCAGCCGGTACCGGCCGGACCGGTGGGGCGCACGGGCCTGGCTGGTCGCGGGCTCGGGCGTGGCGGTCGCGGCGGCGCTGATCGCGGCGAACGGCGCCGGGGCGGCCGCGTACGAGGCGCTGCACCCCGGGGTGGTCCCGCTGGTGGCGCCGGAACTGCCGCTGTGGCCCGCGGCGGCGGTGCTGATGGGCCTGGCCCCGGCCTGGCTGGCCCCGATCCCCGACGGTGCGGCGAAGGAACCGGCATGATCCGCTTCGAAGACGTCTCGGTCACCTACGAGAACGAGCCGGCCCCCGCGCTGACCGGGGTCGACCTGACGATCCCCGAGGGCGAACTGGTCCTCCTGGTGGGCGGTTCGGGCGCGGGCAAGTCCACGCTGCTCGGCGCGGTGTCGGGCCTGGTCCCGCACTTCACCGGCGGGACGCTGCGCGGCCGGGTGACGGTCGCGGGCCGGGACACGCGCACGCACAAGCCGCGGGAACTCGCGGACGTGGTGGGCACGGTGGGGCAGGACCCGCGGGCGCACTTCGTCACCGACACGGTCGAGGACGAGCTCGCGTACGGCATGGAGAGCCTGGGCCTGGCCCCGCCGGTGATGCGCCGGCGCGTCGAGGAGACCCTCGACCTGCTGGGCCTCGCGGAGCTCCGCGACCGCCCGATCGCCACGCTGTCGGGCGGCCAGCAGCAGCGGGTCGCGATCGGCTCGGTCCTCACGACGCACCCGAAGGTCCTGGTCCTCGACGAGCCCACGTCCGCCCTGGACCCGGGCGCGGCGGAGGAGGTCCTCGCGGTCCTGCAGCGCCTGGTGCACGACCTGGGCACGACGGTGCTGATGGCGGAGCACCGCCTGGAGCGCGTGGTCCAGTACGCGGACCAGGTGATCCTCCTGCCCGGCGCCGGCGCCCCGCCGCGCATGGGCCCCCCGGAGCAGATCATGGCCGTCTCCCCCCTCCACCCCCCGGTCGTCGCCCTCGGCCACCTCGCCTCCTGGCACCCCCTGCCCCTCACCATCCGCAACGCCCGCCGCCAGGCGGCTTCCCTCCGCGCCAGGCTGGCGGCGGCCGGGGCGGCGGCCGCTGACGCGGCGGCGGAGGGCCAGGCCCCGGCCGCCCCCGCCCCCGCTCCGCGGGCCGGGTCCGGTCCCCGGCAGGGTTTCGGGAAGGGGTGGGGTGGGGGACTGCTCCGCCTCGCGCGAGGCCGCCCGCACCCGCCCGGCGCCCCGACCCCGTACGGCGACGCCGCCGCCCCGAGCGGCGACGCCCCCGCCCCGTACCGCGACGCGCTCGTCGACGTCCGTCGGCTGCACGTCCGCCGCGCCCGCGTGGAGGCCCTGCGGGGCGTCGATCTGGTCGTCCGCCCCGGCGAGACCGTCGCGCTCATGGGCCGCAACGGCGCCGGCAAGTCCACCCTGCTCGGCAGCCTCGTCGGCATGGTCGTGCCGGCCTCCGGCGAGGTCACCGTGGCCGGGCGCACCCCGCACCGCACCGACCCCCGCGAGCTGATCCGCCAGGTGGGCCTGGTCCCGCAGGACCCCCGCGACCTCCTCTACGCGGACACGGTCGCCGCGGAGTGCAGCGCCGCCGACGCCGACGCGGCCGCACCCCCCGGCACCTGCCGCGCCCTCGTCACCGCCCTGCTCCCCGGCGTCGCCGACGACACCCACCCCCGCGACCTCTCCGAGGGCCAGCGCCTCGCCCTCGCCCTCGCGGTCGTGCTGACCGCCCGACCCCCGCTGCTTCTGCTCGACGAGCCGACCCGCGGCCTCGACTACGCCGCGAAGGCCCGCCTCGTCGACGTCCTGCGCGGCCTCGCGGCCGACGGCCACGCCATCGTGCTGGCCACCCACGACGTGGAGCTCGCCGCCGAGCTGGCCCACCGCGTGGTGATCCTCGCCGGCGGCGAGGTGGTCGCCGACGGCCCGACCGCCGAGGTCGTGGTCTCCTCCCCCGCCTTCGCCCCGCAGGTCGCCAAGATCCTCGCCCCGGAGCCGTGGCTCACCGTGGCGCAGGTGAGGGAGGCCCTCGGCCGATGACCCCGCGCCCGTCCTCCCGGCCCCTCCGCCTCGGCCCCCGCTCCTCCGCCGCCGTCGCTCTCGTCTCGGCGCTCGGCCTGATGGCCTTCGGCTGGCCGCTCCTCGCCGACGCCGGCTCCGCCGTCACGGATCACGCCGCCGACGCCCCGTGGCTGTTCGCCGCGCTGCTCCCGCTCCTCGTCGCCGTCGTCGTGGCGACCGTCTCGGAGTCCGGCATGGACGCCAAGGCCGTCGCCATGCTCGGCGTGCTCGCCGCGGTGGGGGCCGCGCTGCGCCCGCTGGGCGCGGGCACGGCGGGCCTGGAGCCGATGTTCTTCCTGATGGTGCTGAGCGGCCGGGTCCTCGGACCGGGCTTCGGCTTCGTCCTCGGCGCGGTCACGATGTTCGCCTCCGCGCTGCTCACGGGCGGGGTCGGCCCGTGGATGCCGTTCCAGATGCTGTCCATGGCCTGGTTCGCCATGGGCGCGGGCCTGCTCCCGGCCACCCCGCACCGGTCCGGCGCCCGCGGCCGCGCCGAGCTGCTGCTCCTCGCCGGCTACGGCTTCCTCGCCTCGTTCGCGTACGGCGCGATCATGAACCTCCAGGGCTGGCCCATCGTGACCGGCCTCGGCGCGGGCGTCTCCTTCGAGCCCGGCGCGCCGGTCCACGAGAACCTGCTCCGCTTCTCCCTCTACTACGTCACGACCTCGCTCGGCTGGGACCTCGGCCGCGCCGCCCTCACCGTGGTCCTCACGCTCACCGTCGGCGGCCCCCTCCTGAAGGCCCTCCGCCGGGCCACCCGGCGCGCGAACTTCGAGGCCCAGGTCACATTCGAGGCCCCCGAAAAGGCCCCGCCCGGTGAGGCGCCCCACAGGACCCACGTCACATTCGACCCGGAATAGTAGACGCGCCCCCCGCGCCCGAACCGCCGCGAACCGCCATCTCACCCCCGAGCACCCCCTTACTCGGACATTTCACCCGACTTCCCTCGCGCCCACCTCCGAAGCTCCCTCGTACAGGGGGGTCGTTGCCAGCCCTTCCCGAGCCTGCTTCTCTGGAGTCGTCGCCGGGCAGCAGCGCACTCCAGCGCAGCGCCTCGGTCGGGCCGATCCCCCCAGTTCCCGGGTTCCCGGGCCCTGGTTCCGGCTTGCCCGAAACGCCTGGCGACAGCCCTTGTCCCCGACGTTAGGTCGCGTTTTGTTCCGCTCCATCGCCTCCCGTGCCGTCTCCCGCAAGAAGACCCTCGCCGTCTCCGCAGCCGTGCTGCTGAGCGCCTCGGGCGCGGTCCTCGGCACGACGGCCTCGGCTTCCGCCGCTCCCGCCGACGCGAAGACGATCGCCAAGAAGATCGTCCCGCCCGCCCAGTTCGCGTCGTTCAGCAAGATCGTGGAGCACGAGTCGGGTTGGAACCCCACCGCCACCAACTCCTCCAGCGGCGCGTACGGCCTGGTCCAGGCCCTGCCGGCCAACAAGATGGCCTCCGCCGGTTCCGACTGGAAGACCAACCCGGCCACCCAGATCAAGTGGGGCCTGAACTACATGAACGAGCGCTACGGCTCCCCGAACGCCGCCTGGGCGTTCTGGCAGGCCAACGGCTGGTACTAAGAGCCCCGGCTCCCGGCCCCACCGCGCGACCGCAAGGCCCCGCCTCCCTCCGGAGGCGGGGCCTGCGGCGTACCCGCTGCCGGGCAGGACGGTCAGAGCCGCTGGATGATCGTCCCCGTCGCCAGCGCCCCGCCCGCGCACATCGTGATCAGCGCGAACTCCTTGTCCCGCCGCTCCAGCTCGTGCAGCGCCGTCGTGATCAGCCGCGCCCCGGTCGCGCCCACCGGGTGGCCGAGGGCGATCGCCCCGCCGTTCACGTTGACCTTCTCCAGCCCGTCGAGGTCCGATTCGAAGACCTGCGCCCAGCTCAGCACCACCGACGCGAACGCCTCGTTGATCTCGACGAGGCCGATGTCCCGCAGGCTCATCCCCGCCTTGCCCAGCACCGCCCGCGTCGCGTCGACCGGGCCGTCCAGGTGGTAGTGCGGATCCGCGCCGACCAGCGCCTGGGCGACGATCCGGGCGCGCGGTTTCAGCTTCAGCGCGCGGGCCATCCGCTTCGAGGCCCACAGGATCGCGGCCGCGCCGTCGGAGATCTGCGAGGAGTTGCCGGCCGTGTGCACGGCGGTCGGCATGACGGGCTTCAGGCCGGCCAGCGCCTCCATGGAGGTGTCCCGCAGGCCCTCGTCCCGGTCCACCAGCCGCCACATGCCCTGCCCGGCGGCCTGCTCCTCCTCCGTGGTCGGCACCTGCACCGCGAAGGTCTCCCGCTTGAAGCGCTCCTCGGACCAGGCGACCGCCGCCCGCTCCTGGGAGAGCAGCCCGAGCGAGTCGACGCGCTCGCGCGACAGGCCGCGGCGGCGGGCGATGCGCTCCGCGGCCTCGAACTGGTTGGGCAGGTCGACGTTCCACTCGTCGGGGAACGGCTTGCCGGGCCCGTGCTTGGAACCGGAACCCAGCGGCACGCGCGACATCGCCTCCACGCCGCACGAGATGCCCACGTCCACCACCCCGGCCGCGATCATGTTCGCGACCATGTGGCTCGCCTGCTGCGAGGAGCCGCACTGGCAGTCGACGGTCGTCGCGGCGGTCTCGTACGGCAGGCCCATCGCGAGCCAGGCGTTGCGCGCGGGGTTCATGGACTGTTCGCCGGCGTGGGTGACCGTGCCGCCGACGATCTGCTCGACGCAGTCGGGCTGGATGGCGGTGCGACCGAGCAGTTCGCGGTAGGTCTCGCCCAGGAGGTAGGCGGGGTGCAGATTGGCGAGCGCGCCTCCGCGCTTGCCGATGGGGGTGCGTACGGCTTCGACGATGACGGGTTCCGCGGCCATGGGCTCGTCCTCTCCTCGTACTTCCGCGCACCTGCGTGCACGTCCTTGCGCTCCGGCGGGCGTCCCGGCGCCACACCGAGGAACTAGTACGTGTTCTAGTTCTCCCGTGCAGTCTTATGACTGCTACCCCCGGTACGCAAGGGTCGTGCACGCGCGGGCGGCCGCCCCCGCCACGCCTCACGTGCGGCGACGCGCATAGACCCGGGCCGCCGCGCGCCCCCGCGCCCCCGCCGCCCGCAACAGTTCCCGCCACAACCCTTGCCACTTGTAGAACTCGTTACTACCTTTCCGGCAACTTCTGACGGGCCATCAGACATGGAGGGTGCCCGCGATGCCCTGCCCCCACCTCCCCGAAGGGTTCGACGCGACCGACCCCGATCTGCTCCGGAGCCGTATCCCCTTCCCGGAGTTCGCGACCCTGCGGCAGACCGCGCCCGTCTGGTGGTGCCCCCAGCCGCGCGGGATCACGGGCTTCGACGACGAGGGCTACTGGGCCGTCACCCGGCACGCCGACGTCAAGTACGTCTCGACGCACCCCGAGTTGTTCTCCTCCACCGAGAACACCGCCGTCATCCGCTTCAACGAGCACATCACCCGGGAACAGATCGAGGTCCAGCGGCTGATCATGCTCAACATGGACCCGCCGGAGCACACCCGCGTCCGCCAGATCGTCCAGCGCGGCTTCACCCCCCGGGCCATCCGCACCCTGGAGGCGGCGCTGCGCGAGCGCGCCCGCGCGATCGTCGGCGAGGCGAAGCGGAACGCGGCCGCCGACGGCTCCTTCGACTTCGTCACCCGCGTCGCCGTCGAACTCCCGCTCCAGGCCATCGCCGAGCTCATCGGCGTGCCCCAGGAGGACCGGTCCCGGATCTTCGACTGGTCGAACAAGATGATCGCCTACGACGACCCCGAGTACGCGATCACCGAGGAGATCGGCGCCGAGGCCGCCATGGAGCTGATCGGCTACTCCATGAACATGGCCGCCGCGCGCAAGGAGTGCCCGGCCCAGGACATCGTGACCCAGCTCGTCGCGGCGGAGGGCCAGGGCAACCTGTCGTCCGACGAGTTTGGCTTCTTCGTGCTGCTGCTCGCCGTGGCCGGGAACGAGACCACGCGCAACGCCATCAGTCACGGCATGCACGCCTTCCTCACCCACCCCGAGCAGTGGGAGCTGTTCAAGCGCGAGCGGCCGGCCACCGCCGCCGAGGAGATCGTCCGCTGGGCGACGCCGGTGGTCTCCTTCCAGCGCACCGCGACGCAGGACACCGAACTCGGCGGCCAGAAGATCAAGAAGGGCGACCGGATCGGCCTGTTCTACTCCTCGGCCAACAACGACCCCGAAGTCTTCGAGAGCCCGGAGGTCTTCGACATCACCCGCGATCCCAACCCGCACCTCGGCTTCGGCGGTGGCGGTCCGCACTTCTGTCTCGGCAAGTCGCTCGCCATCCACGAGATCGAGCTGATCTTCAACGCGCTCGCCGACGAACTGCCGGAACTGGCCCTCGCGGGCGAGCCGCGACGGCTGCGCGCGGCCTGGCTGAACGGAATCAAGGAACTCCAGGTCCGCATCCCGACCGCCTGACGGACCCTGACCGGGGGCCCACCGGCCCGTGATCGGCCCCTGGTCGGCACTGGTCGGCCCGTGATCGGTCCCTGACCGATCCTGACCGGCCCGTGGCCGGAACCGATTGCTCCGATCGGTAGTCTCACACCCCATGATGCGGGGCAGACAAAGAATCCTCACCCTGGTGTTCGCGCTCCTGGCGCTCCAGCTCGGCTCGCTGATCTCTCCGGCGTACGCCTGCGGCTGCGGCGCCATGGTGCCCGACCGCAACCAGCGGATCGGGGTCGACCAGGAGACGTCGGCGGTGCGTTTCAACGGCCGTACGGAACAGATCGTCATGCGCTTCACCGTGCGCGGCGACGCCGAACGGGCCGCGTGGATCATGCCGGTGCCGTCCCGGGCGGACGTCGAACTCGGCGACCCCCGGCTCTTCCACGACCTCGAGTGGCTGACGCGCCCCGAGGAGAAGCACCGGTACTACTTCTGGCCGCGCAACGGGGACTGGCCGTTCGCGGACGGCGACGGCGCCGGCGCCGCGGCTCCGGCGCCGGGCGCGGACGGCGGGGGCGTCGGCGTCGTGGGGCAGGAGCGCCTCGGCCCGTTCGACGTGGCCCGGCTGACCGCCACCGACCCGGCCGCGCTCAGCGGTTGGCTGAAGAAGAACGGTTTCGAGTTCTCCGAGGGACTGAAGGACGCGCTGCGTCCGTACGTCGACCTGAAGTGGGAGTACGTCGCCGTCAAGCTGGCCCCCGAGGAGCAGGGCCAGAAGCTCCAGGGCGAGCTCGACCCCCTGAAGATCCGCTTCGCCAGCCACGAACTCGTCTACCCCATGCGCCTGTCGAAGCTGGCCAAGACCCCGCAGTCGCTGCGGCTGTTCGTCCTCGCCGACCACCGCATGGAGCCCCAGTCGGACCTGGGCGGCGGAAAGCCGGAGGTGGCCTTCGCCGGCCGGATCGACACCCCGGAGGGCCCGGTCGCCGCGCTCACGGACGGCCAGCCGGTCTATCTGACCGAGATCGACCAGCGGTTCCCGCAGCCCGAGAAGATCAACAGTGACCACGTGCTGCGCGTGGCCGACGCCGACACCCCGTACCGCGAGGTCTACTACACCGACCGGCTGCTGACCGTCGGCGACGGCATCCCGGTCTGGATGCTCACTGTGGGCGGCGTCCTGGCCGCCGCGGCCGGCGTGACCGTGGCGATTCGGGTGCGGCAGCGGCGCGCTGCGGTACGTTCGACGGCATGACTCATGATCAATGGACGGCTGTCGACGGCTACTTGACCGACCTCCTGGCCCCGGCCGACGAGGCCCTGACCGCCGCGCTGGACGACAGCGCGGCGGCCGGGCTGCCCGCCATCGCCGTGGCCCCCAACCAGGGCAAGCTGCTGAACCTCCTGGCGACCGTGCAGGGCGCCCGGAACATCCTGGAGATCGGCACCCTCGGCGGGTACAGCACCATCTGGCTGGCCCGGGCGCTGCCCGCGGACGGCCGGCTGATCACACTCGAGTACAACCCGGACCACGCCGACGTGGCCCGCGCCAACCTCGCGCGGGCCGGCCTGGACAAGGTCGTCGAGGTGCGCACCGGCGCGGCCCTGGACACCCTGCCCCAGCTGGAGGCGGAGGGCGCTGGCCCGTTCGACCTGACGTTCATCGACGCGGACAAGGCGAACAACCCGCACTACGTGAGCTGGGCGCTGAAGCTGTCCCGCCCGGGCAGCCTGATCGTCGTGGACAACGTGGTCCGCGAGGGCAAGGTCGCCCGGGCCGACGAGAGCGACCCGGCGATCACCGGTACCCGCGCGATGTTCGACCTGGTCGCCCGCGAGCCGCGCCTCGACGCCACGGCGATCCAGACCGTCGGCTCCAAGGGCTACGACGGCCTCCTCATCGCCCGCGTCACCGCCTGACGCCCTTCCCTGCCGGGACTGAAGCACTTCCTGCCGGGGCTGACGCGTCGCCTCAGACGGTCTCCCCGTCCGTCGGCGCGCTGGAACGCCAGCCCGCGAAGAGCGGCAGGCTCCCAGTCGCGTCGAGGACGGCGAAGCCGAAGGGCCGGTCGACCGCGATGCGTTCGGTCCGCAGCCGCGGGGGCACGGCCGCGCCGCGGGTCATGACGACCGCGGTCGCGGCCGCCGCCTCCACGCCCTCCTCGGCGACCCGCACGTACGCCTCCTGCGCCGCGTCGGAGACGTACAGCGGCCCCGGGGACAGGCCGGAGAAGTCGGCCCGCTCCGGGTCGGTCGCCGCGCCGACGCCGAGCGCGGCCAGCTGCGCGTGCACGTCGATCGTGGTCCGGACGGAGAACCGGGGCAGCGCGAGCTCCACGGCCTCGGCCGCCACCGGCGTACGCGCCTCCGGCCCGGCCCAGGCGGCGGGCAGCGCCTCCGCCGGCCCGTCCCGTTCCTCCCCGAGGACGAACCGCATCCGGGGCGCGGCGCCCTCCGGTCCCGCGCAGGGCAGCTCCACGACGGTCGCCCCGCCGACCCGCCATGCCTGCGCGGCGGGCAGCAGCCGGTGCATGGTGGGGACGGCGGTGGTGTCCCCGTACCCGTCGGTGAACGCCGCGTCGCGCGTGCGCGCGGGCGCGAACGGCGCCTCCCAGGCGGCCTTCAGGGCGAGGGCGTTCACGAGGACCAGCGCGGCCCCCGGGTCGAGCGACAGCGGCAGCCGCTCGATCAGGCCGCCGGTCGCCTCCCGCACCCACGCGTCGACGGGCGCCTGGCCGGCCAGCACCCCGAACCCGACGTCCGGCAGCGCCTCCCGGTACGCGCCGCGCACCGGCACCCGGCTCCACACGCCCGTCGCCACGGCCACCGCCCCGCCCGAGGCCACCGCCCGGCCCGCCTCCGTCACCGCCCCGGCGGCCCGCTCGGCCGGAATCCCCAGCAGCGCGCCCAGCTCCTCCGCCGTCCCGCCCCGCGCCCCCGCGGCCACCGCCCCGAGCGCCAGCCACAGCCCGGCGGGCGAGCACACGAAGTCGTCGTCGCCGAGCCGCGGCAGCCAGCGCCCGGCGAGCGCCCGGACGGCCGCGCCGGGAAGCGCGGTCCGGCCGGGAGTGATCGGTGCGGCGGTCATATCCTGCCCTTCATGAGCATCGTGAAGATCAACGTCCTGACCGTGCCGGCCGAGCAGCGCGAGGTCCTGGAGCAGCGGTTCGCCTCGCGGGCCGGCGCCGTGGAAGGTTCCGACGGCTTCGAGTGGTTCGAGCTGCTGCGCCCCCTGGAGGGCACCGACCAGTATCTGGTGTACACCCGCTGTCCCGACGATCCTCACTAGCAGTACTGACGATACAACGCAGACCGCCACATACAACACAGAAGCCCCGCCCGGCACTTGGCCGAACGGGGCGTTTTGCTATCTGCGAGGGACTACGCGTCGCGTTCAAGCTCTCCGGGCATCGGGCCGGGGACCATGGCCACCCCGTGAGTCGGGCAGGCGTACAGGGTGACTCCGGGGCCGCTCTGGCGTTCCACGTATCCCACTTCCATGGGGGCCCATGTCCAGCGCTTGCAGCGGCAGCACACCGCCCCGCCCCGACCCGGTGCGGTCACACGTGTGAGAGCTTCGCGGGTCATGCGGTCACCCCCACGGCGAGCGCGGCGAGGGTTTCGAACTGGTCCCCCTCGTAGCCGTACGGGTAGTCCACGCCGAGGGTGGCGAGGACGGCAGCCGTGCGCCGCTCGCGGATCACCCCAAAATTCAACGTGTCCTCGGCGAGTGCGTACGGGCGGATGAGTTCGGTGTCCTCTCCGCGGAGCGGCATCCGTCGTGCGCGGACGTGCTCGGGGGTGGGCGTCGGCCACGGCTTCATCCCGGGACCCGTGAGGGTGGGCAGGGTTTCAGGCGCGCGGTACGCGGCGGAGTGGCGTCCGGGCCGGCGGCTCGGCATGAGTTCGAGTGCGCACCAGAGGACGAGCAGCAGCCCGAGTCCGATGGATGCGAGGGCGATAAGATCGCGCATGTCTGGTCAGCTCCCAATAGCTGATCGGCGGAGCCCCGGCGGACCGATACCAGCGGTCTTCCGGGGCATTTTCGTGTTCGGGAAGTCACGCTAAGCCAACTCGTCTAACTCGTCTACCTGTCTAGCTCGTATACCCGTCTAACTCGCCCATGTTTGGCTGTTTGTCTACGCTGCCCCCATGCCCGAGACCCCGAGCGGCCCCCGCGCCCCGTACATGGATGTGCTGGACGCGCTTGTGGACGAGATCAAAAGCAAGTCCCCGGGCGAAGCGGTTTCGTCAGAGGCGGAACTCTGTGCCCGTCACGGCGTGGCCCGGATGACTGCCCGCCGAGCGATCGGCATTGCCCGTGAGCGAGGGCTCATCGAGACCCGTTGGGGGAAGGGCAGCTTCGTCGCCCCTGCCGCCGGCTCGGGCAGCGAGGACGACGACCAGGCGGACGAGTAGCCCGCGCGGGTTCAGCGGTGCGGGAGGTCTCGTGCTTCCCACGAATGCCCGCATCCGTGGTCTGTCGGCAGGGTGCACGCGGTTCGTTCCAGTCGGGGAAGCGTCTCGTCCTCCGCTACGCAGACCGTGACGCGGACGTACCTGATTTCGTCGCTGTCGTCGTCCCACTCGACCCACAGTTCCGGATCGGCGCCGGGGGCGAACTTGTGGGCGGCGTGCTGGTCGCCGTGACCCCTGCCAAGTTCACAGCAGCCGACCGAGTCATAGAGCCGGGGGTAGTCACTCTCTTTTGCCCCGGTGTCCCGCATGGCAGTCAACAGCTCCACGTAGGGAAGCCGTCGCGTGTCGTTGCAGAGGTACATGGTCGTTCCTTGGTTCCGAGACTAGGGAGCCCCGCCCGTGCACCACGGGGGGAGCGCACGGACGGGGCGGCATGTGGGCGTACGTCGCGTGGCTCTACGTGGCGAGCATCAGCGCCGTGCAGATCTCATCGGCCGTCGGCCGGTCTGACGGTCGGTAGCTCAACATGGCGTCGGTGAGCCTGCCGAGTTCCCCAGCGATCACGACCGGACGATGCGGCTTGTCTACGATCGCCTGCCGCTGTTCCTCCCGCGACGCATCGTCGGCGTAGGCAACGTGACGCCACCCGGTGGCACTGATCAGCAGAGAAGCGCCCAACGCGTACACGTCGGATTCGGGGGTGGGCTCGGCGGTGCCATGCGCGAGGACGCTCCGAGCAATCTCGGGCGCTTCGTAGTGGACGAGACAACCCTTGTAGGGGAAGTCCCACCGGGCCGGGACGTGCCCGCCTCGGGCGAGACCGAGATCAATCAGGGTCGCTTCGGCGCTGCCCATGATCAGGTGCGCCGGCTGCACGTCACCGTGTACCCATCCAGACCGGTGCAGCTTGGCGAGGGCCGTAGCACTGGCGAGCGCATCGAGTCGACTCGGAACGGATCTGTTGCCGGGTGCGCGGTGCGGTGCCCACTTGTCGTACAGGCTCGGGCCCGAGTGCCACGGCTGCACGCTCCACGTACCCTCGGCCCATTCGCCGTCATGGATGGGTCCGGCCCCGAGGGCGCGCAGGATGTGTGCTTCGCGGCTCGGAGCAAGGGCGGTATGGGCGTGCGTGTGACTCGGGTATCCGATCTTCACCGCGTACGGTCCGCCCTCGGCCACGACGTGCCAAACCGTCGACCCTCGCCGGTTGACTACAGGCCGAACGCTCGTCGGCGTGATCACGTCCAATACCCCACGCGGGAGTTCCTTGGGCGGTGTGCTTGTCCTCATTCTCGACTCTCCAAACGGCACGGAGCCGACCACCGAAGACGGCAGCCGGCTCCGCGCACTCTCACGGCCGGACCGTACTGACTACACGGCTCGGTAGTCGCGCCCGCAGTCCGAGTCACACTGCGCGGCGTTCGCTCCGTCCACGGTCCACAGGTCATCCATGACCATGAATCCCTTCGCCTTCATGGCGTGCGCGGTCGCCTGCACCTCCTCCAGGACCCGACCGCCACCGCCGGGGCGCGGGTTGTGCTCCAGGAACCGGCCCGCGTGCTTGTGGCAGAACTCGCGGTAGTCCGGGGTGTGCAGGATGAACGCGTGAAGCGCTCCGTCCACGTCGTCGGACGGGACCATCTTCACCGTGGCCGTGCCGACCGTGGCGACGAACGCCAACGCCTGGTCGGTCGCGCGCTCCGCCTTCTCCTGGGAGTAGCCGAAGTGCGTGACGGTGAACTCGGCGATGCTGTCGAACAGCTCCGGCTCGACCAGGCTGCGACCGGTGCGGAGATCGGACGATACAGCGGTCATGCTCTCACTCCTTGGTTCGATTGCGCATGGAACCTGCCCGCGCAACGGACAGGGTCTTGCCCGCTCCCTCAGCCCCGGGACCTCCCCGCAGTAAGGGGCCGAGCCGAGGGAGCGGAGTTCATGGGTGGGCGGTACTGCGGGCACGTGACACGGCGCCGTTGCTCGGCCGTCGCACCGCGCACGCAGTGCCCGCCCCGGTTGTTGATCTCGGCGAGATCCACGCCGCAGCAGTCCGTACGGACGGCTTCGCGGGCCGCGATGTGCCACACACGGGGCCAGTGGTACGTGATGCTGCCGCCGAGCAGCCCGCCGTGAGTCCCCGCGTGCATCGAGGGCAGCACGCAGACAACCACACCGCCACCGGCCCACCACAGACGCGTTTGGGCCGTGGCTCGGCACTGTTCTACGGTCATCGGATCAACACCACGTCTTCAATCGAACGGGCAAAGATCCCGTGCCCACGGTTGCGCTGGTGCTCGGCACAGTGAGCGGTCACCTGCGCCACTTTCAGCGGCCCCACGCCCCACCCGCAGTCACCAAACAGGCACGCCGCAGAGGCGAGCGGCGGACCCGCAATGCTGATCACGGGAACCGGGTGCGCGGGGGCGATAGTCACGACTGCCATACCTGCGAATCGTCCGCGTACACGTGCTCGGAGTCGTCGGGCTCCGGGCCGGCGAGGGACAACACGGGTGCGCGGTAGACAGGGACCAGGGCGGCACTGTGGTAAACGGTGCGGCTGCCCGCCGGGGTCACCCAATGCACGTGCACCCACGTGTGAACCCTTCCGGCGTGCGTCTCCACCAAAGCCGCCGTGCGCCACCACCGCCCCAACAACACCTGATCCCCGCGGCGGAGTTGGATCGCGCTCAAGCGCCGGTCCTCGCCCTCGGGAACGGGCACGCCGTAGGGGTTCGCGTCCGGCCAGTACGCGCGGTCCGGCTGCCGCCGTATCGGCATGGTCACTCGCTTTCGATTGGGACCGCTCTCCCCCATTCGGTCGGGACCACGAAGGGGGAGAGCGGGGTTCAAGGGGTTGTCAGCAGGAAGCCGACTACCAAGCCCGCGTAGAGCTGAAAGCCCATCCATACGAGCCGGATAACGGTCATCGGTCGTGCACCCTCACGGGGAACCCACACGGGCCACCACCGCCACGTCCGCGAACTGTCGAGCGAAGCGGGTGTGGGCCGGGTGAAGCCCGGTATGCCTCATGCACGCTTCGTCCACGGGCTGCACAGCAGTGCTCGGCGCGGACTTCCACTCGCACCCTTCGTGCAGGCAGTTCGCCGACACCGCCGGCTCGGTCTCGGGGTCGCGCTCGATGTGGTGCAGCGCGTACCCGAACACCCGCGTCACGGGCCCGACGTCGGTACCGGCGAGGTGAGCACACGGATACGCGCGCACTCTTCCTCGGTCGGTCGCCGCAACTCGTCCGGGACTGCCGTCCACTGCGTGCCCCCACCCGGGGGCGCCAGGTGGACCACGTCACCGTCCCACGCCGTGACCCTCCCGAGCCGGGACGTTCCCTCGGCGGTGTCTGCCGCCATGAACGTTCCAAGCTCGGGAACCGTCGTCGCCGGCTTTGGGCTCGGGCGAGCGTTGTGTTCGGGCACGACCGCTCCTCTCCGTAGCGCTTCCACTACCAGGAGCCGTAAGCGTGGCTTACAGTCGACCTCTCTTCAACTGGCCTGATCGGAAGGAAGAGTTGTGGCTAACCGCAAAGAGCTGGACGCCACGTCCAGTCCTCTGGCCGCTTACGGAGTGCTTTTACGCAGGTTGCGCGACCAACGAGGCTGGACGCAGGAGGACGTAGCCTCACGCTCGGCATATTCCAGCCAGCATATTTCCGCTGTTGAAACTACCCGCAAGCCACCCTCCCTTCCGTTCTCGGTGCAGATGGACGAGATCTTTGGAACGAAGGGAAGCGTCGACTCCCTAGAGCGCGAGTGGCACAAGACACGCCCCGGGCCGCTCCTTGAGGGGTTCCCGGAGTACGTCGCCAACGAGGGCAAGGCGGTGGAGATCCGCCTATACGAAATCGGCATCGTGCCCGGTCTGTTGCAGACACCCGCATATGCCCGATGCTTGGCGGACAGCAACGTTCGGCGCGGCGCGATCACTCCAGGGCGAGCGGACAGGCGAGTTCGGTTCCTGGCGGAGCGCCAAGCGGCCCTAGTGCGCGATCGTCCGCCGATGATGCTCATAGTCCTAGATGAGAGCTGTATTCGGCGCAGGGTCGGCGGCCCTGAGATCATGGCCGAACAGCTCGACCGGCTGTTGGAGGTCGCAGACCAACCCAACACCGTGGTACAGATCGCACCTTACGAAATGGGCGAGCGCCGGGCGCTCGACCTACCACTCAACCTGTTGACCTTGCCCGATATGACCGTGCTCGCGTACGCCGAGTCTCAGATCCGAGGGCACATGGAGCGCAACACGGACTCGGTGTTGGCTCTGCTCAAGACCTACCATCAGGTGCAAGCCGAAGCCCTGTCGCAAGCGGCAACGGTGGCCATGATCCACGAGGCACGAAAGGCTCTCCCGTGACGTCCCAGACCCCGCAGTGGTTCAAGTCCTCTTACAGCAACAACGACGGCAACTGCGTGGAAGTCGCCACCAACCTTGCCGCCACGATCGGTGCCGTCCCCGTCCGAGACTCGAAGACCCCCGCCGGCCCCGCCCTCGCTCTGTCCGCTTCCGCGTTCTCGTCGTTCATCGAGGGCGTCAAGGGCGGGCAGCTCAGCGCCTGAAACGCCAAAGGCCCCGCCCCGCCCCCGAGTTGGGAGTAGGGCGGGGCTTTGTCATGCTGCGGCAAGTCGCCGCGTCGGGGGCAGGAAAGGCAGACCTGTGGGCGGGTCCTGGTCGGGCGTCCGATCGGTGAGCCAGACTCCCCAACGTTCGTCGTGTCGGGATACGCGGTGGACCGACACCCCGTAGCGCTTGGCCAGTCCAGCACGAACGAGCACCTGCGCCATACGCATGGCCTGGTCGTAAGCGTCGGTCTTGGACTCGTAGCCGTCGACAAACGTGCGGGTGGGGGCAGCAGCCGTGATCACGCGGTCCCCCTGTTCTGCGCGGCGGACTTGTTGGCACGGTCCAGAGCTTCCAGCCGAAGCCGGTCGTCCCACACGCACCAAAGCTCACCAACGGGCATCCACCGGCCCGTCTCTTCGGATCTCGCCCACGTCCATTCACCCACCACGTTGCCTGTGGTGAGGCAGTGAGCCGTGATTCGCCACGTCACCTCGGGCGACGCTTCCATGAGTGCTGCGACTCGCGGCCCGAACTGTGCCAACGCTGCCGCTAGGGCACTTTCCGTGTAGACCGCTACCCGCTGCGGCGGCACCTTGAGCGCCGGTACCCACTCCCAGAAAGCCCCCCCGGGCCCGCTCTGGAAGATCTCTACGCGCAGCTCGGCAGTGACGTCCCCGCCACCCTCGCCGGCGCGGTTCGTCGTGATCGTGACCCTTTCAGACTGCATAACCCACCCCATCCGTTCGAACAACCTTTCGGCTGCGCCATCGAGATTAGGTCACGATCACGACACGAGCAAGGGGGTTTCGTGAAGAGTTACGCAGGTCAGAGCGCTGCGGTTCCCTTCTGCACCTCAACCGGAGTGGCTGATTCTCAACCCCCCTGCAAGTGGCCGATGTTGAGTGTTTAACCGCGCTCGCGGGGTGCTTGTTCCCCCACGGGGGCTACGCGACGCAATCAGGTGTTTGTCAGGTTCGGGCACGTCGGGGTAGCTCCGAGAGCAGCCGTGCAGCCTCACCGGCTCGGCGAGTCACCGTTGCGACGGTCCGCCCCCCGGCGTCTCGAACGTGGATGTCCACCAGGGCGCCGCACCGCGTCACGGTGACCGTGCCGCCGTCTCGGCTCGGGATCGTCACCATGCGCGTGCACCAGCTCGGTACAGCTCGGCGAACCGCTTGCTCCCCTTGGTCCGCGCTTGCTGGACCTGATAGCGGGTGCACCCCATGTCCGCGGCTAGCTCGTCGTCGTCGGCCCCGGGCTGGTACTGCGCCACGGGGGCGATGCCGAATCCCGCCTTGATCACGTGACGCTGCCGCTCGGAGAGCAGTCCCAGCGTGCGGTGTACCTGGTCGCGGATGACGGTTCGACGGTGCGACGCGATGTCCGCGGAGGTGATCAGCTCGGCGGGGGTCCCGGTCTCGCGCTCGATTTTCTCGGCGAGGGTGAACGTTTCTCCGTCCTCGCACGGGACGGGTCGGTCAAGGTAGTCCAGGCCGAGCCAAGAGAGCCGTGCCGCGTAAGCGTGCTCGGGGCTCATCCTGCGGTCGCCCATGTCGTCGCTCGCTGCGATGCGCTCGGCTTCGAACGGGTCCCCGCCGGCGAGGACGAGCGCGGACTCAAAGTCCTTAGCCGCACGGGCGGTGACTCCGGGACGGGTCTCCGCGCGCAGCGTTTCCAACATGGCCGCGTTGATGTGCCGGTCAATGTAGGACATGAAAGCTGCGGGCGTATCTCCGTCGAACTTTCCTATGCACTGCCAGACCGCTACGCGGCCGGTCTGCGTGAGATCTTCGGCGAGCGTGTTCCCGTTTTCCGCGGCAGAGCCCGCATAGTGGCGCGCGCGGGACGATATGAGCGTTTCAGTTTCCTGAATGATTGCCGTAATCGCGTCCAGATCGTTGACCTTAGCGGCAGCGATTTGGGCATGGGTGATGTGCGTCATGGACCGTGGCTCCGTGTCTCGGGGGCTTTGGTCCCTGTGGGGACCAAGGGATTCCCGGAACGGAGCGCGAAAGGGCATGGAAGCCCTACAGCTCGAATGCAATGCGCCTTGCAAAAGGGCATGGAAATGCCCCGTCCCGGATTAGCAGGACGGGGCTTGCGCATTGCCGTGGTCGCTGCGTGGCACCGAAATTAGGTCGGCATCACGGAGCGGACAACGTCATAGATTCGTGCGTTATCTTCGCTTACTCGGACAAAGGTTCTGGATTGGGCACGTGACCGTTATCTGACGGAGCGTCATTGCTCGATTCGTAACCGAACGGAGGGCAACCCTCCCCGGGGCTCGGGTGTCCACGTGCACGCAAGACCGCGGAAAACAGCAGGTCAGGCGCCATTTCAGTAGTCGGCGCCATACAGCGAGCCCCACGAGCGCCCGCCGATCTCCGGGTCAGCAGTGATCGGCACGCCGTACAGGTCCATGGACATGCACCGCTGGAACTCCCGCGCGACGTCCTCGGCGTCACGCTGCGGCACTGACGCCAAGACTTCGTCATGGATAGGCAGGCGGCAGAATTCGAGCAGCCCGGCACCCTCGATGTTTAGTAGGGCTTGCCCGAGCAGATCCCGAGCCGCACTTTGACAGGCATAATTCACGACACTGTAAGTGCGGTCCCGGTCCAGCGGGAGCCGGCGACCGGTTGCGGAAATGAAGACCATGCGGTTTTGGAAAGCCTGCCGCTGCCAACGCGAGGACGCGCGCTTGATCTCCGGAAAGGCCCGGTCGTACGCGGCTACCGCTTGCGCAATCTCGACTTCCTCGGCTCCGGTCTGCTTCGCGATCGTCGCGACTCCGCCCCCGTACACCTTTCCGAATCCGGCGCCCTTAAAAATCTTCCGATGCCGCGGGGTGGCGTTCTCACCCTTGATCAGCTTTGCCGTGTAAGTGTGAATGTCGAACTCGTCGCCACCGTTGATGAACCCTTCTTTCATGCGGCGGACGTTGGCGAGTGCTGCGAGGACCCGCATTTCTACGGCCTGAAAGTCGGTCGACACCATGACGTGTCCGGGCTCGGCGAGGATCGCGCGGCGGATCACGTGGTCCGAGGACGGAAGTTGGTGCAGTCCGGCCGTGACGGACATGCGGCCCGTGCGTGCCGCGAGGGGCGACACGGTGGGGTGGATACGCCCCGCAGCGGAGAGGTTCGCTAGGAACCCCTCGGCGTAGGTCTTGCCCCACTTGCCGGCCCGCTTGGCTCTCAGCACGGCGTCCGCGAGCGGGTTGGGCTCTCGGGCCCCGATGCGCTGCCAGTCCCGGTCAAGGTCGGCAAGCGGGAGTAGGACGGTCTTGTCTGTCGAGAGCGCCCCTCCCTTGGTCCGCTCGGTCAGCCGTTCACCCATGCCCAAGAGGGCTTCGGCCACCTGCGCCGAGCTGCCCACCTTCGTCACGCCGTACCGGGCTGCCACGGTCGCGTAGCGCTCGGCGTCCTCGGCGAGCCGGCCCGCGAGGGTCGACGTGTAGTCCCGGTCCACGAGCAGCCCCGCGCGCTGCATCACTGCGCAGATTCGCGCTATCTCGTGTTCGTACGTGACGAGCTGGTGCCTGACGCCGAGCCGGTCCAGCTCTCGGCGGAGTAGCGGAGCGAGCCGAGCCGTGAGGATGACGTCAAGCCCGCCGTAGAGCAGGAAAGTTGGGTTCGTGAGCGGGATACCGGCCCACCCGGTTTCTTTCGTGAACCCGAGGGAGTTGAAGACGCGCGTAAGCCCGCCCTGTGTGTCCGGGGCTGCGGGGTCAATCCAATTTGCCGAAAGGGGCTTTAGGGCGGTTCCTGCCCCGCCCTCGGAGGGCTGCCGTGGGTCGATGAGGGCGGCGAGGATGCGCGTATCCGTGGTGTACGGCGCGAGATCTTCCAGCCGAATTCCCGCGTGCTCATCCAGGACGAGCCAGTCAAACGCGGCATTGTGGATGAGCACTTCGCGGCAACGCGAGATTGCCTCACGGGCGTACTGTGCGTGCCAACCGCCCCGCTCGTACAGCAGCACCCATGCTTCGTGTGCGTCGCCGAATTGCACGGTGCGGAGCCGGTATCCGGCCGAGTAGATGTTGAGTCCGGTTGTCTCAGTGTCCAGCGCGATCGGTCCCCGCTCCCGGGCCCGGTAGAGCCAATCCCAAAAGAGCTTGAGATCGGCGGTGTCCTCGGGCACGTTCACGGTGACCGACTCACCGGCCAGGGTGTGCCGGAAAGTCAGCATGGGTCCCCCTAAACGAAAAGCGGGCCGCCCACCGTGAATTGGTGGACGACCCGCGTATGAAGTGTGCGTCAGTTGGCGAAGATTCCCGGCCCCGCTGCGTCAGGGCTCTCGTCGGACTCTCGAAGTCCTACGAGAGCGATACCGCGCATGGTCTTCCGGCGGTAGATTCCGCGTTCTTCCATGGCGTCATAGAAGGCACGTCGGGTCCACCGTTCCTTTGCGGGCAGGTTCTCGGCTTCGCACCATTCGAGATACGCGTTAAACGCTTCGTTGCCGTTCATCACGTGGTCGTCGTCGGCGGGCTCCAGAACACCGGGGAAGAAGCCGGCTAGCTGGTCGCTCGTCTCTCGGTACTCCTGTGAGGCACCCGTGATGACCTGCGGGTCTCGGAGCCCACCCCGGTACCAGTCGACCGCCCCGCGGACCGCCCAAGCGGCAATGCCCTCGGCTTCCTCCAGTAGCTTCGCGTCCAGCTCGGTATCCCGCTCGTGGGGAGCGAAGTACCGCAGGAACGGCAGCAACTTGACGCGACGCCAAAGCCCCTCGTCCTGACTCTTAAACTTGGGCTTGTGATTGGTCGCGAGCATCAGCAGAAATGACGGCTTGAATTCGAAGAACTCCCGTCGCAGATAGCGGGCCGAGATCATGTCCTTACCGGTCACCCTCTTTAGGATCGCCTCGGACATGGGAGCCCCGCTCTCGCCCTCGGACGCCATGACGAGTCGGGCGCCACGCAATGCCGCGATATCGTTAGGAATGCCGCCGCTGGACTTCGCTTCAAACGTCGCGAACGGCGTGGTCTTGCTGATAGCACGGAATACCGCCGTGAGGGTGTCGACAAGCACGGACTTACCGTTGGCTCCCTTCCCCCACAAAACAGCGAACGACTGTTCCGTAACGTGCCCGGTAATGCCGTAGCCCACGAGACGCTGAATGTACGCGGGCATGTCCGGCATACCTGGGAAGATCTCAGCGAGGAAGGTTTCCCACCGCGGACAGGCCGCTTCCGGCCGGTAATCAAGGTCGAGCCCGTACGTGAGCATGTCGCGCATGTCATGCGGACGGAGCCGGCCCGTACGGAGATCCACAATCCCGTTCTTGAACGCGAGCAGATCCGGCCGGTTATCGAAATCGGCTGCCTCTACCCGCACGGACGGCACGGACTTGAGTTCCGTCATGAGTGCGTCAATGCGCGTGGTCATGGTGAATCCGCGAGCAGCCTGTGTCTGTCCCGCGAGGACGAGCGCGGCCCCCATGCGGTGGATTTCCTGCCGGACGCGGGTGTCACTGCGGACCCACACCGAGCCATCCCACGTATAGAACCCGAGCCCGGACGCGTACCGAATTCGGCCCCCGCACCACGCAATAAGCGCGTGTGCGTTCATCGCGTCCGACTCGCCAAGCTGCCCCACGAGCCGGGCAAGGATCTCGGCGGCTTCGGCGCCCTGGTCCCGGGTCACCGCGTCGGCTCCCGTGCGCTCGGCAAGCTCGGCGGAGCGGGCTTCGTCCTCGGCGTCCGCCGAGTCCCGTACGGGCTTGGCTGCCTTGACCGCACGGTGAAGCTCGGTGGCGAACCGGTCGGGCCCGTCCTCGCGCCAATCGGTCAAGTCCCAACCGGGACGCGGGATTTCGAGCGCGTACGCCGTGACACCGTGCCCGGCGAGACCGGCCGCGAGCCGTGCCGTGAAGCCCGAGCCCGCTCGGTCGGCGTCGCCGGCGAGGATGACGAGCGAGCCCCGCAGCCCCTCGGCAAGCTCCGCCACCAGTTCGGGCGAGCCGGCGAGGGAAGCCCCGCGAACGGCAACGGCGTCATAGCCACACGCAACGGCCGTGAGCGCGTCTCCGGGCCCCTCGCAGACCAGGACCGTGCCGTAACCGCCCGCGCCGCGGAACACGCCGTACGGGGACCAGCGGTGACCGCGCGGGTTGACCAGGGAGAGCCACCGCGCGGGGCAGTCGCCGGAGAGGTCCCGTCCCTGTAGTCCTCGGGTCACTCCGTCCCACCCGTGCAGCGGGACCGTGAGCCGGGGGTGAGCCCGGTACTGCCGAGACAGGTACGGAAACGCGTCGCCCTGGTCCCCGGGGTCCACGCCGATGCCGAGATCTATCGCGGTCTCGACATCGAGCCCGAAGCGCTTCGCAAGATAGTCCCGGGCTCGCCCGGCCCACTCGGACGACCAGTCGCCGAGAGCTGCGGTGGTGCGATCGACGTAGGCAGCGAGACCGGCAACGAAGCGCGGGGGGACCAGCTCGGGTCGCTCGGCGGACACCGTGGCTCCGGGGCCGGACACATCGAACAGCGCCGACCAGTCGAGCCCCACAGCCCGGATGACGTCTGCCGTGTCGCAGCCGGCGCGACACGTGATCCTGACTTTCAGGTCCTCGCCCCGCCATAGGCGGAGGCTCGGGCGTCCGTCGTCGTGGGCGGGGCAGCGTGCCACGTACCCGCCGTCCTGGTGCTCGGCGACATCGCCGAAGCGGGAGAGCAGATCAGCGAACAGCACGGCTCACCCCCGAGCGAGCGCGGTAGTCCGCGAGCAGAGACGCGAAGTCCCACAGGGGCAGGGACACGTACCAGCGAGCCGTGTCGAGACCGCGCACGGTGAACGTGCAGCCGTACAGCTCGGCCATGGTGCGACTCGTGTGCCCGAGGGCGAGCCGGACCCGTGTCCACGTGCGGACAGTGAAATGAACGCGCCCCGCGTGGACCGGGGCTCGGCGGGTCTTGTGCACGACCACGCCGTAAGGGAAGCCCGCGTGCCGGGCTTCGACTTCCGCTTGCCGCAGCCACGTCGGAACAGCGGCGCTCGCCACGTCCTTACATTCCAGAATGAACGGGACCGCGTGCACGTCGCCCACGTCCGCGGCACCCTCTTGCGCAGCCCGGCGGACGTTCATGCCGTCGAAGGGGTCCACGAACGTGCCGCGCTCGTCGACCAGCCCGAGAAAGCCGTTCAGGAAGTCCCGTACGGCGCTCTCCCACGCCGTGCCGCGTGCCTTGTTGGGGTTAGCCAAGGTCGGCCCCCTGACGGATCACGCAGCCCCGGCCCATGGCGTGAGCTGCCGCAGCGAGATAGCGCAACCAGTCCGGGCGGGTCTTCCAGCCCTCGTAAAGGTGTAGCTCGTCGCCGGCCGAGAGTTCGCGCACGTCCCCGATAGGGGGCGCGTAGTCGGCAGATATTTCGTAGATCATTCGTCCCCCCACACAGCAGAGGGCCGGACAACCGTTTTGGTCGCCCGGCCCTCTGCCTGGTCGTCGTTCTTAGTTCCGCTCGCCGGATACGTCCGGGGTGATAAGTCGGACGTGCTCCGCGGAAATCCATTCCTTGCGGAGGGATCGGCGCTTCGTGAACCCGGACTCAATGCCGGTGGGCTGGACCCGAAGCATTGCGCGAAGCCGACCGTCCACTAGTCGAGTGGTCACCTTGTCAACGATCGCGTCGACCATGCGCACGCGATTTCCCTGCCGCGCGGAGTACACGATTAGGTCATCGCGGTACAGCTCGTCCCCGGCATAGTCAGTGACTACCCCTCGCTTACCCATGCTCGTCCCCCTTGTGATTCAGTAGGTGCAAATAGGCCGCGAAAGCCTGTTGTGAGACCACTCCGTTTCCGGCTGCCTTTAGCTGCCGGGCACGGTTGAGCCCCGGAATGTGCGTTATCCAGCCCCGCGGCAGTCCCATAAGCCATTCGGCGAACACTGCGGCGAGACGTCGACCACCGCGAGGGCCGAACTCAACCGGGATAGGCGCGGGTGTGCCCATGAGCACTTCCCACCGATGTACAGCCGGCGCGTAGTCCGCCCACCACTCGCGGGGGCTATGAAAGGCGCCCGGGGTTTCCTCGGCCACTTCCGGGTCTACGGGCAGCAGATAGGAAACCTCATCATCGAGCGTCGGCCCGTGTCCGCCCGCACGTCGCTTATCCGGATGTTGCGGAGCGCCGTTCGTCCCCAAATTGGCGGTGGGGGTTTTGAACAGCTTGTGTGCGCGTTCCTTGTCGAAGAGTCGCGCCACGGCGGTAACGAGATCCTGCCCGCCGCTACCGTCCCGCTCATCCCTCGCGAAGTCCGGCCCCTTCGTGGCGTCTGACGCCAGTGGGGTGGGGAGTAGGGGAAGCGATGAGAAACCATCTATCGCGGTGGTGGGCGGCTCCAACTGCGGACGCCCGATGGCAACACCATCGAGTGTCGTACCGTGCCTCGGCCAGTCCCGCGAGTACGTGCGCGAGGCCCCGGTTTCGGATGGCGGATACGTTCTCCAAGAAAACGAGCCGTGGTCGAAGAACGCGAATGGCCCCGAGTACGCTTTCCCAGATACCCGACCTCTCACCGTGAATCCCCGCCCGTCGTCCCGCGTTGCTGATGTCCTGGCAGGGGAAACCTGCCGTAATGATGTCCACCTCACCCGCAATGGTGGACCAGTCGTATTTGGTGATGTCTCCGAGATTCGGTGCGTGCGGATACCGGTTGGCGAGGATCAGAGACGCATACGGATCAACTTCCGCAACGTATCTGATCCTCTCTCCGGTCAGTGCCTCCACGGCCCGACCGATCCCCCCGTATCCGGCGCACAGTTCCAGAATCGGAATGTGGATACCCCCGTAAAAGAGGGACCCGAACATGCCGGGCCCCTCGGCCGACTAGAACGGAGTCGGCTCCGCAACCGCGTCGTTCCAGGACTTGAGAACCTTTACAACCGGCTTGAAGTACGAGACGTCCCGGCCCTTCTTCGTCGTGTACTCCACCAGCTCAATGCCCAGCTCGGCGAGGGCTTCGCCCTTGATCTTGTCGAGCGCGTTGCCGATCTCGTGAAGCGTCTCGGCGAGCTTCCACGAGCCGGTCTGGAAACGGAAAAGGCCAAGGTCGTAATCCTCGGCGAGCCGGAACGTTACTGCAATGGACGGACCCGGCCCCCGCTTTGCCTTATAAGCCGCCTTACGGTCCTCCATAAGGGCCGGGCAGCCGCACGCCTTACCCCGGTCCTCATCCGGCGAAAGGAACTCGACACCGTCGCAGTGGTGAATGAGAACGTTGCCGTTCCACAGCTTCATGTCCGACGTGATCGCGTCCGCGCCGGCGAGAACCACCTTGACGCGCTTCGCCTCGGTCAGAATCTCGATGAAGTTTTCCGACGTGGAATCGGTCTCCTCGGGAGTGCCGCCCATGAGCTGAGCGATAGCGTCGGCCACGTCCGGGTCACCCGTGGAAACCTTCCACGCGGAAAGGGTTTCCGGAATGCCGTTGACGGAGCGGCCGGAGTGGAAGCGGCCCACCGTGTCGTCAGAGAAAGAACCCTTCGGCATCGCGTCCGGGTCGGTCTCGAAAATGCGCAGAGCCATGCTGTATCCCCCTGTTTTTGGGCATGAAAAAGGACGAGTCGCCTAGGTGCGCTCGTCCGTGATTGGGTTGTGTCGTGCTGGTTTTACGAAGCTCGCCGCTGCGTGCCGGTGACAAGCCGACGGACGCTCTCGGCAATCGGGACGCCGAATACGGTCTTGGAAAGGTCGCGGTCCCAGTGGAAGACGTGCCGCAGCGTCAGAAAGACATTGAAGATCTCTTCATCGATGCGGACCGGCTTGAACACCCACCCTTCGGGCGTGATGTGCAGAACCGCAGCCCCGTCGATCTGCGGCATGGGCTCGGAAGTGCCGTCCGGGGAAATCAGCCGGTCGGCGTGCGCGTACGCGGCAAGCTGTAGCGCGACGTCCGGATAAGCGCTCTTGCTCGTCTTCCAGTCGACAACGAGCGTGTGCCACTCGCCGTTTTCGTGGTCGGGCTTACCGTCATCACCGAGCCGCACGCGCACAATGGCGTCAAAGGAGCCCGCATACCGGTGCTCATCCGACCAGGCCACATCTTCGGCGCGGACGAGCTGCGGGCGCACAGCGGTAAGGAATTCCGCGAAGCCGATTCGGTACGGCTCTAGGTCGGGGTGCACTCGGCCTATCTCTTCCAGCCGAATCATGCGCTCGAACATGTCATGCGCGTCCGACCCCACCTTGGCCCGGAGCTTCGTGTATCGGGTGTGCGCGTTGCGCAGGAAATCGACGGCCCCCGCGGGGTCACGCTCGGCGATAGCCCGCACGGCGTCAAGGTTCTCCACGGCGGTTTCCGCGGTCATCCGAGCAGCCCAGAAAGTCAGGTACGGCTTTGGGAGCATCGAGACGATAGACGTAACGCCCGGCACCTTTTCCGCGGTGGACGGGTTGACGTAGAAGCGGCTGCCGCCGCGCTTGATAGTCCGGATGGCGCCGGGCATAAGTGAGTCCCCCTCGTGAATGTGTGTGGTGGCGAGGGGATGACGGCATGACGGTTCAGACTGTTTTTTGGTATGCGTCTAAGAAAATAGAGAGAAAACCAAAACGGCAGTCTGGTCGTCATGCCGTCATCCCCTCGCGCTGATCAGCGCGGTACGGCGAGCCGGTCCGCGAGCGCGTACAGCTCGTCCACGGACCCGCCGTTGGTAAGCACGGCGTCCGCGGGGAAGTCGTCTAGCTCGGTCTCACTGCGGTGCTGCCGCTCGTCCTCGCCGGCGGGGCCGTGCTCGCCCGGACGCTCGATGCGCACCAGCAGGCAGCCGCGGGCCCGCAGCGCGCGGGCTTCGTTCTCGTACCGGCAGTCCGTGACGACGGCAGGGATGTGCCACCGCTCGGCAACGTCCAGCTTGGCGAGGGCGAGCCGGACCCAGAACTCTGCGTCCTGGTCGCGGACTCCCTGTCCGAGCCGCTGCAACGTACGGCGCACTTCCGGGCGCCCCTTGGCCCGGTCCCACCCTTCCCGCCGCACCACGTCCGACAGACGGAGCGGGATCGGCTCGAAGCCGGTCGGCTCGTGGCCCACAATGGGGTCCACATCGAGGGCGAGGGCGCGCAGCGGGTCCGCGAACGCGATACGAGCGAACGCGAACCGCGAGACGAGCCGAGCCCCCACGGTGTCCTTACCGGAGCCCGCTCGCCCCATGAGAGCGATGTGCCGATACGTCACGCGCCGGTGCCCTCGGCGTCCTGGTGCTCGGTGAACACGTCGGCCTGGTCGTCGCTCGGGACCGGCTCGCCGGCCGTGGCGGTCTTCCGGTCCTCGGTGCGCTGGACCGCCTCACCGACACCGAGAACAGCAGCCACGAGACCGAGGACGAGCGCGCTCGGCAGCTCGGGCCGGTAGTGGGCGACCAGGGCGAGAGCGGCGACGGCAACCGCGTAGATACGGGCCGGGTGCTTGCTGATGAACGACATGGGAGTCCCTTCCGATTGCTGTGTGTGATGAATCCGGCGGATGCGTGGCCGAGATGGTCCCCGCCGGACGGACCAGCCCTCACGTGGTGTCACTACGGCTTCGGGACCCGCAGCGCGTCCCACGTCGCCTTACCGGGCCACCCGTCCGCGTCCGCGCCGCTGTATCCGCGCTTCCGCTGCCACGCCGAGTAAGAGCGACGGTCCGCGTCGGTCCACTGCGGGCCCGGACCGGACACGTAGCGACCGCACCCCTCGGCGACCAGCCGGCGGCCCATGGCGGTGATCAGCGGGGACCGGGGGTTCTTCCTGAACCAGTCGCTCCCCGGAAACGGCACGTACCGAGGGCGGGGGCGGGGCTGGACGTACGCGGGGCGACCGAAACCGAGGATGAGCGAGCGGGCCCGAGTCCGGCGGTACACACCGTCCCCGTTGTCCTGCGAGCCCGAGTTGCCGGACGACGTGTTTCCCTCGATGGTGCGGACAGACGCACCCGGGGCAGCGTCCTCGGTGACGACGCCGACGTGATCGGCGACCGGACCCCCGTCCCAGCTAAAGAACACGATGTCCCCGCGCTTTGCGGCAGCTGTCCGGCTGTGCCACTGACCCCGCGCACGGAACCAATTCACATGCGACGGGCAATAGGCGAACTTGCCGACTACGGCGGAATTACCGCTGTCCGCAGCCCACTTGCTGACAGCCATGTCACACCACGGGTTGTAATTCAGCCCGTACCACTTGCCGAAAGTGGTGTCGTTGTTCCGCCCTTCCTTGTATCCGAGCGATGCCGTAGCAGCGCTGATCATTCCGTCAACAGTCACGATTCCCCCTTGAGTTGGGCATGAAAAAGCCCCGTCCGGTGAGCCCGGTACGGGGCTGGTGCTGGTGCTGGTGGTCGGCTATGCGGCGAGCTTCGCCACGGCAAGGCCGGCGGCGACGACGGTTGCCACGGCCCCGACAAGTGCGACGGGTAGCACGTACTTCGCTCGCTCGCTTTCGAGCCCACGAATGCGGGTCTCGTGGTCGGCAAGGGTCTCGGTGACGTTCTCGCCGTCCTGGCCGAGCCGCTGCACGTCCCCGCGCAGCCCAACCACTTCGTCGTAGATCTCCCGCGCGCCGATGACTACGCCTAGCGGGTCGTCCTGGTCGTCCACGTCCCTCCCCTCTCTATCTCGGCGGTGGTGCTCCGGGCCGGGTGGGCGGGTCCGGAAACAGCCCCTGATCTGTGGGCGGTCCGTTGGTCTGCGCCCCTCGGAGCGTGAGTGTCTGTCTGACGGCTGCGTCGCTTCCCTCGGTGCGCACTCCGACGACCCACGCGAGCGTGTCCAGCGCGGCCCCCGTGCTGTCGACCACGCGAACCACGTCGCCGAGTTCAATCCGGGGGTCCGGCAGGATTTCGACGCTTTGCAGCAGAGGCGCGGGAAAAGCCGCAGCCTTTAGCAATGCGTTCGCCAGTTCCGAAGCATCGTCCGGGAATTGCACCCAAGGAGTCGCGTCGTGCTCGTAAGCCTGCACCCCGTATGCCGCTTGGCTCGCGGTATCACGCGCCACGGATACGGAAGTTGCAGGGGTTTTGGTGGATGAGTCGTCGCGGTCGGCGTCGAGCACTGCCCCGTGATAGTAGATCGTGGAGGGACCACGATTCAGAATCGATAGGCGTGTTTCGCCACCGTCCCGCCGTACCTCCCATTCGGCGAGACCTCGGGCGAGTGGACTCGTGGCGAGCGTGCCTGTCCGCAGTACAAGACCCCCGATACCTTCTAGGTCGGTATGGAGTGACGGTGCGTCGCAGTCGTATCGATCCTCGCTGATCGGCAGGGATCGAATGGTCGTGAAGCCAGAAGGAATGGAGATTACGTTTGCATCGCGCACGCCCACGTACTCGTAGTCATGTCCGCCATAGTTTGCCCACTTGACTGTCACGTCATTTCGGCACGCGTCGATTTCCTCTGACACGGTGAGGCTAGCTAGCTCCCTCGCAGAGGAAACGGTCACAGCCGGCGTGCTTGGGGTCGTGGCCCACCGCGAGTACCCCTGCATCCGGAAGAACCCGTCCCGGTCGAACTCGACCGTAGATAGGGTCTTTTTTGCAATCTCGGTGATCACCGACCAGGAGTCGCCGGAAACCTTCGGGATGGAAGCGAGCTGGAAATCTGGCTTCCCAAGGGTGCCGCCCTTGAGCCAAGTCCCTTCTAGGGTGCGCTCGGCGTGAGTGGCGGGACGTGTCTTCATTTTGGAGACCTGCATGGCTTCGGCACGGATGTTCGTCATTGCCAAATTGATTGCGTACAGGTCTCCGGGGGGTGACGGTGTGGCGCTGAGAACTCCATTCCCTCCGTACCACCAGGCAGCAGCCGAGCGGGAAATGTAGGGCACCACGGTGGGAACTCCCGTCGCACTCCACTCGACCCACCACCCGAAATGATGAACCCCTGAATTACCGGTAAGGAAAGATGGCGTCCATGTCACTCGCTGATTCAGGGCAGGGTCATAACTGGTGCCGTGGCTAGCAGTGAGCACGCCTGTAGTGAAGTTGATTTCAAGACCGAGGAAACGATGATCCGACGTGTTGCCGGTGGTCGTGTCGTACTCAAGCCGGTAGCGGATGGTCTTATCCATGGTGGTGGACCCGCCCTCGGTATTGACCCACCCTTCCAAGTAGAGACCGTCACCTATCGCGCGGTTGACCGCAGTCGCTACAGGGCCGTAATTCGCTGACGGAGAGCTGTAATATGTTGCGTCCGCGCAGCTTTCGAACGGTGCTTTTGGCTGCGTCCAGTCATTCCAAATCCCGGAAAGGGAGCGAAGCTCTCCGATGGACGGGGCGGCCCCTCCGTGCATGGATGCATACAAAATCGCGGTCGGACGCGGCGGCGGACAGGTGTGGATACCGGCTTTTCTTAGCAGCTCATCCACAACCCATGTGCAGGAAGCAGCCCACGCCATAGACCCCTTATAGGGGTCCATCGTTCGCAGCGGAAAGGCGGGGCGGGGCAGCTTCGCCGGCAGCCGCAGACGCTCCGCACCGTCCAGCGCGGTCACGGACACGATGTCCGTAGCGGACTCGGCCGAGCGGCTGCGGACCGTTCCCCGGAACGCGTCCAACGTCTCACCGGCGATGCCCCACCCGGCCACGACGGACTGTCCCGGGCGGGCGGCATCGCCCGTGAACCTGCTAGCCCACGGTCCGAGCGTGCCCGGAGCCGACCAGCCGGCGCGGCCCGTTACTGTCGCGGTGAACTCGGCGCTGGTCGACCCGGAGAAAGCCCGCACCGCTTCCGGCAGATCAGTGGAGTACGCACGGTCTAGGGACCAACTCTGTACCCGCTCCGACATGTCCTCGCCCCCGAGCCGCACCACATGGGCAGGGGAGCGCTCGCCGGCCCCGAGAGCAGCAATGAGCGCCGCGCTAGCCGGTCGCACTTGTCACCTCCACAAGATCCAGACTGATATCCCGGTACGTTCCGTCCCCGGGGGTGGCGGCATGGCGGTATCCCGTGATGCTGACCCCGGGGCAGCCCTCGCCCGTCGGCAGTGCGCTGCCAAGAGAGGTCAGGTACGCGGCAGCGTCTCCGAGACAGAGCGCGGCTCGGCTGATGCTGTAGAACCCGGTTGCCGTGACCCGGAGGGACGGCACCACGAATGCCGCCCCGGACGGAACGGTGGCGACCATGGGCCGAGACGCGTCGGTCTGCGTGGTCGTGCTGAGCCAAGACCCGCTCGCGCTGTACCACTTGAGATCAAGCCCGCTGACCTTGGCAGCGTGGGAGTACCCGAACGCCCACGGCCACCACGTGACCGAGCCCGCGGGAACCGGGAAGCCGGCCCATGTCGGGTGCTTCCAGCCGATCGCCGCACCGGCCGTGGGCACACTCGTTACGTTGGCCACCACCGAACTCGGTGCCGCACCGGTCGCGTACATTGTTACTTCTGACGCGCTGTACTCCCATTGACGGAAGTCGCCTTTCCCCTCCGACTGCCGCCCTGAAAGGATGTTGACGGCAAGCGGGTCCAGCAGCACCAGGGGCCCCACATAGGAAATCCGGCGCGCGAGTGCGTCTATGTGTGCCACGTCGCCCGGTGCCATTGCCTCCCATTCGAGGGAGTACCGACGTGGCATGACGGATGGGGCCCACGTCGTGACCCCACCAGCGAGCGACCGGAATTCCTTCACGCTCACGTCGGGGCTTCGCTCGAACTTGGTCGCTCCGTCCTTTATCTGACGGAGATTTCCGGGAGCCCCAATCCACATGTGCTCACCTCCTAGCTATCTGACGGTTGCCCGCTGCCACGGCCCGAGCAATTTCCTGTGGACCGACACGCAGCACGATTTCCCGGCGGTCCTCACGCTCGGCGAGGATGCGCCGCAGCTCGTCCCACCACCAGGCACCGGGGCCCGCGGTGTCGCGTGCCGGCCGTATGCGTCCGACTGGTCTTATTCCGTCGATTCGGGGCACGGTCACCATGGACCGAATGCGCGCGTCAAGCGTGAATTGCTCGGCGTCGATACCTTCGACCACGCCCGGCGGAATCCACCGGCCGATCTCGTCTCTCATGAGACGCGAGGGCGAGTTGATGCCGAGGGCATCGGCGATTGGGCCGGGAATGGCGCTCTTGGCCCATCCGATCAGCTTGTCTTTCAGCCAACCGCCCATGCCCTTGATGCCTTCCCAGATACCACGGGCCAGATCGGCGCCCTTGTCGACCAGTAGCCGGCCGAAATCGCCAAGCGAATCATTGATGCGCTTCGGGAGACCCTTTACCCACTCTACGAATTCGCCGAACTTGCGTATTCCGGCCGATGCGAAGTCGGCTATCCAGCGTCCGGCATCGCGTATGCCAGTTGCCAGACTGGAAAACCAGCCGATGACGTTGCCAATCCACCCGATCACGGTTCCAAGTGCGGAGAACAGCCCTGAAAAGATGGGCCCTGCCAAGTCAACGATGACAGGAATGACAAAACCGAGAATATCCGCCACGAGTCGGCCGAACCACGACACCACCATGGTTATGAACTCGATGAGCGGACGGGCTTTGTCGACTACCTCGCGCAGCTTGTCACCGATCATTTGGACGGCAGGCGCCACGCGTTCGGATATGAACGCGGAGACTGACGCGAAGATCGGTTGCAGATTCTCGACCACGGACGTATAGACGCTCATGATCGCAGGCCAAATGACCTCTAGAAGAATCTTTCCGAGGGACGACAGAATGGGTACGACGGCTCCCACCACGTTGGTGTAGAGCGTCATAAAGGCAGGGACGAGCTGATTAAATAGAACGTCCCCAAGCCCCTTTAGGGCAGGCAGCAGGGTCGTTTGAGCAAGCGTGACGAGCCCTTGCAGCCCCGGGAGGAATGCATCCCGAAGAGTCGTTCCGGCCGTAAGTAGAGCCTGCCCGAAACCCGCAATGGATGCTCCGCCGGCTGACCCGGAAAACGCGTTGAAGAACCCCGATACGAAGTCCTTACCGGCGCTTAGCGCGGGGCCGAGGACGCTGCCTACAGTGGACGCAAACCCGATCAGGGGCGGGAGGACGTTGTTTCCGATGAAGTTGCTTACGCCGACTTCTAGCGTCCGCTTGAATTGCTCGATCTTGGCTGACGCATTGTTGTGCAGCGCGTCACCCATATTGTTTGCGGCGCCCGCAGTGTCCCCGAGAGCCTTTACGGCGGTCTTCGGGTCCATTGCGAGCAACGCGCGGCCGAGGTCCTCACTTTTCGTGCCGAAAAGGCCGACCGCCACGGCGTTCTGTTCCGCCGGGTCCTTAATCGCCTTAATGCCGTCTAGGACTTGCTGCAATCCCTCTTTAGCACCGGCCCCACCACCCGCAATCTTGCGGGTCATTTCCTCGGCATTGAGCCCGATAGCCTTATAAGCATCGGCGCTCGTCTTGCTGCCGTCCGTAGCCCTGATCTGAAACTCTTTCAGGGCATCAGCCATGGTGTCCGTGTCTCGGGCACCCGCCTGTAGACCCTGAGACATAAGCCCCATGGCGTCCGCAGCGGATAGGCCGAGGTCCCTAAATTTCGTGCTGTACTCGTTGAACGTGTCGGCCATGTCGTCGGCCCTCGGCCCCATTCGCTGCATTCCAGCGGTGAGGATGTCGAGAGCTTCGTTACCGTCTTTGGCCAACCCATTCTTGAGAATCTGGCCAACCGCATTACTGGTCTGGCCTAGGTCTAGCTCGAACACGTCCGACAGGTTTGCAACCTTGCCGGTTATCTCTTCGATCTGCGCATTGGTCGCGTCAGGCGGAAGGATGCCCGATCGCATGACGCCCGAGATTGCCGATGCGGCATCCTCTACGGATTCCGTGATGCCGTGGGCGTAGAGCTGCCCGGCGGCTTCGCCGTACCGTTTCGCCTCGGCGGGGGTGCTTCCTAGGGAAGCCTGTATGCGTCCGTCGATACGGGTTTGGTCCAGGGCATCCGAAAAGCCCTTGACGAGAACTGCCGCAGCAGCCACGCCGACCGCAGCAAGACCAGCTTTAAGGGCTCCACCCATTTTCCCGGTGAAGCCCTCGCCGGCTGCCTGTCCGCCGTTCTGTCCCGCGTCCTCGGCGGGACCGGCTACCTGCCGCTGTAGTTCCTCGGCGAACCCTTGGACTTCCGGCACGATGGACACGTAGCCCATGCCGACTTCCACGGCCATTAGCCCTCACCCCCCGTGGTGGGCTGCAATCGCGCGAGATATGTCGCGACTTCGCGCGGGTCCCGTTCGGTGCCGCCGATTCGGTCGGGCCGGACTCCGGGCCGCGAAATGGGCTTGGGGCGACGGTCGGGCGTCTTTGAACCCGCGTTCCCTCGCTGCCAGTTGGCTTCCGCCAAACGATCGTGCAGCGCTGCAAGTAGCTGCGTTTCCAGCGTCCATCCGGCGTCTTCGCCGGCGAGGGACCTACCAAGGGCCGACTCGGCGGGGAGATTGGTCACCAGGGCCCGCAAGCGGCGCCACGTGAGCCCGGAGCCCGGTCGGAAGACGTCCCGGATATCGGCACCGTAGTAGCGGGCTAGGTCCGCTTCGATGGCCTCTCCGTGCTCACTCAGGAGTCGGCAGAGGCCGACGATTCCCCCAGCGGCACACCCTCGTGTGCCTGCCAGCGCCGGAACAGTTCACCGAGGGCAGCAAGCGGAATCGGTATCTCGTTGAAGACGGGCCAAGCCTCGCCGAGACCCGCCTTTAGCAGGGTCTCAATGTCCCTGGCGGACGGGTTATCGATGTTGACCGACGTGAGGACGGACTTGTCCAGCTCTCCCGCGGCGGGCATCTCGAAGAGACGACCGGAGACGGTGAAACGGAAGGGTTCCCGGCGGGCTTCCTTGACCCATACGTCAAGGTCAAAAGCGGTGGTTGTCATGAGTCCTACCTAGAAAGTCGTTGCGTTCGGATTAGGCGGGCGGGGCGGCAGACCAGGCAGGGTCATTGCTGTACTTGAATGCCACGGTGCCGTCCGGGCCGGGATAGGCCGTAATGGTCAGCTCGTAGGCAATGGCTTCGTCACCCTTGTAAGTGATGTCGCCGGTCTCGGTGACTTCGCCGTCCGGAATGACGATCCGGATATGCGAGTCGCCGTCGATGACGTCGAAACCGAACGTCCTGCGGTCCGGTCCGGGCGCCTTTACGGCGAGCACGGACTTGCCGGTCGTGGTGACCACCTTTGAGCCCTTGTGGTATAGCTCAAGCACGGTCTTGCTGGTCTCGATGGCCGTAAAGGAAAAGGTCATCTCGGACGAGCTGATCACCTTGCGGACGGTCTGCCCGCCCTGCCAACCCTTGATCTCGGTAGCGTCGGCCGAGTTGGACTCGGTAATGCCGTCATCGGAAATCCATCCGATGTCCGTGAAAGCCGTGTTCCACGTGGCTTCGGAATCGGTCGGAAGTGTGGTCTTGGGCGGTGCCACATATGCGGCACCAGTTACAGCAACGCGAACCGCGTTGGCAGATAGAGCCATGGGAGTACCCCCGTAGGTAATGCGGTGATGGGTGATTGGCGAACTAGGCGCCGGGAAGAACGCGCCCGCGCATGTGGATTTCCACGGCGAACGCATATCGGGGAGAGCCGGACTCGGCGTCGGGTAGCCACTGCGGGCCCCCGACTTCGCGGGCGGTGTAGACCGTGACCCCGCCCCGAACTCCGGGGATGACGTGCACCAGGGCGCGGACCAGCTCGGCCAAGTCCGCGGCATCGGCTTCGGTCTCGGCCCATGCGTGGACATCGAGCCGGGGCCGGTCTGACACGACCGTCTGACGCGTGCCCCCGACCCGTTCCACCCGGACGAACCGCGAGGGCCGGGGCGAGGGGATGCGGGACAGCACGGGGACGGGCTCGCCGGCTGCCGCGAGGGCGGACCGGAGATAGGCGGTAACCACGGCCACCGCGTCCGGCATGACGACCACGGGGCGGGTGCTCACTCGGCACCGTCCATCCCGCCGAGCAGAGCCCGCCGCGTGCTCTCGGCGTCGTTGTGCTTCGCGTAGTCGCCAATCACAGCAGCACGCCAACGGCGGGCGCCTAGAGCCGAGTCGGTCCGGAAGTCGCCCCCCGTGGTCGACTCCGCAGCAGCCTTGATCCGCTCGGCAATCCGGCGGACTTCGGCCCCGGCTTCGTCCGACTTCATCAGGGAGTTGATCCCATTCCGGTTCGGGCGGAAGCGCATCAGCCGATCACCTCCTTTAGCCGGGCTTCGGTGTGGTGGTGTCGGCCCGAGACCGTCCAGCGCGACACGTCGCCGTCCACATCGAGCAGCCGGCCGAGCGCCACCACGCGGTCCCCGGGCTGTAGGTCGACGTCGACACCGCGGCGCGTGGCCAGTCGCCACCCGGTGACGACCACGGGCCGGTCCCCGGTGTCCTCGGTCGACACGTCGGGCTGGACGGACACGCGGCGGACGGTCGTCCTGGTCGCGCGGGCCCAGTCCCGTTCGGACGTGGTGTTGCCGTACCGGTCCTCCACGAAGGGGGCCCGGACGATCACGACCGTCTGCGTGTAGTGCACGCTCACCGGAGCCTCACCACCGCGACGCGTCGCCGGTACCGGGCGAGTAGGTCCCGGTCCGCAGGGGCGAGGGACGCCCCGATGGTCTCGGCCGAGTAGGTCACCGAGACCGAGCCGACCGACTCTTGCCGTAGGTCCGACGGGTTGGTGAGCACTCGGCCGGCGAGGGTGAGCACCACCGCGAGCACGTCCCCGGGCACGGACGCGTATCCGTGGGTGTAGGTGACGGTCACGGCCTGGTCGTCGAACACGGCGAGCCGGTCCCGGACGAGCTGCCACCGGTCCGGCGGGACGAGCTGCCCGCCCGCACGGACGGACTGCACCGCGATCACGGGACGCTGCGGCAGCACCACCCAACCCCCGTTCGGGTGGAGCGTGGCCGAGCTGGTCCCGCGGGTGAAGCTCTGCCGGGCTTCCCGGCGGACCACCGCGGACGCCACATCGAGCACCAGGGCGGCGCCCTCGGGCATCTCGGCCGGCTCGCGCTGCATCCACGCGGCAAGCTGGTCCACGGTGGCCAGTGCAGGGAGTGCCATTACGCGTTACCTCCCTTTGTTACTTGACTGTCTGTGCGCCGCACGCCAGACACCGCGTCACGGTCCGTGCGACCCCGCCCGAATCGAGAACCGGGAAGCTCTCAATGCGGGGCGGGGGCGGACAGGAATCCGTGTGCGGAATCTTGAGGGCGGACGCTGCACGCTTACGCGGCGGCAATTCCGTACCCCTCTCGGCTACTTGGCGAGGACGCCGTTAAGACGCGCGGCAGCCTTGCCACCGAAAACGGCGAGACCGCAGTAGAACTCAATTCGCGTGCGGTAAGCGGGCTTCGTTTCGAGCTGCCCGAGGTCGTCCACCATGACACCGCCATTGGTGAGACCGGTCACGGCCTGATCGTCCTCGGTCTGGCCGAAGCGCACGGCGTAAATGCTGGACGCGTCGGTGGCCGTACCCTGCGTCTCCGTCTGCGGAAGGATGTCCGCGCCCGCGGCAGTCTGGCCCGGGTCGAGCAGCGGAATGCCGTTGTACGTTGCCACCAGCTTTCCGGTAAGAGCCTCGCGAACCATCTCGTAACCGCCGAGCCGGCGAGCCGCGCTCTTGATCTTCGCGATCACCTGACGGTTGGCGTAGATCGCGCCGTTGGTGCTGGTCAGGCCCGGAACAGAGCCCACGAGACCGTCCAGCAGATCGAAGAAGGCATGGGCATCGGAGTCACCGTTGCCGACGATCGGAGCACCGTTCGTGCCCGCCGAGAGAACCTGTCCACCGGTCAGCCGCTTACGCAGACCGTCAAAGGACTTGGGGTCGGTAGCGGTGTCACCGTTGAAAAACGTGTCCTGGTACTTATAGGCCGCAGCCTTGACCTTCATGCGGGTCTGAATGGCGCGCTGGTCATTCAGGTTGCCGCGGGTCTGGACGATGAAACGGTCCACGTCCGCGTCACCGCCGAGAATCACCAGGGATTCCGACTTCTGGTTGACCGTGCCGGTGCTCTCGGTGTAGCCCTCGTTCACGCCACGGAAAGCGACGCCCGGCAGCGTGGCTTCCTCGTTGTAGCTGTAAGAGTTACCTTCAATGGGCATGAGCGGAATGCGGTCCAGGATGGACGATTCCTGAACGAAAGTCTCGATGACTCCGCGCTGGAGGTTGGTGGTGCTGAGCTTCGCGGACTCGGCGAGCGAAAGCGCCATGTGCTATCTCCCTGAATTTGGGCATGAAAAAAGGGACGCACGGTTTGTGTGTCCCTCGGTGTGGGTTGGTTGTGCGGGTTACTCGGCGGTGCTGTACGCGTCCCGCAGCCGATCGAACGGCGACGCAGCGGGCTCGTCCTTCGGGTCCGTGGTGCCGCGCTGCCCCGAGCCGACGTCGCCCCACGGGGCCGGGCTCGATGCGGTCGACTCCGCGGCGAGATAGGGCTTGTCCTTGACGAGCTGGTCCACGGCGGCAGCAATGGCCGCGGTGTCGACGTCGCCCGCCGTACCGGTGAGCGAGTCAAGGTCGACCAGGGCGAGCGCGTCCGCAGGGTCACGGAGCTTGCCCGTTGCCGCCGCACGAAGCTCGGCGCGGACGAGCTGCCCCATGAAGTCGGCCCGGATCTCGTCGCGGAGCGCGTCAAGGTCGGTGCCCCTCTGCGCAGCATTCGCGCGGCGGAGTCGGGTTGCCTCCCGCTCGGCTTCCTCGGCGCGGGTCTCCGCGGCAGTTCGGGCAGCACGCTCGGCGGACAGCTCCGCGGCAGAGTCGTCGCCGCCCTCGCCCGGCTTCGTGCCCTCGGGCGGGTTGCCGCTCGGCTTCGGGTCGCCCTCGCCCGTCTTCGGCTCCGGGCCAGTCGGGTTCGGGTTGGGGTTGGGGTTCGGGTCGTTAGGCATGTGTCCCCTCACGTGATGTATCCGTGTTTCCGGAGCATCGCTATTTGGTGCTCTCGGTCATCGCCAGCAAGTTTGAAAATGGTTTCCGGCATTAGCCGGGCTTCCTTTGCACGCTCGTACCGCTTGCCGGGGACTTTCTCGAAACCGGAGTTCAGCGCTTTGCCGCCGATACCGCGTTTCGTCGTCCCCTCCGTGGTCACCCGCAGCGGGCCCCGGCTCGTGGCTGCCGTCGCCAGTCCTCGGCGCGCGTTGACGAGCTGCCCGAGATCGGCCCCGGCTTCCAGTGCCTTGACTCCCGCGGCACCGAGCCGCCTCCGCTGTTCCTCGGGGCTCATCCGGCGGAACAAGTCCTCGGGGGTGTCGGTCCCGCGCCACTCGGCATCCGTCATCGGTTCCATGCCGCAGTCACACCGGGGGTGCCGACGAAAGCCGGTGCTGTAGCTGTACTGCCGCCCGGAAAGGACGATGCAGCGGGCGCACGCGGGCAGCCGGACCACCCGGACGTAGGACACGCACCGGGGCTCGGCAGCCATGGCGACCGACGTAGCGGCACGCGCCGTGTCGGCAACCGTGGTGCTTACGAGCATGGCCATTTGGTTCAGCCCGACCAGGGATGCCGCTTCCGCGGATGCTCCGCCGGCTAGAGCTTGGGCCGTGCTGATAGCCGGGACGTAGAGCAGCGTGGAGAGCGGACGAGCGTCCGCGGCGAACCCTGCGAGGGCGCCCGGGTTCAGCAGCCCGAGCGGTCCGGCTGCCGCACCCTGCGCGAGCATGGATGCGGTGACGAATGCTTGGGCCCCTGCCGCTGCGGTCATCTGCCCCGTGGTCACCGCGGCGAGGATCGCGCGGCCGGTCTCACCGGACATGGCGGACAGGATGCGGTCCGGGGTCACGTCCCGCCACAGAGCTTGTACGGCGTCGACCACGCTGCGCGTGATGCTCTGGACTTCCGTGTAACGGGTCTGCGCGAGCGTCGCGGAGTCCGGCATTACGCGACGTCCGGCAGCTCGTCCGCGGGCTCGTCCTCGCCCTGGTCGTCCTCGGGCGGCTTCGGCCCGTACAGCGCGGCCACGTTGCCGCCGAGGATCGCGCCCGCCTGGTCGTCGCGCATCCGCTTCCATCGAGCGATCTCGTCCGGGGTGACCCCGGGGATTCGCTCCCACAGAGCCTCATCCGGTACGCCAATGCTCTTGAGCTTGACGAGCGCGTCCGAGTACTGGGAGTCCGAACGGAACTGCGGGTCACGCCAAATCACCGTGCCGAGCGCGAGGGCTTCGGCTCGTCCCCGCTCGCCGGCTGCGAGGGCTTCCAGCCGCATCACTTCGCGCAGTCCTGCGCCGAAGTGCCGTTGCCGCTCGGTCACTTTGGCCACTAGACCGGCTTCCGATGCGGCGAGGGCATCCGCACTCACGTTGATGAGCTGCCCGCTTAGGTACGTGGCGGGCGTGCGGGTTTGCGCCGCGATGTGCTCGACTGCCTTAGTGATAACGCGCAAGTAGTTATCGAGATCGGCGGCGGAGAATTCGGCGATCGATGCGCCTTCCTTCTCAAGCCACAGCAAACGGTCCGAGCGGAATTTGTCAATGGGCTCGTCTTCCTCGCCGACGACTTCGCCGGACTCAGGGTCGATGATCTCCCGAACGGGCCGGTCCATTCCGAGGATTGCCCGAGCGGGCAGCGCGAGACCGTCCGAAGCGGTGAGCAAGTGAGCCCACAAGGTATTGACGGAGTCCTGTAGCGGGAGCACGGTCACCAGCTCGGAGCGTGGCTTTCCGTGCAGCCTGCCACGGTTGGGTAGTTCCACCAGCGGGACGACCCCGAGCGGATTCTTGATGTGCGATGGCTCGCCCCTCGGAAGCCCGACGGTGCGGCCGGTCCATTCGTGGCTTCGGCCCTTTCGCTGCCACCGGTACACCATGTCCGGGGTGAACAGCGTTGCGAACTCCCACGTCCCGTCACGCCACGCTTTCAGCCCCGCAGCGCGGAGCCGGCGACGACCCGGGACGTACTCGACAATGGCGTTTGCCGCGTGCTCAAAGGTGATCTCGGTATTGATCCCGTCCGGCTTCCAGACCAGCGCGTACGAGCGGCCCGTAATCAGCGCTTCCAGCAGCGCTAGGCCAATCTCTACGTCGCACTCGGACTTCCGCCATGCCGTCGCGGCTGCCTGGTCCACCGTGCCGTCTTCCAGCCGGAAGCCGAGCGGCATAAGCCGTTCCACCGTCGCGTCCGGGACCGTGGCGCACCAGTTATCGGAAAAGTCCTTGAACAGTCCGCCGGTCTGCGCGCTGAACTCCGGGCTCGCGAACAGCAGCGGTCGCTTTCCCTCGTACGCGTCGGACCACTTGCGGGTCTCGTTCTTCCGTCGCTCGATCTTCGCGCGGAGCCGGACCGTCATCTGTAGCGGAGTCTCCGCCATGCTCCCCCCTTCGGGCATGAAAAAGCCCCGGCCGGCTGAACCCGAACGGGGCGGTCTAAGCGCTCGCAGCGCGAGGACGTTTGAGCGGTCGGCGCACGTACCCGTCAAGTGCCATGACCGCAGCGGCAATCCCGTCGATTCGCGCGGACGATTTTCCGCGGTCCGGCTTCACCGGGCGCATGTTGTCGTTGCCGTCGCGGTACACCTCCACCACGCTCGCGTTCCAGCGGAGCACCGGGTTACCGCCGTGCCGTATTCGGCCCTCGCGCAACAGCCGTTCAAGTTCCTTGCAGCCCGGAGACATGCCTAGGTAGGTCTGCGCGACCGGAACGACGTCGACACCGCGCGTCTTCGCCTCGATGCGCTGGACGAGCTGCCCGGCAAACATCCGGTCGTACGAAATCCGCTGGACGTCCAGCCGACGGCAGTCCGCGACTATCTGTTTCTCGATGGCGTCATAGTCGATCGCGTCGCCCTCGGTAAGCGTGATCAGTCCCTCGCGGGCCCATTGCCGGATGGGGACCTGTAGCTGTTGCTCTAGCTCGTCGGCCCTCTCCTCGGGCAGCCAAAACCGCGCGATCAACTCCAACTCGACTCCGGGCACGCGGGATTCCACAGCGAGGACCCACGCCGAGAGATCGGAAACCGCGGAGAGGTCGACCCCGCCCCACGCTCGCCGATACCGAAACGTCTTGTCGTTCACGGGGCCGTTGTTCTCGTCCCACAACGAGAGCGGCAGCCACCGCGAAGCAGCCCGCATACGGCGGTTGAGCGATAGACGACAGAACGTCGCGAAGTAACTCGGGGTGCTCTTGGCTTTGTTCGCCTCACGGCGCATGTACGCGAGCGAGGGAGACGCGCCGAGCCCCGGATTTGCTTTGCGCCACGTGCTCTCTGCGAACGGGTCGTCTTTCTCCTCGGCAGCCCATATCACTCCGTAGTGGCCCGGGTCCGAGACAACAGCGTCCGCGCAACGGCGCGTATACGTGTGTTTCTCGTCGTAAATGCTGCCCTCGGTACCTTCGTCAGCCGTCGTAATGAAGATGACCAACGGCTGATCTCGGGCACCGGTGCCGGTCTCGATCGCGTCGATGAGGTCACGCCGCTTGTGCACGTGCACCTCATCCACGATCGCGCCGGACACGTTCAATCCGTGGGCAGTCTCGGCGATTTTCGAAAGGGCTCGGAAGACACCGCCCGTACGCGGCACTCGGATAAGGCCCCGTAGAACCTCTACGCGGCCCCGTACGGCCCGCGAAGTGAGCGCCATGCGCTTAGCGTCGTCAAAGACCCGCTCGGCCTGTGGGAGCGAGCCAGCAGCCGCGTATACCTCTGCGCCGATCTCGCGGTCTGCGAGCAGCAGCACAAGACCGATGCCGGACGAAAGTGTGGACTTGCCGTTCTTACGCGGGACTTCGATCCACGCCGAGCGGATGACTCGCACCGCGCGGCCCAACTCGGGGTCGTGGGCGAGCCATCCGAAGATCGGGGCGATTACCCAAACGATCTGCCACGGCGAGAGCCGAAGTCGACTGTTACCCCAACGCCCCTTCGTGTGCTTGAACGACTGGATAGCGTCCACGGCTCGCCGAGCGGCCGACACATCGAAGTAGGCGCCTGGAGCGTCCGCGGCTTGCGCTGCCACCACCAGGGGGCGCGAGCCGCAAGCGTCGGCTATCTCGTCCTCGGTGAGCCCGAGTTCCCGCAGTGCGTCCAGCGGGACGGGCAGACCGTCAGTCGAATACGTCTCCGTCATCATCCCCACCAAAGTCCGGCGGGGTGATCCGGGTTGCCGACGCGGGCGAGAGCCCGAGTTCACCCACCAGCGAGCGGAAGTGACTCCGGTACTGGTGGGCAATCGTCACCCACGGCGATTTCACGTTCCCGCGCTCTGTCTCGACTACCAGCCCCGTGCGGGAAAGCTCCCGCTCTGCCTGCCAGAGCCGAGCCACCGTTAGGCAGTACTCAATGGCCGTTTCGCGCTGCGAGTCGGTCAAGCCGGCTGCCACCACCAGGGCGGGAATCGTCCGGCGCCACACGTCGCGAGCCTTGCCCCGCACGTCCTCGGCGGAGTCGCCCGGCAGCAACTCGTCCCAGTCCGGTTCGACCGGCTCCGAGGGGGCGAAGCGCGCACCCTCGCTGTTGCGGTCCGGGCGGAACGTGCCCTCGCGCACTGCCTGTATATGGGGCTTGGGCTTTTGCCCGGGTACTGCCATAGGGGTTCACCTCCACCGAAACGCTCTGATGAGCCATGCGAGTTTTTTGCCTCCCTGCCGTGCAATCTCGGGAGGGGCGGGGGGTCACCCCCTGGTCAGTACGGCGGACGCTCCGCTTCGCGCTGAGAGCGACGCTCGGCAGCAAAGCCGCCCGGCTGGTGCTTCGCGGTCTCCCGTGAGTGGCACGACGTGCACAGCGGACGCAGCCGCGACCACGCATCGGGATCGGACACTCCACGTGCGAGCAGCGAGCGACGCGACTCCGGGAAGTGGTCGGCCACCGTCGCCGGCTTCGTGCACAGCACGCACCACGGATGTGCGTTGAGGTAGCGGCGCCGGATGTTCGGCCACCGTCGCCCGTACGCGCTCGTCCCCGGTGTCTCCCGTTGTGCGGTCGCCTCACGCTCGTGTGCGGCACAGCGGCCACCACGGGCAGTCAGTTCGGGGCACCCGGGTACCGAGCACGGCGGGCGGGGTCTACGCGGCATGGTTGTGGCGGCACCGACAACGAATGTGCGCAACAGCGACGTGCGGCGCATCAGCCGAGCCGGCTGCGGGATCGTGCTTCCCGAACTCCGTGCTCGTCTTGAGCTGGTGGCAGCCGTGGCACAGCACTTGAACGTTGCCGTCCACGTCCTCACCGCCGAGGGCGAGGGGCCGCACGTGGTCCACGTCCACCGCATCGGCGGGGAAGTCGTCTAGGCACCAGTCACACCATGCGTGCCCCTTCCGCTCGATGATCCGGCGGAGTCGTGCAGCAGCGTCGTTCCGGGCCGCACGTCGTCGGCTGCGTGCTCGACGAGTGCGGACGGTCGGACGTCGCTCGTACTCCGTGTGGTGTCGCTCGCAGCGTCGGCGGTGGGTCGCCGGCTCCGTGCAGTCGATACAGCGCATGTGCGCCCCCTTGGGGTGAGTTCTGGTCACTGCCCCCATACGGGTCGGCAAGTGGGGTACGGGCGGACTTCGGAGTCAGTAGCGTTGACGCCATGACCAGCAATGAACGGCCCGACGTGCAGGCAGGCATGGACCCGCTCGGCGACATCGTGTTGACCGTGCGAGGCGACGGGAACAGCAACGCTCCCGACTACGAACTACCGCCCACGGTGCCGCTCGACTCGGCGGCCCGAATCCTCGACATGGACCCCGCAGACGCGTTGGTCCAAGCCCGCGAGGGGCTGTTCCCGGAACGGGTCATCGACGTTGGCGACGAACCCGGAACCCGGTTCAGCGTCCCCGTAGCGCCACTGATTCGGCGCGTAGGGCTGGACCGAGTGCGCGAGGCTCTGCGCCCCGCCGAGTAGGTCTGTCTGTCGTCGCGTGCCCGCCCCCGGACTCGAACCGGGAACCTCAGCGTTCTAGGCGCTGCGCCTCTGCCGATTGGGCTAGGCGGGCTGGTCGTACGTGCCCACCCCGGGACTCGAACCCGGAACTCTGCGGCCGATATCCCCGAGCCGGGGCCGGTACCGCGCACCTCTGCCGATTGGGTCAGGTGGGCTTGGTCGTCCTCGCCGACGGGGCCGGTCCGGACACGGTGGGGACCGCACGCGCTTACGACCCCTTTCGGCGCCCCGGTCAAGGGCGGTTACTCATGGGCGGTGCGGTCCCCGCGCTCTGCCTCACGACCCCTGCGGCCACCCCCGTAACGGCGGGGTGCGTGGTGCACGGGCAGAGCTGGTGTGAGGGCGGGCACTCGGTCCGCCGAGATCCCCCTTGGGGTGGGTGCGCGGTAGTCCCGCCCTCACTGTGTTGTGGGGACCAGCAGATTCCCGGCACCCGCCGTGCGGCGTGCTCGGTGACTCCGTGCGGTCCCTCACTGTGTTGTGGGGACCAGCAGATTCCCGCGCCGTCCGTCCGGCCGCGAGCCGTGCCACTCGGTCCCTCACTGTGGTGTGGGGACCACCGGATTCCCGAGGGCCGAGCATGACGGGATGGTGTTTCGACGGTCGGTTTGGTTTTCTCCTTATTTTTTCTTGTGCATACGAAAAAACAGTCTGAACCGTCATACCGTCATAGCTCCGCCCGCTGGTCGCCCCCGCTGCGGACACAGCAAAGCCCCGGCGGTCCGCGAGGGACTACCGGGGCTTGGCTAGGGCGGCACGGGTGTACTGCATTTCCGGAACGTGTCCAAGGATGCGCCGTGCCTCACCCGCGCTCTCCATACCGGCACGGGCTACGGCGAGGGTATCCGGCTCACGCAGCCACAGTCACCCGCTCTTGACACGTCTCTATGAGCCGCGCAGAGCTACCCGGGGCCGGGGGCGCTTCGTTCCTCTTCACCGCTTCGTCGTCTCCCGCAGCAACGGCAACGGACTCCGCGGCGGGGTCCAGCTCACCGGACATGGTGAAGTCCACCCGTCGGGTATCGAGCTTCCGCCACCCGCCCGCGCGCCCCTTACGGACATCGAGCCTCACCCCCGCTTCCACCAGCATGGCCCGTCGCTCCTCGGTGGTTGCGCCGGCCCACTCGTCGGCAAAGGTCCGCCCCGTGTGGGTCACAACCCGCTGCGGTTCCACCTTTTCGCGTTCTTCCAGCTCGGCAATGCGCGCGTCAAGCGCGTCCGCCCGTTCCTGCCACGCGCGAGCAGCGTGCTTCGACTTCTGCCGCCCTTTTTGCTCCTGGTGCTCCTCGAACTCGGCCAGAGTGGCCTTTAGCTCGGGCTCGGGGTCATAACCGGGGATCTCTACAACCGTCGTCGTCTGCACGGAGCCGACGCGCCGAAGGAACTCGGCGGTCACGTAGTCGTCCACCCATGAGGCGCGGACGTTGGTCGGCTGCGGGCACACCTCACCGCGGGACTGCGGGCTACAGATGTAGAAGGGGGCTTGCCGAGCCTGTACCCGCTCGCTGTCCCGCAGGTACATCCGCCCGCCGCAGCCGTCGCAGTGGATGACGCCGAGCAAGAGAGCCCGACTGTCGACGCGAGCCGTAAAGACAACCTTGTGGTGCCGGTCGTCCAGTACCTTCCCGATGCGGTCGAACTCTTCGCGCGTGAGGATGGGCGCAGTTGTGATCATGACCGGCTCGCCGGACTTGGTCCGTACCGGCTTCCCCCGATGCATCTTCCATCCGATCAACACCGGGTTGCGCAGCAGCTTCCCAATGTTGGCGCCGGTCCACTTGCTTCGCTCGCGGGGACGTCCGCGGGAGTCGAGTACCTTCCCGTCCTTTACTCGCCCCTTCTTAATCGACCAGTGGTCCCGCGGACTGGGGACACCTTCCGCGTTCAAGGCAACGGCGATTTGGTTAAGCGACGTCCCGTCCAGACACTCCCGGATGATCCGTTCAATGACCTTGACGGCATCCGGGTCCGGAACGAGCGTCCAGCCAATCCCGCCGTGCTCCTCGGGCATGGGGACGGGCATGTATCCGTACGGGGGCGCCCCGCCACCAGCCCACCGAAGCGGCATTGCACGGAGTGCCGCTTGAGCACCGGACACACGAGCGCTGATGCTCTGTGCTTCGACCTGCGCCGCGAAAGCAAGCATGAGCATCATGAGTTCGCTCATGGGGTCCATGGGGTTGCGGAAGTCCAGCACCATCGGGCCCCCGCCTAGCCCCTCGGCGAAGACGAGAACCTTCCGATGGGTTCGGGCCCACTTCGCCAAGTCGTGCATGTCGCTCATGGACCGGATGGCACGGTCAAAGCGCCACCAGACCAGAGCGTCAAACTCGTCCGGCTTCGCGAGCCACGCCCCGAGCTGCGGGCGGTCGAAGGGACCAACCTTCGATGCTGATACGTCAAGGTCGACAGCTTCGCGGAGCTGGTCACCCTCGCCGAAGCTGATGTTGTGCGCTGCCGATGCGATGTCGCCGGCTTCGCGCTGCCGCTCCGGGGATGTCGTCTCGTCGGTGAGGACCGACAGACGGATGCAGCGAACACCCCGCAGCGTCTCGGCGAAGACGGTGCCCGCTAGGGGACTGTTGGAGGTAGGTGTCATGTCCCCCGTGGGGACCAGTACGTTCCGCTCCGCTACCGTCGCCGTCATGTCTCTCCCTCAGAACACGCAGTTGCGTTCGTCGGGCTGGCGCAGCGAGGAGGACTTCCAGAACTGGATGAGCGGTTCCATGAAGGCCGCCCACCAGGGCACGGCCGGCGGCGAGGGCGGGGCCGAGCGGCCGAAGCCCGCGGCGACCGGCTCGACCCTGTGGTCCTTCGAGGTCGTCCAGCAGGCGTCCCCCAAGTGACCGTGACCACCGGCTGGGCGCTGCGCCCGGAGCCGTACGACACCGCGGACGCGACCGCGCTGCGCCGGGACTACTACGACGAGGTCGCGAGCCGGTACTGGAAGCGGCCCGCGACGGCGGCCGAGATCGACGAGGGCCTGACGAACGACGGCGTGGAGCTGCTGGTCCCGCCGACCGGGCAGTTCCTCGTCGGCCGGTACGGCGACGAGCCCGCCGCCTGCGGCGGGGTGCTGCTGCTCGACGCGGAGCGCGCGGAGCTGACCCGGGTGTTCGTGCGTCCGGCGTACCGCGGCTCGGGCGGCGCCGCGCTGCTGCTGGGCGCCCTGGAGGACGCGGCGCGTGCGCTCGGCGCGCGCCGGATGGTCCTCAACACCCGGCTGGACCTGATCGAGGCGCGCACGCTGTACCTCCGGAACGGCTACGCGGAGATCCCGGCCTACTGCGAGGGCCCGTACATGGAGGTCTGGTACGGCAAGGAGCTCTGAGCCCGCTCTCAGGCGCGGTGGTCGCGGGGCGGCTCGTGCGTGGAGGGCCGCTCCGCGTCCGAGCCGCACAGCTCCGCCGTCAGCTCCTCCACCAGCTGCACCAGGTCCGTGGGCCGCTCCGGGCCCCACCAGTCGCCGAGCAGCTCGGCCAGCGACTCCTCGCGGGCCTTCGCCAGACGGGTCGCGACCTCGACGCCCTCGTCGGTGAGCATCAGCGCCAGGCCCTCCCGGCGGGCGAGCCCGCGCCCCTCGACCTGCCGGGCCGCCTCGGTGACCGCCCGCAGCGGCACGGCCGTGCTCTCGGCGAGCCGCGCGGGTTCGACCGCGCCGTGCCGCCGGATGCGCAGCACCAGCCAGCTCGCGGCGGGCAGCAGGTCGTACCCGGCCCGGGCGGTGATCCTCTCGTAGACGGCCTTGCGGCCCTCCCGGGAGCCGAGCACGGACAGCGCGCGGGCGCACTCGTCGTACGAGGAGCGCTGCACGGGGTTGGAGGCGAGGGTCTCGCTGGCGTCGGGCGCGGTGACGGAGCCGCGCAGCCGGTCCTCCTTGAGGAACCAGGAGACGGCGAAGGCGACGAGGACGACGGGCGCGGCGTACAGGAAGACGTCGGTGATGGACGTGGCGTAGGCGTGCAACACGCCGGGGCGCAGCTCGGGCGGGAGGGCGCCGATGACACGCGGATCGCCGGAGATCCGGTCGGCGTCGACGCCGGGCGGCAGTTCGCGGCCGGCGAGGAGTGCGTCGAGTTTGTCGGTGAGGCGGCTGGTGAAGACCGTGCCGAAGACGGCGACGCCGAAGGACGCGCCGATGGAGCGGAAGAACGTCGCCCCCGAGGTGGCCACGCCGAGGTCCTCGTAGGCGACGGCGTTCTGCACGACCAGCACCAGGACCTGCATGACCAGGCCGAGACCGGCGCCGAAGACGAAGAAGGAGCCGCTCATCGCCCAGGTGGAGCTGGTCTCCGTCAGCTCGTTGAGCAGCAGCAGTCCCAGGGCGGTGACGGCGGTGCCGAGGATCGGGAAGACCTTCCACCGGCCGGTGCGGGAGACGATCTGGCCGGAGCCGGTGGAGGTGATCAGCATGCCGAGCACCATCGGCAGCATGTGGACGCCGGACATCGTCGGGGAGACGCCCTGGACGACCTGGAGGAATGTCGGCAGATAGGTCATCGCGCCGAACATCGCGAAGCCGACGACGAAGCTGATGACCGCGACGAGGGTGAACGTCCGGATCCGGAACAGCTTCAGCGGCAGGACGGGCTCGGCCGCACGCCGCTCCACCCGCACGAACCACACCAGCAGCACGGCCGCGAGCACCGCGAGCGCGATGACCTGCGGGGAGCTCCAGGCCCAGGTGGTGCCGCCGAGGGAGGCGACCAGGACGAGGCAGGTGGCGACCGAGGCGATGAGGAAGGTGCCGAGGTAGTCGATGGTGTGCCGGGTGCCGCGGGCCGGGATGTGCAGGGCGGCGGCGATGACGAAGAGCGCGACCACGCCGACGGGCAGGTTGACGTAGAACACCCAGCGCCAGGAGAGGTGCTCGGTGAACACGCCGCCGAGCAGCGGCCCGAGGACGCTGGTCGCGCCGAAGACCGCGCCGAACAGACCCTGGTACCGGCCGCGTTCACGGGGCGGGACGAGGTCGCCGACGATCGCCATGGACAGCACCATCAGCCCGCCGCCGCCCAGGCCCTGGACGGCGCGGAAGGCGATCAGCTGGGGCATGTCCTGGGCGACGCCGCAAAGGGCGGAGCCGATCAGGAAGATGACGATCGCGGCCTGGAACAGCTTCTTGCGGCCGTACTGGTCGCCCAGCTTCCCCCACAGCGGCGTGCCGGCGGTGGACGCCAGCATGTAGGCGGTGACCACCCAGGACAGGTGCTCCATGCCGCCGAGTTCGCTGACGATGGTGGGCAGCGCCGTGGAGACGATGGTCTGGTCGAGCGCGGCGAGCAGCATCCCGAGCAACAGGGCGCCGATCGGGACCAGGACGCCGCGCCGGCTCCCGGCCTGATGAGGTGTTCCGCCTTGGGCGGCGGGCGTCCGCAGTGGCTGCACAGGACCATCCTGGGCGTTCCGTCCCGATACGGCCTGTCGAGCGGGCATCCGGCGGCGTCCCTCTCCTCCGCCTGCGGTGAGGGGATCGCCCGGGGGCTGCATAATCTCTGGCAGTTCAAGGGGAGGGAACACAGTGGCCGGATACGTATGTCCCGTGTGCGCAAGACCGTCGGGCCCGGGGGGCCGCGGAGCGGCCTGCGCCTGTGCGGCCACGGAGGACTTCGAACCGCTGCGGATACGCCCGTACGTGACGCTGGAGGCTCCGGACGGGACGGGGGCCGCCCCCGTGCCGCCGCCGCACGAGGAGCTGCACGACCGTCAGGTTTCGGCCACCCACGCGCCTGCTGCCGTACCGCCGATGGCGCCGCCGCCGGGCGGTGCGGCCGGACCGGGGCCGGGGCCCGGGGAGGAGCCGGCCGAGCTGACGATGCCGCTGCTGCTCGACCGCTCCGCCTTCGCGGCGGAACCGGAGGAGGAGCGCGGCGGGCGCAGGCGCGGCGCCCTGGTCGCGCTGGTCGCGGCGCTGGCCGTGGCGGGGACGGCGGCCTTCGCCGCCGGCGTCCTCGGCGGCGAGGAGCGGGTGGACCGGGCGGCCCCGGACGCGACGGCCAGCTCGTCGACGGCGAGCGCGGTGTCCGAGGCCCCGTCGCCGTCCGCGTCGGAGTCCGCGACCGCGTCGGAGTCGGCCTCGCCCTCCGCGTCCACGTCACCCACGGAGTCCGCCTCGCCCACGGCCTCCCCGTCCCGTACGGCGTCGGCCCGGGCGGCCGCCCCGCGCCCGAGCGCGAGCGCGCCCGCGCCCTCCCGCTCGGCGTCCGCGTCGGCGACGGAGGAACCGGAGTCCGCCGGCGGTCCGACGCTGCGGCGCGGCGACTCCGGGCCGGAGGTTTCGGAGCTGCAGCGGCGACTGAAGGAGATCTGGGCGTACAGGGGCCCGGACAACGGCTACTACGGCGACCGGGTCGAGCAGGCCGTGGCGGACTTCCAGTCGTCCATGGACATCCACGAGGACCCGCGGGGCGTCTACGGGCCGACGACGCGCGAGGCGCTGGAGGCCGTCACGGAGGGGTGAGGGCCCGTGGGCCGGGGCGGAGGGCCGAGGGCGGAGAGGGGCCGGGGTGGCGTCGAGCGCCCTCTGTTTTGTATCGTGAAAAAACAAAGTGGCCCCGCCCGCACTCCCTGACCGGCGGGCGGGACCGCTTCGTTCGTCGTACCCACGCTGTACCCGGCTCCCTGGAGACCGCCTCATGCTCACCGCCCGCGCCCTCCTGCTCGACATGGACGGAACCCTCGTCAACTCGGACGCCGTGGTGGAGCGTGTCTGGCGCCGCTGGGCGCTGCGGCACGGTTTGGAGCCGGAGGAGGCGCTGAAGGTCGTGCACGGCCGCCAGGGCCACGCCACGATGGCGGCGCTGCTGCCGGACCGCCCGGTCGAGCAGAACCTCGCGGAGAACCGCGCGATGCTCGCCGAGGAGACCGCCGATCTCGACGGCGTCGTCCCGGTGCCGGGCGCTCCGGCGTTCATGGCCGCGCTCGCCGGGCTGCCGCACGCCCTGGTCACCTCCGCCGACGAGGCGCTGGCGCAGGCCCGGATGGGCGCGGCCGGGCTGCCCGTGCCGGCGGTCCGGGTGACCGCCGAGTGCGTGGGCGCGAGCAAGCCGGACCCGGAGGGCTTCCTGAAGGGCGCGGCGGAGCTGGGCGTGGAGCCGGCGGACTGCGTGGTCTTCGAGGACTCCGAGGCGGGCATCGCGGCGGGCCGCGCCGCCGGGATGCGCGTCGTGGGCGTGGGCCCGCGCGCGGCGGCCTTCGGGCCGGACCTGCACGTGGCAGACCTGACGGGGCTGCGCCTGGAGCGGGGCCCCGAGGGAACGATCCTGCTGAGCGCCGCGGGCTGACTCGCACATGCAGAAGGGGCGCCCCCGGGGTGGGGCGCCCCTTCTGCATGGGGCCGGGCAGGGCTGCACGGGTCTATGCGGGCCCGGTCAGGGCTGCACGGGCCCGGTCGGCGGCCGCGCAGACCCGGTTACGCTCCACGCGGGCCCGGCTACGATCTGCGCGGGCACCGTCAGGGCGCCAGCGCCTCGTAGAGGCTGAAGCCCGCGAGGGCGATCATCAGGCAGGCCGCGATCCGCGTGATCAGCCGCAGCGGCACGTACTTCATCAGCGTCTTCCCGCCGACGATGCCGATGCCGGCGACCGCCCAGAGCGCGAGGACCGCGCCGAGACCGACGGAGACCGGGTCGTCGTAGCGGGCGGCGAGGTTGGCGGTCATGATCTGCGTCAGATCGCCGAACTCGGCGACCAGGATCAGCATGAAGCCCGCGCCGGAGACCTTCCAGAAGGACTGGTCGGCCGGCGCCTTGATCTCCTCGTCGTCGCCGTCGTCCTTCTTGAGCAGCAGCATCGCCGCGCCCGCGAGGAACAGCACACCGACCACGGCCTGCACCAGGCGCTGCGGCAGGAGGGTCAGCACGCTGCCCGCCGCGATCGCGAGGGCGACGTGGACGGCGAAGGCGGCGGCGACACCCGCGAAGACGTACGACGCCTTGTAGCGGGTGCCCAGCATCAGCCCGGCGAGGGCGGTCTTGTCGGGCAGCTCGGCGAGGAAGACGACACCGAAGGTGATCGCCATGATCGTGAAGCTGAGCACGGGGCAGGTTCCTCAATCGGTAGGGCGCGGCCGCACCGAGAGCATCCGTTTCAGGGGTCGCTTCGGCTCGGCAACGCCATGAGACGGGTCATGGACATCGCGGCCGAAGGTCTCGCTGGCGGGCCTCTGACGAGGCCGCCTCCGGGCGCCGGCTGGGACAGGCCCAGCAGTGTGTCGACGGTCCGGCGAAGAGCTACTCCCCTTCTGCTCCGGCCAGCATACGCGACACCCCGCGCGGCCCCCCAGGGCCGAAAGTCCCTGCCCCCGGCCCTCCGACCAGGCGCGGCGAAGTGACCTGACTCACAGCCGCACGGAATCGGGCATACGTTCCGGCCAACCCCAAGACGGGGCAAGTCCTCTGGCGAAGCGTCACCCGACCCTTGATGTGACGTGCCCATGTCGCCACCCTGTTACCTGGCGCACCCCCCACAGCAACCCGGCGCCGCAACGATGGACGCGCCGTCCGGTGGACGGCACGGCCAAGGTCCCCCCACATCAAGGGAGTTCGCATGTCCGATGTCTACGCGCGTCGAGTCGCGCGCCGCATCTCCGTGCTCGCCACCACCGCCGCCCTCACCGTCACCGGCCTCCTGGCCACCGCGCCGACCGCCCAGGCGGCCATGCCCACCCCGGTCAGCGCGGCCACCGCCCGTACCTACCTCGCCGCGCTCACGGTCAAGGCGGAAGGTTCCTCCACCGGCTACAGCCGGGACCTGTTCCCGCACTGGATCACCCAGTCCGGCGCCTGCAACACCCGTGAGGTCGTCCTCAAGCGCGACGGCGTGAACGTCGTCCAGGACTCCAGCTGCGCCGCCGTCAGCGGCAGCTGGTACTCGGAGTACGACGGCGCCACCTGGTACGCCGCCTCCGACCTCGACATCGACCACGTCGTGGCGCTGGCCGAGGCGTGGCGCTCCGGCGCCAACTCCTGGACCACGTCGAAGCGGCAGGCGTTCGCCAACGACCTGACCCGGCCGCAGCTCATCGCGGTCACCGACAACGTCAACCAGGCCAAGGGCGACCTGGACCCGGCGGAGTGGATGCCGCCGCGCAGCTCGTACCACTGCACGTACGCCCGCGCGTGGGTGCACACGAAGTACTACTGGGGCCTGAGCGTGGACTCGGCGGAGAAGAGCAAGCTGCAGTCCGTCCTGAACGCCTGCTGACGCTCCTCCTCCCGAGCAGCTGCTGAAACGGTCCTCCCGATCCCGCGCACCCCGCCGGTCCGCTGCTCTCCCGGTCCGCCGGTCCGCCGGTCCGTCGGTCCGGGAGGAACCACAAGGCATCCCTCCGTCGTTCCGTCGGCGTCCCTCCATGCGGACGGACGGCGGGACGACGGAGGGGAGCACTTCATGGCGGCCGGACTCAGACTGGGACCCCTGCTGCGGTACGTCGACGGGGCGGGGGACGGCACGGCGACCGTGTGGGTCGAGGCCGACCGCCCCTGCACGGCGCGCGTGCGTTGCGCGGACGGCGCGGGAGGCGACGCCCGCACCTTCCAGGTCGCCGGCCACCACTACGCCCTCGTGCCGGTCACCGGCCTGACGCCGGGCGTCGCGACCCCGTACGAGGTGCTGCTCGACGACCGGCCGGTCTGGCCGCTGCCCGGCTCCGCCTTCCCGCCCAGCACCATCCGCGTCCCGGACACCGCGCCCGACGCGGAACTGCGGGTGGCCTTCGGTTCCTGCCGCTGGGCGGCGAAGCCCGGCGGCGAGCACGACCCGGTCGGCCCCGACGCCCTGGACACCCTGGCCACGACGCTCGCGGCCGCCCTCGCCGCCGACCCGGACGCGCGACGGCCGGACGTCCTGCTGCTGCTCGGCGACCAGGTGTACGCGGACGAGACCTCCCCGGCCGTGCGCCGCCGGCTGGCCGCCCGCCGCGATCCGCGCGACCCTCCGGGCGCCGAGGTCGGGGACTACGAGGAGTACAGCTGGCTCTACGACGAGTCCTGGGGCGATCCGGAGGTGCGCTGGCTGCTCTCCACCGTACCGAGCTGCATGATCTTCGACGACCACGACGTCATCGACGACTGGAACACCAGCGCCTCCTGGCTCGCCGGCATGCGGGCCACCCCGTGGTGGCGCGAGCGGATCCTGAGCGGCCTGATGTCGTACTGGGTGTACCAGCACCTGGGGAACCTCTCCCCCGCCGAACTGGCCGCCGATCCGCTCTACGCCGAGGTCCGCGCGGTGCCGGACGGGACGGAGGCGCTGCGGCGCTTCGCCGCCGAGGCGGACGCCGATCCGGCGCGGACGCGCTGGAGCCACCGCCGGGACTTCGGCCGGACGCGAGTGGTGACCATCGACACCCGCGCGGCCCGGGTCCTCGACGAGGACGGGCGGGCCATGCTCGACCCGGACGAGGCGCGGTGGGTGCGCGAGCAGGTGCTCGACGCCCCGGGCTCGTACGACCATCTGCTCGTCGCCACCTCGCTGCCCTGGCTGCTGCCGCCGCTGATCCACGACGCGGAGGCGTGGAGCGCGGCGCTGTGCCGGGGCGGCCGGGGCCGGCGGTGGGCCCGGTTCGGGGAGGACCTGCGGCGGCGGTCGGACCTGGAGCACTGGGCGGCGTTCCCGGCGTCCTTCGACTGGCTGTCCGAGCTGCTGAGGGAGGCGGCGGAGCGCACGGACGGGGTCCTGGACGTGGTGCCGGACGGGGCGTCGCGGGCGCCGGCGACGGTGGCCGTGCTGTCGGGGGACGTCCATCACGCGTACGCGGCGGAGCCGATACCGGCGCCGGCCGGCGGAACGCGGCTGGTGCAGCTGACCTGTTCGCCGCTGCACAACGCGATCCCGGCGGTGGTCCGGCTCGGCTTCCGCTTCGCCTGGAGCCGGGCGGGGCGGCGGCTGGGGCGGGCGCTGGCGCGCCACGGGCGGGTGACGGGGCCCGCCTTCGGCTGGCGAAGGACCGGCGGGCCGTGGTTCGGCAACCAGCTGATGACGCTGACGCTGCGCGGGCGGTCCGCGCGGGCCCGGCTCGACCAGGCGCGGGCGGGACGGGGGCCCGGACGGGCGACGGGGCGCGCCCACATGGTGGAAATCTGGAATGTTGAACTTGCAAGTAATGGTCAGGCTTCCCTAACCTGAGGGCCTCGTCGGGTCGTCCCCCCTGATCGAAGGAGCCCTCCCCCCATGAACACCCTTGTCCCGCACCTCCAGAGGACTCAGCCGTACGCGCTCGGCCTGTTCCGCATCGTCGTCGGCCTGCTCTTCGCCTGCCACGGCGCCGCCTCGCTGTTCGGCGTGCTCGGCGGCGCGCCGGGCGGCGGAACCGTCCCGACGGGCCTCTGGCCGTACTGGTACGCGGCGGTGATCCAGCTGGTCGCGGGCGCGCTGGTGCTGCTGGGCGTCGGCACCCGGAGCGCCTCGTTCGCGGCCTCCGGCTCGATGGCGTACGCGTACTTCGTGGCGCACCAGCCGGAGGCGCTGTTCCCGCTGCAGAACGGCGGCGAGGCGTCGGCGCTGTTCTGCTGGGCGTTCCTGCTCCTGGTCTTCACCGGCCCGGGCGCCCTGGCCGTGGACGGCCTGTTCCCGAAGCGCGAGCAGCACTCGGAGGCCGCGACGACCCCGGAGCGCAAGGCGACGGCAGTCGCGTAGCACCGCGGCGAACCCGGACCGGGTGGCGACGGTCGCGTAGGCACCGCGGCGAACCCGGGCCGGGTCCCGGTCGCGTAGGCACCGCGGCGAACCGGGGCGGGGGGCGACGGTCGCGTAGGCACCCCGGCAAACCCGGGCCGGGCGACGGCGGTCGCCTCACCGCCCGGCGGCGAACCCGGGCCGGGCCGCGGTCGCGGTCGCGTAGGCACCGCGGCAAACCCCGGCCGGGGGCGACGGTCGCGTAGGCACCCCGGCAAACCCGGGCCGGGCGACGGCGGTCGCCTCACCGCCCGGCGGCAAACCCGGGCCGGGCCGCGGCGGTCTTGTCACCGTCCAGCGGGCCGGGCGACGGCGGCCGCGCAACGCCCCACCGCACACCCTGGCCGGGCGACGCCAGCCACGCAACGCCCCACCGCACCCCGAGCCGGCCGACGGCGGTCGCGTCACCGCCCCGCGGGCCGGGCGACGCCGGTCGCGCAACGCCCCACCGCCACCCCCCCCCCCCCCCCCCCGCACCCCGGGCACCCCCGGCACCCCCGGCACCCCGGGCCGGAATCGCCGCGCGGTTCCGGCCCGTTCCGCGTCGCGGTCCGGTCACCGCGCGTACGCTCTACCGCTGTGAACCTGCTCGACAGCCTGGCGCCGCTGACCGCGGGCCCGTGGATCTACGCGGCGATCTCCACGTCCGTCCTCCTGGACGTGTTCCTGCCGGTGCTGCCGAGCGGCGTCCTGGTGGTGACGGCGGCGACCTCCGCCGCGGCCGCGTCCGTGACGGCCGCGACCGCCGCCCCCTCCGTACCCGCCCTGCTGCTGTGCGCGGCCACGGCCTCGGTGCTGGGCGACCTCGGGGCGTACCGCATGGCCCGGCGGGGCGGCCTGGACCGCGTACTGGCGCGCTCACGCCGTCTGCGCGGCGCGCAGGAACGTCTCGGCACCGCGCTGACGCACGGCGGCGGCGCCCTCGTCGTGCTGGCCCGCTTCGTGCCCGCCGGACGCTCGGTGGTCTCGCTGGCCGCGGGCGCGGCGCGCCGACCCGTGCAGGACTTCCTGCCCTGGTCCGCGCTGGCGGGGCTGACCTGGGCGGCGTACAGCGTGGGGCTCGGCTACCTCGGCGGCCAGTGGCTGGGCGCGAACTGGCTCGGCGCGGCGGCCTCCGTCCTCGCGCTGTTCCTCGCCGGCACGCTGGCCGGCTGGGTCATACGGCGTCCGGCGCCGGCTCCGACGCCGGTCTCCTGAGCCCGCGCACCTCCAGGTGCTCCAGGAGGGCGCGGGTGGCGTCGGCGATCTCGTCGACGGCCCGGTCGAAGACCTCCCGGTTGTGCGCGGCGGGCGCGCGGAAGCCGGAGACCTTGCGGACGTACTGCAGGGCGGCGGCCCTGATGTCGTCATCGGTGGCCTCGTGGGGCAGGACCGGCGGGCGGAGCGTCTTGATGCTGCGGCACATGCTTCCAGTGTGCCCCTCGGGTCCGACAACGGCCGGGCTCAGAGCAGATCGCCCCGGCTGCGGGCGTTGGCCTCGGCGGCACGGGCCCGCAATTCGCGCAGCGGCGTCGCGAGTTCGACGTCGGCGGGCTCGGCCTCCCATTCGCAGCCGCCGTGCACCGGGCGGATCAGCAGCCGGCCGGCGACGCTGTCGACGTAGAAGCCGACCCGGCCGCTGGCGGTGTCCCGGACGAGGTCGCCGACCTCGGGCAGGAACGGACCGGAGTCGGGGTGGTGCGTCATGGTCCCTCCGTCCTGGCCCGCGCCGTGCGCCCTGGCCTGCGTCGTCTCCTACGAGTGCCGGGTTGCGGATCTCCAGAGATACACCCAGGGAATCCCCACGACACCCCCCTGTCAACGTTTCTCTAGAGATGTCCCCCGATGGATGGATCGGGCGCACAGGACGGCGCACACGCGTACCCCCGGCCACAGCACCGGGCCTTAGGGTGTCCCCCGACGAAGGGAGTGGGTCCCCCATGGCTGACCAGGGCACTGACCGTCGGCCCAAGTACCGGCGGATCGCGGACGAGTTGAGAACCGCGATCGACGAGGGCCGGTACGGGCCCGGCGACCGCCTCCCCGGCGAGAACGACCTCATGGAGGCGTACGGCGTCGCCCGGATGACCGCCCGTCAGGCGCTCTCGGTGCTGCGGGACGAGGGCCTGGCCGAGGCGCGCAAGGGCGCCGGCGTCTTCGTCCGCTCCTTCCGCCCCATCCGGCGGCGCGGGATCCCGCGCCTGGCGCAGGGCCACTGGGGCACGGGCCGCTCGGTCTGGTCGGCCGACATCGAGGAACGCGCCCTGGTCGTGGACCAGATCGAAGTGACCGAGGCCCCGGCCCCGGCCAGACTCGCGGAAGCGCTCGGCATCCCCGAGGACGCACCGCTCTGCGTCCGCAGCCGCCGCTTCGTCCTGGACGACAAACCGGTGCTGCTGTCGGTGTCGTACCTGCCGGCGTCGGTCGCGGCGGGCACCGCCATCGCCACCCCGGACACCGGCCCGGGCGGCATGTACGCCCGGCTCGCCGAACTGGGCTGCAAGCCCGCCCACTTCCGCGAGGAGATCCGCTGCCGCATGCCGACGGCGGACGAGTCGCAGCGCCTGTCCCTGACCGCGGGCACGCCGGTGATCCTGATCTACCGGACGGCGTTCACGGAGCAGGGACAGGCGGTCGAACTCAACGAGATGACGCTGGACTCGGGCTCGTACGTCCTGGAGTACGACTTCGACGCCTAGGAGGCCCCGGAAGCCTGGGGAGGGGGCGGGGAACCGTCCCAGTCGACGGTGAACGGTTTCCTCAGAAACCGGAACCCGCCCTCGTCCTCCCCCTCGACATAGAGCAGCCCCTCGGCATCGACGCCCTCACCGGCCAGGAACTCCCCGACGGCCCGCCTGCTGTACTCGGGAACGATGTCGGGGATCCCCGAGAAGTACTTCTCGGCCTCGACCTCGAGGAGCTCACAGGCCCTGCGCAGCAGCGGCGGCCCGGGCGGCGTCCAGTAGAACTTCCCGCCACAGCTGTAGTGCGCCAGGCAGAACCCGAGCAGCCCCCGCTCGATCCGCTCGGGCTCCTTCAGCCGCACGGCCAGCGAGGCCATCCGGACCGCGTACATCCCGTACATCCCCACCGCGTTCTTCGCGGTGTACCGCGCCAGCAGCTCGAACTCCCGCTGGTTCGTCAGCGCCGCCATGGCGGTCTCGACATCCGAGTCGAGCGGACCGGGCAGCTCGCTCTCCTCGTACTCCCGGGCCTTGAACCGCGGCTCGTTCAGCCGCTCCCAGAGCTCTTCAGAAAGCAAACCCCACATCCTCCGTCCACACGCCCGGAACCCCGACGAGCCCCAAAACCCTATGAACCGAAGACGCCCCCACCCCCCACATGGTTCCCGCCCGCCCACCGAGAACCCAGCCCGACGCCCCCGCGAGTCGACTCAGCGCTTCAACGCCCGGTACTTCCTGAGCAGCGCCGTGATCTTCGCCTGGTCGGCCGCACCGTTCAGCTCGACGAGAAGATCATCCGGACAGAGCTCGTCATGGTCCCCCCACCACCGACGCCCCTTGTTGTCCCAGACGCGATACCCCCACTCCGGGCACGCTACTGCGGGGCAGCGGACGTGCGCCTGGTCCCCATCGGATCGCCCTCGTCCCGGCTGAACTCGTGCGAGCACCCTCCGGACGTGACGTCCTTGGTGAAGCAGGCGACGAAGGAACTCGGCGAGCCGTAGAAGGCCAGACGCATGTCGGCACAGTCCACCCCGTCGAAGGTGACCGTGCCATACGCACCGGACGGGGACCAGCTCCCCGTCTGCCGCGCGGCGAACCCGGTGCACCCCCACCCGACGACGTCCTTCTTGTCGAACCCCGTAGCGGTGAACGTCCCGTCGTCCGCGAACTCGACGGTCGCCCCACTCCAGTCCGACCACACACCCGTCAACCGCTCAGCACTGTCGACACTGACCGGGTAATACCCGCCACACCCAGCCAACACCAAACCCACACCCCCCAACGCCGCACGGACACTCCCCCGCCACCCCCACCGACACCCCGCGCCCCCCATAACCCCGCCTCTCACCTCCACCACACACGCCCACCGGCGGGCAGCACACCTCATCTTGAACACGTTCAACCACCCTGCCAAAGGAGACCCCAAGCACGCGCCACGACAACACCAAAGAAGACCCCGGACCATGATCGGTCCGGGGCCTTCGTCCTGGTGGGCGCGGACGGTTTCGAACCGCCGACATCTGCTTTGTAAGAGCAGCGCTCTACCCCTGAGCTACGCACCCGTGGAATGAGGCAACAGCGTACATGGCACCCCGGTGGGTCCGGCAAACCGATACAGGGGTGGGCGGGGCGGTGCTGTGGTTAACCCCACCATGGGTGCGGTGGTCGGCCGGATCGTGGCGTGAGGGCGGGGCTGCGTACGGTGAGGGGGTAGTCAGACGCGTTCAGACGGGGGACATCGTGACCGCACATCGCATCCGTACGCTGCTCGCTGCCGGAGGGGCCGCGGTCGTCGCGCTCGGGGTCACCGGGTGCGGGACCACCGACGTCGAGGGGGCGCCGGTCGAGCGGAAGAGCTTCGCGTTCCAAGGGGACGCGCTCACCGTCGACGCGGACGACTCGGACCTGGAGCTGGTGCCGGGCGATGTGTCCGAGATCCGGGTGACCCGGCAGATCGACGGGTGGGTGTTCCTCGGGGACGGCCCGAAGGCGACCTGGCGGATGGAGGGCGCGAAGCTGGTGCTGCGCGTGGAGTGCGACGCCGTCGCCAGCAACTGCGGGGGCCGGCATACCGTCACCGTGCCGCGCGGCGTCACGGTGACCGTGCGGAACGAGAACGGGGACGTCACCGCCACCGGTTTCACCACGCCGCTCACGGTGACCGGCGACAACGGCGACATACGGGTACGGGACCAGCGCGGCCCGGTCGAGCTGCGCAGCGACAACGGGGATCTGCACCTGGAGAGCGGTACGCCGAGGACCCTGGCCGCATCGAGCTCGAACGGGGACGTCCGGCTCGCCCCCGGCGCCGCGCCGCAGCGGGTCGACGCGAGCGCCGAGAACGGGGACGTGGACCTCCGGCTGCCAGGCGGCGCGCGGTACGCCGTCACGAGTTCCAGCGACAACGGGGACGTCAGCGTGGACGTGCCGACCGATCGCGCCAGCGCCCACAAGGTCTCCGCGCGCAGTGAGAACGGAGATGTCGTCGTGCACACGGCGAACTGAACGGCCCGTGTGTTCGTCCTTGCCTGGTGGGAGAATGAACCGGGGCAGGGCGGACTCGGCACGGGAGAGGGATGTGGCGGCGACCCAGGCGAGGGGCAGTGCGACGAGGTCCGTGCTGGGGCTGATGATCGGGGCGCCGTTGCTGGCCGTCGCGCTGCTGCCCGCCGCGTTCGCGAGCGGCGGCGGGGGCGGGACGTCGCGCCGCTGGTTCGGGGGACGCGCCGAGAGCCAGCGGGCCGAGGCCCAGGCGGCGAAGGACGCGGCGGCCGCCGCGTTCTACGAGCTGGACACCGCGCAGCGCGGGCTGCGGATCTCGATCGAGACGATCACCGCCGTGGACGGCTCGCCGGAGGCCCGTCGGGCCGAGTCGGACTTCGTCGCGCTGGGACGACGGATCGACGAGGTCAGTCACACGTACATCACCGCCGTCGACGCCCACGACCTGGACCGGGATGGCCTGGAGGCCTCGGTCGCGGCACGCGCCAAGGGCGAGCTGAACCGGGCGAAGGACGAACTGCTCCGGGTCAAGGGCGAACTCGACCGCTTCGAGCAGAACATCGCACCGCTGCTGGACAAGGCCGAGACCCAGCTGGCGCAGCTCGCACCGGCCGTCGAGCGGGCGCGCCAGGCTCTCCGCGGCGCGAGCGACGCCCTCGACACCGTGCGCAGCTCCGGGCTGCGGGCCGACGAGCTGGCGGCCCGGCTCGCCCAGCTGGGGCCCGAGCTGACCCGCCTGAACGAGGGCGCCGGACGGCATGGCGTCGCCGACACCCTCCAGCGCGCCGACCGTGTCCTGCGGGACGCCGAGGCGGTGCGGGCCGAGGCGGAACGCCTCCCGGAGCGCGCCGCCGAGATCGACCGCCGCCTGGTGTCGCTGCGGACGCGGGCCCAGGCCCTCACCACCCGGGCGGGCGGCGTCGAGCCGGTCCTGAGCGAACTGCGGCGTCGTTTCGTCGCCGACTGCTGGCAGGACCTGCAGCATGTCCCCGAGCGGGCCGCCGACCACCTCCGGCAGGCGGAGACACGGCTCGGCGAGGCCGCGAAGGCCCGCGAGGAGCAGCGCTGGGCGGACGCGACCAGCCTCCTCGCCACCGTCCGCGCCCTGCTGAACACCACGGACGAGGAGGTGTCCGCGGCCGGTGACCGGCTACACCGCCTCAACGCCGTCGCCAAGGATCCCCAGCAGGAGATCGACCGCGCCCGCTTCGCCGTCCGCGACGCCCAGCGGCTCGCGATGGACGGCCGCAACACCCCGGACCCGCGTCACGCCCGTCCCCTGGACGAGGCCGTCGCCCGCCTGGACCGCGCCGTCGCCGGTCTGGAGGGCCGCCACCCCGACTACTGGCACTTCCTCACCGAACTGGAAGCCGTCCGCACCACCGCCGCCCAGGTGGTCGACCTCATCCGCGAGGAACGCGGCGCCGGCCACGCCTAGGGGCGGCAGGAGAGCCCGCCAGGTGGGCAGGGGAGCGCCCCGGTACGGCCGGGGCCGCTAGCCTGGTCGGCATGCCTCGTTACGAATACCGCTGCCGGACCTGCGACGACACCTTCGAGCTCAGCCGCCCGATGGCCGAGTCCGGTGACCCCGCCGACTGCCCCTCCGGGCACTCCGACACCGTCAAGCTGCTCTCCGCCGTCGCGGTCGGCGGCTCGGCGAAGGCCGGCCCCGCCCCCGCCCCCGCCGGTGGCTCCGGCGGCGGCTGCTGCGGTGGCGGCTGCTGCGGCTGAGCCCCGCCCCGCCCGTTCTGCCGTGCCCGGGCGGCGTCGGCGTCGTCAGCCGCCCAGGTAACGCAGCACCGCCAGCACCCGTCTGCTGTACCCCTCCGCCGTCCCCGTCAGCTCCAGCTTGTCGAAGATCGCGTTGCTGTGTTTCTCCACGGCGCTCTGCGAGATGTGGAGCCGGGTCGCGATGGCGGCGTTGGTGTGGCCCTGCGCCATCGCCGCCAGCACGTCCCGTTCGCGGGGCGTGAGTCTCGCCAGCGGGTCGGCGTGCGAGGAGCGGGCGAACAGCCTGCGCACGACCTCCGAGTCGAAGGCCGTCCGCCCCTCCCCCACCCGTTCCAGCGCGTCCAGGAACTCGTCGACCTGCGCCACCCGGTCCTTCAGCAGATAGCCGACCGCTCCCGCGTCCCCCACCTCTCCGGTGAACAGTTCCGTCGCGTACCTCTTCTCCACGTACTGCGAGAGGACCAGCACGCCCACCGACGGCCACCGCCGGCGGATCTCCAGCGCCGCCTGCAGCCCTTCGTCGGTGTGCGTCGGAGGCATCCGCACGTCCGCCACGACCACGTCCGGCGGCTCGGCCGCCACCGCCGCCATCAGCTCCACCGCCGTGCCGACGGCCGCCCGCACCTCGTGTCCCTCCTCGACGAGCAGGCGCGCGAGCCCCTCCCGCAGCAGCGTCGAGTCCTCGGCCAGCATCACACGCACGGCAGCTCCGCCCTCACGTCCGTCGGTCCCCCGACCGGGCTGTCCACCGTGAACGTGCCGTCCAGCGCGGCCACCCGTCTGGCCAGACCGGTCAGTCCTCCGCCGCGCGGATCCGCCCCGCCGTCGCCGTCGTCCCGCACCCGCACGACCAGGTCTCCTTTCTCGTCGTCGGCGATCGTCACCTCTATTCGCGTCGCCTCCGCGTGCTTCACGACGTTGGTGACGCACTCGGAGACGATGAAGTACGCCACCGTCTCCACTTGTCTGCTCAGCGGCCCTTCCACCCGATAGGCCAACTCCACGGGCAGCGGGCTGCGTTCGGCGACGGACTCGAGCGCCGCTTTCAGCCCGGCCTCGTCCAGGACGGCCGGGTGGACGCGCCAGGCCACCTCGCGCAGTTCGGCCAGCGCCCGCCGGCTCTCCTCGTGGGCCTGCACCAGCAACTCCGCGGCCGTCACGGGATCCCTGCTGCGTCTGGCGCGGCCCAGCAGCATCCCCAGTGCCACGAGCCGCTGCTGGACGCCATCGTGCAGATCCCTCTCGATACGGCGGCGTTCGTCGTGGATGGCGTCCACGACACCCGAGCGGCTGGACGCGAGGTGTTCGATCCGGCGCTCCAGCTCGCTCTGGTCGGGCCCGACGAGGCGCACCGCCAGGTGCTCCTCCAGTGTGGCGGCCCCGAATATCCCCTGCGTGGCGAGGAAGAGCATGAACAGCCCCAGGAAGCCGCTCAACACCACCTGCCAGGGGTGGTCGATCTCGGTGAACACCCAACCGACGAGGGCGAAGACAGCGAGCCCGGCCCCGTACACGCCGACGAGCAGGACCGTCCCGCCGAGGAGTCCGAGCGGCCAGCGCAGGGCGAGATAGCGCAGGACCTGCGCGTCCCCGTCCGCGTCCGCGTGCGCACCCGCGTACCCGGGCGGCAGCGCCACGTCGTGGAATCGCTCCAGCCGGCCGGCCTCGAAGCGCACGAACCAGCGGGCCGCGGCGGTCGCCGGGCGCAGCGCCGCGCGCCGGCCGCGCGGCCAGGCGAGCAGCGGGAGCAGCACGACGCCCATGAGCACCGCAGCCAGCAGCTCGACGACCGCGCTGCCGAGCCCGATGCCCAGCCCGACCGCGTTCCTCGCGCACTTCAGAGCCAGTCGTTTCATGATCGCCACGCTAGCGGCGGCAGGCCGGGGCGCGTACTGCGGAAAACCTCAGAAAGCTTTGCGGACTTCCGCAGTCCGCCGGCGGGCTCGGAATTCGAGCATGGACGCATGGAGAAATGGATCAACGGACTCATGGAAACGCTCGGCGCGCCCGGTGCGGGAATCGCGGTCGCGCTGGAGAACCTCTTCCCTCCCATACCCAGTGAAGTGATCCTGCCGATGGCGGGCTTCGCCTCGGCGCAGGGCCGGATCGGTCTGCTCGCGGCGCTCGTGTGGACGACGGCGGGTTCGGTCGTGGGCGCGCTCGCGCTGTACGGGGTGGGTGCCCTGCTGGGCCGGGAGCGGACGCTCGCGATCGCCGCCCGGCTGCCGCTCGTGAAGGTGAGCGATGTCGAGCGGACGGAGGCGTGGTTCGTCCGGCACGGTGCGAAGGCCGTGTTCCTGGGCCGGATGGTGCCGATCTTCCGGAGTCTGATCTCGGTGCCGGCCGGGGTGGAGCGGATGCCGCTGCCGCTGTTCCTGGCTTTGACGACGCTGGGCAGCGCGATATGGAACACCGCCTTCGTACTCGCCGGTCACGCGCTGGGCGACAACTGGGAGCAGGTCACCGGTCTGGTGTCGGTGTACTCGAAGGCGGTGCTCGGGACGGCGGTGGCCGCGGTGCTGTGCTTCGTCGCGATACGTCTGAGGGCTGTGGTCAGGCCGGGTCGGGGAGTGCGTCGGCAGCGTCGCTGAGCAGCCCTGGCAGGGTGGCACGGTGGGTCCGGGCGGTCGCGCCGAAACGCCGCAGGATCTCCTCCCCCGCGGCGACGCCGCGGTGAGTGAGCGCGTCGAGGTGAGGGGCGGTCCAGCCGGCGTCGGCGAGTTCGCCGTGGCCGGGGCGCCACGCGCGGTCGGCGGCCATGAGGAGGTCCGCATCGAGGAGCGAGTCTCCGGCGGCGAGGGTGAGCGTGGCGCCGGTGCGGCGGGCGACCTCCCTCATCGCGGCGCTCTTGGTGAGCGGCTTGGGGACGGCGTAGACCTTGCGGCCCTGGAGGGAGACGGTCCAGCCGCGGTCGCCGGCCCAGGCGGTGAACTCCTCCAGCCACTCCTCGGGCATCTGGTCGCGTTCGACGACGAGGTAGGCGAAGAGGTCCTCGGCGACGCGGTGCTTGCGCACCCAGGAGGGGTCGGTGGTGTCGGTGAAGCGGGCGCGGATCTCGTCCAGCGGGGCGCACTCGGCGTCGAGGCTGCTCAGGACGGAGGCGTGCCAGTCGTGGTCGGTGACGCCGTCGACGAGGAGGTGACCGCCGTTGGCGCAGATCGCGTAGCGGGGGGTGGGGATGGGCAGACGGATCCGCTGGTACTGCTTGCGGGTACGGGTCGTGGTCGGGACGAACACCGTGTCGGCGGCGATTTGTTCGAGGAGCTCGGCGGCGGCCTCCGTCAGGTAGGACAGCGGCTTGCTCTCATGGACCTCGACGCAGAGCAGCCGGGGCGCGTGGGCGTCGGGCATGCCGAGGGCCAGCGCGGCGGAGGAGTAGATGAGGGTGCGGTCGAGGTCGCTGGCGACGAGGACGGTGGCGGTGGTCACTGGGACACCACCGCCTTGCCGTCGGCGCCTGTCGCACCCCGTGTGAAGTGGGGGTGGATGAGACCGACACAGGTGTAGGGAAGTCCGTCGACCTCCTCGACGGGGACCCCGCGCTGTTCGGCGAGGAGGCGGACGTGATCGAGGTCCGCGCCGGCGCCGCGCTGGGCGAGGATCTTCCAGGGGACGCGGCGCAGCAGGACGCGGGTGGTCTCGCCGACGCCGGGCTTGACGAGGTTGACGTCGTGGATCCCGTACTCCTCGCTGATCCGCTCGACGGCGGCCCAGCCCTCCCAGGTGGGGGTGCGGTCGGCGGCGAGGAGTTCCTTGACCTCCGTGTCGACGGCGTCGGCGACTTCGTCGAAGCGGGCGGAGACGGTGTCGAGGAAGTCGTTGGAGACGTCGGCCTCGGCGAGTTCGCGGTAGAACTTGCCGCCGTGGAAGTCGTCCGGGCCGACGAGGTCGGCGCGGAGCACGGTCCGCGATATCAGGCCGGAGACGGTGGAGTTGAGGCAGGCGGAGGGGATGAGGAAGTCCTCGCGGGTGCCGTAGGTGCGGACGCAGGAGCCGGGGTCGGCGAGGACGGCGATCTCCGGGTCGAAGCCCTCGAAGTCCTTCAGGGCCTCGGCGAGTTCGCGGGTGATGGCGCCCTTGCCGGTCCAGCCGTCGACGAAGACGACGTCGGCGGGGTCGTGGTGGGCGGCGAGCCAGCGCAGCGCGTTGGCGTCGATGCCGCGGCCGCGGACGATGGAGACGGCGTAGTGGGGCAGGTCGAGGCCGTGGCGGTGCTGGGCCCAGCGGCGCATCAGGGCACCGACGGGGGTGCCGGCGCGGGCGAGGGAGACGAGGACGGGCCGGCCGGACCGTTCGGCGAGGACGGTCTCGGTGACGGTGCCGACGGCGCGGGCGAGTCGGGCGGCGGAGGCGTCGAGGGCCGCGTGGAAGAGCTGCTGGTACTGCTCGCTGGGCTGGTACTCGACCGGCAGGGACTCGGCGTAGTGGGCGCCGCCGCTCTGGATGGCCTCCTCGCGCTCCTCGGTGGGGGCTTCGAGTTCGACGTCGGAGAGGTCCTGCAGCAGCCAGCCGACCTCCTCGGGCGCGTACGAGGAGAAGGCGGGACCGCGCAGCGGCTCGGGCAGCATCGAGGCACCTCGGGGGGTGTAGGAGGGAACGACGGCGAGCACGACGTGCGGGATGTGCGCGCCGAGACGGGCCAGCAGCCCGTCGGAAGCGTGGAGTTCCGGAGTGTCGGCGGTGGAGTCGACGACGGCGACGACGGCGTCGAAGCCGGCGCCGGCCACGTTGTAGGCGTAGCGGTCGCCGGGGCCGTCGGCGGGCGCGTCGTGGGCCGGGAAGACGAGCCGGGTGCGGATCGCGTAGCCGGGGTCGTCGACGGCGAGGACGGGAGAACGGGTGGTGGTCGAGTAGGAGACGTCGGCCCCGGTCTGCTCCAGCGCGTGGGCGAGGCGGAGCGGGGCGTACATCAGCTCCTCGTTGCCGAGGACGAGGACGCGGGGCGGGCGGCCGTCGGTCGCGGTCACCGGCGGCAGCGCGGCGGACAGGCGGGCGGCCATGTCCGGCAGGGCGGCCTCCAGGAGGGCCCGGTGGGCGGGGGTGAAGCCGTGTCGGCCGCCGTCGGGAACTCCGGCGGGCCAGCCCAGGTCGACCCGGACGGGACGGGACTGGGCGCCGGAGGACGCCGGGCCGGCGGTCTCGGCGGGCGTGGCCGGGTTGGCGGAGGCGTTGGCGTTGGCGGCTTCCTGCTGGCCCACGAGGGTCTGGCCCTTGGCCAGGACGTCGTCGGGGAGGCGGACGGTGCCGCGGGCGCCGGTGACGAGGTCGATCCGGGCGCCTATCTCCTCGCCGAAGGCGGCCAGCCGGCCGAGGTCGGCGGCGGAGCGCATGTCGACCAGGGCCACGACCACGTACCGGTCGCGGGGGTGGCGGGCGTGCAGGTCGCGGATGGTGTTGAGGACGGTGTTGCCGGTGGAGAACTCGTCGTCGACGAGGACCAGCGGGCCGGGTCCGGCCAGCAGCTTGGGGTCCTCGGGGAGCAGCAGATGGGAGGTGGCGTGGGAGTGGGACTCCTCGAAGCCGCCGGCGGGCACCACGCCCGGGACGGGCCGGCGGGTGGAATGCAGGTAGGGGACGTCGCCCAGGCCGTCGGCGACGGAGTGGCCGAGGCCGGTGGCGGTCTCGGCGTAGCCGACGACGACGGCGTCCGCGGCGGCCGGGCCGAGCAGTTCCGCGGCGCGTACGCCGAGGGCGTGCCCGTGCCCGTACACGACCGACGGCCGCTGGGGGACGTGCTTGCCCAGCACGTTCGAGACGAGCAGATGGGCCCGCTTCGGGTTGCGCCGCAGGGCGAGACCGAGGAGGTCCCGTAGTTCACCGTCTCCGACCAGTTCGACGCCCAGTCGCTCGGCGACCCACGTTCCCGTCCACTCCACGTCCTCGTTCACCCTTCGTCAGCCGGCCAGTCCGGCGGTGAGCAGCTCCACGAAGCCGACGTCCTCCCGGGCGACGCCGAAGACCTCGGCGCGCAGCAGGGTCCGTTCCGCCCAGGCGCGGTGCGGCTTCACTTCGTTCATCTTGTTCGTATAGGCGGAGCGCAGCACTCCGCCGCCGCCCCGCTCGGGCCGCAGGATGTCCTGTGCGTCGCTGAACTCCTCGTGGCTGACCACGGAGAGCGCGTGGACCGGGACCACGTGCGAGGGGTGGATGCAGGTCTTGCCGAGCAGGCCGTTGGCCCGGTCGAGCTCGATCTCGCGGAGCAGTCCGTCGAGGTCGTGCTCGATGAGCGCAGTGCGCAGTTCCTCGGCCCGCCCCTCCAGGAAGGGGCTGCGCCGCAGCTGCGGCTTGAACATGCGCTCCTGGGCTCGGAAGTACTCCCAGACGGGGCCGGTGATGGTGAAGCCGGTGCCGTCGGAGCGGCCCAGCACGTTGACGACGTCGGCGATGACGTGGGCGACGAGCTGGACGTCGTAGGCGGTCATGTCGGGCGAGCGGCGCAGCCCGTAGGCCGAGCAGAAGTCGGTCACGCCGAGCCGCAGGGCGAGGACCCGGTCTCTGTACTTGTCGACGATCCGGGCGATGCCGGCGAGGGTCTCGGCCCGGCTCTCCAGGTGGAGCAGCTGCGGGGATTCCAGGACGGGCATGGCGAAAAGTCGCCGTCCGCTGGCGTTCTCCGCGCGTGTGAGGGCCTCCAGGAAGGCCGCTCCGCGCTCCTCGGTGAACTTGGGCAGCACGAAGCCGGAGAGCAGGCGAACGGTGTCTCCGAGCCGTTCGACCAGATCGGGGATCTGCTGGGGCTCACGGACCCGGATGAACAACAACGGCGGTTCCGCGCCATCGGCGGCACCGGCGGCCGCCAGGTCCGCGAACTGCCGGACGAGGTTGGCCTCGGCGCCCTCCACGTCCTGGTCGTCGATCGAGTCCTCCAGGCACAGCACCATGGAGACGACACCGCGCGCGGCCTGTTTGCGCACGTCGTCGGCTAGCTTGGGGCGGGTGGCCGGGCTGTAGAGCGTGGCGCCCAGGGCCGCGGCGAGCGTGCGCGCGGGCGAGTCGGCCGTGAACTCGGCCGGCTCCTGATGGAACAGCCCGGCCCGCGAAGCGGACGGGATGTGCCCGAAATGACGCATGTATCTCCCCCGACTGGCATCTGTGGCCGTGACGACATGTGGCCGGTAATAGTACGTAGGTGCGGGTGTCCACAGTTCCCCGAGTGCATGAAATCCAGGTAACTCGTCCGTATCCCTCCCCTTCCGTAGGTGTGGTCGGCGCGCCGTGTACCGCCCCCCGCGTTGTCCGGAGGGGAGGCGGGAAGGCAGGATGACGCCCATGACGCACGCGATGCTGAAGGGCTCCAACGTCCCTCTCGACACCGCGGCCGTACGGGCCGTGCTCCGCTGGACCCCGGGCCCCGGGGTCCCCGACGTGGATGCCTCCGCCCTGCTGCTCGGCCCGGACGGGCGCGTGCGTTCGGACGAGGACTTCGTCTTCTACAACCAGCCGCGCCACCCCTCGGGCCTGGTGCGGCGGCTGTCGAAGAAGCGTGAGACCGACGGGCTGACCGACACGATCGAAGCCGATCTGGGCGCGCTGGACCCGTCGGTGGACCAGGTGGTGATCGCCGCCTCCTCGGACGGTGGTGCGTTCCGCTCCGTGACCGATCTGCGGATCCTGCTGTACGACGCGGGCGCGGCCGACCGCGAGCCGCTGGCGCTGTTCGACGTGAAGGCGGAGACCGGCGAGGAGACGGCGATCATCTGCGGCGAGCTGTACCGCCGCGGCGAGGGCTGGAAGTTCCGCGCGGTCGGCCAGGGCTATCCGACCGGCCTGGTCGGTCTGGCGACCGCCTTCGGGATCTCGGTGGACGAGGCCGGCGAGGAGCCGTCGGGCGCCGCACCGGCCGGGCAGGGCACGCCCGCCCCGGCCACCGGGGACGCCGACGCGACCATGGTGCACACGCCGGTGCCGGCTCAGCCCGCCGCGCCGCCCGTTCCCGCCACTCCCCCGGCCCCTGCCACGCCACCCGCCTACGGCTATCCGCAGCCGGTCACGTCGTCCGCGCCTCCCGGCCCGGCCCCGGACTTCCGGCTGCCGCCCATGGGACCGCAGTTCGTACGCCCGTAGACCACCGGCGTCCGCCCGCGGACACGCGTCCGGCCGTAAGGCCGGCTCCGTCGTCACGCCTCAGGCCTTCGTCTTGTAGCCGCGGCCCCACTGGAGTCCCCAGCCGTACAGCCGGTCCAGCTCGGCCTGGAACCCGTACACGAACTTGACCTCCCGGCGCACCACGAGTTCGTCCTTGACGTTCTCGATGCTGAACACGGCGCAGGAGCGGGCCTGCGGGGCCCGCTCGTCCAGTTCGATCTCGATCCGCGGCCCGTTGCTCGGGTAGAGCGTCATCTTGGCGTGGGTGCGGTCGAAGGCCGGTGTCTGGTCGTAGATGTAGACGAAGAACAGCAGCCGCTTGATCTTGTCCTTGTGGTCGAGGTTGACGTAGATCGTCTCGCCGGAGGGCGAGCCGAACCGGTCGTCGCCGCTTAGCTTCACGTACGGCGCCGCGTTCACGTCGCCGAAGTAGCTGCCGAGCGGCTGGACGACGCCCTTGCTGCCGTTGCTGAGCTCGTAGAGGCAGCCGATGTCCAGGTCGACGTTGACGACGCCCTGGGTGTGGCCCTGCACGACCTCGGGCTTGAAGAGCTTGGACGGGTGGCGCAGCAGCCGGCCGCTCTGCCGGGAGCGGCCCTCGATGTCCGAGGTGCGCATCCGCCAGGAGAGGTTGACCCGGAGGTTGCCGGTGGCGGCGCCCTGCTTGGTCAAGGAGACCGACGGCCGTCGCTTGGTCAGCTCGATCGCGTTGCTCGCGGCGCTGCCCGAGTCGAACTGGGCGGCGCTGCCCCGCCACAGACTGTCCCAGAAGGCCATGGCCTCCCACCCCCACCTGTCCCGCCGTGCCCTGTGTGCTGCCGACATGAGCCGCGGGGCGGCCGGGTGCACCGGCCGCCCCGCAGAGAAGCGTTCCTCAGAGTCCGGGTTGTCACACCCCGGACTTCACCTCTGTCTTGTCACCGGGGCTGTCGGCGTTTCCGTCGCCCTCGGCGAGCCGCTTGTTGCGGATCACGGAGGAGGCGAAGGAGGCGGCGATGAGGAACACGCCGATGAAGCCGGTGATGAGCTCGCTGATCTGGTGCTGGATGGTGATCAGCAGGATGACGGCGAGCGCGCCGATGGCGTAGTGCGCGCCGTGCTCCAGGTAGACGTAGTCGTCCAGAGTGCCCTGGCGGACCAGGTAGACCGTGAGCGAACGGACGTACATGGCGCCGATGCCGAGGCCGAGCGCCATCCAGAAGATGTGGTTGGTGATGGCGAAGGCGCCGATCACGCCGTCGAACGAGAAGGAGGCGTCGAGCACTTCCAGGTACAGGAACAGGAAGAACGCCGCCTTGCCTGCGAGACCGACCGCGGAGACCGGCTTGCCCTGGGCCTTGGCCTTCTCCTCCTCCTCGTGCTCGCGCTCCTCCTCTTCCTCGAGCTTGTCCTCGAAGTAGCCGGAGAGACCGCCGACGATGAGGTACGTGATCAGACCGGCGACGCCGGCGAGGAGCACCGTCGCGGACTTGTCCAGGTGTCCGGTGCTGGTGTGCGCCTGCGTGGCGAAGGTCATCGCGGTGACCAGCAGCGCGATCAGGGCGATGCAGACCGACAGCATGTCGACCTTGCCGAGCTTGGCCAGCGGCCGCTCCAGCCAGCCCAGCCACTTGATGTCGCGCTCCTCGAAGATGAAGTCGAGGAAGATCATCAGCAGGAACATGCCACCGAAGGCCGCGATGGCCGGGTGCGCGTCGGTGACCAGGGCCTCGTACTTCTCCGGCTCGTCGAGCGCCAGCTGGATGGCCTCGATGGGGCCGACCTTGGCACTGATCGCGACGATGGCGACGGGGAACACGAGCCGCATGCCGAAGACGGCGATGAGGATGCCGACCGTCAGGAAGATCTTCTGCCAGAAGGCATTCATCTTCTTCAGAATGCCGGCGTTGACGACAGCATTGTCGAAGGACAGCGAGATCTCGAGGATCGACAGGATCAGTACGACCCCGAACGCCTCCCACCCCCACTGCCACGCGGCGAAGGCCAGGCCGAGCGCAGTGACTGCGAACGACCAGCCGAAGGTTTTCAGAACCACTGTCTACCCCATCGTCATAAGTACGCGGCTTTACGAAACGTTGACCCCGAAGTCTAGAGCGATGCCGCGCAGTCCGGACGCGTACCCCTGGCCTACGGCCCGGAACTTCCATTCGGCGTTGTAGCGGTAGAGCTCGCCGAAGATCATCGCGGTCTCGGTGGACGCGTCCTCGGAGAGGTCGTAGCGGGCGAGTTCCTGGCCGTCGGCCTGGTTCACCACGCGGATGAAGGCATTGCTGACCTGGCCGAAGGTCTGGCCGCGGTTGTCGGCCTCGTGGATCGAGACCGGGAAGATGATCTTGTCGCACTGCAGCGGGACCTTCGTGAGGTCCACGATGAGCGACTCGTCGTCGCCGTCGCCCTCGCCGGTGAGGTTGTCGCCGGTGTGCTCCACGGAACCCTCGGGGCTCCTGAGGTTGTTGTAGAAGACGAAGTACTCGTCCCCGAGCACGCGCCCCGACTGGCACAGCAGCGCGCTGGCGTCGAGGTCGAAGGGCGCACCCGTGGTGGAGCGCGCGTCCCAGCCGAGGCCGACGAGCACCTGGGTGAGATTGGGTGCGGCCTTGGAGAGGGAGACATTGCCTCCCTTGGCGAGCGTGACGCCCATGACGATGGTCCTCCCCGGTTCAGTTTTCTCTCGCTGAAGGCGCGTCCGGCGCCGCACGGAAACGTGCGGCGCCGGACGGGCGGTACTGCGGTACGGCTCAGACGTTGACGCCGAAGTCCTGCGCGATGCCGCGCAGGCCGGAGGCGTAGCCCTGGCCGACCGCGCGGAACTTCCACTCGGCACCGTGGCGGTACAGCTCGCCGAAGACCATGGCGGTCTCGGTCGAGGCGTCCTCGGACAGGTCGTACCGGGCGATCTCGGCGCCGCCGGCCTGGTTGACGACGCGGATGAACGCGTTGCGCACCTGGCCGAAGGACTGCTGGCGGTTCTCGGCGTCGTAGATCGACACCGGGAACACGATCTTGGCCACGTCGGCCGGCACGGCCGCGAGGTTGACCTTGACCTGCTCGTCGTCGCCCTCGCCCTCACCGGTGAGGTTGTCGCCGGTGTGCTCGACCGAGCCGTCCGCGCTCTTCAGGTTGTTGAAGAACACGAAGTCCTGGTCGTTGCGCACCTTGCCGGCCTCGTTGACGAGGATGGCACTGGCGTCCAGGTCGAAGTCCGTACCGGTGGTGGTGCGGACGTCCCAGCCGAGACCGACCGTGACGGCGGTCAGGCCGGGGGCCTCCTTGGTCAGCGAGACGTTGCCGCCCTTGCTGAGGCTGACTCCCACGAGTCCCTCCATTGGTTTCCAGGGGCAGCGCCCCCGTCGTGCGTTGGCAGTCGGATCAACGATTGGATCCTAGTGAGCGGTTCCCGGCAGGGGCAGACTTTTCCGAGGTGTCGGCCCATCGGACGCCGGATCAGAGGGTGTCGAGCGCCTTGACGTAGTCGTTCAGATCGCGGGCGTCGGGCAGGTCGTTGACGACGGACCAGCGCACCACGCCCTCCTTGTCGATGATGAAGGTGCCGCGCACGGCGCAGCCCTTGTCCTCGTCGAAGACCCCGTACGCGCGGGAGGCCTCGCCGTGCTTCCAGAAGTCGGAGAGCAGCGGGTACTCCAGGCCCTCCTGCTCGGCGAAGACGCGCAGGGTGTGGATGGAGTCGTTGGAGACGGCGAGCAGCTGGGTGTCGTCGTTCACGAACTTCGGCAGGTTGTCGCGCAGCTCGCAGAGCTCACCGGTGCAGACGCCGGTGAAGGCGAACGGGTAGAAGAGAAGCACCACGTTCTTCTCGCCGCGGAAGTCGGAGAGCTTCACGGTGCGGCCGTGGTTGTCCTTGAGCTCGAAGTCCGGGGCCTCGGTGCCGACCTCGATCGCCATGACAGACGTTTCCCTTCATTGGGCCGAAGTGGTGAACCCCCACCCTACGCACGGAGCCCCCGCCGGGTGTATTCGGCGGGGGCTCCGGTGCAGCGTCGGGATCAGCGCTTGGGGGTGGCCAGGCGGGTGCCCGTCCAGTCCTTGGCGACGCTGATGCTCTTGGTCTGGGAGAGACCAGCTGTCTGCGCGGCATCGTTGATGTCGCTCGGCTCGATGTAGCCGTCGCGGCCGGTCTTCGGGGTCAGCAGCCAGATCATGCCGCCGTCCTCCAGCAGACCAATGGTGTCCACCAGGGCGTCGGTGAGGTCACCGTCCTCGTCGCGGAACCAGAGCACGACGACATCGGCGACGTCGTCGTAGTCCTCGTCCACGAGCTCCTGGCCGATGGTGGACTCGATGCCTTCACGGAGATCGAAATCGACGTCGTCGTCGTAGCCGATCTCCTGGACCACCTGTCCGGGCTCGAACCCCAGCCTAGCCGCCGGGTTGGTCCGCTCCTCCGCGTGGTCCGCGGTCGCGCTCACGGCTTGCCTCCTGATCGTTTTCGGGAAATGTGTTGCGTTCCGCGCGCGTGCGCACGGTGTTGGCCGTAGTCCACACGGGCCGGGCGGATCGCGCAAGTACCCGGCCAACGAGACCGCCGAAACGGTGACGTTTGGGGCCGTCTCGCCGCAACTCCGGGAAGCGGGGCCGTACGCTCCGTGATCGCCCCCACACCCTTCGTCCGGCTTTGAATCCATCCGTGGCTTCAGTCTGCCGAACGCAGCGACGAAACGCATGCGCGGCTTGGGCGTAAGGTTGCGATTTGACCGACCGGGCACCCCCTGGGGGTTACCTCTCGGTAGAGATGACGTCTGGACCCGTGGGGTACACGATGGTGGCGGCGCGACAGCTCTCCGCAATCCCGACCGTCACCCGTGGCTCCACCGAACAGCGAAGGAACAGCGTGGCTTCCGGATCCGATCGCACCCCGATCATCATTGGCGGCCTGCCCAGCCAGGTCCCGGACTTCGATCCCGAGGAGACCCAGGAGTGGCTCGACTCGCTCGACGCCGCCGTCGACGAGCGCGGCCGTGAGCGGGCCCGCTACCTGATGCTCCGCCTGATCGAGCGGGCCCGCGAGAAGCGTGTGGCCGTGCCCGAGATGCGCAGCACGGACTACGTCAACACCATCGCCACCAAGGACGAGCCGTTCTTCCCCGGCAACGAGGAGATCGAGCGCAAGATCCTCAACGCCACCCGCTGGAACGCCGCGGTGATGGTCTCCCGCGCCCAGCGCCCGGGCATCGGGGTCGGCGGCCACATCGCGACCTTCGCCTCCTCCGCCTCGCTGTACGACGTCGGCTTCAACCACTTCTTCCGGGGCAAGGACGAGGGCGACGGCGGCGACCAGATCTTCTTCCAGGGGCACGCCTCCCCGGGCATCTACGCCCGCGCGTTCCTGCTGGACCGGCTGAACGAGACGCAGCTCGACGCGTTCCGCCAGGAGAAGTCGAAGTTCCCCAACGGACTGTCGTCGTATCCGCATCCGCGGCTGATGCCGGACTTCTGGGAGTTCCCGACCGTCTCCATGGGCCTGGGTCCGCTCGGCGCGATCTACCAGGCGCGGATGAACCGCTACATGGAGGCGCGCGGCATCGCCGACACCTCCAAGTCGCACGTCTGGGCGTTCCTCGGGGACGGCGAGATGGACGAGCCGGAGTCGCTCGGCCAGCTGACCCTCGCGGCCCGGGAGGGCCTGGACAACCTGACCTTCGTGGTCAACTGCAACCTGCAGCGCCTCGACGGCCCGGTGCGCGGCAACGGCAAGATCATCCAGGAGCTGGAGTCGGTCTTCCGGGGCGCCGGCTGGAACGTGATCAAGCTGGTCTGGGACCGCTCCTGGGACCCGCTGCTCGCGCAGGACCGCGACGGGGTGCTCGTCAACAAGATGAACACCACGCCGGACGGCCAGTTCCAGACGTACGCGACGGAGACCGGCGCGTACATCCGCGACCACTTCTTCGGCGACGACCACCGGCTGCGCGCCATGGTCGAGAACATGACCGACGACCAGATCCTGCACCTGGGCCGCGGCGGTCACGACCACAAGAAGATCTTCGCGGCGTTCTCCGCGGCCAAGGCGCACAAGGGCCAGCCGACGGTGATCCTCGCCAAGACGATCAAGGGCTGGACCCTCGGCCCCAACTTCGAGGGCCGCAACGCGACCCACCAGATGAAGAAGCTGACGGTCGACGACCTCAAGGGCTTCCGCGACCGGCTGCACATCCCGATCACGGACCAGCAGCTGGAGAGCGGCCTGCCGCCGTACTACCACCCGGGGCGGGACTCCGAGGAGATCCAGTACATGCACGACCGCCGCAAGCAGCTCGGCGGGTACGTGCCCACGCGTGTGGTGCGCTCCAAGCCGCTCGTCCTGCCGGACGACAAGGCCTACGCGGCGGTGAAGAAGGGCTCCGGCCAGCAGTCGATCGCCACCACGATGGCGTTCGTGCGGCTGCTGAAGGACCTGATGCGGGACAAGGAGATCGGCAAGCGGTTCGTGCTGATCGCGCCGGACGAGTACCGCACGTTCGGCATGGACTCCTTCTTCCCGAGCGCCAAGATCTACAACCCGCTGGGCCAGCAGTACGAGGCCGTCGACCGCGAGCTGCTGCTCGCGTACAAGGAGTCCCCGACCGGGCAGATGCTGCACGACGGCATCTCCGAGGCGGGCTGCACCGCCTCGCTGATCGCCGCCGGTTCCGCGTACGCCACCCACGGCGAGCCGCTGATCCCGGTGTACGTCTTCTACTCGATGTTCGGTTTCCAGCGGACCGGCGACCAGTTCTGGCAGATGGCGGACCAGCTGGCGCGCGGCTTCGTGCTGGGCGCGACGGCCGGCCGGACGACGCTGACAGGCGAGGGCCTGCAGCACGCCGACGGCCACTCGCAGCTGCTCGCCTCGACGAACCCGGGCTGCGTCGCGTACGACCCGGCGTACGGCTTCGAGATCGCGCACATCGTCAAGGACGGTCTGCGCCGCATGTACGGCCCCGACGCCGAGGACGTCTTCTACTACCTGACCGTCTACAACGAGCCGATCCAGCACCCGCAGGAGCCGGCCGGTGTGGACGTCGAGGGCATCCTCAAGGGCGTCCACCGCTTCAAGGCGGGCGAGGCCGGCACGATCCCGGCGCAGATCATGGCCTCGGGCGTCGCCGTGCCGTGGGCCCTGGAGGCACAGAAGATCCTCGCCGAGGAGTGGAACGTCCGCGCCGACGTCTGGTCCGCGACCTCGTGGAACGAGCTGCGCCGCGAGGCCGTCGAGGTCGACGAGCACAACCTGCTCCACCCGGACGAGGAGCAGCGCGTCCCGTACGTGACCCGCAAGCTCCAGGGCGCCGAGGGCCCGTTCGTGGCCGTCTCCGACTGGATGCGCTCGGTGCCGGACCAGATCGCCCGCTGGGTGCCCGGCCGGTACACCTCGCTGGGCGCGGACGGTTTCGGTTTCGCCGACACCCGGGGAGCGGCACGCCGCTACTTCCACATCGACGCCCAGTCGATCGTGCTCGCGGTGCTGACCGAGCTGGCCAAGGACGGCAAGGTGGACCGCTCGGCGCTGAAGCAGGCCGTGGACCGCTACCAGCTGCTCGACGTGGCGGCGGCGGACCCGGGCGCCGCGGGCGGCGACGCGTAGACGTACGTCGTGCCGTGCGCGGGGCCGGGATCGCCCGGCCGCGCGCACGCCGGCACGGGCGCGGGCTGAACGCGCCCCCGCGCCCTGCCTACGATGCCCGGCATGAAGGAACGCTGGGAGCAATACACCCAAACACCGCTGCTGGCTCTGGCCGTGGCCTTCGGCATCGCCTACGCGGTGCCGATCGTCGCGCCGGACGCCGACCGCTGGGTCCACGAGCTGTGCCTGACCGTGGAGTGGGTGGTCTGGGGCGCCTTCGCCGTCGACTACGCCGTACGTCTGGCGCTCGCGCCCGCCAGGTGGCGCTTCGTCCGCAGTCATCCGCTGGACCTCCTCGCGGTGCTCCTTCCTCTCGTGCAGCCCCTGCGGCTGCTGCGGGTGGTCTCCACGCTCCTCCTCGTCGGCCGGCGGGCCCGGATGGCCCCGCAGATCACGCTCACCACCTATGTGGCGGGCGCCGTGGTCGGGCTGATGATGTTCGGCTCGCTGGCCGTGCTGCACGTGGAGCGCTCGGCCCCCGACGGCAACATCAAGACGCTGGGCGACGCGGTCTGGTGGTCGTTCACCACGATGACCACCGTCGGGTACGGGGATCACGCCCCGACCACGGGCCTCGGCCGCGTCCTCGCGGTGGGCCTGATGCTCTCGGGCATCGCCCTGCTCGGTGTGGTCACCGCGAACATCGCGGCCTGGTTCATCGCCCGCTTCGACCGGGACGACGCCCAGGAGCGCCGGCAGACCGAGCTCCTGGAGGCGCTCACCCACGAGGTGCGGGAGCTGCGCGCCGAGGTGGCCCGGCTCCAGGCCGCGCCGCCCGCGCCAGTCACCGAGGTCCCGGCCCCGGCAGGCGGCCCGGCCGAGGCCGTGCCCGCCCCTACCGCTCCCAGAGCTTGAAGGCTCTGACCTGGTAGGGGCTCTGCGGCACCCACGTGCCCGTCCCCGGGTACGTCTCGAACTGGCCGGTCTCCGCGCACTCCGCGGACTGGTAGGTCGTCACCGGCCGCCCCGTCCGGTTGGCCAGCGCCTGGGCGCTCGTCCCGGCCGGCAGCGCCACGCAGCTCTCGATGTCGGTGTCGGCCAGCTCGTGGGTGCTCGCCCGGCCCCTGAAGTCGGACTTCGGCCACAGACACAGCTGCCCCGCCCCGCAGGCCCCGAGCCTGGGCTGCCCGGCCGCCGCGGGCGCCATCGCAGGCACCGCCCCGGGTGCCGTCGCGGGCGCCGCCGCCCCCGCCGCCGTCGCGGAAGCCGCGGGCCGGGCGGTCGCCGGCGCGCCCGCCGGCAGTGCGGCCAGCCCCAGCAGGACGACCGGCACGACGGCCGCCGCCGTCCTCGTACGCGTATGCATCACAGGAACCCCCGTTCGCTCGTTCATCACTCTCCGTAATCAGAATCTTGGAGGTGTCACGCAGCGTTGGGAAGAGGCCAGAGCCCACTTCACCCGAACAGGGGAAAGGCCCCGCCGGACGGATCCGGCGGGGCCTGACCCGGAGGACCGGGTCGGCTCGGAGAAGACCGAGGTCAGATGTGGGCCGCGCCCGCACCCGCCTCCGCGTTCTCGCCGCGCTTCGTCAACATGGCGACCAGCGCCGCGGCGACCGCGACGACACCGGCGACGGTGAACGCGAGCCCCATGCCCGACATGAACGTGTCGTGGATGACCTTGCCGATCGAGGCCAGCAGGTCCGGGGTCATCCCCGGCGCCTTGCCCAGCTCCGCGGGCACCACGCCGAACTCGGCGGCCTGCTCCAGCCGCGGGTCCGGCGGGACGGGGATGCCGGCGTCCTTCCAGTTCTCCTCGAACACGCTGCTGACCTTGGAGGACATCACCGCACCGAGGACGGCCGTGCCGAGCGCGCCGCCGACCTGCATGGCGGCCTGCTGCAGACCGCCGGCCACGCCGGACAGCTCCAGCGGCGCGTTGCCGACGATGACCTCGGTGGCGCCCACCATGACCGGGGCGAGCCCCAGGCCGAGCAGGGCGAACCACAGCGACATCGCGAGCGTCCCGGTCTCCGGGGTCAGGCTGATCATGCCGAACATCGCGGTCGCGGTGCAGACCATGCCTCCGACCAGCGGGATGCGCGGGCCGAACTTCGTGATCAGCGCGCCCGCCAGCGGCGAGGAGACGATCATCATCGCGGTCAGCGGCAGCAGGTGCAGACCGCTGTCGACCGGGCTCAGCCCCTTCACGCCCTGCAGATAGAAGGTGACGAAGAACAGACCGCCCATGAAGGCGAAGGCCATCAGGACCATCAGCACCACGCCGGCCGACAGCGGGACGGACCGGAACATACCCAGCGGGATGAGCGGCTCCTTGACCTTGGTCTCCCAGAGGGCGAAGAGCACGAAGAGGGCGATCGCGCCGCCGAGGAAGCCCCAGGTGTTGCCGCTGGACCAGCCCCAGGACTCGCCGGCCTTGATGATGCCCCAGATGAGGGAGCCCATCGCGCCGGAGAGCAGCAGGATGCCGAGCAGGTCGAAGGAGCGCGGCGCGTTCTCGGCGCGGTGGTCCTTCAGGATCACCAGGCCGAGGACCAGCGCGAGTATGCCGACCGGCACGTTGATGAAGAACACGGACTGCCAGTTGACGTGCTCGACGAGCAGACCGCCGACGATCGGGCCGCCGGCGGTGGAGGCGCCGATGACCATGCCCCAGATGCCGATCGCCATGTTGAGCTTCTCGGCGGGGAAGGTGGCGCGCAGCAGGCCCAGCGCGGCCGGCATCAGCAGCGCGCCGAAGAGGCCCTGCAGGACGCGGAAGCCGATGACGAGCGCGATCGAGTCGGACAGGCCGATGGCGCCGGAGGCCGCCGCGAAGCCGGCGATGCCGATGAGGAAGGTCTGCCGGTGGCCGAAGCGGTCACCGAGCTTGCCGGCGGTGATGAGCGCGACGGCGAGGGCGAGCAGATAGCCGTTGGTGATCCACTGGACGTCGGCCATCGACGCCTTCAGATCCTTCTGGATGGCCGGGTTGGCGATGGCGACGATGGTGCCGTCCAGCGCGACCATCATCACGCCGACGGCCACGGCGAAGAGCGTCAGCCAGGGGTGGCCGCGCAGGCCCTGGTTCTGCTCCGGTACGGAACTCGGCTCCTTCGGCTGAGGCGCCTTGTCGATGGTCTGACTAGTCATGGGAACGAGGCTAGTGTCAGTCGCTGACAATTGACAAAGCAGTTCATACGCCGGTAACTGTCATGTTGCTCACAGGTACGCTGATCCGGTCCGAGTGGCAGAAAGAGGACCATCAAGTGACGCCCAGCGGTGCCGCGACCCGCTCCGTATCCGGACCCCCGACGGGCTTGCGCGAGCGCAAGAAGCAACGCACGCGCGACGCCCTGCTGCGGTCCGCGCTGGAGTTCTTCACCACGCAGGGCTACGAGCAGACGACCGTCGACGAGATCGCCGACTCGGTCGAGGTCTCCCAGCGCACGTTCTTCCGCTACTTCGCCAGCAAGGAGGACGTGGCCTTCGCGGTGCAGCAGATGGTCGAGGAGCGCTTCGTGAGCGCCCTGGCCGAACGGCCCGCGCAGGAGGGCCCGTTCGACGCGATGCGCAACGCGGTCCTGAGCTCCTGGGATCGGATCGGCGAGGCGATCGAGGAGGTCGTGCCGGTGGAGCTCTATCTGCGCACGTACCAGATCATCGAGTCCACGCCGGCGCTGCTCGCGGTGCATCTGCGGCGGTCCGCCGAGATGGAGGAGCGCGTCGCGCGCCTGATCGCCGAGCGCGAGGGACTGGACGTGGACGAGGACCCGCGGCCGCGGGTGGCGGTCGCCGCGTTCAGCGGCGTGATGCGGGTGACCGGCCAGTTGTGGGGCCGGGGCACGGACACCACGCTGGAGGCGATCCGCGCGCTGACGGAGCGGTACCTCGACCATCTGGGGCCGTCGTTGACGGAGGACTGGCGCTCCTAGCGACGCGGCCGCGCCGGGAGGACCCGGGCCGCAGACCTGACCTCCGGGCCCCGCCCGAACTCCGGGCCCGCAGACCCGAACCCCGGGGCATTGCCCGACCCTGTACCGCAGACCCGAACCCCCGGCCCCTGCCCGAACCTTGGGCCGCACACCGTACAGACGTCGCGCCGTGAAGCAAGGGCCGCACACCGCCCACACGGGAGCAAGTGTGTACCCACCGTCACCGTAACCGGCGGTATTCCCGCGCCCCTCCGTGATCCGCGTCACCCTCCGCCCGGCCCCCCGCGGGCGTCTCCTAGGGTGTTCCGCAGTGACTTCCTTCGACTCCTCCCCCACCCTCGCCGCCTGGCGCATGCTGCTCGCGCTGGCCGTCGTGTTCGTCCTCCTCGCGACGACCGGATGGACGACCATCCGACGTCAGCCCGGGTCGGAGGACCCGTACCGGGCCGCGCTCGCCGCCTGGACGCACGGTTCGGCCGCCGACCGGCGGCTGCCCGATCCGGCCTCCCCCGCCCGTACCGTCGCCGCGTTCTTCCAGGCGATCGGAGCGAAACGGGGGGCGCGGCTCGCCGACGAGCACCCGCTGATCGTGGGCAATCTCGACGGCGCGCCGGTCACCCTCCGCTACCGCGCGAACCGGCTCTCGCTGCGCCGCGCCCTGGACGCCGAGCGGCGCCGCCTCGCCGAGGCGCGGCTCAGCCGGGACGGCCGGCGGGACGCGACGCGCCGGGCGCACCGGTTCGCCTCGCTGATGGAGCGGAAGCGGCAGATCCTCGCGTTCGACCCGACCGGGAGCGGTCGCACCGCCGAGGTCCTCGGGGACCTGGACCGGGCGCAGCGGGTGTCGGTGATCGTGCCCGGCGTCGACACCAACCTGCTCACGTTCCAGCGGACTCGCGGCCGCTACACCGCCCCGGCGGGCATGGCGCGCTCGCTGTACGACGCCGAGCGGCGGGCCGCGCCCGGGGCGCGCGTCGCGGTCATCGCCTGGGCCGACTACACCTCGCCGGTCGGCGTCGGCATCGACGCGGCGATCGGGCGGCTCGCGGAGAGCGGGGCGGTGCGGCTCGTGAACATGACGAACGCCCTGCCGGGGACGTCGCGGGTCACCCTCTTCTGCCACAGCTACGGCTCCGTGCTCTGCGGGGTCGCCGCGGGCCGGCTGCCGGAGCGCGTCACGGACGTCGCGGTGGCGGGCAGTCCGGGCATGCGGGTGGACAGCGCGGCCGAACTGGCCACGCGGGCGCGGGTGTGGGCGATGCGGGACGCGGACGACTGGATCCAGCGGGTGCCGAACCTGGAGATCGGCGGCGTCGGACACGGGGCGGATCCGGCGGAGCCGGCGTTCGGGGCGCGGCTGCTCTCTTCGGCGGGCGCCGACGGTCACACGGGCTATTTCGAGCCGGGCACGGAGAGCCTCGACAACTTCGCCGACATAGGGGTCGGGGCGTACCAGGAACTGAGGTGCGCGAGCGCCGACAGCGCCTGTCGCCGTGGAATTTCCGGTGCGGCGGGGGCCTGACGCGCGTAGAGCGCGGGAGAGCACGGGAGTTCGCCGGGGGGACGGCGGGGCCGGCAGGGGCGACTCCGTGGCCGGTGCCGCATACGATGAGGCGCATGGGTGATGTGCTGGCCGGAATTCATGCCACCTGGGAGTTCGAGACCGACGCCGTGCTCATCCGCTTCGAACGGGGGATTCGTACGCCCAGGCTGTTCCAGGCACTGCGCGAACGGCGCGTGCCGCACGAGGCGTTGAGCGGGGTGACGCTCACGCCGGGCAAACGCGGGACCGTGGTGCTGCACGCCGTGCCGCGCCCCGGGGCCGATCCTTTGATGGAGGCGGCGGCGGGGCAGCTGAAGGAGGGGTGCGATCCGTACCGCCTGGTGCTGCCGGCGGACCGGGAGACGCTGGCGGAGTACTACGCGGACGAACTGCGTCCGCTGGTCGCGGCGGGCGCGGAGCCCTCGGACGGCTATCTGGTGGCTGCGCCCGAGGGGCCGCAGTCCTTCAAGGCGTACGACGGCCGCGCCAGCTTCGACGGGGAGGGCGAGGTCGCGTTCCGCTGGTCGTGGACGGGGGCGTCGTCGGCGAAGTGGAAGGCCGGGGACCAGGCGTTCGCGGTGCGCGAGCTGAGCGGGGTTGAGTGGCGCTCGCCGGACGTGCTGGACGGCTACCTGCGGCTGCTGCGGCGCGACCGCGAGGCCGGTACGCAGCCGGCGCAGGCCGATCTCGACCCGGCGGCGGTCGTCTTCGGCCTCGGGTACGGGCCGGTCCACGAGTCGCTGCCGTTCGCGGCGGCGGTCCTCGCGGCGATCCGCGAGGCGGGCACGGAGGAGCCGGTCCCGGCGGAGGTGACGGCGGGGGCGCGACGCGATCCCGCGGACATCGCCGAAAGGATCCGGCACCTGGGCGACCTGCACCGGGCGGGCCTCGTGACGGACGAGGAATTCACGACCAAGAAGCGCGAGCTGCTGGCGGAGCTGTAGGACGGCGCTCCGGCGGGGCGTGGGCTCGGCGCGGGGCCGGAGACGCGCACGCCCTGCGCGCCGCGGCCCGCGCGGGCCTGCGCCCGTCGGCCCCGCTGGGCGTGGAGCATGGCGCGGGGGCTCGGCATGGGGCCGTGACGAGGGGCTCGGGCGGGTCATACCTCGGTAGCAGGGGTGGGGGTGTTCAGGGCCAGTCCTCGGTATGACGTGCGGTCGGGGTGCGGGTGCCTAGGGTGGGCGGGTCATGAGCAATGGATCATCCACACCCCGAGCGAGGCGCCTGGCGCGGTTGCGGGCGCTTGTGCGGCGCGGCGTGCCCGCGGGCGCGCGCCGGCCCCTGCACGCCCTCGGGCTCGCCCTCGCCACGCCGCGGCCCGCCGCGCCGCTCCTCGCGGACGCCCGGTACGTGTGGCTGCGCCACCTGCCGTACGTCGTGGCGTTCGCGTTCGTCGCCACGCTGCTGCCCGTCACCATCACCGTCCTCACCCAGGACTACCGCCTCGACGGCGCGCTCGCCGGCGCGCTCGCCACCGCGCAGACCGCGCCGCTCCTGCTCGCCGTGACCCGGCCGCTCCAGTCCTGGTGGATCATCCTGTCCGCCGACGTCGCCGGAGCGCTCCTGCTGATCGCGGCGGACGGGACCGCGGGGCGGCAGTGGCCCTGGACCCCCATGGTCGTCGTCGGGTACCTCGCGCTGATGCTCGCCGTCGGGCTGCGCGAGCCCCGCCGGACGCTCATCGGCGTCTGGCTCGTCACCGGCGCCGCCGGCTGGCTGTGCGGGCTGATCGCGCCCAACCTGAGCCAGCCCGTGCACGTCCTGCTGTTCGTGCTCAGCGGCGTCGTGCTGCTCGTCACCGGAACCCTGCGCGAACGCGGCGACGCACAGCGGCGGCTCGTCGAGCAGGAGACCATCAGCGAGGCGGAACGGGCGCGCCGCACGCTCCTGGAGGAGCGCGCCCGCATCGCCCGCGAGCTGCACGACGTGGTCGCCCACCACATGTCGGTGATCACCGTCCAGGCCGATTCGGCCCCGTACCGGATCCCCGGCCTGCCGGACGCCGCCCGCGAGGAGTTCGGCTCCATCGCCGCCTCCGCGCGGGAGTCCCTCGCGGAGATGCGGCGGCTGCTGGCCGTGCTGCGCAGCGACGGCACGGAGGGGGAACGGGCCCCGCAGCCGGGCCTCGACCGCGTGCAGCAGCTCGTCGAGGCGACGGTACGGGCGGGCGTGCCGGCGGAGTTGTCGCTGGCGACGGAGCTCGGTGACGTGCCGCAGACAGTGGACCTCTCCGCGTACCGCATCGTGCAGGAGGCCCTCGCGAACGTGGTCCGGCACGCGCCGGGCGCGCCCACCCGGGTGTCGGTGCGGCCGGACGAGGACGGGGCGTGGCTGACCGTCCTGGTGGTCAACGGGCCCTCCCCGGAACGCGATGCGCGTCGTTCGCCGCTGGAGAGCACCGGGACCGGGCACGGGCTGGTCGGGATGCGGGAACGCGTACGGTTGACCGGCGGCTCGCTCGACACCGGGCCGCTGCCGGACGGCGGCTTCCGGGTCGCGGCGCGTCTGCCGCTGCGTACGGATCCGGCGGCGTCCGGCACGGCCACCTCGGTGAAGGGCTCCCTCTCGTGACCATCCGCGTGATCATCGTCGACGACCAGGCCATGGTGCGGGCGGGTTTCGCCGCGCTGCTGTCGGCGCAGGCCGACATCGACGTGGTCGGCGAGGCGCCGGACGGGCGGGCCGGGGTGGAGGTCGCGCGGACCGCGCATCCGGACGTGGTGCTGATGGACGTGCGGATGCCGGAGATGGACGGGCTCGCGGCGGCGCGGGAGATCCTCACGGGCGGGGTCGGCGCCGTGCACCGGCCGCGGGTGCTGATGCTGACGACGTTCGACGTGGACGACTACGTCTACGAGGCGCTGCGCGCCGGGGCGTCGGGCTTCCTGCTGAAGGACGCGCCGCCGGCGGACCTCATCGCGGCGGTGCGGGTGGTCGCGGCGGGCGAGGCGCTGCTCGCGCCCTCGGTCACGCGCCGCCTGATCGCCGACTTCGCGGCGCAGCGGCCGGCCCCGCGGCGGGACCGCGCCGCGCTGCGGCTGAACGGGCTGACGCCGCGCGAGACGGAGGTCCTGGAGCTGATCGCGCGGGGGCTGTCGAACCAGGAGATCGCGGAACGGCTGGTCCTGGCGGAGCAGACGGTGAAGACGCACATCGGGCGCGTCCTGGCCAAGCTGGATCTGCGGGACCGGGCGCAGGCGGTGATCTTCGCGTACGAGTCGGGGCTGGTGCGCCCGGGGGACGGGGCGGCCTGAGCACGGACCGGGACGGAACCGAGGCCGTGGCCGAGGCCGTGACCCAGGCCGGGGCCGTGACCGAGGCCGGGCCGAGGCCGTGACCCAGGCCGGGCCGAGGCCGTCGCCCAGGCCGTGACCTAGGCCGAGGGAGTCGCCGAGGCGCCGAAGCGCCACGGCCTGGCAGCACGGCCCCGCCCTCCGGTCGGCCTACCTCGGCCGCGAGCCGCGGGCCGCCCGCCCCGCGTCACGCGCACCGCCCCGCCCGGCGTCACACCAGCCGCCCCCGCCACCACGCACGCCGCCCGCCCGGCGTCACACGCGCCGCCCTCGCCGCGTGTCACCACCCACCCCCGGCGTCACGCACACCGCCCCCCGCCGCGCGTCACGCACTCCGCCCGAGATCGGCCAACGCCCGTCACAGCCTGGCGAATTCACGCCCCCGCCGCCCCGCGCCCCCGCCTACGCTGGGCGCATGAGCATAGGGGCCGTGGTGATCGCGATCGTCGGTGTGGCGGGGACTCTGGGGGCTGCGGTGTTGACGCAGCGGGGCGCCGACCGGACCAAGCGGCGGGAGTTGGAGCTGTCGCGGGCCTTGCAGGAGGCGCGCGAGTACCGCGACCTGCGTCGCCGGTGCTACTCGGAACTGCACCGGGACGCCCGGCAGTTCGCCACCGCCCTGAGCCGGCACCTGTTCGTCATGGCGAACCGCGCCCCCGGCGAGGAGGACGTCCGGGCGCTCGAAGAGGCCAAGGACACCCATCGCAACCGGTGGTCCGAGACGCTGATGATCGCGCCCGACTCCGTGATCGAGCCCGGCTCGGTCGTCAACCGCGCCCTCACCCGGGTCTACGGGCAGGTCAAGCGCCTCGAACAGGGCAACGCCGAGCCGGGCGAGACCGCGGCCTCGGCGGCCGAGGCGCAGCGTGCTCTCTGGCCGCTCATCAAGGACATGCGCGAGGCGATGCGGCGCGACCTCGGCATCACCGAAGGGGCGAGCGAGGGGATCGCAGAGGGGGGTTAGCCCCCGGAACGGCCTGAGGGCTGCCAGTCGTTCCGGGGGTACCCCGGTATGAGCCGGTGATTGGCTTCTCGGTGTGACGTCGCGTCACCCGTCCCCTTCCTACCTTCCTCCCGTCAACGGCGTGGGTGAGGGACCGGGAGGGGCTCGGGATGCGGGGAGATCAGTGGCGGCGGCGGTTCAGGAAGGCCGTCGTCACCGGCGTGCTCGTGGCCGGCGTCGTCGCCGGGACCACAGGGTGGGCCTCGGCCGGGAGCCAGCGGGCCGTCGTCGGGCTGCCCGAGCGGGCGCGGGCGGACTGGATGGCCGACGGGCTGCCCGATCCGGCGGCGCTCACCTCCGAGCGGGCCGGCGCGTACGTCCGCGGGCTGAGCGACGCCCGGCGGCAGGAGCTCGTACGGCGCCACCCCCTCGTCGTCGGCAACCTCGACGGCGTGCCCGTCGCGCTGCGGTACGCCGCCAACGCCCGCTCCCTGCACGGCGATCCGCGGTTCCGCGGCCGGCAGGTGCTCGCCTACGACCCGCGCGGCCGGGGTCAGGTCGCGGTGGTCGAGGGGGACCTGGAGCGCGCCGCGCACGTGGCCGTCGTCGTCCCCGGCTCCGACGTCGACGCCGGCAACAGCGCGTCCCTGCTGGCCAAGGCCGAGGCGCTGCGCGCCGCCGCCGGGCCGGGGACGGCCGTCGTCGCCTGGGCCGGGTACACCACGCCCGTCGGCGTCGGCGTGGACGCCGCGACCGGGGGCCTCGCCGAGGCCGGGGCCGCGCAGCTGATCCGGTTCGTGGACGGGCTCGTCGCCACCGGCGCGCCCGAGCCCGCCGTGTTCTGCCACAGCTACGGCTCCGTCGTCTGCGGTCTCGCCGCCCACCGGCTCAAGGCCCGCGACCTCGTCGTCCACGGCTCCCCCGGCATGCGCGCCGCGAACGTCGGCGAACTGCGCACGTCCGCCCGCGTCTGGGCCGCCAAGGACCCCGACGACTGGATCTCCAAGGTCCCGAACGTCCGGCTCCTGGGGCTCGGCCACGGCGCCGACCCCACCGCCGCCGCGTTCGGCGCGCGGCCCGTCCCCGCCGCCGACGCCCGCGGCCACGACGGGTACTTCGCGCCCGGCACCCAGTCCCTGCGCGCCTTCGCCGCCATCGCCAGGGAGGACGTCCGATGACGCTCGCCGCCTCGATCGACGCCCGTACGCCCGCCCACCGCGACCGCGCCGTCGACGGGCTGCGCGCCCTCGCCCTGCTCGCCGTGCCCACCGGGCACTGGCTGCTCGGCGGGTTCGCGCTCACGCCCGACGGAGCGATCCGCAACGCCAGCCCGCTCACCGCGCTCGGCGGCCTGGCCCCCGTCAGCTGGGTGCTGCAGATGCTGGGGATCTTCTTCCTGGTCGGCGGGTTCGCCTCCGCCCTGTCGTACGCGCGGCACACCGGCCCCGTCCGCGACTGGCTCAAGGGACGGCTCGCCCGGCTCGGCCGGCCCGTGCTCGGGGTCACCGCCGTCTGGGCGGCGCTGCTCGCGCTGCTGCACTACGGGCTCGGGGTGCCCGAGGGCACCCTGCGGACCGCGTCGACGCTGGTCGTGCAGCCGCTGTGGTTCGTCGGCGTGTACACGGTGATCACCGCGCTCACCCCGTACTGCGTGCGCGCCGCCCGCCGGCTCGGCGTGTGGGCCGCGGCCCCGCTGCTCGCCGTGGTCGCCGTCGTCGACGCGCTGCGGTACGGGCCGTACGGCGAGGCGATGCCCGGCTGGCTGAGCCTGGTCAACATCCTGCCGGGCTGGATGTTCGCGTACCAGCTCGGCGTCTCCTGGGCGCAGGGCCGGGTGACCCGGCGGCACGCCTGGGGGCTGCTGCTCGGCGGCGGCGCGCTGTTCGCCGTCCTGCTGCTCGTGCTCCACTACCCGGCGTCCATGGTCGGCGTCCCGGGCGAGGCCCGCACCAACTCCCACCCGCCCTCGCTGCTGGTGCTCGCGCTGGCCGCGGCGCAGAGCGGCGCGGCCGTCCTGCTGCGGGAGCGGCTGGGGCGGCTGCTGCGCCGGCCCGCGCTGTGGGCGCCGGTCGTGGTGGTGAACCTGTCCGCCATGACCATCCTGTGCTGGCACCAGACGGCGATGCTCGCCGCCGCGATCCCGGCCTCGTACGGCGGTGAGCTCACCGGTCTGATCGGCGCGCCCGACACGGCCGGCTGGGTCCTCGCCCGGCTGGCCTGGATGCCGGTGTTCGCCGTGCTGCTGGTCCTGATCGGCCGGTACGCGCGCCGGTTCGAGACCCCCTGGGCGAACACCGGAACGGCCCTGCGCGCCACCGCGGGCGTCCTGGCGGCCGGATTCGCGGTGTTCGCCCTGGCGTGAGCCCCCGACCGCCGAGGACCCCGGCGCGAGCCCATGCCTCAGCCCCACGCCGGTCCCCGACGCCCGATCCCCGACGCCCGACGGCCCCTACTCCCGGCCCACCGCCGTGAACGACATGTCCGGGTAGCGGTCCCCCGCCACCTGCTCCGCGAGCGGCTCCAGCTCCGCCAGTTCGGCGTCCGTCAGCGTGATCCGGGTCGCCGCCGCGTTCTCCTGCAGGCGGGCACGCTTGCGGGTGCCGGGGATGGGGACGACCGTCAGGCCGTGCACCCGGGACCGCTGCTGCACCCACGCCAGGGCCACCTGCGCCGCCGTCGCCCCGTGGGACGCGGCGATCTTGTGGACCGGCGCCAGGAGTTCCGCGTTCCGCTGCGCGTTCGCGCCGCTGAAGCGCGGCTGGACGCGGCGGAAGTCGCCTTCCGACAGGTCCTCGGCCGCGTTCGCGAACGCGCCCGTCAGGAAGCCCCGGCCCAGCGGCGAGTACGGCACGAACGCCACGCCCAGCTCCGCCGCCGCGCCGACCGCGCTGCGCTCCACGTCCCGGGAGAACAGCGACCACTCCGACTGCAGCGCGGCGATCGGGTGCACGGCGTGCGCCTCGCGCAGCTCCGCGCCGGTCACCTCGCTCAGCCCCAGGTGCTTCACCTTCCCCTCCCGCACCAGCTCCGCCATCGTGCCGACGGACTCGGCGAGCGGCACGGCCGGGTCGCGGCGGTGCATGTAGTAGAGGTCGATCGTCTCGACGCCGAGGCGGCGCAGACTGCCCTCCACCGCCTGCCTGATGTACGCCGGGTCGTTGCGGATGCCCCGGTACGCGGGGTCGTCGCTGCGCTCGATGGCGAACTTGGTGGCGAGGGTGATCTCGTCGCGGTGCGCGGCGACGAACGGCGCGAGGAACTTCTCGTTCGCCCCGCGCCCGTACGAGTCGGCCGTGTCGATCAGGGTGACCCCGGCCGCCAGGGCCGCGTCCAGGGTGTCGCGGGCCGCGGCCTCGTCCGTCTCGCCGTAGAACTCGCTGATGCCCATGGCGCCGAAGCCCTGGACGCCGACCTCCGGTCCGTTCTCCCCGAGCCGGACGGTGTCGATCCTGGTGGTCATGTGGTGGATGCCTCCGCTGGGATTCCCGTGAGATTCCCGTAGTGGGTGATCTTGAAGTCGAGGACGGCGAGCGTGTCCTGCAGCTCGGCGATCCGGTGCAGCACGTCGCGCCGGGTGGCCTCCAGCAGCGCCTGCCGCTCCGCGTGGGTGTGGTCGCCCGCCCGCACCAGCTCGGCGTACCGGACCATGTCGGCGACCGGCATGCCGGTCAGCCGCAGCTTGCCCACGAAGGCCAGCCAGTCCAGGTCGCGGCGGGTGAAGCGGCGCTGGCCGGTGTGCGAGCGGTCGACGTGCGGCATCAGTCCGATCCGCTCGTACCAGCGCAGGGTGTGCGCCGTGAGCCCGGTCAGGGCGGCCACCTCGCTGATCGTGTAACGGTCCTTGCCGGAAACGCCCGCCGTGGTCTCGGTCACGCTCATGGCCACCACGCTAGAACCCTGGAGTGCACTCGAAGCAAGTAGGCTCGGGCGCATGCAGAGCCTGGCACTGATCGAGAACTGGCCCGTCCCCGCCGCGGCTTCCGCGGTCGTCCGCGCGGACGGTGCCGTGGCCGGGGCGCACGGACCGACGGACCGGCGGTTCCCGCTCGCCTCGGTGACCAAGCCGCTCGCCGCGTACGCGGTCCTCGTCGCGTACGAGGAGGGAGCGGTCGACCTCGACGAGCCGGCCGGGCCCGAGGGCGCGACCGTACGGCACCTCCTCGCGCACACTTCCGGCCTCGCCTTCGACGAGAACCGCGTCATGGCCGCGCCCGGCACGAAGCGGATCTACTCCAACACCGGCTTCGAGGTGCTGGGCGACCTGGTCGCGAAGGCGACCGACATCCCGTTCGCCGAGTACCTGCGCCAGGCGGTCCTGGAGCCGCTCGGCATGACGGCGACGGCGCTGGAGGGCTCGCCGGCCAAGGACGGCGTGTCCACGGTCGACGACCTGGTGCGGTTCGCCGCCGAGGTGCAGGCCCCGCGGCTCCTCGACCCGCGCACGGTGCTGGACGCGATGACCGTGCAGTACCCGGGCCTGACCGGGATCCTGCCCGGCTACGGGCACCAGCGGCCGAACGACTGGGGGCTCGGCTTCGAGATCCGGGGCGCCAAGTCGCCGCACTGGACGGGCGCTTCGTCCTCGCCGCGGACCTTCGGGCACTTCGGGCAGTCGGGCACGTTCCTGTGGATCGACCCGGACGCGGGCGCGGCGTGCGTGGCCCTGACGGACCGGGCCTTCGGCCCGTGGGCGATCCAGGCCTGGCCGCCGTTCACGGACGCCGTGCTCGCGGAGCTGCGCGCGGCCTAGCCGGCCGACCCCGCACGGCCGCCGTGCGGCTCAACGCGCCGCACGCCAGGGGTCCTTCATCTCCCAGAGCAGCACCTCGGCGTCGTCCGTCGCCATCAGCGCCAGGTCCCGCGCGTCGCCGATCCGGGCCGCGTCGCCGGCGGCCAGTTCCTCGCCGGCGAGCCGGACGGTGCCGCGGACGACGTGGACGTACACGTGGTCGGCGTCCGGCACGGCGGTCCGCTCGCCCGGCTCCAGGCGGCGCACGTGCAGCATCGCGGCGGCCTCGGGCAGCGCGTACGGGGTGGAGTCGGCGATCCCCCGCACGACCTCGTACGCGGGCTCGCCGCCGGGGTCCAGCGGGGCCAGCCACATCTGCACGAACACCAGCGGGCCGGCGCCGTCGTTGCGCTCCACGTGCCGGACGCCGGCGGCGGAGCCGAGCCGCTGGAGATCGCCGGGGCGGACCGTGGTGGCGTGCCCGGCGGAGTCGCGGTGCGTCAGCTCGCCCTCGACGACCCAGGTGACGATCTCGGTGTGGCTGTGCGGGTGCTCGTCGAACCCGGCGCCCGGGGCGAGCCGTTCCTCGTTGCAGGCGAGGAGCGCGCCGAAGCGGAGGTTGTCCGGGTCGTAGTGGGCCCCGAACGAGAACGCGTGCGCCGTCTCGATCCCGGCGGAGGGATCGCCGCCGGCATAGCGCTCGGCGGCGCGCTGAATGCGAATCACGGGGCCCACGGTAGCGCCGGCGGCACCGGAAGCGGACGGGCGGGGGCGGCCGCGGGCGAATGCCGCATGCGGCATAAACCCCCCGACGCCGCACCCCAGGGCCTGGATAAGGCACCCTTAGTCCGTGCCTGAACCCACGAACGCCGGTCATCCCCACTCCGCGACCCTGAAGCGCCTCGAGCAGTCGTCGGGGCGGCTCGCCGCCCACGCGATCGCCCGCATGGACGAGACGCTGCCGTGGTACCGGGCGATGCCGCCCGAGAACCGGTCGTGGATCGGCCTCGTCGCCCAGGCGGGCATCGCCGCGTTCACCGAGTGGTTCCGGCACCCCGAGACCCCGCAGGCGATCTCCACCGACGTCTTCGGCACCGCGCCCCGCGAGCTGACCCGCGCGATCACACTGCGCCAGACCGTGGAGATGGTCCGCACGACCATCGAGGTCATGGAGTCGGCGATCGAGGAGGTCGCCGCGCCCGGCGACGAGTCCGTCCTGCGCGAGGCGCTGCTCGTGTACGCGCGGGAGATCGCCTTCGCCACGGCCCAGGTGTACGCGCAGGCCGCCGAGGCGCGCGGCGCGTGGGACGCCCGGCTCGAGTCCCTCGTCGTCAACGCCGTCCTGTCCGGCGAGGCCGACGAGGGCGCCGTGTCCCGCGCCGCCGCGCTGGGCTGGAACTCGCCGGAGCACGTGTGCGTGGTGCTCGGCACCGCCCCCGACGGCGACAGCGAACTGACCGTGGAGGCGATCCGGCGCGCCGCCCGGCACGCCAAGCTCCAGGTGCTGACCGGCGTCCTCGGCGACCGGCTGGTCGTCATCGCCGGCGGCAGCGACAACCCGCTGGGCGTGGCGAAGGCGCTGATCGGCCCGTACGCGGCCGGCCCGGTCGTCGCCGGTCCCGTCGTCCCGGACCTGCTCGCCGCGACCCGGTCCGCGCAGGCCGCGGCCGCCGGGCTCAAGGCCTGCTCGGCCTGGCAGGACGCGCCGCGCCCCGTACTGGCGGACGATCTGCTGCCGGAACGCGCGATCGCCTCCGACCCTGCGGCGCGCGAGCAGCTGGTGGAGGAGATCTACAGACCGCTGGAGGAAGCGGGCTCGGCGCTGCTGGAAACTCTGAGTGTCTATCTGGAGCAGGCCAGCAGCCTGGAGGGCGCGGCGCGGATGTTGTTCGTCCACCCCAACACCGTGCGCTACCGGCTCCGACGTGTGACCGACGTCACCGGCTGGTCACCCTCCGATGTCCGGTCCGCGTTCACGCTGCGGATCGCCCTGATCCTGGGGCGTCTGGCCGACGGAGATCCGCAGTCCTAGACTTTTGTCGGACGTCCACAATTCCCCCGACGGTTCTTGGTCCCTGTCCCCACGGGCGTCCGGAACCGCCCACAAGAGAGAGTGTGAGGGTGCTCGTACTCGTCGCTCCCGGCCAAGGCGCTCAGACGCCCGGCTTCCTGACTCCCTGGCTCGACCTCCCCGGCGCGGCCGACCGCATCGCGGCCTGGTCGGACGCCATCGAGCTCGACCTCGCCCACTACGGCACCAAGGCCGACGCGGACGAGATCCGCGACACCGCGGTGGCGCAGCCGCTGCTGGTGGCCGCCGGTCTGCTGTCCGCCGAGGCCCTGGGCGGCACGCCGTCCGCGGTCGCCGGCCACAGCGTCGGTGAGATCACCGCCGCCGCCCTCGCGGGCGTCCTCGACGACACCGCCGCGCTGCGCTTCGTGCGCACCCGCGGTCTGGCGATGGCCGAGGCCGCCGCGATCGTGGAGACGGGCATGTCCGCGCTGCTCGGCGGCGAGCCCGACGTAACGCTTCCGCACCTGGAGAAGCTGGGCCTGACTCCCGCGAACGTGAACGGCGCCGGGCAGATCGTCGCCGCCGGCACGCTGGAGCAGCTCGCCGCGCTGGAGGCGGACAAGCCCGAGGGCGTCCGCCGGGTCGTCCCGCTGAAGGTGGCCGGCGCGTTCCACACGCTGCACATGGAGCCCGCGGTGGCGAAGCTGGCGGAGGCGGCCGGTGAGCTCACCGTCGCCGACCCCACGCTGCCGTACGTCTCCAACAAGGACGGCGCGCAGGTCGCCACGGGCGCCGAGGTCGTCTCGCGTCTGGTCGGCCAGGTCGCCAACCCGGTCCGCTGGGACCTGTGCATGGAGACGTTCAAGGCGCTCGGCGTCACCGCGCTGATCGAGGTGTGCCCCGGCGGCACGCTGACCGGTCTGGCCAAGCGCGCGCTGCCCGGCGTGGAGACCCTCGCCCTGAAGACCCCCGACGACCTCGACGCGGCCCGCACGCTGCTTTCCGAGCACACTGCCTGAGAAGGAGCCGACCGGCATGTCGAAGATCAAGCCCAGCAAGGGCGCCCCGTACGCGCGCATCCTCGGGGTCGGCGGCTACCGCCCGACCCGTGTGGTGCCCAACGAGGTGATCCTCGAGAGGATCGACTCGTCCGACGAGTGGATCCGCTCGCGTTCCGGCATCGCCACGCGTCACTGGGCCTCCCCGGAGGAGACCGTGACCGCGATGTCGGTGGAGGCGTCGGGCAAGGCGATCGCCGACGCGGGCATCGATCCCGGGCAGATCGGCGCCGTGATCGTCTCCACGGTCTCGCACTTCAAGCAGACCCCGGCCGTCGCCACCGAGATCGCCGACAAGATCGGCGCGGGCAAGCCTGCCGCGTTCGACATCTCCGCCGGCTGCGCGGGCTTCGGCTACGGGCTGACCCTGGCCAAGGGCCTGATCGTCGAGGGCTCGGCCGAGTACGTCCTCGTCATCGGCGTGGAGCGGCTCAGCGACCTGACCGACCTGGAGGACCGCGCGACGGCCTTCCTGTTCGGCGACGGCGCGGGCGCCGTGGTCGTCGGCCCGTCGGACGAGCCGCACATCGGCCCCACGGTCTGGGGCTCGGAGGGCGACAAGTCCGAGACGATCAAGCAGACGGTGCCGTGGGACGACTTCCTCCCCCACTCTCGGCTTCGCTCGAGCGGGGGGACCCCCACCGGCGACGTCGCCAAACTGCCCCTGAACGAGCAGGGGGAGATCAAGTTCCCGGCCATCACGCAGGAGGGTCAGGCGGTCTTCCGCTGGGCCGTCTTCGAGATGGCGAAGGTCGCCCAGCAGGCGCTGGACGCCGCCGGCATCTCGGCGGCCGACCTGGACGTCTTCATTCCGCACCAGGCCAACATGCGGATCATCGACTCGATGGTGAAGACGCTGAAGCTGCCGGAGCACGTCACGGTCGCCCGTGACGTGGAGACCACCGGCAACACCTCGGCCGCCTCGATCCCGCTCGCGATGGAGCGGCTCCTGGCGACCGGGAAGGCGAAGAGCGGCGACACCGCGCTCGTCATCGGCTTCGGGGCGGGTCTCGTCTACGCCGCGACGGTCGTTACCCTCCCCTAGGCGCCGTCCGGTCCACTCCGGCCGGAGCCGCAGCAGTCTGAACAACCTGAACAACATCCAAGGAGCGCCCAGCATGGCCCACACCCAGGAGCAGATCGTCGAGGGTCTCGCCGAGATCGTCAACGAGATCGCCGGCATCCCGACCGAGGACGTCCAGCTGGACAAGTCCTTCACCGACGACCTGGACGTCGACTCGCTGTCCATGGTCGAGGTCGTCGTCGCCGCCGAAGAGCGCTTCGACGTCAAGATCCCGGACGAGGACGTCAAGAACCTCAAGACCGTCGGCGACGCCGCCGATTACATCCTGAAGCACCAGGGCTGATTCGGCCCCTGCTGACTCGGTCAGCCACCCGGCGGTGGCGCCGTATTTCGACCATCACACACGTGGAGAAAGAATTCCTGTGAGCTCGACCAATCGCACCGTGGTCGTCACCGGTATCGGCGCAACCACACCGCTGGGTGGCGACTCGGCCTCGACCTGGGAAGGTCTGCTGGCGGGTCGCTCCGGCGTCCGGCCGCTGGAGGGCGAACGCTTCGCCGAACTGCCCGTCCGGATCGCCGCGCCCGCCGCGGTGGACCCGGAGGAGGTCCTGCCCCGTCCGCTCGCCCGCAAGCTGGACCGCTCGGCGCAGTTCGCGCTGATCGCGGCCCGTGAGGCGTGGGCCGACGCGGGCTACACCGCCCCGGCCGGCGAGGACGCGACCATCGACCCCGAGCGGCTCGGTTCCGTCATCGCCTCCGGCATCGGCGGTGTCACGACGCTGCTCGACCAGTACGACGTGCTGAAGGAGAAGGGCGTCCGCCGCGTCTCCCCGCACACCGTGCCGATGCTGATGCCGAACGGCCCGTCCGCGAACGTCGGCCTGGAGGTGAACGCCCGGGCGGGCGTGCACACCCCGGTGTCCGCGTGCGCGTCCGGCGCCGAGGCGATCGGCTACGCCGTCGAGATGATCCGTACCGGCCGGGCCGACGTGGTCGTGGCCGGCGGCACCGAGGCGGCGATCCACCCGCTGCCGATCGCGGCCTTCGCCAACATGATGGCGATGTCCAAGAACAACGACGAGCCGACGAAGGCCTCGCGTCCGTACGACACGGCCCGGGACGGCTTCGTGCTCGGCGAGGGCGCGGGCGTCGTGGTCCTCGAGTCCGAGGAGCACGCGAAGGCCCGTGGCGCGAAGATCTACTGCGAGGTGCTGGGGCAGGGCCTGTCGGCCGACAGCCACCACATCGCGCAGCCCGAGCCGACCGGCCGGGGCATCGCGACCGCGCTGCAGAACCTGCTGGACTCGACGGACCTGAAGGCCTCGGAGGTCGTGCACCTCAACGCGCACGCCACGTCGACGCCGCAGGGCGACGTCGCCGAGATCAAGGCGCTGCGCAAGGTCCTCGGCGACGACCTGGACCACGTGGCGGTCTCCGCCACGAAGTCCATGACCGGTCACCTGCTGGGCGGCGCGGGCGGCATCGAGACCGTCGCGACGGTCCTCGCCCTGCACCACCGCACGGCCCCGCCGACGATCAACATCGACGAGCTGGACGAGTCGGTCGAGGCGGACATCGTCCGCGACGAGCCCCGCGCCCTCCCCGAGGGCACGATCGCCGCGATCAACAACTCCTTCGGCTTCGGCGGCCACAACGTGGTGCTGGCGTTCCGCACGGTGTGACGTTTTTGCCGTCGCTGTACTGACGAAGGCCCCGTCGGCTCCTGCCGGCGGGGCCTTCGGCGTCAGCGGAGGAGGAAGGCGGCGGTCAGACGACTTGGTGGAGCCAGCGCACCGGCGCGCCCTCGCCCGCGTAACGGAAGGGCTCCAGTTCGTCGTCCCAGGGCTTGCCGAGCAGCTTGGCGATCTCCGCTTCCAGCTCGGACTCTCCGCGCGTGGACCGCGCGAGCGCCGCCCGCAGCCGGTCCTCGGGCACGAGGATGTCGCCGTGCAGGCCGGTGACGGCGTGGAAGATGCCGAGTTCGGGCGTGGCGCTGTAGCGCTCGCCCTCGGCGGTCGGGCAGGGCTCGGCGGTGACCTCGAAGCGGAGCATCTGCCAGCCGCGGAGCGCGGAGGCGAGCTTGGCCGCCGTGCCGGTCTCACCCTGCCAGGAGAACTCGGCTCTCCACGTCCCGGGGGCCGCGGGCTGGCGGATCCAGTCGAGCTGGACCCTCGCACCGAGGACGCCCGCCACCGCCCATTCGACGTGCGGGCACAGCGCGCGCGGTGCGGAGTGCACGTACAGAACTCCACGTGTCGTCACCGGGACCTCCAGTGTGGGACGAGGTTCGCCTTTTCCCAGCGGCCTCAGTAAACAGCATCGGGAGTGGAACTTCGCAAACCCCCGAAAAAGGGACAGCATGTGACGTGATGTAATTTACCGGAGCCGGTCGGCAGAGACGCCTCTGGTTCGACGGGGGAAAAACTACCGTGCCGCACCCTCCTTGGGGTGACGTACGGTCGGTCCTGGTGCGGGTGGACACCAAGCTTTCACTCGCCAGGACGCGACGGAGGGGGACCGGAGGATGCGCGCGGGGCGACGATGGCGTACCGCTGTCGTCGGAGGGGTGGCCGCACTGCTGTGCGCGGCGGCGCTCTCCGGCTGCGGACCGGACGGAGGCGACGCCGCCGCGGCGGGCCCGGCCCGGCCCGCGCCGAGACCCACCCCGGTCTGGGACGCCAGCCCCGCCTCGATCGCCGCGGTCGGCGACTCCATCACCCGCGGTTTCGACGCGTGCCAGGTGCTCGCCGACTGCCCCGAGGCGTCCTGGTCCACCGGCACGGACGCGACGGTCGACAGCCTCGCGCTGCGGCTGCTCGGCCCGTCCGGCGCGACGGCCCGCAGCTGGAACCTCGCCCGGACCGGCGCGCGGATGGCCGAACTGCCGGAGCAGATGGGCCGGGCGGCCGCCCTGCGGCCGGAGCTGGTGACCGTGATGGCCGGCGCCAACGACGCCTGCCGGGAGCGCCCGGAGCTGATGACCCCGGTCGAGGACTTCCGCGCCTCGTTCACCGCCGCGCTGGCGAAGCTGCGTTCCGGCGCGCCGAAGGCGCAGGTGTACGTGACGAGCGTGCCGGACCTGAAGCGGCTGTGGTCGACCGGCCGGAGCAATCCCATGAGCCGTCAGATATGGAAGCTCGGCATCTGCGGCGCGATGCTCGCCGACGCCGAGGACCTGTCGCCCGGCGCCGAGGAGCGCCGGAACCTGGTGCGGGCGCGGGTGGTGGCGTACAACGAGGTGCTGCGCGAGGTCTGCGCGAAGGACACCCGCTGCCGGTACGACGGCGGGGCGGTGTTCGGCTACCCGTTCGGCGAGGCGCAGCTCAGCCCCTGGGACTTCTTCCACCCCAGCAGGGACGGCCAGGCCCGGCTCGCGGAGCTGGCCTACCGGCAGGTCACACGGGTCTCGCCCTAGGGGGTGTCCGGAAAGTAGCGTCGTCTGCCCGAAGGGCAGGGCTCGCGGCGTCCGGTGCGTGTCATCGCAAGGCGGAGGAGGGAGTCATGGCTCGCCATGACGACCGACGACAACGCCGCGAGGGCGCGTGCCGGGCGTCGCGAGCCAGGCGGGACTTTCCGGACACCCCCTAGACCCCGGGGCGGCGTCGGGTTCCGCCCCGGGGCCGGCCGGGGGGCCGCGCCGGTCAGAGGTCCAGCGTCACGGAGAGGCGTTCGTCGGCGAGCGAGTGGGCGGCGACGACCCGGTAGGTGCCGGGCACGAACACCCAGTCGCCCTTCTCCTCGTCCCAGATCTCGAAGGCCCGCCGCGGCAGCGTCAGTTCGACGTCCACGGACTGTCCGGCGGCGGCCTCGACGCTCGCGAAGGCGGCCAGCCAGCGCGCCGGGCGCTCGACGGCGTCGAGGACCGGGGCGAGGTAGAGCTGGACGGTCTCGCGGCCGGTGCGCGCCCCGGTGTTGGTGATCCGGACGGTGGCCCGCTCCGGGCCGGCCTCCAGGGAGTCGTACGACCAGGTGGTGTAGCCGAGGCCGTGGCCGAAGGGGTACGCGGGGACCGCACCGGCCTTGTCCCAGGCGCGGTAGCCGATGAACAGACCCTCGTCGTAGGGCAGTTGGCCGTCCATCGGGGTGACCCGGGTGACCGGGGCGTCGGCGAGGGCGGCGGGCCAGGTGGTGGGCAGCCGGCCGCCGGGCTCCTCGGCGCCGGTGAGGACGTCGGCGAGCGCCGCGCCGCCCTCCTGGCCGGGGAACCAGCTCAGCAGCACCGCGGCGACCTCGTCGCGCCACGGCAGCTCCACGGGGGAGCCGGCGTTGACGACCACGACCGTGTTCGGGTTGGCGGCGGCGACGGCGCGGACCAGGTCGTCCTGGCGGCCGGGCAGCGCGAGGTCGGTGCGGTCGAAGCCCTCGGACTCGACGCGCTCGGTGGTGGCCACGACGACGACCGCGGTGTCGGCGGCGCGGGCCGCCGCGACGGCTTCGGCGATCAGTTCGCCGGGGTCCCGGCGCGGACCGAGGTGGACGAAGGAGAACATGACCGCGGGCAGCGGGGCGGCGAACTCCTTCGCGAGGGTGTGCAGCAGCGACACCTCGACGGTCTCGCCGGCGGTCAGTTCGACCGTGCCGCGCTCGACGGGCGCGCCGAAGAACGCCTCGAACGGGTCGGTCTCGGGGCCCATGTGCTGCACGCCGTCGAACAGGGTCCGTCCGGCGACGGTGAGCCGGTACGCGCCGAGGCCGCGCGTGCCGAAGGCGTGCGCGCCGCTCTCGCGCGGGGTGAAGGTGCCGGTGACCTCGACGGAGGCGAGCTCCTCGTGGGTGACGCCGGCGGGCAGGTCGCCGCCGATCCACTGGACCTGGCCGCTGGGCAGCGAGCCCTCGCCGAGCACGTTCCCGGCGGCGTCCCGGCAGACGGCGCGCAGGGTGAACCCCTGCCCGGCGGGGGCCAGTTCGTCGCTGGGGTCGGCGCCGACGCAGTACGTGAGGGCCCCCTCGGGCAGGACCGCGGCGAGCCCGTCCAGCGGGGAGACGACATGGTCGGGGAAGACCTGGGCGGAGCCGCCGCCGAGGACGCGGGCGTCGCGGGCGGCGGCGCCGGACAGGGCGACGGTCGCGCCGGGCCTCAGGGGCAGTGCGCCGCCCTCGTTGCGGACGAGGACGAAGCCGCGGCGGGCGATCTCGCGGGCGAGCGCGTCGCCGTCGAGGGCGGCCGGCGGTGCGGCGACGGCCGGCGGGGCGCCCTCCAGGGCCCCGACGCGGGCGGCGAGCCGCAGCACGTTGCGCACGGCCGCGTCGACGGCGGACTCGGGGACCTCCCCGGCCCGGACGGCCTCCGCGAGCGCCTCGCCGTACACGGTCCGCGGGCCGGGCATGGCGATGTCGAGGCCGCCCTCGATGCCGCCGGCGGTGGAGCGGGCGGCCATCCAGTCGGAGACGTTGATCCCGTCGAAGCCCCATGTGCCGCGCAGGACTTCGTTCACGAGGTGGCGGTGCTCGGTCATGGTGGTGCCGTTGACCTGGTTGTACGCGGTCATGACGCCCCAGGGGCGGGCGTTCGCGACGATCGCCTCGAAGGGCGCGAGGTACAGCTCGCGCAGCGGGCGCGGGGCGATGCGGTTGTCGACGGTGAAGCGGTCGGTCTCGGCGTCGTTGACGACGAAGTGCTTCACGGTCGTGCCGACCCCGCCCTCCTGGACGCCGGTGACGTAGCCGCTCGCGACGGCGCCGGTGAGGTACGGGTCCTCGCTGTACGCCTCGAAGTGGCGGCCGCCCAGCGGCGAGCGGTGCAGGTTCACCGTGGGCGCGAGCAGGACGTGGACGCCCTTGCGGCGGGCCTCCTGCGCGAGCAGCCGGCCGGCCCGGCGGGCCAGCTCCGGGTCCCAGGCGGCGGCGAGCGCGGTCGGCGAGGGCAGTGCGACGGACGGGTCGTCGGCGGTCCAGCGGACGCCGCGCACCCCGATCGGGCCGTCGGACATGACGATGGAGGCCAGGCCGATCTCCGGCAGGGCCGGCAGGGACCACATGTCCCGGCCGGCGAGCAGCCGCGCCTTGGCGTCGAGGCCGAGCCGGCTCAGGGCCGCCTCGACGGCCGCCTCCCTCAGGTCCTCGCCGTCGCGTGGGTTCGGTGCGGTCTCCGCCATGGCCCTGCCTCCTTGGTGACGTGACGATGGCCGACATGGTGCACCCGCCTACCGGTAGATCGGTAGGTGATGTGATGCTTTCGTTATGCAGTGCTCGTGGGGATGGCGTACCTTCCTCTCCACGGAACACACCGGGAGAGGGGGCCACGGCGATGGCGCGGGCCAGAAGCGAGGAACGGCGCGGGGACATCGTGCGCGCCGCCCTGGAGGTGATCGCCGAGCGCGGTTACCGGGGCGCGACGCTCGGCGCGGTGGCCGAGCGGGTGGGCCTGAGCCAGCAGGGACTGCTGCACTACTTCCCGACGAAGGACGCGCTGCTCGTGGCGGTGCTCCAGGAGCGCGACCGCTGGGACACCAGCGGCGCCGGGGACCGCGAGGGCTGGCGGCTGGACCTCCTCGACTCGCTGGTCGAGTACAACGCGATGCGGCCGGGCATCGTGCAGACCTTCTCCGCGCTGCTCGGCGAGAGCGTGACGGACGGCCATCCGGCGCGCGCCTTCTTCACGGAGCGGTACGCGCAGGTGCGGGAGAACATGGCGCGGGTGCTGCGCCTGGAGTACGGCGAGCGCCTCCCGGGCGGCCTCACCCCCGAGCAGGCGGCGCCGCTGCTGACGGCGGTGATGGACGGGCTGCAGTACCAGTGGCTGCTCGACCCGGCCTCGGTGGACATGCCGGCCGCGTTCCGCGACTTCCTGAAACTGCTGACGGGCGAACAGCGCCGGGGACCGGGGTCCGGAGGGTCCTGAAGGTCCCCGGGCCGGGCCCACGGGTTTCCCCGGAGGGCCGGCGGGGGCGATGATGAAGGCCATGATCGTCGCAGCAGCCCAATTCGCCCCGGTCCCCGGGGACATCGACGCCAACGTCCGTACGATCGCCGGGCTGGTCCGCGCGGCCGGCACCGACGGCGCCCGGCTCGTCGTCCTCGCGGAACTGGCCCTCACCGGCTACGAGCCCAGCCTGATCCACGCCGACCCGGCGCTGGTCCTGACCGAGGACGACCCGCGGCTCGACCCGGTACGGGACGCCTGCCGCGCGGTCCGCGCGGCGGCCGTCGTCGGCGGGCCGGTGCGGACCGGGGACGACGAGCGGCCCCGGCTCGCCTCGCTGGTGTTCGGCCCGGACGGCACGCTGCTCACCCGGTACGACAAGCAGCACCTGTACGGCTACGAGCGCGAGGTCTTCAGGCCCGGCGAACGGGACGGCCGCTTCATGCTGGACGGCGTCCGGTTCGCCCTGGCCACCTGCTACGACAACCGCTTCCCCGAACTCGCCGAGCGGGCCGCCGCCGACGGCTGCCCGGTGTACCTGGCCAGTTCGGTGCTGGACACCGCCAACGACTCGTTCGAGGCCGTCTATCCGGTACGCGCCCGCGACTTCGGGCTGTACGTGGTGCTCGGCAACACCCTCGGCACCAACGAGGCGGGCGCCTGCGAGGGCCGCAGCGGCGCCTGGGGCCCGGACGGCGGGCGGCTCGCCGACGCGGGCACGAAGCACGGTTACGCCCTCGCGGAACTGCCCGTGGGCGGGCAGGAGCCGTCCGGAAAAATGGTTTGAGGCTCGTCGGAGGTTCCGACAGGATCGTGGGGTTCACCGATGAGTTCTCCCCGCCGCCGTGGTCTGTCCGTGTGACCCTCCACCCGCGGAGGGCGCTCACCTCACGGAAGGCACCATGCTCCCCTCGCATCCAGCGCCCGAGCTGTCACCCGCCCGCGTCACCGTCGTGCTGCGGATCCTCGTGCTGTCCACGTTCGTCGTCCTCCTCAACGAGACGATCATGGTCAACGCGATCCCCCGGCTCATGCGCGAGTTCGAGGTCACCGCGGCGGCCGCGGGGTGGCTGTCGACGGCCTTCATGCTCACCATGGCCGTCGTCATCCCGGTGACCGGCTGGTTCCTCCAGCGCGTGACCACCCGGACCGCCTTCGGCGTGGCCATGGCCCTGTTCCTCAGCGGCACGCTCCTGGCCGCCGCCGCGCCGGCCTTCCCGGTGCTGCTCGGCGCGCGCGTCATCCAGGCCGGCGGCACCGCCGTCATGATGCCGCTGCTCATGACCACGCTGATGACCCTCGTGCCCCCGCACGACCGCGGCCGGGTCATGGGCAACATCACCCTCGTCATCTCCGTCGCGCCCGCCCTGGGCCCGGCGGTCTCCGGCGTGCTGCTGCAGCTCGGCACGTGGCGGCTGCTGTTCCTGGCCGTGCTGCCGATCGCGGGCGCCATGGCCGTCTTCGGCCTGCGCCGGCTGGTCAACATCGGCGAGCCGCAGGCCGGCCCGATCGACGTCCTGTCCGTCCTCCTGGCCGCGACGGGCTTCGGCGCCCTGGTCTACGGCCTGAGCGGACTCGGCGCCCCGGAGGGGGCCCAGGCCACCGCCGCGCCGGTCCTCACCGCCGCCGGCGCGGTGCTGGTGGGCCTGTTCGCGTGGCGTCAGCTGGCGCTGCAGCGCTCCTCCACGCCCCTGCTGGACCTGCGCACCCTCACGTTCCGGCACTTCTCCGTGGCCCTCGGCGTGATGTGCCTGTCGTTCATGGCGCTCATGGGCGCGTTCATCCTGCTGCCGATCTACCTGCAGGACGTGGTCGGGCTGACCTCGCTGCAGACGGGTCTGCTGCTCATCCCGGGCGGCCTGACCATGGGTCTGCTCGGCCCGCAGGTCGGCAAGCTCTACGACCGGCTCGGCGCGCCGCGCCTGGTCGTCCCCGGAGCCGTGCTGACCGCGCTGTGCCTGGCGCTGTTCACGCTCGTCGGCGAGGAGACCTCGCCGTGGCTGGTGCTCGCCCTGCACGTGGCGCTCAGCGCGGGCATGGCGTTCGTGTTCACGCCGATCTTCACCTCCGGCCTGGCGGTGCTGCCGCCGCACCTGTACCCGCACGGCTCCGCGATCCTCGGCTCGCTGCAGCAGGTCGCGGCCGCCGCCGGCACCGCCGTGGTCATCAGCGTGATGTCCGGGCGGGCGGCCGCCGCGGCGGCGGAGGGCGCCGAGAAGACCGGCGCGCTGGCCACGGGCGTCCAGTGGGGCTTCGGCGTCGGCGCCGCGCTCGCCGGACTGACCGTGCTGATCGCGCTGCTGGTCCGCACCCCGCCCGCGCCGCAGGAGCCCGCGGCGGAGGCCGAGGGCGAAACGAGCCCGGACAAGGCGGCGCAGCCCTCCGTCTGAGCCCCGGTACCCGACCGCCCACCCGCTGCCCCCGGCAGCGGGTGGGCGGTCGCTTTGCGAGCCCCTGTCCGTCCTACGACGCGTACGGATTGCCCGGCACGGGCCGGTGCTGCCGCGGCGCGGCGGACGGCTCGTCCACGGCGGCCGGCTCCAGATGCTTGGCGTCCGGCTCCGGGCCCGTCAGCTCGCGGGCGAACAGCGTCGCGCCGGCCACCGCGCCGGGCATCAGGAACACCGCGACGAACGGCACGAGGAACGACAGCACCAGCGGCACGCCGAAGCCGAGGGCGGTCTTCCGCCGGGCCCGCAGCATCGGCAGCCGGTCCTCGAGCTCGATGCCCCGCCGCTGGAGCGCCACGGAGGTCAGTTCCTGGGCCAGGAAGAAGCCGGAGACGCAGAAGCCGATCACCGGCACGACCGTCTGTCCGAGCACCGGAACGAAACCGCAGACGAAGAGCAGCACCCCGTAGAACGCCACCCGCACCAGGATCCTGAGGCTGTCCCGGGCGGAGATCCACAGCTCGCGCCAGAGCGGAAGACCGGACTCGGGGACCTCGCCGCCCTCGCTGCGGTCCACCGCCTCCGACAGCGACTCGTAGAACGGCTGGCCGACCAGCAGGGTCACGGCGGTGAAGGTGATCACCGCGAGGAACAGCCCGAAGGCGAAGACGAGGCCGGTCAGCACGCCGCGGAGGATGCTCTGCCACGGGGAGGTCCAGTCGTCCGCGAAGGGCGTGGCCCAGGCCGTCAGGTCGTCGGCGCCGTAACCGAGTCCGACGAGCGCGCCGGCGTACAGCACGAGCGTGACGAGGCCCGGGAGCAGCCCGAAGCCGAACCACCGCCCGTGCCGCAGAACCCATTTCTGGCCGTTCACCAGATGCCGGAAACCCACCCCGAATTCACGCATGGATTCACCCTAGTGGGCGCTCGGAACGAAGGACTCCACGGCCTTGTCGAAGTGTGCGCGGGTCTCCCCGGCGCGGGCCGCGGGGCCCGAGACCCAGACGTCGTAGAGCCGTCCGTCCTGCTCCCAGCACAGGTCGTAGGTGTGCCGGGCGCCCTCCGCCGGGTCGAAGCCGTTCCAGGTGAACTGCCAGAGCGCGGCGGGGTTGCCGCGGTGCGTGATCGGGGTGACCGAGTTGTCGCGGAACCCGGGGTTGTTCTCCGGTCCCGCGGCGTCGGCGGCCCGCATCGAGGCCGCCGGGCCGCCGGGCGGGACCGGGCCGGTCTTGATGCCGACCCGGAACGCACCGCCGGGGGTGATGTAGAAGGTGCGCACGCCCTGTTCGGAGCGCTCGGCGTCGGCGGGCACGACCAGGCTGAAGCCGCGCTCGTCGGAGACCCGCCGGTAGCCGGGCGGCGCGGCGGTCGGTCCGGGGGCGACTTCGGTGCCCCCGCCGGAGTCGGGGGTGCGGTGCGGGGCCGCGGTGACGTGCGTGGTGGCCGTGGCCGTCGTGGTCGCCGTGGCGGTGGTCGGGCCTCCGGAGGCCACGGGGCCCGTCCCGGTCCAGCGGTCGCCCAGCAGCAGCACCGCGGTCACCGCGCCGGCGCAGGCGGCGACGGCGCCCGCCGCGACCAGGGCGGCCCGCGCGCCCCGGCGCGGCCCGCCGGCGGGGGCACCGAGGGGTGCCGGCGGGCTCGGCGGCGTCGTGGGCGGGGTCGGCGGGGCGACGGCGCGCCGCGTCGGCGTGTACGAACGCCCCGGCGGGCTGTCGGCCGGCGCCGTCCCGGCCGCGCACTCCGCGAGCATCCGGCGCGCCTCCGCGGCGCCCAGCCGCCGGAGCGGGTCGCGCTCCAGCAGGCCGGTGACGACCGGAAGCAGCGGGCCCAGCTTCGGCGAGGGCCTGATCTCCTCGAAGACGACGGCGTGCAGGACGGCGGCGATGGAGTTGCGGCGGAACGGCGACTCGCCGGCCACCGCCGCGCACAGCAGGACGCCGAGGGACCACAGGTCGGAGGCCGGGTCGGCGGGGGCGCCCTGCATCCGCTCGGGCGCGGTGTACTCGGGGGTGCCGACGAAGGCGCCGGTGCCGCTGAGGGTGGTCGCCGTGCCGGGCAGGCTGGCGATGCCGAAGTCGGTCAGGACGACGCGTCCGGTCCCGGCCTCGATCAGCACGTTCGCGGGTTTCACGTCGCGGTGCAGCACGCCGTGGTCGTGGGCGGCGCACAACGCGTCGAGCAGCGCGAGCCCGACGCGGGCGGCCTCCTGGGGGCCGAGCGTCCCGCCGGGCCGGGCGAGGCGGTCGCCCAGCGAGCCGCCGTCGACCAGTTCCATCACGATGGCGGGCCGGCCCTCGTGCGCGACGACGTCGTGCACCACGACCACGTGCGGATGCTTGATCCGGGCGACGGCCCGCGCCTCGCGCAGCGCCCGCGCCGGGTCCGCGTCCCCGTCGAGGGTCAGCTCCTTGACGGCGACCGCGCGGCCGAGCAGTTCGTCGGTGGCGCGGTGCACGAGGCCCATGCCGCCCCTGCCGAGCGACTCGCCCAGGCGGTACCGCCCGCCGATGATCCTGCCCCCGCCGTCACCCGGCACCTGCTGCTGCGCCACCGCTCCCCCGTCCCCCACGATGACGGACATGATGCCGCAGCAGCGCGAAGGGCCGCACCCCGGTCGGTCGGGGTACGGCCCTTCGGTCGTACGAGCGGTCGGCCGAGCCGGGGCTCAGACCGCGAGCTCGACGGTGATGTTGCCCCGGGTCGCCTTGGAGTACGGGCAGACCTGGTGGGCCTTCTCGATGAGGCTCTTCGCGGTCTCCACGTCCACGTTCGGGATGGTCGCGGAGATCTTGACGATCAGGCCGAAGCCGTCGTCGTTCTTGCCGATGCCGACCTCGGCGGTGACCGTCGAGCCGGAGACGTCGGCGTTCTCGTTGCGCGCGACGACGCCCAGCGCGCCCTGGAAGCAGGCGCTGTAGCCGGCGGCGAAGAGCTGCTCGGGGTTGGTGCCGGCGCCGGAGCCGCCCATGGCCTTGGGCGGGTTGACGACGACGTCGAGCTGACCGTCGTCGGTGGCCACCCGGCCGTCGCGCCCGTTCTCGGCGGTGGCGACGGCGGTGTACAGGACGTCGGACTGCGTGATGGTCATGCTGTCTTCCCTTTTTCGTTCGTCGCGACTCGCGCCCACGATCGCGACGGCTGAGGGAAGACTAGCGGGTCGCCGAGACGATCATCTTTCCGGTGTTCTCGCCGCGGAGCAGACCGAGGAAGGCGTCCACGCCGTTCTCGATGCCCTCGGCGAAGGTCTCCCGGTACTTCAGCTCGCCGGAGCGCAGCCAGCCGCCGACCTCCTGGACGAACTGCTGCTGCAGTCCGTAGTGGTCGCCCACGAGGACGCCCTGGAGACGCAGCCGCTTGCCGATGATCATGGCCATGTTGCGCGGGCCGGGGACCGGCTCGGTGTCGTTGTACTGGGCGATCATGCCGCAGATGGTGGCGCGGCCGTGCACGTTGAGCGAGGAGATCGCGGCTTCCAGGTGGTCGCCGCCGACGTTGTCGAAGTACACGTCGATGCCGTCCGGGGCGGCCTCGCGCAGCTGGTCCTTGACCGGGCCGTTCTTGTAGTTGAAGGCGGCGTCGAAGCCGAGCTCCTCGACGAGGTACTTCACCTTCTCGTCGGAGCCGGCCGAGCCGATGACCCGGGAGGCGCCCTTGAGCTTCGCCATCTGGCCGACCTGCATGCCGACGGCGCCGGCCGCGCCGGAGACGAAGACCGCGTCGCCCTCCTTGAAGGAGGCGGTCTCGAACAGGCCCGCGTAGGCGGTCAGACCGGTCATGCCGAGGACGCCGAGGTAGGCGGAGAGCGGGGCGAGGTCCGGGTCGACCTTGGTGGCGTGCTGGGCGGGGACGTGGGCGTACTCGCGCCAGCCGAGGCCGTGCAGCACGTGGTCGCCGACCGCGAAGCCCTCGGCGTTCGAGGCGACGACCTCGCCGACCGCGCCGCCGTCCATGGGGCGGTCCAGCTGGAAGGGCGGGACGTAGGACTTCACGTCGTTCATCCGGCCGCGCATGTACGGGTCGACGGAGAAGTGCAGGTTGCGGACCAGGATCCGGCCCTCGGCGGGAGCGGGCACCGGGACCTCGCGCAGCGCGAAGTCGGCGGGGGTCGGCCACCCGTGGGGGCGGGCGACGAGGTGCCACTCACGGCTGGTTGCGGGAAGGACGGACATGGCGGGAGCCTCCTGGAAAAGTTTCAGGTACTGAAACAACCATGCGCCTGAATATTTCAGCATGTCAAGTAAATGGGTACGATGGTTCCCATGGCCACCTCACGCACGACCCCGCCCATCGACCCGCTGACCCTCGAAGTCGTCGAACTCATCGGGACGGTCGTGGCGCGCTACTACGCGGAGTACGAGCAGGCGGCCGCGCAGCACGCGCTGACCGGGGCGCAGGCCCGGGTGCTCGGGCTGATCTCGCTGGACCCGGTGCCGATGCGGAAGATCGCCCTCAAGCTGAAGTGCGAGCCGTCCAACATCACCGGGATCGTCGACCGCCTGGAGGCGCGCGGCCTGGTGGAGCGCCGTCCCGACCCGGCCGACCGGCGGGTGAAGCTGGCCGCGGCCACGGACGAGGGCCGGCGGACCGCCCGCGCCCTGCGCGAGTCGCTGGACTTCGCGCGCGAGCCGCTGGGCCGGCTCAGCGACGGCGAGCGGACGATGCTGCGCGACCTGCTGAAGCGGATGCTCGGCGAGAGCGTCGAGCTGTAGGGCCGCAGGGCGACAAGGCTGCAGGGCCTTCCGGCCGCACAGGCTCTACACGCACCACCACAGGAACGGCGTGCACGAGGACGTCGGGGACGGACTCGGCGACGGCGGCTGCGAGGCGGGCGGGGCGCCGTCGCTCGGGGCGCGCGGCGGCGTACCCGTCCCGGACGGGCCCGGACGCGGCGCACCGGAGGGCGCCGCCGTGGGGGACGTGGAGGCCGTGGGGCGCTCGGTGGGGCCCGCGGAGCCGCGCGGCGGCCCGTCGCCGGTGCCCGCGCCCGGCGCCGTACCCGTACCCGTTCCCCCCGTGCCGTCGCCCTCCGCGGCGCCCTCGCCGTCCCCGTCGGAGGAGCGCGGGGCGCCCGAGGTGGCGGAGACGGGGACGTCCACGGGCGAGGGGCCGTCGTCCGCCTCGGGGGGCGGGGCGGAGGAGGGCTCGGCCGGAAGCTCGGCCTCGGGCACGTCCTCCTGCTCCACGGCGGTCGCGGAACCGCCCTCGGGCTGGTCGAGCATCTGGACCAGGCCGATGCCGCCGGCGGCGAGGACCAGCCCGATGCCGCCCGCCAGCGCGGCCCGGCCGCGGTGACGGCCGCGGGCCCGGCGACTGGGCCGGCCGGCCGCGCGGCGCGAGCGGGCACGACGGGCCGCGGCCCGGCCTTCGGACGCGTCCGTGGCGGGCGGCTCCAGGGGGTCGAGCTCGTAGACGTGCTCCCCGGCCGCGAGCGGCTCCTCGCCGGCGGGCACCGGCGGCTCCGTGGACGGCCCCGGCCAGGACGAGGCGGCCTGCGGCTGCGCCGGCCCCTGCGGCGGCTGCGGCGGCAGGAAGACCGGCCCGGGCGCGGGCACCTGGGGGGCGTAGTACCTCAGCTCGTCGACGGGGGTTCCGCACCCGGCGCAGGCGAGGGCCCCGTTGAGATGCCGTCGGCACTGATGGCAAAAGTCCATGGCGCCCGCAGGCTACGCGGCCGTCCGATCGCACAGACAGCCGAAATCGTGAAGGTCCTGTGTGGAACGCACGGATCACCGGCGCGCCGTCGTGTATCTCCTTCTTCGGGTCTATCTCCTTCTTCGGACCCTTCGGGCAGGATGACCCGCATGACCCGCCGCGAGCAGGCCGCCCCGTTCGGGCCGCGTTCCTTCCAGCTGGTGCTGCTGCGCCGGATGGCCGACCACCAGCCCGGCCTGGTGGAGGAGGCGCTGCGGGAGCTGGGCGCGAGCCGCGGCGAGATGCGCGAGGCCAACCGCGTCTGGCAGTCCTGGGCCCATGCGCGAAGAGGCCCCGGCGAGCTCCACCGCTACCGGCAGGCCCTCGGCGAGCCGGCGCTCCGCCGTCCGGTCCCCCGGCTCGGCCCGGGGATCGGCCCCGAGGCCGGCGCGGAGGTCCTCCAGTGGGAGCTGCCGCTCTGGCCGGACCTGCGCTGGGAGGTCCTGACCGGCCGCCCCGGCGGCCCCGGGGGGCCCGCGCAGGTGTGGGGCCGCGGCCTGACCCGTACGCCCGGCGTCCCCTCCCCCGTGCTGCGCACCGCCGCCGATCTGCGGCCCTGGGGCTGCACGTTCGGGGAGGTGCTGCGGGCGTTCCCGGAGGCGGTCCCGCGCGAGGGCGACGCGCCGACGCGCTCGCGGCTGGACTTCACCGGGCCGGACGGGGCCGCGTGCGCCGCCGAGTTCACCTGGGGCCTGTTCCAGCGGCTGCGGTGAGGGGGCCCGGGCCCCTGCCGTGACGGGGCCCTGCACCTGCGCCCACAGGTGCTGTCGGGCGTCCGCCCAGCGGTCTCCCGCGTCCGCCGAGCGGTCACTTGCCCCCGTCCGGACGCGTCCGCTGACCCTCCATCAGCCCAGCGCACCCCCGGCCGGCGGCTCTCAGCGCGCGCCGGAGCCCGCGCGGCCGCACGATGCCAGGAGCACCACCACTCGCACACTCGCCCAGCGCTCGCCGCGCTCGTGCCAGCACCGCACTTCGGAGGGTCGGTCATGTCCGTCAGTCTCGATCAGTTGCGCCGTTGCCATGTGGCCGTCGACCTGGGGGCCGCCAGGACCCGGGTCTTCGTCAAGGGCGCGGGCCTCGTCGTCGACGAGCCCAGCGTCGCCGCCGTGAACACCAGAACCGGAGCGCTGATCGCCGTCGGCGCGCTGGCCGAGAAGATGACGGGACGGACGCCCGACTACATCCGCGTGATGCGCCCGGTGTCCGGCGGCACCGTCGTCGACATCGAGATGGCGCAGCGCATGCTGCGGCACCTGCTCGGCGAGAAGCTCCGCCGCCAGCTGCGCCGCAAGCCCCGGCTGCGGGCCGCGGCCTGCACCCCGCACGAGGCCGACCCGCTGGCGCAGCGCGCCGCCGTCGAGACGCTCGTGGGGCTCGGCGCGCGCCGGGTCGAGCTGGTCGACACGCTGATCGCGGCGGCCGTGGGCTGCGGACTGCCGGTGGAGCAGCCCACCGCGACCATGATCATGGTCTGCGGGGCGGCGACCACGCAGGTCGCGGTGCTCTCGCTGGGCTCCATCGTCACCGCCGAGCGCATCCCGGTCGGCGGCGACGCGATCGACCACGCCGTCATCCAGCACCTGCGCCACCAGCACGAGCTGATGCTGCCGAGCCAGTCCGTGCGCCCGCTGCAGCTCGCCCTGAGCGGCAACGGCCTGACGCCGCACGGCCCGTCGTCGACGGAGATCCACGGCCGCGACGTGGCGACCGGGCTCGCCCGCTCCGTCCTCGTCGACACCGCGGCCGTACGGGACGCGATCCACACGCCGCTGACGGCGGTGCTCGACGGCATCGGCAAGATCCTGCGGGACTGCCCGCCGGACCTGGTGGCCGACCTCGCGGACCGCGGGATCATGATGGTGGGCGGCAGCGCGCTGCTGCCGGGCCTGGACCAGATGCTCCGCGACGCGACGGGCATGCCCGTGCACATCGCCGAACGCCCGGACGTCTGCGCCATCCTGGGCCTCGGCGCGATGCTGGAGGGCCGGATCCAGCCGCTGGCCTTCAGCCCGCTCGCCGAAGCCGAGTGACGCGCGGGGAGCCCGGACCTGAGCCCGGCGCGGGGCCGGACGCGGAGCCCCGCCCGGAGCCGGACGCGGAGCCCCGCCCGGAGCCGGACGCGGAGCCCCGCCCGGAGCCCCGCGCGACCGCCGGCGCGGGCTCCCGGCCGGGGCTCCCCCGGCTGCTGGAGGCCGTGCTCGACGTCGGGACCGAGCTCGAACTGCGGGCCACGCTGCAGCACCTCGTGGACACCGCGGCCGAGCTCACCGACGCCCGCTACGGTGCGCTCGGGGTCCTGGACCCCGAGCGCGGCCTGCTCACCGAGCTGTTCACCACCGGGCTCACCGACGCCGAGCGCGAGCGGATCGGCGCGCTCCCCGACGGCCGGACCGGACTGCTCGGCGTCCTGATCCGCGACCCGCGCCCGCTGCGCCTGGACGACCTGACCGAGGACCCCCGCTCCTGCGGCGTCCCGCCGCACCATCCCCGGATGCGCACCTTCCTCGGCGTCCCCGTCCGCGTCCACACCGAGGTCTTCGGGAACCTGTACCTCACCGAGAAGCGCGCGGGCGCCTTCACCGACCGGGACCTCGCCATGCTGCGGGTGCTCGCGTCCCGGGCCGGCACCGCGATCGGCAACGCCCGGCTGTACGAGACCGCCCGGCAGCGCGAGCGCTGGATCGAGGGCGCGGCGGCGGTGACCACGGCGCTGCTCGCCGGCGAGCCCGCCGGGGACGCGCTCACCGTCGTCGCCGAGCGCGCCCGGCTGCTCGCGGACGCCTCCGCCGGGGTGGTGCTGCAGCCCACCCCGGAGGGCGGCATGGCCATCGTCGCGGCCTCGACGGTGGACGACCCGGACGACCTGATCGGCACCACGATCCGGCCCGGCTCCCCGGTCCTGGAACAACTCCTCGGCGGCGAACCGGTGTTCGTCGAGGACTCGGCGACCGATCCGCGGATGACCACGCATGTGCGCACCCGCTTCGGGCCGTCGATGATGCTGCCGCTGCAGAGCGGCGGGAAGCTGATCGGCACGCTGGCCCTGCCCCGTCGCCGCGGCGGCCGCCCGTACACCGGCGTGGAACGGCTGCTCGCCGCGCAGTTCGCCTCGCAGGCGGCGCTCGCGCTGGTCCTCGCGGACGCGCGGCACGACCGGGAGCGGCTCGCGGTGTTCGAGGACCGCGACCGGATCGCGCGCGATCTGCACGACCTCGTCGTCCAGCGGCTGTTCGCCACGGAGATGATGCTGGAGTCGACCCGGCGGCGGGCCGAGGAGTCCGCGGAGGGGTCGCCGGAGGAGGGCGTCCTGCTCGGGCGGGCGGTGGACGAGCTGGACTCCACGATCCAGGAGGTCCGCACCGCGATCTTCGCCCTGCAGCAGCCGCCCGCGGAGGCGCCCGCCTCCTTCCGGGGCCGGGTGCTGCGGGAGACGGCGGGCGCGGCGACCCTGCTGGGCTTCCCGCCGTCGGTGCACTTCGCGGGCCCGGTGGACACGGTGGTCACCGAGCCGGTCGCCGACCGGCTGCTCGGCGCGCTGCGCTCGGCCCTCGCGGCCGCCCACCGCCGGCCGGAGGTGACGGCCGTCGAAGTCGTGGTCACGGCCCCCGCGCGACCGCCGGAGGGCACGCCGCCGGTCCGGCTGCGGGTGACGGAGACGGGCGCCGGGACCGAGGCGCGCACGACGACGTGGCCGTGAGGTGCGGGAGGTGAGGAACGTCGCAGTACGCCCCGGGCGGCGCCCGGGCAGAATTCCTCTCGGCATCCCTCCCCCGAGCTCTCGGCTTCGCTCGACCAGGGGGACCCCCACGCGAGGAGGACGACCGTGAGCGCGCTCTTCCCGGCCCTGGCGGCCGGCTCCGACCGGCCCGCCCTGCGCTTCGGCGCCGACGGACTCTCGTACGAGGAACTGGCCGCCGCGGCGGGCGCCGTGGCCGCGCGGGTCCGGGGCACGGGCCGGGTCGCGGTGTGGGCGACGCCCACCGCGTCGACCGCGGTGGCGGTCGTGGGGGCCCTGCTGGCCGGCGTGCCGGCCGTACCGCTCAACCCCCGTGTCGGAGAACGGGAACTGGCTCACATCCTCGGCGACAGCGCGCCCGCCCTGGTCCTCGCGGGGCCGGGCGAGGAGCTGCCCGAGGGTCTGGCGGACGTGCCACGGGTGGACGTGGACGTGCGGGGACGCGGCGGGCCCGTCACGGAGCCGGCCGACGCCGAGGCCCCCGCGCTGATCGTGTACACCTCCGGCACCACCGGCCCGCCGAAGGGCGTCGTGCTCTCCCGGCGGGCGATCGCCGCCTCGCTCGACGCGCTCGCCGACGCGTGGGCGTGGACGGGCGAGGACGTGCTGGTCCACGCACTGCCGCTGTTCCACGTGCACGGCCTGATCCTGGGCGTCCTGGGCCCGTTGCGCCGCGGCGGCGCGGTGCGTCACCTCGGCTCGTTCTCGGCCGCGGGCGTGGCCCGCGCGCTCGGGGACGGCGGCGGCACGATGCTGTTCGGCGTCCCGACCATGTACCACCGTCTCGCGGACGCCCTGGACGACGACCCGGCGCTGGTCCGGGCGCTCGCCGGCGCGCGGCTGCTGGTGTCCGGCTCGGCGGCGCTGCCGGTGCACGACCACGAGCGGATCGCGGCGGCGACGGGCCGTCAGGTGGTGGAGCGGTACGGGATGACGGAGACGCTCATGCTGTGCAGCGTCCGGCCGGAGGCGGAGCCGCGCCCGGGTTCGGTGGGGCTGCCGCTCGGCGGCGTCGGCCTGCGGCTGGTGGACGACGACGGCACGGTCCTGGACGTCCGCGACGGGGAGACGGTCGGCGAGATCCAGGTGCGCGGACCGAACCTGTTCACCGAGTACCTCAACCGGCCGGACGCGACGGCGGGTGCGTACGACGGGGACTGGTTCCGCACCGGCGACATGGCGGTGCGGGACGCGGACGGCTGGGTGCGGATCGTGGGGCGGCGGGCCACGGACCTCATCAAGAGCGGCGGTTACAAGATCGGCGCGGGCGAGATAGAGAACGCGCTGCTCGACCACCCGGGGGTCCGGGAGGCCGCGGTGACCGGCGAGCCCGACCCGGACCTCGGCGAGCGGATCGTCGCCTGGGTGGTGCCGGCGGACCCGGAGAAGCACCCGGCCGGGGAGGAGCTGGCGGCCCACGTGGCGGGCCAATTGGCCCCGCACAAGCGGCCGCGGACGGTGCGGTTCCTGGAGGCGCTGCCCCGCAACGACATGGGCAAGGTCCTGAAGAAGGCGCTCGGCCGTGACTGAGCGTCCGTCCGCGCGCGCGGTGATCGCCCTGGTGACGGACGACTGGACGCCGGAGGAGGAACCGGCGCCACGACCTGCGGATGCGGTGGACGGGCCCCTCGCGTGGGCCGGTTACGGCGCGGCGCGCGCCGGGGCGGCCCGGCGTACGGGCGAGGACGAGTCGGTGCTGTGGGGCACGGCGACGGTCGGCGGACGGCGGTGCGTGCTGCTGGCCTTCGAGTTCGGCTTCCTCGGCGGCTCGCTGGGGCGCGCGGCGGGCGACCGGCTGGTCGCCGCGTACCGCGCGGCGGTGGAGCGCCGGCTTCCGCTGGTGTCGCTGGTCGCGACGGGCGGCAGCCGGATGCAGGAGGGGATGGTGGCCCTCGCGCAGTTGCAGCGGGTCGCCGCGGAGACGGTACGGCTGCGGGCGGCGGGCGTCCCCCACGTGGCGGTCCTGCGCGACCCGTCCACCGGTGGCGGCTGGGCCACGCTGGGCGCCGGCGCCGATGTGACCCTCGCCCTGCCGGGCGCCCAGGTGGCCTTCGCCGGCTCGCGGGTCCGCCCGGCGGACGCCGACCCGGCGGCCTACACGGCCGAGGAGCAGTTCGCGCACGGCCACGTGGACGCCGTGGTCCCGCCGGAGGCGCTCCGTCCCACCCTGTCGCTGTGGCTCCGCCTGCTGGCCGCGTCCGCCCCGGGCACGGCCCCGGTCGCCCCCGCTCCCCCGCCGCACGCGCTCGGCGGGCACGGCTCCGCGCCCGGGACCGGGTGGGAGGCCGTACGGCGGGCGCGCGCCGGGTCGCGGGCGCGGGCCGGGGCGTATCTCGACGCGTACTTCGAGGTGCGGGCGGCCGTGTCCGGGGACCGGGCCGGCGGGGTGGACCCCGGCGTGGAGTGCGGCTTCGGGATCCACGACGGCCGGGTCGTGGCGTACGCGGCGCAGAACGGCGGGGCGACGAGGCCGGCCGGATTCCGCACCGCCGCGCGCCTGATCCGGCTCGCCGACCGGCTCGGGATCCCGGTCCTGACGCTGATCGACACGCCCGGCGCCGCCAACGACGCCGAGGCGGAACGGGCCGGCGCGGGCCCGGCGATCGCGGAGGCGTTCGCCGCGATCGCCGCCGCCCGGGTCCCGGTCACCTCGCTGCTGATCGGCGAGGGCGGCTCGGGCGGGGCGCTCGCCCTGGCCGCGCCGGGCAACACCTGGGCCGCGCCGGACAGTTATTTCTCCGTCATCGCCCCCGAGCTCGCCGCCGCCATCCTGAAGCGCCCGCCCGGGCAGGTCCCGGCGACGGCGGACCAACTGCGCCTGCGCCCGCAGGACCTGGTGGAGCTGGGGACGGTGCGGGGGATCGTCGGACAGCCGGAAGCCCCCTCGGTGTGAGGGGGCTTCCGGCCGTGGCGCGGAACGGTCAGCCGACGTCGCCCGTGCAGACGCTGAAGTCGCCGCAGACGACGACGGTGTGGTCCGCGACGACCACGTCCGGGGCCTCGACCTCGACCGCGAACGGGTCGTCGTGGGCGGCGAGGGCGGTGCCGGAGCCGGCCAGGGTGGCGGCGGCGGCCAGGGCGAACGTGACGATGATCTTGCGCATGAAATCCTCCTGACGAGCGGGGTTGCTCACTTCGGAGCCTCGTCCGGGCACATGCCGAAGGCAAACGCTCGCGTCTGATGGGGGCACAGGATGGCCCGTTCGAGGGGGCTTCGGCCGCCCGGACCCGCCGATCGGGCCGCCGTAGCCCTCTGCTCAGGCCGTCGGGTGCAGCGCGTCGTAGCGGCGGAAGCCCCGCGCGTACAGGGCGAGCAGGCCGACCGCGAGGACGCAGGCGATGCCGCCGCCGGTGATGGCGACGGCCGGCGAGGTCAGGTCCGCGACGGAGCCGGCCAGGAAGTCGCCGAGCCGCGGTCCGCCGGCGACGACCACGATGAACACGCCCTGGAGCCGTCCGCGCATCTCGTCCGGGGCGGCGACCTGCATCATCGTGTTGCGGAAGATCATCGAGACGGTGTCGGAGTACCCGGCGAGGGCGAGCAGCAGCAGCCCGAGCCAGAGGTTGCGGGTCAGCCCGAAGGCCGCGATGGCGGTGCCCCAGCAGGCGACCGAGACGAGGATGGCCTGCCCGTGGTGCCGGATGCGGCCCTGCCAGCCCGAGATCACCCCGCCGAGCAGCGCGCCGGCGGCGGGCGCGGCGACGAGCAGGCCGGTGACGCGCGCGTCGCCGTCGTACCAGAGCGCGGCGACGGCCGGGAAGAGCGCCCGGGGGTGGGCGAGGATCATCGCGCAGAAGTCCGAGAGGAACGTCATGCGCAGGTTGGGCCGGGTGGCGAGGAACCGCAGCCCGTCCAGGACGGAGGCCCGCTTGGCGCCGGTCCGCTCCGGCAGCATGGCCGGCAGCCGCCACATCGCGTACAGGGCGGCGGTGAACGCGACGGCGTCCACGGTGTACGCGGTCTGGTAGCCGCCGAACCCGACGAGCAGGCCGCCGAGGCTGGGTCCGACGAGCGTGCCGAACGTCGTCGTCATCGAGTTCAGCGCGTTGGCGGCGCGCAACTGCTCGGCGGGCAGCAGCCGGGGGATCATCGACGAGCGGGCCGGGGCGTTGAGCGCGGCGCAGACGGACTGCAGGGCGACGATCCCGTAGAGGAACCAGACCCGTTCGAAACCGGCGAACGCGGCGGCGGCGAGGGCGACGGACAGCACGGCGGAGCCGGTGGCGCTGGCGAGGCCGAGCCTGCGGCGGTCGACGGTGTCGGCGATGGCCCCGCCGTACAGGCCGAAGACGATCAGCGGGACGAGGGAGAACACGCCGACGAGCCCGACCGCGAAGGGCGAGCGGGTGATGTCGTAGACCTGGAGGGAGATCGCGAGGGCGGTCATGCCCTGGCCGACCCAGGAGACGGTGTTGCCGAACCACAGGCGGCGGTAGTCCGGGGAGGTCCTCAGCGGCGTGAGGTCGGCGAAGATCCTCCGCCGCTCGTCGCCCGCGTCCTTCCGGCTCTGCTCCGTGGCGCTCACGCGACGTCGAACCGGAGCTCGGGGCGGGCCCAGTGGACGTGGCCGGAGGGCTCGACGGTGCCGGTGCGGCGGGCGCCCGTGCGGAGGTAGAAGTCCTCCGCGGGCGGATGCGCCACGACGCGCACGGAGCCGAGCCCGGCCGCGCGGGCCTCGCCGCGCATGTGGTCCATCAGCCGCCTGCCTATGCCGCGGCCCTGGGCCTCGTCGGCCACGAACGCGAGGTCGAGCTCGGCCTCGTCCACCAGCAGCGCGTAGAAGCCGAGGACGCGGTCGTCCTCGTCGACGGCGACGTGGACGGCGTGGGTCTCGATGTACGTGCCTCCGACCACGTAGCCGGCCACCATCGCGGCGTAGTCGCCCCGGTAGGCGCCGGACTTGCGGACGAGTTGGGTGAGACGCCGCGCGTCGTCGGCGGTCGCCCGCCGGAGGGTGATCGAGGACATGGGCCGAGTATAGGACTGGACCCGGATATGGCTCCTTACATTTTCTGCTCCTCGGCTTCCCCGGCCTCCGGCAGCAGGGGCTTGAAGAGGTGCACGTCCTCGGCCCCGCCCGGGATCCCCAGGGTGCGGCCGGTCTCGACGTAGCCGTGCCGGCGGTAGAAGTCGGGGGCCTGGAAGGTGAAGGACGACACGCAGGCGCGGTCGCAGCCGCGCCTGCGGGCCTCCGCCTCGGCCGCGCGCAGCAGCCTGCTCCCCCAGCCGTCGCGGCGGCTGTCCTCGCGGACCCAGAGCATGTCGATGCCGAGCAGGCCCGCCCAGGTCCAGGCGGTGAGGCCGCCGATCAGCTCGCCCGAGTCGTCGAGCACCTTCACGGACAGCTCGCCCTGGTCCTCGGGCGTGGTGCCGGTCGCGGGGAAGTTGTAGGCGTCGAGCCCCTTCTCCAGGAGCTTGCCGAGTTCGGCGTCGCCGTGGCCGACGGTGAGCCCGGCCGCATGGGGATCATGGTCCATGCGGCCGGAGTCTGGCACACCGCCCCGTACCGCCCGGGCCCGCTCGGCCGAAAACCGACCCGGGGGCGAACCCTCAGCGGCAGATCGCGTCCCCGTCCGCCGTCAGCAGCTCCGGGTCGACCGCGTCCAGCCGCGCCGACAGCGCGTGGAGACGGTCGCGCAGCTCGCGGATCTCCTCCAGCGGCAGGCCCGTCGCGGCGGCGATCCGTCGCGGCACCCCGAGGGCGCGCTCGCGCAGCGCGAGGCCCGCGTCGGTGGGGCGGGCGGTGACGGAGCGCTCGTCCGCCGCGCTGCGCCGGCGCTCGACGTAGCCGGCCGCCTCCAGCCGCTTGAGCAGCGGCGACAGCGTGCCGGAGTCCAGCCGCAGCCGCTCGCCGATGCCCTTCACGGGCAGCTCGCCGTGCTCCCAGAGCACGAGCATCACCAGGTACTGGGGGTAGGTGAGCCCGAGGTCCTTGAGCGCGTCGCGGTAGATCCCGTTGAACGCGCGGGTCGCCGCGTGCAGCGAGAAGCAGATCTGGTGGTCGAGCCGGAGGAAGTCCTCGTCCCGCACGGCAGCCGGCGTCATCTCCATGACCCCAGCGTACGTCACATACGCACGATTAAGTTGTGCACAACTTAATCGTGCGCTATCAATGAAGGGCGACACCCGCCCGACGCACCACGGGAACCGCCGCACCGCCACGCACTCCGACGAGGGGATTCCTCCATGAACGCGCTGTACACCGCCGTCGCCACCGCCAGCGGCCGCGAGGGCCGTGCCGTCAGCTCCGACGGCCACATCGACCTCCCGCTGGCCCACCCCCAGGCCCTCGGCGGCAACGGACAGGGCACCAACCCCGAGCAGCTCTTCGCCGCCGGCTACGCGGCCTGCTTCGCCAGCGCCATGGGCGTCATCGCCCGCCAGGAGAAGATCGACATCTCTGACGTCTCGGTGACCGCCGAGGTCAGCATCGGCAAGGACGCGGCGGACAACGGCTTCGGCCTCGCGGTCGTCATGCGCGCCGAGTTCCCCGACCACCTCCAGGGCGAGCCGGGCCGCACCCTCCTGGAGAAGACCCACGCCTTCTGCCCGTACTCCAAGGCCACCCGCGGCAACATCCAGGTCGACCTGGTCATCGAGTGACGCCCGCGGCCTGACGGCACCTCACCACGAGACGTTCCGACGCCCTTTGTGCGCTTTCCGCGCACAAAGGGCGTTCGCGCATGCTCGATCCTGTGCGAGTACGGGGGATTCTCCGGCCGTACGACGGGAAGCCATGGGACGGCCGCCCGGCGGTGGTCCACGGGCGCTCTCCTTGGGGCGCCCGACGCCGGCCCGGCCGGCGTCCGCACCCGCACGCCCCGTCCGCTCTCATCCGATGGAGGAGCACCCCCCATGGCCGAACTGAATCGCCGCCGGTTCCTGCAACTGGCGGGCGGAGCCGCCGCGCTGAGCATGCTGTCGGACAGCATCGCGCGCGCCGCCTCCATACCGGCACAGGGCTCGACCGGCACCATCCAGGACATCGAGCACATCGTGGTCCTGATGCAGGAGAATCGCTCCTTCGACCACTACTTCGGGGCGATGAAGGGCGTCCGGGGCTTCGGCGACCCGCGCCCCGTGACGCTGCCGAGCGGCAAGTCCGTCTGGCACCAGGCCGACGGCAGCAAGGTGACGCTGCCCTTCCGTCCGTCGAGCGACAACCTGGGCATGGAGTTCCTCCAGGGCCTCAACCATGACTGGGCCGGCGGCCAGAAGGCCTTCAACGGCGGCCGGTACGACCAGTGGATCCCGGCCAAGACCAAGGCCACGATGGCCTACCTCACCCGCCAGGACATCCCGTTCCACTACGCGCTCGCCGACGCGTTCACCATCTGCGACGCGTACCACTGCTCGTTCATCGGCTCGACCGACCCGAACCGGTACTACATGTGGACCGGGCACACCGGCAACGACGGCACGGGCGGCGGCCCCGTCCTCAACAACGCCGAGCTGGGCTACGGCTGGACGACCTACCCCGAGCGCCTGGAGGCCGCCGGGGTCTCCTGGAAGATCTACCAGGACATCGGCGACGGCCTGGACGCCGCGGGCCACTGGGGCTGGATCAACGACGCGTACCGCGGCAACTACGGCGACAACTCGCTGCTGTACTTCAACACGTACCGCAACGCGCAGCCCGGCAACCCGCTGTACGACAAGGCCCGCACCGGCACCGACAACAAGAACGGCCAGGGATACTTCGACGTCCTGCGCGCCGACGTGCAGGCCGGCCGGCTGCCCCAGATCTCCTGGATCGCCGCGCCCGAGGCCTTCAGCGAGCACTCCAACTGGCCCTCGAACTACGGCGCCTGGTACATCGCGCAGGTCCTCGACGCGCTGACCTCCGACCCGGACGTGTGGGCCCGCACGGCCCTGTTCATCACGTACGACGAGAACGACGGCTTCTTCGACCACGTCGTCCCGCCGTACGTCCCGGCCTCCGCCGCGCAGGGCCTCTCGACGACCCCCACGACGCTGGACTGGTTCCCGGGGAAGACCGGCTACGTGGCCGGTCCGTACGGCCTGGGGCCGCGTGTGCCGATGCTGGTCGTCTCGCCGTGGTCGACCGGCGGCTACACCTGCTCGGAGACCTTCGACCACACGTCGATCATCCGCTTCATGGAGGCCCGCTTCGGCGTCCGCGAGCCGCAGATCTCGCCCTGGCGCCGTGCCGTCTGCGGCGATCTGACCTCGGCCTTCGACTTCGGCCGTACGCAGACCGCGCCGGCCGCGCTGCCCCCGACCGACGGCTACTACCCGCCGGACCGCGAACGCCACCCGGACTTCCTGGCCACCGCCCCGGCCGTCGGCACGATGCCCCGCCAGGAGCCGGGCGCCAAGCCCACCCGGCCGCTGAAGTACGCCCCGTACGTGGACGGCTCCGCCGACGCCGGGGCCGGCACCTTCCGGCTCGCCTTCAGCGGCGGGCCCGAGGCCGGCGCCCAGTTCTACGTGACCTCGGCGAACCGCACCGACGCGCCGTGGACGTACACGACCGCGGCCGGCGCGTCGCTCTCGGACACCTGGAACACCAAGTACTCCAAGGGCCTCACCGACCTCACCGTCCACGGGCCGAACGGCTTCCTGCGCCGCTTCCGCTCCCCCGGCAGGACGGCCGTCCCCGAGGTCCGGGCCCGCCACAACGCGACCACGGGCCACCTGGATCTCACGCTCACCAACGGCACCACCGCGGCGGCGACGCTGACGATCAGGAACGCGTACGCGGGCGAGCCCCGGACGGTCACCGTCGCGCCCGGCGCCGCCATCGCCCACACGGTGGACCTGACGGCCTCGTCCCGCTGGTACGACGTCACGGTCACCGCCTCGACCAGCACGGAGTACCTGCGCCGGCTGGCCGGCCACGTCGAGACGGGCACGGCGGGCGTCTCGGACCCGGGCATCCTCACGTACTGACGCGGGGGCCGGTGGCCGCCTCCCGTCAGAGCCAGCCCCGCTCCTTCGCGCGAACGGCGGCCTGGAAGCGGGAGGCGGCCCCGAGCCGGGCCATGAGATCGGCGACGTGCGCGCGGAACTTGCGCACCGAGATGTGCAGCGAGCGGGCGGCGGCCTCGTCTATGCCGTGGTGGACGAGGGCGTGCAGCACCTCCTGCTCGATGGGCGTGAGCGGCAGCTCGTCGAGTTCCCGGGCCCGGTTCCACAGGCCGTCGAAGTACTCGGCCAGCAGGTCCACGACCCCCGGATGGCGGATCTGCAGCGCCCCGGCCCGGGGGTCGGCGGGGTCGGCCTGCACGAAGGCGACCTCGCGGTTGACGATCGCGAGGTGCCGGACCGGCTCCGTCGTGACCCGGTGCAGGTCGCCCCGCGCCTGCCAGGAGCGCGCCCAGTCCGCCTGCTGGGGGTCGCGCAGCGCGTACGCGGAGAACAGGGTCCGGCTGCGCAGCCCCCGGGTCAGGGCCCGGGCGAACCGCGACTGGTCGTCGCCGGCGCCGTCGTCCCCGGGGTCGGGGAAGCGGGCGTGCGACTTCATGTACATGAACTCGCGCGGCTCGTCGTCGAGCATCCCGCTGAGCCGCCGGGTGACGGCGGCCCCGTCCTGGATGTGCTCGATCATCTGCAGGGGCCGCCCCCGGCGCTGCTCCTCCGACAGCTCCGCGACGACCTCCCAGGCCGAGGTGAGCCGGGCGAGCTGGCGCCGGGTCTGCTCGACGCGCCGCCGGACGAGGAGTTCCACGGCCGCCGCCGGGGCCACGGGGGTCGACTCGGCGTCCACCAGCCCCAGTTCCCGCAGCTGCACGAGAACCGGGCCGTCGGCCGCGGGGTCCGGCGGGGTGCGCGGCTCGCGCAGCAGCCGGCGGTACAGACGTTCCTGTTCGGGCGTGAGCCCGAGGTCGGCCATGCCCGTCATGCGGGGGCCGGGACGGTGGGGGCTAAGACGGTGTCTCGCATGCTGAACCTCGTCCGGTGACACTGCGCTCGGCGGATCGGGTCCAGTATTCCTACGCGCCCACGACGCCCCGGGCCCGGGTCTCGTCCGGACGGATGAACCAGGGGCGCCGCGCTGGCGCGGCGCCCGGGGTCCTGATGTTTCCGCAGATAGAAACGGTTCTGTAGGCGAACCGCTCGGTGGGGCGGGTGGGACTCGAACCCACGGCCGACGGATTATGAGTCCGCTGCTCTAACCGGCTGAGCTACCGCCCCTCCACGGCGTGGCGCGTACATGTGTGCGCGCCGTCTGCCGCAGCATAGCCGCTCATACGATCTCCTGCTCCGGATGCTCGGCGATGCTCGACCATGAGGACTTCGGGCCGGGCCGCGCGGTTCCCGGGGAAACGAAAAAGGACCCCGAAGGGTCCTCTTCCGTTGGCTCCCCCGGCTGGACTCGAACCAGCAACCCTCCGGTTAACAGCCGAATGCTCTGCCAATTGAGCTACAGGGGATCGCGCTCCCCCGACTGGACTCGAACCAGTAACCTGCCGGTTAACAGCCGGCTGCTCTGCCAATTGAGCTACAGGGGATTGCTGCGTTGCACCGAACTCACCCACCTGGGGTGTTCCCGGGCGGCGCTCGCTCGCTGCGACACATACATTAGCGCAAGCAGGGGGGTGCTCCGCCAATCGGTATCCCCCAGGGACGCACGACGCTCCAGGGAAGGTCGCAGCCATGCGGTACAAGCTGACGTTCGTCGCGGGACTGGCCCTCGGTTACGTCCTCGGCTCCCGGGCCGGACGCGAGCGCTACGAGGAGATGAAGAAGTCCGCACAGGCCCTGGCCGCGAACCCCGCGGTGCGCAACGCCTGCGAGTCGGCCGCCACCACCGGCCGCCAGGCGGCGGGCAAGGCGTACCACGCCGTGAGCGAGAAGGTCGGCGACCGGCTGCCGGCCTCGGTGACCGACCGGCTCCGGCCGCAGCGCCGCCGCTCCGGCGAGGACCTGGACGACGACTGGGGCACCAGCAACACCTAGCGGCTCCGGCGGCTCACGACCCGGTCCGGCGACGGGCCGGGTCCACGCGCGTCACAGCACCGGCCGCGCGTGCGGCAGAATCGTGAGCATGGGGATAGTCGCCGGTCTGGACAGCTCTACCGACTTCACGCGCATCGTCGTCTGCGACAGCGACACGGGCGCCGTACTGCGCCAGGGCTACGCCCCGCATCCCGTCGAGCCCAAGGCCACGGACGTCGATCCGCAGGCCTGGCTGCTCTCGCTCGGCGAGGCGGCGGGCGGCGGGCTCCTGGAGGGCGTGCAGGCCATCGGCGTCTCGGCGCAGCAGCACGCGGTCGTGCCGCTGGACCGCACCGGCGGCCTGGTGCGCCCCGCGATGGTCGGCAACGACAAGCGGGCGCAGATCGCCGCGGCGGATCTCGTCGAGGCGCTCGGCGGCCGCCATGCCTGGGCCGAGGCGGTGGGCTGCGTACCGCAGTCCGGGCAGCCGGTCGCCAAGCTGCGCTGGCTGGCGCGGACGGAGCCCGAGGCCGCGGCCCGGGTCGCCGCCCTCATGCAGCCGCACGACTGGCTGGTCTGGCAGCTCCTGGGCCGCCCGGTGCGGCGCACCACGGACCGGGGCGCGGCCTCGGCCACCGGCTACTGGTCGGCGGCGACGGGCGCGTACCGGCCGGACCTGGTCGAGCTGGCGCTCGGCCACCAGGCGGCGCTGCCGGAGGTGCTCGGCCCCGCCGACGCGGCCGGCACCACGCCCGAGGGCCTGCTGATCTCCGCCGGCACCGGGGAGACCATGGCCGCCGCACTGGGGCTCGGCCTCGGGCACGGCGACGCGGTGGTCTCGCTCGGCGCGTCCGGCTCCGTGATGGCCGTGCACCACGAGGCGCTGGCCGACCCGCGCGGCATGATCACCTCCTTCGCCGACGCGACCGGCATGCACCTGCCGGTGGTGCACACCTCCAACGCGGTGCGGGCGCTGCGAGGCACCGCGGACCTGCTCGGCTGCGAGGACCTGGCGGAGCTGTCGGCGCTGGCCCTGAAGTCCACCCCGGGCTCCTCCGGCCTGGTGCTGCTCCCCTACCTGGAGGGCGAGCGGACCCCGCAGCTGCCGCACACCGCGGGCACGCTGAGCGGGCTGCGGCGCGAGTCGATGAAGCCGGAGCACCTGGCGCGGGCCGCGTTCGAGGGCATGCTGTGCTCGCTCGCCGACGCGATGGACGTGCTGCGCGGGCGGGGGGTGGAGGTGCGCCGGGTGTTCCTGCTCGGCCCGGCCGCCGAGCTGCCGGCCGTCCAGGCGATCGCCCCGGCGGTCTTCGGCGCGCAGGCGGTCGTCCCCCAGCCGGCGGACTACGCGGCGCTGGGCGCGGCCCGGCAGGCGGCGTGGGCGCTGGGCGTGGCGCAGGGCACCCTGTCGCCGCAGACCCCGCCGGCCTGGCAGGGCGCGGCGGCGCAGGTGCTCGAACCGGGCGAGGAGCTGGCGGTGGGTCAGGCGGTGCGGCAGCAGTACGCGGCGACGCGGGAGCAGATCCATCCGGGGGCGTTCGCGTAGGACGGCGGGGCGGGCCCCGACGGCGGTAGGACCATAGGACTTACCGCCGTGCCTGGGGAAAACCGAGTCGTAACGCCTCCGGGGCGCGGGCGATAGTAGAACCCGTGCTCATAAGACTCCTCCGGACCTTCCTCGGCCCGTACCGAAAACCCATCGCCCTGCTGGTGCTGCTGCAGTTCCTGCAGACCTGCGCCACCCTCTACCTGCCCACCCTCAACGCCGACATCATCGACCGCGGTGTCGTCCGGGGCGACACCGGCTACATCCTGCGCTTCGGCGCGGTGATGATCGCCGTGTCCGTGGTGCAGGTCGCCTGCAACGTCGGCGCCGTGTACTACGGGGCTCGCACCGCCTCCGCGCTCGGCCGCGACGTCCGCGCCGCGGTCTTCGCGCGGGTGCAGTCCTTCTCGGCGCGCGAGGTGGGGCAGTTCGGCGCGCCCTCGCTGATCACCCGCACGACGAACGACGTCCAGCAGGTGCAGATGCTGGTGCTGATGGCGTTCACGCTGATGGTCTCCGCGCCGATCATGTGCGTCGGCGGCATCGTGATGGCGCTCTCGCTGGACGTGCCGCTGTCGGCGGTGCTGCTCGCGGTGGTGCCGGTGCTGGGCATCGCGGTCTCGCTGATCGTGAAGCGGATGCGGCCGCTGTTCCGGACCATGCAGGAGCGGCTGGACACGGTGAACCGGGTGCTGCGCGAGCAGATCACCGGCAACCGGGTGATCCGCGCCTTCGTCCGCGACACGTACGAGAGCGAGCGCTTCCGGGGCGCGAACGAGGAGCTGACCGACGTCTCGATGGCGACGGGCCGGCTGATGGCGCTGATGTTCCCGACCGTCATGACGGTGGTGAACGTCTCCAGCGTGGCCGTGGTCTGGTTCGGCGCGCACCGCATCGACAGCGGCGCCATGGAGATCGGCGCGCTGACCGCCTTCCTCGCCTACCTCATGCAGATCGTGATGGCCGTGATGATGGCCACCTTCATGTTCATGATGGTGCCGCGAGCGGAGGTGTGCGCCGAGCGCGTCCAGGAGGTGCTGGACACCGAGTCCAGCGTCGTCCCGCCGGCCGAGCCGGTGCGGGAGCTGGGACGGCGCGGCCATCTGGAGATCCGGGGCGCGGACTTCCGCTACCCGGGCGCCGAGGAGCCGGTGCTGCGGGACGTGGAGCTGGTGGCCCGGCCGGGCGAGACCACCGCGATCATCGGCTCGACCGGCAGCGGCAAGTCCACGCTGCTGGGCCTGGTGCCGCGGCTGTTCGACGCGACCGGCGGGCAGGTCCTCGTCGACGGCGTGGACGTGCGGACGCTGGACCCGGAGCTGATGGCCCGGACGGTGGGCCTGGTGCCGCAGAAGCCGTACCTGTTCTCCGGGACGGTGGCGACGAACCTGCGCTACGGCAAGCCGGACGCGACCGACGAGGAGCTGTGGCACGCGCTGGAGGTGGCGCAGGCGGCGGACTTCGTACGGAAGCTGGAGCACGGCCTGAACGCGCCGATCGCGCAGGGCGGCACCAACGTCTCCGGCGGCCAGCGGCAGCGGCTCGCGATCGCGCGGACGCTGGTGCAGCGCCCGGAGATCTACCTCTTCGACGACTCGTTCTCGGCGCTCGACTACGAGACGGACGCGCTGCTGCGCGCGGCGCTGGCGCGGGAGACCGCGGACGCGACCGTGGTGATCGTCGCCCAGCGGGTGTCGACCATCCGTGAGGCCGACCGGATCGTGGTCCTCGACGAGGGCCGGGTCGTGGGCGCCGGACGGCACCACGAACTGATGGCGGACAACGAGACGTACCGGGAGATCGTGCTCTCCCAGCTGACCGAGGCGGAGGCTGCCTGATGGCCGGTCCTGGCGGACGCATGATGATGGGCCAGTCCGGTGAGCGGTCCATGGACTTCAAGGGCTCCGGCAAGCGGCTGCTGAAGCAGCTGGCGCCGGAGCGGGGCGCGCTGTGGCTGATGCTGGCCGCCGGTGTGTTCAGCGTGGCGGGCTCGGTGGTCGGCCCGATGATCCTCGGCAGGGCGACGGACCTGGTCTTCGCGGGCGTGATCGGCCGCGAGATGGACGCGGGCGTCACCAAGGAGCAGGCCGTCGCCGGGCTGCGCGCCCAGGGCGACGACGGCGTGGCGGACATGCTGTCCGGCGTCGACTTCACCCCCGGGCAGGGGATCGACTTCGGCGCGGTCGGCGAGGTGCTGCTGCTGGTCCTCGTGATCTACGTGGCGGCCGGTCTGCTGATGCTGGTGTCGACCCGCATGTCGATCAAGGTGATCAACCGGACGGTGTACCGGCTGCGCGAGGACGTCCAGGCGAAGCTGGCGCGGCTGCCGCTGTCGTACTTCGACCGGGCCAAGCGCGGCGAGGTGCTGAGCCGGGCCACCAACGACATCGACAACATCTCGCAGACCATGCAGCAGTCGATGGGCCAGCTGATCAACTCGCTGCTGACCATCGTCGGCGTGCTGGTGATGATGTTCTGGATCTCGCCGCTGCTCGCGCTGGTCGCGCTGGTGACGGTGCCGCTGTCGGTGGTCGCGGCGGCGCGGATCGGCAAGCGCTCGCAGCCGCACTTCGTGCAGCAGTGGAAGTCCACCGGCAAGCTGAACGCGCACGTCGAGGAGATGTACACCGGGCATTCCCTGGTGAAGATCTTCGGCCGGCAGGAGGAGTCCGCGCGGGACTTCGCCGAGCAGAACGAGGCGCTGTACGAGGCGGGCTTCAAGGCCCAGTTCAACAGCGGTGTGATGCAGCCGGTGATGTTCTTCGTCTCGAACATCAACTACGTGCTGGTCGCCGTGGTCGGCGGTCTGCGGGTCGCCTCGGGCGCCTTGTCGATCGGCGACGTGCAGGCGTTCATCATGTACTCCCGGCAGTTCTCCATGCCGCTGACGCAGGTCGCCTCGATGGCGAATCTGGTGCAGTCGGGCGTGGCTTCCGCCGAGCGGATCTTCGAACTGCTCGACGCGGAGGAGCAGGAGCCGGATGCCCCGGAGTCGCACCGGCCGGAGCAGCTCAAGGGCCGGGTGTCGCTGGAGAAGGTGGCGTTCCGCTACGAGCCGGACAAGCCGCTGATCGAGGACCTGTCGCTGACGGTGGAGCCCGGGCAGACGGTGGCGATCGTCGGTCCGACCGGCGCCGGGAAGACCACCCTGGTGAACCTGCTGATGCGGTTCTACGAGGTCACGGGCGGCCGCATCACCCTGGACGGGGTGGACATCGCGCGGATGTCGCGGGAGGACCTGCGGGCCGGGATCGGCATGGTGCTCCAGGACACCTGGCTGTTCGGCGGCACGATCGCCGACAACATCGCGTACGGCGCCTCGCGGGAGGTGAGCCGGGCGGAGATCGAGGCGGCGGCCCGGGCCGCGCACGCGGACCGGTTCGTCCGGACGCTGCCGGACGGGTACGACACGGTCATCGACGACGAGGGCACGGGCGTCAGCGCCGGCGAGAAGCAGCTGATCACCATCGCGCGGGCGTTCCTGTCCGACCCGGTGATCCTGGTCCTCGACGAGGCGACCAGCTCCGTCGACACCCGGACCGAGGTGCTGATCCAGAAGGCGATGGCCCGCCTGGCGCACGGCCGTACGTCCTTCGTGATCGCGCACCGGCTGTCGACGATCCGCGACGCCGACGTGATCTTGGTGATGGACAATGGGGCCATCGTCGAGCAGGGCACGCACACGGAACTGCTGGCGGCGGACGGCACGTACGCGCGCCTGTACGCGGCCCAGTTCGCGCAGGCCGTCGCCGAGGTCGACTGACCGCACCACGACCACGACCACGATGACAAAGGGGGAATCGGACGCCATGGCGGACGAGAACGGCGGTACGCAGGAGAAGCCGGCCGCGAAGCCGGGCACGGGCATCGCGCTGTGGATGCCCGTCGGGCTGTGCCTGGGCATCAGCCTCGGGCAGCTGAGCGACAACCTGGGCCTGGGCATCGCCCTCGGCATCTCCGTCGGCAGCGCCGTCGGCGTGGCCTTCGAGACCGCGGCGAAGAAGCGGCGGGAGGAGGCGCCCGGGACGGACGCCTGACGGGCCGCCAGGTGCGCGGCGGTCTCAGTCGAGGTAGCCGCGCAGCTGGTCGGCGAAGGCGTGGTCCCGCAGCTTGTTGAGGGTCTTCGACTCGATCTGGCGGATGCGTTCGCGCGTCACGCCGAAGAGCCGGCCGATCTCCTCCAGGGTGCGGGGCCGCCCGTCGTCGAGCCCGTAGCGCAGCTGGACGACCTTGCGCTCGCGCTCGCCGAGCGTGGAGAGCACGGCGTCCAGATGCTCACGCAGCAGCAGGAAGGCGGCGGACTCCACGGGGGACGCGGCGTCGCCGTCCTCGATGAGGTCGCCGAGGGCGACGTCCTCCTCCTCGCCGACCGGCGCGTGCAGCGACACCGGCTCCTGCGCGAGCCGCAGCACCTCGCTGACCCGCTCCGGCAGCAGGTCGAGCTGGGCGGCGACCTCTTCGGGCGTGGGCTCGTAGCCGCGCTCCTGCAGCATCCGGCGCTGCACCCGGACCACCCGGTTGATCAGCTCCACCACGTGCACCGGGACGCGGATCGTGCGGGCCTGGTCGGCCAGCGCCCGGGACATCGCCTGCCGGATCCACCACGTCGCGTACGTGGAGAACTTGTAGCCGCGCGCGTAGTCGAACTTCTCCACCGCCCGGATCAGGCCGAGGTTTCCCTCCTGGACCAGGTCGAGCATGGTCAGCCCGCGGCCCACGTACCGCTTGGCGACCGAGACCACGAGCCGCAGGTTCGCCTCGATCAGCCGGCGCTTGGCCATCCGGCCCATGACGACCAGCCGGTCCAGATCGTGCGCGAGACGGGAGTCCAGATCGGGGGCGCGGGCGAGTTTCTCCTCGGCGAACAGCCCGGCCTCGACCCGGCGGGCCAGTTCGACCTCCTCCTCCGCGGTGAGCAGCGGGATCCGGCCTATCTCGCGCAGGTACTGGCGGAACAGGTCCCCGGTGGGCCCGCTCCCGCCCGGTTCCGGCCGGCGGGGCGCCGGCTCCGCCTCGGGCGCCTCCTCCACGAGCTCCTCGGGTGCCGGCTCCTCCGGCTGCGGCGCTCTGCGCTGCTCGGGCACGACGTCCGCCGGGGTGAGGGTCTGGGTCTGCACGGGGGCGACCTCCAGGGGCTCCGAGGGCTCAGGCACCGGACCCAGTGTGGGGTACGACACATCGCCGCCACGAGGGGCGTGCGGTGACTTTTTGAATCCGCGGGGTGACCGAACGTCAGACCGGGGTCCCGGCTTCCGCCCGGACCGGGGTCCCGGCTTCCGCTCCCGGGAGGCCCGTCAGAGCGCGGCGGCGCCGTGGGTGCGCAGCGACTGGGCGTACTGGGTGAGCACCCACAGCTCGTTCTGCACAGCGGCCACCTGCTCGGGCGCGCCGTGCGCGCCGAGCCGGGCCAGCTGCCCCTGGACGTCGCGCAGCCGGCGGTCGACGGCGCGCAGCCGCACGGTGACCAGCTGGTCGCCCGCGTACACCTCGTCCACCGACTTCGCGAAGATCGTCTCGACGGTCAGCTCGCGGATCAGGGCCCGGACCGTGTCGTCGGGGGCGGACTGGAGGACCGTGTCCAGGTAGTCGGCGGGGGCGTCGGTGGCTCCGCCCGCGATCTGGATGCACTGGCGCACGGCCGCGTACGGCGGCGCGGTGAACTCGTCGATCCCGTACGCGTCGAACGCCGGCGAGACCAGCTCCGGCCGCTGCAGGGCCAGCTTGAGCAGCTCGCGCTCGGTGCGGTGGGCGGGGCTGCGCAGGTTGAGCGCGGGCCCGGCGGGGGCGGCCGGGGCCTGGATCGGCGGGGCCTGCCGCCGGTTCGGCGCGGGCGCGGGGCCCTTGCCGCCGCGGTCCCGCTGCCAGCGGGCGATCTGGGCGACGCGGTGCACGACGAACTTCTCGTCGAGGATGCCGATCAGCCCGGAGAGCTGGACGGCGACCGCGTGCTGCACGGCGATGTTCTTGATCTTCGCGACGACCGGCGCGGCCTCGTCGAGCGCGGCGGCCCGGCCGGCCGGGGTCTCCAGGTCGTACCGGTTCACGATCTGCCGCAGCGCGAACTCGAACAGCGGGGTGCGCGGCTCGACCAGCTCGGCGACGGCCTCGTCGCCCTTGGCGAGGCGCAGCTCGCAGGGGTCCATGCCGTCCGGGGCGATGGCGATGTACGTCTCGGCGGCGAACTTCTGGTCGTCCTCGAAGGCACGCAGGGCGGCCTTCTGACCGGCCGCGTCGCCGTCGAAGGTGAAGATCACGCGAGCCGAGCCGTTGTCCATCAGGAGCCGGCGCAGGATCTTGATGTGCTCGCCGCCGAAGGCGGTGCCACAGGTCGCGATGGCGGTGGTGACGCCGGCCAGGTGGCAGGCCATGACGTCGGTGTAGCCCTCGACGACCACGGCCCGGCTGCTCTTCGCAATCTCCTTCTTCGCCAGGTCGATGCCGTACAGCACCTGGGACTTCTTGTAGATCGGCGTCTCGGGCGTGTTGAGGTACTTGGGCCCGTTGTCGTCGTCGCGCAGCTTGCGCGCGCCGAAGCCGACGACCTCGCCGCCGACGTCCTTGATCGGCCACATCAGCCGGCCGCGGAAGCGGTCGATGGGGCCGCGCCGGCCGTCCTGGGCGAGGCCGGAGAGCAGCAGTTCCTTGTCGGAGAAGCCCTTGCCGCGCAGGAAGCGGGTGAGGTGGTCCCAGCCGGCCGGGCTGTAGCCGACGCCGAAGTGTGCGGCGGCGGCCTGGTCGAAACCGCGCTCGGCGAGGAACCGCCGGCCGATCTCGGCCTCGGCGGAGCCGAGTTGGTCCACGTAGTACTGGGCGGCGATCTTGTGGGCCTCGATCAGCCGGATCCGCTCGCCGCGCTGGTGGCCGGGGTTGTAGCCGCCCTCTTCGTAGCGCAGGGTGATGCCCGCCTTGGCGGCGAGCCGCTCGACCGTCTCCGAGAAGGAGAGATGGTCGATCTTCATGACGAAGGCGATGGTGTCTCCGCCCTCCTGGCAGCCGAAGCAGTGGAAGAGTCCCTTGCTCGGGCTGACCTGGAAGGACGGGGACTTCTCGTCGTGGAAGGGGCACAGTCCCTTCAGGTTGCCGCCGCCGGCGTTGCGGAGCTGGAGGTACTCGGACACGACGGCGTCGATCGGGACCGCGTCCCGTACCGCCTTCACGTCGTCATCGTTGATCCTGCCTGCCACGCATGAAGTCTACGGGTGAGCCCGGACAGTCCGGCCCGGCCGTGGGGTGGCGGTCAGAGCAGTCCGTCGAGCGGTACGGACGGGTTCGCCAGGGCCTCCGGGTCCACGGTCGCGCCGGAGCGGATGAGCTTCTGGACGGGGTCTGTGACGTCCCACACATTCACGTTCATGCCCGCCACGACGCGGCCCTCGCGCAGCCAGAAGGCGATGAACTCGCGCTTCCCGACGTCCCCGCGCGCCACGACCTGGTCGTACGAGCCGGCCGGCGCCCAGCCCGAGTACTCCATGCCGAGGTCGTACTGGTCGGAGAAGAAGTACGGCACCCGGTCGTACGAGACGGCCTGGCCGAGCATCGCGCGGGCGGCGGCCGGGCCGCCGTTGAGCGCGTTGGCCCAGTGCTCGACGCGGATGCGGCTGTGCAGCAGCGGGTGGTGGACGGCGGCCACGTCGCCGGCGGCGTAGATGTCCGGGTCGGAGGTGCGCAGGCTCGCGTCGACGGCGACGCCGCCGCCGTCGGCGCGGTCGACGAGGGCGAGCCCGGCGTTCTCGGCGAGCGCGGTGCGCGGGGCGGCGCCGATCGCGGCGAGCACCGCGTGGGCGGGGTGCTCCTCGCCGTCGTCGGTGCGGACGGCGAGGACCATGCCGTCCTCGCCGAGGATCTCGGTGAACCGGGCTCCGAAGTGGAAGCGGACGCCGTGCTCGGTGTGCAGATCGGCGAAGAGCTGCCCGAGCTCGGGGCCGAGCACCCGGTACAGCGGGGTGTCGTCGGCCTCGACGACGGTGACCTCGGCGCCGTACGTGCGGGCGGCCGCGGCGACCTCCAGGCCGATCCAGCCCGCGCCGGCGATCACCAGGTGGCCGTTGTCGCGGCCGAGGCCGGCGAGGACCTGCTTCAGCCGGTCGGAGTGGGCGAGGCGGCGCAGGTGGTGCACGCCGGCCAGCTCGGTGCCGGGGATGTCGAGCCGGCGCGGCTCGGCCCCGGTGGCGAGGAGCAGCTTGTCGTACCGGATGACGGTGCCGTCGCCGAGGCGCACGGTGTGCGCGTCGCGGTCGATGGCGGTGACCGGCTGCCCGAGGTGCAGCTCGACGTCGTTCTGCGCGTACCAGGCGGGCTCGTGGACGAAGACGCTCTCCCGTTCCTCCTTGCCCAGGAGATAGCCCTTGGAGAGCGGTGGGCGTTCGTACGGGTGGTCGCGCTCGTCCCCGATCAGGATGACCCGCCCGTTGAAGCCCTCGGCGCGGAGCGTCTCCGCCGCCTTCGCCCCGGCCAGGCCCCCGCCGACGATGACGAAGCTCTGATCTGCATCGACCACTTGATGCCTCCTCGTTGCGACCGGTTCCACGCTACGCCTCCCGGCGTGGGGACGGGCCGTACCGCCCCGGCGCTTCCAGCGAGCGTCCCGCACGGAGCGTGAGGGCGGAAGAGGGCCGCAGGGCGCGTCCGCGTCAGGGGCGGCGGGCGGTGAGCCGGTCGTGGAGGGCGCGGGCGGACGCGTCGGTGAGCGAGGCGATCTGATCGACGATCACCCGTTTGCGGGAGCGGTCGTCGGCGGCGGCCAGGTACTGGGCGCGGAACTGCGGTTCGAGTCCGTGCGGGGCGCGGCCGGTGAGCGCCTCGGCCAGTTCGGCGAGGACGATCCGCTGGTCGGCCCGCAGCGCCTCCTGTTCGGCGCGCTGCATCACGTAGCGGTCGGCGACCGCCTTGAGCACCGCGCACTCGTTGCGGGTCTCACGGGGGACGACGAGTTCGGCGGCGTACCGGGTCAGCCGGCCGGAGCCGTACGCGGCGCGGGTGGCGCCCTCCGCGGCGAGGCAGAACCGGCCGATGAGCTGGCTGGTGGCGTCCTTGAGCCGGGCCTGGGCGACGGCGGAGCCGTCGTAGCCGTGCGGCCACCAGTCCTGGTCGACCAGCCGGTCGAGGGCGTCGGCGAGTTCCTGCGGGTCGGTGTCGTCGGGGACGTAGCGGCCGATGGCGACCCGCCAGATGTCGGCGCGCTCGGGCTCGGAGTACAGCAGGTTCGGGTCGATGTGGCCGGCGTGCAGGCCGTCCTCGAAGTCGTGCACGGAGTACGCGACGTCGTCGGACCAGTCCATGACCTGCGCCTCGAAGCACTTGCGGTGCTCGGGCGCGCCGCGGCGGATCCACTCGAAGACGGGCAGGTCGTCCTCGTAGACGCCGAACTTGGGCGAGCCGGGGTCGGCAGGGTGTCCGCCGCGCGGCCAGGGGTACTTGGTGGCGGCGTCGAGGGAGGCGCGGGTGAGGTTGAGGCCGACGCTGACCGGTGCGCCGTTCCCGGGGCCGGCGACGAAGCGCTTGGGCTCGATGCGGGTGAGCAGGCGCAGCGACTGGGCGTTGCCCTCGAAGCCGCCGCAGTCCTTGGCGAAGTCGTTGAGCGCCTGTTCGCCGTTGTGCCCGAACGGCGGGTGGCCCATGTCGTGGGAGAGGCAGGCGGCCTCGACGAGGTCGGGGTCGCAGCCGAGCGCGGCCCCGAGTTCCCGGCCGACCTGGGCGCATTCGAGGGAGTGGGTGAGCCGGGTCCGCGGACTGGCGTCCCACGCGTGACTTCTCGTGCCGGGGGTGACGACCTGGGTCTTGCCGGCGAGCCGGCGCAGCGCGGCGGAGTGCAGCACCCGCGCCCGGTCGCGCTGGAAGGCCGTCCGCCCGGGGCGTTTGTCGGGCTCGGCGTCCCAGCGCTCGATGGCCGCCTCGTCGTAGCCGGGGGTGTCCGTGATGCCGTCCATGCCCCGAAGGTAACCGGCGGGACCGACAGGCGGGGCTAGGCGGAGGCGAGTTCTCGTCCGGTAAGGGCGGTGTGGGGGGTGTGCAGGGCGCGGTCGTAGCGGTGGAGAACCAGTCGGGCCAGGGCGGGGTGCGGGCCGAGCGGGGCGGCCGCGATCCAGGGGGCCTGGGCGGTGCTGCGGGTGGCGAAGAGGCCGGGGGCGGTGAACAGGGAGGCGACGGCGACGCGGTGCCGGCCGCGGGCGGCGAGGGCGCGGACCGCGGCCGGGACGGTGGGCGCGGCGGCAGAGGCGTACGCGGCGACGACGGGCACGCCGCCGAGGCGCTCGCTCAGCAGAGCGGCGGTGCGGCGGGTGTCGGCGGCGGACTCGGGGGCGCGGGAGCCGGCGGAGGCGAGGACCACGGCGGTGTCGCGCGCGGCCTCGTGCTCCGCGGTCCAGCCGGCCTCGGCAAGGCGTTCGTACAGGGCCTCGATCAGGAGGGGGTGGGCGCCGAGCGGGGCGGCGACGCGGGTGCGCAGCTCGGGGGCGGCGGCCGCGGCGGCGGGCAGGTCGTGGGTGACGTGGTGGCCGTGGCCGAAGAGCAGCGGTACGAGGACGGCCTCGCGGTTGCTCGCGGTGACCTCGGCGAGGGTGTCGGACAGCAGCGGGGCGTTCAGTTCGATGTGGCCGAGGCGGACGTCGAGGCCGGGGCGCAGTTCGCGGACCCGGTCGAGCAGGGCCCGGACCGCCGGCAGCGCGCGCGGGTCGCGGCTGCCGTGGGCGACGGCTATGAGGGCGGGGGGCTGCGCGGCCCGGCCGCGCGGTCCGGCGGGGCGGACCTGCCGGAGCCGGGTCCCGAGCTCGTCGGTGATCCGGCCGAACAGCTGGGCCGTGTCGGCGAGGGTGATGTCCGGATCCGTCATGGACCGATCCTGGCCCCGGCACGTTGCCTGCCCGTTGCGCGGGCGTCACGAGTGTTTTCCACAGGCTCACCGGACCGGGAGGGGCGTTGTCAGTCCGGTCACCTAGGGTGATCGCCATCGGAACCGGAAGGTCGGGGAGGGGGTCTCGCCATGGGCTGGATCGAGACAGGGAGCGGCGGCTACGCCGTGACGCTGGAGGGCACCCGCGTGCTCTGCCGGAACGCACAGGGGCGGACGCTCAAGCAGGTGCCGGCGAAGCTGAAGGACGACCCGGAGGTCGTGCGGCTGAGGCAGCTCGCCGAATGGCTGGAGCGGCACGAGAAGGAGTGCCGCGAGCAGGTCGACGCGTGGCTGGTGCGCTCCCTGCCGGTGCCGGTGGCGCTGCTGGCCCGGGTGTGGCCGGACCCGGCGTGGCGGGCCGCGCTGACGGACCTGGTGGTCGCGCCGGTGGGCGCGGACGGCGCGGCGGACGTGGCCCGCGCCGGGTTCCTGCGCGACGCGGACCCGGAGCGCGGGCTCGGTGTGGTGGATCTGGACGGCGACTCGGTGCGGCTGGGCGCGGCGCAGGGCGTGGAGTCGGTGCTGATACCGCATCCGGTGCTCCTGGACGAGCTGGAGGAACTGCGCGAGTTCGCCGCGGAGCTCGGTGTGGAGCAGGGCGCCCAGCAGCTGTTCCGCGAGGTGTGGCGGCGGCCGGAGCCTTCGCCGGGCGAGGACGCCGACGGGGCGGGCGGCTCCGGGGGCGAGGACACCGTGGAGACGTACGCGGGCGGCAGGTTCGAGCAGCTGCGGCACGCCACGGCGCGGGCGACGTCGTTCGGCTACCGGGTCCGCGGCGGTCACGCGGTGTGTCCGCTGGTGGAGGACGGCCGGGCGCTGGAGGCGGCGTACTGGCTCGGCGAGGACTACCCGGACGCGGAGGCGTGGACGGGCTCGCTGGAGTGGCGGGACCGGGCGGGGCGGCGGCTGCCGACGGCCGAGGTGGGGCCGGTCGCCTGGTCGGAGGGCGAGCGGATGGCGGCGCTGGTGTACGCGGGCCGCGTCGTGGACGAGGAGGGGGACGCGCGATGAGCGTGAAGGAAGAGGGTCTGCTCCAGGCGGGGGCGGTGCTGCCGGAGGGCGCGGCCGGGGACGGCACGAACGTGCTGACCGCCCGGTCGTACGCGCATCCGGCGCTGGAGGACCGGCCGGTGGTGCGGCTCGTGCCGGAGACGATCGCGGCGGCCGAGGACCTGGCCCTGGAGTACCTGGGCTTCGCGCCGGGCGGCTCGGCGGAGCCGGTGGGCCGGGTGCGCCGGCAGTCGCTGGGCTTCCCGGCGTGGGCGCTGGTCCACGACCCGGCGAACGGGCACCACGCGCTGGCCGTGGTGAAGGAGATGGAGCGGCTGACGCGTCAGGTCGCGACCAAGCCGGGGCTCGCGAAGGAGGGCTTCGAGGAGATCGGCGTCCGGCTCGACCGCTCGGTGCCGCAGTTCCTGCCCACGTACTACGAGCAGGTCGCCCGGCTGTTCCTGGCGGCCGACGCGAAGCAGCAGGCGGCGGTGTTCTTCGGCAAGGCCCGCGCGGCCGAGCAGCGGCACGCCCTGCCCGTGGACGAGGAGCGGGTGCGGGAGGTGTTCCTGGAGTTCGCGGGGGCCGGCGCGCTGACCGCGAAGGCACTGCGGGAGCACGCCAAGAGCCTCGCGTCCCGGCTCGGCGCGGCCGAGGCGTACGAGAACTTCCGCGCGTTGTCGCTGGAGCGCTGCGCGGCGGGCCTCGCCCCGTACGCGGGGATGCTGGAGGACCTGCGGCGCCTGGCGAAGGCGGCGAAGCGGGACGTGCGCGCCGAGGAGTGCGCGCTGCTCGCCGAGATCCTGCCCACGGGGGCGATGAACCGGGCCGCGCCCGGCTTCTGGAAGTCGGCGCTGCCCGCGCTGCGGGACCTCGCGGCCGGGGACGCGGCGGTGCGCCGCCGGCTCGCCTCGCTGCTGCCGGCGGTGACCGGGGAGGACCCGGAGGGCTTCGACACCTCCTGGCTGGAGCTGCTCGACGCCTGCGGGGCGGTCGAGCTGCTGACGGACGGCACGGTCCCGGCCGCGGAGTGGCTGAGCGCCTGGGCGAGGCACCGGCGGCGCGGCTGGGCGAACCCGGGCCGCGTCGAGGCCGAACTGGCCCTGGTGGAGCGGCTGGCGCCGCGGCTGATCGCGGACGGGACGCCGGTGCGGCTGTTCTCCGAGCGCGGCTGGCGCGGCGGGGTCGACATCGATCTGCTCGACCTGTGTCTGGCGCTCGGCGTGCCGGTCGCGACGCCGGCGAAGCAGGTCAGGATCGCGCTGGACGCGTGGATGCGGGACCAGCGGCCGGGCCGCCGCGATCTGACGGCGCTCGCCGCCGACGAGCGGTTCGCCGCCCAGTTGCGGACGGCGGTCGAGGAGGCCGCCGGGACGAGCACCGGTTCCGCCCGGCTCCTGGAGATCGTGGAGCACCCGGCGCTGCGCGGGGTGCTGGCCGGCTGGGTCGCCGACCGGGCCGACGACCTGGAGCGGCCGCTCGGACTGCCGGAGCTGAACGAGCTGCTGACCCGGCTGTCGCGGTTCTCCTCGCCCGCGGTGCTGGCCGCCGCCCCGGAGGCGGTGGACCGCATCACGGCGTACTCGCCGGCGACGGCGCTCGAGCGGACGCTGCGCGCGGGCGTGCTGGACGAGCTGGGCTGGCCCGCCCTGGAGGAGGGCCTCGCCGGCCTCGGCGAGGTCGACCCCAAGGCCCCCGGCGGCCGGCGCAGCCGCGGCGAGCGCTGGTACCGGGTGGCGGACGCGTGGCCGGCGCTGGCGGTGCGGCTCGGTCTGGAGGTCGTGCTCGTCGGCGCGGAGGAGGTCCTGGAGCGGCGGACGCTGTCGCTGCCGGTGCAGCAGCGGAACGCGTGGGACGAGCCGACGGTCCGTCATGTCGACGGCCAGTGGCTGGTGGCGGCCGGGTACGGCGACCACCGCCGTGCGGTGTGGTCGGGCCGGCCGGCGGACGTGTTCCAGCCGTCCGGGGACCTGCGGGAGAGCTGGGACCACGGCCACCTGCCCTCGCTGGCGCTGCCGGACGGCGGCCGCTGCTACGGCGGCCGGCCGGTCCGCGCGGGCGACACCTCGTTCGCCTCCGAGCACCGCGCGGTGGCCTCGGACGGCATCTCGGTGTGGGTGCTGCACGAGGGCCGCTGGTGGGAGTACGACCCGGCGTCCGCGCGCCGCGGCCGGGCCGCCGCGCCCGCCTTCTTCGACGCCGCCCTGGAGGGCGCGGCTGGACAGACGCCGGTGGCGCGGGCGTGCCGGCTGCTGCCGGCGGCGCCGGGCATGGAGTCCTCGCCGTTCGGCAGCAAGGACGGCCTGGTGGGCTGGTGGGTGCGCCGGGACCCGAAGTCCGGTGAGATGACGGCCTGTTCGGTGGACGGGACGACCGGTCCCGCCGTGCCCGGCGACCCCGGCGCGGACGTGGTGCACCTGATGCGGGGCGTGCCGCTGCCGCCGCTGCGGCTGCCCGGCGGGGCGGTGCTGCACCCGCGCGAGTCGGTGCGCTTCGACCGGTACGTCGAGCTGTACGACGCGGACGGCGTGCTGCTGTCGAAGCACGACCTGTGCGACCGCGGCGGACGGTACGCGGCCGGTACGGCGCTGGTGCCGCCGGTCACGTACTGGCACGCCCTGCGGCCCCGCGACGAGGCCGGCTCGGCGCGGCTGCGGGCGGTCACCGCGGCGGACGCGCGGGCGCTGATCGACGCGGTCGCCGGCGGCGCCGCGCCGCCCGAGGCGGTGGCGCGGGTGCTGCCGGAGCTGACGCACCCCGGCCTGGTCGCCGGTGTGGCCGGGATCGTGGAGTTCGCCGCGAAGTGCGCGGAGCGGCTGGTGAAGCTGGGCGAGCGGGCGGCCGAGGGCCGCGCGCCCGCGCGGGAGAAGGTGCTCGTCCGGGAGCGGACCCGGCACGCCCTGGACGGGCGGCTGATGTCGGCGCTCAGCGGACTGGCCGACGACCTGTACGCCAACGCCTGGCTGCCGCACGGCCCGGACGCGGACGCGACGGTGGCGAACGTGCGGCACTTCGCGGAGGTGCTGGGCGAGGCCCCGGAGGCCGGCGGGGCGCCGTCGGTCGCCGTCGCGGACCCGGAGGCCGACGGGGCGGTGCGCGAGACGCGTGTGCCGTGGCAGGCGTTCCTCGGCCTCGGCGCCGCGAGCCTGGCAGTGCGGGCGCTGTCCCCGCTGACCGAGGAGCAGGACCGGGAGGCTCTGGTCGAGTTCGCCGAGGCGCTGCTGGCCCCGGAGGCGGACGGCGACGCGGTCCTGGTCGACCCGCGCGGCCGGCTGCGGATCGTCGAACTGCGCGCGCCCTGGGACGACAAGGGCGACCCGCACGAGCGGGAGCACCTGGGCGAGGTGCGCCGGGACGGCCGGCGCACGCTGCTGGTGATCGGCCGCCGCCGCATCGAGGACGAGCACGCCTGGTGGACGGGTGTCGAGTACGACCCGGAGCGCCGGTTCGGGGCGTGGGAGGGCTTCGTCGAGACGGCGTCCCAGGTCGTCGGCGCGCCGGACGACCCGCTGCGCGCCCCGGCGCTGCGCGAGACGCTGCGGCTGCTGAAGGAGCGCGGGCCGGCGCCGTACCGGCCGGAGCGGACCGCGGAGTTCGGGGAGGCGGCGGGCGTGCCGCAGCCCGGCGCGGCGCTGGTGCTGCTCGGCATGCCCGGCCTGGTCGGCTGGGGCCGGGAGGGGCTGCTGCCCGCCGAGATCCTGGCGACGATGGGGGCGAAGGTCGCCGAGGCGGAGACCGCGCGGGAGACCGTCAAGGGCCTCGGTTTCGACGAACGACGCGTGTACACGGGCCTGTTGCTGCCGCGTACGCCCGAGGACGCGGCGGCCGTGTGGGAGCGCGGGTTCGACGTCACGGCGTCCGTGGAGCGCTGGGTCGCGGTGCGCGGCCGGCGGCGGGTGCCGCCGCCGGAGCTGATGGTCCGGGCGGGCGCGGAGCTGGCCCCGAGCCGGATGGCCGAGGTCGCGCTCAACCCCGAGGCGCAGCCGGAGCTGACCGGCCGCACGACGCAGCGGATGGTCGAGGGCCGGCTGCAGCCGGTGGAGCCGGGGAAGTTCCTGGACGGCCAGCAGATGTTCCTCTACACGCGCGCGCTGACCTGGCTCGCGTACCGGCTGCCGTTCGGCGACCCGCTGCGGGCGGTGCTTCCGGTGACGCTGCGGATGCTGCGTGAGCGGCTCGCGGACCCGGGCCTGCTGATCGACCTGCAGCTGAACTGGGCCACGGACGGCAGCTCGGTGGCGAAGCGGCTGCGCGAGCACTACGGGCTGCCCGGGCGGACCGGCGCGGACGGCGACGGGCCGGTGGAGATCGCCGAGGGGCTGGTGCTGTGTCCGACGCCGTACCACGCGGCGGACGAGGAGGTCTGGGTGCGCCCGGCGGCCCTGACCGACCCGGACCACCCGACGGTGAAGGTGCTCGAGGCCACCGCGCGGCTCCTGGGCCGGCTGGAGACCCTGAAGACGCTGCTGAGCGCGGAGTTCGAGGCGCTGGTGACGGCCGAGGGCGCTCCGGGCGCGGCGCAGCATCCGGTCGTCAGCGTGCCTGAGCTGGTCGCCGAGGCGGCGGGCCGGTTCGGCCTGTCGGAGGACGCGGCGGCGCTGTACCTGATGCTGCTGGCGCTGCCCGACCCTACGGACCGCAAGCAGGCCGAGTGGACGCGGTGGAAGCCGGCCCGGCTGAAGAAGGCGCGCGCCGAACTGGCCGCGACGGAGCTGGTCGTGGAGGCCAAGCGGGCCCGGGCGGGCCGCTCGCTGTTCCTGCCCGGCGGCTGGCAGGAGGCGAAGTCGCCGCAGCTGCCCGTGGAGACGTGGAAGCTGCCGCTGCTGCCGACGGAGTCGTACGCGTTCGTCGTGCCGGACCGGCCGGTGGCCGCGCTGTTCGCGGCGGCGTGGCAGCGGGTCGTGGACGGCGACGCGCCGGGTTACGTGGAGTTCGAGGGCCGGGGAGGCAGGCGATGAGCGGGTACGGCGAGGGCACGGGCGCCGCGCGGGCGCGGCAGGTGGCGCTGGTCGAGGACCGGTACGCGGCGGAGCTGGAGTTCCTCGCCGCGTACGACGCCGGTCCGCGGCCGCCGGCGTGGCGGCTGACGCCGCGCGCGGTGGTGCTGTTCGTGTGCGGTTCGGGCGACGAGGAGCTGGTCGCGCCGGACGGCCGGCGGATGGCGGTGGCGCGGAAGTTCGTCGGCGACCGGGCGCTGGTGGAGCGGTGCGTGGTGACGCTGGCCGGGGAGCGCGGGCTGCTGCTCGTGGGCGAGCCCGGCACGGCCAAGTCGATGCTGTCGGAGCTGCTGGCGGCCGCGGTCTGCGGCACCAGCACGCTCACCGTGCAGGGCACGGCCGGGACCACGGAGGACCAGCTCCGCTACGGCTGGAACTACGCGATGCTGCTGGCCAAGGGCCCGAGCCGGGAGGCGCTGGTCCCCTCGCCGGTGCTGACGGCGATGAACCGGGGCGCGGTGGCCCGCGTGGAGGAGATCACCCGCTGTCTGCCGGAGGTCCAGGACGCGCTGGTGTCCCTGCTCTCCGAACGGCGGCTGGCGGTCCCGGAGTTGGCGGACGGGGACGGCGACGGCGACGGCACGGTCCACGCGGCGCCGGGGTTCACGCTGATCGCCACGGCGAACCTGCGGGACCGGGGCGTCTCGGAGATGTCGGCGGCGCTCAAGCGGCGCTTCAACTTCGAGACGGTCGGCCCGATCGGCGACCTCGCGGAGGAGACCGCGCTGGTGCGCCGGCAGGCGACGGCGGCGCTGGCCCGGGGCGGGGCGGAGTTCGCGGTGGACGACGCGGTCCTGGAGGCGCTGGTGACGGCCTTCCGGGACCTGCGCAGCGGGCGCAGCGCGGAGGGCTGGGAGGTCGAGCGGCCGTCGACGGTGATGTCGACGGCGGAGGCGGTGCAGGTGGCCGCGTCGATGGGGCTGAACGCGGCGTACCTGGGCGACGGCCGGGACGTGCTGCGCACGCTGCCGGGCCATCTGCTCGGCACGGTCCGCAAGGACGACCCGGCCGACCACGCCCGCCTGCTCGGCTACTGGGACGGGCCGGTACGCCGCCGGGCCGAGAGCGGTGCGGCGCTGTGGCGCACCCTGTGGGACCTGCGCGATGAGCTCGGCTGAGCGGGAGGCGCTGGAGCGGCTGGCGGGCTGCCGGGAGCCGTATCTGATCGGCGTACGGCACCACTCGCCCGCGCTGGCCGCGGCGGTGCCGGCGCTGCTCTCGGCGGCCGCGCCCGACGTGCTGCTGGTGGAGCTCCCGGAGGAGTTCGCCCCGTGGCTGCCGTATCTGGCGGACCCGGAGACCGTGCCTCCGGTGGCGCTCGCGGGCAACGGGGCGGACGGCGGGCTGGTGTTCCTGCCGTTCGCCGCGTTCTCCCCGGAGCTGGCGGCGATCCGCTGGGCCCGGGAGGCGGGGGTGGAGGTGATCCCCTTCGACCTGCCGCTGGGCGCGCGGAGCCGGGAGGCCCGCACCGAGGCCCCCCGCCTGGGGCTGGCCGAGGCGCTGCGGGCCCGGGCCGGGGGCCGCGAGGAGGACGACCTCTGGGACCGGCTGGTCGAGTCGTCGGCGCCGGGCGCGGCCGCGGAGGCGCTGCGGCGCGCCGCACTGCTCGTCGGCTGGGCGCTGCGTACGGACACCCCGTCCGTCGACCCGTACGACCTGCGCCGCGAGGCCCACATGCGCCGCCGTCTGGCGGACTGCGCCGGGCGGCGGACGGCGGCGCTGGTCGGCGCGTTCCACGCGCCGGCGCTGCTGCCGGGCGCGGCTGCGGACGAGGCGTTCCCGGCCGGGGAGCGCAACCAGGCCCGCGAAGCTCCTTCCGCCGGGGAGGCGCACCCGGCCGGGGACGCTCCTTCGGCCGGGGAGGGCGCCGAGGTCGTGACCTCGCTGGTGCCGTACCAGTACGCCCTGCTGGACGAGCGGTCCGGCTATCCGGCGGGGATCCGCGATCCGGAGTGGCAGCACGGGGTGTACCGCGCCGGAGGCGATCCCGCGGCCCTGGACGAGCTGCTGCTCGGGACGGCCGTGAGGATCTGCGCGGCCGTCCGGGAGGCCGGGCATCCCTCCGGGCCCGCGGACGCCCGCGAGGTCGTCCGGGTGGCGCGCGACCTGGCCGCGCTGCGGGGCCGCCCGGCGGCCGGGCGCGGCGAGCTGGCGGAGGCCGCGCAGTCGGTGCTCACCCAGGGGCAGTTGCTGGGCCGCGGCCGGGTCGTGGCGGCGGCGATGGAGCGGACGCTCGTCGGCGACCGGCAGGGCCGGCTCGCGCCCGGCACCCCGCGGTCCGGGCTCGGCCCGGCCGTCGAGGCGCTGCTCGACGAGCTGTCGCTGCCCCGCCCCGGGGCCGCCGAGCGGCGCGAGCTCCGGCTCGACCCGCACCGCAGCGAGCCGGACCTCCGGCGCGAACTCGCCCTGCGGCGGCTCGCGGTGTGCCGGGTCCGGTACGCGGAGCCGGGCGAGGTCGCGGGCGTGGGCGGCGCGGAGGCGTTGACCACGCGGTGGACGGCGGCCTGGACACCGGCGACGGCGGCCTCGCTGGACCTCGCGGGACTGCACGGGGTCACCCTGGAGCAGGCCGCGGAGGGCGTGCTGCGCCGCCGCCGGGCCGCCCAGGAGCGGGCCGGCGGCACGACGGCCGCCCAGGCTCTGGAGGCTCTGCGGGACGCGGCGGGCTGCGGGCTGCCGGACAGCGCTGCGGACGCGCTGGCGCTCGTGGCGACGGTGCTGCCGGGCTCCGGCACGCTGCCCGAACTCCTCGACGGCCTCGCCCTGGTGGACGCCCTGCGCGCCGGCCAGGTGCCGGGGCTCCCGGAGGGCTGGGCGAAGGCGGAGCTGGACGCGGCGTACGAGGCGCTGGGCGCGGCGGGCGTCCGGTCTCTGGACGGTCTGGCGGGTTCCACGGACGCGGAGGACGCCCGGGCGCTGGTGGCGCTGGCCTGCCGCCCGGACGCGGAGCGCGGCGGGCTGCGGCTGGCCGACGCGCTGGCCCGTCTGGACGCCGACGGCACCCCGCTGGTCCAGGGGGCGGCGGGCGCGGCCCGCGTGCTGCTCGGGCAGCGCGACGCGGCGGCGTTCGGCGTCCGGCTGGCGTCCCGGGTGGACGGCGCGACGACGCCCGAACTGCGCACGGATCTGGCCGCGTTCCTCGGCGGGGTGCTGCTCGCGGCGGCCCCGCTGCTGGAGACGTCCGGCCCGCTGGACCCGCTGGTCGAGCGCGTGGAGTCGCTGTCCGACCGGGACTTCCTGACCCGGCTCCCGGCGCTGCGCGCCGGCTTCGACACCCTCTCCCCCGCTGCCCGTTCGCGCCTCCTGGCGGTGGTGGAGGACCGCACGGGCGTGGCCGCGGGCACGCTGAGCGGCGCGGTGAGCGACCCGGCGCTGGCGGCGCGCCTCGCCACCGCCGATCTGGCGGGCAGGGAGGCGCTGGAGGCTCTGGGGCTCGGCGTCCCCTCGGCACCGGCGCAGCCGGACGACGCGGCTCCCGCACCACCCGCGCCCCCGGCGCCGCGCCCCGACGCGACGCTGGCTCCCGGCGAGCGCTGGCGGCTGCTGCTCGGCCGGGCGCGGGGGCTGTCCGGGCCGGCGGGCCGCGTGGCGACGGCGCTCGACGAGCTGTACGGCGGGGGGCGCGGCGAGGGCGCGCGGGGCGAGGAGTACGGCTCGGGCGGCGGCGACGAGCCGTCGTACCCGGACGTGCGGGCCTGGTCCGAGGAGCTGGCCGCGCTGTTCGGGCCGGGCGTGCGCGAGGAGGTGCTCGCCTCGGCCGCGCGGGCCGGCCGGGTGGACGCCGCCCTGGAGCTGGACCCGGACGCCGCCCGCCCCTCGGTCGAGCTGCTGCGCACGGTGCTGTCGTACGCGGGCGGCCTCCCGGAGGACCGGCTCGCCCGGCTGCGGCCGCTCGTCGCCCGGCTCGTACGGGAGTTGACGGAGGTCCTTTCCTCGCGGCTGCGCCCCGCGCTGACGGGCCTCGCGCACCCGCGTCCGACGCGCCGCCCCGGCGGCCCGCTGGACCTGCCGCGGACGCTGCGGGCCAACCTGACGACGGCGCGGCGCGATCCGGAGACGGGCGCGGTGACCGTCGTGCCGGAGCGGCCGGTGTTCCGGACGCGGGCCCGGCGGGAGTCGGACTGGCGGCTGGTCCTGGTCGTGGACGTGTCCGGGTCGATGGAGGCGTCCACGATCTGGTCGGCGCTGACGGCCTCGGTCCTGGCGGGGGTGCCCACGCTGAGCACGCACTTCGTGGCGTTCTCCACGCAGGTCGTGGACCTGTCGGGCCGGGTCGAGGACCCGCTGGGGCTGCTGCTGGAGGTGCGGGTGGGCGGCGGGACGAACATCGCCCGGGGGCTGCGGCACGCGCGGAGTCTGGTGACGGTGCCGTCGCGGACGCTGGTCGTGCTGGTCAGCGACTTCGAGGAGGGCGGTCCGACGGCGCCGCTGCTCGGCGAGGTGCGGGCGCTGGTGGAGGCGGGCTGCCATGTGCTCGGCTGCGCCTCGCTCGACGACCGGGGCCGGCCGCGCTACTCGACGGGCGTCGCCGGACAGTTGGTGGCGGCGGGGATGCCGGTGGCGGCGCTGAGCCCCTTGGAGCTGGCCCGCTGGGTCGGCGAGCGGATCGGAGGTGAACGGCGATGACGGGTACGGCCCTGCCACCGGTCGCCGCGGAGGTGGCGGCGGGCGCGCTGGACCTGCTGCCCGCGCGGCTGCGCAAGCGCGTCGACGCGGCGGTGGCGAAGGCGGCGTCCTGGCCGGTGGAACCGGCCCCGGACGGCGCGGGCGTACGGGTCCTGGCCGGCGAGGACACGGCGGTCACCCTCGTGACGACGGACGGCGTGGTGGCGACGGCGGAGGCGGCGACGTGCAGCTGCCTTCTCTCCCCCGCCTGTCTCCACCGCGCGGCGGTCCTCTCCGCGGCGCCGCTCGCGGACCCGGGCCACGCCGAGGGGTCCGGCGGGGCGGAGGAGGACGCGCCCCCGTCGGCGGGCGTGCCCGAGGACGCCGCCGCGGACGGGCCGGGCTCGACCGCGACCGGCCCCGAGGACGAGGCGCCGTCGTCGCCCGGCAGGTACCGGGCTCTCGACGCGCTGCGGAGCGTCGGGGAACGGGTGCTGGTCGCCGGAGTCGGAGGGACGGGCGCGGTGGTGCGGGCCGAGTTGGTGCGGGCCGCGCACGCGGCGCGCGTCGCCGGGCTGCACCGGGTGGCCGCCGTGGGGCTGCGCATCGCGCAGCGGGTCGGCGAGGCGCGCGCGGACGACCCGGGCTTCCGGCTCGACGCGCTCACCGCGGACCTGGCCGAGCTGTTCGCGCTGGCGCGGCGCCCGGCCGACGCGGCGGGGACGGCGCGGCGCGCGTACCGCCCGACCCAGAGCCTGCGGCTCACCGGCCTGTTCACCGAGCCCGTGGTCACCGCCTCCGGCTACGCGGGCGTCACGACGTACGCGCTCGCCCCGGACGGGACGCCGTACACGCTGGCGGACGTCCGGCCCGGCGGCCCGGAGCGCGTCGCGCAGGCGGCCGCCGCGCCGGTGCCGGGCGGCTGCGCGCTGTCGCTGCGGGAGCTGGGCGAGGGCGGCGCGGTCCTGATGACCGCGCCGGCCGTCTCGCACGACGGCCGGATCGGCGGCGGGACCGGCGTGCGGTCGGTCTCCGTACGGGGGACCGGCTGGTCGGAGGAGCCCGCGGCGGCGCTGTGGCGGAGGTCGCCGGCCGAGCAGTTCGCCGCCGCGGACGCCGAAGGCCCGGGCGCGGGGCTGCTGTTCCTGGACGGCACCCTCACGGCGTCGGGTCTCGCGGTGGCGGACGGCCCGACGGTGGCCCTGTACGCCCCGGACGAGCGCCCGGAGCTCCCGTACGCGGAGAACCTGCGGCTCCTCGCCGGGTACCCGGGTCTGCGCATACGCCTGGTCGCGCGGCTCGTCCCCGGCCGGCCCGGGGGTGTGCACGTCCTGGCGGTGGGGTGGACCGACCGTTCCGGGACCCCGCGGCGTGCGGACCTCGGCCTGCGGCGGCTCCACCGCACGGATCTGCCGGACCCGCCCGCGGATCCGACGGCCCCGAAGCCCTCGGGCCCCGCCCCGGCGCTCCCGCTGGAGCTGGACCTGTTGCGGCGCACCGTGGAGCGGGCGGTGGCGGGCGGCCGGGCCGTCGGCGCGGCGGCCGACGCCGAACTGCCGCGCCGGCTGCGGGCGGTGGGGCTCGGCACGGGCGCGGAGTGCGCCCGCGCGCTGCGCGAGACGGCCGGCGACCACCACCGCGACGCACTCGGCCGGATGGTCCCGGGAGACCCGGCCGCGTACGCCCGGGTCTGGCTGACGGCCGCGGTGTACGTGGCGGCAGCGACAAGATCCTGCCTTGCCGCCGCCTGGGCGGCCCCGGGCGGCGACGGCTGACGGCGCGCGCCGCGCCAGGCGGCACCGGCTGACCGGCACGCGCCGCACCGTCACCCGGGCGGCGCCGGGCGGCCCCGGCTGACCACGCCACGCCGCCACCTCGGCCCGACCTCACGCGCCTCACCGCCGCCGGTCCGCCCCGGGTCGGCTGACGTCGGACGCCACCCCACCGCCCGGGCCCGACCCAGCGCACCAGCTGACGTCAGAACGCCGGCCCGGGCCGCACCAGCTGACGCCAGACGCCGCCCCGGGCCCCGGCTGACGTCGGACACCGCCCCGGGCCCTACCTCCTGGGCTCAGGCGGGGGCGAGCCAGACGCGCAGCGGGGCCGTCGTCGTGAAGCCCGCGGTGACGGCCGCCGTCAGGGCGTCGCCGTGCTCGTAGCCGACCAGCGGCAGCGCGGGGTGGTGCTCCGCGGCGAACGTCAGGACACCGGCCCAGGCCCCGGCCGCTCCGGCCGGGCCCGCCGCGTCCGTGGCGAACAGGTTCGACACGCCCAGGACGCCCGCGGCCTCCGTCAGGACGGCGCCCGCCACCACCCGGCCCGATGCGGCGTCGCGGCCCGCCAGCAGCGTCGTCGTCGGGTCGGCCGTGAGCTCCGGGCGGAACAGGCCCGCGGCGTCCTCGTCGTCGCCGCGCCACGCGGCCTCCCAGTCCGCCAGCTCCTCCGGCGTACGGACCTGCGTCCACACGGCCTCGGGCGCGGCGGGCGCGGGCCGCCCAGCCGGGCGGTGGATCCACTCGGCCTCGAAAAGCATCTGGAAGCCCTCCGCCGTCAGGTCCAGCGTCGCGTAGCTGTCCTTCACCGAGGCGTACGGCGTACGGCGGTCGATGCCGGCCAGCACGTCCCCGGCCGTCGCGTCCGCGGTCAGCGTGATCGCGTCCGGGTAGTACAGCGGGGTCCGGCGGGCGTTGGTCCAGGCCCGCGCGCCGAAGTCCCCCGGCCGGCCGTGCGCCCGGCACATCGCCTCGCACCAGACGGCGTTGTTCCGCACGGCGGCCTCGACGACGTCCCCGCCCTCGTTGATGGTCATGTCCGGCTCCACCCTTCCCCCTCGACTCCCCGGTGATCTTGGCAGATCTTCACTCTCTCTCCGCACCTTCCATGGAGTGGAATACATTTTCCGCTGCACGACATCCAGAGTCGTCCACCGGCATCCGCCTCCCCTCTCCAGGAAGGACCTTCCATGACCGCACCCCGCGCGCTGGCCCGTCGGGCCGCCGCCGAGTTCGTCGGCACCGCGGCCCTGGTCGCCGTCGTCATCGGCTCCGGCCTCCAGGCCGGCGCGCTCAGCCCCGACACGGGCGTCCGGCTGCTGGCCAACTCGCTGGCCTCCGCCCTCGGGCTCGCCCTGCTCGTCGCCCTGTTCGGGCCGGTCTCCGGGGGCCATTTCAACCCCGTCGTCACACTCTCCGAGTGGTGGTCGAACCGCCGCACCACGCCCCTCCGCGAGCCCGCCGCCTACCTCGCCGCCCAGCTCGCCGGCGCCCTCGGCGGCGCGCTGCTCGCCGAGGCGATGTACGGCCGCGCCCCCGGCGCCTGGTCCACCCAGGTCCGCGACGGCAACCACCTCCTGCTCGGCGAACTCGTCGCCACCGCCGGACTCGTCCTGCTCATCCGCGGTCTGCAGCGGATCGGGCGCACCGGGCTCGTTCCGGTCGCCGTCGGCGGCTATCTCGCGGCGGCCATCTGGTTCACCTCCTCCGGCTCCTTCGTGAACCCCGCCGCCACCGTCGCCCGCTCGCTCTCGGACTCCTTCACCGGAATCGCCCCCGGCTCCCTGCCCGGCTTCCTCGCCGCGCAGCTCGCGGGCGGGCTCCTCGGCATCGCCCTGGCCGCCCTCCTCTACGGCCCCGCCCCGGCGACCACCACGGCAACCACCCCAGCGACCGCCACAGCGACCGCCCGGGAGTGAACCGCGCGCCCCGAATCGACGTCGGTTCAGGTGGACGGACGACACGACCCCCTGGAGGACTCCGCATGACAGGCGTACGGGACGTACGGGCCCGGCTCCGCACCACCCTCCGGCGGGCGCGCTCGAAGGCCGCCCCCCGCCTGAGCCGCCTCCCGCGCCTCCCCCGCCCGGTCCGCCTCCCCCGCACCCCTCGCGCCCGCCGGCGCGCCGTGCAGGCCGTCATGCTCGGCACCGTCCTCGCGCTCGCACCCGCGACGTGGATGCACCTGTCCGCCGACGGCCGGCTCCGCACCACCGCCGACGTGCCCGCCCAGGACGTGGCGGTGGTCTTCGGCGCCGGCCTCTTGAAGGGCCGGCCGACCCCGTACCTCGCGCACCGCCTCGACACCGCCGCCGAGCTGTACCGTTCCGGCAAGGTGAAGGTCGTCCTCGTCACCGGCGACAACAGCCGGATCGAATACGACGAGCCCGACGCCATGCGCGCGTACCTGACCGAGCGCGGGGTGCCGGACGGCCGGATCGTCAGCGACTACGCGGGCTTCGACACCTGGGACTCCTGCGTCCGCGCCAAGAAGATCTTCGGCGTCGACCGGGCCGTCCTGGTCACCCAGGACTTCCACATCAGGCGGGCCGTCGCCCTCTGCGGGGCGGCCGGTGTCGAGGCGTACGGGGTGAAGGTGGTCGAACCCCACGACTCGGTCTTCTACTACGGCGGCGTCCGCGAGCTCGCCGCCGCCGGCAAGGCGGCCCTCGACGCGGCGCTCAAGCCCGACCCGCAGTTCCTCGGCGACCGCGAGCCGGGCGTGCGCCGTGCGCTGGCCTCGGCGGCCGAGTGAACTTCGCTGCCGAATGCACCTCGGCGGCCGAGTGAGGCCACGCCTCCCCCTGCGCGACCCCCTCACGAGGCCTCACCTCCCCCTGCGCGACCCCCTCACGAGGCCTCACCTCCCCCTGCGCGACCCCCTCACGAGGCCTCACCTCCCCCGCTCCCCTGCTCAGAGCAGCTCGCACCCCGCCCGTAATCCGCCGGGTCCTCGCCCGTAACACGGCCGTCGCACCCTGGCAGACATGTCCGACGTCACCACCGCCCCCACCCACTGCCCCTACTGCGCCCTGCAGTGCGGCATGTCGCTCCGTCCCACCGGCGCGCCGGAGCTGCCCGTCGAGGTGGTCGAGCGGTCGGACTTCCCGGTCAACCGGGGCGCGCTGTGCGGCAAGGGCCGCACCGCCCCGGCCGTGCTCTCCTCCCGGGTCCGGCTGACCGAGCCCCTGGTCCGTTGCCCTGACACAGGCCGGCTCGTACCCGCCACCTGGGAGGAGGCGCTCGCCGCCGTCGCCGACGGGCTGCGCCGGACCCGCGCCGACCACGGTCCCGATGCCGTGGGGGTCTTCGGCGGCGGCGGCCTCACCAACGAGAAGGCGTATCTGCTGGGCAAGTTCGCCCGGCTGGTGCTCGGCACCTCGCAGATCGACTACAACGGCCGCTTCTGCATGTCGTCCGCGGCGGCGGCGCACCAGCGGGCCTTCGGCCTCGACCGCGGCCTGCCCTTCCCGCTCGCGGACATCCCGAAGTCCGGCTGCGTGATCCTCGTCGGCTCCAACCTGGCCGAGACCATGCCGCCGGCGCTGCGCTACCTCACCGAGCTGAAGGAGAACGGCGGCAAGCTGATCGTCGTCGACCCGCGCCGCACCCGCACCGCCGAGCAGGCCGATCTGCACCTCGCGCCCCGCCCCGGCACCGACCTGGCGCTGGCCCTCGGCCTGCTGCACCTGGTCGTCGCCGAGGGCCGCACGGACGAGGAGTTCATCGCGTCCCGCACCGACGGCTGGGAGGCCGCACGGGCCGGCGCGATGGCGCACTGGCCCGAGCACGTGGAGCGGATCACCGGCGTCCCCGTGCCGCAGCTGCGCGAGGCGGTGGCCCTGTTCTGCGACGCGCCCTCCGGCATGGTGCTGACCGCGCGCGGCCCCGAGCAGCAGTCGAAGGGCACCGACACCGTCGGCGCGTGGATCAACCTCTGCCTGGCGACCGGCCGCGCCGGACGCCCGTACTCCGGCTACGGCTGCCTCACCGGCCAGGGCAACGGCCAGGGCGGCCGCGAGCACGGCCAGAAGGCCGACCAGCTGCCCGGCTACCGCAAGCTCGACGACCCGGCCGCCCGCGCGCACGTCGCCGGGGTGTGGGGCGTCGCCCCGGAGTCCCTGCCGGGCCCGGGCCGCAGCGCGTACGAACTCCTCGACGCGCTCGGCGGCGAGGTGCGGTCGCTGCTCCTGATGGGCTCCAACCCGGTCGTCTCCGCGCCGCGCGCCGCGCACATCGAGGAGCGGCTGCGCTCGCTCGACTTCCTGGCCGTCGCCGACGTGGTCCTGTCCGAGACCGCCGCGCTCGCCGATGTGGTCCTGCCCGTGACGCAGTGGGCCGAGGAGACCGGCACCACCACCAACCTGGAGGGCAGGGTGCTGCTGCGCCGGCAGGCGCTCACCCCGCCCGCGGGGGTCCGCAGCGACCTGCAGGTGATGAACGGGCTGGCCGCGCTGCTCGGCTGGGAGAAGGGCTTCCCGACCGACGCGGAGGAGGTCTTCGAGGAGCTGCGCCGTGCCTCGGCCGGCGGCCCGGCGGACTATTCCGGCATCAGCTACCGCCGCATCCGCGAGGAGGACGGCGTCTTCTGGCCCTGCCCGGCGGAGCCGGAGGAGAGCGCCCCCGAACACCCCGGCACCCCGCGGCTGTTCCTCGACCGCTTCGCCACCGCCGACGGCCGGGCCCGCTTCGTGCCGGTGGTGCACCGGGCGGCCGCGGAGGAGACGGACGCCGCGTACCCGGTGGTCCTGACGACCGGCCGGGTCGTGTCCCAGTACCAGTCCGGGGCGCAGACCCGCCGGGTGGACGAGCTCAACGCGGCCGCCCCGGGCTCCTTCGTGGAGCTGCACCCGCGGCTCGCCGAACGGCTGGGGGTGGCCGACGGCGAGCGGGTCGCGGTGGTCTCGCGGCGCGGCCGGTCGGTGGCCCCCGCGCGGATCACCGCGGCCATCCGCCCGGACACGGTGTTCATGCCGTTCCACTGGCCGGGCGAGGGCCGGGCGAACACGCTCACCAACCCGGCCCTGGACCCCGTCTCGCGGATGCCGGAGTTCAAGGTGTGCGCGGTGCGTCTGGAGCGTGCGGACGCGCCCCAGGACGGCCCTGCGCCCCAGGACGCCCCGGCCGCCTGAGCCAGTCCCCGCCCTCGATCGGCGGTCCGGTCCGGGCCGCCGGGGCGGCGAGGTACACCCAGGCCGGGACGGTCGCGCCGTCCCGCAGCCGTACGACGTCCCGCCGCACCCGTTCGTACAGGTTGCGCGGGTGGCCGGGCCCGAAGCAGTCCTCCAGGCGGTCGAGCACGACGAGGAGCCGGTCGTACGCGCCGGGCGCCGCCGTGACCAGTTCGCCCGCGATCCGGCCGTCGCCCAGGGCGGCGTACGGGTAGCCGGGCCCGTCGTACAGGACCGCGCCGCTCAGCAGGGCGGGCTCCTCCGCGGCGGTGCGGCCGCGCAGGAACAGGTCGTGGTTGGCCTCGCCGGGGCGCAGCGTCCCGTACACGAAGAACGGCAGCTCCTCCTGGCTCACGGGGCGACCGTCTCGGCGGCGATCCACTCCAGGTAGGCGGCGGAGCCGCGGACCACCGGGGTCGCGAGGATCTCGGGGGTCTCGTAGTCGTGCGCGGCCAGCAGGTGGGCCTCCAGTGCGTCGTAGCGGTCCTCGGTCGTCTTGAACTGCACCTGCCACTCCTCGGCGGTCTCCACGGCCTGCTTCCAGTGGTAGACCGAGGTGACGGGCCCGGAGACCTGGGCGCAGGCGGCGAGGCGCGCCTCGACCGCGCCCCGGGCGAGCGCCCGGGCCTTCTCGGCGCTGTCGGTGGTGGTGAGGACGGTCAGGGCCTGGGGCGGCACGGCGCTCTCCCTTCGGAACGGGTCGCTCGGGAGTCCTCACCGTACGCGCGCCGCCCCCTCCCCCTCACCCGGTGTACGGGACGCGCGCCTTGGCCTCCTTCAGGGCCCGGCCCCACCAGGCGAGCTGGTCGAGCATCGACTTCGCGGCGGCGTCGGCGGGCCCCTCGTAGCCGCCCTCGTCGTCGAACTGGGCCCCGGCGTTGGTGAAGGAGACGGTGTCGCGGACGGTGACGGTGTGCAGTTCGGCGAAGACCTGCCGCAGGTGCTCGACGGCGCGCAGACCGCCGGAGATCCCGCCGTAGGAGACGAAGGCGACCGGCTTGGCCTGCCATTCGCCGTAGTGCCAGTCGATGAGGTTCTTCAGGCCGGCGGGGTAGGAGTGGTTGTACTCGGGGGTGAGGACGACGTAGGCGTCGGCGTCGGCGAGCCGGGGCGTGACCTTGGCGAGTTCGGCGCGGACGGCGTCGTCCGGGTTCCAGGAGTGGGCGGTGGGCAGTTCGTGCTCCGCGACGTCGACGACGTCCACGGTGAAGTCGGCGCGCTCGCCGACGCGGGCGAGGAACCAGTCGGCGACGACGGAGCCGAAGCGCCCGGCCCGGTTGGAGCCGATCACGACGGCGAGCTTCAGGGGCTCGGAGGGCGACTCGGGGGTCGCGGAGGTCACGGGGGCCGCGGCGGGCGTCATGTTGTCCATGCGGGAGAGCCTCGTACCTCAACTTTGCTTGAGGTCAAGCCCGCCCGGGAAACCGGCCCCAGCGCCTACGGTGGAACCATGACGATCACGCCCGTACACATCGAAATCGACGGCCTTCCCGTCCCGGACCCGGCGCTGACGGCCTCACTGATGAGCGGGTACGGCCACTTCACCGCGCTGCAGGTCCGCGAGGGCCGCGTGCGCGGGCTTGCGCTGCACCTGGCACGCCTCGACGGCGCGCACCGGGAGCTGTTCGGCGCGGGCCTGGAGGCCGGCCGGCTGCGCTCGCTGATGGGGCGGGCGCTGCACGGCGCGGGGCGCGCGGACGCCTCGCTGCGGGTGTACGGCTTCGAGGACGCGGTCGTCGTGACGGTGGCCGAGCCCTATGCGTTCGACGGTTCGCCGCAGTTGCTGATGTCGGTGCCGTACGTGCGCCCCGCGGCGCACCTGAAGCACCTGGGCGGCTTCGGGCAGGCGTACCACCGGAAGGCGGCGGAACGCGCCGGCTTCGACGAGGCGCTGCTGACCGGGCCGGACGGGGCGGTCGCGGAGGGCGCGATCACGAACGTGGCGTTCTGGGACGGCGAGCAGCTGGTCTGGCCGTCCGCGCCGCACCTCACCGGCATCACGATGGCGCTGCTGACCCGCCGGCTGCCGTGCGCGCTGCGCCCGGTCACGCTGGCGGACCTGCCGGACTTCCGCGCCTGCCTCGTGACGAACTCGCGCGGCATCGCCCCGGTGAGCCGGATCGACCGGGTCGCGTACCCGGTGGACGAGGAGCTGCTGAGCCGGGTGCGCGGGGCGTACGAGCAGGTGCCCTGGGACCGGATCGGCTGAGGCCCACCAGGGGGACGAGCGCGGTCGGCCGGCAGGCGCCCGGAGGGGCCGACAGACGCTCGGTGCCCGACCGGCCAGGCGCTCGGTGGCCGACCCGTGCGAGCCGCCGACGGACCGGCCCGACGGACCCGTCCGACGCGCCGGTCCGCCCGGCGTCCGGGTCCGGGCCCGGGCCCGTTCGGGTGCGTGCGTCACCCGAACGGGGCGGAGCCGGCCCGAACGCCCTCGAACCGCCTCCCACCTGCGGCGATGCCCGGCCGACAAGCCGACACGCCGCCACGGACGGAGTGATCTGACCCTCCATCAGCAGGCGTGCGCGCCGGGCTGCGCCTTTCCTCTGATCAAGGACACCCGACCGTCGCGCGCCCCGGAGGACCCCATGCGCACCACTGCCCGCCTGCTCACCACTACCGCGCTGTCGGTCGTCGCGATCGGCGCTCTCGGCGCGCCCGTGGCGCTCGCCGGGGACGTCCAGTCGCTGGAGATCAACCCGGCCACCGCCCAGCCGGGCACGACGGTCACCGTGAACACGCTCGCCTGCGGCTCCAACGGACACGGCGTCGGCGACGCCCGCGCGCTCGGCGCCGGCGAGTTCCAGCTGCACCCGGGCACGCACAAGGAGGTCGTGGTCGGCCAGTTCACCGTCCCGCAGCACGCCCAGCCGGGCACGTACGGGATCTCGGTGGCCTGCGACAACGGCAAGACGGCCAGCGGCGACCTCGTGGTCAAGCACCACGGCGGCCAGCCGAGCGGCCACGTGAAGACCGGTGTCGGCGGCAGCATCGGCCCCGACACCGCCCAGGTCACGGCGGGCGTGGCGGTGCTGGCCGCGGCCGCCGTGGGCGGTGCCTGGTTCCTGCGCCGTCGGGCGAGCGGCGCGCAGGACGGGTGACGGACCGGCGGCAACGGCCGGTCCGGTGCACCGCCCGCCCCGCCCCCGCCGCGCGCCCTGTGGGCGACCCGGCGGGGGCGGGGCCGTACCCCTGACGAGGACGGCAGCGTGAGCAGCAGCAGAAGCAAGGGCTGGGGCATAGCGGTCGCCGCGCTGGTCGGCCTGTGGCTGATCCAGAACGGCTCCGAGGACGTCGCCCCGCCCGTCCCCACCGCCGCGCAGGCGTTCGCCGCGGGCGGCGACTTCCACACCGAGGCGGCCGCGGACCCGCTGCCGCCGTCCGAACCGGTCCGGCTGCGCATCCCGAAGATCGAGGTAAACGCCCCGGTGATGCGGCTCGGACTCGGGGAACGCGGCGCGCTGGACGTGCCGCCGGCCGCCGACCCGAACCTCGCCGGCTGGTACAAGGACGGCACCCCGCCGGGCGCGAAGGGCACCGCGCTGGTGGCCGGGCACGTCGACAACGCGCAGGGCCCCGCAGTGTTCTACGCCCTCGGCGCGCTCCAGAAGGGCCACCGCATCGAGGTCCTGCGGAAGGACGGCCGTACCGCGGTGTTCACCGTGGACGCGGTCGAGGTGTACGACAACGACGCCTTCCCGGACCGGAAGGTATACGGCGACCGGGGCCGGGCCGAACTCCGCGTCATCACCTGCGGCGGCGGCTTCGACGAGAAGTCCGGCGGCTACCAGGGCAACGTGGTCGCCTTCGCCCACCTCATCGGCGTCCGCTGACCGCCGCCGCCACGGCACGGCCCCACCGGCCCGGCCCCGCCCGCTCAGCCCCACTGGTCGAACGCCAGCTTCGCGACCAGCGAGAAGACCACGCACAGCAGCACGCCGCGGACGAACTCCGCGCCCTTGCTCAGCGCCATCCGCGCCCCGATCATCGCCCCCGCCAGGTTGAACGCGGCGAGGATCGCCGCGAGCTGCCACAGCACCGTGCCCTGGTAGGCGAACATCGCCAGCGCGCCCGCGTTGGTGCAGACGTTCACGATCTTGGCGGTGGCCGACGCGGTCACCAGATCGAGGTGGAGCACGGCGGTCAGTCCGAGCACGAGGAAGGTGCCGGTCCCGGGCCCGAACATCCCGTCGTAGAAGCCGATGCCGCCGCCGACCAGCAGGACCGCCGCGACGATCCGCGCCCGGGTGAGCGTGCGCCGCTGCTCCTCCGTGCGCGTCCCGAACGACGGCTTGAGCATCACGAACGCGGCCACCCCGACCAGCACCACCATGATCAGCGGCCGCAGCACCGCCTCGTTGATCCCGGCCGCGAAGAACGCCCCGGCCGTGGAGCCGGCGAGCGCCGCGAGGCCGACCTTCACCGCCGTGGCCACGTTCACCGGCGCCTTGCGCACGTAGGTGACCGCCGCGCCGGACGTGCCGACGATCGCCAGCGCCTTGTTCGTGCCGAGGACGTACGTGTGGTGCAGGTGGGGCAGCCCGAGCAGCAGCGCCGGCAGCATGACCAGCCCTCCTCCGCCGACCACCGCGTCGATCCAGCCGGCCAGGAGTGCGGCGGCGCAGAGCAGGACGAGCGTGGTCAGCGATATCTCAGGCATGATCGCGAGCCTATCCCCGGCACTCCGTGCCAGGACCTCACATCCGGGGGAACGCCGTACTGAGGTCAGCGTTCCGTACGGGAAACAGTCGGGATGCCGTCGGGTAACACCGGCCCCGCACTCTTCCGGGTATGAGTACACGGATCGTGGTGGTCGGGGGCGGAACGGCGGGCGCCCGGCTCGCCCAGCGCCTGCCCGTCACCCTGCTCGGCGAAGAGCCGCACGCACCGTACAACAGGGTGCTGCTCGCCGACGTCCTGGCCGGCCGGTACGCGCCCGAGGTCATCGCGCTGCCGGACGCCCGGGAACCGGTGCGGCGGGGCGTGCGGGTGGTGCGGATCGACCGGGCGGCGCGGTTCGTGGAGTGCGCGGACGGCTCCACCGTCCCGTACGACCGGCTGGTCCTGGCCACCGGCTCGAACCCGGTGCTGCCGCCGCTGCGGGGCCTGCGCGGTTCGCGGCTGCCCGCCGGTGTCCACCCGTTCCGGACCCTCGACGACTGCCTGGAGCTGCGCGGGCTCGTACGGCCGGGGGTGCGCGCGGTGGTGATCGGCGGCGGTCTGCTGGGCGTCTCCGCGGCGCGGGCCCTCGCGGCACGCGGTGCCGAGGTGATGCTGGCCCAGCAGGGCGAGCGGCTGATGGAGCGCCAGCTCGACGCGCAGGCGTCGGCGCTGCTCCAGGAGCACGTGGAGTCGCTCGGCGTCGAGGTGCACACCGAGTGCCGGGTCAGCGGGCTGCGGCAGCGGGACGGCGCGGTCACGGCGGTCGAGCTGGCGAACGGCTTCGTGCTGGACGCGCAGGTCGTCGTCCTGGCCTGCGGGGTCCGGCCGCGCGTCGGTCTGGCGCGGGAGGCGGGGCTCGACGTCCGCACGGGCGTCGTCGTCGACGACGAGCTGCGGACCTCGGACCCGTACATCCACGCGATCGGCGACTGCGCGGAGCACGACGGCCGGGTGTACGGGCTGGCCGGGCCCGCGCTGGATCAGGCGGATGTGCTGGCGGACGTGCTGGGTGGAGGCGCCGCCCTGGCGGGCACCGCACCGCAGGGAGGGGAGGCACCCGCGACGGTGCCGTCCGTTGTGCCCACCCGTTCCGCCCCGGCGGAACGACTGCCCACGACTCGAACGGCTCCTCGCTACACCGGCACCCGCGCGCTGACCCGCCTGACTCTCTCCGGGCCCGACGGGCTCGATCTCGCCGCGTTCGGCGAGGCGACCGCGCTGCCCGGCGACGACGTCGTGCAGCTCACGGACGCCACCCGGCGGGCCTACCGGAAGGTCGTCGTGCGCGGCGACCGCCTCGTCGGCGGCGTCCTCGTCGGCGATCTCGCCTCGGTCGGCACGCTCGCCCGGGCCTGGGAGGGCGACGAGGCCCTGCCCGACGCTCCCCTGCTCCACCTGCTCACCCATGACGGAGGCTCCTGATGTCGCACACCCCCACCATCGTCCTGGTCGGCCACGGAATGGTCGGCCAGCGGTTCCTGGAGGCGCTCGCGGACCGGGGCGTCACGGAGCAGGCCCGGGTCGTCGTGCTCTGCGAGGAGCCCCGGCCGGCCTACGACCGCGTCCAGCTGACCTCGTACTTCTCCGGGAAAACGCCGGACGACCTGTCCATGGTCGAGCCCGGCTTCATCGAGAAGCACGGCATCGAGCTGTACGTCGGCGACCCGGCGGAGACCGTCGACCGGGAGGCCCGCACGGTCACCGCCCGCTCCGGGCAGGTGTTCGCGTACGACACGCTGGTGCTGGCCACCGGCTCGTACCCCTTCGTGCCGCCCGTGCCCGGCAAGGACGCCCTCGGCTGCTTCGTCTACCGGACCATCGAGGACCTGCTCGCCATCGAGGAGTACGCGAAGACCTCCACGACCGGCGCGGTCGTCGGCGGCGGTCTGCTCGGCCTGGAGGCGGCGGGCGCGCTCAAGGGCCTCGGACTGGACACGCACATCGTGGAGTTCGCCCCGCGCCTGATGCCGGTGCAGGTCGACGAGGGCGGCGGCGCGGCGCTGCTGCGCACCATCGAGCAGATGGGTCTGACCGTCCACACCGGGACCGGCACCCAGGAGGTCGTGACCGAGGACGGCCGGGTCACCGGCATGAAGCTGTCGGACGGCTCCGAACTCGCCACGGACATGGTGGTGTTCTCCGCCGGTGTCCGCCCCCGCGACCAGCTGGCCCGCGACTGCGGCCTGGACGTGGGCGAGCGCGGCGGCATCGCCGTCGACGCGCACTGCCGCACCTCCGACCCCGCCGTCTTCGCGATCGGCGAGTGCGCGCTGGCCTCGGACGGCCGGGTGTACGGCCTGGTCGCGCCCGGCTACGAGATGGCGCAGACGGCCGCGGCGGCCATCGCGGACGAGGCCCAGGACGGCTTCACCGGCGCGGACCTGTCCACCAAGCTGAAGCTGCTCGGCGTGGACGTGGCCTCCTTCGGCGACGCGCACGGCACCGCCGAGGGCTGCCTCGACGTGGTCTACTCCGACTCCCGCTCCGGTGTCTACAAGAAGCTCGTGGTCGACTCCGACGGCGTGCTGCTCGGCGGCGTCCTGGTCGGCGACGCGGAGGCGTACGGGCTGCTGCGCCCGCTGACCGGTTCGGTGCCGCCGGTCTCGCCCGAGCAGCTGGTGCTGCCGGCGGGCGCCGGCGCGCCGGTCGCGCTGGGCCCGTCCGCGCTGCCGGACGACGCGGTGATCTGCTCCTGCCACAACGTGACCAAGCACGCGATCAGCCAGTGCGCCACGCTGCCCGAGGTGAAGAAGTGCACCAAGGCCGGCACCGGCTGCGGCGGCTGCGTGAAGGTGATCGAGAAGCTGCTCCCGGCGGCGACCGACAAAGGGCTCTGTGCCTGCTTCTCCTACACCCGCAGCGAGCTCTACGAGATCACCCGTACCCTGCGCCTGACCTCGTTCGCCGCGCTGCTCGACTCGCACGGCCGGGAGGAGGCCCGGGGCGGCGAGGGCTGCGAGATCTGCAAGCCGACCGTCGCCTCGATCCTGTCCAGCCTCAACAACGGCTACATCCTGGACGGCGAGCAGGCCGCCCTGCAGGACACCAACGACCACCACCTGGCCAACCTGCAGCGCAACGGCTCGTACTCGGTCGTGCCGCGCATCCCGGGCGGTGAGATCACCCCGGAGAAGCTGATCGTGATCGGCGAGGTGGCCCGCGACTTCGGGCTCTACACGAAGATCACCGGCGGCCAGCGGATCGACATGTTCGGCGCCCGGGTGGACCAGCTGCCGGCGATCTGGACCCGCCTGGTCGACGCGGGCTTCGAGTCGGGGCACGCGTACGGCAAGTCGCTGCGCACGGTGAAGTCCTGCGTGGGGCAGACCTGGTGCCGGTACGGCGTGCAGGACTCGGTGAAGATGGCGATCCAGCTGGAGCTGCGCTACCGGGGCCTGCGCTCGCCGCACAAGCTCAAGTCGGCGGTCTCCGGCTGCACCCGCGAATGCGCGGAGGCGCAGTCGAAGGACTTCGGCGTCATCGCGACGGCGAGCGGCTGGAACCTGTACGTGGGCGGCAACGGCGGCGCGATCCCGCGCCACGCGGACCTGCTGGCGCAGGACCTGTCGGACGCCGAACTGGTGCGGCTGATCGACCGGTTCCTGATGTTCTACATCCGCACCGCCGACCGCCTGGAGCGCACCTCGACCTGGCTGGAGCGGCTGGAGGGCGGCCTGGACCACCTGCGCGACGTGGTGGTGCACGACTCGCTGGGCCTGTGCGACGAGCTGGAGGCGCTGATGGCGGCGCACGTCGCGGACTACCAGGACGAGTGGGCGCAGACCCTCGACGACCCGGAGCGGCTGCGCCGGTTCGTCTCCTTCGTCAACGCCCCGGACCAGCCGGACCCGTCGGTGCGGTTCGTGCCGGAGCGCGACCAGATCAAGCCGGACCTGACGGTCCTGACCCTCGGGAACACCCGCCTGGAAGGAGTCTCTGCCTGATGAAGATCGAACTCTCCCCCGACACCGCCGGCGACGCGTGGATGCCGGTCTGCGAGACCTCCCGGCTGACGCCGGGCCGGGGCGTGGCGGCGCTGCTGCCGGACGGCCGGCAGGCGGCGCTGTTCGTGGACCGCGCGGGACGGGCGTACGCGATCGAGAACCGCGACCCGTTCACCGGGGCGCAGGTGCTGTCCCGGGGGCTGCTCGGCTCGGCGGGCGGGCGGCCGTTCGTCGCCTCCCCGCTGCTGAAGCAGCGCTTCGACCTGGAGACCGGGAAGTGCCTGGACGACGACGAGGTGTCGGTGACGGTCTACCCGGTGCGCACGGTCTGATCGACCACGGCCCAACTCGGTTTACTTGACCGGTCGTTCCAGAACGACGTAGGTTGAAGGCGTGGCCAGGACCAAGGAATTCGATCCGGACGCCGCGCTCCAGGCAGCACTCGAACTGTTCTGGAGGCGCGGCTACGAGGCGACGACGATGTCGGACCTCGTGGAGCATCTCGGGATCGGCCGCGCCAGCATCTACGCCACCTTCGGCAACAAGCAGGAGCTCTACCTCAAGGCACTGGACCACTACACCCGGTCCACCGGCCCGGCCCTAACCGCCGAGCTGGCCGAGCCGGAGAGCGGGCTCGACGCCGTACGGCAGGTGGTGCGGCGGTTCGCCGCCGAGGCGGGCTCGGACGAGGTCCGGTTCGCCGGCTGCTTCGTCACCAACACGGCGGCCGAACTCGGACCGCACGACGAGGTGCTGGCCCGGCGGGTGGAGCGGAGCTGGGAGCACCTCGAGACCCTGCTCCACGCGGCCCTGGTCCGGGCCCGCGCCCAGGGCGAACTGCCCGCCGACCGCGATCCGCGGGCACTGGCCCGGATGCTGGGCGTGATGCTGCAGGGCATCCGCCTGGTCGGCAAGGCGTCGAGCGATCCGGCGCGGGTCCGCGACGCGGCGGAACAGGCCCTGGCACTGCTCGACTGATCACGGAGAAGGCGCTTCGCGGCGCCTTTCCTTCTGCCCTCATTCTGGAACGTACAGTCAAGAAACGGGAGTCGTCACATGTCCGCACGCTTCACCGGCCGCACCGCCCTCGTCACCGGCGCCGGCACCGGCCTCGGCCGCGCCATCGCGCTGGCCCTCGCCGCCGAGGGCGCCCGGGTCGTGGTCTCCGGGCGCACCGCCGCGACCCTGGAGGAGACGGTGGGCCGGATCGAGGCGGCCGGGGGCACGGCCCTCGCCGTCACCGCCGACGTGTCCCGCCCCGAGGACACCGCGGAACTGGTCCGCCGGACCGTGGAGGGCTTCGGCGGCCTGGACGTCGCCGTCAACAACGCCGGGATCTTCCGCGGCGGCGCCCCGACGGCGGACTTCCCGCTCGACGACTGGCAGGCGCTGCTCGACACCAACGTCACCGGCGTCCTGAACTCGCTGAAGGCGGAGATCGCCCACATGCGGGGCAACGGGGGCGGCGCGATCGTCAACGTGGCCTCGAACCTCGGCGCCCATGTCCGGTTCCCCGGCCTCGTCGGCTACCAGGTGTCCAAGGCCGCCGTGGCCGCCCTGACCCGCGCCGCCGCGCTCGACCACATCGGCGACGGCATCCGGATCAACGCCGTCAGCCCCGGCGCGGCGGAGTCCTCGATGTCGCTGCTGCCGGGCGAGACCGAGGCCGAGCGGGACGTCCGGATGAAGTCCGAGTCCCCGCTGGGCCGGATCGCGTCGGGCGCGGAGGTCGCGGCGGCCGTGCTGTACCTGGCCTCCGACGACGCCGGCTCGGTCGTCGGCACGGATCTGGTGGTCGACGGAGGCGTCTCGGCCTGAGGCTCCTGGGGCTCTGCGGGCCCCGGAGCCTCCCGGGCCCTCCTGCGGCTCAGCCCTCGATGACGGCCGGGTCCATCCACATGACCTCCCAGTGGTGGCCGTCGAGGTCCGTGAAGGAGCGGCCGTACATCGTGCCGTAGTCCATGGGCTCCTTCGCGTCCGTGGCGCCGGCGGCCATCGCCCCGTCCACCAGCTCGTCGACCTTCTCGCGGCTCTCGGCGCTCAGGGCGATCAGCACCTCGGTCGTCCGCGACGCGTCGGCGATCTCCTTGCCGGGCTTGGTGAACTCCTTGAACTTCGCCTCGGTCAGCAGCATCGCGACGATTGTGTCGCTGATGACCATGGCGGCGGCGGTCTCGTCGGTGAACTGCGGGTTGAAGGAGTAGCCGACCTTGTTCCAGAAGGCCTTCGACGCGTCGAGGTCCTTGACCGGCAGGTTCACGAAGATCATCTGAGTCATGGCGCTGTCTCTCTCGCTTCTCGCTCGGTGTCACGCTGTCGAAGGGGTAGACGGAGCGGCCGCGCGGAACTCATCGGCCCGCCGGAGAAAAGTTCCGCCGGCCAGGCCCTAGCCTCGGATCCATGAGTCCCGCAGGCAGGAAGATCACCGAGAAGCTGTCGGACGAGGCCCTGGCCGACGCCACCGGGAAGGGCTGGGCCGAGTGGTTCGCCCTGCTCGACGCCTGGGGCGCGGCCGGGCAGGGCCACACGGCGATCGCCCGCCACCTGGTGGAGGCGCACGGCGTGAACGGCTGGCACGCCCAGTCGATCACGGTCGGCTACGAGCAGGAACGCGGGCTGCGCGCGGTCGGCCAGTCGTCGGGGGGCGGCTGGCAGGCGAGCGTCAGCAAGACCGTGGCGGCCCCGGCCGAGCGCTGCACCGCGGCCTTCGCCGACGAGGAGCTGCGCCGCCGCTGGCTCCCCGAGGGCGGGCTGGAGGTGCGCACGCACCGTCCGGGGAAGTCGCTGACGGCGGACTGGGGCGGCGGGGCCGGCCGTATCGCGGTCCACCTCACCCCGAAGGGCGAGGCGCGGACGCAGATCGGCCTGGGCCACACCAAGCTCCCGGACGCGGCCGCGGTGGCCGCGTCCAAGGAGTTCTGGCGCGAGCGGCTGACCGCCCTCAAGACGCTGCTGGAGTCGGAGCCTCCAGGCTCCACCGGCTGAGGGTCTCGCTCTTCTCGTCGTACGTGAGCCAGGTGCCGTCGCCGAGCGGCAGCGGGAAGACGTCGACCGGGCCGTCCGGGTACGCGACGGTGCCGCGTGTCTCCAGGGTGCGCGCGTCCAGGAGCCAGTGCCGGGGCACGCCGTGCTCCTCGTCGTACTCCACCGTGGAGGCGATCACGGTGTCCGCGTCGACGAAGCCGCAGTACCAGTCCCAGTTCGGCGCGTCCTCCTCCTCGTCGTCCTCGTCCGCCGCCGGCGGCTCGCCCTCGGCGAGCACCGTCCCGTCGAGGGCGTGCAGCCGTATGTCGTCCCCGTAGTGCTCGATCGTCAGGAAGCCCTCGTGCTCGGGGTGGACGTCCATCAGGATGCGGTCGAGGTTCTCGTTGAGGTCCCAGCTCGTCAGCTTCTCGCCGTCCCAGCGAGCCCAGTGCAGCTCGATGCCGTCCTGGCCCATTCCGATCCCGAGACCCATGTGGACCCCGTCGGGGTGCGAGAGCTGGTGCGAGCCCGAGGTCACGCTCTCCAGCGGCAGCCGGGCCAGCTCACGGCCGTCCCGGGCGTCGAGGACCACCCACAGCTCGTCGTACTCCGTGTCCGGGTCGACGACGTGCGCCCAGACGTACCGCCCGTCGTCCGACACCCGGCAGGAGCCGTGCTCGCTGCCCCGGCAGACCTGCTGCTCGTCACCGGTGTGCGGGTGCCCGATCTCCTGGTCCCAGCAGCCGTGCCGGTACTCCCACAGGGTGCGGCCGTCGCGGCCCACCGCGCGCACCGCCCGCTGCCCGGAGAACACGGCGAACGAGGCGTCCGGGCTCACCGAGTGGACGCCCCAGTCCCAGCCGGGCCAGGGGAACGGGAAGACGGCGAGCGGAGCCCGCTCCCCGGCGAAGACCGCCTCCAGGTCGAAGACCTCCAGGGCGTCGCCGTTCTTCAGCAGGGCCCGGCGGGTGCCGTCGGCCCGGCGTTCGCAGGCGAAGCCGTTGACCAGTGCGCCGGCGCCCGGCAGCCGTACCGAGTCGCGCAGTTGTGCGGGGATCGTCATGCCCCGAAGGTAGCGACCGCCACCGACATCGCCGTACGGGCTCCGGACGCGCGCTCGCACGGACCGGGAACCGACGCTTCCTTTTCACCGCTTGTTGCTGCACCGTCAACTCCGTACTCCTAGTTTCCGGAAGCGCGCGACCCCCGCCGCCCGCCCGGGCGACGGGGCGGCCACCACCCCCAGGAGTGAAGACGTGGAGCGACGCAGTTTCCTGCGCGGCGCGGTCATCGGCACCTCGGCCGCGGCCTTCGGCGGCACGCTGATGCGCGGCGCGGCCTACGCGGCGCCGGCGCAGCCCGGCGCCGGCCCGTACGGGGCCCTCGGCGCGGCGGACGCCAACGGCATCCAACTGCCCAGCGGATTCACCAGCCGGGTCGTCGCCCGGTCCGGCCAGGCCGTGCCCGGCACGTCCTACATCTGGCACAACGCCCCCGACGGCGGCGCCTGCTTCGCCGACGGCACGGGCTGGATCTACGTGTCCAACTCGGAGATCTCCTCGACCGGCGGCGCGAGCGCGATCAAGTTCAACTCGTCCGGCTCGGTCACCTCCGCGTACCGCATCCTGTCCAACACCAACCGCAACTGCGCGGGCGGCGCGACCCCGTGGAACACGTGGCTCTCCTGCGAGGAGGTGGACACCGGCTACGTCTACGAGACCGACCCGTGGGGCGTGAACGCCGCCGTCCGCCGCGCCGCGATGGGGCGCTTCAACCACGAGGCGGCTGCGGCCGACCCGGTCCGCCGGGTGATCTACCTGACCGAGGACAAGTCGGACGGCAAGTTCTACCGCTTCATCCCGTCCACCTGGGGCAACCTCTCCTCCGGCACCCTCCAGGTCCTGAAGGCCGGCACGGCCACCTCGGGCTCCTTCACCTGGGCCAACGTCCCCGACCCGGACGGCTCCCCCACCGCCACCCGCTACCAGGTCTCCGGCGCCAAGGTCTTCAACGGCGGCGAGGGCTGCCACTACGCCAACGACACCGTCTGGTTCACCACCAAGGGCGACAACCGGGTCTGGCAGCTCAACCTGGCCTCCAGCACCTACGAACTCGCCTACGACGACTCGCTGGTGGCCGGCGGCGGCGCCCCGCTCACCGGCGTGGACAACGTCACCGGCTCGTCCTCCGGCGATCTGTTCATCGCCGAGGACGGGGGCAACATGGAGATCTGCATCATCACGCCGGACGACGTCGTCGCCCCGTTCCTGCGGATCAACGGCCAGTCCTCGTCCGAGATCTGCGGACCGGCCTTCTCCCCCGACGGCCGGCGGCTGTACTTCTCCAGCCAGCGCGGCACCACGGGCAGCTCCTCCGGCGGCATCACCTACGAGGTGACTGGCCCGTTCCGCGCGTAGGACACCGCGCCCCGCCGGACGTCGCCCAACAGGGCGGCGCCCAGCGGGGTCAGCGTGTGCAGCACCGCGTTGCCGTGCCGGAGCGTGGAGACCAGGCCGGCCTCGCGGAGCACCCCGGCATGCTGGCTCGCCGAGGCGAGGGAGACCCCCGCCCGGCGGGCCAGTTCGCTTGTCGTGCTGCCGTCGCCGACGGCGCGCAGCACCTCGGAGCGGGTCTGGCCGACCAGTTTGGCGAGGGACGGGCCGCCGGGCCGGCTCACGGCCGGCGACTCGCAGTGGGTGACCGGGTAGACCAGCACCGGCGGCAGCGTGGGGTCGCGCAGCACGACCGCGGTGCCGCGGCAGAAGTACGAGGGCTGGAGCAGCAGTCCGCGGCCGTCGAGGCGGACGTCGCGGTCCACCGGGTAGTCGGCCTCCAGGACCGGCGCGCGCCAGCGCAGCATCGGCGGCAGGCTCGCGAGCAGTTCGTCGGCGCCGCCGTCGAGCACGGCCCGGCCGCGTATCGCGCGGTCGGCGTCGACGCGCGCCTGCACGCGGAGCCAGTACGGCGCGATGGCGGCCCGGTGGTAGCCGCGCAGGGCGTCCACGAGGCGGCCGAGCGACTCGGGGCGGCCCTCGGCGAGTCCGGCGAGGGCGCCGGGCAGCGAGCCGTCGGTGCGGCCGGCGCGGGTGGCGCCGAGCAGCGCCAGCTCGGAGCGGAGCCGCTCCGTGGGGGTGGCGCGCAGCGCCTGGAGGCCCTCGTCGAGGCCGTGGACGCCCTCGGGGGGCGTCAGGAAGTCGGGGAAATATCCGCGTGCGGGCACCAGCGCGGCCAGCAGGCGTGTTTCACTGTTCAACCGCTTCCGGGTGGTCGTCCGCCATTCCCGGTAGACGGTGGAACCGCGCCGGTCTCTCAATCGGTGAAAGCTGAGAATGGTTTCCCACAGAACATCCGGCCGGGCGGCCATCCGGACCCCGGCGAGGTCGTCCCCGGTGAAATGAATACGCAGCATGGAACCCACCCCTGTGCACTCGCAATCGCCCCCCGCGACGAGTATGCATGTCATCACAGGACGTTACCAGGGCCTTTAAGCCACAGTTGAAACGCATCGCGGGCAACCGGCCGGAAACGAAAGGCTGTGCGTGTCGGGCAGGAAACCTTCAGGACCGAGGGGCGCTCCGAAGACCGTGGGGGGCTTCGCGCGTCCGGCGGCGGTCGGCGAAGGTTGCGGCTCACTTGCCCGGCACGGGTAATGGGCGCGGCCCCCGGGTGGGGATCCAGGGGCCGCGCCCCGCCTTCCCTTTGCGGGACGAATGGCGGAAACCCATCAAAGCCTTCCTGCTCCGCGCTTACTCCGGAGTTCAACAGGTCAGAATTCAACCGGCCGCGACCGAACATGAGGCGACATTTCCGCAACGGGAGAAAAACGACGGTGCGGACACCTCCGCACAAGGTGTCCGCACCGTTCTCCTGCTGGACCGGAGCCACCGCCCATCGGTTTGAGGGTCGGGGACGAGCGGCGGCTCCGGGGTCTGTGTTACTGAATGGCCGATCAGCGGCTGTCGGAGCCGGCCGAGCCGGCCGCCGCACGGCCCGCCTCCAGGCGCGCCACCGGGATCCGGAACGGCGAGCAGGAGACGTAGTCGAGGCCCACCTCGTGGAAGAAGTGCACCGACTCCGGGTCGCCGCCGTGCTCGCCGCAGACGCCGAGCTTGATGTCCGGGCGGGTGGCCCGGCCGGCCTCGACCGCGCTGCGGACGAGGGCGCCCACGCCGTCCTTGTCGATGGTCTCGAAGGGGCTGACGCCGAAGATGCCCTTCTCCAGGTACGCGGTGAAGAAGCTGGCCTCCACGTCGTCCCGGGAGAAGCCCCACACCGTCTGGGTGAGGTCGTTGGTGCCGAAGGAGAAGAACTCGGCGGCCTCGGCGATCTGACCGGCGGTCACCGCGGCGCGCGGCAGCTCGATCATGGTGCCGAGCGCGAGCTTGAGCTCGACGCCGGTCTGCGCCGACACCTCGGCGATGACCTGCTCGGCGTCCTCGCGGACGATCTCCAGCTCCTGGACGGTGCCGACGAGCGGGATCATGATCTCGGCGCGCGGGTCGCCCTTCGCGTCGATCCGCTCGGCCGCGGCCTCGGCGATCGCCCGGACCTGCATGGTGAACAGGCCGGGGATGACCAGGCCGAGGCGGACGCCGCGCAGACCCAGCATCGGGTTCTGCTCGTGCAGCCGGTGCACGGCCTGGAGCAGGCGCAGGTCGTTCTCGTGCGGCTCCTTGCGGGCCTCGGCGAGCGCGACCCGCACCGACAGCTCGGTGATGTCCGGCAGGAACTCGTGCAGCGGCGGGTCGAGCAGACGGACCGTGACGGGCAGGCCGTCCATGGCCTCGAAGAGCTCGACGAAGTCCTTCTTCTGCAGCGGCAGCAGGGCCTTCAGGGCCTCCGCGCGCTCCTCGTCGGTGTCGGCGAGGATCAGCTTCTCGACCATCTCGCGGCGCTCGCCGAGGAACATGTGCTCGGTGCGGCACAGGCCGATGCCCTGGGCGCCGAACCGGCGGGCGCGCGCGGCGTCCTCGGCGTTGTCGGCGTTGGCCCGTACGCGCAGCCGGCGTACCCGGTCCGCGTACGCCATGATCCGGTGCACGGCCTGGACCAGCTCGTCGGCGTCGTCCGCGCCGGCGTGCATGCGGCCCTCGAAGTACTCGACGACCGGGGACGGCACGACGGGCACCTCGCCGACGTACACCTTGCCGGTGGAGCCGTCGATGGAGACGACGTCGCCCTCCTCGATCACCACGCCGGAGGCGGTGGTCATCCGGCGGCGCTTGGTGTCGACCTCGAGCTCCTCGGCGCCGCAGACACAGGTCTTGCCCATGCCGCGGGCGACGACGGCGGCGTGCGAGGTCTTGCCGCCGCGCGAGGTCAGGATGCCCTCGGCGGCGATCATGCCGTCCAGGTCGTCCGGGTTGGTCTCGCGGCGGATCAGGATGACCTTCTCGCCGGAACGGGACCACTTGACGGCCGTGTAGGAGTCGAAGACGGCCTTGCCGACGGCCGCGCCCGGGGAGGCGGCGATGCCGCGGCCGATCTGCTCGACCTTCGCGTTCTCGTCGAACTTCGGGAACATCAGCTGGGCGAGCTGCGCGCCGGTGACGCGCTGCAGCGCCTCGGCCTCGTCGATCAGGCCCTGGTCCACGAGCTGGGTGGCGATGCGGAAGGCGGCGCCGGCGGTGCGCTTGCCGACGCGGGTCTGCAGCATCCACAGCTGGCCGCGCTCGATGGTGAACTCGATGTCGCAGAGATCCTTGTAGTGGGTCTCCAGCGTCTCCATGATCTCCATGAGCTGGTCGTACGACTTCTTGTCGATCGACTCGAGCTCGGCGAGCGGCACGGTGTTGCGGATGCCGGCCACGACGTCCTCGCCCTGCGCGTTCTGCAGGTAGTCGCCGTAGACGCCCTGGTGCCCGGAGGCGGGGTCGCGGGTGAAGGCGACGCCGGTGCCGGAGTCCGGGCCGAGGTTGCCGAAGACCATGGAGCAGACGTTGACCGCGGTGCCCAGGTCGTGCGGGATGCGCTCCTGGCGGCGGTACAGCTTCGCACGGTCGCCGTTCCAGGAGTCGAAGACGGCCTTGATGGCGAGATCCATCTGCTCGCGCGGGTCCTGCGGGAAGTCGCGGCCGGTGGCGTCCTTGACGATCGCCTTGAACTGCTCGACCAGCTTCTTCAGGTCGGCGGCGTCCAGGTCGGTGTCGCTGGCGGCGTTCTTCGCGGCCTTGGCCTCGTCGAGGGCCTCCTCGAAGAGCTCGCCGTCGACGCCGAGGACGGTCTTGCCGAACATCTGGATCAGGCGGCGGTACGAGTCCCAGGCGAACCGCTCGTTGTCGGCCTGGGCGGCCAGACCTGCGACGGAGTCGTCGGACAGGCCGATGTTGAGGACCGTGTCCATCATGCCGGGCATGGAGAACTTGGCGCCGGAACGCACCGAGACGAGGAGCGGGTTGTCGGCCTGGCCGAGCTTCTTGCCCATCTTCTGCTCAAGGGCGTCGAGGTGCGCGCTGACCTCGTCGCGGAGCTCGGCCGGCTCGGAGCCGGACTCGAGGTAGACCTTGCAGGCCTCGGTGGTGATCGTGAAGCCGGGGGGAACCGGCAGGCCGAGGTTGGTCATCTCGGCCAGGTTCGCGCCCTTGCCGCCGAGGAGGTCCTTCAGGTCCCTGTTGCCCTCGGTGAAGTCGTACACGAACTTCTGATCTTTGTTTTCCGACACGGGTCTCGACTCCTCGAGGACTCGGTGGCTGCCCTGACGGCGAGGAACATACCCAGATCGAAGGCGTCTGGGTACGTACGCCTGCCCGTCATGAGGCCTTAACCACCCGTCCGCCACCAGATCCAATGTTTCCGGCGGGTAGCCGACCGCTTCAACCGTCGAAGGCTGCTTGACCCGATGGAGAGAATAGTCGCTCATATGAGCGGCATTCGGAGCACTTGCGTTCAACTCTTGAACGCAAACGGGTGGCACTCAGTGCCACCCGTTTGGAGAAGTGCAGCCATTCGAAACTGCTCATCTGAGCACAACCCCGATCAGGGGTGGCGAGAATCACGCCCTCCGAGCTGATGGATTCTCGCCATGCGGACCGGCATTCTCAGCCTCCGGAGGTGTCCAGCTCCGCGTCGGAGCCGACCACGGCGGAGCAGTCGTACGGGTCCTTCAGCCAGCCGTCGGGCAGCACCACGCGGTTGTTGCCCGAGGTACGGCCGCGCGGCCCGTCGGCGCCCGCCGGCCACGGCTGGTCCAGGTCCAGCTCGCTCAGGTGAGCGCGCAGCTCGTCCAGGGACGAGGAGACGGCGAGCTTCTTGCGCATCTCGGAGCCGACCGCGAAGCCCTTGAGGTACCAGGCGACGTGCTTGCGGAAGTCGATGACACCCCGTGTCTCGTCGCCGATCCACTCGCCGAGCAGCGTGGCGTGCCGGACCATGACGTCCGCGACCTGGCGCAGCCCCGGCGTCGCGTAGGCCCCGGTGTCCTCGAAGCCCGCCACCAGGTCGCCGAAGAGCCAGGGCCGGCCCAGACAGCCGCGGCCCACCACGACGCCGTCGCAGCCGGTCTCGCGCATCATCCGCAGCGCGTCGTCGGCGGACCAGATGTCGCCGTTGCCGAGCACCGGGATCTCCGGGACGTGCTCCTTCAGGCGCGCGATGGCGTCCCAGTCCGCGGTGCCGCCGTAGTGCTGTGCGGCCGTGCGGCCGTGCAGCGCGATGGCGGTCACGCCCTCCTCGACGGCGATCCGGCCCGCGTCCAGGTACGTGATGTGGTCGTCGTCGATGCCCTTGCGCATCTTCATGGTGACCGGCAGGTCGCCGGCGTTGCCGACGGCCTCGTGCAGGATCGCGCGCAGCAGCGGCCGCTTGAACGGCAGCGCGGAGCCGCCGCCCTTGCGGGTCACCTTGGGGACCGGGCAGCCGAAGTTCAGGTCGATGTGGTCGGCGAGGTCCTCGTCGACGATCATCCGCACCGCCTTGCCGACGGTGACCGGGTCGACGCCGTACAGCTGGATGGACCGCGGCTTCTCGGTCTCGTCGAAGTGGATCAGCTGCATGGTCTTCTCGTTGCGCTCGACCAGCGCCCGCGTCGTGATCATCTCGCTCACGAACAGCCCCTTGCCGCCGGAGAACTCCCGGCAGAGGGTGCGGAAGGGGGCATTGGTGATGCCGGCCATCGGGGCGAGCACCACCGGGGGCTGCACGATGTGCGGCCCGATGGCGAGGGGAGAGAACGCGGTCATCCAGCCATTGTCACCCATGTGCCGCATGCCCGGGCGGCCGGCGGAGACGACGGTGCCCCGGGTCACTGGGTGACCCGGGGCACCTTCCTGCCGACGCGTCCTACGACTCGTCGCCCTGCGTGCGCTCGCGCATCTTCTTCAGCAGCTCCTGCTTCTGGTCCGCGGCCGCCTTGCGGTCGGCGGCGCGGCCCTGACCGGCGCCGTGCTGTTCGGCACGGGACAGCTTCTTGCGCTGTCCGCCGACGCCGAGGAGGTTGTTCCGGCCCTTGGCCATGGGTTCTCCCATCAGTGGGACGTGATCGGGTCTTGTCCGGCGTCAGGCGGGCTTGTCCGGCCCGCCGCGCTCTCACGCGTAGATCTGGAAGAACGAAGACATGCCGAGGACGCTACCGGGCCGCGAGCGCGAGGGCACCTCAAATTCGATGCGACTGACAAACATTGAAATCTGTCAGTCGTCATGCCATAGTCGTTCTATGAACACCACCACGACCACCACCGCCCTCCCCACCCGCGCCCTCGGCGCCACCGGTCCCCGGGTCTCCGCCCTCGGCCTCGGCTGCATGGGCATGTCCGCGCTCTACGGCGAGGCGGACCGCGCCGAGTCGATCGCGACCGTCCACGCGGCGCTCGACGCCGGCGTGACCCTGCTCGACACCGGCGACTTCTACGGGATGGGCCACAACGAGCTCCTCATCAACGAGGCCCTGCGCACCGCGCCCGCCGAGGCCCGGGAGAAGGCGCTGACCAGCGTGAAGTTCGGGGCCCTGCGCACCGTCGAGGGCGGCTTCACCGGGTACGACGGCCGCCCGGCCGCGGTGAAGAACTTCGCGGCGTACTCGCTTCAGCGCCTGGGCACGGACCACATCGACGTCTACCGCATCGCCCGGGTCGACCCGGACGTGCCGATCGAGGAGACCGTCGGCGCGATCGCCGAGCTGGTCGAGGCCGGCCATGTGCGGCACATCGGCCTGTCGGAGGTGGGCGCGGACACGCTGCGCCGTGCCGCGGCGGTCGCCCCGATCGCCGATCTGCAGATCGAGTACTCGCTGATCTCCCGCGGCATCGAGGACCGGATCCTGCCGGCCGCCCGCGAGCTGGGCATCGGCGTCACCGCGTACGGGGTGCTCTCGCGCGGGCTGATCAGCGGGCACTTCACCCGCGACCGCTCCCTGGCCCCCGGCGACTTCCGCGGCATGAGCCCGCGCTTCCAGGGCGAGAACCTCGGCCGGAACCTGGACCTGGTGGACCGGCTCCGGGTGATCGCCGACGCGAAGGGCGTCTCGGTCGCGCAGCTCGCCATCGCCTGGGCGCTGAGCCGCGGCGAGGACATCGTGCCGCTGGTCGGCGCGCGCCGCCGGGACCGGCTGGCGGAGGCCCTCGGCGCGCTGGACGTGACCCTGGACGCGGCCGACCTGGCGGCGATCGAGGAGGCCGTGCCGGCGGGCGCGGCGGCCGGCGCCCGCTACCCGGAGGCGCAGATGGCTCACCTGGACAGCGAACACTGAGCCCGTGCGCTGACAGGTACTGTCATTCCATGGCCGGTACCGAGACCCTGACCGCGGAACGCATCCTCGAAGCCACCGAGGAGGTGCTGCGCCGCTACGGCCCCGCCAAGGCGACCGTCGTGGACGTGGCCCGGGTGCTCGGCGTCAGCCACGGCAGCGTGTACCGCCACTTCCGCACCAAGGCGGCCCTGCGCGAGGCCGTGACCGAGCGCTGGCTCTCGGGCACCCTCGCCCACCTCCTGCCGTACGTCGAGGGCGCGGCCCCCGCAGACGCACGTCTCCGGGAGTGGCTGGCCGCCCTCTTCCGGTTCAAGCGCAGCAAGGCCGGCGGCGACCCTGAGCTGATGGCCACGTTCCAGGTGCTCATCAGCGAGAACAGCGCGGTCGTCGACCGCCATGAGCAGCACCTCGTCGACCAGATCGCCCGCATCCTGGCGGACGGTCACCGCGACGGCGTCTTCGCCGCCCCGGAGCCGGACCTCGCGACGACGGCCCGCGCGGTCTTCCACGCCACCGACCGCTTCCACAATCCGGCGCACCGCGCCGAGTGGTCCGCCCCGGACGCCGAGGCCGCGTTCGACGCGGTGGTCGCCCTCGTCCTGAGCGGCCTGCGCCCCTGACCGGCCGCCCTTCGAGCACGGGAAAGCCCCCGGTTCCGCGAGAGGAACCGGGGGCTTCGTCGACCCTGGGCGGGTCAGCAGCCGATGAGGCGGGCGGCGAGGTAGCCCTGGATCTGGTCCAGGGAGACGCGCTCCTGCTTCATGGTGTCGCGCTCGCGCACGGTCACCGCGTTGTCGTCGAGGGTGTCGAAGTCGACGGTGACGCAGAACGGGGTGCCGATCTCGTCCTGGCGGCGGTAGCGGCGGCCGATGGCGCCGGCGTCGTCGAACTCGATGTTCCAGTTCTGCCGCAGGTCCGCCGCGAGGCCCTTGGCCTTCGGGGAGAGGTTCTCGTTGCGGGACAGCGGCAGGACCGCGACCTTGACCGGCGCGAGGCGGGGGTCGAGGCGCAGCACGGTGCGCTTCTCCATGACGCCCTTGGCGTTCGGGGCCTCGTCCTCGTTGTACGCGTCGAGCAGGAAGGCCAGCATGGTGCGGCCGACGCCGGCGGCGGGCTCGATGACGTACGGCACGAAGCGCTCGCCGTCCTGGTCCAGATAGGTCAGGTTGGCGCCGGAGGCCTTGGCGTGCGCGTTCAGGTCGTAGTCGGTGCGGTTGGCCACGCCCTCCAGCTCGCCCCACTCGCTGCCGCCGAACTGGAAGCGGTACTCGATGTCGGCGGTGCGCTTCGAGTAGTGGGAGAGCTTCTCCTTCGGGTGCTCGAACCAGCGCATGTTCTCCTCACGGAGACCCAGGCCCGTGTACCAGTTCCAGCGCTGCTCCATCCAGTACTCGTGCCACGTCTCGTCCTCGCCCGGCTTGCAGAAGAACTCCATCTCCATCTGCTCGAACTCGCGGGTGCGGAAGATGAAGTTGCCCGGAGTGATCTCGTTCCGGAAGGACTTGCCCATCTGCGCGATGCCGAACGGCACCTTCTTGCGCGAGGTCGTCTGCACCTGGGCGAAGTTGGTGAAGATGCCCTGCGCGGTCTCGGGACGCAGGTACGCGACGGAGCCGGTGTCCTGGGTCGGGCCGAGGTGGGTGGAGAGCAGGCCGGAGAACTGCTTCGGCTCGGTGAAGGTGCCCTTGTTGCCGCAGTTGGGGCAGTTGAGGTCGGCGAGGCCGTTCGCGGGAAGGCGGCCGTGCTTCTCCTCGTACGCCTCCTCCAGGTGGTCCGCGCGGTAGCGCTTGTGGCAGGAGGTGCACTCGGTCAGCGGGTCGGTGAAGGTGGCGACGTGACCGGAGGCCTCCCAGACCTCGGTGGCCAGGATCACGGACGAGTCGATGCCGACGACGTCCTCGCGCGAGGTGACCATGTAGCGCCACCAGTGACGCTTGATGTTCTCCTTGAGCTCGACACCCAGCGGACCGTAGTCCCAGGCGGCCTTCTGGCCGCCGTAGATCTCGCTGCAGGGGTAGACGAAGCCACGGCGCTTGCTCAGGCTGACGATGGTGTCGATCTTGTCGGCGGCCACGGTGCTCTCTTCACTACAAGGTGGGCGGGCGAATGCCTCAGGGTAGCGGCGGGCGCACCCCCTGGATCAAATCGGAGGGGGGTCCGGAGGGGTCGGAGTGTGCTCAGCTGCTTTGTTGACAATCGTTTCCAAATTTGTTGAAAATGACTGTCATGAACGTACGCCGCCTCATACCCTCCACCGCCCTCGCCGGAGCCGTCGCGCTCGGCCTCGTCTCCCTCTCCGCCTGCAGCGGCACCTCCGACGCCGCCGACAAGGCCGGCGCCGGCAAGCTGGACGTGGTGGCGTCGTTCTACCCGATGCAGTTCCTCGCCGAGCGCATCGGCGGGAACAACGTCTCCGTCCAGACGCTGACCGAGCCCGGCACCGAGCCGCACGACCTGGAGCTCAAGCCCCGGCAGATCGCCGAGCTCGGCGACGCCGACGTCATCCTCTTCCTCAAGGGCGTGCAGCCCGCCGTCGACAAGGCCATCGAGCAGGCCGGCGTGAAGCACACCGTCGACGCGGCCACCCTGACCAAGCTGGAGGACCACGGCTCCTCCGAGGACCACGACCACGCCGGCGAGTCCACCGAGGAGCACGCGGGCCACGCGGACGAGTCCAAGGACGAGCACGCCGACGAGCCCAAGGGCGAGCACGCCGACGAGCACGGCCACGAGTCCGAGGCCGGCGGCGACCCGCACATCTGGCTCGACCCCGTGAAGTACGCCGAGGTCGCCAAGGGCGTCGGCGCGGCCCTGAAGAAGGCCGACCCGGCCCACGCCGCCGACTACCAGAAGAACACCGACGCGCTGGTGAAGCAGCTCGGCGAGCTGGACACCGCCTTCGAACAGGGTCTGAAGAACACCGCCACCCGCACCTTCATCACCACCCACTCCGCCTTCGGCTACCTCGCCGAGCGCTACAAGCTCGACCAGGAGGGCATCCAGGGCCTCGACCCCGAGTCCGAGCCCAGCCCCGCCCGGATCAAGGAGCTCCAGGCCACGGCGAAGGAGGAGAAGGTCACCACCGTCTTCTTCGAGACCCTCGCCAGCGACAAGACGGCGAAGACCCTCGCGAAGGACACCGGCCTCAAGACCGACGTCCTGGACCCGCTGGAGGGAATCACCGACCGGTCCAAGGGCGATGACTACATGGAGGTCATGCAGGCCAACCTCACCGCGCTGAAGAAGGCCCTCGGCGCGAAGTGAGCCGCACCACCAGCGACGCAGAGCAGGAGGCAGCAGCCATGAGCGCGCCCGTCATATCCGTCCGAGGAGCCACCGCCGCCCTCGGCGCGCGCCCCGTCCTGCGCGGCGTCGACCTCACCGTCGGGCGGGGCGAGGTCGTCGCCCTGCTCGGCGCGAACGGCTCGGGCAAGTCCACCGCCGTCCGCTCGGTCATCGGCCAGGTGCCGCTGACCGGCGGCAGCGTCGAGCTGTTCGGCACCGATCTGCGCCGGTTCCGCGACTGGGCCCGCGTCGGCTACGTGCCCCAGCGCACCACCGCCGCGAGCGGCGTCCCGGCCACCATCCGCGAGGTCGTCTCCTCGGGCCGCCTGTCCCGCCGGAAGCTCGGCTTCTTCGGCAGGGCCGACAAGGCCGCCGTCGAGCGGGCGATCGACCTCGTCGGTCTCGCCGACCGCGCCAAGGACTCCGTCGCCGCCCTCTCCGGCGGCCAGCACCAGCGCGTGCTGATCGCCCGCGCCCTGGCCGCCGAACCCGAGCTGCTGATCATGGACGAGCCGATGGCCGGCGTCGACCTGGCCAGCCAGGAGGTCCTCGCCGCCACCCTGCGCGAGCAGGTCGCCCGCGGCGCGTCCGTCCTGCTGGTCCTGCACGAACTCGGCCCGCTGGAGCCCCTGATCGACCGCGCCGTCGTCCTGCGCGACGGCTGCGTCGTCCACGACGGCCCGCCCCCGAAGGCCGTCGGCCAGCACGCGCTGCCCGGCCACGACCACGTACACCCCCACGCGGCCGACGAGCCGCTCCGCACGGGACTGCTGACCTGATCATGGAAATCCTCGAGCACGACTTCATGCAGCGGGCGCTGCTCGCGGCCGTCCTGGTCGGCATCACCGCACCCGCCGTCGGCATCTTCCTCGTCCAGCGCCGCCAGGCGCTCATGGGCGACGGCATCGGCCACGTCGCACTGACCGGCGTCGGCCTCGGCTTCCTCATGTCGACCAGCCCCGTGTGGACGGCCACCCTCGTCTCCGTGGCCGGCGCGGTCGTCATGGAGCTGATCCGGGCGTACGGCCGCACCCGCGGCGACATCGCCCTCTCCCTGCTCTTCTACGGCGGCATGGCCGGCGGCGTCGTGCTGATGGACCTCGCCGACGGTTCCAACGCCAGCCTGCTGTCGTACCTGTTCGGCTCGCTGTCGACGGTCTCCGACGAGGACGTCCTCGCGATCGCGCTGCTCGCCGGCTTCGTGGTCCTCGTCACCCTGGGCCTGCGCCGGCAGCTCTTCGCGGTCAGCCAGGACGAGGAGTTCGCCCGGGTCACCGGCCTGCCGGTGCGCTTCCTCAACCTGCTGATCGCGGTCACCGCCGCGATCACCGTGACCGTGGCCATGCGGGTCGTCGGCCTGCTGCTCGTCAGCGCGCTGATGGTGGTGCCGGTCGCCGCGGCCCAGCAGCTGTCCCGGTCCTTCCGGGCGACCTTCGTGCTCGCCGTCGTGATCGGCACCGGCGTCACCCTCGCCGGCACGGTCACCACGTACTACCAGGACGTCTCCCCCGGCGCGACGATCGTGCTGTACGCGCTCGGCGCGTTCGTCGTCACCACGGCCCTCGCCGCGCCGCTGGCCCGCCGCCGGGCGAGGGCCGCCGCCAGGGCCGCCGCGGAGTGCGACGTGGCCGTCCCGGGCACGCGCCGGTCGGCGGACGACGTCACGGTCTGAGCCGCCTGGCAGAATGGCAGCGGCATTCGACTTGTGAGGAGGCACCTGTGGCGACGGCAGGACCCCCCGTCCGCGGCCGGTCGACCCGGCAGCGGGCCGCCGTCTCGGCGGCGCTGAACGAGGTGGACGAGTTCCGCAGCGCGCAGGAGCTGCACGACATGCTCAAGCACCGCGGCGACTCGGTCGGCCTGACCACGGTCTACCGCACGCTGCAGTCCCTCGCCGAGGCGGGCGAGGTGGACGTGCTGCGCACCAGCGACGGCGAGGCCGTCTACCGCCGCTGCTCGTCCGACGAGCACCACCACCACCTGGTCTGCCGCGTCTGCGGCAAGGCCGTCGAGGTGGAGGGCCCGGCGGTGGAGCAGTGGGCGGAGACGATCGCGGCCCAGCACGGCTACGTCAACGTGGCGCACACCGTCGAGATCTTCGGCACGTGCGCGGAGTGCGCGGCGAAGTAGCCCGTACGTACGTGAAGGGGCCCGCACCGGAAGCGTCCGGTGCGGGCCCCTTCGTACGTCCGCTCAGCGCCCGGCGCGCCGCGAGCGCCGCTCCAGGATCGCGCGCAGCCGGTCCGCGTCCCCCGGGGCCAGCCCGCGCTTGGGCAGGGCGACGACGCCGACCCCGTACTTGTCCGGCGACATCAGGACGAAGAGGTCGTCGGTCTCCGTGTACCGGCCCAGCAGCGGCCAGCGGCACGTCATGTCGAGGTCCCGCGCCGACAGGGTGACCCCGGTCACGTCGTCCACGACGGTCCGGAACTCGCCCTGGGAGGCGTACATCTGGTGCACCTGCTTGCCCTGCGACTTCGGCACCAGCACCACCAGGCTCAGCAGGAACACGAACACGAAGGTGCACACGAGGATCGACGCGTAGGCGGGGCGGCCGCCCGGCCCGTCGAAGCTGATGACGAGCGCGTACAGCACGAACGCCGCGGTGATCAGCAGCACCGCGTTCTGGAGCCGCCCCGCGGGCGTCGCCTTCGTCCGCGCCTTGATGGCGCCCACCGCGTCCGCGAGCACCGGCTCGTAGGCCAGCTCGACCCGGTCGCGTATCTCCGTTCCCCCCGCCCCGGTCATGCCCGCTCGGCCTTCTCCATGACCGCGACGTCCGCCGGGTCCACCGACCCGAAGCGGCGGTCGCGGGAGGCGTACTCGACGCAGGCGCGCCACAGGTCGCGCCGGTCGAAGTCCGGCCACAGCACGTCCTGGAAGATCATCTCGGCGTAGCTGCTCTGCCAGATCAGGTAGTTGGAGGTGCGCTGCTCGCCGCTGGGCCGCAGGAACAGGTCCACGTCCGGCATGTCCGGGTAGTACAGGTACTTCTGGAAGGTCTTCTCGTTGACCTTCGACGGGTCGAGCCGTCCGGCCGCCACGTCCTCCGCGATCTTCTTCGCCGCGTCCGCGACCTCGGCGCGGCCGCCGTAGTTCACGCAGAAGTACAGCGTCATCGCGTCGTTGTCCTTGGTCTGCTCCTGCGCGACCTGGAGCTCCTGGACGACCGACTTCCACATCTTCGGCATCCGGCCGACCCAGCGGATCCGGATGCCCAGCTCGTCCATCTCGTCGCGGCGGCGGCGGATGACGTCCCGGTTGAAGTTCATCAGGAAGCGGACCTCCTCCGGGGAGCGCTTCCAGTTCTCCGTGGAGAAGGCGTAGAGGGAGAGGTTCTTCACGCCGAGCTCCAGGCAGCCCTTGAGCACGTCCAGCACGACGCCCTCGCCGACCTTGTGGCCCTCGGTGCGCGGCAGCCCGCGCTCCTTCGCCCAGCGCCCGTTGCCGTCCATCACACAGGCCACGTGGTTCGGTACCAGCTCCCCGGGGAGCTTCGGCGGGCGCGCGCCGGACGGGTGCGGCTCGGGGACCTTGTACTCCCGGCGCTGCCGTCCGAGGATGCCGCGTCGTGCGATGGCCATGACGTTGGATCTCCTAGCTTTTCTCTACGTACCGCAGGGAACGCAGTCCGCGCTCCAGGTGCCAGTGCAGATAGGCGGACACGAGCCCGCTGCCCTCCCTGACGTGACGCGGCTCGCACGCGTCCGCCGTCGCCCAGTCGCCGGTGAGCAGCGCGCTCAGCAGGCCGATGGCCTCCGCAGAGGGTACGACGCTGCCGGGCACCCTGCAGTCGCCGCAGACGACTCCGCCGGCCGCGACCGAGAAGAAGCGGTTCGGTCCGTGGATGCCGCACTTCGCGCAGTCGGCGAAGCTGGGCGCGTAGCCGTTGACGGCGAGCGAGCGCAGCAGGAAGGCGTCGAGGATGAGATGCGGCGCGTGCTCGCCGTTGGCGAGCGTCCGCAGCCCCCCGACGAGCAGAAGGTACTGCTGGACCGCCGGCTCGCCCTCGTTCTCGGTGAACCGCTCGGCGGTCTCCAGCATGGCCGTGCCGGCGGTGTAGCGGGCGTAGTCGGTGACGATCCCGCTGCCGTACGCCGCGATCGTCTCGCTCTGCGTGCACAGCGGCAGCCCCCGGCCGACGAGGTCGCTGCCGCGCGCGAAGAACTGCACGTCCACGTGCGAGAACGGCTCCAGCCGGGCCCCGAACTTCGACTTGGTGCGCCGCACCCCCCGCGCCACGGCGCGTACGCGGCCGTGACCGCGCGTGAGGAGGGTGATGATCCGGTCCGCCTCACCCAGCTTCTGGGTGCGCAGCACGATGCCGTCGTCGCGGAACAGACTCATGGCCCCATTGTCCCGTACGCCGACGGGGCCCCGGGCCGGAAGGGCCGGTACGGCCGAGGGGTGGCCCGAGTCGCCCGGCTCGCCCGCCATGACGCGGGCCGAGCGATAGGGTGCGAACACCGACTCATCCGCACCGGAGGCCCTGTGAGTGCGCAGCCCGACGGCCCTTACGGTCCGTTGATCCCCATCCCGGAACTCACCCCCGACGCCCTGCGGGCTGCGGTGGCCCGCATCGCACCGAGTCGCATCCCCGCTCTCACGCAGCACCTTTTCGAGGCGACGACGAACGCGCAACAGACGCAGAGCCTCGCCCCGCTGCGCGCCTTCGTGCACTCGTGGGCCGTTTTCGTGGCGATCGAGCGGCTGCCGCAGCGGGCGGCGCGGCTGCGGGAGCTCGAACAGCTTGTAGCGGCCGGCGAGGTGGATCCCACGGAAGCGATCGACGAGATCCGCCGGATCCATGAGGCCGCGGAAGCAGAGGCCGGACTGTGACTGACTGGGCCTGGGACTACAACCCCAGCCAGGAGTACGTCATCGACGGCCTGCCCGTCGGTGTTGTGGCGGAAGTGGAGCGCCTGGCCACCGAGCTGCCAGCCCTGGGCGACGAGGCCACCCGAGTGGGCCGGCCGATCGACCGCGAGGGCGGCCTGCGCGAGTTCGACATCCTCGGCGGTCGCGGGTTCATCTGCTTTCTGGCCGTGCCGCGGCACACGTGCGTATACGTCTGCAACGTCACCTGGTACGGCTGACCGCCGCCCGCCGGACTCGGCCCGGCCCCTGACAACCGTCATCCCTGCCCCCGTGCGACCACGGTCGGACACACGGGGCCCCTGCCGTAGCCGCCCACGACGCTGATCGGGCACCGGTCGTCGTCCCGGTGCCGAGGATCCCCACGGGACGTCGCGGAGCCACTACCCTCCCCGCCCGTGTGGCTATGCCGGCAGCTCCTGCTGCGTGGCCCGCACCAGCTCGTCGGGAGCGACCGCCCGAACACCCTCGGTCGCGCGCAGGGCGGCCACCTCGGACTCCGGGATCTCGGCCGCGTACCCGACCAGCGCGTGCCGGTACCGGTGCCCGGCCCGCGCCCCGTGGTCCCGGCCGTGCTGCGCCACGACCGTGTCGAGCCGGCCGCGGGCCGACTCCTCCAGCACGACCACGTACCGGCCCATCGGCTCGGCCGCCGCCGGCACGCCCGTCATTCCCCCCGCCAGCAACGCCCCCGCCGCGGCGGACACCGCCGCCAGCCGGTACACGGGTCTCGCGACCCGCCCTCGTCCCGCCATCCCTGACACCTCGTTCCCTTCGTGGTCGACGACTGCGAACTGCGTCGCGGCGACCACGAAACCGGGGCGGCGGGAGGCGCGCAGCGCGGGCGTGGCGGATGGACCAACGGGCGCCCGGACGGCGGCTCACCCGACCGGACTCATGGCACCTCGCCCCGGCTCCGGGCGTTCACATGCGCGGTGGCGGCGCGCAGCCGCTCGGCGGCCGTCGCGACGCGTACGCCCTCGGGTTCCACGTCCCACTCCCGGCCGCCTCCCAGCGGCCGCAGCTGGAGGTACGGCCCCACATGCCCCATGACCGTCCCGACCCGACCCGTGCGGATCTCGACGACGTACGCCCCGATGGGCAGGCTCATCCTCACCGACCTCCTTCCTCCGGCAGCACGGCGGCCAGCCTCCGGGCGGTCTCCACCGTGCAGCGCCCCAATTCGACCAGCGACCCCGAGTAGGCGGCGGCGAGGAACAGGGCGTCCACCCCGAGCGAGGGCAGCACGATTCCGTTGCGTTCCAGTGCCGCGCGCAATTCCTCGATCACCTCCTTCGCCTCGTTGACGGCCTCCGACGATCGCTTCTTGCTGTGTTCCTGCACCGGGGGTCCCTTTCCGAATCCATTTCCCGCTTACCGCACCCAGGGTGGGGCCGGTTCCGTAGACTCGGGAGACTCGCGGTCGCTACAAGTAACGCGTAGGGCAGGGGAGTTAATCCATGGCCAAAGGCACACGTCAGGACGCCTGGGAGTTCTTCGGCGCGGAGCTGAAGCGGCGGCGTGAGGCCGCAGGGCTGACGCAAGACGAGCTCGGAAGACGGGTGTTCGTATCCGGCGGCTACATCGGCCAGTTCGAGCAGGCGATTCGGAAGCCGCAGTTGGATGTGGCGCAGAGGATCGACGAAGTCCTGCAAACCGACGGTTTTTTCGAGCGCACGTACCGAAAGCTGATCGACACGTCGCCCTACGCGGAATATTTCGCCGCCGCCGCGGAACTGGAGACGCTGGCGACGAAGATCTGCGACTTCGCGCCGGCGGTGGTGCCGGGCCTGCTGCAGACAGCGGCGTACACGCGGGCGGTCACGCTCGCGACGAACCCGTTCGCGACCGACGAGTACATCGAGGAGAAGGTTTCGAGCCGCCTGGAACGTCAGCACATCCTGAAGGACCCGGGACGGCCCGTCTACTGGGCGATCCTGCACGAGAACGTGCTGCGCATCCCGGTGGGCGGTGCGGCAGCGATGGCCGAGCAGTTGGAACGCATGGCGGCAGCCATGCGGCAGCGGACGGTGCTCGTGCAGGTGCTGCCGTACTCGGCCGGGGCGTACGCCGTCATGAACGGAACTCTGCGACTCATGGAGTTCGAGGACGCCCCGCCCACGGTCTATACAGAAGCCGTGTATTCGGGGAATCTGCTGGACGATCCGGCCATGGTGAAGCGTGCTCAGGCGGCATACGATCTGTTCAGGGCCGCCGCGCTGTCGCCGGAGGCGTCCCTGGCCCTGATCGAATCGGCGGCGGAGGACTACAGACGATGCGCGAGTACGACCTGAGCAACGCGCGCTGGCGCAAGAGCAGCTACAGCGACGGCAACGGCGGCGAGTGCGTCGAGGTCGCCACCGGCATCGGCCCCGTCGTCCCCGTCCGCGACTCCAAGGTCCCCGACGGCGACGTCCTGCTCGTCTCCCCCGCCGCCTGGGCGGCTTTCGTCGCGGGGGTCAGGGGCTGAGGACCAGCCCCGCGACCGCGAGCCCGCACGCGGTGAGCGACAGGAGGGCGAGCCGCTGGGCCGTCCTCACGTAGGACGCGCGGGTCCTGCGCTCCTTGCGGACGGTCTTCATCGTCCCGAGGTGCACGCGGCTGAGGAGCCGAGGGTGGTGGACGAGCGGGTACGTGTCGCCCAGGACATGGACCGGGGAGTTCCCGACGCCCGTCTGGTACTCCCCCTTGTCGCCGTTCGGGGCGCGGAACGTGTACCGGACCCGCAGCGTCGTCGTGCCGCGGAGCGGCTCCTTGTACGTCAGGTGCGCCTGAGTCTCGACGCCGATCTCGCACAGCTCCGTCATCGTCTTCAGGTTCTCCCGCTCGCCCTGCATCCACAGCAGCGAGAAGACGAAGAGGAGGACGGACAGCACGATGAAGACGACGAGCACGACGGTGACCATGCGCGGACCGTACGTCAACACACAGCCCGACCGGAACCCCCACACCCCCTTCACCGGCCAGGAGTCCGCCACTTACGATCACGCCCATGCCGACGACTTCGCCCATACCCGTCCTCCAGGGTGACCAGGGCACCGAACTCCGCTCCCGCGGCGACGAGCTGGTGCTGCGCCGCCCGAGCGAAGAGGTGCGCATCCCCCTCGCGGCGATCCAACGGGTCCACGCCAACGGGAGAGTCGTCGCGGTGGAGTTGACGGCCCCGGACGGGGTCGAGTCGACCCTGTACCGGATCGAGGGCGTGAGCCGCGCCGCCGCGAGCGCGTTCGCCGACACCGTGAACGTCACGCTGCCCGAGCGCGCCGAGGGCGAGGAGGAGGTCGACGGCTCGGCGCTCGTCACCGTCCGCGGCGTGGAGGACGCCGGCGCGGCCGAGGAGGAGGACGAGGAGGAAGTCCGCGACTCCCTGTGGAACGTCGGCAAGTGGACGGCCTACGGCGCGTGGGTCGCCCTCCTGGGCTTCTCCGTCGCCGTCGGGATCGCCGGGGAGCACCTGGGGCGCGCGGTCGCCGTGCTGCTGATGGGCAGCTGTGCCGTCGGGCTCGGTTTCGCGGTGCTCATGGCGCTGTTCGCCGCGTGGGACAACTGGTTCCTGCCGCGGTACGGCATCACCGTCGAGGCGACGGAGGTCTGGCTCGACGGCAGGGAGACGTACGTGTACACCGACCTCGACGGCAGGACCCACAAGTTCGGCGGCACGCCCGGGGAGGAGACGGTCCGGGTAGCGTACGGCCCGCGACGGCCGCGTATGGCGATCGCCTGCGGCCAGGGGTGGATCCGGCAGGTCAAGGACCTGACCGCCGTCGTGTTCCTCGCCGCCTTCGCGACGCCGTTCACCCTCGGGACGTACCACCTCGCCCTGCCCGCCTTCGGCGGCTGACGGCCGTCAGGGGCTGATGATCAGTCCCACCGTCGCCAGCGTGCCCGCCGCGAAGCCCAGGAGAGCCATCCGCTGCGCGTTGCGCACGTACTCCCGGCGGCGCTTGAGCTCCCTGCGGGTCGCCACCTTCGTCCCCAGGTGCACGTGCTTCGTGTTCCGGGGGAGGAAGACCAGCGGGTACTCCTGCCCGACCACGTGGGCGGGGCCCGCGTTCGCACCCTTGTTGTGCCGGCCCGAGCCCTCCGGTGACTGCCACTCGTAGGTGGCGCTCGCGTACCCATTGGTGCCGAACGGCACCAGGCTCACCAGCTCGGCCCGCACCTCGACGCCGGATTCGTACAGCTCCGTCATCTTCTTGAGCTCGGCCCCTTCGCCCTGCATCAGCATCAGGCCGAAGAGGAAGGCGCCCGCGGACGCGAGGAGGGCAAGGAGGAGCACTGTCATCACCAAGGTCACAGGCGGACGGTACGGCACCACAGGTCTCGTCCGAAACCCCCACACCCCCTTCACCAGCGGGGACTTCGCGACTTACGATCACGCGCATGTCGATCTCTTCGCCCGTCCCCGTCCTCCAGGGCGACAAGGGCACCGAACTCCGCTCCGACGGCGAGGAGCTGCTGCTGCGGCGTCCGGACGCCGAGCTGCGCATCCCGCTCGCCGCGATCGCCCGCGTCCGCGCCGAACGGCGGGACGTCGCGGTGGAGCTGACCGCTCCGGCGGGGGTCGAGCCGACGGTGTACCGCGTCACCGACGTCAGCGCGGCCGCCGCCGGCGTCTTCGCCGACGCGGTGAACGCCACCCTGCCCGAACGCGCCGCGGCCGAGGAGACGATCGACGGCTCCACGCTCGTCGTCACCCGGAGCCTGGTCATCGGAGACGACGAGGACGAGGTGGACGAGAACCAGGTACAGGTCGGGCTGCTGTCCTATGCCTCCTGGCTGAAGTACGCCGGCTGCGCCGTCGCCGCGGTCCTCGCCGTCGCCGTCGGGGTGCTCGACGGGGACTGGAGCCGGGCCGTCGCGACGCTGCTGCTGGGGGCGGCGGGCGCGTGGGTCACCTACGTCGCGGCGATGATGTGCGCGATGGTGTGGCGGGACTGGTACCTGCCCCGCTACGGCATCACCGTGGACGGACAGCAGGTCTTCCGGGAGGACGACGGCGACACCGTCCAGGCGTTCACGGCCACCGACGGGGTGACCCGCCACATCCACGGCCACAACAAGGGGAAGACCGTCCGGATCGCCTACCACCCGAAGAACCCCGCGAACGCCCTCGCCTGCACGTCGACGGGCGACAAGGTGCTCATGCTGGTCGTGACCCTCGTCGTCACCGCCGCCGCCGGGTTCATGGACTACGGGACGTACCTCCTCGTCCTCCCGGCCTTCACCGGCTGACCCTCGGACCTGCGAGGTACTGCGCTCCTCCGTCCGGCCCGAAGGTGGTTCCCGCCAGACGGTTTCGACGACAGGAGACGAACCCATGGTCAAGACGAAGACCCTCGCCGCGTCGGGTGCGGCCCTCGCCCTCGCGGCCACCCTGCTCGCCGGCGCGAGCGGCCCGGCCGGTGCCGCGCCGCGCGGGGAGGTCGGCGCGGCGGTCGTCTGCGGCGACCTCGCGTACCTGAGCGACCCGGCCAACGCCACCGGCCAGACCACGGTCGCCCAGGCCACCGGCGACACCGGCACCGCGCAGATCCGGGCCGGCTGGTACAACGGCAAGCGCTACGGCTGGGCCAAGGCTTCCTCGTACGCGTACAACAGCCTCCACGTCATGTTCGAGGTGGACGTCAACGGCGACCGCAAGGCCGACTGCCGCTACTGGAAGGCCGTGACCGACCGGATCTACACCGCCGGCAAGGCCACCCACTCGTCCAGCGCGGTCGCCTTCCGCGCCTGCCTGCTGTTCGACCCGGCCCACAGCTGCAACGCCGCCGCCACCAAGACCGGCTGGTGGTAGGCCGGTAGGCGGCCCGCACAAGCCAAGGCATGCCTATGGACCCCATAAGTCGCGCTTATGGGGTCATAGACCGGGGGCGGGTAGCACTCCGCCGCATGGAGTAATTAGGGTGACCTAAGTGTCGGTGATCTCTCCGACACGTCGTTTTGCGAAGGGAACCTGACATGCCCCGCCCCCTCCGGGTCGCGATCGTCGGCGCCGGCCCCGCCGGAATCTACGCCGCCGATGCGCTGCTGAAGTCCGAGGCCGCCACCGAGCCGGGCGTGTCGATCGACATCTTCGAGCGGATGCCGGCCCCCTTCGGTCTGATCCGGTACGGCGTCGCCCCCGACCACCCGCGCATCAAGGGCATCATCACCGCCCTGCACCAGGTGCTCGACAAGCCGCAGGTGCGGCTCTTCGGCAACGTCGACTACGGCAAGGACCTGCAGCTCGACGACCTGCGCACGTTCTACGACGCCGTGATCTTCTCCACCGGCGCGATGTTCGACCGCGAGCTGCGGATCCCGGGCGTGGAGCTCGACGGCTCGTACGGCGCGGCCGACTTCGCGTCCTGGTACGACGGCCACCCGGACGTGCCGCGCACCTGGCCGCTGGAGGCCGAGAAGGTCGCCGTCCTCGGCGTCGGCAACGTGGCCCTGGACATCTCCCGGATCCTCGCCAAGACCGCGGACGAGCTGCTCCCGACGGAGATCCCGCCGAACGTCTACGAGGGCCTGAAGGCCAACAAGGCCGTCGAGATCCACGTGTTCGGCCGCCGCGGCCCGGCGCAGGCGAAGTTCTCGCCGATGGAGCTGCGCGAGCTCGACCACTCCCCCAACATCGAGGTCATCGTCAACCCCGAGGACATCGACTACGACGAGGGCTCGATCGCCGAGCGGCGCAAGAACAAGCAGACCGACATGGTCGCCAAGACCCTGGAGAACTGGGCGATCCGCGACACCGGCGACCGCCCGCACAAGCTGTTCCTGCACTTCTTCGAGTCCCCGGTGGAGATCCTCGGCGAGGACGGCAAGGTCGTCGGCCTGCGCACCGAGCGCACCGAGCTCGACGGCACCGGCAACGTCAAGGGCACCGGCCGGACCACGGACTGGGACGTCCAGGCCGTGTACCGCGCCGTCGGCTACCTCTCCGACGAGCTGCCCAAGCTCCCCTGGGACACCGCCAGCGGCACCGTCCCGGACGAGGGCGGCCGGGTCATGCTGGAGAACGGCGAGCACATGGCGTCCACGTACGTCACGGGCTGGATCCGCCGCGGCCCGGTCGGCCTGATCGGCCACACCAAGGGCGACGCCAACGAGACCGTGGCCAACCTGCTGGACGACCACGCCCACGGCCGGCTGCTCGCGCCCGCCTCGCCGGAGGAGGACGCGGTCCCCGCGTTCCTGGCCGGCAAGGGCCTCACGTACACCACGTGGGAGGGCTGGTACGCGCTGGACGCCGCCGAGAAGGCGCTGGGCGAGCCGGAGGGCCGCGAGCGCGTGAAGATCGTGGAGCGCGAGGACATGCTCCGCGCCAGCAACGCGGTCACGCCGCAGCAGTAGCACGCACCGGACGGGCCGGGGCCGCCGTGGAGACACGGCCGCCCCGGCCCGTCCGCGTTCCCGGGCCGTCCGCCTACAGCGGCGTCCGGGCCTCCGCCATCAGCCGGGCCACGTCGTCCGCGTCCAGCGACAGCGCGCCGCCGACCGTGGTCAGCACGTCCCGCTCGGACGGGGTGTACGGACCGTCCGCGAGCGCGATCCGCGCACCCTGCAGCAGGATCGACTCCCGCCCGGCCGGAGCCAGATGCGGAGAGAGCGGCTCCAGGGCCTCGTGCAGTTCGATGGCGAGTGCGGCCCCGCAGGGCCCCGACTCGACCGGCAGGAACCGCCCGGTGTCCGCGGCCAGCGCCTCCACGAGGTCGGTCAGCTGGACGCCCGTACAGCCGTCGAAGCCCGCCGCCCGCACCGTCGAGACGGCCGTGTCCACGGCCGTGCGCGAGGAGGTGCCGCCGGCCGCGAGGACCGCGAGCGCGACCGTGTGCACCGCGTCCCGCAGCATCGCGGCGAAGCGGGAGGTCGTCGGGTGGTCGAGGACGTCCGTGCCGAAGTGCCGCTGACAGGCGGCGCATTCGACGACCGGCCCGGCGAAGCCGCGGGGCAGCACCGGCACGCCCAGGACCGCGAAGCGCCGACGGCCCGTCCGGCGGCGGTAGTTGCGGTCGCCGCCGCATTCGGGGCAGAAGAACTCGCCGTCTCCCACCGTGTTCCACGAGGTACGAATGCCGCAGACGCGCACTTTTCGCCCCTGACCACCTCGAAGTGAGCGCACGCCGCACCTCCGTCGTGTTTCAGCAACATTGCTGCGTGGGCGTGATGTTAGCCACATCCGTGATACGACGTCAGCACCTCGTCATCAGTTCGCCACGTAGATGGCCGAGACCCGCCATGGGAAGAACGGCAGGGAAACGGAATGCCCCGGGTCCCTCGTACGAAGGACCCGGGGCGCCCCACGAGGGGGAGGCGGAGGTCAGCGCGCGGAGCGGTTGACCGCCGAGACCACGGCCTTCAGCGAGGCACGCGTGGTGTTGGCGTCGATGCCGATGCCCCACAGAACCTTGCCGTCGATGGCGCACTCGATGTACGAGGCGGCCTGCGCGGAGGCGCCCTCGCTCATCGTGTGCTCCTGGTAGTCCAGCAGTCGGGCGTCCACGCCGATGTTCTGCAGCGCGGCGAAGAAGGCCGAGATCGGACCGTTTCCGGAACCGGTCAGCACCGTCTCGACGCCGTCCACGACGGCCTCCACCTTCAGGGTGTCGGTGCCGTCGGTGTCCGAGGTCGACTGGCCGGAGCGCAGCTGGATCCGGCCCCACGGGTTGTCCGGGTTGGGCAGGTACTCGTCCTGGAAGACCGTCCAGATCTCCTTCGGCGTGACCTCGCCGCCCTCGGCGTCCGTCTTGGCCTGGATGATCCTCGAGAACTCGATCTGCATCCGGCGCGGCAGGTCCAGCTTGTGGTCGTTCTTCAGGACGTACGCGATACCGCCCTTGCCGGACTGCGAGTTGACCCGGATGACCGCCTCGTACGAGCGGCCCACGTCCTTCGGGTCGATCGGCAGGTACGGCACCGCCCACTCGATGTCGTCGACCGTGACGCCCTTCGCGGCCGCGTCGGCCTCCATGGCGTCGAAGCCCTTCTTGATGGCGTCCTGGTGGGAGCCGGAGAAGGCGGTGTAGACCAGGTCGCCCGCGTAGGGGTGGCGCGGGTGGACCTCCATCTGGTTGCAGTACTCGCTGGTCCGGCGGATCTCGTCGATCTGCGAGAAGTCGATCTGCGGGTCGACGCCCTGGCTGAACAGGTTCATGCCCAGGGTCACCAGGTCGACGTTGCCGGTGCGCTCGCCCTGGCCGAACAGGCAGCCCTCGATGCGGTCCGCGCCGGCCATGATCGCCAGCTCGGCGGCGGCGACGGCGGTGCCGCGGTCGTTGTGCGGGTGGACCGACAGGCAGACGTGCTCGCGGCGGGTCAGGTTGCGGGACATCCACTCGAAGCGGTCCGCGTGCGTGGACGGCGTCGAACGCTCCACGGTGGCCGGCAGGTTCAGGATGATCTCGCGGCCCGGGCCGGGCTGCCAGACGTCGCAGACCGCCTCGCAGACCTCCAGCGCGAAGTCCAGCTCGGTGTCGGTGAAGATCTCCGGGCTGTACTGGTAGCCGAAGACCGTCTCCGGGCCCAGCAGCTTCTCGGCGTACTCCATCACCAGGCGGGTGCCGTCGACGGCGATCTGCTTGATGTCGTCCTTGGAGCCGCGGAACACCACCCGGCGGAAGGTCGGCGCGGTGGCGTTGTACAGGTGGACGGTGGCGCGCTTCGCGCCGACCAGGGACTCCACGGTCCGCTCGATCAGGTCCTCGCGGGCCTGGGTCAGTACGGAGATGGTGACGTCGTCCGGGATCGCGCCCTCTTCGATGATGGAGCGCACGAACGCGAAGTCGGTCTCGCCGGAGGACGGGAAGCCGACCTCGATCTCCTTGTAGCCCATGCGCACCAGCAGGTCGAACATCTCCCGCTTGCGGGCCGGGCTCATCGGGTCGATCAGCGCCTGGTTGCCGTCGCGCAGGTCGGTCGACAGCCAGCGGGGGGCCTTCGTGATGCGCTTCTCCGGCCAGGTGCGGTCGGGGATGTCGACGGCCTCGTACTGCCCGTACTTGTGCACGGGCATCCCGGACGGCTTCTGGAAGTGCGTCGCGTTGGTGATGGGCGTCGGCCGGCTGACGAACGGAGACTGGGACATGGCGTAGGGCTCCTCGGAAGGTCCTGCGGGAAGGACGGCCGACTGTCAACGCAACGCCAAGTCCCGCGGGGAGGGGGTCGGCCTACGACTACAGACCCTCGCCGCGGCAACTAAGAAGAAGCAGCCCGAAACGCATGATGGTGTGAACCATAGCCCAGGCCCGGCGGAGGCGGACGTCCCGTTTCAGTATGCGGGACGCTGTCGGAGTCAAGGCGGAAATGTGGCTCATCACTCCATTTCGGCAATCCTGGTCGCATGTAGTGACAGTGGAGTGACACAGTGCCACTCTCGCGGCATGGATTCCCTTCACCCTGTGCACCCCGTGTTCTGCACGATCGTGCCGCCGCATCTGCTCGACCGGCTCGCCCGGGCCGAGAACCCGGTGGTCTCGGCGGCCGCGCGCCGCACCCTCGTCGCCGACGCCTCGCTGCGCCAGGCCCGTGGTCTGCTCACCGCCCTGGGCGCTCCGTCCGCGGCCGCCGGAGCGGAGGCCGGCGTCCCGAACCGCAGCGTCCACGACGCGGAGAACGGCACCGACCTGCCGGGCCGACTGGTCCGCGGCGAGGGCGCCGACCCCACGCAGGACGCCACCGTCAACCGCGCGTACAGCGGGCTCGGCGCGACCTTCGAGCTGTTCCGCGCCGCGTACGGGCGGGACTCGATCGACGGCTCCGGGCTGCCGCTGGTCGCGACGGTCCACTACGACCGGGACTACGGCAACGCGTTCTGGGACGGACAGCAGATGGTGTTCGGCGACGGGGACGGCGAGATCTTCCTCGACTTCACCCTGCCGGTCGACGTCATCGGCCACGAGCTGGCCCACGGCTTCACCCAGTACACCGCCAACCTCACGTACTACGGCCAGCCGGGCGCGCTCAACGAGTCGGTCTCCGACGTCTTCGGCTCGCTGGTCAAGCAGTACGCGCTCGGCCAGACCGCCGACCAGGCCGACTGGCTGATCGGCGCGGGCCTGCTGCACGAGAACGTGCAGGGCGTGGCGCTGCGCTCCATGAAGGCCCCGGGCACCGCGTACGACGACGACGTCCTCGGCAAGGACCCGCAGCCGGCGAGGATGGACGACTACGTGAACACCGGCCGGGACAACGGCGGGGTGCACATCAACTCCGGCATCCCCAACCACGCCTTCTACCTGCTGGCCACCGCGCTCGGCGGCAACGCCTGGGAGCGGGCCGGGCAGATCTGGTACGACGTGATGACGAGCGGCGTGCTGGAGCCGGACGCGAAGTTCAAGGACTTCGCGAAGGCCACGGTGCGGGCGGCCGCCGACCGCTACGGCCAGGGCGACGAGCACGAGGCCGTGGTGAAGGCGTGGTCCCAGGTGGGCGTGGGTACCCAGTAACGCATGCGCATCCAGGTACGCCGCACGGGCGGGTTCGCGGGGATCGAGCGGTACGCCGAGCTCGACACCGCGGACCGGCCCGACGCCACGCACGTCGAGGCCCTGGCCCACCGGGCCCTCGCCCCGCACCCCGAGGCGAACCCGCGCCGCGTGGTCCCGGACGGCTTCTCCTACGAGATCACCGTCGACGGCCGCTCGGTGAGCCTCCAGGACCCGCACCTCACGGACGAGCAGCGGGAGCTGATCCACCTGGTCCTGAAGGAAGGCGCCTGAGGGAGCCGGGTCAGAAGCCGAGCTTGCGGAGCTGCTTGGGGTCCCGCTGCCAGTCCTTCGCGACCTTCACGTGCAGGTCGAGGAAGACCGGGGTCCCGAGCAGCGCCTCGATGTGCTTGCGGGACTTCATCCCGACCTCCTTCAGGCGGCTGCCCTTCGGGCCGATGATGATCCCCTTCTGGCTGGGGCGCTCGATGTAGACGTTGGCGTGGATGTCGAGCAGCGGCCGGTCCGCCGGGCGGCCCTCGCGCGGGATCATCTCCTCGACGACCACCGCGATCGAGTGCGGCAGCTCGTCGCGTACGCCCTCCAGCGCGGCCTCGCGGATCAGCTCCGCGACCATGACCTGCTCGGGCTCGTCGGTGAGGTCCCCCTCCGGGTACAGCGGCGGCGACTCCGGCAGCAGCGGGATCAGCAGGTCGGCGACGAGCCGCACCTGCTTGTCGCCGACCGCCGAGACGGGCACGATCTCCGCCCACTCGATGCCCAGCTCCCTGCCGAGCTGGTCGATCGCGATCAGCTGCTCGGCGAGGGTCTTGGAGTCGACCAGGTCCGTCTTGGTGACGATGGCGACCTTCGGGGTCTTCTTGATCTCGGCGAGCTCCTTGGCGATGAAGCGGTCGCCGGGGCCGAGCTTCTGGTCCGCGGGCAGGCAGAAACCGATGACGTCGACCTCGGCCCACGTCGTGCGCACGACGTCGTTGAGCCGCTCGCCGAGCAGGGTGCGCGGCTTGTGGAGGCCGGGGGTGTCGACCAGGATCAGCTGGGCGTCGGGGCGGTGCACGATGCCGCGCACGGTGTGCCGGGTGGTCTGCGGCCGGTTGGAGGTGATCGCCACCTTCTGGCCGACCAGAGCGTTCGTGAGGGTGGACTTGCCCGCGTTGGGGCGGCCGACGAAGCAGGCGAAGCCGGCCCGGTGGACGGCTTCGGTTTCTGGGGTGCGAGCGCTCATGGGGGCCATTCTCCCCGATGCGGGGGACAGGGACGTACTCAGTGCCCCGCGGCGGCCCGGCGACGGCGCAGCAGCAGCCCTCCCGCGGCGCCCGCGCCGAGGACGAGGAGCGCGAAGCCGGCCGCCCAGGGCAGGGCCACGAAGGAGGCGTGCGCGGACTCCCGTACGTCCTTGGCGGTCGCGGTGAGCGTCACCCGGCCCCGGTCGAACTGGGGCGCGTCGGCCCAGCGCTCGGTGAGTCTGATCTTCTGCCGGGGCAGCAGCTCGGAGGGGATCCCCGCGAGGTCCCGGGCGAGCAGGGTCCGGCCGAAGAGGCCCTCGGCGCGCAGGGCGACCCGCGGGTGGAGAGTGACGTTGCCGCGGTTGTGCAGGGTGTACGAGACGAGGGCGGTGCTCGCGCGGGTGCCGGGGACGAGCGGCCGGTCCTGGTCGACGGTGACGTCCTCGACGCCGAGGGCGGGCACGGTCGGCCCGCCGACGCGCAGGTACACGCGGGCGCCGACGGCGCGCTGCACGCCGACCGCGACGGAGCCGCCGCCGGAGGCGATCCGCTCGTCGAGGGCGACGACGGCTCCGGGGTGGTCGCCGGGCTCGGCGCCGGCCGGGACGGCGAGGGTGAAGGGCACGGTGACCCGGCTCCTGGCGGGGACGGTGACGCGGTCGCGGGCGAGCGTGATCCAGGCCCCGGCGCCGGTCTGCTTCTCGTCGCGGGTGCGGACGGCGAAGCCGCCGTCGCGGGCGGTGTTGTAGGCGTCGGCGCCGTAGAGGCGGAAGGTCAGCGGGGCGGCGGTCTTGTTGCTGACGGTGACGCGGTCGGTCACCGTGCCGCCGGGGTCGGCGGACAGGTAGAAGTACGGCCGGCTGCCGAGCCGGGAGGCGGCGGGGAACACGGCCCATTCGCCGTTCTCCGCGGCGTGCGACGGGGGCGCGCCGACGAGGACGAGGAGGGTGCCGAGGAGGATCGCGTACAGCGTGCGCACGGTGCGGGACTCCCGGGGTCGGGGCGGGCCGACCGGGTGCGCGCCCGGCCCGCCGGCGGTCAGGTGAGGGTCAGGGTGAGCAGGCCGGTGTACGCGCCGGGGGCCGTGAAGGCCGGGACGTCCAGGGAGAGTCCGGCGTCGACGGTGAACTCGCCGCCGGTGACCGTCGCGTTCGGCGTGGAGGCGAGGGTCGCGCCGCCGCTGCCCACCGGTCCGGTCGAGCCGGGGACGCAGGTGCTGGGGCTGCCGGCCTTGGTGGTGCAGGCCGGGGTCCAGCTCAGCCTGCCGGCGCCGATGGCGCCGCCCGGTCCGGTGAAGTCGGTGACCTTGCCGGTCAGGGACCAGCCCGCGGGGCCGCCGCGGAAGTCCTTGACGGTGACGGTCCTCAGGTCGCCGGTGGCCGCGCCGCCCCGGCCGAAGTCCACCGCGGACAGCTCGACGGTGTCGCCGGCCTGGGTCATGGACAGCTCGCCGGCGGTGACCGCCGCGTGGATCTTCTGGCTGTTCGGCGGCGGCGGGGTGTCGTCGATCACGGTGTACGTGACGGGTCCGGCGCCCTTCTCGGGGTCCCAGGCCGCGCCCTCGTACGCCACGATCCCGCTGGTCGCCCTGTCGTTCACGGCGAGGCGGGCGGTGAAACCGCCCTCGGCGTCCGTGGTGACCGTCATCCGGTCGGCGGTCTCGGCGGCCCCGGCCCGGCCGACGACGGTCACCTCGGCGAGCGGGGTGAACCTGGCGCCGGTGACCGTGACGCGGGCGCCGGGCGCGCCGGAGGCGGTGCCGAGCTGCAGCGAGCGCTCGTTGGCCCCGGGATCGGCGCTCGCGACGATGGTCTCGGAGACCGGCGCGGGCGGGTTCGTGACCGTGCAGGGGGTGTCCAGCTCCATCAGGTAGCTGGTGTGGATGTTGTAGTCGCCGGGCGACAGGGTGATCGAGCCGGGCTGGGTGACCGTGAACGTGCCGGTCATGGAGAACGGCGGGAAGGCGCCCTTGCCGGGGACCGGGTCGTTCTTCTTGGGCCCGGCGACCGTGACCGCGCCGGACTGGGCGCCGCCGAGGACGACCTTGCCGGTCGGGGTCATGATGTCGGCGGGCAGGGCCAGGTCGACGGGGTTGGACGCGGCGGGCTTGGTCACCTTGTAGGTGACGGTGACGGTGTCGCCGACCTTGGGCGTCGGGTTGTCGACGGTGATCTCGGCGGTGGTGGTGCCGTCGATGGGCGGGATGCCGGCGATCGGCGGCGGCACGCAGTGCGTCGGGAAGTCGACGGGCGCCGAGGCGAGCGCCGCCGCGCCGGCGGGCGCGGCGAGGGTGCCGCCGCCGGCGAGCACGAGAGCGGTGACGCCGAGGGCGGCGGTCCACCGCCGTCTTCGGGTCCTGGTCCGGAGCAGTGCCATGGGTGCCCTCCTGGTGGGGATGAGAGGGCGCCATTGACGGACGGGCCGCGGGAGAAGTCAATGGAATCGAAATCCACCGACTGATGACCCATCAGATACTGTCAAGATCGGACAGCAAGATCGATGTTTCCGCAGGTCGGAGGGCATGAAAGCGGGGCCCGGCATTCCGCCGGGCCCCGTTCGAGTCGACGGGTCAGCCCGCGGTGACCGCGGCCCGCAGCACGCCGTCCGGGCCGGCCAGCAGCACCGGGGTCCCGGGGCCGCCCAGGTCGCGCACGGCGGCGCGGTCCTCGTCCGAGGCGGCCTCGGCGTCCGAGACGACGGCCGCGGCCTCGAGCGACTGCGCGCCGCTGGCCACGGCCATGGCGACCGCGGTCTGCAGCGCGCTCAGCTTGAGCGACTCCAGGGCGACGGTGCCGGCGACGTACGTACGGCCGGTCTCGTCGCGGACCGCCGCGCCCTCCGGCACCCCGTTGCGGGCGCGGGCGCTGCGCGCCAGCGTGATGATCTTGAGGTCCTCGGCGCCGAGATCGCCGTGCTCGCGGTTGAGTGTCATGATCCGAGCATAGGCGGAGGCCGGTTCCGGACCGCAGGCGCTACGGGCGGTCGAGCTTGAGCCGCTCCGCCCGGGGCAGGCCCGCCACGACGAGGTCGTACGAGTCCTCGATCAGCTCCCGGACCATCCGTTCCGGCAGCTCGCCGACGGTCACCGTGTTCCAGTGCCGCTTGTTCATGTGGTAGCCGGGCGCGACCGCCGGGTACTCCTCGCGCAGCCGTACCGCGTCGTCGGGGTCGCACTTGAGATTGACCCGCAGCGGCTTCGCGTCCAGCCAGCTGAGGGCGAACATCTTGCCCCGCACCTTGAAGACGGAGACCTCCGGGCCGAACGGGAACTCCTCCGTCGCCGCGTCGAAGTCCAGGCAGAAGGCCCGCAGCCGCTCCGGCGTCATCCCGTCTCCCCCTCCGGCGCCGCGACCGGCTCCACCAGCACCGTGACGATCTTGTTGCGGCGACCGGCCGGCGATTCGGCGGTCAGCCGCAGCGAGCGCCCGTCGGGCAGCTCGACGCCCGCAGAGGCGCCCGCGATCGGGACCCGGCCGAGCGCCTTGGCGAGCAGGCCGCCGACCGTCTCGACGTCCTCGTCGTCGTACTCGTCCGCGCCGAAGCCGTACAGCTCGCCGAGGTCGCCGATGTCGAGCCGGGCGGTGACCCGGTAGCGGTCGTCGCCGAGCTCCTGGACCGGCGGCAGCTCGCGGTCGTACTCGTCGGTGATCTCGCCGACGATCTCCTCGAGGATGTCCTCGATGGTGACGATGCCCGCCGTGCCGCCGTACTCGTCGATCACCACGGCCACGTGCGTGCGCTGCTGCTGCATCTCGCGCAGCAGGTCGCCGGCGTTCTTCGTGTCCGGCACGAAGGCCGCCGAGCGCATCGCCGTCGAGACGAGGTCCGCCTCGGCCTCGCGGTTGATGTGCGTCTTGCGGACCAGGTCCTTCAGGTACACGATGCCGACGATGTCGTCCTCGTTCTCCCCGGTGACCGGGATGCGCGAGAAGCCGGAGCGCAGCGCCAGGGTCAGCGCCTGCCGGATGGTCTTGTACCGCTCGATGCATACCAGGTCCGTGCGCGGCACCATCACCTCGCGCACCAGCGTGTCGCCGAGCTCGAAGACCGAGTGCACCATGCGGCGCTCCTCGTCCTCGATCAGCTGCTCCTGCTCGGCCAGGTCGACCATGGCCCGCAGTTCGGCCTCGGAGGCGAAGGGGCCCTTGCGGAAGCCCTTGCCGGGGGTGAGCGCGTTGCCGATGAGGATCAGCAGCTGCGGGATCGGGCCCATCACCCGGGCCAGCGGCAGCAGCACGTACGCGGCCGCCGTCGCCGTGTTCAGCGGGTGCTGGCGGCCGATGGTGCGCGGCGAGACGCCGACGGCGACGTACGAGACGAGCACCATCACGGCGATCGCGACGAGCAGCGCCTGCCAGGTCTCCTCGAAGGCCTCCAGGCAGGCGTACGTGACGAGGACCCCGGCCGCCATCTCGCAGGCGACGCGGACGAGCAGCGCCATGTTGAGGTAGCGGGTCGGGTCGGAGGCGACCTGGACCAGCTTGTCCGCACCGCGCCGCCCGGACCGTACGGCCTCGGCGGCGCGGAAGCTGGAGACGCGGGCGAGACCGGCCTCGGCGCAGGCCGCCAGCCAGGCCACCACGACCAGGGCGACCGCGCCGAAGATCAGTGAAGCGTCCATCGGATGCCCGGGGCCGGGGTCAGGAGACGGTCGGCGCCGGCGAGGGGCCGGTCAGGCCCTGCTCCGCGCGCCAGCCGTCGACGATGGCCGCCTGCAGGCCGAACATCTCGGCCTTCTCGTCGGGCTCCTCGTGGTCGTAGCCGAGCAGGTGCAGCACCCCGTGGACGGTGAGCAGCTGGAGCTCCTCGTCCATGGAGTGCCGCGTCGGGGCGTCCTCGCCCTGCTTCTTGGCGACCTCGGGGCAGAGCACGATGTCGCCGAGGAGCCCCTGCGGGGGCTCCTCGTCGTCCTTGGCCGGCGGGCGCAGCTCGTCCATCGGGAAGGACATGACGTCCGTCGGACCGGGCAGGTCCATCCACTGGATGTGGAGCTGCTCCATCGCCTCGGCGTCCACCACGATCACCGAGAGCTCGGAGAGCGGGTGGATGCGCATCCGCGCCAGCGCGTAGCGGGCGATGTCGAGGATCGCCTGCTCGTCGACCTCGGTTCCGGACTCGTTGTTGACGTCGATCGACATGTTGCGCTGTGACTACTTCCCGTCGGAGCCGTTCCGGCTGTCGTACTTCTCGTACGCGTCGACGATACGGCCGACGAGCTTGTGCCGGACGACATCCTGCGACGTGAGCATCGAGAAGTGCACGTCCTGGACGCCGTCGAGGATGTCCCGGACCTGCCGCAGACCGCTCTTCGTGCCGCCCGGCAGGTCGACCTGGGTGATGTCACCGGTGATGACGATCTTCGAGTCGAAGCCGAGGCGGGTGAGGAACATCTTCATCTGCTCGGGGTTCGTGTTCTGCGCCTCGTCGAGGATGATGAACGCGTCGTTGAGCGTCCGGCCGCGCATGTACGCCAGCGGCGCGACCTCGATCGTCCCGTTCGCCATCAGCTTGGGGATCGAGTCGGGGTCGAGCATGTCGTGCAGCGCGTCGTACAGCGGCCGCAGGTACGGGTCGATCTTCTCGTAGAGCGTGCCGGGCAGGAAGCCCAGCCGCTCGCCCGCCTCGACCGCCGGCCGGGTCAGGATGATCCGGGTGACCTGCTTGGACTGCAGGGCCTGGACCGCCTTGGCCATGGCCAGGTACGTCTTGCCGGTACCGGCGGGGCCGATGCCGAACACGATCGTGTGCTTGTCGATGGCGTCGACGTAGCGCTTCTGGTTCAGGGTCTTGGGCCGGATGGTGCGCCCGCGGCTGGAGAGGATGTCCTGGGTGAGCACCTCGGCGGGCGTCTCGCTCTCGCCGCCACCGGTCTCGCTCGCCTTGAGCATGGCGATCGAGCGTTCCACTGCGTCCTCCGTCATCGGCTGACCGGTGCGGAGCACCAGCATCATCTCGTCGAACAGGCGCTGGATCAGGGCGACTTCCGCCGCCGCGCCGGTCGCGGTGACCTCATTGCCCCGGACATGGATGTCGGCGGCCGGGAACGCCTTCTCGATCACGCGGAGCAGGGCGTCGCCGGAGCCGAGAACGGTCACCATCGGGTGCTTGGCGGGCACGGTGAACCGGGCCTGCGCCTGCCCCGGCGCTCCCTCGTGGGCTGTGGATGTCTGAGTCATGGGCCGGCACTGTGGCCTGCACATACCTCCCGTTGCAGGGTTCTCGCTGCTCGACAACCTCTCGGACACCAAGCCTACGACTTGTCACTGACAAGGCCGAAGCGATTTCCCGGAGGGCCCGGGCCCACGGGCCTCGGGGCCTCGGGCCGGGGCGGCTTTCCGGCCTCAGGCCGGGGCGGGCCGGAAGCCGATGGTGGGGACGGCCCGGCGCCGCGGCCAGGGGCGGGCCTCGGCGGGCAGCAGCGGCTCCAGGAAGGCGTACCGGTCGCGCAGCGCCGCCGGGTCCTGGCAGGCGTGCTCCCGGGCGGTGTGCCACCAGGCCGCGACCTCGCCCCAGCCGGGTGCGGACAGGGAGCCGCCGAACTCCTGCACCGACAGGGCGGCGGTCAGCCCGGCGAAGGCGAGCCGGTCCGCGAGCGGCCAGTCCGCCAGGGTCCCGGCGACGAACCCGGCGACGAAGACGTCTCCCGCGCCGGTCGGGTCGAGCGCGGACACCTGGATCGCCGGCACCTCGGCGGTCTCGCCGGTCCCGCCGTCCACCGCGTACGCGCCCTCCGCGCCCAGCGTGACGACCGCGTACCGGACCTTCTCGGCCAGCGCGCGGGCCGCGGCGCGCGGGCAGTCGGTGCGGGTGTAGCGCATCGCCTCCTCGGCGTTCGGCAGGAAGGCCTCGCAGTGCGCCAGATCGGGCAGCGCGGCGAGGTCCCAGCGGCCGGTCTCGTCCCAGCCGACGTCGGCGAAGATCAGGGCGCCGGAGCGGTGGGCGCGGGCGATCCACTCCTCGCTGCGGCCGGGCGCGAGGGAGGCCACCGCGGCGCGGGCGTGCGGCGGGTACGGGGGCGCGGCGGCCCCGTCGAGGGGCGGGGCGTCGTGGCCGTGCGAGACCATGGTCCGCTCGCCCTCGTAGGCCATGGACACGGTGACGGGCGAGTGCCACCCGGGAACCGTCCGGGACAGCGACAGATCGATCCCCTCGCCCTGTTCCAGGGCGTCCCAGCAGTACTCGCCGTAGTGGTCGTCGCCGAAGGCGGCGGCGAGCGAGGTGCGCAGCCCGAGCCGGGCGAGCGCGGTCGCCATGTTGGCGACCCCGCCGGGGCTGGAGCCCATGCCGCGGGCCCAGGACTCGGTGCCGCGGACGGGGGCGCTGTCGAGCCCGGTGAAGATGATGTCCAGGAAGACCATGCCGGTCAGGAAGACGTCGCAGGGCGGGTCCGAGGGGCCGCGCAGGGCTCCCAACGGGTCGACTCCGGCGGCGCGTTCGGTCTCTGCTCCCCTGGTGCTCACGTCAGGCTCCCGGTGGTGGTGCGGATCAGGCCAGTGTGCCTGAAAGGGGGCACCGGGCGAGCGGCGACGCGGCACGAAGGGCTGCCGCTGCTACCCCGGACGGCCACCCCCAAACCCATGGTGACGCACACCACACGAACGGGAGGGCCGGAACGTCTTCACCGGCCGCTCGGGGGCTTGATACAGATGGGGCCGCGATCCCGTGGAACACCGGGCGCTCCACCCCTCTCGCCCCTTGTTCCCAGGACCGCCCATGTGGCCTCTCGTGGCCCTTTTCACGGCCGGCTACGCCGCCCCGTACCTCCTGCCCACCGTCGTCGGACGCCTCGCGACGGGCCTCGGCCTCACGCAGACGCAGGCCGGTCTGACCGGGTCGGCGCTGCTCCTCGCCTCGGCCTGCGCGGGCTTCGCGCTGGCCGGCCGGGTGGACCGGATCGGCCCGCGCCGCACGGCCGGGGCGGGGCTGCTGGCGATGGTCTGCGGCTACGGCACCGCCGCGGCGACGGCGGCCGTCCCCGTCGTCCTCGCGGGCGCGGTCCTCGGCGGCATCGGCTCGGGCACGGCGACCGCCGTGGCCGCGGCGGGCATCGCGGCCCACCGCGACCCGCACCGCGCCTCGACGCTCGGCCTGCTGTCGGTGTCGGCCACCGCGGGCGCGCTGTACCTGACGCTGCCGCGGCTCGGCACCGGCCACGGCCTGCCGTTCGCGGCGCTCGCGGCCGTGGCGGTGCTCGCGTGGCCGGGGACGCGCCGCCTCGAGGCCGTACGGGGCGGGCGGCCGGCCGCCGGCACAGCCGGGCTGCCGCGCCGGGGCGCGGGCACGGCACTGGCCACGGCCCTGCTGCTGTGGTCGCTGGCGCAGAACGCCCTGTGGGGCGTCAGCGGGCGGATCGGCACGGTGCAGGCGGGCCTGAGCGAGGTGGCGGTCGGCGCGGTGTTCGCGGCGGCGCTGGGCGCGGGGCTGGTCGGCGTGGCGGCGGCGGGCGCCCTGGGCGGGCGGCTCGGCAGGGCCGTACCGATCGGCGTGGGGACGGCGGTCATCGCGGGCTGCGTGGCACTGAGCGCGGGCGCGCGGGAGCCGGTGACCTTCGCGGCGGGCGAGATCGCCTGGAACGCGATGTACCCGGTGGTGCTGTCGTACGTGATCGCCCTCGCGGCCGCCCTGGACCCGCGCGGCCGCTGGACGATCCTGGCCGGCGCGGCCTCGTCCCTGGGCGTCGCCTGCGGCCCGGCGGCCGGCACCGCCCTCTCCGGGGCCGCGGGCTATCCGGTGATGGGCGCCGTCCTGGGCGCCCTGCTCCTGGCCACGGCGGTCCCACTGACGGTCGTCGCCCGGCGGGCGTCCCGGCCCCGGGTCACCGCGTTCGCCCTGCCCCGGCCCGAGTCCCACGAGGCCCGGCACGCCTACGCCCTGGCCCGGCCGGGCACACAGCCCTGAGGCCGCCCGGGGGCCCGGGGCCACCCGAGCCCCGGGGCGCAGGGCCACCCGAGCACCCGGGGCGCAGGGCTACCCGAAGTCGTGCGCCTCGACCTCCGCGAGGTACCGCGCGCGCCGCTCCTCGTCGTCCTCCAGGAACGACGCCTCGAACGAGTTCCGCGCCAGCAGCCGCAGCTGTTCGGCGCCGAGGCCCAGCTCGGCGCGCACCGCGTCGAAGTTGTCGCCCGCGTAGCCGCCGAAGTACGCCGGGTCGTCCGAGTTGACCGTCACCATCAGCCCGGCGGCCAGCATGGCCGGCAGCGGGTGGTCCGCCAGCGTGTCCACCGCCCGCAGCCGCACGTTCGACAGCGGGCACAGCGTCAGCGGCACCCGCTCCCGCACCAGCCGCTCCACCAGCTCCGGGTCCTCCATGGACCGCAGGCCGTGGTCGACACGCTCCACCCCGAGCACGTCCAGCGCCTCGCGCACGTACTCCGCGGGGCCCTCCTCGCCCGCGTGGGCGACCCGGCGCAGTCCGAGGGCGGCGGCCGCCTCGTACACCTCGCGGAACTTCGCCGGCGGGTTGCCGACCTCCGCCGAGTCGAGCCCGACGCCGGTGATCCGGTGCAGGTACGGCTTCGCCTCCTCCAGCGTCCGCAGCGCCGACTCCGCCGACTCGTCCCGCAGGAAGCACATGATGAGCCGTGTGGAGACGCCGTGCCGCTCCTCGCCGCGGTCGAGCGCCGCGGCCAGGCCCTCCACGACCGTGCCCATGGACACGCCCCGCGCGAGGTGGGCCTGCGGGTCGAAGAAGATCTCGGCGTGCCGGACGCCCTGCGCGGCGGCCCGCGCGAGGTACGCGTCGGCGAGTTCCGTGAAGTCCTCGGCGGTGCGCAGCACGGCCATCAGGCGGTAGTACAGGTCGAGGAACGACTGCAGGTCGCCGAAGCGGTAGGCGGCGCGCAGCTCCTCCGTGTCCCGGTAGGGCAGTTCGACGCCGTTGCGCTCGGCGAGCGCGAAGGCCAGCTCGGGTTCGAGCGTGCCCTCGATGTGGAGGTGCAGTTCGGCCTTGGGGACGGGGATCGGGGCGGGTGCCTGGCTGGTCCGGCTTCGGTCGTTCATCGCTTCTCGGTTCTGGTGGCGGGATTCGGGAGTCGGGGTCCGGGCTCGGCGGTCGGGCCGCGGGGTCTATCGCTTCGGCAGCGGTACGCGCGCCAGGTCCTGCGCGACCGTCAGCTCCCCCTCGAACCCGGCCGCGCGCGCCTGCCGTTCGAACTCCCCCGGGTCGGAGTACCGCTGCGAGAAGTGGGTGAGCACGAGGTGCCGTACGCCGCCCTCCCGCGCCACGCAGGCCGCCTGACCGGCGGTCAGGTGGCCGTGGTCCTCCGCGAGGACCGCGTCCTCGTCGAGGAACGTGGACTCGATCACCAGCTGGTCGCAGCCCTCCGCCAGCGCGTACACGCCCTCGCACAGGCGGGTGTCCATGACGAACGCGAACCGCTGCCCGCGCCGTACCTCGCTCACGTCGTCCAGGGTGATCCCGCCGAGCACGCCCTCGCGCTGGAGCCGGCCCACGTCGGGGCCCTTGACGCCGTGCGCGGCGAGCTTCTCCGGCAGCATGCGCCGCCCGTCGGGCTCGACGAGCCGGTACCCGAAGGACTCGACGGGGTGCGACAGCCGCCGCGCCTCCAGCGTGTACGCGGGCGTCAGCGCGAGCACCCCGTCCTCGGCGACGGGCGCCTCCTTCAGCTTCACGGTCTCGCGGTACGCCGTCGCGTACCGCAGCCGCTCGAAGAAGCGCTGCCCGCTCGCCGGGTAGTGCGCGGTGACCGGATGCGGCACCTGGTCGAGGTTGATCCGCTGGATCACCCCGGCCAGCCCCAGCGAGTGGTCCCCGTGGAAGTGCGTGACGCAGATCCGGTCGATGTCGTGCGCGGCGACGCCCGCCCGCAGCATCTGCCGCTGGGTGCCCTCGCCGGGGTCGAAGAGGATGCCCTCGCCGTCCCAGCGGAGCAGGTAGCCGTTGTGGTTGCGGTGCCGGGTCGGCACCTGGCTGGCGGTGCCGAGAACGACGAGTTCGCGTACGGACAAGAGAACCTCGGGCGGGTAGGGGCTATCCGGGCGGCCAGTTCAGGCCGCGGCCGCCCAGCACGTGCGCGTGGGCGTGCCACACGGTCTGACCCGCGCCGCTGCCGGTGTTGAACACGATGCGGTAACCGGGCTCGTCGACCTTGTCGAGCTGGGCAACCTCGTGCGCCTCGCGCAGCACGTCCGCCGCGACCTGCGGCTCGGCGGCGGCCAGCGAGGCGGCGTCGGGGTAGTGCAGACGCGGGATGACCAGGACGTGCGTCGGCGCCTGGGGGTTGATGTCCCGGAACGCGACGGTGGTCTCGGTCTCCCGCACGATCGTCGCGGGCACCTCCCCGCCGACGATCTTGCAGAACAGGCAGTCGCTCTGCGGCTCTCCGGCCATGGACCCGGCCTCCTCGATCGGTGACGATCAGCGATAGCGATTCCAGTGATCAGTACAACGGCATGCTATCGGCCGCTACCGACAGTTCCCGCCCCGGCGGACCGGGCAGGTCCCCGGGCCCCGTCCCCGGGGCCCGTCCCCGGGGCCCGTCCTCGGGGCCCGTCCCCGGGGCCCGTCCCCGGGGCCGCCTACGTCCGCCCCGGTTCCCGGCGCCGCAGCGCCGCCCGGCTGACCCAGTACGTGATCACCACGCCCCAGAACAGCGGCACGCCCAGCGCCGCGACGAACGAGGCGGGCGTCCACCACAGCACCAGCGCCAGCACCGACTGCAGTCCCAGCAGCCCCACGGCCGTGGCCATGGCCAGGACCGGCCGGCAGCTCCGTGCGACCAGCAGCAGCGGCCGGCGCACCCGCGGCGGCACCCGGCGCAGCATCCACAGCGCCCAGCCGCCCCAGGCCCCGACGACCACCGCCGCGCCGACCATCAGCGCGACCACCGCCCCGGTTCCCGAGCCGCCGGTGCGCAGCGGCGCGGAGCCGATGTTCGCGGCGAGGTAGCCGAGCAGGGCCACCCAGCGGGCCCCGGCCGCGGTCCCCCACGCCATGGCCTCCAGGTTGTAGCGGGCCTCCTTGTCGTCCCGGTCCAGCGCCGCGGACTCCACGAAGCCCACCGCCGCCTTGGTCCAGGCGCCGCGTTTGAACCATCGCCGCCGCATATGGATGAGCGAGAGGTTGTTGTGCGCCTCGCTGCTCTCCGGGTTGAGCCGCAGCGCCGTCTCGTACGCCCGCTGGGCGGTGGCGTGGTCGCCGAGCCGCTGCGCGGTGATCCCGACGAGGAAGTGCGCCGCGTCCTCCTCGGGCGCGAGCGCGACGGCGCGGCGCGCCGCCTCGTACGCCTCCGCCTTGCGGTGCGCGGTGCCCGACCAGTCGACGGGGCGGCGCGCGGCGGCGTCCACGGCACGGTCGAGGGCCGCGCCGAGCGCGTAGTGGCTGCCCCAGTGCTGCGGGGCGAGTTCGACGGCCCGCCGGGCGGTCAGCTCGGCGTCCGCGTACGCCTGGAGGGCCAGCAGGACGTCGGTGCGGACCAGCAGCGCCGTCAGGGAGTGCGGGTCGGCCCGCAGCGCCTCGTCCACGGTGGCCAGCGCCTCGCCGTCCTGGCCGAGGCGGTGCCGGCAGCGGGCCAGGAGCACGAGGGCGTTCGCGTCGCCCGGGTCGCCCGCCAGGTGCTGGGCGGCGAGGGCGGCGGCCGCCTCGTAGCGGCCGGCGTCGTACAGCGCGTCGGCGCGCAGCAGGGCGGTCACAGCTTGCGCTTCTTCTTCAGGTAGGCGAGGAGGTCGTCGTACATGCCGCCGTCGTTGGCGAACATGGCGACGTTGCGCGCCGAGGAGAACCAGGGGTCGGTGGACGGCCGGATCTGCCGGGCCGCCTCCAGCAGGTCCTTGGTGCCGATCATGCGGACCCGGCCGGTGCGGGCGGAGTCGAGGAGGGCCGCCTCGGCGGCCGTCTCGCACAGGTGCGCCAGGTCGGCGCCGGAGTACTCCTCGGTGACCTTGACGATCTTGCCGAGGTCGACCGACTCGATGGGCCGGTCGCGCAGGTGGTAGCGGAGGATCGCCTCGCGGGCGGCGGCGTCCGGCGGCAGCACGAGCAGCGTGCGGTCGAGCCGGCCGGGCCGGCGCAGCGCGAGGTCCACGTCCCAGGGCACGTTGGTCGCGGCGAGCACGAACACGCCCTCGTTGCCGCCGCTGTCGATGCCGTCGAGCTCGGTGAGCAGCTGGTTGACGACGTTGCGCAGACCGCCGTGGTGGGTGCGGGAGCGCTTCGCGCCCAGGGCGTCCAGCTCGTCGAGGAAGACCACGCAGGGGGCCTTGCGGCGGGCGGTCCGGAAAATGTCGTGGACGTTCTTCTCGGAGGTGCCGATCCACATGTCGAGGATGTCCGAGAGGGAAACGGACAGGAAGTTGGCGCCGAGTTCGCCGGCGACGGCGCGGGCGATGAAGGTCTTGCCGCAGCCGGGCGGGCCGTACAGGAGCAGGCCGCCGCGCAGCGACTTGCCGTACAGCTTGCGCAGTTCGGGGTTGCGCATCGGCGCGAGGAACGCGGCCTCCAGGCGCTCCTTGACGTCCTGCATGCCGCCGACGTCGGCGAGGCGTACGGTGCCGGGCGCGTCGACGTCCCAGGCGGACACGTCGCCGGGGTCGTTGCCCGCGCCGTCGGCGGCGAGCGGCTCGTCCGCGAAGCGGGGGCCGACGAGGTCCCCGACCTGCTGCTCGGCGGCGGCCCAGTCGAAGGCGGGCGGCTCGGCGGGAACGTGCGGGGCCTCGGGGGTGTGCGGAGGCTCGGGGGTATGCGGGGCCTCGGGGGGCTGAGGGGCGGCGGGGGACTGTGGGGCCTGGGGGACGTTGGTGGCTGCAGGGGCGTGCGGCGCCGCGGGGCTCCGGGGCGCTTGCGGCGCGGCCGGGGGGATCCCCATCGCGCGGGCCATCAGGGCTCGCGCCTCCGGGTCGCCCGGCGCGTGCTGGAGCGCGACGGCGGCCTCCGTGACGGCCTCGTCGTTCCGCCCTTCGGCCAGCAGGAGTTCGGCGAAGTGCAGCCGCAGGGGCACGTCGGCGGGCGAGGCCGCCACGGCCGCGCGCAGGCTGCGGAGCAGAGGGGACTCGGATGACTCGTCGGACATGCCGCCACCCTAAGGAGCGAACGGGGTACGCCGTCCAGCGGGTCGGACCGGTGACATCCGCCTCATCGGGCCCGGTGACGTCCCCCTCATCGGGCCGGTGGCGTGCGGAGGGTCCGTCCGCCCGTCAGGACCAGCGGCCGGTACGGCCCAGGACGAGGGCCGCGGCGGCGGTTCCGGCCGTGGAGGTGCGCAGCACGCTCGGGCCGAGGCGGTACGGCTTCGCCCCCGCCTCCTCGAACGCCGCCAACTCCTCCGGCGAGACGCCCCCTTCCGGGCCGACGACCAGCACGACCTCGCCCTCGGCGGGGACCGCGGCGGTGGCGAGCGTGGCGCTCGCGTGCTCCCGGTCCTCGTGCAGCACGGCCGCGAAGTCGGCGCCGGCGAGCAGCGCGGCGACCTGCTTGGTCGTCATGAGTTCCGCGACCTCGGGGAAACGCGTCCGGCGCGACTGCTTGCCGGCCTCCCGGGCGGTGGCCCGCCACTTGCCGAGGGCCTTCAGCCCGCGGTCGCCCTTCCACTGGGTGATGCACCGGGACGCCGCCCAGGGCACGATCGCGTCCACGCCGGTCTCCGTCATGAGCTCGACGGCGAGTTCGCCCCGGTCGCCCTTGGGCAGGGCCTGGACGACGGTGATCCGGGGCGCGGGCTCCCGGTCCTGGTGCCGGGCGTCGACGCTGACGGTCAGCCGGTCCTTGCCCTCGGCGGCGAGGACGGTGCACTCCGCGGAGGCGCCGTGCCCGTCGGTCAGGACGAGCGCCTCGCCCGCCCGCAGCCGCTTCACGGAGACCGCGTGCCGGCCCTCGGGCCCGTCGAGGAGGAAGGTGCCGCCGTCCGGGACGGCGTCGACGACGAAGACGGGTGCGGTCATGAGGCGCTCCTGTGGGCCAGCGCGGTCAGTGCGGTGTCGATCTCGGCGGCCAGCACCTCGACGAGCTGCCCGGCGGGCAGTTCGCGGGCGAGGCGGTGGCCCTGGCCGGCCCACAGGGCCATGCCCTGCGGGTCTCCGGCGGTCGCCGCGGCCTTGCGCAGCGGCGCGGTGAGGTGGTGGACCTCGGGGTAGGCGGCGGGGGCGTACGGGCCGTGCTCGCGCATGAACCGGTTGACCAGGCCGCGGGCGGGGCGCCCGGAGAAGGCCCGGGTCAGCTCGGTGCGGGCGAACAGCGGGTCGGTCAGGGCCCGCTTGTGCAGCGGGTGCGCGCCGGACTCCGGGCACACCAGGAACGCGGTGCCCAGCTGCGCCGCGTCCGCGCCGGCGGCGAGCACGGCCGCGATCTGGGCGCCGCGCATCATCCCGCCGGCGGCGACGATCGGCAGCCGGACGTTCTCCCGCACCTGGGTGACCAGGGCGAGCAGCCCGAGGCCGGCGCCGTCCGCGTCGGGGTCGTCCTTGTGCGTCCCCTGGTGCCCGCCGGCCTCCACGCCCTGCACGCAGACGGCGTCCGCCCCGGCCCACTGCGCGTGCCGGGCCTCGTCGGCGGAGGTGACGGTGACGATCGTGTACGTGCCGGCGCGCGCGAGCGCGTCGAGGGTGTCGCGGGTGGGGCAGCCGAAGGTGAACGAGACGACCGGGACGGGGTCGTCGAGGAGGATCGCCAGCTTGGCGTCGTACCCGTCGTCGCGGCCCTGGTCGGCGTCGCCGAGGGGAGTGTCGTACCAGTCCGCCTCACCGGCGAGCTGGTGCCGGTACACCTCCAGGGCGGCCGCGTCGGCGGTCTGCCCGGTCTGCGGCATGAACAGGTTGACCCCGAACGGCTGCCCGGTGAGCCCGCGCAGCCGCTTGATCTCCTCGTACATGCTCCCGGCGGTCTTGTAGCCCGCCGCCAGGAACCCCAGCCCTCCGGCCTCGCTCACGGCCGCCGCCAACTGCGGGCACGAGCCGCCGCCCGCCATGGGGGCCTGCACGACGGGGTATCGGCAGAGTTCGTTCAGCGCGGAGGACATGCGGCCATCGTGTCATGACACGCAGAAGGCGCCGCACAAGGCGGCGCCCCCTCCGTCACGTACGAGCGCTGAAACCCCTACCGCCCGTTGAAGGCGTCCTTCAGCCGCGAGAACAGGCCCTGCTGGCCGGGCTGGAACTGGCCCGTGGGCCGTTCCTCGCCGCGCAGCTTGGCCAGTTCGCGGAGCAGGCGCTCCTGCTCCGGGTCCAGCTTCGTCGGGGTCTGGACCTCGACGTGGACGATCAGGTCGCCCCGGCCGCCGCCGCGCAGATGCGTGACACCGCGGCCGTGCAGCGGGATCGACTGGCCGGACTGCGTGCCCGGGCGGATGTCGACCTCCTCGCGGCCGTCCAGGGTGTCCAGCGGCACCTTCGTGCCGAGCGCGCCCGCCGTCATCGGGATGGTGACCGTGCAGTGCAGGTCGTCGCCGCGGCGCTGGAACACCGGGTGCGGCAGCTCGTGGATCTCCACGTACAGGTCGCCCGCCGGACCGCCGCCGGGGCCGACCTCGCCCTCGCCGGCGAGCTGGATGCGGGTGCCGTTGTCGACGCCCGCCGGGATCTTGACCGTCAGCGTCCGGCGCGACCGCACCCGGCCGTCGCCCGCGCACTCGGGGCAGGGCGTCGGGACGACCGTGCCGAAGCCCTGGCACTGCGGGCAGGGCCGGGAGGTCATGACCTGGCCGAGGAAGGACCGGGTGACCTGCGAGACCTCACCGCGGCCGCGGCACATGTCACAGGTCTGCGCGGAGGTGCCCGGCGCGGCGCCCTCGCCGGAGCAGGTCGTGCAGACGACGGCCGTGTCGACCTGGATGTCCTTGGTCGTGCCGAACGCGGCCTCGTTCAGCTCGATCTCCAGCCGGATCATGGCGTCCTGGCCGCGGCGGGTCCGCGAGCGCGGTCCGCGCTGCGAGGCCGTGCCGAAGAAGGCGTCCATGATGTCGGAGAAGTTGCCGAAGCCGCCGGCGCCGAACCCGCCCGCACCGCCCCCGCCGCCCGAGGAGGACAGCGGGTCGCCGCCGAGGTCGTAGACCTGCTTCTTCTGCGGGTCGGAGAGCACCTCGTAGGCGGCGTTGATCTCCTTGAAGCGCTCCTGCGTCTTCGGGTCCGGATTCACATCCGGGTGAAGCTCGCGCGCCAGGCGCCGGAACGCCTTCTTGATCTCGTCCTGCGATGCGTCGCGGCGTACGCCCAGTACGGCGTAATAGTCCGTGGCCACTTACGACTCCGCCAGGATCTGTCCGACGTAACGTGCCACTGCGCGTACCGCTCCCATCGTTCCGGGGTAGTCCATGCGGGTCGGTCCGACCACGCCGAGTTTTGCGACGGCCTCGCCGCCCGAACCGTAGCCGACCGTGACCACGGATGTGGACGTGAGGCCCTCATGGGCGTTCTCGTGCCCGATGCGCACGGTCATGCCCGAGTCGTTGGCCTCGCCGAGCAGCTTCAGGAGCACGACCTGCTCCTCCAGCGCCTCCAGCACCGGCCTGATCGTGAGGGGGAAGTCGTGCCCGAAGCGGGTGAGATTGGCGGTGCCGCCGATCATCATCCGTTCCTCGTGCTCCTCCGCCAGGGTTTCCAGGAGCGTCGCGAGCACCGCCGCGACCGTACCGCGGTCCTCCGCCTCGAACGACTCCGCGAGGTCCTGCACCAGACGCGGGACGTCCGCGAAGCGCTTGCCGGCGACCCGGCTGTTCAGCCGGGCCCGCAGGTCGGCGAGGGAGGTCTCGCCGAACGGCGCGGGGCAGTCGATCATCCGCTGCTCGACCCGGCCGGTGTCCGTGATCAGCACCAGCATGAGGCGGGCCGGCGACAGCGACAGCAGCTCCACGTGCCGGACCGTCGAGCGGGTCAGGGACGGGTACTGCACGATCGCGACCTGCCGGGTCAGCTGCGCGAGCAGCCGGACCGTACGGGCCACGACGTCGTCGAGGTCGACCGCGCCGTCGAGGAAGTTCTGGATCGCGCGCCGCTCGGGCGTCGACAGCGGCTTGACGGCCGCCAGCTTGTCGACGAACAGCCGGTAGCCCTTGTCGGTCGGGATGCGTCCGGCGCTGGTGTGCGGCTGGGCGATGAAGCCCTCCTCCTCCAGCGCGGCCATGTCGTTGCGGACGGTGGCCGGGGAGACGCCGAGGTTGTGCCGCTCGGTGAGCGCCTTCGAGCCCACCGGCTCCTCCGTCCCGACGTAGTCCTGGACGATGGCGCGCAGCACCTCGAGTCTGCGTTCGCTGAGCATGGGCGCACACCTCCAGCTGTCGGTCCGGTCGCTCCGGTCTTTGGCACTCGCCGTGTCCGAGTGCCAGGAATCCCCCGGCCAGTGTACGGCGGCGGACATCGCTCCTGGCAAGGAGGCGGTACGCCGGACCGATAGCGTCACGGTATGGACATCGGTTGGGAAGAGTACGGCTGGGAGCGGCTCGCCGACGGAGTGGGGCGCCGGCGGCTGCCGGGCTGGGACGCCACCGTGGGGCTCGTCCTGGGCGGTCGCGGGGTGCTCCTGTACGACACGGGCTGCTCGCTGAGGGAGGGCGCGGAGCTGCGCTCCCAGGCGGAGGCGATGACGGGCCGGAAAGTGACGCACATCGCACTGAGCCACCCGCACTTCGATCATGTACTGGGCACGGCGGCGTTCGCCGGCGCCGAGGTGTACGGGGCGGTCGGCATGGACACGCTGCTACGGAGCGTCCGGGAGCGCGAGGCGCTGCGTGGCGACGCGGTGACGCAGGGCCTCGACGCCGGCGAGGCGGCCGAGGCGGCGGACGTCCTGGTGGCGCCGCGGCACGTGGTGTCCGGCGAGTGGACGCTGGACCTGGGCGGGCGGCAGGTGCTCCTGGCCAACGTGGGGCCCGGCCACTCGGGACACGACCTGGTGCTGCTGGTGCCGGGGGCGCCGGAGGTGGTGTTCTGCGGCGACCTGGTGGAGGAGTCGGGCGAGCCGCAGGCCGGCCCGGACGCGGTCCCCACCCAGTGGCCCGCGGCACTCGACCGCCTGCTGGCGCTGGGCGGCGAGGAGGCGCGGTACGTGCCGGGGCACGGGGCGGTGGTGGACGCGGCGTTCGTCCGCGCGCAGCGCGATGAACTGGCACGACGCGTCGAGGTGCCCTAACGTCCCCCAAGTGCGCAGCCACAACCCAGACCTGACGCCCCCTTGACTGTGCTTTCCCGGGGGCACCCCCCGGACCCCCGGCAGAACCACCACCGCGGCCCGCCCAGGACGGAACCGAACTCCATGCGCAGCTACAACCCAGACCTGACGCCCCCTTGGAAGCGGTCCGCCCCCGTGCCGGAGGTGCCGGCGGAGCCGGACCTGGTGGTGGAGGAGGTGTCCACGGGCTTCTGCGGGGCGGTGATCCGCTGCGAGGCGGGCACGGTCACGCTGGAGGACCGCTTCGGCAAGCACCGGGTGTTCCCGATGGACCCGCGCGGCTTCCTGCTGGAGGGCAGGGTCGTCACGCTGGTGCGCCCGTCCAGGGCCGCGCCGGCCCGCCCCGCGCGCACGGCCTCGGGCTCGGTCGCGGTGCCCGGCGCGCGGGCGCGGGTGGCCCGGGCGGGCCGGATCTACGTGGAGGGCCGGCACGACGCGGAGCTGGTCGAGAAGGTGTGGGGCGACGACCTGCGCATCGAGGGCGTGGTGGTCGAGTACCTGGAGGGCGTCGACGACCTGCCGGCGATCGTCGCGGACTTCGCCCCGGGGCCGGACGCCCGCCTGGGCGTCCTGGTCGACCACCTGGTGCCGGGCTCGAAGGAGTCGCGCCTCGCGGCTCAGGTGACGGGCGAGCACGTGCTCGTGGTGGGGCACCCGTACATCGACGTCTGGGAGGCCGTGAAGCCCTCGTCGCTGGGCATCCCCGGCTGGCCGACCGTCCCCCGCGGCCAGGACTGGAAGACGGGCGTCTGCCGGGCCCTGGGCTGGCCGGAGAACACCGGCGCGGCCTGGCAGCACATCCTGTCCCGGGTGACCACGTACAAGGACCTGGAACCGGCCCTGCTGGGCAGGGTGGAAGAACTGATCGACTTCGTGACGGCCCCCTAGCAGCCGGCCCCCGTTGTGGGCAGACGTTCCGCATGGCGGAACGGGTGGGCACAACGCCCGGAGGCCGGTTCCCGCCAGGAGCGCGCTCATCCGATCAACCCGAGGGCCCGGGGGCCCGGGGCCCGCCCCCGGTTCGGGAAGGGGCGGGGTGGGGAACGAATCAGTCCACCAGATCCCGCACCACCGCATCCGCCAGCAACCGCCCCCGCAGGGTGAGCACGGCCCGGCCGGCCGCGTACGCCCCGGGGTCGAGCAGCGCGTCGTCGAGCGCCTTGCGGGCCGCGGCGAGGCCCTGCGGCCTGAGCAGGTCCAGCGGACAGCCCTCCCGCAGCCGCAGCTCCAGCAGGATCCGCTCCACCCGCCGGTCCTCCTCCGCGAGGACCTCCCGCCCCGCGCCCGGCGACTTCCCGGCCGCCAGGGCGGCGGCGTACGCGCCCGGGTGCTTCACGTTCCACCAGCGCACCCCGCCGACGTGGCTGTGGGCGCCGGGCCCGGCGCCCCACCAGTCCGCGCCGCGCCAGTACAGCTCGTTGTGCAGGCAGCGGCCCGCCTCGGAGGTCGCCCAGTTGGAGACCTCGTACCAGGCGAAGCCCGCGCCGGAGAGCACCTCCTCGGCCATCAGGTACCGGTCGGCGTGCACGTCGTCGTCGGTCATGGGCACCTCGCCGCGGCGTATCCGCCGCGCCAGCTGCGTGCCCTCCTCGACGATCAGCGCGTACGCGCTGACGTGGTCGGGGCCGGCGCCGATCGCCGCGTCGAGGGAGGCCCGCCAGTCCTCGTCGGACTCCCCCGGGGTGCCGTAGATGAGGTCGAGGTTGACGTGCTCGAAGCCCGCCGCACGCGCCTCGCCGACGCACGCCTCGGGCCGCCCGGGCGTGTGGGTGCGGTCGAGGACCTTCAGGACGTGCTGCCGGGCGCTCTGCATGCCGAACGAGATCCGGTTGAAGCCCCCGGCCCGCAGCTCCGCGAGATACGCGGGGTCGACGGACTCGGGGTTCGCCTCCGTCGTCACCTCGGCGTCGTCCGCGAGCCCGAACTCGTCCCGGATCGCGCCGAGCATCCGGACCAGGTCCCCGGCCGCCAGCAGCGTCGGCGTGCCGCCGCCGACGAACACCGTCCGCACCGGCCGCGGATCGTCGCCGAGCACCTTCCGGGCGAGGCGTATCTCCTCGACGACCTGCTCGGCGTAGTTGTCCCGCGAGGCGAGCACGCCGCCGGTGCCGCGCAGCTCGCTCGCGGTGTACGTGTTGAAGTCGCAGTAGCCGCACCGCGTGGCGCAGTACGGCACGTGCAGATAGAACCCGAGCGGCCGCTCCCCTGCCCCCCGGAGGGCATGGACGGGCAGGGACCCGTCCTCGGGCACGGGCTCACCATCGGGCAGTACGGAAGGCATGGACCCATTGTCCCGTACCGCCCGAGGTGACCCCTCGGCCTGTGGACAACTCCGGCCGCGGGAGGCTCTACGCCTCGCGGGCGCCCGCGTACATCTCGTCGATGAGGTGCTGGTAGGTGCGCTCCACCACCGGACGCTTCATCTTGAGGCTCGGGGTGAGCTCGCCGTGCTCGACGTCGAGGTCGCGCGGCAGCAGGCGGAACTTCTTGATCGTCTGCCAGCGCTGCAGGCCGGTGTTGAGGCGCTCGACGTAGCCCTGGATCAGCTTCTCGACCTGCGGGGAGCCGACGACCTCCGCGTACGTCCTGCCGCCGAGGCCGTTCTCGGCCGCCCAGCCCTGGATGGCGGCCTCGTCGAGGGCGATGAGGGCGGAGCAGTAGTTCCGGTCCGCGCCGAGCACCACGATGTTCGAGACGAACGGGCAGACCGCCTTGAACTGGCCCTCGATCTCGGTCGGCGCGATGTACTTGCCGCCCGAGGTCTTGAACAGGTCCTTCTTGCGGTCGGTGATCCGCAGGTAGCCGTCCGCGGACAGCTCGCCGATGTCGCCGGTGTGGAACCAGCCGTCCGGCTCCAGGACCTCGGCGGTCTTCTCCGGCAGGCCGTGGTAGCCCTCCATGATGCCGGGGCCACGCAGCAGGATCTCGCCGTCGTCGGCGATGCGGACCTCGCAGCCGGGCAGCGGCTTGCCGACGGTGCCGGTGCGGTAGGCCTCGCCCGGGTTGACGAAGGACGCGGCGGAGGACTCGGTGAGGCCGTAGCCCTCCAGGATGTGGATGCCGGCGCCGGAGAAGAAGTAGCCGATCTCGGGGGCGAGGGCGACCGAGCCGGAGACGGCGGCGCGCAGCCGGCCGCCGAAGGCCTCGCGGAGCTTCTTGTAGACCAGCGCGTCGGCCACCTTGTGCTTCGCGGTGAGCGCGAAGGGCGCGGAGGCGGTGCCGGTGCGGCGGAAGTTGTCCTGGGTGACCTTGGCGTATTCGCGGGCCACCCCGGCCGCCCACTGGAAGATCTTGTACTTGGCCCCGCCGGCCTCGCGGGCCTTGGCGGCGACGCCGTTGTAGACCTTCTCGAAGATGCGCGGCACGGCGGCCATGTAGGTCGGCTGGACCACCGGCAGGTTCACGATGATCTTGTCGATCCGGCCGTCGACGGCGGTGACGTGGCCGACCTCGATCTGGCCGGAGGTGAGCACCTTGCCGAAGACGTGGGCCAGCGGCAGCCACAGGTACTGGACGTCGTCCTTGGTGCACAGGCCGGTCGCGGCGATGGCCTTGGCCATGTACGACCAGTTGTCGTGCGGCAGGCGGACGCCCTTGGGGCGGCCGGTGGTGCCGGAGGTGTAGATCAGCGTGGCGAGCTTGTCCGCGGTGATCTCCGCGACGCGCTCCTTGACGGCCTCGGGGTGCTTCTCCAGGTACGCCGCCCCGCGCTTCTCCAGGTCGGCGAGGGTGAGCACCCAGCCCTCCGGGTCGTCGTCGGCGCCCTCGGCGATGCCGTCGGCGTCCAGGACGACCACGTGGTGCAGTCCCGGCAGCTCGGCGCGGCACTCACGGGCCTTGGCCAGCTGCTCGGCGTTCTCCGCGATCAGCACCTTGGAGTCGGAGTCGGACAGGATGAACGCCGACTCCTCGGCGTTGGTCGACGGGTACACCGTGGTCGTGGCGGCGCCCGCGCACATCACGCCCAGGTCGGCGAGGATCCACTCGACGCGCGTGGCGGAGGCCAGGGCGACCCGCTCCTCCGGGCGCACGCCCAGGTCGATCAGGCCCGCGGCGACGGCGTAGACCCGCTCGGCGGCCTGGCCCCAGGTCAGCGACTTCCACTCGTCCGGGCCCTGACCCGAGGAGGAGGGCACCGGATAGCGGTAGGCCTCCGCGTCGGGAGTCTGCGCGACGCGCTCCAGGAAGAGGGTCGCCACGGAGGGCGGCCGGTTCTCGATCAGGGTCTGTGTGTCGCTCACGACGTCCTCCGGGCGGCGGCGGTGCCTTCTGGCGGTGCGTATTTAACTGGCGAGTAACCTTCGAGCCGGGATCAGACTAGTTGGCCGAAGTCTGCTGCGTAAGGCCCTGCGCCCAGCCGCTTCATACCCGGTTCATAACGAAGAGGCACACGCGCCACAACCCGGAAGGGCTCCCGCGCCGTCGCGCGGGAGCCCTTCCGTGTCATGCGTCAGCTGCCTGGCCGAAACCCGACGGTCGGACGGCGGGTCACTTCTTGGTCTTGCCGCCGGCTGCGTCGTCGCTCGACAGAACGGCGATGAAGGCCTCCTGCGGGACCTCCACGGAGCCGACCATCTTCATCCGCTTCTTGCCTTCCTTCTGCTTCTCCAGCAGCTTCCGCTTACGGGAGATGTCACCGCCGTAGCACTTGGCGAGGACGTCCTTGCGGATGGCGCGGATGGTCTCGCGGGCGATCACCCGGGAGCCGATGGCGGCCTGGATCGGCACCTCGAAGGCCTGTCGCGGGATCAGCTCGCGCAGCTTGGCGACGAGCCGGACACCGTAGGCGTACGCGGCGTCCTTGTGGGTGATCGCCGAGAAGGCGTCCACCTTGTCGCCGTGCAGCAGGATGTCCACCTTGACGAGGCTGGAGACCTGCTCGCCGGTGGGCTCGTAGTCGAGCGACGCGTAGCCGCGGGTCTTGGACTTCAGCTGGTCGAAGAAGTCGAAGACGATCTCGGCGAGGGGCAGGGTGTAGCGGATCTCCACCCGGTCCTCGGAGAGGTAGTCCATGCCGAGCAGCGTGCCGCGGCGGGTCTGGCAGAGCTCCATGATCGAGCCGATGAACTCGCTCGGGGCGAGGATCGTGGCGCGCACGACCGGCTCGTACACCTCGGAGATCTTGCCCTCGGGAAACTCGCTCGGATTGGTGACGGTGTGCTCGGAGCCGTCCTCCATGAGCACCCGGTAGACCACGTTCGGCGCGGTGGCGATGAGGTCGAGGCCGAACTCGCGCTCCAGCCGCTCGCGGATCACGTCCAGGTGGAGCAGGCCGAGGAAGCCCACGCGGAAGCCGAAGCCGAGGGCGGCGGAGGTCTCCGGCTCGTACACCAGGGCGGCGTCGTTGAGCTGGAGCTTGTCGAGGGCGTCGCGCAGCTCGGGATAGTCCGAGCCGTCCAGCGGGTAGAGGCCGGAGAACACCATCGGCTTGGGGTCCTTGTAGCCGCCGAGCGCCTCGGTGGCGCCCTTGTGCTGGGAGGTGATGGTGTCACCCACCTTGGACTGGCGGACGTCCTTCACACCGGTGATCAGGTAGCCCACCTCGCCGACGCCGAGGCCGTCGGCCGGCAGCATCTCGGGCGAGTTGGTGCCGATCTCCAGCAGCTCGTGGGTGGCGCCGGTCGACATCATGCGGATGCGCTCGCGCTTGTTGAGCTGGCCGTCGATGACACGGACGTACGTGACGACGCCCCGGTACGAGTCGTAGACGGAGTCGAAGATCATCGCGCGGGCGGGGGCGTCGGCGACGCCCACCGGGTGCGGGACGTCCTTGACGACGCGGTCGAGCAGCGCCTCGACGCCGAGACCGGTCTTGGCGGAGACCCGCAGCACGTCGTCGGGGTCGCAGCCGACCAGGTTCGCCAGCTCCTCGGCGAACTTCTCCGGCTGGGCGGCCGGCAGGTCGATCTTGTTCAGCACCGGGACGATGGTGAGGTCGTTCTCCATCGCCAGGTAGAGGTTCGCCAGGGTCTGCGCCTCGATGCCCTGCGCGGCGTCGACCAGCAGGATCGTGCCCTCACAGGCGGCGAGGGAGCGGGACACCTCGTAGGTGAAGTCGACGTGCCCGGGGGTGTCGATCATGTTCAGGATGTGCGTCCGGCCCTGGTCGGGGCCCTCCGTGGGGGCCCACGGCAGACGGACGGCCTGGGACTTGATCGTGATGCCGCGCTCGCGCTCGATGTCCATGCGGTCGAGGTACTGAGCGCGCATCTGCCGCTGCTCGACCACACCGGTCAGCTGGAGCATCCGGTCGGCGAGGGTCGACTTGCCGTGGTCGATGTGCGCGATGATGCAGAAATTGCGGATCAGCGCCGGGTCGGTACGGCTCGGCTCGGGCACGTGGGTAGGGGTCGCGGGCACGCAGGGTCCTGATTCTTGAGGCGCCGGGCGTCTCTGCTCGGGTCGACGTCGGGACGATTCGGATCGATACGTAGCCTCTATGCTCCCACGCCCGCGGGCGGGCGCTCGGTTTGGGCGGCCGAGAGGCGTCCTGATACCGTGGACAGCTGTGTCTCGCATGCCCTCTCAGCTGCGGGACGCATCCTGAAGAAACATCGAACCTGTAAAGGCTCTTTCAGTGGCGAACATCAAGTCCCAGATCAAGCGGAACAAGACGAACGAGAAGGCGCGCCTGCGCAACAAGGCCGTCAAGTCCTCGCTCAAGACCGCGATCCGCAAGGCCCGCGAGGCCGCCGCCGCCGGTGACGTCGAGAAGGCCACTGTGGCCGCTCGCGAGGCGTCCCGTCAGCTCGACAAGGCCGTCTCGAAGGGTGTCATCCACAAGAACGCCGCCGCCAACAAGAAGTCGGCGCTGGCCACCAAGGTTGCCACCCTCCAGGGCTGAGCTCTGATGTAACCGCCGGAACGGGCTCAGCGGTCCCTCTCACCCGCTCCTGACCGGCCCCCGGCACGCACGCGGACGCGTTCGCCACGCGTGTGCGAGCCACGAAGCACCACACCGAGGCCCCGCCTCCTCACCCTTCCCCAGGGCAGAGGCGGGGCCTTCGGCTTGCCTGGGGCGGGGGAGGGTCGTGCGCCGGGGCTCGGGGCTCGGGCGTGCGTCGTGCCCCGGCGCTCGGGCTTGCCGGTGGCTGAGCGTCGGGGAGGCGTCCGGACCGGCTCAGCGGCGCGGGCGACCGTCCTCAGCGGCGCATGCGGGCGGCTCGGGCCACCGCCACGACGGCCTTCTCCAGGGCGTACTCCGGGTCGTCCCCGCCGCCCTTCACGCCCGCGTCCGCCTCCGCCACCGCGCGCAGCGCGAGGGCGACGCCGTCCGGGGTCCAGCCGCGCATCTGCTGCCGCACCCGGTCGATCTTCCACGGCGGCATCCCCAGCTCCCGTGCCAGGTCCGCGGGGCGGCCGCCGCGCGCGGAGGAGAGCTTGCCGATCGCCCGCACGCCCTGGGCCAGCGCGCTCGTGATCAGGACCGGCGCGACGCCTGTCGACAGCGACCAGCGCAGCGCCTCCAGCGCCTCGGCCGCCCGCCCCTCCACGGCGCGGTCCGCGACCGTGAACGAGGAGGCCTCCGCGCGGCCCGTGTAGTACCGGCCGACGACCGCCTCGTCGATCGTCCCCTCGACGTCCGCCGTCAGCTGCGCGACCGCCGACGCCAGCTCGCGCAGATCGCTGCCGATCGCGTCGACCAGCGCCTGGCACGCCTCCGGCGTCGCCGACCGCCCGAGCGTCCGGAACTCCTGTCGGACGAACGTCAGCCGCTCCGCGGGCTTCGTCGTCTTCGGGCAGGCGACCTCCCGCGCGCCCGCCTTGCGCGCCGCGTCGAGCAGGCCTTTGCCCTTGGCGCCTCCGGCGTGCAGCAGCACGAGGGTGATCTCCTCGGCCGGCGCGTCGAGGTACGCCTTGACGTCCTTGACCGTGTCGGCGGAGAGGTCGTGCGCGTTCCGCACGACCAGCACCTTCCGCTCCGCGAAGAGCGAGGGGCTGGCCAGCTCCGCGAGCGTCCCCGGCTGCAGCTGGTCGGCGGTGAGGTCGCGTACGTCCGTGTCCGGGTCGGCGGCCCGGGCCGCGGCCACCACCTCCCGCACCGCGCGGTCGAGGAGCAGCTCCTCCTGGCCCACGGCGAGCGTGACCGGGGCGAGGAGGTCGTCGGTGGAAGTCTTCCTGGTTGCCATCGCGCTCCAGCATCCCACGCGCCACGGACAGTCCCTCCGATGCCGGAGAATGTGCACGTGAGCGATGTGAGACACGTACTGGTGCTCCCGGACCGCGACGCCGCGGAGGAGGTCGCCGAGGAGCTGGCGGACCGCTTCGGCGTCGACGACGAACCGCAGCTCGTCCGCGACGCCCTGGCCGGCGAGGACGACGCCGAGGACGCGCAGTGGCTGGTGGTCGTCGAGGACCCGCGGGCACGCCTCGACCCCGCCGCCCTCGACGCGTTCGCCGCGGAGTACGACGGCTGGCTGGAGGCCCCCTAGGACCGGCCGGCCTTCTCCGCGGGGGCGGGGGCGGGCTCGGGCAGGTCCCGCGTCCTCGGGATCGGGGAGGGGAGCAGCCACAGCGTCGCGAGCACGCCGCCGACCGTGGCGATCCACAGGGTCGGGCGGAGCCCGATCGCGGTGCCGAGAACGCCGGCGGCGAGGGCCCCGAGCGGCCGGAACCCGTGGTTCAGGGTCCGGAACGCGCCCATGACCCGCGACCGGATCCGCTCGGGCACGAGCGCCATCTGCAGCGAACCGGCGGCCACGTCGACCACCATCACGCCCGCGCAGGAGAGGAATTCGGCGGCGAAGAACACGGCCGCGACCAGCCACACAGGCCCTTCGGCGAGCGGGATGAGCACCAGCGGCAGGGTGAAGCCGACGAAGCCGAAGACGATGGACGGGCCGATGCCGAAGCGGCGGACGACCGCTCCGCTGCACGTCGCGCCGATCAGGCCGCCGACCGCCCCGGCGCCGAGCACGGCTCCGAGCAGGCCCGCGCTCAGGCCGCGTTCGGTCGTCGCATAGAGCACGAACAGCGTGTGGAACATGTAGTTGAAGAACTGCAGCGTGCCCGACGACGCGAACAGCGCGCGCATGGAGCGGTCGCGCACCACCCAGCGCAGCCCCTCCGTGAAGTGCCCCTTGCCGCCGGGTGCGGGCGGGGGTTCGGCGGGCGCGATCCGGGCCAGGCTGCCCGCCGACACCAGATAGGTGACCGCGTCCACGAGCAGGGCTCCGGGTGCGCTGAGGAACTGCACCAGCAGGCCGCCGGCGCTCGGCCCGGCGAGCCAGGACATCGAACGGCTGCCGTTGACCAGCGCGTTCGCCTGTACGTAGCGCTCGGCGGGCACGAGCGCCGGGAGCAGGGCGGCGTTGCAGGCCTCGAAGAGCACGGTCAGCGTGCCCACTCCGAGCGCCACCACGTACAGCTGCCCCAGCGTGAGCCGGTCGAGCAGGTACGCGACGGGCAGGGTGAGCAGCAGCGCCGCCCGAACCAGGTCGGCACCGATCATCGCGCGGCGGCGCCGGGCCTGCCGGTCGGCCCAGGCCCCCAGCGGCAGGTTGAAGAGCAGCGCCGGAAGCAGCTCGGCGGTCTTGAGCCAGCTCATCTCGGCCGCGCCCGCGCCCAGGACCAGCACGGCCGTGAGCGGGATCGCGATGAGCGAGATCTGGTCGCCGACGAGGGAGACGGTCTGCCCGCTCCAGTACCTCCGGAACGTCCGCTCCCGCAGTAGCTCCGGTATGCGCTCCCCGATCGTCATCCGCGTCTCCCTCCCTCTTCGTCTTCGTCGCGTCCCGTGCCGGGTTCCGCCGGGGGCGCCTCCTCCGGGATCTCGCGGTCCAGGAAGGCGATCCGCAGCACGCTGACCGGCCGGGCCCCCTCGGGCCGCAGGGCCGGGTCGGTCTCGCGGTCCTCGTACGGCCGCAGCAGCGCGTCCATCCGCTCGCCGAGCCCAGCCAGCTCCTCGGGCGTGAGGTAGACCAGCGAGTCGCCGAACTGCTCGGCCTCCTGCCAGACGCGCGGCAGCCGGTGCCGGCTCTCCATGGCCCGGACGACGCGGTCGAAGTACCGCTCGGCGACCGCCACGTTCAGGGCGTCCGCGGCCTCGGCGACCGCCGGGTCCTCGCTGTACTCCGGCCAGTCGGTGAACTGCGCCGTGGCCCGCCAGGGTTTCTCCCGCCCCCGCCCGCCCGGCGCCACCTCGACCAGTCCGTACTTGGCGAGTATCCGGAGGTGGTACGAGCAGCTGGCGACGGACTCGCCGGTCAGCTCGGCCGCCCGCGTGGCCGTGAAGGGGCCGCTGCGGCGCAACAGGCCGACCAGCGTCATCCGGGTCGGGTGGGCGTAGGCCCGCAGCGCCCGCGGGTCGGTGAGCCGGACACTGCGGGGCGTCTCGCCTCCCCGGGGCGGTTCATTGCTCTGCGACATGCATGTAAAGCTATCTTTAGAAAGACTCCTTTACAAGGCTGCTTCGGCAGCGCGTCCTCACGACGCGCGCCCCTTCACGACGCGCTCCCCCACGCCTCCTTCCGCACCCGCAGCCCGCCCGCGCCACCGGTCACCGCGATCGCCCCGTCCCGGTCGGTCCGCAGCACCGTCGCCCCGCCGTCCCGCAGGGCACCGACCGTCCGGGGCGACGGATGGCCGTACGGGTTGTCCGCCCCGACCGACACCAGCGCGAGCCGCGGACGGACGGCGCGTATCAGGCCCGGGTCCTGATGGGCCGAGCCGTGGTGGGCGACCTTGAGGACGTCCACCGGGGCGAGCTCCGGCCGGGCCCGCAACAAAGCCTGCTGCGCCGGAGGTTCGAGGTCCCCGAGCAGCAGCAGCGTCAGCCCGCCGCCGGTCCGTGCCAGCAGGGTGACGCTGGCGTCGTTGGGCCCCTCCGCCACCGCCCCCGCACCGCCGGCGCCCCCGGCCGGCCACAGCACCTCCCACTCCAGCGCGCCCACCCGCCTACGCTCCCCCGGCAGCGCCCGCACCAGCGGCACCCCCGCGGCCGCCGCGGTCCGCCGCACGAACGCCGCCTGCCCGGGCGGCTCCTCCAGGCCGGTCACCTGGATCGCCCCGACCGAGCGCCCCCGCAACACCCCCGGCAGGCCCGCCACATGGTCCGCGTGGAAGTGCGTGAGCACCAGCAACGGAACCCGACTCACCCCGAGTTCGCGCAGACACCGGTCCACGAGCACCGGATCCGGCCCGACGTCCACCACCACCGCCGCATCCCCGCCGGCCGCCAGCACCGCCGCGTCCCCCTGACCCACCTGGCACATCACGAACTCCCAGTCCGCCGGCGGCCAGCCGGACACCCACCGGGCCAGCGGCGGGGGCCTCACCACCGCGGCCACGAGCAGCAGCACGCACCCCGTCAGCCACCAGCGCCGGTACGGCAGGCCACGCACCGCGAGCACCACCAGCCCGAATCCCGCGGCCAGCACCAGCCCGCCGGCCCAGCCACCGGGCCAACCGGTCTGCGCCCCCGGCAGCTCCGCCCCGGTCCGCGCGACCCCCGCGATCCACCCGGCCGGCCAGCCCGCCACCCATGCCAGCCCCTCCGCGACGGGCAGCGCCACCGGGGCCAGGGCGAGCGCCGCGAAGCCGAGGACCGTCGCGGGCGCGACCGCCGCCTCCGCCAGCAGATTGCACGGGATCGCCACGAGACTGACCCGCGCCGCGAACACCGCCACCACCGGAGCGCACACCGCCTGCGCCGCCAGCGCCGCGCCCAGCGCGTCCGCGACCCTCCCGGGCACCCCGCGCCGGCGCAGGGCCTCGCTCCACCCCGGCGCGACCGTGAGCAGCGCCCCGGTGGCCAGCACCGACAGCAGGAAGCCGTAACTGCGGGCCAGCCACGGGTCGTACAGCACCAGCGCCAGCACCGCCGCCGCCAGCGCGGGAATCAGTGTCCGCCGTCTCCCGGTGCCGATCGCGAGCAGGGTGACCAGTCCGCAGGCCGCCGCCCGCAGCACGCTCGGGTCGGGCCGGCAGACGACCACGAAGGCGAGCGTGAGCCCGCCGCCGGTTAGCGCGGTCGCCCGCAGCGACAAGCCGATCCGCGGCGCGAGACCGCCCCGCTCGACCCGCGCGGCCCGGCCCGGCTGCCCGACGAGCAACAGCAGCACGACCGTCAGATTGCTCCCGCTCACGGCCAGCAGATGCGTGAGATCGGTCGCCTCGAAGGCGTCCCGCAGATCCGGCGGGATCCGCGAGGTGTCCCCCACGACCAGCCCCGGCAACAGCGCCCGGGCGTCCGGCGCGAGCCCGTCCGTCGCGCGCCGCAGCCCCGCGCGCAGCTCCCCCGCCAGCCGCTGCGCCGCGCTCGGCGGTGCGGTGACGTGCGGCGGTCCCGTGCCGTCGACGCGGAGCACGGCGGCGTACGGGTCGCCCGCGCGCATCGGCGGCGCTGCCCGCGCCGTCACCCGCACCCGCGTCGACGGCAGCAGCGCCCTCCACGCCCGGTCGCCGCCCCCGGACCGTACGACGACCAGCACGGGCGTCCTCGTCCGCACCGGCGGATCGCCCCGGGCCTCCACGAGCACGGCCTCCGCGGCCAGCACCACGGCCGCCGAGGTCGCCCGGTCGCCCCGGACCACCGGCCGGCTCGGGCGCGGATCGGAGGTCACGGTCACCTCGGCCGTCACCCGCCCGTGCTCCCCGGCGATCCCGGGCAACGGTCCGCGTCTCAGGTCCGCCGCGTGCAGCCCCGCCGCGGCCGCGCCGGCCGCCGCGCACAGCAGCACCGTGGCACAGGCCGTCGCCCGCAGCCCCCGCACGTGCCGGCGCCGCAGCGCGCGCAGCCCCGCCGGAAGCATGAGCAGCACGGCCCCGGTCAAGCAGACGGCCACTGCGACCGCGACGTCTCCTCCCGCCGCGCCCAGGGCGAGCGCGGCGGCCGCCCAGGCACCCACGGCCGGGGCCACCAGCCGGAGATCGGCCGGCCCCTCCCGCCAGGGCTCATGCCGTTCGTCGTCGGGCAGCTCTGGGAGGTCCACGGCCGCGTCCCGCCGGTTCACGGCCGCACCAGGGGTTCGAGTTCGGCGAACCTGCGCGCGCCGATGCCGCTGACCTCGCGCAGCTCGCCGACGGAGCGGAACCCGCCGTGCTCCGTGCGGTAGTCCACGATGTGCTGGGCGAGCACCGGCCCCACCCCTGGGAGCGTGTCCAACTGCTCCACGGTTGCCGCGTTGAGGCTGACCGGCATGCCCGGCGCGGCCCCGCCCGGCGCACCGCCCGCCGCTCCGCCCGCCGAACCGACCATCCCCGGCACCCCGACGACGACCTGCTCGCCGTCCATCAGCACCCGGGCCCGGTTCAGCCCGGTCATGTCCGTGCCCGGCCGCACCCCGCCCGCCGCACGCAGCGCGTCGGCCACCCGCGAACCGGCCGGCAGGCTGAGGATCCCGGGCCTGCGCACCTTGCCGCTCACGTCGACCACCACGGCTGCCGGCCGCAGCGACGGAGACGCGCTGCCACTGGCCCCCGGCGGAGCAGCCACCCCGCCCGTGCCGCCGGTCTCCCCGGCCCCGGGCGGCGCCGCGGCCCGGACGACCTCGGGCACCCGGACCTCCTCCGGCCGCCCGGCCAGGAAGTGCCGCCCGGCCAGACCCGCCGCCACGACCAGGACGACCGTCAGAGCGACCAGCGTCCGCGGCTCGATACCGCAGCGCAGCTGCACCCATAACGGCAGCCGCTCCCGCAGCGCCTCCCCCCACCGCTCCCGCCACCCGCCGCGTTCGGCACGCTCCGGCGCGAGCAGCGACTCGTACTCGGCTTCCCGTTCCGGCTCGCGCACCGCGATCAGTGCCGCCTCAGGTTCGCTGCGCACGACCACCGAGCCATCGGCCGGGAGACCAGCACCGCCGAACAGCGCGTCGCCCCGGCCCCGTACCGCCGCCCCCGTCGCGAGCGCCGCGTGCCGGCCCCGCACGCGGGCCCGCCGCCCGGCGCGGCCGGGTGGCGACCCGCGGACGCCCCTCCGGGTCCGGCCGTCCGATCCGGGCGCGCGCCCGGGCCCGCTGCTCGCCGCCCTCCGCACCCACGTCGCGCTCCGTACGGGCGTCGCGGCCGGTGTGCCCGGAGCCGTCGTCTCGTCGGTCGTCGTCGTTGCCGTCGTCGTCGAGGAATGCGTTCGAAGTCCCATGCAGACGACGGTAGGCACATCCGTCCGAACGCGGGGAACAGCCTCGATTTCCGTGGAAAACCAGGGAGTTGTGGATAAAACCGTCACCCCTGTGGGTGACTTCCGCCCCCTAGCGCGGCGAGACCACGACCGCGAGCAGCCCCGGCCCGGTGTGCGCGCCGATGACCGCGCCGACCTCGCTGACGTGCAATTCCTCGACTCCCGGCACACGTTCGCGCAGCCGCTCGGCGAGCGCGGCGGCCCGCTCGGGCGCGGCGAGGTGGTGGACGGCGATGTCGACGCGGCTCGCGCCGGCCCGCTCGGCCGCGAGCTCTTCGAGCCGGGCGATCGCCTTCGAGGCCGTACGCACCTTCTCCTTGAGCTCGATCCGCCCGCCGTCCAGTTCGAGCAGCGGCTTCACCGCGAGCGCCGAGCCGAGCAGCGCCTGCGCGGCCCCGATCCTGCCTCCGCGGCGCAGGTACTCGAGCGTGTCGACGTAGAAGAACGCGGACGTGCCGGCGGCCCGCTTCTCCGCGGCGGCCACCGCCTCGTCGGGCGAGCCGCCGGCCTCGGCGACCTCCGCCGCGGCCAGGGCGCAGAACCCGACCGCCATGCCCATCATCCCCGTGTCGACGACGCGCACCGGGACGGACGCCTCCTTCGCGGCGAGCACGGCGGCGTCGTACGTACCGGAGACCTCGGCGGACAGGTGCAGCGAGACGATGCCGGTGGCGCCGGCCTCGGCCGCCGCGCGGTAGGCCGCGGCGAAGTCCTCCGGACTCGGCCGCGACGTGGTCACCGGCTTCCGCTTCTGCAGCGCCTGGGTGAGCGCGCGGGCCGAGATCTCGGTCCCCTCCTCCAGCGCCTCGTCTCCGATGACGACGGTCAACGGGACCGCGGTGATGCCGTGCCGCTCCATCGCCGGGGCTGGGAGGTAGGCCGTGGAATCGGTGACGATCGCGACATGCCGGGACATGAGCGGGAGGTTACCTCTCGGGGCCGCCTCGCGGCAGCCCGGCCCCCGATCGGCTTGCGCGCACGTCCCCGGACCGGCGCGCCCCGGCGCCTTCCGCGTACTCCGTTTCCGGCGCGAAAGCCCCTATGGACAGGGTCAGTTGGTGGTCTCGGGACGGGCGGACTTCTCCCACGGGTACGCGGTGAGCCGCGGGTCGGGTGCCGGGAGTTCGCGCGGCCGCGCCGTCTCGTCGGCCGCCTCGGCCGTCCGGTCCTCCGCCTCGTCCTCGGCGGGCCAGACCTGCTCGGCCTCCGGCCCGGCCGCTCCGGCCTCGGGCCACGCGGCCCCGCGTCGCCCGGCCGCCGCGCCGGTGTCCTTCCCGGAAGCCGGGGCCGGTCGCGAAGCCGTGGCCGGTCTCGAGGCCGCCGCCGGCTCCGGCCCGGTCTCCTCCTCCGACCAGTGCCGCAGCGCTCCGGCCTCCATGTCGATCTCGGCGCTCAGCGTGGCCAGGTCGTCGTCCGCGAACTTGCGCGCCCGGTCACGGGCCGCCCACCGCAGCGACTCCGCCGACTTCGTGATCTGCTCGGTCCGCTCCCGCAGGCCCGGCAGCTGCGCCGCCACGCCGCTGCGGTCCGGCTCCCGCTCCAGGTTCCTGAGCTCCTCGTCCAGCTCGCGCGCATGCCCGCTGAGCCGCCGGAACAGGGCGAGGGACTCGTGCAGCGACGCGTCCTCCGCCACCCCGCCCTCCAGCGCGGTCTGCGTCGCGCGCATCGAGTTGCGCAGCGCGAGTCTGAGCTGGGCCAGCTCGCCCGCGACGCCGCCCTGGCCGAAGCTGCGGGCGCGCAGCGCCGTGTCCTCGACCGTGCGCTTGGCCTGGTCGAGGGTGCGGTCGATGCCGCGGGCGGCGGCCCGCGCCGCCTTCACCGCCGCGTAGACCCCGAGGATCACGAAGGCGACGAAGAGCAGCGCCATGATCGTGAGCGCGATTTCCATGGGCGTCGCCCCTCCGGCAGCGTCGTCTGTGTTCTTCCACGGTAAACGGAGCGGGCAGGCCCGTGGTTCCAGCGGAACCCCGAACCTGCCCGTAAGGGTTGCCCCGGGTCCGCCGTGCGGGCCCGGTGCGCTGCTCCCTCGTCAGCCGGCCACGATGTTGACCAGCTTCGGCGCGCGCACGATCACCTTGCGGATCGGCGCGCCGCCCAGCGCGGCCACGACCGCCGGCTCGGCCAGCGCCTGCGCCTCCAGGTCGGCGTCGGTGATCGACGGCGAGACCTCCAGGCGGGCCTTGACCTTGCCCTTGATCTGGACGACGCAGGTCACGGTCTCGTCCACGACGTACGCCGGGTCCGCCACCGGGAAGTCCTGGTGGACGACGGAGTCGGTGTGGCCCAGCTTGTGCCACAGCTCCTCGGCGATGTGCGGGGCCAGTGGCGCGACCAGCAGCACCAGGCTCTCGGCGACCGACCGGGAGACCGGGCCGCCCACCTTGGTCAGGTGGTTGTTCAGCTCGGTCACCTTGGCGATGGCCGTGTTGAACCGCATCCCGGCCATGTCCTGGGAGACGCCGTCGATCGCCTTGTGCAGGGCGCGCAGCGTGTCCTCGTCGGGCTCGGTGTCGACGACGGTCGCCTCACCGGTCGACTCGTCGACGATGTTGCGCCACAGGCGCTGCAGCAGCCGGTACTGGCCGACCACGGCGCGGGTGTCCCAGGGGCGGGAGACGTCCAGCGGGCCCATCGCCATCTCGTACAGGCGCAGCGTGTCCGCGCCGTACTCGGCGCAGATCTCGTCCGGCGTGACGGCGTTCTTCAGGGACTTGCCCATCTTGCCCAGGACGCGGCTGACCTTCTCGCCCTGGTAGTAGTAGCCGCCGTCGCGCTCCTCGACCTCGGTCGCGGGCACCGCGATGCCGCGGGCGTCGCGGTAGACGAAGGCCTGGATCATGCCCTGGTTGAACAGCTTGTGGAACGGCTCAGCCGAGGACACGTGGCCCAGGTCGAACAGCATCTTGGACCAGAAGCGCGCGTACAGCAGGTGCAGCACGGCATGCTCGGCGCCGCCGACGTACAGGTCGACGCCGCCGGTCGGCATGCCTTCGCGCGGGCCCATCCAGTACTGCTCGACGGCCGGGTCGACCAGACGCTCGGAATTGTGCGGGTCCAGGTAGCGCAGCTCGTACCAGCAGGAACCGGCCCAGTTGGGCATGGTGTTGGTCTCGCGGCGGTACTTCTTGGGGCCGTCGCCCAGGTCCAGGGTGACGTTAACCCAGTCCGCGTTGCGGGACAGCGGCGGCTCGGGCCGGCTGTCGGCGTCGTCCGGGTCGAAGGTGCGCGGCGAGTAGTCGTCGACCTCCGGCAGCTCCAGGGGCAGCATCGACTCGGGCAGCGCGTGGGCGACGCCGTCCTCGTCGTAGACGATCGGGAAGGGCTCGCCCCAGTACCGCTGGCGGCTGAACAGCCAGTCGCGCAGGCGGAAGTTGACGGTGCCCTCGCCGATGCCGCGCTCGGCCAGCCAGGCGGTGATCCGCGCCTTGGCGTCGACGACGCCCAGACCGTCCAGGGAGACCTCGTCGTTGGCGGAGTTGATCAGCTTGGCCTCGTACGAGGCGAAGGCGTCGTCCCACGTCGACGGGTCGGTGCCGCGGTCGTCGCTCGGCTCGACGACGCAGCGCATCGGCAGCTCGAAGGCGCGGGCGAAGGCGAAGTCGCGGGAGTCGTGCGCCGGGACGGCCATGATCGCGCCGGTGCCGTAGCCCATCAGGACGTAGTCGGCGATGAAGACGGGGACCTGCTCGCCGCTGACCGGGTTGGTGGCGTACGCGCCGGTGAAGACGCCGGTCTTCTCCTTGGCCTCGGCCTGCCGCTCGACGTCGGACTTGGAGGCGGCCTGCTTGCGGTACGCGGCGACGGCCTCGGCCGGGGTGGCGTGCCCGCCGGTCCACACGTCGTGGGTGCCCTCGGGCCAGGCGGCCGGGACGATCTTCTCGACCAGGTCGTGCTCGGGCGCCAGCACCATGTAGGTCGCGCCGAACAGCGTGTCCTGGCGGGTGGTGAAGACGGTGATGGCGTCGTCGCCGACGGCGAAGTCGACGCGGGCGCCCTCGGAGCGGCCGATCCAGTTGCGCTGCTGCAGCTTGATGGCCTCGGGCCAGTCCAGCGCGTCCAGGTCCTCCAGCAGGCGGTCCGCGTAGGCGGTGATGCGCATGTTCCACTGGCGCAGCTTCGCCTTGAAGACGGGGTAGTTGCCGCGCTCGGAGCGGCCCTCGGCGGTGACCTCCTCGTTGGCCAGCACGGTGCCCAGGCCGGGGCACCAGTTGACCGGGGCGTCGGAGGTGTACGCCAGGCGGTACTCGCTCAGGATGTCGGCGCGCTCGGTCTCGCTCAGGGCGGCCCAGTCGCGGCCGCCGGGGACCTCACGCGCACCGCTCTGGAACTGCTCGACCAGTTCGGCGATCGGGCGGGCCTTCTTCGCCTCGTCGTCGTACCAGGCGTTGAAGATCTGCAGGAAGATCCACTGGGTCCACTTGTAGTAGTCCGGGTCGATCGTGGCGAACGAGCGGCGCTTGTCGTGACCCAGGCCCAGGCGGCGCAGCTGCGCCTTCATGTTCTCCATGTTGGCCTCGGTGGACACGCGGGGGTGCGTGCCGGTCTGCACGGCGTACTGCTCCGCCGGCAGGCCGAAGGCGTCGAAGCCCAGGGTGTGCAGCACGTTGTGCCCGGTCATGCGCTGGTGGCGCGCGTACACGTCCGTGGCGATGTAGCCCAGCGGGTGGCCGACGTGCAGGCCCGCACCGGAGGGGTACGGGAACATGTCCATGATGAACTTCTTGGGGCGGGCGACGACCGCCGCGTCCCCGGCCAGGTCGCCGCTCGGGTTCGGCGCCTCGTAGGTGCCCTCGGCGTCCCAGAAGTCCTGCCAGCGTGCCTCGATGTCGGCGGCCATGGCCGCCGTGTAACGATGCGGGGCCGCCGTCTCGGCAGCCGAATTCATCTCGCTCATGATCCCTGAAGCTCCATCGATCGTCTCTGCCCACTGCCCGCGAACTGCGCTGTCGCGAAATGAAAAAGCCCCTCGCACAGGAGGGGACGCCGCGCCGATTCCGACGGATCGCTCATCCGTCGGGACTGATCAGCGCGGCTCACTAAGCAGAAGGCGGTCGGCACGCATGGCGTCAGGGTACCGCAGGGCCCGAGCGGGGCGCACCGACGTTCCGAGCCATGGGCGCGGACGGGTGGCCCGGCGCGCCGCAGGCTGACGGCGGCCGTCCGGGCCGCCGGGTTACTCCGCGTATCGCCCCTATCCAGGGCAACCCCAGAGTCAGTTTGCACGAGCGCACCAGGTAAACCCGCAAACCACCTACCCACTGGTATGCAGCGACTTAGCATGCGGCAACGGGACCGCTTATCCGCACCATTCGGAGTCGCCCCCATGAAGCCTCATCGCAAGATCCGTTCCTCGCCCGGACTGAATGCCGGTATGAGCCGGCCGGTTCAGGGCGGACTTTCGGTCGCGGCGCTGGTGATCATTCCGTTGCTCGCCGTCGGCGGCAGTGACGGATTCCGCGCCGCGCTCGACTTCACCACCGGCGTGCTCTCCCTCGTGTCGCTCACGGCGTCCGTGGCCTGGGGTCTGATGGCCACCGACCGGCTGCTGCTCACCACCCGGCAGCGGCTGCTGGCCCAGGGCATCCACCGCGCCACCGCCGTCGCCTCCCTCGGCTTCCTCCTGCTGCACGGCACGGTGAAGGTCTCCCTGGGCCACGTGGAGGCGCTGGGCGCGTTCGTCCCCTTCGGACTCGGCATCACCGGCACCGCGGGCCTCATCGGCTTCGGCTCGCTCGCCGGACTGCTGATGGTCGTCGCGGCCTCCACCGGGGCGCTGCGCAGCACCCTCGCCGGACGCGGCCGGGTCGCGGCCCGCTGGCGGCCGCTGCACATGCTGGCCTACCCGGCCTGGTGCTCCGCGCTCGTCCACGGCCTGTACGCGGGACGCGCCCCCGCGACCTGGGTCGTCGTCATGTACTGCCTGTCCCTCGCCGGCGTCGCCGCCGCCGTGGCGCTGCGGCTGCTGCCCGAACCCGTGCGGCAGCAGATCGCGAGCCGGATCCTGGCGCTGTCCGGCCGGGCCGGTGAACGCCCCGAGGAGCGCCCGGAACCGCCCCGCGAGCCGGAACCGGAGCCGTACGCCCCGCCGGCCGCCCAGCGACCCCTGAGGGGCTTCACGGAGCGGTACACGAGCGGGTACGGGGACGGCGCGGACGGGTACGCCGCGCCGTACGCGGACGGGGTCGACCGGGGCCCGCTCGCCCCGGCCCCGCTCGACACCACGACCGTCCGGACCCGTCCCCGGCTGACCGCCCCCTCACCGGGCGCGCCCGAGCCGGCCCCGGCCGCTCCGGCCGCGACGCCCGCCGCGGCCACCACGGGCGGCTTCTCCGCCGCCTACCGCGCCGTGTCCGAGATTCCGCTCGCCGAGCGGGTGCCGATGACCGAGGAACTGCCGGTCGTCACCGACCCCGCCCCCCGGCCCGGCTACTGGCCCGCCCCCTCTCCCCCGCCGCCGGCCTACGCGAACCCCGCCGAGACCGTGACCGGCCCGCTCGGCGGCCCCGCGCCGGGCGAGCCCTGGACCACACCCGCAGGAGACCGCCCGTGAACGCCCCGCTCCCCGACGTCCCCGAGGTCCGCGTCGTCGGCCTTCCCCAGCTCACCCAGGGCTTCGACCTGGTGGAGCGGCTCGACCTGGCCATGCACCTGAAGGTGCACGGCCCGTTGGAGCCCATGAACGGCGAGCGGCTCGCACAGCTCGCGGACGACATATCCCTGCGCGGCCGCGGCGGCGCGGGCTTCCCCTTCGGCCGCAAGCTCCGCTCGGTGGCGAAGTCGGCGATCCGGCGCGGTGTGCGGCCGGTCGTGGTGATCAACGGCAGCGAGGGCGAGCCCGCCTGCCGCAAGGACACCGTCATGCTCAACCGTTCCCCGCACCTCATCCTGGACGGCGCCCTGCTCGCGGCGGAGGCGCTCGGCGCCCGCACCCTGATCGTGGCCGTGACCCGCAACTCCACGGAGATCTCGATCCGGGCCGCGCTCGCCGAGCGCGGACTGTCGGACCGGCGCGGCCAGTCGCTGCGCGCCCGGGTGGTGCGCACCCCGGAGCGAATGGTCTCGGGCGAGGCGTCGGCGGTGATCCGCGCGGCGGGCGGCGGGCCGGCACTGCCGCCGGGCCGCCGGGAGCGGGCGGCGGAGTCGGGCGTCGGGGGTGCGCCGACGCTGCTGTCGAACGCGGAGACGTTCGCGCAGCTCGCCGTGGCGGCCCGGATCGGCCCGCGCCGCTACGGCCACACCGGTCTCGACAGCGAGCCGGGGACGGTCCTGCTGACGCTCTCCGGGGCGGTCGCCCGTCCGATGGTGGTCGAGGTCCCCAGCGGCGTCCCGCTGCGGTACGTGCTCCAGTTGGCCGGCGCGCCGCCCATGCCGCAGGGCGTGCTGACCGGCGGATACCACGGCAACTGGATCGACTCCATGGCCGTGCACAACGCCGTGGTGTCCCGGGCGTCCCTGGCGGCGGTCGGGGGCTCCCTGGGCGCGGGGGCGATCCTGCCGATCGGGCCGGAGACCTGCCCCCTGGGCGAGGCGCTGCGGGTGGCGAACTGGCTGGCCGCGGAGACGGCCGGACAGTGCGGGCCCTGCCGGCTGGGGCTGCCCGCGGCGGCGGGCGGGCTGTCGGACGTCCTGAACGGCGGCGGGCCGGCCGCCCTGGAGGCGCTGCGCGAGGTCACCCAGGCCGTGAAGGGCCGGGGCGCGTGCAAGCACCCCGACGGCTCGGCCCGGTTCTTCGCCTCGACCCTGTCGGCGTTCACCGACGACCTGGCCGCGCACGTCCTGGACGGCGGCTGCGGCCGGCCCACGACGGGGGTGCTGCCGCTGCCCGCACCGGGCTACCAGGACGCCGAGGAGTCGATCCCGAGCGGGGAGCGGCTGGCGGTGGACTGGACGCTCTGCCAGGGCCACGGGCTGTGCGCGGACATCGTGCCCGAGCTGATCCGGCTCGGCCCGGACGGATTCCCGGCGCTCGCCGACGCCTCGGTGCCGATGCATCTGCGCGGCCGTGCGCAGCGCGCCGTACGTCGCTGTCCCGCGCTGGCGCTGCGGGTGGAGCAGACGGAGCAGGAGCGGCCGGCGCTGCCGGCGGTGACCCGCAAGGCCCTGGGCAGCGGTCGGGGTTGACGACGAGAAGCGGGCCACCCGATCCGGGTGGCCCGCTTCTTCTTCTGTGGAGCTAAGGAGAATTGAACTCCTGACCTCTTGCATGCCATGCAAGCGCTCTACCAACTGAGCTATAGCCCCTTGCTTTCCGTCTCCGCCTTGGTTTCCCTCGCGGCGACAGACAGAACATTAACCGGCTCCCCCTGGGATCACCAAATCGGTTCTCCGGCGGTCCGACGGCGGCGGGTAGGGTCGCCCGATGTGACCGTGTCCGTGATCGCCGCATCCCGTGTCCGGCAGTGGCCTCTGGCCACCGCCGCGACGGCCTGCCTGTTCTCGTTCATCGCGTTCTGGGCGGCCCAGCGCGCCGCCCATGTGACGATGCTCGACCTGATGGTCTACCGGGCCGAGGGCGAGACCGTGCGGGCCGGCGGCGATCTGTACGCGATGCGCGCCACCTCGGCGAACCTGGCGATGACGTACCCGCCGTTCGCGGGTCTGCTGTTCACCCCGCTCACCCTGGTCGACGTCCCGCTGATGCGGACCCTGGCCACGGCGGGGAACCTGCTGCTCGTGGTGGCGCTGGTCCGTCTGTCACTGCGTCTGGTGTCGCCGGACCGGTCGCGGACGGCGCAGTGGAAGGCGACCTTCTGGGCGGCGGCCGTGCTGGTGTGGTGCGAGCCGGTGTGGACGACGCTGCGGTACGGACAGATCAACCTGCTGATCGCGGTGGCGGTGCTCTGGGACCTGACGCGGCGGGACGACAACCGGTGGGCCGGCTTCGGCATCGGTCTGGCCACGGCGGTCAAACTCACTCCGGGACTGTTCGCGGTGCTGCTCTTCGTCGTCGGAGTGTGCCGCCTGCGGCAGGCGGGCTGGAACCACTGGCTGCGCCAGTCGCTGACGGCCGCGGCCGTGTTCCTGGGGACGACGCTGCTCAGCGCGCTGGTCCTGCCGTACGACTCGAAGCGCTTCTGGACCGAGACGCTGTTCGAGACCGGACGGGTCGGCTTCGCGGAGGAGACCGCGAACCAGTCGCTGCGCGGCGTGCTGGCCCGTCTGCTGCACACCGACGACCCGGGCCTGTGGTGGGCGGCGACGGCAGCCGTCCTGGGGGCGGTAGCGATGACGCTTGCCGTACGGGCGGCGCTGCGCGGCGACAAGGCCCTCGCGGTGGTCGTCTGCGCCGTGACCGCCCTGATGATCAGCCCGATCTCGTGGTCGCACCACTGGGTGTGGTGCGTGCCGCTCCTGGTGCTGCTGGCCGACCGGGCGCGCAGGGTCTGGCCGGTGGTCGTGGTGGCGCTCGCCTTCGCGTCGTTCGCGCTGTGGTGGGTGCCGCACGACCCGGGCCGGCCCGAACTGGACCAGAACCCGGGGCAGATGCTGCTGTCCGGGGTGTACCCCCTGGTGGCGGCGGGGCTGCTCGTGGGCTACGCGGTCACGCGGTGGCGAACGAGTAGAAGCGCTTGAGCGTGCAGTGCTCGTCGAGCAGCCGTCCGTAAATCGGCTCCCCCTCGAGCTCCCGGTAGGTCTCGATGGGGTCGCCTTTTATGATCAGCGCCCGCGCGCACTCCTCGCACCAGTACTGGTACTCGGGGTTGACGGGATCCATGTCCCGGACAATGGGCGTGCCGCTGCCGCACCAGTCGCACTTCCGCCTGTGGGCACCCATCACTCAGCTCCAGCTGTGGCCGCAGGCCGTGCAGACGTAGGACACTCCACCGTTGTCGCCGAGGACTTGGGCGACGTGCGAAGAGCCGCAGGACGGACAGTGCAGGGCAGCTCGGGACTCCGCTCGTTCCGCGGCGACGAACAGATCATCGGCCTGCCCGGAACTGCTCGCGGCCATCGCACCTTCCCTCCCGCCCGGACCGTCTTCCCCCTCCGGCGGTCCGATTCTGCCATGGCCTGGCAAGGGGGTCAGCGGGCTCGGCGCACCGGACCGGCCGATCCGCCCAAGATCGACGCGAGGGAGAGCGCAAGGGCGCACACCCAGAGCGCATCGGCGGAGGCGTGCGCCCCCAGAGCGTCCAGCCGGTTCAGGAACAGCGCCCCGAAGACCGCGACCCCGACGAGCTGACCGAGCTGCGTCACGGTGGCCAGCAGTCCGCTGGCGTCCGCCGCGTCCTCCGCCCGTACGGTGGCGAGCGCGCCGGTCAGGGCGGGGCTGAAGGCCATCGAGAGACCCGCGCCGACGGCGGCGAAGGCCGCGTACAGCGCCGCGCCCCCGTCCGAGCCGTCCCTCAGCACCCAGCCCACGAACAGCGTGCCGATCGCGGTCAGCGCGAAGCCGGCCGGGATCAGGTACCGCTGCAGCCGTCCCGGCCAGCGCCGCCAGGTGTACCCGACCGCGCCGAAGATCACGGCGGTCGGCGCGAAGGTCAGCCCGGCGCGCAGCGCGCTGTACCCCAGCCCGCCCTGGATGTGCAGGGTGAGGGTGAACAGGAACCCCGCGTTGACGGCCATCGCCACGGCGATCCGCAGCACCGCCCGCCCCATGCCGGGGTGACGCAGCACGCGGGGCGCGACCAGCGGGGCGCCGCCCCGGCGGGCGAGCCGGGACTCGTGGGCGAAGAACACCGCGAACACGGCGAGGGAACCCACGAGGGACAGCCAGGACCACAGGGGCCAGCCCTGCTCCTGGCCGAGGACCAGCGGCACGGTCAGGAGCGACACGGAGGCGGCGAGCAGGACGAGCCCGGGCGGGTCGAGCGGGCGCCGGCGGCCGGGGCCGGCGGGCTCGTCCCGGGGCAGCACCCGGAACCCGAGCACCAGCAGCAACAGCCCGAGCGGGACGTTCACCAGGAAGACCGGCCGCCAGCCGGTGCCGAACAGATCGGCGCTCACCAGCACTCCGCCCGCCACTTGGCCCGCGGCGGCTCCGGTGGCGAGCACCGCGGAGTAGGCGCCGAGCGCCCGTACCCGGCCCGCTCCCGTGAAGTTGCGCTGGATGAGGCTCAGCACCTGAGGGATCATCAGGGCCGCCCCGGCCCCCTGCGCCACCCGGAAGGCGATCAACTGGCCGGTCGCCGCGGCCAGTCCGCAGGCCAGCGAGGCCAGGGTGAACAGCGCCAGGCCGCCCAGGTACATCCTGCGGTGCCCGAGCCGCTCGCCCAGCCGCGCGCCGGTGATCAGCAGCACCGCGTACGCGACGGTGTAGCCGGCGACGATCAGCTGGAGTCCCGCCCCGGAGGAGCCGAGCTCGGCGCGGATCGTGGGCGCGGCGACATTGACGATGAAGACGTCGAGCAGCGCCATGAACTGGGCGGCGAGCACGACGCCGAGAAGCAGCCGGGGGCCGCTGTCGGACCCTCCGGCTTTACTGGATGCGGGACGTGTGGTGGTCGTCGTCATGCGATGCAGCCTGACGGCGAACGGATACGGGTAACGAGAGCCCGCCGATACTGGTAGTGACAGCACCTGGCAACGGCGGCTCGGCGACTCGACCATGGGGGGCGTGACCACGATGGCAGTACCGACACAGCGCCGGCGACCGGAGCTCGCGAGCTTCCTGCGCAGCCGCCGGGCGAGGGTGACCCCGCAGGACGTCGGCATCCCGCCGGGCCTGCGCCGGCGCACGCCCGGGCTGCGGCGCGAGGAGGTCGCGCAGCTCTCCGGGGTGGGCGTGACCTGGTACACGTGGCTGGAGCAGGGCCGGCCGATCAACGCCTCGCCGCAGGTGCTCGACGCCGTGGCGCGCACCCTGCGGCTCGACCCGCCGGAGCGGGAGCACCTCTACCACCTGGCCGAGGTGGCGTACGCGCCCGAGGCGCAGGACGGCGCGCAGGCGGTGAGCCCGGAGATCCAGGGCGTCCTGGACGCGCTGCACCCGCATCCGGCGGTGGTCTACAACGGGCGCTACGACGTCCTGGCGACCAACGAGGCGTACCGGCGACTGTTCATGGGCCCGGACCACCGGCTCGCCCGCATACGCAACGTGCTGTGGACGCTGTTCACCGTCCCGGAGGCGACCTGCCCGGTCGCCGACCGGGAGCGGGAGCTGCCGCTGATGGTGGCCCAGCTACGCGGCACGTACGGACGGCACGTGGGCGAGCCGGCCTGGGAGTCGTTCGTGCGGCGGCTGTCGGAGGCGAGCCCGGAGTTCGCCCGGCTCTGGGCGAGCGGGGACGTGGTGCCGCCGGGGGCGCGGGTGAAGACCTTCCGCCACGAGGCCGTGGGCGAGCTGCGCATGACGTCGGTCTCGCTGAGCATCAACGGCATGCCGGAGTGCCGGGTCGTGACCTACACCCCGAACGACGAGGAGAGCCGCCGGGGCATGGACGTGATCTGCGGGAACTGACCCCGGAAACGCGAGATCCCGCCCCCTGGTGGGGACGGGATCTTCGAGGCTGTGGAGCTAAGGAGAATTGAACTCCTGACCTCCTGCATGCCATGCAGGCGCTCTACCAACTGAGCTATAGCCCCTCGTGTTCTTCGCGCTCCGCGCTGCGAACAAGAAGAACTTTAGCCTGCGACCCGCCAGAAAGTGAAATCCGGGTCAGTCGTCGTCGCCGAGCACCGGCTCGGGCAGGGTGCCGGCGTTGTGCTCCAGGAGCCGCCAGCCCCGGGCGCCCTCGCCGAGGACGGACCAGCAGCAGTTGGAGAGCCCGCCCAGGGACTCCCAGTGCTGGGGCTCCAGGCCGAGGAACCGTCCGATGGTCGTACGGATCGTGCCGCCGTGGCTGACCACGACGAGCGTGCCGTCGTCCGGCAGCTTCTCGACGTGCTCGCGCACCACCGGGGCGGCCCGGTCGGCGACCTCGGTCTCCAGCTCCCCGCCGCCGCGGCGCACGGGCTCGCCGCGCTTCCAGGCGGCGTACTGCTCGCCGTACCGGGCGGTGATCTCGTCGTGCGTCAGGCCCTGCCACTCCCCCGCGTACGTCTCGCGGAGCGCGGAGTCGTGGGCGACCGTGTGCCCGGTGAGAGCCGCCAGCTCGGCGGCCGTGGCGGCCGCCCGCTTCAGATCGGAGGAGACGATGGCGTCCGGCTTCAGGGCCGCGAGCAGCCGGGCGGACCGGCGGGCCTGGGCCACGCCGGTCTCGGTCAGCTCGATGTCCGTGGTGCCCTGGAAGCGGCGCTCCAGGTTCCAGGAGGTCTGGCCGTGCCGCCAGAGGACGATCCGGCGGCCGCCTCTCTTGGCGGTGCTCAGCTCAGCTCACCGTCCGTCTCGTCGGCGCCGGTGAGCGCGGCGTGCTCGGCCATCTTGCCGCGGGTCTGCACGGCGTCCTTCGGCAGCGGCAGCTCGGGGCAGTCCTTCCACAGCCGCTCGAGGGCGTAGAAGACCCGCTCCTCGCTGTGCTGGACGTGGACGACGATGTCGACGTAGTCCAGGAGGATCCAGCGGGCGTCGCGGTCGCCCTCGCGGCGGACCGGCTTGGCGCCCAGGTCCTTGAGAAGGCGCTCCTCGATCTCGTCGACGATCGACTTGACCTGGCGGTCGTTGGGCGCGGAGGCGAGCAGGAAGGCGTCGGTGATCGACAGCACATCGCTGACGTCGTACGCGATGATGTCGTGCGCGAGGCGGTCGGCCGCCGCCTGGGCGGCGGCGTTGACGAGCTCGATGGAGCGGTCCGTGGCGGTCACAAGCAGGCTTTCGTCGGCGGTCGGGAACACTTCCAGGGTCTCACGGACGGCGGACCGCGCGGCAAGCGAATACACGGCGGTGCGGCCGGGCCGGTCCCCGAAGGGCCGGCCCGCCGCACCGCAGGGGCCCCGGCGGCCGGCTCAGGAGCCGTTCTCGACCTTGTAGTCCCTGCCCAAAACGACCATGACGTCCGCGTTGCCGGCGGGCGTGCCCTTCTCGACCGCACCGGCCGGCAGACCCAGGGTCTTGGCGACCTCGGCGGCGGCGATCTTCTGCAGGTCGTCCCGGTAGACGACCTGCGACTTCGCCTCCCGGTCGGCCTTGGCCCCGCCGACGAACGCGTAGCCGCCGTTGATCAGCACGATCCGGGCCGCCTCGGTGGCGTCGGCGTTCCCGGTGCCGTTGCGGATCGCGACGCGGACCGCGGCGCCCTGCTCCGGAGGGCTGACCTTGCCGCCCAGGACCTCCTTGACGACTCCGCCGCTCGCGGACTCCTTCAGGGTGCCGTCCTGGCCGACCGGCAGCAGTGCCGTCGTGTAGTCGCCGCCCTTGGCGCGCTCGGCGAGCTTGGCGAGAGAGGCCCCGAGGTCCTTCTCCGGGAGGGAGGGGTCGAGGATCTGGGCGAGCGTCTGGACGGTCGTCGTGGCGCTCTTCGCGTCGGACGAGATCTTGCGCAGCACGCCCTGCATGACCTGGCCGAACCGCTGGAGCTGCTTGGCCTCGGCCTCGCCGGGGCCCCGGTAGGTGGCGTAGGCGACGGCCGCGCGGCCGTTCAGCGTCTGGTTCTCGCCGCGCTGCACCAGCGGCGGCTCACCCTTCTTCTCGCCGGGCACCTGGGCGTCGGTGGTGAGGTCGACGTTGCCGACCAGTTCGACCAGGTTCTCCAGGTAGGGAGTGTCCAGCCGCCAGGTGCCGGTGATCTTGGTGCCGAGCAGGTTGCCGAGGGCCTCGCGGGTGCCGGTGGAGCCGTCGTCCTCGACGGACTTGCCGAGGGTGGTCGCCGCGCCCTCGTCGTCCGCTACGGAGAGCTCGTTCGGCAGGAGGACGGTGGTGCCCTGCTTGGTCGTGACGTTGTCGACGAGCAGGGCGGTGGAGGTGCCGCCCTTCTTGGTGTCGTGCAGGTGGACGACGATCACGTCCCGCCGCTGCGGGCCGGTGGCGGTGTCGCTGCTGGGGCCGACGGTGTCCCCGAGGCCGGGGAGCTTGCCGGCCGACCACAGGTAACCGACGCCGCCGATGGCGACGAGGGCGAGGACGACGACCAGGGCGACGAGGCGGCGCTTGCCGCGGCGGCGGGCCTCCTCGCGGCGCTCCGAACGGCTCTCGGTGAACTTGAGCCAGTCGATGACGTCCTCGGAGTCCTCGTCCGGCTCGTCGATGAACGAGAACTGCTCGGTGCGGTACTCGCGGTCCTCGCCGCCCGGTCCGGCCGGGGCGGCGCGGCGCTGACCGGGGACGCCGGCGGGTGCGGCGACGGGAGCCGCCGGCGGCTGCGGGGCCTGGTGGGTCTGGTGCGGCTGCTGGGGCTCGTGCGGCTGGTACGCCTGGCCGTAGGCGTCGTACGGCTGCTGAGGGGCCTGCGACGGGGCGGCCTGGCCGCCGTAGGGGTCGTACGGCGCCTGGGCGGGCGGCTGCTGCTGGGCGTAGGGGTCGTAGCCGTACCCCTGCGTCTGCGTCTGCGGGGGCTGCTGGGCGTACGGGTCGTAGTCGTACCCCTGGCCCTGCTGCGGCTGCTGGTACACCGGCTGCCCGTACGCGTCGTAGCCGATGATCTGCGGCTGCTGCGGATAGTACGGGTCGTACGGATTGTGCTGATCGTTCACCGGTGCCCCTCTCCGAGGCTCACTCGCCGCGGTACAACTGGCGCTTGTCGATGTAGCGCACCACACCGTCCGGCACCAAATACCAGACCGGGTCGCCCTGTGCGACCCTCGCCCGGCAGTCGGTGGAGGAGATGGCGAGGGCCGGCACCTCGACGAGCGAGACGCCGCCCTTCGGCAGACCGTCGTCGGTCAGGTCGTGGCCGGGCCGCGTGACGCCGATGAAGTGGGCGAGCGAGAACAGCTCCTCCGCGTCCCGCCAGGTGAGGATCTGGGAGAGCGCGTCGGCGCCGGTGATGAAGAACAGGTCCGCGTCCGTGTTGAGCGTGCGCAGATCCCGCAGCGTGTCGATGGTGTACGTCGGACCGCCGCGGTCGATGTCGATGCGGCTGACCGAGAACTGCGGGTTCGACGCCGTCGCGATGACCGTCATCAGATAGCGGTCCTCGGCGGGCGACACCGCCTTGTGGCTCTTCTGCCACGGCTGCCCGGTCGGCACGAACACCACCTCGTCGAGGTGGAACAGGGCGGCCACCTCGCTGGCGGCCACCAGGTGTCCGTGGTGGATCGGGTCGAACGTCCCGCCCATCACGCCGAGGCGGCGCTTGCCGCGGCCAGTAGGCACTTCCTGCTCTCCCATGCGTGCAGAGCCTACTGGCACGTCGGCGCGCTCCCTCGGGGCGGTCCGCCGGATCAGCGGTCGCGGTTGAAGCGGGTGGTGACCCACAGCAGCAGGAGGAGCGCGAGCAGGGCGCCGCCGCCGGTGACGTACGGGTTCAGGCTGTCGTGGTTGCCGCCGTGTTCGGCGCCCTCCGCGAGGCTGACCAGGTTGAGTGCGGTGCTGTGCAGGCTCATCTTCGACAGGACCAATCGATCGGGGATGGGAGCGAGACTTCGCGCACATCGTATGCGGGCGGTCCGGGCACGCTCACGCCGACTCAGTCGTTGTCGTAGTCGTCGTCACCTCGGCGGCACCCTCGCTCCCCGGTTTTCCACAACGCCGGGGTTGTCCACAGGCTCCGGCGGAGTTTCCGGTCAGGACCTACGCTGGGGGCAGTCAGGGGGACGAGCGAGAACTCGTACGGAAACAGGGGGATCCATGACCGACGGCACCGACAACGCCCGGGGCAACGTTCCGAGCAGGCAGCGCAAGCGCTTCCCGGACATCTCCTCGCGCGCGTACGAACACCCCGCGGACCGCTCGGCCCTGGTCGCGCTCCGCAAGCTCAGCGGCTTCGACACGGTCTTCAAGACCCTCAGCGGACTGCTGCCGGAGCGCAGCCTGCGGCTGCTGTTCCTCTCGGACTCCGTGCGCGTGGGCGACGCCCAGTTCGCACACCTCAACGACATGCTGCGGGACGCCTGTTACATCCTGGACCTGAAGAAGGTCCCGCCGATGTACGTCACGCAGGACCCCAAGCCGAACGCGATGTGCATCGGTCTCGACGAGCCGATCATCGTGGTGACGACCGGGCTGGTGGAGCTCCTCGACGAGGAGGAGATGCGGGCCGTCGTGGGCCACGAGGTGGGCCACGCGCTCTCCGGCCACGCCGTGTACCGCACGATCCTGCTGTTCCTCACCAACCTCGCGGTGAAGGTCGCCTGGATCCCCCTGGGGAACGTGGCGATCATGGCGATCGTCACGGCGCTGCGCGAGTGGTTCCGCAAGTCGGAGCTCTCCGCCGACCGGGCCGGGCTGCTCGTCGGCCAGGACCTCCAGGCCTCGATGCGGGGTCTGATGAAGATCGCCGGCGGCAACCACCTGCACGAGATGAACGTGGACGCGTTCCTGGCGCAGGCCGAGGAGTACGAGGCCGGCGGCGATCTGCGGGACTCCGTGCTGAAGATCCTGAACCTGCTGCCGCGGACGCACCCCTTCACCACCGTGCGGGCGGCGGAGCTGAAGAAGTGGTCGGAGACCCGCGACTACCAGCGGATCCTGGACGGGCACTACCCGAAGCGCTCGGAGGACAGGGACACCTCCGTGACCGACTCCTTCCGCGAGTCGGCGAACCACTACGCCGAGTCGGTGAAGGCCAGCAAGGATCCGCTGATGAAGCTCGTCGGCGACATAGCCGGCGGCGCGGGCGACCTCGCGGGCGATCTGAGCGGCAAGCTCTTCAACCGCTTCGGCGGCAAGAGCGGCCCCGCGGACGGCAGGAGCGAGGGCGGTGAGAGCACCGGCCCCGGCGAGAGCACGAGTCGCGGCGAGGGCTGAGGCCGGGACGCCGCCGCGAGACCTGCGGGAATCCGGGAGGACGGGCCGAAGGCGCAAGGACGCCGGTCCTTGAGCCGGGGCAGGGACTTCGGAGGGTCCTAGAGCCGGGGCAGGGACTTCGGGGCGAGGGTGCCGCAGAGCGGCGCGACGGTGCGGTCGCCGGTGGCGTACGGGTCGGTGACGGCGGGTGCGTCCGTGGCGGGTGTCCGCTCGCCCGCGAGCAGGGGCCGCAGGGCGCCCCCGGCATCGGGGGCGCAGGACTGGGGGCCGGCGGCGACGCGGCTGGTCAGCAGCTCGGCCCGGTGCATCCGCAGGTCCTCGCGGTCGAAGCGGAACTGCAGCTGGCGGTGGACGGTGAACAGCGAGGCCGCGCGGGCCGGGCCGGAGCCCGAGGCGACGGGCCGCAGGGCGTACGTGAACGTGTGGTCCGCGGTCACCTGGAGCAGGTCGGCGTCGATCTCCGCGAAGCGGAGGGTGCCCTGGACGCGGGTGGCGGGCTCGATCACCGTGGCGCGGGCCGGGTCGATGCGGACCAGCCAGCCGGCGAGGGCGTGCCGGCCGTCGGCCCGCGGGGCGTCCATGCTCCGGTCGAACTGGGCCTGCTGGTCCGGGTCGATCAGGAGGCGCACCGGGCGGGTGGTGGTCCCGGACAGCACCTCGGGCTCCAGGGAGGAGGCGACGAGGTAGTCCTTGGCGACGGACAGGGCCGTGACGACCTGGCTCTCCGAGAAGTGCTCGGTGCGGCCCGTGTCGGGGAGGTTGATGCCGGCGGCCCCGGTGCGGTACTCGGCGGCCGGGCTGTGGGCGATCAGCTCGGCCGGTTCGCCGCCGGGCACGGGGCCCTGCGGGGCGAGGGGGGTGACGGTGCTCCAGAGCGGTTCGGCGCGGTGGAGGGCCGGCGGCTGGTAGGGGTTGCGGACGCCGAGGTAGATGGCGGTGCCGAAGGCGAGGAGGATCAGCAGCACGAGGACGAGGGGCTGCCGGGAACGGCGGCCGGGTTCCCAGCCGGGAAGGGAGCGGACGGCCTGGGCGTGCTCCCCCATCCGTTCCTGCGCGGAATACTCCTGGAGGCGGGCAGCGCGGACGAACGACTCGTCGAAGACGACGGATCGGTATTCGTCCTCTCCACCGCCGGAGAGCCCTTCGGGGGTCCCCTCAGGCGGGTCGCCACGGCCTGCCATACCTTCAGAGTAGGTCGGCACGGACATCCGTAAACGCCCAGGTACACGACAAGTTCGGAAGAATCCCGACCTCGGCCCCGAGGTGATCAGGGGACGGCGGGACGGGAGGCCGTGGGGGCGACGACGGGGGCCACGGCCGAGGTGGCGCCGGGGGACGGAAGGTCGATCCCGGAGGTCGTCGGGGCCGGTGCGGGGGCCTGGCGGCCGGCGGTCGCGCCGCGGTAGACGGCGGTGAAGGCGAGGGCGACCATGCCGACGCCCATCACCACGGCCAGCACCCAGGCGACCGGGCGGTGCCAGCGGGCGGTGCCGCGGTAGGGGCGCAGGGCGCCGCCGTGGGGACCGTACGGGCCGGCCTCGTCGTAGTCGTCGGGGTCGTAGCCGTCGGCGCCGTACGCGGGGCCGTGGCCGTCCCCGTAGGGCTCGTCCTCGGCGGCACGACGGCGGGCGCGGGCCCGGGCGGCATCGGCCTCGGCACGGGCCTGGGCGGCGGCGAGCAGCCGTTCGACGGCGCTGGGCTCGTGGAAGGCGGCGGCCCGGACGAAGTCCTCGTCGAAGACCACGGCGGCGAAGTCCTCGGCTGCGCCTCCGCGGTCGACAGAGTCCTCGGGGTCCCCGCCGTCCTGGAACGGCTTGCCCCCCACGTCGTCCGGCACGGGTTCAGAGTAGACCTGGGAGGGGGTTTTGGGCAGGGAGAGTGCGAACCATCCCTGCCCGTTCGAGAAGAGCCGACTACCGAACGTGACCGTCGCCGGTGACGATGTACTTCGTGGAGGTCAGCTCCGGAAGGCCCATCGGGCCCCGGGCGTGCAGCTTCTGCGTGGAGATGCCGATCTCGGCGCCGAAGCCGAACTGGCCACCGTCGGTGAACCGCGTGGAGGCGTTCACAGCGACCGTGGTCGAGTCGACCAGCTGGGTGAAGCGCCGGGCGGCGGCCTGGGAGGTGGTGACGATCGCCTCGGTGTGGCCGGAGGACCACAGCCGGATGTGCTCCACGGCCTTGTCGAGGGAGTCGACGACGGCGGCGGCGATGTCGTACGAGAGGTACTCGGTCTCCCAGTCGTCCGCCGTGGCGGGGACGACGGTGGCCTTGCTGCCCTCGGCGTGGGCGAGGACCCGCTCGTCGGCGTGGACGGTGACGCCGGCCTCGGCGAGGGCGTCCAGGGCACGCGGCAGGAAGGCGTCGGCGATGTCCCGGTGGACGAGCAGCGTCTCGGCGGCGTTGCAGACGCTGACCCGGTGCGCCTTGGAGTTGACCAGGATCTCGACGGCCATGTCGAGGTCGGCGTCGGCGTCCACGTAGACGTGGCAGTTGCCGGTGCCGGTCTCGATGACGGGGACGGTGGACTCCTCGACGACCGTCTTGATCAGCGAGGCGCCGCCGCGCGGGATGAGGACGTCGACGAGGCCGCGGGCGCGCATCAGCTCGTGGACCGACTCGCGGGACTCGCCGGGGACGAGCTGGATCGCGTCGGCGGGCAGGCCGGAGCCGCCGACGGCGTCGCGCAGCACCTCCACCAGGGCGGTGTTCGACTCGTACGCGGAGGAGGAACCACGGAGCAGGACGGCGTTGCCGGACTTCAGGCAGAGCGCGGCGGCGTCGACGGTCACGTTGGGCCGGGCCTCGTAGATGATGCCGACGACGCCCAGCGGGACGCGGACCTGGCGCAGGTCGATGCCGTTGGGGAGGGTGGAGCCGCGGACCACCTCGCCGACCGGGTCGGGCAGGGCGGCGACGTGCCGGACGTCGGCGGCGATGGCGCGGACCCGCTCGGGGGTGAGGGTGAGCCGGTCGACGACGGACTCGCTGGTGCCGGCGGCGCGGGCCTTCTCGATGTCCCGGCCGTTCGCGGTGACGATCTCGTTCGTCCGCACCTCGAGGGCGTCCGCGATCGCCAGCAGGGCGTCGTCCTTCGCCGCGCGCGGAAGTGGCGCGATTTCGGCGGCGGCCGCGCGGGCGCGGTAGGCGGCCCGGGCGACGGGGGACAGATTGTCGAGGGGCGTGAGCGAGGTCATGTCCGCAGGGTACTGGCACCACTGCGGACATCCCTCGCACATCCCGCACTGCGAGACGTGCCCGTGGACACCTGGACACACCGGCGCCCCGCCGGCCGGTCACCGGTCGACGGCGCCCGCCCGTCAGTAGGGGTGCACCCCCACCGGCGCGGCAGGCGGTGGCCCGTACCCCTCGGCGATCCGCAGGTGGTACGTCTCGCGGTCGATGACCTCCAGGCCGACGATCTCCCACGGCGGCAGCTTCGCGGTCTGCCGGTGCTCGCCCCACAGCCGCAGCGCGACCGCGGCCGCGTCGTGCAGGTCGCGGGCCTCCTCCCAGTACCGGATCTCGGCGTGGTCGTTGGCGTAGCGGCTGGTCAGCAGGAAGGGGTGGTCGTGGGCCAGCTGTTCGAGCCCGCGCCTGACCTCCTTCAGCGGGGCCTCCGCCCCCGAGACCGTGAGCGTGATGTGCCAGAGCTTGGACACCACCTGCTCCTCGGCGCGTGCCTCGGCCGTGGCCGTGCTGCCGTCGTCCTTCGCCGCACCGAAGTCGGCTCCGGCCTCGACGCTCGTCAGGGCGCGTTCGGACGTCCCGCGGGGCGCAGCCCCTGGGCGCGCTCGTCTCACCGGCGGCCTCCTGTTGTGATGCGTGTGCTGCTGTGCTGTACCCCGCCTTGTCTTGCCCCCGAAACAAAGTTGACCAGTCCCGGGCCGCACATGGGGCGGTTTTGGTGAACCTCTCCAACGGATGACCGGAGTTTCAGCCTTTTCGGCTCCGATCCGGTCCGATCAGCTGCGGACGACCACCAGATCGTCCCGGTGCACGACCTCGCGCTCGTAGGCCGGGCCGAGCTCCTTGGCGAGTTCGCGCGTGGAACGGCCGATGAGCTGCGGGATCTCCTTGGCGTCGAAGTTGACGAGTCCGCGGGCCACGGCCCGCCCCTCGGCGTCGCGCAGTTCGACGGGGTCGCCGGCGACGAACTCGCCCTCGACGCCCGCGATGCCCGCCGGCAGCAGCGACTTGCGGCCCTCGACCACCGCCCGCACCGCGCCGTCGTCCAGGGTGAGCGCGCCCTGCGGCGTGGAGGCGTGGGCGAGCCACAGCAGCCGGTCGGCGGAGCGGCGGCCGGTGCGGCGGAAGTACGTGCCGGTGTCGCGGCCGGCGAGGGCGTCGGCGGCGCGGCTGGCGGAGGTGAGCACCACGGGGATGCCGGCGGCGGCGGCGATCCGGGCGGCCTCGACCTTGGTGACCATGCCGCCGGTGCCGACGCCGGCCTTGCCGGCCGAGCCGATCTCCACGTGGGCGATGTCCTCGGGTCCGGTGACCTCGGCGATCCGGGAGGTGCCGGGCTTCGACGGGTCGCCGTCGTACAGCCCGTCGACGTCGGACAGCAGGACGAGGAGGTCGGCGCGGACGAGGTGGGCGACGAGGGCGGCGAGCCGGTCGTTGTCGCCGAACCGGATCTCGTCCGTGGCCACGGTGTCGTTCTCGTTGACGACCGGGAGCGCGCCCATCTCCAGGAGCTGGTCGAGCGTCCGGTAGGCGTTGCGGTAGTGGGCGCGGCGGCTGGTGTCGTCGGTGGTGAGCAGCACCTGGCCGACGCGGATGCCGTACCGGGCGAACGAGGCGGTGTAGCGGGCCACGAGCAGGCCCTGGCCGACGCTGGCGGCGGCCTGCTGCCGGGCAAGGTCCTTGGGACGGCGGGTCAGTCCGAGCGGGGCCAGGCCGGCGGCGATGGCACCGGAGGAGACCAGGACGATCTCCTTCTCACCGCCGCTGCGGACCTTGGAGAGGACGTCGACGAGGGCGTCGACGCGGTCCGCGTCGAGGCCGCCGGCCGCTGTGGTCAGCGAGGACGAGCCGACCTTGACGACGATCCTTCGGGCTTCCGTTACGTACTGCCTTGCCACTGTCACGAGTCCGAATCTATGTCAGGTGCGAGCCGGGTCGCTTCCGTATTCCAGTCGCTGGACAGGGGCTGGACAAAGGCCGGCAGGCCTGCTCGCGTAAACCCCGCGCACCGGAACGGCCGGTTCAGGTGAACTTGGCACCGGTCGGGGACGAAGCGGCGGGAGCGGCTCGTTCTCCCCCTGACCGGCTCCCCTGACCGGGCCCGTGCTCCGCCGGTCCTGCCCGACTGGAGTCCTGACGTGCGCCCTCTCTCCCGCTTCCGCCGGTTCGGCCCGCTCGCTGCGCTCGGCGTCGCCTTCGCCGGACAGGTCGCGGGGGCGGTCCGCCCCGACGCGGGGCTGCTCGCCGCCTCGACCGCCGCGGGGCTGGGTCTGGAGCTGCTGCTGCACCGGCGGCACCGCCGGCTCAGCCGGGTGCTGTCCAAGGCTCGTGCCGATGTGATGGTGCGGCAGCTGGTCCGGGACCTGCTGCTGGTGGCGGGGCTGATGAACCTGGAGCCGCACGGCCCCGGCCGACACTATCTGCCGCTCTGCTACGGCCTGTTGGCCTGCTACGCCCTGTACGTCGCCTGCCAGGGCGCGGTGGGCAAGGTGCGCCGTAGCCGTACGCTGCCGGTCCTCACACGCAACATCGACGCCTCCGCGCTGCGGCTGCGTCCCGCTCCGCCCGCGCTGGCCGCCCGGCGGCCCGGTGTCCGGCTGCTCGGCTCCGGACTGCCGGCCACCTCCGGCCTGATGGCGGCGGCGCTGACCGGCGACGGCCGCTGGGCGGTCGCCGGGGTGGCGCTCTCGGTGCTGCTGGCCGGTGCGGGGCTCGCGGTGCTGCTGGCCTGGCTGCTGCCGGGACGGCGGCCGGCCGGGGAGGCGGAGGTGCTGGCCTGGTTCGACGCCTGGCTGGCGGAGTACCGGCCCACGGTGGGCATGTACTTCTCGGGCGGGACCAGTTCCGCGTACCAGGCGAACATGTGGTTGGAGCCGCTGGCGGCGCTGGGCGGCCGGCCGGTGATCGTGCTGCGCGAACGGTTCATGATGCAGAAGCTCGGCCCGACGGACCTCCCGGTGGTCTGCGTGCCGAAGGTCGCGCACCTGATGCGCCTGGAGCGGTCGACGCTCCGTGTGCTGATCCACCCGGCGAACTCCGGGAAGACCTCGCAGGTGCTGCGGATCCCGTCCATCAAGCACGCCTTCGTCAACCACGGCGAGAGCGACAAGCTCTCCAGCTGCAATCCCTACGCCAAGGCGTACGACGAGGTGTGGGTGGCCGGTCCGGCGGCCCGCGAGCGGTACGCGCGGGCCGAGGTGGGCGTGGACAACCGGGACGTGGTGGAGATCGGGCGGCCGCAGCTCGCCCCGATCCTGCCGTACGCAGGCCCGCCCGCAGCGAGACCCGTGACCGTGCTGTACGCGCCCACGTGGGAGGGCTGGACGGACGACCCCGGGAACACCTCCGTGGTTCTCGCGGGCGAGAACCTGGTGCGGGCGCTGCTCGCCGATCCCGGGGTGCGGCTGCTCTACAGACCGCATCCCCTGACCGGCTCGGTCGACCCGCGGGCGGCGGCCGCGGACGCCCGGATCCGGCGGCTGGTGGGGGACGCGTCGGGCGTGCCGGCGCGGACGCGGGGCGGCAAGCCCGAGAAGGTGCGGCGCGTGTTCCCGGCGCGGGCCGACGACGCGGAGAGGATGCTGCTGCAGGGGGTGCCGGAGTCCGGCCGGGCGGCGGCGGTGGCCGCGCGGGAGGCGGCCCGGGAGGCCGCGTACTGGGCGGCGCTCGGCCCGGCCGAGCATCGGGTGGTGACCGGGGCGAGACCGTCGCTGTACTCCTGCTTCAACCAGGCGGACCTGCTGATCGGCGACGTGTCGTCGGTGGTCTCGGACTTCCTGGCGAGCGGCAAGCCGTACGCGGTGGCCAACACCGGCGGGCTGTCGGAGGAGGAGTTCCGGGCGGCGTTCCCCACGGTGCGCGCGGCGACGGTCCTGACGCCGGACGCCCGGGGAGTGCCGGAGCTGCTCGACGCGGTGCGGGATCCGTCGAAGGACCGGCTGGCGGCGGTGCGGGCGGAGCTGAAGGAGCAGTTGCTCGGACCGGCCGATCCGCCGTCGCCGGTGCGCTTCGCGGCCGCCGTCGAGGCGCTGGCCGCCCGCGCGGCGGAGCGCGGCGCGCGGGTGCCACGGCCCCGTACGGAGCCGGACCCGAGAGCGGTGCGGGACGCGTAGGCGTGGCGCCCGTATGTACGGGGACATGCCCCGTGCCCTCGCCCCCGCCGTAGGTACGGGACCTGGCCCCGCACCCTCGCCCCCGTACGTACGGGGGACCTCACCGGGGGCCGAGCGCCCCCGCCCTCGCCGCGGCGCCGTGCGCCCGAGTCCTCGCCGCGCCGTACGCCGCCGCCCCGCCCCCGCCCGCTAGCCCTTCCGCCTCCGCAGGAGCGCGCCCGCTCGCCTTCGTGCCGCGCGCCACAGGCGCTGGGACGGGGTGGGGCCGGCGATCTCGTAGACCCAGTCCGGGATGCCCGCGCTCCGGTCGCCGAAGTACGGCAGGGCCAGGTAGCGCCGGCCCCTGCGGCTGACCGTCTCCGGCTTCCGCTTCGTGCGCTCGTACTCGACGACGGCCTTCAGTTCCTCGGCCTTGCCGAGCGCGACGCAGGCCAGGCGGAGCCGCTCCTGCGGCTTGAGGCGGCCGGCGACGCCCTTCGTCCAGTACGCGCGCATCAGCGGGGCGGCCAGTTCCAGCTTGTGCGCCAGGGTCGCGTCGTCCTGGCGCAGCAGGACGTGGCCGAACTGCGGCAGCAGCGTCGTCACGAACGGGCGGATCATCAGCAGATCCCGCTTCTCGCCCGGCCGTTCGTGCGCGGCGATCAGTTCCATCAGCCGCCGCGCGGACAGGAACCGTATGTCGTAGTCGCCGGACTTGGTGAGGTGCTTGCCGTCGTCGCGGCCCACCAGGTAGTAGCAGGTGTAGTCGGCGACGACGGAGACGCCGTTGCCGCGCAGGTACGCCTCCATGGTGAACAGGGCGTCCTCGCCGGTCCGCATCGACGTGTCGAAGCGGATGCCGTACCGCATGAGCAGGTCGCGGCGGAACAGTTTCTGCGCGCTGAGCGTGAACTTCACGTTGGACGTGTAGACGTCGGCGCGTTCGACGGTGGCGCCCCACATCGACTTGGCCGCGTTGCGGTTGACGCCCTCGATCCGGCCGAGGATCACGTCCGTGCCCGCCCGGTCGCCCATGGCGACCAGCCGTTCCAGGGCCTCCTCGCCGAAGTGGTCGTCGGCGTCGAGGAAGAACACGTAGCGGCCCCGGGCCTGTGCGAGGCCGGTGTTGCGAGGGCCGCCGGGGCCACCGGAGTTGGGCTGGTGGATCACACGGGTGGGGACCTTGCTGCGGGCCGCGAAGGCGTCGAGGTACTCCCCCGTGCCGTCCGTGGAGCCGTCGTCGACGGCGACGATCTCGACACGGTCCGCGCCGATCGTCTGGTTCTCGACGGATTCGAGACACTTCACGAGGTACGGCATCGCCTCGTACGCCCCGATGATCACGGTCACGTCGGGGCTGGGATGTTCGGTCATCGGCACCTGCTGCTGCGGTTCTCGGGGCGGTGGGGCGCCAACGGGGGCGGAGCACGCAGTCTGACATGTACGTACTGAGACGCACAAAGCCCGCACACACTGTCGGACAGTGTGTGCGGGCCGTGTCACGTGCGCGGACGCCGTGTGCGCCGCGGTCAGGTGGTCGCCGGGGTGCGCTCCTCGGGTTCCACGGCGTCGTCGGCCTCCCGGTCGATCTCCGGGGCGGTCGGCTGTTCGGCAAGCCGCTGGGCGAAGCCGGTGTTGCGGGCCTCGGCCTTGGCGGCGAGGTTCCGCAGGGCCTCGTTGAAGCGGTCGATGGACGCCGGGGAGTCAGGGCCGAGCAGGTAGCGCCGCAGGTCACGGCGGGCGTCGGCGAGCGTGTCGGCGGCCGGGTCGGCGACCGCGTCCAGCAGTCCGCCGATCTCGGCGGCCGAGTTCGTCAGGATGACGGCGGCGCGGACGGCGGTGTTCTGGCGCTTGAACTCGTCCGCCCCGACCCCGGCCGAGTCGGTCACCGCGTACGGCTTGCCGCTGGCGATGAAGTCGGAGACCACACTGGAAATGTCCGAAACCATTCCATCGGCCTCGTTGAAGCAGTCGTACAGGTGCGGCTTGGAACCGGTCACGACCTTGTGCTCCCACCAGCCGAAGGAGCGCCAGTACGCCTCGTTCCACGCGGCCCGCAGCCGCCGGGTCTCGGCCAGCCGCTCGGGGTCGGCGAGCGAGACCCGCGACTCCTCCGCCTCGTCGCCGCCCTTGCGGAACGGGTTCTCCAGCTCGGCGAGCCGGGCTTCGAGCCGGGCCAGCTCGGCCTTGGCGGCCGTCTGGTCGGCGTGGGCGGCGGCGGCCTCCTCGGCCCAGCGGGGCTCGGCGGCGCGCGCGGCGGCGGCCTCGGCGATCATCTTCTGGATGCGCTCGTCGACGGCCTTGGCCTTCTTGTTCACCAGGCCGGTGAAGGGGTGCGGCTTGTAGACGACCCGCACCGGGTTCTTCGCGGTGAGCAGCGCGCGGACGATGTTCTCGCCGGCCAGCAGCAGGGAGGTGTTGCCGGGGTTGGCGTCCCAGCCCTCCCAGGTGGGGGCGTAGAGGATCGTCGGGATGGGGTTCTTCGGGGCGCCGGTCCAGCTCTTGATCGGCGCGAGCTGCGGGCGGCCGACCTCGACGATGTCCTCGTCGCGGACGCCGACGTCGGCGAGCGCGTACCGGTCGCGGCCGGCCCGGCCGGCCGTCCAGACCTCGTCGTACACCTTGGAGAACGGGTTGACGCTGGCGAGCTTGTCGCTGTCGCCGTGGCCGATGAACACGTGCTTCATGGTGGGCACGCGCAGCATGTGGATGTTCTTGCCGACGTTCGCCGGGTACAGGCAGACCCGCGCGGACGACAGGTCGAGGTTCATCATGTGGGTGCCGCCGGGCACGCAGATGATCGGCACGTCGGTGGCACCCAGCTTGGGGACGAGGCTGCGCTCGCGCATGACGATCAGCGGGCGGCCGTCGACGTGCTCCAGGGTGTCCAGCCACATGTTGACCTGGTACGCGGAGGCGTCGGCGCCGGAGAAGTACAGGACGACGGTGGGCTGGTACTCGCGCAGCCAGTTGCCGACGCCCTTCATCACGGCGGCCGCGGAGGGCACGAGCCGGCTGCGGCGCAGGTACGGGACGAGCAGCAGCACGTACAGCAGGCCGAGGCCGAGGGTGACGCCGATGCCGATGTAGCCGGCGAGGGTGCGGCCGGTGGCGGCGGCCCAGAGCAGACCGGCGACGGCCGGGATGTCCAGGTGCAGCATCTTCTCGCCGGAGCGGTGGAGCAGCGCCTTCGGCGGGGCGTCCGCGATGCGCAGGGCGTGCAGGTCGACGTTGCGGGTGACGACCGGCATGGTGCGGCGCAGCCGGATCAGCGTGGCGAGCGCGCCCTGCGGGGCCTGGAGGGCGTAGAACAGGAGGAAGCAGGCGACCGCCGCGTAGAAGACCGGCTGCTCGGCGAGTCCTTCGCGGGCCAGCAGCAGGACGAGCAGCAGCTGGCGCACCAGGAAGCGGATCGGCAGTCCGGCCCGGACCTTGGCCAGCCGGTCGACGAGATAACTGCCCTTGTGGTGCAGATACCGGTCGGAGGCGTAGGTCACGGCGCTCGCGCCGGCGAACAGCCAGATGTTGGGCATCAGGGCACCGGCGAGCACGGCCGGATACCCCAGCGCCATGAGCAGAGCGGCGGCCAGTTCTGACCTGCTGCCCACGCGCGCCAGGCGAATGGCGGTCGAAATCACGAAGAACCTGCTCCAGAGGGGGGGTGCAGCTTATTCACATGAAACATGGGGAGAACGTGGGGGGATCCGATGAACCGGACGTTCATGAACTCGGGCCTCTGCAGTGGCGCTTTGGCGACTGAAGAGGCCCGAAAAACACATCTGGCGAGTATTACACATCTTCCTGGCGGTCAAGCACGGCGGCCAGCGCCTGCTCGAACCCCGAGGCCTCGGTGGCCTCGCGGGTGGGATCCTGCTGCCGGACGTCGATCACATGCCCGGTCAGTTCGGACAGCAGGACGTCCAGCGAGGTGCGGGCGACGGCCTCGGAGGAGAGCAGGGTGCCCGCCGGTTCCTGGCCGAACGCCTTGGTGCGCATGGGCGTCGCGGTGCGCTCCGGGTTGACGCAATTGACCCGGATCCCCTCGGCGGCCCATTCGTCGGAGAGGGCCTGGGTGAGGTTCACCATCGCGGCCTTGGTCGACGAGTAAAGGCTGTACTCGGCGCGGCCGCGGGTGTAGCTGGAGGAGGTGTAGAGCAGCAGCTGGCCCTTGGTCTCCGCCAGATACTTGTACGCGGCACGGGCAATCTGGACCGGTGCCAGGTAATTGACGTGCAGCGCTTCCTGAATGGTCGCGTTGTCGGTTTCCGCGAGCTTTCCGATGCGGAGCACTCCGGCGGTGTTGATCACGTAGTCGATGCGGCCGCTCTCGGCGTACGCGGTGGCCAGCGCCTTCTCGACGTGCTCGGGGTTCTCGACGTGGGTGCCGGTGGTGGAGCGGCCCAGGGCGTAGACCTTGGCGCCGTACCGCTCGGCGAGCGCGGCGATGTCCGCGCCGATGCCGTACGAGCCGCCGAAGACGACGAGGGTGCGGCCCTCCAGGAGCTCGCGGTAGCGGCCCTCGTCGGCGGGGCGCGGGGCGGCGGTGGAGGCCAGCTGGAACAGCTTGTCGGCGATGAAGACGTCGACGGGCTGGGTGACCTTCATGTTGTACTCGTCGCCCGCGACGACGTGGATCGGCACGTCGGGCAGGTACTTGAGCACGACGCTGCAGTCGTCGGTGGCCTGGAAGTTGGGGTCGCCGGCGGCGATCTCGTACGCGCGGCGGATGGTGGAGAGCTTGAACGCCTGCGGAGTCTGACCGCGGCGCAGCCGGGAGCGGTCGGGGACGTCGGTGATGAACTCGCCGTCCTCGCCGTGGGTGCGGGTGACGATGATCGTGTCCGCGGAGGGGATGGCCACGTCGACGGCCTGGTAGCGGTCGAGGGCGTCGACGCAGTCCTTGATCACGCGCTGTGACAGAAGCGGACGGACCGCGTCATGGAAGAGGAGGTTGAGGTCCTCGCCGTCCGCGAGGCCCTCGCCGAGGGCGGCGATGGCGCGCTCGGTGGTCTCGTTGCGGGTGGCGCCGCCCTCGATGATGCGGGTGACCTTGGTCAGGCCGGCCTTGGCGACGATCTTCTCGATGTCGGGGACGAAGCCGGGGGCCATCAGCACGATCACGTCGTCGACGCAGTCGGCCTGTTCGAAGATCGTCAGGGTGTGCTCGATGACCGCCTTGCCCGCGATCTTCAGCAGCTGCTTCGGGATGGCGAGCCCGACGCGCTGGCCGGTGCCGCCGGCCAGGACGACAGCCGTGGTGCGGAGCTTGGCTTCATGCGGCACAGACACGAAAACGACCTACCTTGCGACGACGGGGGACCGTGTGATGGTCGCACTCTCCGTGACCGTCTCGCAAGGCGGACGGCGACGGTCCCACATCGTCAGGTCATGCTCTGTTCACCGCGTCGCCAGGGCAGTTGCGGGGTGCGCCGGGAGCGGCGGCCGTGACGGAAGACACAGGAAGAGACCGGCCGCCGCGCGGGGCGACCGGCCCCCTTCCCGTACGTCTCGGACTGCTCGCTCCGGGACCCCGCGGTCCCGGCCGGGCGTCCTAGAACGGGTCGAACTCGTCGTACTCGCGCTCCGCCTCGTCCCGCTCGGCCTGGCGGTCCTTGCGGCGCTGGGCCGCGGGGCGCGGGGCTTCGAGGCGGTGGTCCTCGCCGCGGCGGCCGAGCATCTCGGCGCCGGCCATCATCGTGGGCTCCCAGTCGAAGACGACCGCGTTCTCCTCGGGGCCGATGGCGACGCCGTCGCCGGCGCGGGCGCCGGCCTTCATCAGCTCCTCCTCGACACCGAGGCGGTTGAGGCGGTCGGCGAGGTAGCCGACGGCCTCGTCGTTGTTGAAGTCGGTCTGGCGGACCCAGCGCTCCGGCTTCTCGCCGCGCACGCGGTACAGGTCCTCGTGCTCGTCGTAGGTGACGGTGAAGCCGGCGTCGTCGACGGCCTTCGGGCGGATGACGATGCGGGTCGCCTCCTCCTTCGGCTTGGCCGCGCGGGCCTTGGCGACGATGTCGGCCAGCGCGAAGGACAGCTCCTTCAGGCCGGTGCGGGCGACCGCGGAGACCTCGAAGACGCGGTAGCCGCGCTCCTCCAGGTCGGGGCGGATCATGTCCGCGAGGTCCTTGCCGTCCGGGATGTCGATCTTGTTGAGGACGACGACGCGGGGGCGGTCGTCGAGGCCGCCGTACTGCTTGAGCTCCTCCTCGATGACGTCGAGGTCGGAGACGGGGTCGCGGTCGGACTCCAGCGTGGCGGTGTCCAGGACGTGCACGAGCACCGAGCAGCGCTCGACGTGGCGCAGGAACTCCAGGCCCAGGCCGCGGCCCTGGCTGGCGCCGGGGATGAGGCCGGGGACGTCGGCGATGGTGTAGACGGTCGAACCGGCGGTGACCACGCCGAGGTTGGGGACCAGCGTGGTGAACGGGTAGTCCGCGATCTTCGGCTTGGCGGCGGAGAGCACCGAGATCAGCGAGGACTTGCCGGCGCTGGGGTAGCCGACGAGCGCGACGTCGGCGACGGTCTTGAGCTCCAGGACGATGTCCTGCAGGTCGCCGGGCTCGCCGAGCAGCGCGAAGCCGGGGGCCTTGCGGCGGGCGGAGGCCAGCGCGGCGTTGCCGAGGCCGCCGCGGCCGCCCTGGGCGGCGACGTAGGTGGTGCCCTGGCCGACGAGGTCGGCGAGCACGTTGCCCCGCTTGTCGAGGACGACCGTGCCGTCCGGGACCGTCAGGACCAGGTCCTGGCCGTCCTTGCCGGAGCGGTTGCCGCCCTCGCCGGGCTTGCCGTTGGTGGCCTTGCGGTGCGGCGAGTGGTGGTACTCGAGCAGCGTGGTCACGGACTGGTCGACGGTCAGGATGACGTCGCCGCCGCGGCCGCCGTTGCCGCCGTCCGGGCCGCCGAGCGGCTTGAACTTCTCCCGGTGTACGGAGGCGCAGCCGTGGCCTCCGTTACCCGCGGCGACATGCAGCTCGACGCGGTCCACGAAGGTGGTCATGGTGGTTCCTCCAGATACGAACGGGAATGTCTACTGCTTAACACGCGAAAGGCGGACCTGCTTCCCGCACGGAAGAACCGTGCGGGAAGAGAGGTCCGCCTCCGCAGAGATCCGATCAGGCGACCGGAACGATGTTCACGACCTTGCGACCGCGGAAGGTGCCGAACTGCACCGAACCGGCCTGCAGGGCGAACAGGGTGTCGTCGCCACCGCGACCGACGCCCGCGCCCGGGTGGAAGTGGGTGCCGCGCTGGCGGACCAGGATCTCACCCGCGTTGACGACCTGACCGCCGAAGCGCTTCACGCCGAGCCGCTGGGCGTTGGAGTCGCGACCGTTCCGGGTGGACGATGCGCCCTTCTTGTGTGCCATTGCTCAGTCCCTCTTTACTTCGCGGCCGTCGGGATGGACGTGACCTTGATCGCCGTGTACTGCTGACGGTGACCCTGGCGACGGCGGTAGCCGGTCTTGTTCTTGTAGCGCAGGATGTCGATCTTGGCGCCCTTGTGGTGGTCCACGACCTCGGCCTGGACCTTGATGCCCGCCAGGACCCACGGGTCGCTGGTCACGGCGTCGCCGTCGACGACGAGCAGGGTCGAGAGCTCGACCGTGTCGCCCACCTTGGCAGTGGAAATCTTGTCAACCTCAACGATGTCGCCGACAGCAACCTTGTGCTGGCGACCACCGCTGCGCACGATGGCGTACACGCGGATCTCTCTCTCGCTCGTAGGGGACCCCTGAAGCCAGCCGTCCCGGCCGAATGCACGGGAGGCCTCCCCCATGCCGCGATGCGACCGGGAGGTGAGGTGCTCAGTGGCTGGCGTGTACGGAGACACGCCGACGGTCAAGGTTACGAGCCACACCCCTACGGGTCAAACCGGCCCCCCGCACGCCCCCCGCGGTGCCCTGCGCGACCCCGCGTGCACCTTGTGCGAGCAGTGCCGACGCCCTCGCGCTCGCTCACACTTCCGCACAGAGACGGACATCGGCGCCTCTCGTCTGACGGTAGTCTCGACGGGGGGTTCCGCTGAGATCCGAATGACCGTACGGTCCGTGTTCCTGCCTCGACCGTGGAGCTGCACCGTGCCTGCACCCGAAATACCCGATGAACGGCTGGCGAACATCGCGCAGTGGGCCATCGCCCGGATGGCGCGTGCCGACCGGGCGCCGGTCGCCGAGCGCATTCTCGGTGCGGCCGGGCAGCGGGTGCGCGATCCCCGGGTCAGGGCGGACATCCTCATCGACGGCGCCGAGGCGCGGCTCGCGCGCGGGCACGTGCCGCGGCACCTGACCAAGGCGTACGTGGCGCGGCTCGAGCGGGCCGACCAGGAGCACGAGGCGGGCCGCTGGGCGGCCGCCGGCAGCGAGACGACGCGGGCGCTGCTGCTCGCGTACCACCGGGTGCTGCACGTCGACGGGCTCACCTCGCCGCTCGCCGAGCACCCCGGCCGCTACACCGGCCCGCTGCGCAAGAGCCGGGCCGCCGCCGCGCTGCGCCGGCCGCGCGGGCGGACGGGCGCCGCGGCCGAGCCGCCGGTGGACCGGCCGCAGCGGCTGCTGTTCGTGCACCACGACAACGACAACTTCCTGCGCCCGGTCCTCGCCCGGTACGAGGCGCACCCGGACGTGGAGACGCGGGTCCTGGACACCGCCCACGACGAGGTCGTCGGGCCGCTGGCCAAGGGCGTCACCCGGATCGTGCAGCGGGCGCTGGGCGGGCAGGTCGCGTACGGCAAGGACCTGGAGGCGGCGCTCCGGCCGCACCTGGACTGGGCCGACACGGTCTTCATCGACTGGTGCGCCATGGGCGCGGCGCTGTTCACCCTGGTGGACCCGGCCAGCACCCGGATCGTCGTCCGGCTGCACAGCTACGAGGCGTTCAGCCTCTGGCCGCACGTCGTGGACTTCTCCCGGGTGGACGACCTGGTGTTCGTCAGCGAGCACCTGCGCGACCTGTGCCTCGCGGCGGTCCCGCGGCTCAAGGAGAAGAACGCGCCCCGGCTCCACGTGATCGACAACGCCGTCGAGCTGGCGCCCTTCGACCGCCCCAAGAAGCCGGACGCCCGGTTCACGCTGGGGCTCGTCGGCGTCGGCCAGGTGGCGAAGGACCCGCGCTGGGCGCTGGAGGTGCTGCGGCTGCTGCGGGAGAAGGACGAGCGCTACACGCTCCATCTGATCGGTTCCCCGCTGGACCCGGGCGTCGGCCCGGCGGCCGCCCGCTATCACAAGGCGTACGCCCGGGAGCTGCGCCGCCTGGAAGCGGCCGGCGCGGTGCGGCACATCGGGCAGACGCCGGACGTGCCGGGCGCGCTCCGCGAGATCGGCGTGATCCTGAGCTCCTCGGTGCGCGAGAGCTGGCACCTCGGCCTGGTCGAGGGCGCGGCGAGCGGCGCGGTGCCGGTCGTGCGCGACTGGCCGTTCTTCGCGGGCCGGCCGCGTGGGGCGAAGGCGCTCTTCCCGGAGTCCTGGGTGGTGCCGGACCCGGCCGCCGCCGCGGCGCGGATCCTGGAGCTGACGGCGACCGAGGACGGCTGGCGCGCCGCCGGCCGGCAGGCCGCGGAGCACGCGCGGGCGGCGTGGGACTGGCCGCGGGTCCGGGGCGACTTCGACCGGCTCCTGCTGCCCGCCCGCCGGGACGTATGCTCAGCTGGCGAAGCGCCCGCAGACGGCGAAGAGCCCGCAGCGGCACTGCCCGCAGAGGCACTGGGAAAGGCAGCAGAGTGAACTACAGGGTCCAGCCCACCGCGCAGGTCGACGAGTCCGCCGAGATCGGCGCGGGCAGCAGCGTCTGGGAGCTCGCGCAGATCCGTGAGAAGGCCCGGCTCGGCGAGGGCTGCGTGATCGGCCGCGGCGCGTACGTGGGCACGGGCGTGCGGATGGGCGACAACTGCAAGCTGCAGAACTACTCGTTGGTGTACGAGCCGGCCGAGCTCGGCAACGGTGTCTTCATCGGCCCCGCGGTGGTGCTCACCAACGACCACAACCCCCGTTCGGTTGACCCGGAGTTCAAGCAGAAGCGGGGCGGCGACTGGGAGGCCGTGGGCGTGAAGATCGGCGACGGCGCCTCCATCGGCGCGCGTTCGGTGTGCGTGGCCCCCCTGGAGATCGGCCGCTGGGCGATGATCGCGGCCGGCGCGGTCGTCACCAAGGACGTCCCGGACTTCGCGCTGGTCGTCGGCGTGCCGGCGCGACAGATCGGCTGGGTCGGCAAGTCCGGCGTCCGCCTGGTCGAGCGCGACGGCGAGCCGGGCGTCTGGGAGTGCCCGAGGACGGGCGAGCTGTACCGCGAGACGGACGGCACCCTGACGGAGGCCTGACGGCACACGGCGGAGGCCTGAAGGCGCCCGGCGGACGCCTCAGCCGCCGCATCCGCACCTGAAAGAGGGGACCGGTTCCGCCGGTCCCCTCTCGCGTGCGGCCGTGACGCCCGTCGCGTTCCGAACGCCCGTCCCCTCGCTCGTCCGCCTCACAGCGGGCGCATAGGATGTCGGGATTCCCCCCGCCCCCGGCGCCCCGACGATGCGAGGCCGACACATGTCCCAGACCGACGTCCAGGTCCCCCCGCGCAGGGAAGCGAGCGACGGGCCCCGGCCCGGCGAGCAGCCGGCCGCACCGAAGGCGGCGCCGGTCCGGCTCTACGCCCTGGACGCGCTGCGCGTCGTCGCCGCGCTGTCCGTGCTGCTGTTCCACTTCACCGGCGTGGACGCGGCGACCGCGGCGAACTGGGGCGTCAACCCGCGGGAGCTGTTCCCGTGGCTGTTCCCGGTCACCAAGTACGGCTCGTACGGCGTGCAGCTGTTCTTCATCATCAGCGGTTTCGTCATCTGCCTGTCGGCGTGGGGCCGGACGCCCGGCGACTTCGTGAAGGCGCGTTTCCTGCGGCTGTTCCCCGCGTACTGGTTCTCCCTCGTGGTGGCGCTGCTGGTGTGGCGCGGACTGCCGGACGGCGAGCGCGCGGTGCCCTCGTACAGCGACGCGCTGACCAACGTGACGATGCTGCAGGTGCCGCTGAAGGCGGCGCATCTGGTGGGCGCGTACTGGACGCTGTGGGTGGAGCTCACCTTCTACCTGCTGTTCCTGGTCGTCATCTGGAAGGGCCTCAGCTACAAGCGGGTCTCGGTGTTCTGCTGGCTGTGGCTGCTGGCGAGCGTGCTGGGGCAGCAGGACCAGGACATCCCGCTGGTGGGGATCTTCGCGCAGCCGCTGAACACCGCGCTGTTCGTCGGCGGTATCGCGATGTACCTGATGTACCGGTTCGGTCCGGATCTGAAGCTGTGGGGCCTGCTGTTCGCGAGCTGGCTGGTGATGCAGAGCGACCTCATCGAGCACGCGGACGGCCAGCTCGCCAAGGGCTACGACCGCTCCCCCTACGTGGCGCTCGCCCTCGTCACCCTCTTCTACGTGCTCGTCCTGGCCGTCGCCCTGCGGAAGCTGGAGTGGGTGTCGTGGAAGTGGCTGACCACGGCCGGGGCGCTCGTCTACCCGCTGTACCTGCTGCACGAGGAGCTCGGGTGGGCCGCGATCCGCGAGCTGTACGAGCGCGGGGTCGGGCCGTGGCCGACGCTGGCCGTGGTGACGGTGAGTCTGCTGGTGCTGGCGTGGCTCACGCACGTCTTCGTCGAGAAGCCCTCCGTGCGGTGGCTGAAGGCGCGGCTGGCGCGTGAGGCGGGCGAGCCGAAGGAGCTGGTCCGCTCCTGAACCGCGGGCGGTCCGCCGGCGGCCGTTATCAGAGTGGAATTCGGGCGTCCACCACGTGACGTCGAACACTCGGTAAGGATTCGCTGAAAAAGTCGACGCGCGGGTACAACCTCCGAAGATCGAAATCCATCTACCTCCTCGGAACGTCTGGGGAGGCAGAGGAAATGGGCAATCGATCACGCCGCGCCGTACTGGGCCTGCTGGGTCTGGCAGGGGCCGCCGGCGCCTCGGCGTACGCGCTGCGCGACACGGCGGCGACGTCCGTCACGCTCGGGAGCGGCACGCCCGCCCCCAGCACCTCGCCCAGCCCCACCGCGCCGGCCGAGCCCGTGCCCTCCGCCTCGATCCTCGCGGAGAACCGGCTGCCGGGCTCGAAGGACTGGATCCAGTACCGCGACAACGCCCTGTGCACCAACGACGCGCGCGGCCAGATCATGGGGTACGCGTCCACCACCTCGGCCGGCCACGGCGAGCGCGTGGACTTCCACCTCTCCGTGCGCGACAACCAGACCTACCGCATCGCGATCTACCGCATCGGCGACTACGGCGGCACCGGCGCCCGCCTGATGACCACCAGCGAGCCGCTGCGCGGCATACGCCGGGAGATACCCGAGGGCGACCCGAGGACCGGCGCCGTCGCGTGCGACTGGCCGGTCTCCTGGAGCCTGACCGTCCCCCAGGGCTGGCTCTCCGGCCTGTACCAGGCGGTGTTCACCGCCGCCGACGGCCATCGCAGCAGCACGCCCTTCGTGGTCCGCGAGCCGCAGCGCGCCTCCGCCCTGCTCGTCGTGATCCCGTTCGCCACCTACCAGGCGTACAACATGTGGCCCAAGGACAAGCGGACGGGCAAGAACCTCTACCGCGGCTATCTGCCGAACGGCAGGCTCGGCGGCACCGAACAGCGCGCCATGAAGGTCTCGTTCGACCGCCCCTACTCCGGCAGCGGCGTCCCCAGCTGGTTCAACATGGACACCGGCTTCGTGCGCTGGGCCGAGGCCGCCGGGTACGACGTCACCTACGCCAGCAGCCTCGACCTGCACGACGGGACGATCGACCCGGCCGCGTACCGCGCCGTCGTCTTCCCCGGCCACGACGAGTACTGGTCGCAGGCGATGTTCGACGCCTCCCTCAACGCCGTCCACCAGGGCCGCAAGCTCGCCTTCCTGGGCGCCAACAACGTGTACTTCCACGTCCGGATGGAACCCTCCCCCACGGGCGTGAAGGACCGGCTCATGGCCTGCTACAAGTCGAGCCACGACCCGGCCCCGGACGTCCACGGCCGCACCTCGCGCTTCCGGGAGGTGCTGCGCGACGGCAGCCGGGCCGAACAGCAGCTGCTCGGCATCCAGTTCAACGGCATCGTGCCCACCGAGAAGCCGTTCCCGCTGGTCGTGAAGAACGCCTCCCACTGGCTCTGGGAGGGCACCGGCGTCCGCGACGGCGAGCGGCTCCCCGGGCTCGTCGGCATCGAGGCGGACGCCTACGACCCGCGGGCGGTCGAGCCCGCAGGCGCCGTCCGCACCCTGCTCGCCGAGTCCCCCTACAAGGACTCGCGCCCCGGCGCGCGCAAGCGCTCCCTCCAGCACACCGCCCACACCGAGTTCCCCGGCGGCGGTTCGGTGTTCGTCGCCGGCACCTTCCACTGGCCGCTCGCCCTGGTCGACGGCGACTCGTGGGCCGAGGCGAAGATCAAGGACCGTGCCGCGCGGGCCAAGATCCGCCGGGCCACGGCCAACCTGGTGGACCGCATGCTCGGCTAGGGCGCGGAGCGCGGGCGTACGAAGGGGCCCCGCCCCCGGCCGTGAGCCGGGGAGCGGGGCCCCTGTGCGTTCGGTGCGCGTCAGCCGCCGATGACGACGCGGCGCACGCCCTCCCAGTTGGCCGGGTCGGTGGTGCGACGGCCGTCGACCAGGACGGTGACGTCCGGCAGGTCCTTGGCGGCCAGGGTGCGGTACTCGGCGTGGTCGGCCTGCAGGATCGCGGCCGTGACCGTCTCGCCGCGGTGGGCCGGCAGCTTGTGCGCCTCCAGCTCCTCGGCGGTGTACATCGGGTCGGACACGAACGGGACCGCGCCGCGGGCCTTGAGGGCCTCCACGGTGCCGTACACGCCGGAGAACGCGGTCTCCTTCACGCCGCCGCGGTAGGCGGCGCCGAGCACGAGCACGTGCACACCGGTCAGGTCGCCGTACGCGGCCGCCAGCAGGTCCACCGCGTACTCGGGCATCGCGGCGTTGGCCTCGCGGGCCGAGCGCACGACGGTCGCCTCCGGGTCGTTCCACAGGTACATCCGCGGGTAGATCGGGATGCAGTGGCCGCCGACGGCGATGCCCGGCTGGTGGATGTGGCTGTACGGCTGCGAGTTGCAGGCCTCGATGACCTTCTTGACGTCGATGCCGTTCTTGTCGGCGAACTTGGCGAACTGGTTCGCCAGGCCGATGTTGACGTCGCGGTACGTGGTCTCGGCCAGCTTCGCCAGCTCGGAGGCCTCGGCGGTGCCCAGGTCCCACACGCCGTTCGGCTGCGGCAGGTCGTCGCGCTCGTCGAAGTCGAGGACCTGCTCGTAGAACTCGACACCGGCCTTCGTGGAGGCCGCGTCGATGCCGCCGACCAGCTTCGGGTAGCGGCGCAGGTCCGCGAAGACGCGGCCGGTGAGGACGCGCTCCGGCGAGAACACCAGGTGGAAGTCCTCGCCGGCCTTCAGGCCGGAGCCCTGCTCCAGCATCGGCGCCCAGCGGGTGCGGGTGGTGCCGACCGGCAGGGTGGTCTCGTACGAGACCAGGGTGCCCGGCTTCAGGCCCTTGGCGATCTCGCGGGTCGCGGCGTCCATCCAGCCGAAGTCCGGCACGCCCTCGGCGTCCACGAACAGCGGGACGACGACCACGACGGCGTCCGACTGCGCGACGGCCGCGGCGGTGTCGGTGGTCGCGGAGAGCAGGCCGGCGCCCACGGTCTCCTTGAGGAGACGGTCGAGGTCGAACTCGCCCGGGAAGGGCTCGGTGCCGGCGTTGACCAGCTCGACGACCTTCTCGTTGACGTCCGCGCCGATGACCTGGTGGCCCTTGGCGGCGAACTGGACGGCGAGCGGCAGGCCGATCTTGCCGAGCGCGACTACACAGATTTTCATCGGGTCAGTTTCCTCTTCACACGGGACATCGTCTGGCGCAGTCGCTTGCCCACGCCGAGCGCCGGCTCCCAGAGCGGGGCCGTGGTGATCACGAGCCGGCCCTTGGAGTTCGCGGTGGCCGAGACACGGTACGGGACGGTGTCCCGCCAGCGCCGCGCCAGCGGCAGGGGACGGCCCTTGGTCCGTACCGGGATCTCGTACGTCGAGCCTGCCACATCCAGATAGGCGCGTACGCCGAGGGTGGCACGCTTCACCTGGAGCGGGAACCGGGCGTGCAGCACCGTCCCCAGACCGTCCTCGGTGGGCTCGCTGCGCTGCTCACCGCCCGGGGCGGCCGGCTCGGTGCCCACCGGGAGGCGGCGGCCGCCGGGCTTGTCGGCGCTCTTCGGCATCGCCTTGTCGGCGAGCCGCAGCACCGCCGTACCGGTGTGTCCGGCGACCGGGACGCGCACGGCGAGCCGTACGGCCAGGTCCTGGCCGTCCTGGTCCCACTCGGCGGACACCAGGCCGGTGCCGGTGGACAGGTGCTGGGGGACGGCCTCGCCGATCACCTCGAAGAGGCGGTCGGGCAGGCCGAGCTCGGGGTCGCGGAAGCCGGGGTAGCGGACGTAGGCGCGCTCGTCCTCCAGGAGCAGCGGCCAGCCCTCGCCCTCGGTGTCGCCCTTGATGGCCTCCACCAGCCGGTCGACGGCCCCGGCCTGCGCGAGCCCGATCCGGACGCGGCGCTGCACGTCCATGGAGTCGCGCAGCGGCTCGGTGAAGTACTCGTCGGCGAGCTTGGCGATGCCGGCGCAGACCTCGATCTGGGTGGGCCGGTCCACGGACGGGAAGTCGTCCTGGATCAGCTTGGCCAGCTCCCAGGTGAAGTGGCGCTTGAAGACCCAGTCGCGCTTGGGGCCGGGCTCGATCAGCTCGGCCGCGTACGCCATGATCCGCTCGACGCAGTGCAGCCGGGCCAGGTGGTTCGCCCGGTAGGTGATGTTGCTGGCGTCGCCGCGCTTGACCGCGTAGTAGCAGGTGTAGTCGGCCACCACGGAGATCTTGCGGGCCTTGACGCAGGCCTCGATGGTGAACGGCTGGTCGCTGCCGACCGGCATGTCCTCGGGGAACCTGAGGCCCAGCTTCTCGATCAGCTCGCGCCGGAACAGCTTGGTGTTGGCCAGGGTGAACGGCAGGGCGGAGTCGTACAGGCTCACGTCCGGGTCGTTCTTCTTGTACAGCGCCTGGTGCACGTAGCGGCCGTTGGTGCCGACCATCTTGCCGACGACGACGTCCGACCCGTTCTCGTCGGCGCACTTCACCAGCCGCTTGAGCGCGTCCTTGCCGAGGTAGTCGTCCGAGCCTATGAAGTACACGTAGCGGCCGGTGGCCAGCTCCAGGGCCCGGTTGCTGGGCGCGGCGGGGCCGCCGGAGTTGGCCTGGTGGACGACCTTGACCGTGTCCGGGTACTTCGCGGCGAAGCGGTCCAGCTCCTTGCCGCTGTCGTCGGTGGAGCCGTCGTCGACGGCGACGATCTCCAGGCGGTCGCGTCCGATGCTCTGGCCGAGGAGCGAGTTCAGGCACTCGGTCAGGTACGGCATCGTGTTGTAGACGGCGACGACGACCGTGACGTCGGGGACGGTCGTCACATTCTGCCCCTCTCGGCGGCACCCGGCACCAGACGGGTGTACAGCCGGTCGAGGACCTCGGCCTGCGCCTCCCACGTCCAGGTGTCGAGCAGCCCCGGCTTGTCGTAGGCGGCCTTGTACTTCTCCGGGTCGGCGAGCACGGTCTTGATCGCGCGCACCAGGTCGTCGACGTCCTCGGCCCGGCAGACCTCGCCCTGGCCGGTGGACCGGGTGACCTCGGACATCGTCTTCACGTCGCTGACGACCAGCGGCAGCCGGGCGTGCGAGTACTCGAAGAACTTCGTGATCAGCGCGATCTCGTGGTTCGGCCAGTGGTGGATCGGGATGCAGCCGACGTTCGCGGCGGACAGGAAGCGCACCACCTGGTAGTGCGGCACGTACGGCACGGCGTGCAGCCGGTCGCCGACGCCGAGCTCCGCGGCGCGCTTGAGCAGCCCCTGGATGTAGCCGGCGGCCGGGGCGGGCACGACGAACGCCATGTGCACGCCGTCCAGCTTCGGCAGCGCCTCCACCATGTCGCCGAGACCGCGCTGCGGGCCGGGCGAACCGCTGTAGACGACCAGCGGCACGTCGGGGCCGATGCCGCACAGGGCGCGCAGGTCCGGGACGGGCTCGGCGTCCTCCAGGGCCGGGTCGGTCTCCACCGGGCGGTCCGGGGCGTTGAGCACGACGGTCGGCTGCTCCTTGAGGCCGTGGCGCTCGCGCAGCAGGTCGCCGAGGCCCTCGGAGACGGTGACGACGGCGTCGGCGTACGGGGCGAACTCGCTCTCGTGCGCGGTGTTGCCGGGGATCCAGTGGGCGTTGTCCTCCCACGGGCGGACGCCGGGCAGGTACTCGTGGGCGTCCCAGACCAGCTTGACGGTGCGGCCCTGGGCGCGGGCACGGACCGCGGCGCGGGCGCCGACGCCCAGCATCCGGAAGTCGTTGGCGTGGATCAGGTCGGGCTTCAGGGCGTCGATCTCGGGGCCGTACGTCAGCTCGTAGTCCCAGAGCACCGGCTCCAGGCGGCGCCAGGCGCGCTTGCCCTTGACGGTCTTCCAGGTGGCGGTGAACGCGCGGTCGACCGGGCCGCGCAGCGCCTTGCCGGCCTTCTGCGCCTGCCGGGTCTGGCGGGCACGGAAGCCGACCCACTTCTGCATGAACTTCGACACCGGTCCGGCGATCACCAGCCGGGCCTGCTCGCTCTTGCGGAACAGCGGCGAGCCGACGGCCTCGGGGACGACCTTCAGCGCCGCGCGGCGGGTGGCGACGTCGGCGCGCCAGGCCTTGACCCACTGCTGCCGGTAGGCGGACATGGGGCCCGGCGGGTACGCGAACGGGCGGCGCAGCAGCGAGCGGTGCCGCTCGGCGTGGCGCTTGGCCAGCGGGGTCTTCAGCGGAAGCAGCTTGACCTCGGCGTCGCCGAGCTTCCAGGTGCGCCCGTTGCCGGAGCGCACCAGGCCGAGCAGGGTGACGTCCCAGCCGGCCGCGGCCGCGGACTCCGCGGCCTTCTGCACGCGCGAGTCGCCCTCGACCTTGTTGTCGACCAGCATGACGACGCGTCCCTTCGGGGGACGGGGCGCGCCGGCATTCTGCGATTCCATGAACAGCCTTTCTTGACCGATCACTTGAGGAAGCCGCTCAGGACCTGGGCGGTCCAGGTTCCGTCGTGGTAAGTGTGCGCGAACTCGACCGACGCGCGGCCGATGCGGGCCGCGGCCTCGCGGTCGTCGAGCAGCGACTGGACGACCTCGCGCAGGGTGTCGGGGGTCGCGTTGACGATGGGCAGCGCGCCCTCGGTGACCGCCTTGACCTCGTCGCTGATGTAGCCGACGACGGGGCGGCCGGCCGCCATCGCCTCGACGGCGAAGGTGCCGTAGCTGCCGGTGGTGAACTGGTCGAGCACGAGGTCGCAGCTCTGCACCAGCTCCCGCATCTCGGCCCACGGGATGCCCTCGGCGAGCTTGAACTCGATGAGGCCCTGGTCGTGCAGCTCGGTGAGGACCGGCATGATCCGGTCGGTGCCCTTGGTCCAGCGCTTGGACGGGGCGTGCAGCACGACGGGGCGCTCGCGCTCCATGACCGGGTGCTCGCTGGCCCAGGACTTCACGTCGACGACGAGCGGCGCCCACTTCGCGGTGGGCAGGTCGTCGAGCAGGTCCGGGGTGGTGACGAACAGCGGCAGACCGGCCTCGTCGGCGATCTTCTTGTTGAGCTCGGCCTTGGCCTGGAGCTTCTCCACGATGCCCTCGGGGGCGTCGTGGAACAGCGACCAGGTGTGCCGCTTCATGTGCTCGCCGGGGTGCCGGATGTCGCTGCCGTGGGCGATCAGGCCGACCTTGATCTTCGCCTGCTTGAGCGCGTCCAGGTCACCGGCGACGGTCGCGCCGTTGAGGTAGCCGAAGACCGGCAGGAACGCGTCCACGAGCATGTGCGTGTAGCGGCCGACGACCCGCTCGACCTGCTGGAACTGGACCTCCAGCTCGCGCAGCCGGGTGGCGTCGACGTACACGTCGGCCGGGTAGTCGAAGGACTCCGGCCGCTTGTACATCACGACCTCGACGGAGACGTCGGGGTTGAGCCGCGTGATGGCCTGCGCGTACGCGGCGCCCTGGCCGGCGTAGTTGGCCGGGCCGAGGCCGAGCTTGATCTTCGTGTTGCCGAGCTTCTTCCAGACCGGCTGCCCGTCGGCGGTGGTGATCTCCACCTCGCGGACCGCGCCGGGCGTCTCCTGGACGGTCCAGGACACCTCGGGGCGCGGGCCGGGCGGGGTCTTGCCGGAAAGCTCGCGGTACAGCTGGAGCAGCTTGCCGCTCTGGGCCTCCCAGGACAGGTCCGTGAGGACGTCCTCGGTGATCGCCTCGGCGAGCTTGTCGCGGTTCTTCATGGCGCGGTCCGCGGCGGCGGCGAAGGTCTTGGGGTCGTCCCAGGTCCACACCTCGCCGAGGCCGTGCTCCTCGACGTACGCCTTGATGACCTTGACGTCGCTGGTGACCAGCGGCAGCCGGGCCTGGAGGTACTCGGAGACCTTCGTGGGAAGGGAGACCTCGCAGTTGGGGACCTTCTTGAAGGGCGTGAGGCCCAGGTCCGCGGAGGACAGGTAGTCGGCGACCTCGTGCTGCGGCACGTACGGCACGAGGTGGACGCGGTCGCGCACACCGAGCGCCTCGGCCTGGGCGAGCAGCTCCTCCAGGAGCGGCGTCGTGCGGCCGACGACCAGCGCCAGGTGGAAGTCGGGCAGTTCGGGCAGTCCGTCGATGACCGCGTCGACGCCGCGCTCACGGCCGATCCAGCCGGAGTACACCATCAGCGGGACCTCGGGGCCCAGACCGCAGGCCTTGCGCACCGAACTGCTGGACTTGCCGCCGCCGATGACCTCGCGGACCGGCGAATTGCCCACGACCAGCGGCAGCTTGGGCAGCTTGTGGTCGTTCTTCAGCAGCTCGGCCATCTGCGTGGAGACGGTGACGACCGCGTCGGCGCGGCCGATGAACTCGGCCTCCATCGCCGGAAGGGCGTACGCCTGCCGCTTGTTGGGCCACTCGACGCCCTTGATGTACTCGTGCGCGTCGTACAGCCAGGCGCACTTGTGCCCGGCGGCCTTCAGCCGCGCCGCGCTGCGGGCGGCCGTGACGATCATCGTGGCGTCGTTGGCGTGGATGACGTCCGGCTTGAGCTTCTCGATCACCGGGCCGAAGGCCAGGTCGAGGTCGACGACCTGCGGCCAGTCGCGGCGCCAGTCGCGCACCGGCGCCGGGTCCTTCGGCTTGCGCCGCTGCTCCCACTTGAACGCCCGCACCCGGAAGCGGTGCACGGCCCGGCGGGCGCGCAGCAGCGCCTTCAGCGAGGTACGGCGCGGTCCGCCGGCCCAGGCGGACTCGGCGGACTTCTGCCGCACCCAGGCGCGGTAGGCCGCGCTGTAGCGATTCAGCGCGGCCTGGTCCTGGAGGTGGAACTGGGTGGCGGCGGCGCGCACCGGATGGGGCTTGCGCGCGTTCACCGCCCGGAGGTAGTCGGAGCCCACGGGCACCCGGATCACATCGATCGGACCCATCTTGGAGTGCTGGACACGCCGGGTGTCGCTCCTGCCGATCAGGGTCACGTCCCAGCCGTCGCGCGCGGCGGCGACGGCGGTCTTCTGTACCCGCGAGTCGCCGGTGATTCCGTTGGCGACGATCACCGCGAGCCGCGGCCGGCGGGCGTGGGATTCCATGAGCTACTTCCTCCGGGAAGACTTACGTTCGGCGTCCCCGGCCTCCGCACACGGGAGACCGGGGACCGGCGGGCAGCGGCTACCCGCCGCCGAGGTGGGTCAGGCAGCTCCACCCGCGTTGTCGTCCAGACGGACAGTAGTCCGGTCGGCAGCGGACTGCAGAACCGCCGCGGCGACCTCCACCGTACGCAGCCCCTGGCGCAGGGTGCAGATGTCCGCGTCCTTGCCGAGGATCGCGTCGCGGAACAGCTCGTGCTCGACGAGCAGCGGCTCGCGCTTCGGGATGGCGTAGCGGACCATGTCGCCCTCGGACACGCCGCGGAAGGCCTGCAGCGCCTCCCACTCCGTCGCCACCGCGGCGTTGGAGTAGAAGGTGAGGTCGGCGGTGAGGGTGTCGGCGATGAAGCAGCCGCGCTCGCCGGTGACCGAGGTGAACCGCTCCTTCAGCGGGCTCAGCCAGTTGACGAGGTGGTTGACCATGGTGCCGTCGGAGAGCTGGCCGACGGCGGAGACCATGTCCTCGTGCGGGCGGCCGGACTTCGACACCGTGTGGGCGGCGATCGAGGTGTACGACTGACCGGTCACCCAGGCGGTGAGGTCGATGTCGTGGGTGGCGAGGTCCTTGACCACGCCGACGTCCGCGATGCGGTGCGGGAACGGGCCCTGGCGGCGGGTGACGACCTGGTAGACGTCGCCGAGCTCACCGGCCTCCAGCTTCTGCCGCAGCGAGATCAGCGCCGGGTTGCAGCGCTCGATGTGGCCGACGCCGGCGACCAGGCCGCGGGTCTCGAACGCCTCGACCAGGCGGCGGGCGCCCTCGACGGTGTCGGCGACGGGCTTCTCGATGAGCGCGCCCACGCCGGCCTCGGCCAGCTTCAGGCCGACTTCCTCGTGCAGGGCGGTCGGGCAGGCGACGACGGCGTAGTCGACGCCGAGCGCGATGAGCTCCTCGACGGTCGACAGGACCGGGGCGCCCTGCGCCCAGCCGTTCTTGTCGCCCATCGGGTCGACGACACCGACGAGCTGGACGCCGTCGAGCCCGGCCAGTACGCGGGCGTGGTGGCGTCCCATGGAGCCGAGGCCGATCAGGCCGGCTCGCAGTGCAGCGGCAGTCACAGGTTCTCTCCCAGCGCGTTCACGGCGGCGACGATGCGCTCGAGGTCGTTCTCGGACAGGGACGGGTGGACCGGCAGCGAGACGACCTCGGCGGCGGCCTTCTCGGTCTGCGGGAGGTCCCAGGTGCGGCCGGCCTTCTGGTCCGGCTCCCAGTACGGCTTCAGGCGGTGGATCGGCGTCGGGTAGTAGACCGCGTTGCCGACGCCCGCCTCGGTGAGCCGGGCCATCGCGGCGTCGCGGTCGCCCTTCACCCGGATCGTGTACTGGTGGTAGATGTGCCGCGCGCCCTCGGCGACGATCGGCGTGACCACGTTCTCCGCGGTGATGTGCTGCGAGAGGTACGCGGCGTTGGCGATGCGCTGCTCGGTCCAGCCGTTCAGCTTGCCGAGCTGGACGCGGCCGATGGCGGCGTTCACGTCGGTCATGCGCATGTTGGCGCCGACGATCTCGTTCGCGTACCGCTGCTCCATGCCCTGGTTGCGCAGCAGGCGCAGGGTGCGGGCGATCTCGGCGTCGGCCGTGGAGATCATGCCGCCCTCGAGGGAGTGCATGTTCTTCGTCGGGTAGAAGCTGAAGGTGCCGCCGGTGCCGAAGGCGCCGACCGGCGTGCCGTTCAGGGCGGCCGCGTGCGCCTGGCAGGCGTCCTCGACGACGGCCAGCTTGTGCTTGTCCGCGATCGCCATGATCTTGTCCATGGCGGCCGGGTTGCCGTAGATGTGCACCGGCATGATCGCGGCGGTGCGCGGGGTGATCGCGGCCTCGACGGCGGCCGGGTCGATGTTGAAGCTGTCGGCCTCGATGTCGACGAAGACGACGTCCGCGCCGACCAGGCGGACCGCGTTCGCCGAAGCGGCGAACGAGAAGGACGGGACGATCACCTCGTCGCCCGGGCCGATGCCCATGGCCATCAGAAGGAGATGCAGCGCGGAGGTACCGGAGTTGACGGCGACGCAGTGTCGTCCCTCGACGAGCTCCGAGAACTCCTCCTCGAAGGCGGCCACCTCCGGGCCCTGTACGACGCGGCCGGTGCGCAGTACGCGGACCGCGGCCTCGATCTCCTCTTCACCGATGACCGGGCGGGCAGCGGGAATGGGCTGCTCGTTGATGCTCGCCATGGACGTCCTCCTTGAACACCGCAAGAGCTCTACGTGGCAGAGGTCTGGGGTGCGGCGGGCGTCTCGCGAGGCCGCGCGTACCCCTCCGGCGCGATGCCGACGCCCTACCGAGGAATGCTGGGACCGAGTCTGTCCCCGATCCGGGTCGGTCACCGACCGTAGTCCCTTGCGGAGGCCCGAGTCGGCGGCGACCGGGCGTCACATTATCAGGAATTTCCTAGTCAATTTCTGGGCCGTTTACGTGGCCAGGCATCAATTCTGAAACAAAGTCCCGGGCCGGTCGGACGCCCCCCTCACGACCACACAGGGTGTTCAGCTCGCGGCCACACAACGTTCGACCGAACAACAGCGGGGAGTGACGACCGTCACCCGACGGACGCCACTCCCCTGCGCTGCGGACCCGGTCGGTCCGGCCCTGCTACTGCTCGGCCGCGGCGGTCTTCTTGGCCGCCGTCTTCGTGGCCTTCTTCGCCGTGGTCTTCTTGGCCGCGGTCTTCTTCGCCGCCGTCTTCTTGACGGCGGCCTTCTTCGCCGTGGCCTTCTTGGCGGTCTTGCGCGCGGTCTTCTTCGCCGGCGCGCCCTCCGCCTCGGTGGCCTCGGTCCCGACCTCGGCCTCCGGCGCCCCGGCCGTGTCCGGCTCGGGCTCCGGGCGCTCCGCCTGCGGCTCCGGCGTGGCGGTCACCACCACGACGGCGGCCTCCTCCGCACCGGCCGGCGCGCCGGCGGGCGCGGTGGCCTTGCGGACGACCCGGCGGCGGGCCCGCGGCGGGGCGGCCACGGGGGCCTCCTCGACGGGAGCCTCCTCGGCCGGGGCCTCGACGGGCGCCTCGGCGACGACCCGCGCGGGCTCGACGACCTCGACGGCCGGCTCGGCCACGACCGGCGCCGGACGGGACACCTCACGGACCACCCGGCGACGGCGACGGCCACGGCCACCGGCCGCGGCGGCCTCCGCCTCGGCCGCGGAGCCGTACAGCTCCTCGTCCGCGGCGATCGGCTCGTCGACGGCCACCGGGGCGGCGAGCTCCGCCGCGACCTCGGCCTCGGTCTCCGCCTCGGCCGTCTCCGGCTCGACCGCCTCGACGTGCTCGTGCTCGTGGACGTGCTCGGCGCCGCCGCGGGCGCGCTTCTTCGCCCGCTTGCCGCCGCCACCGCCGCCGGGGGCGGTCGGCTGCTCCATGTGCACGATGACGCCGCGGCCGTTGCAGTGGACGCAGGTCTCGGAGAAGGACTCCAGCAGACCCTGGCCGACCCGCTTGCGGGTCATCTGCACCAGGCCCAGCGAGGTGACCTCGGCCACCTGGTGCTTGGTCCGGTCCCGGCCCAGGCACTCGAGGAGGCGGCGCAGCACCAGGTCGCGGTTGGACTCCAGGACCATGTCGATGAAGTCGATGACGACGATGCCGCCCAGGTCGCGCAGCCGCAGCTGGCGCACGATCTCCTCGGCCGCCTCCAGGTTGTTCCGGGTGACGGTCTCCTCGAGGTTGCCGCCCTGACCGGTGAACTTGCCGGTGTTGACGTCGATGACGACCATCGCCTCGGTCTTGTCGATCACCAGCGAACCGCCCGACGGCAGCCAGACCTTGCGGTCCAGCGCCTTCATCAGCTGCTCGTCGATCCGGTACGTGGCGAAGACGTCGACCTCGCTGGTCCACTTCGACAGCCGGTCGACCAGGTCGGGCGCGACGTGGCCGACGTAGCCGTGGATGGTCTCCCACGCGTCGTCGCCGCTGACGATGACCTTGGAGAAGTCCTCGTTGAAGATGTCGCGGACGACCCGGACGGTCATGTCCGGCTCACCGTAGAGAAGGGTCGGGGCGTTGCCGCTCTTCGCCTTCTTCTGGATGTCCTCCCACTGCGCCTGCAGACGCTCGACGTCACGGCGCAGCTCGTCCTCGCTCGCGCCCTCGGCGGCGGTGCGCACGATGACGCCCGCGTCCTCGGGGACGATCTTCTTGAGGATGGTCTTCAGACGCGCGCGCTCGGTGTCGGGGAGCTTGCGGCTGATGCCGGTCATCGAGCCCTCGGGCACGTACACGAGGTAGCGGCCCGGCAGGGAGACCTGGCTGGTCAGACGCGCGCCCTTGTGGCCGATCGGGTCCTTCGTCACCTGGACGAGGACGGACTGGCCGGACTTCAGCGCGGTCTCGATGCGGCGCGGCCCGTTGGCCATGCCGAGCGCCTCGAAGTTGACCTCGCCGGCGTACAGGACCGCGTTGCGGCCCTTGCCGATGTCGACGAAGGCGGCCTCCATCGACGGCAGCACGTTCTGGACCTTGCCCAGGTAGACGTTGCCGACGTACGAGGTGGCCTGCTCCTTGTTGACGTAGTGCTCGACGAGCACGTTGTCCTCGAGGACGCCGATCTGGGTGCGCTCGCCGTTCTGGCGGACGACCATCACGCGCTCGACGGCCTCGCGGCGGGCCAGGAACTCGGCCTCGGTGATGATCGGCACCCGGCGGCGGCCCTGCTCGCGGCCCTCGCGGCGGCGCTGCTTCTTCGCCTCCAGACGGGTCGAGCCCTTGATGGACTGCACCTCGTCGGACGGCTCCGCCTTCGGACGGGGCTCGCGGACCTTGACGACGGTGCGGACACCGTCCTCCTCGGCGGGCTCGGCCTCGCCGGCGGCCTCGCCGCTGCGGCGGCGACGACGGCGACGGCGGCGCGAGCTGCTGCTGCCGGAGGCGGCGAAGCCCTCGCCCTCCTCGGACTCCTCCTCGTCGCCCTCCTCGGGCTCCTCCTCGGACTCCTCGGCGCCGGCCTCGACGCCGGTCTCCTCGGTCTCGTCGGCCTCGGCGTCCCCGCCGCGGCGACGGCGACGGCCGCCCCGGCGACGGCGGCGGGAGGGACGCTCCTCGTACTCGTCCGTCTCCTCGGCTTCGGCCTCGGCGGTCTCGGGCTCCTCGGTCTCGACCTCGGGCTCGTCGGCGACGGTGCTCGGCACCGGCTCGACGGCGACGGGCTCGCCGCGGCGGCGACGGCGACGGCGGCCGGTCTCGCGCTCGGCGTACTCGACGGGCTCGACGGCCTCGGCCGTCTCCTCGTCCTCGTCCTGCTCCGCGGCGGCGGCAGCGGCCGCGGCGGCCGCGGTCTCCGGCGTCTGGAACATCGGCTCGGTGAAGACCGGCGGCTGGAACACGGCGACGGCGGGGCGGGCGGCACGGCGGCCGCGCGCGGGCTTCTCCTCCTCGGGCTCCTCGGCCTTCTCGGCCGGGGCGGGCGCCGGGGTGGAGGTGAACTGCGGAGCGGTCACCCGGCGGCGGGTACGGCCACGGGTGGCGGCCTTCTCCGCGGCGGCCACCTCGGGGGCGGCCGGGGCCTCGGGGGCGATCTGCTCCACGACGTCCTGCGGCAGGCTCTCGCCGGCGGTCTCCTCCTCGGCGACGGCCGGGGAGGCCACCGGGGCGGTCGCCTTACGGGTGGCACGACGGCGGCCGCGGGCCGGCGGAGCGGCCTCCACGACCGGCTCCTCCACCGCCTCCACAGCCTCGACCGGCTCCTCGACGGCGGCGGCCGGAGCCACCACGACCTCCTCGGCCGCGGCCGGGGACGTCACCGGAGCGGTCGCCTTACGCGTGGCACGACGGCGGCCACGGGCCGGCGGAGCGGCCTCCACGACCGGCTCCTCCACCGCCTCCACAGCCTCGACCGGCTCCTCGACGGCGGCGGCCGGAGCCACCACGACCTCCTCGGCCGCGGCCGGGGACGTCACCGGAGCGGTCGCCTTACGGGTCGCGCGGCGGCGCGGACGCGCCGGAGCGGCCTCGGCCGCGGGGGCCTCCTCGACGGGGGCCGGGGTCTCCTCGACGACCGGCTCGGCGGCGGGCGCGGCGGCCTCGGCGGCGGGCGCGGTCGCCTTGCGGGTGGCGCGGCGCCGGGTCCGGGCCGGCGGCGCCGGCTCCTCGGCGGCGGGCTCCTCGGCGACGACGGGCTCCTCGGCGACGACGGCCGGGGTCTCCATCACGGCCTCGTCGGCCGGGGCCGGGGACGTCACGGGAGCGGTGGCCTTACGGGTCGCGCGGCGGCGCGGACGCGCCGGCGCGGCCTCGGCCGCGGGGGTCTCCTCGGCGGCGGGCGCGGCCGGCTCGACGGCCGGGGCGGCCGTCTCGGCGGCGGCCGTCTCCGCGGCGACCGGCGGGCCCGCGGGACGGGAAGCGGCGCGGCGCCTGCGGCGCGGCGGCAGCTTGTCTCCGGGGGCGTTGTTGTCTTCGGTGGGCTCGAGCATGCGGGCGGTTCTCCCGTCACGCTCCCGGGCGCCGCGCCTTGTTCCGGTCCGGCGGCACATCGCGGGTCTGCCGCGGTGCCGCCGCCCGGGGCGCGGGCGCCGCACGGGAGCTTGAGTGTCTGGCTCGCCGGTTCCGTACGCCCCATGCGTACGGCCTGGCGAAAGTCTCCTGGTCAGTGCGCGGCCCGACCCAGGTGGCTCCCGAGTTCCAGGGCTGCGCTACGACGACCGTCCCTACGCGGAACCGGTACCCGGCGCCGTCGCCGGGGCGGTCGCGGCGGCCGTGGGTGGAGCGGCCGTGACTGCCTCGCGGTCGGGCGCGAGCGGGTCGGTCACCGTGCCGGACTCCTCGTCGAAGAGCCCCTGCGCCAGCCTGGTCACCGCTGCGGGGACCGGCGGCGCCAGGTCGGCCACAGCTCGGAGACCGGACAGGACGTCGTCGGGTCGCACGGCAGGTGTCACGTGCCGAACAACCAGCCGCAGTATCGCACAGGGCCCCTGCACCGGCCTATCAGCCGGGGCCGGAGCCGCGGTGAGGTCCGCGACGGCGGAACGGGCGTCGAAGGTGCGCAGGCCGTTCTTCGTCTTGCGCTGCACCTCGACCGTCTCGGCGGCGAGGAAGGCCGCGACGGCCTTCTCCGCCTCCTCGACGGTCACGCCGTCGAGCCGCAGCTCCCACACGGAGGCGGTGAGCCGGTCGGCGAGGCCCGAGGTCCGGGCCTCGACGGCGTCGGTGATGTCGAGGCCGGCCGGGAGCGACTCGTCGAGCAGGGCCCGGAGGGTCTCCGGGTCGCGCTGCTCGGTGAGCGCGATCTCCAGGTACTCGGCCTCGGACCCCGTACCCGTCGGGGCGGCGTTGGCGTACGACACCTTGGGGTGCGGGGTGAAGCCGGCCGAGTACGCCATGGGCACCTCGGCGCGGCGCAGCGCACGCTCGAACGCACGCTGGAAGTCACGGTGGCTGGTGAACCGGAGGCGGCCGCGCTTGGTGTAGCGCAGTCGGATGCGCTGCACCGCAGGTGCGGGCGGCGGGCCTTCGGGCTGTCGCTTGCCCAGTGGTTCTTCTCCTCGGTGCGGGGCGGGCGCGGTGGCGCGCCGCCCACGAAATTCGGGTGAGTCCCTGGGGGGTCCGCGCCCGGACTCACCCCCGCTTGCGCAGGGAGATCTCGGGGGCGGGCGCCACGCCGGGGACGGCAGTTGTACTACCCAGAGTACGCGCACGGCTCACCGGGGGTTCCGCGACCTCGGCCGCCCGGGCCCCGCCGACCAGGGCGCGCCACGCGTCGCGGCGGGCCTCCCGCACCGTGTCGCGGGCGGAGGCGAGCGCGGCGCGGGCGGCGCGGCCGGCCTCCACGGCGGCGGCGCGGGCCGGGGCCCAGACGCTGTCGCGGATCCAGTGCCCCACGGGCCGGGCGACGGACGTGCAGAACCAGGCGACGGGCCGGCCGACGAGGTTCCGGGCGAGCCACTTCAGCGCCCGGCCGACGGCGCGCGAGACGTACCCGGCGATCCGCCAGCAGACGGTGAGCGCGTCGGCCAGCTCCCGCCCGAGCGGCGCGAGGACCCGCCGGTACAGCCAGGACAGCGGGACGACGAGCCCGTACCGCCCCACGGGCACGAGCACGTACCGCCACAGGCCGACCCACGGCCACACGAACAACGCCTTGCCCAGCCACCCGGCGGCGACGGCCAGCGCCCGCCCGGCCGGCGCGAGCACGTTCCGGTACACCCAGACGGCCGGGACGGCGATCCCGTACGTCACCACGGGCACGACGACGTACGTCCACAGCGCGGCCGCCGGGGTGAGGACCAGCAGCGCGAAGAGGAAGGCCAGGCCGGTGCCGAGGCGGGTGAGCACGTTCCGGTACAGCCAGACGGCCGGGACGGCGATCCCGTACCGGGCGACCGGCACGACCACGTACCGCCACAGGCCCACCCACGGCCACACGAACACCGCCCTGAGCAGCCATCCCAGCACCCGCCCGAGGTGTCCGAGCGTCCACTCGACCACCTGGGTGACGCCGCTGAAGAACCAGGCCAGGGCGTGTCCGACGGGCGTGAGCACCTGCCGGTACAGCCAGCCGGCCGGAATCCCCACGGTGTACCGGAAGAACCACGCCAGCGCCCGCCCGGCCGGCCGCAGCACCGTCCGCTCCAGGAACCGCCCCACGACGACGAGCACGTCCCACACCATGCGCAGCGGCACCACGACCACCAGCACCACGATCCGCACCGGGATCCGGACGAACGCCGTCAGACACCCTTCGGGCTCGTGACCGGCCCCGGACTGCGGCTTCTCCATGCTCATGCCTGAGATGACGCAACGGCCCGGCCCGGGGTTCTCACCCCGGACCGGGCCGTCACCCGGATACGCGCTACTCCCCCTGACCCTTGGGCCGCGCGTTCCGCCCCATTGAGCCAGGCCAAACCTGTGATATGGGTTTTTTCTTGAAAAACGAGATACATCCACATCTGGTGACTACGCTCCGCCCCCATGGCGAAGTACGACGCCAGGCGCACGTGGACCGCTTGCGACCTGGCTGTTCTGGACGAGTTGAAGCAGGCGGAGGCCCATCTCCCCGAGGACGCGCCCCGCGCACTTCTTTCCGTCCGCCTGTCCGTGCTGACGAAGGAGACGACGTCGCCGGTGCGGCAGGAGCTCGACCTGCGCCTCCTCGCGAGAGAACGGGGCTACCGCGTGGTGGGGGTCGCCTCCGACTTCAACGTGTCGGCGACGAAGGTTCCGCCCTGGAGACGGAAAGAGCTCGGGGAGTGGCTCAACAACCGTGCCCCGGAGTTCGACGTTCTCCTCTTCTGGAAGCTCGACCGCCTCATCCGACGCACGACGGACCTGTCCGCGATGATCGAGTGGTGTGATCGATACGGGAAGAACCTCGTGTCGAAGCACGACGAGATCGACCTCAGCACCCCCGCAGGCCGGGCTGTAGTGACGATCATCGGCCGTATCGCCGAGATCGAAGCGGCCAACACCTCTACCCGGGTCAGGTCCCTTTGGGACCACTCAAGGACGCGGGAGGCGTGGGTCGTCGGCAAGCCGGTGTACGGCTACACCACCACGAAGGCGGACGGTTCGACGGCGCTGGCCGTCGAACCGAACGCCCGCAAGGCCCTGCACTGGGCTCGGAGCATGGCGCTCAGGAATGTGTCCGCCCGACGCATGTCCCTCTGCCTCGTCAGGTCCGGGCTCATGTCGCCCGGTCTCACCACGTCGACCCTCCTCCGGCGGCTTCGCAATCCGGCGCTGATGGGGTATCGCGTCGAGGAGGAGAAGCACGGCGGGAGGCGACGGAGCAGAGTCGTCCTCCGCAAGGACGGAGCGCCCGTGCGCGTCGCTCCTCCGATCTTCACCGAGGAGGAGTTCGAGACGCTCCAGGCGGCACTCGACCGCCGGTCCAAGAGTCAGCCCACGCGGCGGAGCGGTGGAGCGACGCAGTTCCTGGGGGTGCTGGTCTGCGCCGACTGCTCGACCCACATGACTGTGCAGAGGACGACGAGCAACGGCCGGAGTTACGCCTACCTCCGTTGTGGAAAGTGCCGAGGCGGCGGGCGCGGCGCCCCCGACCCGCAGTCCGTCTTCGACGACCTGGCGGAGAAGGTGCTCCAAGCTCTCGGCGACATCCCCGTACAGGTGCGGGATTACGCGCCGGGCGCCGAGGCGCGCGGCGAAGGGGCACGGCTCGAAGCCTCCATCGCCGCGTACAGGACAGGGCTCGAACCCGGCGGCGGTCCCCACTCCGGGTCACGGTTCGCTCGCGAGCGGGCGAGGAGGGCCCTCGACGACCTCACGGGCGAGCTGAATGCCATCGCGCCGGAAACCACGCAGGACCGGTGGGTCCTCTTCCACGACGGCAAGACCTTCCGGGAACGGTGGGAGGCCGGCGGGAGCGAGGCCATGGCCGAAGATCTGCGCCGTGCTGGTGTCACGTGCGAGGTGAGGCGCACGAAGATCAAAGGGGTGAGGGCTCCGTCCCTGCACCTGAGCCTGAGGATCCCCGACGAGGTACGTGACCGTCTGGTTGTCAGAGGCGACGCCTTCGACGCCGGACTGAGGCAGCACGGTGGTGTCCGGCACGCCGAGAGGCGTCGGGACGGTCGTGTCCGGACGCCTCTCGTCGATTGCTCGCCTACTTCTTGACCGTCAGCGGCAGCAGCTTCTTGCCCGTCGGGCCGACCTGGATCTCGGTCTGCATGGCGGGGCACACGCCGCAGTCGAAGCACGGGGTCCAGCGGCAGTCCTCGACCTCGGTCTCGTCGAGGGCGTCCTGCCAGTCCTCCCAGAGCCAGTCCTTGTCGAGGCCGGAGTCCAGGTGGTCCCAGGGCAGGACCTCCTCGTAGCCGCGCTCGCGGGTGGTGTACCAGTCGACGTCGACGCCGTGGGCGGGCAGGGTCTTGGCGGCGCACTCCATCCAGCGGTCGTAGCTGAAGTGCTCGCGCCAGCCGTCGAAGCGGCCGCCGTCCTCGTAGACCGCGCGGATGACGTCGCCGACGCGGCGGTCGCCGCGGGAGAGCAGGCCCTCGACGATGCCGGGCTTGCCGTCGTGGTAGCGGAAGCCGATGGAGCGGCCGTACTTCTTGTCGCCGCGGATCTTGTCGCGGAGCTTCTCCAGGCGGGCGTCGGTCTCCTCGGCGGAGAGCTGCGGGGCCCACTGGAACGGGGTGTGCGGCTTGGGCACGAAGCCGCCGATGGACACGGTGCAGCGGATGTCGTTGGACTTCGACACCTCGCGGCCCTTGGCGATCACGTTCATCGCCATGTCCGCGATCTGCAGCACGTCCTCGTCGGTCTCCGTCGGCAGACCGCACATGAAGTACAGCTTCACCTGGCGCCAGCCGTTGCCGTAGGCCGTGGCGACGGTACGGATGAGGTCCTCTTCCGAGACCATCTTGTTGATGACCTTGCGCATGCGCTCGGAGCCGCCCTCGGGGGCGAAGGTCAGACCGGAGCGGCGGCCGTTGCGCGTGAGCTCGTTCGCCAGGTCGACGTTGAAGGCGTCGACGCGGGTGGACGGGAGCGAGAGGCCGATCTTGTCGTCCTCGTAGCGGTCCGCCAGGCCCTTCGCGATGTCGCCGATCTCGGAGTGGTCGGCGGAGGAGAGGGAGAGGAGGCCGACCTCCTCGAAGCCCGTGGCCTTGAGACCCTTCTCGACCATCTCGCCGATGCCGGTGATGCTTCGCTCCCGCACGGGGCGCGTGATCATGCCGGCCTGGCAGAAGCGGCAGCCGCGGGTGCAGCCGCGGAAGATCTCGACGGACATCCGCTCGTGGACGGTCTCGGCGAGCGGGACCAGCGGCTGCTTCGGGTAGGGCCACTCGTCGAGGTCCATGACGGTGTGCTTGGACACGCGCCACGGCACGCCGGAGCGGTTGGGGACGACGCGGCCGATGCGGCCGTCCGGGAGGTACTCGACGTCGTAGAACGCCGGGATGTACACGCTGCCGGTCTTGGCGAGGCGGAGCAGGACCTCCTCGCGGCCGCCGGGGCAGCCCTCGGCCTTCCACTGGCGGATGATCTCGGTCATGTCGAGCACGGCCTGCTCGCCGTCCCCGATGATCGCCGCGTCGATGAAGTCCGCGATCGGCTCGGGGTTGAAGGCCGCGTGGCCGCCCGCGAGGACGATCGGGTGGTCGATCGTGCGGTCCTTGGACTCCAGCGGGATGCCCGCGAGGTCCAGGGCCGTGAGCATGTTGGTGTAGCCGAGCTCGGTGGAGAAGCTCAGGCCGAAGACGTCGAACGCGCCGACGGGGCGGTGCGAGTCGACCGTGAACTGCGGGACGCCGTGCTCGCGCATCAGCTCCTCGAGGTCCGGCCACACGCTGTAGGTGCGCTCGGCGAGGACGCCCTCGCGCTCGTTCAGTACCTCGTAGAGGATCATGACGCCCTGGTTGGGCAGGCCGACCTCGTACGCGTCCGGGTACATCAGAGCCCAGCGGACGTCGGCGGACTCCCACGGCTTGACCGTGGAGTTCAGCTCTCCACCGACGTACTGAATCGGCTTCTGCACGTGCGGGAGCAGAGCTTCGAGCTGCGGGAAGACAGACTCGGCAGCAGACATCTCGAACCTTCGTGAGCTGGCGTGGGGCGACTCTCAAGCGTACCCCGGTGCTCGGGAAGTCCTGTCCGCTACAGATCGGGGGTCCGGGCCTCGGCCCAGACCTCCGGCAGCTCGCGCTCCGTGCGGGCGGCGGCGGCCTCCTCGCGGCCGTGCAGCAGCCCCCAGGTGAAGGCGGACTCGCCGGCCGCGTGGGCCTGGGCGGCGAGGGTGCGCAGGGCCTCGCGGGCGACGACGCTGTCCTGGTGGTCGCCGAGCAGGCTCTGGACGGCCTTGACGCGGGAGGCCAGCTTCTTCGCGGGCTTGCCGAGGGTGGGGACGGCCGCCTCGGCGGCGTAGCGGGCGCGTTTGGCGGCCTTGCGGGCCTCGTGCAGGGCGAGGTCGCGGTCCCGGCCGGGTTCGAGGGCGAGGGCGTGCTCGACGGCGGCGGCGAGGCGGCCGTGGTCCTTGAGCACGGCCTTCCGCAGGACGCCGGGGGCGGGGCGGGCGGCGCGCTTGCGGAGCGGGGGGTCGGCGAGCAGGGCGTCGAGGGCGTCCAGGAGGGCGAGGTGCCGGGGGGAGTCGAGGGCGGCGAGGGCGCTGCGGCGGGCGCTGCCGGAGCGGCGGGTGTCCCAGATGCGCAGCCGGTTGCGGACCGGGCCGAGGAGCAGGGTGCGGGGGGTGTCGTCGAGCTGCCGGCGCAGGCGGGCGACGAGGACCTCGTGGTCGCGGGCGTGGCCGAGTTCGCGGGCGAGCCACTTGAGCTCCTCGCCGACGGGGTCGGTGGCGGTGCGGTCGAGGACCTTGCGGTACGTCTTGAAGGCGCTGCGCAGGCGCCGGCAGGCGACGCGCATCTGGTGCACGGCGTCGGGCAGGTCGCGGCGGACGGCGGGGTCGAGGGCGACGAGGGCGTCCCGCTGGGCCCGTACGTACGTGAGTACGGCGGCGCCGGCGCTGCCCTCGGGGAGGGTCTCGGGGGCCTGGTCGCCGGCGGCGCGGCGGGCCTGCTGGGCGATGAGCTTGCCGGCCGGCTCGTCGTCGTGCGGTTCCGCCTCGCCGGCGCGGCGGGCCGCTTCGGCCGCGCGCCGGATCGTGGTCTTTGCGGGGCCGTCCGGGCCGGGGGCGGTCTCCTGCAGGGCCCGGGCGAGCTTCGAAGGGGAGTCGGAGCGGCGGATGCCGGCCTTCTTCAGGCGTTTCTCCACGGCGTCGAGGACCTTCTCGTCCGCGCCGTCGGCGAGCTCGACCTCGATCTCCGTCCAGCCGGCGATGGCCCCGTCCCGGCGGCCGAGCCGTTCGGCGCTGACCGTGTCGACGGAGAGCTCCGCGAGCAGCGCGCCGTCCTTCGCGCGCAGGTGGCGTACGGCGCGCGAGGAGCGGAGGCGGACGACGGGGAGGACCTGGCCGGTGCGGACGCGGGATCGCAGGAGCCCCGCCAGGCCACGCGGGAGCGTGTCCGACAGCGGGGCTCTGATCTCGTCGCGGATGCCGGAGGCGACGGGGAACTTCAGGTGCCAGCCGGCGTCCTCGCCGCCGGTCCTGCGGCGCAGGGTGAGCGCGTCGGCGGCCAGTCTCAGGTCGGGGGTGTCGTAGTAGACGGCGTCGAGTTCCGTGACGCCGCGGTCCTGGACCGAGGCGATGCCGGGCACCTCGGTGAGGTCCGGCAGCGCCGTTCCGTCTCCGGCTTCGTACTTCCGCTCGATCTCACGCTTCGTCTCCGCCATGAATCGAATCTAGACGGGATGTGAACGCGAGGGGAGTACGTGTCAGGCCGACATGGGACGTTGCACCCGGATCGACTGCAGCAGTCCGATCGCCACCCACACCGCGAACATCGACGAGCCGCCGTAGGAGACGAACGGCAGCGGCAGGCCGGCGACCGGCATGATGCCGAGGGTCATGCCGATGTTCTCGAAGGACTGGAAGGCGAACCAGGCGATGATCCCGGCGGCGACGATCGTGCCGTACAGCTCGGTGGTCTCCCGCGCGATGCGGCAGGCGCGCCACAGGATGACGCCGAGCAGGGCCAGGATCAGTCCGGCGCCGAGGAAGCCGAGTTCCTCGCCGGCGACGGTGTAGATGAAGTCGGTCTGCTGTTCGGGCACGAACTGGCCGCTGGTCTGGTGGCCGTTGAACAGCCCGGCGCCGTACAGGCCGCCGGAGCCGATCGCGATCCGCGCCTGGTTGGTGTTGTAGCCGACGCCGGCCGGGTCGAGCTCGGGGTTGGCGAAGGCGGCGAAGCGGTTGATCTGGTACTCGTCGAGCATGCCGAGCGCGGTGACGAGCACCGCTCCCCCGATGCCGGCGCCGATGAGGCCGAGGACCCAGCGGTTGGAGGCTCCGGAGGCGAGCAGGACGCCGAGCACGATGACGGCCATGACCATCACCGAGCCGAGGTCGGGCATCAGCATGACGATGCCCATGGGGAGCGCGGCGAGCAGCAGCGACTTGGCGACGGTGCCGTGGTCGGGATGGAGCTGGTCGCCGGCGTCGACCTTCGCGGCGAGCAGCATCGCCATGACCAGGATGATCGTGATCTTCACGAACTCGCTGGGCTGGAGCGAGAAGCCGCCGCCGATGACGATCCACGCGTGGGCGCCGTTGATGGTGGCGCCGAGCGGGGTGAGCACGGCGAGGATCAGCACGAGGGAGATGCCGTACAGGACCGGCACCGCGCCGCGCAGGGTGCGGTGGCCGAGCCAGACGGTGCCGATCATCAGGACGAGCCCGATGCCGGTGTTGAGCAGGTGCCGCCAGAGGAAGTACTCCGGGTCGCCCTGGTTGAGTTCGGTGCGGCCGCGGGTGGCGGACCAGACGAGCAGCGCGCCGAGCAGCGAGAGCACGAGGCTGGACAGCAGGATCGGCCAGTCGAGCCGGCGCAGGACGGAGTCGCGGGCGGTGAGCCGGGCGAGCGTCCCGCGTTCGGGGGCGTACCGGGAGACGGAGAAGCCGGTGCGGGCGTTCATCGGGTCAGTCCCTCCAGATGGGCTGGGGCCCGTGAAGCGGTGGTGTGACCGGCTGCCGTTCGCCCGGCTGCTGGCCGGCCTGCTCGGGCGCGACCTTCTGGGCGTCGGGGTCGTACGGCTTGATGGTGGGCGCGTCGATGCTGCCGTCGGGCTGGATCTTCGGCAGGTCCTTCTGCGGCTGGGGCAGCAGGGCGCGCTTGAGGTCCTGGTTGCCGGCGTCGTCGAGGCCGTAGAGGGCGTCGTAGATGTTGCGCACGGCGGGGCCGGAGGCGCCGGAGCCGGTGCCGCCCTGGGAGATCGTCATGACGATGGTGTAGTCGCGGGTGTAGGTCGCGAACCACGAGGTGGTCTGCTTGCCGTAGACCTGCGCGGTGCCCGTCTTGGCGTGCATCGGGATCTTGTCCTGGGGCCAGCCGCCGAACCGCCAGGCGGCGGTGCCGCCGGGCTCGACGACGGACTTGAGGCCCTTGTCGAGGTCGCGGATGGTCTGGGCGTCGACCGGCAGCCGGCCGTGGGCCTTGGGCTTGATCTCCTGGATCTTCTTGCCGTCGGGGCTGATGACGGCCTTGCCGATGGTCGGGTTGTAGAGGGTGCCGCCGTTGCTGATGGCCGCGTAGGCGGTGGCGAGCTGGATGGGCGTGATGAGCACGTCGCCCTGGCCGATGGCGAAGTTGATGCTGTCGTACGCCTTCAGCTGGTTGCCCTCCAGGCAGCTCTCGTACGCGATCTGCTCGACGTACGTGCCGCCCTTCTTGCCCTGCTTGCACCAGGCGTCCTTGTTCGCCTCCCAGAAGCTCTGCTTCCAGCGGCGGTCCGGGATGCGGCCCTTGACCTCGTTGGGCAGGTCGATGCCGGTCTCGGAGCCGAAGCCGAAGTCGTGGGCGGTGCGGTAGAACCAGTCCTTGGCGTTCTTCTTGGGCTTCAGGCCGCCGTCGCGGGACCACTCCTGGTGGCCGAGCCGGTAGAAGACGGTGTTGCAGGAGAACTTGAGGGCGTCTCCGAGGGTGATGGGGCCGTGGCCCTGCGACTCGAAGTTGGCGAAGCTGCGGTTGCCCATGCTGTACGAGGCGCTGCAGTTGTACTTGTCGTTGAAGTTGTTGCCGGCGCGGACGGCGGCGCTCGCGGAGACGACCTTGAAGACGGAGCCGGCCGGGGACTGGCCCTGGATGGCCCGGTTCAGCAGCGGGTAGTTGGAGCTCTTGCTGGTCATCGCGGCGTAGTCCTTGGCCGAGATGCCGCCGACCCAGGCGTTGGGGTCGTAGTCGGGCTGGGAGGCCATGGCGACGACGCGGCCGGTCTTCGACTCCATGACGACGACGGCGCCGGCGTCGGCCTCGTACTTACGGCCGGTGATCTTGTCGGTCTCGCCGCGGACGGTCTTCATCGCCTGGGCGAGCTCGTACTCGGCGACGGCCTGGACGCGGGCGTCGATGCTGGTGACGAGGGTGGCGCCGGCGATGCCGGGGTCGGACTCGGTCTGGCCCATGACGCGGCCGAGCTTGTCGACCTCGTAGCGCGTGACGCCGGCCTTGCCGCGCAGCTCCTTGTCGTAGGTGCGCTCGATGCCGGAGCGGCCGACCTGGTCGGAGCGGAGGAACGGCGAGTCGGTGTCCTTGGCCTTCTCGATCTCCTCGTCGGTGACCGGCGAGAGGTAGCCGAGGACCTGCGCGGTGCGGGCGCCGCCGAGCGCCGGGTAGCGGCGTACGGCGGTGGGCTCGGCGGTGATGCCGGGGAAGTCCTCGGCGCTCTCCCGGATGGTCAGCGCCTGCTGGGTGGTGGCCTCGTCGGTGACGGGGATCGGCTGGTAGGGCGAGCCGTTCCAGCAGGGCTTGGGGGTCTCGGAGTCGCAGAGCCGGATCTTGTTGATGACGTCCTGCGGCTTCATGCCGAGGACCCCGGCGAGCCGGGTGAGGACGGCCTTGCCGTCGTCCTTCATCTTCAGCATCTCGGTGCGGGACGCGGAGACGACGAGCCGGGTCTCGTTGTCGGCGAGCGGGACGCCGCGGGCGTCGAGGATCGAGCCGCGCACGGCGGGCTGGACGACCTGCTGGACGTGGTTGCCCTTCGCCTCGTCGGTGTACTCCTTGCCCTGGCGGATCTGGAGGTACCACAGCCGCCCGCCGAGTGTGAGCAGCAGGGAGAAGACGAGGACCTGGATGATGACGAGCCGGGTCTGGACCCTGGGGGTCCGTCCGGTCTCCGGGATGTTGCTCATGCTGCCGTTGCCCCCTCGGTCACAGTCGCTTGACTCCCTTGATGCGTCCGGCCCGTGAGGCCCGGGAACGGGCGGCCTTGACGCGCAGGCCGCTGCGCTGGGCCCCGATCCGCAGGCCGGTGCCGGAGGAGAGCCAGCCGGAGGCCACGTCGGTGGCGGTGCCGGTCTCGGCCAGCGGGTCGTTCTCGACGCGGCGGGCCAGCGCCATGATCGCCGGCACCGTGAAGGGGGCGAGCAGCAGGTCGTACAGGGCGGCGGTGAACAGCAGGAAGCCGAGGCCGACATGGCGGGCGGCGGTGTCGCCGACGAGCGCGCCGACGGCCGCGTACAGCAGCGTGGAGCCGACGGCGGCGACGACGACCACGGCCATCGGGCCGGTGGCGGACCGGATCTGGCCCTTCTCGGGCCGGAACAGGCCGACGACGTAGCCGACGACGCAGAGCACGAGGGCGTAGCGGCCGACGGCGTGGTCGGCGGGCGGGGCCAGGTCGGAGAGCAGTCCGGCGCCGAAGCCGATGAGCGCGCCGCTGACGTGCCCGTACACCAGCGACAGGGCGATGACGGTGAGCAGGACGAGGTCGGGCACGGCGCCGGGGAGTTGGAGCCGGGACAGGACGGAGACCTGGACGACGAGGGCGACGACGACCAGGGCCGCGGAGAGCAGGATCCGGTTGATCTTCATGGCCTCAGTCCCCCTGCTGGTCGTTCTGTCCGTCGGCGGGCGCCTGTCCGGGCGCCTGCGTCTCGCCGGGCTGCTGCGCCTGCCCCGCCTGCTCGCCCTGCTGCTCCTGCCCGGGCGGCGGCGGGGTGACCGTGACGGTGACGGTCGGCACGGGCCGGGGCTTGGCGGGCTTGGGCGGCAGGACCGTGTCGCGCGGGTCGGTGCGCGGGGCCTGGACGACGACGCCGACGATGTCCAGCTTGGTGAAGCCGGCGTACGGGCGGACGTAGAGGTTGCGGGTCAGGTCGCCGCCGGCCGGGTCGACGCGGACCACCTCGCCGACCGGCACGCCGGGCACGAACGGCTTGGAGCCGTGCGAGCCGAAGGTGACCAGGCGGTCGCCGGGCTTGACCTTGGCCTTGCCGTTGAGGAGTTGGACGAGCAGCGGGCCGTTGCCCTGGCCCGTGGCGAAGCCGAGCTCGTTGTTCTTCTCCATGCGGGTGCCGACGGTGAAGTCCGGGTCGCTGGCGAGGAGCACGGTGGCGGTGGACGGGCCGACGGTGGTGACGCGGCCGACCAGGCCCGCGCCGTTGAGCACGGTCATGTCGCGCTGGATGCCGTCGTCGGCGCCGGCGTCGATGGTGATGGTCCAGGAGAAGCCCTGCGCGGCTCCTATGGCGATGACCTGGGCGGCCTTGATGCCGTACTGGCCGGCGCCCGCCGTCTTCAGCAGCGCGTCGAGTTCGGCGAGGCGGCTGCGGTTGCGGTCGTCGCTGCCGAGCTTGGCCTTGAGGGCCGCGTTCTCGCGTTCCAGGGCGGCGATCCGGGTGTGCCGCTCGCCGGAGTCGCGGACGGCTCCTATGGCGTTGCCGATCGGGTCGACGGCCGCCGCGACGCCGTTCTCGACCGGCCCGAAGGCCGCGGCGGCGGCCCGCCGGGCGCCGTCGACCGGTGACTCCTCGCCGCCGCGGATGTCCACCGTGATCAGTGCGAACGCGATGGCGACCAGCAACACCAGGAGTAGCCGGCTCTCTCGTGTGTCCCTCACGTGCGGCGGCCGTGCCTTTCCGATTGGTTCGATTGTTCGGTGCGGTTGACCCCCGGGGCGTTGCGGCCCCGGGGGGAGGAGCGGTGCGGACTAGCGGCGCGGCTGCGCGTCGAGGACCTGCTGGAGGGCCTCGAACTCCTCCACGCACTTGCCGGAGCCCAGCGCCACCGAGTCCAGCGGGTCCTCGGCGATGTGGATCGGCATCCCGGTCTCGCGGCGCAGCCGCTCGTCCAGGCCGCGCAGCAGCGCGCCGCCCCCGGTGAGAACGATGCCGCGGTCCATCACGTCACCGGAGAGCTCCGGCGGGCACTTGTCGAGGGTGGTCTTCACCGCGTCGACGATGGCGTTGACCGGCTCCTCGATGGCCTTGCGGACCTCGGCGGCCGAGATGACCACGGTCTTGGGCAGACCGGAGACCAGGTCGCGGCCGCGGATCTCGGTGTGCTCGTCCTTCTGGAGGTCGTACGCCGAGCCGATGGTGATCTTGATCTGTTCGGCGGTGCGCTCGCCGAGGAGGAGCGAGTACTCCTTCTTGATGTGCTGGATGATCGCGTTGTCCAGCTCGTCGCCGGCCACCCGGATGGACTGTGCCGTGACGATTCCGCCGAGGGAGATGACGGCGACCTCGGTCGTGCCGCCGCCGATGTCCACGACCATGTTGCCGGTGGCCTCGTGGACCGGGAGGCCCGAGCCGATGGCCGCGGCCATGGGCTCCTCGATGATGTGCACCTGGCGCGCGCCGGCCTGCGTGGAGGCCTCGATGACCGCGCGGCGCTCGACTCCGGTGATGCCGCTGGGGACACAGACGACGACACGCGGGCGGGCCAGGTAACGGCGCTTGTGGATCTTCAGGATGAAGTAGCGCAGCATGCGCTCGGTGATCTCGAAGTCGGCGATCACACCGTCCTTCAGCGGGCGCACGGCGACGATGTTGCCGGGGGTCCGGCCGATCATCTTCTTCGCCTCGGAGCCGACGGCGAGGATGCCGCCGGTGTTCGTGTTGATGGCGACGACCGAGGGCTCGTTCAGGACGATGCCACGACCCCTGACGTACACCAGCGTGTTGGCGGTCCCGAGGTCGACAGCCATGTCACGGCCGATGAACGACATAGAGTTCCCCTTGTTTCCCATGAGGATGCGTCGGGCCTTCCCAATTGGAGCTTGACGGCTGCTCAGGTCGGCGAGGTGGTGGTGACGCGTGTGCGGTGGCGTGGAGGTTTCCATCGTAGTGCCGCCCGCAGGGATCCGGCGCGGTGGACCACCTCTGTACAGCAGACGAGATGACGCAGCCAACCGTTCCCGGTTCTTCCGCTCATATGCCTGGGGGCGACCGAATTCCTTCGGTCGCCCCCAGGGCGTTGCTGCGATCGGTTGATACCGGGTCAGACCAGACCCGGGAAGAAGATCTTCAGCTCCCGGGCGGCGGACTCCTCCGAGTCCGAGGCGTGGATCAGGTTCTCCCGGACGATGGTGCCGTAGTCACCCCGAATGGAGCCGGGCGCCGCGGCGATCGGGTCGGTCGGGCCGGCCAGGGTCCGCAGACCCTCGATGACCCGCTCGCCCTCGACGACCATCGCGACCACCGGACCGGACTGCATGAAGCCCATGAGCGGCTCGTAGAACGGCTTGCCCTTGTGCTCGCCGTAGTGCTGCTCCAGCGTGTCCTGGTCCAGCTCGCGCAGCTCCAGGGCCGCGATGGTCCAGCCCGCCTTCCGCTCGATACGGCCGATGATCTCGCCGATCAGGCCACGGCGGACCGCGTCGGGCTTGAGCAGGACGAGCGATCGCTGGCTCACGGGGAAAACTCCTTCACGTACGGTGTGCGGACCTCAGAGGCTACAGGGCCCCCCGGCGCCGCCGTCACGCAGCGTCAGGCCCTGCCGAGCCCTGGGACTCCGCCCAGCGGGCCTTCACCTCGTCGATCCGCCGCCCGTAGTGCACCGAGCACCACCACAGCACCGCGAACAGGATCCCGAGGACGAACATCACCGGCAGGACGAAACCGCTCGCGACCAGCGCCAGCTGCAGCGCCCAGCCGAGCTGCACGCCGCCCGGACGGGTGATCATCCCGCACAGCAGCAGCGACAGCAGCATCGCCACCCCGCAGACCGTCCACACGGTCGACATCGCCAGCGTCTCGTCCTTCATGGCGACCAGACCGGCGAACCCGATCACGAAGAACTCGCCGATCAGGGTGGAGGCACAGAGAGTACGCAACGGATTCAGCCCTTCCCGAGAAGCAGCCGGGCCTCGCCGACCGTGAACACGGAGCCGGTCACGAGCACACCCGCGCCCGCGTACTCGCCCTCCTCCTCCGCCAGGGTGATCGCCGCCTCGATCGCGTCGTCCAGCCGCGGCTCGACCACCACCCGCTCGTCGCCGAACACCTCCACCGCGATCGCCGCCAGCGCGTCGGCGTCCATCGCGCGATGCGTCGAGTTCGAGGTCACCACGACCTCCGCGAAGATCGGCTCGAAGGCCTCCAGAAGGCCGCGCACGTCCTTCTCGGCGCTGGTCGCCACCACACCGATCAGCCGCGAGAAGCCGAACGACTCCGAGACGCCCTCGGCCGTCGCCGCCGCACCCGCCGGATTGTGCGCCGCGTCCAGGATCACCGTCGGCGACTTGCGGACCACCTCCAGGCGGCCCGGCGAGGCCACCGAGGCGAAGGCCCGGCGGACCGTCTCCAGGTCCAGCGTCCGGGCGTGCGCCGCGCCGACGCCGAAGAACGCCTCCACCGCCGCCAGCGCGACCACCGCGTTGTGTGCCTGGTGCGCCCCGTACAGCGGCAGGAACACGTCCGCGTACTCGCCGCCCAGCCCGCGCAGCGTCAGCAACTGCCCGCCGACCGCCACCTCGCGCGAGACGATGCCGAACTCCATGCCCTCGCGGGCCACCGTGGCGTCCACCTCCACGGCCTTCTTCAGCAGCACCTGCGCCGCGTCCACCGGCTGCTGCGCCAGGATGACCGTCGCGTCCTGCTTGATCACGCCGGCCTTCTCGGCGGCGATCTCCCCGGGCGTGCCGCCCAGCCGGTCCGTGTGGTCCAGCGAGATCGGGGTCACGACGGCCACCGAGCCGTCGATCACGTTGGTGGCGTCCCACGTGCCGCCCATGCCGACCTCGACCACCGCCACGTCCACCGGCGCGTCCGCGAAGGCCGCGTAGGCCATCGCGGTGAGCACCTCGAAGAACGACAGCCGGTACTCCTGCCGGGCGTCGACCAGCTCGACGTACGGCTTCACGTCCTGGTACGTCTCGATGAACCGCTCCGCCGAGATCGGCGCGCCGTCCAGGCTGATCCGCTCGGTGATCGACTGGACGTGCGGCGAGGTGTAGCGGCCGGTGCGCAGGTCGAAGGCGGTCAGCAGCGCCTCGACCATGCGGGCCGTGGACGTCTTGCCGTTGGTGCCGGTGATGTGGATCGACGGGTACGCGCGCTGCGGCTCGCCGAGCACGTCCATCAGCGACGCGATCCGCGTCACCGACGGGTCCAGCTTGGTCTCGCCCCAGCGGGTGGCCAGCTCGCTCTCCACCTCGCGCAGCGCCCGGTCGACCTCCGGATCCTCCGGGCGGGCGGGCACGGCGTCGGCCTGCGGCGGACCGGCCTGGGCGCGCAGGGTGCGGCTGCCGGCCTCGATCACCGCCAGATCGGGGTCTCTGTCGGTCTCGGTGTCGACGATCTCGTCGAACCGGTCGAATGCGTCGGACTCGTCGCGGGGCTGCTCACTCACGGGACCAGTCTACGGAGCAGGGCCGACAGCGCCGTGGAGGCGGGTGCGCGAGAGGCCCGGAACCGTGGGGTCCCCCCTGCTCCTCAAGAGCTTGGGGGAGGTTCCGGGCCTCTCGGGCTGCCGCTACGCCTGGGGCAGGCGGTCCAGCTGCGTCTGGATGCGGGCGATGTCCTCGTCCGCCTTGGCGAGCCGGGTGCGGATCTTCTCGACCACGTTGTCCGGGGCCTTGGCGAGGAACGCCTCGTTGCCCAGCTTCGCGTTCGCCTGGGCCTTCTCCTTCTCGGCGGCCGCGAGGTCCTTCGCGAGGCGCTTGCGCTCCGCGGCCACGTCGATGGTGCCGGACAGGTCCAGCGAGACCGTGGCGCCCGCGACCGGCAGCGAGGCGGTGGCCGCGAAGCCCTCGCCCTCCGGCTGGAGGCGCAGCAGCTGGCGGATGGCCGCCTCGTGCGCCGCCAGCGCGGTGCCGTCCAGCTCCAGCCGGGCCGGGACCTTCTGGCCGGGCTGCAGGCCCTGGTCGGCGCGGAAGCGGCGGACCTCGGTGACGACCTGCTGGAGGTTCTCGATCTCGGCCTCGGCGGCCTCGTCGCGGAAGCCCGAGTCCTTCGGCCACTCGGCGACGACGAGGGACTCACGGCCGGTCAGGGTGGTCCACAGGGCCTCGGTGACGAACGGGACGATCGGGTGCAGCAGGCGCAGCATGACGTCCAGGACCTCGCCGAGGACCCGGCCGGAGACCTTGGCCTGCTCGCCGCCGGCGAAGAACGTCGTCTTCGACAGCTCCACGTACCAGTCGAAGACCTCGTCCCAGGCGAAGTGGTACAGCGCGTCGCTGAGCTTCGCGAACTGGTAGTCCTCGTAGTACGCGTCGACCTGCGCGACCGTCTTGTTCAGCCGGGACAGGATCCAGCGGTCCGTGGCGGACAGCCGCTCGACCGGGGGCAGCTCGCCCTCGATCGTCGCGCCGTTCATCAGCGCGAAGCGGGTCGCGTTCCAGATCTTGTTGGCGAAGTTCCGGGAGGCCTTGACCCAGTCCTCGCCGATCGGGACGTCGACGCCCGGGTTGGCGCCGTTGGCCAGGGTGAAGCGGACGGCGTCGGAGCCGTACTCGTCCATCCAGTCCAGCGGGTTGACCACGTTGCCGAAGGACTTCGACATCTTCTTGCCGTTCTGGTCACGGACCATGCCGTGCAGGGCGATGGTGTGGAACGGCGGGGTGCCGTCCATGGCGTAGAGGCCGAACATCATCATCCGGGCGACCCAGAAGAAGAGGATGTCGTAGCCGGTGACCAGGACGGAGTTCGGGTAGAACTTCTCGAGGCTCTTGGTCCGCTCGGGCCAGCCGAGCGTGGAGAACGGCCACAGGCCGGAGGAGAACCAGGTGTCCAGGACGTCGGTGTCCTGGTGCCAGCCCTCGCCGCTCGGCGGCTGCTCGTCCGGTCCGACGCAGACGACCTCGCCGTTCGGCCCGTACCAGACCGGGATGCGGTGACCCCACCAGAGCTGGCGCGAGATGCACCAGTCGTGCAGGTTGTCGACCCAGTCGAAGTACCGCTTCTCCATCTCCTGCGGGTGGATCTTGACCTTGCCGTCGCGGACGGCGTCGCCGGCCGCCTGCGCCAGCGGGCCGACCTTGACCCACCACTGCATGGACAGGCGCGGCTCGATGGTGGTCTTGCAGCGCGAGCAGTGGCCGACGGAGTGGACGTACGGGCGCTTCTCGGCGACGATCCGGCCCTCGGCGCGCAGCGCGGCGACGATGGCGGAGCGGGCCTCCAGGCGGTCCAGGCCCTGGAAGGGGCCGTGGGCGGTGATGACCGCGCGCTCGTCCATGACGGCGAGGTTCGGCAGGCCGTGGCGCTGGCCGATCTCGAAGTCGTTGGGGTCGTGCGCCGGGGTCACCTTGACGGCGCCGGTGCCGAACTCGGGGTCGACGTGGGTGTCGGCGACGACCGGGATGCGGCGGCCGGTCAGCGGCAGCTCGATCTCGGTGCCGACGAGGTGCTTGTACCGCTCGTCGTCCGGGTGGACGGCGACGGCGGTGTCGCCGAGCATCGTCTCGGCGCGGGTGGTGGCGACGACGATCTCCGCGTCCCCGGAGCCGTACCGGATGGAGACGAGCTCGCCGTCGTCGTCCTGGTACTCGACCTCGATGTCCGAGATCGCCGTGAGACAGCGCGGGCACCAGTTGATGATGCGCTCGGCGCGGTAGATCAGCTCGTCGTCGTAGAGCTTCTTGAAGATGGTCTGGACGGCCTGGGACAGGCCCTCGTCCATGGTGAAGCGCTCACGGGACCAGGCGACGCCGTCGCCCAGGCGCTTCATCTGGCCGGAGATCTGGCCGCCGGACTCCGCCTTCCACTGCCAGACGCGCTCGACGAACGCCTCGCGGCCCAGGTCGTGGCGGGACTTGCCCTCCTTGGCGAGCTCGCGCTCGACGACGTTCTGGGTGGCGATGCCGGCGTGGTCCATGCCCGGCTGCCACAGCGTCTCGTAGCCCTGCATCCGCTTGCGGCGGGTCAGCGCGTCGATGAGCGTGTGCTCGAAGGCGTGGCCCAGGTGGAGGGAGCCGGTGACGTTCGGCGGGGGGATGACGATGGTGTACGGAGGCTTGTCGCTGTTCTCGTCGGCCTCGAAGTACCCCCGCTCCACCCAGCGCTCGTACAGCTTCCCCTCTACCTCGGCCGGCGCGTACTGGGTCGGCAATTCGGTGGTGGCGGCTGCTGGCTGCTGCTGAGTGTTCTCGGTCACGGGGTCAGTTTAGAGGTGTCCCGGCCCCGGCCCGAAACGAGATAGTTCCGTAACGGTGTGCCCCCCACCGCTCGTGCGGGGCAATCGTTCCGCCAGGATGACGGGTACGCATAAACATCCTGTGAGGGGAAGCCCTTAATGAGCTACAACCAGCCGGGACCGTACGGTGGTCCGCCGCAGCAGCCCGGGCCCTATGGGCAGCCGGGTCCCTACGGACAGCCGCCGCAGGCCCCCCAGCCCGGCTACGGGTATCCGCAGCAGGCGCCGCAGCCCGGGTACGGGTACCCGCAGCCGGGCGTGCCGCCGCAGCAGGCGCCCTACGGGCAGCCCGGGCCGTACGGGCAGCCTCCGCAGCCGCCGTACGGGCAGCAGCCGCAGTACGGGCAGGGCCCCGGCGGTTACCCGCCGCCGGCGCCGAAGAAGCGCACCGGCGCGGTCGTGGCCGTGGTCGCGGCGGTCGTCGCGCTCGGCGTGGGCGCGTACTTCGTGTTCGGCGGCGACGGCGGCGGCCTCGGCGGCGGCAGCGCCGTGAGCGACGACACCAAGGGCTACAAGGTCGTGGCCCCGGAGACCGTCGGCGAGTACAAGAAGAACCCGGGCGGCGGCGAGAAGCCGCTGAACACGGAGCAGAAGGCGCGGGCGACGGCGCTGGGCATCGCGAACCCGGCGCAGGTCATCGCCCAGTACAAGACCAGCCCGGAGCCGCTGAAGGGCAAGCAGCTGACGCTGAGCGGTCTGTACGGCGAGATCGCCGACCCGGCGCTGGCGCTGGACAACTACTTCGCCAGCATCGGCAAGAACCCCGACATGCAGGCCGGTCTGAAGATCGAGCCGGTCGGCACCGCCGAGGAGGTGAAGCCGGCCGGCTTCTCGGGCGCGCTGATGAAGTGCCAGATGGTGAAGATGAGCAGCGTGAAGGCGCCGGGCAGCCCGGCCGGCGGCCCGAGCTCGCTGGAGGTCCCGACCTGCGCCTGGGCGGACTACTCCACGCTCGGCGCGGTCAACATCCTGGACCTGGCCACGATGATGACCGGGCAGGCGACGGTGCAGCAGACGGAGGTCGCCGACATGGCGGCGAAGCTGTACGCCTCGGCCCGCACCAAGGCCTGATCCGCGGGAGCAACGCACAGGGGCGCCCGGCCGGTTGGAGGATCCGGCCGGGCGCCCCTGTGCGTGTCCGGTGCGGCTACGCGCTCTTCTCGTGCCGGCCGTCGTTCTTGACGATCCGCGGCACCAGCGTCGGGTTGACGTTGTTGTGGACGACGTCGGCGGTGATGACCACGCGGGCCACGTCCTTGCGGGACGGGACCTCGTACATCACCGACATGAGGACCTCTTCCATGATGGCCCGCAGACCGCGCGCGCCGGTGCCGCGCAGGATCGCCTGGTCGGCGATGGCCTCCAGGGCCGGCCGGTCGAAGTCCAGCTCCACGCCGTCGAGTTCGAAGAGCCGCTGGTACTGCTTGACCAGCGCGTTGCGCGGCTCGACGAGGATCTTCAGCAGGGCCTCGCGGTCGAGGTTGTGGACGCTGGTGATCACGGGGAGGCGGCCGATGAACTCGGGGATCATGCCGAACTTCACCAGGTCCTCGGGCATGACCTCCTGGAACTGGTCGCTGGCCTCGATCTCGCGCTTGGAGCGGATGGTCGCCCCGAAGCCGATGCCCTTGGCGCCCGCGCGCGACTCGATGATCTTCTCCAGGCCGGCGAAGGCGCCGCCCACGATGAAGAGCACGTTCGTCGTGTCGATCTGGATGAACTCCTGGTGCGGGTGCTTCCGTCCGCCCTGCGGGGGAACGGAGGCCGTCGTGCCCTCCAGGATCTTCAGCAGGGCCTGCTGGACGCCCTCGCCCGACACGTCACGCGTGATCGACGGGTTTTCGCTCTTCCGGGCGACCTTGTCGATCTCGTCGATGTAGATGATCCCGGTCTCGGCCTTCTTGACGTCGTAGTCGGCCGCCTGGATCAGCTTGAGCAGGATGTTCTCGACGTCCTCGCCGACATAGCCCGCTTCCGTCAGCGCCGTCGCGTCGGCGATGGCGAAGGGGACGTTGAGCATGCGGGCGAGCGTCTGGGCCAGCAGCGTCTTGCCGGAGCCCGTGGGGCCCAGCAACAGGATGTTGGACTTGGCCAGTTCGATGGCGTCGTCCCGGCCCTGCGCGCCGCCGTTCTCGCCGGCCTGGACGCGCTTGTAGTGGTTGTACACCGCGACGGAGAGGGCCTTCTTCGCGGGCTCCTGCCCGACGACGTACCCCTCCAGGAACTCGTAGATCTCGCGGGGCTTGGGGAGTTCCTCCCACCGCACCTCGCTCGTCTCGGCGAGCTCCTCCTCGATGATCTCGTTGCAGAGGTCGATGCACTCGTCGCAGATGTACACACCGGGGCCTGCGATGAGCTTCTTCACCTGCTTCTGGCTCTTTCCGCAGAACGAGCACTTGAGCAGGTCGCCGCCATCACCGATGCGTGCCACGAGGTGCTTCCCCTTCGCCTGGGAGCGGCATTGGTTCAGCCGACTCCTGGTGCCTCATATCCGACGGTACCTTGCCGGGCCCCCCGTTCGGGCCCCCCTTGGCACGGTTCACATCGAAGCGGGTGCTCCGGGCGAACCGTGCCAGGGGAAGGTCGAGCGTCAGACGGCCGAGGCGGCCGTGCTCTTGCGGGTCGAGACGATCTGGTCGATCAGGCCGTACGCCAGGGCGTCCTCGGCCGTCAGGATCTTGTCACGCTCGATGTCGTCGCGGATCTTCTCGATCGGCGTGGAGGAGTGCTTGGCCAGCATCTCCTCGAGCTGGCTGCGCATGCGCAGGATCTCGTTGGCCGCGATCTCCAGGTCGGAGAGCTGCTCACGGCCGGTGCCGCCGGAGGGCTGGTGGATCAGCACGCGGGCGTTCGGCAGGGCCATCCGCTTGCCGGGGGTGCCGGCGGCGAGCAGCACGGCCGCGGCGGAGGCCGCCTGGCCCATGCAGACCGTCTGGATGTCGGGCTTGACGAACTGCATCGTGTCGTAGATGGCGGTGAGGGCCGTGAAGGATCCGCCGGGGCTGTTGATGTAGATCGAGATGTCGCGGTCCGGGTCCATCGACTCCAGGCACAGCAGCTGCGCCATGACGTCGTTGGCGGAGGCGTCGTCGATCTGCACGCCGAGGAAGATCACGCGCTCCTCGAAGAGCTTCGCGTACGGGTCGTACTCGCGGATGCCCTGGGAGGTGCGCTCGACGAAGCGCGGGACCACGTACCGGTTGTCCACCTGGGGGCCGGTGTACAGGCCGCTCGCGGATCCGGAGTAGCCGGGGAAGTTGCTCATGGGGTTCACCATCCTGGTGGCGTTCTGCGGGCTGGGGCTGGGCGGTACGGCGCGGCTCAGGCGCCGGTGCCGCCGCCGCCCGGAACGCCCGAGGCGGCGGAGATGATCTCGTCGATGAGGCCGTATTCCTTGGCCTCCTCCGCGGTGAACCAGCGGTCGCGGTCGCCGTCGCGGATGATCGTCTCGACGGTCTGGCCGGAGTGCAGCGCGGTGATCTCGGCCATGCGCTTCTTGGTGCGGAGCAGGTACTCGGCCTGGATCTTGATGTCCGAGGCGGTGCCGCCGATGCCGGCGGAGCCCTGGTGCATCAGGATGTCGGTGTTCGGCAGCGCGAAGCGCTTGCCGGCGGTGCCGCCGGTGAGCAGGAACTGGCCCATCGAGGCCGCCATGCCCATGCCGATGGTCACGACGTCGTTGGGGATGTACTGCATGGTGTCGTAGATGGCCATGCCGGCCGTCACGGAGCCACCGGGGCTGTTGATGTAGAGGTAGATGTCCTTCGACGGGTCGGCGGCCAGGAGGAGCATCTGGGCGGTGATCTTGTTGGCGATCTCGTCGTCGACCTGCTGGCCGAGGAAGATGATCCGCTCGCCGAGCAGCCGGTTGTAGACATGGTCGCCGAGGCCACCACCGATGGACGGCTCACCCGCGGCGTAAGGCATCAGATTCGTCACGTATCCACCTGCTCGTCTCCGACGGCGTACGTGCCGTCTCAGCGTCTCGTTCGGAGGGCACTGCCCTCGTATTCATGGACCCTAACGCCCTGGTAGGACAACGCCATCCCGGTTCCCGAACTGTTCGCTCGGAGCGCAAGGTGCGCGGGTCCGTTTGGGAACGGGGAAGGGCCCGGACGCGCGTGCGTCCGGGCCCTTCCCGACGGGCTTACTTGGCCTCGGCCTCGGCGTCGCCCTCGACGGCGTTCGCGACGGCCTCGGCGGCCTCCTCGACCTCGTCCTCGTCGGAGAGGTCCACGACCTCGCCGTTGCTGTCGACGACCTTGGCGGCCTCGACGACGACCGCGAGGGCCTTGCCGCGGGCGACCTCGCCGACCAGCATCTGGACCTGGCCGCCCTCGACGACGGCCTGGGCGAACTGGTCGGGGCTCATGCCGGAGGAGGCGGCGCGGCGCAGCAGGTGCTCGGTGAGCTCCTCCTGGCTGACGCTGAGCTTCTCCCGGGCGACCAGCTCGTCGAGGATGAACTGGGTCTTGATGCCCTTCTTGGCCTGGGCCTCGGTCTCCGCCTGGAACTCCTCGGCGGTCTTGCCCTGGAGCTCCAGGAACTTGTCGAGGGTGAGGCCCATCTGGCCGAGCTGGTGGTGCTCGAGGTTGTGCTTGCGGGTGTTGATCTCGTCCTCGAGCAGCTTCTCCGGCATCGGGACGTCGACCAGCTCGATGAGGGCGTCGAGGACGCGCTCCTGGGCCTGCGTGGCCTGCTCGAACTGCTTCTGGTTCTCGAGGCGCTTGCGGGCGTCGGCCTTCAGCTCGTCGAGGGTGTCGAACTCGGAGGCGAGCTGGGCGAAGTCGTCGTCCAGCGCCGGCAGCTCACGGGCGGCGACGGCGGTGACCTTGACGGTGACCTCGGCCTCCTTGCCCGCGGCCGAGCCGCCCTTCAGCTCGGAGGTGAAGGTGGCCTCGCCGCCGGCCTCCAGGCCGGTGACGGCCTCGTCGATGCCGTCGAGGAGCTCGCCGGAGCCGATGGTGTAGGAGACGCCGTTGGCGACGCCGTCGGCCAGCACCTCGCCGTCGACCTTGGCCTCCAGGTCGACGGTCACGACGTCGCCCTCGGCGGCGGCGCGCTCGACCGGAGAGGTGGAGGCGAAGCGCTCACGGAGCTGCTCGACGGACTTCTCGACGTCCTCGTCGGTGACCTCGACGGAGTCGACGGTGACCTCGATGCCGGAGTAGTCCGGGATCTCGATGGCCGGGCGGACGTCGACCTCGGCGGTGAAGGCCAGCAGCTCGCCGTCCTTCAGCTCGGTGATGTCGACCTCGGGCTGGCCGAGCGGGTTGACCTCGGCCTCGTTCACGGCCTCGGTGTAGAACTTCGGGAGCGCGTCGTTGACGGCCTCCTCCAGCACGGCGCCGCGGCCGAACCGCTGGTCGATCACACGAGCCGGGATCTTGCCCTTGCGGAAGCCCTTGACCGTGACCTGCTGGTTGATCTTCTTGTACGCCGCGTCGAGGCTGTCCTTGAGCTCCTCGAAGGGCACCTCGACAGTGAGCCGAACCCGGGTCGGGTTCAGGGTCTCCACGGCGCTCTTCACGGTTCGGTCTCCTTGGTGGCTGATTCTGGGATGTGGCGGGCTCCGCTCGGCGGCGGTTCCTGCCGTCGGCCCGGTCAGAAAAGACACACGGGCACGTAGCCTGCATAGTAACGCCATGCCGGATGCGCCCCACAACGCGATCTTGGCGCGAGCGGTGATCTCGGGGAATCCAGTGGTCGGGGTGGCGGGATTTGAACCCACGGCCTTCCGCTCCCAAAGCGGACGCGCTACCAAGCTGCGCCACACCCCGTCGGTGCGACACGTAGGGTACATGTTGGGGGACGGTCCGACGCCCCGCCCGAAAGGGGCGTGCGGCGGCGGCACCGGACCCGCTAGGATGCTCCACGTGCCGCGGCCCTCGTGACCTGCGGCGCGACGCTTGCGGGCGTAGCTCAATGGTAGAGCCCTAGTCTTCCAAACTAGCTACGCGGGTTCGATTCCCGTCGCCCGCTCCACTCACGGCTCCGGCCCGGTCAGCACGCGCTGACCGGGCCGGAGCCGTTTCGGCATGCCCTAGAACTTGATCGAGTTGATCGTCATCGCTATCGAGTCGAGGAAGCGCTGGATGTCGTCGGCCATGCCGGTCGAGGCGAGGAAGAAGCCGAAGAGGGCGGCGACGACCGCGGGGCCCGCTTTGAGGGAGCCGCCCCGGATCAGTACGACGAGGACGATGCCCAAAAGAAGCACCACAGACAGTGAAAGGACCACAACTGATCACACCCCTGGTCGGTCCGCTAGCCGGCCGGGGGACACACGACTCACGCGCCCCCGCTCCCACCATCGTGCCACCAACCTCGGCCGCGTAGTCCCCCGGTGACGAATCGTCGGCGTACGGATCGGGCCACTTCGGCGACATCTGGGCGGCGCGGCGCGCGAATTAGGCTTGATCGTTCCGTTCGAGACCGAGAAGCGCGCGCATGCGGGCGTACTTCTCGGTCAGTCTGCGGCGGGTCGGATCGTCGAGGACGGCGAGCCGGGCCGGGTCCGCGTTGTGGGCGAGGTCGGACTCCTTGACCAGGAGCGCGCCGGGGACCGCGAGGACGCGCTCCGCGTACGACTCCGGGGTCTCCCCCGGGCGTTTGGTGAGGGCCAGCACCATGTCCCCCACCCGCGGCGGGAGTTCGAGCGCCCGGAGCTGCTCCTCGGTGAGCGCGTCGTCCTCCACGGCGTCGTGCAGCCAGGCCGCGGCGATCTGGTCCTCGCTGCCGCCCCGGGCGCGTACGCCCTCGGCGACGGCCCGCAGGTGCTCGGCGTACGGGCGTCCCGCCTTGTCGGTCTGGCCCTCGTGGGCCGCGCGGGCCAGGGCCTCGACCTCGGCGAGGGTGAGCTGCGGCATCGGTCACGCCTTCCTGGTGATCAGGAGGAGCGCCCGGTCGTCGTTGACGTCCTTGGCGCAGGCCTCGATGAGGTGCCAGGCCGCGCCCTCGAAGCCGGAGGCGACGTAGCGGTCGGCCTCGCCGGTGAGCCGGTCGATGCCCTCGGCGATGTCGCGGTCGGCGGCCTCGACGAGGCCGTCGGTGAACAGCATCAGTACGTCGCCGGGCCGCAGGGAGCCCTTGACCGGGTGGAACTCGGCCCCGTCGTAGACGCCGAGCAGCGGGCCCTCGGCGGCCTTCTCCTCCCAGCGGCCGGTGCCGGCGTGCAGTTGGAGCGCGGGCAGGTGGCCTGCGGACAGCAGTTCGTAGTCGCCGGACTCCAGGTCGAGCACCAGGTGCACGGAGGTCGCGAAGCCCTCGTCCCAGTCCTGGCGCAGCAGGTAGCCGTTGGCGGCGGTCAGGAAGCCGTGCGGGGGCAGCGAACCGAGCAGCCCGCCGAAGGCGCCGGACAGCAGCAGGGCGCGGGAGCCGGCGTCCATGCCCTTGCCGGAGACGTCGGTGAGCACGACCTCCAGGGTGCGGCCGCCGTTGGTGCGGGCGGCGACGACGAAGTCGCCGGAGAAGGACTGGCCGCCGGCCGGGCGCAGGGCCATCTCCTGGTGCCAGCCCTGCGGCAGCCGGGGCAGCGCGCTCTGCACGCGGATGCGTTCGCGCAGGTCGAAGAGCATGGTGCCGCCGCGTCGCCAGGGCACGCCGACCCGGGCCCGGAACTGGGCGAGCAGCAGTCCGAACAGTCCGCAGGCGGCGACCACCAGGACCGTGCCGGGGGTGACGGCGGCGGGGGCGTGCGGGTACGGGCCGAGCACCAGCGACTCGACGATCAGCGCGCCGGCGGCGGCCGCGTACAGGCCCAGCAGGCTGGCGGGGCGCAGCAGCAGTCCGCCGGCGACGATCGGCAGGACCAGGGCGGCGGGGGCGCACCAGGTGGGGTCGAGCAGCGTGCCGGCGGTGATCGCGGGGATCATCAGAAGCAGCGCGGCCATGGCCAGCCAGTCGGAGCCCTCGCCGCGGAAGTAGTCGACCCCGGACTTGCGCAGGCCGGTGCGGGCCCGGCGGGCGCGCCTGCGCAACCGGGCCGCATAGGTATCCACTCCCGCGCGACTTCTCATTGGCCTGGACCCTATCCACCCGATCGGCGCTCGTGCAGGGGGACCCCTCCGACATTGCGCGCGAAAACGGGTCGCCCGGTGCGTGCGGGCGCTGGTATCGATGGCATATGACGACGGAACTGCGGGTGCTCGACCCGGCCGACTGGGACGACTGGTACGCGAATCTGGAGCTGGCGTTCGGGGGGCTCGCGGAGGCTCCGGAGGAGCGCGCGCTCTGGCGCGAGCTGACCGAGTGCGACCGTTCCGTGGGGGCCTGGGACGGTGAGCGGGTGGTCGGCACGGCGGGCGCGTTCTCGTTCCGGCTGTCCGTGCCGGGCGGGGCGCTGGTGCCCGTGGCGGGCGTGACGATGGTGGGCGTCGCCGCGACGCACCGCCGCCGCGGCATCCTCACCTCGATGATGCGGCGTCAGCTGGACGACGTACGGGCGTGGGGCGAGCCGCTGGCCGTGCTGACCGCCTCGGAGCCGGAGATCTACGGACGCTTCGGCTACGGCATCGGCGCGTTCACCGCCCATGCGTCGATCGACACCACGCGGGTGCGGCTGACGGCGCCGGAGGGCGCGGACGAGGTGGTGCTGCGGCAGGCCGACCCGGCGAAGGCCGCGGCGGCGTGCGAGGCGGTGTACGCGCGGCTGGTCCCGGGGCGGCCGGGGATGCTCGCCCGGCAGCCGGGCTGGGAGCGGCTGCCGCTGCTGGACCCGCCCGGCGGGCGGGAGGGGGCCTCGCCGCTGCAGTGCGTGCTGGCGGAGCGGGGCGGCGAGGTCGTCGGGTACGCCCGGTACGCGATCAAGCCGGAGTGGAGCTACGCCGGGGCCGACGGCTCGGTGACGCTGCGGGACATCGGGGCGCTGGACCCGGCGGCGGAGGGGGCGCTGTGGCGGTTCCTCTGCTCGATCGACCTGGTCTCGTCGGTGCGGATCCGCAGCCGGCCGGTGGACGACGTGTGGCAGCACCTGGTGAGCGACGTGCGGCGCTGCGAGCCGACGCTGCGGGACGGGCTGCACGTGCGGCTGGTGGACGTGGGGGCGGCGCTGGCGGCGCGGCGGTACCAGGCGCCGGTGGACGTGGTGTTCGAGGTCGCGGACGCGTTCTGCCCGTGGAACGAGGGCCGGTGGCGGCTGCGCGGCGGGCCGGACGGGGCGCAGTGCGCCCGGACGGACGGCGCGGCGGATCTGGCGCTGTCCGTGCGCGAGCTGGGCTCGGCGTATCTGGGCGGCGTGTCGCTGACGTCGCTCGCGGCGGCGGGGCGGGTGCGGGAGACACGGCCGGGGGCGCTGACGGAGGCCGCGGTGGCCTTCGGGTGGCCGGTCGCGCCGTGGCTGCCGCACGGGTTCTAGCAGGGGTGGCCCGGGGACGCGTTCACTTCTGGCAGCGCGGGCACCAGAAGAGGTTGCGCGCCGCGAGGTCCGCCGTGCGGATCTCGGTGGAGCAGATGTGGCACGGCATCGTCGCGCGGCGGTAGACGTACACCTCGCCGCCGTGGTCGTCGACGCGGGGCGGGCGGCCCATGGCCTCGGGGGTGTGCTCGGGGCGGACGGTGTCGATGCGGTTGTTGCGGACGCCCTCGCGCATGAGGGCCGCCAGGTCCGCCCAGATCGCGTCCCACTGGCGCCGGGTGAGGTCCTTGCCGGCGCGGTAGGGGTCGATGCCGTGGCGGAAGAGGACCTCGGCGCGGTAGACGTTGCCCACGCCGGCGATGACCTTCTGGTCCATGAGGAGCGCGGCGATCGTGGTGCGGGAGCGGCTGATCCGCTGCCAGGCGCGCTCGCCGTCGTCGTCCGGGCGCAGCGGGTCGGGGCCGAGCCGCGCGTGTATCGCGCGCTTCTCGGCGTCGGTGACGAGCGCGCAGGTCGTCGGGCCGCGCAGGTCCATGTACGACTCGGGGCCGGCCAGCCGCAGCCGCACCGTGTCGGTGGGCGGCGGGGCGGGGGCGTCGCCGAAGGTCACCTTGCCGAAGAGGCCGAGGTGGATGTGGACCCAGCCGAGCGCGGGGAAGCCGAGGAAGAGGTGCTTGCCGTGGGCGTCGGCCTCCTCCAGGACGCCGCGGTCGAGCAGCGCGGCGGAGTCGGCGAACTTGCCCTGCGGGCTGGTCACCCGCACGGACCGGCCGCCGAACCGTTCCCGGTGGTCGGCGGCCAGTCGGTGGATGGTGTGCCCTTCGGGCATCAGGCGGTCGGCTCCTGGGGGTGGTGGGCCGGGATGGGGGGCATGACGCCCTCGGTCTCGTACGCCGACAGCATGTCGATGCGGCGGGTGTGACGCTCGTCACCGGAGTACGGGGTGCTGAGGAAGATCTCGACGAACTTGGTCGCCTCCTCCTCGGAGTGCATCCGGGCGCCGACCGCGACCACGTTCGCGTTGTTGTGCTCACGGCCCAGCGCGGCGGTCTGCTCGCTCCAGGCGAGGGCCGCGCGGACCCCCTTGACCTTGTTCGCGGCGATCTGCTCGCCGTTGCCGGAGCCGCCGATCACGATGCCGAGGCTGCCCTCGTCCGCGGCGGTCCGCTCGGCGGCGCGCAGGCAGAACGGCGGGTAGTCGTCCTGGGCGTCGTAGATGTGGGGACCGCAGTCGACGGCCTCGTGGCCGTGGGCCTTCAGCCACTCGACGAGGTGGTTCTTGAGTTCGTAGCCGGCATGGTCGGAGCCGAGGTAGACGCGCATGGTCCGAGTGTGGCACGGCGGCTGCGGGGTAGCGGTCAGCGGGGTCCGGGACGGTCCGCGCCGTTCTGTCCCGGATAACGATCCGGAATCGACACTTCCGAAATGCCCCGACTCCGGGGTTCCATTCTCGGGCTCGCGATCCGAGCCCTCCCCTCAAGCAAGGAAGCGTTCATGAACACGCAACCGACCCTGACGAAGGAAGGCGGTAACACCGGTACCACCGGTGATTCCCAGCACTCCGACGGTCTCCAGGCCGGTCTCAAGAACCGCCACCTCTCGATGATCGCCATCGGCGGCGTCATCGGCGCCGGACTGTTCGGCGGCTCCGCCGCCGGCATCAAGGCCGCAGGTCCCGGCATCCTGCTCTCCTACGCGCTCGTGGGCGCGATGGTCGTCTTCGTCATGCGGATGCTCGGCGAGATGTCCGTGGCGAACCCGACCTCCGGCTCCTTCTCGGCGCACGCCGACCGGGCGCTCGGGCGCTGGGCCGGCTTCTCGATCGGCTGGCTGTACTGGTTCTTCTGGGTCGTGGTGCTCGCCGTCGAGGCGACCATGGGCGCGGACATCCTCAACGGCTGGATCCCGGCCGTCCCGCAGTGGGCCTGGGCGCTGATCGTGATGGTCGTGCTGACCGTCACCAACCTCGGCTCGGTCGCCTCCTACGGCGAGTTCGAGTTCTGGTTCGCCGGCATCAAGGTCGTCGCCATCGCCGCCTTCATCGTGGTCGGCGGGCTCGCGGTCTTCGGCGTGCTGCCGGGCGCGGACACCGCGCAGGCCGGACTGAGCAACCTCACCGAGCACGGCGGCTTCCTGCCCAACGGCTACGGCGCGATCCTCACCGGCATCCTGATGGTCGTCTTCTCCTTCATGGGCAGCGAGATCGTCACCCTCGCGGCCGGCGAGTCGGCGGACCCGCGGCGCGCGGTCGCCAAGGCCACCAACAGCGTGATCTGGCGTGTCGGCATCTTCTACCTGGGCTCGATCCTGGTCGTGGTCTCGCTGCTGCCGTGGAACGACCCGTCGCTGCAGGAGGACGGCTCGTACGTCGCGGCGCTGGACTCGATCGGCATCCCGCACGCCGGCCAGATCATGAACGTGATCATCCTGACCGCGGTGCTCTCCTGCCTGAACTCCGGCCTCTACACGGCCTCCCGCATGGCCTACTCGCTGGGCCGCCGCGGCGACGCGCCGAAGGCCTTCGCCCGGACCAACGCCAAGGGCGTGCCGCAGGCCGCCATCATCGGCTCGGTGATCTTCGGCTTCGTGGCCGTGTTCTTCAACTACAAGTGGCCCGACACCGTGTTCGCCTTCCTGCTGAACGCGTCCGGCGCCATCGCGCTCTTCGTCTGGCTGGTCATCTGCTTCTCGCAGCTGCGCATGCGCAAGATCATCCTGCGCGAGGCCCCGGAGAAGCTGGTCGTGAAGATGTGGCTCTTCCCGTACCTGACCTGGGCGACCATCGCCATGATCGTCTTCGTCCTGGGCTACATGGTCTACAACGGCGGCGCGGCGCGTGAGCAGGTCGTCCTGTCGCTCCTCGTGGCGGGCCTGGTCGTGGCCGTCTCGGTGGTGCGCGACCGCCTCGGCAGGACGCCGGAGCCGGTCGCCGAGGACTGAGCCGTCCCCCGTCCCGTACGTGACAAAGCGCCAGGCCCCCGGCGATCCCGGGGGCCTGGCGCTTTTTCGGCGTGCGTTTTCGGCGCACGTTCTCCGGCGTGCGTCAGCCGTTGCGGCCGACCAGCTTCCAGGTCGCGGGCAGCAGCCCCATGGCGAGCGCGGCCTTGAGCGCGTCGCCGATCAGGAACGGGGTGAGGCCCGCCGCGACGGCCTGGGAGAACGACATGCCGGTGGCCAGCGCCAGGTACGGCACGCCGACCGCGTAGATGATCGCGGAGCCGAGCGCCATCGCGCCGGCGGTGCGCAGCACGGAGCGGTCCGCGCCGCGGCGGGCGAGGGCGCCCACGACGGTGGCCGCGAGCAGCATGCCGAGGATGTAGCCGAAGGACGGCATCGTGTAGCCCGAGGTCGCCTGCGCGAACCACGGCACGCCCGCCATGCCGGCCACCGCGTACAGGCCGAGCGCCAGGAAACCGCGGCGGGCGCCGAAGGCGGTGCCGACGAGCAGGGCGGCGAAGGTCTGGCCGGAGACCGGGACCGGGGAGCCGGGGACCGGCACGGTGAGCTGGGCGGCCAGGCCGGTGAGCGCGGCGCCGCCGACGACCAGGACGGCCTCGCGGGCCAGCGTCGGGAAGGGCAGCAGGTCGGCGAGGACCTTGCCGGGGCGGAGGGGACGGACGGGGGCGACGGCGGTGCTCATCGGTACTCCGCGGGGTGAGGGGTCGGGTGGGCCTGGTCGACCGTAGTCGAGGGGTGAGCGCCCGATCACCGTCAGCCGCCGACAAAGCGGCGGTCGAGCGCTTGGTTGAGTTCGGACAAAGCCCGCCGGTCACACCTCGCACCACGTGATGCTCGTCACGGGGAACTCCTGGCAGGAGGTCCTTTTTGCGCCGGGGCCGGTGGACCGGAGAGACTGTGGGGTCTCCATAAACGCCCCGAGCGCCTCCTGAGAGCACGAGCCCGCACATGCACGACGCACCGCCGTCCACCCTGGCCGCCGAAACCGAGCCGCTCTCCCACGGGCTGAAACAGCGTCATCTGACGATGCTGGGCCTGGGCGGGGTGATCGGCGCGGGCCTGTTCGTGGGCTCCGGCGCGGGCATCGCGGTCGCGGGGCCCGGGATCGTGCTCTCGTACCTGATCGCCGGCGCGCTGGCGATGCTGGTGATGCGGATGCTCGGCGAGATGTCGGCCGCGATGCCGGCGTCCGGCGCGTTCTCCGTGCACGCGGAACGGGCGCTGGGCCGCTGGGCCGGGTTCTCGGTGGGCTGGCTGTACTGGTTCCTGCTGGTCGTGGTGCTCGCGGTGGAGGCGACCGGCGCGGCGCGGATCGCCCACGGGTGGGCGCCGGGGGTGCCGCAGTGGGCCTGGGTGCTGGTGTTCATGCTGGTGTTCACCGGTGCCAACCTGGCGGCGGTGAAGAACTTCGGCGAGTTCGAGTTCTGGTTCGCGGCGCTCAAGGTCGGCGCGATCGTGCTGTTCCTGGTGCTGGGGACGCTCGCGATCCTCGGCCTGCTGCCCGACACCGACCCGGTGGGGCTGACGAACCTGACCGGGCAGGGCGGTTTCCTGCCGCACGGCTGGGAGGGCGTGGTCTCCGGCGTCCTCGCCGTGGTGTTCGCCTTCGGCGGCCTGGAGGTCGTCACCATCGCGGCGGCCGAGTCGGAGGACCCGGCGCGCAACGTGGCGCGCGCGGTGCGCAGCGCGGTCTGGCGCATCCTCTTCTTCTACGTCGGCTCGATGCTCGTCATCGTGACGCTGCTGCCGTGGAGCGCGATGGAGCCGGGCGAGTCGCCGTACGTGGCCGTGCTCGACGCCATCGGGATCCCGGCGGCCGGCCAGCTGATGAACGTGGTGGTGTTCGTGGCGCTGCTGTCGGCGCTCAACGCGAACCTGTACGGCTCCTCGCGGATGATCTTCTCGCTGGCCGAGCGCGGCGAGGCCCCGAAGGGCCTGCTGGCCGTCACCGCCGGAGGCGTCCCGCGGCGGGCGGTGCTGGCGTCGGTGGCGTTCGGCTTCGTCTCCGTGCTGCTCAACCTGAAGTGGCCGGACTCGGTCTTCCTGTACCTGCTCAACTCGGTCGGGGCGGTGCTGCTGTTCGTCTGGGCCCTGATCGCGGTCTCGCAACTGCGGCTGCGCCGCCGGATCGAGCGCGAGGCGCCGGAGACCCTGACGCTGCGGATGTGGGGCTTCCCCTGGCTGACGTGGACGGCTCTGGCCGCGATGGCGGCCGTCCTCGGACTGATGCTCACCGACGACGGGGCCCGGCCCCAGGTGCTGTGGTCGAGCGCGGCGACGGGGGCGGTCCTGCTGGTGGCCGGCCTGCGCGAACTGCGGGACCGCAGGCGGTAGTCGGGCGGGCGGGAGCCGCCTGCGGCCACCGGGGCGTACGAACCGACACCGGATCTTCACGTTGCGTGAAGCTGGTGACCGTATAGCGGACATCCGTTCCCTGTGAGCGGTGTGCGCCCACAGACTGTGGCGCGTCCCGCGTCTCACTCTCCGAACAGGGCGGCCCATGTCCCGGACCACCGCGCCCGCGCCCGTCGACCGCAAGGACGACGGCGCGACGGTTCTCTCGCACGGCCTCAAGCAGCGTCACCTCTCGATGATCGCCCTCGGCGGCGTCATCGGCGCCGGTCTCTTCGTCGGCTCCGGCGCCGGCATCGCGGCTGCCGGCCCGTCCATCGTCCTCGCGTACACGCTGTCCGGCCTGCTGGTCATGCTGGTCATGCGGATGCTGGGCGAGATGTCGGCCGCGTACCCGTCCTCCGGCTCGTTCTCCTCGCACGCGGAGCGGGCCTTCGGCTCCTGGGCCGGGTTCACCGCCGGCTGGTCGTTCTGGGTGCTGCTCAGCGTCGCGGTCGGCCTGGAGGGCATCGGCGCGGCGAAGATCGTCACCGGCTGGCTGCCCGGCACGCCCGAGTGGGCCTGGGTCGCGCTCTTCATGCTGATCTTCTGCGGCGCCAACCTGGCGGCCGTGAAGAACTTCGGCGAGTTCGAGTTCTGGTTCGCCGCCCTGAAGGTCGGCGCGATCGCGCTGTTCCTCGGCCTCGGCACGCTGGCGATCCTCGGCCTGCTGCCCGGCACCGACTCCCCCGGCACCTCCCACCTGTTCGGCGAGGGCGGCCTGCTGCCGAACGGCAGCGAGGGCCTGGTCATCGGTCTGCTCGCCTCGGTGTTCAGCTACGGCGGCATGGAGACCGTGACCATCGCCGCCGCCGAGTCGGAGAACCCGGTCAAGGGCGTCGCGAAGGCCGTGCGCACGGCGATGTGGCGCATCGCGCTCTTCTACATCGGCTCGATGGCCGTGATCGTGACCCTGGTCCCGTGGAACTCCAAGGCCGTCACGGAGAAGGGCCCGTACGTCGCCGCCCTCGACCAGCTGGGCATTCCGGCGGCCGGCCAGATCATGAACGTGGTCGTGCTGATCGCCCTGCTCTCCGCGATGAACGCCAACATCTACGGCTCCTCGCGCATCGCCTTCTCGCTGGTCCAGCGCGGCCTCGGCCCGAAGGTCCTCGGCAAGGTCTCCGGCGGCGTGCCGCGCCTGGCGGTGCTTGCGTCCTGCTTCTTCGGCTTCGTCTGCGTGGGCCTGAACTACCTGGCCCCCGAGACCGTGTTCGCGTGGCTGCTGAACATGATCGGCGGCGTGATCCTGGTCGTCTGGATCTTCATCGCGGCCTCGCAGCTGGTGCTGCGCCGCCGTCTGGAGCGCGAGGCCCCGGAGAAGCTGGTCGTGCGGATGTGGGCCTTCCCGGCCCTGACCTGGGTGGCGCTGGCCGGCATGGCGGTCATCTTCTTCCTGATGGCCCGCGAGGAGGGCACCCGCGTCCAGCTGTACGCGACCGGCGCGATGACCCTCGTCCTGGCCGGCATCGGCCTGGCCCGGCAGAAGCTGGCGGGCCGCCAGGACGCCTGACGCCTGACGCCCGCCCGTACGCCCCGGAACCCCCGGACCGCCCGTCGGTCCGGGGGTTCCGCCGTGCCCGGGCACGGGACCTAGGGCGAAGGACTGATCATCATCGTACGCATCTGCTGTTAGCCTGCACTTGCACATAGGTTGCAATAAGCAGTCGAAGGGCGAGGGCTCGGCACATGGCGATCTACACACTTCCGGAGCTGCCGTACGACTACGCGGCGCTGGAGCCGGTGATCAATCCGCAGATCATCGAGCTGCACCACGACAAGCACCACGCGGCGTACGTGAAGGGGGCGAACGACACCCTGGAGCAGCTGGAGGAGGCCCGCGAGAAGGAGCAGTGGGGCTTCATCAACGGCCTGGAGAAGAACCTGGCCTTCCACCTCTCCGGCCACATCCTCCACTCCATCTACTGGAACAACATGAACAGCCCGAAGGACGGCGGCGGCGGCGAGCCGCTGGCCGCCGACGGGGTGGGCGAGCTCGCCGACGCGATCGCCGAGTCCTTCGGCTCGTTCGCCCGGTTCAAGGCGCAGCTGACCAAGGCCGCCGCGACGACCCAGGGCTCCGGCTGGGGCGTGCTCGCGTACGAGCCGGTCAGCGGGCGGCTGATCGTCGAGCAGGTCTACGACCACCAGGGCAACGTGGGCCAGGGCTCCGTCCCGATCCTGGTCTTCGACGCCTGGGAGCACGCCTTCTACCTGCAGTACAAGAACCAGAAGGTGGACTTCGTCGAGGCCATGTGGCAGGTCGTGAACTGGCAGGACGTGGACCGGCGCTACCGGGCCGCCCGGGCCAGCGTCCCGCTGATCTCCCTCTGACCGGCGCGCTCCCCCAGTCGTCCTGCTCGTGATCGTCTTCTCAGCCTTCGACGGGCAGGCGGAAAGAAGAAGAACCCCCGCGATGACGTGAATCGCGGGGGTTCTTCCGTACCGGCGGGCGGCGTCACTCGAAGCTGGGCTCCGCCGTCCGGGTGCGCTTGATCTCGAAGAAGCCGGGCGTCGAGGCCACCAGCAGCGTGCCGTCCCACAGCCGGGCGGCGGCCTCGCCGCGCGGGGTGGGGGTGACGACCGGGCCGAAGAAGGCGACCTCGTCGCCGTCCGGGCCGGGCACCGCGATGACCGGGGTGCCGACGTCCTGGCCGACCTTGTCGATGCCCTCCTTGTGGGAGGCGCGCAGCTGCGCGTCGTACGCGTCGCTGTCCGCGTAGTCGGCGAGCGACGCCGGCAGGCCGACCTCCTCCAGGGCGGCGACGAGCACCTCGCGGGACCGCTCCTCGCCGTTGTTGTGGAAGCGGGTGCCGAGCGCGGTGTAGAGCTTGCCGACGTACTCGTCGCCGTGCAGCTCCTTGGCTGCGGTGACGACGCGGACCGGGCCCCAGGCCTCGGCCAGCAGCTCGCGGTACTTCTCCGGCAGCTCGTCCAGCCGGTTCTCGTTCAGGACCGCCAGGCTCATCACCTTCCAGCGCACGTCGACCGGGCGGACCTTCTCCACCTCCAGCATCCAGCGGGAGGTCATCCAGGCCCAGGGGCACAGCGGGTCGAACCAGAAATCGGCGGTGGTCCTGCTCTCGGACATCTCACTCCTCGGGGATCCGTGCCTACGCACCACCGGGGCCAACCCGCCGCCCGGCACGGGCATTCCCGGCGGGGCCGGTCCGGAGTGCCCGGTATCGGCCGCACATGGCAGGATCGCTGCAGTCCAGACGAGTCACGAAGGAGTGTCCGTGCCCGGTGAGAATCTGTCCCGCGACGAGGCCCGCGAGCGGGCCGCGCTGCTGTCCGTCGACGGGTACGAGGTCGCCCTCGACCTGCGCTCCGCGGTCGGCGCGTCCGAGGAGGGCGGCCCGCGCACCTTCCGCTCGGTCACCACGATCCGCTTCCGGCGCACCGGCGCCGGCGACGCGACCTTCGCCGACCTGATCGCCCCGTCCGTCACCGCCGTGACCCTCAACGGGCGGGAGCTGGACCCGGCCGTCGTCTTCGACGGCGCGCGGATCGCGCTGGACGGCCTCGAGGACGAGAACGTGCTGACGGTGGACGCGCAGTGCGCGTACAGCCGCACCGGCGAGGGCATGCACCGCTTCGTCGACCCGGAGGACGGCGAGGTCTACCTGTACACCCAGTACGAGCCGGCCGACTCCCGGCGGGTGTTCGCCAACTTCGAGCAGCCCGACCTGAAGGCCCCGTACCGCTTCGAGGTGACCGCGCCGGAGGGCTGGACGGTCTGGTCGAACGGCGCCGGCGAGCAGGGTGCCGACAAGGTGTGGCGGTTCGCGGAGACGGCGCCGATCTCGACGTACATCACGTGTGTGGTGGCGGGTCCGTACCACTACGTCACGGACACCTACCGGCGCGGCGACCTGGAGATCCCGCTCGGCGCGATGTGCCGCAAGGGCCTCGCCCGGCACTTCGACGCGGACGAGATCTTCCGGATCACCAAGCAGGGCTTCGACTTCTTCCACGACAACTTCGACTACCCGTACCCCTTCGGCAAGTACGACCAGGCCTTCGTCCCCGAGTACAACCTCGGCGCGATGGAGAACCCGGGCATGGTGACCTTCCGCGAGGAGTACGTCTTCCGCGGCAAGGTCACGCAGGCGTCGTACGAGCGCCGGGCCAACACGATCCTGCACGAGATGGCCCACATGTGGTTCGGCGACCTGGTCACCATGGTGTGGTGGGACGACCTGTGGCTGAAGGAGTCCTTCGCGGACTTCATGGGCTCGTTCTCGCTGGCCGAGGCCACCCGCTTCACCAACAGCTGGGTGACCTTCGCCAACAACCGCAAGGCGTGGGCCTACCGCACCGACCAGCTGCCCTCCACCCACCCGATCACGGCGGACATCCGCGATCTGGAGGACGCCAAGCTGAACTTCGACGGCATCACGTACGCCAAGGGCGCGGCGGTGCTGAAGCAGCTCGTGGCATACGCGGGCCGGGAGGCGTTCCTGGAGGGCGCGCGGCGGTACTTCAAGCGGCACGCGTACGGGAACACCACCCTGGCGGACCTGCTGGCCGTGCTGGAGGAGACCTCCGGCCGGGACATGCGGGCCTGGGCGAAGTCCTGGCTGCAGACCTCCGGCGTCAACGCCCTGACCCCCGACGTCACCTGCGACGCCGAGGGCCGGATCACCGAGCTGGCCGTGCTCCAGGACGGCGACGAACTGCGGCCGCACCGGGCCGCGGTGGGCCTGTACCGGCTGTCGCCCGAGGGCGCGCTGGAGCGGTACGCGCGGGCCGAGGCGGACGTGACGGGGCCGCGCACGGTGGTCGGCGAGCTGGCGGGCGCCGAGCGGCCGGACCTCGTCCTGGTCAACGACGACGACCTCACGTACGCCAAGCTCCGCTTCGACGCGCGCTCCCTGGAGACCCTGCGGGCCCACCTCGGCGACATCGCCGACCCGCTGGCGCGCGCCCTGTGCTGGACGGCGCTGTGGAACCTGACCCGCGACGGGCTGATGCCCGCCCGCGACTTCGTCGCCATCGCCCTGGGCTTCGCCGGCCGCGAGACCGATATCGGCGTGCTGCAGATGGTGCACGCCTGGGCGCGGTCGGCCGTCACGCACTACGCGGCGCCCGCGTGGCGCGCCGAGGGCGAGCGACTGCTCGCCGAGGGCGGGCTGCGGGAGCTGCGGCTCGCCGCGCCGGGCAGCGAGCAGCAGCTCGCCTGGGCGCGCTTCGTCGCGGCGACCGCCCACGCGGACGCGGACTTCCTGCTCCTGGAGGGGCTGCTCGACGGCACCGCCCGGATCGACGGACTGGAGGTCGACCAGGAGCTGCGCTGGGCGCTGCTGGGCCCGCTGGCCGCGCACGGCCGCGCGGACGAGGCGCGGATCGAGGCGGAGCTGGCCCGCGACGACACGGCCTCCGGGAAGCGGCACGCGGTGCGCTGCCTGGCGTCCCGGCCGTCGGAGGCGGTCAAGGCGCAGGCGTGGGCGGCGGTCGTGGAGTCGGACCGGCTGTCGAACGCGCTGGTGGAGGCGACGATCGCGGGCTTCGCCCAGCCCTCGCAGCGGGCGCTGACCGCCCCGTACGCGGCGAAGTACTTCGAGGCGATCGAGCGGGTCTGGGCGGAGCGGTCGATCCAGATCGGCATGGACGTGGTCCGCGACCTGTACCCGGCACTGCAGGACTCCCCGGAGACGCTGGCGGCGACGGACGCCTGGCTCGCGGGACACGCGGACGCGGCCCCGGCGTTGCGCCGCCTGGTCCTGGAGGCCCGGGACGACCTGGCGCGGGCGCTGCGCGCGCAGGAGTGCGACGCCGCGGCCGGCTGACCGGTACGGCTCCGGCCCGGCGGGACCGGTACGGCGGAGGGCGCGGCGTCACTCGAACGGCGGCGCGCCCTTCGGTCATCGAACGCGCGTACTTTAGGACGGTGTTGTCCGCATTCGTCGACGGATGTGTAACAGCGGTTAGGAGAGGTTCGTACGGCGGAAGACCCCCGGCATGAACCACAACACCCCCATCTCCCCCCGCCCGCTCCCCCGTTCCGGCGACGACCGGATCCGGGAGGCCCTCCACCACGCGCGCCGCCGCGGGGCCGTGCCGGAGCAGGGCCCCGACGCGATGATCACCGGACTCGCCGCGCTCGCCCTGCACCGCTTCGCCTCCGCTCCCCCGACCGCGCTCGTCGACCGGATCGACGTCCTCGTCCCGCGGGTGCGCCGACTGAAGTCCACCGCCCAGGTGCGGGTGGTGCGCACGGCGGAGCTGCCGGAGCCGGTGCGGATCGGCGAAGTGCCGGTCGCCCCGGTCGCCCGGGCGCTCGCGGACGCGGTGGAGGGGCTGGCCGACGCCACCGCGGTGCGCCGGCTGCTGACCGAGGCGGTGCGCGGCGGCCACTGCGAACCGGGCGCCGTGGTGCGGGAGTTGAACCGGGCCCGGCTGCTGTCACGGCCGCACGTGGTGGACGCGGTGGACTCGCTGCTCGCCGAGGGCCGGGCGGTCGCGGAGGAGCGGCTGTACGAGATGGTGCGCGCGTACGGGCTGCCCGACCCGCTGTGGAACGTGGACCTGCGGCTGCCCGGCGGCCCGCACCTCGGGGGCCTGGACGCGTACTGGCCGGACCAGGCGGTCGCCGTCGAGCTGGACACCCGGGCGCCGCGGCTCGACGACGACGCGCTGTGGACGGAGTACACGCGCAAGCGCGAGGTGCTCGAACGGCTCGGGATCACCGTCGTCCACCTCACCCCGCGCAAGCTGCGCGACTCCCTGGAGCAGCAGGCGACCGTGGTCCGTACGGCGCTGATGGCCGCGAACGACCGCGACCCGGCCGCCTACGTGGTGGTCCTGCCGCGCTGAGCGCCGGCCCCGCGCCGACCCGCGTCAGCCTCGCGCCGGACCCGCGCCGGACCCGCTTCGCTTCGACGGGACCGTGCCGCAGAACTCCGCCTCGACGACGGCCTGGCTGTCGCCCGTCCAGTCGGCGTTGAAGTTCGCGGCGAGGGAGTGCTCGCCGTCGCGGGTGGTGTACGCCTCCGAGATCGAGCCGTGGATGCCGCCTCCGTGCCCCCAGATCTCCTTGCCGCAGCTGAGCTTCTGCCAGGAGATGCCGAGGCCGTAGCGGTGCCGGGGATGCTCGGCGGAGACGGGGAGCGTGGTGGTCAGCTCGCGCATCTCGGCCGCGGGGATCAGCCGGCCCTGGAGCAGGGCGCGGAAGAAGGTCTGCAGGTCGGCGGAGTCGGAGACGATCTCGCCCGCCGCGCCGGCGATGCTCGGATTGAGCGCGGTCACGTCGTGGGTCGGTCCGTCGGCCCCGCCGTCGAGCTTGGAGTACGCGGCGGAGTGGGGCCGGGGCATCCGGTGGTCGGTGCCGGGGACGCTGGTGGCGCGCAGCTTCAGCGGCTTGACGATCCGGTTCTCGACCGCCGTGCCGTACGGGCGGCCGGTGACCTTCTCGATCACCATGCCGGCCAGGACGAAGTTGGTGTTGGAGTAGTGCCAGGAGGCACCCGGAGCGAAGTGCGGCTCGTGGGCCATGGCGACGCCGACGAGCTGCCGCGGGGTCCAGGTGTCGTAGCGGTGCCGGAGGAAGCCGGAGCCGAAGACCCGCTGCTGGAAGGCCGGGTCCTCGGTGTAGTTGTAGATGCCGCTGGTGTGGTTGAGGAGCTGCCGGACGGTGACCTTGCGGCCGTCGTGGCCGTGGCCGCGGACCACCCCCGGCAGGTGCTTCTCGACCGTGTCGTCGAGGTCGAGCCGGCCCTCGGCCTGGAGCTGGAGGAGCACGGTGGCGGTGAAGGTCTTGGTGATCGAGGCGATCCGGTACCGGTCCCGGCCGCGGCGCTCGCCGGCGGTGCCGGTCCAGCGGGCGTCGCCCTCGCGGGCCTGGGCGACGGCGCCGGGGACGCCGGCGGCGACGGCCGCGTCCAGCGCCCGCCGGGTGGCGTCGTGGGCAGGTTTCGCGGGCGCCGCCACGGGGGCGGCGAAGGCCGCGCCGGCGGGCACGAGGGTGACGGCGGTGAGGGCGGCGGCGAGCGTCGCCGCCGTGAGGGCGGTGCGGACCGGGCGGACCGGGCGTACGGACATGTGGGGCACTCCCTGCTCGTCGACTGTGGTCGAGGGGCAGGACCCGGCGGGTCCGTCCGGCGTTGATCCGCACCGCGGGGTTGAGCGGCTTTCAGCCGTTGCGGACGAGCCTGCCGAGCGGGGGGCGCTCGCGCCACAGGGCGAGGCCCGTGTCGACCAGTTCGACCCGGTCGAGCCGGTCGACCTCGTCGAGCGGGAACCAGGCGGCCAGGTCGGTGGAGCCGCCGATCTCGTTGCGCAGTTCGCCGCCGGTGAGCCGGCACTCGTACACGATGCGCAGCCCCTGCCAGTCGGCGTCCGCGCCGAACCGGCGGGACCAGCGGCGGCGGATGGTGTCGACGCCCAGCAGCCGTACGGGCGAAACGAGTTGGCCGGTTTCCTCCGCCACCTCCCGGACCACGGTGTCGAGCGGGTCCTCGCCGTGGTCCATGCCGCCGCCGGGCAGCGTCCACTGCCGGGTGCCGTCCCGGGCGACCCAGCGGGCCAGCAGCACGTGGTCGTCGTCGCGCACACACACGGCGTAGGCCGCCACCCTCAACTCCTCAACCATGGAGCGAGGTTAGTGTCCCGATGTCACCAATAGGCGGGGTACCGGCGGCCCGTGAGCCGGGCGCCGAGGAGTCCGGCGGCCACCAGGACCGCGCAGGCCAGCGCGAGCAGGCCGGTGAAGGCCCACAGGGGCGGGTCCTCGAGCGCGACGATCACCGCGGTGGCGGCGGCCGGCGAGTGCGGGGTGCGGGCCAGCATCATCGCGCCGAGCGCCAGCGCCCCGGCGACCGCCGCGCTCCACGGGCCCGGTCCGGCGACGGCGAGCACGGCGAAGCCGGCGAGCGCGGAGAGCAGCTGGCCGCCGACGACCGAGCGGGGCTGGGAGAGCGGCAGGTCGGGCGCGCCGGCGACGAGCGCCATGCTGGCGGCGAGCGGCGGTATCAGCAGCGGGTGGTGGACGGCGGCGCCGAGGCCGACGAGGGCCAGCAGCGCGAGGACGCTGAGCGCGGTGGCGGCGAGGACGGCGCGCGGGCGGGGGCGCGGCGGGCCCGCGGCGACGGCGCGCGCGAGGCGCGCGGTCCAGCGGGCCGGGGCGGAGGCGTCGGGAGCCGGGGCGGCCGGGCCGGGGGTCTCGACGGACGGGGCGGGGGGCGCGGCCTCCGTCGCCTCCGCCGTCTGCGTCACTCCGGCCATCGTGCTCCTTCGTCCAGGGGAGGGTTGGCCGGCGAGTAGTCGGGGGCCGACCAGCGCAACGGACTCGCACCCTCCGTTTCAACAGTTTGTTGAATCCTAAGGTACGTGGTCCTCCCCTCCGGCCCGAAGGCGGTCCGGGCGGTCCCGGAGAGCTGGAGCGTGTCGCCGGTGCTCCAGTCGAGGAAGAGCAGCCCCGCGCGGCCGTCGGCCTCCACGTTGCCGAGCGTCAGGAACATCGAGTTGCCCGGGTAGTCGAACCAGCTCAGCTCGTCCGGCGCGTGCACCCGGACGAAGCCGGGGTTGCCGCCGCGGTGGCTGGCGTCCACGCCGTCCGGCGCGGCGGTGGCGACGAAGAAGGTGTCCGCGGCACGGACGAAGCGCTCCTGGCCGGGGGTGAGCGCCGTACCACGGCGCACCGCGCCGGGCCGGGCGCCGGGCTCGACGCCGTGCAGGGTGCGCTTCTGGAGGTACTTCGGGCAGTTGGCGAAGACCTGCTCGGCGTGGACGGAGAGGCCGTCGGGCCCGTCCGCGGTGGTGCCGTTGAGGCGCATGCGCCGGCGGGTGCGGGGGTCCAGGGCGATGGTCCCGACCGGGGCGCCGGCGTCGAAGGCGCCGGCCAGGGGGTCGGTCCCGGCCGGGCCGCCGCCCCCGATCGCGATCCGGTCCGGGGCGGTGGCCCGCACGAAGCCGGGGTCGCCCGTGAGCAGGGTGCTCCAGACCTGGCCGTCCCGCGCCGCCGCGCCCAGCACGAGCATGGGCTGCTGTTCCAGGAACGCGGCGGCGACGGGCTTGATGGCCGGGCCGATGGAGCGGCCGACGTGGTCGGCGAGGGTGCGGACCCCGAGGCGCTCCTGGACGGCCAGGGAGCCGGGGTGGTACGCGCGGACGGGGTCCATGGGTCCTCCGTTGTCGGGTGGGATACGGGTACGGGCGCGGGCGCGGGCGCGGGCCGGGTACGGCTAGAAGAAGCCGCAGGTGGGGGCGTCCGGGGTCGGGGCCTCGGCCCCCTCCGCGCCCTGGGGGGCGTAGATCTCCAGGCGGGTGCCGTCCGGGTCGTGGAAGAAGATGCCGCCGGACGGCGCGCCCTCGCCGTGGGCGACGACGCCCTCGTACGCGAAGGTGACGCCCCGCTCCTTCAGCGCGGCCTCCGCCGCCCGGACCCGGTCCATCGACTCGGCCTCGAAGGCCAGGTGGTGCAGGCCCGCGCGGTCCTGGTCGTACGCGCCCTCCGCCTGCTCCCACAGAGCGACGGTGAGCGCGCCGCCCTGCCCGAGGAAGGCGAAGCGCCGGCCGTCCTCCTTGCCCTCGGCCAGCACCGCGAAGCCGAGGACCTCCCCGTAGAAGCCGAGCGCGCGCCCCAGGTCGGTGACGTTGATTCCGACGTGCCCCGTGCGCAGCGTGCCGATCGCAGACATGACTGTCCCCTCGGATGTGGTCAGCCCCTTCCGGGCTAACCTCTCACTGCGACTTTAGAGGTTAGAAACGGGCATGCGCAACCGGTCACGTACTCTTGAGGGGTTAGCAATGCCGCCGACGCGCACGAGGGAGTCCGCCATGACCGTCCCCGACCCCCGGCCGCTCACCGGCGAGCCCGTCTCCCTGGACCTGCTCAACACCCGCTGGGTGGAGGAGGGGGAGCGGCGGGACCTGCTCACCGGCCCGGACGGGCTGGCCGTCTGGCTGGCGGCCAACGGGCTGGACGCGGAGTTCGCCGCGGACGACGCGACGCTGCGGCACACCCTGGCGGCCCGCGACGCGCTGCTCGCCCTGGTGGACCGGCCGGGCGACCCGACCGCCGTCGAGCGCCTGGACGCGATCCTCGGGCACGGCCGCATCCGGGCCACGCTGACCGTCGACGGGCCCGGGGAGCGGCCCGAGTTCCGCGATCCCGCCTGGGGGCCGGCCTGGCTCGCCGCCCGGAACTACCTGGACCTGCTGCGCACCGCGCCCGACCGGATCCGCGCCTGCGCGCACGAGGCGTGCATCCTGCACTTCTTCGACACCTCGCGGAACGGCACCCGGCGCTGGTGCTCGATGGCGGTCTGCGGAAACCGGGCCAAGGCCTCGCGCCACTACGCCCGTACAAAGGAAAACTAACCATCCGTCGAATCGCCCTCGTTGGGGGCGATTCGTCCCTCATGGCGCAGGTCCCCCCGTGGCGGATTTGCGCCACTCCCGCATCTGGGGGCTCGACAACTCTCCACAAACCCTGGTCGTTTACGAAAGGCTGAGCGGTCATCCGGTACCGAAATCCGGACCCTCTTCTTTCATCAACAGGGATGTAAATGACCACCCCCGAAACCCAGAGCTCCATACCCGGGCGCTCGACCCCCGGGCACAGACGCGCCGCCCGCGTCGCCGCGGCCGCCGGCCTGGTGACCGCGCTCATCGCGGCCGGCGCCGCTCCGGTCCTGGCCGCCGAGGACCCGGCGTCCACTCCCCCGGTCAAGGCCGCGAACCCCGCCGACAAGCTCGGCGCCACCGACGCCCAGCGCCTCGACGAGGCCGAGGCCACCGGCCAGAAGAACGTCACGATCCTCGTGGCGACCGCCCCCGGCGCGACCGAGCAGGTCGCCGGCCAGCTCGACGCCGTCCCCGGCGCCTCCGTCGGCAAGCGCGACGACAAGCTCGGCTACGTCCGCGCCACCCTGCCCACCGGCAAGGCCGACGCCGCCATCACGGCCGCCACCAAGCTCTCCTCCGTCCAGGCCGTCGACCTCCAGGCCGAGATCGTCCTCGACGACCCGACCCCGGACGCCGGCGCCAAGGGCTCCGCCGCGGGCTCCACCGTCGCGACGAACTACCCGGCCCCGGGCAAGGACACGCCGGCGAAGAACCCGTACAACCCGTCGCACGAGACCGGCGCGGTCGAGTTCGTCGAGGACAACCCCACGGCCGACGGCCGCGGCGTGACCATCGGCATCCTCGACTCCGGCGTCGACCTCGCGCACCCGGCGCTGCAGAAGACCACCACCGGCGAGCGCAAGATCGTCGACTGGGTCACCGCCACCGACCCGCTGACCGAGGGCGACGCCACCTGGCGCGCGCAGATCACCCCGGTCGCCGGCCCCGCGTTCACCGCGGGCTCGCAGAGCTGGAAGGCCCCCGAGGGCGCGTACCAGTGGAGCCGCTTCACCGAGGCGATCACCGCGGGCGGCGACCCGGCCGGTGACATCAACCGCGACGGCGACACCACCGACGTCTTCGGCATGCTGTACGACCCGGCCGCCGGCACCGTCCGCGTGGACACCGACCAGGACAACGACTTCACGGACAACGAGCCGATGAAGCCGTACAAGGACGGTTTCCAGATCGGGTACTTCGGCACCGACAACCCGGACACCGAGGTCGCCGAGCGCACGCCGTTCGTCATCGAGATCCGCAAGGACGTCCCGATGGACCCGGCGGGCGGCTCGTGGGTCGGCAAGAAGGCCGACTTCGTCAACATCGGCATCGTCGAGTCCTCGCACGGCACCCACGTCGCCGGCATCACCGCCGCCAACAGCCTGTTCGGCGGCAAGATGGACGGCGCGGCCCCGGGCGCGAAGCTCGTCTCCTCGCGCGCCTGCACGTGGACCGGCGGCTGCACCAACACCGCCCTCATGGAGGGCATGACGGACCTCGTCGTCAACCGCGGCGTCGACATCGTCAACATGTCGATCGGCGGTCTGCCCGCGCAGAACGACGGCGACAACGTCCGCGCCCGCCTGTACACCCGGCTGATCGACGAGCACGGCGTCCAGCTGGTCATCTCGGCCGGCAACTCCGGTCCGGGCGTCAACACCATCGGCGACCCCGGCCTGGCCGACAAGGTCGTCTCGGTCGGCGCGGCCATCTCCAAGGCGACCTGGGCCAGCAACTACGGCTCGGCCGTCGAGAAGCCGTACGCGATGTTCCCGTTCTCCTCGCGCGGCCCGCGTGAGGACGGCGGCTTCACCCCGACCATCTCCGGTCCGGGCTCGTCCGTGAACACCATCCCGACCTGGCAGGCCGGCTCGGGCGTGCCCGAGGCGGGCTACACCCTGCCCGCGGGCTACGGGATGCTCAACGGCACCTCGATGTCCTCCCCGCAGGTCGCCGGCGCGAGCGCGCTGCTGCTCTCCGCCGCGAAGCAGCAGGGCATCGAGCTCTCCCCGCTGACCCTGCGCACCGCCCTCACCTCCACCGCCAAGCCGATCTCCGGCGTCAAGGCGCACGAGCAGGGCTCGGGCCTCATCGACATCGTCGAGGCCTGGGAGTCCGTCCGGGCCGGCGCGACCGCGCACGCCTACAAGGTCGAGGCCCCGGTCGACACGGTCATCTTCCCGGCCCCGCACACCGGCACCGGTGTGTACGACCGCGAGGGCGGCCTCAAGGCCGGCCAGACCAAGTCGTACAACGTCACGATCACCCGGACCTCCGGCCCGTCGTACGGCGTGCGTCACGAGCTGAACTGGAAGTACAACGACGGCACCTTCAAGGCCGCCACCGCGTACGACTACATCACGCTCCCGCTGAACAAGCCGGTCACCGTCAAGGTCCAGGCCGCGCCCAAGTCGGCCGGCGTGCACAGCGCCATCCTGGAGCTGGACGACGAGCGCACCGAGGGCGTCGACAAGCAGATCCTGTCGACCGTCGTCGTCGCGAAGAACCTGGTGGCCCCGGGCTTCACCACCTCCGCCTCCGGCACGGTGCAGCGCAACAGCCACAAGTCGTACTTCGTGAAGGTCCCGGCCGGCGCCAAGTCCCTCGAGGTCGCCCTCGGCGGCCTGAAGGAGAAGAGCCAGACCCGGTTCATCGCGATCCACCCGTACGGCGTGGCCATCGAGTCGACCGCGTCCAACGTGTGCTACCCGCACTACAACCCGGCCAACACCTGCCGTCCGGACCTGCGTTCGTACGCCAACCCGACGCCGGGCGTCTGGGAGATCGAGGTCGAGGCGCGCCGCACCTCGCCCGACCTGGACAACCCGTACAAGCTGGACGTGACGGTCCTGGGCGCCGACTTCGACCCGGCCGTGCAGACCGTCGCCGAGGCGAAGGTCGGCACCCCCGCCGCGGTCGAGTGGACGGTGAAGAACACCTTCGCCGGCCTGGAGGGCAAGCTGCAGGGCGGCTCGCTCGGCTCGGCCAAGGTCGAGACCCCGACCATCCAGCACCACGAGCAGCAGACGAAGACCGTCACCATCGGTGAGGGTGTCGAGCGGCTCGACGTGTCCATCGGCAACACCTCCGACAAGGCCGCCGACCTCGACCTGACCGTGCTGCTCAACGGCAAGCAGGTCGGCCAGTCGGCGGACGGCGACTCGGAGGAGTCCGTCTCGCTGGTGAAGCCCGCCGCGGGCACCTACACCGTCGTGATCGACGGCTACTCGGTTCAGGCCGCGGGCGGCACGACCTACGACTACCGGGACGTGTACTACTCCGCGTCGCTCGGCAAGGTCCAGGTCGACGCGGCGAAGACCTACCCGCTGGCCAACGGCGCGAGCGCGAAGGTCGGCGCCGAGGTGCTGGTCTCCGGCGAGGCGCCGGCGGGCCGGCAGTTCTTCGGCGAGGTCAAGCTGGTGAACGCGCGCGGCACCGTCGCGGGCGCCGGCAGCGTGGTGATCGGCACGGTCACCCCGTAGGGTCCGACCGACACCGCGATCATGAGGGGGCGGGCGCCGGAACTGGCGTCCGCCCCTTTGGCGTCCCGTTCCTCGGACAATCGATTGGACAAGCCGCCCGGGGTGATACGCATCATGGACCGGCAGCACCCTGCACAAACGTACGGAGGAGTCCTCGTGAAGGTCGGAATCGTCGGAGCCACCGGTCAGGTCGGCACGGTCATGCGCAAGATCCTCACGGAGCGGAACTTCCCGGTCGACGAGCTGCGCCTCTTCGCGTCCGCCCGCTCCGCCGGCACCGTCCTGGACGGGGTCGTCGTGGAGGACGCGGCCACCGCGGACTACACCGGTCTGGACATCGTGCTGTTCTCCGCCGGCGGCGCCACCTCCAAGGCGCTCGCCGAGAAGGTCGCCTCCCAGGGCGCGGTCGTGATCGACAACTCCTCCGCCTGGCGCCGCGACCCCGACGTCCCGCTGGTGGTGTCCGAGGTCAACCCGCACGCGGTCAAGGACCGCCCGAAGGGCATCATCGCCAACCCGAACTGCACCACGATGGCCGCCATGCCGGTCCTCAAGCCGCTCCACCAGGAGGCCGGCCTGACCGCGCTGGTCGCCACCACGTACCAGGCCGTGTCCGGCTCGGGCGTGGCCGGCGTGGCGGAGCTGGACGGCCAGGTCAGGGCCGTCGCCGACCGCGCGACCGAGCTCGCCCACGACGGCGAGGCCGTGGCCTTCCCGGAGCCCGGCGTGTACCGCCGTCCCATCGCCTTCAACGTGGTGCCGCTCGCCGGCAACCTCGTCGACGACGGCACGCACGAGACCGACGAGGAGCAGAAGCTCCGCAACGAGTCGCGCAAGATCCTGGAGATCCCGGACCTCAAGGTCTCCGGCACCTGCGTGCGCGTCCCGGTCTTCTCCGGCCACTCGCTCCAGGTCAACGCCCGCTTCGCCCGTCCGATCAGCGTGGAGCGCGCGTACGAGCTGCTGAAGGACGCGGAGGGCGTCGAGCTCTCCGAGATCCCGACGCCGCTGCAGGCGGCGGGCAAGGACGCCTCGTACGTGGGCCGCATCCGCGTCGACGAGACGGTCGAGAACGGCCTCGCGCTGTTCGTCTCCAACGACAACCTCCGCAAGGGCGCCGCGCTGAACGCGGTGCAGATCGCGGAGCTGGTGGCGCAGGAGCTGAAGGGCGCCTGAGCTGTTCCCGAAGGGGCGGCCGCTCTCCGGGGCGGCCGCCCCTTCGGCGTTCCCGCCGGGTTCCTGCCGGGTTCGTGCCGGGTTCCTGCCGGGGTGGGTACCGGCGGAATTCGGACAACGCGTTCGAACCGGGGACTTCGGGTGCGAGGATCCGGTCATGACCCAGATACCGAAGGGCGCCAACGTCGCGGTGCCCACGCAGGCGCTTCAGGTGGCGGTGGCCTGGCAGGGCGGGCCCGGGGTGCCGGACGTGGACGTGTCGGCGCTGCTGCTCGACGCGGGCGGCCGGGTGCGCGGGGACGCGGACCTGGTGTTCTACAACCACGGGACGCATCCGTCGGGCGCGGTGCGGCATCTGGGCAAGTCGGCCCCTGGCGGGCCGGGCACGGTGGTCGCGGACTGGATCTGGCTGGATCTCGCCCGGGTCGAGCCGGGCGTGGAGCGGGTCGTGGTGGCCGCCTCGGCGGACGGCGGGCCGTTCGGGCGGGTGCCCGGGCTGGACGTGCGGGTGACGGATCCGGCCGGGCAGACGGTGGTGTACTTCGCGATCGGGGACGCGACGGCGGAGACCGCGTTCGTCTTCGGCGAGTTCTACCGCCGGACGGGCGGCTGGAAGTTCCGGGCGGTCGGGCAGGGCTACGCCTCCGGGCTCGCGGGCCTGGCGACGGACTTCGGCATCGAGGTCGAGCCCCCGCCCGCGCCGATCCCCGGCCCGGGCTACGTCCCCCCACCGGCCCCGGCCCCGTACGGCTCTCCGCCCCCCACCGGTCACCCCGCGGCGGCTCCGTACGGGACTGCGGCCCCGCACCCCGCCGACGCGTACGGCACTCCGGCCCAGGCTCCCGCCGACCGCCCGTACGGCGCTCCCGCCCCGATCCCCTCCGCCGGCCCGTACGGCGCCCCGGCCCAGGCCCCGGCCACCGGCCCCTACGGCACCCCCGCCCAGGCCCCGGCTCCCGGCCCGTACGGCGCTCCGTACGGCGCTCCCGCGCAGGCCCCGGGTGCCGGGCCGTACCCGGCGCAGCCCGGGGTCGCCCCGCAGGCGGGCAGACACGCGGGCGACGGGTACGGATCGGCGGCCGCGCCCGGCGGGTACGCGCCGCCGGGTGGCCCGGCCCCGTACCAGCCGCCCGCCGCACCCGCCGCCGGAGGTCCCGGGGATGCATACGCCGCCTCCTTCCGGCCCTTCGTGCATCAGGGGCGCGGCAGGGAGACCGTGCACTGCGATCCGGCGATCCCGCCGGGCTGGGCGCTGCTGGAGGTCGAGGCGTACCACTCGATCTCGACCACCATCGAGTCCTGCGACGCCTACGGCCGCGCCGAGGACTTCCTGCTCACCGCGTACGAGGACGACGTGCGCGCCCGCACCGTCGCCGTGGTCCCCCGCGACCGCCCGCTGACCCTGCGCGTGGAGGCCGACACCCCCTGGACCCTGCGGGTGCTGCCGCTCACCCACGCCCGCCGGTTCGACGGGCACATCGAGGGACATGCGCACGATCTGGTGATCTACGAGGGCCCGGCCGGCGTCCTGGACTTCTGGCACCACGGCGAGTCGAACTTCACCGTCCACCTGCACACCCCGCCCGCCTACCCGGAGTACGACGAGGAGGACCAGGAGCTGCTGGTCAACGAGATCGGCGAGCTGCGGGTGGGGGCCCCGGTGCCCGGCCCCGGCCTGCTGCGGATCAGCGGCGACGGCCCTTGGAAATGCACCGTGCGCAGGTGACGCACCCCGTGGAAGGATGGGCCAAACGTCACGAAATTGAGGAGTTGACCGGGTGCCTGGCACGAACCTGACCCGTGAAGAGGCGCAGCAGCGGGCGAAGCTGCTGACCGTGGACGCGTACGAGGTCGAACTGGACCTCACCGGTGCGCAGGAGGGCGGGACCTACCGGTCCGTCACCCTCGTCCGCTTCGATTCCGCCGAGGCCGGCGCCGAGAGCTTCATCGATCTCGTCGCCCCCGCCGTGCACGAGGTCGTGCTGAACGGGCACGCCCTCGACGTCGCCGCCGTCTTCCGGGACTCCCGGATCGCGCTGCCCCATCTGAAGCAGGGCCGCAACGAGCTGAAGGTCGTCGCCGACTGCGCGTACACCAACACCGGCGAGGGCCTGCACCGCTTCGTCGACCCGGTCGACGGTCAGGCGTACCTGTACACGCAGTTCGAGGTGCCGGACGCCCGCCGGGTCTTCGCCTCCTTCGAGCAGCCGGACCTGAAGGCGACCTTCCAGTTCACCGTGAAGGCCCCCGAGGGCTGGACCGTGATCTCCAACAGCCCGACCCCGGAGCCGAAGGACGGCGTCTGGGTCTTCGAGCCGACCCCGCGGATCTCCACGTACATCACCGCGCTGATCGTCGGCCCGTACCACGCGGTGCACTCGACGTACGAGGGCAAGGACGGCCAGGTCGTCCCGCTCGGCATCTACTGCCGCCCCTCGCTGGCCGAGTTCCTCGACGCGGACCACATCTTCGACGTGACCCGGCAGGGCTTCGACTGGTTCCAGGAGAAGTTCGCCTACGCCTACCCGTTCGCCAAGTACGACCAGCTGTTCGTGCCGGAGTTCAACGCGGGCGCGATGGAGAACGCGGGCGCGGTGACCATCCGCGACCAGTACGTCTTCCGCTCGAAGGTGACGGACGCGGCGTACGAGCGCCGGGCCGAGACCATCCTGCACGAGCTGGCCCACATGTGGTTCGGCGACCTGGTCACCATGGAGTGGTGGAACGACCTCTGGCTGAACGAGTCGTTCGCCACCTTCACCTCGGTCGCCTGCCAGGCGTCCGTGGAGGGCACCCGCTGGCCCAACGCCTGGACCACCTTCGCCAACTCGGAGAAGACCTGGGCGTACCGGCAGGACCAGCTGCCGTCCACCCACCCGATCATGGCCGACATCAACGACCTGGAGGACGTGCTCGTCAACTTCGACGGGATCACGTACGCCAAGGGCGCCTCGGTCCTGAAGCAGCTGGTGGCGTACGTCGGCCAGGACGAGTTCTTCAAGGGCGTCCAGGCGTACTTCCAGCGGCACGCCTTCGGCAACACGCGTCTGTCGGACCTGCTCGGCGCGCTGGAGGAGACCTCCGGCCGTGACCTGAAGGCCTGGTCGAAGGCGTGGCTGGAGACGGCCGGCATCAACATCCTGCGCCCTGAGCTCGAGACCGACGAGAACGGCACGGTCACCGCGTTCGCGGTGAAGCAGGAGGCCCCGGCGCTGCCCACCGGCGCGAAGGGCGAGGCGGTGCTGCGTCCGCACCGCATCGCGATCGGCCTGTACGACCTGAAGGACGGCAAGCTGGTCCGCACCGACCGGATCGAGCTGGACATCGCCGCCGCCGAGCTGACCGAGGTGCCGCAGCTGGTGGGCCGCGCCCGCCCGGCCGTGGTGCTGCTGAACGACGACGACCTGTCGTACGCGAAGGTCCGCCTGGACGAGGTGTCGCTGAAGAACGTCACCGCCCACCTCGGCGACTTCACCGAGTCGCTGCCGCGCGCGCTGTGCTGGGCCTCGGCCTGGGACATGACCCGCGACGGCGAGCTGGCCACCCGCGACTACCTGGAGCTGGTGCTCTCCGGCATCGCCAAGGAGTCCGACATCGGCGTGGTGCAGTCGCTGCAGCGCCAGGTGAAGCTGGCGATCGAGCTGTACGCCGACCCGGCCTGGCGCCCGGCCGGTCTGGCCCGCTGGACGCAGGCGTCCCTGGAGCAGCTGAAGGCCGCCGCCCCGGGCAGCGACCACCAGCTGGCCTGGGCGCGGGCGTTCGCCGACACGGCGCGCACCGACGCGGAGCTGGACCTGCTGGCCGGTCTGCTCGACGGGAGCGAGACCGTCGAGGGCCTGGTCGTGGACACCGAGCTGCGCTGGGCGTTCGTGCAGCGGCTCGCGGCCACCGGCCGGTACGACGAGCCGGAGATCGCGGCCGAGCTGAAGCGCGACCCGACGGCGGCGGGCGAGCGGCACGCGGCCACGGCGCGCGCGGCGCGTCCGAGCGAGGCGGCGAAGGCCGAGGCGTGGGCGTCGGTCGTCGACGACGACAAGCTGGCGAACGCGGTGCAGGAGGCGGTGATCGGGGGCTTCGTGCAGACCGACCAGCGCGAGCTGCTCGCCCCGTACACGGACAAGTACTTCGCCTCGATCAAGCGGGTCGCGGAGACCCGCAGCCACGAGATCGTCCAGCAGATCGTGGTCGGTCTCTACCCGACGCTGCAGATCTCGCAGGAGACCCTGGACGCCACGGACGCGTGGATCGCGGCGAACGACCCGGCCCCGGCGCTGCGCCGGCTGGTGACCGAGTCGCGCGCGGGCGTCGAGCGGGCGCTGAAGGCGCAGGCGGCGGACCGGGCCGCGGCGCGCTGACCGTAGGACGGCGAGACGGCGAAGGGGCACCCTCCCCCACGGAGGTGCCCCTTCGCCCGTTCTTGAGGCCCGCCCGGTGGCGCGGGCGTTCGTGCGCGCCGCGCCGCCGGGCGGGAGTCGGTGGGCCGGCCGTCAGCCGTTCAGCCGCTGGAAGCGGGTGCGCAGGGCGGCCGCGCCCTCGTCGGTGAGCGAGCCGTGCAGCCGCATCCGGGCGACGCCGCCGTCGGGGAAGGCGTCGAGGCGGACGTGGGTGACGACGGCCTGCGCGGGGAGCTTGAAGCGGTGCAGGGTGTCGGGCTGGAGCTTCGTCCGCGGGATGATCTCGAACCACTCGCCGTCGTCGCCGTTGCGGCCCTGCAGGGCGACCCAGCCGGCGGAGTTGCCCTTGAGGTAGGCGGTGTCGATCTCGACCGCGCGGACCGCGCCCTGGGCGGCGAGCCGGAAGCGCACCCAGTCGTTGGTGCCGCGGACCCGGCGGCGGCGGTTCTCCCAGCCGTCGTCCATCTTGCGGGAGGTGCCGGGCAGGATGATCTGGGTCGGCGAGGAGTAGAACTTGTCCGAGGCGTCCTCGTACACGCCGCCGTTGAGCACGGAGATCAGGTCGAGGGTGCCGAGCAGCTCCAGCCACTCGGGGTCCGGGACGACCTCGCCGTGCACGCGGAGGCGGGCGATGCCGCCGTCGGGGTGCTGGCAGACGCGTACGTGGGTGAAGCGGCGCTCCGCGTTGATCGCGAAGCCGTTGGCGGCGTGGCCGCGGACGGGGGTCGGCGGGACGAGCTCCTCCCACTTCACCGCGTCGGAGAGCAGCTCCTCCGGGCTGGGCGAGCCTTCGACGGAGGCGGCCTGGACGCTGACCCGCTGGGGGTAGTTGCCGCGGAAGTGGGCGGTGTCGACGATGATCCCGCGGATGACGCCGGGGGCGCCGAGCCGGACGATCGCCCAGTCGTGGTCCTCGGGGGCCGGGAAGACGTTCTCGGCGTCGGCGCCGCGACGGCGGCGGGTCTCCCAGCCGTCCATGATCTTGCCCTTGTGGCCGAAGTGCTCCGGGTCGAACACGGCCCGCTCGCGGACGAGCAGGTTCTCCCGCTCGGCGAAGAACTCGTCGTTGGCGGCGACGACACCGGCGCCGAGGCGGCGGTCGGCCAGGTCGACCAGCTCGGTGAACGGGAAGTCACCGGAGCGGTAGTCGGCGTACGGGTCGCCGCCGGAGTACGGGGCGGCGTCGTTGGCGTGCGGGTCCTGGTCTGCGGCGTTCTCGGCGTCGAAGGTCATGTCCCGACTGTGCCGCGCCGGGACCGCCCGGGTCCATCGAATGTTTTCGACGGTCCTATTCAGTTCTGCTGAACGGTCTCCCGGCGTACGGCGGCCTGCCGGAGCGCCCCGAGCACCCGGGCCAGCGCCGGGGCCTCCTCCGCGCCGCGCCGGACGGCCGCGACGACGTGGCGGCGCGGCTGGTCGGCGGCCGGCACCCGCATGACGACGCCGGCCCGGCGCTCGGCGGAGGCCATCCGGGGCACGAGGGCGACGCCCATCCCGGCCTCGACCATGGCGAGGATCGCGGTCCAGCCGGCGGCGCTGTGCGCCTGCTCGGGCACGAAACCGGCGGCCTCGCAGGCGGCGATGGTGATCTCCGACCAGGGCCCCGAGCCGCCGAAGATCCAGGGCTCGGCGGACAGGTCGGCGAGCCGGAGGCCGGGCGCGTCGGCGAGCGGGTGCCCGGCGGGCAGGGCGACGTCGAGCGGGTCGGCGAGCAGCGGGACGCGGCTGAACTTGGGGTCGCGCTCCGGCGGGGCGTGCGCGGCGAGGGAGAGCGCCAGGTCCACGTCGCCGGCGCCGAGGAGCTCGTACGCCTCGGCGGCCTCGGCCTCCCGGACGCGCAGGCCCAGTCCGGGATGGTCGGCGCGCAGCTGCTGCACGGCGGGGACGACGAGGGCGGGCACGGCGGTGGAGAAGGCGGCGACCCGGATCTCGCCGGCCTCGCCCCGCAGGTAGGCGGCGAGTTCGGCGTCGGCGCGCTCCAGCTGCGCGAAGACGGACTCGGCGTGCCGCAGGACGAGATGGGCGGCGTCGGTGAGCCGGACGCGCCGCCCCTGGGCCTCCAGGAGCGGCACGCGCAGCTGCTTGGCGAGGTTGGTGAGCTGCTGCGAGACGGCCGAGGGGGTCATGCGCAGGGCCTCCGCGGCGGCGGTGACGGTGCCGCGGTCGCGCAGCGTGCGCAGGATCTGGAGCTTCTTGATGTCCCACTCGGTCATGGGCCGCAACCTACCGGGCGCGGTCACCGGCCTCGGGCGGAGGCCAGCGCGACGCCGCCGAGGATCAGGGCCATGCAGGCGCCCCCGAGGACGCCGAGCGCCTCGCCGAGCAGGACGTACGAGAGCAGGGCGACGCAGACGGGCTGGAGGTAGTAGACGACCCCGGCGCGGCCGGCGCCGATCAGGGCGACGGCCTTGTTCCAGGCGAAGTAGGCGACGGCGGAGGACGCGACGCCGACGTAGAGCAGCGGGCCGACGGCGGCGGCGGTCGGCTCGAAGCCGCCCTGGACGGCGAGACTGACCGCGAAGGCCGGGGCGAGCATCAGCGCGCCGAGCACGAAGGTGGTGAACAGCAGGACGGCGCCGCCGAGTTCGGCGGGCCGGCGCTTGAGCAGGGCGCTGTACGAGGCGAAGCTCAGCGCCGCGCCGAACATCCACAGGTCGCCGGCGCCGAGCCGGGTCGGCAGCGCGCCCCGGCCGACGAGGAGCAGGACGCCGGCGCAGGCGATCAGCATGCCGGCGACCCGCCGGGCCCCGAGCCGGGCGCCGCCGAGCCGCTCGTACACCGCCATGAGGACCGGGGAGGCGGCCATGATCATGCCCATGTTGGCGGCGGAGGTGGTGAGTCCGGCCTGGTTGACGAGGCTGTTGTAAACCGTGACGCCGAGCAGCGAGGCCAGGGTGAGGAAGCCGAGGTGACGCCGGATCAGGGCGCGCTGCCGCCAGGCGGCGCGGGCGGCGAAGGGCGCGACGGCGGCGAGGGCGACGATCCAGCGCCAGAAGGCGTGCTGGACAGGCGGGACGGTGTCGTGCAGGGCGCGGGCGGCGACGAAGCTGCCGGACCAGACGACGGTGGCGAGCAGCGCGAGGAGCAGCCCGAGGCCGGCGCCCCGGGCGGGCGCCGGCCTCGGCGGACGGGCGGTCGGAGTGGTGGAGGCGGTCGGGGCGGTCGGAGTGGTCGGAGTGGTCGGAGTGGTCGGGCGGCGGGCGGTGATCGGGCGGCTCATCGCCCTACCGTCGCACCGCGCCAACCTTCAGGTCCATCGAAATCTCCTGCGCCTTCCTTTCAGCTGAACTGAACGTTCCACCCTTCTGCTCACCCGCGCCCTTCGGCTTCCGCGGGCCCATCTGCCCGGCCAGCGTGGCGCCGAAGGCGATCGCCATGCCGAGCAGCTGCACCGGTCCGAGCGCCTGGCCGAGCGCGGCCCAGCCGATGACGGCGGCGCTGATCGGCGAGAGCGGGCCGAGGAGGGTGACGGAGGTGGCGCTCAGCCGCTCGATGCCGCGGAACCAGAGGAAGTACGAGACCGCGGTGTTGCCGAAGGCGAGGTAGGCGTAGCCGGCGAGCGAGGTGCCGTCGAGGGCCGGCGGGGCGCCCTCGACGAGGAAGGCGATCGGCAGGATGACCAGGCCGCCCGCGGTGAGCTGCCAGCCGGTCAGGGCGAGGGCGCCGACCCCCTCGGGGCGGCCCCAGCGCTTGGTGAGGACGGTGCCGGCGGACATCGACAGGGCGGAGAGCAGTCCGGCGAACACGCCGACCGCGTCCAGCGCGGCGCCCGCCTTGAGGACCACGAGACTGACGCCGAAGGCCGCCGCGACGGCGGCGAGCAGGGACTTCAGGGTGGGCCGGTCGCCGAGGAAGAGGGCGGCGAGGCCGACGACGAAGAGCGGGCCGACCGAGCCGACGACGGCGGCCACTCCCCCGGGCAGCCGGTACGCGGCGAGGAACAGCAGCGGGAAGAAGGCGCCGATGTTGAGCGCCCCGAGCGCCGCCGCCTTGCCCCACCAGGCCCCGGTCGGGAGCTTCCGGGTGAGCGCGAGGAGCAGCAGACCGGCGGGCAGCGCCCGCATCAGACCGGTGAACAGCGGCCGGTCGGGCGGCAGGAACTCGGTGGTCACGAAGTAGGTGGAGCCCCAGGAGACGGGGGCGAGGGCGGTCAGAGCGACGACGGCGGCCTTGCGGGACATGACGGATCCCCCTGCGATGCGGCGCGGACTGGCTTGGCGGTAATTAACTTAGCACTAAGCTACTTTCTCGCAAGCAGCTTTCTTGTCAGCGATTCCCGCGGAAGGGAGACTGAGGGCATGCAGGAGAAGAAGCACCCGGGCCCCGGCCCCGCTCACGACGCCGTCGACGCCATCACCGACCAGTGGGCCGTCGTCCGGCCCGACCTGGAGACGCTGCCGATGGCCGTCTTCGGGCGGATCTACCGGCTCGCGCTCGCGATGCGCGGGCGCGTGGACAAGGCGTACGCGCCGTACGGGATGGCGCTCGGGGAGTTCGACGTGCTCGCCACCCTGCGCCGCTCCGGCGAGCCGTACACCCTCTCGCCGCGGGAGCTCTCCGCCACGCTCATGATCACCACGGGGGGCATGACCGGCCGGCTCGACCGGCTGGAGAAGGCCGGGCTGCTCAGTCGCAGCCCCGACCCCAACGACCGCCGCGCCCTGCGCGTGACGCTCAGCGAGCGCGGCCGGGAACTCGTGGACCTGGCGGTGACCGCCGGCGTGGAACGGCAGAGGGAGGCGCTGGAGTCGGCGCTCACCCGGGAGGAGGCGGAGCAGCTGGCCGGGCTGCTGCGCAAGCTGCTGGCCACCACGGCCTGACCGTACGGCCGTACGGACGCACGCGAGGGCGCCGTACGGTCCGTGTCGGACCGTACGGCGCCCTCGGAGGATTCAGCGGCCGCTCAGGCCTTCTTGGACCTGTCGAGCACCATCACCAGACCGGCGATCACCAGGAACAGCGCGATCGGCGCGCCCACGAACAGGCCGAGGGTCTCCGCGACACTCAGCTTGGGAGCCGGGTCGTCACCGTCGTCGCGGGTGAGCGCGAGCGCGGGGGACGACATGAGCAGCATCATCAGCGTCGTACCGGCCGTCACGGCGCCGGCGCGCAGGGCGTTCTTCTTGTCCACGGTGCAAAAGTAGCGAACGCCCGGAGGGGCCGCGCGCCCGGGGGTGCCGTACGGGCTTCTACGGGCGCCCCTGCTCCTCCCGCAGCAGCGCGAACAGGCGGTGCAGCCGGGGCGAGGCGGCCAGTTCCTCCAGCGTCAGCGGGCGGCCCGAGGGGTCCGCGACCGGCAGCCGCCAGTTCGGGTACTGGTCCCAGGTGCCCGGCAGGTTCTGCGGCCGCCGGTCCCCCACCGCGTCCGGCAGCCACACCCCGACCATCCGGGCGGGGGTGCGCAGCAGGAACCGGTGCACCGCCCGCACCTCCGCCTCCTCGCCCCCGACGCCCTCCGGCAGCAGGCCGAGCCCGTCCAGGTACTCCAGCCACTCGGCGACCTCCGCCCGGTCGGCGGCCCGCTCCCGCTCCAGGTCCCCGGTGAGCAGCCCGAGCCGGTGCCGCAGCAGCACGTGCTCGCCCGTCAGCCGGGCCGCCGTGGACGGCAGGTCGTGGGTGGTGGCGGTGGCCACGCAGCCGGAGCGCCAGCGCTCCGGGGGCAGCGGGCGGCCGTCGCCCGCCCAGTCCCGCTCGAACCACAGCACGGAGGTGCCGAGCACCCCGCGCCGCTCCAGGGCCTCCCGGACCCCCGGCTCGACCGTGCCGAGGTCCTCGCCGACGACCACCGCGCCCGCCCGGTGCGCCTCCAGGACGAGGACGGCGAGCATCGCCTCGGCGTCGTACCGGACGTAGGTGCCCTCCGTGGGCTCCAGCCCCTCCGGCACCCACCACAGCCGGAACAGGCCCATCACATGGTCGATCCGCAGCGCCCCGGCGTGCCGCAGCATCCCCCGCAGCAGCCCGCGGTACGGCGCGTGGCCGCAGGCCGCGAGCGCGTCCGGCCGCCACGGCGGCAGCCCCCAGTCCTGGCCGCGGGCGTTGAACGCGTCGGGCGGCGCGCCCACCGACATGCCGGCGGCGAACACGTCCTGCTGCGCCCAGGCGTCCGCCCCGTCCGGATGCACGCCCACCGCGAGGTCGTGCACCAGACCGACGGCCATCCCGGCCTCGCGGGCGGCCCGGGAGGCGTCGGCGAGCTGCCGGTCCGTCAGCCAGGCGAGCCGGCAGTGGAAGTCGACCAGGGCGGGCAGATCGTCGTCCTCCCGGACCGCCGCGGCGGCCGTCCGCGGGTCGCGCAGCTCCCGCGGCCAGTCCCGCCAGTGGTGGCCGTGGCGCTCGGCGAGCGCGCAGTACGTGGCGTGGTCCTCCAGGGCGCGGCCGTGCTCGGCGAGGAAGTCCCAGTAGTCCGCGCGCCGGCCCGGCCCGAGCGGCACGGTCGCAAGGAGCTCCAGGGCCCGCCGCTTGGCCGCCCACACCGCGTCCCGGTCGATCAACGCGCCCTTGTTCAGTACGCGTTCGCGCAGGTCCGCGGCATCCTGCAGGACGGCGTCGAGCTCGGCGCGGTACTCGGGGGCGAGGTGGGCGAACTCGGGGACGTCCTCGATCCGCAGATGGACCGGGTCCGGGAAGCGCCGCGAGGACGGGCGGTACGGGGACGGGTCGACGGGCGCTCCGGGGACGGCCGCGTGCAGCGGGTTGACCTGCACGAAACCGAACCCGTGGGTGCGGCCCGCCCAGGCGGCCAGCTCCCGCAGGTCGCCGAGGTCGCCCATGCCCCAGGAGCGCGTGGACAGCACCGAGTACAGCTGGACGAGCAGCCCGTGGACCCGCTCCGGCGGCTGCGGCAGCCGGGCGGGCGCGACGACGAGCGTGGCGCGGGAGCGGCGGCCGCCGGGGGCCTCCGCGTCGATGCGGTGCACGCCGGGCGGCAGCGCGTCGCCGGGCCGCCACGGCAGGCTCTCGCCGTCCTCCGTGGTGACCAGCAGCGCGGTGTCCGGCGGGAGTTCGGCGAGGGCCGCCGGCAGGGCCTCGCCCTGCCAGAGGACCACGGTGGCGGGGAGCAGCCGCTCCCGGGCGTCCCGTTCGGCCCGGGCGAGGGCGTCGGCGACGGACTCGGGCGTCGAGGCGTCGACGCCGAGCGCCCCCAGGACGGCCACCACGGTGGCGTCCGGGACGTGGACCGTGACGCCCGCGGAGGGCTCGTACGCGGTGGCGACACCGTGGAGTTCGGCGAGGCGGGCCAGGGTCACTTCTGCACTCCCGGGGGCTCGGGGCGGACACAGCGGGTGCGGCGGGGCGTCGCCGCGGGGCGCCGCGTGACGCCGGTCACCCTCCGTTGTACCCGCGGAACGGGGCGTACGGACGCCACCCCGCCGGGCAAAAACGACAGTTCGGCCGGCTGCATTGACACCCTCGCCGGCCGGGTGGTGGGCTCGTAACCCGCTCGTGATGTTCGGGCGGGACACGAGTGAGGTGCGTCGAGGGGAGAAAGGCGTGCACCTGGGGCGCGGCAGGCGGACGGCGACGGCGGTCGCGGCCGCCGTCATCGGCGGACTCCTCGGCGGCCCCGCGGGCCCCGCGCAGGCCGCCCCGGTCTCCCCCGTGGCCACCCCGGACGCACCGGACACGCAGAGCCCCGGCATCCCCCCGGTCTGGCCCCGCCCCCAGTCGCTCGCCGCGGCCGGCGCGCCGGTGCCCCTGGGGACCGAGGCGACGCTGCTCGTGGACGCGGACGCCGATCCGTACGCGGTGGCGGCGCTGCGCGAGGTGCTGCGCGCGGCCGGCGTGCGCACCCTCGCCACCGGACTTCCCGGCCGGGGCCCGGTGTTCCGGCTCGGCGGACCCGGCGGCGCGGGGACCTCGGGAGCGACGGAAGCACTGCGGGCGCTGCGCGCCCCCGAGCGCGCCGATCTGCCCCGGGGCGGCTACCGACTGGCGACCGGCCGCCACCAGGGACGCGACACGGTCGCCCTCGACGGCGTCGGCCCGGACGGCCTGTTCCACGCCGTGCAGACACTGCGCCAGCTGGTGGTGCGGCAGGCCAAGGGCTCCGTGATCTCCGGCGTCCAGGTGCGGGACTGGCCCGGCTCGGCCGTCCGCGGCATGACCGAGGGCTTCTACGGCCGGCCCTGGACCCTCGAACAGCGCCTCGCGCAGGTCGAGTTCCTCGGCCGCACCAAGCAGAACCGCTACCTCTACGCCCCCGGCGACGACCCGTACCGGCAGGTCCTGTGGCGCGAGCCGTACCCGGCCGCCGAGCGCACCGCCTTCCGCGCCCTGGCCGCACGCGCCCGCGCCCACCACGTCACCCTCGCCTGGGCGGTCGCGCCGGCGCAGTCCATGTGTCTCGCCTCCGACGAGGACGTCCGTGCGCTGAACCGCAAGATCGACGCGATGTGGGCGCTCGGGGTGCGCGCCTTCCAGCTGCAGTTCCAGGACGTCAGCTACAGCGAGTGGCACTGCGACCGGGACGCGGACACCTTCGGCCGGGGTCCGGAGGCGGCCGCCGAGGCGCACGCCCGGGTCGCGGGCGCCGTCGCCCGGCACCTCGCCGAACGGCACCCGGACGCCGTGCCGTTGACGCTGATGCCGACCGAGTACTACCAGGACGGCGCCACCGCCTACCGCACGGCGCTCGCCGCCCGGCTCGACCCGCGGGTGCAGGTGGCGTGGACGGGCGTCGGCGTGGTGCCCCGCACCATCACCGGCCGCGAACTGGCGGGCGCCCGGGACGCGTTCCGGCACCCGCTGGTCACCATGGACAACTACCCGGTCAACGACTACGCGCAGGACCGGCTGTTCCTCGGCCCGCACACCGGCCGCGAACCGGCCGTGGCCGCCGGCTCCGCCGCCTTCCTGGCCAACGCCATGGAGCAGCCCGCCGCCTCCCGCATCCCGCTGTTCACCGCCGCCGACTACGCCTGGAACCCCAAGGGCTACCGCCCGCAGGAGTCCTGGCGGGCCGCCGTCGACGACCTGGCCGGCGGCGACCCGGAGGCGCGCGAGGCCCTGCGCGCGCTGGCCGGCAACGGGGCCTCCTCGCTCCTCGACCCGGGGGCCGAGTCCGCGTACCTCAAGCCGCTGATGGCGGCGTACTGGCGGGACCGCGCCGCCGCCGACCCGGCCGTGCGGGAGCGCGCGGCGCGTGAGCTGCGGGCCGCGTTCACCGTGATGCGCGAGGCGCCCGAGCGGCTCGGCGGCGCGGCCGGCGGGGTGCTCGACGACGAGGTGCGGCCCTGGCTGGAGCAGCTGTCGCGGTACGGGCTCGCCGGGGAGACCGCCGTCGACATGCTGCAGGCGCAGGCGCGCGGCGACGGCGCGGCCGCCTGGCAGGCGCAGCTGCGCCTGGAGCCGCTGCGCACGGCGGTGACGAAGAACCGGGCGACGGTCGGCCGGGGCGTCCTCGACCCGTTCCTGGCGCGGGCCGTGAAGGAGGCCGCGGCCTGGACCGGCGCGGACCGGGCCCGGACCGCGGCGGCGGCGTCGCCGGAGACCGACGCGTACACGGTGCGGCTGGACCGGCCGCGGCCGCTGGAGTCGCTGACCCTGATGACCGAGCCGGGCACGGGCGACGCGGCCCGGCTGGAGGCGCTGGTGCCCGGCGGGGGCTGGCGGGAGCTGGGCCCGGTGTCGCCGAGCGGCTGGACGCAGACCGACGCGAAGGGGCTGCGCGCCGAGGCGGTGCGGGTGGCGTGGACGGGCGGCGTGGCCCCGGTGATCCGCTCGCTGGTGCCGTGGTTCTCCGACGCGCCGCGCGCGGAGCTGGAGCTGGCCCGTACGGAGACCGACGCGGAGATCGGCGGCCCGGCGCAACGGCTGCAGGTGCGGCTGGTGGCGCAGCGGCCCGACGAGGTGCGCGGCACGCTGACGGCGCGTCCGCCCAAGGGCGTGACGGTCCGGCTGCCGAAGGAGATCCGGGTGCCGCGCGGCGCGGGCACGACGGTGCCGCTGGAGGTCCGGGTGGCCCCCGGCGCGGCGTCGGGCACGTACCTGGTGCCGGTGTCCTTCGCGGGCGAGGAGCGGGTGCTGACGGTACGGGCGTACCCGCGCACCGACGGCCCGGACCTGGCGCGGTCCGGCACGGCGTCGTCCTCGGGCGACGAGACGGAGGACTTCCCCGCCGCGTACGCCCTGGACGGCGACCCGGCGACCCGCTGGTCCTCGCCGGCGGAGGACGGGGCCTGGTGGCAGGTGGAGCTGGCGGAGCCGGCCCGGATCGGCCGGGTGGTGCTGCAGTGGCAGGACGCGCACGCGAGCCGGTACCGGGTGCAGGTCTCCGCGGACGGCCGCACCTGGCGGACCGCGGCGACCGTACGCGACGGGCGCGGCGGGCGCGAGTCGGTCCGGATGGACGCGCCGGACACCCGGTTCCTGCGGGTGCAGGGGGACGCGCGCGCGACGGAGTACGGGTACTCGCTGTGGTCGGTGGAGGCGTACGCGGTGGCGGAGGACCCGGCTCAGGAGCCTCCGGCTCCGGAGGGCACGCCGGAGGAGCCGCCGGCGCGGGAGGCCCGGGAGGGCCAGGACCCGGAGGCCCTGGACGAGTGACGGTGCGGGGGCGCCGCGCGGCGGTGACGGGCCGGGGCGCCGCGCGGCGGGCGGGCGCCCCGGGCCCCGTGCCCAGGCCCTGCTACGTCAAAGGCCCGGAGCCGAGACCGTGGCCGCCCCTTCACGGGGTGGGCTCACGGCGTCGATCCGGGCCATCGCGTCGTCCGCGCCGTACGGCTTGAGATACGGCAACCAGCGCGGGTCCCGGTGACCCGTGCCGATGATGCGCCAGGCCAGGCCGGTCGGCGGCGCGGGCTGGTGGCGCAGCCGCCAGCCCAGCTCGCGCAGGTGACGGTCGGCCTTGAGGTGGTTGCAGCGGCGGCAGGCGGCCACCACGTTGTCCCAGGCGTGCGTCCCGCCGCGGCTGCGCGGAACGACGTGGTCGACGCTGGTTGCGACGCCACCGCAGTACATGCAACGCCCGCCGTCGCGGGCGAAGAGGGCTCTGCGGGTCAAGGGAACGGGCCCCCGGTAGGGGACCCGCACGAACCGCTTCAGTCGGACCACACTCGGTGCGGGGACGACGCGGGTCTCGCTGTGCAGGAAGGCGCCGGACTCCTCCAGGCAGAGGGCCTTGTTCTCGAGGACGAGGACGAGCGCGCGGCGGAGCGGTACGACGCCGAGCGGCTCGTACGACGCGTTGAGGACCAGGACATGTGGCACGGATGCCTCCTATACGCCGGCGGCGCGTGGCTCGCGCCGGGACGATCTGCTCTCAGTTTCTCCTCATGCCTGGTCGCGGCGCCACCACGTACGGGTAACGGGCTGAGGGTGTTCTCGGCCACACGGAGGACGGGGCGCGGGATCGTGCGCGGGTGAGGTCGGTCTCTCCGGGGCTCGGGGCGGCCGGGGCGCGTCCGACGCCCCGTTAGTGTGGAGGGGCTGAACACGAAGCATGGAGGTCTTCACGTGTCCGACCCGACGCCCGCTACGGGCACCCTCGACGAGGCGGCCCAGAAGGCGAGCAACGCGGCGGGCTGGGTCGAGCAGAACTGGGCCGACTGGCTGAACACGGGCCTGCGCATTCTGCTGATCCTGGTGGTCGCGTTCCTGCTCCGGATGGCGGTCCGGCGAGCCCTGACGAAGCTGATAGAGCGGATGAACCGCTCGGCGCAGGCGGTGGAGGGCACGGCCCTCGGCGGTCTGCTGGTGAACGCGGAACGGCGCCGCCAGCGCTCGGAGGCGATCGGCTCGGTCCTGAAGTCCGTGACGTCGTTCCTGATCATGGGCACGGCCGGCCTGATGATCCTCGGCGCCTTCGACATCGACCTGGCGCCGCTGCTGGCCTCGGCCGGTGTGGCGGGCGTGGCGATCGGCTTCGGCGCGCGGAACCTGGTGACGGACTTCCTGTCCGGCGTATTCATGATCCTCGAGGACCAGTACGGCGTGGGCGACTCGGTCGACGCGGGCGTGGCGTCCGGCGAGGTCATCGAGGTGGGCCTGCGCGTGACGAAGCTGCGCGGGGTCGACGGCGAGATCTGGTACGTCCGCAACGGCGAGATCAAGCGGATCGGCAACCTGAGCCAGGGCTGGGCCACGGCGGGCGTGGACGTGACGGTCCGCCCGACGGAGGACCTGGACCGCATCAGCGGCATCGTGGCCGAGGTCGGCGCCTCGATGGCCAAGGACGAGCCGTGGAACGAGCGCCTGTGGGGCCCGGTGGAGGTCCTCGGCCTCACGGAGGTCCTGCTGGACTCGATGACGGTCCGCGTCTCCGCGAAGACGATGCCGGGCAAGGCCTTGGGCGTCGAACGCGAACTGCGCTGGCGCATCAAGCGCGCCCTGGACCAGGCCGGCATCCGCATCGTCGGCGGCATCCCGCCCCAGCCCGAGGAGTCGAAAGCGGACCCCACCGCCGGAATGTCCGCCCCCTCGGCCTTCGCCAGCACCACCTCCCCCCAGTCCGCCGCGGCCACCCCCCTGCCGAAGCCGGAACTGAACAAGTAGCGCGCCTGAGGCGTGCACGATGCCGCGCGCTCTGCGACCCTGGCCGGCCGGCTGACGGGCGGCGTGGCGCTGCTGTGCGGGCTGCTCCTGGCGGTCGTCGGGCTCGCGCTCGTCTTCGGCTGACCGGCGGCCCGGCCGCCCTGCGCCCACACGGAAGCACCCCGCCTGGCACTCCGGGATCGGGGCGCTTCAGCGTGCATCACGCATCCCGAATGCACAGGCTGCGCCTCGCCCACTTGACGATCTGCCGCAAACCCCGTTGCTGAAGCAGAGTCGAGCGCCATACGCTTTCGTTCGCTTTAGCGAATGCAATGTCGCTGCAGACTTCGGGGGCAGGGGTGGCGTTGATGATGGCGGCTGCGGCCGTCTGGGGTGTGCTGCAGTTGTTCGCCCTGTCGTGGCCGACGCGCACGGTCCGGCTGTCGACGGTGCTGCTGGCGATCGTTGTGGGCGTGTACGGGTGCGGCGTGGCGACGGCGCTGGTCCAGCTCGCGTACACGCGCTTCTACGCCGGCAGTTCCGGGCGGTCGTTGACGGAGGTGGCGGAGACCACGAGCTACGCCGTGGGGCCGTGGGTCGAGGAACTCGTCAAGGTGTCTCCCCTGTTGTTGGCCGGGTTGAGCCTCAAGGTCCGCCGGCAGTGGGGGCTGGCCGACTTCGTGGTGCTGGGCGGGGCGCTGGGCGCGGGGTTCGGGCTTCTGGAGTCGATGCTGCGCTACGGTCTGGACGCCGACCGCGCCCTCGTGCACGACGCCGGGGGCTGGGTCGTCCCGGACAGTCTCTTCCCGCCGTACATACCCGGGCCGGGCCAGGTGTTCACGGCGTGGTTCCCCGCACCGTCCGGGCAACTCCGGCTGATCGGCGGGGCGGTGGCGGAGACGTCCTCCCACCTGGTGTGGACGTCCGTCGTGGGTCTGGGCGTCGGATGGCTGTTCCGGACGCGGGGCTGGGTGCGGCTGCTGGGGGTGGTGCCGTTCGCGGCCGCCTCCGTGCACCACGCGGTGGGCAACTACGCCGCGCAGAATCCGGGCGAGCCGACGACCGGGTGGAGCGAGACGCTGGACGCTCATGCCTGGGTGGCGCCGCTCGTCGGCCTGGCGATCGCCGTGGCCGTCGACCTGCGCCGGCTCCACCGGGGCACACGCGCCGTGCCGGACGTGCTGCTCACCGCGGAGCGGGCCGATGGGGACTCCTTCGCCGCCCTCCTGCGCTACGCGGCCTGGCACCTGCCATGGAGCCTGGTCATCGCCCTGCGCTACGTGCGGTTACGCCGCTCCCTGCGGTACGCGGTCGCCGCGGGACCGCCTGAGGAAAGCGAGCAACTGCGCCGAGCGGTCGGGGACATCACGGCGCTGATGGATGCGTCCGACCACGCACAGGCCTGGCAGAGGGAGCACATCCGCGCGCGGCTGAAGGCGGCGCGGGCGCGGGCGGCCCGGCAGAAGTGGCTCTTCGTCGTCCCCTGCGTGCTCATGCTCCCGTCCCTGCTGTTCCTCGGCGTCGGCTCGTTCACCTCCACCGCCGCGCTTCAGGAGTTCTTCCGCACCGGCGCGGGCCCGAAGATCCTGCTGGGGTTCGGCGTCGGGGCAGTGGTGTGGATCGCCTGGCTGTCGGCAGTGCTGCTCCGCACCTGGCGGAGGGCGGCGGCTCAGCCCCTGGCCGAGCCGCTGGCCGTCCACCGCTTCCGTCTCGGTACGGCCCTGGGCGCGGCGGCGACCGGTGTGTTCCTCCTCTCCCGCGGCCTCGGCGACGCCGGCCCGGGCGGCGCGGCGATCTCCACGTCCTACCTGATCGATGCGCTCGACACCTTCCTCGTCCACCTCGGCTTCGCCCTCCTCCTGCTGTCCCTCGTCGCCCTGTTCCCGCCAGGGCTGGCCCTGGCCGGCGTCGGCACGGTCGGCGCGGCGATCACCGCCGAAGCGGCCCTCAACGCCGCCCTCCTCGGCACCGCAGGCGTCGTCCTCATGGCAGCCGGAGCGGAGGGGGCGAGCACGGGTGGCGCGGGAGGCGGCAAGGGAGAGGCGCCGCCCTGGCTGCGCGAGAAGTGGAGGAAGGGACGACAGTTCAACGAGGACAACTGGCCCCGCTACCCCGCCAACGAGGTCTATCTCGAGAACGGCAAGTACCTGGACTCGTACCGTCCGAAGAAGGAGATCGTGTCCCGCAAGGACACGCAGATATCCGAGATAAGTGAAGCCACCTTCAAGAAGTATCTGGGGGAATTCACGTCGAAGTACAAGAGGGGAACCAGGATTCCGGACACCGACAAGGCGCGCAGAGAATATCCACAGCTCATCGGGCAACGCCTCAGGGGAAACTACTATTTGGAAGTTCCCGTACAGAACAGTCCGGTACCCGAATGGGCGCTCAAGCAGGCAGCGGAGAGCCGCGTGATCATCAGGGACGTGAACGGCCTCGTCCACCGCATCCCGAAGGGATAGCCTGAGCAACCATGACCTGGATCTATTGCGAAGAGTGGAACGAACTCACCGAACGGCCCATGGGCCCGCTGACGGTCGCGGAGGCCCAGGCCCGTCACGTCGGCGGGGAGTTGTACACCGCAATCCTGTACACCGAGGACGAGCCGCACCCGGAGCTGCGGGTGGAGGTCCGGTGGGAGACGGATTACGCCGCCGTCATCTTCATGGACGAGCTGGCCCGCGACGCATTGGATTACACGTTCTCCGTCATCGACGGCTCGCTCTTCCTCGAAGAAGTGACGATCTACGACTACGGCGACGCGAAGGAGCGCGGGGGGTACGCCTCGGCCGAGCGGGTGGAGACCTACACGTTCGCTCCCGACGGCGTCGGCACTCGCACCGTCGACGTGGACGACGAGGTCACCGAGGAAAGCCGGGACGGGCTCGATGTCTCGCTGCACTGGGAGCCCGTGCCGGAGTTCGGGGCCTACGACTCTCTGATCCGGCGCGACCGCGACCGGCCCTGGGGTGCGGTGCGGCGCTCAGGGGGTTGACGACGGCATCCGTGCGGACTTACCTTCCCGGCAGCCTGGTAGGAAAGTTTCCTAACAGTGGTGGGAAGGGGGGCGCGGGATGAGTGGGGTCGTGCCGGGGACGCCGCGGGTGTTGCGGGCAATGAACGACCGGGCGGCGCTCGATCTGCTGCTGGAGCACGGGACGCTGTCCCGGACGCGGATCGGGAAGCTGACCGGGCTGTCGAAGCCGACCGCCTCGCAGCTCCTCGCGCGGCTCGAGGCCGCCGGGCTCGTCGTGGTCACGGGGGCCACCGAGGGGCGGCCGGGGCCCAGTGCGCAGCTCTACTCGCTGAACCCGCGCGCCGCGTACGCCGCCGGGCTCGACGTCAACCCGGAGCGGATCCTCGCCGCCGTCGCCGACGTGACGGGGGCCGTCGTCGGGGAGTTCGAGCTGCCCACCCCCGGGCGCGAGCGCCAGGACGTCGTCGGGCAGGTGCGCGCCGCGCTCGACGGGGCCGTCAAGGACGCTCGGATCGACGTGAGCGAGGTGCGGCGGCTCGTCATCGGGACGCCCGGGGCCTTCGACCCCGCCACCGGGCGGCTGCGGTACGCCTCGCACCTGCCGGGGTGGCATTCGCCCACGCTGCTCGACGAGCTGGCCGCCGCCCTCCCGATGCCGTTCGAGTACGAGAACGACGTCAACCTCGTCGCCGTCGCCGAGCAGCGCCTCGGCGCCGCCAAGGGCCACGGCGACTTCGTGCTGCTGTGGAACCAGGAGGGCCTCGGCGCCGCCCTCGTCCTCGGCGGCCGCCTGCACCGCGGCTTCACCGGCGGCGCCGGCGAGGTCGGTTTCCTGCCCGTGCCCGGCGCCCCGCTCGTCCGCGGCGTCACCAAGGCCAACAGCGGCGGCTACCAGGAGCTCGCCGGCGCCCAGACCGTCCCCGGGCTCGCCCGCGAGGCCGGCATCGACACGCCCGACCAGCCGTACGTCGCCACCGCCTCCGCCCTGCTCGCCACCGCCGCCGAACGGCACGGCACCGACCCCCGGTACGCCGCGCTGCTCGACGCGTACGCCGTCCGGCTCGCCACCGGGCTCGCCTCCCTCGTCGCCGTCCTCGACCCCGAGCTCGTCGTCCTGTCCGGCGAGGCCGTGGTCCCCGGCGGCGAGCCGCTGCGCGCCCGCGTCCAGGCCGAGCTGACCGAGCTCGCCGCCGCGCGGCCGACCCTCGTCCTGGCCTCCGTTCCCCGGCGGCCGGTCCTGCGCGGGGCGCTGGAGAGCGCCCTCGCCACCACCCGCGACGAAGTCTTCGACACCTCCCGCTCGTAACACCCCCAGGGCCGCACCCCCGTCCCCCTCCAGCCCCTCACCCGCCAAGGGAGCCTTCGCCATGCCCGCACGCGCACGTCACCGCACCCGCAGCAGCGCGCTCCTGCTCGCCGCGACCACCGCCACCGCCCTGCTCGCCTCGGCCTGCACCGGACAGGCCTCCGGCGGCGCCACCGACGATCCGAAGGCGAGGACCACGCTCACCTTCTGGCACGGCTGGTCCGCGCCCTCCGAGGTGAAGGCCGTCAACGACAACATCAAGCGGTTCGAGAAGGACCACCCCAACATCACCGTCAAGGTCGTCCCCAACGTCACCGACGACAAGATCCAGCAGGCCCTGCGCGCCGGCGGCTCCAACTCCCCCGACGTCGTCTCGTCCTTCACCACCGACAACGTCGGCAAGTTCTGCTCCTCCGGAGCCTTCGCCGATCTCAAGCCGTTCATCGAGAAGTCGAAGGTCGACCTGGCGAAGACCTTCCCCGAACCCCGCCTCGACTACACCGAGTTCGAGGGCAGGCGCTGCGCACTGCCGCTCCTCGGCGACGCCTACGGGCTCTACTACAACAAGGACGCCTTCAAGGCCGCCGGCATCACCGCACCGCCCCGCACCTGGAGCGAGTTCGACGCCGCCGCCGTCAAACTGACCAAGGCGAAGGGCGACTCGTACGAGCAGCTGGGCTTCATGCCCGTGTTCCACGGCTACGAGTCCACGCCCGGCCATCTCGTCGCCCAGTGGAGCCCGACGTACTTCGACGCGAACGGCAGGTCCAACATCGCCAAAGACCCGGCCTTCGCGAACATGTTCACCTGGCAGAAGAACCTGATCGCCAAGCTCGGCGGCTTCGCCAGGCTGGAGAAGTACCGCAACACCTTCGGCGACGAGTGGGGCGCCAAGCACCCCTTCCACACCGGCCAGGTCGCCATGCAGCTCGACGGCGAGTGGCGGCTCGGCATGGCCGTCGACGCCGAGCTGCCCTTCGAGATCGGCGTGGCCCCGCTGCCCGTCCCGGACGACCAGGCCGCCGACTACGGCAAGGGCTACCTGTCCGGCACGATCGTCGGCATCGCCGCCACCAGCAAGAAGCAGAACGCCGCCTGGGAGCTGGTGAAGTACATGACCACCGACACCGACGCGGTGGTGAACTTCGCCAACGAGCTGCGCAACGTGCCCTCCACCCACGAGGCCCTCGCCTCCCCGAAGCTCAAGCTGGACCCGCGGTTCAAGGTCTTCCTCGACATCGCCCGGCACCCGAAGTCCAACACCACCCCGGCGTCCGTCAACGGCGGCGTGTACCAGGTGACGCTGCAGGAGTTCGGCTACCTCTACGAGTCCGGCAAGGAGCGCGATCTGAAGGCCGGCCTCGAACGGACCGCGCGGCAGATCGACACGGACATCGAGAAGGCCAAGTAGGCGCCGCATGACCGCCGCTCACACCCTGCGGGCGAAGCGCCGGCGCTCGTCGCTCCGTACCACGGCGTTCCTGTCGCCCTGGCTGGTGGGGTTCAGCGTGTTCTTCGCGTACCCGCTGGTCTCCACCGTGTACTTCTCCTTCACGGCGTACGACGGCTTCCGGCCCCCCGTCTTCAACGGCCTGGAGAACTGGAGCTACGTCTTCACCGACCACCCGGCCTTCTGGCCCGCCATGCGCAACACGCTGTGGCTGGTCGTGGTGATGGTCGCCTGCCGGGTCGTGTTCGGCCTCGGCGTCGGGCTGCTCGTCACCAAGCTCCGGACCGGCACGAACGTCTTCCGTACGCTCTTCTACCTGCCGTACCTCGCGCCGCCCGTGGCCGCGACGCTCGCCTTCGTGTTCCTGCTCAACCCCGGCACCGGCCCGGTCAACGCGCTCCTCGCGGAGGCGGGCCTGCCGGCGCCGGGCTGGTTCACGGACCCCGCCTGGTCCAAGCCGGCGCTGACCGCGCTCGCGGTCTGGGGCGTCGGGGACCTGATGGTGATCTTCATGGCGGCGCTGCTCGACGTGCCGAAGGAGCAGTACGAGGCGGCCGAGCTGGACGGGGCGTCGGCGTGGCAGCGGTTCCGGTACGTGACCCTGCCGAACATCTCCCCGATCGTGCTGTTCGCCGTGGTCACCGGCGTGATCCAGACCATGCAGTACTACACCCAGCCGCTGGTGGCCGGGAAGGTCGCCTCCGGCGTCATCGGCAACAGCGGCCAGCAGTTCGAGCCGGGGTACCCGGAGAAGTCCACGCTGACCCTGCCCCAGCTCGTCTACAACCTGGGCTTCCAGCGCTTCGACTACGGGGCGGCGTGCGTGCTCGCCCTCGTCCTGTTCGCCCTCGCGATGGCCTTCACCGCGCTGCTGATGCGGCGGCGCGGCGGGCTGATCCAGGCAGGTGACCCGACCTCATGACCGCCGTGACCGAGAAGCGAGCCGCCCCGGCCGCGCCCGGCGCCCCGGCCGGCCCCACCGCGCCCGTACGCGCCGCCCGCCGGCGTGCGCTGCTGCACTGGATCGGCGTGCACGCGCTCGGCGTCGCGGCCGCGCTGTTCTTCGTGCTGCCGTTCGTCTTCGTGCTGCTGACCTCGCTGATGAGCGACCAGCAGGCGCTCACCCGCGACCTGGTCCCGGACACGTGGGTGTGGAGCAACTACACCCGGGTCCTGGAGACTCCGGGTTTCCTCACGTGGTGGCGCAACACCCTGCTGTACGCGGGGCTGGGCACCGTCCTGACGCTGCTGTCCTCACTGCCCGTCGCGTACGCGCTCGCCAAGTTCCGCTTCCGGGGGCAGCGCCTCGCGCTGATGCTGGTCGTCGCCACGATGATGCTGCCGCCGCAGGTCGTCGTGATCCCCATGTACCTGTTCTGGGCGAAGCAGATGGACCTGTCCGGGACGCTGTGGCCGCTGATCGTCCCGCTGGCGTTCGGCGACGCGTTCTCGATCTTCCTGCTGCGGCAGTTCCTGCTGACGATCCCGGACGAGTACATCGAGGCGGCCCGGCTGGACGGCTGCGGCGAACTGCGCACCCTGCTGCGGGTCGTGGTGCCGATGGCGAAGCCGGGCCTGGCCGCGGTGGCCCTCTTCCAGTTCTTCTTCTGCTGGAACGACTACTTCGGGCCGCAGATCTACGCCTCGGAGAACCCGGCCGCCTGGACGCTCAGTTACGGCCTGGAGTCCTTCAAGGGCGCGCACCACACCGACTGGAACCTGACCATGGCCGCGACCGTGCTGGTCATGGCCCCCGTGATCCTCGTGTTCTTCTTCGCGCAGAAGGCGTTCGTCGAGGGAGTCACACTCACCGGAGTGAAGGGCTGAATCGAAGACCATGAAGCTGGCTGTCGTGGGGGGCGGCTCGACGTACACCCCCGAACTGATCGACGGTTTCGCGCGGTTGCGCGACACCCTGCCCCTCACCGAACTCGTGCTGATCGACCCGGCCGCCGAGCGGCTGGACCTCGTCGGCGGGCTCGCCCGCCGGATCTTCGCCAGGCAGGGCCACGCGGGCCGCGTCGTCACCACCTCCGACCTCGACGCCGGCGTCGAGGGGGCGGACGCGGTGCTGCTCCAGCTGCGCGTGGGCGGGCAGGCGGCCCGCGAGCAGGACGAGACCTGGCCGCTGGAGTGCGGCTGCGTGGGGCAGGAGACCACCGGCGCGGGCGGTCTCGCCAAGGCGCTGCGGACCGTGCCGGTCGTCCTGGACATCGCCGAACGGGTCCGGCGGGCCAGCCCGCAGGCGTGGATCATCGACTTCACCAACCCGGTCGGGATCGTCACCCGCGCGCTGCTGCGGGCCGGGCACCGGGCGGTCGGGCTGTGCAACGTGGCGATCGGCTTCCAGCGGAAGTTCGCCCGCCTGCTGGGCGTCGCGCCGGGCGAGGTGCACCTCGACCACGTCGGGCTCAACCACCTGACCTGGGAGACCGGGGTGCGCCTGGGCGGGCCCGAGGGCGAGGACGTGCTGCCCCGGCTGCTCGCCGAGCACGGCGAGGCCGTCGCCGAGGACCTGCGGATGCCGCGGGAGCTGGTGGACCGGCTCGGCGTCGTCCCCTCGTACTACCTGCGCTACTTCTACCTGCACGACGAGGTCGTCGGGGAGCTGCGGCGCAAGCCCTCGCGGGCCGCGGAGGTCGCGGCGATGGAGCGGGAGCTGCTGGCGATGTACGGGGACCCGGCGCTGGACGAGAAGCCGGCGCTGCTCGCCCGGCGCGGCGGGGCGTACTACTCCGAGGCCGCGGTCGACCTGGCGGCCGGCCTGCTGGGCGGCGGGGGTTCGCCGTACCAGGTGGTGAACACGTACAACCGCGGCACGCTGCCGTTCCTGCCGGACGACGCGGTGATCGAGGTCCAGGCGGCCGTCGGCGCGAACGGGGCGACGCCGCTGCCGGTCGCGCCGCTGGACCCGCTGTACGCCGGACTGGTCGCGCACACCACGGCGTACGAGCACCTCGCCCTGGAGGCGGCTCTGAAGGGCGGCCGGGAGCGGGTCTTCCGGGCGCTGCTCGCGCACCCGCTGGTCGGGCAGTACGAGCAGGCCGAGGGGCTCACCGACCGGCTGATCGCGCACAACCGGGAGCACCTCACGTGGGCCTGAACCCCGCCGTGCTGGCGATCGACGCGGGCAACAGCAAGACGGACGTGGCGCTGGTCGGCGCGGACGGCGCGGTGCTCGGCACGGCGCGCGGCGGCGGCTTCCAGCCGCCGGTCGTCGGCGTCGAGGCGGCCGTGGACGTCCTGGCGGACGCGGTCGCCCGGGCGGCCGGGGAGGCGGGGCTCGGCGGACCGCCGTACGCCGCGCACGTCTCGGCGTGCCTGGCGAACGCGGATCTGCCCGTCGAGGAGGCGGAGTTGACGGCCGCGCTCGAGCGGCGCGGCTGGGCCGCGGCGACGGAGGTCCGCAACGACACCTTCGCGCTGCTGCGGGCCGGGGTGGACGAGCCGCGGGGCGTGGCCGTGGTGTGCGGGGCGGGCATCAACTGCGTCGGCATGCTGCCGGACGGCCGGACCGCCCGCTTCCCGGCGATCGGCCGGATCTCCGGGGACTGGGGCGGCGGGGGCGGCCTGGCGGAGGAGGCGCTGTGGTTCGCCGCCCGTGCGGAGGACGGGCGCGGGGAGCGCACGGAGCTGGCGCGGGCGCTGCCCGCGCACTTCGGGCTGCCGACGATGTACGCGCTGATCGAGGCGCTCCACCTGGGGCGGGTCCCGGCGGCCCGCCGCCACGAACTGACCCCGGTGCTCTTCGAGGTGGCGCGCGGGGGCGACCCGATCGCGCGCGGCCTGGTCGACCGGCTGGCGGACGAGGTGGTGGCCCTGGCGACGGTCGCGCTGCGCCGGCTGGACCTGCTGGGCGAGGAGGTCCCGGTCGTCCTGGGCGGCAGCGTCCTGGCGGCCCGGCATCCGGACCTGGACGCCCGGATCGCCGAACTCCTCGCGCAGCGGGCCCCGAAGGCCGAGGTCCGCGTCGTCACCGACCCCCCGGTCGTCGGCGCGGCCCTCCTGGGCCTGGACCGCGCCGCCGCCTCCCCGGCCGCGGCGACCCGCCTGCGGGGGTGGTACGCGGCGCGATAGCGGAACGACTCCGCACGGGGACGGGGAACCGGTTGCGGTCAGCTGTCGTGTTTTCCTAGGGGGCACGATAGGAACAAGATCGAGTCATTACCGGTGTGCGGGTCGGCCACTGCGGCCATACTGCTGGCCGGGGGGCCGAAGTCGGCGACCGAGGGGGAGGTCACGTGACGTACCCGCCGAACGCGCACACCGCGCCGGCGCCGGGGCTGGAGCAGCCCCGGCCGCCCGCCGTGCCCGCACAGGCGGCGCCCGCAGGGCCGCCGCCCGAGGGGCCGGAACGGCCCGCGGGGGCCTGGGCGGAGGCCCGCGCCGTGCTGCGCCGCGCGGCGACCACCGAGCCGGGCCGGCTGCAGATCATCGGCGCCGTCCTCGCCGTGCTGGTCGTGGCGTTCGGCGCGGTCACCGCGTACGAGATATCCGCCCGCGCCGCCTCCGCCGACGACGTCGTCAGCCGCAGCCAGCCGCTGAGCGCCGACGCCGCGAGCATCTACCGCTCCCTCGCCGACGCCGACACCGCCGCCGCCAGCGGCTTCCTGGCCGGCGCGACGGAGCCCGCCGACGTCCGCCGGCGGTACGCGGAGGACATCGCCACCGCGTCGCGCCTGCTGGTGAAGGCCGCGGCGCACACCGAGGGCTCCGCGGAGTCGACCCGCGAGATCACCACGCTCGGCGAGCATCTGCCGCGCTACACGGGCCTGATCGAACGCGCCCGCGCCGCGAACCGCCAGGGCCTGCCGCTGGGCGGCGCGTACCTGCGCTACGCGAACCAGACGATGACCACCCAGCTGCTGCCCGCCGCCGAGCGGCTGTACGCGGCCGAGACCGCGCGGCTGCGCGCCGACGACGAGGAGGCGCGGGCGCTGCCGTACCTCTCGTTCGCCCTGGGCCTCGTCGCGCTCGCCGCGCTCGCCGCCGTGCAGCGCCGCACCTACCTGCGCACCAACCGGGTGCTGAACCACGGACTGCTCGCGGCCACGGCCGCCTCCGTCGTCGGCCTGCTGTGGCTGGTCGCCGGGCACACCGTCGCCCGCGCCGAGCTGGACAACGCCCGGGAGCACGGCCAGAGTTCGCTGGAGGTGCTCACCGCGGCCCGGATCAACTCCCTGAAGGCGCGCGCGAACGAGAACCTGACGCTGGTCGCGCGCGGCGCGGTGCTCACCGACGACGGCAAGAACGACAAGTACGAGACCGAGCACGCCGCCGGCATGAAGGAGCTGACCGCCGCGCTCGCGCGGGCCCGTGAGCTCGCCGACGACGACGCCGGCCGCGCGCCCGTGGACGAGGCGGCGCAGCGCGTCGCCGACTGGAAGGAGCGCCACTCCGGCGCCCGGGCGACCGACGACGCCGGCGACTACGAGGGCGCGCTGAAGCGCGTGATCGGCCCGGACGAGTCGACCGGCCGGTCCTTCGACCAGGTCGACGCGGCCCTGAAGCGGGCGCTGGACCACGAGCAGGCGGAGTTCACCCGGTCCGCGTCGGACGGCCGGGACGCGCTGACCGCGCTCCCCCTCGGCGCGGGCGTGCTGGCCGTGCTCGGCGCGGTGGGGGCCATCATGGGCATCAACCGCAGACTGTCGGAGTACCGGTGAGAGGGGGAAGGTTGACGGACGTCACGGAGCGCGGGCGACGGGCGGCGGCCCGGATCGCCGGCCGGCTCAGGGGCTGGGGCGGGGTCGGCGCGATGGCCGTCGCCTGCGGCGCGACCGCGGCGCTCACCCTCGGCCCGCTGGCCCACTCGGGCGCCGCGGACCGCGCGGCTCCCGCGGTCACGGGGCCGGGCATCGGCTCGGGCGTGCAGGTGAGGGCCGAGGACTCCTGCCGCGACCCGGAGGCCTCGCTCGGCCCGTCGTCCGCCGACGGCCCGGCCGTCGCCGCGATCAAGGCGCGCGGCCGGCTGGTCGTGGGCGTCGACCAGAGCAGCTACCGGTGGGGCTACCGCAACCCGACGAGCCGCACCCTGGAGGGCTTCGACATCGATCTGGCCCGCGCCATCGCGAAGGACCTGCTGGGCAGCGAGGACCTCATCGTCTTCCGCACGATCCCGACCAACCAGCGGATCGCCGCCCTGGAGAGCGGCAAGGTCGACCTGGTGGTCCGCACGATGACCATCAACTGCAAGCGGATCCGGCAGGTCGCCTTCTCCACCGCGTACTTCCAGGCCGGACAGCAGGTGCTCGCGCCGAAGACCTCGGCCGTCACCGGCTACGACGCCTCGCTCGACGGCAAGCGGGTCTGCACGGCCGAGGGTTCGACCGCGTACGAGGCGCTGGAGCGGAAGTCGTTCGGCGCGGTCTACAAGGACCGGGGCGACGGCGGGCCGGCCGACGAGGACCGGCTGACCGTGCCCAACCAGCTGGACTGCCTGGCCCGGCTGCAGATGGGCGAGGTCGACGCGGTGGTCACCGACAACGCGCTGGCGGCCGGCCAGGCCGCGCAGGACCCGGCGGTCGAGCTCAAGGGCCGCCCGTTCACCACCGAGTACTACGGGGTGGCCGCCCGGCTCGGCAACGACGACCTGGTGCGCCGGGTCAACCAGGTGCTGGTGCAGTACCGGCAGAGCGGCGCGTGGACGCGGGCGTACGAGAAGTGGCTGAAGGCGGACCTGCCCGGCATCGTCGGTCCGCCGGCGCCGAAGTACCGGGACGGCTGAGCCGGCCGGGGGCACGGCCGGGGCGAGAACGCCCACGGAGTCGACAGGTGACGGCGAGAGCGGAGAGGTGATCGATGGGCGTCGCGGGACCTCCTGGTCCGGTGATGGACCGGGACGAGGTGGACCGTGCGCTGGCGCGGCTCGGCGCGGAGCACAAGGCGATCGAGGACTCGCTCCTCGCGCTGCAGGACCACGCCGGCCGGCGGCTGCTCGAAGGCGCCCGGCTGACGGGGACCACGCAGGAGCGGTGGAGCGCCGCCGAGCGGACGATCACGCTGCTGTGGACGTACTTCGACGCGTACACCGCCGCCCTGCACGAGACCCGTGAGCTGCGGGCCCGCCGGCGCTGGCCCGGGCACGAGGACCTGGTCGCGCTGACCGAGCGGCTGCGCGGCGAGAGCGTGGCGGTCGGCGGCGGGGCGGCACTGAGCGAACGGTTCACGCTGCAGGGCCTGGTGGACCGGATGAACGAGCTGTACGCGGGCTCCCTGGACATGGTCGTCGCCGCGGACGCGGTCTGGTCGGCGCTGCCCGCGCGGATAGACCTGCTCGCCGCCGAGCTGGGGCGCACCCGGTCGCTGGCGCACTCGGTGGGGGTGCGTCCCGGGGAGCATCCGGCGGGCGACGAGCTGGAGGCGATCACGGCCGAGCTGGCCGCGCTGCGCGAGCAGGTGGTGTCCGATCCGCTGGCCTTCTGGCAGCCGGCCCGCGGCAGTTCGGCGCCCGGCGGCGGCCGGCCGGACACCGAGCGGTACGACCGGGCGGCGCGGGCCCTGGAGGACGTGCGCCGGGAGATCGAGGCGGTGCTCGCGGTCCGGCAGGACTCCGAGGAGCGGCTGCTGCGGCTGCGGGACGTGCTGTCCCGGGCGGACCGGACGCTGGCGGAGGCGCGGGCGGCACGCGGCGAGGTGCTCGCGAAGATCGCCGCCTCGGAGGTGCCGGCGGTCAGCGGGCCGCCGACGGTGCTGCAGGAGCGCCTGGCCATGGCGGCGGAGTACCGCAGGCACGCGCAGTGGCACCGGCTGTCGCCGCTCCTGGAGGCCCTGGAGCGGGAGGCCGAGGACGAACTGGAGCGCGCCCGGGCGTCGTTGACGGCGGTGACCGCGCCGCTCGCGGTCCGCGCGGAACTGCGCGGCCGCCTCGACGCGTACAAGGCGAAGGTGGCCCGGCTCGGCTGGGCGGAGGACCCGCTGCTGGTGGAGCGGTACGACGCGGCCCGCCGGATGCTGTGGAGCGCGCCCTGCGACCTGCGGGTCGCCGAGCAGGCGGTGCTCCGCTACCAGCAGGCGGCGGCGGAGGCCCTGACCGGGCCCGGGGACGCGAGGGGGACACGGTGAGCGAGGCCGGGACGAACGGGGGCGGGGTGCCGACGGGCGGGACCTACGGGACGGGCGCGGTGAACGGCGGTGCGGTGAACGGCGGCGCGGTGAACGGTCCGCACAGCCGGGCGACCAACCAGTCGGGGCGGCGCGGCGGTTCCGCCGGGCAGGCGGCCGGGACGGGCTGTCTGCGGGGGGGCTGCGGCGGCGCGTACGAGGACATGGGCGGCGGCGAACTGTACTGCGACACCTGCGGCCTGGCCCCGGCCGTCGCGCCCGCCACCGGGGCGACGGCGCAGCCGGCCGCCGCTCCGGAGCCCGCGCCGACGGCGGCCGCCGCAGGGACCGGGGCCGGGACCGCCGCCGGGACCGGAGCCTCGGGCTTCGCCGGGGCGGGCTGCCAGCGGCCCGGCTGCGGCGGCGCGTACGAGGACATGGGCGGCGGCGAACTGTACTGCGACACCTGCGGTCTCGCGCCCGTCGTCGCGCCCGCCGGTCTGCTGCAGTCCACGCCGACCGGGGTGGCCGTCGCCGGCAAGGGCTCGTCGAGCAGTTCCCGCTCCTCCTCGCGCTCCTCCGCGCCGTCCGCGCGCTCCTCCCGCTCCTCCACCTCGCGCCGCTCCGTCTCCGGCCGGCTCTCCCGCTCCCTGTCCGGGGCGAGCACCGCCCGCTCGGTCTCGGTGCGCAGCTCCGGCTCGTCCTCCGCGCAGTCCGGCCGGAACCGGCTGGGCGCGGGCCTGGTCGCGATCCCGGAGGTGCCGCGCCCCGACCCGCGTTCGGCGGTGATGGCGAACCCGGAGGTCCCGGAGCGGAAGCGGTTCTGCTCGCGCTCCGACTGCGGCGCCCCGGTGGGCCGGGCGCGCGGCGACCGGCCCGGCCGCACGGAGGGCTTCTGCACCAAGTGCGGCCACCCGTACTCGTTCGTGCCGAAGCTGCGCACCGGCGACGTGGTGCACGGCCAGTACGAGGTGGCGGGCTGCCTCGCGCACGGCGGCCTCGGCTGGATCTACCTCGCCGTGGACCGCGCGGTCTCGGACCGCTGGGTGGTGCTCAAGGGCCTGCTCGACACGGGCGACCAGGACGCGATGGCGGCCGCGATATCGGAGCGGCGCTTCCTCGCCGAGATCGAGCACTCCAACATCGTCCGGATCTACAACTTCGTCGAGCACCTCGATCAGCGCACCGGCTCCCTCGACGGCTACATCGTCATGGAGTACGTCGGCGGCAAGTCGCTCAAGGAGATCGCCAACGCCCGCCGCGGCCCGGACGGCCGGCGCGATCCGCTGCCGGTCGAGCAGGCCTGCGCGTACGGGATCGAGGCGCTGGAGGCGCTCGGCCACCTGCACAGCCGCAACCTGCTGTACTGCGACTTCAAGGTCGACAACGCCATCCAGACCGAGGACCAGCTCAAGCTCATCGACATGGGCGCGGTGCGCCGCATGGACGACGACGAGTCGGCGATCTACGGCACGGTCGGCTACCAGGCCCCGGAGGTCGCCGAGCTCGGCCCGTCGGTCGCCAGCGACCTGTACACGGTGGCCCGGACGCTCGCGGTGCTGACCTTCGACTTCCAGGGCTACACGAACGTCTTCGTGGACTCGCTGCCGGACCCCGAGCACATCGAGGTCTTCCGGACGTACGAGTCGTTCTACCGCTTCCTGGTACGGGCGACCGACCCGGACCCGGCGCGCCGGTTCGCCTCGGCGCAGGAGATGGCGGAGCAGCTGACGGGCGTGCTGCGGGAGGTCGTGGCGCTTCAGTCGGGCCGCCCGCGGCCGGCGCTGTCGACGCTGTTCGGCGCGGAGCTGCGGGTGACGGACACGGAGCTGTTCGCCCAGGCGGCGGGCGACGTGTCTGCGCTCGGCACCCGCGCGGTGCCGGGCGGGTGGCTGGGCCTGTTCGGCGGCGGCGCGCGGGGGTCCGGCGCGCAGGCACCGGCGGCCCCCGCTCCGTACCTGGCGCCGCTCGACGTACGGGCCACCGCGCTGGCCCTGCCGGTGCCGCGGGTGGACCCGGGCGACCCGAACGCCGGTTTCCTGGCGGGTCTGATGGCCGCCGCGCCGGCCGAGCTGATCACCGCGCTGGCCGCCGCGCCCGCGCCCTCCCCGGAACTGCGGCTGCGCGAGCTGCGGGCGTACCTGGAGATGGGCGACCTCGGGCAGGCGGGCCGGGCGCTCGCGGCCCTGGAGGAGCAGCACCCGGACGACTGGCGGGTGGTCTGGTACCGGGGCGTGGTGGCCCTGGCGACCCGCGACGACGAGAACGCGGCGCTCTCCTTCGACGCGGTGTACGACGCCTTCCCCGGCGAGCCGGCGCCGAAGCTGGCGCTCGCGGTCTGCGCGGAGGTGCTGGGCCAGCTCGACAACGCGGCGGAGTACTACCGCCTGGTGTGGACGACCGACCCGTCGTACGTGAGTGCGGCGTTCGGTCTCGCGCGGGTGCAGCTCGCGGCCGGGGACCGGGCGGGCGCGGTGCGGACGCTGGAGTCCGTGCCGGAGGCGTCCATCCACTACACGGCGGCGCGGGTCGCGGCGGTACGGGCCCGGCTGCGCCGGCGCGCCCCGCAGGACCCGCTCGCGGACGACCTGACGGCGGCCGCGGCGCAGGTCTCGGCGCTGCAGGGCCTCGGTCTCGACGCGGTGCGCCGGGAGCGGTTGTCGACGGAGGTCCTCGGGACGGCGCTGGACTGGGTACTCTCCGGTAGTCCCGGGGCGCCTCCCGGCCGGACGCTGCTGCTCGGCAGCGAACTGGACGAGCGGGGACTGCGCTTCGGACTGGAACGCTCGTACCGGGTGCTCGCCCGGCTCGCTCAGCGGGGCGAGGAGAGGATCGAACTGGTGGAGCGGGCGAACCGCCTCCGCCCCCGGACGTGGGTGTGATGATGAACGACCGGAAACCCGGGCACCGGCTCGCCGCGTGCCCCGCCTGTGCGGAGCCGCTGGATCCGACTGATCGTTTCTGCGGTGCCTGCGGGCATGCGCTGACGGCGGCGGAGCCGGCCGAGGACCGCCCCACGATCGCCCTGGCCGCGGAGCCCCCGGCGGCCGCCGCGGAGCCCCCGGTGCCCTGGCCGGCGCCGGCCCCGCGCGATCTGTCCACCCAGACCCAGCACCCGGGCGACCTGCCGTCCGTCCCGGCGTCGTCGGGCCCGGCGGCCCAGGCTCCGGCCGCGCAGGCACCGGCGTCGTCAGGCCCGGCCGCCCAGGCCCCGGCGTCGTCGGCACCGGCGGCCCAGGCCCCGGCCGCCCAGGTCCCGGCGTCGTCGGGCCCGGCCGCGCAGGCCCCGGCCGGGCAGGCGTCCGCCGCGTCGCAGGTGCCGGCCGCCGCCGCTCAAGGAGGCGTCCGGGGCGGGCAGGCCGTCGCCGAGGACGTCTCCGCAGCGGCGGCCGGCCCGGCCGCCGGCATTCCCGCGCCGCACGGCCCCGCCGAACCCGCCGCCCCCGCGCCCGAGGCCCCCGCCGCGCCCGCCGGGGCCGAGCCCTGGCCGTCGGCCGGGGCCGGCGAGGCGCTGCGCCACGACGCGCCGGCAGCGGCAGGCGGCGAGGGCGCGGGCGACTACGAGCTGGCCGCGCCCGATCCGCGAGTCGCGGCGGCCGCGCAGGCCAAGGTGTGCGTGGCCTGCCGGGCGGGCCGCGTCGACGACGACGGCTACTGCGAGAACTGCGGGCACGCGCAGCCCCGGGAGCGGGACCACATGGAGCGGGAGCTCGACCGGGTGGCCGCGGTCAGCGACCGCGGGCTGCGCCACCACCGCAACGAGGACGCGTTCGCCGTGTCGTCGACCGCGCTGCCCGACGGCTCCCCCGCCACCGTCGCGATCGTCTGCGACGGGGTGTCCTCCGCGACCCGCCCCGACGACGCCTCGGCCGCCGCCGCGCAGGCCGCGAACGCGTCGCTGCTCGCCGCGCTGCCCCGGGGCACCCACCCCCAGCAGGCCATGACGGAGGCGATCGTGGCCGCGGCGGACGCGGTCAACGCCCTGGCGCAGGAGCCCGGTTCGGCCCGCGACCACGACCCTCACCGCAACGCGCCCGCCTGCACCATCGTCGGCTCGGTCGTGGCGGGCGGACTGCTCGTGGTCGGCTGGGTCGGCGACAGCCGCGCGTACTGGGTGCCGGACGACCGCTCCGCCCCGCCCGCCCGGCTGACCGAGGACGACTCCTGGGCCGCCCAGATGGTCGCCGCGGGCCTGATGAACGAGGCCGAGGCGTACGCCGACGAGCGCGCCCACGCGATCACCGGCTGGCTCGGCGCCGACGCGTACGAACTGGAGCCGCACACGGCCGCGTTCAAGCCGGACCGCCCCGGAGTGGTCGTGGTCTGCACGGACGGCCTGTGGAACTACGCGGAGGGCGCGGAGGAGATGGCCCGCGTGGTGCCGCCGGACGCCTCCGGCCGCCCGCTGCACGGGGCGCGGGTGCTCGTCGGCCACGCCCTGGACGGCGGCGGCCACGACAACGTAACAGTGGCGCTGCTGCCGTTCGCCGTGCCGCAGGAGGGGGCAGGATCTCCCACCGGCGGCCCGGCCGCGTGAGACCTCGTACCCAGGAGCCGACCCGATGGCCAACTTCTCCAAGTCGAACGTGCCGCACTTCTCGGTGGACGTGTACCAGAACGAGTACCTGCCGGAGGGCGGGCGCGAGGTCCACGCCGTCGTGACGGTCACCGCCACCGGCGGCGGCACGACCGGCGGCACCCTCGGCGCGGGCGTGCCCCGGCCCCGTACGGACGGGCCCGGGTCCGGGTCCGACGCGGCGGTCGTGGTCATGGTCGACTGCTCGGGCTCCATGGACTACCCGCCGACCAAGATGCGCCACGCCCGCGAGGCGACGGCCGCCGCCGTGGACACCCTGCGCGACGGCGTGGCGTTCGCCGTGGTCGCGGGCACGCACGTGGCGAAGGAGGTCTATCCGGGCGGCGGCCGGCTGGCCGTCGCCGACGACCGGACCCGCGCCGAGGCCAAGGAGGCGCTGCGCCGGCTCTCCGCGGGCGGAGGCACGGCCATCGGCACCTGGCTGCGCCTCGCGGACGGGCTGCTCGCGAGCGGCGGCGCGCCGATCCGGCACGGCATCCTGCTCACCGACGGCCGCAACGAGCACGAGTCCCCGGCCGAGCTGCAGGCCGCCCTGGAGTCCTGCGCGGCCCGCTTCACCTGCGACGCCCGGGGCGTCGGGACGGACTGGGAGGTCAAGGAGGTCACCGCGATCGCCTCGGCGCTGCTCGGCACCGCCGACATCGTCGCCGACCCGTCCGGGCTGTCCGCCGACTTCACGCGCATGATGGAGACGGCGATGGGCAAGGAGGTCGCGGACGTCGGGCTGCGGCTGTGGACGCCGGTCGGCACGGAGATCCGGTACGTGAAGCAGGTCGCCCCGACCGTGGAGGACCTGACCGGCCGCCGCACCGAGGCCGGTCCCCGGGCGGGCGACTACCCGACCGGCTCCTGGGGCGACGAGTCCCGCGACTACCACGTCTGCGTCCGGGTGCCCGAGGCCGCCGTCGGCCAGGAGATGCTGGCCGCCCGGGTCTCGCTGATCCGCCCCGACCCGGCGGGCGGCGCCCCGGAGACCCTCGCGCACGGTCTGGTGCGGGCGGTGTGGACGGACGACATGGCCGCCTCGACCGCGATCAATCCGCAGGTCGCCCACTACACGGGCCAGGCCGAGCTGGCCCAGGCGATCCAGCAGGGTCTCGACGCCCGCAAAGCGGGCGATTTCGACGGCGCGACCGCGAAACTGGGCCGCGCGGTGCAGCTCGCGGTCGCCTCGGGGAACACGGACACCGCGAAACTGCTTTCGAAGGTGGTGGACGTGGTCGATGCAGCGACCGGTACTGTGCGTTTGAAGGCGAAGGTCGCGGAAGCGGACGAGATGACGCTCGAGACCCGGTCCACCAAGACGGTTCGCGTGAAGAAGTGACCGGCCACCGGGGCCGGACGACGAGAGGGGGAAGCACCGACATGCCGACCTGCCCGAACGGACACCAGTCGGTCTCCGACGACTGGTGCGAGGTCTGCGGCCATCGCATGGCCGGGGCGGGCGCGCCTGCGGGTGCCGTGCCGCCTCCACCGCCGCCCGCGCCCGGGTACGGGTACCCCGGCCCCGGCGGCGACCCGAACGCCACCGCCCAGGCGGAGCTCTGCCCGCAGTGCCGCACCCCGCGCGAGGCCATGGCCCCGTTCTGCGAGGAGTGCCGCTGGAACTTCCTGACGAACACGGCGACCTCGTACACCCCGGCCGCCCCTCCCGGGATGCCGAGCCCGCCGCCCGGTCTGAACCTGCCGCCCGGTTTCCAGGCCGGCCCCGGCCCGAGCCGTCCGGCTCCGGGTCCGCAGGGCCCCGGTCCCGGTCCGCAGGCCCCGCCGCCGGGCCCGCGCCAGCCGGACCCGTTCGAGTACCAGGGCTCGCGGCCCTCGCAGGTGAACCGGCCCGCCGAGCCGCTGTCCGGCGACCCCGCGCAGCACCAGGGCCCGCCGCCGCCCCCGCCCGCCTTCCAGCAGCCCGGCCCCCCGCCGCCCGGCCCGCAGGGCCAGGGGCCGCAGGGTCACGGCCAGGGTCCGCACGGCCAGGGTCCGCACGGCCAGGGTCCGCACGGCCAGGGTCCGCACGGCCAGGGTCCGCAGGGCCAGGGCATGCAGCAGCCGGGGCCGCCGATGCCTCCGGGCCCCGGCCCGCAGTCCGGCGCCCCGATGCCGCCGCAGCCGGGTCCGCCGGCCCCGCCCGCGTTCCTCCAGCAGGGTCCGCCGCCGCCCCCGCCCGCGCCGCAGGCGCCGCAGGCGCCCGGCGCGGACGACTGGATGCTGCCGCCGCCCTCGCACGCCCAGTCCGCCTCGCCGCAGGCCCCGCAGGCGCAGCACGCCCCGCCGGCCCCGCCGCAGCCGCACGCCCCGCAGTTCCAGGGCGGGCCGCAGCAGCAGCACACGGGCCAGCCCCACCCCGGACAGCAGCACGGCGGCCCGCAGCACGGCGGTCCGCAGCACGCGGGACAGCCGCACGGCGGTCCGCAGGCGCCGTTCCCCGGTCCCCCCGCCCCGGCCGCGAACTGGACCGCGGTGATCGGCCCGGACCGTGAGTACTTCCTGGCGATGATGCAGCGCAGCGGCCCGGAGGCGTCCGGTCTGAACCTGCCGGCGTACTCGCCCGAGCAGCACCTGCCGCTGGAGGGCAACCAGGTCTCCATCGGCCGCCGCCGCCACTCGACGGGCGAGTCCCCGGACATCGACCTGTCGGTGCCGCCGGAGGACCCGGGCGTCTCGCACCAGCACGCGGTGCTGGTGTCCCAGCCCGACGGTTCGTGGGCGGTGGTGGACCAGAACTCCACCAACGGCACCACGATCAACGGAGCCGAGGAGCCGATCCAGCCTTACGTGCCGATCCCGCTGCAGGACGGCGACCGGGTGCACGTGGGCGCCTGGACGACGATCACGATCCGCCGCGGCTGAGCGGGCGCCGGCCGAGGACCTACGACCCGGGTCCTCGGCCGGGGCGTCTGAGACCATGGAACGGTGATGGAGATTCCGCGCGGCACACTTCAGGAGCAGACCTTCTACGAGCAGGTCGGTGGCGAGGAGACCTTCCGGCGCCTCGTCCGCCGCTTCTACGAGGGCGTGGCCGAGGACCCCCTGCTGCGGCCGATGTACCCGGAGGAGGACCTCGGCCCGGCGGAGGAGCGGCTCGCGCTCTTCCTGATGCAGTACTGGGGCGGGCCCCGCACGTACAGCGACCACCGCGGCCACCCCCGGCTGCGGATGCGGCACGCCCCGTTCACGGTCGACAAGGCGGCGCACGACGCGTGGCTGCGCCATATGCGCGCGGCCGTCGACGAGTTGGGGCTCGCCGAGGAGCACGAGCGGCAGCTGTGGAACTACCTCACCTACGCCGCCGCCTCCATGATCAATACCGCCGACTGACCCCGCCTGACTGAATGTGAGGTTCCGCGCACGGACGGGCGGAATCCGGTGACTCCGCGCCGGATTCCGGTCACGATCGCGTCAAGGTCGGCGATCGAGGCGGTGCAAGCGGTTTCTTCCACCCGTGCCCTCTGAAAGCATCCGGTGACGTTCGGGTCATCGGGGGACGCCTTCGGGGGGATGGGTGACGGGGTTCGTACTGCTGCGCGTCAGGGCGCACCGCCTGCTGCTGGCGGCCGCGCTGCTCGCCGTCCTGCTCACCACCTCCGTGCTCGCCGCCCTGGCCGGGTTCTCCGGCTCCGTCGGCGACGCCGCCCTGCGCTCCGTGCTCCAGGGCCGCGAGGCGGGCGCCTCGGCGCTCGTCGTCACCGCGCAGGTCCCCGCCGAGCGGCGGGCCTCGGCGGACGCGGCCGTACGGGCCGGGGCGCGCACGGCCTTCGACGGCCTGCCGGTCACCGTGCGCCGGCTGGAGCGCTCGGGGCCGTACGCGCTGCCACGCGCCCTCCAGGCCCCGGCCGCCCGCGGCGACCAGCCCGATCTGACCCGGCTCGCCACCCTCGACCGCTCGCGGATCACGCTGGTCCGCGGCACCCTCCCCCGCGCCTCCGGCGCCGGCCCCGTCGAGGTCGCCCTGCCCGAGGCCGCCGCCCGGCGGCTGCGGCTCGGGCCCGGCGCCGTCCTCGACCTCACCGACCGGCTCGACCAGAAGAGCGTGGTGACGGCGAAGGTCACCGGCGTCTACCGGCCCGCCGACCTCACCGACACCTACTGGCTGCTCGACGAGGCCGCCGGGCGCGGCGTGCGGACCATGGTGTTCACGACGTACGGCCCGCTGCTCGCCGACGAGGCGCACTTCGCCGCCGGCCGGTTCAGCCGCGGCGACACGGCCTGGCAGGCGACCGCGGACTTCGCCGGGATGACCACCGGCCGGATCGACGCGCTGCGCGGCACGGCCGCCGCCGGGGCCGCGGCCCTCACCGACGGGACGGAACCGTTCGGCGGCGGTCAGGTGACCGCGGAGACCGCGCTGCCGACCGTGCTCCAGCAGATCGAGCGCCCCCTGCTCGTGGCCCGCTCCACCGTGCTCATCGTGGCCGTGCAACTGGTGCTGCTCGCCGCGTACGCGCTGCTGCTCGTCGCCCGGCTGCTCAGCTCGGAGCGGTCCGGCGAGACGGAACTCCTGCGCGCCCGCGGCGGTTCGCGCGGCCGGATCACCTGGCTGGCCGCCGTGGAGGCCGGGCTGCTCGCGCTGCCCGCGGCCGTGGTCGCGCCGCTGCTCGCCGGTCCCCTGACCCGGCTGCTCGGCTCGCAGGCGGCGCTCGCCGACGCCGGGCTGCGGCTCGACGCGACGCCCGCCGCGCAGGTGTGGCTGGTGGCCGCCGGGGTCGCGGTGTGCTGCGCGGCCGCCGTGGTCGCGCCGGCGCTGGCCGCCGGAGGCGGCGGAACGATCCGGCTGCGCAAGGGGCGGGCGGCCGCGCTGCCCGCCTGGGTGCGGGCCGGCGCGGACCTGGGCCTGCTGGTCGTCGCGGCCGTCGCGTACTGGCAGCTGCAGCGGCAGACCGACGGCTCCGGCGGCGGCGCGCTCAGCGGCGACCGGGAGGGCAGGCTCGGCATCGACCCGCTGCTGGTCGCCGCGCCCGCGCTGGCGCTGCTCGCCGGCACCGTCCTGACGCTGCGTCTGCTGCCGCCCGCGGCCCGGCTCGCGGAGCGGCGCGCGGCGGGCGGCCGGGGTCTGCCGGCGGCGCTGGCGGGCTGGCAGTTCAGCCGCCGGCCGCTGCGCGGCGCGGGGCCCGTGCTGCTGCTGGTGCTCGCGGTGGCGATGGGAATGCTGGCGATCGGGCAGAGCGCGTCGTGGAGCCGCTCGCAGAGCGACCAGGCCGACTTCCGCACCGGCGCGTCCGTACGCGTCCTGACGACCCGAGGCTCGGACCCCGCGGAGGCCGGGCGGTACTCCGGCATGCCCGGCGTACGGGCCGCCGCCCCCGCGCTGCGCGACACCATGCCCGGCCTGGGCGGGGGCCGCACCGCGGACGTGATCGCCCTGGACGTGGCGGGCGCGGCCGCCGGCGACGGGCTGCTGATGCGCGGGGACCTGGCCGGCGACCGGCCCGTCCGCGAGGTGCTCGGCGCGCTCGCCCCGCCCGGACGCGACACCGGACCGGCCGGCGTGCGGCTCCCGGACGACACCCGGAGCCTCACCCTCGACCTGCGCCTGACGAGCACCGCGCGGCACGCGACCGCGCCGCGGGTGTCGGTGACCCTGGAGGACCGGTACGGCATCCCGTACGGCCGGGTCCTCGGCTCCCTGCCCGCCGACGGCAGGACCCACCGGCTCACCGCCGACCTCGCCGGGGAGGCCGATCCCGGCAGCGGCCGGCCCGCCGCGCCCGCAGCTCCGCTGACGCTGACCGGCCTGCAGCTGGACGGCGACGTCGAGTACGGAAAGCCCGGCACCGAGCGGCTGGTCGTCGAGAGGCTGGCGGCGGCCGGGGCGAGCGGGGCGGCGCGGCCCGTGCCCGGGACGCCGGCCCGATGGACCGCCGAGCTGCGGGAGGGCTCGCCCGACGGCGGCGAGGGCCGGCCGCGTGCGGTGCGGCGGACGGCCGGCGCCACCGCGCCGGTGGACCTCGCGTACCGGCTCGGCACGGCGGCCCCGCCGAGCCCCTGGACCGTCTTCCAGAGCTACGGCCTGCGGCTGACCTCCGCTGTGGAGAGCAAGGCGGAGCCGCTGCCGGCGGTGGCCTCGGACGCGTTCCTGTCGGCGGCCGGCGCCGGGCGCGGCGACACGATGGACGTGACGCTCGGCGGCCGCACCCTGACGGTGCGGATCGCGGAGACCGTGCGGCAGCTGCCGACGACCGGCGCGAACGCGGCGAAGGCCGCGGGAGCGGGCGACGGCGGCGGCATCCTGTTCGACCTGCGCGCCGCGAACCGGCTCCTCGCGCCCGGCGACGGCCCGGCGCTGCAGCCCAACGAGTGGTGGCTCGCGACCGCCCCGGGCCGGGCGGACGAGGTGGCGGCGACGCTGCGGGCGCTGCCGAACACGGACCCGGCGCAGGTCCTCGTCCGCGACGAGACGGCCGCCGAACTGCTCGGCGACCCGCTCGGCGCGGGCCCCCGCTCCGCGCTGATGGCGGTCGCGGCCGCCGCTGCGGCCCTGGCGGCGGTCGGCTTCGCGGTGAGCGCGGCGGGCTCGGTCCGCGAACGGGCGGGCGAATTCGGCCTGCTGCGCGCGCTGGGCGCGCCGCGCCGCCAGCTGGCCCGGCTGATCGCCGCCGAGCAGGGCCTGCTGGTCGCCCTCGGCCTGCTGGTCGGGCTCGCCCTCGGCACGGTCCTGACCCGGGCGGTCGTCCCGCTCGTGCTGCTCACCCCGCAGGCCGCCCGCCCCGTCCCCCCGGTCCTGGTCGAACTCCCCCCGGGCCAGGTGGCGGTGCTCCTGGCGGCGGTGGCGGCGGTGCCCGTGCTGATCGTCGCCGCGATCGCGCTGCGCCGCGAGGACCCGGCGACGACCCTGCGGACCCAGGGGGCGGAGTGACGGCCCCGCCCCCGGTCCGCCGGACCGGCTCCGCCGGCGCATCCCCTGTCCCCTCGCCTCCTGTCACCGCGCCCCCGTTCAGCGCGCCTCCGGGTGCCGTGCTTCCGTTCCCCGTACGCCGTCTCCCGGGAGGTGACCGACGTGGCTCGTAAGGCTGTTGCCGTGGCGCCCTGGGTGCGGACGCGGCTGCGGGTGGCGCCCTGGGCCGCCGCCGCGGTGGCGGTGCTGGTGTTCGTCACCGCGCTGCTCGCCGCCGCGCTGCCCCGCGCCGTCGACGTCTACGAGACCGAGGGCCTGCGGCACGCCGTCGCCACCGCTCCGGCGGCGAAGCGCGTCGTCGAGGTGATCGACGAGCACCGGGCCGCCCCCGACGAACTGGCGCCCGAGCGGCTCGCCGAGGACTACGCCGCGCTGCTGCGCGAACTGCCCGCGCCGCTGCGGACGCTGCCCGCCGAGTCGGCGTACGGCGTGCGGACCGACAAGCGCGTCGACTCCCTCGACGCCTGGCTGCCCAAGCCGTACAAGCTGCGCCCGCAGCTGACCCTGTCCACGCAGTCGGGCGTGCCGCAGCACAGCACCCTGCGCGCCGGCCGGTACGCGCGCGGCGGCCCCGAGCCCGAGGCCGTGGTGACCGCCGCGACCGCCAAGGCGCTGCGCATCAAGCCCGGCGTCGTGATCCACGTCCCCGGCGAGGACGCCCGACCCCTCGGCATCCGGATCACCGGGATCGTCGAGCCGCGCGAACCCGACAGCGACTACTGGTCGTTCGAGCCCACCCTGCGCACCCCCGTGTACGCGTCCGTGCCGCGCGCCGACGCGCCCGAGTTCTACTGGGACGCCGCGCTCCTGCTCGCCCCCGAGGCCGCCCCGACCGTGCAGCGGACCACCGCGGGCACCGAGGTGTACTGGCGGCTGTCCCCCGCGAGCGACCATCTGACCGGGCGCGACGCGGACCGGCTCACCTCCGTCCTCGCCTCGCTCGGCAGCGGCCCCGGGCTCGGCCGGGTGCGGGAGCTGCTCGGCGAGGCCACCGCCGTGCACACCGCCCTCGACGACGAGGTCGTCGGCGGCCATGTCTTCATGCGCGAGGCGATCACGCCGGTCGTCGCGGTCGCCGCGATCGGGATGAGCACGGTGGCCCTGGTCGTGCTCGCCATGACCGGCGGGCTGTTCACCGCCCGCCGGCACGCCGAACTGTCCCTGCTCCGCGCCCGCGGCGGCTCCCTCGCCGGCATCGGCGTCCGGCTGCTGGGCGAGACCGCGGTGGTCGCCGTCCCGGCCGCCGGGCTGGGGCTGCTCGCCGCGGTCCTGCTCGTCGACGACGCGGCGGGCGGCCCCGGCTCGGCCCGGTTCCTGCCCGCCGCCCTCGCCGCCTCGGGCGTCGCGCTCGTCGCCGCGCTCACGCTGCCGCTGCGCGCCGTGTTCGTGCACCGCACGCCGCGGCTGCACGGCGGGCGCGAGGACGTCGTGGACGCCCGGCCCTCGCGCCGCCGCCTCGTCGCCGAGGTGACGCTGCTGGTGCTCGCCGCCGGGGCCGTCGCGGCCCTGCGCCGGCGCGGCACCGACGACGCGGGCGACCACCTGGTCAGCGCGGCGCCGGTGCTCGTCGCCCTGATCGCCGCGCTGCTCCTCGTACGGCTCTACCCGCTGCCGCTGCGCTGGGCGGCCCGCCCGGCGGCGCGGCTGCGCGGCCTGGTCGGCCACCTGTCGCTGGCGCGGGCCGGGCGCTCCGCGGCCAACGGCACGCTGCCGCTGCTGGCGCTGCTGGTGGCGCTGACGACGGCGGCCTTCGGCGGTTCGGTGCTCGCGGGCGTCGCCGACGCCCGGGACCGGGCGGCGGTCCTGACGACCGGCGCGGACGCCCGGATCTCCTCCGCCACCGGCGCGGCGCCGCTGCCCGCCGGCCTCGACCGGGCGGTGCGCGGCTCCGCCGGGGTGCGGGAGACCCTGCCGGTGCACCTCGCGTACGGGGTGCCGCTGACGCCGGAGGTCCGTACGGCGGAGAACGCGTCGGACACGCGGCTGGACCCGGAGGCGGGGCCGAAGTACGCGACGGTGCTGGGCGTGCACCCGGGCGCGTACGCGCGGCTGGCGCGGGAGACGGGCATCGGCACGTTCCGGCCCGGGCTGCTGGGAGCCGGCAAGGACCGGGTGGTGCCGGTGCTCGCCTCGCCGGGCGTCGCGAAGCGGTTCGGCTCGGAGCCGTACGAGATCCCGTCGTACGCCGGGGACTTCAAGGTGAAGGTGGTGGGGGTGCTGACCCGGACCCCCGCCGTCACCGAGACGGACTTCCTGCTGATCGACCGGGCGGCCCTGCCCCGCGTCGCGCCGACCATGCTGCTGGTCACGGCCGGGCCCGGCGGCCTGGACGGGCCGGCGCTGCGGTCGCTCGTCGAGAAGCGCGCCGGGGACTTCTCTGTGCGGCTGCGGCAGGAGCAGCGGGGCGCGTACGTGGACTCGCCGATGCAGACCGGCGCGGAGCGGGTCTACGCGACGGCGATCGGCGCGGGCGCGGGGTACGCGGGCCTGGCGGTCCTGCTGTCGCTGGTGCGGTCGGCGCCGGAGCGGGCCATGCTGCTGGCCCGGCTGCGGACGATGGGCCTGACCCGGCGGCAGGGGCGGCGGCTGCTCGGCCTGGAGGCGCTGCCGCAGGCACTGCTGGCCGCGGTCGGCGGGACGCTCGTCGGCTGGGCGACGATCCTGCTGCTCGCGCCGGGCGTGGACCTGGTCCGGCTGGCGCTCGCGGCCGCGCCGGACGTGACGACGATGGAGCGGGTGACGCTGGACCGGGCGGCGCTGCGCGCCGACGGCTGGTCGCTGGCACTGCCGGCGCTGGGCGTGGTGCTGCTGACCGGCGCGGCGGCGGGGCTGCAGGCGTGGTGGTCCGCGCGTACCGGATCGACGAAGGAACTGAGGGTGGGAGACACGCGATGAGCGACACGACCCTGGCGGATCTGGAACAGCGGGCGGCGGCGCGGCGCGACCGGCCCTCGTACGGGCACGACGCGCTGATCGCCTGCGACCGGCTGGTCCGCATCTTCACGACCGATGGGGTGGAGGTCCAGGCGCTGCAGGGCCTGGACCTGCTGGTGCAGCAGGGCGAGCTGATGGCCCTGGTGGGGGCGTCCGGCTCGGGCAAGTCCACGCTGATGAACATCCTGGCGGGCCTGGACGTGCCGACGGCCGGCGCGGCGAAGGTGGCGGGCTGCGACCTGCTGTCGATGGACGCGAAGGCGCGGCTGCGGTACCGGCGGGACGTCGTGGGCTTCGTCTGGCAGCAGACGGCCCGCAACCTGCTCCCCTACCTGACGGCCGCCCAGAACGTGGCACTGCCCATGCAGTTGCGGGGCGGCCGGACGAGCCGCAGGGCGAAGGCGCAGCGCGCCGAGGAGCTGCTCGGAATGCTCGGCGTCGCCGAGTGCCGCGACCGCCGCCCGCACCAGATGTCCGGCGGCCAGCAGCAGCGCGTCGCGATCGCGGTGGCGCTGGCGAACGACCCGGCGGTGCTGCTCGCGGACGAGCCGACGGGCGAGCTGGACTCGGCGACGGGCGAGCAGGTCTTCGCCTCGTTCCGCCGGGCCAACGAGGAGCTCGGCACGACGATCGTGATCGTGACCCACGACCAGGCGGTGGCCGCGGAGGTCCGCCGCACGGTCGCCATCCGCGACGGCCGCACGTCCTCGGAGGTCCTGCGGCGCACGGAGATCGACGCGGAGGGCCAGGAGTCCCTGGTGTCGAAGGAGTACGCCATGCTCGACCGCGCCGGCCGCCTGCAGCTCCCCGCCGAGTACACGGAGGCCCTGGGCATGGAGCACCGCGTCCTGCTGGAACTCGAACAGGACCACATCGGGGTGTGGCCGGACGGTCAGGGGCCTGCGGGGAACTGAGGGGGCGGGCGTACGGGGCCGTACTGGCCCGTACCGGGCCGGGGTTCGGGGCGGCCCGATGGCAACGATCCCGGGGTCGGCTCGACGGCGAGGGCCCGGGCTGGCTCGCCGCCGGGCTCGGGGTCAGCTCGCTGCCGGCGCCGGGGTGACCGTCAGGCCGAGGGGCGGGGCGGTGCGGAGGGCGATCGAGCCGTACGGCGTGCGCAGGCGCAGCCAGGGGCCGGCCGCGAGGACGGTCACCGAGACGTCGGGCGAGGGCAGGAAGCCGAGGGACTGGGCCGCGTGCACGGCCCGCAGCGGCAGGCCGGTGGTCCCGACCGTCCGCGACCAGATCTCGCGGCCGATCCGGTCCCGCTCCTCCCGCGTCCGCCGTTCCTCCGGCAGCGCCTCGTCGCGGGCGCGGAACTCCGCCACCGCCGCCGCGACCGCCGCCCGCAGCGCGGCGCCCGAGGGCACGTCCTCGACGGCGCGCCAGCCGCCCCGCGGCGGCAGCACGCCGGCCCACGGCGGCCCGGTGACCGCCGCCGGGACGACGGCCTTGCCGGCCGACTCCTCGACGCCCTCCAGGAGTTCGCCCGCCGAGACGGTCACGTCCAGGACGAGCGCCTCGTCGACGAGCCGGGCCGTACGGATCGCCAGCACCTCGAACGACGGCGGCCGCCCGAACACGGCCAGGGCCCCGCCGCCCGCCTGGAGGCGGACGGCGGCGGCCCGGTCGTACCGGAGCAGCCGGCGCAGGAAGCCGGCGAGGTCCGCCGCCTCCCGGGCGTCGGCGAAGTGCAGGGGCGCGAGCACGCTCATGCGGCGGAGGTCATCCCGTCGTCGACGTACTCCTCCAGGAACGACCGCTCCTCCGCGGAGATCCGGCGCGGACGCTGGGCCTCCAGGTCGAAGGGGACGACGACCGTGGAGGCGCGTACGTATGTGACGTGCGGGTCCTTGATCTCGTACGCGATCGTCAGCGACGCCGCGCCTATCTTCGTGACCCACGACTCGATGGTGACCGGCTCGTGCCGGTGCACCAGCGGCCGCACGTAGTCGATCTCGTGGCGGGCCACGACGGACCCGCCGGAGAACGACGGCGAACCGTCCCCCGGCGCCAGCCGGAACATGAAGTCGATCCGCGCCTCTTCCAGGTACCGCAGGAAGACGACGTTGTTGACGTGCCCGAAGGCGTCCATGTCCGACCAGCGCAGGGGGCACTGGTAGATGTGCCGAGCCATCAGAGAGATCAGCCCCGGGTCAGCTTCTTGTACGTGGCGCGGTGCGGACGCGTGGCGTCCGGGCCGAGCCGCTCGATCTTGTTCTTCTCGTAGGACTCGAAGTTGCCCTCGAACCAGAACCACTTGGAGTCGCCCTCGTACGCCAGGATGTGCGTGGCGACTCGGTCGAGGAACCAGCGGTCGTGGGAGACGACCACGGCGCAGCCGGGGAAGTCGAGCAGCGCGTTCTCGAGCGAGGACAGGGTCTCGACGTCGAGGTCGTTGGTCGGCTCGTCGAGGAGCAGCAGGTTGCCGCCCTGCTTGAGGGTGAGCGCGAGGTTGAGGCGGTTGCGCTCGCCGCCGGAGAGCACACCGGCCGGCTTCTGCTGGTCCGGGCCCTTGAAGCCGAACGCGGAGACGTACGCGCGCGACGGCATCTCGACCTGGCCGACGTTGATGTAGTCCAGCTCGTCGGAGACGACGGCCCACAGCGTCTTCTTCGGGTCGATGTTGGCGCGGGTCTGGTCGACGTAGGAGATCTTGACGGTCTCGCCGACCTTGATCTCGCCGGCGTCGGGGGTCTCCAGGCCCTGGAGCATCTTGAAGAGCGTGGTCTTGCCGGCGCCGTTCGGGCCGATCACGCCGACGATGCCGTTGCGGGGCAGGGTGAAGGACAGGTCGTCGATGAGGACCTTGTCGCCGAAGGCCTTGGAGAGGTTGCTGACCTCGACGACGATCGAGCCCAGGCGCGGGCCCGGCGGGATCTGGATCTCCTCGAAGTCCAGCTTCCGCATCTTGTCGGCCTCGGCCGCCATCTCCTCGTAGCGAGCGAGACGGGCCTTGGACTTGGCCTGACGGCCCTTGGCGTTGGAGCGGACCCACTCCAGCTCTTCCTTGAGGCGCTTCTGGCGCTTCTCGTCCTTCCGGCCCTCGACCTTGAGGCGCTCGGCCTTCTTCTGCAGGTAGGTCGAGTAGTTGCCCTCGTACGGGTGGGCGCGGCCGCGGTCGAGCTCGAGGATCCACTCGGCGACGTTGTCGAGGAAGTACCGGTCGTGGGTGATCGCCACGACGGTGCCCTTGTACTGGGCGAGGTGCTGCTCCAGCCAGTTCACCGACTCGGCGTCGAGGTGGTTGGTGGGCTCGTCGAGGAGCAGCAGGTCGGGGGCCTCGAGCAGCAGCTTGCAGAGCGCGACGCGGCGCTTCTCGCCGCCGGAGAGGTTGGTGACCTGCCAGTCGCCGGGCGGGCAGCCCAGGGCGTCCATGGCCTGCTCCAGCTGGGCGTCGAGGTCCCACGCGTTGGCGTGGTCCAGGTCGTCCTGGAGCTTGCCCATCTCCTCCATCAGCTCGTCCGTGTAGTTCGTGGCCATCTCCTCGGCGATGGCGTTGAACCGGTTGAGCTTGCCCTTGATCTCGGCGACGCCGTCCTCGACGTTCTCCAGGACGGTCTTGGCCTCGTCCAGCTTCGGCTCCTGCATGAGGATGCCGACGGAGTAGCCGGGGGCCAGGAACGCGTCACCGTTGGACGGCTGCTCCAGGCCGGCCATGATCTTCAGCACGGTGGACTTACCGGCGCCGTTCGGGCCGACCACACCGATCTTCGCACCCGGCAGGAAGCTCAGCGTCACGTCATCGAGGATGACCTTGTCGCCGTGCGCCTTGCGCGTCTTGCGCATCGTGTAGATGTACTCAGCCAAGAGAAACCGTCCGGCAAAGAGTGAGTGGGCAGATACACCCCATCTTGCCTGACGTCCACCCGACGACGGAAACCAGTACGTCGGGGGTGCGCCGGTGCGCGGGGTGGCCGGGTGGGGCGAGACGCTACGGGTCGGAGCGAAAGTGCAGGTCAGCCTGGGTGTGCTGATTCTTGCGCGGGTCTTGACCCCGTTGGGCTACCGGGGAGTAGCCTCCTCGCGGCCTCCCCCCACAGAGCCGATCACCCGAGGTGTGCGTTGAAGAGATACCTGCTTTCCGCCGCCGTGAGCGCTCTGTTCGCGTTCACGTCCGCCGCTCCGGTCCACGCCGCCGATCCCGCGGCCTTCGGCCCGTCGAGCCATCCGATCCTGTTCGTGCACGGGTACAACTCGTCCGGTTCCTACTGGAACACCATGGCCGGCGACTTCCGGGCCGACGGCTGGCCGTCGTCCCACCTGGACCAGTGGAACTACGACTGGCGCCAGTCCAACGCCACGACCGCCCAGCAGCTGGCCGCCGAGGTGGACCGGCTGCTCGCGGCCACCGGCGCGTCCAAGGTCGACGTCGTCACCCACTCCATGGGCGGGCTGTCCAGCCGCTACTACGCCAAGAACCTGGAGGGCAGCGGGAAGGTCGACGCCTGGGTCTCGCTGGCCGGGCCCAACCACGGCACCGACTGGGCGGAGGGATGCGGCGACGTCTCCTGCGTCGAGATGCGCATCGGGTCCGCGTTCCTCACCCAGCTCAACTCCGGCGACGAGACCCCGGGCACCCCGCGCTACGGCACGTGGTGGTCCCCCTGCGACACGGTCATCAACCCGGACAGCAGCGTCTCCCTGAGCGGCGCGCGGAACACCAGAACGGCCTGCCTCGGCCACCTCGCCATCGGCTCCGACCCGACCGTCTACGGCCAGGTGCGCGACTTCGTCAACAGCTGAGCGCACACGACGACGGCCCCCCTGCGCGGGGGCGCAGGGGGGCCGTCGTCAGCGGTGACTACAGGTGGTGGCGGGTCACTCGCCGGCGGGCTTCTTCCTGCGGAGGAAGAAGACCGCGCCGCCGCCGATCAGGACGAGCGCCACGGCGATGCCGGCGATCATCGGGGTGGCGTTGGAGCTGCCGGTCTCGGCCAGGTCGCCGTCGGAGCCGCCGGTGCCGCCGCCCGCGGTGGCCGCGGAGGGCTGGGGCGTGGGCTGCTCGCTCGGGGCGCCGGGGGCGGCCGTCTTGCAGTCGAGGACGCCCTTGAAGGTCTTCTTGAAGCCGTTCGGGCCGGTGATGGTGAACTCGTACGCCTGGTCCTCGGCGACCGGGATGGTGACGGTGCGGGACTCGCCGGCCTTGATGGTGACCGTCTGGCCCTTCAGCTCGAAGGTGAAGTCCTCGTCGCCCTTGTTGGCCGCGGTGATGTCCACGCCGCCCTTGGCGCAGTTCTTCTCCGCCGAGAGCGCCGGGATCGGGCCCTTCTTGGCCCAGGTCGCGGTGGCCTTCGCGGTGACCGTGGAGGTGCTGGTGCCGGCCAGGATCAGGGTCTGGCTCTTGGTCTCGCTGACGAACGCGCGGCCGATCGGGACGGTGGTGTCCGCCTGGACGCTCAGCGTGGTGGAACCGTCGGCGGTGCCGGCCGGGACGTCGAAGTAGACCTTCGTGCCGTCGGCGGCGGAGTCGAGGACCTTGCCGCTCTTGTCGACGATCTTCACGCCGGCCGGCGCGCCGGGCGCGAGGCTGAGCGCGGCCTTGGCGGCGTTGGTCTTCACGGTGATCGGGCCGAGCTTCTCGCCCGGGTGACCGGCGACGGACGGCGGGTCGAGGGTCAGCGAGGCACCCGGCTCCGCGAGGTTCTTCGCCTCCTGCTCCAGGTACTCCGTGAGCTTGCGCGCGTCGGCGTCCTCGGGCGTGGCCTCGACCTTGTCCGAGAAGTGCCAGATCGCGGCCTGGGTGCCGGCGGCGGCGGTGTCCTCGGTCAGCTTGGCCGCGCCGACCTTCTTCGCCAGCGCGGTGAGGTCATTCACCTGCGGGAAGGAGTTCTGCAGGATCCAGCGGATCTTGCCGGCGTCCGGGTTGTTGTGCAGCGACGACTGGTCCCAGCCGACCTCCTTGTACTCCGTGCCCTTGCGGGCCGGGGTGCGCAGGTCGATGCAGTACGTCTGGATCGCGCCGCCGGGCGTGACGGCCATCTCGAAGAGGCCCGCCTCGGCGTTCCACTTCTTGCCGTCCTTCTCCTCGATGGTGACGGTGTCGTGGATCGCGAGCCTGCCGAGCGTGGCGCTGGCGCCCCCGGAGTTCTGCGCGCCCTCGTCGGCCGCCGCCGGTCCCGCGACGGCTATCGCACCCGCCGCGACGAGGCCCGAGACCACGGTCGCGGCGGCAAGGCGGGCTGCGCCGCGCCTCCGAACAGAAAACATTGGATTCCCCTTCAGGCGAGGCTGCTCCGCGTCGTCGGTCGCAACGCGTGGGGGGAGCACTTCGCCGGCAGACTCAAGTTCCGCGTGAGTACGCCGGAATCCTAGGGACGTGACAGCCCCTGATCCCCCGTCATGCCATCAGATAACCATTCCGAATCGTAATCGTTATCAGCGATGCCCGGAGTGTCGACAAATCAGCACAACTGCAGGTCAGAATACGGGCGTCGGGGCCTCTACGGAGGGTGGCGCGGGCGTCACGGATGCCTCCATTCCACTTTGCGACTGCGCATCATCTGAGGGCCTCTCAGCAGCCGCGACCGGCCGGACCGCCCGTCTGAACGCCGCCGTGCCGCGCGACAGATCGTGGCCCGCCGCCACCGCGTCCACGTCCACGAACGTCTTCCGCCGGCCGTCCCGCTCCTCCTCACGGACCCTCAACCGCCCGTGCACCACAAGCGGATCGCCCACCGTCACCGACGCCGCCAGGTTCGCCCCCAGCGCACGCCAGGCCGACACCGTGTAGAAGCTCGTGCCCCCGTCCGCCCAGGCAGCCTGCTCCCGCAGCCAGCGCCGCGCGGTCACGGCGAAGCGGAAGCGGGCCACGCCGCCCATGGGCGTCTCCCGGTACTCCACCCCCGTCGCCACGTTCCCGACCAGCGTCACCGTCGTCTCGTTCACGTCCTGCCCCCGTCCACGACCCCAGACGTCCACGGGCCCCCTGCCCGCGGCACCGGACTCATCGTGGCGCGGATCCGCTCCGCCCGCTCGCGCCTGTGGACAGCCACGGCGCTGGGGAAAACCCCGTCACCTGGACGAGTGGGCCGAGTGGGACGAGTGAGACGGGCGGAGGGAGGGGGCCGGGTGCACCGGGTGATGACCCGAGGCGGTCGCGTGCCCCGACACCCGTACGTACTGCTCCCGCACCTCGCGGTACCGCATCAGCTCCGCCGCCACCGGGTCCAGGACCCGGGCCCGCCCGCAGGCGGCCGCGGCCTCCCGCAGCCCGCGCTCGGCCTCCTCCCCGTACCGCCGTGCCGGCCCCTTCGCCGCCGCCGCGCAGGCCCACTCCACCAGCGGTCCGCCGACGATGCCGCCGAGCATCACCAGCGCCGGCGGCAGCAGCCCCGGTTCGAGGACCCCGATGATCTGGCCCACCAGCCAGAGCGCCCCGAAGATCTGCAGCAGCGTCATCGACGCCTGGAGGAACACGGCCGCCGGCCACCACGCGGGCCTCGGCGGCCGGCCCGCCGGTTCGACCGCCGCCACGGCGAGTTCGTCGAGGGCCTCCGGCAGCCCCTCCGCCCCGCGTTCGGCCGCCTCGCGCACCGCCAGCGCCCAGGGCGCCGGCAGGCCCCGGGACGCCTCGTCGGCGACGATCCGCACCGCCTGCTCGACGCGCTGCCGCGCCGTCGGCTCCTCCTCCACCGGCGACTGGAGGCGCGGGTCCGTGCTGCCGTGGTCGCGGGTCCGCTCGTACCAGCGCCACAGCCGCAACCAGGGCGTGCCGCAGGCCCGGTTGGCGTTGCGCCGCCAGGCGCGTTCGGCGGCCTCGCCGGCCGCGGTGGCGCCGACCGCCACGGCGAGCCGGGCGGCGAAGTCCTCCCGGGACCGCTCGCCGAGGCCGGGCCGGCCGTCCGCGACGTACACCGGGCGCAGCCGGCGCGCCGCCGCGTCCACGTCGGCGGAGAGCCGTCGGGCGGGCGCGGTCCGCTCCTGCACGAACCGGCCCAGCAGGTCGCGCAGTTCGCCGAGGCCCTCGCCGGTGAGCGCGGACAGGGCGAGGACGGTCGCGCCGGGTTCGCCGTGCTCGCCGAGGGCCATGCCGTCCTCGTCGAGCAGCCGCCGCAGGTCGTCCAGGACGAGGTCGGCGGCCTCGGCCGGGAGCCGGTCGATCTGGTTGAGGACCACGAAGGTGACCTCGGCGTGGCCCGCGAGCGGCCGCAGGTAGCGCTCGTGCAGGGCGGCGTCGGCGTACTTCTCCGGGTCGACCACCCAGATCACCGCGTCGACCAGCGCGAGCACCCGGTCGACCTGGTCGCGGTGGGCGGTGACGGCCGAGTCGTGGTCGGGCAGGTCGATCAGGACGAGGCCCTGCAGATCGGCGTCGGCGGCCCCGCCGGCGAGCGGCCGGCGGCGCAGCCGGCCGGGCACGCCGAGCCGGTCGAGCAGCCCGGCGGCGCCCTCGGACCAGCTGAGCGCGATCGGGGCGGCGGTGGTGGGCCGGCGCAGCCCGGTCTCGGCGACGGGCACCCCGGCCAGCGCGTTGAACAGCGTCGACTTGCCGCTGCCGGTGGCCCCCGCGACGGCGACGACGGTGTGCCGGGACGACAGCCGCTGCCGGGCCGTGGCCTCGTCGATCACCCGCCCGGCCTCGGCGAGGGTCTCCGCCTCCAGGCGGGCCCGGGAGAGGCCCACGAGCTCGTGCAGGGCGTCCAGGCGGACGCGCAGGCCGCCGCCGTAGGCGCCGCCGACGGGCAGGTGCGGATCGCGGCGCTCGCCGTCCTCGGGGGCGTCCACGTCGGCGGCGCTCTCCGTGCCGCCGGCGGGGGCGGGACCGTCCGGGTCCGGCTTCGGCCGCTCGGCCACCCGGCGCGCGATCAGTCCGTCGTCCCAGCGGTCGTCCACCGTGCTCACCGGCTCACCTTCTCCTTCTTCAGTACGGACAGGGCGGCGATCAGCGCGGCCTGCGGCTCCGGCGTCACGTCGAGGGCGTCGAGCGGGGCGAGCCGGCGGTCGCGCTCGGTGTGCAGGACCCGGTCGAGGCAGTCGGCGACCAGCTCGCCGCCCCGGTCCCGCAGCCGCAGCGCCCCCTGGGCGCCGAGGAGTTCGGCGAGCCGGTCGCCCGCGGCGCGGGTGCGGCGGCCGCCGAGGAGTGCCGCGGCGAGCAGGGCGGCGACGGTCTCCGGGTCGGGGGCGGAAGGGCGTTCGACGCCGTTCAGCTCCTCCTCGGCGAGCTCCTCCAGTTCGCGCCGCCAGCGCCGTACGGCGATGCCGATGCGCTCGCCGGACTCCCGGTCCGGTACGCCGCGGACGCCGATCGCCCCGGCCGCGGGCTCGCGCCGCCACGCGTCCCGCACCCGCTCGTCGGCGGCGGCGACGGCGCACTGCAGGAGGGCGCCGAGGGACTCGGCGAGGGAGTCCAGGAGCTCCGCGGCGGAGCAGTCCCGGGGGTAGGCGCGCCAGCGGGTGCGGGCGTCGCCGGCGAGGACGGCGCCGCGGGCGAGCCGGTCGCGGACCCGGGCGCCCTGGTCCTCGTACGCGGCCTCCACGGCCCCGCCGAGGCGGACGGCGGCGGCGTACTGGGCGGCGACGGCGCCGGCGAGTTCGGGCATGCGGGTGTCGAGGGAGTCGAGCACGCCGGCGGCCGTGCGCCCGGCGGCCTGCTGGCGGGCGGCGGGGTCCTGGGCGCAGTGGGCGAGCCAGGAGCGCAGCGCGGCGACGGCGGTGTCGGGGAGCAGTCCGCTGCCGCCGCCGGCGGACTCGGGCAGCTCGGGGATGGTGAACCGGGGCACCTCGCCGAGCCCGGCCTTGATCAGCAGCGCCTCGTACTGGCGGGAGACCTCGCCGACGACCTGGTGCGGGACGCGGTCGAGGACGGTGACGAGGGTGACGTCGTACTCCTTGGCGGTGCGCAGCAGGTGCCAGGGGACGGCGTCGGCGTACCGGGAGGCGGTGGTGACCATGACCCAGATGTCGGCGGCGCAGATCAACTCGGCGGCCAGGACGCGGTTCTCGACGACGAGGGAGTCGATGTCGGGGGCGTCGAGGAGGGCGAGGCCGCGGGGCAGCGAGGAGGCGGTCTCGACGCGCAGGACGCCGGCGTCGGCGGTCTGCTCGGCGTCGGCGCGGTCCTCGTCGTGCTGCGGCAGCCAGACGCGGGTGAGCTGCGGCAGGACGCGCATGCCGGCGAACCAGTGGTGGTCGTCGGGGTGGCAGACGAGGACCGGGGTGCGGGTGGTGGGCCGCAGGACTCCGGCCTCGCTGACGAGGCGTCCGACAAGGGAGTTGACCAGGGTGGACTTGCCGGCGCCGGTGGATCCGCCGACGACGGCGAGCAGGGGGGCGTCGGGATCTTTGAGCCGGGGCACCAGATAGTCGTCGAGTTGCGCGAGGAGTTCGGCGCGGGTCTGGCGGGCCCGTGGCGCACCGGGAAGGGGGAGGGGCAGACGCAGCGCGGCGACTCGGTCGCGCAGGGCGGAGAGTGCGTCGAGGAGCTGAGGCCGTTCTTCCATGGTCACCACATGCGAAGAATGCCCAATTTTGGAGCCTTTTTGAAGCGTATAACGCCCCTGCGCGCCGATATTGCGGACGCGGGGACGCGCGCGGGAACGGACGCGCGGACGGAAGGAACAGAAGGGACGAGCGGCGCTCAGGCATAACGAGTGCACAACACCCGGCCCGGGAGGCGGAAAAAGCGCTGCGTGAATCGCGCCTGCCTGCGATTATCGGTTCGCTTCACCGAACCTCCACATCGTGCCACGCAGGTGAAGCACGCGGGCCAAGGCGATTCGAGCCCTATCCTTGACCCGGCACGGCCACGGGCGTCCCCCGGGACACCCGAGCCACCCGGCCCTCACCGGCCCCCGTAGCTCAGCGGATAGAGCAGGTGCCTTCTAAGCACTTGGCCGCAGGTTCGAGTCCTGCCGGGGGCGCACGATCAGGACCCTCCTTCGGGAGGGTCCTTCTGCGTGTGCGGGGCGGCCGCGGTCAGCGGCCGGTGGTGCGGGGACGGCGCGGGCCGCGGCGGCGGCCGGAACCGGACCCGGGGGTACGGGGGCGGCGGGCCGCGGCGGGCGCCGCGGGCGCCGGGGCCGGGGTCTCGAGGACGACGGCCACGCCGGAGGGCTCGCGGGCACCGGTGAGGGCGGCCAGCTGCGGGTCGCTGGACTTCATCCGGGCCGTACGGGGCTGGATGCCCGCGGCCGCCATCAGCCGGGTCACCTCCTGCTTCTGCGCGGGCAGGACCAGGGTGACCACGCTGCCGGAGCCGCCCGCGCGGGCCGTACGGCCGCCGCGGTGGAGGTAGTCCTTGTGGTCGCCCGGCGGATCGACGTTGACCACGAGGTCGAGGTCGTCGATGTGCAGGCCGCGGGCGGCGACGTTGGTCGCGACGAGGGCGGTGACGCGGCCGGTCTTGAACTGCTCCAGGGTGCGGTTGCGCTGCGGCTGCGTGCGGCCGCCGTGCAGGGCCGCCGCGCGCACGCCCACGGCCAGCAGCCGCTTGGCGAGCCGGTCCGCGGACCGCTTGGTGTCCAGGAAGAGGATCACCCGGCCGTCGCGGGCGGCGATGCGCGTCGTGACGGCCTTCTTGTCGGTCTCGTCCTGGAGGTGGAGCACGTGGTGCTCCATCGTGGTCACCGCCCCCGCCGACGGGTCCACGGAGTGCACCACGGGGTCGGTGAGGAACCGCGCGACCAGCCGGTCGACGCTGCGGTCCAGGGTGGCGGAGAAGAGCAGCCGCTGCCCGTCGGGCCGCACCTGCCCGATCAGCCGGGTGACCTGCGGCAGGAAGCCCATGTCGGCCATCTGGTCGGCCTCGTCCAGCACCGTGACGCGCACGTCGCCGAGGACGCAGTCCCCGCGCTCGACGAGGTCGTTCAGCCGGCCCGGGCACGCCACGACCACCTCGGCGCCGCGCCGCAGCGCGTTCGCCTGCTTGGTGAGGGACAGCCCGCCGACGACGGTGGCGAGCCGCAGGTCCAGGGCCGTCGCGTACGGGGTCAGGGCGTCGGTGACCTGCTGGGCAAGCTCACGGGTGGGGACCAGCACCAGGGCGAGCGGGGCCCTGGGCGCCGCGCGCCGGCCGGCCGTACGGGCCAGCAGGGCGAGCCCGAAGGCGAGGGTCTTGCCGGAGCCGGTACGGCCCCGCCCCAGCACGTCGCGGCCGGAGAGGGCGTCGGGCAGGGTGGCGGCCTGGATCGGGAAGGGCGTCCGCACGCCCTGGGCGGCGAGGGTCTCCAGCAGCGCCGGGGGCAGGCCGAGCTCGGCGAATTCGGCGACGGGCGGAGCGGCGGGCGCCGGGTTCGCGGCGAGCTCGAACGCACTCGCCGGGGGCGAGGACGGCTGCGACTGCGACTGCGGGTGCGCCTTCTGCCGATCGTTGGGCTGCGCCTTCGACGGCGACTTCTGCCGCGTCTGCGCCGGTGCCTTCGACTGTGCCTTCTGCTGCGTCTTCGGCCGCGATTTCTGCTGGGTGGCCGGCTGCGACTTCTGCTGGGTCGCCGGGCGCGACTTCTGCGTCGCCTGCTGAGCCTTCGGCTGCTTCTTCGGCCGGTCGTTCGCCTGCGCATCGGGCTGGGCGGCCGACTGCGGGCGGGACTTCCGTCGCGGGTTCGACTGCGGCTGCGACTTCTGCTGTGCGTTCGACTGCGGCTGCGGCGACGTGGCTCGTCGGGTGGGTCTCTGGGGGCTTTGGGACATGCGGTCGTCTGCCTTTCTACGAACAACACAAACCGGGGTCCGCACCGCTACGGTGCGGACCCCGGTGAGCGACGGATACGCGTCCGGCGATCAGGCGGGAACGATGTTCTCCGCCTGCGGGCCCTTCTGGCCCTGCGTGACGTCGAAGGAGACCCGCTGGCCCTCCTGGAGCTCACGGAAGCCCTGCGTCGCGATGTTCGAGTAGTGGGCGAAGACGTCGGGGCCGCCGCCGTCCTGCTCGATGAAGCCGAAGCCCTTTTCCGAGTTGAACCACTTCACGGTTCCCTGTGCCATGACAATCTCCTTCTGTAGGCAGAGGCCCCATCCGGAGAAGCCGGTAAAACGAAATATGCGCCTGCGGAAAAACATTCCGGTCAGGCGCACATAGGTTCATGGGTACCACAACTGCAACACTCAAACCGTAGCACGCCCCGGCGGTCCGCGGGGGATCTTGGGGGCGTGCTCCGGCACGGAAATCCTCCCGCCGCAGGTCAGGCGGCGGGCTGGTCCTTCTCCTGCGGGAGCCAGACCATGAAGGTCGCCGGGTCGATCGGGATCGAGACGTGCTCGTGGGTGATCGCCCACGCCCCCTCCGAGCGCTGCAGGCAGGTGGTCTCCCGCACCCAGACCGCACCCTGGAAGTCGCCCTTCCGCTTCCCGGAGTCGCGGTGGAGCATGTACGCGAACGCGGTGTCGCCGCCCACCGCGAGGGTCAGGTCGTGCGTCTCCAGGGTGATGTCGCCCTCGTAGCCGTCGAACCACCGCTGGAAGTTGCGGCGGATCTCCTCCTCGCCGGTGAACCGGAGCGGGGCCACGGCGTCGTAGTAGACGGCGTCGGGGGCGTAGAAGGACATCAGCTTGTCGAGGTCCTTGGTCTGCTGGGCGATGGCGCGGTCGGCCAGGAACGCGCGGATCTCGGTCTCGTGGTTCGTCATGGTGCGGTCCTCTCCATGGGTGCTTCCGTCGTGCTTGCGTGGTGCTTCCGTCGTGCTGCGTCGTGCCTGCGCAGGGGCCGGACCGTGGCGTTCGGTCCGTCGACGGGTACGACGAGGCGGGCCCGCAGAATGTGAGGGGTGGGCGCGCCACGGCGCGGGCCTCACATTCCGGGGCGCCGCCTCGTCGTACGGGTGAGGGAAGTTCCGACCGAGGGAGCCGCGACACCATGACCGTCCCGTCCGCAGCGGAAGGCGACCGGACCGAGCCCGCCGACGCCGACCCGGCCCTGGCCGCGCTCACCGGCGAGCGGCGCCGGCTGATCAACCTCGCCTACCGGATGCTGGGCTCCCTGGCCGAGGCCGAGGACGTCGTCCAGGAGACCTACGCCCGCTGGTACGCGATGTCCCCGGAGCAGCGGGAGGGCATCGCCTCCCCCGGCGGCTGGCTGACGAGGGTCGCCGGCCGCATCTGCCTGGACCAGCTCCGCTCCGCGCGCGCCCGGCGCGAGCGCTACGTGGGCGCCTGGCTCCCCGAGCCGCTGCCCGGCCGCACGGCCTGGCCCGAGCCCTCGGGCGACGACGGCACGGCCGATCCGGCCGACCGCATCACGCTCGACGAGTCGGTGGGCATGGCGTTCCTCGTGGTGCTGGAGTCGATGACCCCCGCCGAGCGGGTCGCCTTCGTCCTGCACGACGTCTTCCGGTACTCGTTCGCCGAGGTGGCCGACGTCGTCGGGCGCAGCCCGGCGGCCTGCCGTCAGCTGGCGTCCTCGGCCCGCCGCCGGATCGACGCCTCGCGGGCCCCGGCGCTGCCGACGGCGGCCCGGCAGGCGCGCGCGGTGCGGGACTTCAAGGCGGCCTGGGAGGCCCGGGACATCAACGCCCTGCTCGGCGTGCTGGACCCCGACGCGGTCGCGGTCGGCGACGGCGGCGGGCTGGTCACGGCCACGCTCCACCCGCTGGAGGGCGCCGAGACGGTGGCCCGGTTCTTCACGGAGCGGCCCCGCCCGGCCGGTCTGGAGCTCCGGGAGTGCACGGTCAACGGCCAGCCGGGCCTCGCGGCCCATCTGGACGGCGCGGTGCTGTCGGTGTACGCCTTCGACGTCGCGGACGGCCGGATCCGGCGCATCTGGGCCGTCCTCAACCCGGAGAAGCTCCGTCCCTGGGCCGAGGACTGACGTGCGCCGGGCGCCCGGCCGCCCATTGCCAGCGGCCGGGAAGGCACTTATCTTCGTGCGGACACCTACGGACCGGGATGCTCGTCAGTCCCGGGGCGGCCCCGCTTCGGGCGGGGTCGGACGGCGGGGGGCGACCTTCTTCGCAGGGCGCCGGACGCCGGGCGTACGGGATCTCCGTATCCGCGTACCCGCAGGAGCAGGCACATGAGCAAGCACGTCCTCGCGCAGAACCAGTACGGCAAGGCCGAGAACCGCATCGTCAAGATCACCCGCAAGGGCTCGGACGGTTCCTGGCACGAGATCCGCGACCTGAACGTGTCGGTGGCGCTGCGTGGCGAGTTCCGCGACGTCCACCTGACCGGCGACAACGGCAACTGTCTGCCGACCGACACCACCAAGAACACGGTCTACGCCTTCGCCAAGGAGCACGACGTCACCTCTCCCGAGGCGTTCGGCATCCTGCTCGCGAAGCACTTCGTGAACTCGCAGGCGGTGATCCACGAGGCCCAGATCCGCGTCGAGGAGTTCGCCTGGGAGCGGATCCCGGTGCCGACCCGCAAGGAGCAGCACTCCTTCGTGCGCAGCGGCCAGGAGGTCCGCACCGCGCAGATCACCTACGGCGGCAGCACGGGCCTGCAGGTCATCTCGGGTCTGAAGGACCTGACGGTGATGAACTCGACCAACTCCGAGTTCCACGGCTACATCAAGGACAAGTACACGACGCTGAAGGAGGCGTACGACCGCATCCTGGCGACGAAGGTCACCGCCCGCTGGGCGCACTCCTCCTCCGCCGCGGACGACGCGGAGCACGACTGGGACCGCTCGTACAAGAAGGTCCGCACGCACCTGCTGGAGGCGTTCGCGGAGACCTACAGCTACTCGCTGCAGCAGACCCTGCACGCGATGGCGGACCGGGTCCTGGACAACGTGGCGAGCGTCAACGAGGTGCGGCTGAACCTGCCGAACAAGCACCACTTCCTGGTCGACCTGGAGCCCTTCGGGCTGAAGAACGACAACGAGGTGTACTTCGCCGCCGACCGGCCGTACGGCCTGATCGAGGGCACCATCCACCGCGACGGGGTGCGGCCGGTCATCTCGACCAGCGACTGGATCGTGGCCTGACGCCTGACGCGCTCAGCCTCCGGCCGCCGCGACCCCGAGCCACACGGCGAGGAGTCCGGCGGCCACGCTGCCGAGCACGTTCGCCGCGGCGTGCCGCCGGGCCCCGCTCTCGTACAGCTTGAGCGTCTCGTACGAGAACGTGGAGTACGTGGTGAGGGCGCCGCACAGGCCGGTGCCGAGCAGCAGCTGCGCCTGCGCGGAGGAGACCCCGGTCAGCAGGCCGAGCACGAACGAGCCGGCGACGTTGACGGTGAGGGTGCCCCAGGGGAACGCGCGGCCGTGCCGGGTCTGCACCGCCCGGTCGACGAGGTAGCGCAGGGGCGCGCCGACCGCGCCGCCGGCCAGCACCAGCAGCCAGTTCACGCGGTCCGCCCCTTTCCGGCCAGGGCGGCGCGGGTCGCGGCCGTGGCCGCCGCGACGGCGGCGAGCGCGCCGAGCGGCGTCGCCGCGAGGTACGCCAGCGCGCGCACGGTCTCCCCGGCCGCCAGGAGCCGCTGCGTGTCGAGGGCGAAGGCGGAGAAGGTGGTGAAGCCGCCGAGGACGCCGGTGCCGAGGAACGGCCGGACCAGCGGGTGCGGGGCGGTCGCGGTCTCCGTGACCAGGACCATCAGCACGCCGATGAGCGCGCAGCCCAGCGTGTTGACCCCGAGGACCGTCCAGGGGAACGCCCCGGCCGGCGTGGGCCACAGGAGCGTGGCGGCGTGCCGCGCGGCCGCGCCGAGCGCTCCGCCGGCGGCGACCGCGCCGGCCACCGGGAGCTGGGCGCGTACGTGCACGGGCTCAGGCTAGTCGGCGAGCGAGTCGAGGAGGGCCGTGGCCCAGGCGGGGTCGTAGGCGTCGAGGCGGGGCAGGCCCCCGTCGTAGAGGTCGCCGGTGAAGACGTACGTGGGGCCCGGGTTGTGGGCGGTGTAGCCGCCGGCCGCGAAGAAGTGCGGGCTGCCCTGGATGTCCGGGCCCTGCGCCTCGTGCCACTGCTCGTACACCTCGCGCCGGCCGGCGCCGCGGGCGAGCGCCGCCTCCAGGGCGGCGGCGTCGACGTCGGGGCAGCCCTCGGCGAGGTCGAGGATCACGGAGTGCACGGCGATGCAGCGGTGCTCGGTGTAGAAGGCGCGGCGCAGCGCGGCGTCCAGCTGGTCGGAGCCGCGCAGTCCGCCGACCTCGGGGGCCTTGGCGGCCTGGACGGCCTCGATCGCGGGCAGCACGGTCGACGGGTACTCCCAGGCGGGCGCGTCCCACAGCCGCCAGCCCAGCTCGGGGAAGTGCGCGCCGAGCATGACGACCTCGGCGTCCACGATGTGCTTGGGCGTGGGCTGCCGGTTGAACAGCTCCAGCGGGAAGGCGCGGTGGTCGATCAGCAGGTCCTGGCCGCGCTCGGCCGCCGTGCGGCGCAGGGTGTGCAGGGCGAGGGAGGCCCAGGGGCAGCCGAGGTCGGACCAGGCGGTGACGACGGCGGGGTCTCCCCCGCTCGTGCGGGGCCGGGGGCTCGGGGCGGGGTTCGCGTCGCGTACGGGTGTCATGGGGGCGAGGGTGAGCGCGGTCCGCCGGTCCGTCCAGGGGCCGCGGCACAGTTCGTCACCATGGCGCGAGCTTTCCGGATAAGTTTCCGTTTAGCCCGGGACTCGTGCACCATGGATGGGCGCGCACAGTCGTGCGGGCACCTTCCTGGGGCGGGACGGAGTCAGCAAGTGCAGTTCGGGATCTTCACCGTCGGGGACAGGACCACCGACCCGACGAACGGCAGCACGCCGGGCGAGCACCGGCGGATCAAGGCGATGGTCGAGCTGGCCGTCAAGGCGGAGGAGGTGGGCTTCGACGTCTTCGCGACGGGCGAGCACCACAATCCGCCGTTCGTGCCCTCGTCGCCGACCACCCTGCTCGGGCACATCGCGGCCCGCACCGAGAGGCTGATCCTCTCCACCTCGACGACGCTGATCACCACCAACGACCCGGTGAAGATCGCCGAGGACTACGCCTTCCTGCAGCACCTCGCGGACGGCCGGGTCGACCTGATGATGGGCCGCGGCAACACCGGTCCGGTGTACCCCTGGTTCGGCCAGGACATCCGGCAGGGCATCCCGCTCGCCGTGGAGAACTACGCGCTGCTGCACCGGCTGTGGCGGGAGGACGTGGTCGACTGGGAGGGCCGCTTCCGCACGCCCCTGCAGGGGTTCACGTCGACGCCGCGCCCGCTGGACGGGGTGCCGCCGTTCGTCTGGCACGGCTCGATCCGCTCGCCGGAGATCGCCGAGCAGGCCGCGTACTACGGCGACGGCTTCTTCGCCAACCACATCTTCTGGCCCAAGCAGCACACGGCCCGGATGGTGGACCTGTACCGCCGCCGGTACGCGCACTACGGCCACGGCACGCCCGAGCAGGCGATCGTCGGGCTCGGCGGGCACGTGTTCGTCCGGCGCAACTCCCAGGACGCGGTACGGGAGTTCCGCCCGTACTTCGACCACGCGCCGGTCTACGGCGGCGGGCCCTCGCTGGAGGAGTACATGCGCGAGACGCCGATGACGGTCGGCTCGCCGCAGCAGATCATCGACCGGACGCTGTCCTTCCGCGAGTACGTGGGCGACTACCAGCGCCAGCTGTTCCTGGTGGACTCGGGCGGGCTGCCGCAGAAGACGGTCCTGGAGCAGCTGGACCTGCTCGGCGAGGAGGTGCTCCCGGTGCTGCGCAAGGAGTTCGCGGCGCTGCGGCCGGCGGGCGTCCCGGACGGGCCGACGCACGCGGCGCGAGTGGCGCGGAAGGCCTCCGCGACGGACTGAGCCGCGCGGCGGCGGTGACGAGGCAGCAGGGGCGGCGCCCGGCCTGGGGCATGAACCGGGGCCGTCCCCTTGCTGCCTCGTGAAGCGATCGTGCGACCGGCCGGGGGGCCGGTCAAAGCCGGCCGGCGGAGTCTGTCAGATGCCTTCGGCAACTGTCATACCGGAGCCCGGTGGTGGTGGCCCCACCACACAGGCGAGTGCTCCGGGCACATGCGCGGGCACCATCGGCGACGAACGGAACCCTTCCGACCGCTCCCGCCGGCGGCCCCTGGTGGTCCGGCCACCATCGGGCCGCGAAGACGGGTGCCGGGTCCACCTCGTGCCGCAGGGGCCCGGGACGGGACGGTGGAGGGGCAGCTTGAGGGAGCTGCCCAACCTTGGCAGGAGAGTCGTGAGTGTCGTGAGCACCCCCGTCGCAATCTCGAAGACGACCGTTCCGCACCCCCCGGGACTGCTTCCGCCGGGAGCCCGGTCCGGGGGGATCTCCGCCCCCCGGCACACCGAGCGCGCCGTACCCGCCCGCACCGCGACGGCGCCGGCCGCGGCCGGGTCGCCCGGACTCGGCGACGCGGTGGCCGACGAGGTCTTCGGCGAACTGTCCGCCGCGCTCTTCACCGGGTTCCCGCGCCGGGACCAGAAGCTGAAGGCCGAACAGTACTTACGGGGCCTGCTGACCGCGCAGGGCCGCAAGTCGATCCGCAACATCGCCGCGCAGTACGGCGGCCCCGCCGCGGAGCAGAGCCTGCACCACTTCATCTCCAGCTCGACCTGGGACTGGCGGCCGATGCGGGCCGCGCTGGCCGGGTTCCTGGAGCGCAGCAGCTGCCCGCAGGCGTGGGTGGTCCGCTCGATGCCCATCCCGAAGGCCGGGGAGCACTCGGTGGGCGTGGACCGCAGCTTCGACCCGGAGCGCGGTCAGGTCTTCCGGGGCCAGCAGGCCTTCGGCGTGTGGTTCGCGGCGGAGGACCTGAGCGTCCCGGTCAACTGGCGGCTGTTCCTGCCCGATCCGTGGGTGAAGGACCGCACCCGCCGGGACCGGGCGGAGGTGCCGGCCGGGGCCGGGGAGGAGACCCTGGAGGAGTGCGCGGTCGCCTCGGCGCTCGAGGTCGCCCGCTGGAAGGACGTCACCCGCAAGCCGGTGCTGCTGGACATCCGCGGCGGCGCGGGGCGCGGGGCGCTGAACCGGCTGGCGTCGGCCGGGCTGCCGGTGGTCGCCCGGATCGGGGCGACCTGCCGGCTGATGGTCGCGGACCGGGCGCTGCCCGGCTTCGGCGCGGGTCCGCTGCCCGCCCAGCAGATCCTGGAGTCGCTCAAGGCGCTGCGCCGGCCGGTGAGCTGGCTGGACATCGCCTGCGGCGGCCGCACCTCGCGCACCTCGCTGGCCACGGCGGTCCGGGTCGCGCTGCCGGGCGCGGTCGGCGAACGGCCTCGGGCCATGCTGCTCGTGGGCGAGTGGGACGATCCGCGGCGGCCGCTGACCCGGATCTGGCTGACCGATCTGACCGGGGTGCCGGTCGGGCAGGTGCTGCGGCTGACCAAGCTGACCCGGCGCGTGGAGCGGGACTTCACGCACGTCGGCGAGGGAGCGGGGCTGCGGGACTTCGTCGGCCGCTCGTTCCGCGGCTGGAACCGGCACATCACCCTGGCGTCCGCGGCCCACGCGGTGACCGTCCTCGCCGGCAACGGCGGCGAGGCGTACCGGCCGGCGGCCCGTCCCACCGGCTGACACCCGCGAGCCGCCCGACCGGCTGACGCCCGACCGGCTGACACCCGCGGGCCGCCCGACCGGCTGACGCCCGACCGGCTGACACCCGCGGGCCCGCCGGGCCCGTGCGCCGCCGGCCGGCGGCCCGTCCGGCACCCGCCGTCCGCCGGCCCGTCGTCCGCTAGACCGTCGTCCGCTAGACCGTCGTCCCGTCCCGGCCGCCGCGTTCGGCCGGGGCGGTGCGCTGCTGGACCAGCACGTCGCGGGTGCGCTGGAGGCGCAGGGCCAGCTGGACCTCCAGGACGCGGCCGGGTTTGTGCCAGTCCGCGCCGAGGAGTTCGCCGATCCGGTCGAGACGGCGGGAGACCGTGTTGGGGTGGACGTGCAGTTCCTCGGCCGCGTTGGTGGGGCTGCCGCCCGAGGCGAAGTACGCCTCCAGCGTGCGGGTCAGATCGGTGAACCGCTCGGCGTCGTAGGCGAGGACGGGCCCGATCGCGGACTCGATGAAGCCGTCCACGTCGTGGTCGTCGGAGAGCAGCAGGCCCAGGAAGCCCAGGTCCTGCACGGAGGCCGCCGAACCCGCCCCGTTGAGCGCGGTCAGCGCGTCCAGGCAGCGCATCGCCTCCTGGTACATCCGGGCCACCCCGTCCGCGTCCCGGCCGGGGCCGGCCGCGCCCACCGAGACCGGGTGGCCGAGCAGCGGCGTCAGCTCGTCGGAGACGGCGCGGGCGGCGGCGGAGGCATCGGCCCCGGGCAGCAGCAGCACGACGCAGCCGCCGTGCACCGTCTTCAGCCCGGACATGCGGTACGCGTACGAGGACGCCCACACGACCGCCCGGCCCTGCTCGCCGCCCTCGGGTCTGGCCACCACCAGCACGTGCGGGGCGCTCAGGTCGATGCCGAGGCGCCGGGCGCGCTGCATGATCTGCTGGGGCGCGTGCGGGGTCTCGCTCAGCAGGTCGTCGAGCAGCTCGTCGCGGACGGGGCCCTCGGCGACGGCGGTGGAGCGGCGCATCAGGAGCAGGAACGCGACGGACTGGGCGGACAGTTCGAGCAGCCGCTCGTCCTCCTCGGTCAGCCCCGTCGCGGTGCGTATGACGAGCACGCCGAGGTCCTCGGAGCCGGCGATGACCGGCGCCACCCACGTGTTCTCCCCGGTGACCACGGGTCTGCGCCCGGCGTGGGCGTCCAGCGACGCCTTCGCCACGGCCTCCTCGTCCAGGTCGTCGAGCTCGCCGCCCGAGACCAGGGCCCGGCCGCCCGGGTCGCGGATCAGGACCGTGCCGTCGAGCGCGTCGCCCGCCGCCTTCGCCACGTTGCACAGGTCGCCGCCGGACAGCACCAGGTTCATGATGCGGCTGTGCGCCTCGCTGACGTAGCGCATCCGGGTCAGGCTGGAACGGGTGCGGGAGCTGTCCAGTTCGAGCTCGGTGACCTCGGCGCGGGTCTGGTCGAGCAGGCCCGCCTTGACGATGGCGACCGCGGCGAGGTCGGCCAGCGAGCTCATCAGGCCGATCTCGTCCGGCGTGTAGTGCCGCACATGGCGGTCGGACCCGTACAGCGCGCCGATCGTGGTGTCCCCGTTGCGCAGGGGCACCGCCATCACGGCGCGCAGCCCCTCGGCGCGGACCACGTCGTCGATGGCGTCGTCGTGCCGGAACCGGTCGTCGGCGAGGTAGTCGGCGGACCAGGCGGGAGCGCCCGCCGCGTGCGCCACACCGCCGATGCCCCGGTCGTCGGGCAGCCGCAGCCCGGCGAGCAGGGCGGTGGTGCTGCCCTCGGCGGTGCGGATGTACGAGACGCCGCCGGGGGCGCGCAGGCACACGTACGCCAGGTCGAAGTCGATCAGGCCGCGGGCCCGCCGGGTGATGATCCGCAGCAGCCCGTCCACGTCGTACGGGAACGTGAGGTCGCGGGCCGTGTCGACGAGCGCGGCGAGACCCGCCTCGCGCTGCTCGCGCCGCCCGGCCGAGGCGGCGATGGCGCGGGCCAGCCGCACGCCCCGCTCCAGGCGGGCGAGCCGCGCCGGCGTCGTGCCCGAGCCGCGCACGCGGTGCAGTAACTCGTCGAACTCCCCCGGCGGGGCCTGCCGGGCGAGCAGTTCGAGCACGGCCAAGAGGCCCGGCTCCTCCGTGTCGTGCTCCGCCGCCCCGTCCCTGTACACGCACTGCCCCCACTGTCGTCCCGCATCGAAAGGCCGTCGGCCCCCGGCTCCCCGCCGGTTCCAACGGCCGGCCACGGTCCGGTGTTCCCCGGTCCGCGGGGCGCCACCCGAAGGCGCCGCTCCGCTTCTCCTTTCTCCCGTGAATTTGTCACTTTCCCCTGGACGGGACGGAATCAGCCCCTAAGGTGACTGGCGTGAAAACGGCGCCGAACGCGTCGGCCGAGTTGATCGACGTGAATCCGCATGATCCGGCCATGGCCGAGGACATCTCCCCTTTGATACGGACCCTGCGTCCCTCTCTGAGCGAAAACGCTTTCCGCGAGTTCGCCGAAGAGGCCCACCGCCAGGGCCTCGTGTTCACCGCCGCGTACGACGCCGACGGGCGCTGTCTCGGCGTCGCCACGCACCGGCTGCTCGCGACCAGCCGTGGCCGGATGCTCTGCGTGGACGACCTCGTCACCGCACCGAACCGCAGGTCGGCGGGGGTGGGCACGCAGTTGCTCGCCGCCCTGGCCGAGCGTGCCCGGCAGGCCGGCTGCACCGCCGTCGAACTGGACACCGGCACCGCGAACCACCGCGCGCAGCGCTTCTACACCGCCCGCGGCCTGCGGTTCACGGCCCTTCACTACGCGCTCGACCTGACGGACGACTTGACCGACCCTGATTCGCTTCGTTGACCGTTCGCCGGGCCGCTCACGAGGATTTCGTCACCGAGGAGAACCCACACCCGCAGGTCCGCACATTTTTCGACGTTCTCCCAGCCACGAAATTCACTCGACCACAGCGCGAAAGCGCGGGGAGTCCCCATGAAGAGCGGTCACGCGGAAGTCTGCATCGTCGGTGCCGGCCCTCGCGGTCTGTCCGTCCTGGAGCGGCTGTGCGCCAACGAGCGCCTCGCCCCCAGCCGTACGAGCCTGGTCGTCCACGTCGTCGACCCGGCCGCACCGGGCGCGGGCGCCGTCTGGCGGGCCGAGCAGTCGCGCCACCTCCTGATGAACACGGTCGCCTCGCAGGTCACCGTGTACACCGACGACAGCGCCCGCATCGAGGGTCCGATCGAGCCCGGACCGAGCCTGTACGAATGGGCCCGCCAGCTGGCCGCCGCCGCGGACGCGGGCGCCGCGCCGGAGGGCTACGACGAGGCCACCCTGGAGGAGGCCCGCCGGCTCGGCCCGGACGCCTACCCGTCGCGCGCCTTCTACGGCCGCTACCTGCACGACGCGTTCCAGCGCGTGGTGGCCCGCGCGCCCGGCCACGTCACCGTGCGGGTGCACCGCTCCCGGGCGGTCGCCATGGCCGACACGCACGGCGTGCCCGGCGGCCCGCAGGGCGTCCGCCTGGAGGACGGCACCCGGCTCAACCACCTGGACGGCGTCGTCCTCGCCCTGGGCCACGTGCCCGCCCGGCTGACCGCCCGCGAGGCGCGCACGGCGAGCCTGGCCCGGATCCACAACCTGCGCTACGTCACCCCGGCGAACCCCGCCGACCTCGACCTGAGCTGCGTCGAGCCGGGCCAGCACGTGCTGCTGCGCGGTCTGGGCCTCAACTTCTTCGACCACATGGCGCTGTTCACCGCGGGCCGCGGCGGCGTCTTCGAGCGCCGCGACGGCCGTCTCGTGTACCTGCCGTCCGGCCGCGAGCCGAAGCTGTTCGCGACCTCGCGGCGCGGGGTGCCGTACCACGCGCGCGGCGAGAACCAGAAGGGCGCCTTCGGCCGGTACCTGCCGCGGCTGCTCACCCCGGAGTTCATCACGGAGCTGCGCTCCCGGTCGGTGGACGGCCGGCGGGTCAACTTCGCCCAGGACCTGTGGCCGCTGATCTCCCGCGAGGTGGAGAGCGTCTACTACGGCACGCTGCTGGAGTCCCTGGGGCGCGGCGCGGAGCGCGAGACGTTCACCGACCGGTACCTCGCCACCGCCGACGACACCGAACGCGCCGCACTGACCGCGGAGTTCGGCATAGCCGAGCCGGACCGCTGGGACTGGGAGAAGCTGTCCCGGCCGTACGGGGAGCGGAAGTTCGCCTCGCGCGACGAGTTCCGCGACTGGCTGCTGCGCCACCTGGAGCAGGACGTCGCCGAGGCCCGCGCCGGCAACGTGCACGGCCCGCTGAAGGCGGCCCTGGACGTGCTGCGCGACCTGCGCAACGAGGTCCGGCTCGCGGTGGACCACGGCGGCCTGGAGGGCAACTCGCACCGGGACGACCTGGAGGGCTGGTACACGCCGCTCAACGGCTTCCTGTCGATCGGCCCGCCGGCCTCCCGCATCGAGGAGATGATCGCGCTGATCGAGGCGGGCGTCCTGGAGGTCATGGGCCCCGGCACGCAGATCCGGCTCGACGCCGCCGCCCCGTCGTTCGTGGCGCACTCCGGCACGGTGCCGGGCCCGCCGGTCCGGGCGGCGGTGCTGATCGAGGCGCGGCTGCCGGAGCCGGACCTGCGGCGCACCGACGACCCGCTGCTGCGGCACCTGCTCAACACCGACCAGGCCGCCCCCTACCGGATCGCCGGCGCCTGCGGCACGAGCTACGAGACCGGCGGCCTGGCGGTGACGGAGCGGCCGTACCGGATCGTCGACGGCCGCGGCCGGGCGCACCCGCGCCGGTTCGCGTACGGCGTGCCGACCGAGTCCGTGCACTGGGTCACCGCGGCCGGGATCCGGCCGGGCGTGGACTCGGTGACCCTCGGCGACTCCGACGCCATCGCCCGCGCGCTGGCCGCGTTGCCGCCGGCGGCGCGGGTACCGGCCGGGGTGCGGCCGGTGGACGCCGCGGACGAGGACGACCTCGCGGGCGTGATCGTGTGACCGCCCACCCCGTCCGGCCGCACGACGACGCGGGGCTGCTGTCCCCGGTACGGGCCGGCGTCCCGGCCGAGGCGGCGGTCGGCGACCCGGCGTGGCTGCAGGCCATGCTGGACGCCGAGGCCGCGCTCGTCCGGGCGCAGGCCCGGCTCGGCACGGTGCCCGGCTCCGCCGCGCGCGCGATCGGCGCGGCGGCCCGGGCCGGCCGGTTCGACGTGCGGGAACTGGCGCTGGCCGCACGGGAGACCGCGAACCCGGTCGTCGGCCTGGTCCGGGAGCTGACCCGGCTGGTGGCCGCCGAGGACCCGGAGGCGGCGGAGTACGTCCACCGGGGCTCGACCAGCCAGGACATCCTCGACACGGGCGCGATGCTGGTCGCCTTCCGGGCGCTGCGGCTGATCCGCGCGGACCTGGCCCGCACGGCGGCGGCGCTGGCCGCGCTGGCCGAGCGGCACCGCGACACCCCGCTCGCCGGCCGCACCCTGACGCTGCACGCCGTGCCGACCACCTTCGGGCTGAAGGCGGCCGGCTGGCACGCCCTGGTGGTGGACGCGGAGGCTCGGCTGGCCCGCGTCCAGGAGTCCCTGCCGACCTCGCTCGGCGGGGCGGCGGGGACGCTGGGCGGGTATCTGGAGTACGCCCGCCTCGCCGCGCCCGGGGACTTCGACGCGGAGACGTATCTGCAGGACCTGGGCGCCGCGTTCGCGGAGGAGACCGGGCTCGCCGAGTCGGTGCTGCCGTGGCACGCGCTGCGCGGCCCGGTCGCCGACCTCGCGGGCGCGCTGGCCTTCACCGCCGGGGCGCTCGGCAAACTCGCGGTCGACGTGCAGTCGCTGGCCCGCACCGAGGTCGGCGAGGTCGCCGAGCCGGCCGGGGCGGCGGGACGCGGCGCGTCCTCCGCGATGCCGCACAAGCGCAACCCGGTGCTGGCCACGCTGATCCGCAGCGCGGCCCTCCAGGTGCCCGCGCTGGCGGCCGTGCTGACGCAGTGCCTGGTCACGGAGGACGAGCGCTCGGCGGGCGTGTGGCACGCCGAGTGGCAGCCGCTGCGCGAGGCCCTGCGCCTGACCGGCGGCGCGGCGCACACCGCGGTCGAACTGGCCGAGGGCCTGGAGGTCCGCGCCGACCGGATGCGGTCCAACCTGGCGCTCACCGGCGGCCAGGTCGTCTCGGAGCGCGTCGCCGCGGTCCTCGCCCCGCGCCTGGGCAAGGCGGAGGCGAAGGCCCTCCTGACGCGCGCCTCGGCACGGGCGGAGGCGGAGGGCCTCCCCCTGGCCGAGGTCCTGGCGTCGGCCCCGGAACTGTCCGGGGCACCGGCGCGGGAGGAGCTGACCCGGCTGTGCGATCCGGCGTCCTACGTCGGCGCGGCCGGTTTCCTGGTGGACACCTCACTGAAGGGCGAACGATGAGTGCCGGGCGCCGTACGCGGTGGATCGAGGACTGGGATCCGGAGGACGAGGCGTTCTGGGCGGCCGAGGGCCGCCGGACCGCCCGCCGGAACCTCGTGCTGTCGATCGCCTCCGAGCACATCGGCTTCTCCGTGTGGAGCCTGTGGTCGGTCCTCGTGCTGTTCCTCTCCCCCGACATCGGCTTCGCCTTCACCCCTGGCGAGAAGTTCCTCCTCGTCGTGACGCCGACCCTGGTCGGGGCGGTGCTGCGGCTGCCGTACAGCCACGCCGTGGCCCGGTTCGGCGGCCGGAACTGGACCGTGTTCGCCACCCTCCTGCTGCTCGTGCCGACCTCGCTGGCCGCGTACTTCGTGCAGCGGCCCGGCACCCCGCTCTGGGTGTTCCTGCTGATCGGCGCGCTCGGCGGCGTCGGCGGCGGCAACTTCGCCTCCTCGATGACCAACATCACCGCCTTCTACCCGCAGCGCTACCAGGGCTGGGCGCTCGGCCTGAACGCCGGCGGCGGCAACCTGGGCGTCGCCGTGGTCCAGCTGCTGGGCCTGCTGGTGATCGCGACGGCCGGGGACACCCATCCCGCGTACGTGGCCGCCGTGTACCTGCCGCTGATCGTGCTGGTCGCGCTGTTCGCCGCGCTGAGGATGGACAACGTCGCCGCGGTGCGGCGGGCCGGCGGCGGACTCGCGGAGGCCGCCCGCCACCCGCACACCTGGTGCATCTCGGTGCTGTACATCGGCACGTTCGGCTCGTTCATCGGCTACGGCTTCGCCTTCGGGCTCGTCCTGCAGACGCAGTTCGGCTCGACGCCGCTGGAGGCCGCCTCGTACACCTTCCTCGGGCCGCTGCTCGGCTCGCTGGCGCGGCCGTTCGGCGGCCGGCTGGCGGACCGCTGGGGCGGCGCGCCGGTGACGGCGCTGACGTTCGTGGCGATGGGCGCCGGCACGGGCGTGCTGCTGCTCGCCACCCGGCTCGACTCGTTCGCGCTGTTCGTGGCCGGATTCACGGTGCTGTTCGTGCTCACCGGGCTCGGCAACGGCTCCACGTACAAGATGATCCCGGCGGTCTTCGCGGACCAGGCGGGCGAAAAGGTCACCGAAGGCGCCGACGCGGCGGACGCGTTCGCCCGCGCGCGGCGGCTGTCCGGGGCGGTCATCGGCATCGCCGGCGCGGTGGGCGCGCTCGGCGGGGTCGGCGTGAACCTGGCCTTCCGCGGGGCGTACGGATCCGAGGGCGGCAGCGGCACCCCGGCGTTCCTGGCCTTCATCGCCTTCTACGCGGTGTGCGTGGCGCTGACCTGGGCGGTGTACCTGCGGCCCGCCCGCGACGGGTCGGACGGGGTGCGGCGGCCGGTGCGGACCTCGGGGGTCACGCGTGTCTGAGGGACGCATCGCGGGCGCGGTGCGCACGCACTGCCCGTACTGCGCGCTGCAGTGCGGGACGGAGCTGCGCGCCGCGCCCGGCGGCTCGGTGACCGTCGAGCCGGCGGACTTCCCGGTCAACCGGGGCGGCCTGTGCCAGAAGGGCTGGACGGCTCCCGAGGTCCTGTCGGTACGGGACCGGCTGCGCACGCCCCTGGTGCGCGGGGCGGACGGGGCGCTCGCCCCGGCCGGCTGGGACGAGGCGCTGGACCTGGTCGCGCGGCGGCTGAGGGAGATCCGGCGGGAGTCGGGCCCCGACGCGGTCGCCGTGTTCGGCGGCGGCGGGCTGACGAACGAGAAGGCGTACCTGCTGGGCAAGTTCGCCCGCCTGGCGCTGGGCACCAGCCGGATCGACTACAACGGCCGCTTCTGCATGTCGTCGGCGGCGGCCGCGTCCAACGCGGCGTTCGGGGTCGACCGGGGGCTGCCGTTCCCGGTCACGGACCTGGGCGAGGCGGACGTGGTGCTGCTCGCCGGGGCGAACCCGGCCGAGACCATGCCGCCGCTGATGCGGCACCTGGACCGGCCGGCGCTGATCGTGGCCGACCCGCGCCGCACGCCGACCGCGGCGCGGGCCAAGCTGCACCTGCGCACCGCGCCCGGCACGGACCTCGCGCTGGCCCTCGGGCTGCTGCACACCGCCGTGCTGGAGGGCCTGGTCGACGAGGCGTACGTGGCGGAGCGGACCCGCGGCTTCGACGAGGCCCGGAGGCACGCCCTGGCCTGGTCGCCGGAGCGCACCGAACGCGTCACGGGCGTGCCCGCCGCCGCGCTGCGCGAGGCGGTCGGGCTGCTGGCCGGCGCGGACCGGGCGTACATCCTGACCGGGCGGGGCGCGGAACAGCACAGCAAGGGCACGGACACGGTCGCCGCGTTCGTGAACCTGGCCCTGGCGCTGGGGCTGCCCGGCCGGGAGGGCGGCGGCTACGGCTGCCTGACCGGCCAGGGCAACGGGCAGGGCGGCCGTGAACTGGGCCAGAAGTCGGACCAGTTGCCCGGCTACCGGTCGATCTCCGATCCGGCCGCGCGGGCGCGGATCGCCGAGGTGTGGGGCGTGCCGGAGTCCCGGCTGCCGGGCCCGGGGCCGAGCGCGTACGAGCTCCTGGACTCGCTGGGACGCCCCGGCGGGCCGCGCGCCCTGTTCCTCGCCGGTTCCAACCCGGTGGTCTCGGCGCCGCGCGCCGGGCACGTGACGGAGCGCCTGGCGTCCCTGGACCTGCTGGTCGTGGCGGACTTCGTCCCCTCGGAGACGGCGCGGATGGCGGACGTGGTCCTCCCGGTCGCCCAGTGGGCGGAGGAGGAGGGCACCCTCACGAACCTGGAGGGCCGGGTGCTGCGCCGCCGCGCGCTGCTCGCCCCGCCGCCGGGCGTCCGCACCGACCTGGAGGTCCTCCAGGGCCTGGCGGTCCGCCTGGGCGAGCCCCGCGACCACTACCCCACCGACCCGCGCGCGGTGTTCGACGAGATCCGCCGCGCCACCGCGGGCGCCCGCGCCGACTACTCGGGCGTCAGCTACGCCCGCCTGGACGCCGGCGAGGCCCTGTACTGGCCGTGCCCGGCCGGCCCGGCCGCGAGCGACGGCGACGGGCGGCCGCACCCCGGCACGCCCCGGATGTTCCTCGACCGCTTCGCGCACCCCGACGGGCGGGCGCGGTTCGCCGCGGTCGCGTTCCGCGAGCCGGCGGAGCCCGTGTCCGAGGCGTACCCCCTGGTGGCGACCACCGGCCGCGTGCTGGCCCACTACCAGTCGGGGGCGCAGACCCGACGCGTCGCCGCGCTCGGGGCCGCGGAGCCCGAGGCGTTCGTCGAGGTGCACCCCGACACCGCCCGGCGGTTCGGGCTCGTCGAGGGCGGGCTCGCCCGGATCGGCTCGGCGCGCGGCTCCACCGTCGCCCGGGTGCGGTTCGCGGAGGGGCTGCGCACCGACACCGTGTTCCTGCCGTTCCACTTCGCCGGCGACCAGCGGGCCAACCTGCTCACCAACCCGGCGCTCGACCCCGTCAGCCGCATGCCGGAGTTCAAGGTCAGCGCCGTCCGGATCGCCCCCGAACCGGAGGCCGCACCGTGACCGCCCCGATCGTCGTCGTCGGCAACGGCATGGCCGCGCACCGGCTCGTCGAGCGGCTCGCCGCGTTCGGGCACGCCGGTCCGGTGACCGTGCTCGGGGCGGAGCCCCGGCCCGCGTACCGGCGGCCGCTGCTGCCCTGGGTGCTGGCCGGCGCGCTGCCGGGCGAGGCGCTGGACCTGCCCGCCGCGCCGCCGGGCACCACCGTCCGCACCGGCGTCGCGGTCACCGGCGTCGACCGCGTCGCGAAGACCGTGACCTGCGCGGACGGTTCGACCGTGCCGTACGGCACGCTGGTCCTGGCGACCGGCGCGCGGCACGCCCTCGGCGGCACCGTCCGCCCGGCGCACGGCCGGGTGGCCGTGGTCGGCGGCGGCGTCCTCGGCGTGGAGACCGCCGCGCTGCTGCGCCGCCGCGGCCACGAGGTGCTGCTCGCGCACGCCGGGCCGTACCCGATGCACCACGCGCTCGACGAGGACGCCGGCGGGCTGCTCGCCGCGCACCTGACCGGGCTCGGCGTCGAACTGCGCTGCGGCACACGGGTGGCGGCGGGCGGGACGCTCGGCGCGGACACCGTGGTCCGCTGCACCGGCGGCGCGCCGGAGACCGCCCTGGCCCGCGCGGCCGGGCTGCCGGTCCGCCGGGGCGTGGTCGTCGACGGCTTCCTGCGCACGGACGACCCGGACGTGTACGCCGTGGGCTCCTGCGTGGACGGCACGGACGGGCTGCTGGCGAGCGCCGCCGCGCAGGCGGAGTACCTCGCCGCCCGGCTGACCGGCCGCGCCGAGGGCCCGTACACGGCCCCGCCCACCCTGCTGCGGCCCCGGCTGCCGGGGCTGGACGTGGCGGTGCTCGGCGCCCCGGCCGGCGACGGACCCGACGAGGTCGTGACCTTCGCCGACCCGGCGGGCGGCCGGCACGCCCGGCTCGAACTGGCCGGCGGCCGGCTGCGGTACGCCGTGCTCGTCGGCCTGCCGGAGGCGATCGCCGCGGCGGGCCAGCTGTACGACCGCGGCCTCCCGGTCCCGGCCGACCGCCTGGCGCTGCTCCTGGGCAGCTCCCCCGCGGCCGAGGACGACCCCGAGGCATGGCCGGAGGCGCACGTCGTCTGCCACTGCAACAACGTCACCAAGGCCGATCTCGCCCACGCCTGGCAGACCGGCGCCCGCACCCCCGACGCCCTCGCCACGGCCACCCGCGCCACCACCGGCTGCGGCGGCTGCGGCGACAGGCTCCGCGCCCTCTGCGGCGTCCTGGAGCGCCGGGGCGCGGACACCGAACCCGCTTCCCTCCGCCTGGAGACCGTCCGATGAACCGCACGCTCGTCGTCGCCGGACACGGCATGACCGGCCACCGGCTGCTGACCGAGTTCGCCGAGCTCGGCGGCCTCGGGGCCTGGCGCGTGGTCGTGGTCGGCGAGGAGCCGACCGCCGCGTACGACCGGGTGCGGCTGTCGACCGCGCTGGCCGGCGGCGACCCGCGCCCCCTGGTGCTGGAACGGCACGGGGCCGGCGTGGAGGTGCGCGCGGGCACGGCCGTGACCGGGATCGACCGGGCGGCCCGGGCGGTGCGCTGCGGGGACGGGACGGCGCTGCGGTACGACGCGCTGGTCCTGGCCACCGGCTCGCGGCCGTTCGTGCCGCCGTTCCCCGGGCACGGTCTGCCGTGCGTGTTCCCGTACCGCACCGTCGCCGACGTCGCCGCGATCCGCGCAGCCGTCCGGCCGGGCCGGGAGGCGGTGGTGGTCGGCGGCGGGCTGCTGGGCCTGGAGGCGGCCGACGCGCTGCACCGGCTCGGCATGCGGCCGCACGTGGTCGAGCCGGGGCCGGGCCCGATGCCGCTCCAGCTGGACGCGGCCGCGGGCGCGCAGCTGGCCGCGCTGCTGGACGCGCGCGGGGTGACCACGCACTGCGGCACGGGCATCGCCGGGGTGGCGGACGGGGGGCGGACGACGCTGGCCGACGGCACGGAGATCGACGCCGCGCTCGTGGTCGTCGCCGCCGGGGTCCGTCCGCGCGACGAGCTGGCGGAACCGGCGGGGCTGCCGCGCGGCGAGCGCGGCGGTTTCCTCGTCGACGAGCGGCTGCGCACCCCGGACGAGCGGATCTGGGCGATCGGCGAGTGCGCCGCGGTCGCGGGCCGCTGCCACGGCCTGGTCGCCCCGGGGTACCGCATGGCCGAGTCGGTCGCCCGCCAGCTGCTCGGCCTGACCCCGGAGCCGTTCGCCGACACCCCCGTCCCCACGCGGCTGAAGCTCCCGGGCGTCGCGGCGGACAGCTTCGGCGACGTGCACGCCCGCACGGCCGGCGCGATGCAGTTCGCCGAGTCGGACCGCCGGCACGGCCGCTACCGCAAGCTCGTGCTCGCCGCCGACGGCCGCACGGTCCTGGGCCGCGTGGAGGTCGGCCCGGCCGGCTCCTGACACACACACCGCGAAACCCCCTCCGCCGGCCGAACCACGGCTTGGAGAAGGGGGTTTCGTCATGCCCGGGAACATTCGCCATGCCCGGCAAGGCGAACGCCCCGGTAAGGCGACCGGCCCGGGTAAGGCGACCGGCCCGGGAAAGGCGAACGGCCCGGGAAAGGCGAACGGCCCGGGTCCGCGGCCCGGAGGAAGGCCGCGACCCCGGGCCGCGCGTGCGGTCAGAGCGCCCCGGCGCCCTGCCCGGCGAGCGGGGCGGCTCCCAGGCCCTCCCGTCCCGCCGCCGTCACCAGCCCGCCGAGGAGCGTGCCGACGATCCGCGGCCCGTCCTGGGTGAGCACCGACTCGGCGTGGAACTGCATGGAGGCGAAGCGCTCGGCCCGCATGGCGTGCACCTCGCCGGTGTGCGGATCGCGGCTGAGCTCGATCCGGCCGGCGCGGGGGCTGTGCAGGTGGTCGGCGGAGCAGCGGGCGGCGAAGGTGTTGTAGAAGCCCACCCGTTCCCTCCTGCCGAACAGGTCGATCTCCTTCTGCACGCCCTGGTTGGGCACGTCGCGGCGGGCCAGTTCGAGGCCGAGCTGCAGCGCCAGCGTCTGGTGGCTGAGGCAGACGGCGAGGAACGGCCGCCGCTCGTCGAGCAGCGTGGCGATCGCCTCGCGCAGGTGCGCGATCTTCGGATGGCCGGTCTCCCGGGGGTCGCCGGGGCCGGGGCCCATGACGACGAGGTCGTGGCCGTCGAAGGAGTACGGCTCGTCGAACCGCCGCACCTCCACCTCCGGGCCCATCGCCCGGACCTGACGGGCGATCATGGCGGTGAAGGTGTCCTCGGCGTCCACGATGAGGATCCGCTTGCCGGCCAGCAGCGGGTCGGGGCGGCCCCGCTCCGCGTCGTCGGCGAGCCAGAAGCCGGCGAGGCCGGTGTTCCGCTCGGCGAGCGCGGCCCGCACGTCCGGGTGGCCGCGGAAGCGGCCGGCGCTCTCGTCCGGGGTGAGCGCGGCGATCAGCGACGCGGCCTTGGCCCGGGTCTCGGCGCATTCGGAGACCGGGTCGGAGTGGCGGACCAGCGTCGCGCCGACGCCGATCCGGACCTTCCCGGCGGCGTCGATCTCCGCGGTGCGGATGAGGATCGCCGAGTCCATCGCGTGCGCGCCCTCGGCGTCCCGGCCGAGCAGGGCGACGACGCCGCTGTAGTAGCCGCGGCCCTCCGGCTCGTACGCGGCGATGACGCGGCAGGCGCTCTCCAGCGGGGAGCCGGTCACGGTCGGCGCGAACAGCGTCTCGCGCAGGATCTCGCGCGGGTCGCGGGAGGTGCGGCCCTCGATGAAGTACTCGGTGTGCGCGAGCCGGGCCATCTCCTTCAGGTACGGGCCGACGACCCGTCCGCCGGACTCGCAGATCCGGCCCATCATCTTCAGTTCCTCGTCGACGACCATGTACAGCTCGTCGGTCTCCTTGCGGTCGGCGAGGAAGTCGAGGACGCCCGTGAGGGTGGGGCCGGTCGGCGGGTAGCGGTAGGTGCCGCTGATGGGGTTCATCACGGCGGTGCCCGCGTCGAGGCTGACGTGCCGCTCGGGGGACGCGCCGACGAAGGTGCGGTCGCCGGTGTGGACGAGGAAGGTCCAGTACGCGCCGGCCTCCCGCTCCAGGAGCCGGCGGAAGAACGCGAGCGCGCACGGCAGCCCGTAGTCGGTGATCTCGGCGGTGAAGGACCGCTTGACGACGAAGTTGGCGCCGACGCCGGTGCCGATCTCGTCGGAGACGATCCGGCGGACGGTGTCCGCGTACGCCTCGTCGTCGGTGTCGGTGCCGAAGCCGCCGCCGGCGAGCCGGATCGGCACGTCGGGCACGGCGCGCAGGACGGCGTCCAGGGGGACGGTCTCCTGCTCGGCGACGGTCATGGCGAGCAGCGGCGCGCCGTCGTCGGCGCAGGCGTAGCCGCGTTCGGCGATCTGCCGGTAGGGGACGACGACGAGCAGGTCGTGCCGGGCGCCGTCGCCGGCCTCCGGCAGGGGCAGCTCCGCGAGCGTCGCCGGGGTGGTGACCGGGCCGGTGAGCAGGTCGAGCGCGCCGGGCCCGGTGGGGCTCTCGGGGCGGTGCAGCAGGGCGAACGGCGGGGCGTCGGGGCCGAGGACGCGGCCGAGGAGGCCCGGGGCGGGGGTCATCCGAGCACCTGCTTCGCGGTGGTGACGACGGCGCAGCGGCGGGCCGCGTAGTCGATGGTCTGCCAGTGGTCGGCCTCCGTGAAGTCGCCGAGGGCGTCGGCGACCAGGAAGGTCCGGATGTCGTTGGTGTACGCCTCGATGGCGGTGGCGAGCACGCCGACGTGCGCGTACACCCCGCAGACGATCAGCTGGTCGCGGCCCTGGAAGCGCATCCGGTCCAGCAGGTCGGTGCGGAAGAAGGCGCTGTAGCGCCACTTGGTGAGCAGCCAGTCGCCGGGGGCGGGGGCCAGCGGCTCGACGATCTCGCGGTCGGCGGGGGTGGCCTTCATGCCCGGGCCCCAGAAGTCGGCGAGCAGCCCGCGCTCCTCGGGCGTCATGCTGCCGGGCTGCGCGGTGTACGCGACGGGGATGCCGGCCTCGGCGCAGCGCTCGCGCAGTCCGGCCGCGTTGGCGACGAGTTCGTCGCGCAGCGGGGCCGGGAAGGGGGCGAGGAAGTATCGCTGCATGTCGTGGACGAGCAGCACCGCGCGGTCCGGGTCGACGGACCAGTTCGGGGTGGCGGGCGGCAGGGCGCCGGCCGTCGGCAGCGGGTAGGCCTCAATGGGCGGTATGCCGGTGGCCATGACCGTCCTCTCGTGACACGTGACTGAATTCTGGAGATGCGCCGGTGCCGGCTCAGGCGCCGAGCGACGCGCCGCCGTCGACGGTGAGGTCGTGCAGCGTGATGTGCGCGGCCTGGTCGGACAGCAGGAACAGCACGGCGGCGGCGACGTCGGTGGGCAGCGCGAGCTTGCCGAGCGGGATGCCGACGCGGAACGCGTCGGGGCGGCCCTCGATGGTGCCCCGGGGCCCGGACTCGTCGTGCCACATGGAGCTGAGCATCGGGGTGTCGGTGGAGCCGGGGGCGACCAGATTGCAGCGGATGCCGTACTGGGCGACCTCCAGGCCGAGCGACTTGGTGAACATGGTCGCGGCGGCCTTGGAGGCGGCGTACGCGGCCATCTCGCTGCGCGGGGTGGCGGCGGCGTTGGAGGCGACGGTGACGATGGCGCCGCGGCCGCGCGGGATCATCCGGTCGACGACGGCGCGGGAGACCTGGAAGACGCCGGTGGCGTTGACGGCGAAGGTGGCGGCCCAGTCCTCGTCGCTGAAGGTGCGGACGGGGCCGAGCCGCAGCACGCCGGCCGCGTTGACCAGGTGGTCGAGGGGGCCGAGGCGCCGCTCGGCCTCGTCGACGGTGGCGGCGACCTGCGTGGCGTCGGTGACGTCGCAGGGGAACGCCTCGACGTTCAGGCCGTCGAGGACGAGCGCGGCGACCCGCGGCTTGAGGGCCGCCTCGTCGCGGTCGACGGCGGCGACGGCCGCGCCGCGCTCGGCGAGCGTGCGCACCACCGCGGCGCCGATGCCGCCGGCGGCGCCGGTGACGAGGGCGGTCGTGCCGCGCAGGGACTGCTCCATGGTCGGGGCCTCCTTCGGAAGGGCGGACGGGCGGTTCACGCGTGCCAGGCGGAGACGACGGAGACGGCCTGGCCGGGGTTGAGCCGGGGGTCGCAGAAGCTGGTGTAGCGCTCGCCGCAGCGGGCGAGGTGCTGCTCCTCGTGGACGCACTCGGTGACGTCGTCCGGGGTGGTCTCCAGGTGCAGTCCGCCGGCGACGCCGCCGCCGGCGAGCACGGCGCGCCGGAAGGCGGTGATCTCCTGCTCGACGACGCCGGTCAGCCGGGTCTTCAGGCCGCTGCCGGGGTCGGTGACGGTGTTGCCGTGCATGGGGTCGCTGAGCCAGGAGACCGGGTGGCCGGCGGCGCGGACGGCGGCGACCAGGGGCGGCAGCCGGTCGGCGACCTTGTCGGCGCCCATGCGGGCGATGAGGGTGAGCCGGCCGGGCTCCCGGTCGGGGTCGAGCCGCTCGGACAGGGTGAGGATCTCGTCGGTGGTCATGCTGGGGCCGACCTTGCAGGCGACCGGGTTGGCGACGTCGGCGAGCAGCGCGACGTGGGCGCCGTCGACCTGGCGGGTGCGCTCGCCGATCCACGGGAAGTGGGTGGAGGCGAGGAACAGCCGGCCGTCGTCGTCGCGGCGGCACATGGGGACCTCGTAGTCGAGGAGCAGGGCCTCGTGGCTGGTCCACACGGGCGGGTCGATGGCCGGGATGTTGGCGGGGCGGCGCCAGCCGAGGTGGCGGATGACGTCGTCGGCGGCCATGTAGCCGGTGAGCAGCCGCAGCGGGTCGGGGCGGCGGCTCTCCTCGTCGGGCTCCGGGCCGTTGACCATGTGGCCGCGGTAGACGGGCAGTTCGACGCCCTCGACCAGCTCGGTCGGTTTGGACCGGGGCTTGGCGAACTGGCCGGCGATGCGGCCGATGCGGACGACGGGGGTGTGGGCGCCCATCTTCATGGCGCCGGCCAGCAGGTCCAGGACGGCGACCTTGCGGGCGACGTGGGCGGCGGTGGACTCGTCGGGGTCCTCGGCGCAGTCGCCGGCCTGGACGACGACGGCCTCGCCGGCCGCGACGCGGGCCAGGTGCGCGCGCAGGGTGCGGATGTCGCGCGGGGTGACGAGGGCGGGCCGGGCGGCGAGCTCCTCGCGGACCCGTTGCACCTGCGAGGCGTCCTCCCAGTCGGGCTGTTGCAGGGCCGGCCGCCGGCGTATGTCGAGCAGCGTGTTGTCCACGGTGGTCTCCTAGGGAAAAGGGGAGGCGGTGGAGCGGGCGTCGATGGCGGTGCTCGGGGCTGCGGCGCGGGCAAGAGGGCCCGCCGGCCGTGGCGGCGCGTCGAGCGGGCGGCGCCTCCCCGGAATTCCTCCGGGATCATCCGATGCGGCGGGCGGTCCGGACAAAGGATCGGAAGGGACTAAGTCAGGTAACCGCGGCGGCCGAACGGGGTTCTCGCGGGGGCTTCCGACAGGACGGCCACGAGCCCGGTACGGGCCTTCTCCGGGCCTTGTACCGGGCGTTCTCCGGGTGTTCTCCGGGCGTTGTACGGATGCGCTCTGCGTTTCGTACGGGACGGACGGGGCCGCGGAACGGCGCGGACGGCGCCGTTCCGCGGCGGTGGCTCAGGCTTTTTCGACGATGGACTTGATCCGCTCGAGCGTGGAGGCGACGTCGCGCTTCATCTTCTCGGTCCAGTCGGCGATGAATTTGCGCTTGTCGTCCTCGTCCATGTTCTTGGTGATCTCGTGGATTCCGGGTGAGGCCCAGCCCATGCGGAAAGTCTGGCTGAGCCGGCAGCCGTCCTCCTGGGGCTCGATCTCGAAGGACCAGACCAGCTCCTGCGGTTCACCGGTCTTGGAGTGGATCTTCCAGCGGAAGGCGCGGCCGGGTTCGGTGGCGACGACCTCGGACTTGGTGTGCCAGACGCCGCGGATGAGCGGGGCCCAGGAGACCACGTCGTCGGCGCGGAAGTTCTCGCCGCGGAAGACGGAGCCGACCTTCCCGGGTTCGCCGGAGATCCACTCACCGTCCCGGAGTTCGGTGCTCCACTCGGCGTGGCGCTTCATGTCACTGACGGTCGAGTAGATCTCTTCGGCGGTGGCCGCGACGTGAATCTCTGCGCCCAGTTCGAAAAGCGGGCGGGAGTCCAGAATCGACTTTGTCATGTCCCCGGATCCTGCCGATGTCCGGACGGCCGGGACAAAGGCGCTCCGGGGAATCCGTCAGGTCCCCGGCCGGGTCCGCGCGGACCTGACTGAGTACGCCGGGCGGCATTGGCCCCGGTCGGCGGCTCGGGCACGATCGCGCCGTCCTGGTTCGCCATGACCGTGCGGCACCTCTGTTCCTGACATTCCGTTCTTCGCCGTTTCGCCTTTCGCCCTTAGCCCACCGGGGGAGTTCGTTCATGTCCCATTCGGGAACCGTCCACCCGGGAAGCGCCCGGACCGTCGTCACCCGCATCAGCTCGGGTCTGATCTCCGGAGAGCGGTCGGACGGACTCTGCGTCTTCCGCGGAGTGCCGTACGCGGCCGCCCCGGTCGGTCCGCTGCGCTACCGCTCGCCCCGGCCGGCGCCCGAGTGGCGCGGCGTCCGGGACGCCACCGCCTTCGGCCCGGTCTCGCTGCAGTCCTGGCTGCCCGGCTCGTCCGAGGACAGCCTGTACGCGAACGTGTGGACGCCCGACGTCAAGGGCTCCCGGCCGGTGCTCGTGTACATCCACGGCGGCGGCTGGTTCCTCGGCGCGGGCAGCGAGCCCGACTACGACGGGGCCCGGCCCGCCGCGCACGGCGACATGGTCGTCGTGACCTTCAACTACCGTCTGGGCGCCCTGGGCTTCGGCCTGCACGAGCACCTCCTCGACGAGGAGACGGACGGCTGCTCGAACTGGGGCCTGCAGGACCAGGCGGCGCTGGTCCGCTGGGTGCGGGAGAACGCGGCGGCCTTCGGCGGCGACCCGGACAACATCACCGTCGCCGGCACCTCGGCGGGCGGCTCGTCGGCCTGGCAGCTCGCCCTGATGCCGGAGCTGCGCGACACGATCCGGCGGATCGTCCCGGTCAGCGTCAAGCACGTGTGGCGTCCGGCGAGTTCGGCGAGCCCGGCGGAGTCCCGGGAGACGTTCGAGCTGCTGGCCCGCGGTCTGGGGGTCACGGTGCGGGGCCTGCGCGAGGTGCCCGCGCCGCTGCTGAAGGACGCCTGGGAGAAGATCTTCTCCGGTCCCCCGGCGGGCCGCGACGTCAGCGCCTGGCGCGAGTACCAGGGCCCCGTGGTGGACGGCCGCTGGATGCGCGGATACGACTTCGAGCTGCCGACCCCGGACGTGCCGACGATGGCCGTCTACACCCGGACCGAGGGCACCTTCTTCACCACCGGCCCCGGCTACCCGTACCAGGGCCCGCTGCCCGCCGACGAGGCGCAGCTGCGCGCCGCCGTGCGGGAGGTGCTGCTCAAGGGCGCCGTGACGGTCACCGACGACCAGGTGACCGCCGCGGTCACCGCGTACCGGGAGGCCGCCCGGGCGGACGGGCTGCCGTCGGACCCGGTGGGGCTGTGGAGCGCGATCTGGGGCGACGCGCTGTTCCGGTACCAGATCACCCGGCTCGCGGAGCGGCACGCCACGGAACGGCCGGACGTGCGGGGCTACTTGATGGAGTTCGCGCACCCGGTGGCGCCGCCGCTGACCGGCACGCCGCACGAGGCGACGTCGAAGTTCCTGTTCGGCTCGTACGCGAACGAGGTCAACGCGCCGCACTACGGCGCCGGTCCGCAGGAGAGGCTGGTCTCCGACACGCTGATCGAGCTGGTCGCCTCCTTCGCCCGCGGCGAGGCCCCGAACAGCCCGCACGCCCCGGCCTGGCCGGTGTTCGCACCCGGCCGGCCCAGCACGATGATCCTCGGCGGCAAGTGCGTCGCCGAGGTCTCCGAGCGCAGCGCGCTCCCGCAGCTCGCCCACTGGGACACCGCCGGCTGGGTCCCCGTGCCGCGCCCCTGACACCCCTTCCCCGCTCTTCCTCCACGAAAGGAACTGAGGCGCCATGTGCGGACTCACCGGCTGGGTCGCCTACGACCGCGATCTGACCCTCGGCGGCGACACCACCGAGGCCATGACCCGGACGCTGGAGTGCCGGGGCCCCGACGACAAGGGGATCTGGCTGTCCCGGCACGCCGCCCTCGGCCACCGCCGGCTCTCCGTGATCGACCTGGAGGGCGGCCGGCAGCCGATGCAGGTGACGCCCGGGGACGACACGCAGCCGGTGCTCGTCTACACCGGAGAGGTCTACAACTACCGGGAGCTGAAGGAGGAGCTGCAGGGCCTCGGGCACTCCTTCCGCACCTCCAGCGACACCGAGGTCGTGCTGCACGCCTACCTGGAGTGGGGCGCGGAGTTCCCCGAGCGGCTCAACGGCATCTACGCGCTGGCCGTCTGGGACCCGCGCACCGAGGAACTGCTGCTGGTCCGCGACCGGATGGGCGTCAAGCCGCTGTACTACTACCCGACGCGGGACGGGGTGCTGTTCGCCTCCGAGCCGAAGGCGATCCTGGCCCACCCGGAGGCGGAGGCGGTCGTCGACGCGGAGGGCCTCGCGGAGATCTTCGCCCTGGTCAACACCCCCGGGCACGCCGTCTTCAAGGGCATGCACGAGGTCGTCCCCGGCACGGTCGTCCGGTTCACCCGGAACGGGACGACGACCCGCACGTACTGGACGCTGCGGGCCCTGCCGCACACCCACGACCTGGACGCGACGATCGCGCACACCCGGGAGCTCCTGGAGGACATCGTCCGCCGGCAGCTGATCGCCGACGTGAAGGTCGGCACGCTGCTCTCCGGCGGACTCGACTCCTCCGCGGTGACCGCGCTCGCCGCGAAGGCGCTGCGCGACCAGGGCAGCGAGGAGCGGATCAAGGCGTTCTCGGTGGACTACAAGGACCACGGCGAGACCTTCCGCGACAACGGCATCTGGATGGACCCCGACACCCCGTACGCGGTGGACGTCGCCGAGCACGCCGGCGCCGAGCACGTGATCGTGGAGCTGGAGAACCACCACATCCTGGACGAGGACGTCCGCACCGCGGTGCTGCGCGCCCAGGACCTGCCGGTCTCGACGGGCGACATGGAGCACTCGCTGTACCACCTGTGCAAGGCGCTCAAGGAGCGCGTCACGGTGGCCCTGTCCGGCGAGGCGGCGGACGAGATCTTCGGCGGCTACAACTGGTTCTTCGACAAGGAGGCCGTCGAGGGCGACACCTTCCCCTGGTACGACGCCTGGCGCCGGCTCGGCGGTCTGGCGACGCTGCGCGAGATCGGCCTGTGGGACCGCCTGGACCTGGACGGGTACGTCAAGCGCCGCTACACCGAGGCCCTGGAGCGGGTGCCGAAGCTGCCGGAGGACTCCCCCGAGGAGGCCCGGATGCGCGAGCTGACCTGGCTCAACATCTGGCACTGGGAGAAGTTCCTGCTGGACCGCAAGGACCGGATCTCGATGGCGGCCAGCCTGGAGGTCCGGGTCCCGTTCACCGACCACCGCCTCGTCGAGTACGTCTACAACGTGCCGTGGGCGATGAAGAACTTCGACGGCCGGGAGAAGAGCCTGCTGCGCGCGGCGGCCGCGCACGTGCTGCCGGAGTCGGTCCTGGAGCGGAAGAAGAGCCCGTACCCGTCGACCCAGGACACCGCGTACGTCACGGCGCTGCGCGACAAGGTCGCCGCCCTGCTGGAGGGCGACTCGCCAGTGCTGCGGCTGGTCTCCCCCGAGGCGATCCGGGCGCTGCTGGACCGGCCGCTGGAGGAGTACGCGGCGCTCGGCGGCCCCTGGGGCACCCGGGGCGTCATGGAGCGCCTGGTCGAGTTCGACGCCTGGGTCGAGCAGTACGGGGTGCGCATCGAGCTCTGACCCCCTGATCCCGCACGCGGACGGCGTCGCGCACGGCTTCCCCGGCCGGGCGCGGCGCCGCGCCCGCGTGTGAACCCCCCGCCCCTTCCGCACCACGCGCGTCCCACGCACCGCCCGCACGACCGAACGACAGCCTGGGAGGTGGTCGCATGACCACAACCGTTCCGCCGCGGCGCGCCCGCATGTACCTCCTGGAGTTCCTGATCACCACGGGAATCCTGTTCCTGATCGTCACCGCCGCCCGCTGGCTCTTCGCCCCGGACGCGCCGCTCGGCTCCACGGTCCGGGGCCGGGCGGCGTTCGCGCTGATGGCGGTGGTCTTCGGGGTCGTCAACACCGTGATCATCCACTACTCGATGACCCGCAGGACCGCCGGACACATGAACCCGTCGGTGAGCATCGGGCTGTGGCTGCTGCGCGCCTTCCCCGGCCGTGACGTGCTCCCCTTCTGCGTCGCGCAGTTCGCCGGCGCCTTCGCCGGCACCGCGCTCGGCCGGCTGGTGTGGGGTCCGGCCGTGGAGTCGGTGCGGTACTCGGCGGTCGGGGCCGCGGACGGCTGGGACTTCTGGGACGTGCTGGCCGCCGAGACGGTGGGCCAGCTGATCTGCATGACGCTGGTCGCCGGGCTGCTGCTCCGGCCCCGCTGGGAGTTCCTGATCCCCTCCGTGGTCGGCGTCTGCATCGCCGGTTTCATCTTCATCCTGGGCCCGGTCGCGGGCGGAGCGGTCAACCCGGCCCGCCAGCTCGGGCCCGCGGTGTTCTCCGGGAACACCGCCTTCCTGGCCGCGTACCTCGTCGGGCCGGTGCTCGGCGCGGCGCTCGCGGCCGCCCTGGCCGCCGGCCTGAGGCCGCCGGCCGCCCCGGCCGCACCGGCCCCGCAAGCCGGCGCCGAGCCGGTCCCCCCGCCCGCGCCCGCCGAGCGCACCCGCTGAACGAGTGAGGAGACAAGGCATGTTGGGAACGTACGGAATACCCACGGACGTGGAGACCGCGCCCGAGTGGCAGAGCGACCTGCTCGACCTGGACGCCTATCTCGCCCGCATCGGCTACACCGGCCCCCGCACCCCGAGCGCCGGGACGCTGCACGGGGTGCTGCGGGCCCACATGGGCGCGATCGCCTTCGAGAACCTCGACATCGCGCTCGGCCGCCCGGTCTCGATCGACCTCGGCCCGATCCAGGACAAGCTGGTGACCCGCGGCCGCGGCGGCTACTGCTACGAGAACAACCTGCTGTTCGCGGCCGCCCTGGACCGGCTCGGCTTCCCGGTGACCCGGCTGCTCGCCCGGATCCGGCAGGGCGAGGAGCGCCGCCGGTTCCGCACCCACACGGTGCTCCTGGTCCGCGCCGACGACCGGGTGTGGCTGGCCGACACCGGCTACGGCTACAGCTGCCAGATGCAGGCGGTGCCGCTGGAGCACGGGGCGCGCGTGGACACGTACGACTGGTCGTGGCGGCTGGTCGCCGACGGTCCGGACTGGATCCTGCAGATCCCGCACGAGGACCCGGCGCGGCGGGCGGCCGGGGACTGGTTCGACATGTACTCCTTCCGCCAGGAGCCGCAGTACCGGATCGACTTCGAGGCGGCGCACTACGTGAGCTCCACCCGGCCGGGCTCGCCGTTCGTCGGCCAGGTCGTGGTGCAGCGGCAGGAGGAGAAGCAGCGGCTGCTGCTGCGCGACAAGCAGCTGGAGCGGCGCCTGCCGGACGGCTCCTCGGAGGTGACGGAGCTGTCGGCGGCGGACACCGTGCGGGCGCTGCGCGAGGACTTCCGCATCGCCCTGACCGACGAGGACGCCCGGGCCCTGCTGCAGCACTTCGCCGCGAAGTGACGTCCGGCCCCGGGACTTGACGGACTTCACGGCCTCCGGGGGCGGCCCGCCGCGGATCTACGGGATGGTCTGCGGCGGGCCTCCCATGTCAGCGTCACCGGAAGATTCAAGGAGCAGGGCCGTCATGACGAATGTCGCCGTCATCTACTACTCGTCCACGGGCAACGTCCACACCATGGCCGTCGCCGCCGCGAAGGCGGCCGAGAAGGCCGGCGCGGAGGTGCGGCTGCGCAAGGTCGCCGAGCTGGCCCCGCAGGCCGTGATCGAGACCAACCCGGCCTGGGCCGCGCACGCGGAGGCGACCCGGGACGTCGAGGTCGCCTCCACGGACGACCTGGTCTGGGCCGACGTGGTGCTCATCGGCACGCCGACCCGGTTCGGCGCGGCCGCCAGCCAGATCAAGCAGTTCATCGACACCACCGGCGGCATCTGGGCCGAGGGCAAGCTCGTCAACAAGGTGGCCTCGGGCTTCACCTCGACCTCCACCGCGCACGGCGGCCAGGAGTCGACGCTGCTCGCCCTGAACAACACCTTCTACCACTGGGGCGCGATCATCGTGGCCCCCGGCTACGCGGACCCGGTCCAGTTCGCCGGCGCCAACGGCAACCCGTACGGCGCGAGCAGCGTCTCGGCGAACCAGGCCGGGAACGTGCACGAGGAGAACCTGGCCGCGGTGGAGTTCCAGGCCCGCCGCTGCGTCGAGATCGCGGCCGCCCTGAAGAAGGGCTTCGCCGCGGTCTGATCGGCGGCGCGGGAGCGGACGGACGGCGGAGGGGGCGCTTGCCCCCTCCGCCGTCGGCGTTCCCGCGGGGGGTCTCAGGGGGGTCTCAGACGAACGAGCCCGCCGGGGTGCGCACCAGGGGGCGCAGCGGCGGGCGGACCGTCATCATGGAGCGCTGCAGCCGGCGCAGGCGCGGCGAGGGCTCGCGGCCGGTCTCCCGGCGCAGCCCGTCCCGGAGGCGCTGGTAGACCTCCATGGCCTCGTCCTGCCGTCCGCAGCGCAGCAGCGCCACGATGAACTGGCAGTGCAGGGACTCGTTGGTGCGGTGCAGCGCGACGAGTTCGGACAGCTCGGGCACCATCTCCACGTGCCGGCCGAGCTGCAGCCGGGCCTCCACCCACTGGTCGAGGGCGCTGAGCCGGGAGGCCTCCAGGCGCTCGATCTCCGCGCGCAGGTGCGGGCCCGCGGCCACGTCGGCGAAGGGCTCTCCGCGCCACAGCGCGAGGGCCTCGCCGAGGCGGCGGGAGGCGCGGTGGAGGTCGCCGGTCTCCATGGCCCGGTAGCCCGCGCCGGTGGCCCGCTCGAACTGCCAGGCGTCGTGGGAGCCTCCGCCGGTGTCGAGCCGGTAGCCGCCGGGGAGGCTGACGAGGACCGCCTCGGCGGTGCGGCGCTCCAGCCAGGCGCCGTCGGCCGGCGGGGCCTCGGCGCTGCGCAGGGCGGTGGCGATCAGGGAGCGCAACCCCTGGATGTGCGCCTGGAGTTCGGCGCGTGCGCCGCGCGGCGGGCCGGAGGGCCACAGCTCTTCGAGGAGCACGGTGACGGGGACGACCTGGTCGGCCTTGGCGGCGAGGAGGGCGAGGACCTGGCGGGGCGCCGCGGCGGTGGCGACGACGGAGACCCCGTTCTCGCGTACCGACAGTCCACCCAGGATCCGGACGTCCACTGCTTCCCCCTCATGCGTACGGTCGGCCCTGGACGATTAGAAAAGAGACCGCGAGGCATGTCAATAAGAAACCTCACGGTATGGAATATGGATCGGGCAAAGTCGGAACTGATGCCCGAAGTATCCGGACTTACCAGGATGATGCAAGCGCTTACCGCAGGAAGAACCGTACCCCCACGTCCGGATTATGGACTCAGGGGTACGGTTTATTGGAGCTTCAACAAGGAACGAACGGGCGACGTGCAGGTGCCCCTCAGGGAAAACCGCCAGGTCGGTATGGTTTTCACGCGCCGTTGAGCGCGCGCAGTCCGCGCCCCGGCTCCATGTCCAGCATCGCGAGCACGGCCGGCACCGCGATGCTCGGCAGCACGTGGCGGTAGAGCACCGAGGCCCAGGACTCCATGTCCGCGCGCTGCGAACCGAGTGCCTGCGACATCAGGTTGAGCCCGGCGTACGAGCCGACGACCAGCGGCGCCACCTCGGCCGGGTCGGCGTGCGGCAGCAACTCGCCGCGCTCCTTGGCCTCTTCGAGCACCCGCTGGTTGAGTTCCGTCCACTCGCGGTACGGACCGGCGCGGTTGAGCTCGTGACCGCTCTGGTCGAGGGTGAGCCGCACGCTGCCGCGCAGCAGGCCGTCGTGGGTGAGCCGGTGCGCGAACACCATGCCGATGTCGACGAACTCCTGCAGCTTCGACACCTGCGGCAGCGGCTCGGGCACGGCCGAGACCTGGGCGTCGATCACCGCGTGCGCCAGGTCCTCCTTGGACTCGAAGTGGAAGTACAGCGCGCCCTTCGTGACCTGGGCCAGCTCCAGGATGTCCGAGAGCTTGGCAGCGTCGTAGCCACGCTCGTCGAAAACGGTGGCGGCCGCTTCCAAGATCGCCTGGCGGGTGCGGATCGCCCGATCCTGTTTAGCCATGGGAGGTCACGTCCTTCGCTCTTGCCTGTACCCGCCGGAGCGTGCGGCGTCCCTGGGACCGACCGCTCCGGCGCCGTTCGTCTCGCCGTCCATCGGGGTTCACACCATGGTGAGGCCGCCGTCCACCGGCAGCGTCGCGCCGGTGACGAACGAGGCCCGGCCGCTCAGCAGCCAGGCGGCGGCCTCCGCGATCTCCTCGGGGTCCGCCGTACGGGCCTGCGGCGTCGCCGCGTGCAGCGCCTCCTCGACGCCGGGGACCGCCGCGAACCACTCGGCGACGACCTCGGTGCGGGTGGTGCCCGGCGCCACCGCGTTGACCCGTATCCCCCGCGCCGCGTACTCGGCGGCGGCGGCCTTCGTCAGGCCGAGGACGGCGTGCTTGGCGGCCACGTACGGCGCCGCGACCGGCGTGGCGAGCAGGCCGCCGACGCTGGAGTTGTTGACGATCGCCCCGCCGCCGGCCGGGAGCATCGCCGCGATCTCGTCCCGCAGGCAGTTCCACACCCCGCGCACGTTGACGTCCATGATCCGGTCGTAGAGCGCGTCGTCCATCTCGTGCAGCGGCTCCCGGCCGGTCCCCCAGCCCGCGTTGTTGAAGGCCGCGTCCAGCCGCCCGTACGTCTCGACTGCGCGGGCCACGGCCGCCCTCGTGTCGGCGCGACGGGTCACGTCGGCCACCACGTACTCGGCCTCGGCGCCGCTCTCGCGCAGCTCGGCCACCAGCTCCTTCAGCCGGTCCTCGCGGCGCGCGGCCAGCACCACCGTCGCGCCCTCGCGGGCGAACACCCGGGCGGCGGCGGCCCCGATGCCGCTGCTGGCGCCGGTGATCAGGGTGACCTTGTCGGTCAGCAGGCGGTGGTCTGCGGTCATGGCGGAGTCGTCTCCCTCGGGCTGGGTGGATGGGGGCGCGGGCACGGCGGCGCTCAGGCGACCCAGAGGCGCCCGGCGGCGGCCTCGGCGTCGACCGTACGCAGCAGGGTCTCGTCGATCGCGTCGAGCGAGCCGACGACATGGCGGACGCCGGCCCGGCGCATCGACTCGCCCTGGAAGCCGTGGGCGAAGTCGCTGGGGTGGCCGACGAAGGCCGCGCCCAGCTCCCGCGCGGTCTCGGCGACCCGGGCCACGTCGTCGATGAACAGCGCCCGGTCCGGGGCGAGTCCGCACACGTCGGAGGCGATCTCGCGCACGCCGGGGCGGAAGTCGTTGGTGCAGACGTAGCCCGGCTCGTCGAAGAGCTCCGCGAACCCGCCGAGGTACGTGTCGAAGTGCCGCCGGTCCAGGCCGCCGTAGCAGACCGTCCGCAGCCCGAGGGAGCGCAGCCGGCGCAGCAGCGCGCCGGCGCCGTCGAGCACGCGCAGCGGGTGCTCGGCGAGATACGCGGCGCGCTCCTCGAAGTACCGGACGAGGACGTCCTCGGGGCGGTCGGGCAGTCCGGCGGCGGCGCCGAGGGCGCGGGCGGCGACGAGCTGGCCCTGCGAGAAGATCTCCCGCTCGACCTCGGCGGTGTAGACGCCGCCGCGGCTGGTGACGAAGCGGTGGATCACCGGGCTGAACGTGTCGCTCAGCAGGACGCCATCGATGTTGACGGCCGCAAGACGCAGGTGGCGCAGGTGTTCCACGGAAGCTCCCAGGACAGCCGACACAACGAACCGGGCGATCGCGCGACGAACCGCCCGCCACGGGAGGTTCCGGCCCGGACCGGCCTCTCTCATCTCCGAGAAACAAACCCGACGGTACAGATTTCCGGCGTCTGGAAGATACCCGAAGGCGCTGCGGCTTTGAACCCCGGGCCCCGGGAGGACGGACATGTTCCGTTCGCCGTCAGGAAAGAGGGACGTCGGAACGGCGCGACGCACTTGTGAACGAATCGCGAACGGACCTGACACACCGCAGAGCACCCGCTTGTAAACCGACCCGTGGGTTCGTAACTTCCGGCCCAGCCGGTAGCCCGACCTCAACGACGAAGGCCGAGGGGATCGCCCATGCTCCAGACGTCCGCACCGTCCGAGACCCCGGCGGACACCGTGGTGCCGCCCCTGACCTCGACGGCCCCGCGCCAGTACGTGCACCGGGCCGCGCTCGCGGAGGTCTTCCTGACCGCCGACTGGACCCGCCACGACGAGGCCCGCTTCACGCTCGGCGCCCAGTGGCCCCGGACGCACACCTTCTTCGGCCCGCTCGGCGGCCACTACGACCCGATGATGGCGGCCGAGACGATCCGCCAGGTCGGCGCGCTGCTCGCGCACGCCGGCTTCGGCGTGCCGCTGGGCCACCAGTTCCTCATGTGGGAGCTCAACTACCGCGTGACGCCCGCCCTCATGGCCGTCGGCGCCGCGCCGGCGGACCTGCGGCTCGACGTGACCTGCACGGACATACGCCGGCGGGCGGGCCGGCTGACGGGGCTCTCGTACGAGGTGACGGTCAGCGAGAACGGCCGCGTCCTCGCCACCGGCGACGCCCGCTACACCTGCACCAGCCCGGAGGTCTACCGGCGGCTGCGCGCCGAGCGGCTGGACGCCGCGGCGTCCGCGCCCGGCCCGCTGCCGGTGCCCGTCGAGCCCGGAACGGTCGGCCGCCGCGACGCGTTCGACGTGGTCCTGTCCCCCGAGGGCGCCGGGGAGGCGGGCGGCCGCTGGAAGCTGCGGGTGAACACCGCCCACCCGGTGCTCTTCGACCACCCCGGCGACCACATCCCCGGCATGGTGCTCCTGGAGGCGGCCCGGCAGGCGGTGCACAGCCGCGTGCCCCGGGGCCGGGAGATCGTCCCGGTCGCGATGGACAGCGCCTACCACCGGTACGCCGAGTTCGGCAGCCCGGTCTGGATCGAGATCGACCAGGCGGTGGACCTGCCGGGGACCTCGGAGAGCCTGGTGTCGGTGAGCGGACGGCAGGACGGCGAGCTGCTGTTCACCGCGATCACCACGGTCGCCGCCCTGCCGGGGACGGGGCCGGGACTTTAGGTCAGCGAGGCCGCGATCAGGAGGCCGAACCCTGCCGTGACCAGCAGGGTGCGGACGCGGTGGAAGGCGTTCCAGCGGCGTTCGAAGGCGGCCCGGACGGCGGCGGGCTCGTCGCCCGCACCGCCCTCCGAGGCCGCCAGCGCGTTGTTCAGCGGGATGTTGCCGCCGAGGGTGACCAGGTGGTTGAGGACCACGCAGACCAGACCGGCGAGGATCAGCCACTTCTGCGCGTCGGAGCGCCCGTCGACCGGGACGAACAGCGCGGCCGCCGGGAACACCACGATCCCGAGGAAGACGGCCAGGAACACCGCCTTCGGCACGTACTCGTTGATTCGCCGCATCGCGGCCACGAACTCCGCGTCCGTGAGCCGGGCCAGGGCGGGCATGATCCCGGTCAGGAAGATGAGCATGAAGCCGGCGTAGAGCCCGGTGCAACCGACGGCGAGGGCGAGCAACAGGGTGGGCATGGGCCCATCATGACGGACCGTCACCCACCCCGCCCGCGAATTGACGCGGCACCCCCTCAGTGCCCGAGCCGGTCGGCCTGCCGGATCGCCTCGGCGAGCTCCCGCACCGACCGGGACTCCGCCCGCTCCGCCAGCGCCCCGGCCTTCGCGGCCAGCTCCGCGTACCCGGGCGCGCCCGGCAGCTCGCCGCCGCGCAGCCGGTCCGCGAAGTACGCGGCGATCGCCGTCAGCTGCAGGCTGTCGTGCCCGCCGCCCCACACGGAGGCGGCCAGCGCCCCGGTGTCCGCCGCGCCGGTCCGCTCATGCGGCTCCCGGGTCCGCGGGTCCAGCCAGCGGACGGTCGCGGTCGCCAGGCGCCCGGAGCGGCCGGGGCGGACCTTGACCGCGTACAGCGCGGTGACCGTGTGGCCCGCGCCGACCTCGCCGCCGTCCACCCGGTCGTCGCGGAAGTCCTCGTCGGCGACCTCCCGGTTCTCGTAGCCGATCAGCCGGAACTTCTCCACGGTCCGCGGGTCGAAGGCGACCTGCGCCTTGGCGTCCCGGGCGCGCAGCTCGACATGGGCGGGGAGCTGGTCGACGAAGACCTTGCGGGCCTGCGCGGAGTCGGAGACGTAGGTGGTGTGGCCGTCGCCCTTGTCGGCGAGCCGCTCCATGAACGCGTCGCCGTAGTCGCTGCCGACGCCGACCCCGAAGAGGGTGATGCCGTACGAGCGGCGGGACTCGTCGATGCGGCGCAGGATCGAGTCGGCGTCGGTGTCGCCGGTGTTGGCGAGCGCGTCGGAGAGCAGCACGACCCGGTTGGTGGCGCCCTTGCGGCGGCCCTCGACGGCCACGTCGTAGCCCGTGCGGACGCCCGCCTCCACGTTGGTGGACGAGGTGGTCTCCAGGCCGGCGACCACCTCGCGGATGCGGTCGCGCGCCCCGCCGACCCGGGTCATCGGCAGCCGGGTCTCGGCCTCGTCGCTGAAGGTGACCAGGGCGATCGAGTCGTCGTCGCGGAGCTGGCCGGCGAGCACCCCGAGGGACTCCTTGACCAGGTCGAGGCGGCCGGTCTCGGCCATCGAGCCGGAGATGTCGACGACGAAGGTCAGCGCGGCCGGCGGGCGCGGACCGCGCCGGTCGGCGGCGCGGGTGGCCAGCCCGACGCGGACCAGCGACCAGCCCTCGGCGGTGGTGCGCGCGCCGTCGACGGTCACGCTGAAGCCGTCGCCCTCCGGGCGCGGGTAGTCGGGGCGGAAGCTGTTGACGAACTCCTCGGGCCGCACGGTGTCCGGCGCGGGCAGCCGGCCCTCCGCGAGGGTGCGGCGGGCGTAGCCGTACGAGGCGGTGTCGACGTCCAGCGCGAAGGTGGACAGGTAGTCGGGGGCCGGCGCGCGCTGCTCCCCCTCGGCCGCGGAGTCGCCGCGTACGGCGTCGGGGGCGCCGGGGGCCGCGGGCGCGCCGGGCGCGCCGCCGGGCCGTCGGGCCTTGCTGCCCGCAGCGGTGTCGTGGTTGACGGCACCGCCGCTGCAGCCGCTCACCAGCAGGCCGGCGGCCAGGAGTCCGGCGGCGCAGGCCCGCCTCGTGCGTCGGTTCATGACATCTCCCCCTCGGTGTACGGCACTTGTGAATGTGACGTGCGAGACGGCCCGCGGGATCGGACGAAGGAGTTGCGGAAGGATCTCAATGCGGCAACGGCCGCGTGCCGTGGCAGGGACTCGCCATCCTCCCGGCCAGGTCTTGTCACGGTCCGCAGTCGCATGAGTACATGGAGTGGCGCACACCGATTTCTGCGCGGGGTGGTCACGGTGGCGGACTGGGCGGGTTCCGTGCTCGGAAGGACGGCGACGACGGGCGTCTCCGCGCGCGAGGGCGCGGGTGCGCGGAGCGGTCCGCCGGCGGCGCTGCGGCCGGCCGGGCGGCCCGTGCGCGGGATGCGGCAGGTCAGCGCCGCACTGGCCGGACTCGCCGGTTCCGCGCGGCACGAACTGCTGACCTTCGACGATCCGGCCGCCTCCGCGGGCCGTGCGATCCCCGGGCCGTTCCTGGATCTGGCAGGAGCGTGCATGCGGACCGCGACGCAGCGGGCCGGATCCGTGCGGCGGATCGTGCCCCGGCACGCGCTGCCGCACGTCGTCGGGGCGGTCCGGGCGGGCCGCGCCCGGGTCGCCCGGTCGATCCCGTTCAAGATGATCGTGGTGGACCGGCGGGTGGCGGCCGTCCCGCTCGATCTCGAACTGCTCTACAACGGGCTGCTGCTGATCCGCGACCCGGTGGTCGTCCAGGCCCTGGTCCGGACGCACTGCGCCACCTGGGAGGCGGGCGAGGAGCTACCGGGGGCCGCCGTCGCGCCCCAGGAGCTGTCCCCGCAGCTCCGGCCGGTGCTGGAGGCGCTGCTCGCCGGCCAGACCGACGAGGCGGCCGCCGCCCGGCTGGGCATGTCGCCGCGGACGTACAGCAGACGGGTGGGCGAGCTGCTGAGCGCCCTCGGCACGACGAGCCGCTTCCGGGCGGGTGCGGAAGCGGCTCGTCGGGGGTGGCTGTGAACGCCGGGGCGTCCTGCCGGGCGGTCAGGACACGATGTCCTTGCGGGCGAAGCCGCGGAAGGCGAGCGCGACCAGGATCAGCGCGTACGTCACCGAGACCGCCGCCCCCTTGGCCATGCCGCCCCACTCCAGCTGCGGCTGGAGCGCGTCGGCCCAGGCGAACTGCCAGTGCGCCGGCAGGAACTCGCGCCAGTCGCCCAGGGCGGTCACCGCGTCCAGGACGTTGCCGATGATGGTCAGCCCGACCGCGCCGCCGACCGCGCCCAGGGGCGCGTCGGTGCGGGTGGACAGCCAGAAGGCGAGCCCGGCGGTGACGAGTTGGGAGACGAACACGAAGCCGACGGCCAGCGCCAGCCGGGGCACGGCGTCCCCGGCGGGCAGCGCTCCCCCGGTCGGCAGCTGCAGCGGACCCCAGCCGTACGCGGCGGTGCCGACGGCCAGGGCGACCAGCGGCAACAGCACCATCGCCGCCGCACTGAACGCCAGGCCCACGGCCAGCTTCGACCAGAGCAGCCGGGCCCGCGGGACCGGCGCGGCGAGGAGGTAGCGCAGCGAGGACCAGCTGGCCTCGGAGGCCACGGTGTCGCCGCAGAACAGCGCCACGGGCACCACGAGCAGGAAGCCGGCCGAGACGAACAGGCAGGTCGCGGCGAAGTTGGCGCCGGACGCGGTCGCGGTGTCCATCAGGGTGATCCGGTTGTTGCCCCGGCCGTCCGGCCCGCCGCCGATCCAGAAGGCGAGGGCGAGCACGAACGGCAGGGCGGCCAGCAGCCCGGCCATCACATAGGTGCGGCGGCGCTTGAGCTGGCGCAGGGCCTCCACGCGCAGCGGCAGCGTGCGCCCGGGCCGATAGCCGGGCGCGGTCCCCGCCGGGGCGGCGGCCCCGGGCGGAGCGGTGGTGGGGGCGGTCATGCGGAGTCTCCTCCGATCAGGGTGAGGAACGCGTCCTCGAGCCGGCGGTGCGGGCCGACCCCGGTCAGCGGCACGTCCAGGCGGACGAGTTCGCCGATCAGGGCGGTGGGCGCGGCGCCGTCGAGCCGGACGAGGACGCCGCCCTCGGTCCGGGCCGCGGAGCCGACGCCGGGCAGCGCGCCGATCTTCTCGACGAGCGGCTCGGGCAGGTCCCCGGCGACGGTGACGAGCAGGGTGTCACCGGCGCCGGTGATCTCCCCGACCGGCCCGGCCTGCACGAGCCGGCCGCGGTCCATGACCACGAGATGGGTGCAGGACTGCTCCACCTCCGACAGGAGGTGGCTGGAGACGATGACGGTCCGGCCCCCGGCCGCGTACCGGATCATCACGTCCCGCATCTCGCGGATCTGCGGCGGGTCGAGCCCGTTGGTCGGCTCGTCGAGGATGAGCAGGTCCGGCAGGCCGAGCATGGCCTGGGCGATGGCGAGCCGCTGCCGCATGCCCTGGGAGTAGGTGCGCACCGCGCGGGCGAGGGCGTCGCCGAGGCCGGCGATGCGCAGCGCCTCCTCGATGTGCGCGTCCTCGGCGGGCCGGCCGGTGGCCTTCCAGTACAGCTCCAGGTTGTCCCGGCCGCTCAGGTGCGGCAGGAAGCCCGCCCCCTCGACGAAGGCGCCGACCCGGGACAGGACGGGAGCGCCGGGACGGATCGCCTGCCCGAACACCCTGATCTCCCCGGCGTCGGGGGTGATCAGGCCCATCAGCATCCGCAGGGTGGTGGTCTTGCCGGCCCCGTTGGGGCCGAGCAGTCCGAGCACCTGGCCCTGCTCGACGCGGAAGGAGAGGTCCCGCACGGCGTACCGGTCGGCGGCGCCCGCGTACTTCTTCGTCAGGCCGGTGATCTGCAGGGGCACGGAGGCCAGTTCGGGGTCCGGGGCGGGGGCGGCGGTGCGCCGGCGGGCGGTGAGCAGCAGGACGGCGGCGATCAGCGCACCGGCCGCGGGCAGGCCCCAGACCCACCAGGGCAGGGCGGCCGCCTCGGTGCGCACGGCCGGGGCGGTGGGCACGGTGAGCGCGCCCTGCGGGGCGACGGTGTACGCGGCCGGGGCGACGGGCGAGGCGTAGCCGAGGTCGGTGGCGGCGAGCACCAGGCGCAGCCGGTGCCCGGCGGCGACCTCGTGGTCCACGGCCGGCAGCGTCAGGTCGACGGTCCGGCCCTCCTTGGCGCCCTCGACGCGGACGGGGACGACGAGCTGGGCGGGCAGCACCTGCTGCCGGCCGTCCGGCCCGACGTCGTACACCTTGCCGAACAGCACGGCCTCGCCGGAGTCGGAGGCCACCCGCAGGCGCACGGTCGGCGCGCCGGTGATCCGCAGCGGGGCGGTCAGCGGGCGGGAGTCGAAGGCGGCGAACTGGCCGGGGAAGTCGAGGGAGAGTCCGACGCCGAGGGAGGAGAAGGAGCCGAGCGCGCCGCCGACGCCGGGGACGGCGGAGAGGGCGGGCGGGCTGGCGCCGGCCGGGTTGGCGAAGGTCTGCGGCGGGCCGGCGAGGTCGATCGCGCGGGCGCCGGCGGCGAGGCCGGGGTAGCGGTCGGCGGTGGCGCCGCGCAGGGTGGCCTGCCCGTCGGTGGAGTCGACGCCGCCGGAGCGGCTGACCCGGAAGGCGGGGCCGGTGTCGGCGCCGGTGTCGCCCTTGAGGTGGCGGTCGAACCAGGCGCGCACCCGGGACTCGACGCGCGCGGTCTCGCGGTCGCCGCCGTCGTGGCCGCCGGCGATCCAGTCGACGGCGACCGGCGCGCCGTTGGCGGCGATGGTGCGGGCCATGGCGTCGGCGTGGGACAGCGGGAACAGCGAGTCGGCCCGGCCCTGGACGATCAGCGCCGGGACCTTGATCCGGGCGCCGACGGCGGAGGGGCTGCGGGCCTCCAGGAGCGCGCGGGCGGCGGCGTCCGGCCTTCCGCCGACGGCGACGCGCTGGTAGAGGGCGCAGAGCTCGTCGGTGAAGCGGCCGCAGGCGGAGGGGGCGGCGCCGGGCCGGCCGGCCGCGCCGGGCGGCCCGCCGGGGGCCGTCGCCGTGGACCCGGTGGAGAAGAAGATCCCGGCCCAGAGCTTCTTGAACACGCCGTTCGGGAAGAGGGCGTCGGCGAGGTTCCAGTACGTGATCGCAGGGGCGACGGCGTCCACGCGGGTGTCGTGACCGGCGGCGAGCAGTGCGATCGCGCCGCCGTACGAGGCGCCGGCGATGCCGACCCGCGGGTCGCCCTTCTTGTCGAGCCGCACCTCGGGGCGCGCGGCCAGCCAGTCGATCAGCCGGCGGACGTCCTGGACCTCGTGGGCGGGGTCGTTGAGGCCGATCCGCCCGGTGGACCGGCCGAAGCCGCGGGCGGACCAGGTGAGGACGGCGTACCCGTCGCGGGCGAGCTGCTCGGCCTGGGCGCGCACGTCGTCCTTGCTGCCGCCGAAGCCGTGGCCGAGGAGCACGGCGGGGCGGCGGCCGTCGCCGCCGCCGGTGAAGTACGAGGTGTCGATCCGTGCCCCGGGCACGTCGAGGACCCGGTCGGCGCGGTGCACGGGCGGCGGCTGGTCCGAGGCGACGGCGGCCCAGGTCCCGCCGCCCGCCAGCAGGGCGAGGACGGCGGGCACCGCGGTCCAGCGGGGAAGTCGGAGCTTCATGCCGCAAACCCTAAGCGCCGTAGCGGCCCGAGGCGCGGCCCGTCAGGCGGAACCGGGCGGCCTCCTTGAGGCGTACGCGGAGGTTCCGCGTACACCGGCCGCGGTATGTGGACGTCACGTGTGACCCCCTTGTGCAGCACATGACAACAAGAGACTCTGTGGCACCCCCGTTCGGACGACGAAAGGTCAGGGCCCCTTTCATGACTTCACGAACCCGCCGGTTCCGCCGCCTCGGCGCGCTGATACCGGTCGTCGCGCTGGTGGGCGGCCTCCAGTTCGCCGCCTCCCCCGCCGCGCAGAGCGCGACGGTCGGCGAGCTGCGGCTCGCGCCGGAGGCGGTGGCCGTCGAGAACAGCTGGATCGTCGTCCTCAAGGACGGCGCGACGCGCGCCGCCGACCTGGGCGTCACGCCCGAGCACGAGTACCGCTCCGTCCTCCAGGGCTTCTCGGCCACCCTGTCGCGGGCCCGTGCCGCCCGGCTGTCCGCCGACCCGCGGGTGAAGTACGTGGAGCAGAACTCCACCGTCCGCATGACCGACACCCAGCCCGGCGCGACCTGGGGCCTGGACCGCGTCGACCAGCGGGACCTGCCGCTATCGACGACGTACACGTACGGCGCCACGGCCTCGAACGTGACGGCGTACATCATCGACACCGGCATCCGCACCTCGCACGGCGAGTTCGGCGGCCGCGCCTCGGTCGGCACCGACACCGTCGGCGACGGGCAGAACGGGCAGGACTGCCAGGGCCACGGCACCCACGTGGCGGGCACCGTCGGCGGCGCGAAGTACGGCGTCGCCAAGGGCGTGAAGCTGGTGGCCGTCCGGGTGCTGGGCTGCGACGGCTCCGGCACCACGGCCGGCGTGATCGCGGGCGTGGACTGGGTGACCGCGAACGCGCAGAAGCCGGCCGTGGCCAACATGAGCCTCGGCGGCAGCGCCAACGCCTCGCTGGACGACGCGGTGAAGCGCTCGATCGCCTCGGGCGTGACGTACGCGGTGGCCGCCGGCAACGGGCTGCCGCTGCTCGGCCTGCCCGCGAACGCCTGCAACTACTCCCCGGCCCGCGTGCCCGAGGCCCTCACCGTCGGCGCGACGGACAGCTCCGACCGCCGCGCCTCCTTCTCCAACTACGGCCGCTGCGTCGACCTGTTCGCCCCGGGCGTGAACGTCACCTCCGCGTGGAAGGACGGCGACGGGGCCACGAACACCATCTCCGGTACGAGCATGGCCTCGCCGCACACCGCCGGCGCCGCAGCCCTCCACCTGGCCGGCCACCCGACGGCCACCCCGGCCCAGGTCGGCGCCGCGCTGGTGGACAACGCCACCCCGGACAAGGTCCAGAACGCCCTCACGGGCTCCCCGAACCGGCTCCTCTACACCCGGTACTGAGCCGCCGGCCCCGGGTCACGGGACGTTCGGCGTCGTCTCGCAGGCCTGGGTGGCGGTGTCGTCGCCCCCTTCGCCGTCGCAGGTGTCGGGGCCGCCGGCGCCGCCGTCCAGGTCGTCCTCGCCGGGGCCGGCCCGCAGGGTGTCGGCGCCGTCCCCGGCCCGCAGGTCGTCGGGGCCGCCGGCGGTGCCGACCGTGGCGGAGATCTCGTAGTTCGTGTTGTCGCCGAAGATCCGGTCGTCGCCGCCGTTGCCCTCGATCCGGTCGCCGCTCGCGGAGCCGAGGTTGGCGTCGACGACCGAGCTCTCGCCGACCATGATGTCCGTCCCGGAGCCCCCGATGAGGTGGTCGCGGCCCGATCCGGTCGCGTAACCGCCGGTGGCGGCGCGGATGTTGTGGTCGCCGATCAGGAGCCCGCCGTCGGCGCCGCCGTTCACCAGGTCGTCGCCGCCGTTCCCGTTCGCGTTCGCGGTGGCGTCGCTGTCGCCGATCAGGAAGTCGTTCGCGCCGGCGCCGCCGAGGAGCGTGTCGTCGCCCGCGCCCTCCGCGTCGCCCTCCAGCGCGCGCGAGTCGCCGACCATGTCGTCGTCGGCGTCGCCGCCGATCAGCGTGTCCCGGCCGCCCCCGGAGGCGGTCGAGCCCGCGCTGTCGCCGATCAGGGAGTCCGCGCCCGCGCCGCCGTCCAGACGGTCGTTCCCGCCGCCCGAGCCGTGGCCCGGGGTCCCGAAGCTGTCGCCGACCAGGATGTCGGCCCCCTCGCCGCCGGACAGCTCGTCGTTCCCGCCGCCCGAGGCGTTGCCGCTCACGTTGCGGACGTCGCCGGTGAGGATGTCGTTCTCGGTGCCGCCGTCGAGCCGGTCGTTGCCGGGCCCGCCGCTGACGAAGTCGTTGCCGCCCAGGCTGCAGACCCGGTCGTTGCCGCCCAGGCCGTGGATGGTGTCCGAGCCCGAGGTGCCGACGATCACGTCCGCACCGGACGTGCCCTCGGTGGTCACGCCCGGCGTGGTGATCACGATCGTGGCCGTGCGGCCCAGGCAGAGGGGCTGCCCGGCGTGCGCGGGCGCGGCATTGAGCCCGACGACGCTTCCCAGGAGCAGCACGGCGACCGAGCCGCTCGCGGCCACCCTCCCTCGCCTCGAACCGGCCCGGGGACGAAGCCTCGCCATCGGCATTCCTTTCGATCATGGACATGCGTTCTTGCGCGCTGATCCATAACCGGAGGGAGCGGTCCGCATCGACACGGCCGCCCACAGCAGTCGTACGGGCGAACGGAACGGCCCGCACGGCGGACATGCCGTGCGGGCCGTGGACGTCTCCCCGGGCGGGGACGGGGCTCAGTGGTTGCGCGGGAAGCCCAGGTCGACGCCCGCCGGGGCCTCGGACGGGTCCGGCCAGCGGGTGGTGACGACCTTGCCGCGAGTGTAGAAGTGGACGCCGTCGTTGCCGTAGATGTGGTGGTCGCCGAAGAGCGAGTCCTTCCAGCCGCCGAAGGAGTGGTAGCCCACCGGCACCGGGATCGGCACGTTCACGCCGACCATGCCGGCCTCGACCTCCAGCTGGAAGCGGCGGGCCGCGCCGCCGTCGCGGGTGAAGATCGCGGTGCCGTTGCCGAACGGCGAGGCGTTGATGAGGGCGAGGCCCTCCTCGTAGGTGTCGGCGCGCAGCACGCACAGCACCGGGCCGAAGATCTCGTCGCGGTAGGCGTCCGCGTCGGTGGAGACCTTGTCCAGCAGAGACAGGCCGATCCAGTGGCCGTCCTCGTAGCCCTCGACGGTGTAGCCCGTGCCGTCCAGGACCACTTCGGCGCCCTGGGCCGCGGCGCCGTGCACGTACGAGGCGACCTTGTCGCGGTGGACCTTGGTGATCAGCGGGCCCATCTCGGAGGTCGGGTCGGTGCCGGGGCCGATCTTGATCTTCTCGGCCCGCTCGCGGATCTTGTCGACCAGTTCGTCGCCGACGGCGCCGACCGCGACGACCGCCGAGATCGCCATGCAGCGCTCGCCGGCCGAGCCGTACGCCGCGGAGACCGCCGCGTCGGCGGCCGCGTCGAGGTCCGCGTCGGGCAGCACCAGCATGTGGTTCTTGGCGCCGCCGAGGGCCTGGACCCGCTTGCCATTGGCGGAGGCGGTGGTGTGGATGTAGCGGGCGATCGGGGTGGAGCCGACGAAGGAGATCGCGGACACGTCCGGGTGCTCCAGGAGCCGGTCGACGGCCACCTTGTCGCCGTGCACGACGTTGAACACGCCGTCCGGCAGGCCCGCCTCGGCGAGCAGCTCGGCGATCTTCAGGGACGGCGAGGGGTCCTTCTCGCTGGGCTTGAGGACGAAGGTGTTGCCGCAGGCGATGGCCAGCGGGAACATCCACATCGGCACCATCGCCGGGAAGTTGAACGGCGTGATGCCGGCGACGACGCCGACCGGCTGGCGGATCGCGGCGACGTCGACCCGGTTCGAGACCTGGGTGGACAGCTCGCCCTTGAGCTGGGTGGTGATGCCGCAGGCCAGGTCGACGATCTCCAGGCCGCGGGCGACCTCGCCGAGCGCGTCGGAGTGCACCTTGCCGTGCTCGGCGACGATCAGCTCGGCGATCGCGTCGCGGTTGGCGTCGAGCAGCGCGCGGAACTTGAACAGCACGGTGGTGCGCTGCGCCAGGGAGGACTGGCCCCACGTCGCGAACGCGGCCTTCGCCGAGGCCACCGCCGCGTCGACCTCGTCGACGGAGGCGAGCGCCACCCGCGTGGTCACGGCACCGGTGGCCGGGTCGGTGACCGGGCCCCAGTTGCCCGACGTGCCCTCGACGCTCTTGCCACCGATCCAGTGGTGGACGGACTTCGTCATGACGGTAACTCCTTCACAGATGGCGGCGTCGGGCTGTGACGTGCCGGTCGTACTGCTCCCGTGCCTTGACCGCCGACGGGCGGGTGGCGGTCTCGGCCACGGGCACATCCCACCACGCCTCGGCCGGGGGCGCGCCCGACACTGTGTCTGCCGTTTCGGTCTCGACGTAGACACATGTGGGGACGGTCGCGGCACGCGCGTCGGCGAGGGCTTCCCGCAGGTCACCGATGGTGCGGGCGGTCACGACCCGCATCCCGAGGGAGGCCGCGTTGGCGGCGAGGTCGACGGGGAGCGGGGGCCCGGTGTAGGTGCGGTCGGCGGCCCGGAAGCGGTAGGCGGTGCCGTACCGCTCGGCGCCGACCGACTCGGAGAGGGAGCCGATGGAGGCGTAGCCGTGGTTCTGCAGGATCACCAGCTTGATCGGCAGGTCCTCCTGGACCGCCGTGACGATCTCGGTCGGATTCATCAGGTACGTCCCGTCGCCGACCAGCGCCCAGACGGGCCGGCCGGGCGCGGCGAGGGCCACGCCGATCGCCGCCGGGATCTCGTAGCCCATGCAGGAGTAGCCGTACTCGACGTGGTACTGGTCGGCGGAGCGGGCGCGCCAGAGCTTGTGCAGGTCGCCGGGGAGCGAGCCGGCGGCGTTGATCAGGATGTCGTCCGCGGTGACCAGGCCGTCGAGCACGCCGAGCACCTGCGGCTGGGTGGGCCGGGCGTCGTCGCGGCCGGCGGCGTACGCGGCGGAGACCCGCGCCTCCCAGCGGGCGCGCTCGGCGCGGTACTCGTGCTCGTACGCGGCCGGGACGCCGTGGCCTTCCAGTGCGGCGTGCAGGCGTTCCAGGCCGGCGCGGGCGTCGGCGACCAGCGGCAGGGCGGCGAGCTTGTGGGCGTCGAAGCCGGTGATGTTGAGGTTGACGAAGCGGACGCCGGGGCGGGCGAAGAGGGTGCCGGAGGCGGTGGTGAAGTCGGTGTGGCGGGTGCCGACGCCGATGACCAGGTCGGCGGTGCGGGCGAGATGGTCGGCGACGGCGGTGCCGGTGTGGCCGATGCCGCCGACGTCGGAGGGGTGGCCGTGGGGCAGGGCGCCCTTGCCGGCCTGGGTGGCGGCGACGGGGATGCCGGTGGCGGCGGCGAACACGCCCAGCGCGGTCCCGGCGGCGCTGTGCTTCACCCCTCCGCCGGCGACGATCAGCGGCCGCGTCGCGTCCCGGACCGCCTGGGCGGCGGCGGCGAGTTCGGCCTCGTCGGGCTGGGGGCGGCGTACCCGCCAGACGCGCTCGGCGAAGAACTCGGCGGGCCAGTCGTACGCCTCGGCCTGCACGTCCTGCGGCAGGGCGAGGGTCACCGCGCCGGTCTCGGCCGGGTCGGTGAGGGTGCGCACCGCGGCGAGCGCGGCGGGGATCAGCGCGTCGGGGCGGGTGATCCGGTCGAAGTACTTCGAGACGGGGCGCAGGCAGTCGTTGACGGACACGTCGCCGGCGTACGGGACTTCGAGCTGCTGGAGCACCGGGTCGGCGGGCCGGCCGGCGAAGACGTCGCCGGGGAGCAGCAGGACGGGCAGCCGGTTGACGGTGGCGAGCGCGGCGCCGGTGACGAGGTTGGTCGCGCCGGGGCCGATGGAGGTGGTGACGGCGTGGGCGGAGAGCCGGCCGCACTGGCGGGCGTAGCCGACGGCCGCGTGGACCATGGCCTGTTCGTTGCGGCCCTGGAGGTACGGCATGTCGTCGGCGTACTCGACGAGCGCCTGCCCCACCCCGGCGACGTTGCCGTGGCCGAAGATGCCCCAGGTCGCGGCGATCAGCCGGTGCCGGACGCCGTCCCGCTCGGTGTACTGGCGGGCCAGGAAGCGCACCAGGGCCTGGGCGACGGTCAGCCGCTCGACGGTCATCGGTAGCCCTCCGTGTGGTCGGGGTGGAAGCGGATCCGCCACTCCCGCTCGGCGCCGGGGCCCGCCATCACGTTCAGGTAGTACATGCTGTGGCCGGGCTGGGCGATCGACGGGCCGTGCCAGCCGTCCGGGACGAGGACGACGTCACCCGTGCGGACCTCGGCGAGCAGGTCGGCGCCGCCGGGGCGGGACGGGGAGACGCGCTGGTAGCCGAGGCCGTCCCGGTCGATCTCGTAGTAGTAGATCTCCTCCAGTTCGGACTCCGCGCCGGGGAGGTGCTCGTCGTGCTTGTGGGGCGGGTAGGAGGACCAGTGACCGCCGGGGGTGACCACCTCGACGGCGATCAGCCGGTCGCAGGCGAACGCGTCGGCGGCGGCGAAGCCCCGGACCTCCCGGGTGGTGGCGCCGCTGCCGCGGGTCTCGACGGGTACCTCCGGCGCGGGGCCGTAGCGGGCGGGGAGTCGTCGCTCGCACCTCGCTCCTGCCAGGGCGAAGCGGCCTCCCGCACCGGAGGCGATCAGCGCGCGGGTGTCCCTGGGCACATAGGCGAAGTCGCTGACTCCGTCGAACACGCCGCTGCGGCCCCGCAGTTGGAAGCGCTCACCGTCCACCTGCACGGTACCGCCGCCGGCCAGCGGAAGCACGATCCACTCGAACTCCCCGCTGTCGAGGGCGAGACCGCCGCCGGGGCCGAGGCGGAGGGTCCGCAGGGCGCAGTACGTCCAGCCGGCCCGCTCGGGGTCGACGCGCAGCGTGTACGGGGCCTCGGCGGTGGTCCCGGCGGGCAGATGGAGGTCGGAGCCGGTCGTGTCCATGGTGCCTCTCAGGGGGCGGCGGGCGGGCCGGCGAGGTCGTCGGCGGGCCCCGGGGCGACGGCGCCGTCGGCCAGGACCTGCTCGATCTCCTCGTGGTACGGCATGGCCGAGGAACAGGCGAGGCGGGCGGCGACGAGGGCGCCGGCGGCGTTGGCGTAGCGCAGGACGCGGTCGAGGGGGCGGTGCGCGAGCAGGCCGTGGCAGAGGGCGCCGCCGAAGGCGTCCCCGGCGCCCAGGCCGTTGACGACGTCCACGGGGACCGGCGGCACGTCGGCGCTCTCGCCGTCGGCGGCGAGCGCGAGGACGCCCTTGGGGCCCTGTTTGACGACGGCGAGCCGGACGCCGGCGGCGAGCAGGGCGCGGGCGGCCTCGTGGGGTTCGTGCGCGCCGGTGGCGAGGGCGCACTCCTCCAGGTTGCCGACGGCGACGGTGGCGTACCGCAGGGCCTCGCGGTAGTGCCGGCGCACCTCGTCCGGGTCGGGGTCCGGCCAGAGCATGGGCCGCCAGTCGAGGTCGAAGACGGTGTGCCGCCCCTCCCCCGCGCCGCGGGCCCGGGCGCGCAGGGCCTCCAGGGTGGCGCCGCGGCTGGGCTCGGCGCTCAGGCCGGTGCCGGTCATCCAGAAGATCCGGGCCCGCGCGATGGCGTCGAGGTCGAGCTCCTCGGCGCGGATCTCCAGGTCGGGGGCCTGGGGGCGGCGGTAGAAGTGGAGCGGGAAGTCGTCGGGCGGGAAGAGTTCGCAGAAGGTGATCGGCGTGGGCAGTCCGTCGACGGGCGTGACCCAGCGGTCGTCGACGCCGAAGGCGCGCAGTTCGCGGTGGAGGTAGTCGCCGAACGGGTCCGCGCCGGTGCGGGTCACGACGGCGGTGCGCCGGCCGAGCCGGGCGGCGGCGACCGCGACGTTGGTGGCCGAGCCGCCGAGGAACTTGCCGAAGGTGTCCACGTCGGCGAGCGGGACCCCGGTCCGCAGGGGGTAGAGGTCCACACCGATGCGCCCCATGGTGATCACGTCGTACGGGTCGTCCTGCCGCTGCATGCACGCCGCCTCTCGTGTGGCCCGGCACCAGATCTAGTCCCGGCCCGTACCCGTGTCAACATTTTGTCCGGACATTCGGACGAATGTCTTGACCCCTCTCCGGGCCCCGGCCAAGCTGAGCCGCATGACGCCGACGCCTCCGCTGTCGTCCCCGCAGTCGTCCCCCCGGACCCCCCGGCCCTCCCTGTCCCGCATCCGGATCGGCTCCGCCCCCGACTCCTGGGGGGTGTGGTTCCCCGACGATCCCCGCCAAGTCCCGTGGGAACGCTTTCTCGACGAGGTCGCGCGGGCCGGGTACGCGTGGATCGAACTCGGCCCGTACGGCTATCTGCCCACCGATCCGGCGCGGCTCACCGAGGAGACCGCGCGGCGCGGGCTCAGGGTCTCGGCCGGCACGGTCTTCACCTCGCTGCACCACGGCCCCGCGGTCTGGGACCGCACCTGGGCGCATGTCGCCGACAACGCGGCGCTGGCGCAGGCGATGGGCGCGGAACACCTCGTGGTGATCCCGTCGTTCTGGCGGGACGACCGGACCGGCGCGGTCCTGGAGGACCGCGTCCTCACCCCGGGGCAGTGGCGCGATCTGACCGCGCTGACGGAGCGTCTGGGCCGGGAGGTCCGGGACCGGTACGGACTGCGGATCGTCGTCCACCCGCACGCGGACACGCATCTCGACTCCGAGGAGAACGTGGCCCGTTTCCTGGACGCCACCGACCCCGACGTGGTCGCGCTCTGCCTGGACACCGGCCACTACGCGTACTGCGGCGGGGACAGCGTCAAGCTGATCGAGACCTACGGCGAGCGGATCGGCTACCTCCATCTCAAGCAGGTCGACCCGGAGGTGCTGGCCCGTGTGGTCGCCGACGAGGTGCCGTTCGGCCCGGCGGTGGCGCAGGGCGTGATGTGCGAGCCGCCCGCCGGGGTGCCGGCCCTGGAGCCGGTGCTCGCGGCGGCCCAGGCGCTGGGCGTGGAGCTGTTCGCGATCGTCGAGCAGGACATGTACCCCTGCCCGCCGGACAAGCCCTACCCGATCGCCGAGCGGACCCGCCGCTTCCTGCGCTCCTGCGGGGCCTGACGGCGACCCCGTATCCGGGTCCCGTAGGGCTCCCTCTGACCGCGCGTCACTTTTGTCACGTCCGTTCCTCCCTCGTCACACATGTCTCCGTTACGCGGGCCTTCCGTCACAGCCGCTCGACAGGCGCTCTCCCCCCGAAGGGAGCCGTCGTTCACGGGGCACAGGCTCAGTGATCGCCAACGCACGCGACGCAGCTCCCCCGACGGCACCCCCCGGCCGCAGCTGCGCCGCGCGCAGGGAGGTGCCGCACATGACGGACAGAAGGCTCTGGTCGTACAAGGACATCGCCGCGCACATCCGCGTGCAGCCGGACACGGTCCGCTCCTACCGGAAGCACGGACTGCTCCCGCCGCCCGACCAGGTGGAGAACGGCAAGCCCTACTGGTACGTGGACACGATCCGCACCTGGGTGGCCAACCGTCCCGGCAACCGGAGCCGCCGCGCCTGATCTTCGCGGGAGCCCGTGGGGGCCTCAGGTCCCCACCGGCTCCTTCTCCCGGTCCTCCGCGCTCCCGGCGGCCCGCGCCGCCGCGGGCGCGGCCGCCGGCTCCCCGCTCTCGCTGATGCCGAAGCGGTCGTGCAGCCGGCGCAGCGGGCCGGGGGCCCACCAGGTGAGCCGGCCGGTCAGCTTCATCACCGAGGGCACCAGCAGACTGCGCACCACCATCGCGTCCATGAGCACGGCCAGGGCGAGTCCGAGGCCGAGCATCTTGGTGTTGGTCACCCGCGAGGTCCCGATCGCCACCATCACCACCGCCAGGATCACCGCGGCGGCCGTGATCAGCCCGCCCGTGCGGCTCAGCCCGAACCGGACGGACCGCTCGTGGTCGCCGCTCGCGTCGTACTCCTCCTTGATCCGGGAGAGCAGGAACACCCCGTAGTCCATGGACAGTCCGAAGGCCACGCAGAACATCAGCACCGGCAGGGTGGTCTCGATGTCGCCGGTCGGGGTGAAGCCCAGCAGTCCGGACAGATGGCCGTCCTGGAACACCCACACCATCGCGCCGAACATCGCCGTCAGGCTGAGCGCGTTGAGCAGCACGGCCTGGACCGGTATGAGCACGCTCCCGGTGAGCAGGAAGACCAGCAGCAGCGTGACCACCACGACGATCGCCAGCGCCCAGGGCAGCCGCTCGGCTATCGCGTCCTGGGAGTCGGTGAGGACCGCGGCCGTGCCGGTCACGGAGGTGTCGAAGGGGGCCGGCGCGGCGCGCAGTTCGCCGACGAGGGCCTTGGCGCGGGGCCCGACGGCCTCGCCCTCCGCCAGCACGGTGAAGTACGCGTCCGTGCCCCGGACCAGCGGCCCGTCCACCCGGACCACGCCCGGCAGCCCGTCGATCCGGTCCCGGTAGGCGGCGTACTGGGCGGGCGTGGCCCGGCCCTCGGCGAGGACCGTGAGCGCGCCCCCGGGGCTGCCGGGGAAGTCGTGCCGCAGGGTGTCCTGGACGACCCTCGACTCGGAGGTGGCCGGCAGCTGCCGGTCGTCCGCGGTGCCGAACGCCACGTTCAGGAAGGGCAGTCCGAGCAGGACCAGGCCGACGACCGTGCCCACCGCGAACAGCGGCGCCCGGCGCATCACCAGCGTCGCCGCCCGCGCCCAGCCCGCCCCCACGGCCTTCCCGGCTCCGGTTCCGGCCCCGGCCCCGGTTCCGGCCGCCGCGGCCGTCCCGGCCTCCCCGCGGCCCCGGCGGCGGAACGCCTTGCGCAGGTCCCACGCGTTGACCCGCTCGCCGAGCAGGAGGAGCGCGGCGGGCAGCAGGGTCAGCGCGGCGGCCGCGGCCAGCAGCACCACGGCGAGGCCCGCGTACGCGAAGGAGCGCAGGAAGTACTGCGGGAACACCATCATCCCGGCCAGCGAGACGGCGACGGTCAGCGCGGAGAACAGCACCGTCCGCCCCGCCGTGCGCAGCGTCGTCGCCACCGCCGTCCGCGTGTCGGCCCCGGCCTCCAGCTCCTCCCGGAACCGGCGGACGATGAACAGCGCGTAGTCGATGGCCAGACCGAGGCCGAGGGCGGTGGTCAGGTTCATCGCGAAGACGGAGACGTCGGTGAACTCCGTGAGCCCGCGCAGGACCGCGTTCGTCCCGAGTATCGCGACGATGCCGACGGCCAGCGGCAGCAGGGCCGCGACCGCGCTGCCGAAGACCATGACCAGCAGCACCAGCGTGATCGGCAGGGCGATCAGCTCGGCCCGCAGCAGGTCCTCCTGGATGATCGTCTGCATCTCGTGCTGCACGGCCACCGGTCCGCCGACCGACACCTCCACCGGCCCGTGCGCGCCCCGGAACGCGGGCGCGATCCGCTCCAGGGTCTCGCCGGCGGTCTTCTCGTCGCCCTCGATCCGGGCGGCTATCACGGCCTCGCGCCCGTCCTTCGCGCGCAGCGCCGGGGACTTCACCGACCAGTACGAGCCGACGCCCGTGACGCCCGGCTCCGCGTCGAGCCGCTCGGCGAGCCGGGCCGCCTCGGCGGCCACCGCCGGGGCGTCCACCCCGGCCTTCCCGGCGTCGACGAGCAGGAGCAGATTGGGCTGGGAGGCCGGGAACGCGCGCTCCAGCACCTCCGTCGCGTACGTGGACTCCGCGTCCGGGTCCTGCCAGCCGCCGCTGCCCATGCGGTCGGCCACCCCGCTCCCGGCGAGCACCGCCAGGGCCGTGAGCACCAGCGCGACCAGCAGCGTCAGCCGGGGCCGGGCGGCGACGAACCGCATCCACACCCCGCCCCCCTGCGGAGCGGAATTCTTGACTTCGGCCATGACGCGGTGTCCCCTTCACCGAGACCCGTGCGCCCGCTTCCGGGCAGGCAGCAGGGGTCGCCCCTTGCCATAGACTGGCAAACACGAGAGCTCGCTCGCGTTTCTCAAGAATGCGAGCGACCACTCGTGTTTGTCAAACGCGTCACGAAAGCTGGGGACAGCCATGTCCGAGGAACCCGCGCCGCGCCGCCGGCAGGCGCGCGGCGAGCGCCGCATCGCGCAGCTCCTGCAGGCCGCCGCGAGCGTCTTCTGCCGGACCGGGTACGCGGCGGCCAGCACCAACGCCATCGCCCGCGAGGCGAAGGTCTCCCCCGGCACGCTCTACCAGTACTTCCCCAACAAGGAGGCGATCGCCGTCGAGCTCGGCGACCGCCTGCTGCAGGAGATGCGCGCGACACAGGGGCTGGCCTTCGACCGCGTCGACCTGCGCCTTCCGCTGCCGGAGCTGGTGGACGCGGTGCTGGAGCCGGTGATCGAGTTCAACTGCCGCAACCCCGCCTTCCTCGCCCTCATGCACGGCAGCGGCGACGTCCCCGGCCGGATCGCCGAGGAGCACGAGGCGGTGCACGAGCAGATGCTGACGCGCATCGGCGAGCTGATCCGGAGCATCGCCCCCGCCCTGGACGACGGCGAGCGGCGGCGGATCGCCGCGATGACCCTCGGCATCGTCAAGGCCGGACTCGACCTGGTCCTCGCCGCCCCCGAGGGCCCGGAGCGGGACGGCACGGTCGCCGAGCTGAAGCGCGCGGTCGTGCGCTACCTCGACCCGCTGTTCGCGCCGCCCCTCACCACGACTCCGAGCCCGTGACCCGCTCGCCGGGCGGACTCTGAGCGCCCGCCCCCGCCCCCGCCCGGCACCGCAGCGCCAGCAGCGGGAAGAGCAGCACGGACACCATCGCGGCGCCGACCAGCGCCGCCGCCTCACCGGCGCCGAGCGCCCCGTCGTCCACGCCCATGGCGGCGATCGCGACGACCAGCGGGAGCGCGGTCGACCCGTACAGGGCCAGCGCCGCGCGGCTGCGCGGGGCGAGGTCGCGCGGCGCGAGCAGCCAGACCGGCCCGCCGCGCACGAGCAGGAACAGCAGCAGGAACACGGGCAGGAGCAGCAGCGTCCGGCCGCCGTCCAGCAGCGAGGCCAGATCGAACTCGATGCCGGTCACCACGAAGAACAGCGGCACAAGGAACCCGAAGCCGACGGCCTCCACCTTCGCCAGGATCTCCGGCCCCTCCTCCGGCGCGGCGCCGTCCAGCAGCAGACGGGTGATCAGACCCGCCGCGAACGCGCCGAGCAGCATGTCGAGGCCGAGCGCGTGCGCCGCCCCCAGCATCAGCGCGAGCAGCAGGAAGACGAACCGCACCGCGAACTGCCCGCTGGTGTGCAGGGTCCGGCGCACCACCCGGGAGAACCACGGCGCGCGCGGCCGCAGCGCCCAGTACACGCCGAAGGCCGTGAGCGCGGCGAACACCGCGAGCAGCGCGGTCGCCTCGGCGGGCCTGCGCCCGCTGAGCAGCAGGGCCATCGCGATGATCGGCCCGAACTCGCCGACCGCCCCGAAGGCCATCACGACCGATCCGAACCGCCCCTGCAGTTCGCCGGCGTCCCGCAGCACCGGCAGGACGGTGCCGAGCGCGGTGCTGGTCAGGGCGGTGCCGACGTAGACGCCCTGGTGGAAGTCCCCGCCGGCGAGCAGGACGCCGAGCCCGAGGCCGGCGGCGAGGGTCAGGAGCCAGGCCCGGACGGAGCGGGTGAGGGTGTCGCCGCGCACCTTGCCGAACTCGATCTCGTACCCGGCGAGGAAGATCAGCATGGCGAGGCCCAGCTCGGAGAGCCCGTCGACGAGCGCGTCCGGGTGCGCCCAGCCGAGCACGTCGGGGCCGATCAGGATGCCGAGCACGATCTCGAAGATGACCAGCGGCACGGCCAGCCACCGGCCCGCCAGGAAGGCCAGCAGGGGCGCGAGCACACCGATGGACATGATGAGAATGAGGGTCCCCGAATGCGACATGTCGGGTATCTACCATGGCCGGAACGCAACTCGTCCGGGGCGCGACTGGATTGATACCCCCCAGGGGTATAGAGTGTGTTCCGTACGGGGCGCCACCCCGCCCGTACCGGGCACCCCACCGCACCGCCCCGGAAGACCGTCGTGAAAGAGGAGAACGCCATGACCGCCGAGACGAAGACCGAGCTCCCCCAGGCCACCGGCTCCTGCTGCTCGTCCACCGGCTCCTGCCACGACGGCGCGGCCGAGGTCCGGGAGGGCGGCGTGACCACGGTCTACGAGGTCAAGGGCATGACCTGCGGGCACTGCGAGGGCGCGGTGAGCAGCGAGATCTCCGAGCTCCCCGGCGTGACCTCCGTCACCGCCGTGGCGTCCACCGGCCGGGTCACCGTCGTCTCCGAGGCCCCGCTCGACCGTGACGCCGTCGCCGCCGCCGTCGACGAGGCCGGCTACGAGCTGGTCGGCGTCCAGGGCTGACATCCGGGGCGTCCGCCCGCTCCGCACCCCAGGGTCGTACCGTGGCAACGGTACGACCCTGTTCGCGTCGGGAAGGCACATGACCTCCAGCACCACCACCGAGCTGCTCATCGGCGGCATGACCTGCGCCTCCTGCGCGGCCCGGGTGGAGAAGAAGCTCAACCGGATGGACGGCGTGACCGCCACCGTCAACTACGCGACGGAGAAGGCACGGATCGAACACCCGGCGGACGTCTCCGTCGACGACCTGGTCGCGACGGTCGTGAAGACCGGCTACACCGCCGAACCTCCCCCGCCGCCGGAACCGGAACCGGAACCCGACGCCGAGGAGCGCAGCGCACCCGCCGACGAGACCGCCGCCCTCCGGCGCCGCTTCCTCGTCTCCGCGGTCCTCTCCGCCCCCGTGATCCTGCTCGCGATGGTCCCCGCCCTGCAGTTCGACCACTGGCAGTGGCTGAGCCTGACCCTCGCCGCCCCGGTCGTCGTCTGGGGCGGGCTGCCCTTCCACCGCGCCGCCTGGACCAACGCGCGGCACGGCGCGGCCACCATGGACACGCTCGTCTCGCTCGGCACCCTCGCCGCCTTCGGCTGGTCGCTGTGGGCGCTGTTCCTCGGCGACGCCGGGATGCCCGGCATGCGGCACGGCTTCGACCTCGCCGTCTCCCGCGCCGACGCCGCGTCCACGATCTATCTGGAGGTCGCGGCCGGGGTCACGACCTTCATCCTGCTCGGCCGGCTGCTGGAGGCCCGCGCGAAGCGGAAGGCCGGCGCGGCACTGCGGGCCCTGATGGAGCTCGGCGCCAAGGACGTGGCCGTCCTGCGCGGGGGCGCGGAGGTCCGCGTCCCGGTGACGCGGCTGCGCGTGGGCGACCGGTTCGTCGTCCGCCCCGGGGAGAAGATCGCCACGGACGGCACGGTCGTGGACGGCGCCTCCGCCGTCGACGCCTCGATGCTCACCGGCGAGTCCGTCCCCGTGGACGTGACCGTGGGCGACGGCGTCACCGGCGCGACCCTGAACGCCGGCGGCCGGCTCGTCGTGGAGGCCACCCGCGTCGGCGCCGACACCCAGCTGGCCCGCATGGCCAGGCTGGTCGAGGACGCGCAGAACGGCAAGGCCGAGGTCCAGCGCCTCGCCGACCGGATCTCCGCCGTCTTCGTGCCCGTCGTGATCCTGCTCGCGGCGGCCACCCTCGCGTACTGGCTCGGCACCGGGGCGGGCACCACCGCCGCGTTCACCGCCGCCGTCGCCGTCCTGATCATCGCCTGCCCCTGCGCCCTGGGCCTGGCCACGCCCACCGCCCTGATGGTCGGCACCGGCCGCGGCGCCCGGCTCGGCATCCTGATCAAGGGCCCCGAGGTGCTGGAGTCCACCCGCCGCGTGGACACGGTCGTCCTCGACAAGACCGGCACGGTCACCACCGGCCGCATGGAACTGCGCAAGGCGTACCCCGAGGGCGACACCGACGAGAACGAGCTGCTGCGCCTCGCGGGCGCCCTGGAGCACGCCTCGGAGCACCCGGTCGCCCGCGCGGTCGCGGCCGGCGCGGCGCACCGCCTGGGCGCCCTGCCGGAGGTACGGGACTTCGTCAGCGTGCCCGGCCTCGGCGTGCGCGGCACGGTCGAGGGCCGGCGCGTCCTGGCCGGCCGCCCGGCCCTGTTGGAGGCCGAGGGGATCGCGCCGCCGCCGCTGCCGGACGACCACGCGAGCACCGCGGTCGCGGTGGCCTGGGACGGCGTCGCCCGCGGCGTGGTGACGGTCGCGGACGCGGTCAAGGAGACCAGCCCGGAGGCGGTCGCCCGGCTGCGGGCCCTGGGCCTCACCCCGGTCCTGCTGACCGGCGACCACCGGGCCGTCGCCGAGGCCGTGGCGGCGGAGGTCGGGATCGACGAGGTGATCGCCGAGGTGCTGCCGCAGGAGAAGGTCGCGGTGATCGAGCGGCTGAAGGCCGAGGGCCGTACGGTCGCCATGGTCGGCGACGGGGTGAACGACGCGGCCGCGCTGGCCGTGGCGGATCTGGGCCTGGCGATGGGCACGGGCACCGACGCCGCGATCGAGGCCGGCGACCTGACCCTCGTCCGCGGGGACCTGCGGGTCGTGGCCGACGCGATCCGGCTCTCCCGGCGGACGCTCGCGACGATCCGGGGCAACCTGTTCTGGGCCTTCGGCTACAACGTCGCCGCGCTGCCGCTCGCCGCGGCGGGACTGCTGAACCCCATGATCGCGGGCCTCGCCATGGCCTTTTCGTCCGTTTTCGTAGTGTCCAACAGCCTGCGACTCCGGGCGTTCACGTGAATTCACATTCACGTGACGCACAAGACCTTCACAAAGAGACCTAGATCACAGATATTTGGGGGTAACCATCTGGGCTGTTCGCGAGTCTAAGTGGGCGATGCCAAGAACGTCTTGGGGGACGTTCATGGGATGTCTTGGGGGACGTCCCAGGCAAGCGTTGGCCGGGGCACGTGCACCGGGGAGCTTTGAGCGGCCCTCCCGTACGTACGTTCCCCGGCAGACCGCGCACAGACGCCCGGCCAGGATCCCGTGGGGGGAATCCGCACCGGGGATATGGGAAGCGCCCCGCTCGCCGACCCGTGGGGGGATCGGCGGCGGGGCGCTTTTCGCTGCGAGAGCGCCGAGGCTCAGCGGGCCTCGACCGGGACGAAGTCGCGCTCGACGACGCCCGTGTAGATCTGGCGCGGGCGGCCGATGCGGGAGCCCGGCTCCTTGATCATCTCGTGCCACTGGGCGATCCAGCCCGGCAGGCGGCCGAGGGCGAAGAGCACGGTGAACATCTCCGTCGGGAAGCCCATGGCGCGGTAGATCAGACCCGTGTAGAAGTCCACGTTCGGGTAGAGGTTGCGCGAGACGAAGTAGTCGTCGGAGAGCGCGTGCTCCTCCAGCTTCAGGGCGATGTCCAGCAGCTCGTCGGACTTGCCGAGCGCGGAGAGGACATCGTGCGCCGCCGCCTTGATGATCTTGGCGCGCGGGTCGAAGGACTTGTACACCCGGTGGCCGAAGCCCATCAGGCGGACGCCGTCCTCCTTGTTCTTCACCTTGGTGATGAACGAGTCGACGTCGCCGCCGTTGGCCTGGATGCCCTCCAGCATCTCCAGGACGGACTGGTTGGCGCCGCCGTGCAGGGGGCCCCACAGGGCGGAGATGCCCGCGGAGATCGAGGCGAACATGTTCGCCTGCGAGGAGCCGACCAGGCGCACGGTCGAGGTCGAACAGTTCTGCTCGTGGTCCGCGTGCAGGATCAGCAGCTTGTCCAGGGCGGAGACGACCACCGGGTCGAGCTCGTAGTCCTGGGCCGGCACCGAGAAGGTCATCCGCAGGAAGTTCTCGACGTAGCCGAGGTCGTTGCGCGGGTAGACGAACGGGTGGCCGACGGACTTCTTGTACGCGTACGCCGCGATCGTCGGCAGCTTGGCCAGCAGACGGATCGTGGACAGGTGGCGCTGCCGCTCGTCGAACGGGTTGTGGCTGTCCTGGTAGAAGGTGGACAGCGCGGAGACCACCGAGGACAGCATCGCCATCGGGTGGGCGTCCCGCGGGAAGCCGCGGAAGAAGTTCTTGACGTCCTCGTGGACCAGCGTGTGCTGGGTGACCTCGTTCTGGAAGACGCCGAGCTCGTCCGCCTTCGGGAGCTCGCCGTTGATCAGCAGGTACGCCACCTCCAGGAAGGTGGACTGCTCGGCCAGCTGCTCGATGGGGTAGCCGCGGTACCGCAGGATGCCCTTCTCGCCGTCCAGGTAGGTGATGGCGGATTTATAGGCGGCGGTGTTCCCGTAACCGCTGTCCAGCGTGACCAGACCGGTCTGGGCCCGGAGCTTCCCGATGTCGAAGCCCTTGTCGCCGACGGTGCTCTCGACCACCGGGTAGGTGTATTCACCGTCCGCGTACCGCAGTACTACAGAGTTGTCGCTCACGTCATCCCTCACCGACGTAGTGCCTCTTCTTCGAGGTGCCCTGACTGTCTCTACCATCCCCCATTTGGCTCAGCAGAGTGCACTCGGGGTCGACCATTGGGCCATGTGGCGGCACTCAGTGCCGTCAACCTGCTCATCCTGCCCCCTTCGCCCCGGTTGGGGAAAGTCCGGCGAGCCGATGGGCGAGCGCGGTGCACCGCCGTCCCGCCGAAACGGTACGCACCGCCTGACCGATCGCCTTCCGCGAACCGACCAGGACGACCAGTTTCTTCGCCCGGGTGACGGCGGTGTAGAGCAGGTTCCGCTGGAGCATCATCCAGGCCCCCGTGGTGATCGGGATCACGACCGCGGGGTACTCGCTGCCCTGCGAACGGTGGATGGTCACAGCGTAGGCATGGGCCAGCTCGTCCAGCTCGTCGAAGTCGTACGGCACCTCCTCGTCCTCGTCCGTGCGCACCGTCAGCCGCTGTTCGACCGGATCGAGCGCGGTCACCACCCCGACGGTGCCGTTGAAGACGCCGTTGGCTCCTTTGTCATAGTTGTTACGGATCTGGGTGACCTTGTCGCCGACCCGGAAGACCCGGCCGCCGAAGCGCTTCTCGGGCACGTCGGGGCGGGCCGGGGTGAGCGCCTGCTGGAGCAGGCCGTTGAGGGCGCCGGCGCCGGCCGGACCGCGGTGCATCGGGGCCAGGACCTGCACGTCCCGGCGCGGGTCGAGGCCGAACCTGGCCGGAATCCGGCGGGCCGCCACCTCGACCGCCAGCCGGCCCGCGTCCTCCGTCTCCTCCTCGGCGAACAGGAAGAAGTCCGGCAGGCCGGTCGTGACCGGATGCTGCCCGGCGTTGATCCGGTGCGCGTTGGTGACCACCCCGGACTCCTGGGCCTGCCGGAAGATCCGGGTCAGCCGGACCGCCGGCACCGGGCTCTCCGACGCCAGCAGATCACCCAGCACCTCCCCCGCGCCCACCGACGGCAGCTGGTCCACGTCCCCCACAAGAAGCAGATGGGCACCCGGGGCCACCGCCTTGACCAGCTTGTTCGCGAGCAGCAGGTCCAGCATCGACGCCTCGTCGACCACCACCAGGTCCGCGTCCAGCGGCCGGTCCCGGTCGTACGCGGCGTCCCCGCCCGGCTTCAGTTCGAGCAGCCGGTGCACGGTGGACGCCTCCGCCCCGGTCAGCTCGGCCAGCCGCTTGGCGGCCCGGCCCGTGGGCGCGGCCAGCACCACCTTCGCCTTCTTCGCGCGGGCCAGCTCCACCACGGACCGCACGGTGAACGACTTGCCGCAGCCCGGCCCGCCGGTCAGCACCGCGACCTTGCGGGTCAGGGCCAGCTTCACGGCCTCCTCCTGCTCGGGCGCGAGCGAGGCCCCGGTCCGCCGCGCCAGCCAGGCCAGCGCCCGGCCCCAGTCCACGTCGGCGAAGGCCGCGAGCCGGTCCTCGTCCGCACCCAGCAGCCGGCGGATCTGTCCGGCCAGGGAAAGCTCGGCGCGGTGGAAGGGCACCAGGTACACGGCCGTGACCGGCTGCCCGTCCGGCCCGGGCACCTTCTCCCGCACGACCCCCTCGGGGTCCTCGGCCAGCTCGCCGAGGCAGTCGATGACCAGCCCGGTGTCCACCTGGAGCAGCTTCACCGCGTCGGAGATCAGCTGCTCCTCGGGCAGGTAGCAGTGCCCCTGGTCGGTGGACTGCGACAGGGCGTACTGGATGCCGGCCCGGACCCGCTCGGGGCTGTCGTGCGGGATGCCGACCGACTGCGCGATCCGGTCGGCGGTGAGGAAGCCGATGCCCCACACGTCGGCGGCCAGCCGGTAGGGCCGCTCGCGCACCACGGCGATCGACTCGTCCCCGTACTTCTTGTAGATCCGCACCGCGATGGAGGTGGAGACGCCGACGGTCTGGAGGAAGACCATGACCTCCTTGATGGCCTTCTGCTCCTCCCAGGCGGCGGCGATCTTCTTGGTCCGCTTGGGGCCCAGCCCCGGCACCTCGATGAGCCGCTGGGGCTCCTTCTCGATGATGTCGAGCGTCTCGATCCCGAAGTGGCTCGTGATGCGATCCGCGAACACCGGCCCGATCCCCTTGACCAGCCCGGACCCGAGGTAGCGGCGGATGCCCTGGATGGTCGCGGGCAGGAGGGTCGTGTAGTTCTCGACGGTGAACTGCCGGCCGTACTGGGGGTGGGAGCCCCAGCGCCCCTCCATCCGCAGCGACTCCCCCGGCTGCGCGCCGAGCAGCGAGCCGACCACGGTCAGGAGGTCCCCGCCGCCGCGCCCGGTGTCGACGCGCGCGACCGTGTACCCGTTCTCCTCGTTGGCGTACGTGATCCGCTCGAGCACGCCTTCCACCACGGCCATCCGCGGTCCGGTACTGGACATGATCCGACGGTAGCGAAGACCTCGGACATCCCGGCCGGCGGCTCCGGCGGCCGGTCCGAACGACCGCTGGGGGCCCGGTCCGTGGACCGGGCCCCGCGTGCTCCCCCTCCGTGCCGGGCTTCCCTGATCCCCCCAGATCCCCTCCCCGGAAGTCCCGACGCCCAGTACGACACTCGTCACCCGGAAAGGGTTGCACCGATGCGGGGAGTAATTTTCCCGAAGGCGCTCAGGGTCTCCTCCAGGACCTCCAGGCCGTCCCTCGCCCACAGGTCGTCGTTGAAGAGTTCGACCTCCACCGGGCCGGTGTGGCCGGCCGCCAGGGCCAGTTCGCACCAGTGGGCCAGGTCGATCGCGCCCTCGCCCAACTGGCCCCGGCCGGTGAGGACTCCGGCGGGGAGGGGGGTGGTCCAGTCGGCGAGCTGGAAGGAGTGCAGGCGGCCCTCCGCGCCCGCGCGGGCCACCGCCGCCGGGGCCCGGTCGTCCCACCAGACGTGATAGGTGTCCACGACCACGCCGACCTGCTCCGCCGGGAACGGGGCGGCGAGGTCCAGGGCCTGGTCGAGGGTCGAGACGGCGCAGCGGTCGGCCGCGTACATGGGGTGGAGCGGCTCGATCGCGAGGCGGACGCCGCGCTCCGCCGCGTACGGGGCCAGGGCGGCGATCCCGTCGGCGATCCGGGCCCGGGCGGCGGGCAGGTCGCGGCTGCCGGCGGGCAGGCCGCCGGAGACCAGGACGAGCGTGTCCGTGCCCAGCGCGGCCGCCTCGTCGACGGCCGCGCGGTTGTCGGCCTCCCGGCCGTCGGCGGTGAAGAAGCCGCCGCGGCACAGGCTGGTGACGGTCAGTCCGGCGTCGTGGACGAGCGCGGCGGCGGCCTCGACGCCGTACGCGCGCACCGGCTCGCGCCACAGGCCGACGGCGGTGATGCCGAGCCGGACGCAGTGGGCGACGAGTTCGGGCAGGCCGAGCTGCTTCACCGTCATCTGGTTGATCGAGAAACGGTCGCGGTTCACTGGCCGACTCCGTACACCGTGAGCAGGGACTTCATGCGGTGCTCGGCCAGGCCGGGGTCCGGGAACAGGCCCAGTCCGTCGGCGAGTTCGTAGGCGCGGGCGAGGTGCGGCAGGGAGCGGGCGGACTGCAGGCCGCCGGCCATCGCGAAGTGGTCCTGGTGGCCGGCCAGCCAGGCGAGGAACACCACGCCGGTCTTGTAGTAGCGGGTGGGCGGCTGGAACAGGTGCCGGGAGAGCGCGACCGTCGGGTCGAGCAGCGCGCGGAAGCCCTCGACGTCGCCGGTGTCCAGGACCCGTACCGCCCGCGCCGCGAGCGGGCCCAGCGGGTCGAAAATGCCGAGCAGCGCGTGGCTGAAACCCTTCGCGTCGCCGGCGATCAGCTCCGGGTAGTGGAAGTCGTCGCCGGTGTAGCAGCGCACGCCCTGCGGGAGGCGGCGGCGCAGGTCGATCTCGCGCTCGGCGTCCAGCAGGGAGATCTTCACCCCGTCGACCTTGTCCGGGTGCTCGGCGACGACCTGGAGGAACGTCTCGGTGGCGGCGTCCAGGTCGGACGAGCCCCAGTAGCCCTCCAGGGCCGGGTCGAACATCGGGCCGAGCCAGTGCAGGATCACCGGCTCGGCGGCCTGGCGCAGCAGGTGCGTGTAGGTGTCGAGGTAGTCGTCCGGGTCCTCCGCGGCGGCGGCGAGAGCCCGGGAGGCCATGAGGATCGCCCGGGAGCCGGTCTCCTCGACGAGGGCGAGCTGCTCCTCGTACGCCTCGCGGACGGTCACCAGGCCGGCGGGGCCGGTGAGCTGGTCGGTGCCGACGCCGCAGGCGATCCGGCCGCCGACGGCCTTCGCCTCGGCGGCGGAGCGCCGGATCAGTTCGGCGGCCCCCGCCCAGTCCAGGCCCATGCCGCGCTGGGCGGTGTCCATCGCCTCGGCGACGCCGAGGCCGTGGGCCCACAGGTGGCGGCGGAAGGCGAGGGTGGCGTCCCAGTCGACGGCGGCGGGGCCGTCGGGGCCGGTGTCGGCGTACGGGTCGGCGACGACGTGGGCGGCGGAGTAGACGGTGCGGGAGCGCGGTTCCCTCCCGTCCACCGGCGTCGGCGCGGGGGCGGGCCCCGGCTCGTACGCGCGCACTCCCCCGCCGGGCCGCGGCAGCCGGATCACAGCGCCAGCTCCGGGACGTCGAGGGTGCGGCCCTCGGCCGCCGAGCGCAGGCCGAGTTCGGCCAGCTGCACGCCGCGGGCGCCGGCCAGCAGGTCCCAGTGGTACGGCTCGCCGGCGGCCACGTGGCGCAGGAACAGCTCCCACTGGACCTTGAAGGCGTTGTCGAAGTCCTCGTTGTCCGGGACCTTCTGCCACTGGTCGCGGAAGGCGTGGGCCGAGGGCAGGTCCGGGTTCCAGACCGGCTTCGGGGTGGCGGAGCGGTGCTGGACGCGGCAGCCGCGCAGGCCCGCGACGGCGGAGCCGTGGGTGCCGTCGACCTGGAACTCCACGAGTTCGTCGCGGTGGACGCGGACGGCCCAGGAGGAGTTGATCTGGGCGACGGCGCCGCCCTCCAGGCGGAAGATCCCGTACGCGGCGTCGTCGGCGGTCGCCGCGTACGGCTTGCCGTGCTCGTCCCAGCGGCGCGGGACGTGGGTGGCGGTGTGCGCGGTGACGCTCGTGACCCGGCCGAACAGCTCGTGGAGCACGTACTCCCAGTGCGGGAACATGTCGACGACGATCCCGCCGCCGTCCTGCGCGCGGTAGTTCCACGAGGGGCGCTGGGCCGGCTGCCAGTCCCCCTCGAAGACCCAGTAGCCGAACTCGCCCCGCACGGACAGGATCTCGCCGAAGAAGCCGCCGTCGATCAGCCGCTTGAGCTTGCGCAGCCCCGGCAGGAACAGCTTGTCCTGGACGCAGCCGTGGCGGACGCCGGCCGCCTCGGCGAGGCGGGCCAGTTCCAGCGCGCCGGCGAGGTCGGCGGCCGTGGGCTTCTCGGTGTAGACGTGCTTGCCGGCGGCGATGGCCTTCTTGAGGGCGTCGACGCGGGCGGAGGTGATCTGGGCGTCGAAGTAGATCTCGACGGAAGGGTCGGCGAGCACCGCGTCGAGGTCGGTCGACCATTCGGCGAGGCCGTGCCGCTCGGCGAGCGCGCGCAGCGCGGGCTCGCGGCGGCCGACGAGCACCGGCTCGGGCCAGAGCACCGTGCCGTCGCCGAGCGGGAGGCCGCCCTGCTCGCGGATCGCGAGCACGGAGCGGACGAGGTGCTGGCGGTGGCCCATGCGTCCGGTGACGCCGTTCATGGCGATGCGGACGGTCCTGCGTGTCACGGAGTACCTCCAGGTCGCGGCGCGCGGGGCGCACGCGGGGACGGACGAGCGAAGAAGCCGGGGGTGGGGAGGGCGAAGAAAACGGGCGGGGACGGCGAGGCGACCGGGGACGGGGGACGGGGGACGGCGAGGCGACCGGGGGCGGGGGACGGGGGACGGCGAGGCGGCCGGGCGCACGCGAGGCGAGGAAACCCGGCGATAGAAAGCGCTTTCTACGTCGGGTGACGCTAGCCTGCCGACGGCACCCCGGACAAGGGGTGCGCCCGACTCTCCCCGGAGGTACGCGATGACCGTCACGCTGGCGGACGTGGCCGCGCGGGCCCGGGTGTCCCCGGCCACCGTCTCCCGCGTCCTGAACGGCAACTACCCGGTCGCCGAGGCCACCCGGGAGCGGGTGCTGCGGGCCGTGGACGAGCTGGACTACGTGCTGAACGGGCCCGCGAGCGCGCTCGCCGCCGCCACCTCCGACCTGGTGGGGGTGCTGGTCAACGACATCGCGGACCCCTTCTTCGGGATCATGGCGAGCGCCGCGCAGAGCGCGATCGGCGCGAGCGCGTCGGGGCGGGCCGGCGGCGAGAAGCTGGCCGTGGTCTGCAACACGGGCGGCTCCCCCGAGCGGGAGCTGATGTACCTGACGCTGCTGCAGCGCCAGCGGGCCGCGGCGGTGGTGCTGACCGGCGGCTCGTTCGAGGACCCGGAGCACCTGGCGGCGACCGCGGCGAAGCTGGCGCGGCTCGCGGAGGCGGGGACGCGGGTGGTGCTGTGCGGGCGGCCGCCGGTGCCGGGGGACACGACGGCGGCGACGCTCGCCTTCGACAACCGGGGCGGGGCGCGGCGGCTCACCGAACACCTGCTGGAGCTGGGCCACCGGCGGATCGGGTACATCACGGGCCCCGACCGGTACACGACGACCCGGCACCGCCTGGAGGGCCACCGCGCGGCCCTCGCGGCGGCCGGCCTCGGCGACGCGCCCACGGTGCACGGCCCGTACGAGCGGTCCGCCGGCTACGACGCGGCGCGCGAACTGCTGCGCCGCGACCCGGACCTGACCGCGATCGTCGCGGCCAGCGACACCGTCGCGCTGGGCGCCTGCGCGGCGCTGCGGGACCTGGGCCTGAGCATCCCCGGCGACGTGTCGGTGACCGGCTTCGACGACCTGCCCTTCGCCATCGACACCGCCCCCGCCCTCACGACCGTCCGCCTCCCCCTCCAGGACGCGGGCCGCCGCGCCGGCCTCCTGGCCGTGGGCGCCCAGGACGTGCCGCCGGGCGGCGTGGAGACGGTCGGGGCGGAGGTGGTCGTCCGCGGCTCGACGGCGCCGCCGCGGGGGTAGCCGCCCGCTATCGTGGGAAGTGACGGCATTCGGAGGCCCGCATGACGACGATAGAGATGGACGTCCAGAGCGCCTGGGACGCGCTGGAGAACGCCATACTGCCCAGCGGCTACCGCGTCGAGATCACCGAGGGAAAGATCATCATGACGCCGCAGGGCGAGTGCCAGTCGGACATCCTCATCGAGGCGGCGCCGCAGATCAAGAAGCAGCTTGCCGGGCAGGGCAAGGTGCTCTCGGACGTCATGATCGACTTCCCGTCCCGTCTGTACGGCTACGCACCCGACCTCGCAGTCGTCGCCCCGGGATCCGAGCGCAACAGCCGCGGTCGCTTCGAGTGGCACAGCCTCGAAGCCGTCATCGAGGTCCTCTCCAAGAGCACCCGCGACAACGACTTCACCAAGAAGCTCCGCATGTACGCCGAGTGCGCCATCCCGCTCTACGTGATCATCGACCCGTCGGACGGCACCTGCACGATCCACAGGCACCCCACCCGTCGGGGCACCTACGACGAACTGGAGCAGATCTCCTTCGGCGAGGACCTCGTGCTTCCCCTCGAAGGGCGCGAGATCGTGGTCAGGACGGACGGATTCCCCCGCGACGACTGCTGATCAGACCCGGGGGCCGGGCACGAGGCCGGTGGCCTCCAGGACCGCGTCCACGGTCTCGTCGACGGTGAGGGCCGCGTTGTCGACCCAGACGCCCTCGGCGGACAGTTCGTCGCGCATCGCCTCGTCCAGGAAGGTCCAGTCGGTGGTGAGGCGCTTGTGCCGGGCGTTGTTGCGCTCCCATGCCGTCTCGGGTCCCGGGGCCAGGAACACCGGGTGGAAGGCGTGCGCGTCGAGGCGTTCGCGGTAGAACGCGAAGTGGCTGCGGCGGACGACGACGTCGTCGACGACCGGCAGGAAACCCGCGGCGGTGAAGCTCTCCGCGAGCAGGCAGGCGTGGCGGGCGCGCAGGAAGATCTGCCGGTCGGCCTCCGGGTCGCCCTCGGGCGTGGGCCAGTGGCCGCCGGAGACGATGAGCGACTGGAGTTCGTCCACCTCGACGTGCGCGGAGCGGGCGAAGCGGGCAGCGAGCGCCGCCGCCACGGTGGTCTTGCCGCTGCCGGGGATCCCGCTGAGCAGGACGACCCCGGGGGCGGGGGCACGGTCGATGGCTACGCGTTCCATGACGCACACCGTACGGCCCCCCGCCCCGGCGGTGGGCCGGTCAGCGCGTCGACGGGCCGGGCGCCGCAGCGGCGGCCGGGGCCGTGTCCGGCGCCGTGACCGTGTCCGTCGCCGTGGCCGCGAGGACGGGCTCGTCGGAGGGGCCCACCGGGGCCGGTCGGCGGGCGCCGCCGAACCTCAGGGAGGTCAGGGCGACTCCGCCGACCAGGAGGGCCGCGGCGCACCAGCGGAGCGGGGTGACGGACTCGTCCAGGAACAGGGCCGCCGAGGACATGCCGAAGACCGGGACCAGCAGGGAGAACGGGGCCACGGAGGAGGCCGGGTAGCGGCGGAGCAGCCACGACCAGGCGCCGAAGCCGAAGACGGTGGTGATCCAGGCGACGTAGACGATCACGCCGGCGCCGGTCCAGTCGAGCGCCCGCAGGGCCGCGAGGTCGCGGTCCGGGCCCTCCAGGAGGAGGGAGAGGGCGATCAGCGGCAGGACGGGGACGGTGCACGTCCAGACCATGAAGTTGAGCGCGTCCGGCGGGGCGGCCTTGCGGGTCAGGACGTTCGACACGCCCCAGCAGGCCGCGGCGGCGACGCAGAGGCAGAAGCCGGCGAGCGGCCCGGAGGCGCCCTCGTCGTACGCGGCGACGCCGATCCCGGCGAGCGCCACCGCCATCCCCGCGACCTGGAGCGGCCGGGGCCGCTCGCCCAGCGCGACGAAGGCGATCAGCGCCGTGAACACCGCCTGCACCTGCAGGATCAGGGAGGACAGCCCGGCCGGGGCACCCAGGTCCATGCCGGTGAACAGCAGGCCGAACTTGGCCACGCCGAGCGTCAGTCCGACGGCGACGATCCACTTCCAGGCGACCTTCGGCCGGCCGACGAGGAAGACGGCGGGCAGGGCGGCGGCGAGGAAGCGCAGGGCGGAGAAGAGCAGCGGCGGGAAGTGGTCGAGGCCGATCTCGATGACGACGAAGTTGACCCCCCAGACCGCGGCGACCAGCGCGGCGAGGGCGATGTGTACGGGGCGCATGACGTCGAGCATCGCCCGCGCCGACCGTGTAGCACCAGCTCCGGTTTCTTCATGGTTGGATGAAGCGGTCCTAATGATTGGGAGGGGTTGCCGTGCTCGATCTCGGCCGGCTCCGCGCACTGCACGCCGTCTCCGTGCACGGCAGCGTCGGCGCGGCCGCCGCGGCGCTCGGCTACACGCCGTCCGCCGTCTCGCAGCAGATCGCCAAGCTGGAGCGGGAGACCCGCACGACGCTCCTCGAACGCCAGGGCCGGGGCGTGCGGCTCACCGACGACGCGCACCAGCTGGCGCGGACGGCCCAGCAGTTGCTGGCGCTCGTGGAGGAGGCGGAGGTACGGCTGGAGGAGCGCCGGGGGCTGCCCTCGGGGCGGCTCGCGATCGGCTGCTTCGCCAGCGCCGCGCGGGGCCTGATGCCGGGGGCGCTGGCCGAGCTGGCGCGCCGTCACCCCGCGCTGGACGCCCGGCTGACGGAGGTGGACCCGCACCTGTCGGTGGACCTCGTGGCGCGCGGGGCGCTCGACCTGGCGGTCGCGCACGACTGGGACATCGCGCCGCTGCCGACGCCGCCCGGCGTCGAACAGGCCGTCATCGGCGACGACCTGTGCGACGTCCTCGTCCCGCGCGGCCACCGGCTCGCCGCGCGCGAGCGGGTACGGCGGGAGGACCTGGCGGACGAGCGGTGGATCACCCAGCCGCCGGGGACCGTCTGCCACGACTGGCTGGTGCGGACGATGCGGGGGGCCGGCTGCGAGCCGCGGATCGCGCACCAGGCGGAGGAGAACCACACCCAGGTGGCCTTGGTGGCCGCGGGTCTCGGCGTGGCGCTCGTCCCGAGGCTCGGGCGCGGGACGCTGCCCCCGGAGGTCGCGGCGGTACGGCTCGACCCGGTGCCGAAGCGGCGGCTGAGGGCGCTGTGGCGCGCGGGCGCGGCCCGCCGGCCCGCGATCCGCGAGACGGTGGACCTGCTGCGCGAGCGCTGGCCCTCGGTCGCCTCCGCCGCCTGAGCCTCAGGAGGTCGCCTCCGCCGCCTGAGCCGCCGAAGCGGCCCGCACCGCCGTGAACGGAGCCCCTCGGCGGGCGGGAGAACGGGCGGGTGAACGGGGTGAATGGGCCGTCGGGGGCGGTCGCTTCTGCGCGGGTCCTTGACCTGGCAGTTACTTTCGGGCTAACCCTGCACCTTGGAAGTTTCCTTCAGAACCCTCCCCGCCCCACCACCAGCACGGCCGGAAGGAGCACCAGTGCACCACCGCGCCACCTCCCGACGCACCCTCCTCACCGCCTCCGCCGCGGCAGCCGTCGCCGCCGTCACCGGCGTCGGCCTGCCCGCCGCCGGCGCGTCCGCCACGGGCCACGACCACGAGCTGAGAGCCCGCATCGCCCGCATGTCGCTGGAGGAGAAGGTCGGCCAGCTCTTCGTCATGCGGGTGTACGGCCACTCGGCCACCGCGCCCGACCAGGCGGACGTCGACGCGAACCTCAAGGAGATCGGCGTCCGCACCGCCGCCGAGCTGATCGCCCGGTACCACGTCGGCGGCATCATCTACTTCTCCTGGGCGCACAACACCCGCGACCCGCACCAGATCGCCGAGCTGTCCAACGGCATCCAGCGCGCCGGTCTCGCCCAGCCCACCCCGCTCCCGCTGCTCATCTCCACCGACCAGGAGCACGGCATCGTCTGCCGGGTCGGCAAGCCCGCCACCCTCCTGCCCGGCGCGATGGCGCTCGGCGCGGGCGGCTCGCACGCGGACGCGCGCAAGGCCGCGCAGATCGCCGGCACCGAGCTGGCCGCCCTCGGCATCCGGCAGAACTACGCGCCCGTCGCCGACGTCAACGTCAACCCCGCCAACCCCGTCATCGGCGTCCGCTCCTTCGGCTCCGACCCGCAGGCCGTCGCCGGCCTGGTGGCCGCCCAGGTGCGCGGGTACCAGAGCGGCGGGGTGGCCGCGACCTCGAAGCACTTCCCCGGCCACGGCGACACCGCCACCGACAGCCACTACGGCCTGCCGACCATCACCCACACCCGCGCCCAGTGGAACGAGCTGGACGCCCCGCCGTTCCGCGCGGCCGTCGCGGCCGGCATCGACTCGATCATGACGGCGCACATCGTCGTCCCCGCGCTCGACCCGAGCGAGGACCCGGCCACCCTGTCCCGCCCGATCCTCACCGGCATCCTCCGCGAGGAACTCGGCTACGACGGCGTCGTGGTCACCGACTCGCTCGGCATGGAGGGGGTGCGGACGAAGTACGGCGACGACCGCGTCCCCGTCCTCGCCCTCAAGGCGGGCGTGGACCAGCTGCTCAACCCGCCGAAGCTGGACGTCGCCTGGCACGCGGTGCTGAACGCCGTGAAGAGCGGCGAGCTGACCGAGGAACGGCTCGACGAATCGATCCTGCGCATCCTGCGGCTCAAGGCGAAGCTGGGCCTGTTCCGCGACCCGTTCGTCAAGCACTCCGACATCGACCTGCGCGTCGGCACCGCCGCCCACCGCGCCGCCGCCGACCGGATCGCCGAGGAGACCACGACGCTCCTCGTCAACGAGGGCGGGCTGCTGCCGCTCGACCGCCGCACCCACTCCCGGGTGCTGGTCGTCGGCGCCGACCCGGCCTCCCCGTCCGGCACCACCGGCCCGCCGACCGCCACCCTGGCCGGCGCGCTCGCCGAACTGGGCTTCACCACCCGCGCGCTGTCCACCGGCATCACCCCGACCGCGGCGCGGATCGAGGAGGCCGTGGCCGCCGCGGCCGGGCAGGACGTCGTCGTCGTCGGCACGTACAACGTCACCGCCGCCAGCCCCCAGCGGACCCTGGTGTCCCGGCTCGTCGCCACCGGGGTCCCCGTCGTCACGGTCGCGATCCGCAACCCGTACGACGTGGCCCAGCTCGCCGGCCAGCGGGCGACCGTCGCCGCGTACTCCTGGACGGACGTCGAACTGCGCGCCGCCGCACGGGTGATCGCGGGCGCCGCCCGGCCGCAGGGCCGGTTGCCGGTGCCCGTGCTCCGCGCGGGCGAGCCGGCGAAGGAGCTGTACCCGGTGGGGTACGGGCTGTCCTACCGCTGAGCACCCGGCCGACGACGCGCGAGGGGCCGCGCCCGCACCACGGACGCGGCCCCCCGGTGCACCGCCCTACGGACGGCGCGCGTGCTGCCGGATGACCTCCGGGTCGGCCGTGTCCAGCGCCGCGTCGAAGCGGGCCAGCGGCTGCGCCGCCGCGGCCGCCGGGGCCTCGACGCCGGCCCACGCCAGGATGCGGGCGGTGGCCTTCTCCCGGTCCGCGTCGGTCAGGGCCGCAACGCTCGCGCCGTGGTTGGCGCCGGGGGCCGTCATCACGTAGCTGTCCCGGGCCGACTTGCCGACGCGGAACGGCTCGGCGCCCCACGGGTCGTCGCCGCCGTAGACGAACAGCATCCGGTTCGCGTTCTTGCGGACCCAGTCGTCCACGTCGCGCATCACCCACGGCTTGAAGGTCATGGGGATGTCGCGCGGCACGAAGTTCCGGGCGGGCTGGTAGCCGTACCGGGACAGGCCGTCGAGGTGCGGCTGCCGGATGCTCGGCGAGCCGAGCTCGGTGGCCGCCTGGTAGTAGTACGGCGTGTACGGCTCCAGGCCCTGGTCGGTGTAGAACGACCAGCCGGAGTACGCGTCGATGGTGTCGTACACGGTGTCGTCGGTGGCCGTGGCGGCCTCCGGGATGCTCGCGCAGTCGGACTCGCCGTAGTACTGCCAGAAGCCCCAGACGAAGTCGAGGACGACGGCCTCGTACGCCTTGTCCAGGGAGCCGACCGTGTTGAAGGTCGCGCCCTCGCGGTCGGCCCACTCCTTGTACTTCTTCTGCAGCGGCTCGCGGCGGACCAGGGCCTCGCGCTGCAGCGCGTTCAGCCGGTCGCGGCACTCCTTGCTGCCGACGTTCGCCAGGAAGCGGTCGTACGCCGAGTCCTCGTCGTGCACCACGTCGTTGGGCGCCACGTACGCGACGACGCCGTCCATGTCGCGCGGGTAGAAGCGCTCGTAGTACGTGGCGGTCATGCCGCCCTTGGAGCCGCCGGTGGACAGCCAGTTCTTCGAGTAGATCGCCTTCAGCGCCGTGAAGATGCGGTGCTGGTCGCTGGCCGCCTGCCAGATGTTCAGCTTGCTCCAGTCGGCGGGCTGCGGCCGGGACGGGGTGAAGAACCGGTACTCCATGGAGACCTGGTTGCCGTCCACGATCCGGGTGGGCTCGCGCCGGCTGGGGTTGGTGCTCAGCCCGTAGCCGCTGGTGTGGAAGACGGTCGGCCGGGCGGTGTCCTTGTGCAGGACGGTGATCCGCTGCTGGAACGTGCCCGCGGACGGGCGCCGGTGATCCACCGGCTGCGTGTAGTTCAGGACGAAGAAGCGGTAACCGGCGTACGGCTTCTCCTCGATGAGGCTCATCCCGGGGATCGCCAGGATGCGGTCCTTGATGTCCGTGCTGTTCGCGTCCACGGACGTGGACGCGGGCTCGGCCGCCGGCTCGGCGGCGGTGGCCGCCCCGGTCGCCCCGACGGTACCCATGAGCACCGCGAGCGACAGGATCCCTGTCAGCGCCTTGCGCATTCACCCTCCCCTTGGTTCACAACGGTGTCGCGAACCTAGCGGGGGTAACGTGCGTACCGCCAGACCCAGTTGACCCTTACCTGTACCGTTTCCTCCGGTTCAGCACAGGATCCAGCCGGTCGAAGCGATGCGGCCGCCGACGTTTCCGGTGGCGCGGACGCAGCGGTTGAGGGCGTGGACGGTGACCGGTCCGGCCTGGCGGGTGAAGCGGCCCGCGTCCATGGCCGCCCGGCCGCCGCGCGGCTGCAGCGAGACGCTCATGTAGCGGAGTTGGCCCGGGGACTTGGACACGGCCATCGCGCAGGCGTAGTGGCGGGTGCGGTAGACGCGCAGCTCGCCGGTGGCGAAGGAGACGGTCTTGGCGGGCCGGCCGGTGCACACGGAGGCGGCGTCGGCGCGGGGCGCTCCGGGGGCGGCGATCGTCAGCGCGCCGGCCGCCAGGGACACGGCGAGCACCCGGGCGACCAGACGGCTGCCGAAACGGACCGGACCCCGGCCGTCCCCTCCGTTCCCGGCGCCTCGTCCGTCCCGTCCGCTCCGTATGGTCGTGCCGGTGCCGTCGAACACGTGGGTTCCCTCCCGCATCAGAGCCGTACGTGCGTACGACGCGGGAAGGGACCCTTCGGTTGCGTGGGGCGCTCGCGGACGGCTCAGACCCGCTGCGGCTCCTCCTCGCCGACGAACGTGCGCCACAGCGCCGCGTACCGGCCGCCGAGGGCCAGCAGCTCGTCGTGCGTGCCGTCCTCGGCGACCCGGCCGCCGGCCATCACGACCACCCGGTCCGCGCGGGCGGCCGTGGTCAGCCGGTGCGCGACGACCAGCGTCGTACGGCGGCCGGCCAGGCGGTCCGTCGCCGCGTTGACCTGTGCCTCGGTGGCCAGGTCCAGCGCGGCGGTGGCCTCGTCGAGGAGCAGCACGTCCGGGTCGACCAGCTCGGCGCGGGCCAGGGCGATCAGCTGGCGCTGGCCGGCCGACAGGTTCCGGCCGCGCTCGGCCACCTCGTGGAGGTAGCCGCCGTCCAGGGTGGCGATCATGTCGTGCGCGCCGACCGCGCGGGCCGCGGCCTCCACCTCGGCGTCGCTCGCGCCGGGCCGGCCGTACGCGATGGCGTCGCGGACGGTGCCGGCGAACAGGTACGCCTCCTGCGGGACGACCCCGAGACGGTGCCGGTACGCGGTCAGGTCGAGGTCCCGCAGGTCCGTGCCGTCGACGGTGACCCGGCCCTCGGTCGGGTCGTAGAACCGGGCGACCAGCTTGACCAGCGTCGACTTGCCCGCGCCGGTCTCGCCGACGAACGCGACGGTCTGTCCGGCGGGGATGCGCAGGTCGACGGCGGTGAGCGCGGCGCCCTCCCCGTCGCCGGCGTCGCTCCCGTACCGGAAGGAGACGTCCTCGAAGGCCAGCTCGCCGCGGAGCGCGGGCACCTCCAGCGGCTTCGCGGGCTGCGGCGTCGACGTCTTCTCCTGCAGCAGCTCCTGCATCCGCTTCAGCGAGACCGCGGCCTGCTGGTAGCCGTCGAAGACCTGGGAGAGCTGCTGCACCGGCGCGAAGAACAGGTCGATGTAGAGCAGGTACGCGACGAGCGCGCCGGTGGTCAGCGTGCCGGCCTCGATCCGGTGCGCGCCGACGATCATGACGGCGGCCGCGGCGACGGAGGACAGCAGGGTGACGAAGGGGAAGTAGACGGAGATGAGCCACTGGCCGTGCACCCGCGCCTCGCGGTAGGCGGTGCTGCGCTCGGCGAACCGGGCCGCGCCGTCCCGCTCGCGGCCGAAGGCCTGCACGATCCGCAGCCCGGAGACGGACTCCTGGAGGTCGGCGTTGACCACGCTGATCCGCTCGCGGGCCAGCTCGTACGCCTTCACGCTGGCGCGGCGGAAGAAGTACGTGGCGACGGCCAGAACGGGCAGGGTGGCGAAGACGACCAGGGCGAGCTGGAGGTCGAGCACCAGCAGCGCGACCATGATCCCGAAGAAGGTGACCACCGAGACGAAGGCGGTGACCAGGCCGGTCTGCAGGAACGTGGACAGGGCGTCCACGTCCGTGGTCATCCGGGTCATGATCCGGCCGGTGAGCTCGCGCTCGTAGTAGTCCAGGCCGAGCCGCTGGAGCTGGGCGAAGATCTTCAGCCGCAGCGAGTAGAGGATCCTTTCGCCGGTGCGGCCGGTCATCCGGGTCTCGGCGGTCTGCGCGGCCCACTGGACGAGCACGGTGAGCAGGGCGAGCGCGGAGGCGGTCCAGACGGCGCCGACGGCGAGCCGGTTGACGCCGTCGTCGATGCCGTGCCGGATCAGGACCGGCAGCAGCAGGCCCATGCCGGCGTCCACGGCGACCAGGCCGAGGCTGGCGAGCAGCACCCAGCCGAAGCCGCGGAGCAGCCGGCGCAGCCCGTACGAGTCCTCCGGGGCGACGGCCCGCGTCTCGTCGACGTCCGGGGTGTCGACGGCCGGCGGCAGCGCCTCGACGGCGGCGAGCAGTTCGGGGGTGGCGCCGGCGGTGTGGGCCTCCTCGGCGGCCTTCTCCTCGCGGACCCAGAGCGCGGGGGTCAGGCCGCGCTCGGCGTCGTACTCGGCGTCCAGCTCGGCGCGCAGCCGGCGGTCCTCGGGCAGCTCGTCGTCCTCGTTCCCGGCCGGCAGGACGTGGCCGGGCGAGACGCCGCCGAGCTCGTCGGGGTCGGTGAGCAGCCGGCGGTACAGCGGGGAGCGGAGCTCCAGCTCCTCGTGGGTGCCGATGTCGGAGAGCCGGCCGTCGTCGAGGACGGCGATCCGGTCGGCGAGGTTGAGAGTGGAGCGGCGGTGGGCGATGAGCAGGGTGGTGCGGCCGGCCATCACCGAGGCGAGCGCCTCGTGGATCTCGTGCTCCACGCGGGCGTCGACGGCGGAGGTGGCGTCGTCGAGGAGCAGCAGCCGCGGGTCGGTGAGGACGGCGCGGGCGAGCGCGATGCGCTGGCGCTGGCCGCCGGAGAGGGTCAGGCCGTGCTCGCCGACCTTGGTGTCGTAGCCGTCGGGCAGTTCGGCGATGAACCGGTCGGCCTGGGCAACGCGGGCCGCCGCCTCGATCTGCTCCTGGGTGGCGTCGGGCAGGCCGTACGCGATGTTGGCGCGCACGGTGTCGGAGAACAGGAAGCTGTCCTCGGGGACCATCCCGATCGCGGCGCGCAGCGAGGACTGGGTGAGCTCGCGGACGTCGTGGCCGCCGACGCGGACGGCGCCGCGGCTGACGTCGTAGAAGCGCGGCAGCAGCAGGGAGACGGTGGACTTGCCGGAGCCGGACGCGCCGACGACGGCGACGGTCTCGCCGGGGCGGATCCGCAGGGAGAAGCCGTCGAGGACGTGGCGCCCGTCCTCGTACGCGAACGACACGTCGTCGAACTCGACGGTGGCGGGGGCGTCGGCGGGCAGCTCCTCGGTGCCGTCCTGGATGGCCGGCTCGGTGTCGATCAGCTCCAGGACGCGTTCCACGCCGGCCCGGGCCTGCTGGCCGACGGTGAGGACCATGGCGAGCATGCGGACCGGGCCGACGAGGGAGGCGAGGTAGGCGGAGAAGGCGACGAAGGTGCCGAGGGTGATCTGCCCCCGGGTGGCCAGCCAGCCGCCGAGCGCCAGCACGGCGACCTGGCCGAGGGCGGGGACGGCCTGGAGGGCGGGGGTGTACTTCGCGTTCAGCCGGATGGTCCGCAGACGGCCGGCGAACAGCTTCCGCCCGGCCTCGCGGATCTTGCCGGTCTCCTGCTCCTCCTGCCCGAAGCCCTTGACCACGCGGACGCCGGTCACCGCCCCGTCGACCACGCCGGCCACGGCGGCGGCCTGCGCCTGGGCGTACCAGGTGGCCGGGTGCAGCTTGGTGCGGCTGCGCTTGGCGATGTACCAGAGCGCGGGGGCGACGGCGAGGGCGACGAGGGTCAGCGGGATGGACAGCCAGGCCATGACGGCCAGCGAGATCACGAAGAGCAGGATGTTGCCGATCGTCATCGGCAGCATGAACAGCAGGCCCTGGATCAGCTGGAGGTCGCTGGTGGCCCGGCCGACGACCTGCCCGGTGGACAGCTCGTCCTGCCGGCGCCCGTCGAGCCGGGTGATCGTGCCGAACATCTCGGTGCGCAGGTCGTGCTGCACGTCGAGGGCGAGCCGTCCGCCGTAGTAGCGCCGGACGTAGGTGAACGCGTAGACGAGCACGGCCGCGCCGATGAGCAGCCCGGTCCAGAGGCCCAGCGAACGGGTGTGCGCCCCGATGACGTCGTCGATGATCACCTTCGTGATCAGCGGGACGAGCGCCATCACGGCCATGCCCGCCAGGGACGACCCCAGCGCGAGCACGACGTTCAGCCGGTACCGCCACGCGTACCCGGCCAGCCTCCGCGCCCAGCCGTCCTCTTTCCGCCCCGCCTGTTTCCGCCCCGCCGCCACGTGCCGCCTCCGACCGTCTCCGCTGTTCTACCGGAAGGCACCAACGCACCCGACCGGGGATTTCATCCCCCTGCAACAAACACCGGCCGGAGGTCCTAGGACCGCCGGCGGCTCACTGGTGCGTCGGGGCGAAGATGCGGAGGTGGGTCGGGAGGTGGAGGAGGGTGGGGCCGGGGGTCTTGAGGGCGTGCTTCAGGTCGGCGGTCAGGGTTTCCGGGGTGGTGCGGGTCGCCGGGACGCCGAAGGACTGCGCGAGGGCGGTGAAGTCGGGGCCGGTGAGGTCGGTGCCCGTCGGTTCGCCGTAGGCGTCGGTCATGTACTCGCGGAGGATGCCGTAGCCGCCGTCGTCCACGACGAGCCAGGTGACGTCGAGGCCGTACTGCTTCGCCGTGGCCAGTTCCGCGAGGCCGTACATCGCGCCGCCGTCGCCGGACACCGCGAGGACCGGGGTGCCCGGTTCGGCGACCGCCGCGCCGAGGGCGGCCGGGAAGGCGTGGCCGAGGCCGCCCGCGCCCTGGGCGGAGTGCATCGTGTTGGGGCGGCGGGCGTCGAAGCCGGCCCACGCCCAGTAGCCGAGGATCGTCATGTCCCAGAAGCTGGGCGACCGGTCGGGGAGCGCGGCGCGGACCGCCGCCAGGAGGTTCCGTTCCAGGGACGTGTCCTGGGCCTCCAGGCGCGCGCCGACCTCTCTCAGGGTCTCCTCGACCCGCCGCGCCGCCCCCGGGTCCGTCCGTACGCCGGTCGTCTCCAGCAGGGCCTGGAGCGCCAGGCGGGCGTCCGCGTGGATGCCGAGCGCCGGGTGGTTGGCCTCCAGCTTGCCGAGGTCCGCCTCGATCTGCACGATCCGGCCGCGCGGGGCGAACGTGTGGTAGTTCGAGGAGAGTTCGCCGAGCCCGCTGCCGACGACCAGCAGCACGTCCGCGTCCTCCAGGAAGTCCGTGACGTGCCGGTCCTCCATCCACGACTGCAGCGACAGCGGATGGGTCCACGGGAACGCGCCCTTCCCGCCGTACGTGGTCACCACCGGCGCGTCGAGCCGCTCCGCGAGCTGCCTCAGCTTGCCCGCCGCGTCCGAGCGGATCACCCCGCCGCCCGCCACGATCACCGGTCGCTCCGCCTCCGTCAGCCAGTGCGCGGCCAGCGCGGTCAGCTCCGGCCGCGGCGGCAGCTCCGGCGGGGTCGCGTCCACGGCCGTCACCTGCGGCAGCACCGTCTCGGCGCGCAGCACGTCCTCGGGGATCTCCACCCACACCGGCCCGTGCGGCGCGGTCAGCGCCGACTGCCAGGCGGCGGCGATCGCCGACGGGATCTGCGAGGCCGCCCGCACGACGTGCACGGACTTCACGACGTCCCGGAACGACGCCTGCTGGTCCTTCAGCTCGTGCAGATAGCCCTTCCGCCCGCCGCCGAGCCCCGCCACCGGCACCTGGCTGCAGATCGCGAGGACCGGCGAGGACGCGGCCGCCGCCTCCTGCAACGCGGGCAGCGCCGTCAGCGCGCCCGGCCCGGTGGACAGCAGCAGCGGCGCCGCCTCGCCGGTGATCCGGCCGTACGCGTCGGCGGCGAAGCCCGCGTTGTTCTCCACCCGCAGCCCCACCAGCCGCAGGTCGGAGCGGCGGACCGCGTCGAACACCGCCAGCGCGTGCTGCCCCGGCAGCCCGAACACGGTCGTCGCGCCCAGGCCGCGCAGGGTCTCCACGACCAGGTCCCCGCCGGTGCGGCCCGGCGGCGGCGCGAGTGCGGCCGCCGTCTGCGCCTCGGTCGGACGGAGTACCAGGTCGTGGTCGTGCGTCACGCGCTTCTGTGCCCTTCGGTGCGGCCGGACCGCCCCTCGCGTCAGCCCTGCTGCCGGGCCGCCGCGATCTGGCGGCTCATGATCGTGGTCAGCTCGTACGCGGTGTGCGAGGCCGCGACCGAGGTGATCTCGGCGTGATCGTACGCCGGGGCCACCTCGACGACGTCCGCGGAGACCAGGTTGCAGGACGACAGGCCGCGCAGGATCTCCAGGAGCTCGCGCGAGGTCATGCCGCCCGCCTCCGGGGTGCCGGTGCCGGGGGCGTGCGCCGGGTCGAGGCAGTCGATGTCGATGGAGATGTACAGCGGACGGTCGCCGATCCGCTGGCGCAGCTGGTCGGCGACCTCGTCGGCGCCGCGGCGGTAGACGTCCGAGGACGTCACGATGCCGAAGCCCATCTTCTCGTCGTCGGTCAGGTCCTGCTTGCCGTACAGCGGGCCGCGGATGCCGACGTGCGACAGCGCCTCGGTGTCGAGGATGCCCTCCTCCACGGCGCGGCGGAACGGGGTGCCGTGCGTGTACTCGGCGCCGAAGTACGTGTCCCAGGTGTCCAGGTGTGCGTCGAAGTGCAGCAGCGCGACCGGGCCGTGCTTCTTCGCGACGGAGCGGAGGAGCGGGAGGGCGATGGTGTGGTCGCCGCCGAGGGTCATCATGCGCGCGCCGGTGCCGAGCAGCTCGTCCGCGGCGGCCTCGACGGTCTCCACGGCCTCGTTGATGTTGAACGGGTTCACCGCGATGTCGCCGGCGTCGGCGACCTGCGCGAGCGCGAACGGGGAGGCGTCCTGGGCCGGGTTGTACGGGCGGAGCAGACGGGACGCCTCGCGGATGGCGTTGCCGCCGAAGCGGGCGCCGGGGCGGTACGAGACGCCCGAGTCGAACGGCACGCCCACGACCGCGACGTCCGCGGTGCCGACCTCGTCGAGGCGCGGCAGGCGGGCGAAGGTCGCGGGACCGGCGTAGCGCGGGATGCGGGAGGAGTCGACGGGGCCGCGGAACTGCTGAGGCTGGGGCTGCGGCTGCTGCTGGTCGGTCATGGTGGGCCTTCCGGGGGGTGTCTCTGGGTGATGCGGGGGGTGATGTGGGGAGGGGCGGGGGTGCGCTGTGGTGCGGGGGTGCGCTGTGGTGCGGGGGTGCGGTGTAGTGCGGCGTGCGGTGTGGTGCGGGGTGCGGTGTGGTGCGGGGTGCGCTGTGGTGTGGGACGGGTGGTGTGCGGGGGGTTCCGGCCTCCGTCACGCCTCGTACAAGTCCGTGCGGCGGTCCTCGAACACGTCGTTGTGCTCGCCGATCCGCTTGTCCCGCGCCTGGCCGAGGGCGCAGGCCGCCAGGAGCAGCGACTCGCCCGTCTCGCAGGCCGGTCCGGCGAGCGGGAAGCCGTCGGGGTCGGTGATCACCGAGCCGCCGGTCCACTCGACGCCGTTCTCCGCTCCGGCGCGGTCGCAGGCCGCGACGAACATCCGGTTGACGGCGGCGTCGGCCTGGACGCGGACCACCTCCGCGGCGCGCTCGCCCTCCGGGCGCGGGAACAGCGGCCAGTTCACCGGGGCGCACAGCAGCTCGGCGCCGCGCAGGGCGACGTCGCGGACCCACTCGGGGAACTCCACGTCGTAGCAGACCATCACGCCGATCCGGCCGACGGCCGTGTCGACCACCGGGGGCCGCTCGTCGCCGGGGACGAAGACCGCCTTCTCCACGGCGCCGAACAGGTGGGCCTTGCGGTACACCGCGCGGACGCCCGTCGGGTCGATCAGGACCGCGGAGTTCCGTACCGCGCCCGTCCCGTCGCGCTCGCAGAAGCCGGCGACCAGGACCAGGTCGTGGCGGGCCGCGGCCCGCGCCCAGGCGGTGACCGTCGGGCCGTCCACCGGCTCGGCCAGCTCCGCGGCGTGCGCGGCGTCCCGGAACACGTAGCCGGTGTTCGCCAGCTCCGGCAGCACGAGGACCTTCGCGCCGGCCGCGGCGGCGGCCTCGATCGCGCGGTCCGCGGCCGCCCGGTTGCCCTCGACGTCGCCGACGGCGAGGGAGAGCTGGGCGCAGGCGACGAGGACGGTGTCCGCGGGCGGGGCGGTCGGGGAAGCGTCCATGGGCCTCGTTGCCCTCCGTTTCGCGCGAGTCGGCTGATCGTCCGCACCGTACGCCGGGGCGGAGGCCGGGACGATCGCCCGCAGGGCGAAACTGGGCCGACCGGGTGGACACTGTGTCCATGACCCTCACCCTCGCGGATCTCGTCGCCCGCCCCGAACTGCGCCTCTCCGTGGCTGCCGGGGCCGGCGCCCTGGACCGGCCGGTGCTCGCCGCGCACGCCTCGGAGCTGGTCCGGCCGGGGCGCTGGCTGCAGGGCGGCGAGCTGCTGATGACCATCGGGCTGCTGCTGCCGATGGAGGACGAGGCGTGCCGCGCGTACGTGGAGGACGTACGGGCCAGCGGGGCGAGCGCCCTGGCGCTGGGCCTCGGGGCGGCGCTCCCCCACCAGTCCGCGCCGCCGCCGCTGGTCGCGGCGGCCGAGGCGGCGGGGCTGCCGCTGCTGACCGTCGCGGACGAGGTCCCCTTCATCGCGGTCACCAAGGCGGTCTTCGACGCGCGGGCGGCGGAGCAGCGGGCGGCCCTGGAGAACGCCTTCGAGACGCAGCGCCGGCTGACCGCCGCCGCGGCCTCGGGGCGGGGGCTGACGCCCACGCTGGAGGCGTGGACCCGGGCGACGGGCGTGCCGGCGGTGGTGACCGATCCGGTGGGGCGGGTGCTGGCGGGGACCGAGGCGGGACTGCCCTCGGGGGCCGCGGACGAGTTGATCCGGCGGGTGGCCGTGCGCGGGATGCACGCGAGCGCGGTGAGCGTGGAGGGCGGGGCGCACGTGGAGGTGCAGCCGCTGGGGGCGCGGCGGCTCCGGGGCGTGCTGGTGCTGGTCGGCGAGCTGGGCTCCGAGACGCGGCTGCTCGTGTCGGGGCTCGTCGCGCTGCTGTCCCTGGAACTGGAGCGGCGGCACCTCGCCGACGAGCCGGAGCGGCGGCGGCGGGCGGCGCTCCTCGGGCGGCTGCTCGACGAGGAGGGGTCCGCGGAGACCGCCGGGGACGCGCTCGCGGCGGCGGGGCTCTCCGCGGCGGCGGTGCGGGCGGTGGCCGTGGCGGCGCGCACGCCCGAGGAGGCGGCGGAGGTCGCCGCGGACCTGGCGCTCGCGCTGCCGGGTGGCCTGACGCGTACGGCCGGGGCGCTCGTCGAGGCGGTCGCCGCGGAGGACACCGACGTGCGGGAGCTGCTCGCCCGGTTCGCGCCGGGCTGCCCGGCGGGGATCGGGGCGGCGGTGGCGCCGGAGGCGACGCGGGTCTCGCTGCGGCAGGCGGGCGGGCTGCTGGAGGTGAGCCGCCGGTCCGGGCGGCCCGCGGAGGCGCAGCGCAGCCACTCCAGCCGGCTGCTCCTCGGGCTCGGCGAGCGCGAGGCGCTGACCGGGTACGCGGACACCGTCCTCGGGCCGCTGGACGTGGCCGATCCGTCGGGGGAACTGGTCGAGACGCTGGCCACGTGGCTGGACTCCGGGTGCTCCTGGGACGAGACCGGGCGGCGGCTCGGGCTGCACCGGCACACCGTGCGCAACCGGCTCGACAAGGCGATGCGGCTGACGGGGCGGCGGCTGGACGACGGGGACGACCGGTTCGACCTGTGGCTGGCGACTCGGGCGCGGCGTGCAGCGTTGTGACGGGCTGGGGGCGCGTGGGGCGCCTGCCGGGGGTTGCTGCCGGGGGCCGTTCGTGGTGGGTGCCCGCCGGGGGCCGTTCGTGGTGGGTGCCGCGTGGGACGTTCCGGGGGTCGCGTTCGGGACTGCATGATTTACGGCGCGCTTCGGTCGCTGGTCTTCTGGGCGTTTCTCCCGCGCCACACATCACGCTCCACGTCCCGAACGCGACCCCCTCCACGTCCCCCGCTCCCGCCGTGGGCCGCGCTCGCGCCCGTTGTGATCCGTGCGACGTCCACTTCTCTGGACAGGGTCGATGACCGGCGGGTAACTTCGACGGGACGTAGGCTGAGCAAGCGCTTAGACAAGGAGGGCGGCCCGTGCGCCGTACGGTATTCAACGAGGACCACGAGGCGTTCCGGGAGACCATTCGGGCGTTCATCGAGGCCGAGGTCGTCCCCGTCTACGACGAGTGGTTCGCGGCCGGCCAGGCCCCGCGCGACTTCTACTACAAGCTCGGTGAGCTGGGCATCTTCGGCATCAACGTGCCCGAGGAGTTCGGCGGCGCCGGTCTGGACACGCACAAGTTCGAGGCCGTCCTCTACGAGGAGACCTCGCGCGCGGGCGTGCAGTTCGGCGGGTCCGGCGTGCACGTGCTGCTCGCCCTTCCGTACATCAAGATGCTGGCGACCGACGAGCAGAAGAAGCGCTACCTGCCGAAGTTCGTCTCCGGCGAGGAGATGTGGGCGCTGGCGATGACCGAGCCGGGCACCGGCTCCGACGTCGCGGGCATGAAGACCACCGCCAAGCTCTCCGAGGACGGCACCCACTACGTCCTCAACGGCGCCAAGACCTTCATCACCGGCGGCGTGCACGCCGACCGTGTGATCGTGTGCGCGCGGACCTCCGCCCCGAGCGAGCAGGACCGCCGGTTCGGCATCTCCCTGTTCGCCGTGGACACCAAGTCCGAGGGCTACTCCATCGGCCGCAAGCTGGACAAGCTCGGCCTGCGCACCTCCGACACCGCCGAGCTGGCGTTCGTCGACGTGAAGGTGCCGGTCGAAGACCTGCTCGGCGAGGAGGGCAAGGGCTTCTACTACCTCGGCCACAACCTGGCCTCCGAGCGCTGGGGCATCGCCTTCGGCGCGTACGCGCAGGCCAAGGCCGCCGTCCGGTTCGCCCAGCAGTACGTGCAGGAGCGCACCGTCTTCGGCAAGCCGGTCGCGCACTTCCAGAACACCAAGTTCGAGCTGGCCGCCTGCCAGGCCGAGGTGGACGCGGCCGAGGCCGTCGCCGACCGCGCCCTGGAGGCCCTGGACGCGGGTGAGCTCACCCCCGCCGAGGCTGCCTCCGCGAAGCTGTTCTGCACCGAGGTCGCGCACCGCGTGATCGACCGCTGCCTCCAGCTGCACGGTGGCTACGGCTACATGAACGAGTACCCGATCGCGCGCCTGTACGCGGACAACCGCGTCAACCGCATCTACGGCGGCACCAGCGAGATCATGAAGTCGATCATCGCCAAGTCGATGGGTCTGTAAGTGCCCGGAGCGCTCGACGACCTGCTCGATCTGCTCAATCTGGAGCGGATCGAGCAGGACATTTTCCGGGGGCAGTCCCGTTCCGCGCTCGTCCCCCGGGTCTTCGGCGGCCAGGTGGCCGCCCAGGCACTGGTGGCGGCCGGGCGGACCGTGCCCGAGGACCGGCATGCCCATTCGCTGCACGCGTACTTCCTGCGGCCGGGCGATCCGGGCGCGCCGATCGTGTACACCGTCGACCGGATCCGCGACGGGCGCTCCTTCACGACGCGCCGGGTCGTCGCCGTCCAGCACGGGCAGCCGATCTTCCACCTGTCCGCCTCCTTCCAGGCGTACGAGGAAGGTCTCGAGCACCAGGACGACATGCCGGCCGCGCCGGACCCGGAGTCGCTGCCGACCGCCGCGGAGATGCTGCCGCGGCACCTGCCGCGCGAGGTCGCGGACCGGCTGGTCGAGGCCCGGGCCGCGGTGGACCTGCGGTACGCCGAGACCCCTCCGTGGGGCACGGTCGGGGAGCGGCGGGAGCCGCGCTCGCAGGTGTGGTTCCGCACCAACGGGAAGCTGGCGGACGACCCGCTGCTGCACGTGGTGCTGGCCACGTACGTCTCCGACATGACGCTGCTGGACTCGGTGCTGCTCGCCCACGGGCGGGGCGGCTGGGCCGTCGGCGACGTGGTGGGGGCCTCGCTGGACCACGCGATGTGGTTCCACCGGCCGTTCCGGGCCGACGAGTGGCTGCTGTACGACCAGGAGTCCCCGACCGCCTCGGGCGGGCGGGGCCTGGGCCAGGCCCGGATCTACACGCAGGACGGGCGGCTGGCGATCTCCGTCATCCAGGAGGGCGTCGTCCGCGTCCCCCGCCCCTAGGGGGTGTCCGGAAAGTCCCGCCTGGCTCGCGGCGTCTGGCACGCGTCCTCGCGGCGTTGTCGTCGGTCGCCATGGCGAGCCATGACTCCCTCCTCCGCCTTGCGATGACACGCACCAGACGCCGCGAGCCCTGCCCTTCGGGCAGACGACGCTACTTTCCGGACACCCCCTAGCTCAGGCCCGCCTCGTTCAGCAGGTAGGCGGTGAGGGGTTCGTAGTAACGGGGGTCGACGACGTGGTCGTCGAGGGGGATCGCGACCTGGAGGGTGCCCTCGGCCTCGGCGAGGAACAGGGCGGGGTCGTTGCAGTCCGCGTAGCCGATGGCGTCGATGCCGCGCTGCGCCGCGCGGCCCGCCCAGCCGTGGTCGGCGACCACGAGGTCGGGCAGCGGGCTGCCCTCCGCCTCCAGCGCGTCGAGGATCGCGTTCATCGGCTCCGGCGAGTGGGTGTGCCACAGGCTCGCGCCGCGTTCGAAGAGGGAGACGTCGGCGAACTGGACGACGTACCCCTCGTCGGCGATCAGACCGCCGGGGATGCGGACGATGTCGCAGCCCGCGGCGCGCAGCGCGGCGGCGGTGCGGCTGTGCAGGTCGATGAGCGAGCCGGGGTGGCCGGTCGCGAAGAGCACCCGCTCCCGGCCCGCGGCGGCCTTGCGCAGCCGGGCGGCGGCCCGGTCCAGGGCGGCGACGGTCAGTTCGGGGTCGATGGTGTCCTGCCCGAAGCGGTGCGCCGGGTCGTCGTTGACGCCGCATCGCTCCGCCATGACGGCGAGCACGTCCTGCTCGTCGGCCCACCGGTCGCCGAACTCCAGACCCAGCCAGTAGTGCCGGTCCCCGTTGGCGAGCTTGCGGTAGTGGGAGAGGTTGTTGTCGCGGGGCGTGGCGACGTCTCCGGCGATACGGGTGCGGACCAGTTGCTCGACGAGGGCGTCACGGCTGAGTATCGGCATGCGACTCATTGTGAACGAGTCGGATCGCTTCCGGGCACCTGTTTCGGCCGACGGACGCGCTAGCGGACCGCCGGTTCGGCGGCCAGGGCCTCGAAGGCGCCGTTGGCCAGGCGGCGCAGCAGCTCCTCCATGGCGGTGCGGCCCAGCGGGGCGCCCAGGTGCGGCGTGGAGTTGAGCAGGCCGAAGACCGCATGCACGGCCGCCCGCACCTCGGCCTCGCCGGCCGCCGGGTACAGCGCGCGCACGACCTCGACCCACAGCTCCACGTACCGGCGCTGGAGCTGCCGGACCCGCTTGCGGTCCTCGTCGCGCAGCCGGTCGAGCTCCCGGTCGTGCAGGGTGATCAGCGGCCGGTCGTCCAGGGCGAAGTCGATGTGGCCGTCGATCAGGGAGGCCAGCACCTCGCGGGCGCTCCCGGCCGCGCCCTCGACGCGGAGCCGGCCGCCGTCGAGCAGCCGCTCGCTGATGCCGACGAGCAGCTCGGCGAGCATCGCGTCCTTGCCGGGGAAGTGCCGGTAGAGCCCGGGGCCGCTGATGCCGACCGCGGCTCCTATCTCGTCGACGCCCACGCCGTGGAAGCCGCGCTCGGCGAAGAGGCGCGCGGCCTCCTTGAGGATCTGCTCGCGGCGCGTGGGGGCGTCGGTCCTGGTGCTCATGGAGGCAATTCTAGACAACCGGGTTAGCGGTCGTTAACCTGAGCGTCATACGTTAACGCTCATTAACCGAGCAAGGGAGCTCGATCGATGCAGCAGGCACCTGTGCTGACGAGCGCGGCGGATCCCGCGTCGGAGGCCTGGAAGGCCAACGAGGCGGCCCACATCGAGCTGGCCGAGACCCTCCGCGCCAAGCTGGCGGCGGCCGCGCTCGGCGGCGGCGAGAAGGCCCGGGCGCGGCACACCGCGCGCGGCAAGCTCCTGCCGCGCGACCGGGTCGACGGCCTCCTCGACCCCGGCTCGCCGTTCCTGGAGCTGGCCCCGCTCGCCGCGAACGGGATGTACGGGGACCAGGCCCCCGCCGCCGGTGTGATCGCGGGCATCGGCCGGGTCTCCGGCCGCGAGTGCGTGATCGTCGCCAACGACGCCACCGTCAAGGGCGGCACGTACTACCCGATGACGGTCAAGAAGCACCTGCGGGCGCAGGAGGTGGCGCTGGAGAACCGGCTGCCGTGCGTGTACCTGGTGGACTCCGGGGGCGCCTTCCTGCCGATGCAGGACGAGGTGTTCCCCGATCGCGAGCACTTCGGCCGGATCTTCTACAACCAGGCCCGGATGTCCGGCGCCGGCATCCCGCAGATCGCGGCCGTGCTGGGGTCCTGCACGGCCGGCGGCGCGTACGTCCCCGCGATGAGCGACGAGGCCGTGATCGTCCGCAACCAGGGCACGATCTTCCTCGGCGGTCCGCCGCTGGTGAAGGCCGCGACCGGCGAGGTCGTCACGGCGGAGGAGCTCGGCGGCGGCGAGGTCCACGCGCGGATCTCCGGCGTCACCGACCACCTCGCGGAGGACGACGCGCACGCGCTGCGGATCGTCCGGAACATCGTCGCGACCCTGCCCGAACGCGGCCCGCTGCCGTGGTCGGTGGAGCCCGTCGAGGAGCCGAAGGTCGACCCGGCGGGGCTGTACGGCGCGGTGCCGGTGGACTCGCGCACCCCGTACGACGCCCGCGAGATCATCGCGCGCATCGTGGACGGCTCCCGCTTCCAGGAGTTCAAGGCGGAGTTCGGCCAGACGCTCGTCACCGGCTTCGCCCGCATCCACGGCCACCCGGTCGGCATCGTCGCCAACAACGGCATCCTGTTCGCCGAGTCCGCCCAGAAGGGCGCGCACTTCATCGAGCTGTGCGACCAGCGCGGCATCCCGCTGCTGTTCCTGCAGAACATCTCCGGCTTCATGGTCGGCCGGGACTACGAGGCCGGCGGCATCGCCAAGCACGGCGCCAAGATGGTCACGGCCGTCGCCTGCACGCGCGTGCCGAAGCTGACGGTGGTGGTCGGCGGCTCCTACGGCGCGGGCAACTACTCGATGTGCGGCCGGGCGTACTCGCCCCGCTTCCTGTGGATGTGGCCCAACGCCAAGATCTCCGTGATGGGCGGCGAACAGGCCGCGTCCGTGCTCGCCACGGTCAAGCGCGACCAGCTCGGCGACGCGTGGAGCGCGGAGGAGGAGGCGGCCTTCAAGGCGCCGATCCGCGAGCAGTACGAGACCCAGGGAAACGCCTACTACGCGACGGCCCGGCTCTGGGACGACGGGGTCATCGACCCGATGGAGACCCGTCAGGTGGTGGGCCTCGCCCTGACGGCCTGCGCCAACGCGCCCCTGGGTGACCCCCAGTTCGGCGTCTTCCGGATGTGAGGGGAACTCGGATCATGTTCGACACAGTCCTTGTGGCCAACCGGGGCGAGATCGCGGTCCGCGTCATCCGGACCCTGCGGGCCATGGGCGTGCGCTCGGTGGCCGTCTACAGCGACGCCGACGCCGACGCCCGGCACGTACGGGAGGCGGACACGGCGGTGCGCATCGGGCCGCCCGCGGCCTCGGAGTCGTACCTGTCGGTGCCCGCGCTCCTGGAGGCGGCGCGCCGGACCGGGGCGCAGGCCGTGCACCCCGGCTACGGCTTCCTCGCCGAGAACGCGGGCTTCGCGCAGTCCTGCGCGGACGCCGGCCTGGTCTTCATCGGCCCGCCGGCCTCGGCGATCTCCCTGATGGGCGACAAGATCCGCGCCAAGGAGACCGTGAAGGCGGCCGGCGTCCCGGTGGTGCCCGGCGCCGCCGATCCCGAACTGGAGGCCGTGGCGCGGGAGATGGGCGCGCCGGTGCTGCTGAAGCCCTCGGCGGGCGGCGGCGGCAAGGGCATGCGCCTGGTGCGGGACCTGTCGGTCCTGGAGGAGGAGATCGCGGCGGCGCGGCGCGAGGCGCGGTCCTCGTTCGGCGACGACACCCTGCTCGTGGAGCGGTGGATCGACCGGCCGCGGCACATCGAGATCCAGGTCCTCGCGGACGCGCACGGCAACGTGGTGCACCTCGGCGAGCGCGAGTGCTCGCTGCAGCGCCGGCACCAGAAGATCATCGAGGAGGCGCCGAGCGTCCTGCTGACCCCCGAGCTCCGGGAGTCGATGGGCGCGGCGGCGGTCGAGGCCGCGCGGTCCTGCGGGTACGTGGGCGCGGGCACGGTGGAGTTCATCGTGCCGGGCGGCGACCCGGCCTCGTACTGCTTCATGGAGATGAACACCCGTCTGCAGGTGGAGCACCCGGTCACGGAGCTGATCACCGGGATCGACCTGGTGGAGTGGCAGCTGCGGGTCGCCGCGGGCGAGAAGCTGGGCTTCGGGCAGGAGGACGTCCGCCTCGACGGCTGGGCGGTCGAGGCCCGGATCTGCGCGGAGGACCCCGCGCGCGGCTTCCTGCCGTCGGGCGGCACGGTGCTCGCCCTCGGCGAGCCCGCGGGCGCCGGCGTGCGCACGGACTCGGGCCTGACGCGGGGCACGGAGGTCGGCAGCCTGTACGACCCGATGCTCGCGAAGGTCATCGTCCACGCGCCCACCCGCGAGGCGGCCCTGCGCCGGCTGCGCGCCGCCCTGGCGGACACGGTGACGCTGGGCGTCCCCACGAACGCGGGCTTCCTGCGCCGGCTGCTCGCGCACGAGGCCGTCGTGGCGGGCGAGCTGGACACGGGGCTCGTGGAGCGCGACCTGTCCGCCCTGCTGCCGGAGGGCGTGCCCGCGGAGGTGTACGCGGCCGCGGCGCTCGTCGCCCGGCACGAGGAACCGGCCGCCGGGGGGTGGGTCGACCCGTTCGGGGTCGCCAGCGGCTGGCGCCTGGGCGGCACGCCCGCGTGGACCGTGCACCACGTCCGCGTCCCCGGCCACGATCCCGTCGAGATCCGCACCCGCGCGGCCGCGCGGGGCGTGGAGGTCCTCCTGCCGGAGGACGGCGAGTCCCGCACCGCGCGGATCGTGGCCGCCGAGAACGGGCGGCTCACCGTCGAACTCGACGGCGTCACGCACCTGTTCGCGTACGCCCCCGCGCCCGACGGGCTCTGGCTCGGGCGGGACGGGGACGCGTGGTGGGTGCAGGACCACGATCCCGTGGCCGCGGCGCTCAGCGGGGCGCGGCACGGCGGGGCGGACACGCTGGCCGCGCCGATGCCCGGCACCGTGACGGTCGTGAAGGTGGCCGTGGGCGACGAGGTCGAGGCGGGGCAGAGCCTGCTCGTCGTCGAGGCGATGAAGATGGAGCACGTCATCTCCGCCCCGCACGCCGGCACCGTCACCGAGCTGGACGTGACGCCCGGGACCACCGTCGCCATGGACCAGATCCTCGCCGTCGTCACGCCCGGGGAGGACGCATGACCGCCGCCGGCCTGCCCATGACCGTGCCCGACCCCGGGCTGCCCACCCGCGTCCGGATCCACGAGGTCGGGCCGCGCGACGGGCTGCAGAACGAGAAGGCCGTCGTCCCGACCGAGGTGAAGGCGGAGTTCGTGCGCCGGCTCGCCGCCGCCGGGCTCGGCACCGTCGAGGCGACCAGCTTCGTGCACCCGAAGTGGGTGCCGCAGCTCGCCGACGCGGAGGACCTGTTCCCCCGGGTGCGGGACCTGCCCGTGCGGCTGCCCGTGCTGGTGCCGAACGAGCGCGGGCTCGACCGCGCCCTCGCCCTCGGCGCCCGGCACATCGCCGTGTTCGCCTCCGCCACCGAGTCCTTCGCCAAGGCCAACCTCAACCGGACGGTCGACGAGGCGCTCGCCATGTTCGAGCCGGTCGTCACCCGGGCCATGGAGCAGGGCGTGTCCGTGCGCGGCTACCTGTCCATGTGCTTCGGCGACCCCTGGGAGGGAGCCGTCCCGGTCGAGCAGGTCGTCCGGGTCACCAAGGCCCTCGCCGACATGGGCTGCGACGAGCTCAGCCTCGGCGACACCATCGGCGTCGCCACCCCGGGCCACGTCGCCGCGCTGCTGCGGGGCCTGAACGAGGCCGGGGTGCCGGCCTCCCGGCTCGCCGTGCACTTCCACGACACCTACGGCCAGGCCCTGTCCAACACCCTCGCCGCGCTCCGGCACGGCGTCACCACCGTCGACGCCTCCGCCGGCGGCCTCGGCGGCTGCCCGTACGCGAAGTCCGCCACCGGCAACCTCGCCACCGAGGACCTGGTGTGGATGCTCGACGGCCTCGGCATCGAGACCGGGGTCGACCTGGCCGCCCTCACCGCCACGAGCGGGTGGATGGCCGACCAGCTGGGCCGCCCGAGCCCCTCCCGTACCGTCCGCGCCCTCTCCCACAAGGAGTGACGAACATGTCCCTCGACCACCGGCTCACCCCCGAGCACGAGGAACTCCGCCGTACCGTCGAGGAGTTCGCCCACGACGTGGTCGCCCCGAAGATCGGCGACTACTACGAGCGGCACGAGTTCCCGTACGAGATCGTCCGCCAGATGGGGCAGATGGGCCTGTTCGGCCTGCCGTTCCCGGAGGAGTACGGCGGCATGGGCGGCGACTACCTCGCCCTCGGCATCGCCCTGGAGGAACTGGCCCGCGTCGACTCCTCCGTGGCGATCACCCTGGAGGCGGGCGTCTCGCTCGGCGCCATGCCGGTGTACCGCTTCGGCACCGAGGAGCAGAAGCGGACCTGGCTGCCGAAGCTCTGCTCGGGCGAGATGCTCGGCGCGTTCGGCCTGACCGAGCCGGGCGCCGGCTCGGACGCGGGCGGCACCCGGACGACGGCCGTCCGCGACGGCGACGCGTGGGTGATCAACGGCTCGAAGTGCTTCATCACCAACTCGGGCACGGACATCACCGGCCTGGTCACCGTCACCGCCGTCACCGGGCGCAAGGACGACGGCCGGCCGCTGATCTCCTCGATCATCGTGCCCTCCGGCACCCCCGGCTTCACCGTCGCCGCCCCGTACTCCAAGGTCGGCTGGAACGCCTCCGACACCCGCGAGCTGTCCTTCGACAACGTGCGCGTGCCGGTGGAGAACCTGCTCGGCGAGGAGGGCCGCGGCTACGCGCAGTTCCTGCGGATCCTCGACGAGGGCCGGATCGCGATCGCGGCGCTCGCCACGGGGCTGGCGCAGGGCTGTGTGGACGAGTCGGTGAAGTACGCGAAGGAACGTCACGCCTTCGGCTCGGCGATCAGCACGTACCAGGCCATCCAGTTCAAGATCGCGGACATGGAGACGCGGGCCCACATGGCCCGGATCGGCTGGCGCGACGCGGCGTCGCGGCTGGTGCTCGGCGAGCCGTTCAAGAAGGAGGCCGCGGTGGCGAAGCTGTACTCCTCCACCGTGGCCGTCGACAACGCCCGTGACGCCACGCAGATCCACGGCGGCTACGGGTTCATGAACGAGTACCCGGTCGCCCGCATGTGGCGGGACTCGAAGATCCTGGAGATCGGCGAGGGCACGAGCGAGGTCCAGCGCATGCTGATCGCCCGCGAACTGGGCCTGCCGGCCTGAGCCTTCAGGCCCGCCACGCCGGCGCCCCCGTGGACGACCACGAGGGCGCCGGGGCGGTGAGCGGGCCCGCCGCCCTCGGCCACGGGGCCTCGGGCGGGCCGCCCGGCCCGGACGGGTCGGGCGGGCGGTTCGTCGTCAGGGCCTGGAGGACCAGGACGCAGGCGGCGAGTTCCTCCGGGGTCGGGGTGCCGCGGAGCACCCTGATCGCGGTCACTGGGGCTGGTTCCCGTGCTTGCGGCTGGGCAGCGGGGCGTGCTTGGCCCGCAGCATGGCCAGGGCGTCCACGAGCCGGGCGCGGGTCTCGGCCGGGTCGATCACGCTGTCGACCAGCCCGCGTTCGGCCGCGTAGTACGGGTGCATGAGCTCCGCCCGGTACTCCTTCACCAGCCGCGCCCGGGTGGCCTCCGGGTCTCGCGCCGCGGCGATCTCGCGGCGGAAGACCACGTTCGCGGCCCCCTCCGCGCCCATCACCGCGATCTCGTTGCTCGGCCAGGCCAGCGAGACGTCGGCGCCGATGGAGCGCGAGTCCATCACGATGTACGCGCCGCCGTACGCCTTGCGCAGGATCAACTGGACGCGCGGCACGGTGGCGTTGCAGTACGCGTACAGCAGCTTGGCGCCGTGCCGGATGATCCCGCCGTGCTCCTGGTCCACGCCCGGCAGGAAGCCGGGCACGTCGACCAGGGTGACCAGCGGGATGTTGAACGCGTCGCAGGTCTGGACGAACCGGGCCGCCTTCTCCGAGGCGTGGATGTCCAGCACCCCGGCGAACGCGGCGGGCTGGTTGGCGACCACGCCCACCACCCGGCCGTCGAGCCGGGCGAGGGCGCAGACGATGTTGGTCGCCCAGCTCTCCTGGATCTCCAGGCAGTCGCCGTCGTCGACGAGCTCCTCGATCACCGCCCGCATGTCGTACCCGCGCCCCGGGTCCGCCGGGACCAGGTCGAGCAGCGCCTCGGTGCGCCGGTCCGGCGGGTCCTGCGTGACCGCGGCCGGCGGCAGTTCGCGGTTGTTCGCGGGCAGCAGCGACAGCAGATGGCGGACGTCCTCCAGGCAGGACTCCTCGTCGTCGCAGGCGAAGTGCGCGACGCCGGAGACGGAGGCGTGGGCGTCGGCGCCGCCGAGGGCGTCGTGGGTGATGACCTCGCCGGTGACCGCCTGCACCACGTCGGGGCCGGTGATGAACATCTGGGCCGTGCCGCGCACCATGAAGACGAAGTCGGTCAGCGCGGGCGAGTACGCCGCGCCGCCGGCGCAGGGCCCCAGGATCACGCTGATCTGCGGGATCACCCCGGAGTTGCGGACGTTGCGCCGGAAGATGCCGCCGTAGCCGGCGAGCGCGGTGACGCCCTCCTGGATCCTTGCGCCCGCCCCGTCGCAGAGGCCGACGATCGGCGCCCCGGCGGCCTCGGCGAGGTCCATCACCTTGTGGATCTTCTCGGCGTGGGCCTCGCCGAGGGCCCCGCCGAAGATCCGGAAGTCGTGGGCGTACACGAACACCGTGCGGCCGTGCACCTTGCCCCAGCCGGTGACCACGCCGTCGGTGTGCGGGCGGCGGTCCTCCAGGCCGAAGCCGGTGGCGCGGTGCCGGCGCAGCTCCTCGATCTCCGAGAACGTGCCCTCGTCGAAGAGGAGCGCGATGCGCTCGCGCGCGGTCAGTTTCCCCTTGGCGTGCTGGGCCTCGGTGGCCCGGTCGCCCGGGCCGCGGCGGACCCGCTCGACGAGGGCGGCGAGTTCCGCCGCCCGGTCGCGCAGACAGCCGTCCTCGGGGGTCTCGGCGCCGGTCCTGGTCCCTGGCCTCGGGGGCGTTTCCTCGACAACGCTCATGCGGTGCAGGATGCGCCGGGCTGCTCAAGGCGGGCTCGAACGCTTCTGCATGAGGCGCTGGAGAACGGCTCGATCGCCGCGCCCCACCCTGGGCGCATGACTCTTCCTCACCGCCGCTCCGTCGTCCTGATGCTGCCGGGGACCGGGGCGCAGCACCCGCGCATGGCGGCCGGGCTGTACGGGCACGAGCCGGTGTTCACCGAGGCCGTCGACGAGGTCCTGGGCCTGCTGGGCGCGGAGGGCCGGGCGGCGCGGGCGGACTGGCTGGCCGCCGAGCCGGCGGTGCCGATGGAGGCCGACCGCCGCTCCGCTCCCCTGCTGTTCGCGGTGGACCTCGCGATGGGCCGCCTGGTGGAGAGCTGGGGGGTGCGCCCGGACGCGTATCTGGGGCACAGCATGGGCGAGTTCACGGCCGCCGTGCTGGCCGGGGTGTTCACCCTGGAGGACGCGGTGCGGCTGCTGTGGGAGCGGGTGGCGCTGCAGCGCGCCACGCCGCCGGGCGGGATGCTGGCGGTGGCCGCCGCGCCGGAGGACCTGGCCGGGTACGTGGGCGGCGGTGTGGTGGTCGCCGCGGTGAACGCGCCCCGGCACACGGTGCTCTCGGGGCCGGACGGGCCGCTGGAGGCGGTGGCGCGGCGGCTGGTCGCGGACGGGCGCACGTTCCGCCGGCTCGCGGCCCGCACGCCGTACCACAGTCCGGCGCTCGCGCCGCTGGTCGCGCCGGCGGAGGCGCTGCTGCGGACGCTGCGGCTGGCGCCGCCGCGGGTGCCGCTGTACTCGGCGTACACCGGGGGCCCGCTGGACCCGGCCACGGCGGTCTCCCCGGCGTTCTGGGCGGCGCAGCCGGTCACTCCGGTGCTGTTCCGGCCGACGCTCGACCGGGTCCTCGCGGACGGGGACCGGCTCCTGGTGGAGGCCGGTCCCTCGCAGAGCCTGACGGTGATCGCCCGCGGGCACGAGGCGGTGCGTGCGGGGCGCAGCGCCGTGGTCGCCACGCTGCCTCCCCGGGCGCTGGGGCCCGGGGAGGACCGGCGGAGCGTGCGCGCGGCGCGGGAGGCGCTGCTGGCTCACTCCGGCAGGTTGCCGCTGGACCTGCCGGCCTCGTAGGGGCTGGTCACGCCGTCGTAGGCGAGGTGCAGCACCATGCCGTCGCGGGCGTGGTCGAGGTTGTGGCAGTGGTCCATCCACAGCCCGGGGTTGTCGGCGCGGAAGGCGACCTCGTACCGCTCGCCGGGCGCGACGTTGAGCGTGTCGGTCCACCAGGGGCTGCCGGTGGCCGGCACGCCGTCGCGGGAGAGCACCAGCATCCGGTGGCCGTGCAGGTGCATGGGGTGGTCGTCGAGGCTGCGGTTGACGAAGGAGGTGCGCACGCTGTCGCCCTCCTTCACCAGCAGCGCGGGGACGTCCGGGTAGACGGCGTTGTTGATCGTCCACATCATCATGGGCCGGCCGTCGAAGAAGCCGACGCTGTTGCCGAGGACGAGGTGGAAGTCCCGGTCGTAGCGGCTGCCGGGGCCGAACGGGGCGGTGGTGGGCGTGCCGTAGTCCAGCGGGTCGAACAGCGGGCCGGTGACCGGCCGCGGGGTCTTGGCCGTCGTGCCGGCCGGGGCGAGCAGCAGCGAGGCGGTCTCGGTGCGGCCGGTGCCGTACGCGCCGTCCTCGCCGCAGCCCTCGAAGCCGCGGCCGCCGCCGGAGGCGTTGGCGTCGCCGACGATCGTCAGGTGCACGGGCCCGGCGGGCTGGCGGAACGTCACGTCCATGCGGCCGCCGCCGGCGACGCGCAGCCGCCGGCCGGTGAGGTCGGTGGGGGCGTTCACCTCGTTGCCGTCGATCGCGGCGACCCGGAAGGGGGTGCCGGCGAGCGAGTACGTGCGGGGGCAGTTGTCGGCGTTGACCAGGCGCAGCCGTACGGGCGTGCCGGCGGGCACCGGGACGCGGCGGGTCCGGGTGTCGTCGCCGAGCGCGGTGCGCAGCAGGCCGCCCGCGCCGTTCTGCCCGCTGAGCGCGCCGCCTCCGCCGCGGTGCGGGCCGCCCGCCTCGCCCTTGCCGCCGAGGACGGGCCAGGCGTGGGCGACGACCGTGCGGTCCAGGCCCTCGGGGCGGGCGCCGGGCTCCTCGACGACCAGCGCGCCGAACAGGCCGCGGGTGACGACGGCGCTGGACTGCTGGTGCGAGTGGTACCAGTAGGTGCCGGCGCGCGGCGGCCGGAAGCGGTAGACGTGCCGCCCGCCGGGCTTCACGGCGTCCTGGGTGACGCCGGCGACGCCGTCCTCGGCATTGGGGACGTCGACGCCGTGCCAGTGGACGGTGACGCCCTCGCGGACGTCCCGGTTGACGAGCACCACCTCGACCAGCTCGCCGCGCGTGACCCGGAGTTCGGGCCCCGGCAGCGAGCCGTTGAACGCCAGCGCGGCGACCTGCTCGCCGGAGGCGAGGCGCAGGGTGCGGCGGGTGGCGGTGAGCGTGAAGCGCCGGTCGGGCCGCTCGCTGCGGGGCCCGGTGAGGCCGGACAGGTCGCGCACCGGGGCCGCGCCCGCGGCGGGGCCGCCGCCGGTGTCGTGGGCGTGCCGGTGATGGGCGGCGTGGCCGACCTCGGCGGGCAGCCGGCTCTCCTGCCACATCAGGGTGCAGCCGCCGGTCGACAGCAGGGCGACGGCGGTGAGCAGCGCGGTGGGCCGCACCAGGCGCCGGGCCAGGGACGGCGGCGTCCAGCCCGGGGCGGCGAGGTCGGTGCGGCGGCGCTGCTGGAACAGCACCAGCGCTCCCGCCACCACGGCGAGCAGGGCGAGTTCGAGCAGGAACGGCCCGGTGTACGAGGGGGCCGGCGGGTGGAGGGTCAGCGCGGCGGCCACGACACTCGTCGCGAAGCAGACCCGCACGGGCACCACGAGCCGCGGATCGGCGGCGACCCGGCGCATCTCGGCGGACACGGGCGGGAGGACGGGCACGACGGCCGCGGGCGGCCCGGCGGCGGGAACGCCGCCCGGGGCCAGGGACCCGCCGGCCCGCACGGACCCGCCGGACCCCACTGCCCCACCGCCCCCGCCGGCCCCCACCGGTACGGCGGACACCGCCGCTTCGGCGGGCGCGGGCGCGGGCGTGTCGGCCCCCGGGGGCGCCGTCCGCCGGATCAGCCGGAGGTACGCCGGCACCGCGAGTGCCGCCGCGCCCGCGCCTGCCGCCGTCAGCGGTACCGCCGCGAACAGGACGAAGTCGTCGGCGGCCGGCCACCCCGCCGCCCCGGCCAGCGCGAGGGCCAGGCCCACCCGCAGCAGCAGGACCAGCAGCGCCACCGACAGCAGGACGAGGCCGAGCCGGGCCCGGCGGCGCAGCGAGCGCGCGGTGCGCCGGGCCGCCAGGCAGCGGGCCCCGCGCGCCGCGAAGCCCCACAGGACCGCGGTCAGGACCGCCCACAGCAGGTTCTGCTCGAAGAGGTTCTCCACCATGCGGGCAGCGTGGCGCGGGCCCTTCGAGTCTGCCTCGAGGCCGCTGGCCGATGCTCGCCGCGGCCGCGGCAGCCGCCCCGGCCGCGGCTCGTCGAAGGGGACGTGAAGATGACGGACAGGCGCTGTGCGCTGGTGACCGGCGGCTCGCGGGGTATCGGCCGGGCGATCGCGGTACGGCTCGCGCGGGCCGGGTACGACGTCGGGTTCTGCTCGCGCTCGGCGGACGAGGCGGCCCTGGAGACGGCCCGCCTGGTCGCCGAGGAGGGCGCGGCCGTGCACCACGCGGTGTGCGACGTCACCGACGCGGAGGCGGTCCGCGCCTTCGTCGCGGAGGCGGAGGAGAAGCTGGGCGCCCCGTACGCGGTGGTCCACTCGGCCGGGGTGCTGAAGGACCGGCCGATGGCGCTGATGTCCGCGCAGGACTGGCGGTCCGTGGTCGGCACCAGCCTGGACGGGGCGTTCCACGTGACCCGCGCGGTGGTGCGCGGTCTGATCACCCGCCGGGCGGGCGCGATCGTGAACGTCTCCTCGGTGATCGGCGTGTACGGCAACCCGGGCCAGACGAACTACGCCACCGCGAAGGCGGGTCTGAACGGGCTCACCCGGGCGCTGGCCAAGGAGGTCGCCCCGTACGGGGTGCGGGTCAACGCGGTCGCGCCCGGGTTCATCGAGACCGACATGCTGGACGGGATGACGCCCAAAGCCCGCGAGGCGGCGCTCGGGAAGGTCGCGATGGGGCGCTTCGGCAGCGCCGAGTCCGTCGCCGACCTGGTCGCGTTCCTGCTGTCCGACTCCGCCGACTACATCACCGGCCAGGTCGTGCAGATCGACGGCGGAATCGCACTGTGACCGGCCCCGGCCACCCCGACCGTCCGCTGCGGGGCATGTTCCGCGAGCGCTGGTTCAGCACCCTGTTCCTGACCGACATGTGGGAGCGGTTCAGCTTCTACGGCATGCAGGCGCTGCTGTTCCTGTACGCCACCGCGCCCCGCGCCGAGGGCGGGCTCGGCCTGTCGGACGGCACGGCGGGCGCGCTGTTCGGCCTGTACATCTCGGCGTCGTTCCTGGCGGCGATGCCCGGCGGCTGGCTCGGCGACCGGGTCCTCGGCACGCACCGGGCGATGCTGACGGGCGCGCTGGTGATCGCGGCCGGGCACGCCTGCATGGCCGTGCCGGCGACGACCGCGTTCTACCTCGGACTGATGCTGGTGGCCCTCGGCACCGGGCTGCTCAAGCCGAACCTGCCGGTGATGTTCGACCAGATGAACCCGGGCGCGTCCAGCGCGCAGCGGCAGGCGGCGTTCTCCCTCTTCTACATGAGCGTGCAGGTCAGCGCCCTGCTCGGGCCGCTGGTGACCGGGGCGCTCGGCGAGCGCGTGAACTGGCACCTGGGCTTCGGGGCGGCGGCCGTCGGCATGGTGTTCGGCGTGCTGCAGTACCTGCACGGCGCGCCGACCCTGCGCGGCGCCCGCACCGGGCCGAGCCGCCCGCTGCCGCCGGAGGCGCTGCGCCGGCTGGTGCGCGGCGCGTGGGCGGGGGCGGCGGTCGCGGTACTGCTCGCGGCCGGGGCGCTGGCCGTCGGCGGGGCGGCGCTGCACCCGGTGCTCGCGCTGTGCGGGCTCGGCTCGCTGATCGCGCCGGTCTGGTACTTCCGGCGGCTGCTGCGCGGCGGGGAGCTGGGCACGGCGGAGCGGGCGCGGGTCCGCGGCTATCTGCGGGTGTTCGCGCCGTCGGTGCTGTTCTGGGCGATGTTCGGACAGCTGGGCTCGGTGTTCAGTCTGTTCGCACGGGAGCACACGGACCGGGAGGTGGCCGGTTTCCTGGTGCCGGCGAGCTGGTTCCAGTCCTCGCACCCGCTGTTCCTGCTGCTGCTCGCGCCGGGGTTCGCCTGGCTGTGGCTGCGGGTCGCGGGCCGGTCCGGCGCGGGGCGGAAGTTCTCGGTGGGCCTGGGGTTCGGCTCGGCCGGGTTCGCGGTGCTGGCGACCGGGGCGTGGTTCGCGGAGGGCGAGGGCGGCGCGGTGTCGCCGGTGTGGCTGCTGGGCGCGTTCCTGTGCGTGGCCTGCGGCGAACTGGTCTTCGGGCCGGTGGGCCTGAGCACCACGGCGGAGACCGCGCCGGAGGGCCACCGCGGCCGGATGATGGGCCTGTTCTACCTGGGCGCCGCGCTCGGCGCGGGCCTCGGCGGGCAGCTGTCGCGGCTCGTGGGCGTGCTGCCGCTGTGGACGTACCTGGCCGGTTTCGCCGCGGCCGCCGCCGTGACCGCCGTACTGCTGCCCCGGGAGTACCGGGAGGACCGGCCGAAGCCGGCCGGCGCGGGCCTCGCTTCCGGGCGTGGAACGGCTCGAATCTGACGTCGAGTTGGCCTGGACACCGCCTCAAGCCGGCCGCTGCATCATCACAACCGGCAGGCCGGACCGCTCACCGGCCGCCGGAAGCCCGACCGCTCCGGGCGCCATCCACGAGGAGTACCCATGGCTCATCGCACACTCATCGTCGCGCGCATGGACCACGACGACGCGGAGAAGGTGGCCGCGCTGTTCGCCGAGTCCGACGCCACCGACCTGCCGCACATGATCGGGGTCCGGCGGCGCACCCTCTTCCGCTTCCACGGCCTGTACTTCCACCTGGTCGAGGCGGACGAGTCGATCACGCCGAACCTCTACAAGGCCCGCAGCCACCCGCTGTACGAGGACATCAACACCCGGCTCCAGGAGTTCATGACGCCCTACTCCCCCGACTGGCGGGAGCCGAAGGACTCGATGGCCGAGGCCTTCTACAGCTGGACCCCCTGAGCCCGTCCGCCGCACCCGTCCCACGGGCCGCGACGCCGGTCCGGGATCCGTCCCCCATCTGTGGAGCACCCCATGCAGACCACCGACCTCATCAAGGTCGCCATCGACGACGTGCCGCCGAACCGCAAGCGCGGCGGCGACCTGCGTGTCCTGCTCAGCCCCAAGACCTGCGGCGCGACCTCGGGCTTCATGGGCGTCGGCACGCTGGAGCCCGGGGAGTTCGTCTCCGAGCACTACCACCCGCACTCCGAGGAGTTCTTCCACACGATCCGTGGCCGGATCCTGCTGCGCATCGACGGGCGGGAGCTGATCCTGGAGCCGGGCGAGTCCTTCATGGTCCCGATCGGCGTGCGGCACCGCATCGAGAACCCGGGCGACGAGCAGGCGTTCGTGGCCTTCTTCCTCAGCCCCCTCGCGCCGCGCCCCGAGCTGGGCCACGTCGACTGCGAGCCGCTGCCCGGGGAGGGCACGCTGCCCGAGGTCGGGGGCGCGGGATGACCGGCAGAGCAGTCATCACCGGCATCGGCGTGGTCGCCCCCGGGCAGCCGGGCCGGGAGAACTTCTGGGAGATGATCGTCAAGGGCCGTACGGCGACCCGGCGGATCACCCTGTTCGACCCGTCGCCGTTCCGCAGCCGCATCGGCGCGGAGTGCGACTTCGATCCGGAGGCCGCGGGGCTGTCGTACCAGGAGATCCGGCGCACCGACCGGGCCGGCCAGTTCGCGATCGTCGCCGCCCGGGAGGCGCTGGCCGACAGCGGCATCGACATGGACGCGGAGAACCCGCACCGGGTGGGCGTCAGCGTCGGCAACGGCGTCGGCAACGCGATCTCCATGGAGCAGGAGTACCGCACGGTCAGCGACAACGGCCGCCGGTGGCTGGTCGACCAGGGCTACATGAAGCCGCACCTGTACTCGTACGTGATGTCCAGCTCGCTCGCCACGGAGGTGGCCTGGGCGGCGGGCGCGGAGGGGCCGACGACCGTGGTCTCCTCGGGCTGCTGCGCGGGCATCGACGCCGTCGGCTACGCGGTGGACCTGATCCGCGAGGGCTCGGCGGACGTGATGGTGGCCGGCGCGACCGACGCGCCGATCTACCCGATCACGGTGTCCTGCTTCGACACCCTGCGGGCCTCCTCGACCAGCAACGACGACCCGGAGCACGCCTGCCGGCCGTTCGACCGGCGGCGCAACGGGCTGGTGCTCGGCGAGGGTTCGGCGGTGTTCGTGATCGAGGAGCGGGAGCACGCGCTGCGCCGCGGGGCGCGCATCTACTGCGAGGTCGCCGGCTACGCGGCCCGCGCCAACGGCTACCACATGACCGGTCTGCGGCCGGACGGCCGGGAGATGGGCGAGGCGATCACCGCGGCGCTCGACGAGGCCCGGATCAACCCGGACGAGATCGACTACGCCAACGCCCACGGCAGCGGCACCAAGCAGAACGACCGGCACGAGACCGCCGCGTACAAGCGGAGCCTCGGGCAGCACGCGTACGGCATCCCGGTCAGCTCGATCAAGTCGATGGTGGGGCACTCGCTCGGCTCGATCGGCTCGATCGAGATCGCGGCCAGCGCGCTCGCGATCGACCGGGGCGCGATCCCGCCGACGGCCAACTACGAGGAGCCGGACCCCGAGTGCGACCTCGACTACGTGCCGGGCACCGCGCGCGAGGCGGAGCTCGACGTGGTCCTGAGCGTCGGCAGCGGCTTCGGCGGCTTCCAGAGCGCGGTGGTGCTCACGTCCCCGAGGAGGGCGTCATGACGCGTCCCGTCATCACCGGGCTCGGCGTCGTCGCGCCCAACGGCCTGGACCGGGAGGCGTGGTGGCAGGCCACCCTCGACGGCAAGTCGGGCCTCGGCCGGATCACCCGCTTCGACCCCGCCCCGTACCCGGTGCGGGTGGCGGGCGAGGCGGACGGCTTCGACCCGTCGGACCACGCGCCGCAGCGGCTGGTCAGCGAGACCGACGCGATGACCCAGTACGCCTTCGCCGCCACCAACGAGGCCCTGGCCGACGCGGCCGTGGACCCCGGCGCCTTCGCGGACCTGGACATGGCGGTCATCACCGCCAACTCCTCCGGCGGCGTCGAGTTCGGCCAGCGCGAGCTGCAGAAGCTGTACGCCGAGGGCCCGCAGGCGGTCGGCGCGTACATGGCCATCGCCTGGTTCTACGCGGCGACCACCGGCCAGCTGTCCATCCGGCACGGCATGCGCGGCCCCTGCAGCGTGGTCTGCTCCGAGCAGGCCGGCGGACTGGACGCGCTGGCGCAGTCCCGGCGGGTGCTCGCCAAGGGCACGAAACTGGTGGTGTCCGGCGGCACCGACGCCTCGCTGTCCCCGTACGGCCTGGTCTGCCAGCTGGCCAACGGCCGGCTGAGCGAGGAGCAGCGGCCGGACCGCGCGTTCGTGCCCTTCGACCCCGCCGCGAGCGGATACGTGCCGGGCGAGGGCGGCGCGATCCTGGTCGTGGAGGGCCGCGAGGACGCGGAGCGCCGCGGGGCGCCGCGGCTGTACGCGGAGCTGGCCGGCTACGCCGCCACCTTCGACCCGCGGCCCGGCTCGGGCCGGGAGCCGGGGCTGCGGCGCGCCGCCGAACTGGCGCTCGCCGACGCGGGCTGCGCGCCCGGCGACGTCGACGTGGTCTTCGCCGACGGCTACGGCGTGCCGGAGCTCGACCGGCAGGAGGCCGAGGCGCTCGCCGCGGTCTTCGGCCCGGACGGGGTGCCGGTGACCCTGCCGAAGACGATGACCGGCCGGCTGTACGCCGGCGGTGCGGCCCTCGACGCGGCGGCGGCCGCCCTGGCGCTGCGCGACCAGGTCATCCCCCCGTCGGTGAACATCCGCCCCGACCGGGCCCACCGGCTCGATCTCGTGACCGACCGGCCCCGCGCGGCGCGGCTGCGCACCGCGCTGGTCCTCAGCCGCGGCTACGGCGGCTTCAACGCCGCCCTCGTCCTGCGGTCCGTCCGTTGACCGCGGGACCGCCCGACCACCGCTCGCCCCTGCCCCACCCCGTCCCCAGGAGGAACAGATGAGCAGCACCACCATGACCTTCGGCGACCTCAAGGAGATCATGAGCCGGTGCACCGGTGAGACCGAGGAGCTGACCGAGGAGCACCTCGCGGCCGACTTCACCGACATCGGCTACGACTCCCTCGCGGTCCTGGAGATAGCCAGCCAGATCCAGCGCGAGTACGGCCTGCAGATCCCCGACGAGGCCATCGAGGAGATGAACTCGCCGCAGGACGTCATCGACTACGTCAACACCAGCCTCGCGGCGGCCTGACATGGCCGCCACCGACAACAGCATCGTCATCGACGCGCCGATGGACCTGGTGTGGGACATGACGAACGACGTCGAGTCCTGGCCGGAGCTGTTCTCCGAGTACGCGGCGGCCGAGATCCTGGAGCGCGAGGGCGCCACCCTGCGCTTCCGGCTGACCCTGCACCCGGACGAGAACGGCCAGGTGTGGAGCTGGGTCTCCGAGCGCACCCCGGACCCGGCGACGCGCACGGTGCGCGCCCGGCGGATCGAGACGGGCCCGTTCGAGTTCATGGACCTGTACTGGACGTACGTGCAGACCGACGCCGGCGTGGAGATGCGCTGGCGGCAGGAGTTCAAGGTCCGCGAGGGCCTGCCGTTCGGCGACCCGGAGATGGCCGAGCGGCTGAACACCAACACCCGGCGGGAGATGGCCCGCATCAAGGGCCTGGTGGAGCAGGCGGCGGTGCGGTCGTGACCGCGGCCGCGCCGGGCCTGCGGGTCCTGCTCCGGATCCGGATCCTGCCCGGTCACGAGGCGGAGTTCGAGGAGCTGTGGCTCTCCCACTCCCGTACGGTGCGCACCTTCTCCGACAACCACGGCCAGCAGCTGCTGCGGCTGAGCGGGGAGCCGGGCGACTACACCGTGCTGACCGACTGGACCGACGAGCCCGCGTTCCGCGCGTTCGAGCGGAGCCCGGAGCAGCAGGCGTATCTGCGGCGGCTGTGGCCGATGCGGGCGGGCGGCGAGATGCAGCTGCTCGAACCGCTCCACGAATGTTCCCGAGAGCTCCAGGAGGAGAACCGATGAGTGTGCGGCAGGAACAGGTGGCGGAGCTCATCGAGCTCGTCGAGTCGGTGCCGGCCAAGCAGCTGGAGGCGGCCGTCGCCGAGCGGGAGGGCGGTCTCGACGCGGCCCTGACGCTGGTCTTCGAGCTGCTCGTCTCGGAGTTCAACCCGAAGAAGGCCGAGGGCCAGAAGGGCGTCTTCCAGTTCGACATCGCCTCCTCGGAGGGGCAGAAGCTCCACTACGTGCACGTCGAGGCCGGCGAGTGCCGGACCGACAAGGGGCAGCACGACAGCCCGGACATCACCATCGGCATCAAGTTCCCGGACATGCTGGCGATGGGCGTGGGCAAGCTGCCGGGCGCGAAGGCGTTCCTGACGGGCAAGCTGAAGCTGCGCGGCAGCCCGCTCATGGGCACCAAGCTCGGCGAGTGGTTCGACCACCCCGAGGTCTGAGAGCAGGACACGAGAACCGCCGCCGGGCTTCGGGCCGGCGGCGGTTCCGTGCGTGCGGGGGTGCGGTACGCGGTCAGTCGACGCCCAGGACGGACATGTGGGCGATGGACAGCATGGCCTGCTCGTGCACGAGGGCCAGGTACGCGTCCGGGTGGTCCGGCCGCTTGGCGTCCTCCAGGTACGGCTCCAGCCAGGCGTCGGCGTCCTGGCCGAAGCAGCGGTCGGTGAGGTAGCCGACGACGTCGTACGGGTGCCCGTCGTACTGGACGACCCGGACGAGGGTGTCCTCGTGCACGAACAGCGCCGTGCGGACGATCGTCGGGTGGTCCTCGGAGAGCAGCAGCGAGGCCCTGCGGTTGACCGTGCCCCGCTCGCGGGCGAGCGCGGCGCCCGCGCCGGGTCGGAGCCGGTGGCGCAGGGCGACGGTGCCGGCGGCGGGCCGCTCGTCGGGGCTGTGCTGTTCGAGCGCGGTCATCAGGCTGCGGTGGAAGTGCTGCCGGAAGCCCTCGGGGGTCTCGGTGTCGCGGGGTTCGACGAGGAACGGCAGGATCGCCCGCTCGGCCTCGTGCACCCCGTGCTGCACGGACATGTGCCGGGCGACCCGGGCCGCGCTGACGCCGTCGTGGTGGATCACCCGGATCACCGTGTCGTCCTGCACGAACAGGCCGGTGCCGAGCAGCATGCCGACGGTGGCGCCCGCGTCGTCCTTGATGACGGGCGAGTCGACCCGGGTGAAGTGGTGCGGTGAGAACACCTCCATCAGGTCGTCCTCGCATCCGGGTCGGACGCGGTAGGTGATGGCGTCGAGTGGCATGGCGGTTCCTCCTTCTGAGGAGCGGGTGCGGGGTGGTCAAGGGGTGGCGAGCACCGCGACGGTGACGGCCACGAGGGCCAGCGCGGCGAGGACCGTGCGCAGCCGGTGCCAGGCGCGCCACAGCGGTCGCGGGTCGGTCCAGGGCCCGTTCGCGGAGAGCGCGCTCAGGGAGCGGTTGATCGGCACGTTGCCCAGGTGCGACACGGCCTGCACCCCGATCAGCAGGACGGCGGCCACGGGGAACAGCACGTGGCCCGGGGCCGGCGCGAGCCAGCCGAGCGCGATCGAGCTGACGGTCACGACGTTGACCAGGATCGGCATCAGCGGGTGGTAGCCCCGGCCCAGCAGGGCGTGGGCGCGCAGGTACTCGGCGCGCCCCATGGCCGACATCGCGGGACCCACGCTGACCAGGACGGCCACGAAGATGCCCGTGACGGTCCCCGTCCCGATCAGCACGACCCCGCTCAGTACTTCCTCAAGCATCACGACTCCGGTCCACGGTCGGTTCCACGGTTGATGTCCCGGCCACCCTGCTGCCACCTGCTCGATTCGCTGTGGAGGGGTGCTCGACGGCGGGCGTTCCCGGCCCGCGCCGGCGCGATCGAGCCGTCTTCGAGTCCGTTTCGACCTGCGGATCCGAGAGTCGTCGCAGTGGTTCCGCCGCGCGGCGCGGCGGCCGCTTCGGAAGGGTGATGCGTGGTGGACCCGATGCGGATACTGATGCCCGCGGCGCTGCTGGCCGGGGGTCTCGCGGCCGGCGGTCTCGCGATCTCGGTGCTCGCGGCGCCCCTGTTCAGCACGCTGCCGACCGGGATGTACGTCCCGGTGCACAAGGGGCTGGTCACCCGCTTCGACCCGTTCATGCCGATCTCGCTGCTGAGCTGTCTGCTGTGCGACCTCGCCCTGACGGCGACCGCCCCGCTGACCGCGGTGCGGGTGCTGGCGGCGCTCGGCGCGCTGCTGCTCGCCGCGGCGATGACGGTGTCGCTGACCAAGAACGTGCCGATCAACCGCTGGCTGGCGACGCTCGACCCGCAGGCGCTGCCCGCGGACTTCGACCGGCTCGACCCGCGCGAGCGCTGGATCCGCTGGAACCGGGTGCGGGGCGCGCTGGCCGTTGCGGCGCTGCTGGCCAACGTCGGCGCGACCGCCGTACTCATCTGAACCCCGGACCTAGGAGTAGGTGTGGACACCATGACCGGTGTGGTCGGCCCGGCGATGACCGCCGCGCTGCCGCCCCACGTACGGCTGCTGCTGCTGACGGACGGCAAACGGATCTCCCGCGTGCTGCACGTGGTCGCCGAGCTGGGCGTCGCCGACGAGCTGGCCGACGGCCCGCTGACGGTCGCCGAGCTCGCGGAGCGGACCGACGCGCACGCGGACTCGCTGGGCCGGGTGCTGCGGGTGGCCGCCGCGTTCGGGGTGTTCACCGAGGAGGCCGACGGCCGCTACGCGCTCAACGAGGTGGGCGCCTGCCTGCGGTCCGGGGTGCCGGGCGGCCAGCGGGACATGGTGCTCTACAACGGCGACGAGATGCTGTGGCGCTCGTACGGCCGGCTGATGCACACGGTCAGGACCGGCGAGCCGGCCTTCGAGGCGGCGTACGGGCACACCTTCTTCGAGCACCTGGAGCGGGACCCGCGGGCGGGCGCGCTGTTCGACCGGGCGATGACCGGGATGAGCCACGCCACGGCGCGGATGCTGCTCGACGGCTACGACTTCGGGCAGTACGGGCGGATCGCCGACATCGGCGGCGGCCGGGGCCTGTTCCTGGCCGAGCTCCTCGCCCGGCACCCCGGGGTGCGGGGCACGCTCGTGGACCGCCCGTCGGTGGTGGCGGAGGCGGACAAGACCTTCGGCGAGGCGGGCGTCGCGGACCGGGTGGACGTGGTCCCGGGCGACTTCTTCGCCGAGCTGCCGAAGGGCGCCGACGCGTACGTGCTCAAGGCCGTGCTGCACGACTGGGACGACGAGAAGGCCGCCGCGATCCTCGGCCGGGTCCGCGAGGCCCTCGCCGGCAGCCCCGAAGGCCGCCTGCTGATCTGCGAGTTCCTCGTCGGCCCGGCCAACGAGTGGGACCGGGGCAAGCTCCTCGACCTGGACATGCTGGTCCGCTTCGGCGGCCGTGAGCGCTCCGAGCGGCAGTGGCGCGCGCTGCTCGCCGCCGCGGGCTTCGAGCTCGTGAACGAACCGGCCGCCGGCCGCTGGGCGGTCCTGGAGTGCCGCCCCGTGCCGGCGACCGCCTGAACACCCGCTGATCACCGAACCGAACCCGTACGGAGGAAGCAGGACATGGAACTTCGACTGGTGGGCAAGAACGCGCTGGTCACCGGCGGCAGCCGGGGCATCGGCCGGGCGACCGTGCTGGCCCTGGCGAAGGCCGGCGCCACGGTGGTGACCTGCTACCGGCAGGAGGGCGAGGCCGTGGAGAGCCTGGCCCGCGAGCTGAAGGAGATCGGCGGCGACCACGCGCTGGTCCGCGCCGACGTGGGCACCGCGGAGGGCGTGGAGACGGTGCTCCAGGCGTGCCGCGACCGCTTCGAGACGCTGGACGTGCTGGTCAACAACGCGGGCGTGATCAGCCAGATCCCGTTCGCGCAGCTGCCGTTCGAGGAGTGGGAGCGGGTCGTCACCACCAACCTCACCGGCCCGTTCATGGTGATCAGCAAGGCGCTGCCGCTGCTGCGCGAGGGCTCCTCGGTCGTCAACATCGGCTCCCGCGGCGCGATGGCGGGCATCCCGCTGCGCGGCCACTACACCGCCTCGAAGGCCGGCCTGGTGGGCCTGACCCGCTCGCTGTGCAAGGAGCTCGGTGGCAAGGGCATCCGCTTCAACGTGGTCGCCCCGGGCGTCATCGACACCTCGGAGCCGGACGAGCTGACCGACGAGCAGCGGGCCGCGTACAACGAGCGCTATCTGCGGATGATGGCGCTGGGCCGCTTCGGCCGCCCGGAGGAGATCGCCGGCGCGGTGCTGTTCCTGGCCAGCGACCTGTCCACGTACGTCAACGGCGAGACGCTGCACGTGGACGGGGGTGTCTGAGATGACGGCCACCACAGGCTCGTTCCGCGTCCTGCTCACCGTCCAGGTCGTCCCCGGCAAGGAGGCGGACTTCGAGCGGGTGTGGACGGAGGGCAGCAAGGAGGTCACGGCGCAGCCGGCGAACCTCGGCCACTCCCTGGCCCGCAGCGCCAGGCCCGGCGAGGAGCAGGTCTACTACGTGGTCAGCGACTGGACGGACCAGGAGGCGTTCCTGGCCTTCGAGCGCAGCCCGGAGCACGTCGCCCACCGCGAGAAGCTGCACCCGTACCGCACCGGCGGCTCGCTGGCGATGATGCGTCTGGTGGAGGCGGCCGGATGAGCGGCGCCGCGGGCCGGGTCCGGATCATGCTGCACCTGCGCCCGGAGCCGGGCGCCGAGGCCGCGGTCGAGGAGGCGTACCACCGCATCAGCAAGGACCTGGCGGGCACCCCGGGCCTCCTCGGCAACGAGCTGCTGCGCGCCCTGACCGACGAGGGCGCGTACGCGGTGCTGAGCGAGTGGGAGAGCATGGCGGCCTTCCGCACCTGGGAGTCCGGCGCCGCCCACCGCGGCACGACGTCCCCCCTCCGCCCCCACCAGGATCCCCGGCACCCCTTCACCCTCTTCGAGGTCCAGGCGTCGTACTGAACCGCGGACGGCACGAAGCGCCGTGGTGAGCCTTCCGGCTCGCCGCGGCGCTTCGTCGTGCGTGCAGGGGGGCGGAATGACGGCGGGCGCCCGGGCCTCGGTGGCTCCGGGCGCCCGTCGGGTGCGGGGGTCAGGGGAGGCGGACGACCTGGCCGGCGTAGACGAGACCGGCGCCGAAGCCGATGAGGAGGGCGAGGTCGCCGCTGCCGGCCTTGCCGGAGGCGAGGAGTTCGTCGATGGCCAGGGGGATGGAGGCGGCGGAGCTGTTGCCGCTGGTGACGATGTCGCGGGCGACGGCGGTGCGTGCGGTGAGGCCGAGCTGCTCGACGAGGACGTCGGTGATGAGCATGTTGGCCTGGTGCGGGACGAAGGCGTCGAGCTGGTCGGCGGTGACGCCGGCCGCGTCCAGCATCCGCCGGGCGGCGGGGACGAGTTCGTTGGTGGCCCAGCGGTAGACCTTCCAGCCGGCCATGGTGATCGCGGGCCGGTCCTCGGGCCGCTCGCCCGTTCCGTCGTGCCAGGGGGCGGTCATCTTCAGGGCCGCGTTGCGCGAGCCGTCGGCCTGCCAGACGACGGGGCCGATGCCGGCCTCCCGCGCGGGGCCGACGACGACGGCGCCCGCGCCGTCGGCGAAGAGGAAGGCGGTGTCGCGGTCGGCGTGGTCGAGGATGTCGGTCATCCGCTCGGCGCCGATGACGAGCACGTAGTCCGAACGACCCAGCCGCACCAGGTCGTTGGCGAGGGCGAGGGCGTGGCAGAAGCCCGCGCAGGCGGCCGAGACGTCGAAGGCGGCGGCTTGGCGGGCGCCGAGGCGGTGGGCGACCTCGACGGACACGGCGGGCATCTGCTCCATGGAGGTGATCGTCGCGACGATGACGGTGCCGACCTGGTCGGCGCCGATCCCGGCGGCGGCGAGGGCCTTCTCTGCGGCCGTGGTCGCCATCGTCGGCAGGGTCTCCTCCGGGGAGGCGTAGCGCCGGGAGCGGATGCCGGAGCGGCTCTCGATCCAGGCCGGGTCGAGTCCGGTGCGCTCGGCGATCTCCGTGTTGGGCACGGACCGCTCGGGGCGGTACACGCCGAGGCCGAGGAGGCGGCTGTGCCGCAGGTCCTGGGTGTCCCGGATGGCGGGGGTGGTCGTGGTCATGGTTGCCGGTGGTCCTTTCGGGGCGCTCGGGTGGCGTGGGAGCCGGGCGGTGCGTGGGGGCGGTGCGGTACGTGCACGTGGGTGCGTACGTGGCGCTGTGCGGTCCGGTCAGCGGGGCGCGGTGCGGGCGGCCGGGGCGGCGCGGCGGCCGCGGCGGGTGAGTCCCCAGGGCTTGTACGTGGAGACGGCCGTCATGAACACGAGCGTGAGCACGGCGAAGCCGGCGGACGCAGCCATGGACCAGCCGACGGTGTCGAGCGCGCCGCCGCGCACCGGCGCGCCGGCGTCGACGAGTTCGTTGGCCTCCAGGATCAGCTGGTGGATGACCGAGAAGCCGAGCAGCATCACGCCCATGGTCGTGAAGAACTTGACCGCGACCCAACGGCGCTGCAGCAGCCCCCACTTGGTGCCGGCGCCGACGACGATCCCGGTGATCAGCGCGAACATGCTGGTCATCCCGAGGAAGATCTCGTCGAGCATGGACATCGTGCGGTACATCGCGGCCTGGTGCTCGGCGCTGCTGGTGGTGGCGCCGGCGACCGACATCGCGAACATGCCGGTGATCAGTCCGAGCCAGCCGACGGAGATGGCCACATGGCAGGTGAGCACCAGTTTGCGCAGCCGCTGCGAGACCATCCGCCCGCGGTCGCGGACCTCGGCCATCCAGGCGTTCACGGACGGCACGTACAGCAGGACCAGGCCGACGACGGAGGCGACGAAGCTGAGCACGGCGAGCCCGGCCTGCAGCGGGCCGACGAAGAGCCGGCCGCCGATCCCGGCGAGGCCGAGGCCGGTGAACAGCAGCCCGAGCGCGGTGAAGACGGTGAGCAGCACCCGCCCCCACTGGCGGCCGGCCCGCAGCATCTCGGCGAAGAAGCCGAACAGCGCGCAGAAGGCGATGGTCAGCACCAGGTCGCCGGTGGTGGCGGCGCCGGCGACGCCGGTCTCGACCTGGTGGGCGATCTCGAAGACGTTGCTGGCGATCGCGGCGAGGGTGGCCACGATCACCATGGCGTAGGCCCAGCCGACGGCGGCCGGGGGGCGGACGGGGCCGGGAGCCGTGTCGCGGGGGCGGGCGGGGCGGGCCGCCGGCCGCCGAGCCGTCCGATCGTCGGTGGTACTCACCGTTTCGCGCCTCCTTCAGGACAGGCGCGTGCACCCGCGGCTGCGGGCTCTGATGCGCCGTCGGTAGCGGGGTTCTGGCGCGATCAGCGTCTCCGGGGCGGCTCGAAGCCGCCTCGAAGGCCGGTGGACGTCGGTCGGCGGCCGGTGGGGGCCGCCTGCGTCAGCGGCGGCCGGCGTCGTCCAGGGAGTGGACGAACTTGGTGAGCAGCCGGGCGAAGTCCCGGCGCTCCTCGGGATCCCAGTCGCCGAGCACCAGGGAGTAGAAGCCCTGCCGGGTGCGGTGGGCCGCGCTGACGGCCTCCCGGCCGAGGTCGGTGAGCTCCAGGCAGCTGCGCCGTCCGTCCTCCTGGGAGGCGACGCGGCGGACGAAGCCGGAGCGGACCGCCTCGGCGACGATCCGGCTGGCGCGCGAGGGGTCTATGGCGAGCCGGTCGGCGACGAAGCCGACGGTGACGTCCCGGCCGCCCTCGCCCGCGCCCTCGTCGACGGCGTCGACGACGGCCAGCGTGTTGAGGTCGACCGGTTCGTCGAGGCCCATGACGACGGGACGGGCGAGGCTGCGGCGGGATTGTCTGCGGCGGATCCGGATCATCGCGGACTCGACGGCGTCGAGGACGGCGGGGTCGACGTCGTCCGCCCGCTGGTCGGGACGGGTCTCGTTCTGGATCGTGTCCGGGGCGCTCACGACTTCCAGGTTACCTGCATGTGACTGGACGAGACATTCTTTGACGTGAGAACATCATGTGCGGAAGTCACACATATAAATCGAGCACTCATGTGAAGCTCGTGTGAAGCAGAGGCCCGAGGAGGCCGAGATGACCGCGACACCGACACCGACCGGCACGCCCCCCACCCGCATCCGCGCCCTCGCGGTCGTCGCCGCCGTGGTGGTCGACGGCCTGATCTGGCTGCTGGCGAGCTCCGTGCTCGACATCGACCTGCGCATCCCGGACGGCCCGGGCGCCACCACCACCAGCGCCCTCTATCTGCCCGCCGTGCTCATCGGCGCGGCGGTGATCGCCCTGCTCGGCTGGGGGCTGCTGGCCCTGCTGGAGAAGTTCGCCGCCGGGCGCGCGCGGACGCTCTGGACCGCGATCGCCCTGGCGGTCCTGCTGCTCTCCCTGTTCGCCCCGCTCTTCGGCGCGGGCCTGACGGCGGGGAACCGGGCCACGCTCGTCCTGCTGCATCTGACGGTCGGCGCGATCCTCGTGCCCGCCTTCCGCAAGGGCGGCCCGGCCGCGGCCTGAGCCTCCGCCCGCGCGCGAGGGGTGGCCGCCGGTACGCCGGCGGCCACCCCTCTGCCGGTCACGCGACCTCGTACAGCCCGTCCGTCTCCAGGGCCCGCAGCGCCGCGTAGTCCCGCGCGATCTGCTCGGCGTCGTCGTGGACGAGGTAGCAGACGCCGGGGGACGTCGCCGAGTCGACGGTCGGGGCGAGCTGGTCGCCGACGTCCACGCCGAGGCTGAGCGCCGCGAACGACTCCAGCGCGCGCACCCGGTCGAACCGGGCCAGCGAGGTCAGCCGGCCCGCGACGGGCGAGATCAGCGACACGTACCGCAGGTTGGTGCGGAGCGCGGGCGTGCGGTCGGCCTCGGCGGCGAAGCCCTCGGGGTCGCTCAGGGCCCGCGCCGTCAGCTCGACGTGGTTCGTGCCGAAGACCCGGTCGACGACCTCCGGCAGGATCGAGCCGGCGAGCCGCGCCCCGCTCTCGATGAGCGTCGGGCCGTGGTCGGTCAGCATGATCTCGGAGTGCGCGGGGCCGTGGCGCACCCCGAGCGCGTCGAGCACGGAGAGCAGGTACGGGCGGATCGCGCGGGCCGCCGGATCGTCCGGCGCCAGCGGCTCCTCGTAGTCGTAGATCGCCGAGCCGTTCCGGCCGGGGCGCTTGTGGTACCGCCAGATCTCGGCGATGTGGTGCCGGCCGTCGACGCTCACGGAGTTGGCGAAGTACTCGGTGCCCGCGAGGAACTCCTGCAGGACCACGGTCCGGTTGGCGACGCCCATCAGGTTGCTGGAGCGCAGGATGCGGTCGAAGGCCGTGCACAGCTCCACGGTGTCGGCGCAGAAGTGGACGTTGTCCGTGCCCGCGCTGTCGGCGGGCTTGACGACCAGCGGCCAGCGGTCGTACGCCTTCGCCCAGGACAGGGCCGTGTCGAAGTGCTCGGTGCGCAGCGTGTCGGGGGCCCGCAGCCCGTGGGCGCGCACGACCGCCGCCATCTGGTACTTGTCGCGGCGCGGCCGCCGGGCGTCGTAGGCGTTGCCCGGCAGGCCGAGCCGGGCCGTGAGCGCGTCCGCGAGGTCGACGCCGGTCTCCGCCCCCGCGACGACGAACGCCGGTTTCCTGGCGCGCAGTTCCTCGACGAGCGCGTCGAGGTCCGCGCCGTCCCGGCCGGTCTCGTCGTACACGAGCCGTTCGGCGGCGGGGAAGGCCGCCTCCGGGAAGCTCTTGCGGAAGAAGTCCGGCACCCGGGGCGAGCTCTGCACATGGGTGCAGCTCACGCCGCGGCGGGCCAGGGCGTCCGGCAGGTACCTCCCCGTCGAATACGCGTCAATGATCACGCACTGCATGGACGACGTCCTCATTCTCTGCCGTGGGTGGCGGCGCCGACCGCTGCGCGGAGCGCCGCGCGAGCAGGCCGACGCCGATGAACAGGGTGATGACCGCGATCCCGGCGGCCGACACCGCGGAGAACTCCAGCCGGCTGTCGAAGAACTGCAGGAGCAGGGTCAGCACCGGCGCCAGGGAGATCACCATGGACGCCGTCATGGGGGGCACCCGCCGCACCCCGATCTGGACGAGATAGGCGGGGACGGACACCCCGATCACGGCGACGACGACGCCGGGGACGACGGCCTCGCCCAGCGCGCCCGCGCCGGCGAAGCCCGCCATGACCCAGCCGCCGACCGCCACCAGGCCGAACCGCAGGCCCATGACGGTCGGCACGTCGACGCCGGCCGCGCCGAGGCGGGCGGAGAACACCACGTTCCCCGAGGTCGCGGCGCCCGAGACCACCGCCGCGACGATGCCCAGCGACATGGCCGTCAGCTCGCGCGAGCCCACCCCGCTCTCGCCCGTCAGCGAGGCCCATACCAGCAGCACGAGGGTGACGAGGATGCCGAGGGCGGAGAGGAACTCCCCGGGCAGCACCTTGTCCTTGCGCCACCACAGCATCTGCATGACCACGGTGAACGCGGGTCCGATGGCGATGGAGACCACGTTGGCGACCGCGGGCTCCATCAGCTTCAGCGCGTACAGCAGGCTGAGCCAGGACAGGGCCGTGGTCACGTTGACCACGAACAGGTCCCGGGCGTGCGTGCGCACCACCGCGAGGAGCGGTTTCCACCGCATCCGTACGACGGCGGCGGTGCAGAACACCACGCCCGTGAGGGTGAACGCGACGGCGGCCACCGCGCCCGGATCGACGTGCTGGAGCCGGGCGCCCGCGAAGACGTCCACGAGTGCCGACAGCAGACTGAAGGCGAAGAGCGGTACCACGCGTCCCCTTCCGGGATTTCAGCTTCCGGAGCCGGGCGGCTCCGGCGGGACCCGGTCCGGCGGGCCCGCCGGGGGCCGGGGCCCGAAGATCGCGGAGCCGACCCGGACGAGGGTGGAGCCCTCGGCCACGGCCGTCTCGAAGTCGGCGCTCATGCCCATGCTCAGCTCCGGCAGTCCCGTGTCGGCGGCGAGCGTGCGCAGGAGCCGGAAGTGCGGCGCCGGGTCGGCCGAGACCGGCGGGATGCACATGAGCCCGGCGAGCGGCAGTTCCAGCGACTCGCGGCACTCCTTGACGAAGGCCGCCACCTCGTCGACGGCGATCCCGCCCTTCTGGCCCTCGGCGCCGGTGTTGACCTGGACGAAGCACCGCGGCCTGCGGCCCTCGCGGTCCATGGCGCGGGCGAGGGCGGCCGCCACCTTGGGCCGGTCGACGCTCTGCACGACGTCGAAGAGGCGCACCGCGTCGGCGGCCTTGTTGGTCTGCAGCGTGCCGATCAGGTGGAGTTCCGCCTCCGGGAACCGCTCGCGCAGCTCCGGCCACTTGGCCTGCGCCTCCTGCACGCGGCTCTCGGCGAAGCGGAGGTGACCGCCGAGGAGCGCGGGCAGCACGGCGTCGGCGCCGTGGAACTTGCTGACGGCGACGACGGCGGCGGCGTCCTCGGGACGCCCGGCCCGCGCGCAGGCCGCGCGGAGCCGTGCCGCGACCCCGGCCAGTCGTGCGCCCGCGTCCGTCATGCGCCGTTCCCCGTGCCGGCGGAGCCGGTCTCGTAGTCGCGGTACGTGCCGTCCCAGATGCTGAAGTACTTCCAGGCCGAGTCGAACAGCACGGTCACCACGACCTTGTCGGGCCCGAGGCGCCGCGCGAGCCGCTGGGCGGCGAAGACGTTGCCGCCGGCGGTCGGGCCGACGAAGAGGTCCTCCTCGGAGATCAGCCGCTTCATGGTGGCCCAGCCGTCGTCGCCGGTGATGAGCTCGACCTCGTCGACGAGTTCCTCGCGCAGGTTCGCGGGCATCTTGCCGGGGCCGAGGCCCATGAGATTGTGCGCCTGGTGCTCGAATTTCAGGCCCTTGCGCTTGGCGTAGAGGGCGGCGGACCGGTCGACCTCCACCGCCGTGGTCACCACGTCCGGGAATGCGGACTTGAGGACGTCGGCGATTCCGGTGAAGGTGCCGCCGGTGCCGATGGAACAGATGAAATGGTCGGGGCGTATTCCGCGCTCCCGCAGCGAGGCCACGATCTCCTCGCCGCACAGCCGCCAGGAACGCCAGTTCAGCTCGTTCGTGGACTGGTCGAGGAAGTAACTCCCGGGATTCTCCTCGACATAGCGGCGCGCGGTGTCCTCGCTCTCCAGGAGGAATCCCTCGCCGGTGGTCTCCAGGATGGTGCCGCCGAGGCTCTCGATCTGCTTCTTGCGCTCCTCCGTCATGCCGGTGGGCATGATGATGACGACCTTGTAGCCGCGCTCGGCGCCGACCCGGGACAGCGCGGCGCCGCCGTTGCCGGTGGAGCACTCGACGAGCGTCATCCCCGGCCGTACGGCGCCCCGCGCCTCCAACTCGTCGATCATGTAGGAGAAGACACGGTCCTTGTGGCTGCCGGTCGGGTTCTTGAACTCGCACTTGGCGAGGATCCGGGCCGCTCCGGGCTCCGCGATCCGGGTGAGTTCGTACAGTTCGGTGGGCTTCAGGCCGCCGCTCGCGCTCGACACGTCCGAGGTCTCCTTAGGGATGGCTGATGGGGAGCGGGGCGGTCAGGCCACCACGTACGCCTTGTGGGTCTCGCCGTCGACGGCGATCCGGATCACGGTCCGGACGTCGATGCCGAACCGCTCGGCGACCTTCTCGACCCCGCGGTTCTCCGGCTTCTCGACGGCCACCAGCACCTCCGAGACGGTGGCGCCCGCGGCCTGGACCGCCTCGATGAGCGCGATCAGCGTCCCCCCGGTGCTGATCGTGTCGTCGACGATGGTCACCCGGTCGCCCGGCTCGATCCCGTTGACGTAGAGGTTGCCCGCGAAGTATTCGCTGTCGATCGGCACCGAGATGGAGCCGTCGCCGAGGTCGTACGTGTACCAGCGGGCCACCGCCAGCGGGAGGTCCACCGAAAGGGCGACGACGCCGCCGAGAATGGCGCCCTTGTCCTCCTCCACGAGGATCTTGTCGGAGTCGAACTTCCCCAGTGCCACGAGCCGTTCCGCGGCCTCGCGCAGCACCGTGGGGCGCAGCGCGGGCGACTGGTCGGTGAACTCGTTCACGGTCGTCCTGTGCCGCCCCGACTGAATCGTCGGCGCCCCGTCATAAACCTGTTCGAGCAGCACCTGCGTCCCCCCTGCGCTTCCTGTGATGCATAGGTATGTCAGTGCCTGAGAATGTGGTCATTTCCATTCTTTGCCGGGGTCTTCGGGGGGTCAACGAAACACCCCGCGAAATGTCAGGTCCGCCGGAGCACGAGTCCCCCGGCCCGCGCCGTACGGCGGTCCAGCGCCCCTCCACACGGCTTCGAGTGCGCCCCGGGATCTTTGCGGGGCAGGGCAAGCGACAGCCACGGAAGGAGCACCGCATGTGCGGCATCGCAGGCTGGGTCCGCCGCGAGGGCGGCCCGGACACGGAGGACCCCGGGCTCGCGGCGGGCATGGCCGGGACCATGGCCTGCCGCGGCCCGGACGGCCGGGGCGTCTGGGCGGACCCGCACGCCACGCTGATCCACACCCGCCTCGCCGTCATCGACGTGGCCGGCGGCGTCCAGCCGATGGCCGCCGCCCCCGCCGGGGCGCCCGAGGACGCGGAGCCCGCCGCGGTGCTCACGTACAACGGCGAGGTCTACAACTTCCCCCGGCTGCGGGCCGAACTGGCGGGCCTCGGCCACCGGTTCCGCACACGCAGCGACACCGAGGTCGTGCTGCACGCCTATCTGGAGTGGGGCGAGCGGTGCGTGGAGCGCCTGGAGGGCATGTTCGCGCTTGCTGTCTGGGACCCGCGCCGCCGCAGCCTGTTCCTCGCCCGCGACCGCTTCGGCATCAAGCCCCTGTACTACGCGCCGACCGCGCACGGCCTGGTCTTCGGCTCCGAGCCGAAGACGCTGCTGGCCCACCCCGGGGTCCGGCCGGCGGTGGACCTCGACGGGCTGCGGGTGCTGTTCTCGATGGCCCGCGCGCCGGGCGAGAGCGTGTACCGGGACCTCCGCGACCTGCCGCCCGGCCACACCCTGACGTACGGCCCGGACGGCCGCCTGGCGCTGCGCCGGTACTTCCGGCTGGAGGCCCGGCCGCACGAGGACTCCCTCGACGACACGATCAGCACCGTGCGCGAGCTGCTGGAGAGCAGCGTCGCCCGCGAGCTGGTCTCCGACGTGCCGCTGAGCGTGCTGCTCTCCGGCGGCCTGGACTCCAGCGCCGTCGCCGCGCTGGCCGCCCGCGCCCGCCGGGCCTCCGGCGGCGAGCCGATCCGCACGACGACCGTCACCTACAGCGGCTACAGCGACGACTTCCGGCCCGACCTGGTGCGCAGCGCCCCCGACGCCCCCTACGCGCGGGCGGTCGCCGAGCACATCGGCGCGGACCACCTGGAGATCGAGCTGACCACCGCGGACCTGATCGACCCGGCGGCGCGCCGCGGCGTGCTGCGCGCGCAGGACGTGCCCGCGCCCTTCGGCGACATGGACACCTCCACGTACCGGGCCTTCGCCGGGGTGAGCCGGCACTCCAAGGTGGCGCTGACCGGCGAGAGCGCCGACGAGATCTTCGGCGGCTACAGCTGGGTGCACATCCCGGACCTCGCGGACGAGGCGCAGTTCCCCTGGGTGGCGTTCGAGCAGTGGCACCCGGGCACCCGCGACGGCCTGGGCCAGGGCCTGCTCTCCCCCGCGTTCGCCGCCCGGCTCGACATGCCCGCGTACTACGCGGAGCGCTACTCCCAGGCCATGGCGGACATCCCGCGGCTGCCGGGCGAGTCCCCGGAGGCCCGGCGCGCCCGGGAGGTCTGCCATCTGCACCTGACGCACTGGCTGCCCCGGCTCCTGGAGCGCAACGACCGGCTGAGCATGATCTCGGGCCTGGAGGTCCGGGTGCCGTTCTGCGACCACCGCCTGGTGCAGTACGCGTACGACATCCCGTGGGAGCTGAAGACCTTCGACGGCCGGGAGAAGAGCCTGCTGCGGGCGGCCGTGGCGGACCTGCTGCCCGAGCAGGTCCTGGAGCGGCCGAAGGCGCCGTTCCCGGTGAGCCAGGACGCCACGTACACCAAGGCGCTGCACGCCGAGTTCGCCGAGGTGCTCGCCGATCCGTCCTCCCCGGTGCTGCCGCTGCTGGACCTGGACAGGGCGCGGGCGGTCACCGGACCGGAGGGCGAGGCGCACGCCCAGGACTGGCTGCACCGGATGAACATCGAGATGGCGCTGCAGGTGAACACCTGGCTCCGGGAGCACGGGGACGACGTGGACCTGTGACGGGCCGGTACGCGCGGTGGGGGCGCCCCGGACGGGACGCCCCCACCGTGTGCCACGGGTACGGCTCAGGCCGGCGCGCCGACCGGGACGGTGCGCAGGGCCATGCGCAGCAGCGGCGGCATCCGGTACTGGAAGAACCGCTCCGAGGAGCCGTCGCGGACCAGGTCCACCTCCAGGAGGAAGAACTCGACGAGTTCTTCGAGGAGTTCCTCGGCGGCGTCCGGGCTCCGGCCCAGGATCCGGGCCGCCTGCTCGACGGTGAGCACGTCGTCGGCCTCGCCGGCGAGCTTGGCGAGGGCGTCGCCGGTCCGCGGGTCGAGGCCGCCGCAGCGGCGGCGGACGTGGTGGAAGGGGTGCGGGCGCTGGTGGGTGAGGGCGGTCGGCCGGTCGCGGCTCATCCAGTCGACGAGCCGGCCCACCGACCAGTGGGGTCTCAGCTCCAGCAGGCCCACGGCCTCGGCCATCGGGCCGGGCAGCCCGCCGAACAGGTCCAGCATGGTTCGCGAGCAGCCCTCGCCGAGCAGCCGGTCGCGGCCGAGCGCCCCGAGGAACAGCTCCAGGGACTGCTCCGGCCCGAGCGGCGGCAGGTCGACGGGCGTGCCGAACTGTCCGCCGTACAGCCGCCGGTAGCCGGCGACGAGCACCGCCGAGCCGGTGTCCTCGGGCAGCAGGTCGGCGACCTGGTGGGCCGCCGCCACGTGGTCGGCGACGAGCAGCACCCGGCGGCCCGCGGTCCAGGCCCGCAGCAGCCCGGCCCGCTCGGCCCGGCCGTCGGGCAGCGCGGAGCGGGCGTGCCCGACGGCCTCCAGCAGGTCGCCGAGGACGTCCTCGACCGGGCGCGGGGCGGCCGGGTCGCCGAAGGAGACGTACAGCCGTCCGTCGGGGAAGGCGTCCTGGAGCCGGTGGGCGAGGGCGACGGTGAAGGCGGTCGTGCCCACGCCGGGCGCCCCGGCCACGCAGACGCACCGGGGCCCCTGGAGGGCGGGTTCGCGCAGCATCCGTCCGACGCGGGCGAGTTCGGCCTCGCGGCCGATCAGCGGGACGTCGGCGGGGAGCTTGACCGGGGGTCGGCCCTCCGGCGGGGTGTGCACGACCGCCCGGCCTGCGGGCAGGTCGAGCCCCCGGTCCCCGGAGAGCACCTGCTGGTGCAGCCACTGCAGCTCCGAGCAGGGCTCCAGGCCCAGTTCGCGGATGAGCACCCGGCGGATCCGCTGGAAGACCTCCAGGGCGTCCGGCCGCCGGCCGGCCCGGTAGAGGGAGAGCATGAGCTTGGCGTGCAGCCCCTCCCGGGTGGGGTTGTCCGCCGCGAGCGCGGTCAGCTCGCTGATCAGCCGGTGGTGCCGGCCGAGCAGGAGGTCCGCGTCGATGCGCTCCTCCAGGACCTCGTACCGCTGCTCCGCGAGCCGCAGGGCGTCGATGCCGACGATGGGCCCGGGCGTCAGGTCACTGAGAGCGGGCCCCCGCCAGACGGCGAGGGCCCGGTGGAGCAGGTCGGCGGCCTCGGTGACCGCGCCCTCCTCCATGGCCTTGCGCCCGAGGTCGGCGAGTTCGGTGAAGCGCATGCTGTCCAGCGAGCCCTGGGGCACCGACAGGCGGTAGCCGCCGGGGGTCGTCTCCAGGCGCAGTCCGGGCAGCTTGCGCAGTTGGTAGATGTACGTCTGGAGCGTGGTGGCGGCGCTGGACGGTGGTCGTTCCTCCCAGAGCTCCTCCACCAGCTGGTGCAGGGGAACGGTGCTGTTGGCGCGCAGCGCCAGCAGGGCGAGGACCTGTCGGACCTTTGGAGCGGAGGGCGTGACATTCACGCCGTCGTGCACGACTTGCAGGGTTCCCAGTAACCCGATCTGCAGCACTGCCCCTCCCGTGGTTTGCATCTCCTACGGCCTTGATGCACTTCGTGAGCGTGAGGTGGATCACTTGACTTCCGCTTGAGCTGCACTCGACAACCTTCGAGCGCGCGCCGCTGACCAGGAAGCCTCCGAAAACCTCCCGATGGAGCCCGGTTTCGAGGTTACGCTACACAGGGCATTCATATGAGGAAAGCATGTAATTGATGAAGAAACCTACATGCGCCCGACCTTTGGAGGTACGACGATGACCGGAACCGGCCCGGGCCGTCCCCAGGGGCGGGCCCCCGCCGACCCACCCGACCGCCCCCTGCCGCCACGGTTCCCCCTGCTCCTCGCCGCGCTGCTGCTGACCAGCGCGATGTCGATGCTCGACCAGTCGATCGTCGCCACCGCGGGCCCCCGGCTGACCGCGGAACTCGGCGCCCTCGATCTGTACGGCTGGACGTTCACCGCGTACATGCTCACGTTCAGCGTGGCCATGCCGATCTACGGCAAACTCGGCGATCTCTTCGGCCGCCGGACCGTCTACCTGTCCGCGGTCGCCCTCTTCCTGCTGGGCTCGGCGGCCTGCGGCGCCGCCGACTCCATGGGCGAGCTGGTCGCCTTCCGCGCGCTGCAGGGGCTGGGCGGCGGCGGGCTCCAGGTGAGCGCGTTCGCCGTGCTCGGCGATCTGATGCCGCCGCGCCGGCGGGCGAAGTACCAGGGCTTCTTCGCCGGCGTCATGGTGCTGGCCAACCTGGCCGGGCCGCTGGCCGGCGGGGTGCTCACCGACCAGCTGGGCTGGCGCTGGATCTTCTACGTGAACCTCCCGCTCGGCCTGCTCGCCCTCGTCGGCATCCGGCTGCTGCTGCCCGCCGGCCCCCGTCCGGCGGCCCGGCCGCGCCTCGACCTGGCGGGCACCGCGCTGCTCACCCTGCTCATCGCCGCGCTGGTGCTCGGGGCAGACCTCGCGGGCCGCGAGGGCTGGAGTGAACCGGCGGTCCTCGGCCTGGGCGCCGCGGCCGTGCTGCTCGCGGTGCTGTGGGTGCGGCGCGAGCGGACCGCGGCCGAACCGGTCGTCCCCCTGGGCCTGTTCGGCGACCGGACCTTCACGGTCTGCGTGACGGTGGCCTTCGCGGTCAGCTTCGCCTTCTTCGGCTGCGTCAACTTCGTGCCGCTGTTCCTGCAGACGGTGACCGGGGCGAGCGCCTCGCAGACGGGCCTGCTGTTCCTGCCGGCGATGATCGGCATGGCCCTCGCGACGGTGGTCGCGGGGCAGGTCATCGCGAAGACCGGGCGCTACAAGTGGTTCCCGGTGGCCAGTACGGCGCTGGCCGCGGCGGCCGCCGCGCTCTTGGCGCGCGACCCCGCCCACACGGGCCCGGTGACGGTGGCGCTGCTCCTCGCGGTCATGGGCGTGGGCGTGGGCCTGTCCTCGCAGGTGACGACGCTGGTCGCGCAGAGCACCGCGCCCCGCGCGCACATGGGCGTCAGCACCTCCACGGTGGGCCTGGCCCGCAACCTCGGCACCGCGTTCGGGGCGACGGTCTTCGGCTCGATCCTCAACGCCCGCCTGGCCACCGAGGCCGCCCGCCTGCTCCCGGCCGACACGGCGCGGACGGTCGTCGCGGGAGACTGGGACCCGTCGAAGGCCGGCTCCTTCCCCGCCGGGACGGCCGACCGCGTCGCCCAGGCGTACGGCGACGCCCTCGGGACGGTGTTCCTCTCGGCGGTGCCGGTCCTGGCCGTCGGCCTGATCCTGGCCCTGACGATGAAGGACGCCCGCCTGGAGGCCCGCGGCCCGGGCGGCCCCGGAGGGCCGGGCGGACGGGGCGGACCGGACCGGCCGGACGGACCCGGCGGGCCGGGCGGCCCGGGCGGGGCGGACGCGAAGTCGGAGGCGGGGGCGTAGGGTCCGGGCGTTCGAGCCGTCGTCGAGCGGGAGTTGGGACGCTGCGGGCATGCGCGGTGACGAGGTCGGCAGACGGGGCGGCGGGATACTGGCGGTGCTCGGGCGACGGCTGGGGCGGGTCCTGAACCCGCCGTCCGCCGCGCCCCCGGACCCTGCGGCGCCGGTACGGCAGCCGCCCATCGCCGGGGTGGGGATCGACGTGGCGGCGATCACCCGGTTCGGGCTCGCCCTGGAGCGCAACCCCGGCCTCGCCGAGCGGCTGTTCACCCCCGCGGAGCTCGTCGGACCCTCCGGCGCCCGGCGCGGGACGGCCTCCCTGGCGGCGCGGTTCGCCGCCAAGGAGGCCGTCGCCAAGTGCCTGGGCGCGCCCGGCGGGCTGCGCTGGCACGACGTGGAGGTGCGCACCGGCCCGGGCGGCCGCCCCGCCCTGCACGTACGGGGCAGCGTCGCCGCGGCGGCGGCCCGGCTGGGCATCGCCTCATGGCACCTGTCGCTCACTCATGACGCGGACGTGGCCTCGGCAGTCGTGATCGCATCGTCCTGAGCTCCGCCTCGGCCCCGTCCCACACGTCGGCCAACTGGGCCCAGAGCGCGGCCTCTTGAGGCGTCATCTCCGGCGCGGACTCAAAGGACGCGGAGGGCGCGGGGGCCGCCGGGGGCGCGGGGGCCGCCGGGGGCGCGGGGGCCGCCGGGGCCGGGGGCGTGGCACCGTACACCGGCACGTACCCGTAGCACTCCGGCGCGGTGTAGAGCCCGAAGCCCTGCCCCAGCGCGGCCAGCCCCACCTCCGCGTCCCGCCACAGCCGGCGCAGCCACTTCCTGGAACGTCCCACGGGGTCTCCCTTCGCCGCCCGACGGCAGCGAAGCTAGAGAACCGCCCTCGAAGGCGGCTGGAGCGAGGCTCCGACGAACCGTCAGCGACACTCGAGCCCCAGCCGTCACCCTGTCACCGTGGGCGCGCTACGGCCTGCACGCCCTCACCCCGGGGCGGAGCGCCGCGCTTCTTCACCCCCCGTGCTGCGCGGCACTCCGCCCCACCGTCTCCGCGTCCGGGCCCCCGGAACCGGCCCCTCTGGACAAGTCGCACTGAGGTTAGGCTAACCTACCCTCGACTTCGACCAGGCCGTCCACCGGCACGCACGAGAGCGGAATCGCCATGCCCAGCAACGCCCGAGCCACCCATCTCACCCGTCGCGGCCTGCTCGCCGCAGGCAGCGCCCTCGGGCTCGGCGCCGCGCTCGCGGCCTGCGGCACCGAGAAGAAGGACGCCTCCACGACCTCGGAGAAGTCCGGCTCCTGGGAGTTCAAGGACGACCGCGGCCAGGTCGTGAAGACCAAGTCCGTCCCGAAGAACATCGTCGCCTTCACCGGCACCGCCGCCGCCCTCAAGGACTTCGGCATCGAGGTCAAGGGCGTCTTCGGCCCGACCTACGTCGAGGACCCGAAGACCAAGGAGAAGAAGCCGGACGTCCAGGCCGGCGACCTCGACATCACCAAGGTCAAGGTCATCGGCAACGTCTGGGGCGAGTTCAAGATCGAGGAGTACCTCAAGCTCCAGCCCGAGGTCCTCATCACGGACATGTGGGAGAAGAACGACCTCTGGTACGTCCCGGCCGAGCAGAAGGACAAGATCCTCAAGATCGCCCCGTCCGTCGCCCTCTGGGCCGCCGACAAGTCCATGCCCGAGGTCCTGCAGCGCCACGCCGACCTCGCCGCCTCCCTCGGCGCGGACGTGAAGACCAAGCAGATCCTCGACGACAAGGCCCGCTTCGAGGCCGCCGCCGAGCGCGTCCGCAAGGCCGCCAAGGGCAAGAAGGACATCAAGGTCCTGATCGGCTCCGGCTCCCCCGACCTCTTCTACGTCTCCACCCCGGTCCGCCCGACCGACACGCTCTACTTCAAGGAGCTGGGCGTGAACCTGGTCGTCCCGACCAAGCTGGACCAGGGCGGCTGGTTCGAGGGCCTGAGCTGGGAGAACGTCGACAAGTACGCGGCCGACATCATCATGCTCGACAACCGCACCTCGGCCCTGCAGCCGGAGGCCCTGAAGGCCAAGCCGACCTGGGCCGCGCTGCCCGCCGTCAAGGCCGGCCAGGTCATCCCGCGCGTGACCGAGCCCGTCTACTCGTACGCCAAGTGCGCCCCGCTCCTGGAGGACCTGGCCAAGGCGCTCGAGAACGCGAAGAAGGTGGCCTGACCCCATGACGCCGACCGAGACCGCCCCGTTCCAGTTCTTCTCCCTCCAGGTCGACCGGACGAGGCGGCTCGGTCCGTCGCTGGTCCGCGTCACCTTCATCGGGGACGACCTGAAGAACTTCGCCTCCGGAGGCCGCGACCAGTCGCTCTCCCTCTTCCTGCCGCACCCCGGCCAGGAGGCGCCCGTCCTGCCGCCGCTGGACGATCCGGACATGTACGCGATCCTCGGCGCCTGGCGCGCGATGCCGCACGACGAACGGGCCGTGATGCGCTCGTACACCGTCCGGGAGCAGCGCACCGAGCCCGCCGCCGAGGTCGACATCGACTTCGCCGTCCATGAGGACGGCGGCCCCGCCTGCCGCTGGGCCCAGCAGGCGAAGCCCGGCGACAGGGTCGTCGTGCTCGGTCCCGCGGTGGCGCAGAACACCGGGGTCCGCTTCCAGCTCCCCGAGGACGCCGACTCGGTCCTGATCTGGGCCGACGAGACGGCGCTCCCGGCCGCCTCCGCGATCCTGCAGTGGCTGCCGGCCGAGACCCGCGCCCATGTCTTCCTCGACGTGCCGTACTCCGGCGACCGCACCGAACTGGCCACCGAGGCCGACGCCACCGTCACCTGGCTGGTCCGCGAGGAGGGCGCGCCGTCCCCCGTGGAGGCCGTCGCGGCCGCCGCGCTGCCGGGCGCGGACCCGTACGTGTGGATCGCCGGCGAGTCCGGCGCGGTGAAGGCGCTGCGCCGGCACTTCGTGCGCGAGCGCGGCATCGACCGGCGCCGCGTGACCTTCGTCGGCTACTGGCGCAAGGGCCTGTCGGAGGACGCCCTGCGCGAGGTCCCGGACGAGACGCAGGAAGACGCGTAACGCCGGGGCAGGTCCGGACAACTCACCACGTCCCGAGGGGGCGAGGGGTCGTTGCGAGGTGAAGTTAGGTTAGGCTAACCTTACTTCACACCAACCCCCCTCGTCCCCTCTTCCCGTCGGAGGACCCATCCCCATGCGCTCGCACCTGCTCAACGACGCGACGGCGGACCGCTACCGTCGCTCCGTCACCGAAGGAGTCGAGCGGGTGGCGGACCAGCTCGCCGCCACGCGACGCCCCTTCTCCGGCATCACCCCGCAGGAGCTGGCCCCCACCGTCGACGCCGTCGACCTCGACCGGCCGCTCGGGAGCACCAGCGCCGCCCTCGACGAACTCCAGGACGTCTACCTCCGCGACGCCGTCTACTTCCACCACCCCCGCTACCTCGGCCACCTCAACTGCCCGGTCGTCATCCCCGCCGTCCTCGGCGAGGCGGTCCTCTCCGCGGTCAACTCCAGCCTCGACACCTGGGACCAGAGCGCCGGCGCCACCCTCATCGAGCGCAAACTGATCGACTGGACCACCGGCCGCATCGGCCTCGGCCCCCTGGCCGACGGCGTGTTCACCTCCGGCGGCACCCAGTCCAACCTGCAGGCGCTGCTTCTCGCCCGCGAGGAGGCCGGCACCGCCGACCTGGCGAAGCTGCGGATCTTCTCCTCCGAGTGCAGCCACTTCAGCGTCCAGAAGTCCGCCCAGCTGCTCGGCCTCGGCCGCGAGGCGGTCGTCCCGATCCCCGTCGACCGCGAGAAGCGGATGCAGTCCGTCATCCTCGCCGCCGAACTCGCCGCCTGCCGCGCCGAGGGTCTGATCCCCATGGCGATCGTCGCCACCGCCGGCACCACCGACTTCGGCTCCATCGACCCGCTGCCCGAGATCGCCGCCCTGGCCGCCGAGTACGGCGCCTGGATGCACGTCGACGCCGCCTACGGCTGCGGGCTGCTCGCCTCCCCCACCCGCCGTCACCTCCTCGACGGCATCGAGCACGCCGACTCCGTCACCGTCGACTACCACAAGTCCTTCTTCCAGCCGGTCAGCTCCTCCGCCGTACTGGTCCGCGACGGCGCCACCCTGCGGCACGCCACCTACCACGCCGACTACCTCAACCCCCGGCGCACGGTGGCCGAGCAGATCCCCAACCAGGTGGACAAGTCGCTGCAGACCACCCGCCGCTTCGACGCGCTCAAGCTGTGGATGACCCTGCGCGTCATGGGCGCCGACGGCGTCGGCGAACTCTTCGACGAGGTCTGCGACCTCGCCCGCGCCGGCTTCGAACTGCTCGCCGCCGACCCGCGCTACGACGTCGTCGTCCAGCCGCAGCTGTCCACCCTCGTCTACCGCTACATCCCCGCGCACGTCACCTCGCCCGCCGAGATCGACCGCGCCAACCTCTACGCCCGCAAGGCCCTGTTCGCCTCCGGCGAGGCCGTGGTCGCCGGCACGAAGGTCGACGGCCGCCAGTACCTCAAGTTCACCCTGCTCAACCCCGAGACGACGGTCGCCGACATCGCCGCCGTCCTTGACCTGATCGCCGGCCACGCCGAGCAGTACCTGGGAGAGACCCTTGTCCACGCAGCCTCTTGATTTCATCGGCATCGGGCTCGGCCCCTTCAACCTCGGCCTGGCCTGCCTCACCGAGCCCCTCGACGAACTGAACGGCCTCTTCCTGGAGTCCAAGCCGGACTTCGAATGGCACTCCGGGATGTTCCTGGAGGGCGCCCACCTCCAGACGCCGTTCATGTCGGACCTGGTCACCCTGGCCGACCCGACCTCCCCGTACTCCTTCCTCAACTACCTGAAGGAGCGCGGCCGGCTGTACTCGTTCTACATCCGCGAGAACTTCTACCCGCTGCGCACCGAGTACAACGACTACTGCCGCTGGGCCGCCGGCAAGCTGAGCAGCATCCGCTTCTCGACCACCGTCACGCAGGTGACGTACGACGAGACGGCCGGGCAGTACGTCGTCGCCACCGACACCGGGGAGACGTTCCGCGCCGCCCGCCTGGTCCTCGGCACCGGCACCCCGCCGTACGTCCCCGAGTCCTGCGCGGACCTCGGCGGCGACGCGATCCACAACTCGCGCTACCTCCCGAACAAGGAGGCGCTGCAGAAGAAGAAGTCGATCACCCTGGTCGGCAGCGGCCAGAGCGCCGCCGAGATCTACTACGACCTCCTGAGCGAGATCGACGTCCACGGCTACCGCCTCAACTGGGTGACCCGCTCCCCGCGCTTCTTCCCCCTCGAGTACACCAAGCTCACCCTCGAGATGACCTCGCCGGAGTACGTGGACTACTTCCACGCCCTGCCCGAGCGCACCCGCTACCGCCTGGAGACGGAGCAGAAGGGCCTGTTCAAGGGCATCGACGGCGAACTGATCGACGCGATCTTCGACCTGCTCTACCAGAAGAACCTGGCCGGCCCGGTCCCCACCCGCCTGCTGACCAACTCGGCTCTGCGCTCGGCCGCGTACGAGGAGTCCACCGGCACCTACACCCTCGGCTTCCGCCAGCAGGAGCAGGAGAAGGACTTCACCCTTCAGACCGAGGGCCTGATCCTCGCCACCGGCTACAAGTACTCCGTCCCCGCCTTCCTGGAGCCGGTCCGCGACCGCTTCCGCTGGGACGGCCAGGGCCGCTTCGACGTGGCCCGCAACTACTCGATCGACACGACGGGCCGCGCCGTCTACCTCCAGAACGCCGGCACCCACACGCACTCCATCACCTCCCCCGACCTGGGCATGGGCGCCTACCGCAACGCCTGCCTGGTCCGCGAGCTGCTGGGCCGCGAGCACTACCCCGTCGAGAAGACCATCGCGTTCCAGGAGTTCGCCGTATGACCGTGACCATCCGTCCCCTCGATCCGCTCCGCGACGCCGAGCTGATCCACCCCTGGGTGACGCACCCGAAGGCGGCGTTCTGGATGATGCAGGACGCGCAGTTGCAGGACGTCGAGCGGGAGTACATGGCGATCGCCGCGAACCCGCACCACGACGCGTTCATCGGCCTGGTGGACGGGGAGCCGGCGTTCCTGATGGAGCGGTACGACCCGGCGAAGGCCGAGCTGGTCGGCCTGTACGAGCCGCAGCCCGGCGACGTCGGCATGCACTTCCTGGTGGCGCCGTCCGACACCCCGGTCCACGGCTTCACCCGCAGGGTGATCACCGCCGTGATGCGCGAGCTGTTCGCCGACCCGGCGACCGCGCGCGTGGTCGTCGAGCCGGACGTGCGGAACAAGGCCGTGCACGCGCTCAACGAGGCCGTCGGCTTCGTGCCGGAGCGGGAGATCCAGAAGCCGGAGAAGCGGGCGCTGCTGAGCTTCTGCACCCGGGCGCAGTTCGAGGCGGCCGTGGGAGCCGCCATATGAACCCCGTCGCGCACCTCACCCCCGGGCGCTGGGCCGAGGCGAACCGGGCGCTGATCCGCAAGGGGCTCGCCGAGTTCGCGCACGAGCGGCTGCTCGCGCCGGAGCACCTCGGGGACGGCCGGTACCGGGTGGTCGCCGACGACGGCGTGACCGAGTACCGCTTCACCGCGGACCGGTACGCCCTGGACCACTGGCAGGTGCACGCCGCCTCGATCACCCGCCACCGCGGCGGGGAGGAGCTGGGCCTGGACGCCCTGCAGTTCGTGACCGAGCTGCGCCGCTCGCTGGGACTGAGCGACGAGATCCTCCCGGTCTACCTGGAGGAGATCTCCTCCACGCTGGCCGGTACGGCGTACAAGGCGACCAAGCCCGCGGTGAGCGCCGAGGAGCTGGCCGGGGCCGGCTTCCAGGAGATCGAGACGGGGATGACCGAGGGCCACCCCTGCTTCGTCGCCAACAACGGCCGGCTCGGCTTCGGCGTGGACGAGTACCGGGCGTACGCCCCGGAGGCCGCCCGGCCGATCCGCCTGATCTGGCTGGCCGCCCGGCGCGACCGCGCCACGTTCACGGCGGGCGCGGACCTGGAGTACGACTCCTTCGTCCGCGCCGAGCTCGGCGACAAGGCCGTGAACGGCTTCGCCGCCACGCTGGCCGGGCGGGGCCTGGACCCGGCCGACTACCTGCTGATGCCGGCGCACCCGTGGCAGTGGTGGAACAAGCTGTCCGTCACCTTCGCGGCGGAGGTCGCGCAGGAACGCCTGGTCTACCTGGGCGAGGGCGACGACGCGTACCTGGCACAGCAGTCGATCCGGACGTTCTTCAACACGTCCGACCCGTCGAAGCACTACGTCAAGACGGCGCTCTCGGTGCTCAACATGGGCTTCATGCGCGGGCTTTCGGCCGCGTACATGGAGGCCACCCCCGCGATCAACGACTGGCTGGCCGGTCTGATCGAGGCCGACGCGGTCCTGAAGGCGGCCCGCTTCTCGATCATCCGCGAGCGGGCGGCGGTCGGCTACCGGCACCTGGAGTACGAGGCCGCGACCGACCGTTACTCGCCGTACCGCAAGATGCTGGCCGCGCTGTGGCGGGAGAGCCCGGTGGCCTCGCTGGAGAAGGGCGAGCGCCTGGCCACGATGGCCTCGCTGCTGCACGTCGACCACGAGGGCAGGTCGCTGGCGGCGGCGCTGATCCGCCGCTCCGGACTCGCCCCGAAGGAGTGGCTGGCCCGCTACCTGGACGCGTACCTGCTGCCGGTCCTGCACAGCTTCTACGCGTACGACCTGGTCTACATGCCGCACGGCGAGAACGTGATCCTGGTCCTGGACGAGGCCGGCGCGGTGGTGCGCGCGGTGTTCAAGGACATCGCGGAGGAGATCTGCGTCATGGATCCGGACGCGGTGCTGCCGCCGGCCGTGGAGCGGATCCGGGCGGACGTCCCGGAGCACATGAAGCTCCTGTCGATCTTCACCGACGTCTTCGACTGCTTCTTCCGCTTCCTGGCGGCGACGCTGGCCGCGGAGGGCGTCCTCGACGAGGACGGCTTCTGGTCGACGGTGGCGTCCTGCGTCCACGGCTACCAGGCGTCGGTGCCGGAACTGGCGGAGAAGTTCGCGCGCTACGACATGTTCGCCGACACCTTCGCCCTCTCCGCCCTGAACCGCCTCCAACTGCGCAACAACCGCCAGATGGTCGACCTGGCCGACCCGTCGGGCGCCCTGCAACTCGTCGGCGACCTGGAGAACCCCCTCTCCCGCTTCGCCTGAAAGACAGGCGCGGCCCCGGCGGAATACGGTCCTCCGCCGGGGCTGCGTCGTTCGCTAGGGAGGGCCGGCGGCGAGCCGGCCTTTCCGGGCGGCTCCGCCGCAGTCCTCGCACGAGGTGAGCACTGCGCCCTCGTAGACGATCGCGACGGTGTGGGTTCCTCGGCACTCACGGCAGGGCGTCCGGTCGAGCCGCCGCCGCACGTAGGCGAACGCCTGGCCGACCTGCGCGGCGTTCACGCGCCCGCGAGGGCGCCGGCCTGCTCCATCTCCTCCTCCGTGGCGCGCAGGTGATCGAACTCGCCGGCCACGGCCCCGTCGAGGAACTTCGTGAACTCGGCCCGGCTGAAGTACAGGACCGGTGCGGCGGGATCCTTGTCGTCGGACAGCGCGATCATGCGCGTCCCGTCCGGAATGCCCGCGTGCGGATGATCCTGGGCGTCGGGCGCCTCGGCCACGATCACGCAGTCCTTCAGGATCGGGTCGAGGTCCGTCCGGCTCGCCTTGCGCCAGTGCAGACCGGGCGCGTTCACGTTCCGGTACACCTTGGTGTCACGCCCGTTGGAGATGGTTCCGACACTGCTCATGCTGCTCCTCCGATGGGTACTCGAGGACATATACGGTCTGCCGCCGCGGCACGCTCACGGCCCACCCGGCGCCTGGTCGTCCCGCCCGGCGTACGCGCCGTCCGCCCGCCGCGTCGCGTTCAGCAGGTCGCGGGCGACGACCGCGAGCTGTCGGCAGTACGACCAGTTCGCCAGCGGCCCGTCCGTCGGTCCCGTTTGGCGGAGTACCGCCCAGTACGCCAGGGCGGTCGTGCCCCGCGCCGGTCGTCGACCCTCAGGGATCCCGGTCAAGGCGGTGGCGAGTTCTTCGCAGTGACTGATAAGCCGGTCGGTGAGCGCGGCGAGTTCCGCGGCGCCGGGATGGTGGTGCATGAGGAGCGCGCTTCTGATCGCCGCCTCGGGAGCGGCGGGGCGAGCATCAGCCCGATCGTGCCGGTCCGGCTTCTGCCCGTCCGAGTGAATCGTCTGTGCGGCATCCACGACGTCGGCCTTCCTACTACGCTGAGTTGCCCGGTCGTCACTGCGCATACGACGGTAGGCAGCGGCGGAAGCCGCTTGAACCGACCGCGGGTACGGGTGGGCCATCCAGGGGGAACGCGGACGGAGGGTGCTTTGGGCGGCAGTCCCCGAACAACCCTGACCGGCGGTCAGGCAAGGTCCGGCCGGGCTCGGCGCGGCACGGTCTCCGGGTACGTCTTCCGGCTGATCCGCGAACAGCTCGGCATGACCCAGGAAGACTTGGCTGCGGACCTGCGCGTGTCCGTCGACACGATCGCGGGCTGGGAAGCCGGCCGCCGCGCTCTCACCGCCGTACCGGTCGGGCAGCTGCTCGTCCACCGGCACCATCTCCTGCGCCGCGGAGCGCCCCCTGTTCTGCTGCTCGTTCTCGAACGGGCCATGGAAGCCGACGTCCTCCTGGCGAGTGTGCTCGACGACGATGCGCCCCCGACCGACAGCCCGGTCGGGGCTTGGGTCCTGCAACGCGATGTGGTCGAGATTCTGTCCTGGCCGCTCTGTGGCGTGCTTCCGGCACCGGTACGTGATCTCCCTGAGCCGCCCAGGCCCCGGCGGGGGCCCGTTCCCGTCGGCCCCGAGATGTCCGGCTCGGACAGGCGCCGTTTCTTCTCCACGATGAGACGCACCGCAGAACAGGCTCGCGACCCCGGTCTTTTCCTGCTCCGACGCCAGGCCCTGTACCTCGCCGGTTACGACGACGCCGATGACACTTCCGAGTGGCTGGCACAGCAGCAGCGCACGGAGCGGCCTGACGACTGGCTCAGCCGGTGGCTCAACGCCCGGTCCGTGGCGGCCGTCGCGGCGCGGCAGGGAGACCACGACAGGATGCGATGGTTCATCGACACCGCCCTCGCCGAGGGCGAGGCCAGTGAACTCGCGAACCTGAACTACTGGGCGTACTGGATCGGTGAATCGGCCCACGTGGAGCTCTCCGACGACTTCATCGCCACGAACCGCAGCGGCGCCTGGCACGGCGACCGGCTCATGCGTCACCTGGTCCGCGCCCTCACACCGGACCACGGGTTCTTCGCCCTCAACGTGCACACGCTGTGGACTCTCGTCGCGGTCCGCCCGAGCCTGCTGCGACAGAGCCCCGAGATCCGTTCACTGCGTCATCAACTTCCGGTGATGTTGGATGACTCCGGGATCCCGGCAGCGACGCGCCGGGAGCTGGAGAGCATCCGGTACGCGATCCGCCTCGCCGAGGCGTGAGAGGAGGCCAGGGGTGGCTGACGACCTGTCCGCGGTGGCACAGTTCCTGTACGAGGCGGGAACCCTCAAGCGGACCAGACGCACCGGATGGTGGATGGCGGGCGTGCGCGACCCGGAAAGCGTGGCGGAGCACTCGTGGCGGACCTCCCTCATCGCGTCGGTCATCGCCAAGCTGGAAGGGGCGGACCCTGCCCGCTCCGCCTTTCTGGCCGTGTGGCACGACTCCCAGGAGACGCGGACGGGTGATGTGAACCATCTCGGCAAGAAGTACTCGACCGAGGCGGATCCGCAGGCCGTGACCGCCGATCAGACCGCCGGCATGCCTGAGCACCTCGCCTCGGCGATTCAGGAGCTTGTCGCCGAGTACGAGGCCAAGGAGTCCCCGGAGGCGATCTGCGCGCGGGACGCCGACAAGCTGGAGTGCATGCTCCAGGGCATCGAGTACAAGGCTCAGGGATACGCGGACGCCCAGCGGTGGATCGACAACAATCGCGCCCGACTCGTCACCGAGACCGGCCGACGGCTTGCCGATGAGCTGCTCGGGCAAGGCTCTCTGGACTGGCTGCACGCGGCCCTCGGGGAGTCGCGGAACTGACCCGGACACGACGAGCCGCCCCTCCCCGTGCGGAAGAGGGGCGGCTGTTTTGCTGTCGTCGTGGGCGCTCGGGTGTCAGTCCTCGGGTTCCCAGGGGACCTGGGGGGAGCGGTGGTAGTCGATGCCGAGGGCGGTGAGGCGGGGGCCCTGGGCGGCGAGGCGGAGGCGGTACGTGTCCCAGTCGTGGGTCGCCGCGGGCGACCAGCCGAGTTCGGCGACGCCGGGCAGGCGGGGGAAGGCCATCCGGTCGAGGTGGGCGCTCTCGGAGAGGGTCTCGGTCCACAGCGGGGCCTCGACCCCGCGGACGGCCGAGGCGGGCGCGCCAGGCAGGTAGGCGCCGGGGTCCCAGTCGTAGGAGCGCCGGACCTCGACGTAGCCGGCCCAGGACAGGCCGAGCGGGGTGTTCCGGTCGTACTTCATGTCGAGGTAGATCCGGTCCGCGGGGGACAGGATCAGGCCGGTGCCGGCCCGGGCCGCCGCGGCGACCTGTTCCTTCTCCGCCGCGGCGGTGCCGTCCAGGCCCCAGTACTGGGCGAGGGCGCCGGGGGCGGGGGTGGCGCCGGTGAGCTGGTGCCAGCCGACGACGGTCTTGCCGTACTTCGCCACGACGGGCTGGACGCGGTTCATGAAGGCGGCGTAGTCGGCGTGGCTGGTGGAGTGCGCCTCGTCGCCGCCGATGTGGAGGTACCGGCCGGGGGTGAGGGCGGCGAGTTCGCGGACGACGTCGTCGACGAAGTCGTACGTCACCTCCTTGGGCACGCACAGGGAGCTGAAGCCGACGTCGGTGCCGGTGTAGAGCGGCGGGGCGACGCCGTCGCAGTTCAGCTCGGCGTACGAGGCGAGGGCGGCGTTGGTGTGGCCGGGCATGTCGATCTCGGGGACGACCTCCATGTGGCGGGCGGCCGCGTGGCGGACGATCTCCTTGTAGTCGTCCTTGGTGTAGTACCCGCCGGGTCCGCCGCCGACCTCGGTGGAGCCGCCGTACGTGGTGAGCCGGGGCCAGGAGTCGATGGCGATGCGCCAGCCCTGGTCGTCGCTGAGGTGCAGATGCAGTTTGTTGATCTTGTAGAGCGCGAGGTGGTCGACGTACCGCTTGACCTGGTCGACGGTGAAGAAGTGCCGGGAGACATCGAGCATCGCGCCGCGCCAGGCGTACCGGGGGGTGTCGGTGATGGTCCCGCCGGCGACGGTCCAGGGGCCGGGCTGGAGGGTGCGCTTCTCGACGCGGGCGGGCAGTTGCTGCCGGAGCGTCTGGACGGCGTGGAAGAGGCCGGCCGGGGTGCGGGCGGTGAGGGTGACGCCGCCGCGGCCGGACTGGAGGCGGTAGCCCTCGTCGCCGAGGGCGGTGTCGCGGGCGCTGAGCCGGAGCAGGATGCCGCCGCGGCCGGTGTCGTCGGTGACGGGCAGCGGGTAGCCGGTGGAGGGGCGCAGGAGGCCGGCGAGGTACTCGCCGACGGCGGTCGCGCCGGTGGCGCCGGGGGCGACGCGGATGTGGGTGGCGGCGGTGAGGGTGTACGGGGCGCCGGCGGGGCTGACGGAGGCCGGCGCGGGGACGACGTCGCCGAGTGGCCGGGTGACCGGCGCGGCGGCCTTCCCGGCTCCCGGCGAGGCCCCGACGCAGGAGATGCCGGCCGCCGCCACGAGGAGCAGGGCGCCGAGTACGCGGGGGAACGTGGTGTGCTGTCTCACAGGCAGTCCCTTTCAACGGGCGTGTCGACGGGTCAGCGGACGTGTCGACGGGCATGTCGACGGCGTGTCGACGGGCTGTGCTGCTGTGGGCATGCGTGACCGAACCGTCACCATGCGTACCGTGGGCCCCAGCAGGCGTCAAGGTGTAGACCAATTTCCGGCCTCAGAGGCGTGATCATGAACACCCTTGCCCGAAATCGGGCAGAATTCTTGCAAAGCCGCCGTCGCTCCCCCAGTATTTCCGGGTGCTCGAACGCCGCCCGTCGCACGACGACCTGATCGACCACCTGGTCCGCAGCACCGCGCTCCCGCGCGGTGAGGCCGCCCGGGTGGTGCTCGACGTGCTGGCGTACTTCGACGAGACGACCGAGGAGTTCGTCCGCCGCCGCCACCGCGAACTGCAGTCCGGCGGGGCCGTGAACGCCGAGATCTTCGAGCGCATCGCGGCCGAACTGCCGCACCGCGCCGTGGCGCCGCCGGAGCTCTCGCTCCGCCAGCTGCGCCGCATCGTCTACGGCTGAGCCGAGCACGTCACTCACCAGGAGGGGTTTCACCTATATGTGCGGAATTGTCGGTTACATCGGTAAGCGCGACGTCGCTCCGCTGCTGCTGGAAGGTCTGGCGCGGCTGGAGTACCGGGGCTACGACTCCGCGGGCATGGTCGTCACCAGCCCGAAGGCGTCCGGCCTGAAGATGGTCAAGGCCAAGGGCCGGGTCCGCGACCTGGAGGCCAAGCTCCCGAAGCGCTTCACCGGCACCACCGGCATCGCGCACACCCGCTGGGCCACCCACGGCGCGCCGAGCGACGTCAACTCGCACCCGCACCTGGACCCGGAGAACAAGGTCGCCGTCGTCCACAACGGCATCGTCGACAACGCCGCCGAGCTGCGTGCCAAGCTCGAGGCCGACGGCGTCGTCTTCGCCTCCGAGACCGACACCGAGGTCATCACCCACCTGATCGCCCGCTCCCAGGCCACCACCCTGGAGGAGAAGGTCCGCGAGGCGCTCAAGGTCATCGAGGGCACCTACGGCATCGCCGTGATGCACGCCGACTTCAACGACCGCATCGTGGTCGCCCGCAACGGCTCCCCGGTGATCCTCGGCATCGGCGAGAAGGAGATGCTCGTCGCCTCCGACGTCGCCGCCCTGATCGCCCACACCCGCCAGGTCGTCACCCTCGACGACGGCGAGATGGCCACCCTCAAGGCCGACGACTTCCGCACGTACACGACCTCCGGCGCGTCCACCACCGCCACCCCGGAGACCGTGGAGTGGGAGGCCGCCTCGTTCGACATGGGCGGCCACGACACCTACATGCACAAGGAGATCTCCGAGCAGCCCGACGCGGTCGACCGCGTGCTGCGCGGCCGGATCGACGACCGCTTCTCCACCGTGCACCTCGGCGGCCTGAACCTCGACCCGCGCGAGGCCCGCACCATCCGCCGGATCAAGATCCTCGGCTGCGGCACCTCGTACCACGCCGGTCTCATCGGCGCCGGTCTGATCGAGTCCATGGCCCGCATCCCCGCGGACGCCGAGCCGGCCTCCGAGTTCCGCTACCGCAACCCGGTCGTCGACCCCGACACCCTGTACATCGCCGTCTCCCAGTCCGGCGAGACGTACGACGTGCTGGCCGCCGTCCAGGAGCTGAAGCGCAAGGGCGCCCGCGTCCTCGGCGTGGTCAACGTGGTCGGCTCGGCCATCGCCCGCGAGGCCGACGGCGGCGTGTACGTGCACGCCGGCCCGGAGGTCTGCGTGGTCTCCACCAAGTGCTTCACCAACACCGTCGTCGCCTTCGCGCTGCTCGCCCTGCACCTCGGCCGCATCCGCGACCTGTCCGTCACCGACGGCAAGCGGATCATCGAGGGCCTGCGCAAGCTGCCCGAGCAGATCTCCGAGATCCTCACGCAGGAGGACGAGATCAAGAAGCTCGCCGAGGAGTACGCGGGCGCCCAGTCGATGATGTTCATCGGGCGCGTGCGCGGCTACCCGGTCGCCCTGGAGGCCTCCCTGAAGCTCAAGGAGATCTCCTACATCCACGCCGAGGCGTACCCGGCCTCCGAGCTGAAGCACGGCCCGCTCGCCCTGATCGAGCCGGCCCTGCCGACGGTCGCGATCGTCCCGGACGACGACCTGCTGGAGAAGAACCGCGCCGCCCTGGAGGAGATCAAGGCCCGCAGCGGCCGCATCCTCGCGGTCGCGCACCAGCCGCAGGAGAAGGCCGACCACACCATCGTCGTGCCGAAGAACGAGGACGAGCTGGACGCCATCCTCATGGGCATCCCGCTGCAGCTCTTCGCGTACCACACGGCGCTCGCCATGGGCCGCGACATCGACAAGCCGCGCAACCTGGCCAAGTCCGTCACGGTCGAGTAGCAGCGGCTCCGGGCCTGTCCCCCGGAGCCCCGCCCGCCGGGCCTGTCCCCCGGCGCTCGGCCGGACACCAGCGGTCCCCGTGCATCCCAGGTGCACGGGGACCGCTGTTTTCGGTTGTTCCTCCGGCGGTGCCGTGGTTCAGCTCGCCGCGGCCGCCTTGCGGCCCGGGCGGGCCAGGGACGTCGGCCAGCCGGCGACCGCCGCCGTGGTGCCGTACCAGGCCGCGAGCCCGGCGACCGCCGCGACCCAGCCGCCCGCCTTGCCGAGCCCGTCATGGCCCGCCATCGCGGCGACGCCGGAGAGGAGCAGGGAGACGAACAGCAGCCCGTAGACGCCCTGTCCGAAGAGCCCGCCGCCCTTGGCGGACATGGTCAGCGTGAGCGCGAGCAGCGCCCACAGCAGCAGGAACAGCCCGGTCGCCTCGGCGGACGCCTCGCCGCCCGCCGCGGTGCCCCAGGTGAACCAGAACGCGCCGAGCGACGCGTACGCCGTCCCCTCGCCGCCGTTGCCCGCGCGCAGGGCGAGCATGCCGACGAGGAACAGGGCGACCCCGCCGACCCAGGTGGCGAGGGAGGCGGCGTCGGACGCCGCGACGTTGTCGATCACACCGGTGCCGCCTATGCCGAAGGCCAGGAGGGTCAGTCCGAGTGCGAGCTGGCCGAGAGTGGAGGTGCTGCTTCCCGCGGCGACGTCATTGTCCACGGCGGGCTCCCTTCAGGTGCGCAGTTGTGCTGCGTGGGTGCTGGTTCCGGTGGACTTTATGTACCCTTCACAAGCACACAATTCACCTGAAGATGGCGGGATTTATCGCCCTACCCGGCGCCCTGCGAAGGGAGTTGACGGTGTGACAGGAGTGCCGCGCGAGCGGCACTACGGGATAGCGGCACTACGGGATGACGACGACCGGCCGCTGGGCGCGGCGCGCGAGGCGGCCGGCCACCGAGCCGAAGATCCGCCCGACGATCCCGTGCGTGGAGCCGACCACGATGGCGTCGGCGGAGTACTCCCGGCCGACCTCCTCCAGCTCGTGGCAGATGTCGCCGCCGCGCTCGACGAGGATCCAGGGGACCTCGCTGAGGTAGTCCGCACAGGCCAGTTCCAGACCGAGGACCTCGGTGCGGTGATCGGGGACGTCGACGAAGACCGGCGGCTCGCAGCCCGCCCAGACGGTGGTGGGCAGCCGGTTGGCGACGTGCACGATGATCAGGCCGGAACCGGAGCGGCGGGCCATGCCGATCGCGTACGCGAGGGCCCGCTCGCTGGACGTGGAGCCGTCGAAGCCCACCACGACGCCGTGCCGGAAGGCCGGATCGCAGGACGGACGTGCCTGTTCCACCGCGAGCGGGTCGACCGTGGAGTCGGCGACGCGCTTGCGGTCCGCGGGTTCGGGGAATTCGTGACCGGCCATCGGTGTCTCGGCGAATCAGGTCCTGGAGGAAGGAAACGAGGAAGCAGTCGAACGGAACGACGGTGGGCGGCGGAGCTGTGTCCGGGAATCATCTTCCCAAGCCCATACCCCCAAGGGTACGGCGACACTCCTCTCCTGCCCAGGGCCTGCCGTCCCGTGCGCGGCCTCCACACGGCGTTCCAGGGAGCATGCACGAGCCCGTCCCGATATGGCAATGCCGCTTGTGCCCTACAGGCGTCCGAACGGAGGCCGAACGAACGTGCCCGCCGCGACCGGAACCCTTCGCTCCGATCGACGGCGGTACGACCACCGCCCGACGGCCGTCCGACGGCTGTCCGACGGCCACCGGCAGTCCGCGCCGCACCCCGTCGCGAGCGGCCGGCGGGAGCCGGTGACCCCGGCCCCGCCGGGGCGCCGCGGCCCCGCCCGGAGCGGAACCTCGGCGGCAACCGGCACCCGCCCCCGCCAGGGCTGACGTATTCGCACGCACGCACCCATAGGTTTTCAGCCAACTTCACATGAGTGGCGAGTCCTTGCCGGAACCACCCCGTACCCCCGGTGTCACCAGCGAGGAAAGCCCCGGGAGCGTCCTGCGCACCCTACGGGGACGGGCCATGAGCGCGTGACCCACTTCCCTGCGGGCCCCGCGAGTGGAACGCTTCGTGATCGAATGCTTCGCGCCAAGTTGCCTTGTCGACAATGTGCCGGATGGAGAACTTGTCACGCCGGCGCCACGGGACGCAGTAGATTCGATCATGGGTATCGAAGGCTGGGGACTCGTGCAAAACCGAGGGGAAACGTGCAGGAGCGACAGGACCAGGGAGACGCGAACACCGAGGGGGGCTTAGCGTCATGAGCCAGGACTCCGTTGCACCGGAGGCCGCGCGGAAACTCTCCGGGCGCCGCCGCCGCGAAGTCGTCGCGGTGCTGCTGTTCAGCGGCGGCCCCATCTTCGAGAGCTCCATCCCGCTCTCCGTGTTCGGCATCGACCGGCAGGACGCCGGTGTGCCCCGCTACAGACTGCTGGTGTGTGCCGGGGAGGACGGCCCGCTGCGGACCACAGGGGGACTCGAACTCACCGCGCCGTACGGACTGGACGCGATCAGCCGGGCGGGCACCGTCGTCGTGCCGGCCTGGCGGTCGATCACGTCGCCGCCGCCGCCGGAGGCGCTCGACGCGCTCCGCCGGGCGCACGAGGAGGGGGCCAGGATCGTCGGGCTGTGCACCGGCGCGTTCGTCCTCGCGGCGGCCGGGCTGCTCGACGGCCGGCCGGCGACCACGCACTGGATGTACGCGCCGACGCTCGCCAAGCGCTACCCGTCGGTCCACGTGGACCCGCGGGAGCTCTTCGTCGACGACGGGGACGTGCTGACGTCCGCCGGCACCGCCGCCGGCATCGACCTCTGTCTGCACATCGTGCGGACCGACCACGGCACGGAGGCCGCGGGCGCGCTGGCGCGCCGGCTCGTCGTCCCGCCGCGGCGCACCGGCGGTCAGGAGCGCTATCTCGATCGGTCTTTACCGGAGGAGATCGGCGCCGACCCGCTGGCCGAGGTCGTCGCCTGGGCGCTGGAGCACCTCCACGAGCAGTTCGACGTGGAGACGCTCGCCGCCCGCGCGTACATGAGCCGACGCACCTTCGACCGTCGTTTCCGCTCGCTGACGGGATCGGCCCCGCTCCAGTGGCTGATCACCCAGCGGGTGCTCCAGGCGCAGCGGCTCCTGGAGACCTCGGACTACTCGGTCGACGAGGTGGCCGGCCGCTGCGGCTTCCGGTCGCCGGTGGCGCTGCGCGGCCACTTCCGCCGCCAGCTCGGCTCCTCGCCGGCCGCGTACCGGGCCGCCTACCGGGCCCGCCGCCCGCAGGCGGAGACCTCCACCGCGGTCCTGGACCCGGTGGTCCCGGCCCAGGCGTCACCGGGAGGCCGGCGTCCGGCCCCGCAGCTCGCCCCCGAACCGGGCAAGCCGCAGTCGGACGCGTACGCCTCCGGGCGGCCGGCCCTGCCGGGGCCGCGCAGCGCGAGCTGAGCGCCTCGATGGGCGTCCGGGGACCTTTCCCGGGCGCCCATCAGCCATAAGGTAGGACGCATGAACGATCGCATGGTGTGGATCGACTGCGAGATGACCGGGCTCTCGCTGACGGACGACGCACTCATCGAGGTGGCCGCGCTGGTCACCGACTCGGAACTGAACGTGCTCGGCGACGGCGTGGACATCGTGATCCGCCCGCCCGAGGCGGCCCTGGAGACCATGCCCGACGTGGTGCGCGCCATGCACACCGCCTCCGGGCTGCTCGACGAGCTGGCGGGCGGCACCACCCTCGCCGACGCCGAGGCCCAGGTCCTCGCCTATGTCCGGGAGCACGTGAAGGAGCCCCGCAAGGCTCCCCTGTGCGGGAACTCGGTCGGCACCGACCGCGGCTTCCTGGCACGTGACATGGCCGCCCTGGAGGGCTACCTGCACTACCGGATCGTCGATGTCTCCTCGGTCAAGGAGCTGGCCCGCCGCTGGTACCCGAGGGCGTACTTCAACAGTCCGGAGAAGAACGGCAACCACCGGGCCCTGGCCGACATCCGCGAGTCCATCGCCGAGCTGCGCTACTACCGCGAGGCGATCTTCGTCCCGCCGCCGGGCCCGGACGGCGACACCGCCCGGCAGATCGCCGCCCGGCACGTCCAGCCCGCCGAATGACCTGGGGGCTCGCGCTCGAGGCGCCCCGACGACAACGCGGGCGCGAGCACCCTCTCGGACCCTGTAGACTTCTTCTCGGCCGGTCGGGGAAACCTTCGGGAACAACGACCGGTCGTGGTGGGTATAGCTCAGCTGGTAGAGCACCTGGTTGTGGTCCAGGATGTCGCGGGTTCGAGTCCCGTTACTCACCCTGAATGACGAAGGGCTGACCTGTGAGAACAGGTCAGCCCTTCGTCATGTCCGGATCCGTGGGAACACTGCGGGAACACGGGTGGTCACATCTCGACCTCGACACGATCGAGCGCGTCACCGCCCCGGCCGCCGTGTCCCCCGTATGGCGTACGGTGCCGCCCATGGCACGTGTGCTCGTGGTCGAGGACGACCAGTTCGTACGCTCGGCCCTCATCCGGCATCTGACCGACGCCGCCCACACGGTACGCAGCGTCGGCACCGCCCTGGAGGCGCTGCGCGAGGTCGCGCATTTCCGGTTCGACGTGGTCGTGCTCGACCTAGGGCTGCCCGATCTGGACGGCTCGGAGGCGCTGAAGATGCTCCGGGGCATCACCGACGTACCGGTGATCATCGCCACCGCCCGGGACGACGAGGCGGAGATCGTCCGGCTGCTCAACGACGGCGCGGACGACTACCTCGTCAAGCCGTTCTCCGTGGAGCACCTCTCCGCGCGGATGGCCGCCGTCCTGCGCCGCGCGCGGTCCGGCGAGGCCGCGCCGAGCCGGGTCCTCACCGTCGGCGGGCTCACCGTCGACCCGCTGCGCCGGCAGGCCGAGCTGGACGGGGTGCCCCTCGACCTGACCCGTCGGGAGTTCGACCTGCTCGCCTTCCTCGCCGGGCGGCCCGGCGTCGTCGTCCCCCGGCGCGAGCTGCTCGCCGAGGTGTGGCAGCAGTCGTACGGCGACGACCAGACCATCGACGTCCACCTGTCGTGGCTGCGCCGGAAACTGGGCGAGACGGCCGCGCGGCCGCGGTACCTGCACACCCTGCGGGGCGTCGGCGTGAAGCTGGAGCCGCCGCAGTGAGATGGGCGCTGGTCAAGGTGTCGCTCGCCGTCACCGCCATGGTCGTCATCGCCTTCGCCGTGCCCCTGGCCCTCGTCGTCCGGGAGATGGCCAGCGACCGGGCGTTCTCCAACGCCGAGCGGCGGGCCTCCGGCCTCGCGCCCGTGCTCGCCATCACCACCGACCGCGCCGAGCTGGACCGGGCCGTCGCCAGCACCGAGGACGGCGCCGCGGGGCGTCTGGCCGTGCACGTGCCGGCGGGCGACGAGCCGGGCGCCCGGCCGGTCGAGATCGGTACCCGGCGGGCCGCCGCGGAGGACCTGGAGACCACCCGGCGGCTCGGCCGGGCCACCGTCGTCGAGGTCGCCGGCGGCTCGGCGCTGCTGCAGCCCACCGCGGTCGGCTCCGGGCGGGTCGCGATCGTCGAGCTGTTCGTGCCGGAGGGCGAGCGGTCCAACGGCGTCGCGACGGCCTGGCTGGTGCTCGCCGGGGTGGGCGTCGCGCTGATCGTGGGCTCGGTCGCGGTGGCCGACCGGCTCGGCGTACGGATGGTCCGGCCCGCCGAGCGGCTCGCCGGCGCCGCGCACGAGCTGGGCGAGGGGCGCCTCGGCGCGCGGGTGCCCGAGGAGGGGCCGTCCGAGCTGAGGTCCGCCGCGATCGCCTTCAACGCGATGGCCGACCAGGTCGTCCAGCTGCTCGCCAACGAACGGGAGCTGGCCGCCGACCTGTCGCACCGGCTGCGCACCCCGCTGACCGTGCTCCGCCTGAACGCCGCCTCCCTCGGCTCCGGCCCGGCGGCCGAGCAGACCCGGGCCGCGGTGGAGCAGCTGGAGCGCGAGGTCGACACCATCATCCGCACCGCCCGCGAGGCCAAGCCGCAGACGCGGGCGACCGGTCCGGGCGCGGGCTGCGACGCGTCCGAAGTGGTCCGGGAGCGGATGGAGTTCTGGTCGGCCCTCGCGGAGGACGAGGGCCGCAAGGTACGCGTCGCCGGCATCGAGCGCCCGGTCCGCATCCCCGTCGCGCGCCCCGAACTCGTCGCCGCCCTCGACGCGCTGCTCGGCAATGTCTTCCGGCACACCCCGGAGGGCACCGCCTTCTCCGTGGACGTCCACAACGGCGAGGACGCCGTCATCGTCCTGGTCTCCGACGCGGGCCCGGGCATCGCCGACCCGGCCGCCGCGCTGGCCCGCGGCAACAGCGGCGACCGGGCCGGCTCCACGGGCCTCGGCCTGGACATCGTGCGCCGCATGGCCGAGTCCACGGGCGGCGACGTCCGCCTCGGGCGCTCGGTCCTCGGCGGCACGGAGGTCCGCGTCTGGATCGCCCTGGACGAGGGCGGCCGCGGCCGGCGCCCCGCCGGGGGCCGTACGCGCCGGGGCCGCCGCAAGCGCGCCTGAACGGCCCGCCGGCGCCCAACGGCCCGCCGGCGCCCAACCTTTCCCCGGTCCCATGGCTTCCTTAAGCGGAGCATAAGGATCCTCAACCGGGCCAACTGTGGGGGCATTTGCCCGAATCCGGCTCGCTAGCGTGCTGCCCGCACCCCACCCCCGTCACCCAGAGGCAGGCACGCGATGGGCACCAGTTCGCATCGGCGCAGGGCGAGCGGCCGGACCAAGGCCGTCGGCACGGTCGTCGCCGCCGTCGTCGCCGGCGGCGCCGCGTTCGCCTTCACCGGCACCGCGCAGGCGTCCGGCGTCGGCGCCGCGTACACCAGGACGAGCTCCTGGACCGGCGGCTACACCGGCCAGTACGTGGTCACCAACGAGACTTCCAGCGTCCAGTCGGGGGGCTGGACGCTGGAGTTCGACCTGCCCGCGGGGACGGTGATCAGCTCCCTGTGGAACGGCGAGCACACCGTCTCCGGGCGGCACGTCACCGTGAAGCCCGCGAGCTGGAACAAGGAGCTCGCGCCCGGCCGGTCGGTCACCGTCGGCTTCGTCACCTCCGCGACCGGCGCCGCGGGCGACCCGACCGGCTGCCTCATCAACAAGGTCGCCTGCTCCGCCGACACCGGCGCGACCCCGCAGCCCAGCGGCCGCCCCACCGGGCAGCCCACCGGCGCCCCCACGGCCTCGGCGACCCCCACCGTCAGGCCCACCCCCACGGCGACCGCCGCGCCGACGCCCACCGCCCCCTCCACCCCGCCCCCGGCCCCCTCCGGCGGCGCGAGGTTCGCCCCGTACGTCGACACCTCGCTGTACCCCGCGTACGACCTGCTCGCCACCGCCGAGGCGACCGGGGTGAAGGAGTTCAACCTGGCCTTCATCACCTCCGGCGGCGGCTGCGAGCCGCTGTGGGGCGGCGTCACCGGCCTGGAGAACGACAAGGTGGCCGCCCAGATCGGCGCGCTGCGCGCCAAGGGCGGCGACGTCCGGGTGTCCTTCGGCGGCGCGGCCGGCCGCGAACTGGCCCTCAACTGCTCCTCCGCCACCGACCTCGCCGCCGCGTACGGCAAGGTGATCGACCGGTACCGGCTCACCAAGGTCGACTTCGACGTCGAGGGTGCGGCACTGCCCGACACCGCCGCCAACACCCGTCGCGCGCAGGCCGTCGCCCGGCTCCAGAAGTCCCACCCCGGCCTGGACGTCTCCTTCACCCTGCCGGTCATGCCCGAGGGCCTGACCCAGCCCGGCGTGGACCTGCTCGCCGACGCGAAGCGGAACGGCGTCCGCGTCGACGCCGTGAACATCATGGCCATGGACTACGGCCCGGCCTACAGCGGTGACATGGGCACGTACGCGATCCAGGCCGCCACCGCGACCCAGGCGCAGATCAAGGGCGTGCTCGGGCTGTCCGACGCGGCCGCCTGGAAGACGGTGGCGGTCACCCCGATGATCGGCGTCAACGACGTCACCACCGAGATCTTCAAGGTCGACGACGCCACCCAGCTGGTCGACTTCGCCAGGACCAAGGGCCTCGGCTGGCTGTCCATGTGGTCCTCGACCCGCGACAAGCAGTGCGCGGCCGGCGCGGTGAACCACGCCGACGCCACCTGCTCGTCCATCCTCCAGCAGCCGCTGGCCTTCACCCGGGCGTTCAGCGCCTACAAATAGGACAGGCGGCACCGGCAAGCCGACCCGAGGCCCCCCACAGTCAGGGCGCGGTGAAGGGCTCAGCCCTTCACCGCGCCCTGCATGATGCCGCCCACGATCCGCCGGCCGAGCACCACGAACACCGCCAGCAGCGGCAGCGTCCCCAGCAGCGCCCCCGCCATCACCACCGCCTGGTCGGGGACATAGCCCCGGCCCAGGCCCGTCAGCGCGACCTGCACGGTCGGACTGCCGCTCTGCGTCAGGGCGACGACCGGCCAGAGGAAGTCGTTCCAGGCCATCACGAACGTCAGCATCGCCAGCACCGCCATCGCCGGGCGGGCCGCCGGGAACACCACGTGCCACAGCACCCGCCAGGTGCTCGCCCCGTCCACCCGGGCCGCTTCGACCAGTTCCGCGGGCAGCGCCCGGACCAGGTACTGCCGCATGAAGAACACCCCGAAGGCGCTCGCCAGCGCCGGCAGCACCACGGCCTGCAGCCGGTCGGTCCAGCCCAGTTCGGCGATCAGCAGGTACAGCGGGACGACGCTCAGCTGCGGCGGCACCGTCATCGTGGCGACCACCATCAGCAGCAGTCCGTCCCGGCCGCGGAAGCGCAGCCGGGCGAAGGCGAACCCGGCGAGCGTGGCGAACAGCACCGTGCCCGCCGCGACCGTCCCCGCCACCAGCGCGGTGTTGAGCAGCGCCGTGCCGAGCGCCGCGTCGGTCCAGGCGGTCCGCAGGTTCGCCCCCAGGTTCCCGCCGAACCAGAACGGCGGCGGCGCCTGCGCGAGCCGCGTCGAGGTCCCGGAGGCCGCGACCGCCGTCCACAGCAGCGGGAACAGCGAACCGGCCGCGAACAGGACCAGGACCGTGTACGTGGGCCACCCGGCGCGCCGTCTCATCGGATCAGCCCCCCGCCCGCAGCCGCCGGGCCAGCAGCCAGTGAACGGCGCCGATGACCAGCAGGATCAGGAACATGGCCCAGGCGATCGCCGAGGCCCGCCCGAGGTGCAGGTTCACCCAGCCCTGCTCGTACAGGTACAGGCCAAGGGTCTGGTACTGGTGCTCCGCCCCGCCGTTCGCGCCCGCGCCGCCGTTGAACAGCAGCGGCTCGCCGAACAGTTGCGTCGCCCCGATGGTCGAGACGATCACCGTGAACAGGATCGTCGGCCGCAGCGCCGGCACCGTCACGTGCGCGAACTGCCGCCAGGCCGAGGCGCCGTCGAGCTCCGCCGACTCGTACAGCTCGTCCGGGACCGCCTGCAGCGCCGCCAGATAGATCAGCGCGTTGTAGCCGGTCCACCGCCACACCACGATCGCCGACACCGCGAGCCGCGAGGCCCACGTCCCGTTCTGCCAGTCCACCGGGCTCAGACCGGCCACGCCCAGCAGCCAGTTGACCAGCCCGTGGTCGCGCGCGAAGAGCAGCCCGAACACCAGCGTCGCGGCGGCGACGGAGGTCGCGTACGGGGTGAGCACGGCGACCCGGAAGAACGTCCGGCCGCGCATCCGCCGGTGCAGCAACTGGGCCAGGCCGAGCGCGATCAGCAGCTGCGGCACCGTCGACAGGACGCCCAGGATCACCGTGTTGCCGAAGGCGTTCCAGAAGAACTCGTCCCCGAGCAGCCGGGAGAAGTTCCGCAGCCCCACCCACTCCCGCCGCTCCGGCGCGGTCAGCTCCACCCGGTGCAGCGCCGCCCAGCCCGTATAGAGCAGCGGGAAGAGCCCGAAGGCCGCGAACAGCAGGAAGAACGGGGCGATCAGCGCGTACGGGCTCCAGCGCACGTCCCAGCGGTGCAGCCGCCCGCCGTGGCGCTCCCCGGACACGTCCCGGCCGGCGAGCGGCGGCGGCGCGGTGGGGTCGCGCGGCGGGGGAGCGGCGACGGAGGCGTCGGTGACCATCGGCTCACAGGTCCAGGGCGTTGTCGATGGCCTTCACCGCCGCGTCCCAGCCCTCCTGGGCGCTGCGGCCCTTCTGGTCGACCTGCAGCATCCCGACGTCCGCCAGGTTCTGCGAGATGACCAGGTCCTTGGGGCCGACGGCGGCGACCGGGACGCCCCGCGCGGCCCGCGTGAAGATCGCCCCGATGGGCGCGCCGCCGAAGTACGGATGGGTGGCGGCCGCCACCTGCGGCAGCGCGTGGGCGGCCGGGGAGCTGGGGAAGCTGCCGCGCCGCTCGAACAGCAGGGCCTGCTGCGCGGGCGCGGTCAGCCAGGCGGCCAGCCGGGCGGCCTCGGCCCGGTGCTTCCCGGCGGACGGCACGACCAGGAACGAGCCGCCCCAGTTGCCGGGGCGGGGCGCGGCGGCCACGTCCCACGTGCCCCGGCCGGCCGGGCCCGCCTTGTCCTGGATGTAGCCGAGCATCCACGCCGGGCAGGAGACCGTCGCGAACGCGCCCGTGGCGAAGCCCTGGTCCCAGGCGGGGGTGAACGGCTGGAGCCGGGCGGTCAGCCCGCCGGCGGCGAAGGCGGCGGCGAGGTTCCAGGCGTCCTTCACGGCCGGGTTGGTCTTGTAGACGACCTCGCCCTTCGCGTCGTAGAACCGTTCGGCGCTGCTGCCGTTGATCGCCGCGAGCACCCCGGAGGCGGAGTCCACGAAGGCGGTGCCCTCCGGCGCGCCCTGCTGGTAGCGGCTGCCGGCCCGCAGATAGGCCCTCCAGTCCCCGGCCCACAGCGCGCCGACGGCCTCCCGGTCGGTGGGCAGCCCGGCCCGGGCGAACAGGTCCTTGCGGTAGCAGATGGCCTGCGGCCCGATGTCGGTGCCGAGCGCGACGGTCCGGCCGTCGCGCGTGGTGCCCTGTGCCCATTTCCACGGCAGGAACGCCGAGCGGTCGACGCCGGGCACCCGGCCGAGGTCCTCCAGCTTGCCGCCCTGGGTGGCGGTGACCTCGGCGATGTTGCCCACCTCGACGGCCTGCACGTCGGCGAGGCCCGAGCCGGCGCCGAGGTGGGTGAGCAGCTGCGGGTAGTAGTTCTCGTTCCGGGCGATCGAGGTCTGTTTGATCACGACGTTCGGGTGCAGCCGGGTGTACGCCTCGTACAGCCCGGCCTCCTGATAGCCGAACGCCCCGAACACCCCCACCGTGAGCGTCGTCACACCGCTCCCCGTGCCGCCCGCCCCGTCGCGCTCCCCGGTGCAGCCGCCGAGGAGGGCCGCCCCGAGGACGGCGGCGACGAGGACGGCGAGGCTTCTGCGCATGGCGACACGGTAGGGGCGGGGGCCGCCGCCGACCGGGGACACGACGAAGGCCCGGTCCGTTTCCGGACCGGGCCTTCACTCGTCAGGGTGAGCAATGGCTGCGGCGGCCCCGGCCGACGACGGGGGATGGACGGATGCCGGCCGGGGCGGCCGGTGGGCGGTCAGGCGGTTCCGCGCGGGGCGACCATCCGGCCCTTGCGGGTGGCTCCACCGCAGTCCCGGCACGACACGATCACCGCGAGCTCGTAGACGTAGGCGTCGGTGTTCCTGCTGCGGCACTCGTGACACGGCGTTCCGCTGAGCCGCTGCTGCACGTGCATGAACGTCCGTCCGACATCTGCCGCGTTCATACGGTCGCGGTGCTGCCGGCCTGCTCCATCTCCGCGTCGGTGGCGCGGAGATGGTCGAACTCCCCAGCCGCGGCCCCGTCGAGGAACTTCGTGAACTCGGCCCGGCTGAAGTACAGGACCGGGGCGGCCGGGTCCTTGTCGTCCGACAGGGCGACCATGCGGGTGCCGTCCGGAATGCTCGCGTGCGGGTGGCCCTCGGCAGCCGGTGCTTCGGCCACGATCACGCAATCCTTCAGGATCGGATCGAGGTCGGTCCGGCCGGCCTTGCGCCAGTGCAGGCCAGGCGCGTTGGCGTTCTCGTACGGCTTCGTCGTACGGCCGTTGCTGATGGTTCCGGCAGCGCTCATGCTGCTCCTCAGGTGTGTGCGCTTATGGCAGGGACAGCCGCACGTGAGGGTGAGGACGACGTCTCCGTGTGGCGTGGTGACCGGGCCCGGCCGGCAGTAGCCGTGGGCGTCCAAGCGGCATTCCGGCGTCCTGTCCGCTCGGGGCGGGGTCGTCATGCGCCTCTCCGTAGGGCCATGACCAGGACGTTAGGCAGTGGCAGGGTGGCGTGGCCGCCTGGTTGCCCGGGATTGCGCGCATCGCTCCGGGGGTTGGCGGCGGTTGCTCAGGTCGGTGCGACCAGGCCGCGGGCCCGGGCGATGAGCCGGTGTGCCGCCGGCCCGTACGCGGCCGATGCGCTCAGGCCGTCCCACACGCGCCCGTACAGCGCGAGGTCGTCTGCGGAGTCGTACTGCAGCTCGGTGTTGATGGTCTCGACGACGACCCGCTCCTCGTCGAAGATCCAGAACCCGTGCTTCGGGGTCAGCGCCATGGGCGCACCGAGCGGGACGACGCCCAACTCGACGGTGGACATGCCGATGAGTCCGATGAGTCGGTCGAGCTGCCCGGTCATCGTCTCCCCGCTGCCGACGAAGGCGTGCAGGGCTCCCTCCCACACGAGGACGCGGAACAGCTTCCCCGCCTCGTACAGCACCTCTTGGCGGCGCATGCGGGCGGCGACGGCGGCCTCGGTGTCCCGTGGCGACCGCATCAGTTCGGCGTTCTGGACCAGAAGGTGCCGGGCGTAGTCCGGGGTCTGGAACAGGCCGGGGATGACGGTGGTCTCGTAGCCGCGCATCGTGGCGGTGCGCCGGTACTCGACGACGTACCGGTCCTGTACGGGCGCGTGGCCGGCAGCGAGCTGGCGCCGCCAGTGCCGCTGCTGCGACTCGAGACCGCGCAGGCGGGCAAGCAGCTCGGCGCACACGTCGGGGCGGCCCGCGGCGGCGGCCCACGCTTCCAGGTCCTCGGCGCTGGCGGTCTGCTTGCCGTTCTGGAGGCGGGACACCTTCGAGCGCTGCCAGCCGAGGCGCTCGGCGAACTCCTTGCCCGTGAGCCCGGCCTCGGCACGCAGCTCGCTCAGGCGCGCGCCCAGGGCCTCGCGGCCGCTCTGGAAGTCCGTGCTCACACGGAGGAACGTACCCGCGCCCAGACGTCCGCAGAAGGCGTTGCGGCAGCGCGGGCGGCGTCACGTGCCCGGCATGCGGCCAGCACCTCGTCGGGGTCGTTCACGACCTCCACGCCGATCGTGGTGTCGGTCGCGTCGATGTGCATCCGGACGAGGGTGCGGGAGTCGAACAGCCAGAAGTCCCAGTCCGGCAGCCCGAGCCGCTCCGCCTCCGCTCGGGGCAGGACGCGGATGTCCTCCCCCGCCTCGATGTTCCCGGCGGCGGTCGCCATGAGGAAGCGCTGTCCGTCCGTCGGGGGCTCGTCGACGATCCGGACCCGGGAGAACCGGGCACCCTGGGCGGCCTTCTCCCGCACGTTCACGTTCCACGGGTGCTCGGGCTCCGGGGCGGGGTCGATGCCGCGCATGAACGCCCGGTATCGGGCGCCGGCCCGGTCGGTGGCGTAGCCACGGCGGGTCTCCAGCCGGAACGCGGTGTGCTGGAACTCGGCGAACAGGTGAGTGATCTCCTCGAAGGGGATCAGCGGGGGCACGGTCACTCCTTGGGGGCGAAGCGGGTCAGCAGCTCGCGGGGGACGACGACGGCGGTCTCCGTGACGCCGAGGTCGCGGAGCTGGGCGCGGTGCTCGTCGTCCACGGCGAGCTCGTCGCCCTGGACGACGATGTCCCCGGTCTCGACCACCTCGTACAGGGTCGGGCAGTTCCCGTGCTCGCTGGTCGTGCCGATGAACCTGAGCGTCATGGTGTGCTCCATCCTCGATGGGTGGAGCACCAGCATGCTGCGCGTGGCGTCGCGGCAGCGGTGGATTGCGCCAGATTGCGGGAGCGCCTGCCACGGGGTGAGTTGCCCGCAATCCGCGCCTCGGACCTCAGCTTGCCGGGAGTGAGGAGTGCGAAGCCGCAGCAGGCCGAGGAAGGCGACCGCGACCACGGCCGGGGGCGTGGGGCATGATGGCGGCGATGCGAAGAGGACTCGTGCACGTGCTGGCGTGGTCGCTCGCCACGGGCGCGGCGGTCACGCTCTCGTGGTGGGGCGTGCACACGGTGCTGGCGGGCACGGCGTACGACCCGCCCCTCGCGCTGCCCATCCCCGCCGCGGGGTCCGGCTCCCCGACGGCGGACGAACCGGATCTCCTGGCCTCCTCGACCCGGCATCCGGAGACTCCGGCGCCGTCGAAGAAGCCGCACCGATCCGCGCCGGCGCCCCCGCCGAGCCCCACCCCGACCCCGATGCCCCGCCCGTCCGCCCCTGACGGCCGGGTGAAGAGCTACACCGTCGACGGCGGCCGGGTCGTCTTCGCCCTCGGCGAGACCTCCGCGGAGCTGGTCTCGGCGACCCCGTCGGCGGGCTGGCAGATGCAGGTCTGGAAGCAGCCGACCTGGATCCGCGTCACCTTCACCCGCGACGGCCGCGAACAGTCCGTCTTCGCCGTCTGGCACGACAGCGCCCCGCGCGTGGAGCTCGACGAACGCTGACGTCCGCCCCCGGCCGGGCCTTCAGGGCGTCCAGCTCACCCGGTGCTCCTGCAGGTGGGACAGGACCGCGTGGTTGGCCTCCCAGCCGTCGGGGAACTTGACCGTGACGCCCAGCTGGACCGGTTCCGTCGACGGGTGGTCGTCCAGGAGGTCGGTGACGCCGGCGCGGCAGACGACGATGCAGGCGTGGCGGTGGCGGGAGGCGAGGACGCACAGGCGGCCGGTCTCCAGGTGGAAGGCCGTGGCGTCGGGGCGGCCCGACAGGGGGTGCAGGACGACGGTCACGTCGTACTCGCGGCCCTGGAGGCGGTTGGCCGTGTCGACGGTCACGCCCGTCACGCCCAGCTCCGCGAGCGCCGCGCGGACGGCCGCCGCCTGGTCGCGGTGCGCGGTGCCGACCGCGATCCGGCCGGCGGTCAGCGGGACTGGGGCCTCGGACCGCTCGCTGACCGCCGCGCCGCCGCGGTCCAGGAGCCGCCGCACGACCAGGGCGACCGCGCGGACCGCCTCCGGGTCCGTGCGGGGCGTGTGCCGGGCCGGGAGCTCCAGGAGGCCCCAGCCGGACTCGGCCGCCTCGTCGAGCACCCGGTCGGGGCCGGAGCCGTCCGAGGGGACGCCGAACGACAGCCGCCGGTCCCCGTGGTCCGTGCCGCTGCGGAACGGGGTGTACGGGTAGAACGCGTCGGAGACCAGGGGCGCCGCCGAGGCCGGGAGCCGCCACGACACCGGCAGGCGGTGCTGGGGCAGGTCGGGGTTGTGGGCCAGCAGGGTGCTGACGGCCGAAGCCGACGGGTCGTACGACAGGCCCGCCCACTGCTCGGCGCCGACCACCGAGAACGGGTCCAGCTGCCCGGGGTCGCCGACGAACAGCGCCCGCTCGAACAGGCCCGCCACGGCGAGCAGCGCGTCCGAGCGCATCTGGTACGCCTCGTCGACGATCGCGTGCGCCCACGGCTCCACGTTCTTCACGTGCGCCCACTTCGCGGCGGTGGACAGGACCACCGGCAGCCCGGCCAGTTCCGCCGCCTTCGACGACTTGCGCACCAGCTCCAGGTCGTCCAGTGCCTTGTCGTACGGCTCGCTGTCGTTGGAGTGCAGCCGGCCCACCTCCAGCTCCGGCTCCTTCTCCGCGAGCCGCAGCACGAGGTCGTCCACCTGCGCGTTCGTCTGCGCGACGACCATCAACGGGCGCCCTGCCGCGGCCAGTTCGAGCGCGGCGCGGACCACGAGCGTCGACTTGCCGGCGCCCGGCGGCGAGTCGACGACCACGCCGCGCGCGTCGCCGTGCATCGTGCTCGCCAGGATGTCGGCCGTCGCGCGGGCCGCCTCCGCCGAGGGGTCGAACGTCACAGCAGGTCCTCCGGGGTCACGGCATCGGGCAGTTCGGCGACGTCCGTACGCGGCGGGCCGCCGTGCGTCCAGGGGGTCTCCTCCGGATCCGGCAGCTTCGCGCCGACCCGCTGCTCGTGCTCGAACAGCGTCCAGGCGAGCCGCTCGCCCTTCTCCGGCACCGAGCCCTCGGCGGGCTCCTTGCCGCGGCCCATCCGGTCCAGGATCCGCAGCACCGGCGAGCCGTCCTCCTCGTAACCCACGAACTGGGCCGTCTGCGGCTTGCCGTCCAGCGAGCGGTACACCTTCACGCCCTCGCCCAGATGCGGCCGGTCGTCGGTGCGCACGGTGAGCAGCGGCCTCGGCGCGGGGCGCTTGGACTCCGTCCACGCCATCGTCACCTCCACGACCTCCGCCACGAACGCCTCCCCGGACAGCCGCCGTCCGGCGAGCACCAGCGGGTCGTCCAGCGCCTCCTGCGCCTCCAGCTGCCCCTGCGCCTGCTCGCGCGCGGCCAGCTTGCGCGCGGCGGTCACCGCGTCGTCCCGGCGCGGCTGCGGCGGTTCGCCGGCCGCCACCCGGTCCCGGTGGGCGGTGAACGACCAGCGGTCCCGCGTCCAGCGGTCCGGCACCCTCGCCCCCTCGGGCAGCTCCCGCAGCAGCTCGACGGCGCGCCACACCGCGTCCCAGGTGGGCCGCAGCTGCCCGCCGACCAGCCGGCGGATGTCCGCCTCGGCGCGGTGCAGTTCGCCGAGGCGCGCGTCCGCGGCCTCGCCGTCCTCGGCGGCGCCCAGCGCCTGCCGGGCCCGGTCGTACCGCTCGACGGCGGGCGCGAGCAGCCGGTTGTCGAACGCCGGGTCGGTGGCCGGTCCGGCCGGCGGGCACAGCAGCTGCCCGTCCCGGTCGCGCCCGAGCTCGGCCCGCAGCGCCGCCTCGGCGCCGGACTCGCCCTCGGGGACGTCGATCCAGGCCAGCAGCGCGCCGAGGTGCTGGTCCTCCAGCGAGGACTGGCCGGTCGCCCAGTGCCGGTTCAGCAGGTCCGTCGCCGCGAGCAGCAGCGAGGAGCCGGGTACCCGGGCCCGCTCGCCGAAGTGGGTCAGCCAGCGGCCGAGCAGCGGCACCCGCGGCGGCGCGGGGAACGGCGTCTCGGGGTCCTGCTCGGCCGTCCGCCGGAACCGCATGGAGCGCCCGAGCAGCCGTACGTACTCGACGCCGGCCCGGCTCGGCACGATCAACTGCGGCGCGTCGGAGCACAGTTCGACCTCGACCTTGACCTTCTTGCCGGTCTCCGGGTCGGTCTCGTTCTTCTCGACCGCCTCGACGCCCTCCGTGAACGAGTCGACGTACGGCAGGATCTCGTCGGCCAGGTCGGCGAGGAACGCGAATCGCAGGTCCCGGTCGCGCGGCTGCGGAACGACCAGCAGCCGCGGCTGCTCCGGGTCCGTGCCGACCAGCGCGCCGAGCGGTGCGCCCGCCTCGCCCGCGGTGGTCAACGGGACGAGGATCAGGGGCCGTTCGGCGAGGTGCCGGTGGCGTACGGTCGCCAGCGGCTGGGCCCGGCCGGTCTCGACGGCCTCCATGCGGGCCAGCGTGGAGATCAGCGACATCCGAGGGCTCCTCGTCCGGCGCGGAGGGCCGCGCGCGTGGTCCGGGGGGCGGTCAGCATGCGAACGCCTCCCGGCCGGGCGCCCCCGTACTCCCGGGCGGGCGCGTCGCCAGCGCCTCGGCGCGCAGGGCCCGCGCCCGGCGCACCGCGGCGACCGTCGGATCCAAGGCGTCCAAGGCGTCCTCCTCGCCGCCCTCCGCGCCGTGGGCGTCCTCGCCGCCCTCGGCGCCGTGGGTGTCCCCCGCCTCGCCGCGGGCCGCGGCGAGCACCGCGCCGATCGTGGTGAGGCCCCCCAGCTCGCCCCGCACGGACCGGCCGAGCACCTCCACCACACCGGCGAGCCGGGCCCTCTCCCGGCAGTGGAAGGCCAGTTCGCAGGCGGCCAGGCACTCCGGCGCGTACGCGTGCGGCACCGCCTCGACGGCCTCGGCCAACTGCTCGGGCGTGCAGGTCTCGACGTCGAAGGTGAGCCCCTCCGGCAGGGCCGCCGCGATGTCCTCGATCCGGGTCAGCCGGGCGAGCTGACGGCTGGTCACCGCGCGCTGCTTGCGCACGTCGACCATCGAGCCCGTGGGCAGGTTGGAGAAGTCCTTCGGGCACACCAGCAGCACCGACTGCGCCACGGTCGCGCCCTCGGTGACCGCCGCGACCTTCTCCAGGGCCAGCACGTACACGGCCGCCTGCCGCGCGGCCGCGCCGACCTTCGAGGCGTCCGCCGAACCGTCGATCATCGGGAAGGACTTGATCTCCACGACCGTCCACCGCCCGTCCGGCCGGACCACGACGGCGTCCGGCTCCAGGAACACCGGCGAGCCGGCCACGTCCAGGGCGAGCAGCGGATGGTCGAGCAGCGTCCAGGCCCCGGCCCCGGTGGCCTCGCGCAGGGCGAGCGAGGTCCGCGCCGCCCGCCCCTCCGGGCCGGCCGCGGCGAGGTCGGGCAGCAGCACCTCGGCGGTCTCGTCGACCCCGAGCAGCCGCAGCAGCTCCCGGCCGCCGTCCGCCTTGACCTTCGCCTCGAACGCGTTGCCGCGCATGATGGCGAACTGGGACTGTCCGTACGCCGCCGGAGACCCGAGCCGTGACGCCAGCGCGGTCTTGTCGACCCCCGCGCCGTCCAGCAGGGCGCGCCGCCGGCAGCCGGGGTTGGCGGCGAGGGCCGCCAGCGCCCGCGCGTCCATCGGACGCGGCGGGACGGCCGGGCCGCGCAGCTCAGCGAGCCGGCGTCGGAGTCTCGTCTGCGGAGCTGGGGGCGCTCCGCCGGCCTGGGATTCGCTCACCCGCGGAAGTGTCGCATCCGCCAGTGACAATCGGGGCCGGAGCCGCCACCGCGCCGCCGGTCACGCGCGCCCGCAGCCGGTCCGCGGCCCGCAGGAACGGGGCCGTGAGCAGCAGCCCGAGGCCCATCACGCCGGCGCCGGCGACCGCGTCCAGGAAGTAGTGGTTCGCCGTGCCCATGACGATGATCACGGTCAGCAGCGGGTACGCCGTGCCGAGCGCCTTCCACAGCGGCGTACGCCCGTACCGCCACAGCATCACCCCGCACCACAGCGCCCAGCCCACGTGCAGCGAGGGCATCGCCGCGTACTGGTTGGTCAGCCCGCCGAGCCCGCGCGGCGCGCTCGCCGCCCCGCCCCACCAGCCGTACGCGCTGAACTGGGCCATCGTGTCGACGAAGCCGTGGCTCGCGTCGAGCAGCCGGGGCGGGCAGGTCGGCAGCAGCGTGAACCCGACCAGCCCGAGCAGCGTGGAGAGCATCAGCCAGGTGCGGGCCGCCCGGTAGGGGGTCTCCCCTGCTCGAGCGGAGCCGAGAGCTTGGGGGAGCACGGGGCGGCGGCGGAACAGCCACACCAGGACGGCGGGCGTGACGAGGTAGTGCAGCGTGGCGTACGCGTAGTCGGCGGGGATCGCGAGCTCCGGCGTGCTGGTGAACAGCCGATTGAGCGGATGCTCGGCGTTCAGGCTCAGCAGCTGCTCGAACCGCAGGATCGCCAGGCCGTGGTCGACCGCGGTCTGGACATCGCCGCGGACGAGCAGCCGGCCGCCCGTGTACGCGCCGTACACCACGGCGAGCAGCAGCAGTTCCGTCCACCAGCGGGGCCGGGCCCCTCGTACCGCGTGCGGCACGGCTCCTTGCTGCAGCGGCATCCGTCCATCCCCCCGAGGTGTACCGGTTCGAATCTTCGATCGGTCCTGACCTCTGGGGGACGCGGGACGAGGGGCCGGGGTTGCCCGGAGGGAACCGGGAGTTCACGTGGGGGATGATGGGCGTGCACTCCTGTGCACCCGTTCGAGGACCTCCAGGGAGAAGCCTTCATGGCACCGCGCATCCTGCTCGCCCGTCACGGCCAGACCGAGTGGTCGCTCCTCGGCCGGCACACCGGCAGGACGGACATCCCGCTCCTCGACGAGGGCCGGCGCGGCGCGAAGCTGCTCGGCGAGCGGCTGCACCGCGGTCCCTGGCAGGGCCTGCCCGGGGTCGAGGTGCGCACGAGCCCGCTGTCCCGCGCGGCCGAGACCTGCGAGCTGGCCGGCTTCGGCGAGCGGGCGGAGCGCTGGGACACGCTGATGGAGTGGGACTACGGCGCGTACGAGGGGCTGACCCCGGTCCAGATCCAGGAGCGCGACCCGGGCTGGCTGCTGTGGCGCGACGGAGTGCCGGAGGGCGAGAGCCGCGCGGACGTGGCGGCCCGCGCGGACGAGGTGGTGGCCTGGGCGCGCGAGGCGGACCGGGACGTCCTGGTCTTCGCGCACGGCCACATCCTGCGCTCGATCGCCGCGCGCTGGCTGGGCGAGGACGTGTTCTTCGGCTCCCGGATCAAGCTGGACCCGACGAGCCTGTCGGTGCTCGGCTGGCAGTACGGCGAGCCCGCGGTGGAGCGCTGGAACGACACCGGGCACCTGGAGGCGTAGGGGCCGTCAGGAGGAGGCGATGACCTGGCGGGTCGTCTCCAGCATCCGGCGGATCCGCTGCGACTGGACGCCGCCGTCCAGGAGGGCCAGCACCCGGCGAGCCTCCTCCGCCGCCTCGTCCGGGCGGCCCGCGCGGGCCAGGTCGCCGGCGAGCTGCGCCCGGTAGAGGGCGAGGTTCCGCGCGAAGTGCGGGTTCTGCAGCACGGTCGCGCGGTGCGCGTGCCGGACGGCCCGGCCGTGCTCGCCGAGCGCGGACCAGCACTGGGCCTCCAGGGCCTCCAGTTCCGGCTCGCCGAAGAAGGACATCCACTCCGGGTCCGCGTCGCAGGGCCCCTTGGCGAAGTGCGCGTGCGCCCGGCCGAGCGCCTGCTCGCAGGAGGCCCGGTCGCCGAGCCCCGCCCAGGCCCCGGCCTCGCGCAGCGAGAGCAGGGCGTGCAGCCGGGCCGAGGGGACCGAGCGGGCCGCGTTCAGCCCGGCCTGGGCCGCCCGGACCGACTCGCGGAACCGTCCCGCGTCCCGGGCCAGGAACGCGGTGTTGCAGAAGGCATGCGCCTCCAGGGCCGGGTCGCCGGCGACCCGCGCGGTGGCCAGCGCCTCCGCGTAGTGGGAGCGGGCGTCGTCGTGCCGGCCCGAGTCGTGGGCCAGCCAGCCGACCGAGATGGCCAGCTCTCCCGCGCCGGACTGGAGCCGGGCCTCGGTGGCGCGGCGGTGGGTCACCCCGGCGTCGAGCAGCGCGTACGCGGCGCGCAGCGGCTGGGCGGCGGCCTTGTACAGGCCCTCCGCGCCGTGCCGGTCGTCGAGCAGCCGGATCCGCCGCACGGCGTCCTCGACGGCCCTGACCTCGGCGTCGCCGACGCGGTGCGGGGTCCGGGGGGCGGGGATCGCGGCGGCGGGGCCGCCGAGTCCCAGCGAGGCGGCGGCCACGGTGGCGGTGCCGCTCGTCATGAATGCGCGACGCAGCACGTCGCTCTCCTCATCGTTCCGGGTGGCGGGGGCGGGCGGGGGCCCGGCGGCCGCGGCGGTCGCCCGCCGGCCGCGTACCTGCTCCCGCGCCGCGAAGCCCAGGTCCGCCAGGGTCAGACCGGGGAACATGTGCCGGAACACCCGCTCGTACGCGTAGTTGGGGCAGCGGATCTCTCCGGCCTCCACACGTCCGATGTAGCGGGCGTCGCAGGCGACCTGCTCGCCGATCTCCCGCGCCGCCCGGCGGACCGCGGCGGCGAACTCCGACGGCGAGAGCCGCCCGCGGAGTCTGCGGAAGGCGAGATTGGGAACTGCCCGTGACGTCGCCATGGCCGATCCTTCTCCTGGTGCTGCCGGTGTTCCGGCGGGGCAAGAACGTACCTGCTGTGACCGTTCGCTCACCCGCTGTTTGGCTACAAACCGGATATCTCACCCGCGATCCGCCATGAACTGCCATCCTTTGCGGCGGCGTGCCGCCGTAGCCGTTGACGGCCGCGGGCGTTGAACCATGCGGAGAGACGGAACGTGTCTGCTCCTGGCACGAGGAGGGGATCCCTTGTTGGAGACCGGCATGGAGATCAGCCCGCGGACGACGACGGCCGGGCACGACCCCACACCCGACGCGAGCGTGTCGCCCGCCGGGACCGGCCAGTCCGCCGAGCCCTGCGACCTGGTGACCGTCCCGGTGCGGCAGGGCCTGGAGGCCGTCGACATCCTGCGCCGGGGCCTCGCCCCGGCGGTCGGCCCGGTGCTGCACGACGAGTCCTGCGACACCCTCGGCTTCCTCGTCCCGCCCGGCACCGCCGACGGCTGGGACATGCCCGGCAGCGCCTGCACCCGGACGGACGGCCGCGGGCTGCGCCTGCCGGAGCTCCCGGCGCAGGACGGCCCCGCGCAGGACGGCCCCGCCGACTGGCTGCTGCCGCCGGGCGGCGACCGGCCGGTGACCGACCCGGCGGTGCTGCGCGAGGCGCTCGGCGAGGCGGCCCGGCTGATCGAGGCGGCCGACGGCTGCCACTGAGGCGGCCGATAATGGGCGGGTGGCAAGGAACAAGCAGCGCGACCGGGCGGCCGTGGCCGGTCCCGTCGTCGAGACCGTCGACGGCGGGCTCGCCGAGCTCATACCCGACCGGGAGCGGCCCCGCGGCTGGACGCTGCTGATCGACGGCGCCCCGCAGTCGCACGTGGACCTGGACGACCCGGCCCACCTCTCCTTCGAGTACCAGCGGCGGCTCGGCCACATCGTCGACCTCGCCGCGCCCCCGAACCGGCCGCTGCAGGTGCTGCACCTCGGCGGAGGCGCGTTCACCCTGGCCCGGTACGTGGCGGCCACCCGCCCCCGGTCCACGCAGCAGATCGTCGAGCTGGACGGGCCCCTGGTCCAGCTGGTCCGCCGCGAGCTGCCGCTCGACTCCGGCGCCCGGATCCGCGTCCGATCCGCCGACGCCCGCGCCGGGCTCGCCAAGGTCCCGGACGGCTGGGCCGACCTCGTCGTCGCCGACGTCTTCAGCGGCGCCCGCACCCCCGCGCACCTGACCAGCACCGAGTTCCTCGGCGAGGTCCGCCGGGCGCTGCGGCCGGGCGGCTTCTACGCGGCCAACCTGGCGGACGGCCCGCCGCTGACGCACCTGCGCGGCCAGATCGCCACCGCCGCCGCCGTATTCCCGGAGCTGGCGCTGACCGCCGACCCCACGGTGCTGCGCGGCCGCCGCTTCGGCAACGCGGTCCTGCTCGCCTCGGACCGGCCCCTGCCGGTCGCCGAACTGACCCGCCGCGTCGCCGGCGACCCCCACGCCGGCCGCGTCGAACACGGCCGCGCCCTCACCGACTTCACCGGCGGCGCCACCCCCGTCACGGACGCCGCCGCCAAGCCCTCCCCCAAGCCCCCGGCCTCGGTCTTCCGGTAGGCCGGCCCGCTCCCGTGCGCCCGGCGGGCCTGTAAGCGGCCAGAGGTGGGGCCCTCTTGCGGGGCGCGGGAGAATGGGGAGTGGCCCGGGTGTCCGGGCCGCGTGTTTGCGAGGAGGAACCACAGATGGCGGAACCCGAGCGGAGCGTGCAGCGGCGGCTCCGGCCCGCGCCGCTGGTCTTCGAGCCTGCCGAGGCCGCCGCCGACCCCGAGCACTTCTTCGACCTGGAGTCCATCGAGGACCCGCGGGAGCTGCTGGCCCGGGCGACCGAGCTGACGCTCGCCTTCCGGGCGGCGGCGGACCGGGCGCTCGAGTTCCAGGCGATCGCGGCGGCCCAGCTCGCCGACCCGGGGCGGTTCGACCGGCTCACCGACGAGGCGATCGCGGAGCGGGCCGACTGGACGCCGGACTACACCCGCAAGATGGTCGAGTTCGGCCGCGAGCTCATCCGCACGGGCGGCCGGCCCGACGAGGACTGATCCGTCCGGCGCGTAGCCCTGGCATATGCCGGGCGGGCACGATACTCCCCCGCACCCCGTCCTGTCCGGATTTCCGGCAACCCGAAGCGACCGGATCGTCACTCCCGGTACACCTGGGGTCATGAGCGCATGGCTGCGAGACGAGACCCCGACGAGCCCGGACCGGAGCGAGCTCCGCGAACGCCGGGCGGACATCTTCGCGCTGCTCCGTGACGAGGGGCGGCACCACACCGCGCAGGTCACCACGCCCGGCGCGGAATGGCTGGCCTCCGCGACCGGCCATCCGCGCTCCACGCGGTCCCTCTGGGAGGACCGCCCGGCCGCCCCGGCCGTCCTGCCCTGCGGCACCGCGTTCGACATCGTGAACACGCCCGCCGTCTTCGGCCGCCGGATGCTCGACCGGCTCTGGGAGGAGGGCCCGGGCTCCGGCCCGGTCGCCGTGCACCGCGGCCGGATGCTGCTGTTCACCACGCCCGGCACCGCCCACCGGCTGCCCTCGCTGCTCCGCTGGGAGGAGTTCGGCGACGCCGTGCCGCCGCTGCTCTGCCACGGCGCCGGGGACGCCGTGACCATCCCGCCGCTGACCCCGCGGTCCGCCGAGGGCCCCCGCTGGGTCGTCGCCCCGGACACCCGGCGGCCCTGGCTCCCCGGCCCGGAGGTCCTGCTGTGGGCCTGCGTCCGGGCGGTCCGCACCGCCCGGGCCGCCGACGTGCGGGTATCGATTTTTCCTCCCGGCGATCAGGGTGCTAAGGTCTACGACGTCAGCAGGCGCCGCTAGCTCAGTTGGTTAGAGCAGCTGACTCTTAATCAGCGGGTCCGGGGTTCGAGTCCCTGGCGGCGCACAGACGGAAGAAGCCCCTCGCGCGAGCGGGGGGCTTCTTCGTGTCCGTACGCCGTTCCGCGTGCTTACGTCGTCTCCGTGCGCGACGCGGTCAGTCGCCCTCCTCCGGGACCGTGAGCTTCACCGTCCACGCCCCGCCCGGCGTCCGCTCCGCGACCTCCACCCGTACGCCGTCCCCGGGCACGGTGAACGTCTCGCCCTCCGCGACCGGCGCGTCCGCCAGCGGCGGGTACACCGAGCGGTCCCAGCAGGCCTCGGTCCGCGGATGGGCGTCCACGACCTCCACCGGCCCGTCGCCGGACGCCGCCCCGCCGCGCACCCGGTACACCAGCACGCCCTCGGTGCAGGTGTCGGCGTCGTTGCCGGTCGCCCCGCGCGCCTCGAAGGCCAGGACGGAGTCCTCGCCCGTGCGCACCACCGCGAGCCGGGTGCCGAGCGAGCCGCCGGCCGCCGGCGCGGCGGCCACCGCGTCCAGGCTGACCAGCGTCGGCCCGGTGGTCTGCACGCAGCGCACCTGCTTGCTGTCCAGCCAGCCCAGCTTCCACTTGTGCCAGCCGAAGAGGTCCGGGGCCAGCCCGAACTGGCTGCCCATGACGTCCCAGTCCCCCACATGGGTGTCCCAGTCGCCCTTGCCGTCGACCGGCCGGTGGTACAGGTCCGGCAGGTCGAAGACGTGCCCGGTCTCGTGGGCGAGGACGTTCCGGTCCGGCGGGTGCCGCTCGAAGACGGTGACGACGCGCTTGATCTCCGTGCCGTCGACGGTGAGCGGGCTGTCCAGGTTGACGACCTTGGTGGCGTCGGAGTCCACGCCGGGCGCGTCCGGATCGGCGACCAGGTAGACGATGTCGTACCGCGAGAAGTCCACCCTGCCGTCGGCGGCGGCCAGCGCGTCGCGCAGGTAGTCGGTGCGCTTGTCGCTCGCCCAGTCGCGCTGTATGTCGTACGCGGTGGAGTCCCGGGGCATCTCGATCCACTCGTGCCGCGGATGCGGGCGCAGCGCGAACCGGCCGTACGAGGCCCGCTCGAAGAACGCGCTGGTCGCGGGGAAGTGGTCGGCGGACAGCTCCTCGGGCGAGAGCAGCGGTTCGGCGTCCGGGAAGGAGAGGAAGAGCATCACCGCGTCGAGGGAGCGGACCGGCTTGGGATAGGAGGGGTTCCAGCTGTCCAGGCCCAGGGAGTGATGGGCGGCGGTACGGGGCAGGGCGCACGGCCCGTCCGAGGTCGCGCCCACGGCGGGGCCCGCCACGAGCCCGGTCGCGGCGAGCGCGACGAGGGAGGTGAAGGCCGCCCCGCCGGCGCGCAGCCGTGGACGTTCCACTCCCTCGGGTGTCTGCTGACCCTCCACGTAGACCTCCGGCTGCGGCATGCGGGACACCTCAACCACCTTGTGACGTTTTCTGAGGTTTCGCCCCTTTTGGATGACCCGGTCGGGTGAGCCGGCGACGCGCCGGACGACGCACCCGATTCATCGGGCGTCACTTTCGGTCACGTCGGTACCGTCCCCGTGTCAGACCCGCGCAGAAACGATCGGGCGGCCTGAGCCGTGGGCATACTCACCCCAGCGGGCGGCGTCCACCGCCCGTTCGGAGCTGGATGGGCCGCGCGGGCAACCTCTATGATCGGCACACTTTCCTGACCGACCCACCCCGAACACACCTGTACGGAACGACTGCACTGCGGGAGCGAGCGGTGAGCGGAACCTCAGAAGGACCGGCGCACGTACCGCTCTCCGCCGTGCCGGGGACTCCCCCGATGATCACGGAGCGTCATCGCGGCGTACCGCGCGAGACCGAACTGCGCGACTACCGCGCCGCGTTCCGCGCCGCACAGCTGGCGATGGCGGTGGTGGACCAGGAGGGCCTGGTGGTCACCGCCAACGACGCGATGGCCTCGCTGCTCGGCACGGACACCGGCTCGCTGCTCGACCAGGCCGCCGCCGACCTCGTCGACCTCGCCTCCGACGGCCGGACGTGGCACGCGTACCACGAGGTGCTGCGCGGCAGGCGCTCGCGGTTCCGCTGCACCCGGCGGCTCAAGCACCCCGACGGCCGCTCGCTGTGGGCCGAGGTCACCGTCGCCCCGGCCGCGGACAGCGGACGCGTGCTGCTGTCCATCGCGGACATCAGCGACCGCCGCGAACTCCAGGCCCGGCTGCGGCACTTGCAGATGCACGACCCGGTGACCCGGCTGCCGAACCGCACCCTGTTCTTCGAACGGCTCGCCGTGGCCCTGGAGACGGCGGCGCAGAACGACGAGCCCGGCGAGGACGCCGGCGGCCCGTCGCACCCGTCCCTCCAATCGTACGGCCATGGCGGAACAGGGCGGATCGGGCTCTGCTACCTGGACCTCGACGGCTTCAAGGCGGTCAACGACACCATGGGCCACCGTGTCGGCGACCGGCTGCTCGCCGCGGTCGCGGCCCGGCTCACCGAGTGCGCCGACAACGACGGATACACGCGCAGCGGCGGGCACTTGGTGGCCCGGCTCGGCGGCGACGAGTTCGCGATCCTGGTGGAGGACTCCACCGGCACCGAGCAACTGGCCGATCTGGCGCAGTCGGTGCTCTGCGCGCTGCAGCAGCCCTTCGACCTGGCCGGCCAGCGGCTCTCCGTCTCGGCCTCGATCGGCGTCGTCGAGCGGGTCGCCGTCGGCACGACGGCGACCGGCCTGATGCAGGCCGCCGACACCACGCTGTACTGGGCCAAGGCGGACGGCAAGGCCCGCTGGACGCTCTTCGACCCGGAGCGCAACGCGCACCGCATGACCCGGCAGGCGCTCAGCTCCACCCTCCGGCCGGCCGTGGAGCGCGGGGAGTTCGCGCTCGAGTACCAGCCACTGGTGGGCCTGGCGGACGGAGTGGTGCACGGCGTGGAGGCGCTGGTGCGGTGGAATCACCCCCAGTTCGGGACACTTGCGCCGAATCGGTTCGTCGGTATCGCCGAGGAGGACGGCTCGATCGTCGAGCTCGGGCGGTGGGTGCTGCGCACCGCCTGCCTCCAGGCGCGGCAGTGGCAGAAGGACCATCCGCGGGAGCGGCCGCTGTTCGTCAGCGTCAACGTGGCCGTGCGGCAGGTCTGGGACTCCGACCTGGTCGCGGACGTGGCGGGCATCCTCGCCGAGACCGGCCTGGCCCCGCACCTGCTGCAACTGGAGCTGACGGAGAGCGCGGTGATGGGCTCGGCGGGCCGTCCGCTCCAGGCCCTGCAGGCGCTGAGCGACATGGGCGTGCGCATCGCCATCGACGACTTCGGCACCGGCTACTCGAACCTCGCCTATCTCTCCCGGCTGCCGGTCTCCGTCCTCAAGCTGGACGGCTCCTTCGTGCGCGGCTTCCAGGACGAGGCGCACGCCAACCCGGCCGACGAGCTGATCGTCGAGGCGCTGGTGCAGCTCGCCCACCGGCTGGGCCTCACCGTCACGGCGGAGTGCGTCGAGACCTCCGGTCAGGCCACCCGGCTGCGCCGCATCGGCTGCGACACCGGCCAGGGCTGGCTGTACTCGCGGGCCGTGCCCGCCGACCGCATCGACCGGCTCATCGGCGTCGCACCGCTCACCGTGTAGGAACGCCTGCGGGAGCGCGCATGGAACTGCCCCCGGCCGGGCGGGACTTCCGGGCGGGGGCAGCGGTTCATCGGGGGATCAGCAGGCGCCGAGGTCCTGCCAGACGCCCCACTCGCCGGTGGTGCCGGGGGCCTCGTTCTGGGTCCACCACTTGGCCTTCCACTTGCGGCCGTTGTGGGAGACCTCCTGGCCGGCCGTGTAGACCTGGCCCGCGACGTACGCCGGGACGGAGCCGCAGCCCGTGGTCGGCGGGGTCGTGGTGGGCGGGGTGGTGGGCGGCGTGGTCGGCGGGACGGTCGTGCCGCCGAGGGCGGTGTTGATCTGCTTCAGCAGCGTGGCGTTCTCGTCCAGCCCGAGCAGGGAGTACATCATCGCGCCGGCGAGGCCGCGCTGCTTGCCGTACTCCACCCGCGCCTGGACGGACCGCTGGTTGAGGCCGGTGAAGAACTCGCCGTCCTTGTAGAAGTACGAGGCCTTCGCCTTGTCGTCCCAGAAGGTGGTCGCCGGGTTGTCGACGATGCCGCCGAGCTCCTTGTAGTGGGCGATGCCGGCCTGCTGGCTCAGCGGGCGGGCGGCCGAGCCGCCGGTCGCGGTCTGGGCGAGGCCGTTGGTGGCGCCGGCCGGGACGCCTTTCCAGCCGCGGTAGTAGAACTCGTAGCCGAGGGTCAGCTTGTTCGCCGGGAAGCCGCCGGCGATGCCGTACGCGGGGTTGCCGTCGATCCAGGAGTCGATCGCCGCGTCGATGCCGTACTTCTCGGTGCCCGGCGCGATGACGTCGGTCGGGTCGTCCGGCGAGGGGTACAGCGGGGACTGGTGGTACGTCGGCCCGTCGCCGTCCCAGGCGCCGTGCATGTCGTACGTCATGATGTTGGCGTAGTCGAGGTACCGACCGATCTTGTCGGTCTCGATGTGCTTGATCTTGTCCTGGCCGGCCGGGAGCGCCGCCGTGAGCAGGTACTTCTTGCCGCCGTTGGCCGCGCCGTACTCGTCGAGCTGCTTGCGGAACTCGGCGAGGAGCAGGGTGAAGTTCTGCTTGTCCTCGGGGCCGTAGTGGTTGCCCAGGTGGCCGCCGGAGGAACCCGGGTACTCCCAGTCGATGTCGATGCCGTCGAAGATGCCGGCCGCGGTGCCGGGGCCGCCGAAGCCGCCCTCCACCGGGAGGTCGCCCTTGAGGTACTGCTTGATGCAGGAGGCGACGAGCTTCTTGCGGGAGGCGTCGGTCTTGGCCGCGTCGTGGAAGTACTTGGAGTAGGTCCAGCCGCCCAGCGAGATGTTGATCTTCAGGTGGGGGTACTTCGCCTTCAGCTCCTTGAACTGGTTGAAGACGCCCACGATCGGCTGGTCCCACTTGTCGGCCACGCCGTCCACCGAGTCCGCGGCGCTGAAGGACTTCTGGTAGTCGGCGTACGAGTCGCCCGCGCCGTCGCCCGCGTTCGGGTTGTTGTCGTCGCCCGCCGCCTTGTTGGCCATGAAGCAGGTGAGGTCGGTGGGGTGGATGTTGCCGAACGAGTAGTTGATGACGTCCAGGTTGCCCGCGATGCCGCGGGTGTCGAGGTGCTTCGGGTAGAAGGCGTTCCCGTACACGCTCCACTGGTCGTAGTACGCGATGCGCACCCCGCCCGGCGTGACGGTCGTCGCGGTGTCGGCCGCCTGGGCGGAGCCGAGACCGGCGGTGGCGGCGAGCGCGCCGGCGGCGAGGGCCGACGTGAGCAGGGCGGCGAGCAGAGGTTTGCGGGGGTGCACGTGCGGCCTCCGGGAGGGGTGCGCGGTACAGGAGTCGGAGCAGTGATAGCGGCCGCGCGAACGGTGCGTCAATGGTCTGAACCAAACTTAGGACTAGACCAATTTGGACGCGAAAGCCCTCGTCAGAGAGGTGCAGCACAAAACGGAACCGCTCGCCACCGGGCGTGACGAGCGGTTTAAGGTTCACTTAGGACGGGGCTCTCAGTCCGTACGGCTTCGAACCACGTCGTCGTCCGGCAGGCCGTACGCGTCGGCGATCAGCTCGTAGCTGCGCAGCCGCGCCTCCCCGCCGTGCGCGTTGGCGGTGAGCATCAACTCGTCGGCGCCGGTGCGCTTCTGGAGGGCGTCCAGCCCGTCCCGGACCTCCTCCGCCGTCCCGTGGATCACGTTCCCGAGCCACGAGTCCACGAACTCCCGCTCCGCGAGCGAGAACTCGTACGCCTCGGCCTCCTCCGGCGTCGGGATCAGCCCCGGTCGCCCGGTGCGCAGCCGGAGCATGGACAGCGCCCCGGTCAGCACCTGCCGGCGCGCCTCCTTCGCGTCGTCGTTCGCCAGCGCGGCGACGCCGATCAGCGCGTACGGCGCGTCGAGCACGGCCGAGGGGCGGAAGGACTCCCGGTACAGGTCGAGCGCCGGGACGGTGTTGCGGGCCGAGAAGTGGTGGGCGAAGGCGAACGGCAGACCCATCAGCCCCGCCAGGCGGGCGCTGAAGCCGGACGAGCCGAGCAGCCAGATCGGCGGGCGCGCCGTGGGGCCCTGCACGGGGCCGGGCACGGCGTGGATCCGCGCGTACGGGTGCCCGTCGGGGAAGTCGTCGTCCAGGAACCGGATCAGCTCGGCGAGCTGCTCCGGGAAGTCTTCCCCAAGCTCTCGGCTCCGCTCGAGCAGGGGAGACCCCAACGCGCCCTCGTTCAGCCGGTCCGTGCGGCGCAGGGCGGCGGCGGTCGCTCCGTCGGTGCCCGGCGCCCGGCCGAGTCCGAGGTCGACCCGGCCCGGGGCGAGCGCCTCCAGGGTGCCGAACTGCTCGGCGATCACCAGCGGGGCGTGGTTCGGCAGCATCACACCGCCGGAGCCGAGCCGGATGCGCTCGGTGTGGGCGGCGAGGTGGGCCAGGATCACGGCCGGCGAGGAGGAGGCGACCCCGGGCATGGAGTGGTGCTCGGCCACCCAGTGCCGGTGGTAGCCGCGGCGCTCGGCGAGCCGGCTCAGCTCCACGCTGGTGGCCAGCGCCTGCGCGGCGGTCCGGCCGCTGCCGACGGTCACCAGGTCCAGGACGGACAGCGGGACGGGCGCGGTGCCGCGCGCCTCTCCCCGGACGGGGTCGCTCACCTTGTCGCTCACCTCTGAGAGCCCTCCTGCGCATGACGGACGTGTACCTCCCGAGCACAACAGGAGGGTGTCTCCGGTTATTCCCCGGCGTGCAGCGCCGCAGCGTACGGGCCTGCCCGGTCGGGGCAATCTCCCCAACAGCAGCCCGTCGCGCGAGGCTTGACGGTTATCGTGGAACGGAAGGATCGCGAGGGTCGGTCACGACCGGGGAGGGGGAGACCGTGGTGCTCATGCCCGAGCCCACCGCACCGTTCCACTCGGTGCAGTACGCCCTGCGGGTCCTGGAAGCGGTCGCCCGGCACGCCGGCGGGGTCACCGACGTCCAGATCGGGCGCGAGACCGGCCTGCCCGTCGGCCACCTGTCCCCGCTGCTGTCCATGCTGCGCCACGAGGGGTACGTGGAGCGGGTCGCGGACGGCGCGTACGTGGTCGGCGACTCCCTGGTCCTGCTCGGCTCGGGCGCGACCCGGCGCGAGGCGCTGGAGCGCAAGCTCCAGGAGACCCTGGGCGAGCTGCGCGACACCGTGGGCGCGGCGGTGTACATCAGCCGGTACATCGACGGCGAGGTGCGGATCACCCAGTACGCGGACGGGCCCGGCACCCCGGCCGTGAACGAGTGGGTGGACTTCCGCTCGGCGGCGCACGCCAGCGCGGTCGGCAAGTGCCTGCTGACCCAGCTCGACCTGGACGGCCGCCGCGACCACCTGTCCCGGCACAAAATAGCGCGGCTGACCTCGCGGACGATCACCGACGAGAAGGTGCTGCTCTCCAAGCTGGACAGCCAGCCGGCCTCGGTGCCGGTGCTGGACCTCCAGGAGTACGCGATCGGCACGGTCTGCGCGGCGGTCCCGCTGACGGCGGGGTCCGCGGTGGGCTGCCTGGCCCTGTCGCTGCCGATCGAGCACGCGCACCGGCTGCGGTCGGCGGCCGACACGCTGAACCGCAGGGCGGCGCCGATGGTGCTGTCCCTGGCGATCTGAGCCCCGCGGGCGGGCGGCCCACGGGGTGGTCGGGAGCACCCCTCGGGACCAGGTAGTATTACTTCCGTCAGCAGGCGCCGCTAGCTCAGTTGGTTAGAGCAGCTGACTCTTAATCAGCGGGTCCGGGGTTCGAGTCCCTGGCGGCGCACAGACACGGAAGGGCCCCTCGCAGCTGCGAGGGGCCCTTCCGCCTTATGCCCGCAGGTAGGCGAGGACCGCGAGGACGCGTCGGTGGGTGTCCTCGGCCGGGGGCAGGTCGAGCTTCCCGAGGATGTTGCCGATGTGCTTGCCGACGGCGGCCTCCGTGACGACCAGACGGCGGGCGATCGCCCCGTTCGAGTGGCCCTCCGCGACCAGCCCGAGCACCTCCCGCTCGCGCGGCGTCAGCGCGGCGAGCGGGTCGCGGCGGCGGCGCAGCAGCTGCCGGACGACCTCGGGGTCGACGACCGTGCCGCCGGCGGCGACCCGGGTCAGGGCGTCGAGGAACTCCTCGACCTGGCCGATCCGGTCCTTGAGCAGATAGCCGACGCCCGTGCCGTCGCCCGCGTCCAGCAGCTCGGCGGCGTAGCTGCGCTGCACGTACTGGCTGAGGACGAGCACCGGCAGCGCCGGCCGCTCGGCGCGCAGGGCGACCGCGGCCCGCAGGCCCTCGTCCTGGAAGCCCGGCGGCATCCGGACGTCGGTGACGACGACGTCCGGTTCGTGTGCGGCGACCGCGTCCCGCAGCGCGTCGGCGTCGCCGACGGCGGCGACGACCTCGTGGCCGAAGCGGGCGAGCAGCCCGATCAGGCCCTCGCGCAGGAGGACGCTGTCCTCGGCCAGGACTAGGCGGAGGCTGGCTGGCACGGGATCTCCACTCGGATCAGGGTCGGACCGCCGGACGGGCTGGAGATCGTCAGTGTGCCATCGAGGACGGCGACGCGGTCGGCCAGTCCCGTGAGCCCGGAGCCCCGCCCGGGGTCGGCGCCGCCGCGGCCGTCGTCGTGGAGGTCGAGCACGAGCAGGCCGGCGGCCGCGTCGTGGCGGGCGGTGAGCCGGGCCTGGTCCGCGCCGCTGTGCCGGCCGATGTTGGCGAGGCCCTCGCAGACGGCGAAGTACGCGGCGGACTCCACCGGCGCGGGCAGCCGCGGCAGGTCGAGGTCGGTGTCGACGGGCACGGCGGAGCGGTCGGCGGCGTCCGCGAGGGCGGCGGCGAGCCCGTAGTCGGCGAGGACCTGGGGGTGGATGCCGTGGATCAGCTCGCGCAGTTCGGTGAGGGCGCGGGCGGCCTCGTCCTGCGCCTTCGCCAGCTGGGCGGCGAGCGGGCTGCCCGGCGGGGCGTCGAGGCGGGCGAGACCGAGGGTCATGGTGAGGGCGACGAGGCGCTGCTGGGCGCCGTCGTGCAGGTCCCGCTCGATGCGGCGGCGCTCGGCCTCGAACGCGGCGACGAGCCGGGCGCGGGAGCGGGTGACCTCGCCGATCCGGTCGCGCAGTTCCGCCTCGCGCGGGGCGAGCAGCGCGCGGGCGAGCGCGGCGCGGGCGGCGGCGCAGGCGCCGAGCGGGTACAGCAGGACGGGCAGGAGCAGCGCGCCGAGGAGGGCCGCGAGCAGCGCCGGCGGGTAGGAGTCGACGAGCACCAGCTTGGCGATCTTCACCTCCTGTCCGTCCAGGGCGAGCTGCACGGGCGCGGCGAGGAGCGCGGCGGGCGGGGCGAGGCAGAGGGCCAGGGCGAGGAGGTCGAGCGGCCACAGGACGGTGGCGAGCAGCAGCGCGTACGCCGTCTCGCGCCAGGTGGCCTGCTCGCGGGCCCGCAGCCGGAGCCAGGCGGCGAGCCCCGGGCGCTCGGGGGTGCGGTGCGGGTCGGGGGCGGGCGCGGGGTCGACGGTGCGCAGCCGCCACCGCTCGGCGCGGCCGAGGGCGAGCGCGCCGAACACGAGGAGCGGGGCGGCGAGCAGCAGCCCGAGCAGCGCGGCGAGTCCGCTCGCCACGCCGCCCAGGAGGTACCCGGCGGCCCGCCAGGGCCAGACGGTCCGGGGGTAGCGGAGGGGCCGGGCGAGCGCCGCGCGAAGATCCATGCGGTCACGGTACGGCGGCTCGGTCCGACCGCACGATGGCCCTGGCGGGCGTACGGAAGGTGGGCCTGGCCCCACCCCCTCGGCCGCAGGATCACCGCCCCAGCAGGTGGGCGCGGGAGTGGGCGGTGTACGCGGCGCGCAGGGCGGCGACGGAGTCCGGGGTCAGGGGTTCGTAGACGGCGGCGGGGGTGGCACGCCACCAGACCTCGTCCGGGCACAGGAAGGCGTCGGCGCGGAGCCGGGCGCGGTGGATCTTGTTGGTCGCCGTCGTCGGCAGGCTCCGCATGACCCGGACGAACCGCGGCGGCATCTTGGTCCCCAGGTCGTCCTGCGCCCGCAGGAACGCCTCGAAGCGCGCCGGGTCGAACGCCCGCCCTTCCACGGGCGAGAGCGCCGCCATCACGAGGTCGCCCGCGACCGGGTCCGGCACCGCGTACACCGCGACGGCCGTCACGTCCTCCCAGCGGGCCAGGATGTTCTCGATCACCGCGGCGGCCAGGTTCTCGCTGTCCACCCGCAGCCGGTCGTCCGTGCGGCCCGCGAAGTAGAGGAAGCCCGCCTCGTCGCGGTAGAAGAGGTCGCCCGTCCAGTACCAGCCGCCGCGCCGGCGCTCCGCCTCCGCCTCCGGGTTGCGCCAGTAGCCCTCGAAGGGCGCGCGGCCCTGGTTGACCAGCTCCCCGATCGCCCGCTCGCCGTTCAGCAGCCGCCCGGACGCGGAGAAGCGCGCCGGCGCGCACTCCTCGCCGGTCTCCGGGTCGACCACCGCCAGCCGGTCCCCCGGCGCCGCCCGCCCGATCGCGCCCGGCGGCGTGTCGGGGGTCCGGCGGAGCGCCGCACCGCCCTCGGAGGAGCCGTAGCCCTCCACCAGCGGCACGCCGAAGCGCGCCTCGAAGCGGGCCGCGTCGACCGCGCCCGCCTCCGTGCCGAAGCCGAGCCGCAGTCCGTGCGCCCGGTCGTCGGGGCGTTCCGGGGTGGCGAGGAGGTACTGGACGGCCCGCCCCACGTACGTGAAGTACGTCGCGCCGAAGTCCCGTACGTCCGGCAGGAACCCGGACGCCGAGAACCGGTCCCGCAGCGCCACGCCCGCCCCCGCCGCCAGGGCCGGCGCCCAGTCGGCGATGACGGCGTTGCCGTGGAACATCGGCATGCAGATGTAGTGGACGTCGTCGGGCCGCACCCCGAACTGCCCGGCCAGCGACGCGCCCGCCGCCGCCAGCCGGCCCTGGCTGCAGAGCGCCGCCTTCGGCGCGCCGGTCGAGCCGGAGGTGAAGTACAGGAGCAGCCGGCTCGCCGGGGAGACCGGCCGGACCACCGCCTCGCCCGGGGTCGCGCCCGCGTACGGGGCGAGCAGCGCGCGGTACGCGTCGGTGTCGGTGACCAGGACGCGTACGTCCGGCAGCGCCAGGCCCTCCAGGAGCGGGAGGTGCGTCCGCTGGGTGACCAGCACCCGGCATTCCGTGTGGACGAGGTCGCGGGCGAGCTCCGCGCCGCGCCGGGTGGGGTTGATGCCGGCGACGGCGGCCCCCGCGAGGGCCGCCGCGCCGAGCCAGAGCGGGTACTCCGGCGTGTTGTCGAGCAGCACCCCGAGGTGCGGTTCGGCGCCCCGGGGCAGGAGTTCGGCGAGCAGCGCCGCCCGTGCGGCGGCGCCCGCGGCGGCGTCGTGGTGCGTGAGGACCGTCCCCCGGCTCTGGAGTCCGGTCCTCCGGTCGCCCCACTGGCGCTGCACGAGCTCCGCCACGGTGGTGGCGGCCACGGTCCTCGTCATGCCGCGGACCGTAGCTGACGAGCCGTCAGAACTGAAGCGGACCGCTCGTCAGAACTGGACGTCCGAGCAGGCGTAGAACGCGTTCGCGGTGTCCGCGATCGTCCACACCGCCAGGATCAGGTGCTTGCCGGTCTTGCCCGCCGGGATGGTCCCGGAGTGCGAGAGCGTGGCCGGCGGCTGCTGGCTGTGGTACGGGACGGTCAGGAACGGCTGCGGGTCGAGCGCGGCCCGGGTGAGCTTCTGGGCCGGGTTCCAGCCGTTGCGGGTGATGTAGTACCTGAAGTCGGTGGTGCGGTGCCGGGCCGTGAACTGCCAGCGGAAGGTGTAGCTCTGGCCCGAGGTGACCCGGGTCGCCGGCCAGGAGCCGCCGCGCGGGTCGTCGAGCTGGGCGAACCGGGCGTTGCCGCCGGCGCAGATCGTGCCGTCGGCGGGCCCGGCGGCCGGGAAGCCCTTGGGGCCCTCGACCGACTGCGGCTCCCACTGGATGGAGCCGCAGCCGGTGACGGTGCCGTTCTGGCAGAGCTTCTGACGGCTGATGGGCGAGTCGGTGTAGCCGTGGCCGGTGGCGCTGCCGGCGGACAGGAAGGTGACGCCGGCGACGCCGAGCGCGACCGCGGCCACGCCTATCCGCGTCCTCGCCCCGGGTCGGGTGTTCGTTGTGCGCTTGTCCATGCTTCTGCTCCAGGAGAACGTGGGGGAGTTCTGTGGGCCGAGCCGGTGCGCACGCGCGTGCGGTGAGGTGGTTCTGGTCTGGACCAAGTTTCAATGTAGGGACGGGACTTGAACATGTCCATACCAATCGCGGCGGTGGTCGGACGCCGTTACGCGCCCTCTCCCCCGCCGCCCCGGCCCGTGTAGAACGCCACCGTCAGGTCCTTCACCAGCGCCTTGCGCTCGTAGTCGTCCAGCTCGACCAGACCACGCGTGGTCAGCCGGTGGACCATGTCGTCCACCGCGTCCACGACGGACGTCAGCACGCTGTCGCGGTGCTTGGCGTCGATCGCGGCGATCCGGCGGCGCTGCATCGCGGCGGCGATCTCGGGGGCGTACTCGATCCGGGTCGGCTGCGCGGAGAAGACGTCGATGCCGACCGGCGCGCACTCCGCCGACAGCAGCTTCGTCAGCGCCTCCCCCACGGTCTCCGCGTCGCGGAGGGTCGGCGCGTCCTCGTGGAACGCGTCGGCGGGCAGCTGGGACAGCACCCGCGCCATCGCCGCCTCCACCTGCTCGCGCAGGTACTCCTCGTGGTGCTCGACCCCGAGGGCCGCCCGGACGGTGTCGCGGACGCGCCAGACGACCAGGACGACGACGTCGAGCGCGGTGCCCTTGGCGTCGACGGCGGGCAGCGGCTCGCTGCGCCAGTGGCGCAGCCGCACGTCGACGCGGCGGCGCAGCAGGAGCGGGCTCACCCACAGCAGGCCGGTGCGGCGGACGGTGCCGCGGTACTCGCCGAACAGCGTGAGCACCCAGGCGTACCCGACCCGGCCGCGGCCGAGACCGCCCAGCGAGAAGAGGGTGAGCAGCACCCCGAGGGCGAGCAGCGCCCACTGGCCGAGGTGGATGCCGTGGTACGGGCGCACCGGCAGCCGCAGCAGCTGCGCGACGGTGTCCGGCACGGCCCCGGCCCACCACAGCACCGCGGCGCAGGCGGCGAGCGCGCCGGCCCCGACGGCGACCCCGATCCACCCGGGGAGCACCGGGCCGGGCCGTTCGCGCAGCGCGGGGTCGGCGGTGGGCGCGGGGCGCTTCGCCTTGGGCGTGGGCGTCGGCGTGCGCGGCGGCCGGGGGGCGCGCCGCACATCGACGGCCCGGCGCGCGGCGGGCGGCACCACGCCGCTGCCGAGGCCCCCCGGGCGCACGTCGGCGGGCTGGAACCCGCCGCCGCCCGTGGCCTCCGTCGCCGCCCCGACGGACAGGCTCCCCTGCCCCGGCGCGAACAGCGCCTCGAAGTCGAGGATCCGGCCCCGGGGGCCGGCGTCGCGGGGCGCGGCGGGCGACACGATCGTGGCCTCACGCGGCGCGTCGGAGTCGTCGCGGGAGGCGGGCACGTCGACGAGCGGCGCGGTGGGCTCAGGAATCGACAGCGCCTCGCCGGCCGGCGCGCCGGATTCGCGCGACGCGGGGGCCTCCGGCGCGGGTTGGTGCGCGGTGGAGGGCTGCGCGGCGGGGCTGCGCCCTGCAGGGGCATCCGGCGCGAGGGCCTCGCGGTGGGGATCCTCGGGCGCGGCGGCCTCGCAAGGGGAGATCCCCGGGGCGGACGCCACCGGCCCGGTGGCCTCCGGCGCGGAAGTCTCGCGAGGAGAGCCGCCCGGTACGACGCTCCTGGGACCGGCGGGCTCCGACGCGGAGACCCCCCGCGCGGCGGTCACCGGCCCGGCGCTCTCCGGCGCGGGAGTCTCACAGGAAGAACCGCCCGGAAGGACGCTCCGGGGACCGGCGGACTCCGACGGGAAGGACCCCCGCGCAGGGTTCACCGGCCCGGTGGCCTCCGGCTCGGGAGTCTCGCGGGGAGAGCCGCCCGGCACGACATCCCGGGCCTCCGGGGTGCGTCTCTGCGCGGAGGGGTCCGGGAGCAGGAACACGTCGCCGGGCTGCGGCGGCGCGGCGGGGGCGGGGGCCTCGGCCGCGTCGGCCAGTGGCGATCCGGCGGACCGGGCCGGCGGGGCTTCGGCGGCGTCGGTCGGTTCCTCCGTGTGCGGGCGGGCGGGCGGGACGCCCGTCGGCGGGGGCTCCGGGGCGAACAGGGCCTCGAAGTCGAAGACGGAGTCCGCCCCCGCGCGGGGGCGGACTCCGGGCATCGGCTGGGTGTCGGGCCCCGGATCGACCGCGCCGGCCGGGGCCACCGGGTCCTCGCGGAACAGCCGGTGCACGGGGATGGCCCCGGTCGTCTCCGCCCCGATGACCGGCGTCCGCCGTCCCGGCTGGGTGCGCGGAGCACCCGTGCGGAACGGCCCGTCGGCGGCGGCGCCGCCCGCCGGGCCCGGGGCCGCGTCCGGCGGACCGTCGGACGACGCGCCCGGCTCCGGCGCCGGCACGGGCAGCGGCCCCGCGACCGGGGCCGGACCCCGGTCCGGCGGGGCGGCCGGAGTGCGGGGGTCCCGGCCCTCGCCCTCCCTGTCGCGGTCGGGTGTCGCTGTCGTCATCCGTTCCACCTCACGCTCTTACTGGTTCATCGGAACAACCGGCGCCAGGTCTCCGGCCCCGGATAGCCGTCGGCCGCCGCGCCGCGCCAGCCCTGGGCTCGCTGGAAGGCCTCGACGTTGCGGCGGTCCGCCTCCGTCCAGCGCGGACCGGGGCCCGACGTGTAGTGCTTGCCGAACCCCTTCTTCACCAACTGCTTGCCCAGCTTCTCCACATATGCGTTGGATTGCCCCGGACGGAAGGAGGCTCGCCCGGGGAACGCCGGTGCGGTGGCCGTCGAACCGCCCGAACCACTCGAACCGCCGATGGTCCGGCCCTTCCCGGCGACGAGCAGCCGCCAGGTCTCGCGCCCCGGCAGCCCGTCCGCGTCCCGGCCCGTCCAGCCCTGCGCCCGCTGGAACGCCTGGGTCGCCCTGCGGTCCGCCTCGCCCCACCGGGGCCCCGGGCCCTCGCGGTAGAAACGTCCGCCGCCCCGCGCGACCAGCATCTCGCCGAGCCGCGTGACGTACGCGTTGTTCGCGCCGGGCCCGAAGTACCCCGCTCCCGGGTACGCCGTGGAGCTCGGCCCGCCGCCCACGCCGCCGCTGCCGTCGCCGCCGGCGACCAGGCCCTTGTAGCGGTACGCGAGGTACCGGTCGGAGTTGTTCCAGTACGCCATGGGCGTGGACTGCTTGCGGGTGCGCGGCTTGGTCTGCTCGTAGGCGACGTACGCGGTGCGCGTGTAGTCGGTCCAGCCGCCGAAGATCGTCACGTGCGAGCCGCGCGTCGGGTTGTCCGGGTTGTGGAAGAGCAGGATGTCGCCGGGCTGGAGCTCGGTGCGGTCGATCCGGGTGCCGAAGCGGGCGAGGCTGCCGGTCCACTCGTTGGCGCTCAGGTTCCACGCCATCGAGATGTAGCCGGAGCAGTCCTGGCGGTAGCCGTCGGACCAGTACGTGGACATCGAGTACGGGACCTGCGCGGACACCCAGCGCTTCGCGCGGTTGATGATCTCGGCCCGGGTGCTGCGGCGCAGCGTCTCGGCGGTGACCTGACTGCTCGGCGGGGTCGGGCCGGCCGACGGCGGTCCGGGGTGGCCGCCCGTCCCGCCGTGGAGCGGGCCGGTGTAGCCCTGGGGGGTGTCCGGGAGGGGGCGGGTGTCGGCGGCGGGGCCGGAGCCGGAGTCGCCCGGGACCGCGAGGCCGAGCTCCTCCGCGACGGCCGCCGTGCCCGAGCCGCCCAGGACCACGCCCGCCGCGGTCACCAGGACCAGGGCGCGGCGGGCGCCGTGGGCGGACGGATGCCCGCCGGCGCGGACGGGGAGGCCCTGGGCGAGTTCGCGCCGCCGGCGGGCGCAGCCGGGGCAGCCGCAGTCGGCCGCGGGTTCGTACTCCTCGAAGACCGGCACGCTCATGCGAATCCCCTCCACACTCGTCAAGATCTTTTGGCGCTGCTGCACGGGCGCCAGTGTCTCAACTGTCCGGACATATCGCATTTTGACGGATCGAAGCTACGAAACGACCATCCGACAGGCCGGGGCGCGCGGAAATGGTCGGGAGCACCCTCGAACGTCAGGTAGAGTTTTCTCTGTCAGCAGGCGCCGCTAGCTCAGTTGGTTAGAGCAGCTGACTCTTAATCAGCGGGTCCGGGGTTCGAGTCCCTGGCGGCGCACGCAGAGTCGAGGCCCCCTCACCGATGGTGAGGGGGCCTCGTCGTTTCCACGGTTGGTGCGGTCACGCCCTGGCCGCCGCCGAGACCTTGGTCAGGTACGCCGAGACGACCACGTTCGCCGTGTACGTCCTCGTCTTCCGGTCGAAGGTCCCGCCGCAGGTGATCAGGCGCAGCTCCGCCCGGTCCGGGTCGCGCTGCCCGTACACCTTGCGCGGGTCGAAGTGCTCCCGGGGGAAGACCTGGACGTCGTCCACCGTGAATTCGGCGACCGAGCCGTCCGTCCGGGTGATCAGGACCTTCGCCCCCGGGCGGGTCGAGCTCAGGTTGTAGAAGACCGCCGGACGCGTCTCGGTGTCCACGTGTCCGACCAGCAGTGCCGCGCCGTCCGCGCCGGGCTTCGCGCCCCGGTCGAACCAGCCGACCGACTGCGCCATCTCGTACGGCGGCGGGTCCACCGCCCCCGTGGCGTCGAGCCCGCGCGGGACGACCGGGGCGGTGACGCCTATCGAGGCGATCTCCAGCTTCCGCGGCTCCACCGGCGCCACCGGCGGGTGCGCCGGCGGCAGCGCGACGCCGAGCGGGCGGCCGACGGCGGCGACGTCGCCGGTGGTCGGCGCGGAGTGCCCGCCGGGGCCCGAGGTGGCCTCGCGGCCCCACACCCACAGGCCCAGGAGCAGCACGGCCCAGGTGATCCCGGTCAGCAGCCGCCCGGTGCCGCGCGGGCGTTCCTCGCCGGACATGTCACTCCGCGTCCTTGGGCGCGGAGGCGGCGGCCGCGCGGGCGTTGGCCCGGCGGCGGGTGTGCCGGAAGGCGACGGCGACCGCGGCGATGCCGGCCAGGCCGAGCCCGATCAGGGTGTGCGGGGTGCCGGGGCCCTGCTCCTCGACGGTCTGCTGCGCGGCGTGGGCCGCGCCGGGCGCGGCGAGCGCCGCCCCGCCGCCGCCCGCGCGCACCGGGGCGACGGGCGTCGTGTGCTCCGTGGGCCGGTGCGGCGGCCGGTGCGTCGGCTCGTCCGTCGGCCGCTGGGTGGGGCGGTGCGTCGGGCGGTGCGTGGGCTTGTGCGTCGGCTTGGCGCGGTGCTCGACGCGGACCGAGCCCGCGTCGCGGTGTTCGCGGCCGTCGCAGGTGACGGTGACGCGGTACGTGCCGTCGTTCAGGTCCGACTTCAGCGTCGTGTCGCCGAACAGCGGGCGGCCGCCGCCGTCGCGGCCCGACAGCTCCGCGTCCGCGACGAACGCCGGGGAGGCGGCCGTGCCGGTCGCGCCCTTGCAGCCCTTGACCCGCAGGTCGACGTCGGCCCCCGGTTTCGCCGGACTGGGGGTGACGGTGGCCTTCACCCCCTCACCGGCCTGCGCGACGCCCGTGAGGGGCGTGAGGACCAGTACGGCGGCGGCCGCTCCCGCGGCACGGAGAGCAATCGGACCTGAACGCATCGTGACCTCCTGATACAGGAAGGTTCGCTCCGTTCCGGCCGTTCCGCATCCGCTGGGGCCCGACCAGGGGACCCGTGGGCCCCGCCGCGGGCCGCCGAAGCCGCCGCCGCGCCCCGTTACTGCACCAGGTCCACGAGGTCCGCGATCGAGTCGACGATCTTCGACGGCCGGTACGGGTACCGGTCCACGCCCGTCTCGCCGGTCAGCCCGGTCAGCACCAGGAACGTCTGCATGCCGGCCTCCAGGCCGGCCAGGATGTCGGTGTCCATCCGGTCGCCGATCATCGCGCTGGTCTCGGAGTGCGCGCCGATCGCGTTCAGACCGGTCCGCATCATCAGCGGGTTCGGCTTGCCGGCGAAGTACGGCTCCTTGCCCGTCGCCTTGGTGATCAGCGCGGCGACGGACCCGGTGGCCGGCAGCGGGCCCTCCAGGGACGGGCCGGTCTCGTCGGGGTTGGTGCAGATGAAGCGGGCGCCCGCGTTGATCAGCCGGACCGCCTTCGTCATGGCCTCGAAGGAGTACGTCCGGGTCTCGCCGAGCACGACGTAGTCCGGGTCGTGGTCGGTGAGCACGTAGCCGATGTCGTGCAGCGCGGTCGTCAGACCGGCCTCGCCGATGACGTACGCGGTGCCGCCGGGGCGCTGGTCGTCGAGGAACTGGGCGGTGGCGAGCGCCGAGGTCCAGATGTTCTCCACGGGGACCTGCAGGCCCATGCGGGCGAGCCGGGCGTGCAGATCGCGCGCGGTGTAGATCGAGTTGTTGGTCAGGACCAGGAACGGCCTGCCGGTCTCCCGCAGTTTCTTGATGAACGCGTCGGCGCCGGGGATCGGCACGCCCTCGTGGATGAGGACGCCGTCCATGTCGGTGAGCCAGGATTCGATCGGCTTGCGCTCTGCCATGGGTGCGGGACTCCTGCCGTACGAACGTGCGGTGTGCTGGGGGCGACGCGACAACGCTGTGGCGACGCCCCCAGCGTAGTCAGGAAGTGCGCACCGCGACCCCGTCGATCACCCAGTACCAGTTGTTGGAGCCGGTGTAGCGGAAGCGGAAGCTCACGCTGGACGCGCCGGCGGGCACGTTCACCGTGACCGACTGGGGCTGCGAGACGACGTCCGCGGTGTAGCTCTTCACGACGGCCGGGGTGCCGCCGTTGAAGGAGGCCAGGATCTGGGCGGTCTGGCTGCCCTCCTGCCGGTAGAACGTGGTGAAGTCGAGGGTGACGCGGGAGGCGCCGGAGACCGCGTACGCCGGCGAGACCAGCGTCGAGTCGTACGTGCCGGAGAACGCCTTGTCGGCCCACTCGTCGGAGTCGGCGACCGCGAACACGCCCCGGGCGCGGACGTTGAGCTCGCGGGACTGGTCGCGCTGGGTCCGGGACCAGAACTCGTCGGTGGCGAAGGACCAGCCGCGCCACTCCGTCATCCCGCCCGTGCCCATGGCGTTGTTGATGACCGACCAGCCGCTGGGCGGGGTGTGGGTGAAGCCGAGGACGCCGGCCGGGATGCCGGTCTCGTCGACGCGGCCGGCCAGCGAGGACTGCAGCGCGTCGAACGGGTCGGCGGACCGCTGCTGGATCGGCTTGCCGTCCAGGCCCCAGGACGGCTCCGGGGTGATGCCGAGCTGGTGGAACACGGTGGCGGCGACGTCGACGAGGCGGGTGTCGATGGGGCGCGCGCCGGCCGCGATCCCGGGGCCGGTGGCGAGCACGAAGGTACGGCGCTCCTCGATGCTGGAGCCGCCGTGGCCGCCGACGTCGACGTGGCCGTGGTCGGTGCAGACGATGACCGTCCAGCGCTCGGCGGCGTACGTGGGCCGAGCCTTGATCGCGGCGATCATGCGGCCGAGCTGGGCGTCCTGGACGGCGATGGCGTCGAGGTAGCGCTGGCCGGTGCCGGAGGAGTGGGCGACGACGTCGGTGTTGCCGAGGTAGACGAACGCGACGTCCGGGTTCTGGTCGCGCAGCACGGTCACGCTGTCCGCGGTGATCGTCTCGTCGTGGCCGGCGTAGCCGTCCCGGTCGCCGTCGAGGACGATCTTTGCGTCCGCGCCGGCGGTGACGGTGCCGTACGTGTCCAGCGGCTTCCAGTCGACGGCCGCGTAGAGGGACAGCTGCGGCCGGATCTGGTGCAGGCGGGCCAGGAAGCCCGGGTACTGGGTGTAGTTGCGCCCGGTGAAGCTGTTGTCCCGGACGCCGTGCTTGTCGGGCCAGACACCGGTGGAGACGGTCGACCAGCCGGGGCCGGAGGAGGTCGCGGCCATCGGGTTGGCGTAGAGCAGGGAGACGCCGAAGGTGCCCTCGGCCATCATCCGCTTCAGATGCGGGGCGTCGGCGGCGGCGATGCGGTCGTGACGCAGTCCGTCCATGCCGACGACGAGCACCTTGTCGGCGCTGGTGCCGTCGGGGAGGGTGGGGGCGGCCGCCTGGGCGGCCGGGGCGGCGAGCACACCGGTGGCGGTCACCGCGGCCGTGGCGCCGGCGGCGGCGAGCACGGTGCGACGGGGGATGCCGTGGGTCGGCATGGGGGTCCTCCAGGCTGAGTGACGCGCCAACGCCCCTGATTCCTCAGGGGCGTTGGGCTTCGGTCCGTACCCGTTATCCTTCCGCTACACGGCGACGGGACGGAAGAGACGTGCGGTGAACTCTGGGCGTCGCGTGTCAGGTCCGGTGCGGCGACGCCGGTGCGCTGGTGCGCTGGTGCGCTGGTGCGCTGGTGCGCTAGCTGCCGGTGGCGGTCTTCCAGGCGTCGATGTACGCGGGCAGGTTCTTGTCGATGTCGGCCCAGTCCGGCTCGAAGATCTCGACGCCGTCCATGATCTTCGCCAGTGCGATCGCGTTGGCGTCGGTCGGCTTCACGTCCGTACGCGCCGGGAAGCCGCCGCCGATCTCGCTGACCTGGCGCTGCGCCTCCTCGGTCAGCAGGAAGTCGAGCAGCTTCCTGCCGTTCTCGGCGTGCGGGGCCTTGTTCACCAGGCCGGCCGCGTACGGCAGCGCGAACGTGGTCGGCCTGCCGCCCTGCTTCGCCGGGAACCAGATGCCCAGGTTCGGCATGGACCTGGCCTGCGCGAAGTTCATCTGGACGTCGCCGTTGGCGACCAGCAGCTCGCCCTTGTCGACCTTCGGGGCCAGCTTGGAGGTGGAGGAGGACGGGCCGACGTTGTTGGCCTGGAGCTTCTTCAGGTACGCCATCGCCGGCTCCTTGCCGCCGAAGTCGTGCATCGCCTTGATGACGACGGCGGTGCCGTCGCCCGCGACGCCCGGGGTGGAGTACTGCAGCTTGTCCTTGAACTTCCCGTCGAGCAGCTCCTCCCAGGTCTTCGGCGCGGCCGGCAGCTCCTTCTTGTTGTGGACGAAGCCGAAGTAGTTGTTGACGACGGAGGTCCACTTCCCGTCTGCGGACTTGTCCGCGCCGCTGACCTTGTCGGCGCCCTGCGGGGTGTACGCCTGGAGCAGCCCCTTGGCGTCGGCCTGCTGGATGAACGGCGGGAGCGTGACGAGCACGTCGGCCTGGGTGTTGCTCTTCTCGCGGACGGCGCGCTGCACCATCTCGCCGGAGCCGCCCTCCACGTACTTCACCTTGATGCCGGTCTTCTTCTCGAAGTCGGCGAAGACCTTGTCGTACCAGCCGTCGCCCGCCTCGCCCTTGAGGCCGTCGGCGCTGTAGACGGTGACGACCTTCTCGTCGGAGGAGGCCGGGGAGGAACCGCCGCAGGCGGTGACGGTGGCGGCGAGGGCGAGGCTGCCGGTGACGGCGGCGAGCGGCTTGAGGGACGTGCGCATGACGTTGCTCTCTCCTGGCGATGGGAGGGGTACGGGGACGGTGGCGGTGCTGGGGGATGCGGGCGGTGCTAGCGGTACGAGGCTTTGGTGCGGACGCGGGAGACGGCGAGCAGCACGAGCAGGGTCGTCGCCATCAGGACGACGGCGAGCGCCGAGCCCGTGAAGAGGGAGCCGCGGTCGGTGGCGGTGAAGATCCGCACCGGCAGCGGCAGCCAGTCCGGCGGGTAGAGCATCATCGTGGCGCTCAGCTCACCCATGGACAGCGCGAAGCAGAGTCCGGCCGCCGCGTTCAGGGACGGCAGCAGGAGCGGCAGCCTCACCCGGAGGAGGACGTACGAGGGGCGCGCGCCCAGGCCGGCCGCGGCCTGCTCGTACATCGGGTCGAGACGGCGGAGGGCGGCCGAGACCGACTGGTGGGCGAACGCCGTGACCAGGATCGTGTGCGCGAGGATCACGATCCAGCGCGTCCCGTTGAGCAGCAGCGGCGGCTGCGAGTACGCGACGAGGACGGCGAGGCCGACGACCACCGACGGCACGGCGACGGGCAGCATGAACAGCGCGTCCAGCACCTTCCTGGCCCGCCCGCCGAGCGCGGACCCGGCCAGCGCGGCCCACGTGCCCACGAGCAGCGCGAGCAGGCTCGCGGCGACGGCCGTGACGAGGCTCGTGGTCAGCGCCTGCAGCGACTCGCCGCGGACGGCGGCGGCGTAGTGCTCGGCGGTGGGCCCGGAGGGGAAGGCCCCCGACCAGTTCGTGGCGAACGAGGCGGCGAGGACGACGAGCAGCGGCAGGGCGAACAGCGGCAGGAACAGCACCCCGAACACGGTCCAGGCCGTCCAGCGGCCGGCGCGGCTACGCACCAACACGGCGGCTCACCCCCCGGTACAGGCCGTAGAGACCCACGGAGATCGCGACGTTGACGACGGCGACGACGCAGGCGGCGGCGTAGTCGGACTCGAGGATCGCCTTGCTGTAGACCAGCATCGGCAGGGTGGTGACGCCCTTGGCGCCGGTGAACAGCACGATGCCGAACTCGTTGAGGCACATGACGAGCACGAGGCTGCCGCCGGCGGCGAGCGCGGGCAGCGCCTCCGGCAGGATCACCCGCCGGACGATCCGCCCCGGCCCCGCGCCCAGCGAGGCGGCCACCTCCAGCTGCGCGGTCTCCATCTGGGAGAACGCGGCGAGCAGCGGCCGCATCACGAACGGCGTGAAGTACGTGATCTCGGCGAGCAGCACGCCCCACGGGGTGGTGAGGAACCGGAACGGCCCGGACCCGGCGCCGGTCAGGTCCGTCCACACGCCGTTGGCCATGCCGACGGTGCCGTAGAGGAAGAGCAGCGCGAGGGTGATCAGGAACGACGGGAAGGAGAGGAAGACGTCGATGAACCGGGCGACGGCCCTCGCCCCGGGGAACGGCACGAACGCGATGACGAGCGCGAGCACGAACCCGAGGACCAGACAGCCCGCGGTGGCGGCGACGGCCAGCCACACGGTGGTGACCAGCGCCTCCCGGAACGCCTCGGAACCGAACACGTCGGCGTACGCGCCGGGCGCCAGGGACTCCTGGACGACGAGGGCGAGCGGGTAGAGGAAGAGCAGGCCGAGGGCGAGGACGGGGGGCAGCGCCCAGAGCGCCGCCCGGGCGGGTCGCGGTCGTACGGCGGCGGCCTCGGAAGGCCGCGTCTCCGGCGCCGGGTGCGGCGGCGCGGCCGGTCCGTTCGCGGGGCCGGCGGCCGTCCCCGGCGCGTCCTTGAGGGCGCTACCCATCGGCCACCCCCGCGCCGAGCAGCACCGCGTCCTCGGGCGCGAAGTGCAGCGTGACCTCGTCGCCCAGGGCGGGGGTCTCGCGGAGCTCGCGCACGTCCGCCTTGACGCGGTGGCCGGCGGCGCCGACCTCCACGTACAGCCGGTGCGTGGCCCCCCGCCACTGCACCTCCGCGATCCGTCCCCGCAGCGCGTTGGGCCCGTCGCCGAGCCCGACGAGGTGCGGCCGTACGCAGAGGGTGGCGGCCGCGCCGGGGAGCACGCCGCCGGTGTCCAGCCTCAGTTCGGCGCCCTCGAAGGACGCCCCGCCCGAACCGACCGTGACGGGAAGGAGGTTGGCGTTGCCGACGAAGGACGCGGTGAACTCCGTACGCGGTCTGCGGTACAGCTCCTGCGGGGTGCCGCAGTCCTGCAGCCGGGCCTGGTCCATGACGGCGATCCGGTCGGCGAGGGTGAGCGCCTCGACCTGGTCGTGGGTGACGTACAGGATCGACACGTCCGGCAACTCTCGGTGCAGCCTGGCGAGTTCGGCGAGCATCTCGGAGCGCAGCCGGGCGTCGAGCGCGGACAGCGGCTCGTCGAGCAGCAGCACCTTGGGGCGGATGGCGAGCGCGCGGGCGATGGCGACGCGCTGCTGCTGTCCGCCGGACAGCTCGCGCGGATAGCGCTTCGCGTACGCCGCCATGCCGGTCTGCTCCAGGGCCTCGGCGACCCGCCCCGGGATCTCGCCCTTGGGCGCCTTCTGCGCCCTGAGCCCGAAGGCCACGTTGTCCTCGACGCGCAGATGCGGGAAGAGCGCGTACTGCTGGACGACCATGCCGATCCCGCGCCGGTGCGGCGGGAGGGCGGTGACGTCGCGGTCGCCGAGGAACACCCGGCCGGAGACGGGCCGGACGAAGCCGGCGACCGCCCGCAGCGCGGTGGTCTTGCCGGAGCCGGAGGGCCCGAGGAGGGCCATGACCTCGCCGGGCTCGACGGTGAGGTCGAACGCGTCGAGGACGGTGTTCCTCCCGTACGCGACGGTGACGGAGTCGAACCGGATGCCGCCGCTCACGACGCGGACTCCCCGGACTCCTTGGACGCGCTGGGCTCCCCGGACTCCTCGGACGCGCGTATGGCGGCAGGGAGTTCGGCGACGGAGGCGAGGACGTGCGTGGCGCCGTGCGCGGTGAGCGCGCTCGCGTCGTGGGCCCCGGTGAGGACGCCGGCGACGAGCCCGGCGCCCGCGCGGACGCCGCTGAGCATGTCGTACGAGGTGTCGCCGGCGACCACGGTCTGCCGGACGTCGTCGACGGCGCCGGTCCGGAGGAAGGCGGCGAGGACCATGTCCGGGTACGGCCGGCCGCGGCCGCCCGCGTCGGCGGGGCACAGGGTGAGCGGGACGAGGTCGCGCCAGCCGAGGGCGTCGAGGATCGCGTCCTGGGTGACCCGGGCGAAACCGGTGGTGAGGACGACCGTGCGGCCCTGCTCGCGCAGTTCGGCGACGGCCTCGGCGGCGCCGGGGACCGGGGCGATCCGGCCGCCGTCCACGAGGCTGCTGTACGCCTCCTCGAAGGCGAGGTTGGCCTGCCGGGCGCGGGCCTCGTCGCCGCCGAAGAGGTGCCGGAAGACGGAGATCTTCGACTCGCCCATGGTGGCGCGGACGTGGTCGATCATCGTGGCGGGGTCCTCGCCGAGCCGTTCGGCGGCGGCCGTGAAGGCCAGCTCGACGAGGCCGCCGTCGGCGACGGTGGTCCCGGCCATGTCGAGGACGACGAGGTCGTGGCGGAGCGTGTTCATGGTCACCAGCCCAGGAGGTTCGCGGTGGTCTCGCCGATGGCCGGCGAGCAGGTCATCCCGCGCCCGCCGGGCCCGGTCACCAGCCACACGCCGTCGCGCAGCTGCTGGCGGTGGACGACGCGGGAGGTGTCGGTGCACTGCGCGTACACGCCCGCCCAGCGGCGGCGGATCGTGGGGAGCGGGCGGCCGAGGAAGGACTCGACGACGCGGGTCAGGTGCTCGTAGGGGTCTTCGAGGGTGTCGAAGGCGAAGGGGTGCTCGTACTCGTGCGTGTCGCCGATGGTCAGTCCGCCGTCGCGGCGCTGCACCATGAGCAGCTGCATCTTGTGGGCGGCGGCGACGGGGTCCTGGGGCTGGCCCGCGTCGAGCGCGTCCAGGGCGGCGGAGCGGTACGCGGGGTAGTAGCGGAACGAGTCGGCGTCGGCGACGGAGGTGGTGAGGGCCTCGCCGAGCGGGTCGGTCTGCATCATCTGCAGCCGGACGCGGCGTACGGGGAGGTCGCCGGCGAGCTCGCGGACGAGCCCGGAGAGCCAGGCGCCGGTGCACAGGACGACGGCGTCGCCGGTGTGGACGTCGCCGTGGTCGTCGCGGACGGCGTTCTCGCCGACGACGTCACGGACCTCGCGGTGCGGGAGGAAGGTGTACTTACCGGTGGCCAGGAGGGCCCGGCGGAGGGCGACTTGAGCGGTACGGGGCTCGACGGCGGCGTCCCGCTCGCACCAGAGCGCGGCGCGGAACGCGCCGCGGAGGGCGGGGTTGAGGGCGCGGGCCTCGCCGGCGGTGAGCAGCTTGTAGCCGCGGGCGGCGGCGTCGGGGCGGGCCAGGGCCGCCTCGGCGACGGCGAGTTCGAGGTCGTTGCGGACGGGGGTGAGCGAGCCGTTGGCGCGGAAGCCCAGCTCGGGGACGCGGGCGCCGATGCCCTCCCAGAGCTCGCGGGCGCGCAGCGCGGCCTCGACCTCCTCGCCGCCGGCGCGCCCGCTCACCCAGATCTGTCCGAAGTTGCGCAGCGAGGCGCCGCGCGCCTCGGCCTCGCGCTCGATGTGCACGACCTCGTGGCCGCGTTCCACTGCGTGCCAGGCGTGCATGGTGCCCACCACGCCGGCTCCTACGACGATCACCTTCATGCCGACGACGGTCCTGGGGGCGGGTGACCCGGACGGGTCGGGTGGGCGACGGGACGGTGAACGACCCGACAAGCTTGGACCAGACCCGTTATGTTTCCGTGATGTGGATGTCGCGGTCGGACGGGCCGCCCGGCCCGGCTGTGCCCCTTCTTGACTGTCCCTCAACCCTGCGCGCCGAGATGGGCGGTGAAGCTGAAGCGGTCCCCGCGGTAGAGGGTGCGGACGCGTTCGAGGGGGCGGCCGGCGGAGTCCCGCGAGAACCGGTGCAGGAGCAGCATCGGCAGCGCGGGCGGGGTGCCGATGAGCAGGGCCTCGCGGGGCGTGGCGAGCACGGTCTCGATGCGCTCGTCGGCGTCGCCGAACGCGATGCCGAGTGCGCCGTGGAGGTAGGCGTAGAAGGACGAGTCGGGGTCGAAGTCGACGTCGAGCCGGGGCAGCCGGGCGACGGTGACGTACGTGGACTCCAGGCCGACGCGCTCGTCGTCGGCGAGCAGCACCCGCTCCATGTGCCAGACGGGCTCCCCGCGTTCGGCGCCGAGCTCGGCGGCGAGGGCGTCGGTGCACGGGAACCGCTCCAGCGAGATCAGCGACCGCCCCGGCCGGCGGCCCTGGCGGCGCACCCCCTCGGTGTAGCTGGCGAGGGAGAGCGGCTGCTCCAGCTTGGGCCCGGCGACGACGGTCCCCCGCCCCTGGCGGCGCAGCCGCCCCTCGAGCAACAGCTCGCGCAGCGCCTGCCGGACGGTCTCCCGCGAGACCTCGAACCGCGCGGACAGATCCCGCTCCGTGGGCAGCAGCCCACCCTCCCCCAACTCCTCGACGAGCACACCGATCTTCGCCTTCACGGCGTAGTACTTGGGAATGCGCCCGTGCTCCGGAATCCCGAACCGGATGGGAGCGCCTGGTACCTGGTCGTTCGGATAATCCACGACGCGATGGTCCCAGACGGCGATGAACGGGGAGATGAACGAGGGGTTGCGCCCGGGGGCCCGCCCCGGGCGCGGGTGCCTGGCAGGGGTTCGGGGGTCGGGCCGGCCCGCCCCGCTGTCAGCCCCCGGCAGGGTTTCGGGAAGGGGCGGGGCGGGGGAAACCGAACCGGCGCGAAGCGCCGGGGGCGGCGGGCGCAGCCCGAAGCCGGCACTACGGTGCGGCCGCGCAGCGGGCGCGCGGGCGGCGCAGCCGCGCCCTCCGGGGCCGCGGCCTCTCAGGCCGCCCCGCCCCCGCGCCGGCGCGCGATCACCACCAGCGCCGCACCCGCCAGAATCGCCCCGCCCGCCCCCGCCGCCAACGCCCCGGCGACGCGTCTCACCCCGGAACCCTCCCCCGCCCCCGTACCGGCCAGCTCCGGCGACTCCGGCCGCGCCGAGGGCGCCGGAGCGGTCGGCGTCACGGGCGGCACCGAGTTGCCCCGGACCCCGTCGTCGCCCTCCCGCACCGGCGCGCCCGTCTCCGTACCCACCTCACCGCCCCCACCCGCCCCGCCGATCACCAGCCGGTAGTCGTCCGACTCCCCCACCCAGTCCCCGTCGTCCCCCCGCCGCTGCACGATCGCCGCGTTGGCCACGACCTCGTTCGGCGCGGTGCCGGCGCGGAAGGCCAGCCGTACCGGGACCGTCACCGTCCGCCCCGCCGGCACGGCGAACCCGGGGAAGCCGCCGTCGAACACCCCGACGTTCTCGTCCTCCTCCGTCTCCTCGAACTCCACCGGCCGCCACCGCCGCGCCCGCGCGTCGTAGAAGTCGAACCGGATCTGCACCGGCCGCAGCACCCGCTCCCGGTCGGTGAGCGCGAGCACCGGATGGATGCCGTCGCACGCCTCGTCCGTCGTGTTCGTGAGGTCCACGCTCCACGTCCGGTACCCGTCCCCCGGCCGGTACGCCACGGGCCCGCCGTGGATCCGCGTGTCGATCGGGAAGTCGGGGTCGGAGACCTTCCCGCAGGCCGGCGGCTGGTCCTTGCGCTCCCCGCCGGGCCCGGGATCCGGCCCGACGCCCACCGCCGCGGGGGCGGGGAACAGCAGGACGGCGGTCCCGGCAGCCGCCGCGGCGAGTCCGCGCACGAGGGCGCGGCGCAGCCGGCGGGAGCCCGGTCGCAGGGGCGCGGGAGGGGGCGTGGGCAGGGGCATGAGCGACATGGACCTGTGCCTTTGCTGCTCGCGGGGGTACGGGTCGCCCGCCACGCTGCCACCCGCGACCCCACCCGCCCGGGACGCGACGCGGCCCCGCCCCCCGTACGCACCGCCGAATCCGCCCGATCAGCCCACGACCACACCAGCCCACCACCACACGAGAGCATCAGCCGATCATCAGCTCGCGCTCAACGGGCTCCCGCCTCCGCCCTTCCCGAACACCGGCGCCAGCACCAACTGCGCCGCCCCCTCCGCCACCGCGTACGCGCCCCCGGCCACCCCGACGGAGACGGGCGCCGACCCCGGCGCGCCCACCCCCTGACGCCGCGCCAGCGCCCCCAGCACCTCGCCCACACCCCGTACGAACGCCTCCGGCTCCCCCTCCACCACCCGGCCGCCGAGCACCACCCGGTCGACGTCCAGCAGCGCGACGAGGTTCGCCGCCCCCACGCCGAGCACCCGCGCCGCCTCCGCCACGTCCCCGCGCGCGACCGCGCCGAGGCACAGCGCCTCCAGGCAGCCGCGCCCGCCGCACCCGCAGGGCGGCCCGTCGAGCTGGACGGTCTGGTGCCCGAACTCCCCCGCCCCGGTCCGCGCCCCCCGGTACAGCGCGCCGCCGAGGACGAGGGCGGCACCCAGCCCCGTACCGAGGTGCAGGTACGCGAACGACTCGGGCGCCCCGGACCGGACCGCGAGGCCCAGCGCGGCGGCGTTGGTGTCCTTGTCGAGGACGACGGCCCCGCCGAGCCGCCGCGCCAGCTCGTCCCGCAAGGGGAAACCGTCCCACTGCGGATGCCCGGTCACCCGGTGCGGCACCCCGGCCGCATGGTCGAGCGGCCCGGGCATGGCGACCCCGACACCGAGAACCCCGGCACCGCCACGAACTTCGCGACCGCCACCAGCCCCGGCACCGCCGCCAACCCCCGCACCTCCACCACCCCCCACATCCGAGTCCCCCACCACCCCCGGCACCGCCCCCTCGATCGCCCCCAGGACGACCTCCGCCGGCGCCCCCAGGTCCAGCGCGGCCCGCCGTGCCTCGACCACCGTCCCCGCGAGGTCGACCCGCACCGCGGTCAGCTCGTCGCGGTCGAGGTGGACCCCGACCGCGTGACCGGCCCCCGGCACCAGCCGCAGCGCGGTCGCCGGCTTGCCGCCCGTCGAGGCGCGCCGCCCGGCGTCCGCGGCCAGCCCCTCCGTACGGAGCCGTGCCGTGATCTTGCTGACGGCCTGCGGAGTGAGCCCGGTGCGCTCCGCGAGCTCGGCCCGGCTCAGCCCGGCCGTCCCGGCGGTCCGCAGCAGATCGAGGACGAGGGCCGCGTTGTGGCTGCGCAGGGCGGGCTGGTTCACGCCGGAGGGGGTGCTCTTCACCCGCCCATTGTCCCCGTCGCTTGCACTTAGGCAACAGCGTTGCTTAAGTACGCCCATGACGACTGCCCCGCCTCCGTCCGCCCCGCACACCCCCAGCGCCCCCCGAAACCCGCGCTCCCCCCTCCGCGTCGGTCTCGTCGGCTACGGCCTCGCCGGCTCCGTCTTCCACGCCCCGCTGATCGCCGCCACCGACGGACTCGCCCTCGACACCGTCACCACCGGCAACCCGGAACGGCAGGCGCAGGCCCGCGCCGAGTTCCCCGGCGTCCGCGTCGCCGCCTCGCCGGACGAGCTGTGGGACCGGGCGGACGAACTCGACCTGGTCGTCGTCGCGTCCCCCAACAAGACCCACGTCCCGCTCGCCCGCGCCGCCCTCCGGGCCGGGCTCCCCGTCGTCGTCGACAAGCCGGTCGCCGGCACCGCCGCCGAGGCGCTCGAACTCGCCGCGCTCGCGGAGGAGCGGGGCCTGCTGCTCTCGGTCTTCCAGAACCGCCGCTGGGACAACGACTTCCTCACCCTGCGCGCGCTCGTCGAGGACGGCGCGCTCGGCACCGTCCAGCGCTTCGAGTCCCGGTTCGAGCGCTGGCGCCCGCGCCTGAAGGGCGGCTGGCGCGAGTCGGGCGCGCCGGAGGAGATCGGCGGACTGCTGTACGACCTCGGCAGCCACGTCGTGGACCAGGCGCTGGTCCTGTTCGGCCCGGCGGTCCGGGTGTACGCGGAGTCGGATGTCCGCCGCCCCGGCGCGGAGGCGGACGACGACACGTTCCTCGCGGTCACGCACGCGAACGGCGTCCGCTCGCACCTGTACGTGAGCGCCACCACCGCCCAGCTGGGCCCGCGCTTCCGGGTGCTCGGCGAGCGCGCCGGGTACGTGAAGTACGGCCTCGACCCGCAGGAGACCGCGCTCCGCGAGGGCCTGCGCCCGGGCGGCGGCGCCTGGGGCGTCGAGCCGGCGGAGCTGTGGGGCCGGCTGGGCGCGGGAGAGTCCCCGCTGACGGGCGGCGGCGAGCCGGTGGAGTCCCTGCCGGGCGACTACCCGGCATACTACGCGGCGATCGCGGCGGCCCTCCGCGGCGAGGGCCCCAACCCGGTCACCGCGACGGAGGCGGCGGCCGCCCTCGCCGTCCTGGAGGCCGCCCGCCGCTCGGCCCGCGAGGGCGTGACGGTGGACCTGGCGTAAGGCCCGCCCCGCCCCCGTACCGCACCCCGTACGGCCGGCCTACGCGCTCTTCAACTCCTGCCGCTGCCGCCCGAGCCCCTCGACCTCCAGCTCCACGACGTCGCCGGGCCGCAGGTAGGGCTTCGGCTCCGGCTGGCCCATGGCGACGCCGGCCGGGGTGCCGGTGTTGATGACGTCGCCGGGGTACAGGGTCATGAAGTGGCTGAGGTACCGCACGACCTCCGCGACCTTGAAGATCTGGTCCGCGGTGGAGCCGTTCTGCCGCAGCTCGCCGTTGACCCACAGTTTGAGGGAGAGGGCCTGCGGGTCGGCCACCTCGTCGGCCGTGACGAGCCAGGGGCCGAGCGGGTTGAAGGTCTCGCAGTTCTTGCCCTTGTCCCAGGTGCCGCCGCGCTCGATCTGGAACTCGCGCTCGGAGACGTCGTGCGCGACGGCGTACCCGGCCACGTGCGCGAGCGCCTCCTCGTCGGTCTCCAGGTAGCGCGCGGTGCGGCCGATGACGACCGCGAGCTCGACCTCCCAGTCGGTCTTCACCGAGCCGCGCGGCACGAGAACGGTGTCGTCGGGGCCGACGACGGTGTCCGGGGCTTTGAGGAAGACGACCGGTTCGGCGGGGGTCGCGGCGCCGGTCTCGGCGGCGTGGTCGTGGTAGTTCAGGCCGATGCAGACGACCTTGCCGATGCGGCCGACCGGCGGTCCGATGCGCAGCCCGGTCGCGTCGAGCGCGGGCAGGACGCCCGCGCCGGCGGCGGCGCGGATGCGGTCGAGCGCGGACGCGTCGGCGAGCAGCCCTCCGTCGATGTCGCTCACCAGGGCGGACAGGTCCCTCAGCGTCCCGTCCTGGTCGAGCAGCGCGGGCCTCTCGGCGCCCGCCGGTCCGACGCGCAGCAGCTTCATGGTCTTCTCCCTGTGGTCGAGGTGGGCCCCGGCCGATGGAGTGCGGCCATCGGAGGATTGGCCGATCCTCCAAGAATTGCCGGGGCCCTGCAAGCCCCGGCTCACACCGTGGACCATTACCGAGCGGTAGCCGCTGCGGGGCTCGGGTACAGCACCGTCCGCTCGACCGCCGTCCACAACGTGCTGGTCACGACGTAGAGCGCGGCCGCCAGAGGCACGACGGCGACGGTGAGCAGCGTCCCGTACGAGAGCAGCGGCAGCGCGCCGGCGAGCGCCGGCGGCAGCCCGGGCGCGGCGACGCTGTCGCGCCGGCCGCGCAGGTACGTGTACGTGGCGACGGCGGCGACCACCGCGAACAGTCCGGCGTACACCAGCCCGGCCGCCCCGAAGGGCCCGCCGTCGCCGAGGGCGCCGGCCCACGTGCCGCCGAGGGGCGCGGCGAGCAGACTGTGCCCGTCCATCAGATCGCCGGAGAAGAGCTGGAACAGCAGGAAGAACGCGGGCAGCTGCAGCAGGCTGGGCAGACAGCCGGCGAGCGGCGAGACCTTCTCCCGGGAGTGCAGCGCGAGCACTTCCTTCTGCAGCCGCTCCGGGTTCTTCCCGTGCTTCTCCCGCAGCGCGGCCAGCTCGGGCGCGAGCCGCACCCGCGCCCGCTGCCCGCGGGCGGCGGCCCGGGACAGCGGCAGCAGGGCGAGCCGTACGAGGGCGGTGAACAGGACGATGGCCGCGGCGGTGGCGGAGGAGGCGAACAGCGGCTGGAGCAGCTCGGCGAGCTGCTCGACGAGCGAGGCGAAAACGGACATGGGAGTCCTCCGGAGAGTCGTGCCGGGATGAGGAGACGCGGCGGACGACGAACGGCGGAAGGACCCGGACGAACCCGCACGGAACGGGCTCAGTACGAGCGTCGGGCCCCCGCGGCCGTCGTCGTGACACGACGGCCGGGCGCTCGGGGGCGTCGGCGCCCGGAGGCGTCGGGATCCCGTTGGGGGAGGAAGGCGGTGCGTTGCTCACGGTCGCGGAGGGCGGTGCGCACCCGTGTGGGCGGCACGGCCGGGGCGAGCCGGGCGGCGGCGAGGGCGCTCACGGCGGCGGCGACGACGACGGCCACGGCGGAGAGCGCGGAGCCGTCGACGAGCAGGGCCTGAGCGACGGCGAGCACGAAGAGCAGCAGGAAGACGGGCCGCGGCGACAGACCGCTCACGAGCACACCCCCTCCCGAATCCCCTTACCCACTCCGGGACTTGAGCTTAGCCCACACGATCAGCCGATGGGCGGAGCTGAACTCGGGTGTGCAGGTGGTGAGGGTGAGGTACGCGCCGGGCCGGTCGTAGCCGGCGGAGGGGTGGACGAGGCTGCGCGGGACGGGCGCGATGACGCCGGTGTCGCGGGGCGAGGTGCGGGCGAGCGTCCGGTCGACGACGTACACGTACGCGCGCTCCCGCGTCCGTACGACGATCTCGTCGCCGCGGCGGAGCCGGTTGATGTACCGGAAGGGCTCGCCGTGGGTGTTGCGGTGCCCGGCGAGCGCGAAGTTCCCGGTCCGGCCGGGCCGGCCGGTGCGCGGGTAGTGCCCGACGTACCCCTTGTCGAGCACCCCGCGCTTGGAGACACCACGGGCGATGGGGACGGAGAGGGAGAGGGCGGGGATGCGCAGCACGGCGTAGGCGGCGGAGAGCCGAGGAGGCGAAGTCGGGACGCCACGCGGCGCCGCGGAAGCGGAAGGCGAGGCGAGAGCACCCCCCGAGGCCCCGGTACCGTCCTCGGCCGCCCCGTTCCCTGGGGAGGAGGACACATCGCCACCCCCCGCGGACGGCCCCCACTCCTCCTCGAGCACCCGCACCTGGCGCTCGGCGCCGAGGCGGGCCTGGTGGTTGGTCCACCAGAGCTGGTGGACCACGAGGAGCAGGACGACGAGCCCGAGGGTGACCGTGAGCTCGGCGGCGACCCACAGGACGTGGGCGGCCCGCGTGCGCGGTGCGCGCTGCACGACGACCCGTACCCGTTTCCGATGCGGCTGCACGGGCGCACGATAGGGGCCGCCCCGTGAAGGCACCAGAGCGCACGCGCCCCGCCTCGACTGGCGCACAGCAGTACGGTGTTCACCATGCGCCCCGACACGCCTGCCGAGCACACGACCGAAGCCGAGCGTCTGCTGCGGACCGCGGCGACGTACCCCGAGGACCGCGAGCCGCTGCTGCTGAGGGCAGCGGCCCATCTGGAGCTGGCGGGCGACCGTGCCCGCGCGACGGACCTGTACGACACCCTGCTGGGAGGCGACCCGGAGAACCCTTCGCTGATCAGAGCCATGAAGGCCGCGAACCTGTGGGAGTACGGCCACGAGGCGGAGGCCAGGGCGATCATCGAGGGGGTTCGGGCGTCGTCCCCGCAGGACGCGGCCGCCTGGGAGATCATCGCGGAGACGCTGGAGGCCCACGACGAGCTGGAGGCGTCGGAGTCGACGTTCACGGCAGCGGCGGAGCTGCTGGCGGCGGAGCAGGGGGACGACCTCCCCTACCCCACGCAGTCGCTCCTGATCTCCCGCCACAGGGTGCGGAGGATGCTGGCACTCCCCCACGACGCGTACGACCGCCGCGCGGACGCCCTGCACACGGCGGACGTCCCGCTGGACGAGCTGCACGACCCGAAGCGCCTGTGGTCCCTGGGCTCGGACGACCCGGCGGAACTCCAGGCGGAGATCACGAGGCTCCGCAGCGAGCTGGGCTCGTACCGCACGGCACTCTCCCGCCCCTTCCCGGTGGCGGTCCTGCACTGGCCGGAGGAGGAACTGGACGAACTGGTCGCGTCGTACCCGGAGCTGGAGTCGGAGTACCCCACGTACCAGGCCCACCTCACGGACATCGAGGCGTCCCTGCGCGAACTGTCCGCCGCCGGCACCCCGAACCTGGGCATCGTCCCGGCCACGGTCCCCTCCTACGAAGCCTTCGCCGCCTCGGAGTCCTCCACCCCCGCCAACCCCTCCCTCCTCCCCCAATACGCCACCACCCTCGCCGCAAGAGGCCGAGCCACCCCCTGGCCCCCCTCCCGCACCGCCCCGTGCTGGTGCGGCTCACCCCACACCTACGGCGAGTGCCACGGCGCTGACGAGAGCTGAGGCCGCCGAGACGGCATGGCTGCCGGGCTCAGGCCCGTGGTGGAATGGGCCCAGCAGTCGCAGCATCACGACCCGCTCGCGCAGACGGGCTCGTGACGACCGAGCCACGATCGTGAGGCACAGTCGCCCTTGAGCACCATGAAGCCGTTGTCGCCGGCCGTCTCGGCACGCATGAGCAGGCAGGCCAGCAAGGACACTGCGGCCGAGCTCGCCGTTCGCCGACTGCTCCACGCCGCCGGACTGCGTTACCGCGTCGAGTACCCGGTGCCAGGGATGGCACGACGCCGCATCGACATCGCCTTCACCGGGGTCAAACTGGCCGTTCTGATCGACGGCTGCTTCTGGCACGGTTGCCCCGAACACGCCACGCAACCGAAGTCGAACGCGGAGTGGTGGCGCCAGAAGCTGGACCGCAACATGGCGCGCGACATCGAGACGACTGAACACCTCTCGGCGGCGGGATGGGAAGTGCTGCGCTTCTGGGAGCACGAGGCGCCAGGCGACGTGGCGCTGCGCGTCGCGACGGCGGTGGAGCGACGTAAGGCGGAGCAGGGGCGGGGGAGGAGTCGTTGAGCGGGCTGACCTTTGTCGACGTCTGCTCCGGGGCGGGTGGTCTCGCCCTGGGGCTGGAACGGGCCGGCTTCGAGCCTAGACTGCTGCTGGACGACGACGAGCTCGCCGTCACGACTCTGCGAACCAATCGACCGCACTGGAACGTGCTGCACACGGACCTGCTGGACTTCGACCCGGCCGAGCACCCCGTGAGCCACGACGTGGATCTCCTCGCGGCGGGCTTGCCAAGGGTGAAGTCGAACGCAACCGTGGCACGGCCCGATTCGCGTGTGGAGGAGCGGTTGTTGGAGGCCACCGTCTACCTGGTCCACGCGATCAGACCTCGGGCGGTACTCATCGAGAACGTTCCCGATCTCGCCCGCGCCGACGCGTACCAGCGCTTCAGGGACTTCGCTCGCGCAGAACTGGCGCATCTGGGCTACGAGTTCAGCTGGTTCGTCCTGAACGCGGTGGACTTCGGCGTACCGCAGAACCGGAAGCAGGGCGTCCTGGTGGCTGTCGAGCGGCATCGGGCCAAGGAGTTCCGGCCGCCGGCTGCCACGGTGCAGGTTCCGACGACGGTGGGCGCCGCTCTGGGGCCGTCCATGGCATCGCGCGGGTGGCAGGACGCCGCACGCTGGGCCGCCCAGGCCGATCGACCGGCCCCCACCTTGGTCGGGGGCTCGAAGAACCGAGGCGGACCGGACCTCGGGCCGACGGGGGCGAAGCGCACGTGGGCGACCATGGGCGTCAACGCCCACACGGTGGGCGACGAGGTTCCCGGACCGGACTTCATATGGGATCCCGAGCTCGGTCGGGACAACATGGTGAAAATCACGGCCGCCCAGGCGGCGCTGTTGCAGGGCTTCCCCGCAACATGGGAGGTCGCCGGTCGCAAGACCGCTCGGTACCGCCAGATCGGGCATGCGACACCGCCGCCCGTCGGGGAGGCACTGGGGCGAGCGATCGCCGAAGCGCTGGACGGGGACCCGGCGGTTCCCGCCGCCGGCTAGAATTCCGCCACATGACCAGCGCGGCGCCACACCAGTCCATCCTCGACAATCCCTTTGTCCTGGATCTCTTCGCAGGGCCCGGGGGCCTGGATGTCGCCGGACACGCACTCGGCGTGCCCAGTCTCGGCATCGAGTGGGACAAGAGCGCCTGTCTGACGCGCTACGCGGCCGGACTGGACACGCTCCACGCCGATGTGAGCGCGGTGCGCAGGGAGTCCTTCGAATCGTTGCCGCCCGAGATCAACGTGCTCGCGGGCGGCCCCCCGTGCCAGACCTACTCCGTGGCCGGCAAGGGCGCCGGGCGCAAGGCCCTGGAAGAGGTCAAGAAGTACATCGAACGACTGATGGCGGGCGACTCCGACGACGAGATCGACACCGATCTGAAGAACCTCAGCGACCCCCGCACCGCGCTGGTCCTCGAGCCTCTTCGGTACGCCATCCGGGCTACCAGGAGCCCGAGCCGGGACTACCGCCCGTACGACGTCATCGTGCTGGAGCAGGTCCCCGCGGTGGAGGCCCTCTGGCACCACTACGCCCGGGTCCTCGAGACGACCGGGCTCCCCGACGGCACCAAGTACAAGGTCGTCGTCGACGTCCTCGACACCGAGACTTATGGAGTGCCGCAGACGCGGTCCCGAGCCGTGCTGATCGCCCGTCGCGAGGGACTGGGTGAACCGTCGCTGCCCGCGGCGACGCACCGCGCCTACGAGGCGAAGGACTGGAACCGCAGGAACGAGCGGGCCTCGTCCGACACCCATCAGCCGACTCTCTACGACGAGAGCACCCCGACGCCCGAGGAGGGCGAGGGGAACGGCGGCCCGCTGAAGGACTGGACGTCCATGGGCGAGGCCCTCGGCAAGCCCGTGGGCACGCACCTCGGGCGCAGGACCCCGTTCCTCGTCCGCTCGAACTACGGCAGCTCCGGAAATCCGGGGCGCCGCGGGGTACGGACCGACCGGCAGCCCGCCGCCACCGTCACCGGCCGCATCTCCCGCTTCGTCGTCTTCGAGCAGGTCGGGGAGATCGAGGACATCGTCCGCGAGGGCCCGCGCTTCAGCATGAACGAGGCGGGGATGCTGCAGACCTTTCCGCCGGACTATCCGTGGTCGGGTACGGCACAGGCCCAGCAAGTGGGCAATGCCGTGCCGCCCCTCTTCGGCGCGCATCTCCTGAGCGCCGCGCTCGGTCTTCCCGTTCCGGCCCCGGAAGCGCTGAGGAAACCGTGGACGCCCGCCACGGAGGAGGTGCGGGCCAAGCTGCGGAGCCACGGGTGCGGGGCTGCGGACGACTGCACCGCCCGCTGCCCCTGCCCGGAGCAGCAGACGCCGCCCAGCCCGGCCGTGTCCCCCGCGCAGGGCGAGTAATCACCGGCGCGGTAGGTCAGGGGCCACGATCAGTCGGCGCTCTTCCTGTCCCTGACCGGAGCCGTCTCGAACAGTTCTGCGAAGTAGTTGGTGAGCGCGTCGATGGACCTCTCCGGGGCCGGCTCCTCGTCGGGTCCCGTCGGGAGTTCGTGCCGCCCGACCGGCAACGCCGAACCCGCCTCCGCGATCCAGTCCCGCAGACGCGTCGGGTCTCGGGGCTCGTCCGGCGCGAGGACGTCGTAGACCAGGGTCGCTCCTGCCGCGTTGATCGCCGTGCTGAGGCCGTTGACCTCCCGCCCGGTGGTGACCTGTCCGCGTTCCAGGAGGCGGACGAGGGCCTGGGCGGTGGGGCGGTGGTCGATCAGTTCCAGCCGGAGGACGGTGTGGATGAGGTCCTGGTTGCCGCACGCGAGTTCGACCGGCTCGTAGTCCGGTCCGTTGCGAAAGAGCTCGGCCGCCCACCACAGACGGGAGAAGCACTGGCGGTCCGCGGGACCGCGGAAGCGCTCCGCCGCAATGCGCCTCTCCGGCTTCTTCGCCGTCGGCTCCGACAGGTGGCGCCAGGCCACATAGTCAGGGGCCACCGCAAGGGCGAGGTGGTTCCACAGGCGCTTGTCCGCCGCCTCGCGCCGCGTCAGGCGCAGCGTGGCATGGAGTCGCGGTGCGAGCCAGCCGTCGGCCCGGGTCCGGTCGTCGCCGAACTCGAACATGGCGTCCTCCACCAAGCTCCGGATCGGCTCGACGGACCATCTGGCGTCGTCCTCGGGAAGCGGCTCGACGACCTTGGCGAGGTCGATGCCGCCGTGGACCTGTTCCCCCTTCAGCAAGTCCTCGGTCAGGAAAGGATCGACGGCGGAGGCGGGAAGCAGCCCCAGCCGCTCCGGCACGTGGTTGGGCTGGGTGATCACGTCTCGCTCTCCCGGTTCGTCCGTTCCAGACTGCGGATGGCGTAGGCCAGGGCCTTGGCGGCATCGGCACGTCGGACCGCTGCGTAGTGGATGCGGGTCTGGAGTTCCACCCAGCCCGAGTCGCCGGTGCGCCGGCGGTGGACCTGGCGCAGCGCCTCTTCGACATGCACGCCCGGCACGACGTCCGGGAGCATCTCGCGAAGTACCTCGCCCTGCCAGTCGGTCGGAAACACGGGCCCTCCGCCCGGCTCCACCTCGAGATCGCCGATGGCGCCGTGGAACACCGCGGTCCAGACGTCCGTGGCCATCTGGGCGACGAGGAGGTCGCGCACCTTGCTGTCCACTCCGGAGCCAGTGCTGTCCAGCAGCCCGACGATCCCCTCGACGTCCGTGTTCACGAACACGGTGGGGACTCGGGCGGAGGTGTCCACGATCCAAGGGGCGTCGGCGTAGGCCCTCAGCCACTCCCTCGCGCTCTTGCCGAACGAGGCTTTCTGGACCTCCAGTCGAAGTCCGCCGACCGGTTCGTCGGAGACGATGTCGACGACCCAGCTGCGATCGGTCTCGGCGATCGAGCGTCCTTGCACCCCGTCCACCGTCCCCACGGCGTACGCGGCGAGGGTGGCCCGCCCCAGGTGGTCGTCGCGGAGCACCTCGAGGGAGCCCGACCAGTCGCGACCGCCCTCTGCATCGCGCGTGAGGTCCGTCGACGTGCGGACGTTGGTCTCGCCGTCCGTCAGCACGGCGAGGACCCGCAGGTCGGACCAGGCCGCATCAGGGCCGTCGGCCCCGGGGGGCAGGGTCGCGGAGAGGCCGAGGGTGGCACTCACCCAGTCGTCGTGGCCGGCGATGCCGAGCGCGACGGCCTGCTGCTGCGTCGAGTACGCGCTGGTCTCCAGCTGGTCGCGGGTGCCGTCGGGGAGCCTGAGCACGACCGACGTCACCCTGAGCGCGATCGGACGGTTGAGCCGCTTGTAGGGGTAGATCTTCACCTTGTCACTCCCCCTTGCCGGCGCGGAGTTCGAGGACGAGGCGGCTGAGCGCGGTCCTCACAGGGTGACTGGTGACGTCGGTGGCTCCTCGGAATCTCGCGCGACGCGCGCCGGGTGCGAAGCGCAGAGTCCCGTCCTCCACCTCGCAGCCCTCGACGGCCTCGAGCTCCGCCCACTCCAGTCTCGGTCGGCCTCCGGAACGAACGTCCAACTGGGCGACAGGGACCATCGGGACGATCTCGTCGCCGCGCGGAATGCTCACGTCCGCGGCGATCAACCACTCTCCCTGGTCGCCGATGGTCGCCTCGAGCCCGTCCAGCGTCGGGACCACGGGCCCGGAGGGCGCCTTTGCCTTGGGGCGGGTCTTGACGGTCAACGCCTTGCGCAGCACCTCGCCGCCTTCGCCTCCGCTGCGCCTCGGGCGTGCGACGAGCTCCCTGACCGCGTTGTTGACCTCGGTGGTCAGCTTGTTGATCCGCCGATACGCGGAGGGCGACCAGCGGAGGGTCAACTCCTCCGTCTGGCCCCAGCGGTCGTGCTCGGGGGGCTCCGCAGCGCGAAGGAACTCCTCGGCCTCCTGGGCGAAGGGCGCCGAGGTGCCGGCGGCCTCGCCCGCCAGGAGAACCGCCTGGAACGGATTGGTCCCCACCGGCAGCTTCGGGACTCCCGTCCTCTTGACGGTCATGCGGTTGCCGCGCAGGGAATGCACCTGGTTCTTCGGGGTGTCCGAGTCGCCGGAGGCCTCGGTGACCAGGAGCACCGCCTGGTGCGTACCAAGCGTCCCGGGAGCACCTCCGGACAGGGGCAGCTTCAAGGGAATGCTCCGTGCCGCCACTTGGCCCGCTTCGGTCAGTCGATCCACCGTGGTTCCCTCGAAGTGGGCCCGCAGGGCTCGGGTCCGCGAAGGCTGCTGGACCGACGGGTCCACCTGCGTCTCCGGCACGACCACTTCTCCGTGGTTGCGCAGGGCACGGACGGAGACCTCCAGGAGTGGCAACCTGCCACCGCCGCCGGTCATGGCGGCCCAGAAGTCACGCCCCAGAGCCTCGACGAGACGACCGTGCATCCTGCGGATGTCCCGCGTGTCCTGCTCTCCCTCCTCGTCCGCCGCCTCGTCGTCGGTCTCCGATGCGGTCTCCTCGAGGCTGGCCACATCGTGCGCACCGACGATGAGGAAGGACGTACCGGGTTCGTCGCTCTCACGGGTCAGGTGCAGACGCGCCACGGTCTCCTCGTCCGCCCACCAGGAACGGGCGACCTCGGCCCCCGGCGAATCCGGATCGGGCCGTCCGAACCAGGCGGGGCCTGCGTACGGTTGGCCGTCGACCTCACGCCATGGCAGTTCCAGGCGGCCGATCACCCGCCGCTCCGTACGCCCTTCATGGGGCACGGACAGGGTGGAGTTGATGAGCACGAGCCCGAGCGCACTGGTCGCCCACAGCGTCGCCTTGCCCAGGCCGTACGAACCGCCCGCCGCGTGCCCCGACTTGAGGCTCTCCAGTTGACGTCTGACCACGGCGGCGAACTTGCCGTCCCCGTAGTCGTCGCCGGTGAGGCCGGAGGCGTTGTAGTCGTCGACCCGCAGCAGGACCAGGCGGCCCGACTCGTACATGTCGCGCACACCGGCGTCCACGACCCGTCCGACCTTCTGGGTGCCGGCCAGCTCCGAGACGGCGGAGTAGTGCGGGAAGAGTTCGTTCCAGAGGATCGCCTCACGGAAGGCGTCCAACGCCTCACCGGTGAGTTCGTGCAGGGTGTAACGGACACGGACCGGTCGGCCGTTCTCCGTCAGCCGCTCGTCGAGGCTGTTCTGGCACGTCTCGCGGGCAAGAACCTGCACGTCGGCGTCGAATGCGAAGGCCGCGGCATTGCCCAGGTCACGTCCACCGTCCCGGTAGCCGGGGCGGTGGTACCAGGTGACCGGGAGGCCGGCCTGGGTGTCGGTGGTTCGGGTGTGCACCGTGCCGAGATCCGTGCCGAGGGACGCGGCGATGTCCGCCATGACGGTCGGGCGGGGAGTGGACCTTCCGGTGATCCACGCGGAGACGGCGGCCCGGGTCAACCCCAACTCCTCGGCCAGTTCGGCCTGCGTCTTCCCTGCGAGCTTGAGCTGACGGGCCAACCACGGCCCGAACTCCTCACCTGTCTCCACGCGCCACCTGCTCTTCCCTCGGGTCGTGGAACGAGGCTAATTTGACGCCTGTCGGCTCGTCAACCAAAAGTTAACGGGGCGACACCGACCCTCCCTCGAACGCAACTGTCTGACTTGCCCGAATAGCCCAACTTCATCCCGATTCTCCAGCCGTCCTGCGCACCGAACGCTCAACTCCTGCACTGGGAACGGGAGTTCGGGTTGCACGCCCTCCTGAACACCGCTACCTTCGGCGACGACGGAAATTCCGTCTCGCTCGAGAAACCCGATTACCGGGAGTCGGGCGACCGGGGGACAAGTGTGCCCGAATTCAGCCCGACAAAGACCGGTGAACAGTTTCTCCGAAAGCACTGGCGGCCCGACATCGACGCCCGCTAGCGTGATCGGCGGGAAATTGTTCAGCAGGACGACATTTCCTTTCCACGGGGGGCGTGGGCCCGTTCATACACCCCTCTGCGACCACCACGACACGACGCAACAGGGGTGAGCCTCTCCATGGGCGACAACGACTTCTGCGCCTCCTTGCTCTCGCTTCGGGAGTTAGGCTCCGTCGAGGCGAGCATTCGCTCGGCAAAGAGCAGGGCCGAGGTGTCGAGAATTCTCGACGGCCACGAACTGACCACGGACGAGTTCGCCGACACGTTCCCGGACCTGGCGAAGACGGTTCAGGAACTTCCCGACGACACCTTCCCCGCACCCTGAGTCGGAACCGCACGTCGCGCTCCTTGGGTGCTTCCTCGGAGCACAACCTTGGACGCCGCGCCTTCCGAACCTCTTTCGGGGGCGCTTCGACGCGAGCCGGCTTCGCACGGTCGACGCCGGCCCGCCGCTCACACTTTCGCCCGCACCTTGACATCCCAGGAGTGCAGAAGCAGTGCCGTCCTCGTCCTCAACGGTCGTCGAGACCGTACTCGAGCAGTCCGCCCGTGTCCTGCAGACCTATTCCGTGGATCCCGGCCTCGTGGCCGAGCACGCCAACGGCGAGCGCCGCATCACCCAGGGCGGATACGGCGACCGCCAGCTTTTCGAGCTGGTACAGAACGCGGCGGACGAAATCGCCGGCGAGCCCGGTGGTCGCGTCCATGTCGTCCTCACCGAAACTCATCTGTACTGCGCCAACGAGGGAAACCCGGTGACCCCCGAAGGTGCGGAGACAATTCTTCGCATGAGCATGTCGAAGAAGCGCGGAGGCCAGATCGGGCGATTCGGAGTCGGGGTGAAGTCGGTCCTCGTGGTGACCGACACCCCGGAGTTCTTCAGCAGAAGCGGAAGCTTCGGCTTTAACCGCGCCTGGTCCTACGAGCAGATCAAGGCCGTGCCCGGTGTGACGGCACGCTACGGCCAGGAGTTCGACGCCCCCGTCCTCCGCATGGCGCGGCCGCTCGACATGGACGCCGAACGCGCCGCCGATCCCGTGCTGCACGAACTTCTGTCCTGGGCGACCACTGTCGTCCGCCTGCCCCTCCTCCCGAAGGCCGACGACCGGCTGGGCCGGGACATGCACGGCGGACGCGGCAAGGACCACGGCGAGCCCCGCGAGGAATTCCCGGCCGGCTTCCAGCTCTTCTCGCCGCATGTCGCCAAGGTCGTGCTGGAGGACCGTCGCCCTCGGCCCATGGCACGTCGGACGCTGACCGCCCATCGGTCCGGCGACGTGCGGACCGTCGTCGAGGAGCGCACCGGCAAGGCCGTCTTCACCGAGCGGTGGCGCGTGTTCACCGTCAGGCACGAGCCGTGTGCGGCGGCCCGGGCGGACGCCGGAGAACTGCACGACCGGCTGTCGATCGACCTCTCCTGGGGCGTGCCCGTCCTGGAGAGGGATCCGGAGAGCGGCCTTCACATCAGTCCGCGCGCGCGTGGTCGCGGCAGGTTCTGGTCCTTCTTCCCGACCAAGTACGAGATGTCGCTGAGCGGCGTCCTCAACGGCGCCTGGAAGACCAATGAGGATCGTCAGAACCTGCTGGACTCCTCGCCGTTCAACCAAGAGATGATCAAGGTGTCGGCACAGCTCGTCGTCGACTCCCTCCCGGCCCTCGCGCCCGCCGAGGACCCTGCCGCCTACCTTCCGCTGCTGCCCGGCCGCGTGAAGGAATCGATCAGCTGGGCCGACGAGTTCCTCACCCGCGAGATCTGGGCCCGCACGGCGGACCGCCCGTCGCTGCCCGACCAGGACGGGGTCCTGCGCATCCCGACGGAACTGCGCATCCACCCGCGGCTGGACAAGGATCCGAAGAAACTCTCCGCCTGGCTGCGGATGTGGCACGAGTGCCCGGGGCGCCCCTCCGACTGGCTGCACCCGAGCGTCGAGGCGGACCCCCTCCGCTCCGGCAAGGTGGAGCACATCCTCACCGCCGCCCGGCATGGACGCAACGAGGTCCGCGAGTGGCTGGAGGCACTGGTCGCGAACGAGACCCCGCAGGCTTCGGCCGTGGCAGTCCGCATTCTCGCGGACATGATCGAGCACGGGTCGCCGTACGCCGGGGACGCCCGCCAGGCGCGCATCGTGCTGACCGAGGAACACGGCCTCGTCGCTCCCCAGCACGGCAGAGTCTTCCGCCGCAGCACCCAGGACGGGCTGCGTGAATCGACGGTGTACGTCGTCGACGAGCTGGCCCAGGACCCGTCTCTGGCGCACGCGCTCAACGTCCTGGGCATCAGGGAGGCCGATGTCGAGGGCCGGTTCATCAGTGTCCTCGACCAGGGTTTCGACCACTACCGGGAGTCGGACTGGGAGCGGTTCTGGGAGCTGTTCCGTCAGGCCGGGGTCCGTCGACTGGCCCACAAGGTCCTGGAGCGGGTGCCCGCGCCGCGCGCGACACTCCGTGTGCGGACCGCCGACAAGAGGTTCCGACCGGTCGAGGACTGCATGCTGCCCGGGCCCGTGGTGAACGCCGAGCGCGACCCGGGCATCGCCGTCGACATGAACTTCCACTCGGACGAGCTGCCCTTCCTCTCGCAGATCGGTCTGCGGGAGCGGCCGACCGGCGGAGTGCAGCCCCAGGCGGAGGAGGCGTGGTTCGAGGAGTACCGCGCAGCCGTGCACGCCGCCCATCTCCGCACCCTGGACAGCCGCGCCCCCCGCCCTTCGCTGGGGCGCATGAAGGTCGAGGGGGCCGCGATCGGTGGCCCGCTCCACCTCTTCCGTGCCCTGTCGGAGGAGTCCCGCGCCGCTTTCCTCAAGGCACTGCCGGACGAGGCCGTGGTGGACAACTGGACCCGCCAGTTCGGCGCACAGACCGGCACGCGGCAGGCGGTGGCGTCGCCGATCCGATGGATGCTGAGGAAGTACGGCACGGTCGCCACCTCTCAGGGGCTCAAGCCGCTGACTGAGGCTGTCGGCCCCCAACTCGCGGCCTACCGTGACGTCCTGCCCGTCGCCGACATCTCCGCCGACAAGGCGCGCAAGCTCCGGCTCCCGAGCACCGTCGAGGAGGTTCCCGCCGACCGCTGGGAGGCACTCCTCGAGGAGGTCTCCCGCAGCGAGGACGACGCGTTCGTCGGCGCCACCTATGTGATGCTGACCCGGTTCGGGGCCGACTTCCCCGAGGACTCGCTGACCCGTTGCCGGATAGGCGACACATGGGGTGCCCGCCCCGACGGCGATATCACGCTCGCCGTCGGCACCGCCGAGTACCGGGCCCTCCGCGCCGAGCAGCTCCCGGCGCTGCTCGTGCCGACCCCCGCGGACGCCGAGCTGATGGTCGAGAAGTGGGGCATGCTCCGCTACTCCGACGTGATCAGCGGAGAGACCCGCGAGGTGCCGGAGGGGGATCCGGTGCCCCTGGTCGAGTTGTTCCCCGCCCTGCGTCAGCGTCTGAACAGCGCGAACCGGAACAGCATGGTGCAGCGGTGCACCGAGCTCGAGGAGGTCACCCGCACTCCCAACGGCACGCACGCCTCTCCTCTGGACGCCGTGCGGCAGGACGGCACCGTCAAGATCCGTGTGCCCTTGGAGCCCGAGCAGATGCTGCGTCTGATCGACCGCGAACTCGGACTCGGACTCGGTGCGGCCGGCTGCCGAGCCGTGCTGGAGCACCAGGACCGGATGGCCCGGGACAACGAGTTGAGGGCCGCGCAGAAGGCGGTGCGCGAGGCCGAGGACGTCGTGGCCAAGATCGAGCTGCTCGTGGGAGCGGACGCGCTCCGAGCCGGTCTCCCCGAGGGCCTGATGGAGGCCGAGCTGCAGGCGACCGACGGCGTGGAGCCGTCCGGACGCCGTATCGCGCAGATGGCGTTCAACGCGCACGGCGACGGCGTGCTCCAGCAGCACGCCCGGGACATCCAGGGGCGCTTCCCGCATGCTCCGGTCGCGTACGGGGGCTCGTCGGCCGCCATCGCGTTCGTCTCCGACCTGAAGCTGCCCGTCGCCTTCGCCGGCTCACGGACTCCGTCGCCGCCTCCCTTCGAGACGGTCGAAGGCCCGCGCGACTTCCCGAGCCTCCACGACTACCAGGAGGACCTTGTCCGGAACATCTCCACGATGCTCGACCGGCTGGCCCCGCAGCGCGGCATGCTGTCCCTGCCCACCGGTGCCGGCAAGACACGGGTCACCGCCGAGGCCGTGATCCGCTGGGTCAAACGGGTCGGCGACCTCAAGGGGCCGCTGCTCTGGATCGCGCAGACGGAGGAGCTGTGCGAACAGACCGTTCAGAGCTGGAAGTTCGTCTGGAGCAAGGTCGGTGCCGAGCGCCCGCTGACCATCAGCCGACTGTGGAGCAGCAACGAGGTGGGGAACGTCGTCGACCACCCTCACCTTGTGGTCGCCACCGACGCCAAGCTGGAGCGGTGCCTGGGCACCGAGCAGTACACCTGGCTGCGGGAGGCCGCGTTGGTGATCGTGGACGAGGCGCACACCGCCATCTCCAAGCGGTACACCGAGATCCTCGGCGGGCTGGGGCTCACCCAGTACGAGACCCGACGGCATCTGCTCGGCCTGACCGCCACCCCGTTCCGCAACACCAACGAGGACGAGACCCGTCGCCTGATCAACCGCTTCGGCAACAGGCGCCTCGACGAGGGGGTCTTCCCCTCGGGCGACCCGTACCGCGACCTCCAGGACTGGGGCATGCTCGCCCAGGTCGAGCACCGTACCCTCGAGGGAGGTCGGATCGAGCTCAGCCAGGACGAAAGGACCCATGCCGAGCGCATGGCGATGCTGTCCCGTGCCGCCGAACAGCGCCTCGCCGACGACCACGCGCGCAGCCTGCGCATCGTGAGCTCCGTGGCCGAGCTGCCGGACGACTGGCCGACACTGCTCTTCGCCACCTCGGTCGACCATGCCAAGTATCTGGCGGCCATGCTCAACGACCGGGGCGTCCCGTCCGCGGCCGTGGACTCCACGACGAGCACGCAGGACCGTCGCTCGCGGATCGAAGGATTCCGGAGCGGACGCATCCGAGTTCTCACCAACTACGGTGTGCTGACTCAGGGGTTCGACGCGCCCGCGACCCGCGTCGTGGTCGTGGCGCGGCCGGTCTACAGCACGAACGTCTACCAGCAGATGATCGGGCGCGGCCTGCGTGGTCCGAGGAACGGTGGCAAGGACACCTGCCTGATCCTGAACGTGAGCGACAACATCGCCAACTTCGACACCCAGCTCGCCTTCACCCAGTTCGAGCACCTCTGGAGCCGCAAGTGACCGACGTCTACCTCGACAGCCCTCCGCTGACGGCGGAGCAGCGGGCGGTCGTCGAGCAACCCTGGGACGCGCGTGTCCTGGTCACCGCCGGCGCCGGAGCCGGCAAGACGCACACCTTGGTACGTCGGCTCGACGCGCTCTGCGGTCACGAGGACCCGGACGAGGCCCTGGAGGCCGCCGAGATCCTGGTGCTCACCTTCTCGCGAGCCGCTGCCAGGGAGTTGCGTGAACGCATCGCCCGACACGGTGACCGTGCCCGCCGGGTACGCGCCCAGACCTTCGACTCCTGGGCGTACGGGGTGCTTCTCCAGGCATACCCGGATCGGGAGTGGGCCGGGGCCTCCTTCGACGACCGGATCCGCGCCGCCGTCGGGGCCATCGAGAAGGGCGCGTTGGAGACCGGCGACTCGGTCCCGCCCTCCCACGTGGTGATCGACGAGGTGCAGGACCTGTTGGGCGACCGGCGGGAACTGGTGGAGGCCCTGCTCGACCGGTACCAGGACAGCTGCGGCTTCACCGTGGTCGGTGACGCCGCTCAGTCCGTCTACGGCTTCCAGGTGAAGGACGTGGCCGAGCGGAACGACGAGACGGGCCGGTTCTTCGAGTGGCTGCGTTGCTCGTACCCCGACGACCTGGTCGAGCTGCGTCTCACGGAGAACTTCCGGGCCGTCACCGCGGAGGCGCGGATAGCGCTGCCGTACGGTCCTCGTCTGCAGGCCGTCGCGGACGCGGACGAAGCGGCCACGCTCTACGAGGAGCTGCGCGACCTGCTGCTCGACCCGGCGAACTCCCTGGGCGAACTCACTACGGGTTACGCCGTCGAGGGCCTGCAGAACATCGACGACACCTGCGCGATCCTCACGCGTGACAACCGACAGGCCTTGGTGATCTCGGCGTTGCTCCACCAGCACGGCATCATGCACCGGCTGCGCCGCCCCCTCGAGGAGCGCCCCGTACCGTACTGGGTGGCGGAGTTGCTGCGTCGCACGGAGGCGACCGGCTTGACCGAGGACCGCTTCCGTTCGCTGCTGTCGGACGTTCCCCTCCCCTACGAGCCGAACGCCACAGCTCTGTGGCAGGTGCTGCGTCGGGCCAGCCGCTCGGCCGCGCGTGGCGTCCTCGATCTGGAACGGCTGCGACGCCTCGTCGCCGACGGCAGGTTCCCCGACGAGGCGGCCGACCCCGAGACCGCTCGGATCGTCGTCTCCACGGTTCATCGAGCCAAGGGGCTGGAGTTCGACCGGGTGATCCTACCGGCCCCTCCGACCCTCGCGGAGCTGCACAAACTGCACAAGGACGAACTGGACCTTCCTGCCGAGGCGCGGGCGCTGTACGTGGCCATGACGCGCGCCCGGCATGAGCTCTACCACCTGGACCCTCCCGCGCTTCCGATGTTCCGCAGGACGGCCGGCGGGAGGAACGGGCGTCGCTACATCGGTGGTTGGCGGTCGTACGACAGGTACGGAGTCGTCGCCGAGGCGACCGACGTCTGCCGGGACAATCCACCCGGCCACGAGTCCGACGCCGTGACGATCCAGGCCTACCTCCTGGAGCAGGTGGCCCCCGGCCACGAAGTGGTACTGCGCAGGCGCCACGATCTGCCGACGGGTGAGGCGCAGAGTCCGCCGTACGCCCTGCTGCACGACGGGCGCGAGATCGGCGAGGCGTCGGAGCGGTTCCGCGGGGAGCTGTTCCAGGTGCAGAAGGTGAATCGGGCGTGGGACCCGTGGTGGCCGGACGAGATCCGCGGCATGCGGATCGACACCCTGGAGACGGTGACGGGAAGCATCGCCGCCGGTGTCAACGCCGGCCTGGGCGACCGAGGGGTGTGGATCGTGCCCCGGATCACCGGGATCGGCATGTTTCGGCGGGCTGACAACGACGAGGAGCAGGGCGCATGACGCAAGGAACAGGGCGACACTCCGAGCACTATCGGGTGCGGGACGAGGAACTTCTCACGGGCCTCCGTCGTGAACTCCTCGGTCCCGGCGAGGACGCCGCGCCGCAGGACCGGGCCGAGATCCTCGATCAGGACGCACCGATCGACCGGTATCTCACCGGCGTGCTGTACCCCCGCGCCTCGAAGGAGCGGAGGGTCGAGAACGCCGCCGAACAGGACGGTCCGGACACTGCTCCCGTGCCCGCCCGTGGGGACGTCGAGGAGTCCGGGAACACCCAGGACGTCGGAGTCTCGGGGGACAGGCGGCCCTCGTCCATGGGGCTGACCTTCGCGGTCGACCCGACCATATGCGACACGATCGTGGTCTCGGCAAGTGCAGCAACCTACGAGCCGACCGACGCCGACGGCAGTCCGATCCCGGCCCGCCGCGCCGAGGCACGTACCACCGCCGAACAGCGGGAGCGGTGGCGGCGCAGGGAGCTCCAGCTCGCCGAGCAGACCGTCGTCGTGAATGCTCCCGCAGCGCCCCGGTCGATCGAACTCGTCGAGGGCAAGATCGCGTTGCACGTCATCGTCCGTCCTTTCGACCGGCGCAGCGGGACGGTCACGGTGACGGTCACCCTGATCAACACCCAGAAGGTCGGCGAAGGTGACCTCCAGGACGCCTTCGCCCTCTTCCAGTGCGGTCTGACGGTGCGGGCCGCCGATGGCTCCAGCGCGTTCGTCGAGCGCCCGGCACCGGACGAGGCGCACGACCCGGAGATCGCCACCAGCCGGATGCTGCACCGCCACGCCCCGACCTTCGCCGTCGGGCACGGCTGCGCCGCCACGTGGGACTGGAACGCGCCTCCGATCGGCATGACGGACACTCGCCGAGCCGCCGTCCCCGAGGTGCGCAGCGAGTTCGTCCCCAGCGTGGAGGTGCTGCTGACCGACTCCAACCCGGAGATCGACAGCTCGTCCCTGTCGATGCTGGGCCTGGCCGAGAGGTCCGACATCGAGACCCTGGCGGCTCTGGAGACGCTGGCCACGGGTTACGAGGACTGGATCGTCAGGAAGTCGGCCGAGGCGGACGCCCTGGCGGGCGGCCCCCACGAGAAGCCCGCACGGGAACAGGTGGAGGCCTGTCGAGAGGCGCTCGCCCGCATCCGCGAGGGCATCGACCTGCTGCGGACCAAGCCCGATCTGATGAGGGCGTTCCGGCTCGCCAATCGGGCCATGGCCGACCAGCGCGCCCGCAGCGCCTGGGTGAAGAACGGATGTGTCGGCACCCCCGACCCGTCCGTCGGCCGCTGGCGCCCCTTCCAGATCGCCTTCGTGCTGCTCTGCATGGCCGGCATCGACGACCCCGAGCACGACGACCGCAGAATCTCCGATCTCCTGTGGTTCCCCACCGGCGGCGGGAAGACGGAGGCGTACCTGGGCCTGATCGCGCTGACGTCCTTCCTGCGCCGCATCCGCAAGGGCGAGCACGGCGGCGGCGTCACGGTCCTCATGCGCTACACACTCCGGTTGCTCACCCTGCAGCAGTTCGAGCGCGCGGCGATCCTGCTCTGTGCGATGGAGCAGCTGCGCCGCCGCACGCCCGAGCTGGGCCGCGAAGAGTTCTCCGTCGGCATGTGGGTGGGACGCTCGGCCACTCCCAACACGCTGGCGGAAGCCGGTGCCAAGCTCGACGAACTGCGCGCGAACCTCGACAAGCGGCTCGCCACCGAGAACCCCGTCCAGCTGCACGCCTGCCCTTGGTGCGGGACCCGCCTCGACGCCCGGGACTACGAGGCCGACGAAGATGCCAAGCGCATGTACGTCCGCTGCCCCGGGACGGACTGCGACTTCGCCGACGGTCTCCCCGTCCACCTGATCGACGAGGCCGTGTACGACGCGCGCCCGACGCTCGTGATCGCCACCGTCGACAAGTTCGCCTCGATGCCGTGGCGCCCGGCGACCTCCGCACTCTTCAACCGCGACGACGCGAACGACGGCACCCCTCCCCCGGAGCTCATCGTCCAGGACGAACTCCACCTGATCTCCGGCCCCTTGGGCACGCTCACCGGCCTCTACGAAACCGCCGTGGACGCGCTGGCCGACCGACCCAAGGTGATCGCCTCGACGGCGACCATCCGTCGAGCCGCGGCCCAGGGCCTCCGCCTCTTCGCCCGAGAGGTGCGGCAGTTCCCGCCCGCCGGCCTGGACTCACGCGACTCGTGGTTCGCCGTGGAGACCCCGCGCGAGGACAAGGCCAGCCGCCGCTACGTCGGCCTTCTGGCGCCCGGCACCAGCCAGTCGACGCTGCTCATCCGTACGTACGCCACCCTGCTGCACCGGGCCATGCACGCGGACACCCGGGACGAGGTGCGCGACGCGTACTGGAGCCTCGTCGGCTACTTCAACAGTCTGCGACTGCTCTCCGCGGCCGAGCTCCAGGTCCACGACGACGTCGTCGCCTACCTGGAGCTGCTCGCCGAGCGAGAGGGCGTGGACGTGCGCACGGTCGCCAACTACTCGGAGCTGACGAGCCGGATCGACGCCAGCGAGATCCCCACGCGGCTCAAGGGCATCGAGAAGAGGCTGCCCGACGAGGACACCGTGGACGTGCTGCTCGCCACGAACATGATCGCGGTGGGTGTGGACGTGGATCGACTCGGTCTGATGGCCGTGATGGGCCAGCCGCAGACGACCGCCGAGTACATCCAGGCGACGAGCCGGGTCGGGCGCGCCCACCCCGGCCTGGTCGCGGTCATGCTCAACTCCGCGCGCGCCCGGGACCGTTCCCATTACGAGAGCTTCCAGCACTTCCACTCGGCCCTCTACCGCGAGGTCGAGTCCACCTCCGTGACGCCGTTCTCCGCGCGTGCCCGTGAACGGGGGCTGCACGCCGTGATCGTCGCTCTCGCCCGCATCCTGATCCCGGCCGCCCGCCCCAACGAGGGCGCCGGCAGGGTCGAGTCCTACGAGGACGTCCTCCGGGGTCCCCTCAGGTCGCTGCTGCTCGATCGTGTCCGCGCGATCGCTCCGGAGGACGTCGACGCCGTGGACGTGGACTTCCACGAGTTCGTCGAGTGGTGGTGCGACGAGGCCGCCAAGGGCGTCGGCCTGCTCTTCGAACCGAAGCGCGGCAACCGCACCCCTTCGCTCCTGAAGGCGTACGACGACGAGTCCGAGGACGGCGAGGCCTGGTCCACGCTGTGGAGTCTGCGCGACGTCGACGCCGAATCCGCCCTGTTCATGGAGGGAACCCGATGACCCCGCCCCCCGCCCGCCGCCGCCGGACCGGAGCGAACGGCACGACGCCCGCCCACAACCTGCCGCGACGCGGTGCGGTCCGCCGCGCCCAGGCGATCACCACGTACGGGGTCGGCTCGCTCGTCGCGGTCGACCACGAGTCCTTCATCGTGTCGGGTCTGGACGACGCCGACCGGAGCTGGAACGAGGACGAGTCCCCGCGCATCCACGAGCGACGCCTGGCTCGGCTGCTCGGCGTGGACTATTTCCGGCTGCCCCCGGCGTCCGACGACACGAGCAAGGACGGCCTCCGGGTCCGTCGCTTCCCCCTGATGCACTCGTGCCCCGAGTGCAACGAGCTCCAGCTCCATCGCGACTTCTCCCCACCGCCCGGCCGGAGCGTCTGCGGCACGTGCGAGGTGGACCTCGTCCCCTCCCGCTTCGTCGTCGCCTGCGAGGCCGGCCACCTCGGTGAGTTCCCCTACTGGCAGTGGGTGCACCGCTCGCACGACCGGGGCCCCGCGGGCGCGGTCAGATGCGGCGGAAGGCTCCGGATGCGCACGTCCGGGCGCACGTCCTCGCTCCGCTCGATCGTCATCTCCTGCACCTGCGGTCGGGCACCGGAGGTCTCCATGGAGGGCTCCTTCCGCAGGAACGCGCTGAAGGACCTGGGACTCACCTGCCGAGGCACCCGCCCGTGGCTCGGGACCTCCGCACCGGCCGACAGCTGCGGGCTCCCCCTGCGCACGCTGCAGCGTGGTTCCTCGGCAGTGTGGCAGCCCGTGCTGAAGTCGGCGCTGTCCATCCCGCCGTGGAGCAACGGCCGTGCCGATCCGCTCGCCGAACACTGGGATGCACTGCGCCAGTTCGACGACCCCACGCACATCGAGATTTACCTCAAGGGAGCGTTCAAGGGTGCATGTCCGGTGCCGCTCGACGAGGTGATGGCCCTGCTCGACGCAGAACGCGAGGAGGACCCCGACGGTGACGCGCCGCCTTCCTTCGACCACCGCTACCGCGCCCTGCGCAACAAGGAGTACGAACGCCTGCGCTCGGGCAACGACGACAGCGCGCGCTCGCGTGACGAGCAGTTCGTGTGCGAGACGCCGCTCGGTGACCGAACCGTCCTGGATCCCCTCGGGGTCACCGGACCGATGCTGGTCAAGAAGCTTCGCGAGGTGCGCGCCCTGAAGGCGTTCACCCGGCTCGTCGACGCGGAGTCGACCACCGACGCGAAGGAGATGGCTCTCTCCGAGACTCCCCTGCGCTGGCTGCCGGCCATGGAGGTCCGCGGCGAGGGGGTCTTCCTCCGGCTGGACGAGGACCGATTGGGGGTCTGGGAGAAGGAGAGTGCGGTGACGGAGCGGGTCGAACGCATGCGAGCCGCCCATCAGCGGGTGCTCGATCAGCGGGCCGACGACCCCGGCAAGGCCGTGCCGTCCCCTGCGACCCCTCGTCTGGTCCTGCTGCACACCCTCGCCCACGTTCTTATCAACGAATGGAGCCTCGAGGCCGGCTATCCGGCCGCCGCCCTGCGTGAGCGGCTTTACGCCGACGACGAGATGGCGGGCCTGCTCGTCTACACCGCGACGAGCGACTCGGCGGGCAGCCTCGGAGGACTCGTCGCACAGGGCGAGCCGGAAAGCCTCGACCGGACGATCCGTTCCGCCGTGCGACGTGCCGAGTGGTGTTCCTCCGACCCGCTCTGCGTCGAGTGCGAGGTGTCGGCCTCGGGCGGAACCAATCTGGCCGCCTGTCACGCCTGCGTGATGCTGCCCGAGACGAGCTGCGAGTACAACAACATCCTGCTCGATCGCGCGTTGCTGATCGGCGCACCGGACGAGCCTCGTACCGGGTTCTTCCGACACGTGCTCGACTGAGGGCTAGGGTCAGGGGTATGGGTGTGAACGTGTCTCCTGTGGTGACCGTCGTCGGGCTCGTCGGGGGGTATGCCGTCGCGCGGTACACCAAGAAGCGGCCCCTCGGAGGGCTTGTGCTCGGGGGTGCCGGGGTCGTCGCTGCGCGGGAGTGGCAGCGGGAGTGCGGGGGGCCGGTTGCCGTGGGGCTCAGTGCCGCTTACCTCGGAGCCTTCGGGGCCTCGCATCCGCTGGCCAAGAAGGTCGGGGCCTGGCCGGCCGTGCTGTCGCTGGCCGGGGCCGTGGCCGTTGCGTCCGCTGTCGTGACGCGGAAGGCGGGCTGAGCGCGCCCGGCTGGCGCACGTCCAAGGCCGCGCCCGCGGCCGAACCCACGCCCCGCCGCTGAACGCGCCCCCTGGCCGAACCCCGCCCCCGGCTGAACGCAAACCCCGTTCGGCTCGTACTACCAAGCACCTCCCCCCACGCACTGGGCGTTCAGGCGCCCAGTGCGTGGCTCACGGTGTGGATCAGGAGACCGGCCAGGGCGCCGACGACTGTGCCGTTGATGCGGATGAACTGGAGGTCGCGGCCGATGTTGGCCTCGATCTTGCGGGACGTCTGGGTCGCGTCCCAGCTCGCCACCGTGTCCGTGATCAGGGACGTGATCTCGCCGCGGTACGTCGTCACCACGTACGCCGCCGCGTCCTCCAGCCAGCCCTCCACCTTCGCCTGCAGCCTGCCGTCCGTCACCAGCCGGCCGCCCAGGGAGATCAGCGAGGCGCGGGCCCGCAGGCGCAGTTCGCTGCGGTCGTCCTCCGCGGCGGCCAGCATCATCGTGCGCACCGCCGACCAGGCCGAGGCGATCACGTCCTGGATCTCCGGCCGGGCCAGCAGGTCCGACTTCAGGCGCTCCACCCGCGCCCGCGTGTCCGTGTCGGCCTGCAGGTCCGCCGCGAAATCCGTGAGGAAGCGGTCGATCGCGCCGCGCGCCGGGTGCCCGGGCATGTCGCGCATCTCCGTGACGAAGCGCAGCAGTTCCCGGTAGACCCGCTCGCCGACCTTCCGGTCGACGAATCTCGGCGTCCAGCCCGGCGCCCCGCCCTGCACCGCGTCCATCACCGAGTCCGCGTGGTAGACGAGCCAGTCGTGCGCCCGGGTGCAGATCAGGTCGACCGCCCGGTGGTGCGCCCCGTCCGCGACGACCTTCTCCAGCGTCTTGCCGATCCCCGGGGCGATCTCCGCCGCCTCCGCCCGCCGGGTGATCGCCTCCCCCACCACCGCCTGCACGTCCGCGTCCCGCAGCACCGTCAGCGCGCCGCGCAGCGCCGTCGCCAGCTCCGCCGTCACCCGGTCCGCGTGCGCCGGGTCCGCCAGCCACGCGCCCAGGCGGCCGGAGATGCCCAGCGCACGGAGACGGTCGCGTACCACCGCCGCCGACAGGAAGTTCTCGCCCACGAACGCGCCCAGGGTCTCGCCCAGCTGGTCCTTCTTCGTGGGGATGATCGCCGTGTGCGGGATGGGCAGCCCCAGCGGCCGCCGGAACAGCGCCGTCACCGCGAACCAGTCCGCCAGCGCGCCCACCATCCCGGCCTCCGCCGCCGCCGCGACGTAGCCCGTCCACGCTCCCCAGCCCTCGTTGCGCGCCCACGTCGCCAGCGCGTACACCACGGCCACGAACAGCAGCAGGCCCGTCGCCGTCGCCTTCATACGGCGCACCCCGCGGCTCTTCTCCTCGTCCGCCGCCGTGTACGAGAAGGCCGCCAGCGGGCGCCGCGCCGCGGGAGCCGGCTCCGTCGCCTCCTTGACGTTCATCCCATTCACCCGTTCCCGTGGCCGTTCCGTACGAATGTCCCTACCTCAAGGACTTCTCGCCCGCCTCCCGAGTTCCCGGGCCGCCAACCCCGGGACTCGATCCGTACATCTTCGCGATCACCGTCTCGATATCCGGTTCCCGCACCGACAGGTCCAGCAACGGGTACCTCTCCGCCACCGCCGCGACCACCGGCGCCGCCGATGCCGAGGCCGGGAACGCCAGCCACTGCCGCGGGCCCTCCGCCCGTACGAACCGGGCTCCCGGGACCTCGATCGGCGGCAGCTCCCGCTCCAGGTCGACCACCAGCTGCCGTTCGCTGCCGCCCGCCTCGTGCAGGCCGGCGAGCCCGCCGTCGTACACCAGCCGACCGTGGTCGATGACCATCACCCGGCCGCACAACTGCTCGATGTCCGTCAGGTCGTGGGTGGTCAGCAGCACCGTCGTGCCGCGCTCCGCGTTCAGCTCCCGCAGGAACGCCCGGACGCGCGTCTTCGACACGACGTCGAGGCCGATCGTCGGCTCGTCCAGGTACAGCACCTCCGGGTCGTGCAGCAGCGCCGCGGCGATGTCGCCGCGCATCCGCTGTCCGAGTGACAGCTGCCGCACGGGTACGTCGAGCAGCGCGCCCAGCTCCAGCAGGTCGACGCAGCGCTCCAGGTTCTCCCGGTACCTGGCGTCCGGGATCCGGTACATCCGGTGCACCAACCGGTACGAGTCGATCAGCGGCAGGTCCCACCACAGCGTCGTCCGCTGCCCGAAGACCACTCCGATCCGCCGCGCCAGCCTCGTCCGCTCCCGAGCCGGGTCGATGCCTGCCACGCGGAGCCGGCCGCCGCTGGGGGTGAGGATGCCGGTCAGCATCTTGATCGTGGTGGACTTCCCCGCGCCGTTCGGGCCGATGTAGCCCACCACCTCGCCCCGCGCGACGCTGAAGGTGATCCCGTCCACCGCTCTGACCTGGCGCTTCTCCCGCTTCCACCGGCTCTTGCCGCGCCGCCTCACCTCGAAGACCTTCTCCACGTCCTCCAGTTGGATCAGGCCCGCGTCGTCGTGCGTCGTCGTCATTTCGCCTCACTCAGCTCCCCGTGCTCCGGTACGCCCGCAGGCCCCTGCGCCACACCGCCCCCGCCACCACGCAGCACGCCGCCGCGACCAGCGGCGACAGCAGTCCCGCCCAGGCCGGGGCGCCCGCCGGCGGCTCGCGGTCCAGCACGTACAGCGCCGGCAGCCAGTTCACGAACGCCAGCGGGACCACGTACACCACGCCCCGCACCAGCTCCTGCGCGAAGATCGTCGGCGGGTAGCCGAGCAGCGTGTTGCCGCCGTACGTGAACGCGTTCGTCGCCTGCGAGGCGTCCTGCGCCCAGAACTGCAGCGCCGCGCCCAGCACCATGACCGCGCCGAAGATCACCGCGCCCGACACCACCATCACGGGCACCAGCAGCACCTTCACCACCGTCCACTCCACGTCCACCAGCGCCAGGCCCCAGACCAGCACGAACAGCCCCTGCAGCACCCGCCCCAGCCGGCGCAGCGCGAACCGGTCCCCGGCGACCTGGGCCAGCACCGGCGCGGGGCGCACCAGCAGCGTGTCGAGCGTGCCGTCCCGCACCCGCCCGCCCATCCGCTGCAGCGAGCCCAGCGCCAGGTCCGCGAGGCCGAAGGAGGTGCCGGCCGTCCCGTACAGGAACGCCACCTCGCCGAACGCGTAGCCGCCGAGGCCGTCCACATGGCCGAACATCAGCAGGATCACGACGAAGTCGAAGAACGTGACGGCGAAGGACGCGGCCAGGGTCATCGCGAAGGAGGAGCGGTACGTCATCGTGGAGCGGATCCACATGCCGGCGATCAGCCGGTACGTCCGCCAGGACGCCCGCCCGGCGCCCACGAACCTCCCGTACGCCCGCGAGGACGCACGCCCGGCCGCCACGAACCTCTCGTACGCCCGCCGGAGCGCGCCCCCGGCCCCCACGAACCGCTCGCACGCCCGCCCCGCGCCCGGCCAGGGGTCATCCACCCTGCACCACCACCTTCCGCGTCGCCGCCGCCTGCACCAGCCGGCCCGCCGCGAGGAGCACCGCCGCCCAGCCGGCCTGGAAGCCGTACGCCCCCAGCAGCTCCCAGCCGCGGTACTTCTCCAGGTACACGTCCGCCGGGACCTGGAGGAGCGAGGCCCACGGCAGCACCTGCGCCACCTCCCCCAGCGCCCCGGGGAACACCGTCAGCGGCAGCAGCATCCCGGAGAAGAACAGGCCCGACAGCCAGGCCACCTGGGCCACTCCCGTGCCGTCCATCAGCCAGAACGCGCTCAGCGCCACCAGGTACCACAGCGCGAAGCTCACGCTCGCGCCGAGCGCCACGGACACCAGGAACGCCGGCCAGGTCAGCGCCCGTTCGGGCAGGGCGTAGTCGAAGGCCAGCGCGCCGACCGCCATCGGGACCACCCCGCGGGCCAGCAACTGGTAGGCGGCCCGCCCCAGGTTGGCAGCGAACCACCAGGCCTGGAGGTCGGCGGGGCGGTACAGGTCGACGGCGATGTCGCCGGTCCTGATCCGTTCGATCAGCTCGTCCTCGAAGCCGCCGCCCATCAGCCCGCAGACGGTGATCAGCGCCTGGCCGATCCACACATAGGCGAGCGCGTCGGCGAGCTCGTAGCCGCCGAGGTGTGGGCGCTCGTGCCACAGGGCCATATAGGTGTACGCCAGGATGAAGCCGAAGACCGTGTTGGTGAACAGTCCCGCGCACGTGGCCATCCGGTACGTGGCATGGCGTCGGAACCCGCCTGCGGCCACCCGTCCGTACAACCGCAGCACCGCCTCGGCCCCCTCCGTCCCGCCCCGTCCCGTTCCGTACCGTTCCGCTCCGTCCCGGCACCGAAGCGCACGACCTTAGCTGCCTCGGGGTGGCACCGCGAGGGCTTTTCGAGCCGGATAAGCGGCTTCTGTCCGGTTCCCGTGCAGTATGTGCCCATGCGCGACGAGTCACAGCAGCCCGGCTGGGAGCCACGGGACCGGACGGTGCACGCTCCCCCCATCCCTCCCCCGAAGCCGCGGCGGCGACGCCTCCGCCGGCTCTTCCACGTCCTCCTGTTCACCACGCTGCTGCTGCTCGGCGGCTTCGCCGCCGGCTATCTGCTCGTCGACATCCCGGCCGCCAACGCCACCGCCACCGCGCAGTCCAACGTGTACCTGTACGCCGACGGCACCCAGCTCGCCCGGGACGGCGCGGTCGACCGGGAGAACGTCCGCCTCGACCGGATCCCGGCCGCCCTGCGGCACGCCGTGCTCGCCGCCGAGGACCGCGACTTCCACTCCGAACGCGCCGTCGACCCGCAGGCCATGGTCCGCGCCGCCTGGAACACCCTCACCGGCAAGGGCGCCCAGTCGGGCTCCACGATCACCCAGCAGTACGTCAAGAACTACTACCTGGGCCAGGAACGGACGATCACCCGCAAGGTGAAGGAGTTCTTCATCGCGATCAAGCTCGACCGCGAGAAGACCAAGGACGAGATCCTCGAGGGATACCTGAACACCAGCTACTTCGGCCGCAACGCGTACGGCGTCCAGGCCGCCGCCCGCGCCTACTACGGCCAGGACGTCGAGACCCTCGACACCGCGCAGAGCGCGTACCTCGCCGCGCTGCTCAACGCCCCCAGCGCGTACGACGTCGCCGCCCACCCCCGGAACCGGGCCAAGGCCGTCGCCCGCTGGCACTACGTCCTCGACGGCATGGTCGGCGAACGGTGGCTGACCCGCGCCGAACGGGCCGCCATGCGCTTCCCCGCCCCCCACCCCGCGCGGCCCTCGACCGGGCTGTCCGGACAGCGCGGCTACCTCGTCCGGGCCGTCGAGGACCACCTGACGAGCCGCGGCATCCTCGACGAGGACGCCCTCGCCGTCGGCGGCCACCGGATCACCACCACCCTGGAACGCGACAAGCAGGAGGCCCTGGTCCGCGCGGTCGACGCGCAGGTCAACTCCCGCCTCGACCGGGCCGGGAACCCCGTCGACCGCAACGTCCGCGTCGGCGGCGTCGCGATCGTCCCCGGCACGGGCCGGGTCGTCGCGATGTACGGCGGCATCGACTACACCAAGCAGTACGTCAACAACGCCACCCGCCGCGACTACCAGGTCGGCTCGACGTTCAAGCCGATCGTCCTCGCGGCGGCCGTCGAGCACGGCGCGCGGACCCAGGACGGCCGGCCGATCACCCCGCACGCGTACTACGACGGCGCCGACCGCCGCCCCGTGCAGGGCTGGACCGGCGCCCCGTACGCCCCGGAGAACGAGGGCGGCGGGTCGTACGGGCAGATCAGCGTCCGGGAGGCCACCGACAAGTCGGTGAACTCGGTGTACGCGCAGATGGCCGTGGACGTCGGCCCGGCGAAGGTGCGCAGGACCGCCGTCGCGCTCGGGCTGCCGGCGAACACCCCCGACCTCACCGCCTCCCCGTCCATCGCGCTCGGCCCGGCCACCGCCAGCGTCCTCGACATGGCGCAGGCGTACACGACCCTCGCCAACCACGGGGAGCACGGCGCGTACACGCTGGTCGCCGCGATCAGCAAGGACGGCCGGGACCTCGACCTGCCCTCCTCCCCGCGCCGCCGCGCGATCACCCGCGAGGCCGCCGACACGACGACGGCGGTGCTGCGCGGGGTCGTCGAGGGCGGTACGGGCACGGCGGCGCTGGCCGCCGGACGGCCCGCGGCGGGCAAGACGGGGACGGCGGAGGAGGACCGGGCGGCCTGGTTCGCCGGCTACACCCCGGACCTCGTCACGGTGGTGGCGATGATGGGTCAGGACCCGGACACCGGCGCGCAGAAGAGCCTGTACGGGGCGCTGGGGCAGCAGCGGATCTTCGGGGGCGGCCCGCCCGCCGAGATCTGGGCGCAGTTCACCCGCGACGCCCTGGAGGGCACGCAAGTACGGGACTTCGAGCTGCGGCCCGCCCCGGGGACGGAGGACCTGGGGCCGGTCCTGGAGGGCCCGCAGGACCCGTTCGGCACGGGCGACGGGGTGACGGTGCCGGGCCGGCCGGACGAGCGCGAGCTGCTCGGGCCGCAGCGGCGGCCGGGACCGGCGGGACGCGACCGGCAGCCCGCCGCGCCGCGGCAGAACCCGGCGCCGGGCGTCCGGCCGCCGGGCGCGGCCGACGGGCCCGTGCCGCGGACCCCGCCGCCGCCCGGCGGGTCCGGCGCGGACGGGCCGGCGGCCGAGGGCCCGGGGGCGTTCCGGCAGAACGCCGTCCCGCCGGCCCCGCCCGCCCCGCCGGACGGGTCGGACCGGGCGGACCGGGCGGACCGGCCGGGCTTCAGTGGCCCGACGTCGCCTTGAGGCCGACCACCGCCACGAGCAGCAGACAGACGAAGAAGATCCGGGCGGCGGTCGCCGGTTCGCCGAGCACGACCATGCCGAGCACCGCCGCCCCGGCCGCGCCGATGCCGACCCACACGCCGTAGGCGGTGCCGATGGGCAGGGACTTGGCCGCCTGCGCGAGCAGCAGCATGGAGGCGACGATGCCGACGGCGGTGAACACGCTCGGCCACAGACGCGTGAAGCCGTCGGTGTACTTCATGCCGACGGACCAGCCGACCTCCAGGAGACCGGCGAGGACGAGAAGAACCCAGGCCATGACGACGCACCTTCCGCGAGACGGATCAACGGTTCGGACCGGTGCGTCGTCTTTGCGTGGGACCCGGTACGGCGCGTCTCGTCGGGTGTCCTCCACGGTAGCAAAGGAAGGCGAAAGGGCCTGGTGACCATGGTCACCAGGCCCTGAGACGGGTAGGGCGGCCGCGGGCTACAGATACAGGCCCGTCGAGTCCTTCGTGCCCTCGAACCGGTCCGCGGCGACGGCGTGCAGGTCGCGCTCGCGCATCAGGACGTACGCGATGCCGCGCACCTCCACCTCGGCGCGGTCCTCGGGGTCGTACAGCACCCGGTCACCGGTCTCCACGGTCCGCACGTTCTGACCGACCGCGACGACCTCGGCCCAGGCCAGCCGGCGGCCGACGGCGGCGGTCGCCGGAATCAGGATGCCGCCGCCCGAGCGCCGCTCGCCCTCCTGGGTGTCGGTCCGGACCAGCACCCGGTCGTGCAGCATCCGGATGGGCAGCTTGTCGTGGGTGTTCTCGCTCACGCCTCGAACCTACACGCCCGTCGGGTCATGCTCCGGTCAGCCCTTGCGCTTGCGCCCGGAGAACGCCAGCAGCCCGACGACGCCGACCACGGCCAGCGCCACCGGGACGACCCGCTCCAGGCGGGGGCTGCCGTCCGCGTGGGTGAACCGGACCTTCACGTCATCGACGCACCGCTGCACCGCCGCGTAGGCGCGGCCCGCGGTCTGGTCGACCGAGGAGGCGACCTTCGCCTTGGCGTCCCCGATGATCGTCTTCGGGTGCATCCGAATGCCGATCTCGTCGAGAGTGACGGCGAGCTGCTCGCGCCGGCGGACGATGTCCGCCTCGATCTGCGCAGGGGTCCTGGCCTCCGACACCGCGCTGCCTCCGTGGTCGTAATCGGTCGTTGACGGACAGTCTCTCAGCTTCACGGCCCGAAGGTCGTGCCAGTCCCCCATTAGGCTCGTGTGGCGTACGCGTACCCCCTTCGAGGAGAGCCATGAGCGAGCGACTGCAGCCCGGCGACACCGCCCCCGCCTTCACCCTGCCCGACGCGGACGGCAACGAGGTCTCGCTCGCGGACCACAAGGGCCGCAAGGTCATCGTCTACTTCTACCCGGCGGCGCTCACCCCGGGTTGCACCAAGCAGGCGTGCGACTTCACCGACAACCTCGACGTGCTGGCCCAGGCGGGCTACGACGTGATCGGCGTGTCGCCGGACAAGCCGGAGAAGCTGGCCAAGTTCCGCGACAAGGAGAACCTGAAGGTCACCCTGGTCGGCGACCCGGACAAGAAGGTCCTGGAGGCGTACGGCGCCTTCGGCGAGAAGAAGCTGTACGGCAAGGTCGTCACGGGCGTCATCCGCTCCACGGTCGTCGTCGACGAGGAGGGCAAGGTCGAACGCGCCCTCTACAACGTCAAGGCGACCGGCCACGTGGCGAAGATCATCCGCGATCTGGGCATCTGACCGGGCTGCCCGGCCAGTAGCATGACCGGGCAGTGAGCGGCCGTGGTGGAATTGGCAGTCACGCTGGGTTTAGGTCCCAGTGGGGTAAAACCCGTGGGGGTTCGAGTCCCCCCGGCCGCACTTACGAGACCAGCTCCCGTACCACCGGCACCAGCGCGCGGAACGCCTTGCCGCGGTGGCTGATGGCGTTCTTCTCCGCGGGAGTCAGCTCCGCGCAGGTCACGGCGTGGCCCTCCGGCTGGAGGATCGGGTCGTAGCCGAAGCCGTTCGTGCCGACGGGCTCGTGGCGGAGGGTGCCCGTGAGGCGGCCTTCGACCACACGTTCCGTGCCGTCGGGCAGGGCCAGGGCCGCCGCGCAGGCGAAGTGGGCGCCGCGGTGGGGGTCGGAGATGTCGGCGAGCTGGGCCAGGAGGAGGTCCAGGTTGGCCTTGTCGTCGCCGTGCCTGCCCGCCCAGCGGGCCGAGAAGATGCCGGGCGCGCCGTTCAGGACGTCGACGCAGAGGCCGGAGTCGTCGGCGACGGCGGGCAGGCCGGTGGCCTGGGCGAGGGCGTGGGCCTTGAGCAGGGCGTTCTCGGCGAAGGTGACGCCGGTTTCCCTGACGTCGGGGATGTCGGGGTAGGCGTCCGCGCCGACGAGTTCGAGGTCGAGTCCTGCGTCGGCGAGGATCGCGTGGAGTTCCTTGATCTTGCCTTCGTTGCGGGTGGCGAGGATGAGTCGTCGGGTCATGCCTCGATTATCCGGGCGTGCAGACCTTGGTGATCTCGCCGGCCGCGTCGGTGACGGGCTTGATGTCGGGGGTGGTGTCGCCGTTCTTGACCGCCGTGCGGACGGAGTCGACGCCCTTGCCCAGGTCGTCGATGGCCTTGGAGAGGTCCGCGTTGCCCGTGGTCTTCTCCAGGTTGCCCAGTTCGGTGTCGATGGCGTTCAGCGACTCCTCGATCTGGGTCACGTCGCTGGAGGCGTTGCTGACGGCCTGTTGGAGGTTGCTGACGGAGGTGGCTATGGCGTCGGCGGTCTTGACGCAGTCCATCGCCGTGTCGAGGGCGCCGCAGCCGGTCAGGGCGGTCGTCAGTGCGGCGGCCGTGGTGACGGCGAGGGCAAGGGAGCGGCGGCGCATCACGGTAGAGGGTCCCCCCTGTCGGCGTACGTGTGGACGGGGCGCACGGTTCGACCCGTGCGCCCGTACTGATTCAGACGCCTCGGGGTCCTAGAGAGTTCCTTCGAGCGCCTTGCGCTGGATCTCGGCGAGCTCGGCGCAGCCGCCGGAGGCCAGGTCGAGGAGGGCGTTGAGCTCCTTGCGGTCGAAGGGCTCGGCCTCGGCGGTGCCCTGGACCTCGACGAAGCGGCCGTCGCCGGTGCAGACGACGTTCATGTCGGTCTCCGCCTTCACGTCCTCCTCGTAGCAGAGGTCGAGGAGGGGCGTTCCGCCGACGATGCCGACGGAGACGGCGGCCACGGTGCCGGTGAGCGGCTTGCGGCCGGCCTTGATGATCTTCTTGCCCTGGGCCCAGGCGACGGCGTCGGCGAGGGCGACGTAGGCGCCGGTGATGGCGGCGGTGCGGGTGCCGCCGTCGGCCTGGAGGACGTCGCAGTCGAGGACGATGGTGTTCTCGCCGAGGGCCTTGTAGTCGATGACGGCGCGCAGGGAGCGGCCGATGAGCCGGGAGATCTCGTGGGTGCGGCCGCCGATCTTGCCGCGGACGGACTCGCGGTCGCCGCGGGTGTTGGTGGAGCGCGGGAGCATGGAGTACTCGGCGGTGACCCAGCCTTCGCCGCTGCCCTTGCGCCAGCGGGGGACGCCTTCGGTGACGGAGGCGGTGCAGAAGACCTTGGTGTCGCCGAAGGAGACGAGGACGGAGCCCTCGGCGTGCTTGCTCCAGCCGCGTTCGAGGGTGACCGGGCGGAGCTGTTCGGGCGTGCGGCCGTCGATTCGAGACATGCCACGAGCGTAGCCGTACGACGGGAGGGCCCGTTCCCCTGCCGGAACGGGCCCTCCTGCCGCTGTTCTCAGCGGGTCACATCATGTCTTCGATGTCGGCGGCGATCGGGTCGGCGTCGGTGCCGATGACGACCTGGATGGCGGTGCCCATCTTGACGACGCCGTGGGCGCCGGCGGCCTTCAGGGCGGCTTCGTCGACCAGTTCGGGGTTGACGACTTCGGTACGCAGTCGGGTGATGCAGCCTTCGACCTCTTCGATGTTGTCGATGCCGCCGAGGCCGGCGACGATCTTCTCAGCCTTGCTGGCCATGTGTCTCTCCCTGTCGTTCCGCGTACCGATGGTCCGCTTTGTCACGGTAACCCACGGTTGGCCCAACTGTGCGGGCGTGTGCCGCCGTTCTGCCGAATGATGACGATCACCGGCAGCCTGTCCCGGCGGGCTCCGGGAGCCTACCGCAACTGGTCTACACCAGTTTTACAGGGAGGACGCCCATGAGCCAGGAGGGACGCCGATGAGCAGCGACAGCGCCGCCGCACCGCCGACGCAGCCGAAGAAGTCCTGGCGCAGCGGACTCTTCCAGGGCCTGCAGAAGATGGGCCGCAGCCTCCAGCTGCCCATCGCCGTGCTGCCCGCCGCCGGCATCATCAACCGGCTCGGCCAGCCGGACGTCTTCGGCGACGACGGGCTGGGGTGGACGGACGTCGCGAAGGTGATGGCGGGCGCGGGCGGCGCGCTGCTCGACGGCAGCCTGGGCCTGCCGCTCCTCTTCTGCGTCGGCGTCGCGATCGGCATGGCGAAGAAGTCGGACGGCTCGACGGCGCTGGCGGCGGTGGTCGGCTTCCTCGTCTACTACACGGTGCTGCGCCAGTTCCCGAAGGACTGCCCGACCGGCACGAAGGACGTGGGCGGCGGCTGTCTCGGCGCGGACGACGCGTTCGCCGGGTACACGTACCAGAACCCGGGTGTCTTCGGCGGCATCGTCATGGGCCTGCTCGCGGCCTGGTTCTGGCAGCGGTACCACCGGGTGAAGCTGGTCGACTGGCTCGGCTTCTTCAACGGCCGCAGGCTCGTCCCGATCATCATGGCGTTCGTGGCGATCGCCTTCGCGGCGCTCTGCCTGTGGATCTGGCCGCCGATCGGCGACGCGCTGGAGAGCTTCAGCGACTGGCTGGTGGGGCTGGGCGCCTGGGGTTCGGGCATCTTCGGCGTCGCGAACCGCGCGCTGCTCGTGATCGGCCTGCACCAGTTCCTGAACGTGCCCATCTGGTTCCAGTTCGGCAGCTACACGAAGCCGGACGGCACGGTGGTGCACGGCGACATCAGCATGTTCCTGGCGGGCGACCCGGACGCGGGCCAGTTCACCACCGGCTTCTTCCCGATCATGATGTTCGCGCTGCCGGCCGCGGCGCTCGCCATCACCCACTGCGCGCGGCCGCGCCGCCGCAAGGAGGTCGGCGGCATGATGCTGTCGGTGGCGCTGACCTCGTTCGTCACGGGCATCACCGAGCCGATCGAGTACTCGTTCCTCTTCATCGCCCCGGTGCTGTACGCGATCCACGCCGTGCTGACGGGCGTCTCGATGGCGGTGACCTGGGCGCTGGGCGTCAAGGACGGCTTCAGCTTCTCGGCCGGTCTGATCGACTACGTCATCAACTGGAACCTCGCGACCAAACCATGGCTGATCATCCCGATCGGCCTGGGCTTCGCCGTCCTGTACTACCTGATCTTCCGGATCGCGATCACCAAGTTCGACCTCCCCACACCGGGCCGTGAGCCGGAGGAGGTGGAGGAGGAGATGGACCGGGACACGACGAAGGCGTAGTCCGCCGAAGCCACCTTCTCCCCTCCTTTTCGCAGCCTTCCTTCATCACCGCGCAGGGCCCCCGGACCTCCCGTCCGGGGGCCCTGCGCCGTGCCCGCGCGGTACCGGTCCGTCACCGCGCGGGCACGCAGAATTCGCAGGTTCCTTATCTATGTCTCACGTGCTACAACTGGTCTACACCTCTCAATGGTGTAGACCACGCGGTCCAGACCACCGCGTTCCCGAGACGCCGCCGTCACCCCCTTTTCCCCTGTCCTCTGGCGGCGCCTTGCCTACTGGAGGAAGTTGATGAGTACGGCTACCGCCCAGGCCGCCGCTCCCGCGAAGAAGCGGGGCTCCGGTCTGTTCCAGGGCCTGCAGAAGGTCGGTCGCAGCCTGCAGCTGCCGATCGCCGTGCTGCCGGCCGCGGGTATTCTGCTCCGCCTCGGCCAGCCCGACGTGTTCGGCAAGGACGGCCTGGGATGGGACAAGGTCGCCTCCGTGTTCGCCACGGCCGGCGGCGCTGTCTTCGACAACCTGCCCCTGCTGTTCTGCATCGGCGTGGCCATCGGCTTCGCCAAGAAGGCGGACGGCTCCACGGCGCTCGCCGCCCTGGTGGGCTTCCTGGTCTACAGCAACGTGCTGAAGGCCTTCCCGGTCACCGAGGCCGTCGTCAACACCACCGCCAACAAGGGCGTGGACGTCGCCGCCACGTACAACAACCCCGGCGTGCTCGGCGGCATCGTGATGGGTCTGATCTCCGCGGTGCTGTGGCAGAAGTTCCACCGCACCAAGCTGGTCGACTGGCTTGGCTTCTTCAACGGCCGCCGGCTCGTCCCGATCATCATGGCCTTCGTCGGCACCGCCGTCGGTGTCTTCTTCGGCCTGGTCTGGGAGCCGATCGGCGAGGGCATCTCCAGCTTCGGCGAGTGGATGACCGGCCTGGGCGCCGCCGGCGCGGGCCTGTTCGGTCTGATCAACCGCGCGCTGATCCCGGTCGGCATGCACCAGTTCGTGAACACCGTCTCCTGGTTCCAGATCGGCGACTTCACCAACGCCGCCGGCGAGGTCGTGCACGGCGACCTGAACCGCTTCTTCGCCGGTGACCCGAGCGCCGGTCTCTTCATGTCGGGCTTCTTCCCGATCATGATGTTCGGCCTCCCGGCCGCCGCCCTCGCCATCGCGCACTCCGCCCGCCCGGAGCGCCGCAAGGCCGTGACGGGCATGATGATCTCGCTCGCGCTGACCTCCTTCGTCACGGGCGTGACCGAGCCGATCGAGTTCTCGTTCATGTTCATCGCGCCGGTGCTCTACGCGATCCACGCGGTGCTCACCGCGGTCTCGATGGCCGTGACCTGGGCCCTGGGCGTCCACGCGGGCTTCACCTTCTCGGCCGGTCTGATCGACTACGCCCTGAACTGGAACCTCGCCACCAAGCCCTGGATGATCATCCCCATCGGTCTGGTCTTCGCCGCGGTCTACTACGTCCTCTTCCGCTTCGCGATCACCAAGTTCGACCTCCCCACCCCGGGCCGCGAGCCCGAGGAGGAGATCGAGGACCTCACCAAGGCGTGAGCCCCCTCCCCGACGCACGCACGGGAAAGGCCCCGGAACCGAAGGTTCCGGGGCCTTTCCCGTGCTCAGATCTCGTAGACCGCGCCCGCCCGGGCCAGTTCCACCGGGCCGTCGTAGACCGCGCGCGCGTCCGCCAGGTTCCGCTCGCCGTCCGTCCACGGCGGGATGTGGGTGAGCACCATCCGCCCCACCCCCGCGCGGGCCGCGGAGACGCCCGCCTCGCGGCCGTTGAGGTGGAGGTCCGGGATGTCCTCCTTGCCGGCCGTGAACGACGCCTCGCACAGGTAGAGGTCCGCCCCCGACGCCAGCTCGTCGAGCGGGCCGCAGGCGCCGGAGTCGCCCGAGTACGTGAGCGTCTTCCCGCCGTGCTCCACCCGGATGCCGTACGCCTCCACCGGATGGGAGACGCGCTCGGTGCGCACCTGGAACGGGCCGATGTCGAAGGAGGCCGGCTTGAGCGTGCGGAAGTCGAAGACCTCGCCCATCGCGCCGGGCGTGGGGATGTCGGCGTACGCCGTGGTCAGCCGCTGCTCCGCGCCTTCGGGGGCGTACACCGGGATCGCCTCGCAGCGGCCGCCCTCGTGGCGGTAGTAGCGGGCGACGAAGTACACGCACATGTCGATGCAGTGATCCGCGTGCAGATGGCTGAGGAAGATCGCGTCGAGGTCGTACAGACCGATGTGGCGCTGCAGCTCGCCGAGGGCGCCGTTGCCCATGTCGAGGAGCAGCCGGAAGCCGTCGGCCTCGACGAGGTAGCTCGAGCAGGCCGATTCCGCGGACGGGAACGACCCTGAGCAACCGACGACGGTGAGCTTCATGGAGCGGAAACCTCCGTGGACGGGCGTCCGGGGACGGGTGCGGTGAATGTCGCTGAGGGGGAGGTCGTGCGGTCTGTCGAGCGTACGGCGCGGGGGCGTCCGTCGCTCCTCCGCAGAGCCCCGTTGTGGGGCAACTCACGGGCTCTGTCACCGGTTCGGATGGACGGCGGGGCGGCCCGGCGCGGGCGGCCGGGCGCCGGTACCTTCTTGAGGTATGGACACGTCGTGGTGGCCCGCGCTGGTGGCGGTGGTGGTGCTCGCGCTGGTCGTCGCGCTCGCCGACGGATGGGGCCGGTCGCGCCGCCGTCCGCCGGGCCGGTCGCGTCCGGCGGGGCGTACGCGTCCGCCGGGCCGTACGCGTCCCGCGGGCCGCGCGCCGGCCCGGCCGCGGGGGCGGGCGCCCGGGCGGGTGCCGCGGCCGGGCGAGATCTGGTGGGCGGAGGTGCCGTACGAGGACGGGCCGGGCTCGAAGGACCGGCCGTGCCTGGTGCTGTCGCTGCGCGGGGACTGCGTGCTGGTCGCGAAGATCACCAGCAAGTACCACGACGAGCGGCCCGGCGTGATCGCGCTGCCGCCGGGGTCGGTGGGCGACGCGCAGGGCCGGCCGAGCTTCCTGGAGACGGACGAGCTCCGGGAGGTGGCGGTGGGAGAGTTCCGCCGCAGAGTGGGAACGGCGGACCCGGTCGTGTGGGACCAGGTCCGCCATCTGGCCTGAGGCCGTGAGGGGCGCCGGGGCGCCGGCCCGCGGCTACGCCCAGAGCTGGCCCTGCAGCGTCTCGATCGCTTCCTCGGTCGTCTTCGCCGTGTAGACGCCCGTGGACAGGTACTTCCAGCCGCCGTCGGCGACGACGAACACGATGTCCGCGCTCTCGCCGGCCTTCACGGCCTTCTTGCCGACGCCGATCGCGGCGTGCAGCGCCGCGCCGGTCGACACGCCCGCGAAGATGCCCTCCTGCTGGAGGAGTTCACGGGTGCGGGTGACCGCGTCCGCCGAGCCGACCGAGAACCGGGTGGTCAGCACGGAGGCGTCGTACAGCTCGGGCACGAAGCCCTCGTCGAGGTTCCGCAGGCCGTACACGAGGTCGTCGTACCGGGGCTCGGCGGCGACGATCTTCACGTCCGGCTTGTGCTCCCGCAGGTACCGGCCGACGCCCATGAGGGTGCCGGTGGTGCCGAGGCCCGCGACGAAGTGGGTGATCGACGGCAGGTCCGCGAGGATCTCCGGACCGGTCGTCGCGTAGTGCGCGCCCGCGTTGTCGGGGTTGCCGTACTGGTAGAGCATCACCCAGTCCGGGTGCTGCTCGGCCAGTTCCTTGGCGACCCGGACCGCGGTGTTGGAACCGCCGGCGGCCGGGGAGGAGATGATCTCCGCCCCCCACATCGCCAGCAGCTGGCGCCGCTCCTCGCTGGTGTTCTCCGGCATGACGCAGACGATGCGGTAGCCCTTGAGCCGGGCCGCCATCGCCAGCGAGATCCCCGTGTTGCCCGAGGTGGGTTCGAGGATGGTGCAGCCGGGGGTGAGCCGGCCGGCCTTCTCCGCCTGCTCGATCATGTGCAGGGCCGGGCGGTCCTTGACGGAGCCGGTCGGGTTGCGGTCCTCCAGCTTGGCCCAGATGCGGACGTCGTCCGACGGGGAGAGCCTCGGGAGCCGCACCAGCGGCGTGTTGCCGACCGCCGCGAGCGGGGAGTCGTAGCGCATCGGTCAGACCATGCCGCCGGCGACCGCCGGCAGGATCGTCACGTTGTCGCCGTCGGACAGCTTGGTCTCGATGCCGTCCAGGAAGCGGACGTCCTCGTCGTTCAGGTACACGTTGACGAAGCGGCGCAGCTTGCCCTCGTCCACGATGCGGGCCTCGATCCCGGCGTGCCGGGACTCCAGGTCGGCGAAGAGCTCGGCGAGGGTCGCTCCGTTGCCCTCGACGGCCTTGGCGCCGTCGGTGTAGGTGCGGAGGATGGTCGGGATGCGGACCTCGATGGCCATGGCTATGGGCTCCTGTCGGGAGGTGGCGTGAAAGGCGCGCGGCTGTGTGGCCCCCGCGCGGGGTGGTGCTGCTGAGCGCTCGTGCGCTCCCGCTCACATCGCGCTGGCGAGACGGCACAGGTCGACGTGCAGCCGCGCCGTGAGCAGCACGCTGCCCGGCGTCGTCACTTCGCTCACGTCGTGGAGAACCATGGGCTCATCGTATCGATTCCCGGTCCGGGTTCCGGAATGTGATCTCGGATACTGGACGATCCGCGCTCAGTTCGTGGACGAGCTCGTGGACGGGTCCGTGGCCGGGGCGGGCGCGTCGGCGTCCGCGTACGCCTCGACGACCTGCACGGGCTCCTCCGTGACCTGGCCCTCGACGATGCGGAACGAGCGGAACTGGAACTCGCCGGCGCCGTCGGCGTCCGCGGTGGAGACCAGGACGTAGTGGGCGCCGGGCTCGTTCGCGTAGCTGATGTCGGTGCGGGACGGGTACGCCTCGGTGGCGGTGTGCGAGTGGTAGACGATCACCGGCTCCTCGTCCCGGTCGTCCATCTCGCGGTACAGCTTGAGCAGGTCCGCGGAGTCGAACTCGTAGAACGTGGGCGAGCGGGCGGCGTTGAGCATCGGGATGAAGCGCTCGGGACGGCCGCTGCCGACCGGACCGGCGACGACGCCGCAGGCCTCGTCGGGGTGGTCCGCGCGGGCGTGCGCGACGATCTTGTCGTAGAGGTCACGGGTGAGGGTCAGCATGTCCGACAGGATAAGCAGAAGGGCCGTCCCGTACCGAAGGTTGGTACGGAACGGCCCGGATGCCGAGACGTCGCAGGTCAGGAGCGCTTGGCGAAGGCCGCGCCCTCGGGGTTGCGGGCCTTGAGGACCAGGTACGAGACGGCGAGGATCAGGCCCCACACCGGCGCGCCGTACAGCGCGACCCGGTTGCCCGCATCCATGGCCATGGTCACGACGACCATGGTGATGAAGGCGAGCGAGAAGACGCTGAACCAGATGCCGCCCGGCGCCTTGAACGAGGACTGCGGCAGCTCGCCCCGGTCGGCCTTGATCCGGTAGCGGATCTGGCAGATCAGGATGACGATCCAGGCCCACATGCCGGAGATGGTGGCGAAGGAGACGACGTAGTTGAACGCCTCGCCGGGCCACTGGTAGTTGATCCAGACGCCGACCATCATCAGCGCGGCGGAGAACGTGGTGCCGACCAGCGGGGTGCCGTTCTTCGTCAGCCGGGTGAAGAACTTCGGGCCCTGGCCGTTGAGCGCGAGGTCGCGCAGCATGCGGCCGGTGGAGTACATGCCCGAGTTGCAGGAGGACAGGGCCGCCGTCAGGACGACGAAGTTGACGATCGCGGCGCCGACGCCGAGGCCCATCCGCTCGAAGGCGGCGACGAACGGGCTGACGCCCGGCTTGAACTCGGTCCACGGGACGACCGACAGGATCATGATCAGCGCGCCGACGTAGAAGACGGCGATGCGCCACGGCACGGTGTTGATCGCCTTCGGCAGGACCGTCTTCGGGTCCTTCGACTCGCCCGCCGTCACGCCGACCAGCTCGACCGCGAGGAAGGCGAACATGACCATCTGGAGGGTCATCAGGGTCGAGTAGATGCCGTCCTCGCCGCCGAAGAAGCCGCCGAGGTCCCACAGGTGGGTGACGGAGGCGGTGTCGCCGGCGTCGGAGAAGCCGAGGGTGAGGATGCCGGCGCAGATCAGGATCATGCCGATGATCGCGGTGACCTTGACCATGGAGAACCAGAACTCCAGCTCACCGAAGAGCTTCACGGAGATCAGGTTGGCGCCGTAGAGGATCACGGTGAAGACCAGGGCGGACAGCCACTGCGGGATGTCCCACCAGTACGTCATGTAGGTGGCGGCCGCGGTGACCTCGGTGATGCCGGTGACGACCCAGAAGAGCCAGTACGTCCAGCCGGTCACGAAGCCCGCGAAGGGGCCGATGAACTCGCGCGCGTACTCCGAGAAGGAGCCCGACACGGGGCGGTACATGAGGAGCTCGCCGAGCGCCCGCATGATGAAGAAGATGACCAGGCCCGCCACGGCGTAGGCGAGGATCAGACTGGGTCCCGCGATGGAGATGCCCTTGCCCGCGCCGAGGAAGAGGCCGGTGCCGATGGCGCCGCCGATCGCGATCATCTGGATCTGGCGGGCTCCGAGTGCCCGGTGATAGCCCTCGCCCGCGGAGTCCGCGGCCTCATTGCCGTCGTGCTGCTGGTCGACCTGCAGTGAGGTCATGGTGGTGCGCCTTTCTCCATGCCGATCCGCGAGCGCGGGTGCGCCTGCCGCGGATCAGGTCCTGATCCCCCCGGATACCGATGGAGTGCCGCCGGCGGTCAGCCGGTCGAAGCGCCCTCGGGAACATGGGTGGCGTCCCCGAGTGGTCGTGAAGATTTATCACGCCTTGACGGGTGATCGACGGACGGCATTGTGGCGCAGATCACGGGAAGAACCGGATAAAGGGCATGCCGAACGGCAAAGGTGCGACCTTCGGTGACGTATTCGTTATCCGGATTTGAGCGTCCGCTGAGCGAACACTCAGGGCATCAGGGTCTCGACAAGCGTCTCCTGGAGCGCGCCGAGCCAGAGGTACGCCATCACCATCGGCTTGCGCGGATCGTCGTCCGGGAGCCGGTACAGGTCCTCGCCCTCGCCCTCGTCCTTGACGTCCAGGCGGGTGCCGATGGTCAGCCGGAGGTCGTTGAGCGCACCCAGCCAGGCGCGGGACTCGTCGGGGGTGAGCTTGAGGACGGCGCCGCCCTCGCCGGAGGCGGAGAGCGCGTCGAGGGTGCGGACCACCGTGAGCGCGTCGTCGCGCTTGCGGGCGCGCAGGTCGTTCTCGGTGTAGCGGCGGAAGTCCGCCGCCGCCTGGCGCAGCTCCTCGTCGTCGTCCGCGTACGCGTCGGGGAAGAGCCGGCGCAGCGCGGGGTCGGAGGGCGGCTCGCTCGGGCCCTCGGCGAAGAGCGCGGCCAGCGGGTCCTCGCCCGCGACGGGCTCGTCGCCGGGGCCGATCAGCTCCAGGAGCTGGACGGCGAGGGAGCGCAGGATGGAGATCTCGACCTCGTCGAGCGCGACGGCCGCGCCGCCGCCGGGCAGCGCCTCGAACTGTCCGGCCATCACATGCGGTCCTGGGAGAGCGTCGCCCACAGGCCGTAGCCGTGCATGGCCTGCACGTCGCGTTCCATCTCCTCGCGGGTGCCGCTGGAGACCACCGCGCGGCCCTTGTGGTGCACGTCGAGCATCAGCTTGTGCGCCTTGTCCTTGGAGTAACCGAAGTACGCCTGGAAGACGTAGGTCACATAGCTCATCAGATTGACCGGGTCGTTGTGGACGATGGTCACCCACGGCACGTCCGGTTCCACGGCCTCGGCGGCCTCTTCGGCCGGTTTCGTGCGTTCGATCTCGATTGGCGCGACGCTCACCGAACCCATGCTGCCACTCCGGGGGGCCCGTCGCACAAACGGGTCACTCCTCGCGTCACTCCTCGCGCCAGAGAAATCGTCAGACTGACGATTTCTCGTGTAGCATCACTGACATGAACGCTGCGGACCTTGGGCTGCCGGTGGATGTACCTTCGACGGCGCTCTTCACCGACCAGTACGAGCTGACCATGTTGCAGGCCGCCCTGCGCGCGGGCACCGCCGACCGGCGGTCCGTCTTCGAGGTCTTCACCCGACGACTGCCGGAGGGACGCCGGTACGGCGTCGTCGCCGGCACCGGCCGCGTCCTGGACGCCGTGGAGAACTTCCGCTTCGACGCGGGCGTCCTCGGCTTCCTGCGCGAGCGGGGCATCGTCGACGAGCCGACCCTCGAATGGCTCGCCGGCTACCGCTTCTCGGGCGACATCTGGGGCTACCCCGAGGGCGAGGTGTACTTCCCCGGCTCGCCGATCCTGCGGGTCGAGGGCTCCTTCGCCGAGTGCGTGCTCCTGGAGACCGTGATCCTGTCGATCCTCAACCACGACTCGGCCATCGCCGCCGCGGCCTCCCGGATGTCCGCCGCGGCCGGCGGCCGGCGGCTGATCGAGATGGGCGCCCGGCGCACCCACGAGCTGGCCGCGGTGGCCTCGTCCCGCGCCGCGTACGTGGGCGGCTTCGACTCCACCTCCGACCTCGCCGCGGGCTTCCGCTACGGCATCCCGACCGTCGGCACCTCCGCGCACGCCTTCACCCTGCTGCACGACAGCGAGCGGGACGCCTTCCGGGCCCAGATCGACTCGCTCGGCAAGGGCACCACCCTGCTCGTCGACACCTACGACGTCGCCGAGGCCGTCCGCACCGCCGTCGAGCTGGCCGGCACCGACCTCGGCGCCGTCCGGATCGACTCCGGCGACCTGCTCCTGGTCGCGCACCGGGTGCGCCAGCAGCTCGACGAGCTGGGCGCCACCGAGACGAAGATCGTGGTCACCTCGGACCTCGACGAGTACGCCATCGCCTCGCTGGCGGCGGCGCCGGTCGACGCGTACGGGGTCGGCACCCAGCTGGTCACCGGCAGCGGGCACCCGACCTGCTCCATGGTCTACAAGCTGGTCGCCCGGGCCGGCTCCGACGACCCGAAGGCCCCGCTGGTCCCGGTCGCCAAGAAGTCGCTGGGCGGCAAGCAGTCCGTCGGCGGCCGCAAGTGGGCGGCCCGCCGGCTGGACGCCGAGGGCGTCGCCGAGGCGGAGGTCGTCGGCACCGGGGCCGTGCCGGCCGGCCTCGCGGACCGGCAGCTCCTGGTGGAGCTGGTGCGCGGCGGCGAGGTGGTGGCCCGCGAGCCGCTGGACGCGGTCCGCGACCGGCACATCCGGGCCCGCGCGGGCCTGCCGATGTCCGCGATCCAGCTCTCCCGCGGGGAGCCGGTCATCCCCACGCAGTACGTCTGAGCCGCGCGCCGCGCGCGGGGCGGCCGGGGCGCTCGGGGCGCCCCGGCATGCCCCCTCCCGCCGGGCGGGCGAAGTCTCTAGGCTCGACAGCACCCCGACAGCACCTCCGACCGCGACGCACCTCACCGCCACTCACCGCACCGCACCGCACGGACCCCGGACCGACCGCCCGGACCCGCACCGACACCCGCCCCTCCTCCCCTCCGAAGGACTACCGCCATGCACCGCGCATTGATCGTCGTCGACGTTCAGAACGACTTCTGCGAGGGCGGCAGCCTCGCGGTGACGGGGGGCGCCGACGTCGCCGCCGCGGTCACCGACCTGGTCGCCGATGCGGCGGGGGCCGTGTACCGGCACGTCGTGGCGACGCGGGACCACCACATCGACCCGGGCGGGCACTTCGCCGCCGACCCCGACTACGTCCACTCCTGGCCGGCGCACTGCGTGGCCGGCACGGAGGGCGTGGGCTTCCACCCGAACTTCGCCCCGGCGGTCGCCTCCGGCGCGATCGACGCCGTCTTCGACAAGGGCGCGTACGAGGCCGCGTACAGCGGCTTCGAGGGCCGGGACGAGAACGGCGAGACGCTGGCGCAGTGGCTGCGGGACCGGGAGGTCACCGAGGTCGACGTGGTCGGCATCGCGACGGACCACTGCGTCCGGGCGACGGCGCTGGACGCGGCGCGCGAGGGCTTCCGCACCACGGTCCTGCTCGACCTGACGGCCGGCGTGGCCAAGGGCACCACCGACCGCGCCCTGGAGGAGCTCCGCGCGGCGGGCGTCGAACTCACCGGCAAGCCGGTGGTCGCCGCCTAGGACGGGGCCCAGCCGGGCCTCTCCACCGTCCGCGCCGCCGCGGCTACACTCCGCTCCAAGATCGACTTCCTGGACTTCCGGGGCTCCTTCGTGCCGACCCCCAGCCAGGGCGTCTCCCAGCTCCTCGCGCTGACCGTGCTGCTCGCCCTGGTCGCGGCGGTCGTCGCCGCGGCGTCCCAGCTCGTCACGAGGCGCTCGCTCTACCGGTGACCGCCGGGGCCGCCCGGGCCGGTGCTCCGGCCGCCGGAAGGCCCGCCACGCCCCTCCAGGGGGCCGGGGCGGGCCTTCCGGCGGGCCGGGGCGGGGCTCAGGCCGGGTCGAGGGCTCAGGCCGCGCGCTGCGTCTCGGGGGCCGGTTCCTTCGGGAGGGAGCGTATGGAGTGCCAGAGCTCCTGGGTGGTGGCACGCCACAGGAGGCCGTCCGGGTGGTGCAGGACCGCCGTGATCTCGTCGGGGGTCGGGGGCTCGGCGTTGCCGCGCAGGTAGACCGCGCGCAGGCCCAGGTTCCGCAGCCGGGTCAGGGCGCGGGCCCGGTTGCCGGCGTGCACCAGGAAGCGGACGGTGCGGCCGTCCCCGGCCGGGCTCGGCAGCCCGATCGCGACGACCACACTGCCGTTCGGCAACTTGCTGAACCCTCCGCCGGGCATGCGGAACCACTCCCCCGTGAGTCGGCTGTCAATAAGAACTCGGTCAGACGCACCTAAACACGATCGGCCGCCGCCCGCTAGGGGGCGACGGCCGATCATGGTGTGACCTGCGGGTTCACCGCTTACTTGGTCGACGGACCAACCTGGACGGTGATCGTCTGGCCGTTCCGCGGCTCCTTGACGACCCGAATCTGGGTGTTCGTGTCAGTTACCTGGACACCGGCACGCTCGGTCTCCTTGTACCAGTACGTGCCCTTGCGGTCGTCGAAGACCGGGTTGCCGGCCTGCGACGGGATCCAGGTCCCGACGCCCGCCTTGTGCAGCTGGAAGCCGTCCGTGCGGTAGGTGCCGAACGGGGCGTCGTACGACTGGATGCGGTTGCGCAGCAGGGTGCCGTCGCCCCACTTCATCGGGCTCGGGTGGGCGTCGATCGGGAGGATCAGACCCTTGCCCGGGTGCTTGGAGGTGTTGTTGTCCTTCTGGGACAGGTCCCACTTCCAGATGAGCAGACCGTTCTGGTACGGGTAGTGCTCGACCCAGCTCGCCTTGTCACCGGTCCAGCCGAAGTTGTACGGGCCGACCTTGAGGGTGGCGTCGTACGAGACGTACTGGCGGTTCTCGGCGATGTAGTACTGCTCGTAGTCCTGGGTGAAGGACTTGGCGATGCGCGAGAAGCCCTTGGGCGTCCAGCCGTTGTCGCCGTTCTCCGCGTTGTCGGTGAAGACCGGGGCGCCGTCGGCGGAGAGGGTGATCGCGTCGGCCGCGAAGCCCTTGCCGCCCGCGCCGCCGTCCGTCTGGTAGCGGAAGCGGAGGTCGAACTTCTTGCCCGCGTAGGCGTCCAGGCCGAAGACGAGCTTCTTGTAGGCGCCGGAGACGTCGGTCAGCGCCGGGGCGCCGCTGGCGTCGCGCGGGAGGGCCTTGCCGTCGGCGGTGCCGTCGAGGGCCGTCCAGTTCTTGCCGCCGTCGGTCGACACCTCGGTGTAGAGGTAGTCGTAGCCCTTCTCGATGTCGTACCAGCCCTGGAGCTCCAGGGTGGCCTTCGACTTGCCGGTCAGGTCGACGGAACGGGTGAGCGTGTTCTTGAGGTCGTCGCCCATGTCGCTCCACCACTGCATGGTGCCCTCGGCGGGCGCCGTGATCTCGGTGGTGACGGCCTTCTTGGGCAGCTCGACGATCAGCGCCTGCGGGTTCTTGGTGTTGTACGCCGCGACGCCCAGCTTGTGGGTGGTCTTGGTGGCGCGCTGCCAGTCGTGGACCTTGGTGTAGTTCAGCCAGCCGAGCTGCAGCTTGTCCCAGGCGGTCATGTCGCCGGGCAGGTCGCCGATGGAGTCCTTGCCGCGGCCGAGCCACGAGCCGGAGGACATCAGGGACCAGTAGCCGGTCGAGTTCTCGCCGCCCGCGGTGTCGTACAGGTCCGGCAGACCGAGGTCGTGGCCGTACTCGTGGGCGAAGACGCCGAGGCCGCCGTTCTCCGGCTGCATCGTGTAGTCGCCGACCCAGATGCCGGTGTCGCCGATCTGGGTGCCGCCGGACTTGTTGTGCTCCGGACCGGTCTTGCCCGCGTTGGTGCCGTAGGCGTACCAGCGGTGGGCCCACAGGGCGTCGCCGCCCTGGACGCCGCCGCCGGCCGACTCGTCCTCGCCCGCGTGGACGATCTGGAAGTGGTCGATGTAGCCGTCGGGCTCGTTGAAGTTGCCGTCGGCGTCGAAGTCGTACCGGTCCCACTGGTCGTACGCGGCCATGTCGGCCTTGATCTGGGCGTCGGTGCGGCCCTTGGCCTTCTGGTCGGCGACGAAGGCGTTGACGCCGTCGCGGACCACGTCCCAGACGTTGTCGCAGTTGCTGTCGCCGCAGTAGTTCGAGCCGTAACGGGCCTCGTTGTACGGGACCTTGACCCAGTCCGAGACGCCGCCCTCGACCGAGTAACGGCCGGAGGAGGTCTTCTCGTAGTAGGTCTTCAGGGACTGCTTCGGCTGGCCCTTGGCGTCCTTGCCGGTGCCGAAGTACAGGTCCTCGAAGTGCTTGCGGCTGTAGTCCGCCTGCCAGGCCGTCGAGTTGTCCTTCGTACGGTCCGGCTGCTCGATCCGGTTGTGCAGCGGGCCGGGCGTGCCGCCGAACTTCGGCTTCAGCTCGTCCGTCTCGTCGTCCTCGCGGTCGACCAGGGTCGTGTCGTCGACCTTGTCGCCGAACTCGACGAGGATGGTGAAGATCTTGTCGGTCTTCTCCCGGCCGAGCTCGACGTACTTCTTGCTGTCGAGCTTGACGACCTGGGAGCCCCCGCGGCGCTCGACCTTGGCCTCACCCGAGAGCACCTGCTCCAGGGCCGCCTTGCGCTGCTGCTCCTGCTGCTTGCTGTACGGACCCTCGAGGTCGTGGTCGACCTTGGTCTTGTCCTCGGCGGCGCCCGGAGCCGGGTCGTTCCGCTCGATGCCGGCCGGCGACACGCCCGTCTGCGTGTCGGCCTGGGCCGCGGTCAGGGTCGTGACGGTCGCCGCGGTGGCGGCCAGGGTCACGACGATCGCGGACGCTCTCAGCGTCCGTCGCTTGCTGCTCAATTGAATGTGTCCTCCCCGGCGACCGCGGACCGCTGGACCGGAGGTGGGGTGTCCGTCGGCGGGTCGCACGTCACAAGTGACGACATTCGACCGGAGTGAACCCAGAAAAGACAGGTCTTGACTTGAGTCGGCCAACTCACTATGCAGGAGCGGATTTCCGGTATCCGGACGTGAACGCCGGGCGAAGGCAAGGGATATCCCCGTATCTCCCCTGTATCCCCGCACGCCCTCGGCGCGCTCGCCACGTCTCGCCCCTCCCTCGACGGGCGCACCCGGCCGGGCAATTGACGGTGGCAGTGACTCGGTGCGCCCCCCTGTGCACCGGAACCGTGGGTTAGGTCACGCTTACCGACGGTTTCGTCCGGGCATCCCCCGTCGTAGAGTCGCCGGAGAGTGCGACCCCGTGCGCGTCACCCGACCGATGCACCTTGCTTCGAGGACTGGACCCGTCATGCCGCGTCCCAATGCCGCACAGCTCGCTTATGGTGCGGCGACCGTCGTCTTCGCGACCGTCGCCCTGCTGCTTCTGTCCGACGCCACCACCGGGCCGGGGATCGCCCTCATCGGCGTGGCCTCGCTGCTGCTCGGGCTGCTCGTGGTGCTCACCCTGCCGCTCGGGGCGCGCCGCCGGGCGCGGGCCCACCGGGCGCAGGCCCCGGCCACCGGCCGGAACGAGGAGATCCGGGTGCCGGCCGCGCGCCCGTGAGCGCGGCGGCCGGCACCCGGACCGGTGCGACGCCTCCGTCCGCCTGCCGCGGACTGCCGTACGGCTACTGGGGCGTGGTGACCACCACCGTCTTGGCCGCCTTGTCGTGCAGACCCTGCTTGTAGGGCTTGTCCACCAGGATCAGGATCAGCAGGAGCAGCGGCCACAGACAGGCGCAGCAGATCAGCGTCGGCAGCCAGAGCACGATCGCGCGGATCAGCGAGGCGTTCATCGGCGGCGTCGAGCCGTCGTTGAGCATCGCCACCCGCATCTTCATCAGCTTCTTGCCGACGGTCTGCCCGGCCTTGGCGGTCATCACCGTGTCGTAGGCGACGTACGCCACGATGGTGAGGAGCTGGAAGACGAGACCGCTGCCCGTACTCGTCTGGCTGAGGGCGTCGCCGAAGTCGTCGCTGTCGGTGGTCCGCTCGTACACGTTGAACGGGATGCCGATGAGCGCCAGCGGCACCGCGATGATCAGCCAGTCGATGATCCGGGCGAGGATCCGCCGGCCCGAGTCGGCGAGCGGGGGCATCCCCGCGAGCGGGTCGGGAGCGCCGTAACCGCCGCCTCCTCCGTACGGGGAGCCGTACGGGGGCGGCGGCGGCGCGTTGTCGTACGGGGAGCTGCCGCCGTACGGGGAACCGGGCGGTGGTCCGGCCGGCGGGGGCGGACCGCCGCCGGGGGGCGGGCCTTCACCCGGGGGCGGGCCCTCGGGCGGCTTCTTGCGGAACGGGTCGTCGTCGGGCGGCGGGCCGGGCGGCGGCTGGTCGTTGCTCATGGGGGCAGTGCATCCCGGCCGCACCGGCCCCGCAACGCGTCGCCCCCCGTTCGGGGGACCGGCCGCGGACCGCCTCAGACGGCCGCGACGAAGGTGCGTGCCGCCTTGTCGTGCCAGCACTGTCGCCACGGGCGGTCGAACAGGCACCACATGACGTTGACCACGCCGACGACCAGCAGCCCGAGGACGCCGTAGACCAGCCAGCGCCGCAGCGCCGCCCCGAAGCCGGGCGGTTCGTGCGCCTCGATGTCACGGACCTGCAGGCCGCAGAGCTTCTTGCCCAGCGTCCGGCCCCACTTGACGGTCGGCAGCACCTCGTACAGCACGCCGAGGACCAGGAAGATGCCGAGGGCGATGCCGAACTGCACGGACGTGGTGCCGTCCACCAGCCACACCTGGACGGTGGTGCCGGACTGCTTGGCCGCCTCGATCTTGCCGGCGATGTGGTCGAGCGCCTGGAGCACGAACGGGGACGCGGCGGCGCCGGCCAGCGCGCCGAGCAGCACCGAGTCGATCAGCCGGGCGGCGAACCGCTTGCCGAGGGCGCCCGGGCGGGCGGACGCCTGCGCCTGAGCCGCCTTCAGGAACGGGTCCTCGACCGGCGGCTTCCACGGCACGACGGGCTGTTGCTGCTGTTGCGGCGCCTGCTGCGGGAGGGGCTGCGGCGGGGCGGCGGGCTCCGGCTGGGAGAGCCGCGCGACCTGCTGCGCCCACGAACTCGCGCCGCCGCCGGGGCCCGTGGTGACGGGCGTGGCGGCGGGGGCCTGGGCGGCCGGCGGCTGGGCCTGGGCCGGGACCTGCGGGGCGGCGGTGTGCGGGGCGTGCGCCGCGGGCTGCGCGGCGGCCGGGGCCTGCGGCGCGGCGGCCTGCGGGGTGCCGGCCTGCGGCTGCGGGGCCTGGGCGGCGGCCGGGCCGCCGAGGGCGCGGATCGTCATGGTGCCGCTGTCGCCGCCCGCGGGCCGCCGCCGGATGGCGACGGTGCCCTCGGGCGCGTCCGGGCCGGGCTGGGTCTGCCGTACGCCGGGCAGCGCGCCGCCCGTCGGGTCGGCGGGCACCACGCCGCTGCCGGGCACGGTGCCGGCGATCCGGCGCGCGGGGGCGGCGGACGGCTCGCCCTCCGGGGCCCGGCCGTCGGGGGTGCGCTCGTCCGGGGTCCGGCCGTCGGGGACCCGGTCGGACGGGGTGCGCGGGTCCGGTCGCGCGGCCCGGGGGTCGGCGGTCTCCGAGGAGCCCCAGGACACCTTCTGGTCGCGCTCGCCGCCGAAACCGGACTGGCGCGAGGCGTCGGCCTGCCACGCGGAGGCCGGCTCGGGCCGACTCTCCTCGACGGGCTCCTCGTCCAGGAACACCGGCCCGGTCTCCTCCACGGAGGGCACCGGCCGGGGCGCGGGGGCCGGGGAGGCGAGGGAGGGCGCCGGCGGCATCGCCGAGGCGGGCGGCGCCGGCATGGCCTCGCCCTCCTTGGGGGCGGGCCGACTCGTCCCGGGCACCCAGGCGGCGCCGTTCCAGTACCGGACGTATCCGGGAATGGACGGGTCCGGGTAGTACCCGGCCTGAGGTACCTCTCCGCCGCTGCCTGGAGGAGTAGCCACTGCCCCGACTCCGTTCCGTCACCCACCGCTGCTGCCAAGGAGGACAGTAACGAAGAACCCCGCCGGGGGAAGAAGGAGGCGGCCATAAAGCCCGCCTTCGAGCGACAAGGTCCCGGTTCCCGTCACCGAGCGTGCGGCCCGGGCCCACGGTCTCCGGGGGCTGGGGCCCCGGGACGGCGGAGCCTGGCGCTCCGGAAAAAATTCCCGAGAAATTTCTCCGAAGTCGCGTAATGGCTGCTCACCAGCGCGCTCTCAGCTGGTGCAGGCCCACGAGGGGCCCGCACGAGACCAGGGAGCAGGCCATGCAGAACACCGAGAACACCGTCGTGGAGCGCGAGCTGGAGCTTCGTCTGGTGCTGTCGCCCGAGCGCAGCGTCCCCGTGCCCGCCCGGTTGACGTACCGCACCGACGACCCCTTCGCCGTGCACATCACCTTCCACATCGGTTCGGAGCACCCCGTCAACTGGACGTTCGCCCGCGAGCTGCTCGTCGAGGGCGTGTTCCGGCCGTGCGGCCACGGCGACGTGCGGATCTGGCCGACGAAGGTCGAGGGCCGCAGCGTCGTGCTGATGGCGCTGTCCTCGCCGGACGGGGACGCCCTCCTGGAGGTCCCGTCGGCGCAGGTGTCCGCCTGGCTGGAGCGCACCCTGCGCGCGGTCGCGCCGGGCACCGAGGCCGACCGGCTCGGCATCGACGACGGGCTCGCCCGGCTTCTGGCCCCGGCGGCGGCCGACGACCTGTGGCTGCGCGGGCCGTGGCCGTCGGACGAGTCGCAGGACGGCGACCTGTGAGGAGGCGTCGTACCGCCGTCTCAGAACACCTTGCCGGGGTTGAGGATGCCCAGCGGGTCGAAGGTCCGCTTGATCCCGCGCTGCATCTCCACTCCCACCGGTCCCAGTTCGCGGGCCAGCCACTCCTTCTTCAGCGTGCCCACCCCGTGCTCGCCGGTGATCGTGCCGCCCAGCTCCAGGCCGAGCGCCATGATCGCGTCGAAGGACTCGCGGGCCCGGCGGGCCTCGTCCGCGTCGGTGTGGTCGAAGCACACGACGGGGTGGGTGTTGCCGTCGCCGGCGTGGGCGCAGACGCCGATGGTCAGTCCGTACTTCTCGGCGATGGCGGCGGTGCCGTCGAGCATGGCGGCCAGCCGGGTGCGCGGCACGCACACGTCGTCGATCATCGTCGCGGGCTTCACCGTCTCCAGGGCGGTGAGGGACAGCCGGCGGGCCTTGAGCAGGAGTTCGGACTCCGCCGCGTCCTCGGCGGGCACCACCTGGGCCGCTCCGGCGGCCGTGCACAGTTCGCCGACCGCGGCCAGATCGGCGGCCGGGTCCGGGGTGTCGAAGGCGCACAGCAGCAGCGCCTCCGTCGTGTCCGGAAGGCCCATGTTCGCCAGCTTGTTGACGGCCCTGATGGTGGTGCGGTCCATCAGCTCCAGCAGCGAGGGCGTATGGCCGGCCTCCATGATCGAGCAGACCGCCGCGCAGGCGGCCGCCGCCGAGCCGAACTCGGCGGCGAGCACCAGCTGCCGCGGCGGTCGCGGCCTGAGCGCCAGCACCGCCTTCACCACGATCCCCAGACTTCCCTCCGAGCCGACGAAGAGCCGGGTGAGGTCGTACCCGGCCACGCCCTTGGCGGTGCGCCGGCCGGTGGACAGCAGCCGGCCGTCGGCGAGCACGACGTCGAGGCCGAGCACGTACTCCGCCGTCACCCCGTACTTGACGCAGCACAGGCCGCCGGACGCGGTGCCGATGTTGCCGCCGATCGTGCAGGTCTCCCAGCTGGACGGGTCCGGCGGGTAGTACAGGCCGAGTTCGTCGACGGCGCGGGAGAGCACCGCGTTGACGACGCCGGGTTCGACGACGGCGATCCGGTCGACCGGGTCGATCTCCAGGATCCGGTCCATCTTCACCAGGGACAGCACGATGCAGCCGTCGGTGGCGTTGGCGCCGCCGGACAGCCCGGTCCGGGCGCCCTGCGGGACGACGGGGACGCGCAGCTCCGTCGCGACCCGCATGACGTGCTGGACCTGCTCGACGGTGCGCGGGAACACCAGGGCGGCGGGCGTGCCGGCCGGGCAGAAGCTCGCCATGTCGTGGGCGTAGGAGGCCATGACGTCGGGATCGGTCTGCAGGGCCTCGGCGGGGAGGCCGGCCCGCAGGCGGGCGTGAAGATCGTCCATGACTCCAGCGTGGCACCCGGGGCCATCGGTGTGAACCCGGCGGACGTACGGCTTCGTCGCCCCGGGTCGGATCGTCGTACGGGCGCAGAGTGAGCGCCATGAAGACCCTCGCAACGACCGCCGGCGAGCCCGCCGGTCCGTCTGCCGGGACGAGGCGGCGGCCCGCCGGCAGAACCCTTCTCGCCGCCGGACTGGGCGCGGCGGCGCTCGCCGGCGCGGCGCTGACGTGGGGGCCGGCGCTGTTCGACGACGGGCCCCGGCCGCTGCCCGGCCCGGCCGGCCGGGCCCTGTCCGCGGCGCACGCCGGGGCGCCGGCCTCGCTGCCGGACCTGGCGGCGCTGATCGGCGACCGGAAGGCGTGGCTGCGGGAGCATCCGGGGGACGAGGCTTCCTGGGCGGTGCTCGGAGCGGCGTACACCGAGCGCGGGACGCGGATCGCCGGGCCCGCGGACTTCGGGCGGGCGGAGCGGGCGCTGCGGAAGTCCCTGGCGGTGCGGCCGGCGAAGCGGGGGAACGTGGACGCGCAGCTGGCGCTCGGGGCGCTGGCCAACGCGCGCGGCGACTACGCGCGGGGGCGGGCGTGGGCGGAGCGGGTGCGCAGGGCCGCGCCGAAGCGCTGGACCGCGTACCCGGTGCTGATCGACGCGTACAAGGGCCTCGGCGACTACGCCGCGGCCCACAAGGCGGCGGAGGCGCTGCAGGGGCTGCGGCGCGGCGCGGCGGCGCTTGACCGCGCCGCGCAGTCGTTCCGGGACCGCGGCTGGCGCGAGGACGCGAACGCGACCGCGATCGAGGCGGCGGCGCGCGCGCAGGGCCCCGCGCAGAAGGCGGCCTGTCTGTACCGGCTGGGCGAACTGGCCTGGGAGCGGGGCGAGCCGGCGGAGGCGGCGGCGCAGTACACGGCGGCGCTGCGGCTGGTGCCGGCGCACGGTCCGTCGCTGGCGGGCCGCGCGCGGGCGCTCGGCGCGCAGGGGCGGACGGCGGAGGCGTTCCGGGACTACCGGGCGGCGCTGGAGGCGATGCCGCTGCCGGAGTACGCCCTGGAGGCGGGCGAGTTGTACGAGGCGGCGGGCCTGGACGGGGACGCGGCGACGCAGTACGAGACGCTGCGCGCGCGGGTGACGGAGGCGGGCTCGTACGGGGTGAACGGCGAGCTGGTGCTGGCGCGTTACGAGACGGACCACGGCGCCCCGGAGGAGGCGCTGCGGCGGCTGCGGGCGGAGTGGGCGAGGGGCCACCGCTCGATGGAGGTCGCGGACGCGCTGGGCTGGGCGCTGTACCGGACGGGCCGGGCGGAGGAGGCGCTGCCGTACGCGAAGCGGGCGACGGACGAGGGGCGGCGCAGCGCGCTGTTCTCGTACCACCGGGGCCAGATCGAGCGCGCGCTCGGCGAGTACGGGGCGGCGCGTCGGCACCTGGCCGAGGCGCTGCGCACGAACCCGCACTTCTCGCCGCTGCTCGCCCCCCGCGCGAAGGAGGCCCTGGCGGCCCTGGGCGACCCGCCGCCGGGCGGCCCGAAGTCGCTCCAGAAGCCTCGCGGTTCCGCCGCGGGCCCCAGGGAACAACGCCCCGCCGCCCGCCCGCGCCCCGCGAGGTGACCTGCACGGCAGGGGCCCGGAAACGCCGTCGCCCCGCAGGACATGCGTCCTGCGGGGCTGCGGCGGTTCCGGGGGCGGGCCGGGCGTCCCCCGGGCGGCCGGCTCGCCCTCCGGGCGTCAGAGGTTGCCGCGGCGGTCCTGCTCGCGCTCGATCGCCTCGAACAGGGCCTTGAAGTTGCCCTTGCCGAAGCCCATGGAGCCGTGGCGCTCGATCATCTCGAAGAAGACGGTCGGGCGGTCCTGGACCGGCTTGGTGAAGATCTGCAGCAGGTAGCCGTCCTCGTCGCGGTCGGCGAGGATCTTCAGCTCGCGCAGCTCGTCGATCGGCACACGCGTGTCGCCGACCCACTCGCCGAGCGTGTCGTAGTACGCGTCCGGAACGGACAGGAACTCCACGCCCGCCGCGCGCATCGCGCGCACGGTGGCGACGATGTCGTTCGTGGCGAGGGCGATGTGCTGGACGCCCGGGCCGCCGTAGAACTCCAGGTACTCGTCGATCTGCGACTTCTTCTTCGCGATCGCCGGCTCGTTGATCGGGAACTTGACCTTCTTGGTGCCGTCCGCGACGACCTTCGACATCAGCGCCGAGTACTCGGTCGCGATGTCGTCGCCGACGAACTCCTTCATGTTGGTGAAGCCCATGACCTTGTTGTAGAAGGCCACCCACTCGTCCATCTTGCCGAGCTCGACGTTGCCGACGCAGTGGTCGATGGCCTGGAAGGTGCGCTTGGCGGGCGGCTCGACGATCGGGTCCGCGGCGGCGAAGCCCGGCAGGTACGGGCCGTCGTAGCCGGAGCGCTCGACGAGCGTGTGGCGGGTCTTGCCGTACGTGGCGATGGCGGCGAGGACGACGGTGCCGTGCTCGTCCTTCAGCTCGTACGGCTCGGTGATGCCGGTCGCGCCCTGCTCGACGGCGTACGCGTACGCGGCGCGGGCGTCCGGCACCTCGATCGCCAGGTCGACGACGCCGTCGCCGTGCTCGGCGACGTGCTCGGCGAGGAAGCGGCCCCAGTCGGTGGAGGGCTTGATGACGGAGGTGAGCACGAAGCGGGCGGCGCCGTTGGTGAGGACGTACGACGCCGTCTCCCGGCTGCCGGTCTCCGGTCCGGAGTACGCGACGAGCTTCATGCCGAAGGCCGTGGAGTAGTAGTGCGCAGCCTGCTTGGCGTTGCCGACGGCGAAGACGACCGCGTCCATTCCCTTCACCGGGAAGGGATCGGCCTCGCGCGCGGTGGTCGGGGTGGGGTGGAGGGTCTCAGTCATGTGCGCAGACTCTCTCCGTTCCACAAGCTGCGCAATAGTTCGCTGAATCACTGGTCAATCTGACCAGCGACGCGCGAGTATCGGCGTACGTTCTGCACAGGATGACCAACCGGAGGCCGCCGTGGCGATCGATCATCTGGACGGGCGACTGCTGACCCTGCTGGCCCAGGAACCCCGCATAGGGGTCCTGGAGGCGTCGCGCCGGCTCGGCGTGGCCCGCGGCACGGTCCAGGCCCGCCTCGACCGGCTCCAGTCGAACGGGGTGATCCGCGGCTTCGGCCCCGATGTGGATCCGGCGGCGCTGGGGTATCCGGTGACCGCGTTCGCGACGCTGGAGATCAAGCAGGGCCAGGGCGGCGACGTCCGGGCGCACCTGGCGTCGGTGCCGGAGGTGCTGGAGCTGCACACCACGACCGGTCACGGCGACATGCTCTGCCGGCTGGTGGCGCGGTCGAACGCGGATCTGCAGCGGGTGATCGACCGGGTGGTCGGCTTCGAGGGCATCGTGCGGGCGTCGACGGCGATCGTGATGGAGAACCCGGTCCCGCTGCGGATCATCCCGCTGGTGCAGCAGGCGGCGCTGGACGAGGTGTAGGGGCCGTTTCGCGTACGGGCCGTACGCAGCCGGGCGCGCCTGCGGCGTACGCAGCGGGGTCGCCCCCGGCCGTACGCGGCCGACCCCGCCCCGGCCGGGTTCGCCCGCCGTCAGCAGCGCGGGATCTTCGGCTCCTGGCCCTTGTTCAGGGCCTTCAGGGAGGCGACGGCGTCGTCCAGGGTCGTGACCGGGATCAGGCGGACGCCCTTCGGCAGTTCGGCCTCCGCGTCGTCGCACTCCGCCTTGGGCACGAGGAACACGGTCGCCCCGTCCCGGCCGGCGGCCTGTGTCTTGAGGGAGACCCCGCCGACCGCGCCCACGGTGCCGTCGGCGTCGATCGTGCCGGTGCCGGCGACGACCCGGCCGCCGGTGAGCTCACCGCCCGCGCCGTCGCCCACGAGCTTGTCGACGATCCCGAGCGAGAACAGCAGGCCCGCGCTGGGGCCGCCGACGTCCGCGAGGTGCAGGGTGACCTTCACGTCCTTCGGGCTGCGGCCCACGTGGTTCAGGGCCGCGAGCGCGGCGGCGTCCTGCGACTCCTTCATCTGCCGGAGGTTGTGCTTCTCGACCTCCGCGTCGGACTTCCCGGCCGGGTAGACCATCGCCCGCGGGTACACGGCCCGGTCGCCGCGGAACCAGGCGTCCGCGAGGTCGCCGAGGCCGATCTCGGCGCTGGGCCCCGTGGCCAGGATGGTGGTCATCCGCAGCTGCCCGGTCGTCGGGCGCACGGGCGCGCCGGTGATGGTGATGACCGGCCGCCCCTCGTCCGAGCCGAGGACGTCCGCGGTCGTGCCCGGCTGCGCCACCGAGAACGGCAGCGGCGCCGTCCCGGCGACGGCGAGCAGCGCGACGACGGGCAGGGCGCAGAGCCCGAGCGCACGGGCCCGGGAGAGGTTGCTGAACACGCCCCCCAAGATAACGGGCCGCCCGGCCCGCTCCCCCGCCCGCCGGAGAGCCTCCGACGGGCGGTGTGCCCTACCGGAGGGCGTCGGCGACCTCGCGGGCCGCGTCGACGACGCGGGGGCCCACCCGCTCCGGCACCGCGTCGGCCAGCATGACCACGCCGACGCTGCCCTCGATGCCGGTCACGCCTATCAGCGGGGCGGCCGCGCCGCTCGCGCCGGCCTCCAGCTCGCCGTGGGTGAGCGTGAACGTCGGCTCGGTCAGCCCGCCCTGCCGGGCGGCGAGGATCGCCCGGCCCGCCGCGCCGCGGTCCAGCGGGTGCCGGAAGCCGGCCCGGTACGCCACGTGGTAGTCCGTCCAGGTGGGCTCGACGACGGCCACCGCGAGGGCCTCCGCGCCGTCGACGAGCGTCAGGTGGGCCGTCGCGCCGATGTCCTCGGCGAGCGAGCGCAGCGCGGGCAGCGCGGCCTCCCGGACGAGCGGATGGACCTGCCGTCCGAGGCGCAGCACGCCGAGCCCCACGCGGGCCCGGCCGCCGAGGTCGCGGCGGACCAGGGCGTGCTGCTCCAGCGTGGCCAGCAGACGGTAGACCACCGTGCGGTTCACGCCGAGTTTGTTGGACAACTCGGTGACCGTCAGACCGTGGTCGGTGTCGGCGAGCAGTTTGAGGACACGCAGTCCCCGGTCGAGCGTCTGGGAGGTCTCCGCGGTCACGACGCCCTCTCCTTCGGAGTGAGTGCCGACGGACTCCTGGGGTGTGCGACACCGGTCCCACGGCGACGCGCGTCAGAGGCCGCCGGCGGACGGGGTGCATACCGGCTGCGCTCCGCGGCGGCGTTGCCACGGGGCGTTTGCTTGGCGGGGACAGTAGCGACCCACTCCGCTCAGCGGAAGACCTCGTCCAGAATCCGGGCGCGGGCGACCGGATACGTTCGGTTCGGGTCGCAGTTGGGCCGGTGGGCGGCTTTTCACCGGACATCGGCGGGACAAGATCACCCAAGAGGAACGGCGGACGGGAACGGGGTCGTCCCGCGTCCCGCGCCCCCGCCCCTCCCCGCCCGCCGGCGGTCGTCCGCGGGGGTCACCGCATCCGGGTGGCCCACTCCTGGACCTTCTTGATCCGCTCGCGGATCTGTCCGGCCGTCGCCTCCGCGCTCGGCGGGCCGCCGCAGACCCGGCGCAGCTCGGTGTGGATCACTCCGTGCGGCTTGCCGCTCTGGTGCACGTACGCGCCGACCATCGTGTTGAGCTGCTTGCGCAGTTCGAGCAGCTCCTTGTGGGAAACGACGGGACGCCGCTCCGCCGGAAGCTCCAGGAGGTCGGCCTCGTGGTCGGGCTTCTTGCGGCTGTGCGCGATCTGCCGGGCCTGGCGCTTCTGGAGCAGCAGCTGCACCTGGTCGGGTTCGAGGAGGCCGGGGATGCCGAGGTAGTCCTGCTCCTCCTCGCTGCCCGGGTGGGCCTGCATGCCGAACTCGGCGGAGTTGTAGAGGACGCGGTCGAAGACGGCGTCGGACTCCAGCGCCTCGAAGGGCAGCATGTCCTGTTCGCCGGTGTCCTCGTCCTGCTGGCGCTCGGCCTCCGCCATCTCCTTCTCGGACTCGGCGTACGGGTCCTCCTCGCCGTCCCTCTTCGGCTTGTCGAGCACGTGGTCGCGCTCGACCTCCATCTCGTTGGCGAAACCGAGGAGGCTGGGGATCGTGGGAAGGAACACGGACGCGGTCTCGCCGCGCCTGCGCGATCGCACGAAGCGGCCGACGGCCTGCGCGAAGAAGAGCGGGGTGGAGATGGTGGTGGCGTACACGCCGACCGCGAGGCGGGGGACGTCGACGCCCTCGGACACCATGCGGACGGCGACCATCCAGCGGTCGTCGTTCTCGCTGAACTCGTCGATCCGCGACGAGGCGCCGGCGTCGTCGGAGAGCACGACGGTGGCCTTGGTGCCGGTGATCTCGCGGATCAGCTTGGCGTACGAGCGGGCCGAGTCCTGGTCGGAGGCGATGACGAGGCCGCCGGCGTCGGGGATGGACTTGCGGACCTCGGTGAGCCGGTGGTCCGCGGCGCGCAGCACGTTCGGCATCCAGTCGCCGCGGGGGTCGAGCGCGGTGCGCCACGCCTGGCTGATGGCGTCCTTGGTCATCGGCTCGCCGAGCCGGGCGGCGATCTCGTCGCCGGCCTTGGTGCGCCAGCGCATGTTGCCGCTGTAGGAGAGGAAGATGACGGGCCGGACGACGCCGTCGCCGAGGGCGTTGCCGTAGCCGTAGGTGTAGTCGGCGGCGGACCGCCGGATGCCGTCGTTGCCCTCCTCGTAGGTCACGAACGGGATGGGGTTCGTGTCGGAGCGGAACGGCGTGCCGGTGAGGGCGAGCCGGCGGGTGGCGGGCTCGAACGCCTCCAGGCAGGCCTCGCCCCAGGACTTGGAGTCGCCGGCGTGGTGGATCTCGTCCAGGATCACCAGCGTCTTGCGCTGCTCGCAGCGGTTGCGGTGCAGCATGGGGCGCACGCCGACACCGGCGTACGTGAGGGCGACGCCGTCGTACTCCTTGCTGAGCGGCCCCGCGCTGTACTCGGGGTCGAGCTTGATCCCTATCCGGGCCGCGGCGGCCGCCCACTGCTTCTTCAGGTGCTCGGTGGGGGCGACGACGGTGACCTGCTGCACGACGTGGTGGTGCAGCAGCCAGGACGCGAGGGTGAGCGCGAAGGTGGTCTTGCCGGCGCCCGGGGTCGCGACGGCGAGGAAGTCGCGCGGCTGCGTCTGGATGTACTTCTCCATGGCGCCCTGCTGCCAGGCACGCAGCTTGTTCGCGGTGCCCCAGGGGGCGCGGCCGGGGAAGGCGGGAGAGAGGTGGTGGGAGGAGCTGGCGGTGGTAGTCACGGTCTCCGGTTCGACACTCGTCCAGATATGACAACCGGGCCACCTTACCGGTGAGGCCGGGGCGACCCGCCGCGCCCGAAGGCGTGGCGGGGGCGCGTGAGACGGTCCTCACAGTTCCCGGAGCCGCCGCGCAATGTCCGGAATGTCGGCCCGCTCGCCACCGGCGACCTCGATGACCAGCTCATATGCCAGGTCCTGGTCGACGTCGGCGAGATCGACACCGTTGACGGCCAGGAACACGGCGGCGGAGAGCCAGGCGGCGCGCTTGTTCCCGTCCACGAAGGGATGGTTCGCGGCGATCGCGTGCAGCAGCGCGGCGGCCTGCTCGTACGGGTCGCCGTACGCGCTCTCCCCGAACATGCGGGCCCGCGGCCGGTGCACCGCGGACTCCAGCAGCCCGGGCGCACGGAGCTCGGGGGCGTCGCCCCCCGTGAAGGCGATGCGGGCGATGTCGGTGACCTCGCGGACGGTCAGGAAGCGGGTGCTCATGCGCCGAGCCTCCGCAGCAGCGGACCGTGCCGCAGCGCCAGCCGCATGGCGTGATGGGTCACGAGCGCGCCCTCGACGCTCAGGTACCGGCGCACGGCCTCTCCTGCACCTGCTCCTCGACCTCGACGCCCCGGGCGTCCGCCAGATCGACGAGCTCGGGGCTCACGCTCACGGTGATCTCTCGCATGGGAGGAGGCTAGGGGCGGGGGCGGGGGCGGGGGCGGTGCGACGCCTTTTTCGCCGGAGACCGGCGAGAGGCCGGCCGGCGTACGGCTGACCCGCGGCCGCTGGCGGTTCGTGGCCCGTCGCCCGAGCCGCGCTACTTCCCCGCAGCCCGGCCCGCAGGCACCCGCAGGCGGGTGGCGACCCAGGCGCCTGTTGCGGCGACTGCGGCCATGGGGAGGAAGACCGCGGCGAAGGCGGCCGGGTGCGGGGTCGGGGCCGAGGTCGCGCCGTGGGCCGCGGGGCCGAGCGCGCCGCCGCCGAGGGCGGCGAAGGCGGCGCCGCCCGCCGTGAGGAGGAGCGCGTTCGACAGGCCGTCCGCGATCTGGAGGGCCGCCGAGTTCGCGCCCGCCTCCTCCGGCGCCGACAGCTCCAGGAGCAGCACGCTCGTGGAGGCGATCACCACGCCCATCCCGAGGCAGCCGAAGGCCCACGCCACCGCCACGGTCCACGCCGGCACCGCCGGGATCAGCACGCTCGGCGCGGCCGCGATCGCCGCCGCGACCAGGACCATCCCGACCACCCGCGCCCGCTCCCGGTGCGGCGCCATCCACGGCCGGGCCTGGAGGTACGAGCCCAGGGCCCAGGTGAGTCCGCCCACCGCCAGCGACAGGCCGGCCAGCGTCGGGCTCAGTCCCCGCTCCACGACCAGCATCAGCGGCACGAACGACTCCGCCGCGATGAACGAGCCCGCCGCGATCCCGCGCAGCAGCACCACCGACGGCAGCCCGCGCCGCGCGCGGAACGTGCCCTTCGGCAGCAGCCCGAGCGCCGACGGCACGAGCAGCGCCGCGCCCGCCACCGCCGGCGCCAGCGCGAGCCAGCGCAGCTCCTGCCCGGCGTACTGCAGCAGCCCCGCACCCAGCGAGATCCCGAGGGCCAGCCGGATGCGCCGCCGGTCGTACGGCGGCAGCGGCGCGGACGGGTCGGCCGGCCCGGAGGCCGTCCGCCGGATCGCCGGCAGCGCGAGCGCCAGCGGGAAGACGACCAGGACCGGGATGCCGACGAAGACCCACCGCCAGCCCAGGTGCTCCGTGATCGTCCCGGAGGCCAGCGGCCCGACCACCGAGGGCACCACCCAGCTCGCCGCGAACGCCGCCATGATCGCGGGCCGCAGCGCCTCCTCGTACGCCCGGCTGACGACCACGTACAGCGCGACGATCACCAGCCCGCCGCCGAGCCCCTGCACCGCGCGCCCCAGGACGAACAGCACCATCGTCCCGGCGGTCCCGGAGAGCAGCAGTCCGGCGGCGAAGGACGAGATGCCGACGGCGAGCGGCGCGAGCGGGCCGCTGCGGTCGGACCACTGCCCCGCGAGCACCATCCCGAACAGGCTGGTGGTGAAGTACGCGGAGAACGCGAAGGCGTACAGCGCGACCCCGTCCAGCTCGCGGGCCGCGACCGGCATGGCGGTGCCCACCGCGGTCGCCTCGAAGGCGATGAGCAGGACGACGGAGACGATGCCGATGCTGAGAGCCCGGTGCTCCCGGTCCAGGACTCCGCCGCCGGAGTTCTCGGCGGCGGTCTCGGCGGACGGTACGGCTGCGACGTCCGTGTCGCGGGGGTCCAGGGCGCTCATGCCTCCAGCGTAAGAGGCGTACCCGATCTTGGGGCCTGTCGCGGGGCCCGGTCCGTCCGGGACCTTGGTCGTACGACCCGGCCGGAACGGCGCGTTCATGAACGGCGTGTGGCAGTCCCGTTGCGGGGTCCGCGCCGCTCTTCCGCGCCCCGCGCCGCCGCCCTAACGTCGTTCCTGTCGCCACCACGACCGTGTGCCCGAGAGGCCCAGGGGCTCGACTGCAACTCGAGTGACGCGGGTTCGAATCCCGCCACGGTCTCCGACGGAGGGCCCGGGGTACACCCCCGGGCCCTCCTCAGTTTCCCCTAAGGATCTTCACAAGGCCCCGTCGGCCGTGCCACAGTCCCGTCCATGACAATCACGGCCGGTCGCAAGCTCGGCGCCCTCGTCGGCGTCGCCCTTGCCGGGGGTTTCCTTCCCGGCATCACCCTCGGTTCCGGCAGCGACGCCTACATGTCGGTGCTGCTGGCGTTCATCGCCGTCGCGGTGCTGACGCAGCTGATCTACGTCGGCCCCTCCGCCCGCATCGGCGGCCTGCCGCTGCTCGCCTTCGCCGCCGTCGGCGTCGTGCAGGACTCGCTCATCTGGTGGCTGCTGTCCTGGGCCGGACCGGCCGCCGGCGCCGAGCTGCGGGTCGACGGCTTCCTCACGATCGTGCTCGCCGGCCTGATCACCCGCGTCGCCATCCTGGGCGTCTCGCTCCTCCTCGGCAACGCGGCCGAGGAGGACTGAGACGGCCGCGCGCGCCGACAGCCGCACGGCCCACCGCCGCGCGGACTCAGCTCGTCGGCGGCGCCGCCACCGCGGCCTGCGGGCGGATGGGCAGCCGGTTCACCGGCCGCCCCGTCGCCGCCCGCACCGCCGAGGCGACCGCCGCCGGCGCCGTCACGACGGGCACCGCGCTCGCGGCCTTCGCGCCGAACGGGGCCACCACATCCCGCTCCTCGATCAGCTTCACGATCCTGATGTCGGGCGCGTCCAGCGCGGTCGGCAGCGCGTACCCCATGAAGTCCGGGTGCCGCACCACCCCGCGCGCCGTCCGCAGGTTCTCCGTGAGCGCCGCGCCCACGCCCTGCGTCACGCCCGCCTCGATCCGGGCCGCGAGCTGCGCCGGGTTCAGGACCCGGCCGACGTCCTGGGCGACGGCCATCTCCACCACCCGCACCGAGCCCAGCTCGATGTCGACGTCCACCACCGCGCGGATCGCGCAGAACGCCAGGCCCACGAACGCGTCGCCCTGGCCCGACTCGTCGAGCGGCTCGGTCGGGTGCGGGCGGCACTGCGCGGTGGCCCACAGCTCCTTGCCGTCCATCGCCTCGGTCACCGTCGTGGACAGCACGCCGTCGTACGAGGTGATCTTGCCGTCGGTGATCTGCAGCAGCTCCGTCGACATGCCGAACTTGTGCGCCAGCGGCTGCAGCAGCTGCGTACGGACCATCTTGGCCGCCCGCTCCACCGCACCGCCCGAGACCCAGGTGTGCCGCCCGTGCGTGGCCGCGCCGGCCGGGGGCTGGTCGGTGTCGACGGAGGCGACGTGCACCTCGTCGACCCCGAGCGTCTCCTGGACGATCTGCCGGGCCAGCGTGCCGAAACCCGAACCGGTGTCCACCGCCGCGCAGATGACGGTCGCGACCCCGTCCTGCACCTTGACCGTGGCCGTCGAGACCTCGTCCGCGCCCTCCGCGCCGAGCATGTGGACCATGCCGAGCGCGTAGCCGACGCCCCGCCGCACCGCGCCCGGCTCGCCCGCGCCCTCCGGGCCGCCGGGCAGCAGCCAGTCCTCCTCGGGGTCGTCCAGCGGCAGCGGCGGCAGCGGGAAGTCCCGTACCGCGCCGAGCAGTTCCGCGACCGGGGCCGGGCAGGTCACCGTCTGGCCGGTGGGCAGCAGATCGCCGGTGGCCAGCACGTTGCGCAGGCGCAGCTCGGCCGGGTCGACGCCGAGCTTCGCGGCCAGCTTGTCCATCTGCGCCTCGTACGCGGCGCACACCTGCATCGCGCCCTCGCCGCGCACATGGCCGGAGGGCGGGTTGTTCGTCCGTACCGCCCAGCCCTCGACGAAGGCGTGCGGCACGACGTACGGGCCGCAGGCGAACGAGACGGCGGCGGCGAGCGATTCGGCGGAGTGGTCCGCGTACGCGCCCGCGTCCAGCAGGATCTGCGCCTCGACCTTCACCAGCCGGCCCTCCGCGTCCGCGTGGTGCCGGTAGCGCAGCAGCGTCGGGTGGCGGTGGGCGTGGCCGAGGAAGGACTCCTCGCGGGTGGCCGTGAGCTTCACCGGGCAGCCGGTGCGCAGCGCGAGCAGGCCCAGCGGGATCTGGAAGCCGGGGTCCTCGCGGTCGCTGGTCGCGCCGGGGACGCCGGTCACGACCACCTTGACCTGCTCGGGGGCGAGCCCGAAGCAGGCCGCGGCGAGGTCGCGGTCGGTGTGCGGGTCGGTGGAGGCGGTGTAGATCTCCACGCCGCCGTCCGGGCGCGGCACGGCCAGGCCGGCCTCGGCGCCGATCGGCGCGGGGTCCTGGCGGCCGATCCGGTACAGGCCCTCGACGATGACCTCGCCGGTGACGTCGGGGTCGCCGTAGCGCAGCGGGATGTGCCGGATCAGGTTGCCGTCGGGGTGCAGCGGGGGCGCGGCGAAGGCCTTCTCCGGGTCGGTGACCGGTTCCAGGACCTCGTACTCGACGGCGATCGCCGCGGCGGCGAGCCGGGCGGTGTCGGGGTGGTCGGCGGCGACGGCCGCGATGGCCTCGCCGTGGTGCCGCACGATGTCGGAGGCGAACACCGGACGGTCGGCGACGGTCCGCCCGTACGCCGGGTCGCCGGGCACGTCGGCGTGCGTGACGACGGCGCGGACGCCGGGCAGTTCGGCGGCGGCCGAGGTGTCGATCGAGACGATCCGGGCGTGCGGGTGCGGGGAGCGCAGGACCGCCGCCCACAGCAGGCCCTCGGCCCACAGGTCGGAGGCGTACGGGAAGGTGCCCTCGGTCTTGGCCCGGGCGTCGGCCGCCGGCACGGAGGCGCCCAGGCCGTTCTCCCTCTCCTCCTGCCGGGGAACCTCGGGCGCCGTGGGAACGGCGGTGGTCGCGTCGCTGCTCACGCCATGCCTCCGTCGAGCGGGTGGGGGATCTGCTGCGGGATGCGCGCCTCGTCGGCGGGTTCGGCGGCCTGTCCGTTCGCGGCGGCGGCCGACCGCTCGGCGACGACCTCCTGGACGGCGTCGAGCACGCCGCGGTAGCCCGAGCAGCGGCACAGGTTGCCGCAGAGGGCCTGGCGGGCCTCCCGCTCGGTGGGCGCGGGGTTGCCCTCCAGCAGGTCGTGGACGGTCATGGCCATGCCGGGGATGCAGTAGCCGCACTGGACCGCGCCGCAGGCGGCCAGGGCCCGCTGCACGTCGGAGGGCTCGCCGTCGACGGCCAGGCCCTCGACGGTCCGCACCTCGCTGCCGGCCGCGGTCGCGGCCGGGACCAGGCAGGAGGCGACCAGCCGGCCGTCGACCTGGACGTTGCACGCGCCGCACTCGCCCTGCGAGCAGCCGTCCTTGGCGCCGGCGAGGCCGAGGCGCTCGCGCAGCACGTAGAGCAGCGACTCGCCGATCCAGGAGCCGGTGACGGGCCGGTCGGCGCCGTTGACGCGCAGCACGTACGAGACGTGCGGGTGGTCCTCGCTGTCGCTGCTGCTGCCGGTGTCGAACACCGGGGCGGGCGGCGGCTCGGGAAGGGCCTCCGGGGGCTCCGGGAGCGCCTCGGGGACCTCCGGGGCCGCGAAGGCCGCCGGAACGGTCCCGTGGGGCTCCTCGGCGGCCGTGGCGGGGGCCACGGGCTCCCCGGCGGCGGGCTCGTCGTGCGGGGGCTCGTGCCCGGGCTCGTGCGGGGCGTCGTGCCCGGCTTGGTGCAGGGCGTCGTGCGAGGCCTGCTCGCCGGCGGGCTCCGGGGCCTGTTCGCCGGCGGCCTCCGGCTCCCGCGCGGTCTGCTGCGCCTCGCCGGACTCCGCCTCCTGCGGCACCGCCCACGGGGCGGGCGCGCCGCCCGGCAGGGTCGCGGGCGCGCTGCTCGCGTACTGGGCCAGCATCGACGTGGTGAACTCGCCGGACTCGTCCGCGCCCTCGGGCGCGGTCGGGATGGTCCACTGCCCCGTCGAGTGGGCCGCGTCGGGGAAGCTCCACTGCCCGGTGGCGTGCGGGTCGTGCCCGCCCTGCGCCTCGGGCACGCCGGAGGCGGCCTGCTGCTCGACGCTCTCGTGCGGCGGCAGGTACTCCGCCTCGGTCGGCTCGTGCACCGCCCAGGTCCCGGTCGCGGCGGGGTCGTTCGCCGCGGCCGGGGTGAGCGGCACGATCATCGGCGGCGGCACGTAGCCGTGGCCGGGGGCCTCCAGCGGCACCGCGCCGAAGTCGAAGTCGGGCGGCAGCTGGACGAAGGCGGTGGCGTCGCTGTCGTAGCCCTCGCTGGGCAGCGGCTGCCAGCCGTGCGCGTGCTCCGGGCCGCCCTGCGCCGGCACCCGGCCCTGTTCCTGCCCCTGCGGGGTCCCGTACAGGTGCTCGTTCTCGTCGGTGCTCACGACAGCGCCCTCCCCAGTGCCCGTCGGGCCAGCGCGGCGACGGTGCGCCGCAGGTGCAGTACGGCGGGCGGCAGCTGCTCGTCGCCCGCCGGGTCCGGGATGCAGGCCGCGGCCACGTACTCGCCGAAGGCCGTCAGCGCCTCCGGGGCGAGCCCGCGGGCGTTGTCCCAGTCGATCAGCGAGGCGATCCAGCGCTCCGCCTCCAGCGGCCGCAGCGGCATCGGCGCGATCGCCCCGACCGCGCAGCGCACCGAGCGGTGCGCCGGGTCGAGCACGACGGCGACCGAGGCGGCGGCGCGGGCCGGGCCGGTGCGGCCGGTGGCCTTGAGGAAGACCTGCGGGGCGTGCAGCAGGGGGACGCGCACGAAGCCGACGAGCTCGCCGGGCGCGAGCAGGTCGCGGCCGGCCAGCAGGTGCGAGACGGGGATCTCGCGGCGGCCCTCGGGGCCGACGACGACGAGGTCCGCCTCCAGGGCGGCCAGGACGGGCAGCGAGTCGCCGGTGGGGGCGGCGGAGACGACGTTGCCGCCGAGGGTGCCGGCGTTGCGGATCTGCGGCGGTCCGGCGGCGCGGGCGGCCGCGGCCAGCGCCGGGATGAGCGCGGCGAAGTCGGGCCGGCCCATCCGGGAGTGGGTGAGACCCGCGCCGAGCAGGGCGTGGCCGTCCTGGTACTGCCAGCCGCGGATCTCGTTGATCCGGCCGAGGCCCACGAGCCCGGCGGGGCGCAGCTGCCCCCGGTTGACGGCCGCCATCAGATCGGTGCCGCCCGCGACGGGCACGGCGGCGGGCATGGCGGTGAGCGCGGCCACGGCCTCGTCGAGCGTGGCCGGCAGCGTCACCGAATGCGCCTGCCGTGGTGCGTGCGTGGTCAACCCGCTGCCCCTTCCCGGTGTCCCCGACTGTCCCCGGTCGTCCCGCCTGTGTGGCCGTACCGTACGTGCTCACAGCCGGGACGTGGCAACTCTGGCACATCTTCCGAGCCGTCCGGCGCGAGGGTCCGCGAAGGGCGGTTCCGTCCCGGACCTCCCGCGACCCGGGATATGGCTGGATTTGTCGGTACTCACACGTTCGTGGGCGAGTCCTCGGCGGGGCGGCCCGGGACGCCGGGGCGGCGCTGCCAGGGGCGGGGGCCGGAAGGAGGCCGGTAGTCGACGCCGAGCGCGTCGAGCCGGGCGTAATGGGCCGCCATGCGCCGCTCGAAACCGGCGAAGTCGCGGTCCGCGGGGGCGGGCAGGGCGGACCAGGCGACCTCGGCGAAGGCGGCGAGCCGGGGGAAGACCTGGTAGTCCACGCGGCCGCGGTCCTGCATGACCTCCGTCCACACGTTGGCCTGGGCGCCCAGGACGTGCGCGGCGGCCGCCTCGGACAGCCCCGGCGGTACGGGCTCGTACCGGTAGACGTCCTCCAGCGTCCGTACGTGCCCGATCGGCATCGGCTCGTCCTCGCCGGGCGCCTGACGGTGGTCCAGGTACACGTCCGGCGACGGGCACATGACGACGTCGTGCCCGGCCTCGGCGGCGGCGATCCCGCCGGCGTGGCCGCGCCAGGAGGAGACCGCGGCCCCCTCGGCGAGCCCGCCCTCCAGGATCTCGTCCCAGCCGATGAGCCGGCGGCCGCGGGCGGCGAGCCAGCGGTCGAAGTGCCGGACGAACCAGGACTGCAGTCCGTCCTCGCCGTCGACCCCCAGCTCCGCGATGCGGGCCTGCGCGGCCGGGGACTTCCGCCACTGGTCCTTGGGGCACTCGTCGCCGCCGACGTGGACGAAGGCCGACGGGAACAGGCCGAGGACCTCCTCGAAGACGCCCTCGTAGAAGCGCAGCACGTGCTCCGTGGGAGCGAGCACGTGCGGGCTCACGCCCCAGTCGTCCCAGACGCCGAGGGCGGAGGTGTCCACGACGTCGGTGTTGCCGAGTTCGGGGTACGCGGCGATGGCGGCCTGCGAGTGGCCCGGGACGTCGATCTCGGGGACGACGGTGATGTGCCGCTCGGCGGCGTACGCGACGATCTCGCGGATGTCGTCGTGCGTGTAGTACCCGCCGTGCGGGGTCTCGTTCCAGTACGGCGAGTCCCGGTGCCCCCACTTGCTCCTCGGCCGCCACGCGCCGACCTCGGTGAGCCGCGGGTGCCGCTCGATCTCGACGCGCCAGCCCTGGTCGTCGGTGAGGTGCAGGTGCAGCACGTTGAGCTTGTGCGCGGCTAGCAGATCGACGTACCGCAGCACGTCGCCCTTCGGCATGAAATGCCGCGCCACATCGAGCAGCACGCCCCGCCAGCGGAAACGGGGGGCGTCGGTGACGACCAGGGCGGGTACGCCCCGGGTCGCCCCGCGCGGGAGGCGGGCGCTGCGGAAGGCGTCCGGGCCCAGCAGCTGACGCAGCGTCTGGACACCCCAGAACACCCCCGCGGGATCGCCGCCCACGATCTCCACGCCGTGCGTGGGGGCCACGGTGAGCCGGTACGCCTCCGGGCCCAGGGTGCCGTCGAGGCGCAGCTCCAGGGCGTTGCCGCCGCCCGGCTCCCGCACCGGCGGGAGCGGCAGCCCGAGGGCCGCGCCCAGCGTGGCGCGCAGGACGCGCGCGGTGGACTCGGTGCCGGGCCCTGCGCACAGCGCCGTGCCCTCGTCGAGGGCGAACCCGCAGCGGTGCGGGCCCTCGACGGCGCGGGGCGCGGGAACGAGGTCCACAAGGTCCATGGGATCGGCCACCCTTCAGTCCTTCACCGCGCCGCCCAGCCCGGAGACCAGGCGGCGTTGGACGAGTACGAAGAAGACGAGCACCGGGATCGTCATCACGGTCGACGCCGCCATGATGCCGCCCCAGTCGTTGTCCTCGGGCTTGAAGAACACCAGCAGCGCCATCGGGAGCGTCGACTGCGAGGTGTCGCTGACGAGGAAGGACTTCGCGAACAGGAAGTCGTTCCAGGTCGAGATGAACGAGAAGACGCTCGTCGCCACCAGCCCCGGGAACACCAGTGGGAACAGGATCGTCCACAGGAACCGCGCCCGGCTCGCGCCGTCCAGCGCGGCCTGTTCCTCCAGCGCCTCCGGCACCGCCTCCACGAAGCCGCGCAGCATCCAGATCGCGAACGGCAGCGAGAACGCCAGGTGCGGCAGGATCAGCGAGCCCAGCGTGTTGAGCTGCCCGAGGTCCCGCATCAGGAAGAACAGCGGGATCGTCAGCGCCTCGACGGGCACGGTCTGCGCGACGAGGAACATGACGAGCAGCGTGGTCCGGAACCGGAAGCGGAATCGTGTGACCGCCGTCGCCGCCAGGAAGGCGATCACCGCGGAGGCGACCACCACCGTCCCCGCGACGACCAGGCTGTTGAGCAGATAGCGGCCGAAATCCTGCTGGGCGAAGACCCGTCGGAACGCGTCCAGGGACGGCGCGAGGGTCCACGGCGGGGCCTCGGCCGACTGGATCTCCCCGGCCGGCCGGAACGCCGAGAGCACCATCCAGTACAGCGGGAACGCGACCACCGCGGCGACGAGCAGCGCGGCCCCCTCGGTGACGAGGCGGCGCGGACGGAACCGGCTCACAGCTCCCCTCCCCGCCGCCGCAGCACCCGCAGGTGCAGAAGCGTCACGCCCAGCAGGATCAGCAGCATCACCACGCCGATCGCCGAGCCGAGGCTGTACTGCGACGAGGCGAACGCCTTCTGGTACGCGTACACGTTGAGCACGAGGTTCTGGCCGGCGATGCCGCCGCCGTTGGTCATCACGTAGATCTGGGTGAACACCTTGAAGTCCCAGATGACCGACTGGATCGTGACGACGAGCAGGATCGGCCGCAGCATCGGCGCGGTGACCGACCGCCAGGTGCGCCACTGCGAGGCCCCGTCGAGCGCCGCGGCCTCCAGGACCTCGCCGGGGACGGCCCTCAGGCCCGCGTAGACGGTGACCATCACGAACGGGAACGAGCACCAGACGACCTCGAACAGGACGAGCGCGAAGGCGCTGTACCGCCCGTACGTCCACGAGAAGTCGCCGAGGCCCAGGAGCCGGTTGACCGGCCCGTGGTCCGGGTCGAAGAGGAAGACCCACACCGTGGAGCCGGTGACGGCCGGCGTCGCCCACGCACCGAGCGCGGCGAGCATCAGCGCCAGCCGCGGCGCGGCCCGTACGCGGGTCAGCAGCACGGCGAGGACGCAGCCGACGGCCAGCGTGGCGAGGACGCAGGCGGCGGCGAACACCACGGTCGCGAGCAGCACCTGCCAGAACTGCGGGTCGGAGAAGAGCGCGACGTAGTTGCCGAGGCCCTGGAAGGAGGTCGGTTCGCCGCCGCTGACCTGGGCCTGGGTGTACTCCAGGAGCGAGATCAGGACGAGTTGCTGGATCGGGTACACCAGCAGCGCGCCGAGCACGGCGAGCGCGGGCAGCAGGTAGAGCCAGGGCGTCCAGCCGGCGCGGGCCGCGGTCATCGGGCCGCCGCGAACGCCGCGTCCATCTTCCTCGCGGCGTCGGACGTGGCCGCGGCCACGTCCTTACGGCCGCTCACGATCTCCTGGAACATCGTCGGCAGCACCTGCTCGGCGTCGATCCGCCCCCAGGCGGGGGTGACGGGCACGAACTTCGCGCCGGCGTCGAGGGAGTCGATGAACGGCTTCACGAAGGGCTGCCGGCGCGCGGCCTCGGCGCGGACGTCGGTGTACGTGGGCAGGAAGCCCATCGCGTCGAACAGCCTGCCCTGGGTCTCCTTGCCGGCCAGCGTCTTCATCAGGTCGACCGCGAGGGTGCGGTGCGCGGTGCTCTTCAGGACGCCGAGGTTGTTGCCGCCCGCGAAGGGCGGGGCGAGGGAGCCGGGGGCGAGGCCGGGCAGCGGGACGACCGCGTACTTCCCCTTGACCGGGCCGGCGTCGACGGCGGCGCGGCTGAAGTCGCCGCCGATGGCCATGGCGGCCTTGCCGGAGGCGAAGGCGGTGACGGTCGCGTTGCCGCCCATGGCGGCGCACTTGGCGGCGGGGCAGTTGTCGTCGCCGAAGAGCGAGGCGTACGCGGCGACGCCCCGGCGCGCGGCCGCGCCGTCGACGGCGGCCTCGTACGAACCGGCCGGACCGGTGGCGAGTTCGCCGCCGTGCGCCCAGACGAAGGGCAGCGCGCCGTAGGTGTACGCGCCGCCGACGGCGAGCCCGTACAGCTCGGGCTTCGCGCGCCGGAGCCGCTTCGCGGTGGCGATCAGCTCGGCCTGCGTGCGGGGCGGGCGGAGGCCGAGTTCGCGGAAGACGTCGGTGCGGTAGTAGAGCGCGCGGACGCCGACGAGGAGGGGCGCACCGTAGACCTTGCCGTCCACGGTGACGGAGGCGCGCGCGGCGGGGTCGGTGTCCTTCGCGTCGGGCCAGGCGGCGAACTCGGCGGTGAGGTCGGCGAGTCCGCCGTCCTTCACGTACGCGGCGGTGTCGGTGTTGCCGTACTCGATGAGGTCGGGGGCGGAGGCGGGGTCGTTGAAGGCGGCGGTGACGCGCTGGGCGCGGGTCTCGACGGGGATGTACTCGACCTCGACGTCCGTGCCCCGGTGGCGGGCCCGGAAGGCGGCGACGGCGGCGTCGACGACCTGCTGTTTCGGCCGGTTGTCGACCTCCCGGAAGAGCCAGACGCGCAGGGTGCCGCTCTTCTCGTCCTTCGCGGCGCCGCCGCCGGAGGTCTGCGGGGCGCAGCCGGCGGCGGCGAGACCGGCGAGCAGCAGGGCGGCGAGCGGGGCGACGATGCGGGCGGAACGCTTCATTCGGGGCTCCCGTGAATCCGCGTTGCAACATACGCAACGAGCGTTTCGTGTTGCACAACACGCGAGAGGTTAGAGCCGGCCCGCACACCCCCACAAGTGGTCTCGACCACTTCCCCGTCACTCCGCCCCACGGCACGGCGGGGCCCCGGCCCCAGGACGCAGCACGGCCCCCGGGCGCGCGCCGCAGCACGCTCCCGGGGGCCGTCCCCGCGTCAGGACCGGTGGTTACTTGTCCTTGCCGCCCTTGTCCTTGTCCCCGCCGGAGCCCATGGACTCGTAGATCTCCTTGCACATCGGACACACCGGGTACTTCTTGGGGTCGCGCCCCGGTACCCAGACCTTGCCGCACAGTGCCACCACGGGAGTGCCGTCGAGGGCACTCGCCATGATCTTGTCCTTCTGGACGTAGTGGGCGTAGCGCTCGTGGTCGCCGTCGCCGTGGGACACCTGCGGCGTCGGCTCTACGAGGGTTCCCGTACCTGTGCCGCGCTCGGGCTCGAGAGTGCTCATGGGTCCCAAGCGTACTGAAACGCGACGGCTTCAGTTCAACGACGGGTCGTCCGGGTACGTGGCGACCATCGCGAGTTCGCCGCGCTGGCGGCGCAGGACCGCGCGCCACAGGGTTTCGGGGCGGGGGGACGAGACGTCGCCGGGTTCGGACTCGACCACGTACCAGGCGCCCTCGGCGAGCTCCCGCTCCAATTGACCGGGGCCCCAGCCCGCGTAGCCGGCGAAGATCCGCAGGGAGCCGAGCGCGGCGGCGAGCAGTTCGGGCGGGGTCTCCAGGTCGACGAGGCCGATCGCCCCGTGCACCCGGCGCCAGCCGAGCGGGCCCTCGTCGCCGGGGATGACCGCGACGCCCAGGGCGGCGTCGAGGGAGACGGGGCCGCCCTGGAAGACGACGCCCGGCTCGCCGGCCAGCGGCGCCCAGGACTCCAGGATGTCACCGACGGTGACGGGGGTCGGGCGGTTCAGGACCACGCCGAGGGAGCCCTCGTCGTCGTGGTCGAGCAGCAGCACGACCGCGCGGTCGAAGTTCGGGTCGGTCAGCGCGGGCGTGGCGACGAGCAGCCGTCCTGTGAGCGAGGACACCTCGGTCATGCGAGACATGATCCCGCATCCGGGGCCGCCGTGGGGACCGGGCGGCCGGACCGATCCGGCCGGCGCGGCGGCGCAGGTGGGGCGCGCGGCGTCCGATGTCCGGTGAGCCACGTGGCAAGAAACGGACGGTGACGCTCCGCAAGCTCGCGGGAGCGGAGGGTGTTGTGCCGAATTCCTTACATCTGCGGGGCCGCCTCGCCCTTACGAAAGGGGGGTGCTCGGCCCTTACCCTTTTCCCTGGCCCTGCCCGACCTCCCCCTCGCACGGCTGTGGGGGACCCCTTCGGAACGCGAGATTCATGACCGGCACAGACGATGTCCTGCTTGTCCACGGCGGCACCCCGCTGGAGGGCGAGATCCGCGTCCGAGGCGCGAAGAACCTCGTGCCCAAGGCGATGGTCGCCGCCCTGCTCGGCGAAGCCCCGAGCCGGCTGCGCAACGTGCCCGACATCCGCGACGTGCGGGTGGTGCGCGGGCTGCTCCAGTTGCACGGGGTGACGGTGCGCCCGGGCGACGAGCCCGGCGAGCTGGTGCTCGACCCGACGCACGTCGAGTCCGCCAACGTGGCCGACATCGATGCCCACGCCGGCTCGTCGCGCATCCCGATCCTGTTCTGCGGCCCGCTGCTGCACCGCCTCGGCCACGCGTTCATCCCCGGCCTGGGCGGCTGCGACATCGGCGGCCGGCCGATCGACTTCCACTTCGACGTGCTGCGGCAGTTCGGCGCGAAGATCGAGAAGCGTGCGGACGGCCAGTACCTGGAGGCCCCGCAGCGGCTGCGCGGCACCAAGATCCGGCTGCCGTACCCGTCGGTCGGCGCGACCGAGCAGGTGCTGCTGACGGCGGTGCTCGCCGAGGGCGTGACCGAGCTGTCGAACGCGGCGATCGAGCCGGAGATCGAGGACCTCATCTGCGTGCTGCAGAAGATGGGCGCGATCATCGCCATCGACACCGACCGGACGATCCGCATCACCGGCGTCGACAAGCTCGGCGGCTACAACCACCAGGCGCTCCCGGACCGCCTGGAGGCGGCCTCCTGGGCGTCCGCGGCACTGGCCACCAACGGCAACATCTACGTGCGCGGCGCGCAGCAGCGCTCGATGATGACCTTCCTGAACACGTACCGGAAGGTCGGCGGCGCGTTCGAGATCGACGACGAGGGCATCCGCTTCTGGCACCCCGGCGGCCAGCTGAAGTCCATCGCCCTGGAGACGGACGTGCACCCCGGCTTCCAGACCGACTGGCAGCAGCCGCTGGTCGTCGCGCTGACGCAGGCGACGGGTCTGTCGATCGTGCACGAGACGGTGTACGAGTCCCGGCTCGGTTTCACCTCGGCGCTGAACCAGATGGGCGCGCACATCCAGCTGTACCGCGAGTGCCTGGGCGGCTCGGACTGCCGCTTCGGCCAGCGCAACTTCCTGCACTCGGCGGTCGTCTCCGGCCCGACGAAGCTCCAGGGCGCGGACCTGGTCATCCCCGACCTCCGCGGCGGCTTCTCGTACCTGATCGCCGCCCTGGCGGCCGAGGGCACCTCGCGCGTCCACGGCATCGAGCTGATCAACCGCGGCTACGAGAACTTCATGGAGAAGCTGGTCGAGCTCGGCGCGAAGGTCGAGCTGCCGGGCAGCGCGCTGGTCTGACGCGCACGAGGCGGCACCGCGGGGCCCCGGGACCCTCTGCTGGGGGTCCGGGGGTGATCCCCCGGAAGAACACAGCATGGAGAAGCTGGTGGAGCTCGGCGCGAAGGTCGAGCTGCCGGGCAGCGCGCTGGTCTGACGCGCACGAGGCGGCACCGCGGGGCCCCGGGACCCTCTGCTGGGGGTCCGGGGGTGATCCCCCGGAAGAACACAGCATGGAGAAGCTGGTCGAGCTCGGCGCAAAGGTCGAGCTGCCGGGCAGCGCGCTGGTGTAGCTCCTCGTCGGCCCCTCAGGGAGTCTGAGGGGCCCTCAGAACGGCGGAGGGCCGGTGTTCACCCCCTGGGGTGGACACCGGCCCTCGTGCGCTTCGTACGGGCGTACGGAGCGGCGCTTACTTGCCCTTGGCGGCTTCCTTGAGCTTCGAGCCCGCGGAGACCTTCACGCTGTAGCCGGCCGGGATGTCGATCGGGTCGCCGGTCTGCGGGTTACGGGCGGTGCGAGCGGCACGGTGGGTGCGCTCGAAGGTCAGAAAGCCGGGGATGGTGACCTTCTCGTCGCCCTTGGCGACGATCTCGCCGGTGATCTCGGCGAAGGCGGCCAGCACGGCGTCGGCGTCCTTGCGGGTCACCTCGGCGCGGTCGGCCAGGGCGGCCACCAGCTCACTGCGGTTCATGTTGTTACTCCCGTGTTCTTCTTGCCTGTGAGGCGGGCCACGCGGCGGAGCCGCATGTTGGGCACAGCGAAGCCGATGCTGCCAGGGCCCTCGGACAGTCCCCGGACCCGGGTCTGTCGCCAGACCCTCGCGCCCGAATAGGCATCCTGCCCCCACCAGCGGCGGGAACGCCAATCCGGCACCCTCCGGGGTCACACGAAAAGCGCCAGAGGCCCTTCGCGGTGACGTTGCGTCGACTCCGCGAAGACGCTGCGGAGCCGAACAGCAACCCTAGAGGCGGGTCCGCGGCGCGGCGACCCGCGACGCGCCGTCAGACCCCCTCGGGCGAGCCGTCAGAGGCCGTTCGACGCCGTGTCGGCCCCGGCGCCCGCGGCGCGGGCCGCGGTGCGCACGGCGCCGGCCACCGCGCCGGCGACCTTGTCGTTGAAGACCGACGGGATGATGTAGTTCGGGTTCAGCTCGTCCTCGGTCACGACGTCCGCGAGGGCGCTCGCCGCGGCGAGCATCATCTCGGTGTTGACGGTGCGCGACTGCGCGTCGAGCAGACCGCGGAAGACGCCCGGGAAGACCAGCACGTTGTTGATCTGGTTCGGGAAGTCGGAGCGGCCGGTGGCCACGACGGCCGCGGTCTGGCGGGCGGCCGCCGGGTCGACCTCCGGGTCCGGGTTCGCGAGCGCGAACACGATCGCGCCGTCCGCCATGGCCGCCACGTCCTCCGCGCCGAGCAGGTTCGGGGCGGAGACGCCGATGAACACGTCGGCGCCGGCGACGGCCTGCTTGAGGGTGCCGGTGACGCCCTCGGGGTTGGTGTTGTCGGCGATCCAGCGCAGCGGCGAGTCGGCCGGCGCGTCGACCAGGTCGGCGCGGCCCGCGTGCACGACGCCGTGGATGTCGGCGACCACCGCGTGCTTGACCCCGGCCGCGATGAGCAGCTTCAGGATGGCCGTACCGGCCGCGCCCGCCCCGGACATGACGACCCGTACGTCGCCGATGCCCTTGCCGACGACCCGCAGCGCGTTGGTCAGCGCGGCGAGCACGACGATGGCGGTGCCGTGCTGGTCGTCGTGGAAGACGGGGATGTCGAGGGCCTCGCGCAGCCGCGCCTCGATCTCGAAGCAGCGGGGCGCGGAGATGTCCTCGAGGTTGATGCCGGCGAAGCCCGGGGCGATGGCTTTCACGATCGCGACGATCTCGTCGGTGTCCTGGGTGTCCAGGCAGATGGGCCAGGCGTCGATGCCGGCGAAGCGCTTGAACAGGGCCGCCTTGCCCTCCATGACCGGCAGCGCGGCCTTGGGGCCGATGTTGCCGAGGCCGAGGACGGCGGAGCCGTCGGTGACCACGGCGACCGAGTTGCGCTTGATGGTGAGGCGGCGGGCGTCCTCGGGGTTCTCGGCGATCGCCATGCAGACCCGGGCGACGCCCGGGGTGTAGATCATCGAGAGGTCGTCACGGTTGCGGATGGGGTGCTTGGACGCCATCTCGATCTTGCCGCCGAGGTGCATGAGGAACGTGCGGTCGGAGACCTTGCCGAGGGTGACGCCCTCGATGTTCCCGAGCTTCGCGACGATCTCGTCGGCGTGGGTGGTGGAGGTCGCCGCGATGGTGACGTCGATGCGCAGCTTCTCGTGGCCGGAAGCGGTCACGTCGAGGCCGGTGACGGAGCCGCCGGAGGACTCGACCGCGGTGGTGAGCTGGGAGACCGCGGTCCCGCTCGCCGGTACCTCAAGACGGACCGTCATCGAGTACGAGACGCTGGGCGCCGTTGCCATGTCCGGGTTCCTCTGCTTTCCCTGGTTTCGTTGCTACGCCGGACCGGGCTGGTTGCCCGGCGGCGCCCTCCGATGGTCGCACCTACCTGCCGGTAGCAGGTAATGCGGTCATTTCGTTTTCGGAAAGTACTTTCCACCATACGAGAACTGGAGGAAGAACAGAAGAAGCCCCCGTCACCAGGGGTGACAGGGGCCTGAACTTTGTGCGTCCGCACAAGACCGTCTGGGTGGCACCGACCCGCCATGCTCGCCTCGCGGCAAGTGGTCCCTCTGAGGGACGAAGGTTGGGCCCGGGGGCTTGGATCGAGCCGGTGCCACACACAGGCTAACAAACCGCCCCCGGAAGTGATTCCTGTACGACGGCCCGTCCTGAAATCAGTCCCGCAGCAGGTCCGGGACGCCGTCCTCGTCGGGTACGTCGCGGGGCCCGGAGACCACCGTGAGCTGCTGCGTCGCCCGGGTGAGCGCCACGTACAGCACCCGCAGGCCGGCCGGCGACTCGTCGGCGATCTCCGCCGGCGAGACGACCACCGTGGCGTCGTACTCCAGGCCCTTGGCCTCCAGGGAGCCCAGCGCCACCACCCGGTCGCCCAGGTCGGCGAGGAGCCGGGCGGCCTGCTCGCGGCGGTGCATCGCCACCACGACGCCGACCGTGCCGTCCACCCGGCCGAGGAGCCGCGCCGCCTCCGCGTGCACGGTTCCGGCCAGGTCGTCGCGCTCGGCCACGGCCACGAAGCGGGGCTCCACGCCCGTCGAGCGGACCGCCCGCGGGGCCTCCTTGCCGGGCATCGCGAGGGCCAGCACCTTGCTCGCCAGCTCGGCGATCTCGGCCGGGTTGCGGTAGTTCACGGTCAGCTCGAAGCGGCGCCGCGGCCGGGTGCCGAGCGCCTCGTCCCGCGCCTCGGCGGCCTCGTCCGGGGCCGACCAGGACGACTGGGCCGGGTCGCCGACGACCGTCCAGGTGGCGTGCCGGCCGCGGCGGCCGATCATCCGCCACTGCATGGGCGTGAGGTCCTGCGCCTCGTCGACGATCACGTGCGCGTACTCGGTGCGCTCCGCGGCCAGCCGCTCGGCCCGCTCCCGCTGGGTCTCCTCGCGCACAGGCATAAGCTCCTCCAGGCCGGTGAGCTGGTCCAGCGGGTCGTACTCGCGCTTCTTCCGCGGCCGGGCCGGGGTCCCGAGCTGGCTGTTCAGCTCGTCGAGCAGGGCCACGTCGTGGACCGAGTACCCCTCCCGGCGCAGCGAGCGGGCCACCCGGCGCACCTCGCCGGGGTTGAGCACCCGGCGGGACCAGCGGGAGAGCCGCTTCTCGTCGGCCATCGCGTCGAGCACCTGGCGGGGGGTGAGTTCCGGCCACCAGGCGTCGAGGAAGCCGAGGAAGGCGTCCTCGGTGGAGACGTCCTCGTCGAAGGAGGAACGCAGCTCGGCGGCGAGCTCGGGGTCGGTGTGACGGGTGCCCGCGCCGGACTTCGCGTACAGGGCGTCGAGCAGCAGCCGGCGGGCCCGGGGGCGCAGCAGGTTGACCGGGGCGGTGCCGCCGAGCACGGTCTCGCGGATCCGCCGCAGCTCGTCGGCCTCCAGCTCCAGGCGGCGGCCGAAGGCGACCACCCGCAGCAGCTGCGGCGCGCCGGGGGTCTCCAGGGCGCCCCGGGCCGCCTTGCGCAGCACCTTGAGCATGCGCGAGGAGCCCTTGACGCGGGCCACGGCCGGCTCGTCGTACGCGGTGGCCTCCACGCCGTCGACGAGCGAGCCGAGGGCGCGGATCGCGACCTGGCCCTCCTCGCCCAGCGAGGGCAGCACGCCCTCGGTGTACGAGACGAGCAGCGGCGTCGGGGAGACGATCAGGATGCCGCCCGCGTACCGCCGCCGGTCCTGGTAGAGCAGGTACGCGGCCCGGTGCAGCGCGACGGCGGTCTTGCCGGTGCCGGGGCCGCCCTCGACGTACGTGACGGAGGCGGCGGGCGCGCGGATGACGAGGTCCTGCTCGGCCTGGATGCTGGAGACGATGTCCCGCATGGTGTGGCTGCGGGCCTGGCCGAGCGCGGCCATCAGCGCGCCGTCGCCGATCGCGGGCAGCTCCTCGCCGTTCAGGTAGGCGGTCAGCTCCGGGCGCATCAGGTCGTCCTCGACGCCGAGGACCCGGCGGCCCTTGGAGCGGATGACCCGGCGGCGCACCACCCGGCCGGGGTCGACCGGGGTGGAGCGGTAGAAGGGGGCGGCGGCCGGGGCGCGCCAGTCGATGACCAGCGGGGCGTACTCCTCGTCGAGGACGCCGATCCGGCCGATGTGCAGGGTCTCGCCGATGTCGGCGGTGTTGTCGGGCCGGATCGCGTCCTCGGCCGGTTCGACGGAGGTGTACGCGCCGTCCGGGCCCTTCTTGCCGTCCTTGCCGTCCAGCAGGTCGATCCGGCCGAAGAGGAAGTCCTCGAACTCGTTGTTGAGCCGGTTGAGGTGGACGCCGGCGCGGAACACCTGCGCGTCGCGCTCGGCGAGCGCGCCGGGCGTGCCGACGTGGCCGCGCTGGGCGGCGTCGTGCATCAGGAACTCCGCCTCGTGGATCTTCTCCTCGAGACGCCGGTACACCCGGTCCAGGTGTTCCTGTTCGACACCGATCTCTCGGTCCCGGACGGTGTCGACCACACCGTCGGCTTCCTGCGCGGCCACCGGGGCCCCCTTCTCAACGTGCACTGGGCAGCCGTCGAGCGTACGCCACGGGGGCCGGTCGTGTCAGGCGTGATCCCCCCGGGCGGGGCGGCGGATCATCAGGCGTCGACCTCCACGAGGCGGTCGCCGTCGAAGGTCCTGACCTCGAAGCGGTCGATGTCGGCCCGGTCCATGGCCGATCCGCCGTGCACGTACAGCGGGTTCCGGCCGGCCTCGTTCGGACTGTCGGGGATGCCGTAGCCCCACTTCGGGACGGCCCAGGAGGTGACGATCTCCTCCTCCCCCGTCTTGGAGACGGCGACCAGGGTGCACTTCAGGGGGCCCTTGACGTTCTTCAGCTCCAGGACGGCGTGGGTGCCCCAGCCCTTCTTCTCCATGCCGACGGTGGCGCTGACCTTGGTGATCGCGTCGGTGGCGGCGATCTTCTCCTCCATGTGGTGGAAGAAGGCGTCCTCGGCCGGGCTGGTGGGGTGCGGGTCGGCGGCGACGTCGTTCGTGCCGCCGCCGGAGGTGGCGACGACGGCGACGGCGGGCCCGCCGATGATCAGCGCGGCGGCCGCGGCGATCAGGTAGTGGGTGCGGCGGCGGCGCCGGGCGCGCCGGGCGCCGACCTCGTCCACGAGCCGGTCGAGCAGTTCGGGGCGGGGCGCGACGGGCGGTTCGACGGCGGCCGGGCGCGGGGGCGCGGGCCGGGGCGCGGGCGGGCGCGGGGCGAAGGCGTCGAAGGCGTCCTCCGCGTACGGGTCGACGGGGCCGCCCGTGCGGGGTTCGGGGACGGCGGCGGGGCCGGGGCCCTCGGCGAGCATCGCGAGCATCGGTTCGAGCCCGGCGAACTCCTCCAGATGCTCCGCGCAGCGCGCGCAGCCGGCGAGATGGGCCTCGAAGGCGGTGGCGTCCGCCTCGTCGAGCACGCCGAGCACGTACGCGCCGACGGCGTCGTGCGGCGATGCGCGGTCGTACGCCGGTCCGCTGTCGTGCGCGGTCATACCGACACCCCCCTCTCCTCCAGCGCGAGCTTCATCGAACGCAGTGCGTAGAACACCCGGGACCGGACGGTCCCGCTGGGTATGCCGAGCGTTTCGGCCGCCTCGTTGACGGTACGCCCCTTGAAGTACGTCTCGACCAAGACTTCCCGGTGGGCCGGGGTCAAATCGTCGAGGGCGTCGGAGAGGGTCATGAGCCAGAGCGCCTTGTCGATCTCGTCCTCCGCGGGCATGACCTCCAGCGGCGACGCGTCGACCTCCTGCGGCCGGGCCTGCCGGCTGCGGTGGCCGTCGATGACGATGCGCCGGGCGACCGTCACCAGCCAGGGTCTGACGGAACCGGTGGCCTGGCCCAGGCTGCCGGCGTTCTTCCAGGCACGGATGAGCGTCTCCTGCACGACGTCCTCGGCGCGCTGGCGGTCGCCGGCGACGAGGCGCAGCACGTAGGCGAGCAGCGGTCCGGCGTGCTCCCGGTACAGCGCCCGCATCAACTCCTCGTCGGGGACGGAGGATTTGAGGCGTGCGGGGCTGCCTCGGTGCCGGGCCCGGTGCGGACGGTCATCGGCCACGGCGGCATCCTTGCGCACGCTGAACCTCCCGGTCGAGACCTCGTCGGACTGTTGTCCTCCTCCGATACGGGCCGGACCGGGGCGGTGTTCAACGGGCGGCGGATTTTCTCGGGAAGCGGTCGGGGACAGGCCGGTCGGGGCGGACGCGGTGACGGACGGGCGCGGGGGTCGGTCGGGGGCGTTCGCGGTCACGTACGGGGGCGTTCGCGGGAGCGGCGGCGGTGGCGGGCGACGCGTTCGCGGTTGCCGCACAGCTCGCTGGAGCACCAGCGCCGGCGGCGTCCGCGGGAGGTGTCGAGGTAGCAGCGGTGGCAGTCGGCGCTCTCGCACTGGCGCAGCAGGGTACGGGCGACGGGGTCGGTGAGCAGGTCGACCGCGTCGCGGGCGACGGCGGCGAGCAGGGCGCGGCACTCGGGCGCGGCGCTCAACTCACGGACCAGGCCGCCGGTCTCGGTGCGGACGGCGCGGGGCGCGGGCGGGGCGGCGGCCGCGGCGAGGGCGTTGAGCCGGTCGAGGGCGGCCGGGTCGGGGCCGCGGCCGTGCAGCTGGGCGCGGACCAACGCGCCGACGCAGTCGCCGAGTTCGCGGAAGCGGGCGACCCAGCGGGCGTCCAGGGCGGGCAATGGGGTGGTGCCGGGGACCAGCCCGGCGGTGTGCAGCCAGCGGTCGAGGGCGTCGGCACGGTCGGGCGGCTGGGCGGCGAGGTCGAGACAGATCCGCCCGGCGTCGATGCGTCCGGCCCGCGCGGGCGGGGTTCCGGACGGCGGGGTCTCGCTCCGTGCTGCCGGGACGCGTAGGGACATGACCCTGTCACCACCTCGCGTGCGGGGGACGGTCGGTGTGCGGTGCCGCCCCCCAGAGTGCCCACGCGGGGCGGAAGGGACTAGCCCCGCGGCGGAGGATCGTCGTGGAGGATCCGCTGGAACAGGTGGTGGTCCCGCCACTCCCCGTCGATGTGCAGGTAGCGCGGGGCGGTGCCGATGTGCGCGAACCCCGTCTTGGCGAGGACCCGTTGGGAGGCGTGGTTGTCGAGCAGGGTGGACGCCTCGACGCGGTGCAGCCCCAGCTCCTCGCGGGCGGCCCGGCACACCTCCTCGGTGAGCCGGGTGGCCAGGCCCTGCCCCGTGTACGCGGCGTCCACCCAGTACCCGAGCGAGGCGCTGCGGAAGGGGCCGAGCACGATCCCGGAGAGCGTCGCCAGGGCGACGAGCGTGTCCCCGTCGGCGGCGACCCACCGCCGCCCGCCGTCCGCGAGCCGCTCCGCCTGCCCCTCGGCGGTGTAGTACCGCTCCGTCCGCCACGGCTCGAAGGGACGCAGCGACTCCCGGTTGCGCACGAGCGCGGCGGCGAGGGCGGGGGCGTCGGACGGGACGGCGGGCCGGATCGAGATCATTCGACCACCCTAGGGGCCCGGGGCCCCGGCGTGATCGACGAGACACCCTAGAGGGTGCCCAACCGGCTCACCCGTCCCCGTACTTGGTCTCCGCCGCCTGGTCCACGGCGAGCCGGTAGCCGCGTTTGACGACCGTCTGGATCAGCTTCGGCGCGCCGAGCGCGGTGCGCAGCCGGGCCATCGCCGTCTCCACCGCGTGCTCGTCCCGGCCCGCGCCGGGCAGCGCGCGCAGCAGGTCCGCGCGGGAGACCACCCAGCCGGGCTTCCGGACCAGGGCGGCCAGCAGTGCCATGCCCGCCGGCGGCACCGGCCGCAGGACGCCGTCGACGAGCACCGCGTGCCCGCGGATCTCGATGCTGCGGCCGGCCACCGGGAACGTCCGGGCCCGGGCCGGCAGCTCCCGGCAGAGCAGCTGCACCAGCGGCCCCAGCCGGAACCGCTCCGGCTGGAGCGTCTCGATGCCCCGCGCCTGCAGCGGCAGCGCCGTCACCGGCCCCACGCACACCGCCAGCACCTCGTGCCGCAGCGCCCCGAGCAGTTCGGGCAGCACCCCGCGGTCCTCCGCCCGGGTCAGCAGCGAGGCCGCCGCCGGCGCGCTGGTGAACGTCACCGCGTCCAGCGCCCCGGCCAGCGCCTGGTCGAGCAGCCGGTCCAGCGGCGCGAGGTCCTCCGGCGGCATCCACCGGTACACCGGCACCCCGACGACCTCCGCACCGGCCGCCGTCAGCGCCTCCACGAACCCCGGCAGCGGCTCCCCGTGCAGCTGCAGGGCGATCCGGCGGCCCGCCACGCCCTCGGCGAGCAGCCGTTCCAGGACCTCCGCCATGGACTCCGAGGAGGGCGACCACTCCTCCGTGAGCCCGGCGGCCCGTACCGCGCCCTTGACCTTCGGCCCACGGGCCAGCAGTTCCACGCCGCGCAGGCAGGCGAGGAGCTCCTCCCCGCACCCCCAGCCCTCGGCGGCCTCGATCCAGCCGCGGAAGCCGATCGCCGTGGTGGCGACGACGACGTCCGGGGCGTCGGAGATCAGCTCCTTCGTCGCGGCGAGGAGCTCGGTGTCGTCGGCGAGGGGGACGATCCGCAGCGCCGGCCCGTGCACCACGGCCGCGCCGCGGCGGCGCAGCAGCGCGGCCAGCTCGTCCGCGCGCCGCGCCGCCGTGACGCCGACGGTGAACCCCGCGAGGGGCCCCTGCTCTTGCTCGTACATGGGAACCGAGCCTGACGGCAGCTCGTGACAGTCTCGGTTCCGCTGTATTTCCCGGTCGTTACGGGCCACTGTGTCACCGGCCACGGTGGCTCACACCTCGGCGTATCCGCGCTGCGGCTCGGTCGTGGCGGCCTCCGCGGTGTCGGGCACGCCGACGGTCCCGCGAAGGTATACCGCCCAGGTGACGAGGATGCACGCAGCGTAGAAGGCCAGGAAGGCGACGAAGGCCTGGGTGCCGGTGCCCGCCGTCTGGAAGGACTGCCGGAAGGCCAGGTTGATGCCGAGCCCGCCGACCGCGCCGACCGCGCCGATCAGGCCCATGGAGGCCCCGGAGAGCCGGCGGCCGTACGCCTCCGCCTCCTCGCCGGCCAGGCCCTTGCGGTGGCCCTGCGCCAGGAAGATCGCCGGGATCATCTTGTACGTGGAGCCGTTGCCGAGGCCGCTGAGGACGAAGAGTCCGATGAAGCCGACGAGGAAGACGGTCAGCGACTCGATCACCGAGGCGTACACGACGACCCCGGTCGCCGCGGCCATCGCGACGAAGGTCCACACCGTGATCCGCGCGCCGCCGTACCGGTCCGCCAGCGAGCCGCCGACCGGGCGGATCAGCGAGCCGAGCAGCGGGCCGATGAAGGTCAGCGAGGCGGCCTGCAGCGGGGTCCGGCCGAACTGCGTCTGGAGCACCAGGCCGAAGGCGAAGCTGTAGCCGATGAAGGAGCCGAAGGTGCCGATGTACAGGAACGCCATGATCCAGGTGTGCCGGGCCTGCACGGCTTCCTTGACCGCGCCGGTGTCGTTCTTCACCGGGGCCAGGTTGTCCATGAAGAGCGCCGAGCAGACCGCGGCCACGACGATCAGCGGGAGGTACACGCCGAGCACGATCCGCGGGTGCGCCGCCCCGGCCGTGCCGATGACCAGCAGGCCGACGAGCTGGACGACCGGTACGCCGATGTTGCCGCCGCCGGCGTTGAGGCCGAGCGCCCAGCCCTTCTTCCGGAGCGGGAAGAAGGCGTTGATGTTGGTCATCGAGGAGGCGAAGTTGCCGCCGCCGACGCCGGTGAGCGCGGCCACCAGGAGGAACGTCCCGTACGAGGTCCCCGGCTCCATCACCGCGAACGCGAGGCCGGTCGGCAGGAGCAGCAGCACGGCGCTGACGACGGTCCAGTTCCGGCCGCCGAAGCGGGCGACGGCGAAGGTGTACGGGATGCGGACCACCGCGCCGACGAGGGTGGCGGTGGCGATGAGGAAGAACTTGCCGGCCGGGTCGATCCCGTACTCCGGTCCCATGAAGAGGACCATGACCGACCAGAGGCTCCAGATCGAGAAGCCGACGTGCTCGGAGAACACGGAGAAGAACAGGTTCCGCCTGGCGATCCGCTCCCCCTGCTCATTCCAGAAGGTCTCGTCCTCGGGTTCCCAGCGTTCGATCCACCTGCCGGCCATCTCCCACCTCCGTGTCGCGTCCCCAACGTGCTCCCGACGCTAGGCAGGGCGCGTTTCAGGCCGATGCCGTGAGGTGACGGGTACGGAACCTTGCTCTCACCGGGGTGCGGCGGGCCGTGTGAGCCGCCGCGTGACGGTGAGCCGCGCCGTCACGGCGGGCCGCCACGTCATGCCCCCGTAAGGCCCGGCTCCCCCTCCGGGAGCCACGACCCGGGCGGCCGTACGAGCCAGCCCTCCCGGTCGGCGAGCTCGGCCGCCGCCCGGCGCAACGCGTCCAGGCCGGGGTGCCGCAGCCCCTTGCGCCACACCAGCGAGACCGGGGAGAGGGGGACGGGCGCGGTCAGCGGCCGCTGCACGGTGCCGGGCATCGGCGGGAAACCGACCACGGCCAGCACCGGCACCCGGTGCCGGTCCATCAGCCGCCGGAACTCCTCCTTGCCGACCGCGAGCGGCGCGGGCGGCGCGATGGCGATGCCCCGCCCGGCGAACAGCCGCGCCGCCAGGTCGGTCCACTCGGGGGTGCGCTCGTTGCCCGCGCCCGCGTAGATCCGCTCGCCGGCGAGCGCGTCGAGCGGCACCTCGGGCACTCCGGCGAGCGGATGGTCCTCCGGCAGGATCACCGCCATCGGCTCGTACCGGACGAGCTGCGCGCCGAGCCGGGCGCGGGTGGCCGCCGGCAGGCCGCCGTACCGGCCGAAGGAGACGTCGAGCCCGCCGGCCGTGATCTGGGCCGCGGCGCCGGTGAGCCCGCTCTCGTAGCGGGCCATCAGCTCCTGGTCCGGGGCGAGCTCGCGGGCGCGGGCGAGGACGCGGGAGGTGGTGGCCAGTTCCGGGCTGTTCAGGTCGACGAGCAGCGGACGGGCGGCGGCCCGGAAGGCGTCGGCGAGCGCGTCGTGCGCGGCGAGCACCTGCCGGGCGTACGGCAGCAGCCGCTCGCCGTCAGGGGTGAGGGTGACCTGCCGGGTGGTACGGACGAACAGCTCCGCGCCCAGCTCGCGCTCCAGCCGCCGGATGTCCCGGCTGAGGGCCTGCTGCGCGACGTACAGCCGGGCGGCGGCACGGGTGAAGTGCAGTTCGTCGGCGACGGCGGTGAAGGCGCGCAGCAGTCGCGGGTCGAGATCGGTCGAGGAGGTCACGCGGCATTTAACAACGCAGGTGCGTGAATGGCCATCGGTTAGGTGTTGGACCGGCCCGGCCCCCTGCCGCGAACCTTGATCCATGCCTGAGACGACCCTGACCATGACCCCGCACGGCCCCGCCCTCGCCCCCCGCTACCGCGAGGCGGCCCCGGCGCGCCGCCGGCGCGGCAGCGCGTACGCCCGGCTGTTCACCCTGCCGGGCACGAAGGCGTTCACCGCGGGCAATCTGGTCGCGCGGCTGCCGATGGGCATGTTCAGCGTCTCAGCGGTGATCATGATCGCCACCGGGTACGGCTCGTACGCGCTGGCCGGCGCGGTGACCGCCACCGGACTCGCGGCGACGGCGGTCGTCGCACCGTGGACGGCCCGGCTCGTCGACCGGTACGGACAGGCCCGGGTCGCGGTCCCGGCCACGGCCCTGGCCGTGCTCGGCCAGCTGGCCCTGCTGCTCTGCGTCCACTTCGGCGCACCGGCCTGGACGCTGTTCGTCAGCTACGCGGCGACCGCTACCGCCCCCAACACCGGCGGCATGTCGCGGGCCCGCTGGGCGCACCTGTACCGGGACGACCCGGCGGCCCGGCACACCGCGAACGCCTTCGAGCAGGCGGTGGACGAGCTGTGCTTCATGATCGGGCCGGTGCTGGCCGCGTTCCTGTGCTCGGCGCTGTTCCCGGAGGCGGGCACGCTGGCCGGCGCGGTGCTCTTCCTCGGCGGGGTGCTGGCGTTCGCCGCGCAGCGGTCGACGGAGCCCCCGGTGGCCCCGCGGACCTCAGCGGGTTCGCCGCTGCGCGCGCCGGGCATGGCGCCGCTGCTCGCGGTCTTCCTGGCGACGGGCGCGGTGTTCGGCGCGATGGAGGTCGTGACGCTGGCGTACGTGGACGGCCCCGCGGCCGGCCCGGTCCTGGCCCTCCAGGCGGCGGGCTCGTGCGCGGCGGGCCTGGCGTACGGGCGGGTCCGCCGCGCGGCGGGCCTGGCGGGCTGCCTGGCGGCGATGGCGGCCCTGATGACGCTGCCGCTGCTCGCGGCCACCACCGGCTCGCTGCCGGCCCTGGCGGGCGCGCTGCTGGTGGCGGGCATGGCGACGGCCCCGACGATGGTCACGGGCATGGGCCTGGTCCAGCGGCTGACCCCGCCGGCGCAGCTGAACGAGGGCATGACGCTGGCGGTGACCGCCCTGCTCGGCGGCATCGCGGCCGGCTCGGCGACGGGCGGCTGGGCGGCGGAGCACGCCCCGACGGCCGCGTACGGCTACCTCGCCCCTCCGGCGGCGGCGGGCCTGGCGCTGGTGGTGTGCGTGGCGTGGGTACGCAGGCGGGCATGACAAAGGCCCGGTGGTCGTGAGACCACCGGGCCCTTGCCCACATGGGATGAGTGGAGATGGCGGGAATCGAACCCGCGTCCAACGGTGCGGAACCAGGGCTTCTCCGTGTGCAGTCTGGTACGAGTTTCTCAGCCCTCCGGATCACCCAGACAAGTCCGGAACGGGCTCAGTCACTGTTTGATTTCCTCACCGGCCCCGTGACCGGGTCGGTGAGTTTAGTTCCCTAGCTGATGCCAGGATCCGGGTCGGGAACAGCCCCGGGCTGACACTTCGCGAGTCGCTACTTAGGCAGCGAGGGCGAAGGAATCGCGCTTGGTGTTGGCGATTATTGGTTGCGACATATGGTTTACGAGATCATTGTCGCTTCCTCGACACGCTTCCCCTGCTTCGACATCCGCTGTCGAAACCGATCATCCCCATGTTGATTTATCAAGATGTGCACCCGCTGTGAGGTGCGGGGCCCATCGTACGTGACCAACGCGGCCGGTCGCCAGCGTATTCCGTCAGGCCGACTGCGCCGCGCGCTGACGCCGACGGGCCGCGGCGATGGCCCGGCTGGCCTCGCGGGTGTCCTGCTTCTCCCGCAGGGTCTGCCGCTTGTCGTACTCCTTCTTGCCCTTGGCGAGCGCGATCTCGCACTTGACCCGGCCGCCCAGGAAGTACAGCGAGAGGGGCACGATCGTGTGACCCGTCTCGTTGGCCTTCTGCTCCAGCTTGTCGATCTCGGCGCGGTGCAGCAGCAGCTTGCGCTTCCGCTTCGCCGAGTGGTTGGTCCAGCTGCCCTGCATGTACTCGGGCACGTGGATGTTGTGCAGCCACGCCTCGTGGCCGTCGATCTGCACGAAGCCGTCGACGAGCGAGGCCCGGCCCATCCGCAGCGACTTCACCTCGGTCCCCATGAGGACCACCCCGCACTCGTAGGTGTCGAGGATGTGGTAGTCGTGCCGCGCCTTCTTGTTCTGCGCGATGAGCTTGCGCTCCGGGCCCTTGTCCTTGGTGTTCTTCTTCGCAGGCTTGCCCTGCACGTTCACGAGTCCCTTTGCCATAGTGCGGTCATTTTCGCACTACGACCCGCCCCTGAGGCCACTCAATACCGAGCGGGCCTGCTCCTCGGCCCGCGGACCGGAGCCGTCGCCGACGGTGAGGTCCGGGGTGATCCCCCGCCCGTCGACGCCGCGGCCCGCCGGAGTGCGGTAGTGGCCGACGGTGAGCTCGGCGACGGAGCCGTCCGGCAGGGCGCTGGGCATCTGCACGGAGCCCTTGCCGAAGGTGCGGGCGCCGACGGTGACCGCCCGGCCGCGGTCCTGCAGCGCGCCGGTCAGGAGCTCGGCCGCGCTCATGGTGCCGCCGTCGATCAGCGCGACCACGGGGCGGCGGGTGTCGCCACCGTCCTCCGCGTACACCGCGCGCTGCTCGCCGTCCACGTCGTACGTGGCGACCAGGCCGCCGTCGAGGAAGGCGGAGGCGGCGACCGCCGCCTCGGAGACCAGGCCCCCGGAGTTGCCGCGCAGGTCGAGGAGGACGCCCGCGCCGGCCGGGGCGGACCGTACCGCCTCCCGGACCCGCTCGCCGACGCCCTTGGTGAAGGCGGTGACCCGGATCAGTAGCGTCCCGTCGTCGAGCCGTCGCACGGAGACCGTCTCGATGGCGAGCCGGGCGCGCCGCAGCGTCACGGTCCGGGCGGAGCCGGCGCGCTCGGTGGCGAGGACCACGGAGGAGCCGGGGACGCCGTCGCCGCGCAGCAGGGAGACCACCTCGGAGACGGACAGCCCGCCGACCGGGCGGCCGTCGATGCTGAGCAGCCGGTCGCCGGCGCGCACCCCGGCCCGTCCGGCCGGTCCGTCGGCGCGTACGTCGGCCACCTCGACGCCCCCGCCGGCGGCGTGCCGGGCGGAGAGTCCGACGCCTGTGTACCGGCCGCCGAGGGCCTGCTCGAACTCCTGGTACTCGCGCCGGTCGTACACCGCGCCCCAGCGGTCGCCGCTTCGGCTGACGAACTCCTCGGCCGCCTCGGTGCCCGACTTGCCGTCGGCGATCGCCTCGGCGGCGGCCTCGGTGAGGGCCTCGCGGTCGACGGTGTCGCCGGCCGGGCGGGCGGCGGCGCTCAGGGCGCGCGGCTGCTCGGGCCGGGCGCGGGGCAGGGAGTCGGTCGCCACGGCGGCCGCGAGCACTCCGGCGAAGACCAACGTCAGGGCGGCCCCGGCGCCGTGGCGACGGGGCCTGCGACAGAAGCCGGGTTCCACCATGGCGCCCACTCTAGGACAAGCACGGAGCGCCGTACGGCGGTTGGCCGTACGGCGCTCGTGGTGAACGGGCGGCGCTCGTCACACCTTCAGGTACTTGCGCAGCGCGACGAAGGCGGCCATGGCGGGCATCAGCAGGCCGATGACGAGGACCAGCGGCAGCTTGGCGAAGACGGCGTCCCAGCCGATGAAGTTGACCAGCTGCATCTTGTCCGCGAGCGCGAGCCCGTGGTCGATCAGGAAGTACCGGCCGACCAGGAGCATCACGCAGGCCACGGCGCCGCCGAGGAGACCCGCGAAGGCGGCCTCCATGATGAACGGCATCTGGATGTAGAAGCTGGACGCGCCGACGAGCCGCATGATGCCGGTCTCGCGGCGCCGGCTGAACGCGGAGACGCGGACCGTGTTGACGATCAGCATCAGGGCGATGATCAGCATCAGGCCCATGACGCCGAGCGCGGCCACGTTCATGCCGTTCATCAGGTCGAACAGGTTCTGCAGGATGTTCCGCTGGTCCTGGACGGACTGCACGCCGTCCCGCCCGGCGAAGGCCGTCGCGACGACCTTGTACTTCTCCGGGTCCTTGAGCTTGACCCGGTACGACTCCTGCATCTGGTCCGGCGTGATGGTGGCGGCGATGGGCGTGTCGCCGTACTGCTCCTTGTAGTGCTTGTAGGCCTCTTCGGCGGACTCGTAGTGGACCTTCTCCACGAGGCCGTCCATCTTGTCCAGATCGGCCTTGATCTGTTCCTTCTGCTGCGCGGTGACCGCGCCCTTGGCGCACTTGGGCGTGGTGGCCGCGTCGCTCTTGTTGCAGAGGAAGATGGAGACGTTGACCTTGTCGTACCAGAAGTCCTTCATGGTGCTGACCTGCTCGCGCATGAGCAGGGCGCCGCCGAAGAGCGCGAGCGACAGGGCCACGGAGACGATGACGGCGAAGGTCATCGTCAGGTTGCGCCGGAGGCCGACGCCGATCTCGGAAAGCACGAACTGAGCGCGCATGGTGTGTCGTTCCCCTACCCGCTCAGTGCTGGTAACCGTAGACGCCGCGCGCCTGGTCGCGGACGAGCCGCCCCTGCTCCAGCTCGATGACGCGCTTGCGCATCTGGTCGACGATGTTCTGGTCGTGGGTCGCCATGACGACGGTGGTCCCTGTCCTGTTGATGCGGTCGAGCAGCTTCATGATGCCGACGGAGGTCTGCGGGTCCAGGTTGCCGGTGGGCTCGTCCGCGATCAGCAGCATCGGCCGGTTGACGAACGCGCGGGCGATGGCGACGCGTTGCTGCTCACCACCGGACAACTCGCCCGGCATCCGGTCCTCCTTGCCGCCGAGGCCGACGAGGTCGAGCACCTGGGGCACGGCCTTGCGGATCTCGCCGCGGGGCTTGCCGATGACCTCCTGGGCGAACGCCACGTTCTCGGCGACGGTCTTGTTGGGCAGGAGGCGGAAGTCCTGGAAGACGGTGCCGAGCTGGCGCCGCATGTGCGGGACCTTCCAGTTGGAGAGCCGGGCCAGGTCCTTCCCGAGGACGTGCACCTGGCCGTGGCTGGCGCGCTCCTCGCGCAGGAGCAGCCGCAGGAAGGTCGACTTTCCGGAGCCGGACGAGCCGACGAGGAAGACGAACTCGCCCTTCTCGATCTCCAGGGAGACGTCCCGGAGCGCGGGGCGATTCTGCTTCGGATAGGACTTGGAGACGTTGTCGAATCGGATCACGGGTGCACCACGGTCGGCCGGGAGTATAGGTGTGCGTGACACTACGCGACGGGGGACCGCCCGCGCAGTCGCCGTCCCAGCTTGCGCGCTATATCCTTTTCGCCCCTCCGGGCGGAACGGGTGGAATCCGGCGGTACGCGGGCGGGGCGCGCCGAAACGCGCGGGAGCTGGCACAGTGGTAGGGGAACGACCGCGCTTCCCGGAGCGTTGTACGGGGAGAACGCCGCGCGGAAGACTCCCGGAGAGGAGAGCGCATGACCTACGACCGACTGGTGTGCGCCAACTGCGCGGCGCCCGTCGCGGAGGGGCGCTGCCCTGTCTGCCGGGCGAATCGGGAGCGGATGCAGCAGGAGGGCCCGTTCGGCGGCCTGAACCCCGTGATGCTGCTGGCGCTGGTGCTCGCCCTGGTGGCGGCGGTGGCGCTGGTCACGGCCCTGCAGACCGCGTAGCGGGCAGCGTACGTACGCCGGAGGGCCGGGGCGCTGGAAGGAACAGCGCCCCGGCCCTCTGCTGCGCGTATCGCCTGAGGCTTAGGCAGCGGCCCCACGGCCACCGGCGACGAGGCGCGGCAGCATGCGGAAGCCGATGCCACCGGCGATCATCGTCGCGGCGCCGATCAGCAGGAACGAGGTCTCGGCGGCGCCGGTCTCCGCCAGCTCCTCCTTGGCCTTGCCCTGCTCGACGGGCTGCGAGCCGGCGTTGTTGGTCCCCGGGTTGTTGTCGACGCACTCGGCGCCGTCGAGGTCCACGGTGCAGGTACCCGGGTTGGTCGGGTCAGGGTTCGTGGTACCCGGGTTGGTCGGGTCGGGGTCGGTCGTACCCGGGTTCGTCGGGTCCGGGTTCGTCGGGCCCGGGTTGGTCGGGTCCGGCGTCGTCGGGTCCGGGGTGGTCGGGTCCGGCGTGGTGGGATCCGGCGTCGTCGGGTCCGGCGTCGTCGGGTCCGGCGTGGTCGGGTCCGGGGTCGTCGGGTCCGGCGTCGTCGGGTCCGGCGTCGTCGGGTCCGGCGTCGTCGGGTCCGGCGTCGTCGGGTCCGGGGTCGTCGGGTCCGGGGTGGTCGGGTCCGGCGTGGTCGGGTCCGGCGTGGTCGGGTCCGGGGTCGTCGGGTCCGGCGTGGTCGGGTCCTCACAGCCGGGCGAGCCCGGGATGCAGGGGTCCGTCTCCTCGCCGACCTGCGCCTCGACGCTCAGCGGGCCGATCTCGACGTCCACACCCACGGCCGAGGCCGCACCCGCCGCCGTGAGCGACGCACCGGCGGCGATCACCGCGCCGGCCGCTATCCGCGCGACACGGACACGCGTCTTCTTCGTCATCTGGTTGCTACCCCCAGTAGCTCATCTCGTTTGTGGAGCAGCGCTCGGGGCAACGGGCACGGGGGGCGGCGACGTTACTGGTTCTGCCCCCGTTCACACACGCCCCAGAAATGCGCATGCCGTGCGCCAGCGTGGCGAGTTTTCAAAGCACCGTCAAGCACGTTGCGCGCGCAATGCCCGAAACCTCCGGCCTTGCCCGCCATATGGTGAAGCAACTGTGACGTAAACCCGGAACTTCCGCCTCCCCAAGCGCAGTTCCCATGTCGACAAAGCGAGGAAAACGCGCAGCTTCCACTTGCGCCAGCGAATCAACCGCCCCCAACCGACTTCGCATGGCGACGTGTTGAGTTCCGCCATGGAACACCGCCATCGGATCAGCGGGCCATCCAACGGTCCATCTCGCGCGCCCGCGAGTCCAGCGCATCGGCGACGGCGCCCGGCGTGGCCCTCGGGTTGCCGGGAACCTGCACGTCGCGCCGGTCACCGCCGAACTCATGGGCCGGTTCGGTCAGCTCCACGTCGATTCGAGCGCGCCGCGCGAGCGCGACCGCCGTCGCCACGAACCCCTCGGAGAGCGCGAGAATCACGGAGTGCCCCGTCCGGCAGTGCCTGGCGGCCAAGGCGCGCACGAACGCGGCGTACACCACCGGATCGATCCCGAGCACATCCGGGTCGCCCGGGTACCTTCCCGGGCCGATACCCGAGGGAAGTCCGAGTTCCGCCTCGAAGACCTCGACCTGCCGCAGGAAGAGGCGCCCGGCGCCGTTCGACGGGTTCCACAACGTCTCGTCACCGATCTCGAAATACATGCTCATCGCCGATCCCCTCCGCTCAGCCGACCTCGGCACACGGTAGGAGAGGGGGCCGGTGGCGGGCACCTGGATAAAGGTTCCGCGCGGCTGCCGCTCGGGCATACGGAAACAGCGTCGGCCCCCTCCGTTGTGGAGGGGGCCGACGCCGTTGTTCGGAGGTTACTTCTCCTGCTGCTTGCGCCAGCGGATGCCGGCTTCCAGGAAGCCGTCGATCTCGCCGTCCAGGACGGACTGCGGGTTGCCGACCTCGAACTCGGTGCGGAGGTCCTTGACCATCTGGTACGGGTGGAGGACGTACGAGCGCATCTGGTTGCCCCAGCTGTTGCCGCCGTCGCCCTTCAGGGCGTCCATCTTGGCCTGCTCCTCCTGGCGGCGGCGCTCGAGGAGCTTCGCCTGGAGGACGTTCATGGCGCTGGCCTTGTTCTGGATCTGGCTGCGCTCGTTCTGGCAGGAGACCACGATGCCCGTGGGGAGGTGCGTGATGCGGACCGCGGAGTCCGTCGTGTTGACGCCCTGGCCGCCGGGCCCGGACGCGCGGTAGACGTCGATGCGGAGCTCCGACTCGTCGATCTCGACGTGGTCGGACTGCTCGACGACCGGCAGGACCTCGACGCCCGCGAAGGACGTCTGGCGGCGGCCCTGGTTGTCGAAGGGCGAGATGCGCACCAGGCGGTGCGTGCCCTGCTCGACGGAGAGGGTGCCGTAGGCGTAGGGGGCCTTCACCACGAAGGTCGTGGACTTGATGCCGGCTTCTTCCGCGTACGACGTTTCGTAGACCTCGGTCGAGTAGCCGTGGCGCTCCGCCCAGCGCAGGTACATGCGCTGCAGCCGCTCCGCGAAGTCGGAGGCGTCGACGCCGCCGGCCTCGGCGCGGATGTTGACCAGCGCCTCGCGCTCGTCGTACTCGCCGGACAGGAGGGTGCGGACCTCCATCTCGTCCAGCGCCTTGCGGACGGCGGCGAGCTCGGTCTCGGCCTCGGCGCGGGTGTCCGGGTCGTCCATCTCCTCGGCGAGCTCGAAGAGCACGCCGAGGTCGTCGATGCGGCTGCGCAGCGCCTCGGTCTTGCGGACCTCGGCCTGGAGGTGCGAAAGCTTGCTCGTGATCTTCTGAGCCGCCTCCGGGTCGTCCCACAGGGACGGCGCCGCGGCCTGCTCCTCGAGCACGGCGATGTCTGCCCTCATCTTGTCGAGGTCCAGGACGGCCTCGATCGACCCCATGGTCGAGGAGAGGGACTTCAGCTCTTCGGATACATCGACGACTGCCACGCGTCCAGCGTAACGGCTCCGCGCAAGGAGCCGGACCGCCCAGGGTTCCCTAGGGGTGTCTTGTCGATCAGGCCGGATCAGGGAGCGGCGTCCGGTGCCGTGCATCGCAAGGCGGAGGAGGGAGGCGACGCAGCGCGTCGGCGACCGACGACAACGCGGCTTGGGGTCCCCCCGCGCCTTTCGGGCAGCGGGGGAGCGGTGCCGGGCGTCGCGAGCCCGGCGTGATCGACGAGACACCCCCTACGGCCGCGTGGTCTGCTTCGAGTCCCGCGGCGGGGGCTCCTCCCCGCCGGTCGTGACCGCGTACGCCCCCGCGCCCACGGCCGCCGCGAGCAGCGCCGCGGCGACGCCCAGGGTGATGCGGCGCTTGCGCACCGCCTCCGCCTTGTGGCGGGCGGAGCCGGGGCGGCGGGCGCCCGCGGCCCGGGGGGCGCGGGCGGTGCCCAGGGGGCCGCCGGAGAGCTCGTCGGGGGCCGGGACGCGCATCGAGGTGTGGGTGTCCCGGTGGGAGTCCGGGGAGGCGCCCGGGACCAGCGGGACGGAGGCCCGGCGCGGGCCGGGCTCGCCGGCCCGGGTGGCGTGCGGCTCGTCCTCGTACGGCTCCGGGGCCGCGGGCTCCGCGTCCGGCTCGTCGACGTCCAGCGGCGGGATGCCCTTCAGCATCGGCAGCACGTCGCGCAGCCGGGCGCCCAGCTCCGAGGCGCGCAGCCGGGAGGCGGGGGCCTTGGCGAGGCACTGGACGATCAGCTGCCACAGCTCCTCGGGGATGCCAGGGAGCGGGACGACGGTCTCCGTCACGTGGCGCCGCAGCACCGCGCCCGGGTGGCCGCCTCCGAACGGCGTGAAGCCCGCGAGCAGCTCGTACAGGACGGTGGCGAGGGCGTAGATGTCGACGGCGGCGCGCGGCGGGAGGCCCTCGACGATCTCGGGGGCCAGGTAGTCCGGCGTGCCGATGATCCGGGTGGCCTTGGTCCGCTTCGGCGTGTCGATCAGCTTGGCGACGCCGAAGTCGGTGAGCAGGGCCGGGTGGGCGCCGCCGGGGCCGAGCGGGCCCTCCATGTCGAGCAGGATGTTCTCGGGCTTCACGTCGCGGTGGACGACGCCGGCCTTGTGCGCGGCGGCGAGGCCGTCGGCGACGTCGGCGATGATCGCGACCGCGGCCTCGGGGGCGAGCCGGCGCTCGCGGTCGAGGCGGGTGCGCAGGTCCGTGCCGCGGACGAGGTCCATGACGAGGGCCAGGTCGTTGCCGTCGACGACGAGGTCGCGGACGCCGACGACGTGCGGGTGGTCGAGCCCGAGCAGGGCGGTGCGCTCCTGGACGAAGCGCCCGACGAGCTCCTGGTCCGAGGCCAGGTCCTCGCGCAGCAGCTTGATGGCGACGGGGCCCTCGGGGCCCTCGCCGAGCCACACCGTGCCGGCGCTGCCCCGCCCGAGGATCTGGTGGGCCGTGTAGCGGCTGCCGATTTTGCGTGCCAAGACTGCTCCCTCAGCGGCTGGAGTTCGCGTCAAAGTTACGCGGCCTCCGTCGCCGGTCTCGACTCCCGGGCGGAATTCACCCCCCGGAAGTCGACAAATCGGCAGAGTCGGCGGCTTCGGGGGGCTCCTACTGGCCGGTACCGCCCCTACTGACCGGTACCGCCGGTGCCGCCACCGCTGCCGGAGACGCTGTCGGCGGTGCTGGTGAGCTCGTCGAACCACTTGGTGACGGTGTCGATGCCGTCCCCGATCGCCTCCCAGTAGGTCTTGCCCTCCGCGATCCAGCCCTGCAGCGGGGTGAGCTCCCAGATCATCCAGCCGCCGATCACGAACATCACGATGATGAACAGGCAGCCCTTGAGGCAGCCGAGCCCCGGGATGCGCATCGGGTTGGCGCTGCGCTGCCGCGGCGGGCGCGGCTCGCGCGGCGGCCGCGGCGCGGGCTGCTGGGGCGGCGGCTGCGGGGGCGCGTACTGCTGCTGCGGCGGGGCGTACTGCTGCCTGGGCGCGGGCTGCGGCTGCGGACGGCGGCGCGGAGCGGGCTGCTGCTGCGGCGCCGGCCGCTGGTACGGCTGCGGCTGCTGGTACGGCTGGGCCGGCTGCGGCGGCTGGTACGGCGGCGGCTGCGCGGGGCGCCGCTGGGGGCGGCGGCGCAGCGGGTCGTCGTCGGGGTCCAGGTACTGGATCTGGGTCTGCTCGTTGCGGTCCCGGACGCCCTGCAGCTGGGTCTGCCAGGGGTGCGGGTCCTCCGGCTGCGGCTGCGGGGGGCCGTCGGGGCGGGGCGGGACCGGCGGCATGACCGTGGTCGGGTCGCCGGCGCCGTTCACCGGCAGGACGCTGGTCGCGCCGGCCGGGTCGTACTGCGCGCCGGGGCCGGTCGGCAGCACCTGGGTCGCGTCGGCGGCGCCGGGGACCGCGGGGGTCTGCGGCACGGGCGCGGGGGCCGGGTCGGGGGCGAGCAGCGCGCCCACGCCCTCGGCGGCCTCGATCTGGGCCGGGGTGGCGTGCACGCCGATGCCGTCGGCGACCACGCGCAGCCCGCGGGCCAGGTTCTGGGCGCTGGGTCGCCGGTCCGGGTCCTTGCTGAGGCAGCGCTCTATGACCGTCCACAGCGGGGCGGGGACGGTCGAGGGGCGGCGCGGGTCCTCGCTGAGGTGCCGCTGCAGCACCTCCAGAGCCGTGCCGCCGGCAAACGGGGGCCGGCCGGTGACCAGCTCGTACAGCAGGATGCCGGCGCCGTAGATGTCGACGGCGGAGGTCTGCGGGCGGCCCTCGGCGGACTCCGGGGCGACGTACGCGGGGGTGCCGACGAACTCGTGGGTGCGGGTCAGGCCCGGGGAGTCGGCGAGGCGCGCGATGCCGAAGTCGGTGAGCATCGGGTGCATCCGGCCGTCCCGCTCGGCGAGCAGCACGTTGGCCGGCTTGAGGTCGCGGTGGACCACGCCGTCGGCGTGGCTGGCGGCGAGCGCGTCGGCGATCTGCGCGGTGAGCAGCGCGGCGGCGACCGGGGTGAGCGGGCCGTTCTCGCGGATGTAGCGGTGCAGGTCGGGGCCCTCGACGAGGTCCATGACGAGGGCGAGGACGTCGCCCTCGACGACCAGGTCGCGGGTCCGCACGATGTTGGGGTGGGTGAGCCGGAGCAGCACGGACCGCTCGCGCAGGAAGCGCATGACGATGTCCGCGTCGTTGGCCAGCTCCTCCTTCAGGACCTTGATCGCCACGGTCTCGCCGGGCTGGCCGGGCACGGACGCCTCGGCGCCCGCCGTCTCCCGCTGGCGGGCTCGCCAGACGGTGCCCGTGGCGCCGCGGCCGAGCGGCTCCTCGAGCAGGTACTTGCTGCCGATTGGCCGCACGTCACGCGCTCCCTGCTGATCGTGGTCCTGGGGGTCCGGAGGTCCTCGGGTCCGGGGGCTCCCGACCGGGGTGCCCCTGATGGTTCCCCTGATGGGTTCCCGGGGACTCCTTGGTCTCTTCTGACCCGTCCGGGTGTCCGACCCACTTTAGTGCCGCCGAACGGGTCACGGCCCGGTCGCCGGCGGTCGCGTTCCCCGGCCGGAACCGTCCGCGAACCGGCCGGGAGGCGACGTGGAACGAGACGCTTCGGACGCGCCGGCGGTTGCCCGGAGCATCGGGCGGAGGACACAACCAGGCACTTTTGCGTCCACAGTCGACCATTCAAGATCGTTTATGGCCGACCCGGGGACAGGTTGTCGGCGGCAGGTGCGAGGATGCCTTCAGCACGGCCGTGCTGGGGTCGGGAGCCCCTCGTCCGTGCCGACCTGTACCGGACGACGCGTCCGTGCCGGGTCAGGGGGAGGCACCGGTCCGCCGGGGGGTCCCACTGCCGGGCGCAGCGCGCAGAAGGGACCGCTGACGGCGATGCAGATCCGGCTGACCGTCCTCGCGCCGCACACCGGCCACGGCCACTCCGGCGCGGCCGTGCGCTCCTGCGACGTGCTCGTCACCGCCCCCGCGGGCACGGCCCTGTCCGCGGTGGCCTCGGGTCTCGCCGCGGCCGTCTCCGGACCGGAGGCCACCGGCCCCGTCGTGCTGTACGCGGGTCAGGAACGGCTCGACGGACAGCGCTGCGCGCTCGGCGAGCCGCCGCTGGTCGACGGCGCGGTGCTGTCGCTCGGCGGGCCGGGCCCCGGCGCGGACGAGACGCCCGGCGAGGGCGAGGTGGCGGCCCGGCTGCACGTGGTCGCGGGGCCCGACGCGGGCGGGGTGCACCTGCTCCACGGCGGCGCGATCCGGGTGGGCCGCTCCCTGGACGCGGACGTGCCGCTGGACGACCCGGACGTCTCCCGGATCCACTGCACGGTCACCGTCGGCCCCGGCGGCCGGGTCACCGTCGCGGACCTCGGCTCCACGAACGGCACCACCCTGGACGGCGTCGAGGTCGGCGCCCGCCCCGTGCCCCTCCCGCCCGGCGCGCTGCTGCGGGTCGGCGAGTCCGCGCTGCGGCTCACGCCCCCGGACGCCTGCGGGGCGGACGCGCGGGCCACCGCCCCGGACGGCGAGGGCCACCTCCGGGTGATCACCGGCGCCGGCGAGGCCGCTCCCGCCGCCCCCGCCCCCGTCGAGGGCCCGGTGTCCGGCGGCACGGTGTCCACGGGGGCGCACGGCCGCGGCGCGTACGACGCGCCCGTACGCCCCGGCGCGGACGACCGGACGCACGGCGGGCGGGGCATCCCGTACGAGCCCCCGGCGGCAGCCCGGCCCGGTACGGACGAGGACGCCCACGGCCGGGCCCGCGCCGACGAGGACGACCCCGGCGCCGCGCACAGCCGCACGGGCCGCACCCGTCGCCAGGCGCCCTCCACGCAGGGCCCCGACGGCGCCCGACGGCGCGGCCTCGGCGCCTGGGCGCGTCGGCTCGCCGGTGCCCGGGAGGAGGCGGCCCCGCTCCCCGCCGGCGCGCCCGCGCAGCCCGGGGCGGCGCCCGCGCCCGCCGCGCCGGCCCCCGCCTCCGACACGTGGCCGGACCCCGCCGCCGTGCTGCTGACCGCGCTCGGCCCCGGCCCGAGGCTCTGGGAGCGCGGCCCCGACCACCCCGAGTCCCTCGTGGTCCGGCTCGGCACGGCGGACCGCGCCGATCTGCCGGCGGTCCCGGTGACCGTCGGGCTGCGCGAGGCCGGCTCGCTGGGCCTGGCCGGTCCACGCGAGCGGCTCGTGGGCCTGGCCCGCTCCGTCGTGGCGCAGCTGGCCGCCCTGCACTCCCCCGCGGACCTGGAGCTGGTCCTGATCGCCGCCGACCGCGGACGGCCGCTGGAGGAGCGGCGGCGGACGTGGGGCTGGCTCGGCTGGCTGCCGCATCTGAAGCCCGCGCACGGCCAGGACTGCCGGCTGCTGCTGGCCTACGACCGCGAGCAGGCCGCCGCCCGCACCGCCGAGCTGACCCGCCGGCTGGACGACGGGCCGCTCGGCCCCGGGTGGGCGAGCGCCGACCGCCCGGCGGTCGCGGAGGCCGCCGCCGGTCACGAGGGGCCGCGCACGGTCGTGATCGTCGACGGCGACCCGGGCTCGGCGGCGCTGCGCGAGACCACGGCGCGGCTGGCCGGCGCGGGCGCGGCGGCCGGCATCCATCTGATCTGCCTCGCCGAGGCCCCGGCGGCCTCCCCGACGTCTCCGGTGGCGGCGACGTACGAGTCGGCCTGCGCGGCCGCGCTGCCGTTCCGCGAGTGCGGGGCCGCCGCGCTGCTGAGCGGCGACGTGGCGACGGCGCTGCGGCTGCTGCGCACGGCGGGCGGCCGGGCGGCCGGCCACGGCACGGTGGCGGCCCTCGACGCGGTGTCGCCGGCCTGGGCGGAGCGGTTCGCCCGGGCGCTGGCGCCGCTGCGCGCCGAGGCGGCGGCACACCGGGGCGGCCGGCTGCCGGCGGCGGCGCTGCCGCGCTCGGCGCGGCTCCTGGACGAGCTGGGGCTCGCCCGCGCCACGCCGGCGTCGCTGATGGCCCGCTGGGCCGCGGCGGGCGAGGGCACGGCGGTGCTCGGCGCGGGCCCGCACGGGCCGGTGGCGGTGGACCTGATCGAGGAGGGCCCGCACCTGCTGATCGAGGGCGGGCCGGGCAGCGGCCGTACGGAGCTGCTGCGCGCCATCGCCGCCTCGCTGTCGGCGGCGGGCCGGCCGGACCGGCTCGGGCTGCTGCTCGTCGACGGCGCGGGCGGCGAGCGCGGCGAGGGCCTCGCGCCCTGTACGGAGCTGCCGCACGTGACCGAGCATCTGGTGGCCTCCGACCCGGTGCGGATGCGGGAGTTCGCGCAGGCGCTGGGGGCGGAGCTGAAGCGCCGGGCGGAGATCCTGGCGGAGGCCGCGCCCCGCGAGCCGCGCGTCCCGGACGCCCGGACCAGCCCCGACGACCTGATGTCCCGCCCGAGTTCCCGCACGTCCCGCTGGTCGGACGCGGCGGTGGGCGACGCGCCGAGCGCCCGGACGCGGCGGAGCAGCGCGTACGACCCGGGCGCCGAGCTGGACGACCGGCCGAGCGGCCGGCTGCCCCGCCCGGGCGCGGCCTCGGCCACGTACGACGCGGGCGCGGACCTGGGCGACCGGCCCAGCGGCCGGCTGCTGCGCGGCGCCGGCCAGGGCGACGCGGCCCGCGCGTACGACCCGGCCGGCGACCTGGACGACCGGCCGAGCGGGCGTGTCCTCCGCGGCGACCTGCCCGACACTGCCGGCGCCCGCGCCCGGCGGGCCGGCGCGTACGACCCCGGCGGCCACGAGCCTGCCTCCGAGACGGCCGGCCGGATCCCCGGGCCCGCCGGACCGGCCGACGCCGGCGCGCCCGCGGGTGGACCGGCCGGGGCGGCGGGGCTGCCGCGGCTGGTGGTCCTGGTGGACGACTACGACGCGTTGGTCGCGCCCGCGCTGGGCTCGCCCGGCAGGCCCGCGGCCGGTTCGGTCGTCCGGGCCCTGGAGGCGGTGGCGCGCAACGGGGAGCGGCTCGGGGTGCACCTGGTGGCGACCTCGGGGCGGCCGGACCGCACGGCGGACACGGAGCTGGCGCACGGCGCGAGGCTGCGGATCGTCCTGGACGCCCCGCCCGCCTCGCCGGGCCCGGACGACCCCGCGCCCGGCCGCGGCCGGCTCGGTCACCCGGACGGCCGCGTGACGCCGTTCCAGGGCGGCCGGGTGACGGGCCGCATCCCGCGTACGGCGACGCTCCGCCCGACCGTGGTCCCGCTGGAGTGGGAGCGGATGGGCGACCCGCCGTCCCGCCGTCCGGTGCGCGAACTGGGCAACGGGCCGACGGACCTCGCCCTGCTGGCCTCCGCCCTCGACCGCGCCGCGCGCTCCGTGGACGCGGCCCCGCTGGCCCCGCTGACCCCGGCGAACCACGCCTGAGCGCGGCCCGGCGGGGCGGAGCGGCCGGGCGGCCGCACGCCACTGACGGCACGTCACGAGCCGATCACGATCCCCCGTGGGACCCCGAAGGCGGTATTGCGGGGCTCGTGCCCCCGGCGTAGGACTGTCGGCACGGGACGAGCTCGCGCACGAACGAGACGGGGCAGAAATGCGTACAACTCTTCGTACACGCAAGGCCGCACTGGCGATCACCGCGCTCACCACCACCGCCGCCCTGGGCCTGGCCGGCTGCGGCGGCGAGGGCGCGGACAAGAAGCCCGACACCGGTCGGACCTCGGGGTCGAGTCTCTCGTTACCTTCCCTGAAGGGCGAGAAGATCGAGGTCGCGGCCGTCTGGACGGGCCCCGAGCAGGAGAACTTCACCAAGGTCCTGGACGAGTTCGAGAAGCGGACCGGCGCGACGGTCACGTTCGTCCCGGCGCAGGACCCGATCGTCAACTTCCTCGGTACGAAGATCGCGGGCGGCAGCCCGCCGGACGTCGCGATGCTCCCGCAGGTCGGCGCGATCAAGCAGGCCGCGGCCCAGAAGTGGATCAAGCCGCTCGGCGCGGAAGCCAAGGCGCAGCTCGCCAAGAACTACGGCAAGGGCTGGCAGGACCTCGGCGCGGTCGACGGCACGCAGTACGGCTTGTACTTCAAGGCCGCCAACAAGTCGCTGATCTGGTACAACAACGCCGCCTTCGAGAACGCGGGGGCCAAGGAGCCCACGACCTGGAAGGACTTCCTGAGCACCGCCGAGACCATCTCGGCCTCGGGTGTCACCCCGGTCTCGGTCGGCGGCGCGGACGGCTGGACGCTCACCGACTGGTTCGAGAACGTCTACCTGTCTCAGGCCGGCCCGGAGAAGTACGACCAGCTCGCCCGGCACGAGATCAAGTGGACGGACCCGTCCGTCGCGCAGGCCCTGACCACCCTCGGCGAGCTGTTCGGCAAGCCGCAGCTGATCGCGGGCGGGGCGGCGGGCGCGCTGCAGACGGAGTTCCCGGTCTCCGTGACGCAGACGTTCACCGGCGGCGACCAGCCGAAGGCCGCGATGGTCTTCGAGGGCGACTTCGTGGCCGTCAACATCGGCCAGACCGAGGCGAAGGTCGGCACGGACGCCAAGGTGTTCCCGTTCCCGGCCGTCGGCTCCGGCCCGGCGCCTGTGGTGACGGGCGGCGACGCGGCGGTGGCGCTGAAGGACACCAAGGGCGCGCAGGCGCTGCTGACCTTCCTGGCCTCGCCGGACGCGGCACGGATCTGGGCGGAGCAGGGCGGCTTCCTCTCGCCGAACAAGGCGCTGGACCCGGCCGCGTACCCGAACGACGTGCTGCGCACGATCGCGAAGGCGCTGATCGCCTCCGGCGACGACTTCCGCTTCGACATGTCGGACCAGATGCCGCAGTCGTTCGGCGGCACGCCCGGCAAGGGCGAGTGGAAGGCGCTGCAGGACTTCCTGAAGAACCCGAAGGACGTCGCGGGGACCCAGGCGCGCCTGGAGGCCGACGCGGCCAAGGCGTACAAGAGCTGAGCCGGGGGCTGTGATGTCCTCGGTCCGGCACGGCGTGACCGGCACCCGCAGGGCCGTCGCGGCGGGCTTCCTGCTCCCCGCGCTGGTCCTGCTGGGTGCGCTCGTGGTCTACCCGATCGGGTACTCGGTCCAGCGGTCCTTCTTCGACAAGTCCGGCGACTCCTTCGCCGGACTCGCCAACTACGTCGAGCTGTTCACCGACGACACCATCCTGACCGCCGTCAAGAACAACGCGATCTGGGTGGTGTTCGCGCCGACGGTCGCCACCGCGCTCGGTCTGATCTTCGCGGTGCTCACCGAACGGGTGCGCTGGGGAACGGCGTTCAAGCTGGTCGTCTTCATGCCCATGGCCATCTCGATGCTGGCCGCGGGCATCATCTTCCGGCTCGTGTACGAGCAGGACCCGGACCGCGGGGTGGCCAACGCGGTCTGGGTGGGCGTGCACGACACGTTCGCCGAGTCCTCCGTCTTCCCGAAGGCGCGCCCGCTGCCGGTGCATCCGCTGAAGGCGGCCGGCGACGGCGGGTACGTGACGAAGGCCCCGGTCCGCGCCGGCGAGCCGGCGCTGCTCCCGCTGGTCGGCGTGGCGCCCGCGCAGATGCCGCAGGACGCCCGGCCGGCCGCCGCGCCCGCGGCGCCGCCGGGCGGCGGGGTCGGCGGCACCGCGTGGCTGGACTTCACGCGGGGCGGCGGCGGCACGCCCAACGTCGTCGACCCGAAGGAGCTGGGGCTGACCGGGCTGCGCGTGGAGGCGGTGAAGGACGGGAAGGTCGTCGCCTCGGCGACGGCCGGCGCGGACGGCTCGTTCCGCCTGCCGGCGGCGGCCGACGGCGCGCTGCTGCGGCTGCCGGAGAGCAACTTCCGGGAGCAGTACAACGGCGTGCACTGGCTGGGGCCCTCGCTGGTCACCCCGGCGGTCATCGGCAGTTACGTGTGGATGTGGGCGGGCTTCGCGATGGTGCTGATCGCGGCGGGGCTCGCGGCGGTGCCGCGCGAGCTGCTGGAGGCGGCGCGGGTCGACGGGGCGAACGAGTGGCAGGTCTTCCGCCGGGTGACGGTGCCGCTGCTCGCGCCGGTGCTCGCGGTGGTGCTGGTGACGCTGATGATCAACGTGCTGAAGGTCTTCGACCTGGTGTTCATCATCGCGCCCGGCTCCGCGCAGGACGACGCGAACGTCCTGGCGCTCCAGCTGTACCGCTCGTCGTTCGGCACGGACGCGGACCTGGGCGTCGGCTCGGCGATCGCGGTGCTGCTGCTGTTGCTGGTGATCCCGGTGATGGCCTTCAACATCCGCAGGATGCGAAGGGAGACACGGCGATGAGCACCCCTGAGACGTCACTCGGTTCGCGCCTCGCGGCGCGGGCGGCGGGCGGGGCCCTGCGCGTCTTCCTCGTCCTGGTGGGGCTGTTCTGGCTGATGCCGACGGTCGGGCTGCTGCTGTCCTCGCTGCGCGACCCCTCGGAGATCGCGTCGAGCGGCTGGTGGGAGGTCTTCACGGCCCCCGCGCAGCTCACGACGGAGAACTACGCCTCGCTCCTCGGCGACGAGCGCATCACCGACTCGCTGCTCTCCACCGTCCTGATCACCGTCCCGGCCACGGTCCTCGTGGTGGTGATCGGCTCGCTCGCCGGGTACGCCTTCGCCTGGCTGGACTTCCCGGGCCGCGACTGGTGGTTCCTGGCGGTCGTGGCGCTGCTGGTGGTGCCGGTGCAGGTGGCGCTCGTCCCGGTGTCCAAGCTGTTCGGCACGCTCGGGATCTTCGAGACCACGCTCGGCGTGGTGCTCTTCCATGTCGCCTTCGGTCTGCCCTTCGCGATCTTCCTGCTGCGCAACTTCTTCGCGGAGATCCCGCGCGAGCTGCTGGAGGCGGCACGCCTCGACGGGGCGGGCGAGGTGCGGCTGTTCACCCGCGTGGTGCTGCCGCTGGGCGGCCCGGCGATCGCCTCGCTGGGCATCTTCCAGTTCCTGTGGGTCTGGAACGACATGCTGGTGGCGCTCATCTTCGCGGACTCGGAGTCGCCGCCGATCACGGTGGCGCTGCAGCAGCAGGTCCGGCAGTTCGGCAACAACATCGACGTGCTCGCGCCGGGCGCGTTCGTGTCGATGGTGATCCCGCTGGTGGTCTTCTTCGCCTTCCAGCGGCAGTTCGTGTCGGGCGTGATGGCGGGCGCGGTGAAGTAGCCCGCCCGCGGTACGTGGCTACGCGGTGAGCGCGGCGACCGCGCTGCGCGCGAGGTCGTCCAGGTAGCCGGGCGGCAGCTCGCCGCGTACGACGACCAGCCGCCAGTACAGCGGTCCGACGACCAGGTCGAGGGCGCGGTCCGGGTCCGCGCCCTCGGGCAGCTCCCTGCGGGCCACGGCCTCGCGCACCACCTGGGCCACCACGCCCTGCTGCCCGTCGAGCAGCGCGGCCTTGATCGCGTCGGCGATCTCCGGGTTGCGCTGCGCCTCCACGAGCAGGTCCGGGATGACCTGCGAGGCCACGGGGTGCCGCAGGGCGTGCGCGGCGAGCTCCAGGAGGGCGCGTACGTCCCCGTGCAGGGAGCCGGTCCGGGGCGCGGGCAGGCCCTGGACGGCGACGGCCCCGACGAGGTCGAGGACGAGCGACAGCTTGGACTTCCAGCGCCGGTAGACGGCGGTCTTCCCCACGCCCGCGCGGCGCGCGATGCCCTCGATGGACATGCGGGCGAAGCCCACGGCGGCCAGTTCCTCGAAGACGGCGGCGCGGATGGCGTCGGTGACCTCCTCGCGCAGCACGGCCGCGCCGGCGGGGGTGCGGCGGGGGGAACCGGGGGAAGTGGTCATGCACAGGATGATGCCACGGCCACGTCACGACGAGACGGTTGCGTTCCGACGTCGGAGGGGCCTACGCTCACGTCACGACGATACGGACCCGTCCCGTCGTGACGTCGCGGACCGGGCTACGCGGACGCGCGCCGTCCATCGCCACCGACGCCCATCCGGCGCCGCCGACGCCTTCTCACCGCCCGCCCACCGCCACCGACGCCTTTCACCGCCCGCCCACCGCCACCCCGCCGCACCGCCGTCGAGCGAAACCGCCGTCGAGCGAAAGGGAGCCCGTGACCCTCATCGACACCCCGCCCCAGGCGCCGCCGGCGCCACCGGCCGAGGACCTGCGCGCCCTCGCCCTGCGCCACGGCCTGACCGTGAGCGGCGCGCGGCCGAGCCTGCCCGCGTACGTCCGGCAGCTCTGGTCGCGCCGGCACTTCATCGCCGCCTTCGCGACCGCCCGGCTGACCGCCCAGTACAGCCAGGCGAAGCTGGGCCAGCTCTGGCAGCTGATGACCCCGCTGCTCAACGCGGCCGTGTACTACGTGATCTTCGGCGTGATCATGGACGTCCGGCACGGCGTCCCCGACTACGTGCCGTTCCTGCTCACCGGCGTGTTCGTGTGGACCTTCACCGCCCAGTCCGTCCTCGCCGGCACCCGCGCGATCAGCGGGAACCTGGGCCTGGTCCGCGCCCTGCACTTCCCGCGCGCGAGCCTCCCCATCGCGCTGGCGCTGCAGCAGCTCCAGCAGCTCGCCTTCTCGCTGGGCGCGCTCGCGGTCATCCTGTGCTGCTTCGGCGAGTTCCCGGACGCGGGCTGGCTGCTGGCGGTCCCGGCGCTGGCGTTGCAGGCCCTGTTCAACACCGGGCTCGCCCTGGTGATGGCCCGGCTCGCGGCCCGCACGCCGGACGTCTCGCAGCTCATGCCGTTCGTGCTGCGGACCTGGATGTACGCCTCGGGCGTCATGTGGTCGCTGCACCACCTCGCGGGGGCCGGCCGGCTCCCGGACCTCGCCGTCACCCTTCTGCAGGCCAATCCGGCCGCGCTCTACATCGACCTCGTCCGCCTCGCGCTGGTGGACAGCTTCACCGTGGAGCAGCTGCCGCCGCACGCCTGGCCCCTGGCCGCCGGCTGGGCGCTGCTCGCGTTCGTGGGCGGCTTCGTCCGGTTCTGGCAGGGAGAGGAGACGTACGGCCGTGGCTGAGCACGACACCCGCACCCCGACCGTCGTCGTCGACGATGCGCACGTCACGTACACCGTGCAGGGCGGCCGCGCCCCGAGGGCCGGCGCCGCCTCCGCGCTGGGCCGGATCCTGTCCCGGCGGCCCGGCCCCGCCGCCCGGCAGGTCCACGCGGTCAAGGGCGTGAGCTTCGCCGCGTACCGGGGCGAGGCGATCGGCCTGATCGGTTCGAACGGCTCCGGGAAGTCGACGCTGCTCAGGGCCGTCGCCGGGCTGCTCCCGGTGAACCGCGGCCTGATCTACACGCAGGGCCGTCCGGCGCTGCTCGGCGTCAACGCGGCCCTGATGAACGACCTGACCGGCGAGCGGAACGTCATCCTCGGCGGGCTCGCGATGGGCATGACCCGCGCCGAGATCGAGGCGCGGTACCAGGAGATCGTGGACTTCTCGGGGATCAACGAGAAGGACGACGCGATCTCCCGCCCGATGCGCACCTACTCCTCCGGCATGGGCGCCCGGCTGCGCTTCTCCATCGCCGCGGCCAGGTCGCACGACGTGCTGCTGATCGACGAGGCGCTGTCCACCGGCGACGCGAAGTTCCGGGCCCGGAGCCAGGAACGGATCGAGGAGCTGCGGGCCCAGGCGGGCACGGTGTTCCTGGTGAGCCACAGCAACGCGACGATCGCCCGCACCTGCGACCGCGCGCTCTGGCTGGAGGCGGGCACGCTGCGCGCGGACGGGCCGGCGGCCGAGGTGGTCGCGGCGTACGAGGAGTTCACCAAGAAGGCCGCCGGGACCGGGAGTCGGGCCGCGAAGACCGGGAGTTAAGGGGCGAACCGGACTAGAGTGCGGCCCTGATGACGAACGATCACGCACCCGCCCCGCCCGAACCGCCCCTCACCCCACCCGAACCCCCCACCACGGGCCCCTCCCCGGAGGCCGCCCCCACGCGCGCCGCCCCGGAGGCCGCCGCCACAGGGCCTGCGCCGGAGGCCACGCTCGGTACCGGCACGGGGCCCGCGCCGGAGGCCGCCCTCGACGCGCCCACGGGCGCCGCCCCCGAGGCGGCCCTCGTCACCGCGCCCGAGTCCGCCGCCGGACCCGCCGCGTCCGCCGCCGGGGCACCCCCCGGGCCCGTCACCGAGGGCTCCCCCCGCCCCGCCCCCGAGGCGGCCCGCCGGGCCGCGCTCGGCGCGGCATCCGACACCGCCACCGGCTCCCCCGCGGACGCCCGCCCGCCCGACCGCTCCGACCCCCGCCCGCCCGCGCCCGACCTCGACGCCCCGCCGCCCCCCGCGCGGACGCTGCGGGCCGCCGCTCTGCGGCGGGCGCGGTGGGCCGTCGGGCGCGGCCGGAGCGGACGTGCTGCCGACGGCCCCGCCACGACCGGGTCCGTCGGCCGTACGGCCGCCCCTCCGCCGTCTCTGACCCGCTCGCCGTTCGAGTCGGAGGCCTTCACCTCCGCCACCTTCGTCGCCACCGGCTACGGCCCCCAGATCGCGCTCGCCTCCGTCTGGCTCGTCACCCGGCTGGGCATGCTGGTGCTGCTGTGGCGCGACAGCCTCGGCATCGGCGGCGTCGGCCGCGAGGTGCACGTCCTGTACCGGCTCTGGTACGACCGGCTGGCCCACGGCACCTTCCCGCCCGACGACCCCACCTGGCAGTACCCGCCCGGCGCCGCCCTCGTCATCGGCTCCCCCGCCGCGCTCCCCTGGTTCACGTACTTCCAGGCGTTCGTCGCCCTCGTGCTGCTCGCCGACGCGGTCGTGACCGTCGCGCTCGCCCTCGCCGACAGCGACCGCGTCACCCACGGCGCCTGGGTGTGGGTCTGCGGCCTGCCGCTGCTGCTGCACATCCCCCTGGCCCGGTACGACGTCCAGACCACCGCCGTCGCGGTGCTCGCCCTGCTGGTACTGCGCGCCCGGCCCGCGCTCGGCGGCGCGCTCGCCGGCCTCGGGGCGCTGATCAAGGTGTGGCCGGCGCTCACCCTCATCGGCACGCCCCGCGGCCGCTCCACCCGCGAGGCGTGGCTGGCCGCCTGCACCACGGGCGTCGCGCTGCTGATCGCGCTGGGCGTGATGTTCCGGCACCCGCTGGACTTCCTGGTCCAGCAGGGCGCCCGGGGCATCCAGATCGAGTCGCTCGGCGGCACGGCCCTCGCGCTGGCCCGCGCCGTCGGCCTCTGGCCGGGCCGCGTCCAGTACCGCTACGGGGCCTTCGAGTACGTCGGTCCGCACATCTCGTACGTCGAGGTGCTGGCGCTGCTCGCCACCCTGGCCGCCTGCTGCTGGCTGGTCGTGTGGCGGGTGCGGGCCCGCCGCTGGACCGCGGCCACCCCGCTCGACGCGGCCTTCGCCGCGGTGCTGCTGTTCACCCTCACCAGCCGGGTCATCAGCCCCCAGTACCTGGTCTGGCTGCTCGGTCTCGCCGCGGTCTGCCTGACCTGCCGGGAGACGGTGATGCGCCCGGCGGTGCTGCTGCTCCTGCCCGCGACGGCGCTGAGCGCGCTCGCGTACCCCGTCCTGTACGAGGACGTGCTCGCCGGCACCCCCGCCGGGCTCGCCGTCATGGTCGCCCGCAACGGGCTGCTGCTCGCGGCCGGGTTCCTGGCCTGCCGGGGCCTGTGGCGGACCTCGGTGAGCGAGCCCAAGGGCTGAACGAGCCCAGGGCACCCAAGGCGAGCCCGAGGGCCGAGCCGCGTACGACAAGGGGCGCCCCCGCCGGAAACCGGCGGGGGCGCCCCCTTGAGCGACGGCGTGACGAGCAGTATCCGCCGTCAGCCGAGCGTGCCTGCTGTCGGCCAGCCGTGTCTGCTCTCGGCCGGCCGCGCCTGCCGTCGGCTAGCTGTGCGTCCGCAGCAGCTGGCGCATGGTCCGCATCGCCACGGACAGGTTCGCCAGGTCGAAGGTGTCCGAGCCCTGGATCTCCTCCAGCGTCGTGCGCGCCCGGCCCAGGATCGCCGTGTTCCTCTGCTCCCAGGCCTTGAACCGCTCCTCCGGGGTGGAGGTGCCGTTCCCGGCGGCCAGCACGTCCGCGGTGAGTGCGGCGTGCGCGGCGAACAGGTCCTCGCGGATCGAGGCGCGGGCCATCGACTGCCACCGGTCGTTGCGCGGCAGTTCGATGATCCGGTCCATCAGGTCCGTGATCCGCAGCCGGTCGGCCAGGTCGTAGTACACCTCGGCGACCGCCAGCGGGTCCTTGCCGGTGCGGTCCGCGATGGCCACCACGTCGAGCGTCGGGAAGGCGGACGAGAAGCCCGCGACCCGCAGCGCCAGCTCCTCCGGCACGCCGACCGAGGTCAGCTCGTCGAGGATCGACTGGTACCACTCCAGGTCAGCGCCGCGCAGCAGCTGCGGCAGCTTCGCCCAGACCTGCTCGACCCGCTCGGAGAAGAACTCGATCGTCTCGGCCAGCTGCAGCGGCTGCGGCCGGTTGCCCAGCAGCCAGCGCGTACCGCGCTCGACGAGCCGCCGCGAGTGCAGCCGCATCCGGGTCTGCACCTCGGCCGGCACCTTGTTGTCGAGGGCCTCGACCGCGTCCCAGACCTCGCCGAGCCGGAAGATGGCGCGGGCGGCGGTCTGCGCGCGGACGATCTCCTCGATCGACGCGCCGGTCTCCTCGCGGAGGCGGTGCAGGAACGTCGAACCACCGGTGTTGACCGTGTCGTTGACCAGGACCGTGGTGATGATCTCGCGGCGCAGCGGGTGGTTGTCGACCGCCTCGGCGAACTTCTCGCGCAGCTGCGTCGGGAAGTACGCGTGCAGCAGCCCGCGCAGGTACGGGTCGTCCGGCAGCTCGGTGCCGATGAGCTCGTCCGCCACCGTGATCTTGGTGTAGGCGAGCAGCACGGCGAGCTCCGGCTGGCTCAGGCCCTTGCCGGCGTTGAGCAGTTCGCGGATCTGCCGGTCGTTGGGCAGGAACTCCAGCGACCGGTCCAGGGCCCCGTCGCGGCCCAGCCGGCGCATGAAGCGCTGGTGGGCGTGGAGCAGGGACGGGGACTGGGCGACGGCGTTGGCGAGGGCCGTGTTCTGCGCGTAGTTGTTGCGCAGGACGAGGGAGCCGACCTCGTCGGTCATCTCCGCGAGGATCTTGTTGCGCTGCTTGACGGTCATGTCGCCCTCGGCGACCAGCCCGTTGAGCAGGATCTTGATGTTGACCTCGTGGTCGGAGGTGTCCACGCCGGCGCTGTTGTCGATGGCGTCGGTGTTGACCTTGCCGCCCAGGCCCTCGGGGCCGCCGGAGCGGGCGAACTCGATGCGGCCCAGCTGGGTCGCGCCGAGGTTGCCGCCCTCGCCGATGACCTTGGCGCGCACGTCCTGGCCGTTGACGCGGATCGCGTCGTTGGCCTTGTCGCCGACGTCCGCGTTGGACTCGACGGAGGCCTTCACGTACGTGCCGATGCCGCCGTTCCACACCAGGTCGACGGGCGCCTGGAGGATCGCCTTCATCAGCTCGGCCGGGGTCATCTTGGTGACCCCGTCCTCGATGCCGAGGGCGGCTCGCATGTGCGCGTTGACCGGGATCGACTTGGCCGTGCGCGGGTGGACGCCGCCGCCCGCGGACAGCAGCTCGGTGTCGTAGTCGGCCCAGGAGCTGCGCGGCAGCTCGAACAGGCGGCGGCGCTCGGCGTACGAGACGGCCGCGTCCGGGTTCGGGTCGACGAAGATGTGCCGGTGGTCGAAGGCCGCGACGAGGCGGATGTGCTCGGAGAGCAGCATGCCGTTGCCGAAGACGTCGCCGGACATGTCGCCGACGCCGACGACGGTGAAGTCCTCGGTCTGGGTGTCGTGGCCCAGCTCGCGGAAGTGCCGCTTGACGGACTCCCAGGCGCCGCGGGCGGTGATGCCCATGCCCTTGTGGTCGTAGCCGGCCGAGCCGCCGGAGGCGAAGGCGTCGCCGAGCCAGAAGCCGTACTCCTCCGCGACGCCGTTGGCGATGTCGGAGAAGGTGGCGGTGCCCTTGTCGGCGGCGACGACGAGGTACGTGTCGTCCTCGTCGTGGCGGACCACGTCTGCCGGCGGCACGACCTCGCCGCCGACCAGGTTGTCGGTGATGTCGAGCAGCGCCGAGATGAAGGTCTTGTAGGAGGCGATGCCCTCGGCCAGCCAGGCGTCGCGGTCCAGGGCCGGGTCCGGCAGCTGCTTGGCGACGAAGCCGCCCTTGGCGCCGACCGGCACGATGACGGTGTTCTTCACCATCTGCGCCTTGACCAGGCCGAGGATCTCGGTGCGGAAGTCCTCGCGGCGGTCGGACCAGCGCAGACCGCCCCGGGCGACCTTGCCGAAGCGCAGGTGTACGCCCTCGACGCGCGGCGAGTACACCCAGATCTCGAACGCCGGACGCGGGGCCGGCAGGTCCGGGATGGCCTGCGGGTCGAACTTCATCGACACGTAGGAGTGCGGGGCGCCGTCCGCGTTCTTCTGGAAGAAGTTCGTCCGCAGCGTGGCCTTGATCAGGGTGAGGAAGGCCCGCAGGATGCGGTCCTCGTCCAGGGAGGCGACCTGGTCCAGGGCGCCGTCCAGCTCCTCCAGGAGGCCGTCGATCAGCTCCGTGCCGGCGCGCTGGCGCTCCGGCGACAGGCGGGCCTCGAAGAGGGAGACGAGCAGCCGGGTGGTGTGGACGTTGTTGCGGAGGGTGTCCTCCATGTAGTCCTGGCTGAAGGCCCAGCCGGCCTGCCGCAGGTACTTGGCGTAGGCGCGCAGCACCATGGCCTGGCGCCAGTTCAGCCCGGCGGACAGCACCAGCGCGTTGAAGCCGTCGTTCTCGGCCGCGCCGGTCCAGGTGGCGGCGAAGGCCTCCTGGAACCGCTCGCGGGCGTCGTCGCCCAGGTAGTCGCCGGTGGCGGCGGGCATCCGCAGGCCGAAGTCGTACACCCAGGCGTGCGCCTCACGGTCCGCGCAGCGCAGCTCGTACGGGCGCTCGTCGACGACCTCGACGCCGAGCCGGTTGAGCACCGGCAGCACGGCGGAGAGGGAGACCTGCGGTCCGGCCTTGTAGATCTTGAAGCGGCGCTCGCCGGGGCCGCTGCCGACCGGCTCGTACAGCGAGAGCGCGAAGTCCTTGCCGCTGCTCTTGAGCTGCTCCAGGTGACCCAGGTCGGCGACGGCGGCGCGCGGCGAGTGGTCGGCCTTGTAGCCCTCGGAGAAGGCGTTGCCGTAGCGGCGCAGCAGCTCGGCGGCGCGCTCCTCGCCGAACTCGGCGTGCAGCGCCTCGCCGAAGCCGTCGGCCCAGGAGCGGGCGGCGTCGGCGAGCCGGGCCTCGATGCGCTCCTTGTCGGCGTCGGACAGGTGGCTGAGCTCGGTGCCGGGCGCGACGCGCACGACGAAGTGCAGCCGGGTGAGGACCGACTCGGTGCTCATCAGGGTGAAGTCGACGCTGGTGCCGTCGAGCTCCTCCTTGAGGATGTCCGTCAGCCGCTCGCGGACCGTGGTGTTGAACCGGTCGCGGGGCAGGTAGACGAGCGCCGAGTAGAAGCGGCCGTACTCCTCCTGGCGCAGGTAGAGCCGCAGCCGGCGGCGTTCCTGCAGGTAGAGGACGGAGGTGACGATGGAGCGCAGTTCGTCGACGGGCGTCTGGAACAGCTCGTCGCGCGGGTAGGTCTCCAGGATCTGCAGCAGGTCGCGGCCGTCGTGGCTGTTCGGCGAGAAGCCGGCGCCCTCCAGGACCTCGGCGACCTTGCGGCTGATGACCGGGACGCGGCGGACGGACTCGGTGTACGCGGCGGACGAGAACAGGCCGAGGAAGCGGCGTTCGCCGATGACGTTGCCCTGGGCGTCGAACTTCTTGACGCCGATGTAGTCCAGGTACGAGGGCCGGTGCACGGTGGCGCGGCTGTTCGCCTTGGTGAGGATCAGCAGCTTGTGCTCGCGCGCCTTGGCGCGGGCGTCGGCGGGCAGCCGGCTGAAGGACTGCGAGACCGGGTGGGCGTGGTGGTCGTCGCCGCTGTGGTGCGGGTCGGAGCGCAGGATGCCGAGCCCGGTGCCGGGGACGGCCGTCAGGGCGTCGCCGTCGACGAGCTCGTACTCGCGGTAGCCGAGGAAGGTGAAGTGGTCGGCGGCGAGCCAGCGCAGCAGCTCGCGGGCCTCCTCCACCTCCGTGGGGCGCAGGTCGTCGGCGACCGGCTCGTCGGGCAGGCCCTCGGCGATGCGCAGCGCGGCGTCGCGCATCTTCTCCCAGTCCTCGACGGTCTCGCGGACGTCGGACAGGACGCGGAGCAGGTCGGAGGTGATCTGCTTGAGGTCGGCGCGGTCGGTCTCGCGGTCGATCTCGACGTGGATCCACGACTCGGTGAGCGCGTCGTGCGGCAGGTCGCCCTTGGGCTCGCCGGTGAGGACCTCGATGAGCTTGCCGGTGACGTCGCGGCGGACGACGACCTGCGGGTGGATCACCACGTGGATGCCGCGGCCCTGACGGGACAGCTCGTTGGTGACCGAGTCGACCAGGAACGGCATGTCGTCGGTGACGACCTCGACCACGGAGTGGGTGGACGTCCAGCCGTTCTCCTCGACCGTGGGGGTCTGCACGCGGACGTTCGCGGTGCCCTGCGGGCGGTTCTCGGCCAGCCGGGCGTGCGACATCGCGGCGCCGAAGAGGTCCACCGGGTCGCGGTCCTGGAGGTCCTCGGGCGCGGTGTGCAGGTAGTAGCGCTGGAGGTACTCGAACAGGGTGTCCCGGTCCGGGCGCTCCCCGCCCTCCGGGCCCGTCGGAAGTCGCCCCCCGACCGGGCTGTTCTCAGCTACCCGGGCGGCCCGTGCGAGCAGCTCGGCCTTTGCTTCGTCCAGCTTGGTCTGCATGTCCTCTGGCTCCTGTCGCGCGCCGTTGCGTGACGTCGGTGGAAGAAATGGCGCAACGCCGCGACCCGGGGTGTCCGGTCGCTGTCGACGTTATGCCGGGATGAGAGAGGTCCGGTCCCTTATCGGCCATTTTCGGCGACGGGCCGGCCCGGAGAAGATCAGCGATCGCCCTGCTCGCCCGGGCGCGGTGGCACTCCGGGCGCGGGCCGGGGGCTTCGCTGCCCCCTCGGCGTATGGCGCTGATCACGGGAAAAGCCTATCGCTCCGGACCCCTGGATCGTCATGAGCCGTATGTGTACAAAAGCAGGGGGCGAAGTTTGACGTTCTGGACAGCGACACATGTCCTTCTCGCAGGCTGCACCGAGATCCGGGAGGCGTCCCATGACACCGAAGATCCTGATCGTGACGGGCGACGCGGCGGAATCGCTGGAAGTCCTCTACCCCTACCAGCGACTCCAGGAGGAAGGGTACGAGGTGCACATCGCGGCGCCGACGCGCAAGCAACTGCGCTTCGTCGTCCACGACTTCGAGCCGGGCTACGACACGTACACGGAGAAGCCCGGCTACACCTGGCCGGCCGACCTGGCGTTCTCGGAGGTGGCTCCCGCGGACTACGTCGCCCTGGTGATCCCGGGCGGGCGCGCGCCGGAGTACCTCCGCAACGACCTGGAGCTGCGGAAGATCCTGAAGGCGTTCTTCGACGCGGACAAGCCGGTCGCGCAGATCTGCCACGGACCCCTGCTGACGGCCGTGGTCGGCGGCCTGGAGGGCCGCCGCGTCACGTCGTACCCGGCCCTCGAACCGGACATGCAGGCCGCGGGCGCCACGTTCCAGGACGCGGAGGCGGTGGTCGACGGCACCCTGGTCTCGTCCCGGGCCTGGCCGGACCACCCGACGTGGATGCGCGAGTTCCTGAAGATCCTCAGGCACACGGCTCCGGCAGGCTGAGGGTCGTACGGGCAGGGGTCGTACAGGCAGGGGCCGTACAGGCAGGGGCCGTACGGGCAGGGGGCCGGCTGCGCGGCTAGGCCAGCTCCTCCGCCACGGCGACGGCCTCCTCCAGGGAGTCGACGACCGGCACGCCCACCCGCGCGAGGGACGCCCGGCTGTGCGAGCCGCCGGTGAAGAGCACCGCCCGCGCCCCCACGTGCGCCGCCGCGATGGCGTCGTCGGCCGCGTCACCGATGACGACGACGCTCTCGGGCACGACGCCCGGCAGCGCCCGCAGGTGCCGCACCATGTGCTCCGCCTTGCCGGACGTCGACGTGTCGAGCCGCCCGTCCACGCGGACGAACCGCTCCTCGATGCCGTGCCGCCGCACGATCGGTATCAGCCGGTCGTGCGGGGCCAGGGAGAGCAGCGACTGCGTCCGCCCGGCCGCCTGACGCTCGGCGAGCAGCTCCGCGGCGCCCGCCGTGAGCCCGCAGGCGTTTGCCCGGGCCCAGTAGTGCTTGTGGAAGGCGTCGTCCATGACGAGCCACTCGGCGTCCGTGGGCAGGCGTCCCATCAGCCGCTCGTAGAACTTCGGCACCGGCACCGTGTACAGCTCGCGGTACCGCTCCAGCGTGATCGGTTCGAGGCCGAGCTCCTCGAAGGCGGCGTTGGTCGCCCCGATGACCGCGTGGATGTCGTCGAGCAGCGTGCCGTTCCAGTCCCAGACCAGGTGCTTCCCCATGACCGGCAACGGTACAGCCCGCCTCCGACAGCCGGTCCTGTGCTGTGCAGGCCCGCCTCAGGCGAGGAGGCCGGGGATCTCCTGCACGCCGTACCAGAGCAGCTCGTGGTCCTCCGCGCCGTCCACCACGAAGCGGGCGTCGTCGTCGCCCTGGTCCGCCGCGCCCAGCGCGTCCGCCGCGGCGGCGACGTCGGCCTCGGCGTCGTCCGCGTCGGCGTGCACCGCCGCGGCCTTGGCCAGCGGTACGGGACCGGCGACGCGGACCTCGCCGAGCGAGGAGGCGTCGAGGCCGCGGTCGGGGTCGACGGTGGCCTCCCGGTCCGGCACGTCGACCGCGACGACGACCCGGCGGCGGGCCGCGGCGGGGTCGCCGGCCAGCAGGCGCAGCGAGGCGGCCGCGGCGCGGTTGAGGGCCGCGTACTCGAGCTCCTCGATGTCGTCGGAGACGTACCACTCGCGCAGCGCGGGGGTGACGGCGTAGGCGGTCAGCGGGCCGGGGCCCAGCTCGCCGGTCTTGTGCGCCTGTGCGAGTCCGGGGAGGGTCAGAGGGACGTACACGCGCATGGCTGGCCGCTTTCGTAGTCGGAAACGCCCTCAGGATACGTGCGCAGGTCCCCCTTCGGGGTGCCGGAGGCCGTGCGGGGCCCGTCCACCGGCGCGCGGGCGGTCACCCGGCCCGCGGGCCCGCCGGAACGCCCGCGGCCGGCGGGACTCACTCTGATAGGTGAATCCGACGGCCGCCGCCACGGCCGGGAGCGTGCCTTGCGGGCCCGCGGAGCCCGCCCGTACAAGATCCCCAACAGAAGTTACCGCCCGGTATGCCCCTCCGGGCGCGACCGAAACGGGGACCCCCGCCATGACCAGCACGACCCGCCCCCGCACCACCCGGCCCGGCACGGCCCGGCCGGGCAACGCCCGCCCCGGGAACCTCCGCCCCGGCGAGGGCTCGCGCCGCCGTACGCCGGTCCGCGCGCTGCCCGCGCCCGCGCTGTTCGCCGAGCGGCTTCTCGCCGTCCTGAGCGGCGAGCGGCCCGTCCACTGGATGCTGGGCCAGACCGTCGGGCCGGCGTACGAGCAGCTCGTCCAGCTCGCCCCGGGCGTGCCCTTCGGCGGCCGGGGCGGCGTACGGCCGGTCCTGCGCCGCTGCCGTGTGCAGCAGGACCGCGCGGTCGAGCCCAGGGTCATGGAGGTCTCCGCGGTCGTGGCCACCGGCGAGCGGGTGCGCGCCATGGCGTTCCGCCTGGAGCGGGCCACCGACCGCCGCTGGCGCTGCGCCGCAGTCGAACTGGACGACCAGCCGCCCCGCGTCCCCGCCCAGTCGCGCCGCCCGCGGCCGTAGGACCGCCGGACGGCCCTCGGCGCCCGGACACGCCGGAGGGCCGGGCGCCCGATCCGGGTGCCCGGCCCTCCGCGACGGCCCCTGCCGGGGCCCGTGGCCTACTTCTTGCGGCGGCGGCCGCCGCCGCCCTTCTGCGCCTTGCGGCGCTCCGCGCGGGTCATCCCGTCGCCGGCCGCGGCCTCGTCGGTCGCCCAGTCGCCCTCGACGACCGAGCCGTCGCCGTCGACCTTGGGCGCGGTGAAGTGCAGCCGGTCCGGCCGCTGCGGCGCGTCCAGGCCCTTGGCGCGGATCTCCGGACGCGCGCCCGCCGGGGCGCCCTCCTTGGCCAGCGAGGTCTTCTCGGCGGCGTCCTGGACCGGGACCTCCTCGACCTGCTGCTCGACCTGGACCTCCAGGTTGAACAGGTAGCCGACGGACTCCTCCTTGATGCCCTCCATCATCGCGGAGAACATGTCGAAGCCCTCGCGCTGGTACTCGACCAGGGGGTCCTTCTGCGCCATGGCGCGCAGGCCGATGCCCTCCTGGAGGTAGTCCATCTCGTAGAGGTGCTCGCGCCACTTGCGGTCCAGCACCGACAGGACCACGCGGCGCTCCAGCTCGCGCATGATGTCCGAGCCGAGCTGCTGCTCACGGGCGTCGTACTGCTCGTGGATGTCGTCCTTGACCGCCTCGGCGATGAAGTCGGCGGTGAGGCCGGCCCGGTCGCCCGCCGCGTCCTCCAGCTCCTCGATCGTGACCTTGCACGGGTAGAGCTGCTTGAACGCGTTCCACAGACGGTCGAGGTCCCACTCCTCCGCGAAGCCCTCGGCGGTCTCCTGGCGGATGTAGTCGTCGATCGTGTCGTCCATGAAGTGGCGGATCTGCTCGTGCAGGTCCTCGCCCTCCAGGACGCGGCGGCGCTCGCCGTAGATGACCTCGCGCTGCCGGTTGAGGACCTCGTCGTACTTCAGGACGTTCTTGCGCGTCTCGAAGTTCTGGCCCTCGACCTGGGACTGGGCGGAGGCGATGGCGCGGGTGACCATCTTGTTCTCGATCGGCACGTCGTCCGGCACGTTGGCCATGGCCATCACGCGCTCGACCATCGCGGCCTTGAACAGGCGCATCAGGTCGTCGCCGAGGGAGAGGTAGAAGCGGGACTCGCCCGGGTCGCCCTGGCGGCCGGAACGGCCGCGGAGCTGGTTGTCGATACGGCGGGACTCGTGGCGCTCGGTGCCCAGCACGTACAGGCCGCCGAGCTCCTTGACCTCCTCGAACTCCGCCTTCACGGCCTTCTCGGCCCGCTCCAGCGCGCCGGGCAGGGCCGCGGCCCACTCCTCGACGTGCTCCACCGGGTCCAGGCCCGCCTGGCGCAGCTCGGCCTCGGCGAGGTCGTCCGGGTTGCCGCCGAGCTTGATGTCCGTACCGCGGCCGGCCATGTTCGTGGCGACGGTGACCGCGCCCCGGCGGCCGGCCTGGGCGACGATCGCCGCCTCGCGCTCGTGGTGCTTGGCGTTGAGCACCTCGTGCGGGATGCCGCGCTTGGCGAGCTGCTGCGAGAGGTACTCGGACTTCTCGACGGACGTGGTGCCTACGAGGACCGGCTGGCCCTTCTCGTGGCGCTCGGCGATGTCGTCGACGACGGCGGCGAACTTCGCGACCTCGGTCCGGTAGATCAGGTCCGGCTGGTCCTTGCGCTGCATGGGCCGGTTCGTCGGGATCGGGACGACGCCCAGCTTGTAGATCTGGTGGAACTCGGCGGCCTCGGTCATGGCCGTACCGGTCATGCCGGAGAGCTTGTCGTAGAGGCGGAAGAAGTTCTGCAGGGTGATCGTGGCGAGCGTCTGGTTCTCGTCCTTGATCTGCACCCCTTCCTTCGCCTCGATCGCCTGGTGCATGCCCTCGTTGTAGCGGCGGCCGGCGAGGATACGGCCGGTGTGCTCGTCGACGATCATGACCTCGCCGTCGATGACGACGTAGTCCTTGTCCTTCTTGAACAGTTCCTTCGCCTTGATGGCGTTGTTCAGGTAGCCGACGAGGGGCGTGTTCACCGACTCGTACAGGTTGTCGATGCCCAGCCAGTCCTCGACCTTGGCGACGCCGGACTCGTGGATGCCGACGGTGCGCTTCTTCTCGTCGACCTCGTAGTCGCCGGTCTCCTCGATGCCCTTCAGCGGGTTGCCGGGCTCGCCCCTGGTCAGGCGGGTGACCAGCTTGGCGAAGTCGCCGTACCACTTGGTGGCCTGGTCGGCCGGGCCGGAGATGATCAGCGGCGTACGGGCCTCGTCGACCAGGATGGAGTCGACCTCGTCGACGCAGGCGTAGTTGTGACCGCGCTGGACGAGCTCGTCCGCGGACCACGCCATGTTGTCGCGCAGGTAGTCGAAGCCGAACTCGTTGTTCGTGCCGTACGTGATGTCGCAGGCGTACTGCTCGCGGCGCTGCGCCGGGGTCATGTTGGCGAGGATGCAGCCGACGGTCAGGCCCAGGAAGCGGTGGACGCGGCCCATCATCTCCGAGTCGCGCTCGGCCAGGTAGTCGTTGACCGTGATGATGTGCACGCCCTTGCCGGACAGTGCGTTGAGGTACGCGGGGAGCGTGCCGACGAGGGTCTTGCCCTCACCGGTCTTCATCTCGGCGACGTAGCCGAGGTGCAGCGCGGCGCCGCCCATGAGCTGGACGTCGTAGTGGCGCTGGCCGAGGACGCGCTTGGCCGCCTCCCGGACGGTGGCGAACGCCTCGGGGAGCAGGTCGTCGAGGCTCTCGCCGTTGGCGTAGCGCTCCTTGTACTCATCGGTGAGCGCCCGCAACTCGGCGTCGGAGAGGTTGACGAAATCCTCTTCGATGGAGTTGACCTGGTCCGCGATGCGGTGCAGTTTGCGCAGGATCTTGCCTTCGCCTGCACGCATGAGCTTGTTGAAGACGGACACTGAGGTTGGTCTCCTTGCCGGTCGGGCCTGGCACTGGGTCTTGTCATGGACACTGGCACGGGCGCGGCAGGTGGTCCCCGCCGCACCGGCCATCGTAAGCGAGGAGACCGCCGCTCAGGGAGGTCCACCGGCCTCGATGCGAACTGCCGCCCGGAAGGAGAACGCACGAGGCGCTCGGAAGGTGCCGCAAGTCCCGAAAAGTGTTCGCTTCGGCGGCGGGGCCGGACCAGAATCCGTTCATGGAGCCCGTCACCCTCACCACCGACCGCCTGCTGCTCGATCCGTTCCTCCCCGAGGACGCGGACGCGGTGTACGCGAGCTGCCAGGATCCCGAGATCCAGCGCTGGACGACCATCCCCTCGCCGTACGGGCGGCAGGACGCCGAGTACTTCCTGCACCGCATGGTCCCCGACGGCTGGCGCCGCGACACCGAGTACACCTTCGCCCTGCGCCTGCGCGAGGGCGGCCGCCCGATCGGCGCCCTGAGCCTGCACGACCCGCGCGCGGGCGGCTGGGAGATCGGCTTCTGGACGGACAAGGAGCACCGGGGCCGCGGCCACCTCACCGAGGCGGCGCTCGCCGTCGCCCGCTGGGCCTTCACCGAGCTCGGCTGCCCGCGCCTGGAGTGGCGGGCCGAGGTCGGCAACGTCCCCTCGCGCGCGGTGGCGGAGAAGATCGGTTTCCGGGTCGAGGGCGTGCTGAGGGCGGGCCTGGTGAACAAGGGCACGCTGCGGGACTGCTGGATCGGCGCGCTCCTGCCGTCGGACCTGGGCCTGCCGTCGGTCCTGCCGTACCTGCCCGCCCGGGAGGGGGCGGACCGCGGCCCGGCTGTCAGTGCCGGGGCCTAGGGTGCGAGGCATGACGACCGTGCCGCAGCCCCGCCCCGCAGCCGAACTGTCCGCCGACGAAGCCCGCCGCATCGCCCTGCGGGCCCAGGGCTTCCTGGGCGCGCCCGACCGGCGGGCCGGGGTGCGCGGGGTGCTGCGGCACCTGGGCGCGGTGCAGCTGGACACGATCTCGGTGCTGGCCCGCTCGCACGAACTGATCCCGTACGCCCGGCTGGGCGCGGTGGGCCGCGGCGCCGTCGAGGACGCCTACTGGTCGACCGGGTCCGACGGCGCGGCTCCGCACGCCTTCGAGTACTGGTCGCACGCGGCGTGCATCCTGCCCGTCGAGGAGTGGCCGCACTTCGCGTTCCGCCGCCGTGCCTACCGCAGCCGGCCGCAGTGGTACCACGAGCTCGCGGACGGCGCGTACGACCTGGTGATCAAGCAGCTGCGCGCCGAGGGCCCGCAGACGGCCACGGAGCTGGGCGGCGCGAAGAACAAGGGCGAGTGGTGGGACTGGTCGGAGTCCAAGGTCGCCGTGGAGCGGGCCCTGATGTACGGCGAGGTGGTCTGCGTCGAGCGGCGCGGCTGGAAGCGGGTCTACGACCTCGCGGAGCGGGCGATCCCGGAGACACTGCTGCACGACGACCTGGACGACGCCGAGTGCGTACGGCGCCTGGTGCGGCAGGCCGGCGAGGCGCTCGGCGTGGGCACCCGGGCCGACATCGCGGACTACCACCGGCTCAAGGGCGAGCAGTTCGACGCGGTGGTGGCGGACTCCGGCCTGGTGCCGGTGACAGTGGCCGGGTGGTCCAAGCCCGCCTGGGCGGACCCGGCGGCCCTCGCGACCGAGCCGCGCGGCCGGCACCGTACGACGCTGCTCTCGCCGTTCGACTCACTGATCTGGGAGCGGGCGCGCACGGAGCGGATCTTCGGCTTCACGCACCGCCTGGAGGCGTACGTGCCGAAGCAGAAGCGGGTGCACGGCTACTTCGCGATGCCGCTGCTCTCCGGCGGCAGGCTGCTCGGCCGGGTAGACCCGGCGCGCGAGGGGCGCACGCTGGTCGCCCGCCAGGTGAGCCTGGACGCCCCGAAGGCCGTCGAGCCGATGGCCCGGGCACTGCGCGAGGCTGCTGAGTGGGTGGGCTGCGACGCGGTCCGGATCGAGCAGGTGAACCGCCCCGAGCTCACGCCCGCGCTGGTCGCCGCCCTGGACTGAGCGGGCGGGGGCCGGGCGGCGGCGCGGGGGCTGGGGTTCGGCGGCGGGCGCGCGGGCTGGCGCCCCTCGCCGGCTCGCTCAGCGGATCTCGAGGATCTTCTCCCGCATCGCGTAGACCACGGCCTCCATCCGGGAGTGCAGCTGCAGCTTCTCCAGGATGTTCCGGACGTGGTTCTTCACGGTGTTCTCGGAAATGAACAACTCCTTGGCGATGTCGCGGTTGTTCATTCCGGTGGCGACCAGCTTCAGCACCTCGAGTTCCCGGTCGGTAAGCCGGGGCGCCGGCACCAGCCGCCGCTCGTCGGTGCGCTGGATCATCGACTTGAACTCCGTGAGGAGTTTCGACGCCATGGAGGGACTGATCTGCGACTGGCCGTCGGCGACCGCGCGAATGGCGGTGGCGACCTCGTCGGTGGAGATCTCCTTGAGGAGATAGCCCGTCGCACCCGCCTTGATCGCGTCGTAGAGGTCCGCCTCCTCGTCGCTGATCGTCAGCATGATGATCTTCGCGCTGGGGGCCACCTCCTTGATGGAGGTGCACGCCTCGATCCCGCCCCGCTTGGGCATCCGCACGTCCATCAGGACGATGTCCGGCAGCAGGTCCGCGGCCTTGTCGACGGCCTCCGCCCCGTCGCCCGCCTCTCCGACGACCTGGATGTCCTCCTCCTGGGCGAGCACGATCTCCAGACCTCTGCGGAACAGGGCATGGTCGTCCACCACCAGGACGCGAATCGGCTCCTTGCGGGACGCCCCGCTGTCCGGATCCGGTCCCTCCGGGGTGGCCGCGCCGTCGGGCATCCGCCCGCCGTGCACCGGCCCGAAGCTGTCCGCCATCGTTCCGCCCCCTGAAGGCCGTGGCCTGAAGTACGTGTTCGGTCGCCAACCGCAGTCCACGGAGCACCGGTTGGCCTGCTCGCCATGATTCCATGCCCGGGCGCCGAAGCGGTGATCCCGTGGTCGCACGCGGGTGCCCCTGGGGGCGCACAGGGCGCTCCAGGGGCACCACGAGGACGGGTGGGCCGGCCGTCAGCCGCCGAGCGAGCCGCCGGCGCCGCGGCCTTCCTCACCGGCGAGCGGGTCGGACTCGAGGTGGATCACGCCGTAGTCGTAGGCGTGCCGCCGGTAGACCACGCTGGGCTGCTTGTTGTCGGAGTCCACGAACAGATAGAAGTCGTGCCCGACCAGTTCCATCTCGTAGAGCGCCTGGTCGAGCGTCATGGGAGCGGCCTTGTGGGTCTTCTCCCGCACCACCAGCGGTCCTTCGCCCCGGACCTCGACGGAGCCCATCATCTTGGTGGGCACCGCGCCCGACTCTTCCGAGGGGACCGGCTCGCCGCTGCCGTTCAGGGTGGCCACGTCCGGGACCACTTCGGGCACTTCGGCGGCCGACAGCCGTCCGGTGCCACGGCGCGTGGACCTCTTGGAGTGCTGCTTGCGCAGCCGGGCCTCGAGCTTGCCGTGGGCCAGGTCGAGCGCTGCGTAGGGGTCGGCCGCCGATGCTTCCGCCCGGATCACCGGGCCTCGGGAATGGACGGTGATCTCCACGCGGTCGGACCGGTCGGCCTGCCGCGGGTTGTGCTCCTTGGACACCTCGACGTCGAGGCTGATCACCTTGCCGTCGAGCTTCTGGATCTTCTCCAGGTTCAGCTTCTCGGCCACGTGCTTGCGGAACCGCTCGGGCACCTCGGTCTTGCGGCCCTTGACGACGATGTCCACGCAGAACTCCGTTCCCGGATCGCTCAGGTCGGCTCTGCTGCCGCTGAGCTTCTCCCTTTGCACCAAGCTCCGGACGATCGCCGGAGCCTCGGACTGGCGACTTTCACCTCCTCCTCCCCAGTCGGCAAGATCCCCACCCCACCGACCGCAGGTTAATTCGCCCTGAACTCCTGTCCTGTAGGCGCACTCATGCATTCGCTGAGGCGTAGCATTCGCTCTCCTCACACCCGAACATAGCTCGCTCCGACGGGTGTCGGCACCTGCTACCAGCACTTACCTCCGAAGAGGTGCTTTTCCCCTCTCACCACCTGCAACGTTGCGTGTTCCCCCCGAGTTCCGGTTTATTTCGAACGAACGGGGAACGGACGCCACGACGGCGGCCGCCGGACGGGTGAATCCCTCGGTGAACGGCCCGTGAACGGCACTCAGTGCACGGGCCGCCTCCGTGAGCGAGGCGCCCGTGGTCATGAGGTCGTCGACGAGGACCACCGGCCCTTGGCCCAGCAGCCGTTCGCCGCCGGGCACGACCTCCAGGGCGCCGCGCAGGTTCGCGCTCCGGGCGCGGGCGCCCAGCCCGGACTGGTCGGCCACCTCGCGGCACTGGCGCAGGACGGGGAGCACCCGCGCCGGCCTCCCCGAGCGGCGCAGCAGAGCCGCCGCGGCCAGGGCGATCCGGCGCGTCGGATCGTGGCCACGCGCCCGTACGGCGCGCCGCGAGGAGGGCACCGGTACGAGGAGGAGAGGCCGCGCCCCGGCGGCGGCACAAGGCTCGGCAGCGGCGCGCACGGCCCCGGCCAGCGCCGTGCCGAGCGGTCCGGCGAGGCCCAGCGCCCCGCGTTCCTTGTGCGCGAGCAGCACGGCGCGCACGGCCCCTTCGTACGGCGCGGCGGCATGGACCGCCGGCAGCCCCGGAGGCTCGGGCGACGGCCGCACCCGCCGAGCGGGCTCACCGTGCAGCATCCGGGCGCACGGCGCGCACAGCGGCGTACGGGGGCTGCCGCAGCCTCCGCAGGCGACCGGCAGCACCAGCCCGGCGATCTCGCGCCACCAGCCCCGCATGCCACCACTGTGCGCCGGACCGGCGGATCCGGCCACCGCTGTGGACAACCACCGCGCCCGGCCCCGCGCGAGGCCGCCGAGCGGCCCTGAGTGCCACCTCCCGGCCTGTTCGATTCCGGCGACCGAAGCCCTGCGCCCGCGGCCGTCGCCGGCCCGTCCGAAGGGCGGCTAGCCCGGGTAGACGGGCGAGGAGCCGGCCTTGATCATCGGCTGCCAGTTCGCGCCGGGCGCGAGCCGGACGATGCCGTCGCTCTGCGAGTTCGCCACGACCGGCGCGCGGTCGTCGTGCGGCGCGGCGACCTCCTTGACCTCATTCAGGCCGGGCAGCACCGACGTGGCCGACGTCGAGCCGTCCGTCAGGATGTACCGGACCTGCTCCACGCCCCCGGCCTCCGTGCCGACCACGACGAGCCGGCTCGGGCCCGCCCACGAGACCGCGGAGACGGACTCCAGGCGCGGCGCGGCGCGCTGCGGCTCGACCACGGACACCACCGGCCGGCCCGAGGGCCCGGTCTGCCGCTCGATCCGCCCGATCTGCAGCGTCGTACGGCCCTGCTCGTGCAGGAGCAGCGCGACCCGGACGCCGTCGGCGGACACCCTCAGCGCCTCGACGCGCGTACCGCTCTCCAGCCACGGGGTGCGGACCGGGACGGCCGTGCCCTCGCCGTCCGGCACCATCAGCAGCCGCGGCCTGAGCGGGTTGCGGTCGGCCACCCACAGGTCGCCGCGCCCGTCCCAGCTCGGCGCGGACAGCCGGTCCTGGGGCCGGGCCGCCGTACTGGTGACCTTGGGCGCCCGCGGCTCGTGGTCGGAGATGATCGACGAGACGCTCAGCCGACGGCCGTCCTGGCTCACCCCGGCCGCCCGGCTCTCGTCCCGGGACACGGCGACGGACTGCAACGGCGCCAGGCCCTTGCCGAACGGGCCGAGCGTGGCGCTCGGGCTGCCGACCTCCTTGCCGCCCGTCGGCAGCATCATCAGCGTGCCGCGGCCGTCGACGAAGAACGCGTTCTCCGCGCGGCCGGACTCCCGCACCGGCGCGAACTCCTCCGCCTGCGCCTTGCTGCCCACGCACAGCTGCGAGCCGTTGGACCGCTGCAGCTCGACCTGCTCGATCCGCACCGACTGCAGGTCGGCGAGGGTGAACAGCAGCTGCGCCGCCATCCGCCGGCACTGCTTGCGGCCCACGTGCGCCGCCTTGTCGTTGAGCGGCACCTTGAGGGTGCTCTGGTCGTCCGGGGCGAGGGTGGTGACGCCCTCCTTCAGCGCGGTACCGGTCGGGAAACGCGAGTCGACGACCTGCTTCAGCCAGTTCGTCGGTCCCTCGAGCAGCGCCTTGACGGTCTGCGCCACCGGGTCCATGCGGGTGACCGGGTCCTGCCGGTTGCGGACGTAGACCGGGTCCGCGACCACCCAGTCCTCGCCGGACGCGAAGTAGTACTTGTTGATCGACCGGTAGTTGCGCTGGAAGTCGGACTCGCTGAGCACCAGGCCCGGCGGCAGCCGGTCGATCCGCCACTCCTTGCCGTTGCCCTGCCCGTCCTCGACGTCCACCTGCACCAGGTGGATGGAGCGCAAGAAGTCGGCGGGGCTGATCGGCTGGTAGGCGTGCCGGGCGTCGACGGTCGCGATCTGCCGCCCGGAGATCGGGTACGTCAGCTCTCGCGCGTCCCGGTCGTCGGGCCGGTCGGGCTGCTTGCGGTCGGGCGCGGTGGCGAGCACGGTGATGCGCTCCTCCGGCCGCCAGGTGAGCGCCGCCTCCTTGGTGAGGTACTTGCGCGCGGTCGCGAAGCCGGCGTCGTCGCTGGTCATCGCCTCCAGGAAGCCGTCGACGATCTCGTCCGGCGCGGCTCCCTCACGCGGCTGCACCGCATAGACCCGTACCTGCGAGTCGCCCGGATTGGAGGCCCGCACCTGGCGAACGTCCCCCTGGTCAGGCATCCCCGCGCAGCCGCTGACGAGCACACCGCCGACGGCGAGCACGACGGCGCCGCGGGCGACCCCGGAGGCACGGCCGGGCCGCGTGGCGGCGTCCGGCGCGGTCCGGGGCCGCGGCACGGCGGCGGCCCCGGCTGCCGTGCCTGCCCGCCCCCTCCGCGTCCCCGTGTGGTCCTGTCCCGCGCCGCCGGCCGGGCCAAGGGCCCGGCGTCCGGTGTCAGCCCCCACTGCTGCTGTCCTCCCGCTCCGCCACCGACGGCGTCCTCGTCATGTCACCGGTCTCGCCGCCCGTCCGCGCGACCACCCGGGACACCCCGCCCGGCAGCGCCGTCGGGTCGGCCGCCTCGCGGGGCAGCCGCGGCGGCCCGGGCAGGGCGACGGGTACGGACAGTCCGGGGCGCTCGCCGCCGGGCTGGGACGGCACGGCCGCCCGCCGGACCCGGCCGGCGTCGCCCTGGGGGGCCCCGGCCGCGGCCTGCTCGCGGTTGCGACGCGAGTCCTCCGGCTCCAGCGGGATCGGGGAACCGCGCAGCGGCTCGTCCGCGGTCCTCGGCAGCGTGAGCCGGAACTGCGAACCGCCGCCCGGCTCGCCCCACGCCTGCAGCCAGCCGCCGTGCAGTCGCGCGTCCTCCACGGCGATGGACAGGCCGAGGCCGGTGCCGCCGGTGGTACGGGCACGGGCCGGGTCGGCCCGCCAGAAGCGGTTGAAGACGCGCGTCGCCTCGCCGGGCTTCAGACCGACGCCGTAGTCGCGCACGGCCACGGCGACCGCGCCGCCGGCCGACGCCATGCGCACGATCACGTCCTTGCCCTCGCCGTGCTCGACGGCGTTGACGACGAGGTTGCGCAGCACCCGCTCGACCCGTCGGGCGTCCGCCTCGGCCACGACCGGCTGCTCGTCGCCGACGACCACGATCCGGCCGCCCTTGCGCTCCGCCAGCGGCTCCGCGCCGCCGATGACCCGCCGCACGACCTCCCGCAGGTCTATCGGCTCGGCCTCCAGCGCGGCCGCGCCGGCGTCGAAGCGGCTGATCTCCAGCAGATCGGCGAGCAACGACTCGAAGCGGTCGAGCTGGTCGCCGAGCAGCTCCGCCGAGCGCGCGGTCACCGGATCGAAGTCGCTGCGGGCCTCATGGATGACGTCGGCGGCCATCCGGACCGTCGTCAGCGGCGTGCGCAGCTCGTGCGAGACGTCGGAGACGAAACGCCGTTGCATCCGCGACAGCTCCTCCAGCTGCTGGATCTTCCCCTGGAGGTTCGCGGCCATCTTGTTGAAGGCCTCGCCGAGCCGGGCGATGTCGTCCTCGCCGGTGACCTTCATGCGTTCCTGCAGGCGGCCCGCGGAGAGCCGCTCGGCGATCCCGGCGGCCATCCGCACGGGCGTGACGACCTGCCGCACCACGAGCCACGCGATGGCCCCGAGCAGCACGACGACGAACAGCCCGGCCGTCGCCAGGGTGGTCTTGACCAGGGCGAGCGACTCCCCCTCCTGCGTCAGCGGGAACAGGTAGTACAGCTCGTACTGGGTGCCCTCGCGGTCGTTGAGCCGCTTGCCCACGACCAGACCGGGCTCGGAGTTCTTGCCGGAGGTGTAGTGGATCCGCGTGTACGACTGGAAGGTGCCCGCGCCCTGCGCCACGGCGTGCCGCAGGTCCACGGGGATGCTGGTGGTGGGGTCGACCTCGCCCGAGGCGCGGGCGCCGCGGCTGGCGGCCCCCTCGGACTCGAGGCTGAGCGCGACCACGTTGTAGGCGCTCTGGCCGCCGCTGGCGAGCATGGCGACCAGCTCGGACCGCCAGTTCACGGAGGTACCGGCCCGGGCGCCGTCCTGGCCTCCCGGCCCGGTGGCGGTGCTGGCCCGGTCCTGCGCGGCGGCGAAACCGCCGGCGGCCTGGCTCTGGGCGGCCTTCTCCTTGGCGTCGAGCAGACCGTTGCGCACCTGGCCGATGACGACGATCCCGAGCAGCAGCACGACGCCCAGCGACATCAGCAGCGTCGCCGCGACGACCCGCAGCTGGATGTTGCGCCGCCACAGCCGTACGGCGGGCAGCAGCGGACGGCGCACCCAGCGCACGAAGAGGCGGAGCACCGGTCCGCCCGGTGCCCTGTCCTGGAGCAGCCCTCCGCCGAGGAGCGGACGGCCGAACCGCGAGGCTCCGCCCCTGGACCCGGCAGTCCGCCCCGTACGGACTCCCGGCTCCCCGGGCTTCGGAGCAGCACTGCCTGCGCTCATGATCAGCTCGGTCCGGCCTTGTAACCGACGCCTCGGACGGTCACGACGATCTCCGGCCGCTCCGGGTCCTTCTCGACCTTGGAGCGCAGCCGCTGGACGTGCACGTTCACCAGCCGGGTGTCGGCCGCGTGCCGGTAGCCCCACACCTGCTCCAGGAGCACCTCACGGGTGAACACCTGCCACGGCTTGCGGGCGAGCGCCACCAGGAGGTCGAACTCGAGCGGCGTCAGGGCGATGGACTGCCCGTCGCGCTTCACGGAGTGGCCGGCCACGTCGATCACGAGGTCGCCGATGGCGAGCTGCTCCGGGGCGGGCTCCTCCGACCTCCGCAGCCGCGCCCGGATACGGGCGACGAGCTCCTTCGGCTTGAACGGCTTGACGATGTAGTCGTCGGCCCCGGACTCCAGGCCCACGACGACGTCCACCGTGTCGCTCTTGGCCGTCAGCATGACGATGGGCACGCCCGACTCGGCCCGGATGAGCCGGCAGACCTCGATGCCGTCCCGTCCGGGCAGCATCAGGTCGAGCAGTACCAGGTCCGGCTTGGCCTCCCGGAAAGCGGCGAGAGCCTTGTCGCCGTCCGCCACGAACGACGGCTCGAAGCCCTCGCCCCGCAGCACGATCCCGAGCATTTCGGCCAGAGCGGTGTCGTCGTCGACGACAAGAACGCGTCCCTTCATATCGACATCATCCCATTTCCGTATCAGTCTCAAGGCGGCTGGTGAGATAGCTCACCCGCCGGCACCGACGTTCCCCGTGATCGTCCGGCGCTGGTCACCTCGTGCGTGGGTGTCGACGTCAGGCGTGCAGGTCACCCCGTGGCCCCCGTGGCCGGCCAGCACCGTACCCCGACCGGCCGGAAGATCACCGCTCCTTCACCCACCCCTTTCCTCCCGTCTCCCCGCGAGTTTGTACGGACTGGTCGCCCTCCGCCCGGTCTGCACCCCGTGACCTGCGCGGGCGAGCCTCCGAGGAGATCCCCGGGCCCGCCCGCGGGCGGGCCCCGCGTGGCACGATGGCAGCCGGCCCGCCGCCCCGCAGGGCTGCCGGGCGCTGAGACCGAGCCGGCTCGGTGAGCCGACCCCGCGACCGAAACTCGAGGTGGACGACCGTGAACGACACTCCGGGCTGGGCCTCGCCCGGATCTGCGCCCTCCGATCCCTCCGACGGCGGCGACGCCTCGGTCCCCCGCCCCGCCGGTCCCGCCGACGCGGGCGAGCCGGGCGTGAAGTGGTCGAAGGAGCAGCCTCCCGCGGGCCAGTGGTCGCCGCCGACCGGCGCCAGCGGCGGTCCGGTCCCGCCGCAGCAGCCCGGACAGGGCTGGGGCGGCGGCTGGGCCGGCCAGGCCCCGGCGGCCGCCAAGCCCGGAGTCATCCCGCTGCGCCCGCTCGGGATCGGAGAGCTCCTCGACGGCGCCGTGTCGACGCTGCGCACCCACTGGCGTCCCGTGCTGGCCCTCTCGCTCACGGTCGCGGTGGTCTCCCAGATCATCGTGATCCTGGTGCAGCGCTACCTCGTGCCGACCCCGGCGGCGCCCAACCCCGACGCCACCCCGTCGGAGGCGCTGGCGCAGACCGCCGACGACCTGCAGATCACCCTCCTGGCCAGCGTGCCCGCCGGACTGATCATGCTGGCCGCCACCATGATCAGCTCCGCGCTGCTCACCGTCGTGATCAGCCGCGCCGTCCTGGGCCGCGGCGTGACGCTCGCGGACGCCTGGCACGAGGCCCGGCCCCGGCTGCTGCCGCTGCTCGGCCTGACGTTCGTACTGCCGGCCCTCGCGGCGGCGCTCCTGGCGGTCGGCCTGGTGCCCGGTCTGCTCATCGGCGGCGTCGGCGGCGGCCTGCTCGCCACCGTCGGCGGGGTGACCGCGTTCGTCGTCGTCATCTGGCTGACCATCCGCTTCAGCCTGGCGTCGCCGGCGCTGATGCTGGAGCGCCGGGGCGTCATCGAGTCGCTCAAGCGCTCCGCGAAGCTGGTCAAGGGCTCCTGGTGGCGGATCTTCGGCATCCAGATCCTGACGGCCATCCTCGCCGGCCTGGTGTCGCAGATCATCCAGATCCCGTTCATGATCCTGGCGTTCCTCGCCGACGGCGACCTCATCGGCAGCATGATGCGCGGCGAGGCGCCGGAGTACAGCTGGGCCTTCCTCATCGTCATGGGCATCGGCGCGGTGATCGGCTCCACGATCACGTACCCGATCTCCGCCGGCGTGGTCGTCCTGCTCTACGTCGACCAGCGCATCCGCCGCGAGGCGCTCGACATCGAACTCGCCCGGGCAGCGGGCCTGGGCGATCAGCCGCCCGCCGCCGGCCCCCAGCCCGCCGGGAGCTGACGGGGTGATCGACACGGGGGGAACGATCACGGCGCGGCTGCTGGCCCGCGTCCGCACGGACGTACCGGTGGACACGCCCCGCGACCCCGCCCGCGAGGCGGCCGAACGGGAACTGTCCAAGCCGGCGTACCACGAGAACGACCCGAGCCTGCTGCAGCGTGCGCTCGACAAGTTCTGGGAGTGGGTCGGCGGACTCTTCGACTCCGCCTCGGGGGTCGGCACCAGTGGCTGGCTGGGCCTGACCGCCATCGTGGTCGTCGTCCTCGCCCTGGCCGCCGCCCTGTGGTGGCGGCTGGGCACCCCCCGGCGGACTCCCGGCTCCGCGGACTCCCTGTTCGACGACGGCCCCCGCACGGCCGCCGAGCACCGGGCCGCCGCCGACCGCCACGCGGCCGCCGGCCACTGGAACCAGGCCGTCCAGGAGCGGATGCGCGCCGTCGTCCGCTCCCTGGAGGAGCGCACCGTCCTCGACCACCGGCCCGGCCGCACCTCCGACGAGGCCGCCGCCGAGGCCGGCCGGGCCCTGCCCGAGCACGCCGACGAACTGCGCGCGGCGGCCCGTACATTCGACGACGTCACGTACGGCGGCCGCAGCGCGGACGAGTCCGCGTACCGCCGCGTGGAGCGCCTGGACGCCGCCCTGGAGCGTACGAAGCCGAAGCTCGAAGCCGCCGCCGAGGGGGCCGCACGATGAGCAGGACCGCCCCCAGCCCGACGTCGACGGCCGTGCCGGCCCGCGTGGTGTGGACCCGCGCCCGCGGACTGCTCGCCGGCCTCGCCATCCTCCTCATCGGCGGGATCCTCCTCGCCGCCATGCGCTCCGGCGACCACCACGGCCGGCTCGACCCGCGCTCCGCCGACAAGCTCGGCAGCCGCGCCGTCGCCGAACTCCTCAAGGCCCAGGGCGTCACGGTCACCCCGGTCGACACCCTGGCCGCGGCCGGCGCCGCCGCCGACGCCGACACCACCCTGCTCGTCACCAACCCGGACCTGCTGACCCCCTATCAGCAGGACACCCTGCACTCCGCCGTCGCTGCCTCCGGCGGCCGCACCGTCCTCCTCGCCCCCGGACCCGCCTCCCTCGGCACCCTCGCCCCGGGCGTCACCAGCGCCTCCACGGCCCCCGTGAAGAACCGGCAGCCCGGCTGCGCCTTCCCGCCCGCCGAGCGCGCCGGCAGCGTCCTGCTCGGCGGCGAGTCGTACACCTCCACACTCCCCGCCGCGCGGACCGACACCTGCTACGCCGCCGAGGGCCACCCGACCCTCCTGCGCGTCGAGGGCGCCGACGGCGGCGACACCGTCGTGCTCGGCGCTCCCGACCTCCTCTACAACGACCGCCTCGACGAGCAGGGCAACGCCTCGCTCGCCCTGCAACTCCTCGGTTCCCGCACCCATCTGGTCTGGTACCTCCCCTCTCTGTCCGACCCCTCGCTCAACGAGGGCCCCTCCGACGACACGACCGAAGAGACCGGCGTCGCCGAAGGCTTCCTCTCACTCGTCCCGTCCGGCTGGCTCTGGGGCACGCTGCAGCTCTTCGTCGCCGCCCTGCTCGCCGCCGTCTGGCGCGCCCGCCGCCTCGGCCCGCTGGTGACCGAACGGCTCCCGGTGGCGATCCGCGCCTCGGAGACCACCGAGGGCCGCGCCCGCCTCTACCGCAGGGCCGACGCCCGCGACCGCGCGGCCACCGTCCTGCGCACCGCGACCCGTACGCGGCTCGCTCCCCTGCTCGGCGTCGCCCCGCGCGCCGCCCACGCCCCCGACGCCCTGCTCCCCGCGGTCTCCGCCCGTCTGCCCGAGGGCGACCGCGACGTCAGGGACCTCCTCTTCGGCCCGGCTCCCGCCGACGACGCCGCCCTGATCCGCCTGGCTGACCAACTCGACGCCCTCGAAAGAGAGGTACGCACCTCATGACCGCCCCGACCCCCGCGACCGCCGAGAACGCGGACGCCGCCCGCGCCTCCCTGGAGGCCCTGCGCGCCGAGATCGCGAAGGCCGTGGTCGGCCAGGACCCCGCCGTCACCGGTCTCGTCGTCGCGCTCCTCTGCCGCGGCCACGTCCTTCTGGAAGGCGTCCCCGGCGTCGCCAAGACCCTGCTCGTCCGCTCCCTGGCGGCCGCACTCGAACTCGACACCAAGCGCGTCCAGTTCACCCCCGATCTGATGCCCAGCGACGTCACGGGTTCGCTGGTCTACGACACCCGCAGCGCCGAGTTCTCCTTCCAGCCCGGCCCGGTCTTCACCAACCTGCTGCTCGCCGACGAGATCAACCGCACCCCTCCGAAGACCCAGTCCTCCCTCCTGGAGGCCATGGAGGAGCGTCAGGTCACCGTCGACGGCACCCCCCGTCCGCTGCCCGAGCCCTTCCTCGTCGCGGCGACACAGAACCCGGTGGAGTACGAGGGCACTTACCCCCTCCCCGAGGCCCAGCTCGACCGCTTCCTGCTCAAGCTGACCGTGCCGCTGCCGTCGCGCGAGGACGAGATCAACGTCCTCACCCGGCACGCCGACGGCTTCAACCCGCGCGACCTCCAGGCCGCCGGCGTCCGTCCGGTCGCCGGACCCGCCGAACTCGAAGCCGCCCGCGCCGCCGTCGCGAAGACCTCGGTCTCCCCCGAGATCGCCGGCTATGTCGTCGATATCTGCCGTGCCACGCGTGAATCCCCCTCACTGACCCTCGGGGTCTCTCCCCGAGGAGCCACCGCACTGCTGTCCACCGCTCGCGCGTGGGCCTGGCTCACCGGCCGGGACTACGTGATCCCGGACGACGTGAAGGCCCTCGCCCTGCCCACCCTGCGTCATCGCATCCACCTGCGGCCCGAGGCGGAGATGGAGGGAGTCACCCCCGACTCCGTCATCACCGCGATCCTCGCCCACGTCCCCGTCCCCCGCTGAGGCAGCGACGTGGCTCTGACCGGACGAACCGCGCTCCTCGCCGCCATCGGCTCGCTCCCCGTCGGCATCCTCGCCCCCAGCTGGACGGGGATGCTGGCGGTGAACGCGCCTCTCTCTCTCGCAATTCTGTGCGACTACGCGATGGCGGCGCCAGTGCGAACGCTGCGCTTCACCCGAAGTGGTGATACGTCAGTTCGACTCGGTGACGAGGCGGAAGTGCAGCTCACCGTCACCAATCCCTCGCGCCGCAGACTCCGCGCCCACGTCCGCGACGCCTGGCCGCCCAGCAGCTGGCCCCGAGGCACCGAACCGGCCGCCTCCCGCCATGAAGTGACGGTTCCTCCGGGGGAACGCCGACGGCTCACCACCGTCCTGCGCCCGGCCCGGCGCGGCGACCGCAAGGCCGCCCGCGTCACCGTCCGCTCCTTCGGCCCGCTGGGCCTGGCCGCCCGCCAGAGCAACCACGAGGTGCCCTGGACGGTCCGCGTGCTGCCGCCCTTCACCAGCCGCAAGCACCTGCCCTCGCGCCTCGCCAGGCTCCGCGAGCTCGACGGACGCACCAGCGTCCTCACCCGCGGCGAGGGCACGGAGTTCGACAGCCTGCGCGAGTACGTCCCCGGCGACGACACCCGCTCCATCGACTGGCGGGCGACGGCCCGCCAGACCACCGTCGCCGTCCGTACGTGGCGCCCTGAGCGCGACCGCCACATCCTGATCGTCCTCGACACCGGCCGCACCTCGGCCGGCCGCGTGGGCGACGTCCCGCGCCTCGACGCCTCGATGGACGCCGCCCTTCTCCTCACGGCCCTCGCGTCCCGCGCAGGCGACCGTGTGGACCTCCTCGCCTACGACCGCCGCGTCCGCGCGCAGGTCCTCGGCCGGTCGGCGACGGACGTCCTCCCCACGATGGTCAACGCGATGGCTCCGCTCGAACCCGAGCTCGTCGAGACCGACGCCCGCTCCCTCGCCGCGACCGCTCTCGCGAAGGCCCCGCGCAGCTCGCTCCTGGTGCTGCTCACGAGCCTGGACTCGGCGCCCATCGAGGAGGGCCTCCTCCCGGTGCTCCCGCAGCTCACCCAGCGCCACACGGTCGTGGTCGCCTCCGTCTCCGACCCGCACACGGCGGAGATGACCCGCGCCCGCGGCAGCATCGACGCGATGTACGAGGCCGCCGCCGGCGCCCAGGCCCAGGCCCAGCGCCTCCGCACGGCAGAACAGCTCCAGCGCCACGGCGTCACGGTCGTCGACGCGACGCCGGACACCCTCGCCCCTGCGCTGGCGGACGCGTACCTGGCCCTGAAGGCAGCCGGCCGTCTCTGAACAGGCTCGGAGGAATGCGTAAGGGGATCTCCTGTAACGAGGAGATCCCCTTACCGCCGAGTTGGACCCTGAACGCAGAAAAGCCCCGCACCATGAGGTGCGGGGCTTTCCCACAATGATTGTTCGGCGGCGTCCTACTCTCCCACAGGGTCCCCCCTGCAGTACCATCGGCGCTGAAAGGCTTAGCTTCCGGGTTCGGAATGTAACCGGGCGTTTCCCTAACGCTATGACCACCGAAACACTATGAAGTTGAACTCAAGCCGGCGATGGCGAGTTCGTTACTTCAGAACTAACACAGTGGACGCGAGCAACTGAGGACAAGCCCTCGGCCTATTAGTACCGGTCAGCTCCACCCATTACTGGGCTTCCACATCCGGCCTATCAACCCAGTCGTCTACTGGGAGCCTTACCCTCTCAAGGAGGTGGGAATACTCATCTCGAAGCAGGCTTCCCGCTTAGATGCTTTCAGCGGTTATCCCTCCCGAACGTAGCCAACCAGCCATGCCCTTGGCAGGACAACTGGCACACCAGAGGTTCGTCCGTCCCGGTCCTCTCGTACTAGGGACAGCCCTTCTCAATATTCCTACGCGCACAGCGGATAGGGACCGAACTGTCTCACGACGTTCTAAACCCAGCTCGCGTACCGCTTTAATGGGCGAACAGCCCAACCCTTGGGACCGACTCCAGCCCCAGGATGCGACGAGCCGACATCGAGGTGCCAAACCATCCCGTCGATATGGACTCTTGGGGAAGATCAGCCTGTTATCCCCGGGGTACCTTTTATCCGTTGAGCGACGGCGCTTCCACAAGCCACCGCCGGATCACTAGTCCCGACTTTCGTCCCTGCTCGACCCGTCGGTCTCACAGTCAAGCTCCCTTGTGCACTTACACTCAACACCTGATTGCCAACCAGGCTGAGGGAACCTTTGGGCGCCTCCGTTACCCTTTGGGAGGCAACCGCCCCAGTTAAACTACCCATCAGACACTGTCCCTGATCCGGATCACGGACCCAGGTTAGACATCCAGCACGACCAGAGTGGTATTTCAACGGCGACTCCACAACCACTGGCGTGGCTGCTTCAAAGTCTCCCACCTATCCTACACAAGCCGAACCGAACACCAATATCAAACTGTAGTAAAGGTCCCGGGGTCTTTCCGTCCTGCTGCGCGAAACGAGCATCTTTACTCGTAGTGCAATTTCACCGGGCCTATGGTTGAGACAGTCGAGAAGTCGTTACGCCATTCGTGCAGGTCGGAACTTACCCGACAAGGAATTTCGCTACCTTAGGATGGTTATAGTTACCACCGCCGTTTACTGGCGCTTAAGTTCTCAGCTTCGCCGACCCGAAAGTCAGCTAACCGGTCCCCTTAACGTTCCAGCACCGGGCAGGCGTCAGTCCGTATACATCGCCTTACGGCTTCGCACGGACCTGTGTTTTTAGTAAACAGTCGCTTCTCGCTGGTCTCTGCGGCCACCCCCAGCTCACGGAGTAAATCCGATCACCAGGTGTGGCCCCCCTTCTCCCGAAGTTACGGGGGCATTTTGCCGAGTTCCTTAACCATAGTTCACCCGAACGCCTCGGTATTCTCTACCTGACCACCTGAGTCGGTTTAGGGTACGGGCCGCCATGAAACTCGCTAGAGGCTTTTCTCGACAGCATAGGATCATCCACTTCACCACAATCGGCTCGGCATCAGGTCTCAGCCTTGATGTGAGGCGGATTTGCCTACCTCACGGCCTACACCCTTACCCCGGGACAACCACCGCCCGGGCTGGACTACCTTCCTGCGTCACCCCATCGCTTACCTACTACCACCTTGGGTCAGCGGCTCCACCACTCCCCTTTGCCCGAAGGCTCCGGGGCGGCTTCACGGCCTTAGCATTAATGGGCTCGATATTGGGCGTTTCAAAGCGGGTACCGGAATATCAACCGGTTGTCCATCGACTACGCCTGTCGGCCTCGCCTTAGGTCCCGACTTACCCTGGGCAGATCAGCTTGACCCAGGAACCCTTAGTCAATCGGCGCACACGTTTCTCACGTGTGTATCGCTACTCATGCCTGCATTCTCACTCGTGAACCGTCCACAACTCGCTTCCGCGGCTGCTTCACCCGGCACACGACGCTCCCCTACCCATCACAGCAGGCGTTGGCCCTGTTGCTGCAATGACACGACTTCGGCGGTACGCTTGAGCCCCGCTACATTGTCGGCGCGGAATCACTTGACCAGTGAGCTATTACGCACTCTTTCAAGGGTGGCTGCTTCTAAGCCAACCTCCTGGTTGTCTCTGCGACTCCACATCCTTTCCCACTTAGCGTACGCTTAGGGGCCTTAGTCGATGCTCTGGGCTGTTTCCCTCTCGACCATGGAGCTTATCCCCCACAGTCTCACTGCCGCGCTCTCACTTACCGGCATTCGGAGTTTGGCTAAGGTCAGTAACCCGGTAGGGCCCATCGCCTATCCAGTGCTCTACCTCCGGCAAGAAACACACGACGCTGCACCTAAATGCATTTCGGGGAGAACCAGCTATCACGGAGTTTGATT
>NZ_CP183183.1:2622500-3222500 GCF_048500665.1 Streptomyces tritici
CGGGAAGATGCCTTCCCAGGTCGTATCCGGTATTAGACCCCGTTTCCAGGGCTTGTCCCAGAGTGAAGGGCAGATTGCCCACGTGTTACTCACCCGTTCGCCACTAATCCCCTCCCGAAGGAGGTTCATCGTTCGACTTGCATGTGTTAAGCACGCCGCCAGCGTTCGTCCTGAGCCAGGATCAAACTCTCCGTGAATGTTTACCGGTGATCCGGTGACACTCGCGTTGAGCGGAACGATCGGTCGGAATAGGACCGGTCGTTCACAGCGTCCTCGCTGTGTAATTGCCTACCTGCCGCATGGGCCAGTAGGACTTCAAAGGAACCTCGACCATCCGAAGATGGACGGGGTATCAACTAATCTGGCGTTGATTTTTGGCACGCTGTTGAGTTCTCAAGGAACGGACGCTTCCTTCGTACTCACCCTCTCGGGCTTTCCTCCGGGCTTTTCCCTTCGGTCTTGCGTTTCCGACTCTATCAGATCTTTCCGATCCGATTTCCTCGGTGCCTTTCGGCTGCTTTCCGGTCCCTTCGCTTTCGCTTGGGGCCCTTCCGGCTTTCCCGACTTTATCAGAAGCATTTCCGCCGAGCTAATCGGCTTCGTGATCCGGATAAGGTTCGGGGTGGCTCCGCGGAAACTTAATTCCGGACCGGAGCGAGAGAGATACTAGCTGATCCTCGGCCATGTCCTGTCCGAGGCAACCGTTAGAATCTACCTCCCCGCTGGGACCGTGTCAACAGTCCTGGCGGCGAAGAGGAGACTAGCAGCTCAGCGGGGTGCTGCGCACATCAGGCCGCGGTCGGGAGCTCGGCGTTGCGGTCCGAGAGGTCGATGTCGCCCGTCTCGCCGGCGCGGGCGGCGCGGCCGCCGAGCACGTAGACGTACGCCAGGAAGGCCAGCTCGGCGACGACGCCGATGGTGATGCGGGCCCAGGTCGGCAGTCCCGACGGGGTGACGAAGCCTTCGATCAGGCCGGAGACGAACAGGACCAGTGCCAGGCCGAGGGCCATGCCGAGGGCCGCGCGGCCCTGCTGGGCGAGGGCGGCGCGGCGGGTCGTGGGCCCGGGGTCGATGACGGTCCAGCCCAGGCGCAGGCCGGTACCGGCGGCGACGAAGACGGCGGTCAGTTCGAGCAGGCCGTGCGGAAGGATCAGGCCCAGGAAGACGTCCAGGCGGCCGGCCGCGGACATCAGGCCGATGCCGACGCCCAGGTTCAGCATGTTGAGGAAGAGGATCCAGAGCACCGGGATGCCGAGGAACGCGCCGAGGACCAGGCAGACGGCGGCGGCCTGGGCGTTGTTCGTCCACACCTGGGCGGCGAACGAGGCCGCCGGGTGGCTCGAGTAGTACGTCTCGTACTGGCCGCCGGGGCGGGTCATCTCGCGCAGCTCCGCCGGCGCTCCGATCGTCGCCTGGACCTCCGGGTGGGCGGCGATCCACCAGCCGATGATCACGGCGACGAGCGTGGAGAGCAGGGCCGTCGGTATCCACCAGCGGCGCGAGCGGTAGATCGCGGCGGGGAAACCGGCGGTGAAGAAGTGCAGGGCGTCGCGCCAGGAGGCGCGGCGGGTTCCGGTGACGGTGGCGCGGGCGCGCGCGACCAGCTGGGTCAGCCGGGCCGTGAGCATCGGGTCCGGTGAGCCGGACTGGATGAGCGAGAGGTGGGTGGCGGTGCGCTGGTAAAGGGCGACGAGTTCGTCGGCCTCGGCTCCGGTGAGCTTGCCGCCTCGGCTCACGAGGTGGTCGAGGCGTTCCCACTCGGCACGGTGGGCGGTGACGTAGACGTCGAGGTCCATGATCGGCTGCTGCTCCAGGCACTGGGTGCGGACGGGTCCGTACTACTGCGGCGCGCTGCGGGCCAGCTTGGCAGACTGGCGTTCGGTGGGGACGAGAAGGTCGACGAAGGGTGGGCACGTGAGTGGGGTTGTGACGGGGGACGCCGTCGTTCTCGGGCTGCAGCCGGCGAGGTTGCCGAGCCGGGCGCTGGCGGTGTTCATCGACCTCGTCGTGGTGTGGGTCGCCTACCTGCTGGTCTCGGTGGGACTCGCGGTGGCGACGTCGTCGCTGGACGACGCGGCGCAGACGGCGATGGCGATCGCCTCGTTCCTGCTGGTGCTCGTCGGGGCGCCGATCGCCGTGGAGACGCTGACGCGCGGACGGTCGCTCGGGAAGCTGGCCTGCGGGCTGCGCGTCGTACGGGACGACGGCGGGCCGATCCGGTTCCGGCACGCGCTGGTGCGCGGGGCGATGGGCGTCGTGGAGATCACGATGACCATCGGGATCGTCGCCTGCATCGCCTCGCTCGTGTCGGCGCGCGGTCGGCGGCTCGGTGACGTGTTCGCCGGGACGCTGGTGGTGCGGGAGCGCATGTCCGCGGCGAGGGCCGTGCCCGTGCCTCCTCCGCCGCCGTGGCTCGTCGGGCGGTTCACGCAGCTCGACCTCTCGGCGGTGCCGGAGGAGCTGTGGCTGGCGATACGGCAGTACCTGACGCGTTCGCGCCAGCTGGACCCGCAGGTCGGGCGGGCGCTGGCGGAACGGCTCGCGAACGATCTCGTCGCCCGGACCGGTACCCCTCCCCCGGCCGGGGTGCCCGCGGACGCCTTCCTGGCCGGGGTCGTGGCCGAGCGGCAGGCGCGGGACGCGCGCCGGGCGTTCGCGACGGCTCCGCGGGTGGGGGACGGCGTCGGAGGCGGGACGTCGCCGGCGGCCGGCCAGGCGGTGGCCCCGTCCGCGCCGCAGGCCGTGGCCCCGTCCGCGCCGCAGGCCGTGGGCCGGCCGGTACCCCAGGGCGTGGCCTCGCCCGTACCGGAAACCGTCCCGCAGGCCGCGGCCCGGCCTGCCCCTCCCGCCGTGGTCCCGCCCGTGTCCCCCTCCACCCCTCCCCCGCCCCCCGCCACCGGCTTCGCTCCGCCCGCCTAGTCGGCGGGCTGGTCAGCGGGGGTCGTCGGGGAAGACCGACGGCGGGGTGTCGAGGTCCTCGAGTTCGATGCCGGGGGCCGCGAGGACCACGTCGCCGGCGAGGTGGACGGTGTGCTGCTCCCCCGTGTCCAGGGCGCTGACCTGGTACTCGTCCACGGTCAGCACCCCGTTGTCAGTGGCGTGCGCTTCACTTTTCAGCAGGGCCCAGGACTGGTCGACCGTGAGGGGGGCGAGGACCGGATCCGTGAAGGCGACCAGCCGTACGCGGGTCGCGGGGGAGCCGGGGGTGAGACGCAGCAGACGACTGATCGCGACGAGGAACGCCGGGGACGTGCCGGTGAAGGCGTGGGCGCGCACATTGCCTTCGGTGGCGTGGGTTCCGGTGGGGTCCGTACGGACCCACGTGACGCCGTCGAGGGCGGCTCCGCGGACCTGCCAGCTCAGGGCGTGGAGTTCGAGGCGGATGGGGCGGCCCAGTTCGTCGACGGCCAGGTCGACGGAGCCGGCGTGGTCGCCGGAGGGGGTGGTGATCTGGGAGACGTAGCGCCAGCCGGAGGGGCCGGGCGCGCAGTGGAAGTGCTCGTTGCCGAGGGGGGTGTGATCGTGCGGATCGTAGAGCGAATAGCGGCCGCGGGGCATGGGTCCGGGTCCTGGTCCTCGGGGTGCTTCCTGGGGCGGGGGGACGGCGGCGTACGGGGGCCGCGGCGGTGAACGGGACGGAGCAGGCCCCCGGCACGGGGGTGCGGGGGCCTGCCTGTTCCGTCACGGGTGGACCGGGCGCCCGCGCGTCCGTGCACGGACGCGCGGCGCCGGTACGTCAGTAGCGGTAGTGGTCCGGCTTGTACGGGCCCTCGACCTTGACGCCGATGTACGCGGCCTGCTCCGGGCGGAGGGTCGTCAGCTTGACGCCGAGGGCGTCGAGGTGGAGGCGGGCGACCTTCTCGTCGAGGTGCTTCGGCAGCGTGTAGACGTCGGTCGGGTACTGCTCCGGCTTCGTGAAGAGCTCGATCTGGGCCAGGGTCTGGTCCGCGAACGAGTTCGACATGACGAAGGACGGGTGGCCGGTCGCGTTGCCGAGGTTCAGCAGACGGCCCTCGGACAGCACGATCAGGACCTTGCCGTCGGGGAAGGTCCAGGTGTGGACCTGCGGCTTGACCTCGTCCTTGACGATGCCGGGGATCTTGGCGAGGCCGGCCATGTCGATCTCGTTGTCGAAGTGGCCGATGTTGCCGACGATCGCCTGGTGCTTCATCTTGGCCATGTCCGAGGCCATGATGATGTCCTTGTTGCCGGTGGTCGTGATGAAGATGTCGGCCGTCTCGACGACCTCGTCGAGCGTGGTGACCTGGTAGCCGTCCATCGCCGCCTGCAGGGCGCAGATCGGGTCGATCTCGGTGATGATCACGCGGGCGCCCTGGCCGCGGAGGGACTCGGCGCAGCCCTTGCCGACGTCGCCGTAGCCGCAGACGACGGCCGTCTTGCCGCCGATGAGGACGTCGGTGGCGCGGTTGATGCCGTCGATCAGGGAGTGGCGGCAGCCGTACTTGTTGTCGAACTTCGACTTGGTGACGGCGTCGTTCACGTTGATCGCCGGGAAGAGGAGGGTGCCGGCCTGCATCATCTCGTAGAGACGGTGGACGCCGGTGGTGGTCTCCTCGGTGACGCCTCGGATGTCGGACGCCAGCTGGGTCCACTTCTGCGGGCTCTCGGCGAGGGTGCGGTTGAGGAGACGGAGGATGTGGCCGTACTCCTCGCTGTCCGCGGTGGACGGGTCCGGGGCCGAGCCGGCCTTCTCGAACTCGACGCCCTTGTGGACGAGCAGGGTGGCGTCACCACCGTCGTCGAGGATCATGTTCGGACCGCCGGTGGGCGTGTTCGGCCAGGTCAGAGCCTGCTCGGTGCACCACCAGTACTCCTCCAGGGTCTCGCCCTTCCAGGCGAAGACCGGGACGCCCTGGGGGTTCTCCGGGGTGCCGTTCGGGCCGACGGCGATGGCCGCGGCGGCGTGGTCCTGGGTGGAGAAGATGTTGCAGGAGGCCCAGCGGACCTCGGCGCCGAGGGCGACCAGGGTCTCGATGAGGACGGCGGTCTGCACGGTCATGTGCAGGGAGCCGGTGATGCGGGCGCCGGCGAGCGGCTGCTGGTCCGCGTACTCCTTGCGGATCGACATCAGGCCGGGCATCTCGTGCTCGGCGAGGGTGATCTCCTTGCGGCCGAAGGCGGCCAGCGAGAGGTCGGCGACCTTGAAGTCCTGGTTGACGGCAGTCGTCATGACGGAGCTGCTCCTCGTGGTTCGGTTTCGAGGCTCGTTCGGGCACGCCGGCACCGCGGCATCGGGCATACGAATGCCCGGGAAAACCCGCGGTGCAGTCGTCGGAGGCCCTCTCTCCCTCGGTCGGCCCGTGCGGGCCGCCCGACCGCCATCAGCAGCGACGTCTGGCAGCCTCGAATCTACACCGACCGGCGCAGCGACGGGGAAAAGGGAGAGGCCCCCGGTGCCGTTTCCGGTCCGTGGGGCCTCGGCCGTGAGGCTGGGGTTCGGGTCCTGGTGAGCGGTGCGCGTCACGGACACGAGTGGTGCGTGGGACGCGGGATGCGTCAGTGGTCCGCGGCCGGGGCGGGCCCGCCGGGGGTGGCGGCCGGGTCGGGGCCGGCGTCGGCGGCGGCCTCGCTGTAGACGTCCGGCTCCAGGTAGATCACCCGGGCGATCGGCACGGCGGCGCGGATGCGCTGCTCGGCAGCGTCGATGGCGGTGGCGACCTGGGCGGCGGTGTCGTCGTGCCGGACCGCGATCTTGGCGGCGACGAGCAGCTCCTCGGGGCCGAGGTGCAGCGTGCGCATGTGGATGAGGCGGGTGACGGTCTCGCCGTCGACGACGGCCTTCTCGATCTTCTGGACGTCGTCGATGCCGGCGGCCTCGCCGAGCAGCAGCGACTTGGTCTCGGCAGCGAGGACGATCGCGATCAGGATGAGCAGGGCGCCGATGCACAGGGTGCCGATGCCGTCCCAGACGCCGTTGCCGGTGAGGAGGGCGAGGCCGACGCCGCCGAGGGCGAGGATCAGACCGACCAGCGCGCCGAGGTCCTCCAGGAGGACGACGGGGAGCTCGGGGGCCTTGGCGCGGCGGACGAACTCCTTCCAGGAGAGCGAGCCGCGGATCGCGTTCGACTCCTTGATGGCGGTGCGGAAGGAGAAGGTCTCGGCGATGATCGCGAAGACCAGGACGCCGACCGGCCAATACCAGTGCTCGATCTCGTGCGGGTGCTTGATCTTCTCGTAGCCCTCGTAGAGGGCGAACATGCCGCCGACGGAGAAGAGCACGATGGAGACGAGGAAGGCGTAGATGTAGCGCTCGCGGCCGTAGCCGAACGGGTGCTGCGGCGTGGCCTCGCGCTGGGCCTTCTTGCCGCCGAGCAGCAGCAGTCCCTGGTTGCCGGAGTCGGCGACCGAGTGGACGCTCTCGGCCAGCATCGACGACGAACCACTGAAGAGGAACGCCACGAACTTGGCTACGGCGATCGCGAGATTGGCGGCGAGTGCCGCCACGATCGCCTTGGTTCCGCCTGACGCGCTCATGGGTGTACGTGTTCCCTTCGTCGGTTCCGGCCGGAGCCCGGTGAGCCCCGGTCAGCCTCTGTTCGGCCGCACCTTTTTACCTCAGGCGGCGACGGTGGCGCGGAAGACCGTTCCCGTACCGGACAGTTCGGTCTTTTCCCCGGCCGGAACGAAGACCGATTCCCCGGGCTCGAGGGTGAGGTCGCCCGCCTTGGGCCGGCCGGCGGTGGCGAGCAGGATCTGCGGACCCGCGGTGGTGAGGTCGGTGGGCGCGGCGCCCTGGGCGCGCACGTACCGGGAGAGCCGGAACTCGTCGATGGGGGTGTCGTACAGCTCCTCGCCGGAGGGCCCGGCCTCCGGGCGCAGGACGCGGGGCTCGCCGGGCTCGAAGCGGACGACGCGCAGGAGTTCGGGGACGTCGACGTGCTTGGGGGTGAGCCCGCAGCGCAGCACGTTGTCGGAGTTGGCCATGATCTCGACGCCGAGTCCGCGGAGGTAGGCGTGGGGGACGCCGGCGCCGAGGAAGATGGCCTCGCCGGGCTGGAGCCGGACGGGGTTGAGCAGCGTGGCGGCGAGGACGCCGGGGTCGCCGGGGAAGTGGTGGGCGAGTTCGGCGTACGGGGCGTGGGCGCCGCCGAGGCGGGCGGCGGCGGCCGCGGCCTCGGTGACGGTGTGCGCGATCTCCTCGGGTTCGGCGGACAGCAGCGCGGTCAGGACCTCGCGCAGCGCGGCCTCTTCGGGGTGGGCGTGCAGGAGGTCGACGTAGGGCTTGAGCGAGTCGACGTCGAGCGCGGCGAGGACGTCGGCGGCTTCGGCGGGGGCGCGGAAGCCGCAGAGACCGTCGAACGGCGTGAGGGCGCAGAGCAGTTCGGGCTTGTGGTGGCCGTCCTTGTAGTTGCGGTGCGGGGCGTCGAAGGGGATGCCGGCGGCCTCTTCGGCGGCGTATCCGGCCCGGGCCTGCGCGAGGTCGGGGTGGACCTGGAGGGAGAGCGGGGCGCCGGCGGCGAGGACCTTGAACAGGAACGGCAGCCGGGGGCCGAACCGGTCGACGACGGCGGCGCCGAGTTCGCGTACGGGGTCGTCGGCGATGACCTCGTTGAGCGGGCCGCGCAGGGTGACCGAGGGGGCGCCGGGGTGGGCGCCCATCCACAGCTCGGCCTGCGGTTCACCCGTGGGGGGCGTGCCGAGCAGTTCCGGGATGGCCGTCGTGGAGCCCCAGGCGTAGGGGCGGACGGTGTTGGCGAGGCGGTCCATCGGGTGCTCCAGCGTGCTCGGTGCGTCGGGCAGGGCTCGGGACGGTCACGAGCCGCCGTGGGAGTCGGAGTCGGCGTCGGTGCCGGCGTCAGTGCCTGTGCCGGTGCCGGTGGCGACGTCGGTGTCACTGTCGCTGTCGGCGCCGGTCGTCGGCCGGTCAGACGCCCGGGTCGGCGGTTCGGTTGCCCCGGTGATTCCGGCAGCGTCCACGGCCGAGGCGAGCGACAGGTAAACGGCCGCGAAATCCGTCACGGCGAGCAGTTCGGCGAGCGCTTCGAGCGTGGCGGCCTCGTCGGAGCCGGCGGTGCCGTTGCCGCCTCGCTCCGTCCCGGTGGCGTTGTCGGGCCCTTCGCCCGCGCCGCCGTTCCCCATGCCGTTCTCGTTGCCGTCGCCGGCGTCGAGCGTGGGCTCGAGTTCGCTGATGGGGGTGTCGTGGCTGAGGGCGAGTTCGCGGGCGGCGGGGGCGGCGGTCAGACCGCCGGCGGGGCGGTCGCGGAGCAGGACGACGCGGGCGTGCAGGGCCTGGGGCTCGTCGACGCGGTCGCGGAAGAAGTCGTCGGGGTCGGCCCCGGCGGCGTAGTCGCCGGCGAGCAGCACGCCGTGCGAGGGCAGCGCCTCGGGCAGTTCGGCGGCGAGCGCGGGCAGCCCGGCGAGCTCGGCGAGCACGGCGGCGAAGCGGCGGCCGATGGGTCCGGCGGTCTCGCCCTCGGTCCAGATCAGCGGCAGCGAGTCGGCGAGCTCGGCGGCGAGGGTCTTGGCCGGGTTGTCGTACGTGGCGACGGCGGGCCCGCAGCGTTCGGCGGTGCGGTCGAGCCGGTCGGCGACCCGCTCCAGGGCCTCGGGCGGGGCGGTGAGCAGGCCGACCCGGTCGAGGAGCGCGAGGAGCGGGGTGAACAGGGCCCAGAGCGAGGCGGTGCTGGCGGCGAGGATCTCCTCGTCGTACATCGCGTGCGGGGCGATCGCCAGCGGGACGACCAGGCCGCGGGCGGCGACGACGGACTCGGCGAGCGGCGAGCGCTGCGGGGCGACGGCGACGACGGTGACGCCGCGCCGGTACGCCTGCTGGGCGAGGAGCGCGAGGCCCGGCTCGGCGCCGTCGGTGGTGGGGATGAGCAGGAGGTCGAGGGAGCCGGCCCAGCCGGGGAGTTCCCAGCGCAGGGCGCCGGCGGCGGGCGCGACGCCGGTGGGCCGCAGCCGGATCACGGGGGCGGCCGCGCCGGCGAGGGTGCCGACGAGGTCGGCGACGCCGACGGCGGCGGTGCCGGGGCCGGCGACGAGCACGGTGCGGGGGCGGCCGTCGGGACGCAGGTCGGCGATGCCGGCCTCGGCGGCGTGCCGGGCGGCGGTCCGGACCCGGGCGCCGGCCTCGGCGGCGGCGCGCAGGAGCCCGCGGCGGTCGGCGCGGGCGAGGGCCTCCGGGGCGTCGAGCAGGGTCTCGTCCAGCATGGTGCCTCCGGGAAACGGGTGCGAGGAGGGCCGGGGTGCCCGGCCCCCGTCCGGTCGCGGTGCGGCGGAGCGGCGGCGGTGCCCGGCCGCCGGCGCCGGGTGCGGCCTACGCCGGGCGGCGGGCCTCGTCGACGAGGAGGACGGGGATGCCGTCGCGGACCGGGTAGGCGAGGCCGCAGTCGGCGCCGGTGCAGACCAGCTCGGGGGTCTCCTCCGCGGTGCGGTCGTTCAGCGGAGCGTGGCAGGCCGGGCAGGCCAGGATCTCCAGGAGGCCGGCTTCGAGCGGCATGGGGTGTCCCTTCGAACAGACGGTGTGCGGACGGGCGGTGTGCGTACCGTCGCCGCCCCGGCGGCGCCCCGTCGGCGCCGCGTCGGGCCAGGTCAGCCTACCGCCGGGGAACCTCCCGCGCGGCCCGGACGGCACGCCCGGGAGGACGGGCCGGGGCAACCTCCCGCCGCCCGGCCCCGGCACCCCACCGTCCGGGGGCCGGGGACCTCCGCCGCCCGGGACCGGGTGGCTTCCGCCCCGGGACCGGAAGGCCCGCTGCCTCGTGCGCGGTGGTCCCCGCCGCCCCGGGCGCGGCAGCCTCCGCCGTCTCGTGCGCGGTGGCCGCCGCCGTCTCGTGCGCGGCAGCCGCCGCCGTCTCGTGCGCGGTGGCCGCCGCCGTGGGCCGGATGGGATTCGTCGCGGGCCCGTGGGGGCTCAGTCCGTGGCGCGGACCATGCCGAGGACCTGTTCGGTGAGCTGTTCGACCGTGTTCGGGTCGCGGGCCTCGACGTTCAGGCGGAGCAGGGGCTCGGTGTTGGAGGCGCGCAGGTTGAACCACCAGTCGGTGGCCGTCACGGTCAGGCCGTCCAGCTCGTCGAGGGTGATGCCCTCCTGGCCCTCGTACGCCTGCCGGACCGCGGCCATCCGGGCCTTCTGGTCGGCGACGGTGGAGTTGATCTCGCCGGAGGCGGCGTAGCGGTCGTACGCGGCGACCAGCTCGGACAGCGGGCCCTCCTGGGCACCGAGCGCGGCGAGCACGTGCAGCGCGGCGAGCATGCCGGTGTCGGCGTTCCAGAAGTCCTTGAAGTAGTAGTGCGCCGAGTGCTCGCCGCCGAAGATCGCGCCGGTCTTCGCCATCTCCTCCTTGATGAAGGAGTGGCCCACCCGCGTGCGCACGGGCGTGCCGCCGTTCTCGCGCACCACCTCCGGCACGGACCACGAGGTGATCAGGTTGTGGATGATCGTCCCGCCCGGCGCCTTGGCCAGCTCGCGCGCGGCGACCAGCGCGGTGATCGCCGACGGGGAGACCGGCACGCCGTGCTCGTCGACGACGAAGCAGCGGTCGGCGTCGCCGTCGAAGGCGAGACCCAGGTCCGCGCCCTCGGTCTGGACGCGGGCCTGGAGGTCGACGAGGTTCTTCGGGTCGAGCGGGTTGGCCTCGTGGTTCGGGAAGGTGCCGTCGAGCTCGAAGTACATCGGGACGAGCTCCAGCGGCAGCCCGTCCAGGACGGTGGGGACGGTGTGGCCGCCCATGCCGTTGCCGGCGTCCACCACGACCTTGAGCGGGCGGATCCGGGTGAGGTCGACCAGCGACTTCAGGTACGCGGCGTAGTCGGCGAGGGTGTCCCGCTCGCTGATCGTGCCGGTCCGCCCGGCGGGCTGCGGCGCGCCCTCCTCGGTCCAGCGCTCGACGAGGGCGCGGATCTCGGAGAGGCCGGTGTCCTGGCCGACGGGGGCGGCGCCGGCGCGGCACATCTTGATGCCGTTGTACTGGGCCGGGTTGTGCGAGGCGGTGAACATCGCGCCCGGCAGCGAGAGCTGCCCGGAGGCGAAGTAGAGCTGGTCGGTCGAGCACAGGCCGATCAGGGTCACGTCCGCGCCGCGGCCCGCGGCGCCGCGGGCGAACGCGCCGGCCAGGCCGGGCGACGAGGGACGCATGTCATGGCCGACGACGATCCCGTCCGCGCCCGTCACCTGGACGAAGGCCGCGCCGAAGAGTTCGGCGAGCTCCTCGCCCCACTGGTCGGGGACCACTCCGCGGACGTCGTACGCCTTCACGATCTGCGAGAGATCAGCAGCCACGGACTCACCTTCCTGAGGTTTCACCTGCACGCGTGTGCGGCGCGTGTACGGAACGCCCAAACTACCCGCCGTCGCCCGGACCCCGGCAGAGCGGCTTCGGGCCAGTGGGGACGGAAGGGGTGGTACGCACCGGAAAGGGCGGGTCAGTTGTCCGGGGAGCGGAGTACCCGCAGGTGGCCCCGGCGGCCCACCTCGATCGGGTCGCTGCCGCGGCCGCCCTTGCCGCCGCCCGCCTCGGCCGCGCGCTCCTGCGGGCGGGCCGCCTCGCGCACGGCGTTGGCCAGGGCCTCCAGGTCGTCGCCGCTGGGGCGGGTGGGGGCGGAGCCGTCGGAGAGCCGGACGACCTCCCAGCCACGGGGCGCGGTGAGGCGCTCGCTGTGCTCGGCGCACAGGTCGTAGCAATGGGGCTCGGCGTAGGTGGCGAGCGGGCCGAGGACCGCAGTCGAGTCGGCGTAGACGTACGTCAGCGTCGCGACGGCAGGGCGGCCGCACGCGGTGCGCGAACAGCGACGTACAGGGCTCACGACGTTGGACGGTACCGCACTCTTGAGCGGGCCGCGACGACTCTCCACCAGGTCACTCCCCCGTGTCGCGCTGTGACGTCCGCCACGGGGCCGTTCCGCGCGGCCCGGCTGACCTGCGCGGGAGGCGGGGAGGCCGATCGGGGGCAGGACGGGATCCGGACAGCGAGGGTGGGAAAACCGGTCAACGAGGGCCGGGGAGCCGATCGCGGGGACGCGTCGTTTCGCGCGCATGCGTGGCCGGAATGTTCAACTATCGACAGTCTCGCGAGGGCGGGGGTGACCCCGGCGTACGGGGCGGTCGGGCACCGGCGCACGGGCGCGGACGGCGCACGCCGGTGGCTTCCGGGCGCCGGAGAAGGCCCGGGCGGGCCGTTCAGGGCTACCCTGCGTGAGTGATGGACAGTTCTGTGCCGCCCCGACCGTCCGAGCCGCGGATCCGCCGGCGCGACCGCCACGGCCGCGGCATGCGGGGGCCTGTCGCGCCGCCGCAGGTGCCGCTGTCGTCGAGCCGCGCCGACACCTTCCGCGATCTGGTCCTGGACTCGGTGGAGCGCCTGGAGCGGCGCTTCCCCCAGTTGGTCGACGTCGAGTTCCTGGTGATGGAGGTACCGCCGGACGTCCGGGAGGACACCGTCCCGCTGGGCGTCTCGGTGCCCGCGAAGAAGGACGGGCCCGCCCGGGTCGTCATCTACCGGCGGCCGGTGGAGATCCGCACGAAGAGCCGCGACGAGCGGGCGACGCTGGTCCACGAGGTGGTCGTGGAGCAGGTCGCCGATCTCCTCGGCCTCTCCCCCGAGTCGGTCGACCCGCGGTACGGGCAGGACTGACCCGCCCGCTCCCCGGCGGGGTCAGTCGTCGAGGACCGACAGGTCCTGGCGGGCGGTCGGGACCTCGACCGTGCCCCGGTCGTCGGCGATCGTCTGGATCGTGAACATCGGGACCCCGTCCTCCGGCAGCGCCAGCAGCCGGGCCGCGTGCACCGCCCCGCCGGAGACGCGCTCGACCGTCAGGGCGTAACCGCCCTTCAGCCCGGACGGGACCGGCGGCGTGAACGCGGTGGTGGTGCCGCTCTTGACCGTGACCGTCTTCGTGACGCTCTGCCCGCCGCCGCTGCCCGCCGAGGCGGTCACCTTCACCTGGGCGGACTCGCCCGGTGCGGTCAGGAGGAGCGTCGAGCCGGACGCGCGGTTGTCGGCGGCGGTGCCGCGGGTGGTGAGCGGTGCGGTGGCCTGCACGAAGCCGAGCTCCTGGTCGGCCCCCTTGCCGCGCACCACGCGCAGCGCCGCCACGACCGGCGTCGGCCGCTTGGGGTCGGCCGGGGTGAGGCGCAGGGCGCCGGCCTCGCCGCGGGTGAGGTTCGGCAGGTCCAGGGCGGCGGTCATGCCGGACTTCACCGTCAGGGACTCCCCGCCGGCCGGGACGATCGTGCCGGACGCGCCGACGAACTCGACCTTCAGCTCGGCGTCGTCCTCGCCGGGCGCGTAGGCGACGAGCCGGACACCGGTCGCGTCGCCGGGGATGCCGGGCAGCACGACGGTCGGGGCGGGGTCGGCGGAGGACGGCAGCCAGTCGCTGCCGATCTTGTCGTCGGCGGCCCGGACGACCGCGCCGACCCGTCCCGTACGGGTGGTCACGTGCACGGTCACGTCGGCGGTGGGCGGCTCGGCGGTCAGCGTGGAGAGCAGGACCGGGACGCTGGAGCGGGCCGGGACGGAGATGCCCTCCGTCAGCACCGACTTCAGCTTGCCGGCGGGCCCGTACAGCTCGATGTCGGCGACGGCGGCGGTGTCGTCGGGGTTGGTGAGGTGGACGTAGTCCTGGCGTCCCTTGGCCGTGGAGGCGGCCGGGAACCAGACGTCGGTGTCGGGCGCGGTGCAGGTGACGCCGAGCAGGCCGCGGGCGCCGCCGGCCGGGACGACGGTGGTCTGCTGGGTGGTCCAGCCGGGGGCGAGAGTGCCGGTCGCGGTGCCGACGAGGGCGGGGGCGGCGCCGCCGTTCGCCTCGGCGGTGACGGGCGTGCCGGGCTTGGTGAGGGTGAGCGTGGGCTTGCCGGGGGCGGGCTTCTTCGCCGCGTCGGCGGCCTTCTTGGGGTCGGTCTCGACGAGGGCGACGGTGGACGGGAGGAGCTCCGCCTTGTCGGGGGCCTTCTCGGCGTCGCCCTTGCCCGGCGCGGCGCCGGTCTTCGCGGCCGGGGTGTAGGAGGTGTAGACGGTCTCGGCGACCTCGGAGCTGCTGGGCGCGGGGCAGAGCAGGCTGCTGCGCTCGACGGGCAGGCCCAGCGGCAGGGCGAGCGTGGCCTGCTTCGTGCCGTCCGGGGCGGTGAGGGCGGCGAAGCCGGTGACGGCGGCGAGGGCGGTGGCGGCCGCGATCAGGGAGAGGGTCGTGCGCTTCACTGGTTGCTGCTCCCGTCGGGACGCTGCTCGGTCTCGTGGCCGTACCCGTAAGGCCGGCCGTACGCGTCGTACTGCTGCTGGTGCTGCTGCTGGCCGTACGGGTCGTACGCCTGCGGGTCGCCGTAGGGCTGCTGGGCGTAAGGGTCCGCGTAGGGCTGCTGCTGCGCGTACGGGTCGTAGCCCTGCTGGTCGCCGTAGGGCTGCTGGGCGTACGGGTCGGCGTAGGTCTGCCCGGCGTACGGGTCGTAGGGCTGCTGCTGTCCGCCGTACGGGTCCGTGTACGGCTCCGGCTGCGCGGGGACCGGGACCGGCTCGGGCTCCGCCTCGGCCGGCGCCTGGGCCGCCGCGGCGGCGGCCTCGGCCTCGGCGGCGGCGCGCAGCCGGCGGGCGCGGCGGCCGTCGCCCTCCATCGCCTGGGCGGGGATGACGACCTCCTCGTCGGGCAGGTCGTCGTCGAGCTCGCGGCGACGGCCGGGCAGCGCGAGCACGAGCAGGACGACGGCGAGGAAGGCCTGCGTCCACACCCACACGCCGTGGGTGACCGGCGCGTCGTACGTGAGGTCGAGCCGGCCGCCCTCGGCGGGCAGTTCGAAGCCCTGGGCCCAGCCGTCGACGGTGGTCTTCTTCAGCTCCTTGCCGTCGAGGGTGGCCGTCCAGCCGTCGTCGGCGCGGTCGGCGATGCGCAGGACGCGGCCGGCCGGGCCGGAGGGGATCTCCGTGTGGGCCTCGACCCGGTCGGAGGCGACCGGCATGGGCTCGACGGGCACGTCGCCGCGGGCGGGCGGGACGATCGTGGCGCGGGCGACCTGGCGGTCGACCCGCCACAGGGCGCTGCCGTCGATCTGGCTCAGCCGGCTGAGACCCGGGGTGGCGTCGAGGACGCGGCTCATCTGGCGCGGTGCGCCGTCGCGGACGAGGACGTAGCGGATCGCGAAGCCGCTGAGCTGGTCGGTCTGGTCGGCGCCGGAGCCGGCGACGAGGTGGGCGACGACCTTGTCGAGGCGCGGGTCGCCGCCGCCGGTCGCGGCCAGCTCGGCGTCGCCGAGGACCCCGCCGGAGCCGCGGACCAGGGCGTACCGGACCTCGCCGGGCGAGGTGCCGCCGAGGACGAGGGTGCGGGGCTGGTCGCGGGTGCCGGACTCCTCGGCCACGAAGGCCGGGACCTGCACCGGGTCGCGCCGGGTCAGCGGGCCGTCGGCGCCGCCGATCATCCAGCCGACGGCGGCGGCCAGCGGGCCGAGCGCGGCGGCCAGCGCGACGAGGGCCGCGACGGGCTGCCTCCAGCCGAAGCCGTGCTCGGCGACGCGGGTCCGGCCGCCTTCGGCGCCGATCATGCCGGCGGCGAGCAGGGCCGCGCCGTAGACGAGGGTGGCCGGGCCGGCCCAGCCGGAACCGTTGGCGAGCGCGGCGAAGAGCAGGCCCGCGAGGGCGGCGGCCCAGGCGGCGCGGGCGGCGAGCCGGCGCTCCTCGCGCAGCAGACCGGACAGGCCGGCGAGCACGATGCCGATCAGCAGCAGCCCGCCGAACGTGCCGGCGCCGCCGGGGCTGAGCGCGAGCAGGTCGAGCGCGGAGGCCGCGCCGGGCCCGAGGTCGAGGCCGGGCTCGCGCAGGAAGGCGCCGGGGTCGGTCAGCAGGGTGAGCGACCAGGGCGCGAGGACCAGCAGCGGGGTGCCGACTGCGGCGAGGAAGCGCAGCCCGTACGCGACGAGGTCGGAGCGGCGCAGCACCAGCACGCCGAGGCCCAGGACGACGGCGATCGGCCAGACGATCGGCGTGAACGCCATGGTGAACGTCAGCAGGAAGGTGTACGCCCAGGTGGCGCGCCAGCTGCCGCGGTCGGGCCGGGCCAGGCCGTGGGCGGCGACGGCGGCGCGGGCGATCAGCGGGAGCACGATCGCGAGCACGGCCGTGCCGAGCCGGCCGGTGGCGAGCGCTCCGGTGACGGCGGGCAGGAAGGCGTACGCGATGGCGCCCCAGGCGCGCAGCAGCCGGGACTCGACGAGCGGCCGGGAGGCGAAGTACGCGGTGAAGCCGGCGAGCGGGACCGAGCAGACGAGCAGCAGGGTCAGGGCGAAGCCGGTGGAGCCGAGGAACAGGGCGGAGAGCGCCGCGAGCACGGCGAGGTACGGCGGGGCGGTCTGGGTGCCGCCGGTGCCGAGGGGGTGCCAGGCGTCGGCGTACCGGCTCCACAGCTCGCCGACCGAGTCGGGCGCTGGCAGCAGGGCGCCGCCGGCGAGCGCGCCGCCGGCGAACAGGCCGCGGCAGGCGACGAGGGAGACGAGGAGGAGCAGGGCGAAGAGGACCGGGCCGGGCTTGCGGGCGATCTTCTTGAGCCGGGCGAACTGCTCGATCTCCAGGTAGTCGGCGTCGTCGCCGCCGGGCCCGGACTCGACGACGCCGTGCCGGGAGCCGCCGGAGTCGGCGTCGGAGCCGCCGAAGTTCGACACCGCCTGTTCGACGGTGGCGCGGACGGTGGCGCCGGGCGCGGGGAAGAGGGCCTTCAGTTCGCTCGCGGCGACCTGGGGGTTCTTGCGGCGGCTGCGGGCGGCGAGGATCCGCTCGGGCCGCAGCAGCACGGCGAAGAGGCCCATGACCTCGTCGACGGCCTGGCCGGGGGCCTTGGCCACGAGGTGCGTCAGGGTGCGCAGCAGGGTGCCGACGACCAGCCGGAGCAGGACGTACGGCAGGGCGGCGCCGCGGGTGTTGGCGAGCAGCGTGTAGACGGCGCCGGACTTGTCGACGCGGTACGGGCTGGCCGCCGAGCGGCCGGCGCAGTCGACGGTGCGGCGCTCGCGGGCGGCGGCCTCGGCGTGCCGCATGACGGCGTCGGGGGCGACGAGGACGCTGTGGCCGGCGGCGTGGGCGCGCCAGCACAGGTCGACGTCGTCGCGCATCAGGGGCAGCCGGCGGTCGAAGCCGCCGAGCTGCTCGAAGACGTCGCGCCGGATCAGCATGCCGGCGGAGGAGACGGACAGGACGGAGCGGACCTGGTCGTGCTGGCCCTGGTCCTGCTCGCGGCGGTCCAGGCCGGTCCAGCGGCGGCCGCTGCGGGCGATGGAGACGCCGACCTCGAGCAGCTGCCTGCGGTCGTACCAGCCGCGCAGCTTGGGGCCGACGACGGCCGCGTACGCGTCGGCGTCGGCGACGCGCAGGAGTTCGGCGAGGGCGTCCGGGGCGGGGGCGGAGTCGTCGTGGAGCAGCCAGAGCCACTGCACCGGTTCGCCGTGCGGCAGTTCGGGCAGCTGGTACGCGTCGTCGCGCCAGGTCCGGCTGACCGGGTCCCAGCCGCTGGGGCGCTTGAGGTACGGGAGTTCCTCCGGGCCGAGGACGGGCGCGGTGCGCGCGGCCTCCTCGACGGCGGCGCCGAAGCCGGTGCGGCGGGCCAGGTGGAGCACCCGGTCGTCGCCGAGCGACTCGGCCAGCAGGCGGGCGCACTCGTCGGCGCTGCCGGTGTCGGCGGCGATGACGTTCTGGACGGGGCGCTCCTGGGCGAGCAGCCCGGCGAGGACGTCGGGCAGCCAGCGTGCGCCGTCGTGGGAGACGAGCACGGCGGTGACGACGTGGCGCGGAAACTCGGGAGTTGCGGACATCGAGGTACGGGCCCTCCGGCACCGGGGGTCGCCCGCGGGGGGCGTGGGGAGCTCTCGGACGGAGGCCCACACTAACGGCTGCGGAGATCCGGGGTCGCAGCCTGTGGACAAAGCCCTGTGGACAAGGCCTGTTGAACGAAGGCGGGCGAAGCCGGACGAAAACGTCCGCCGCCCGTGCACAGGCACGGGCGGCGGACGGCGACCCTGGTCGGCGGTCTCGCACGACGCGTACGACGGTCCCGTGACGACGAGTCCCGTACGACGCGTACGGCGGTCCGGAACGGCGGCGCTGTCGGACCGGGTGCGGCCGCGCTAGACGGCGGCCTTCTTCAGCCGGCGGCGCTCCCGCTCGGACAGGCCGCCCCAGATACCGAAGCGTTCGTCGTTCTGGAGGGCGTACTCGAGGCACTCGGAGCGGACCTCGCAGGCCAGGCAGACCTTCTTGGCCTCCCGGGTCGAGCCGCCCTTCTCGGGGAAGAAGGACTCGGGATCGGTCTGGGCGCACAGTGCGCGCTCCTGCCAGCCGAGTTCGTCGTCCGCGTCCTCGACCAGCAGTTCCTGGAACAACTCGGTCATGTGCGCCCCTCGTCCGTCATTGCGTCCCCGTGCGTTGCCGTCGCCTTTCGGCCGAACGACACGAGTGAAATTACAAGTTCGTAGCTCCGCGCGAGTCAAGCCGAGATCTGCTATTGGGCCCCGTATTCACTCTGCGGAACCAAGGCTATGCGGAAAGTGTTCAAATCGCCAAAAACCATGACACAGCCCACCGCCTTGGCGGCGCCGCGCCCTCTCGGGAAGAAGGACGTCCCCGACGTGGATCTTGTTGCGATCCAGCCACGGAAGCGATCCGGATCACAGTCCGATCACGGAGCCCCCGCCGCGTTTACGAGCACGGCTGCTGCGCCATGTGTCCCGCCCTCGGGCTGCACAAACCTTTCTCCGGACGGAGTAACCGGATGAGGTGAAACATTGCCGCCAAATCGGTCATTGAGTTGACAGTCGGGACGCGGCCCGCCACCTTTGATGGCATGCCAGCGACCTCAGCGCTCTCCGCGACCCACGCCCGTGGGTTCCGCCGCGCTGTCCAGGCGCGCTGTTGCTGTTGCTGTTCCAGCTGTTGATGCCCCCGCGCTCCAGCGACCCTTCCGACGCCCTCGCCTCGCGCGCGTCGACGTATCTCTTCGCACCGCACCGCACTCCCCCGCACGTTCTGCCGAGGAACCACCGCACCCATGAACAGCGACAGCGACCTTCAGATCGCCGGCGACATCCTTGAGGTCCCGCACCTGCTCCAGCCCGCCAAGGAGCACCCCACCACCGTGGCCGAGTTCGCCGGCCTCGCCCGCGAGCTCGCCGCCGACCGCGCCCAGTGGGCCCACCTCGTCCGCTACGACGCCACCACCCGCTGGTACCACCGGCTGCGCACGGGGCCGGGCTACGAGGTCTGGCTGCTGTCCTGGGTCCCCGGCCAGGGCAGCGGGCTGCACGACCACGGCCGCTCCTCCGGTCTCCTGACCGTCCTGCAGGGCGAACTGACGGAACGTACGGAGCGGGGCCGGCGCACCCTGGCCGAGGGCGCGCAGCGCGTCTTCGCCCCCGGGTACGTGCACGAGGTCGTCAACGACTCCCTCGAACCGGCGGTCAGCCTGCACGTCTACTACCCGGGCCTGACCGAGATGCCGATGCACGCGCCGTACGACCGCGACGATCAGGCCGAGCTCCGCGCCCAGTGCTCCCCGGCGACCGAGGACACCGTCTCCGCCTGACAGCCCTCCCGCCGCCCGGCCACCACCCCTCAAACGATCAGCCTTCGGCTGACAGACTGTGCTCATGCGCATTGTGGTTCTCGCCGGCGGCATCGGTGGTGCCCGCTTCCTGCGCGGTCTCCAGCAGGCCGCTCCGGACGCCGACATCACGGTCATCGGCAACACCGGTGACGACATCCATCTGTTCGGGCTGAAGGTCTGCCCCGACCTCGACACGGTGATGTACACCCTCGGCGGTGGCATCAACGAGGAGCAGGGCTGGGGACGGGCCGACGAGACCTTCCACGTCAAGGAGGAGCTCGCCGCGTACGGCGTCGGGCCGGAGTGGTTCGGCCTCGGCGACCGGGACTTCGCCACCCACATCGTCCGCACGCAGATGCTGGGCGCCGGCTACCCGCTGAGCGCCGTCACGGAGGCGCTCTGCGCCCGCTGGCAGCCGGGCGTGCGGCTGCTGCCGATGTCCGACGACCGCGTGGAGACGCACGTCGCGATCGAGATCGACGGCGAGCGGCGGGCGGTGCACTTCCAGGAGTACTGGGTGAAGCTGCGCGCCTCCGTGGACGCGCAGGCGGTCGTGCCCGTCGGCGCCGAGCAGGCGAAGCCGGCGCCGGGCGTGCTCGAGGCGATCGCCGCGGCCGACGTGATCCTCTTCCCGCCGTCGAACCCCGTCGTCTCCATCGGCACGATCCTCGCCGTCCCCGGGATCCGCGAGGCGATCGCCGCCGCGGGCGTGCCCGTGGTGGGTCTCTCGCCGATCGTGGGCGACGCGCCCGTGCGCGGGATGGCGGACAAGGTGCTGGCCGCGGTGGGCGTCGAGGCGACGGCCGCGGCGGTGGCCGAGCACTACGGCTCCGGGCTGCTCGACGGCTGGCTCGTCGACACCGTCGACGAGGGCGCGGTGGCGCGGGTGGAGGCGGCGGGGATCCGCTGCCGCGCGGTGCCGCTGATGATGACGGACGTCGAGGCCACGGCCGCGATGGCCCGTGAGGCGCTGGCGCTGGCGGACGAGGTCCGCGGGTGACGGCGGCGCTCCCCGGGCCCGCGGCGCCGGCCGAGTACCGCGTGTGGGCCCTCGACGGGCTGCCCGAGGTGCGTCCGGGCGACGACGTCGCCAAGCTGATCGCCGCCGCGGCACCGGACCTGGCGGACGGGGACGTCGTCCTCGTCACGTCCAAGATCGTCAGCAAGGCGGAGGGACGGATCCTCGCCGCGGACGACCGCGAGGAGGCCATCGACGCGGAGACCGTGCGCGTGGTGGCCCGGCGCGGCACGCTCCGGATCGTCCAGAACCGGCAGGGCCTGGTGATGGCGGCGGCCGGCGTGGACGCCTCCAACACCCCGGCCGGGACGGTGCTGTTGCTGCCGGCCGACCCGGACGCCTCGGCGCGCGGCATCCGCGAGGGGCTGCGCGAGGCGCTCGGCGTGGACGTCGGCGTCGTCGTCACGGACACCTTCGGGCGGCCGTGGCGCAGCGGGCTCACCGACGTGGCGATCGGAGCGGCGGGCGTGCGCGTCCTGGACGACCTGCGCGGCGGGACCGACGCCTACGGGAACCCGCTCAGCGCGACCGTCGTCGCCACCGCGGACGAACTGGCCGCGGCGGGCGACCTGGTGAAGGGCAAGGCGGCCGGGCGGCCGGTCGCCGTGGTGCGGGGCCTGCCGCACGTCGTGGACGGCGACGACGACTCAGGCGCGGCGGCGCTGGTGCGCGACGCCGCCGACGACATGTTCCGGCTCGGGACGTCCGAGGCGGTGCGGGAGGCGGTGACGCTGCGGCGCACCGTGCGGGAGTTCACGGACCGGCCGGTCGACCCGGGCGCGGTGCGCCGGGCCGTCGCGGCGGCCGTCACCGCGCCGGCGCCGCACCACACGACGCCGTGGCGGTTCGTGCTCCTGGAGTCGGAGTCCGCGCGGCTCCGGCTGCTCGACGCGATGCGGGAGGCGTGGATCGCGGACCTGCGGCGGGACGGCAGGTCGGAGGAGTCGATCGCGAAGCGGGTGCGGCGCGGTGACGTGCTGCGCAACGCGCCGTATCTCGCGGTGCCGTGCCTGGTCATGGACGGCGCGCACCACTACGGCGATCCGCGCCGCGACGCCGCCGAGCGGGAGATGTTCGTGGTCGCGGCGGGCGCGGGGGTGCAGAACTTCCTGGTGGCGCTGGCGGGCGAGCGGCTCGGCTCCGCGTGGGTGTCGTCCACGATGTTCTGCCGCGACGTCGTACGGGACGTCCTCGGGCTGCCCGCGGAGTGGGACCCCATGGGCGCGGTCGCCATCGGTCATCCGGCCGCCCCGCCGAAGGAGCGGCCGGCCAGGTCGGCGGACGCGTTCGTCGAGGTCCGCTAGCCGGGCGTCCCCGAGCACGGCCTACAGGGCCACGATGTCGCCGGGCGTCATCCGGGGCGCCCGGCGGGGCGGGACGCGGCCGCTGAGCAGGATCAGCCGGGCGGCGCGGTGCCGCTGGCCGGCGTAGGGGGCGAGGAGTTCGAGCATCGCGGCGTCGTCGGCGTGGCGGTCGCCCGCGAGGGCGTAGCCGACGATGCCGGGCAGGTGCAGATCGCCGACGGTGACGGCGTCGGGGGCGCCGTTGCTGCGCTGCACCGTCTCGGCGGAGGTCCACGGGCCGATGCCGGGGACGAGTTCGAGGCGGTCCTGGGCCTGCCGCGGCTCCATGCCCGCGGCCTCTTCCAGGCGGCCGGCGACGCGCACGGCGCGCAGGATCGTCGACGCGCGCTTGTCGTCGACGTTGGCGCGGTGCCACTCCCAGGACGGGATCTGCCGCCAGGTCCGCGGCTCGGGCATCACGTGCATGCCGTCCGGGACGGGGCCGGGGGCCGGTTCGCCGAACCGGCGGACGAGCAGGCGCCAGGCGCGGTACGCCTCGTCCGTCGTGACCTTCTGCTCCAGGACGGACGGGATCAGGGACTCCAGGACAAGGCCGGTCCGCGTCAGCCGCAGACCGGGGCGGCGGCGCTGGGAGGCGGCGAGGAGGCGGTGGCGGGGGACGAAGGCCGCCGGGTCGTCGTGCGCGCCGAGGAGGGCCGGGAGCCCGTCGAGCAGCCAGCTCGCGCCGGGGCCCCATGCCTGCGCCTCGACCGCGCCGGCGCGCAGGGCGACGCGGAGCGTGCCGGGGCCGTCCGGTGTCCGGCTGGCCCGCCAGACGGAGCCGTCCGGGGTGACGCGGAACGTCGGGTCGCCGGGACCGCGGCGCAGGGGCCCGAGGGTGAGCCCGAGGTCGAGGCCGTGCTCCAGGTCCAGGCTCCGCGCCCCTCCGGGTACGGGCACGTGCCCGCCGCGCACGGTGGTGCGCGTGGAGGGGGTACGGGGAGCGAAGCGGCCGGCCATGCGTACGAGCGTAGCCGCGCGCCCCGCCCGGCTCCGCCGCCCGTGAGGCCCGTCACCCGTCAGGGGCGGGCCGCCGCGGCACTGCTCCGACGAGAACGCTACTGGTCGGACGAGAAGCGGACCGCGCCCGCCGGGAGGGTCGTGTCGCACCAGATGCGGACGCCGTCGCGGAGTTCGTTGTCGGCGCCGACCTCCGCGCCGTCGCCGATCACCGCGCCGGTCAGCAGCGTGCGGGCGCCGATGCGGGCGCCGGCGCCGACCAGGGAGTCGGTGATGACCGCGCCGGGTTCCACCACCGCGCCCGCCAGGATCGTGCTGCCGCTGATCCGGGCGCCCGCGCCCACCACGGCGTCCTCGCCGACCACGGTGCCGCCCGTCAGCTTGGCGTCCGGGGCGACCCGCGCCGACGGCAGGACCAGCCGGTCGCCGCAGCGGCCCGGCACCGCGGGCGACGGGGCGCGGCCCAGGACCAGGTCGGCGGAGCCGCGGACGAAGGCCTGCGGGGTGCCGAGGTCGAGCCAGTACGTGGAGTCGACCATGCCCTGCAGGTGCGCGCCCTCGGCGAGCAGGCCGGGGAAGGTCTCGCGCTCGACGGAGACCGGCCGGCCGGTGGGGATCGTGTCGATGACCGAGCGCCGGAACACGTACGCGCCCGCGTTGATCTGGTCGGTGACGATCTCCTCCGGTGTCTGCGGCTTCTCCAGGAACGCCGTGACGCGGCCGGTCGGGTCCGTCGGCACCAGGCCGAAGGCCCGCGGGTCCGCCACCCGCGTCAGGTGCAGCGACACGTCCGCGCCGGAGGAGGCGTGCGTGGCGACCAGGGCGCGGATGTCCAGGCCGGTGAGGATGTCGCCGTTGAAGATCAGGACCGGGTCGTCCGGGCCGGAGTGCAGGCGGGACGCCACGTTGCGGATCGCGCCGCCGGTGCCGAGGGGCTCCTCCTCGGTGACGTACTCCAGGCTGAGTCCCAGCGCCGAGCCGTCGCCGAAGTACGGCTCGAAGACCTCGGCCAGGTACGAGGTCGCCATGACGACGTGCTCCACGCCGGCCGCGCGGGCCCGGGCCAGCTGGTGGGTGAGGAAGGGCACTCCCGCCGCCGGGATCATCGGCTTCGGCGTGTTCACCGTCAGCGGCCGCAGCCGGGTCCCTTTGCCGCCGACGAGAAGGATCGCTTCTGTCACCAGTCGTCTCTGCTTCCTGCTCGGGCCGGTCACACCGCTGGTCCTGCGATGTGACCGGTCAGTTTATGCAGATGATCGGACCGATGACCGTATGGGGTGTATCAGACACGCCCCTGGTACTTCGCGGACGCGGTCCGGGTGGTTCCGAGCTTCTTGTACAGCCGGGCCCCCGGGCACGTGGTGGCGAAGCCGTCGCGGTGCCCGGAGATGACGTTCAGTCTGACCTTCGTCCCCTTCCTGTACCGGTTGCCACCGCCGGACGTCAGAGTGGTCTTGCCCTTCGGGTTCGCCCCGAAGAGCCCGAGCTTCCAGGCCGTCAGGCGGGCCACCGCGTTGGTCGCGGCCGCCGGCGGATTGCTCGACCCGAAGGTGCCGAGGACGGCGATGCCCATGCTGTCGGTGTTGAAACCGCGGGTGTGGGCGCCCAGGACGGCCCGGGTCACGCCGCCGGCGCGGCCTTCGTAGATGTTTCCGCACTTGTCGACGGCGAAGTTGTAGCCGAAGTCCCGCCAGCCCAGGCTCACGACGTGGTAGCGGTAGATGCTGCGCAGCACGGAGGGGGCCTGCCGGCAGCTGTAGTTGTTGCCGGTCGCGCTGTGGTGCACGAAGGCGGCCTTCACCTTCTTCGTGTACACGAACTTCTTCTCGCGGAGCTTCTCGTTCGCGCCCCAGCCCTTCCGCGTGACGATCCGGGGACGCGGCCCGATGTACGGCCGCGCGCGCAGCGCCGCCTCGGGGAGGGCGGCCTCCCGCTCGTGGTCGGTCTCGTACGCGTACCGGCCCGCGGACTCCGCCGCGTACTCCGCCTCGGTCTGACGGCGGGGCAGCGCCGGGAGCACCGTGCCTTCCGGCGCGCCCAAGGCCAGGGACCTGTCCGAGGCCCCGCCGGCGGTCGTGTCCTCGCCCGGGTCGACCAGTTCCAGCCGCAGGCCCTCCGGCAGCGGGGCCCGGCCCTCCGCGCGGACGCGGATCTCGACGCCGTCCGAGTCGCCCACCCACAGCGGGGCGGTCGCCCCGCGCACCGGCCCGTCGGCGCGGCCCTCCGTGCCCGGGTCGGCTCCGTCGGCGTGGGTCTCCACGTCCTGCCAGGTGGACCAGGACCCGTCGTCGGCGGCGCGCGTCCGGACCTGGACGCTGCCGTGCAGTTCGGCCCCGGCGTCGTCCCAGACGACGCCGACCAGCGAGAACGGTCTGACGTCCCGTCGGGTCAGGCCCCGCACGGCGGCGGAGCCGGCCGCGCGGGCGTTGCCGAGGACGTCGAGCGGAAGCGACTGGGTGTCCCCCGCGGCGCGGGTGTCCCCCGCGGCGCGGGTGTCGTCCGCGGGCGCGGAGCGCGAGGCGAGCGGGTCGGTCGGGGGCGGGGCCGCGGCTCCGGCCGCGGGCGCGAGGGGAAGGACGAGGGCGGCCGTACACACGACGCCGATGGAGGTAGCAAGGTAGGCACGCATGGTGCGATGGTGCGGAGCCCGCCGGCGTTCCGCGCGCCGGGACGAGCCCCGGAAACTGACGGCCCGTCGGTCCGACCGGAGGACCCGGTCACCGGTACGGCGGTGTCGCCGGGGCGCGCCCGCGTACCCTTGCGCGGGTGAACGCCACCGATCGCACCCCCGCGGACCTGCTGCGATCCGCGCTCGCCGCGGACCCGGCCCGCCCCTTGGTCACCTTCTACGACGACGCCACCGGTGAGCGCGTCGAATTGTCCGTGGCCACCTTCGCCAATTGGGTGGCGAAGACGGCCAATCTGCTCCAGGACGAACTGGGCGCCGAGCCCGGCGAACGGCTGGCCCTGCTGCTGCCGGCCCACTGGCAGACCGCCGTATGGCTGCTCGCCTGCTCGTCCGTCGGCGTGATCGCCGACCTGGACGGCGACCCCGCCGCCGCCGATCACGTCGTCGCCGGTCCGGGCCGGTTCGACGCGGGCCTGGCCTGCTCCGGGGACCGGATCGCGCTCTCGCTGGAGCCGCTGGGCCGGCGCTTCCGGATCCCGCCCGCCGGGTACGCGGACTACGCGGTGGAGGTGCCGAGCCAGGGCGACCGGTTCGCCCCGTACGTCCCGGTCGATCCGGACGCGCCCGCGCTGGCCGTGTCGGGCCTGGAGCTGACGGGGGCCCAGCTCGTGGAGCGGGCCCGCGCCGACGCGGAGACCCTCGGCCTCGCCCCCGGGGCGCGGCTGCTGACGGGCCGCGGGTACGACTCCTGGGAGGGCGTCTCCGCCGGGCTGTACGCGCCGCTGGCGGCCGGCGGCTCGGTCGTGCTCTGCCGGCACCTGGACCGGCTGGACGCGGACGGGCTCGCGAAGCGGGTGGAGAGCGAGCGGGTCACCGCCACGGCCGACTGAGCGAACGGCCACCGTCACGGCCGACCGAGCGAACGGCCACCGTCACGGCCGACCGCACGGGCATGCCCCTTCCGCCACCCGTCCGGCGCAGCGACGCGCCGAGTCCCCGGGCCCGGGCGTCGACGCAGGTGGATGATCGGCGGGTACGCGCCTTTGACCCCCTCGACGGACGGGACCGCAGACGTGACGGACAGCGCAGGCACCCCCACCCCCGCCGAGCCGGACGGTCCGGCGGGCGACGGGGAGCCGGGCGACGGCACGCCGAAGCGGCGCTGGCCACGGTGGACGGCCGTCGGCTGCTCGGTGGTCGTGCTGGTCGCGGCCGCCACCGGCTGGTGGCTGTACCGCAAGCTGGACTCCAACATCACGACCGACACCTCCGCCGAGGCGGAACTGCGCCGGTACGAGAAGGAGCGCCCCCGCCCGGGGGCGCTCGGGGCGCGGAACATCCTGATGATCGGCTCCGACACCCGCGCCGGCAGCGGCAACCGCAAGTACGGCCGGGACAAGGGGACGCAGCGCTCGGACACCACGATCCTGCTGCACCTGGCGGCGGGCCGGACCAGCGCCACGGCGGTGTCGGTGCCGCGCGACCTGATGGTGCGGATCCCGAGCTGCCGCACGGCGGACGGCACACGCACCCGTGAGCAGTTCGCGCAGTTCAACTGGGCGTACGAGTTCGGCGGCACCGCCTGCACCATCCGCACCCTGGAGCGGCTGACCGGGATCCGGGTCGACCATCACATGGTGGTGGACTTCCGCGGCTTCAAGAAGATGGTCGACGCCGTGGACGGCGTCGAGGTCTGCCTGAAGGAGCCGGTGAACGACCCGGACGCCCATCTGAAGCTGCCGGCCGGCCGGCACACGCTCCGCGGCGAGCAGGCGCTGGGCTTCGTACGGGCCCGCAAGTCGCTGGGCAACGGCAGCGACACCGAACGCATGGACCGGCAGCAGCAGTTCCTCGGCGCGCTGGTCAACAAGGTGCAGAGCAACGGCGTCCTGCTGAACCCGGCGAAGCTGTACCCGGTCCTGGACGCGGCGACCAAGGCGCTCACCACCGATCCGGGGCTCGACTCGCTGCGGGACCTGTACGACCTGGCCCGCTCGATGCGCAGCGTGCCGACGGAGAAGGTGCAGTTCCTCACGGTGCCGCGGCGCCCGTACGCGTACGACCCGAACCGGGACGAACTGGTGCAGCCTGCCGCGAACGCCTTGTTCAAGCGGCTGCGCGAGGACCTGCCCGTGGAGGTCGTCCCGGACGCGGAGAGCGACGACGGACGGTACAAGGAGGACGAACCGGAGGCCGAGCCGACCCCCACGTTCTCGGGACGCAACGCGGCCGAGGGCGTGTGCTCGTGAGGTGACCGCCCGGTCACGCTCCGGCGGTCAGGTAAAGCGCCACCCAAACCCGCTCTCGCAGGAAACGGTGTTTGAGCGAATTGCCCGCTTGTAAGGTGCGTGGAATTTGTCACGGACGTCGCCCCGCGCTGAACTGGGCGGATAGTGTGACGCGATCCGGTGCTGCGACCGCGTGTCGCGCACGGAGAGATCGAAAGAAATCGAGCGCCTGCCGGGGGAGGCGCCGCGTGGCACCGACGGAGGACTCAGGCAACCGTGGACGCGCACAGCCGTGGACGGGCGGACGAGATCGACCCCGCCGACCAGTGGGTGCTCAACCCGCGCACCGGCAACTACGAACTGCGACTGGACCGTTCCGCTGGGCAGTCGGCACCCGTCTCGCGTCCGCGCGGCACCACCCCGCCGAGCCCCAGAGCCGCCGGCCGCGCCCCTGACGGCGAGCGCCGCTCCGGCGCCACCGAGGCCGCACCCGTACCCGGGCAGCGCCGACGGCGGGTCGCGGAGGGCCAGGGCCGTGGCCACGGCGGCGAAGGCCCGGCGGGCCGCCGCAAGCGCCGCCCGGCGAAGTCCCGCCGCAAGAAGGCCCTGATGTGGACCGGCGGCGTGACGGCCTTCGTCGTCGCCGCGGGCGCCGTGGGCGCGTACGCGCTGTACGAGCACTTCAACGGGAACATCAAGACGGTCGACGTGGCCGGGGCGAGCGGCGGCGGGTTCAAGAAGGGCAAGGCCTTCAACATCCTGCTGATCGGCACCGACAAGCGCACCGGCTCCGGCAACCAGGGCTACGGCGACAAGAACAGCCCCGGGCACGCCGACACCACGATCCTGTTCCACGTCTCCGCGGACCGCACCAACGCGACGGCGATGTCGATCCCGCGCGACCTGAAGACGAACATCCCGGACTGCGAGACCAAGACCGCGGACGGCACGAAGGTCATCCCCGGCGAGACGGACGTCCGGTTCAACACCAGCCTCGGCCAGGCGGGCCGCGACCCCGGCTGCACGATGCGCACGGTCACCGAGCTGACCGGGCTGACCGTGGACCACTTCATGATGGCCGACTTCAACGCCGTCAAGGAGATGACGACGGCCGTCGGCGGCGTGAAGGTCTGCGTGGCCAAGCCGGTCAAGGACAAGGACTCCAAGCTGAACCTGCCGAAGGGCGAGTCCGTCGTCATGGGCGAACAGGCCCTGGCCTTCGTCCGGACCCGGCACAGCTTCGGCAACGAGAGCGACCTGGACCGCATCAAGATCCAGCAGCAGTTCCTGAGTTCGATGATCCGTCAGATGAAGTCGGACGAGACGCTGACCAGCCCGACCAAGCTGTACGGGCTCGCCGAGGCGGCCACCAACGCGCTGACCGTCGACACCGGCATAGGGAGCATCGCCAAGCTCTCGGACCTGGCGAAGGAACTCACCCCGATCGACCCGAAGAACATCACGTTCGCCACGCTGCCGGTCATCGACAACCCGAACGAGAAGATCAAGGCGACGGTCGTCCCGCATCCGACGAAGGCGCCGCAGCTTTTCGCGCTGCTGAAGTCCGACACCTCGCTCACCGAGGTGAAGAAGAAGGAGAAGGACGCCAAGAACGCGCAGGCGAACGCCCAGGCCGCGCTCCTGAAGGGACCGCGCGCCGAGGCGTCGCAGGTGCGGGTGGACGTCTACAACGGCAGCGGCATCCGCGGCGCGGCGCAGAACACGATCAACTGGCTGCAGAACGACGCGGGGGTGTTCCGCTCCACGAACAAGAGCAACGCACCGCAGAAGCAGGTCACGACGACGCTGGAGTACGCCCCGAACCAGGCCGACCAGGCACGGAAGCTGGCGGACCTGATGGGCCTGCCCGCGGCGGCGCTCAAGCAGGGGACGCAGGAGGCCGGTGAGAGGGAACCGATGACGCTGATTCTCGGCTCTGACTTCAAGGGCGCGGGGGTGCCCCTCACCGGGCCGGCGAAGGTGCCGGACATCGACAAGGTAGAAGCCGACAAGAAGGTGTGCGCCTCGTGACCCGGATGTTCCGGGCCGACGGCCGCATCTGAGTATCCGAGGGGGGCCCAGGGGTGGGACAGAGCAGCGTGCGTGGGGAGGGAGCGCGAGAGCGCGTTCCGCGCGCCCGTGAACACGGCTGGGACGACAGCCTGTACGAGGACGCGGGCACGATGGGCCTGCGCGTACGGCCGGGTTCCGGCGACGGCGGCGGTTCGGGCGACGCGGGCAGCGGCCCGGGCCACCGCCGCGGCGGTCCGCGCCGCCGTGCCAAGAAGTCCGGCAAGGGCAAGGTGCTGAAGTGGACGGCGGCCACGGTGTCGCTGCTCATACTCGGCACCGCCGGCGCGGGCTACTGGTACTACGAGCACCTCAACAGCAACCTGCGCTCCGGCGGCCGCAGCGGCGGCGACAGCGGCGTGAAGAAGGCCGCGCCGAACGCCCTGGGCAACACCCCGCTGAACATCCTGCTGATCGGCTCGGACAGCCGGAAGGACCCGAAGAACGTCAAGCTGGGCGGCGGCAAGAACCTCCGTGACCAGAAGCCGCTCGCGGACGTGCAGATGCTGCTGCACATCTCGGCCGACCGGAAGAACGCCTCCGCCGTCACGATCCCCCGCGACACGATCGTCACGATCCCGAAGTGCAAGGACGACGAGGGCAACACCTACCCGTCGACGAGCAACCGGCCGATCAACGAGACGCTGGGACGCGGCGGTCCGGGCTGCACCCTCACCACCTGGGAGACGCTGACCGGCGTCTACATCGACCACTGGATGATGATCGACTTCGCCGGTGTGGTCGCGATGGCGGACGAGGTCGGCGGCGTCCCGGTCTGTGTGGAGACCGGCGTCCACGACAAGCCGACCCGGCAGGTGCCCGGCGGTTCGGGCCTGAAGCTGAAGGAAGGCACCACCGAGATCAAGGGCGAGCAGGCCCTGCAGTGGCTGCGCACCCGGCACGCCTGGGGCAACGACCAAGGCCGGGCCAAGGCCCAGCACATGTACATGAACGGCATGTTCGAGAAGCTGCAGAAGCAGAACGCCTGGTCCGACACCGGCCAGCTGCTCAGCCTCGCCGAGACGGCGACCAAGGCGCTGCAGGTCTCGGACGAGATCGCCTCCGTGAAGGGCCTGTTCGACCTGTCGATGCAGCTCAAGAACGTGAAGCTGAACCGGATGACGACGGCCACGGTGCCGACCGTCGAGTCCCGGATCGACCGCAACAAGCTCCAGCTCGTCCCCAGCGCCGCGGACAAGATCTTCCGCATGCTCCGCGAGGACGTCGCCTTCGACAAGAACGGCGACCCGAAGGACGCCAAGCCGTCCCCCTCCCCCTCCGCGAAGCCGGGACCGACGGCGGCCGCGCCGGGCTCGATCGGCGTGACGGTCGTCAACGGCACCGGCTCCGACACCGAGGCCCCGATCGGCGGCCGGGCCCGCAGCATCTCGGAGACCCTGCAGGGCAAGGGCTTCACGAAGGCGAGGTCCTCGCAGGGCGCGGAGCCGCGCAAGGACTCGGTGGTCAAGTACCCGAAGGCCGAGGGCGAGCAGGGGAAGGCCGACGCGGTGTCGGTCGCCACGGCGCTCGGTCTGCCGGCGACGGCCGTCCGCGCGGACGCCGCGGCCGAGGGGATCACCGTGGTGGTCGGCCAGGACTGGCGCGAGGGCGCCGTGTTCAAGCCGGCGAAGACGGAGGCCGGCGACCTGCCGGAGGGTTCGGACGTGGTCCGGGCCGACGAGAAGCACTGCATGCCGGTCTACTCGGTCTACCGCTGGGACGGCAAGAGCTGACCCGGCCCCTCCCGGAACACGACGAGGCCGCCCGGTGCGTGACGCACCGGGCGGCCTCGTCGCGTCGGCCGTGGCTCAGACGGTCGTCGCCCTGACCGCCGGGCGGCGGCTGGCGATGACCTTCCGGGCCAGGGAGCGGGGGCTGGTGAGGAAGCCGAAGCCCCAGGACATGTGCATGGTGGCCAGGGCCACCGGGATCTGCAGACGGGCCTTCAGCGGGAGGCCCTTGCCCGCCGGAATCGAGCCGGCGGTGATCGCGGCGAGGTAGCCGGCCGGGATCACGAAGCCGAGCGGGCTGAGCGTGACGCCGGTCACGAGGCCGGCCGCGATGGCGCAGACCGCGGTCGGCGGGGCCAGGTAGCGGAGGTTGATGGAGCCCTGGTGGTAGCGGGCCACCACGTGCCGCCAGCGGCCGTAGTCCTTGTACTGCTTCGCCAGCGCGCGCACGTTCGGCCGGGGCCGGTACTGGACGCGCAGCTCGGGCGAGAACCAGATCAGGCCGCCCGCCTCACGGATGCGGAAGTTCAGCTCCCAGTCCTGGGCGCGGATGAACTCCTCGTTGTAGCCGCCCTGCTGCTCCAGGGCCTCCCGGCGGAAGACGCCGAGGTACACGGTCTCGGCCGGGCCGGCCTCGCCCCCGGTGTGGAAGGCCGCGTTGCCCACGCCGATCTTCGAGGTCATGGCGGCGGCGACGGCGTGCTCCCAGTCGTTCTCGCCCTCGGCGTGCATGATGCCGCCGACGTTCTGCGCGCCGGTCTCCTCCAGGAGCCGGACGGCGGTGGCGATGTAGTCCGGGGAGAGCATGCCGTGACCGTCGACGCGCACCACGATCGGGTGACGGGACGCCTTGATCGCCGCGTTCAGCGCGGCGGGCGTACGGCCCGTGGGATTGGGCACGGTGTGCACGCGGGGGTCCTCGCGGACGAGCTCGGCGGCGATCTCGTCGGTGCGGTCCGTGGACGGCCCGAGCGCGATCACCACCTCCATCTCGCCGTCGTACTCCTGCTGGAGGATGTGACGGACCGAGTCGCGCAGGTGCCGCTCCTCGTTGAGGACCGGCATGATCACGGAGACGGGCGTGGCATTCATCGCCCGCCACGTTACCGCGAACGGGGGACATGGTCGCGCGCCGCCGGGTGCGGCACCCGCTGTCGCTGATCGTATGGGCCTACGGTTCTCTCGCTCTCCCTCACCCCCGCGGAGGTGTCCCCGGTGCCCACACCGCCCCGCCCGCCCCGTCCCCGGCCGGCCGGCCGCCGTCCCGCCCCGGCCCGCCGCGTCAGACGGGAAGAGCGGCCCCGCTGGGGGATGCGGGTGGCCACCGCCCTGTCGGTGCTGGTGCTGGGAGCGGGCGGCATCGGGCACGCCCTGATGACGGGCCTCGACACGGGGATCGACCGGGTCGACCCGTTCAAGGACATGAAGAACCGGCCGCAGGCCGGGCACGGGATGAACGTGCTGGTCGTGGGCACGGACGGACGGGAGAAGATCACCCCGGCGGAGAAGGAGAAGTACCGGCTCGGCGGGGCACCCTGCCACTGCACCGACACCGTGATGCTGGTGCACCTGTCCGAGGACCGCGAGCGCGTCAGTGTGGTGAGCCTGCCGCGCGACTCGTACGCGGAGATGCCCGAGCACGTCGACGCGACGACCGGCCGGCACCACGACGCGCATCCGGTGAAGCTGAACGCCGCGTACGCGGAGGGCGGGCCGGCGCTGACCGTGCGGACGGTCGAGAACATGACCGGGGTGAAGATCGACCACTATCTGGAGGTCGACTTCACCAGCTTCATGAAGACGGTGGACGCGGTCGGCGGGGTGGAGATCTGCACCGCGAAGCCGGTGAAGGACTCGTACACCGGGCTGAACCTGGCCGCGGGCCGGCACCGGCTGAGCGGCGGGCAGGCGCTGCAGTACGTGCGCTCACGGCATGTCGACGGGGCGGCGGACCTGGGCCGGATGCAGCGCCAGCAGCGGTTCGTGGCGGCGCTCATCCACCGGATCACGAGCAACGGGGTGCTGCTGAACCCGGTGCGGTTCCGGGAGGTGACCACGAGCGTGCTCGGCTCGGTCCGGGCCGACCAGGGCTTCGGCGCGGACCGCATGGTGGCCCTGGCGAAGGCGATGCGGGGCTTCGGTCCGGCCTCGTCGGAGTTCGTCTCGGTGCCGGTGGGGGACGTGAGCTTCCCGGTGAAGGGGATCGGCTCGACGGTGAAGTGGGACGCGAAGAAGGCGAGCGGGCTGTTCCGGGCGCTGCGGGAGGACAAGCCGCTCGCCCCGCACCGCGGGCCCGCGGTGCGGCGGGTCGTGGTGGACGTGCCGCCGCGGCAGATCCGGGTGCAGGTCTACAACGGGACGAAGACCGACGGGCTCGGGCGCAAGGTGGACGCGGCGCTGCGGGGCACCGGCTTCGACACCACCGGGGCCCCGCAGAACGGCACCGGCCCCGCGCTGCGGCGCACCCTGATCACGTACGACCCCCGCTGGGACCGCTCGGCGAAGTCCCTGGCGGCGGCGCTGCCGGGGGCGCAGCTCAAGGCGGTGCCGGGGCAGGGGCGGACTATGCGGGTGACCGCGGGGGCGGACTACAAGGGCGTGACGCCCGTACGGCCGGAGCAGACGCAGAGCGGGCAGTTCGACGCGGTCACCGGGGACCAGGTCGTCTGCGGGTAGACCGTCCCGCCGGGCGGGCAGGTCCCGCCGGGCGGCTCGGAAGGGGACGGTTCAGTCCTCGTAGCCCTCGGCCGCGCGGGCCTCGCGGAGCTCCTTGATGGCGCGGCGGCGGGCCAGGCGGTGGGTGCGGCGGATCTGGGCCTCCTGGTAGCGGCGCCGGTCCCGGTCCGTCTCGGGGATCACCGGCGGCACCGGCCGCGGCTTGCCGTCCGCGTCGACGGCGGCGAAGACCAGGTACGCGGAGCCCACCTGCTGGGCCGGCGTGGACTCGTTCCAGCGCTCCGCGAGCACCTTGACGCCGACCTCCATGGAGGACCGGCCGGTCCAGTTGACCTGCGCCTTCACATGGACGAGGTCACCGACGCGGACCGGCTCCAGGAAGACCATCTCGTCCATGGAGGCGGTGACGGCCGGGCCGCCCGAGTGGCGGCCGGCGACGGCCCCGGCGGCGTCGTCGACCAGCTTCATGATCACACCGCCGTGCACGGTGCCCAGGAGGTTGGTGTCGTGGCTGGTCATGATGTGGCTGAGCGTGGTCCGCGACGCGGCGGTGGGCTTGCCCGGGATATCGCCCTGATCTGTCATGTCGTCCACCTTATGCCGAGCTTTGCGGCGTGCCTCGGCCCGGTCACCTTTGCATCAGCTTGGCAACAGGGCCGGTGCGATTGTCCACCCGGCCTGTCGGCGCCGCCTGGGCGAACGGCACACTGTTGCGCATGAATGACTGGCAAGGCGGTTACGGCCACGGCAGCGCAGGTGACGAGCCCGAGGGCCCGCGTGTGATGCGTCACGTGCAGCGGCAGCGGCAGCGTCCGCCGGTGCCCCCGCAGCAGCCGGGCCAGGGGTACAACCCGAACTACACGCAGGCGCAGGCCTCCGGGTACGACTCGGGGTACAGCACCGGCCAGGTCTACGGCAGCCCGCAGGGCGGGGGCCGCGGCACCGTACCGCCGCCGCGCGAGCCGTACGACGACGGCTACGGCCGCCCCGCGCCGGACTGGCGCCGCCGGATCAAGGTCGGCTCGATCGTCCTCGTCGTCGCGGTGCTGGCGTACGGCATCGGCACGTACGCCTGGGCGAGCTCGAAGCTCCGGGGCGAGGTCGACCTCGCCAAGGTCATCGAGCGCCCCGAGGAGGGCGACTGCACCACGTATCTGATCGTCGGCTCGGACAGCCGTGAGGGCATGTCCGCCGAGGAGAAGAAGAAGCTGCACACCGGCTCCGCCGAGGGCAAGCGGACCGACTCGATGATGATCCTCGCCGCCTGCTCCAGCGGGAACACGATGGTCTCGCTGCCGCGCGACTCGTGGGTGACGATCCCCTCGTTCGTCGGCTCCGAGTCGGGCAGGACGTACAAGGCCCGCGGCGGCTCCAAGCTGAACGCGGCGTACGCGATGGACGGCCCCGAGCTGCTGGTGCGGACCGTCGAGTACAACACCGGGCTGCGCATCGACCACTACGCGGAGATCGGCTTCGCCGGCTTCGCGAACATCGTGGACGCGCTCGGCGGTGTCGAGATGAACATCGAGAAGGGCTTCAAGGACAAGAAGTCCGGCGCGGACTTCCAGGCGGGCAAGCAGACCCTGAACGGCGAGCAGGCGCTGGCGTTCGTCCGCACCCGGTACGCCTTCGCCGAGTCGGACCTCGCGCGGACGAAGAACCAGCAGAAGTTCCTCTCCGCGCTGGCCAACCAGGCCGCGACGCCCGGCACGATCCTGAACCCGTTCACGCTGTACCCGACGCTCGGCGCGGGCCTGGACACGCTGATCGTGGACAAGGACATGTCGCTGTACGACCTCGCGAAGATGTTCTTCGCGATGAAGGGGATCAGCGGCGGCGACGGCAAGTCCATGAACATCCCGATCTCGGGCAGCGCGCCGCAGGGCTCCCTGAAGTGGGACATGCCGAAGGTGAAGCAGCTGGTCTCGCAGATCCAGAACGACGAGCCGGTGACGGTGACGTCGAACCGCTGACCCCGCGTCACCTGATCGAAAGGGCCCGCCGATCCTTCGGCGGGCCCGTTTCCGTCACGGGAGGTTGCGGGCCATGACGATGCGCTGGACCTGGTTGGTGCCTTCGTAGATCTGGGTGATCTTGGCGTCGCGCATCATGCGCTCGACGGGGTAGTCGCGGGTGTAGCCGTAGCCGCCGAGGAGCTGGACGGCGTCAGTGGTGACCTCCATGGCGACGTCGGAGGCGAAGCACTTGGCGGCGGCGCCGAAGAAGGTCAGGTCGCCGTCGACGCGCTCGGACTTCGCGGCCGCGGCGTAGGTGAGCTGGCGGGCGGCCTCCAGCTTCATGGCCATGTCGGCGAGCATGAACTGCACGCCCTGGAAGTCGGCGATCGGCTTGCCGAACTGCTTGCGCTCGGTGACGTAGCCCTTGGCGTAGTCGAGGGCGCCCTGGGCGATGCCGATGGCCTGGGCGGCGATGGTGATGCGGGTGTGGTCCAGGGTCTTCATCGCGGTGGCGAAGCCGGTGCCCTCGGCGCCGATCATCCGGTCGGCCGGGATGCGGACGTTGTCGAGGTAGACCTCGCGGGTCGGGGAGCCCTTGATGCCGAGCTTCTTCTCCGGCGCGCCGAACGACACGCCCTCGTCGTCCTTCTCCACCACGAACGCGCTGATGCCCTTCGACCGCTTCTCCGGGTCGGTGACGGCCATCACGGTGTAGTACTGCGACACGCCCGCGTTGGTGATCCACCGCTTCACGCCGTTCAGCACCCAGAAGTCGCCGTCGCGCACCGCGCGGGTCTTCATGCCCGCCGCGTCGGAGCCGGCGTCCGGCTCGGACAGGCAGTAGGAGAACATCGCCTCGCCCGCGGCGAGGGGGGCGAGGTACTTGTGCTTCAGCTCCTCCGAGCCGGACAGGATCACCGGCAGCGAGCCGAGCTTGTTCACCGCGGGGATCAGCGAGGACGAACCGCAGGCGCGGGCGACCTCCTCGATCACGATCACGGTGGCCAGGGCGTCCGCGCCGGCGCCGCCGTAGGTCTCCGGGACGTGCACGGCGTGCAGGTCGGACGCGACCAGCGCGTCCAGGGCCTCCTGCGGGAACCGGCCCTCCTCGTCCACCTCCGCCGCGAACGGGGCGATCTTCGCCTCCGCGAGCGAACGGACCGTCTCCCGGAGCATGTCGTGCTCCTCCGACGGCCGGTACAGGTCGAAATCAGCGGAACCAGCCACGCTCAGTCACTCCCACTTGCTAACTACCGTTAAGTAACTCAAATGGTAGGGCGTGGCGGGGTCCCGGGCCAGGGCCCGACTATGCTCGGGCAGGCATTCCGCCCGACGTACTGGAGTCCCCGCATGGCCCTCAAGATCACCGTGATCGGCACCGGCTACCTCGGCGCCACGCACGCAGCGGCGATGGCGGAACTGGGCTTCGAGGTCCTCGGGCTCGACGTCGTCCCCGAGAAGATCGAGCTGCTGTCGTCCGGCCGGGTGCCGATGTACGAGCCCGGTCTCGAGGAACTGCTCGCGAAGCACGTCGCGGGGATCGAGGGCTCGACCGGCCGACTGCGCTTCACCACCTCCTGGGAGGAGGTCGGCGCCTTCGGCGACGTCCACTTCGTCTGCGTGAACACGCCGCAGAAGCACGGCGAGTACGCCTGCGACATGTCGTACGTGGACGCCGCCTTCGCCTCCCTGGCCCCCGTGGTCCGCGGCGGCTCGCTGGTCGTCGGCAAGTCGACGGTGCCGGTGGGCTCCGCGGAGCGGCTCTCCGCGCTGCTGCCGGAGGGCGTGGACCTGGCCTGGAACCCGGAGTTCCTGCGCGAGGGCTTCGCCGTGGACGACACGCTGCACCCGGACCGGATCGTGGTCGGCGTGCGCAGCGAGCGCGCGGAGAAGCTGCTGCGCGAGGTGTACGCGGGGCCCGTGTCGGAGGGCTCGCCGTTCGTGGTGACGGACTATCCGACGGCGGAGCTGGTGAAGACGGCGGCGAACTCCTTCCTCGCCACCAAGATCTCCTTCATCAACGCGATGGCGGAGGTCTGCGAGGCCGCCGGCGGCGACGTCGCCAAGCTGGCGGAGGCGATCGGCCACGACGAGCGGATCGGCGCGAAGTTCCTGCGCGCCGGCATCGGCTTCGGCGGCGGCTGCCTGCCGAAGGACATCCGCGCGTTCATGGCGCGGGCCGGCGAGCTGGGCGCGGACCAGGCGCTGACCTTCCTGCGCGAGATCGACTCGATCAACATGCGGCGGCGCGCCCAGATGGTCTCCATGACCCGTGAGGCGCTCGGCGTCGACTCGTTCCTCGGCAAGCGGGTGGCGGTGCTCGGCGCGACCTTCAAGCCGGACTCCGACGACGTCCGCGACTCGCCCGCGCTGAACGTGGCCGGTCAGATCCAGCTGCAGGGCGGCCAGGTGACCGTGTACGACCCGAAGGGCATGGAGAACGCCCGCCGGCTGTTCCCGACGCTGGTCTACGCGGACTCGGCGCTGGAGGCGGTGCGCGGCGCGGACGTCGTGCTGCACCTGACGGAGTGGAGCGAGTTCCGCGACCTGGACCCGGCGGAGCTGGGCGAGGTCGCCTCGTCCCGGGTCGTCCTGGACGGCCGCAACACGCTGGACCCGGTCCGCTGGCGCGAGGCGGGCTGGACGTACCGCGCCATGGGCCGCCCGTCGGCCTGACCGGGCCGACCGCCTCCGGCCCCGCCACGGCGCGCAGACCGCCCACCGTGGCACCGTGCCCCCGCACCGGCGCGGTGGGCCGGTCCGTTCGGGTACCCCCGCCGGCCTACGCCGTGGTGCCGTCCAGCTGCTCGATCGTCGCGTTCGACGGGCCGCGCCGGGTGCGGACGTCCCGGGCCACCGCCTCCGCGTCCCGCAGCACCCGCACCGCGTTGCCCCACGTCAGCTTGGCCAGGTCGGACCGCGACCAGCCGCGCCGCAGCAGTTCGGCGATCAGGTTCGGGTACCCGGAGACATCCTCCAGGCCCTCCGGCGTGAACGCCGTGCCGTCGTAGTCGCCGCCGATGCCGATGTGGTCGACGCCGGCCGCCTCGCGCATGTGGTCGAGGTGGTCGGCGATCGTCGCGACGGTCGCCACCGGGCGCGGGTGGGCCTCCTCGAACGCCGCGTGGAGCCGCATCGCCTCCGCCGTGGTGTCGAGGGGGTGCAGCCCGTGCGCCCGCAGGTTCTCGTCCGCGGCGGCCGTCCACTCCATCGCCGCCGGCAGCACGAACTTCGGGACGAAGGTCGCCATCGCCACGCCGCCGTTCGCCGGCAGCGCCTCCAGGACGTCGTCCGGGACGTTCCGCGGGTGGTCGCAGACCGCGCGGGCCGAGGAGTGCGAGAACAGCACGGGCGCCTCGGTCGTGGCCAGCGCGTCGCGCATCGTCGTCGCGGCCACGTGCGAGAGGTCGACCAGCATCCCGAGCCGGTTCATCTCGCGGACGACCTCGCGGCCGAAGGCCGACAGGCCGCCGACGGCCGGGACGTCCGTCGCCGAGTCCGCCCAGGCGATGTTGTCGTTGTGCGTGAGCGTCATGTAGCGCACGCCCAGCGCGTACAGCGCCCGCAGGGTGGCGAGGGAGTCGTTGATGGAGTGGCCGCCCTCGGCGCCCTTGAGCGAGGCGATCCGGCCGCCCGCCCGCGCCGCCTCCATGTCGTCGGCGGTGAGCGCCGGCGCGAGATCGCCGGCGTACCGCACGAGGAGCTGGTCGACGACGTCGATCTGCTCCAGCGTCGCGCTGACCGCGCGGTCCCCCGCGAGGTCGGAGCGCACGTACACCGACCAGAACTGCGCGCCGACCCCGCCGGCCCGCAGCCGGCCGAGGTCGGTGTGCAGCTTCCCGGCCTGGTCACGGGCGATGTCCAGCCGGTCCAGGTCGTAGCGGACATGCTCCCGCAGCGCCCAGGGCAGGTCGTTGTGGCCGTCGGCCACCGGGTGCGCGGCCAGCAGCTCCCGCGCCTCGTCCAGGTACGCCGACGGGCCGTCCGCCGCGGTCACTTCGCGAAGCCGAACGCGTTCGAGCCGTCGACCTTCGCCCGCAGCCGCTTGCCCTTCTCCGTCGCCTGGTCGTTCAGCTCCTGCTGGAACTCGCGCATCCGGGCCAGCAGGTCGGCGTCGTGCGCGGCGAGGATCCGGGCGGCGAGCAGGCCCGCGTTGCGCGCGCCGCCGACCGAGACCGTGGCGACCGGCACACCGGCCGGCATCTGCACGATCGACAGCAGCGAGTCCATGCCATCGAGGTACTTCAGCGGCACCGGGACGCCGATCACCGGCAGCGGCGTGACGGAGGCGAGCATGCCCGGCAGGTGGGCCGCGCCGCCGGCGCCCGCGATGATCGCCTTCAGACCGCGGCCGGCCGCCTCCTCGCCGTACGCGATCATCTCGCGCGGCATCCGGTGGGCGGAGACGACGTCGACCTCGTACGGGATCTCGAACTCGTCCAGGGCCTGCGCCGCGGCCTCCATGACGGGCCAGTCGGAGTCCGACCCCATGACGATGCCAATGAGCGGATTACTCAACGATCGTTCCTCGCAGATAGCCGGCGGCGTGACGCGCGCGCTCCAGCACGTCGTCCAGGTCGTCGCCGTAGGTGTTGACGTGCCCCACCTTGCGGCCGGGCTTCACGTCCTTGCCATACATGTGGATCTTGAGCTGCGGGTCCCGGGCCATGCAGTGCAGGTAGGCCGTGTACATGTCCGGGTAGTCGCCGCCCAGGACATTGCACATGACCGTCCACTTCGCGCGCGGGCGGGGGTCGCCCAGCGGCAGGTCGAGGACGGCCCGGACGTGGTTGGCGAACTGCGAGGTGATCGCGCCGTCCTGGGTCCAGTGGCCGGAGTTGTGCGGCCGCATGGCCAGCTCGTTCACGAGGATCCGGCCGTCGGAGGTCTCGAACAGCTCGACGGCGAGGTGGCCGACGACGCCGAGCTCCTTGCCGATCCGCAGCGCCAGCTCCTGCGCCTCGCCGGCCAGCTCGTCCGAGAGCCCGGGGGCGGGGGCGATGACGGTGTCGCAGACGCCGTCGACCTGCTGGGACTCGACCACCGGGTAGGCGACGGCCTGGCCGTGCGGGGAGCGGACGATGTTGGCCGCGAGCTCGCGGACGTAGTCGACCTTCTCCTCGGCGAGCACCGGCACCCCGGCCTTGAACGGCTCGTGGGCGTCCGCCTCGGAGCGGACGAACCACACGCCCTTGCCGTCGTAGCCGCCGCGCACGGTCTTCAGAATGACGGGGAAGCCTCCGACCTCGGCGGCGAACGCGGCCGCGTCGGCCGGGTCGGCCACGATGCGGTGCCGCGGGCTGGGCGCGCCGATCGCGTCGAGCCTGGCGCGCATCACCCCCTTGTCCTGGGCGTGCACCAGGGCGTCGAGCCCGGGGCGGACGACGACGCCGTCCGCCTCCAGGGCGCGCAGGTGCTCCGCGGGCACGTGCTCGTGATCGAAGGTGATCACGTCGCAGCCGCGCGCGAAGTCACGCAGCGTGTCCAGGTCGCGATAGTCGCCGATGACGACGTCGCTCACCACCTGGGCCGCCGAGTCCTGGGGAGTGTCACTGAGGAGCTTGAACCTGATGCCGAGGGGGATGCCTGCCTCGTGTGTCATACGAGCGAGCTGTCCGCCACCGACCATGCCGACTACCGGGAACGTCACCCTCTTAGGGTATCCGCCGAGCGGGGAAGCACCGTCCCCCTGTGGTTTACGACAGCCCCGGCGGGGCGATCGGGGGTCATTGCGGTGTCCTCGGGCGGTCACTCGTGCGGCTCGTTAGCATGGCTGGGTTGACGAAACCGAACGAACGGGGCTGAGCGATCACCATGAGTGAACGAAGCGCACTGCGGGTGCGGCTCGACCGGCTCACCCGTGAGTTCGCGAAGTTCGGCGCGGTGGGCGGTGTCGGGCTCCTGGTGGACCTCGGCGTCTTCAACCTCGTCCGCCACTTCACGGACCTGCCCGTGGTCCGGGCGAGCATCGTCGCGACGGTCGTGGCCATCGCCTTCAACTACGTGGGCTTCCGGTACTTCACCTACCGGGACCGCGACAAGAGCGGGCGGGCCCGCGAGGTCACGCTGTTCTTCGTCTTCAGCGCGATCGGGCTGGTGATCCAGAACGGGGTGCTGTTCGTGGCGACGTACGGCTTCCACTGGGACAGCCCGCTGCAGAGCAACTTCTTCAAGTTCTTCGGCATCGGCGTCGCGACGCTGTTCCGCTTCTGGTCCTACCGGACGTGGGTGTTCCGGGCGCTGCCGGAGCCCGAGCCGGTCGCGGCGGCGGCCGTGGAGGCGGCGGAATCGTTCCTGGAGAAAACTCCGAAGCAGGCGGTACGGCCGCAGCCGGACAGGGTCGGCTGAGAGACGCCCCGCCCACGCCCACGCCCGGTCCTCAGCGGACCGGGCGTTCGCGTTCCTGGGCGCGGCCGCGGACCTCGCGGCCGAGGAAGAGCGCGAAGACCGGCGGATGCTGCTGGAGCAGCTCCAGACGGCCGCCGTCGGCCTCGGCGAGGTCGCGGGCGACGGCCAGGCCGATGCCGGTGGAGCTGCGGCCGCTGACGGCCCGCTCGAAGATCCGCGCGCCGAGGTCGGCGGGCACGCCGGGGCCCTCGTCGGTGACCTCGATCACGGACTGGTTGCCGGTGACGCGGGTGCGCAGGGCGACGGTGCCGCCGCCGTGCATCAGCGAGTTCTCGATGAGCGCGGCGAGGACCTGGGCGACCGCGCCGGGGGTGCCGACGGCCCGCATGCCCTGCTTGCCGGAGTGCACGAGGGCGCGGCCGGCGCTGCGGTAGGCCGGCCGCCACTCCTCCATCTGCTGCTTGATCACTTCGTCCAGGTCGAAGGCGACGGCGGAGCCGGTCCGCGGGTCGCGGGAGTTCGTGAGCAGCCGCTGGACGACGTCGGTGAGCCGCTCGACCTGGGTGAGCGCGATCTGCGCCTCCTCCTTGACGGTGTCGAGGTCGTCGGCGAGCGCCACCTCCTCCAGGCGCATGGACAGCGCGGTGAGCGGGGTGCGCAGCTGGTGGGAGGCGTCGGCGGCGAGCCGGCGTTCGGCGGTGAGCATCCGGGCGATGCGCTCGGCGGAGCCGTCGAGGACGTCGGCGACCCGGTCGAGCTCGGGGACGCCGTACCGCTTGTGGCGGGGGCGGGGATCGCCGGAGCCGAGCCGCTCGGCGGTCTCGGCGAGGTCGGTGAGCGGGGAGGTGAGCCGGTTGGCCTGGCGTACGGCGAGGGCGACGGCGGCGAGCGCGGCGAGCAGGGCGACCGCGCAGATGATCAGCAGGGTGCGGCCGACCTCGGAGGTGATGGCGGAGCGGGAGACCTCGACGGTGACGGTCTCGCCGCGCTCGCCGGTCGCGGTGCCGCGGATCACGCTGCCGCGGGGGCGTTCGCCGATCTCGATGTCCGGCCGGCCGGGGATCTCGATGAGCGCGTACCGCCGGGCCCCGCTCTGCTCGGCGAGGATGTCCGGGTTGACCGGCTCCCCGCCGATGAGCCGGCTGTCGACGATGGAGACCAGGCGCAGCGCCTCGACGTCCACGGACTCCTGGGCGGCGGCGGAGATGGTGCGGGCCTCGACGATGACGAGGGAGACCCCGAAGACGCCGATGACGACGAGCACCACGGCCAGGGTGGAGTTGATCAGCCTGCGGCGCACGGCCCGTGGGTCCTAGCTCTTCTCGAAGCGGAAGCCGACGCCGCGGACGGTGGCGATGTAGCGCGGGTTGGCCGCGTCGTCGCCGAGCTTCTTGCGGAGCCAGGAGATGTGCATGTCGAGGGTCTTGGTGGAGGACCACCAGGTGGTGTCCCAGACCTCGCGCATCAGCTGGTCGCGGGTGACGACCCGGCCGGCGTCGCGGACGAGCACCCGCAGCAGGTCGAACTCCTTGGCGGTGAGCTGGAGCTCCTCGTCCCCCATCCAGGCGCGGTGCGACTCGACGTCGATGCGGACGCCGTGGGTGGCGGGCGGGACGACGGGTTCGGCGGCGCCGCGGCGGAGCAGGGCGCGGACGCGGGCGAGCAGTTCGGCGAGCCGGAAGGGCTTGGTGACGTAGTCGTCGGCGCCGGCGTCGAGCCCGACGACGGTGTCGACCTCGTCGGCGCGGGCGGTGAGCACCAGGATGGGGACCGTGTGGCCCTCGGAGCGGAGCCGGCGGGCGACCTCCAGGCCGTCCATGCCGGGCAGGCCCAGGTCGAGGACGACCAGGTCGACGCCGCCCTGGAGTCCGGCGTCGAGCGCGGTCGGCCCGTCCTCGCGCACCTCGACCTCGTACCCCTCTCTCCGCAGGGCGCGCGCCAGCGGTTCCGAGATGGATGCGTCGTCCTCGGCGAGCAGTACACGGGTCATGGGGTGATGGTAGTCCGCGGGCGGGGCGGCCCGGAGGGTGCTCGGGTACGCCTAAGAGTCGCGGCCTTATCCAGCGGATGACCTTCGAAACCTGCCTATTGGTTCCTTCGTCACCTGTGATCCATCTCTCAAGTCCTTCCATATGCGGCACTGTCGTGTCGTATGGTGGCGAGACGTCTGTACCTCTGACGATGGGACCTTTGGCCAGATAACCCCGCCAAGGGTCTCTTTCCTGCCCAAGGCGGCGCTGCCACCTTGGTGGAATGTGAATGACCTGTGGGCCGGGTCCCGGGGCGCGCGAGCGCGTCCGGGGCGTGGATCCCGGCGGGGGATCCGTCTCCCTCCGGTGCCGGCCTCCCCCACCGGGCGCCAGTGCTCACAAGGCGCGCGTCCCGACAGAGCAAGGATCGACATGGCGTCCAGCCTGACGACTTCTCCCGGAACCTCGGGTTCCGAGAAGACGTTCCTCGGCCACCCGATGGGCCTGGCCTTTCTCTTCATGACCGAGATGTGGGAGCGCTACAGCTTCTACGGCATGCGGGCTCTGCTCGTGCTGTACCTGTCCACGAAGGCGGCCGAGGGTGGCCTGGGCCTCGAGGACGCGACGGCCGTCGCGATCTACTCGGTCTACAACGCGATGGTCTACCTGCTCGCCCTGCCGGGCGGCTGGCTGGGCGACCGCGTGTGGGGCGCCCGCAAGGCCGTGGGCGTCGCCGGTGTGATCATCATGGCCGGCCACTTCCTGCTGGCCGTGCCCGCCGAGGCGTCGTTCTTCATCGGCCTGGCGCTGATCGCGGCCGGTTCCGGTGTGCTGAAGGCCAACATCTCGACGATGGTCGGCCACCTGTACCCGGACAAGAACGACCCCCGTCGCGACGGCGGCTTCACGATCTTCTACATGGGCATCAACCTCGGTGCCTTCGTCGCCCCGCTGACGATCGGCTGGGTCGGCCAGAAGGTGAACTGGCACCTCGGCTTCGCCATGGCCGGTGTCGGCATGGCGATCGGTCTGATCTTCTACTTCATCGGCTCCCGCTTCCTGAACGAGGAGTCGAGCAAGGTCCCGTCGCCGCTGGACGCCGCCGAGCGCTCCGCTCTCGTCAAGAAGGCGCTGATCTGGCTGGGCGTCGCCGCCGCGGCGTACGCGATCGTCGCCCTGGCCGGCGTCTTCACCATCGACTGGGTGCTGTGGCCGCTGACGATCCTCGGCCTGGTCCTGCCGGCCTGGTACCTGCTGCGCATCAAGCGCGACAAGGACCTGTCGCAGGTGGAGCAGGGCCGGATGTCCGGCTACATCTGGTTCTTCGTCGCCGCGGCCGTGTTCTGGGGCATCTACGACCAGACCGGTTCGACGCTGTCGCTGTTCGCGAAGAACGACACGGAGTCGACGCTGTTCGGCTTCAGCTTCCCGGAGAGCTGGTTCCAGTCCCTGAACCCGCTGTTCGTGATGGCGCTGGCTCCGCTGTTCGCCATGCTGTGGGTGGCGCTGTTCAAGCGCGACAAGGAGCCGAGCACGCTGTCGAAGTTCGCGGCGGCGCTGGTGCTCATCGGCGGCTCCTTCGGCGTGATGATGCTCGCCCAGGGCCTCGCCGCGGGCGACACCAAGGTCTCCCCGATGTGGCTGGTCAGCGTGTACTTCATCCAGACCGTGGGTGAGCTCTGCCTGTCCCCGGTCGGCCTGTCGCTGACGACGAAGCTGGCCCCCGCGAAGTACGCCTCGCAGATGATGGGCGTCTGGTTCCTCGCCGTGACGGCGGGCGACTCGGTCATCGCCCTCCTCCAGCTCATCGGCGCGCCGACGGACACCCAGGCGTGGTTCGCCAGCCAGGGCGTCCTGGCCGCCCTCGCCGGCGTCGCGATCTTCATGTACCGCAAGAAGGTCAAGGCCCTCATGGGCGGCGTCCACTGACGCACCCCCTCTGGGGCCGGAGGGCCGTCGCACCGGTACGGTGCGGCGGCCCTCCGCCGTTGCGGGGGCGGGTCACCTCCGCAGGCGGGTCCAGGGGGTGAAGGTGAAGACGGCGCCGCCGAGGAGGATGACGGTGCCCGCCACCAGGGCCAGGGCGCGCAGGGCGCCGTCGTCCTCGGCGCCGGTGTCGGCCAGGCCGCCGCCGGAGGCGGTGCCGCCCGACGTGGTGCCGCCCGCCGCGTCACCGCCGCCCGCCGCGCCGCCGGGCTGCTCCGAGGTGTCCAGCTCCAGGGACGCCTGGACCGAGCCCTTCACCTGGCAGGGGATGACGATCGGGGAGCCGCCGAGGTTCACCGTGATCGTCAGCGTGCCGGGGCTCAGCGTCGACGTGCCGGTGGCGCCGGGCTTGTACGTGCCCTTCATGTCCGGCAGGTCCACCGGCTTGCCCTGTTCCAGCGGGGCCGGGTTCCCCGGGCCCTCGACCTTCACCGTGCCGCTGTCCGCGCCGCCGAGCTTCACCGCCATCGACGGTTTCAGCGCGCCCGCCGGGAGCGGGGCGGGGCTGTTCATGACGCCCTTGGCCGTCTTGACGGTGAGGTCGTAGCTCCCGCCGTTCTTCTTCGCGTCGATCGTGACCTTCGACGTGATGGTCGCCGGGCCGGGCGACTGGCAGGCGAACTGGACCGAGACCTCCTTGCCCGGGAAGTCCGTCCGGCCCCCTCCGCCTCCTCCGCCGCCTCCGCCGGAGGAGGAGGTGCTGCCGCCCGCCGTCGTGCTGCCCGAGCTGCCCGTCGTGCTCGAACCGCTCGTGCTGCCGCCCGAGGTCGTCGCACCTCCGCCGCCGTCCGTGACCTTGATCGTCGCGCCGACCGCGACCGTCTCCTTCGGGGAGCACTTGGTGTCCGTCGACATCGGCTTGGAGACGTTGATGGTGTACTTGTCCGGCGTCAGCGTGATCTCGCCGGCCTTCTCCAGCTTCAGCGTGCCCTTCATGTCCGGCAGCACCATCGGGCTGTTCTTCGGGATCGGCGGGTTCTGCCGCGGGCCCTCCATGGCCAGCGTGGCGGTCACCGCGCCGCCGACCTTGATCACGCCGGTCGGCTTGACCGTGTCCTTCTCCAGGTCGAGGACGTCGGGGTTCTTGGACGCCGCCTCGACGGTCTTCCAGACCACCTCCACCTCGTCGCCGACCTTCGCCTCGGCCGGGGCGGTGATCTGCACCTTCGTCGTGCCCTGCACCGGCGGCATGCCGGAGATCGCCGGCGGAACGCACTCGGTCTTGAACGAGACCTCGGCGGCCTGGGCAGGGGCGGCGGCCAGCAGGATCCCCGCGCCGCCGAGCATCAGCGCGACGCCGGCCGCGCTCACCCTCCGTTGCGTGCTCACGCATGTCCCTTCGTCGTGGATGGGTTCTCTGACGGTGCGGAGTCCGGGGTGAACCACGGCAGGGCCGTGGGTTCGGGGGCGACGGCCTCGGTCGCGCGGTGCCGTGCCGCCCGCGCCGGGCGGGCCCGGTCGACGACCGCCATGCCCGCGCGGAACAGCGCCGTCGGCACGACCACGGCGAGGAGCACCCAGAAGACGACCACGCCCCACGGCCGGCCGACCCCCCACGGCTGCTCGACCAGGACCCGGTCGCCGTACTTCACGGTCACCCGGTAGTCGCCGTGCGCGCCGGCCGGCAGCTCCACCGGGAGCTCGACCAGCGCCTTGCGGCCCGGCGCGACCGTGCCGCGCCACTGCCGTTCCTCGTACTGCGGCGCGAACACGCCGTGCGCGGTGCCGACCTGGAAGACGGGGTCCCGGACCGGGCCGGAGCCGAGATTGCCGACCGTGAAGACGATGCGCCGCTGGGCCGGGGCGCCGAACCAGACGAGGACGCCGCTCGATCCCTCCAGGCGTACGGCGGCGAGCACGGCCAGCCGGCCGCCGCCGGTCCGCGCGGGCAGCGGCTCCGTCGGGTGCCCGGCGACCGTGAACGCCACATCCACCGAAGCCTGTTCGCCGCCCGTCACCCCCGCGACGTGCACCACGCACGGGCAGGGCACGGGCGGTTCGGCGACGGGCAGTTTCTGGCGGAACGCGCCCTTCGCGTCGGCGGTGGCGGCGCGGCCGTCGGCGTTGGCGCAGGAGTTGGTGCCGCCGGTCAGGCCGGCGGCGGGGGTGGACTGCCCGCAGATCAGCAGCATCAGCAGCGCGCCGGGCTTCCAGCCGGTCCCGCCGACGACGAGCTCGCCGCCCGCGCCGGCCTCCTGCTGCGAGAGGGTGACCTTCGGCGCGGCGGCAGCGGCGGCGGTGCCGGCCGGCAGCAGGGACGCGGCCAGGGCCGCCAGGACCAGCAGCAGCGCGGCCGCCCGCGGGGAACGTGTCATCGGGTCGCTCCCGTCGCCGTCAAGCTCTGTTTCTCGTCGGGGAGTCCGGCCGGGGTACGGCGGCGGCGCCACGCCCGTCCGGCCACACCCGCCGCCGCGAGCAGGGCCGCGCCGAGCAGGCCCAGCGCCGTGGGCGAGGCGAACCGCGCGTCGGCGCGGCCCGTCGCCCGGGCGCCGCCGTCGGCGGTGACGCGCAGCCGGACGGTGACCGCGTCGAGGGCGGGCCGGCCGGGCCAGGGCTCGCTCAGCGCCCGCCGCTCGCCGGGGCGCAGTGTCAGGGGCAGGGTGCGGGCGGGGCGGTCGAGGACGGTGCCGAGGACGCCGTCGGCGTGCACGGAGAGCCGGGGCGCGAGTGCGGTGTTGCCGCGGTTGACCAGCGTGTAGTGCACGGTTCCGGCCGTGTCGACGCGGACCCGTTCCACGGTGAGGGCCGCGAGCCGCGGGCCGGCGACCCGCAGATGGACGGGCACCGGCAGGGCGCGGCCGTCGGCGGCGGCCAGGATGGTGCCGGTCCGCTCGCCGGGCGCGGCGTCGGCGGGGACGGTCACCGCGAAGGGGACGTCGGCGCGGGTGCGGGCCGGGACGGTGACCGCGCGGGCGGCGAGCGCGAGCGGGACCGCGGCCCCGTGCCCCGTACCGCCCGGCGCCGGGGCGCCCGTGAGCCGTACGGTCACCGGCCGCGTCCCGGGGTTGGTGACCGCCAGGGTGTCCTGCAGCACGCTGCCCGCCGCGCCCTCCAGGTAGACGTACGGCCGTCCGGCGGCCGGCCCCGCGGTCCACGCCGGCCCCGCGTCGGCCGCCGCGGGGGCGGGCACGGCGAGGCAGAGCAGCGCGGCGGCGGGGGCGGCCGCGTCCCGCGCGCGCATCAGCGCGCCGTGCGCCGGGTGAGCCAGAGCACTCCGGCCGCGCCGGTCAGCAGGACGGTGCCGCCGAGGGTGCCGAGGGCCATGGCGGAGTCGAGCGGGCCGGTCCTGGGCAGTTCGCCCGGGCCGCCGGAGCCGCCCCCGTCCGATCCGCCCCCGCCGCCCGCGGCCGTCACGTCCAGTTCCAGCGAGGGCTTCGGGTTGTTCTCGGGGGTGCAGGTCGCGGCGTCCATGCCGAGCGCGTGGACGACGAGGACGCCCGCGGTGAAGGTGACCTTGCCGCTCTTCTTCGGCTTGTACGTGCCCGTCAACTTGCCGATCTTGATGGGGGTGTTGGGCGGTATCTTCTCGGCGTTGGGCACTCCCGTCACCTTCACGCTGCCGCTGTCCGCGCCGCCGAGGACCAGTTCGGCGCGCGGCTTCATCACGCCCTTGGGCAGTTCGATGGGGCTGTCGGAGACGCCCTTGTCGAAGGACATCGTGACCGTGTAGCCGTCGCCGCTCTTCACGGCGGTGACGTCGACGGGCGACACGGCGCTCTTCGGGCCGATCTTCGTCTGGCAGCCGTAGTCCACGTCGACCACGTCGGCGTGCGCGGCGGAGGCGGCCGCCAGCACCGCCGGGCCCGCCAGCGCCGCGGCCAGTGCCGCGGCCGCGGCCGTCCTCTTCCGGTTGGACACTTCGAGCACCCCTCACGCCGGGCTCGCGCCGCCGAAGTTACTGACGGCACATCAGATTGGGCGCTCAAGGTACGCCCGGGGCCTGATGGAGGGAAGACAAAGAGCGCGCCGTATCGACGCGCTCCTCGACAACTCCACAAGCCCCGGGCCTCGTTCGCACACGGGCCCCGAAAGGCGGCGGCTCAGGCCGGAGCGGCGAGCTCCGCCCACACCGTCTTGCCGGGCGCCCCGGGCACCCGCTCCACGCCCCAGTCGAGGCAGAGCCGCTGCACGATGAACATGCCGTGCCCTCCGGGCCGGCCCGCGCGGTGCGGGGTGCGGGGCGCGGGCTGCCCCGCCCCGCGGTCGACGACCTCCAGGCGGAGCACTTTGTGACGGCGGGAGACCCGGAGCGACTCGGGGCCCTCGGCGTGCAGGCAGGCGTTGGTGACCAGTTCGGAGACGACGAGCAGCACGTCCTCGGCGGCGGCCCGGCGTTCGGCGGTGGCGGCGGGCAGCCAGCCCCAGTCGCGCAGCGCCTGCCGCGCGAAGTCGCGGGCGAGCGGTACGACGCCGGGGACGTCGCCGAGGGCGAGCGTGCGCACCTCCAGGGCGACGTCGCCGGCACCGGCAGCAGTGTCCATCAGCGCTTCACCTCACCGATTCACCCATCGACCAAGAGACCGGACCCTCGAACCGGGACCAGTCGGAACCGGGGCTCTCCTGCCCCGCCGTGTCACGACAACACCCGCTTTCTCAGTCGGCGAGCGCCGCCTCCAGCGACTCGTGGACGGTGAAGACCGCGTCCGCGCCGGTGATCTCGAAGACCCGGGCGACGGCCGGCCGCATCCCGGACAGATGCACCCCGCCCCCTTCGGCCTCGGCCCTCAGCCGGGCGGCGAGGAGCACGTTGAGCCCGGTGGAGTCGCAGAACTCGAGCGCCGAGCAGTCGACGACGAGCCGTGCGCGGCCCCCGTCGAGGGCGCCCTCGAGTGGCGTGCGCAACAGTTCGGCGGTGTGGTGATCGAGCTCACCCACCGGTTTCACGATCTCGCTGACACCCAGGGTCCGTGCCTCGACCCGAAGCCGGGCCGGTCGTGCGTGGCCCACGGTCTGGCGGTCCATGCCCGTGCCTCTTCTCGCTCTCCGGATGCCGGTTGATGCTCGGAGAACCATACAAGTCAACCGCGCCGATCGACACCCGGACTCCGCCATGAACTGCACCAATCCCGACATTTGGGACTTGCAACGGCCCCCTTCGAGCCGGTAGGGCTTGTAGGGAACATCCGAAACACGGCCGGCTTTGGAGGCGCCGCAAACCGCAGCGAACGAATCGATGATGGAGGAGACCATGTCACCCCGGCTCGACGCCTCGCGTTCCCCCCACGCGCCGTCGACGACTCCCACCGCCCCCTCGCATCCCGCCGAGACCGCGCCGATCGCCGACCTTGCGGAGATCACCGGACTCGACGAGATCCCGCCGTTCGAGCAGATCGACCCGCTCGACGCGCGCGCCCTGTCGAAGACCCTCTTCGCCCGGCTCGAAGCGCTGGAAGAGGGCACCCACGAGTACGCCTACGTCCGCAACACCCTCGTCGAACTCAACCTCGCCCTGGTCAAGTTCGCCGCCTCCCGGTTCCGCACCCGCAGCGAACCGATGGAGGACATCGTCCAGGTCGGCACCATCGGCCTCATCAAGGCCATCGACCGCTTCGACCTCAGCCGCGGCGTCGAGTTCCCGACGTTCGCGATGCCGACCATCATCGGCGAGATCAAGCGCTTCTTCCGCGACACCTCCTGGTCCGTGCGCGTCCCGCGCCGGCTGCAGGAACTCCGCCTCGATCTGGCCCGGGCCGGCGACGAACTCGCCCAGCGGCTGGACCGCGCGCCCACCGTCGAGGAACTCGCCGCCGAGCTGAACCTCTCCCAGGAGGAGGTGGTCGAGGGCATGGCCGCGAGCAACGCGTACACCGCGAGCTCGCTCGACGCCCAGCCGGAGGAGGACGAGACCGAGGGCACCCTCGCCGACCGCATCGGCTACGAGGACCACGGCCTGGAGGGCATCGAGTACGTCGAGTCCCTCAAGCCGATGATCGCGGCGCTGCCCGCCCGCGACCGGAAGATCCTCTCCCTGCGCTTCACCGCAGGGATGACGCAGTCCGAGATCGGCGAGGAGCTCGGCATCTCGCAGATGCACGTCTCGCGGCTGCTGGCCCGTACCCTCGGCCGGCTGCGGAAGGGACTGACCCTGGAGGAGTGAGCCTCCCGTTACGCTCGGCGCATGCTCATAGGGACCGGACGGACGGCCGACGTGCACGCGCTGGACGAGGAGTGGGCGCTGCGGCGGTACCGCGACGGCGGCAGCGCCGAACGGGAGGCCGCCGTGATGCGGCGGGTGGCCGAGCTGGGCTTCCCCGTCCCGCGGGTGCTGCGGGCCCAGGGCCCGGACCTGGTCCTGCAGCGCCTGCGGGGCCCGTCGCTGCTGGACGCGGCCCTCGCGGGCGACGTCGCCCCGCGGGAGGCGGGCGCGCTCTGCGCGGAGCTGCTGCACCGCCTCCACACCACCACGCCGGTGATCCACCTGGACCTGCACCCCGGGAACGTGATGCTCACCCCGGAGGGCCCGGTGGTCATCGACTGGCGCACCGCGGACGAGGGCCCGGCGGGCCTGGACCGGGCGATGTCGGCGATCCTCCTGGCGGAGGCCGCCGTCGCCCCGCTCCCCCTCGCCGCGCCGGCCCGCGAGGCCCTCACCGGCCTGCTGGCCCGCCTCGGCGCCCCCGTCCTGCCCCACCTGCCCGAGGCCCTCGCCCGCCGGGCCGCCGACCCCCACCTGTCGGAGCAGGAGGTGGCCCGGCTGGACGCGGCGGAGACGCTGATCCGCGCCGTGGCGCCCACGGACTCCTGAGCCGGCCGCCCGCCTCCCTCAGCCCGCCGTGAAGAACACGCCGCGCGCCTCGGCGCCGTCCGGGGCCCGCCACGGCGCGGTGACGTGGGCGGCGGCCGGGGCCGGCCCGGTGAGCGGGGTGAGGCGGCGGGAGACGGTCAGGTCCGCGAAGGCCGCCGCCGCGGGCAGCTCGGCCCCGGCGCGCAGGACCGTGGGGTCGGGGGCGTCGGACTCGCTCTGCGCCTGCGGCTCGGCCTCGCCCCGGAACAGCGCGAGGACCTGCGCGGCCAGGACCGGGTCGTGGACGCCGTCGTAGATCCAGCGGGTGCCGAGGACGCCGTGCTCGGAGGTGCCGATCAGCGCCTCCCCGGCGGCCCCTTCGAGCGGCGCGCCGCGGTACGTCAGGGGGACGAGGTACGCCGCCGAGGCGTCGGTGACCACCATGAACTCGATGCCCACCTCGCCCTCCGGGTCGTCGAGCCGGAACCCGCCCGCCTTCACCGGCTCCGGCGCCCCGCCGCCGGCCTCGTACCAGGGCTGCCGGGGCAGCCAGTCCGCGAGCAGTTCGAGCTTGGTGGGGGACATGGTGGTGCGGTGGATGATCGCCATGAGGCGATCGTAGGCACGCAGACGGCTACCCGGCCTCCGACTTCTCTCCCTGCCCGTCGAGTTGGTCCGCCCGGCGCTGCAACTCCTCCGCGATGTCGTCCCAGTCGGGGCCGTGGGAATACAGGCTCTGGCCCGCGGCCCGCAGCAGCTCCGGGTCGTCCGGGCGCTGCAGGCACGCGAGCCGGTACGCGAGGTTGCGCGCCCAGACGGACATCTGGCCGTCGACGAGGTACGGCGCCTGGTCCCGGAGCATGGCGACGATCTCGTCGGCGCCGGCGAAGGTCAGCTGCTCCAGGAAGCCGGACAGGGCGGCGCTCGTGCTCGCGTCCGGGTTCCCGGGCCGGTGTTCCTCCGGCCAGAGGCCCCGGGCGCGTTCGGTGAGGCTGGTCATGCGTCCGATGACATCACGCTCAGACCGCGCGCACGCCCCTGCGCCAGACCTCCGTGACCAGCGGGACGCCGGGCCGGTAGGCGAGGTGGACGTGGGACGGGGCGTCGAGGACGGCGAAGTCCGCGTACGCGCCGTGGCTCAGCCGGCCGATGTCGGTGCGGCGCAGGGCCGCCGCGCCGCCCGCGGTGGCGGACCAGAGCGCCTCGTCGGGCGTCATCCGCATGTCCCGCACCGCCAGGGCGATGCAGAAGGGCACGGAGGAGGTGAAGGACGAGCCGGGGTTGCAGTCCGTGGAGAGCGCGACCGTGACGCCCGCGTCGAGGAGCCGGCGGGCGTCGGGCCACGCGGCGCGGGTGGAGAACTCCGCGCCGGGCAGCAGCGTGGCGACGGTGTTGCCGCTCGCGAGGGCGTCGACGTCGGCGTCGGTGAGGTGGGTGCAGTGGTCGGCGCTGGCCGCGTCGAGCTCGACGGCGAGCTGCACGCCGGGGCCGTACGAGAGCTGGTTGGCGTGCACGCGCGGGTGCAGGCCCTTGGCCATGCCGGCGGTGAGGATCGCGCGGGCCTGGTCGCCGTCGAAGGCGCCCTTCTCGCAGAACACGTCGACCCAGCGGGCGTGCGGGGCGCAGGCGTCGAGCATCTCGCCGGTGACGAGGGCGACGTAGCCGGCGGGGTCGTCGGCGTAGTCGGGGGACACGATGTGCGCGCCGAGGTAGGTGACCTCGTCGGTGTACGCGGAGGCGATGCGCAGGGCGCGGGCCTCGTCGTGGGTGGTGAGGCCGTAGCCGGACTTGGTCTCGAAGGTCGTCGTGCCCTGGCGGAGGGCCTCGGTGAGGTACCGGGTGAGGTTGGCCTCCAGCTCGGCGTCGGAGGCGGCGCGGGTGGCGGCGACGGTGGTCCGGATGCCGCCGGCGGCGTAGGGCTGCCCGGACATGCGGGCGTTGAACTCGGCGGTGCGGTCGCCGGCGAAGACCAGGTGGGAGTGCGAGTCGACGAAGCCGGGGACGACGGCGCGTCCGCCGACGTCGACGCGGTGGTCGGCGGCGGGCGCGTGGGTGGCGGCGCCCACCCACACGACGCGCTCCCCGTCCACGACGAACGCGGCCCGTTCGACGAGCCCGAGGGGACCGTCACTGAGGGCGGGGTCGTTGGTGACGAGTCGTCCGATGTTGGTGACGAGCGTGGTGGTCATGGTCCCTCTCGGTGAGTGGTGACGGGGGCGGCCGCCCCGGGCCGTGGACGCCGCCCCCGTCGTGGGCGCCGCCCCGGTCGTGGGGCTGCTCGGGGTTGTCCGGCGGATCAGGGCCGGCCCCGGCCCTGATCCGCCGGACATCCCCTAGGCGCGGAGCGCGGCGATCGCCTCGGACAGCGCGGCGGCCGCCTCGGGGATGCGGGTGTGCGCCCGGTCGCGGACGACGCGCCGGCCGCCGACGACGACGTCCGTGACGTCCGAGGCCGTCGCCGCGAAGACCGCCGTCTCCGCCGCGAGGCGCGGCAGCGCGCCGACCGTGCGGACGGAGTCCAGCGCGATCGTCGCGAAGTCGGCGAGCGCGCCCGCCTCCAGGCGGCCGGCCTCGTGCCAGCCGAGGGCCGCGTGACCGTCCTCGGTCGCGGCGCGCAGCAGCGCGGCGGCGGTCCAGTGGCCGCGGGTGCGGGAACGGAGCCGCTCGTTCAGCTCCATGGCCCGCGCCTCCTCCAGCAGGTCGATCACGGCGTGGCTGTCGCTGCCCAGCGACAGCGGCGAGCCCGCCCGCTGGAGCGCGACGGCCGGGCCGATCCCGTCGGCGAGGTCCCGTTCCGTCGTCGGGCACATGCAGGTGCCGGTCGCGGACGAGCCGATGAGCGCCACGTCCTCGTCCGTGAGGTGCGTGTTGTGGACGCCCGTCGTCCGGGTCCCGAGCACCCCGTGCTCGGCGAGCAGCTGCGTGGGCGTGCGGCCGTGCGCCGCGAGGCACGCCTCGTTCTCGGCGGTCTGCTCGGACAGGTGGACGTGCAGGGGTGCCTCGCGCTCGCGCGCCCAGTCGGCCACCGTCGACAGCTGCGCCGCCGGGACGGCCCGTACGGAGTGGATCGCCGCCCCGAGCCGTACGCCGTCCCGCTCCTTCAGCCGCGAGACGCGCTCCGCCCAGGCGTCCGCGGTGCCGTCGGAGAAGCGGACCTGGTGCGGCTCGGGCGCCGCGCCGAAGCCGGCGGACAGGTACGCCGTGTCGAGCAGCGTGATGCGGATGCCCGCGTCGGCGGCCGCCGCGATCAGCGCCTCGCCCATGGCGTTGGGGTCGGCGTACGGGGTGCCGTCCGGCGCGTGGTGCACGTAGTGGAACTCGCCCACGGACGTGACGCCGGCGAGCGCCATCTCCGCGTACACGGCGCGCGCGAGCGCGTGGTACGAGTCCGGGGTCAGCCGGGAGGCGACCCCGTACATGACCTCGCGCCACGTCCAGAAGGTCCCGGACCCCACCTGCACCGTGCCGCGCAGGGCCCGGTGGAAGGCGTGCGAGTGGGCGTTCGCGAGTCCGGGGATCGTGAAGCCGCGCAGGACGACGGCACCCGGCGGCGGGGCCTCGACCCCCGTCACCACCGCGTCGATCCGGTCCGCGCCGACCTCCAGGACCACCCCGGGCTCGGCCCGGTCGCCGAGCCAGGCGTGCTCCAGCCAGTACGTCGTCAGCGACACGCCAGGCCCTCCAGTACGTCGGCGAGTGCGAGGACGCCCGCCACGCAGTCGTCCTCGGCCGCGGACTCGGCCGGGGAGTGCGAGACGCCCGTGGGGTTCCGTACGAACAGCATGGCGGTCGGGATCGACGCGGAGAGGATTCCGGCGTCGTGTCCCGCGCCCGTGCCGAGCACCGGCGCCTTCTGGCCGGTCTTCTCGCCGAGGAGGCGCACCAGCTCGTCGCGCAGCGCGTGCTCGAACTCGACGACCGGGGTGAACGACTCGCGTACCACGCTCAGGTCGATGCCGTGCCGCGCGGCCGTCTCCCGGGCCGCCGTCTCGATGCCGGCGATGACGGTGTCCAGCGCGCCCTGGTCGGCCGCGCGGGCGTCGAGCCAGCCGCGGACCAGCGAGGGGATCGCGTTGACGCCGTTCGGCTCGACCGCGATCTTGCCGAAGGTGGCGACGGCGCCCGCGAGTTCCGCCTCGCGGCGGGCGGCGAGGACGGTCTCGGCGTACGACAGCATCGGGTCGCGCCGGTCGACGAGCCGGGTGGTGCCGGCGTGGTTGGCCTCGCCGTGGAAGTCGTACCGCCAGCGGCCGTGCGGCCAGATCGCGGAGGCGACGCCGACGGCGTCCCCGGACAGGTCCAGGGCGCGGCCCTGCTCGACGTGGAGCTCGACGAACGCGCCGATCCGGTCGAGCCGTTCGCGGTCGGGGCCGATCGCCTCGGGGTCGTAGCCCGCCGCCTCCATGGCCTGCGGCAGGCTGACGCCGTCCGCGTCGCGCAGCTCGTACGCCTGCTCCTTCGTCAGCTGTCCGGACGTGAGCCGGGAGCCGACGCAGGCGAGCCCGAAGCGGGCGCCCTCCTCGTCGCCGAAGTTGACGATGGCGAGGGGGCGCCTGAACTGGACGCCCCGGGAGCGCAGTTCGTCGAGCGCGGCGAACGACGACACGACGCCGAGGGGGCCGTCGAAGGCGCCGCCGTCGGGGACGGAGTCCAGGTGGGAGCCGGTGACGACGGCGTCGCCCGCGGCGGGGTCGCCGAGCCAGGCCCACTGGTTGCCGTTGCGGTCGACCTCGTAGTTCAGCCGGCGGGCCTCCGCCTGCATCCGGAACCAGAGCCGGCAGTCGGCGTCCGCCTCGGTCCAGGCGTAGCGGCGGTAGCCGCCCGAGGCGGCGCTGCGGCCGATGGGCCGCAGCGACCGCCACATGGCGTGGAAGGTGTCGCTCACGCGGAGTCACCCTGCGACACGGCGTCGTCGCCCTCGCGCATCGGGACGCGGACGCCGCGCTCGTCGGCGACCCGCTCGGCGATGTCGTAACCGGCGTCGACGTGGCGGATGACGCCCATGCCGGGGTCGTTGGTCAGGACGCGGCGGATCTTCTCGCCGGCCAGCTTGGTGCCGTCGGCCACGGAGACCTGGCCGGCGTGGATGGAGCGGCCCATGCCGACGCCGCCGCCGTGGTGGATGGAGACCCAGGACGCGCCGGAGGCGACGTTGACCATGGCGTTGAGCAGCGGCCAGTCGGCGATGGCGTCGGAGCCGTCGAGCATGGCCTCGGTCTCGCGGTACGGGGAGGCCACCGAGCCGCAGTCGAGGTGGTCGCGGCCGATGGCCAGCGGGGCGGCGAGGGTGCCGTCGGCGACCATGTCGTTGAACATGGCGCCGGCCTTGTCGCGCTCGCCCTGGCCGAGCCAGCAGATGCGGGCCGGGAGGCCCTGGAAGTGGACGCGCTCGCCGGCCATCTTGATCCAGCGGTGCAGGGACTCGTTCTCCGGGAAGAGGTCGAGGATCGCCTTGTCGGTCTTGGCGATGTCGGAGGCCTCGCCGGACAGGGCGGCCCAGCGGAACGGGCCCTTGCCCTCGCAGAACAGCGGGCGGATGTACGCCGGGACGAAGCCGGGGAAGGCGAACGCGCGGTCGTAGCCGGCCAGCTGGGCCTCGCCGCGGATGGAGTTGCCGTAGTCGAAGACCTCGGCGCCGGCGTCCATGAAGCCGACCATGGCCTCGACGTGCTGGGCCATGGCCTCGCGCGAGCGCTGCGTGAAGCCGGCCGGGTCCTTGGCGGCGGCGTCGGCCATGTCCTCGAAGGCCACGCCGATCGGCAGGTACGACAGCGGGTCGTGGGCCGAGGTCTGGTCGGTGACGATGTCGATCGGGGCGCCCATGGCGAGCAGCTGCGGGACCAGGTCGGCGGCGTTGCCGAGGACGCCGATGGACAGCGGCTTGCGCTGGTCGCGGGCCTCGGTGGCGAGCTGGAGGGCGTGGTCGAGGCTGTCGGCCCTGACGTCGAGGTAGCGGTGCTCGATGCGGCGCTCGATGGCGCGCGGGTCGCAGTCGATGCAGATGGCGACGCCGTCGTTCATCGTCACGGCGAGCGGCTGGGCGCCGCCCATGCCGCCGAGGCCGGCGGTGAGGGTGATGGTGCCGGCGAGGGTGCCGCCGAACTTCTTCGCGGCGACGGCGGCGAAGGTCTCGTAGGTGCCCTGGAGGATGCCCTGGGTGCCGATGTAGATCCAGGAGCCGGCCGTCATCTGGCCGTACATGGTCAGGCCCAGCTGCTCCAGGCGGCGGAACTCCTCCCAGTTGGCCCAGTCGCCGACCAGGTTGGAGTTGGCGATGAGGACGCGCGGGGCCCATTCGTGGGTCTGCATGACGCCGACCGGGCGGCCGGACTGGACGAGCATCGTCTCGTCCTGCTTCAGCGTCCTCAGCGTGCGGACCATGGCGTCGAAGGAGCGCCAGTCGCGGGCGGCCTTGCCGGTGCCGCCGTAGACGACGAGCTTGTCGGGGTGCTCGGCGACCTCGGGGTCGAGGTTGTTCTGCAGCATCCGGAGGGCGGCTTCCTGCTGCCATCCCAGGGCGCTGAGCTCGGTACCGCGCGGGGCACGTACGGGGCGGGGTCCTGACATGGCGTGAGCCTCCTTGGATGTGGACGAGATATTCACATCTTGTCCTGCTGAATAAATGTAGTCAACACCTGCGGAACCCCTGCGCCCGCGCGCCGCCCGGTGATGGGATGGGTCCATGCCTTCCTCACGTCGCGATCCGGCCGTCCGCGCCGCCGTCGAACAAGGACTGCTCACCCCCGAGGCACCCGTCGTCGCCCTGCTCGACGTCGACGGCGTACGGGCCTCCGCCGCCGCCCTGCGGGCCGCGTTCGCCGCCGTGGCCCCGGACGTCCCCTTCCTGCACGCCTTCGCCGTGAAGGCGTGCCCCCTGGTCCCCGTCCTGCGCCTGCTGCACGACGCGGGCCTCGGCGCCGAGGTCGCCAGCCCCGGCGAACTGGCCCTGGCCCGCGCGGCCGGCGTCCCCGCCTCCCGCACCGTCCTCGACTCCCCCGCCAAGACCCCGGCCGAGCTGCGCGAGGCGCTGGAGCTCGGCATCGCGCTGAACGCCGACAACCTCCAGGAGCTGGCCCGGCTCGACGCCCTCATCGGCGGGGCGACCCCGGCCGCGCGCATCGGCCTGCGGGTGAACCCGCAGCTCGGCGCGGGCGCCATCCGCGCCCTGTCGACCGCCGTGCCCACCTCGAAGTTCGGCGTCGCCCTGCGCGACCCCGGCGCCCGCGAGGAGGTCGTCCGCGCGTACCTCGACCGGCCCTGGCTGACCCGCCTGCACGTGCACAGCGGCTCGCAGGGCGTGCCGCTCGCCCTGATGGCCGAGGGCGTCGCGGAGCTGTACGCACTCGCCGAGGAGATCAACGCGAAGGCCGGCCGGACCCAGGTCGACACCCTCGACATCGGCGGCGGCCTGCCGGTGAACTTCGCCTCCGACGAGGACACCCCCAGCCACGAGGAGTACGCCCGGCTGCTCGCCGAACGCGTGCCCGGCCTCTTCGACGGGCGCTACGCCCTGGTCACCGAGTACGGCCGCTCGCTGCTCGCCCGGCACGGCACGGTCCTCAGCCGCGTCGAGTACGCCAAGACCTCCGGCGGCCGGCCGGTGGCGGTCACCCACGCGGGCGTCCAGCTGGCCACCCGGACGGTGTACGCCCCCGACACCTACCCGCTGCGGCTCGCCGCGTACGAAGCCGAGGGGAACCCGCGCACCGGCCCCGACGTCGTCCAGGACGTGGCCGGGCCCGCCTGCTTCGCCGGCGACCTGCTGGCCGCCGCCCGGCCGCTGCCCCGCCTCGCGCCGGGCGACGTCGTGGCGGTCCTGGACACCGGGGCGTACTGCTTCTCCAGTCACTACGGCTACAACAGCCTGCCCCGCCCGGCCGTGCACGGCTTCACCCGGACGGCGGACGGCATCCGGTTCGCCCGCGTCCGGGCCGCGCAGACCCTGGAGGAGCTCGTGGCCGAGTCGGGCGGCGCGGACCCGGACGCGCTGCTGCGCTGACGGTGCTTCCATGGAGCCATGGCTGCGAGCAGAACCGTCGTCGTCGAGCGGCGGATCGAGGCGCCCCAGGGCCGTGTGTGGGAGGCGCTGACCGACCTGCCGGCGATGGCGCGGGTGCTCAGCGGGGTCGAACGGGTCGAGGTGCTGACCGAGGGCGGCTTCGCCGAGGGCACCCGCTGGCGCGAGACGCGGCGGATGCTGGGCCGGGAGGCAACCGAGGAGATGACGGTGACCGAGTGCGTGCCGCCGGAGCGGTACGTGACCGTCGCCGACTCCCACGGCATGCACTACGAGTCCGAGATCGCGCTGGTGCGGGGCGGGGCGACGGCCGACTGGACCACGGTGGTGATGCGCTTCACCGCCGTCCCCACCTCCGGCGGCCTGCCGGGCCTGCTGTCCCGGGTGGTCGGCGGCCTGGGCGTCAAGGCGGTGAGCCGCGCCCTGGCCAAGGACCTGGACGAGATGGCCACGGCCATCGAGCACGGCGGCTGACGCCCGGCCGGCCGCTGCCCGGGCACATCCAACCATCGTCCGGCATGTTCCGTTGGAAAATGCCAGAACTCCCTCCGCACCCCGGGACGTTGAGTAACGTCACCGTCACTGCCGTACGTTCGCACGCCGTGTCGGGAGGGGAACCCGCGTGCCCGGAATCGACGAGTGCCTGCTCGAGGCCATGGCCTTACCGGGCGCCCGGGGTGCGTCCCTGGTCGACTGGACCAGCGGACTCGCGCTGGGCACGGCCGGCGCCTCGCCGGTCGGCGACCACGAGACCACGGCCGCCGAGACCGCCGAACTCGCCCGCGCGGCCGCCGAGTACGAGTCCTTCGCGGCCGCACCGGCGGACGGGGACGACCCCGCGGCGACCACCGGCGCGCCCCCGAAGGGCCCGCCCGTCGAGGACCTGATCGTCACCACCCGCAGCGGCTACCACGTCCTCCGGTTCGTCGAGACCTCCTTCGACAGCAGCGTCTTCCTGCACCTGTGGCTGGACCGCGCCGAGGGCAACCTCGCCCTCGCCCGGATCCGGCTGCGCGACCTCGCCGAACGGCTGGTCCTCGGATGACGGTCTCCCCGATGCTCGTCCGGCTCGCCGCCGAGCGGGCCACCGGCGCGCTGCTGCGCGACCACGGCACGCTCTACCTGGTCGACGGACGCGTGGTGCACGCCGAGAGCCCCGCCGCGCCCGGTCTGGACGTGCTCCTCACGGCCGGCGGACGGTTGCCCCGGGAGCGCTGGGACGAGGCCGTCGATCGGGCCGGGGCGCGCCGCGAGGTCGGCCGGTTCCTGGTCGACAGCGGCCGGCTCGGCGACGGCGAGCTGGAGATCTGCCACCTCGGCGCGATCTTCGACGCCGCCTTCTTCGCCCTCGCCCCGGCGAGCGGGCCGACCCGCTTCCGGTACGGCGCGGCGCACTGGCTGGGGCCCGTGCGGCCCGTCTCCGCCGCGGCCGTGGAGCGCGAGACCGAGCGCCGCCGCGAACTGCTCGACAGCGTCTGGCCGTACCCGGCCGTCGACTCCGCCCCGGTCCGGCCCCGCACCGCCGAACCGGGCCGCGCCCTCGGCCCCCGGCAGCGGGCCCTGCTCGCCGCCGCCGACGGCACCCGCACCCCCGCGGATCTGGCGCGGCTGCTCGGCCGGCCCGCCTTCCACACGCTGCTCGACGTCCGGCGGCTCGCCGCCGCCGGGCTCGTGGCCACGCCCCTCGACCCCGTGCCCGCCGGGCCGGCCCCGGTGCCGGCCTGGGTGGGCGAGATCGCCGACGACCCCGACATCGCCCTGCTGCGCCGGCTCCGTGACGCCCTGGAGGCAAGCCTGTGATGAGGCGTGCCCTGCGCCTGCGCGCCGAGAGGAGACTGCTCATGACCGCAGAGGCCGAGGTGCTCGGTGAGCTCAGACGGCTCCGGGCCCGGCTCCCGCAGCTGACCGGCGCGCTCGCCGCCAGCGCCGACGGGCTGGTGCTCGCCCGGGACACCGTCGACGGCGAGGCGGAGAGCGTCGCGGCGCTGACCGCGGCGGCCCTCGGCGTGGGGCAGCGGCTGACCGAGACCACCGGACAGGGCGACTTCCGCGAGCTGCTCGTCCGCGGCGAGCACGGCTACGTGGCGACGTACGCGGCGGGCGGCTCCGCCGTCCTCACCCTGCTCGCCGAACCCCGCATCAACGTGGGGCGGCTGCACCTGGAGGCCCGGCGGTCCAGCGCCCGGATCGGCGAACTGGTCGACGGGGCGCTGGAACGCAGAGATCCGAGCTGAACGAACCGATCCCCCGGCGCCGGCTCCCCGGCGCCGGACCGTCACCGAACAGACACCGAGAAGGAAAAACCATGGCGAACACCGAGACCTCCCTCAAGGAAGCCGCCGCGATCGAGGGCGCCATCGGCGCGGCCCTCGTCGACTACACCAGCGGCATGGCCCTGGGCACGATCGGCGGCGGGAAGGAGCTCGACCTGAACGTGGCGGCGGCCGCCAACACGGACGTCGTCCGCGCCAAGGTGCGGGCGATGGAGGCCCTGCACCTCGCCGACGAGATCGAGGACATCCTGATCACGCTGGGCAGCCAGTACCACCTGATCCGACTGCTCAAGGCACGCGGCACGAGCGGCCTGTTCCTGTACCTGGCCCTGGACAAGAGCCGGGCGAACCTGGCCATGGCCCGCCACCAGCTCAAGTCGATCGAGGCGGCCCTGGAGGTCTAGGGGGTGTCCTGCGGATCAGGGCCGGACAGGTCCCAGCGGCCGGCCGCTACTCGACGAACAGCCCCCGGGCCGCGGCCTTCGTGTCGAACTCCTCCAGGCGGGCCTGGGCGTCCGGGAGCTCGTCGGCCATGGCCTCCAGGAGCACCCGGCCGAGGAGCATCGGCGCGCAGGCCGTGTCGAAGGCGAGGCCGGTGCCGACGGCGGCGGGGATCAGCAGGTCACTGTGCGCGGCGACGGGCGCGAACGCCGACTCGGCGACGGTCACCACGGTCAGCCCGGCCCCCCGGGCGTACTCCAGGGCCTCGACGACCTCCCGGGGGTGGCGGGGCAGCGCGAAGCAGAGCAGGGCCGTGGCTCCGGCGCGGACGGCCGCGTCGATCCGGTCGGTGAGCATCGAGCCGCCCTCGTCGAGCAGCCGCACGTCGGGGTGGACCTTGCCGGCGAAGTACGCGAAGCCGCGGGCCTGCGAGGAGGCGGCGCGCAGTCCGAGCACGGGCAGCGGACGGGAGCCGGCGAGCAGCCGGCCGGCCCGCTCCACGGGGGCCGGGTCGGCGAGCAGTTCGGCGAGGTGCCGCAGGTTCTCGATCTCGGCGAGCACGGCCTGCTGGTACTCGTTGTGCTCGCTGCCCCCGTCCGCGGCGCGCGGCTGCTCGGGCGGGGCGACCTCGCGCAGGTGGCGGCGGAGCGCGGGGTAGCCGTCGAAGCCGAGAGCGACGGCGAAGCGGGTCACCGAGGGCTGGCTGACGCCGGCCAGGTCGGCCAGCTCCACGCTGGAGAGGAAGGACACGTCGGCGGCGCGGCGCACCATGCAGTGCGCGATCCGCCGCTGCGTCGGCGTGAGCCGGTGCCCTTCGAAGAGCGCCTGCAGCCGTCCGGCCGGGCTGTCGCTCATGACGCGCCGTCCCCCTTCGTCCCCACGTCGACTATTCACTCACCCAGAACTCTGCATGAAGATATGCAGCCGGGCAAGGCGGAGCCGGAAGGGACGGGGTGACGGGAAGGCTGAGCGCGGGGACCGCCGCACCCCCATCACTGGGGGGCGGGACGACGGCGGTCCCCGCGGGGGACACGGGCCCGGGTCAGGGCCGGTCTCCGCGTCCGCGGCGTGCAGGGAGGCCCGGGAGCCGCTCCGGAGGTCCGTGACGCCGACGAGGAACACTCTGCCGGAGGCGTGTTAAGCGGGTGCTGCGGCCACGTGTCCGGCCCGTACCGTTTGCGCGAACCGCAGCGACCCCCACGCCTCGTGACGCCGTGTTACTTGGCGCCGTCCTTGGCCAGGAAGGCCAGCAGGTCCTGGCGGCTGACGACGCCGGTGGGCTTGCCCTCGACCAGCACGATGGCCGCGTCCGCCTCGCCGAGCACGGACATCAGGTCGGCGACCGGCTCGCCGGAGCCGACCTGGGGCAGCGGCGCGCTCATGTGGTTCTCCAGCGCGTCCTCCAGGGAGGCCTGCTTCGTGAAGAGGTGGTCGAGCAGCTCGCGCTCCACGACCGATCCGACGACCTCGGCGGCCATCACGTCGGGGTGGCCGGCGCCCGGCTTCACGATCGGCATCTGCGAGACGCCGTACTCGCGCAGCACCTCGATCGCCTGGCCCACGGTCTCGTCCGGGTGCATGTGGACGAGGGACGGCATCCCGCCCGACTTGTGGCGCAGCACGTCGGCGACGGTGGCGGTGGAGGTGTCCTCCAGGAAGCCGTAGTCGGCCATCCACTCGTCGTTGAAGATCTTCGACAGGTAGCCGCGGCCGGAGTCCGGCAGCAGCACGACCACGACGTCGTCCGGCCCGAGGTCCTTGGCGACCTCCAGGGCCGCCACGACCGCCATGCCGCAGGAGCCGCCGACGAGCAGGCCCTCCTCCTTGGCGAGGCGGCGGGTCATCTGGAAGGAGTCCTTGTCGGACACCGGGACGATCGCGTCGGCGACGTTCCGGTCGTAGGCGGTGGGCCAGAAGTCCTCACCGACGCCCTCGACCAGGTACGGGCGGCCGGAGCCGCCGGAGTAGACCGAGCCCTCGGGGTCCGCGCCGATGACCTTGACCCGGCCGCCGGAGACCTCCTTGAGGTAGTTGCCGGTGCCGGAGATCGTGCCGCCGGTGCCGACGCCCGCGACGAAGTGGGTGATCTTCCCGTCCGTCTGCTCCCAGAGCTCCGGGCCGGTGCTCTCGTAGTGCGAACGCGGGTTGTTCGGGTTGGAGTACTGGTCCGGCTTCCACGCGCCCGGCGTCTCGCGGACGAGACGGTCCGAGACGTTGTAGTACGAGTCCGGGTGCTCGGGGGCGACGGCGGTCGGGCAGACCACGACCTCGGCGCCGTACGCGCGCAGCACGTTGATCTTGTCCGTGGACACCTTGTCCGGGCAGACGAAGATGCACTTGTAGCCCTTCTGCTGGGCCACGATGGCCAGGCCGACGCCGGTGTTGCCCGACGTGGGCTCGACGATCGTGCCGCCGGGCTTGAGCTCGCCGCTCTGCTCGGCCGCCTCGATCATGCGCAGGGCGATCCGGTCCTTGACCGAGCCGCCGGGGTTGAAGTACTCGACCTTGGCCAGGACGGTCGCCGAAATGCCCTCTGTGACGCTGTTGAGCTTCACCAGCGGGGTGTTGCCGACGAGGCTGATCATCGAGTCGTGGAATTGCACCGTAATCTCCGGGGTCTCCGTAGTGATGCAGCCAGCGTATGCGTAGTCGGAGCCGGTTACGGGGCAGTTACTCCCTGAACGGCTTGAAGGAGGTGGCTGCCCCGATGTCCAGGGCGAGGGTGGCACGCCGGATCGCGGCGGGCGCGGCGTACGGCGGAGGCGGGATCGGGCTCCTCGGGGTGGCCACGGTGGGCGTGCTGCTCGCCGAGGTGCAGCTGGCCAGGAGGTCCGTGGGCGGGGGCGTGGCGCCGCTCGCCCCGACGGCGGACGGCCGCTACGGGCGGTCCTTCGAGCAGCCGGGGAGCGGGGAGGAGCCGCTGCGGCTGGCCCTTCTGGGTGATTCGACGGCCGCCGGGCAGGGGGTGCGCCGGGCGGGTCAGACGCCGGGGGCGCTGCTGGCCTCGGGGCTCTCCGCGGTCGCCGAGCGGCCCGTGGACCTGCGGAACGTGGCGCTGCCGGGGGCGCGCTCGGACGACCTGGACCGGCAGGTGTCACTGCTGCTGTCCGCGGCGGGCGGGCCGCCCGACGTGTGCGTGATCATGATCGGCGCGAACGACGTGACGCACCGCATCTCGCCGACGGAGTCGGTGCGGCACCTGGCGGCGGCGGTGCGGCGGCTGCGGACGGCGGGCGCGGAGGTGGTGGTCGGCACCTGCCCGGACCTCGGGACGATCGAGCCGGTGTACCAGCCGCTGCGCTGGCTGGCCCGGCGGGCCTCGCGGCAGCTGGCGGCGGCGCAGACGATCGTGGTGGTCGAGCAGGGCGGGCGGACGGTGTCGCTGGGCGACCTGCTCGGCCCGGAGTTCGAGGCGAACCCGCGCGAGATGTTCGGGGTGGACAACTTCCACCCCTCGGCGGAGGGGTACGCGACGGCGGCGATGGCGGTGCTGCCGACGGTGTGCGCCGCGCTGGGCGTCTGGCCGGAGGAGGAGCGGCTGGAGGTCGACCGCCGCGAGGGCATGCTTCCGGTGGCCAAGGCCGCGGCGGAGGCGGCCGCGGAGGCCGGTACGGAGGTCACGGGCGCCCGCGCCCCCTGGGCGCTCCTGCGGCACCGCCGGCGCAGGCGGGTCGCCACCCCCGCGGAGGCCCCCGCCCCCACCGACACCCGGGCGCCGTGAGGCCCGAGCGAGGCAGCCTGAGCGAGCGCTTAGAAAAGAGGTTTGTGTCACACCGTCCGAGCGGTGACCCGTGCCGTACGTACAGGTAGCTTCGCTGGGGGGTGTCCGGCGGATCAGGGTCGGACAGGCCGCGGCGCCTGGTGCGGTGCATCGCAAGGCGCCGGAGCGGCTCGACAGCGGAGCTGTCGGGGCGTTTCGGCAACGCCGCGAGGTGCCGTGCCAGGCGCCGCGGCCCCGGCCATGATCCGCCGGACACCCCCTGAGTCCCTCGTCGTCGCGCCACACCATGGAGCCGTGATGCCCGAAGCCGTCATCGTCTCGACCGCCCGCTCCCCGATCGGCCGGGCCTTCAAGGGTTCCCTGAAGGACCTGCGGCCGGACGACCTGACCGCGACCATCATCCAGGCCGCCCTCGCCAAGGTCCCCGAGCTGGACCCGCGCGACATCGACGACCTGATGCTCGGCTGCGGTCTGCCCGGCGGCGAGCAGGGCAACAACCTGGGCCGCATCGTGGCGGTGCAGATGGGCATGGACCACCTGCCGGGCTGCACCATCACCCGCTACTGCTCCTCGTCGCTGCAGACCTCCCGCATGGCGCTGCACGCCATCAAGGCCGGCGAGGGTGACGTCTTCATCTCCGCGGGCGTCGAGATGGTCTCCCGCTTCACCAAGGGCAACTCCGACTCGCTGCCCGACACGCACAACCCGCTCTTCGCCGAGGCCGAGGCCCGCACCGCGGCCGTCGCCGCGTCCGAGGGCTCCACCTGGCACGACCCGCGCGAGGACGGCCTCGTCCCGGACGCGTACATCGCCATGGGCCAGACCGCGGAGAACCTGGCCCGCTGGAAGGGCATCAGCCGCCGCGAGATGGACGAGTTCGGCGTCCGCTCGCAGAACCTCGCCGAGCAGGCCATCAAGAACGGCTTCTGGGAGCGCGAGATCACCCCGGTGACGCTGCCCGACGGCACCGTCGTCTCGAAGGACGACGGCCCGCGCGCCGGCGTCAGCCTGGAGGGCGTGGAGGGCCTGAAGCCGGTCTTCCGCCCCGACGGCCTGGTCACCGCCGCCAACTGCTGCCCGCTGAACGACGGCGCCGCGGCCCTCGTGATCATGTCCGACACCAAGGCGCGCGAGCTGGGCCTGACCCCGCTGGCCCGCATCGTCTCCACCGGCGTCTCCGGCCTCTCCCCGGAGATCATGGGCCTGGGCCCGGTCGAGGCGTCCAAGCAGGCCCTGAAGCGGGCCGGCCTGACCGTCGACGACATCGACCTGTTCGAGATCAACGAGGCCTTCGCCGCCCAGGTGATCCCCTCGTACCAGGACCTCGGCATCCCGCTGGACAAGCTGAACGTCAACGGCGGCGCCATCGCCGTCGGCCACCCCTTCGGCATGACCGGCGCCCGCCTCACCGGCACGCTCATCAACGGTCTGCAGTTCCACGACAAGCAGTTCGGCCTGGAGACCATGTGCGTCGGCGGCGGCCAGGGCATGGCCATGGTGATCGAGCGCCTGAGCTGACGACGCTCGCGCGCCTCCCCGGACGCGGCCCCGGCAACCGTGCCGCGTCCGAGCCGTGACCGAATCTCCCCCAGGATGTGACCTACATCCCGGGGGAGAAGCATTTTCCCAGGTCAGAGCCGTTTCGGGACTAAACACCAGGCATAAATACCTGTCCATTTCGTGACGTAATGCACTGACAGGGGGTCCCACCCCACGACAAGCTGATGTAGGAAGTCGGGGGATCGACTCGGATTGGGAGTACGTCAGTGAGCGCCATGTCTCTTGCCCTGCTGGTGACCACGGCCGCCGCCACGGTGGTGGGCGCCGCTGCCCTCCACGCCGCCCACGGTCTCCGCAAGCAGGTCACCGCCCTGCGCGGTGAGCTCTCCGCGACCCGGAGCCCCTCCGTCCCGCACGCCCGGCAGACGCCCGCCGTCGAGATACGGGCCGCGGTCGCCGAGGCCCTGGCCGAGGAGCGCGAGCGCGAGCTGGCCGAGGCGCGGGCCTTCTGGGCCGCGCAGGAGGCCCGTGACGCCGCGGACGCCCCGTCCGCGCTGGGCGGCCTGTCCGGCTCCGTCGAGGACGGCCCGTACTACGTGCCGCGCCAGGCCGACTTCGCGGGCCTGGAGGCCCTCGGTCTGGAGGCCATGGAGCTGGAGGCAGCCGCCCTGGAGGCCGCGTCGCTCGACGCCGCGACCCTGGAGGCCGCCGCCCTGGAAGAGGTCCTGGACGACATCCCGGAGCTCACCGAGTACGCCGAGGACTCCCCCGAGCTCGCCGCGGCCCGCCGCCGGCACCCCTCGCACCCCGACTTCGTCCCGGTCCGCACCCCCGTGGTCACCGACCACGAGCGCACCGTGGCCCGCCTGGAGGAACTCGCCGACGACCGCACCGCGCTCACCGACGTGCGCCCCGGTCCGCTCGGCACCCTCGACGTGTACGTCTTCGCCGACGGCACCACCCTGTGCATGACCCCCGGCCACCGGGAGACCGCGGAGCGGCTCGCCGAGGCCCTGCGCCAGGGCAAGAGCCCGGTCCTGCTCGGCGGCTCGGGCGTCTCCGGCGCGTACGCGCTCACCTTCGCCTGCGGCGACGCCGAGGGCGACGAGAACGTCTACATCCTCGCGGACCGCGTGATCGCCTCGCTGTGACCCGCGCGGGGCCGCCGCGGCCCCGACCCGGGCCCCTAGAGCCCCGAGCGCGCCTGCGCCTCCCGCACCTCCCGTACGGCCTCGTCCAGCTCCCCCTCGGGGACGCCGGACGGGGCCGTCCGCAGAATCTCCGCCAAATCGTTCCCCGCGACCACCAGTTGGTCCGCGACCGTGAACACCCCGGCGTCCGGCATGATCCGCGGCTCCGTCCCCGGCGACTCCAGGCGCTGGGCCCGCCGGGACAACTCCCTGGCCAGAGCCAGTCCCTCGGCGGCCGCGCCGCGCTGCAGCCGGCTCTGCGGGGCGGCCCGCAGCCGGTCGGCGAACCGGTCCACGGCGTCGTTCAGCTCCGTCGTATCGCGCACAGCGCGACCCTACGCGCCCCGGCGGCACTGTTGCCAACGGGCGAACGCTCAGGCACGGTGACGTGAAGGAGCAACGGCAACACGCGTCCGGAGGCGCCGATGTCCCACGTCTTCTCCGAAGAGACCCACCGCAACCTGCTCGCCCGCATCCCCCACTGCACCGGTCGTGAAGTGGCCGACTGGCTGCGCACCGTGGAGGAAGGCCCCTCCCTCGTCCGCTTCGAGGAGAAGGTCAGCTGGCTCCGCGGCGCGCACGACCTCGCCTACGGACACGCGAAGGCGATCATCCACGAGTACGACCTCCGCCGAGCCGCCCGCCGGCTTCTCTGAGCGGTACGCGGAAGGGCCCGCCCGGCGGTCGCCGGACGGGCCCTTCCTCATGTCCCTCGTCGCCGGGGGACTGCCCCGGCGGGGCGACTAGTCGTCGCCGGAGAAGATCGCGACGAGGCGCAGCATCTCCAGGTAGATCCAGACCAGCGACATGGTCAGGCCGAAGGCGGCGAGCCAGGACTCCTCGCGCGGAGCGCCGTAGGCGATGCCGTCCTCGATCTGCTTGAAGTCGAGGGTCAGGAAGAAGCAGCCGATCAGGATCGCCAGGATGCCGACGATCGCGCCGAGCGGGCCGAAGCTCCGCAGGCCGCCGTCGTCGACCGCGCCGAAGACGCTGAGCAGCAGGTTGACGGCCATGACGACCACGAAGGCGATCGCGATGGTCATGCCGATGCGGGCGTAGCGGGCGGTGACCCGGATCCAGCGCTGCTTGTACATGAACAGCGTGGCGCCGGAGACCGCCATGGTGCCGAGCACGGCCTGGAAGGGCGCGCCGGACCAGCGGGCGTTGAACATCTCGCTGATCACGCCGAGGAAGATGCCCTCGAACGCGGCGTAGCCGATGATCAGCGCGGGCGACGGGGTCCGCTTGAACGACTGGACGATCGCCAGCACGAAGGCCACGAGGGCGGCGCCGATCGCCAGACCGTAGCTGGTCGGCGACACCGGCAGCAGGGCCCAGGCGAGGACCGCGCCGACGACGACCGTACCGAGGGTCATGGCCGTGCGGGTGACGACGTCGTCCATCGTCATGGCGCCCGTGCGGACCGGCGCGGGGGCGCCGTACTGCGTGTCCTGCGGGGCGTAGGGGTTGGTGGCGTACGGGTTGCCGGCACCCTGGGCGTACGGGTTGGCCGCGCCCTGCGCGTACGGGTTCGTCCCGACGGCGGGGCCCCCGGCCTGCGGCTGCTGCGCGTTGAAGCCCGCGTAGCCGTTGTCGCGGCTGAACCCCCGTCGCGAGAAGACCGGGTTGCTGCTCCTCATCTCACTCCTCCATGGCCGCACTGCGCGGCCTTGCGTCAAGAGTAATGCGGAAGCAAAAGAATCTCCCTAGTGCTCCGGGAGGAGATTTCCCGTACCCCGGGTGGCCCGGGGTCGGCGTCGGGGTGACCCGGGGGCGACGTCGGGGGAGAAAGTGCCCGGAACCGGACTCGAACCGGTACGGCCCGAAGGCCAGCGAGGTTTAAGCTCGCCGTGTCTGCATTCCACCATCCGGGCAGGGCTCGCGGGCTCCGCGTGCGCACATGAGCCTATCGGGACGCTTCCCTCGTTCAGCGGAACAGTGGCCCGATGTTGTCTTATTTTATTGACGTCTGAGGGTGCGTCAGTGCAGGTCGGGGACGTTCTGGTGAACTCTGACGGGGCTCGCAGGCGCAAAGGTGTACACGCGGGAATGACGAAAAGTCGCCGCCCGGTGACGCATTCCCCCGCGGGGTACCCGCCCGCCGGCGGGGCTCGGGGTCGCCGTCATACCTCAGGATGAGGGGCCGGGGTCCCGGTCCGACCGGAGACTGCCCCGGGAACGGGCACCTGGACGGACGACCGCCGGACGGACGGCCGACACGATGGAGGGGTTCCGAAACGTTCGTTCCGACAGGAGTCCCCGTGACCACCACCCCGACCGTGCCCCGTGTCACCGCGGCCGCCGCCCGCGCCATGGAACTGACCAAGGTCTACGGACAGGGCGAGACCCAGGTGGTCGCCCTCGACCGGGTCACCGTGGACTTCCGGCAGGGCGAGTTCACCGCGATCATGGGCCCCTCGGGCTCGGGCAAGTCCACGCTGATGCACTGCGTGGCGGGCCTGGACTCGTTCAGCTCCGGCTCCGTCCGGATCGGCGACACCGAGCTCGGCACCCTCAAGGACAAGCAGCTCACGCAGCTGCGCCGGGACAAGATCGGCTTCATCTTCCAGGCGTTCAACCTGCTCCCGACGCTGAGCGCCCTGGAGAACATCACGCTGCCGATGGACATCGCCGGCCGCAAGCCCGACCGGCAGTGGCTGGACACGGTCATCGAGATGATCGGGCTCTCCGGCCGGCTGAGCCACCGCCCCGCGCAGCTCTCCGGCGGCCAGCAGCAGCGCGTGGCCGTGGCCCGGGCGCTGGCCTCCCGGCCCGAGATCATCTTCGGCGACGAGCCCACCGGAAACCTGGACTCCCGCTCCGGCGCCGAGGTGCTGGGCTTCCTGCGCAACTCGGTGCGCGAACTCGGGCAGACCGTCGTCATGGTCACCCACGACCCGGTCGCCGCCTCCTACGCGGACCGGGTGATCTTCCTCGCGGACGGCCGGATCGTCGACGAGATGCTGCGCCCCACGGCGGACGGCGTCCTCGACCGGATGAAGGCCTTCGACGCCAAGGGCCGCACGAGCTGACCCGCCGCGCGCTCCGGCCGGCCGGCCCCGCGCCGACCGGCGCCGGCCCGCGCCCGCGTCCCGATCCGATCCTCTCCTCAGGACTCACACCACCATGTTCCGTACCGCCCTGCGCAACGTGCTCGCGCACAAGGCCAGACTGCTGATGACCGTGCTCGCCGTGATGCTCGGCGTGGCCTTCGTCTCCGGCACCCTGGTCTTCACCGACACCCTCGGCAACGCCTTCCGCAGCCAGTCCGCCAAGAGCTACGACGACGTCGCCGTCGCCATCAGCGCCCGGCCCTCCCCCGAGGACGCCACGAAGACCCCCGGCCTGTCGCAGCAGGTCCTCGACAAGGTCGCGAAGCTCGACGGCGTCGCGTCCGTCACCGGCCGCGTCGACGGCTTCGCCGGCGTCGCCGACAAGGACGGGAAGCTGATCGGCGCCGGCTGGTCCAACAAGGGCACCAACTTCGCCCCCGGCGCGGACGGCAAGGACCCCGCGTACGACTTCACCGACGGCGCCGGCCCCACGCAGGACGGCCAGGTCGCCCTCGACAAGGACACCGCCGCCAAGGGCGGCTACCGGGTCGGCGACACCGTCCGCGTGGCCACCAACGGACCGGTGCGCGCGTTCACCCTCTCCGGCGTCTTCACCACCGAGGACGGCGCCGTCAACGCCGGCGGCAGCCTGATCCTCTTCGACACCGACGTGGCGCAGAAGCTCTACCTGAAGCCCGGCTGGTACGCGGAGGCCACCGTCACCGCCGCGAAGGGCGCCGACGACGCCGCGCTGGCCGACGCGATCGTGCCGCTGCTGCCGGACTTCGGCACGGCCCAGACCGGGAAGGCCCTCGCCGACCAGCAGGCGAAGGAGATCGAGAGCGGGCTCGGCGCGCTCAACCAGGTGCTGCTCGGCTTCGCTGCCATCGCCCTCTTCGTCGGCGTCTTCCTCATCTCCAACACCTTCTCGATGCTGGTCGCCCAGCGCACCAAGGAGCTGGCCCTGCTCCGCGCGGTCGGCGCCTCGCGCCGCCAGATCACCCGCTCGGTGCTGATCGAGGCCCTCCTCGTCGGCCTGGTCGCCTCCGCCGTCGGCTACGCCCTCGGCATCGGCCTGGCCGCCGGGCTCCGCTCGGGCATGTCCGCCTTCGGCATGAAGGTGCCCGACGGCCCCCTGGTCCTGGGCGCCACCCCCGTCCTCGCGGCGCTCGCCGTCGGCGTGATCATCACGATGGTCGCCGCCTACCTGCCGGGCCGCCGGGCCGCGAAGATCCCGCCGGTCGCGGCGATGGGCAGCGTCCACGCGGCCGCCACCGTCAAGTCGCTCGTGCTGCGGAACTCGATCGGCGGCCTGATCACCGCGATCGGCGCGGTCCTGATCTTCCTCGGCGCCTCCGAGGCCGGCGACACCGGCCGGATGCTGGTCGGTGGCGGCGCGTTCTGCGCGCTGGTCGGCGTGATCATCCTGATCCCGCTGCTCTCCCGCCCGGTCATCGCGCTCCTGAAGCCGGTCCTGCGGGGCTTCGGCGTGGCCGGCAAGCTGGCCGGCCAGAACGCGGTGCGCAACCCGCGCCGCACCGGCGCCACCGCCTCCGCGCTGGCCATCGGCCTGACCCTGGTGACCGGCCTCTCGGTGCTCGGTGCCACGGTCGGCACCGCCCTGGACAAGGCGACCGTCGACCAGATCAGGGCCGACTACATGGTCACCATGGCCGACGGCGCCGGCCCGGGCCTGGACGGCTCCGCCCTGGCCGCGCTGAGGAAGGCCCCGGGCGTCACCGCGGTCTCCCCGCAGCAGGCCGGCTACTTCGAGATCAAGGGCGACTTCCGCTCGGTCTCCGGCGTCACCCCCGGCGACGTCGAGAAGGTGCTGAACCTCAAGACCGTCGACGGCGACCTCGGCTCGCTCGCCCGCGGCGAGGTGGCGGTCGCGGACACCACCGCGAAGAAGCAGGGCTACGAGGTCGGCGACGCGCTGCCGGTCGTCTACGGCGACAAGAAGAAGGGCACGCTGACGGTCGGCGCGGTCTACGAGGAGAGCGCCTTCACCTCCCCGTTCCTGCTGGACTCCAAGCTCCTCGACGCCCACGAGGAGAAGCCGTACCTGCCGCAGATCTTCGTCCGCATGGACGGCGGCGAGTCCGCCGCCAACGAGAAGGCGCTGGTCGACGCGCTGGGGAACAACCCGGCCATGACCGTGATGGACAAGCAGGACGTCCGTGACGCCTTCGGCGGCCCGATCAACATGATGCTGAACATCATGTACGGCCTGCTCGCGATGGCCCTGATCATCGCCGTCCTCGGCGTCGTGAACACCCTCGCCATGTCGGTGTTCGAGCGGCAGCAGGAGATCGGCATGCTGCGGGCGATCGGCCTGGACCGCCGCCGCGTGAAGCGGATGGTCCGTCTGGAGGCCGTGGTCATCTCGGTGTTCGGCGCCGTGGTCGGCATCGGGCTCGGCTCGTTCCTCGGCTGGGCCGTCGGCGAGACCTTCAAGAGCAGCCTGCCGAACTACGCGCTCGTGCTGCCCTGGGACCGCATCGGGATCTTCCTGGTCCTCGCCGGACTGGTCGGCGTGCTCGCCGCCCTCTGGCCGGCCCGCAGCGCCGCACGGCTGAACATGCTGGCCGCGATCAAGGCCGAGTAGCAACCCGCGCGCGACGCGGCGAAGGGCCGGGCTCCCCCGTGGGAGTCCGGCCCTTCGCCGTACGCCTCAGTCCGTCTCGGTCCGCGTCGGTCCGGCGCCGTCCGTCTCGGTCCAGCGGCGGGGCCGCAGCGGCAGACCGCTCGCCCCCGACTCCGGCGTCCTCACCGCCAGGAACTGGTTCACGCCGATCCGGTTGCGCTCGAAGGAGACCGCCGAGGCGGCCATGTACAGCCGCCAGATCCGGGCCCGCGCCGGGGACGTCAGCCGCACCGCCCGCGCCCAGTGCTCCTCCAGGTTCCCCACCCACTCGCGCAGCGTCAGCGCGTAGTGCTCCCGCAGCGCCTCCACGTCCCGCACCTCGAAGCCGGCCTCCTCCAGGATGCTCAGGGTGCGGCCCATCGGGGCGAGTTCGCCGTCCGGGAAGACGTACGCGTCGATGAACGGGTCCACCCGGTACGCCTCCTCGTCGGGCTCCGGCCGCCGGGAGATCTGGTGGTTGAGCAGCCGGCCGCCCGGCCGGAGCAGGGCGTACAGGTCGTCCGCGTACTCCCGGTAGCGCACCGAGCCGACGTGCTCGGCCATGCCGATCGAGGAGATCGCGTCGTACGGGCCGTCCTTGACGTCCCGGTAGTCCTGGACGCGGATCTCCACCTTGTCGGCCAGCCCCTCGTCGGCGATCCGCTTGCGGGCGAATGCGGCCTGCTCGCGCGAGAGGGTGATGCCGACGACCTCGGCCCCGTACGCGCGGGCCGCGTGCATCGCCATGGAGCCCCAGCCGCAGCCCACGTCGAGCAGCCGGTCCCCGGGCTTCAGGGCCAGCTTGCGGGCGATCAGGTCCAGCTTGTCGTGCTGGGCGTCCTCCAGGGTCCCGCCGGGGGTCCAGTAGGCGCAGGAGTAGACCATGGACGGGCCGAGGACCAGGGCGTAGAAGTCGTTGCCGACGTCGTAGTGGTGGCTCACGACCTGTTTGTCGCGGCCGCGGGTGTGCAGCCGGCCGCTGCGCCGGCGCAGTTCCTCGGCCGGCGGCGGGGGCGGCGGGAGGGGGCCCCCGAGCTTCAGCAGGGCCTTGGCGGCGGCCCTGAGTTTCGGGTCGCGGACCGGGTGCACGGACGGTGCGTCGTCCCGGTCGCCGCGGTCCCACAGGAGTCCGGCGAGCCGGTCCAGCACCTCGTACAGGTCGCCCTCGACGTCGATCTCCCCGGCCACCCAGGCCCGGGCGAGGCCCAGTTCGCCCGGCTTCCACAGCAGTCGGCGCAGGGCCCGGCGCTGCCGTACGACGAGGACGGGGCCCTCCGCGGGGCCCGCCTCGCTGCCGTCCCAGGCACGCAGCCGGACCGGGAGCGGACTGCCCAGCAGGTCCTCGGCGAGAGCGGTCAGCCGCTGTGCGGCGTCGGCCATGGCGCACACCTCCGTTGATGTCGTGCCCCAGCAGTTCGTCACCAGTCACCATGGGAACACCGTCGGTAGGCGATTTCAGTCCCCTGGACGCGCAACACCGCTCAAAACACACCGAGGGGCCGTCCGCACCACGGATGGCGGACGGCCCCTACGGGGGTGATTCAGCTGTACGGCCGGAGCCTCAGGAGGCCTTGGCCTTCTCCGGAGCCGGCTTGGCGGGCGCCGGGGCCGGCTTGGCGGCCTCGTAGAACTCCTCGCGCGGCGACTCGATGGCGCCGAGCGAGACGACCTCGCGCTTGAGGAACATCGCCAGGGTCCAGTCGGCGAAGACGCGGATCTTGCGGTTCCAGGTCGGCATGGCCAGACCGTGGTAGCCACGGTGCATGTACCAGGCGAGCCGGCCCTTGAGCTTGATCTTCATCTTGCCCATGACGATCATGGCGACGCCCTTGTGGAGGCCGAGGCCCGCCACCGCACCCTTGTTGGAGTGCTCGTACGTCTTCTGCGGGAAGCCGCGCATGCCGGCCACCACGTTGTCGCCGAGGACCTTGGCCTGGCGCAGGGCGTGCTGGGCGTTCGGCGGGCACCAGGCGTTCTCGTTGCCGGCCTTGCGGGCGGCGACGTCCGGGACCTGGGCGTTGTCGCCGGCGGCCCAGATGTAGTCGGTGCCCTGGACCTGGAGCTTCTCCGAGGTGTCCACGTGGCCGCGGGGTCCGAGCGGCAGACCGAAGCGGGCGAGGGCCGGGTTCGGCTTGACGCCGGCGGTCCACACGATCGTGTTGGAGTCGACCTCGAGGCCGTTCTTCAGCACGACGTGGCCGTCGACGCAGGAGTCCATGGAGGTCGAGAGGTAGATCTCGATCCCGCGGCTCTCCAGGTGCTCCTTGCCGTACTGGCCGAGCTTGGGGCCGACCTCGGGAAGGATCTTGTCGGCCGCGTCCACCAGGATGAACCGCATGTCCTCGCGGCTCACGTTCTGGTAGTACTTCGCGGCGTCGCGGGCCATGTCCTCGACCTCGCCGATGGTCTCCGCGCCGGCGAAGCCGCCGCCCACGAAGACGAAGGTCAGCGCCTTGCGGCGGACCTCCTCGTCGGTCGTCGAGTCGGCCTTGTCCAGCTGCTCGAGGACGTGGTTGCGCAGGCCGATGGCCTCCTCGATGCCCTTCATGCCGATGCCCTGCTCGGCGAGGCCGGGGATCGGGAAGGTGCGGGAGACGGCACCCATCGCGATGACCAGGTAGTCGAACGGCAGCTCGTACGCCTCGCCCACGAGGGGCGCGATCGTGGCGACCTTGCGGTCCTGGTCGATGGTGGTGACCCGACCGGTGAGCACCTCCGCACCGCGGACGACGCGTCGCAGCGGGACGACGACGTGGCGCGGGGAGATGCTGCCGGCGGCGGCTTCGGGGAGGAAGGGCTGGTAGGTCATGTACGACCGCGGGTCGACGACCGTGACGGTCGCCTCGCCGTAGCGCATCTTCTTGAGAATGCGCCGAGCTGCGTACAGGCCTACGTACCCACCGCCTACTACGAGGATCCTGGGACGCTCCGTGGTGCTCATGCCATCGAGTATCCACCCGCTCGGAGGGGGTCGCTCGTGCGCCCCTTCACAAGCTTGTGGACCACCTCTGCTACACTCCGCCGCCCACGTGACCCAGGTCATGTTGCCGCAAAGGAACCCCGGTGCATGGGTGAACGTTGTTCACCCCCGTTGAACTGGCCCAGAGAGCCGTACGTAACGCCGGACGGCCGGGCCCGTTCACGCGATGGAAACAACGAGCGAACTCGGGCCCGCACCTACGAAAGAGCCCCGACAGGGGCGTCGGAGGCTCAGAAGACCCTCCTGAGACGCTCCTCGGCCCCCATCAGGGGCTTTTTCTTGTGAAGAACTTCACGAAGTTTTTCCGACGGGGTGTCGCCGGATGGCCGAAGGCCCGGTCCTTATGCGACCGACAGGGCGATTCCGTCGAGAATGTCGTGCTCGCTGACCACGACCTGACGAGCTCCGGTGCGCTCCATGATCTCCCTCAGGACCAGCGCGCCCGCCACGATCACGTCCACCCGGCCGGGGTGCATCACCGGGATCGCGGCACGCTCGTCGTGCGTGGAGGCCAGCAGCCGCTCGGTCACGGCGACGACCTGCTCGTACGGGATCACGGCGCGGTGGATCTTCGTGGAGTCGTACTCCGGCAGGTCCAGCGCGATCGCGGCGACCGTGGTGACCGAACCGGCCAGGCCGACCAGCGTCTCGGCCGAGGCCAGCGGCACGGTCTCCTCGGCGAGGTCCAGCGCGGCCCGGACGTCGGCGCGGATCGCGGCGGCCTCCTCGGCGCTCACCGGGTCGTGCCGCACATGCCGCTCGGTGAGCCGGACGCAGCCGATGTCGACCGAACGGGCCGCGTCCACCTGCCTGTTGCCGACGACGAACTCGGTCGAGCCGCCGCCGATGTCCACCACCAGGTACCGGTCGTCCCCGTCCAGCTCCGAGGTCGCGCCGGTGAAGGAGAACGCGGCCTCCTGGTCCCCGGAGATCACCTCGGGCTCCACGCCCAGGATGTCCACCACCCCCGCGACGAACTCGTCACGGTTCTCGGCGTCCCGCGAGGCGGAGGTGGCGACGAAGCGCAGCCGCTCGGCGCCCAGCTCCCTGATCACGGCCGCGTAGTCGCGGCAGGCCGCGAACGTCCGCTCCAGCGCCTCCGGGGCCAGCCGGCCGGTCCGGTCCACGCCCTGGCCGAGCCGGACGATCGTCATCCGCCGGTCCAGCTCGATCAGCTCACCGGTCTCCGGGTGGACGTCGGCGACGAGCAGGCGGATGGAGTTGGTCCCGCAGTCGATGCCCGCGACACGGGTCACTGGCCCTCCTCCTTCTCCTTCTCGTCCGTGCACGGCGTGACGCAGGGGCCCTTGGCCCACCACTCCGGCAGCATCGCCAGCGCCTCGTCGCCCAGCGGGTTCACGCCCGGGCCGGCGACCAGGGAGTGGCCGACGAGCACGTGCAGGCACTTGACCCGGTCCGGCATGCCGCCGGCGCTCGGGAAGCCCTCCAGGACCTCGATGGCGTCCCGGCGGGCGAGGTAGTCCTCGTGGGCGGCGCGGTAGGCGGCGGCCAGCTCGGGGTCGGTGCCGAGACGGGCCTGCATCTCCTTCATGACCCCGTTGGCCTCCAGCGTGCCGATCGCCGAGTTCGCCTTCGGGCACGTCAGGTAGTACGTGGTCGGGAACGGGGTGCCGTCGGGGAGCCGCGGCGCGGTCTCGACGACGTCCGGCTGCCCGCAGGGGCAGCGGTGCGCGATCGCCCGCAGGCCGCGCGGCGGGCGGCCGAGCTGCGCCTCGAACGCGGCGACGTCCGCCTCGGTGGGCGCGGTGGGTTCGGTCTGCGGAGGGGGCGTTTCCATGCGTGCGTCAGTCTTCTCGTCGTCGGTTCGGGGTCGCCCCCATCATCCCTCAGCGGCGCGCGTCGGCGTGGTCGACGCCTTCCCAGAGGTCGGAGTACCAGGCGCGGCCGTCGCCGCCGGCGCCGGACCGGGGCCGGCCGGCGGCCCCGGGGTCGTTCACGGTGAAGCCCGTCTCGCCGGGCATCACGTAGTGCAGGTGCTCGCGGGCCAGCCGCCGGATGTACGCGGGGTCCTGCAGCCGTGCCTTCTCGTCGCGCAGCTCCTCCACCCGCTGGGCGGCCTCGGCGGCCTGCCGCTCCTGGTCGGCGATGGCGGCGCGCTGGGAGACGTACTGGCGCATGGGGTAGGCGAGGGCCACCACCAGGGAGCAGACGATCAGGGCGAGGAGGGCGGCGCGGCCGGTGAGGCGGGAGCGGCGGGCCTGCCGGCGGGTCTGGGAACGGTAGACACGGGCGGCGGTCTGCTCGCCGAGCAGTCGCAGCCGGGTCGCGGTCGAGTACCGGTCCCGGTCCTTCGCGGCCATGTCCGGTGCCTCCCCTGGTCACGTGTGCGGATACGCGTACGTCCCCGCACACGGTACGGGACCGAGTGCGGGGACGCGGGGAGGCTGCCTGAGTGAGGATCAGCCCTGCGGTCGGCCCTCGCTGTGCTCTTTAGTTCGCAGTGCGAAACCGCGGGAAGGCGCTGCGGCCGGCGTAGACCGCGGCGTCGTCGAGGATCTCCTCGATGCGCAGCAGCTGGTTGTACTTGGCGACGCGGTCCGAGCGGGCCGGGGCGCCGGTCTTGATCTGGCCGCAGTTGGTGGCGACGGCCAGGTCGGCGATGGTGACGTCCTCGGTCTCGCCGGAGCGGTGGGACATCATGCACTTGAAGCCGTTGCGCTGGGCGAGCTCGACGGCGTCGAGGGTCTCGGTCAGCGAGCCGATCTGGTTGACCTTGACCAGCAGGGCGTTGGCGGTGTTGGTCTCGATGCCGCGGGCGAGGCGCTCGGGGTTGGTGACGAACAGGTCGTCGCCGACGAGCTGGACCTTGTCGCCGAGCAGGTCGGTGAGGGTCTTCCAGCCCTCCCAGTCCTCCTCGTTCAGCGGGTCCTCGATGGAGACCATCGGGTACGCGTCGACGAGCTCGGCGTAGTACGCGCTCATCTCCTCCGCGGTCCGGGTCTTGCCCTCGAACTCGTACGCGCCGTCCTTGTAGAACTCGGTGGCGGCGACGTCCAGGGCGAGCGCGATGTCCTTGCCCGGGGTGTAGCCGGCCTTCTTGATGGCCTCGACGATGAGGTCCAGGGCGGCGCGGTTGGACTCGAGGTTCGGGGCGAAGCCGCCCTCGTCGCCGAGACCGGTGGACAGGCCGCGCTCCTTGAGCACGCCCTTGAGCGCGTGGTAGGTCTCCGCGCCCCAGCGCAGGGCCTCGGAGAAGGACTCCGCGCCGATCGGGGCGATCATGAACTCCTGGATGTCGACGTTGGAGTCCGCGTGGGCGCCGCCGTTGAGGATGTTCATCATCGGCACGGGCAGGACGTGCGCGTTCGGGCCGCCGAGGTAGCGGAAGAGCGGCAGGTCGGAGGCCTCGGAGGCGGCGTGCGCCACGGCGAGGGAGACGCCGAGGATGGCGTTGGCGCCGAGCGAGGACTTGTCCGGGGTGGCGTCCAGGTCGAACATCGCCTGGTCGATCAGACGCTGCTCGGTGGCGTCGTAGCCGACGAGCTCCGGGCCGATCTGCTCGATGACGGCGAGGACGGCCTTCTCGACGCCCTTGCCGCCGTAACGGCTCTTGTCACCGTCGCGGAGCTCCAGGGCCTCGAACGCACCGGTGGAGGCACCGGAGGGAACGGCAGCACGGCCGGTGCTGCCGTCGTCGAGGCCGACCTCGACCTCGACCGTGGGGTTGCCTCGGGAGTCCAGGATTTCCCGGGCTACGACGACGTCGATGGACGGCACGAGCATCTCCTTCTGGGAAGTTACGCGAGAAAGGTGCAGGGTCTGCTTGGCCTTGCGGCAAGAGCCTAACCGCCTCGGGGTGCGCGGCCAGTCGGTGCCCGCCTCCTGGGACGAAAAAGGACCCGAGCGCGGGCATCCCGGGGCGAAACCCCTCGTACTACCCGTCGGTAACTCTCGCGGGGGCTCACCGGGCCGGGAACGGGCGGACCCCGGCCCGGCGTGCACGGGGGGAGTCGCACGCCGGACCGGGGTGGTCACCGCGGGAGGGTCGCACGGCACGGGTGGGCCGCCGGACCCACCCGTGCCGCCGGGCTCACTTCAGGTGGAGCTGCTGGCCCGGGTAGATCAGGTCGGCGTCCTCGACGACGTCCTTGTTCAGCTCGAAGAGCTTCTCCCAGCCGCCCTTGACCTTCTGGGCGGCGGCGATCTTGCTCAGGGTGTCGCCGGCGACGACCTTGTACTCGCCGTCGCCCTTCTTGACCTTCTTGCCGGTCGGGGTGGTGACGGTCTTGGCCTCGGCCTTCTTCGCGGCGGGCTTCGGCGCGGTGCGCTGCTCGCTGCGGGTGGTCGGCTGCTCGGCCTTGCGCTCCGGCTGGGGCTGCTCGGCGGCGCCGCCGGTGTACGCGGCGTTGGACAGGCCCACGCCGCAGCTCGGCCACGCGCCCTTGCCCTGGCCGGCCAGGACCTTCTCGGCGATCTCGATCTGCTGGGCCTTGGTGGCCAGGTTCGCGGTCGGGGCGTAGGCGGTGCCGCCGTACGCGGCCCACGTGGAGGCGGAGAACTGCAGGCCGCCGTAGTAGCCGTTGCCGGTGTTGATGGACCAGTCGCCGCCGGACTCGCACTGGGCGACGCGGTCCCACTCGGCGGCGGTGGCGGCGGAGGCGGTGCCCGCGGTCATCAGCGGCGCGGCGACCGCGACACCGGCGACGCCGGCGAGCGCGAGGGCACGGGCGGCCTTGGACGTACGGCGGTGCTTGCCCTTGCTGGAAAGCAGCATGGAAGTACTCCTCACCGACGCCTGCGAGGTGAGCTGTCGGGTTCGGGCCGGAAGAGTTGCCCGGCCGCGTGTCCTTGCACGCGGCTTCACCCCGAGCCGGTCGATCGGCCGTCACTGACGGCCGGGACCGGCGCAAACCTTGGGTCCCCCGCTCCTGCCTTCGGCGCATGACGCGACGACTGTTCCCGACGGCCGGCGGCAGGACTCGGCGTACCGGTCGGCGGGGCCCGCGGTGGCGAGCGGTCCCGACCGTAGACACAGACCCGCCGGAAGTTCAAAGAGCCGCATCGGGGAAAAAACGCCCTTACAGGACCAGTTGCCGGAGGCGTTTGCGCTGGTGAGACGTGACGGAAGCAAAGTTTGCGGGCGTCCGGGGTCAGTTGGGGCGAAGAGACTCATGTCTCACTTGCACAGAACCGGACATACAACCCCGAACCGCCCGCGCTCCCCGCTACTTCCGGCCCGTCAGTTCCAGGTCCTGGCCAGGGAGGATGAGGTCCGGATCGGCTCCCACGGTCTCCTTGTTGGCCTCATAGAGGGCGCGCCAGCCCCCGTCGAGCTCATGAGCGGCCGCGATCTGGGAGAGATTGTCGCCGGGCCGGACGGTGTACTCGCCCGAAGTGTCCGACTCCTCACCTGTGGGCGTTTCGGCCGAGTCCGCACCCGTACCGGACGTTTCGTCGAGGTCGGGGCGGCTCGCATCCCGTGTCGCCTCGTCAGCCGGCGCGGCATGACGCCCCGATTCGGCCCCCTTGCCCGAATCGTCCGGGCTCTCGGTCGCGGCCTCGCCGCGGTGCTTGCCGGTGCCGGGGCCGACGGGAGTGGCGGAGGCGTCCGGCGCCCCGGCGGGCGCGCCGGGAGCGGTCGGCGTGGTGCTCGCGTCCGGCTGCGCGGACGCGTCGGGCAGAAGGGACGCATCGGGCGTCTCCGGCCCCGTCCCGGCCTCGTCCCGGGCGTCCGGATTCGCGGTCGCATCGGGCGTGGCGGACGGAGCGGCGGGAGTCGCCGGAGCGGTGGGCAGCAGGCCGCCGGAGGGGCTCGTGGGCGGCTTCAGCGTCCCGTCGTCCTTCAGGCCGACGATGGCGGCGCAGGTGGCCCAGGTCTTCGCGCCCTGCGCGGCGAGCGCCTTCTCGGCGACCGCGATCTGCTGGGCGCGGCTGGCGAGGTCCGGGCGCGCCGCGTACTGGGTGCCGCCGTAGGCGTCCCAGGTCTCCTGGGTGAACTGCAGCCCGCCGTAGAGCCCGTTGCCGAAGTCGGCGCTCCACAGCCCGCCGGACTCGCACTCGGCGACCCGGTCCCAGGTGGCCTCGTCGGCGGCGGAGGCGGAGCCCGCGGCGAGCAGAGGAAGGGCCAGGGCGGATCCCGTCACCCCTGCGGCGACGACGAGAGCGGGGGCCTGACGGGGACGGCGGTGCCGTCCGTTCCCGGAACGCATGCGGTTGCCTTTCGCGTGACTGCTGAGACGACGGTGAACGTAGCGGCATTCGAACGTGAGTCACAAGTCGATGCAGCGGGGATCACGCGAAGATCACATTCTTGACGCGTCGTCAGCTCCGCTCGGGGGTGAACGCCACCGGAAGCGTGCGCAGACCCCGCATGATGAGCCCTCCCCGCCAGCGCAGTTCGGCCGGATCCACGCCAAGTCGCAGATCCGGCAGGCGCGTCAGCAGCGTGGCCAGCGCCGTCTGCCCCTCCAGGCGGGCGAGCGGCGCGCCCAGGCAGTAGTGGATCCCGTGCCCGTACCCGAGGTGCTGGTTGTCGCGCCGCGACAGGTCGAGCACATCGGGCTCGGCGAAGCGCTCCGGGTCCCGGTCGGCGGCCGCGAGCACCACGAGGACCGGGTCGCCGGGCCGGATCTCCTGACCGCCGAGGGTCAGCGGCTCGGTGGCGAACCGCCAGGTCGCCAGCTCCACCGGCCCGTCGTACCGCAGCAGCTCCTCCACGCCGGTGGCGAGCAGCCCCGTCTCCCCGGCGGCGAGCGACTCCTGGAGCCGCAGCCGCTGGCCGGGGTTGCGCAGCAGCGCGTACACGCCGTTGCCGATGAGGTTCACGGTGGTCTCGAAACCGGCGAAGAGCAGGATGAAGGCCATCGCCGCGGCCTCGTTCTCCGTCAGGTGCTCGCCGTGGTCCGAGGCGCGGATGAGCCCGGAGATCAGGTCGTCGCCCGGTTCGAGACGCTTGCGGTGGATCAGCTCGGCGAGGTAGCCGCGCATCTTCTTCACCGAGCGCGCCACTCCCCCGCGCGGCCCGCCCCCGTGCCGGATCATCATCCCGGCCCAGTCCCGGAAGTCGTCCTGGTCCTCACGGGGCACGCCGAGCAGGTCGCAGATCGCGTAGATGGGCAGCGGAAAGGCGAACTCGTGGATGAGGTCCGCCTCGCCCTTCGCGGCGAAGCCGTCGATGAGCCGGTCGGTCAGCTCCTGCACCCGCGGCGCGAACTCCGCGACGCGGCGCGGGGTGAACGCCTTCGAGACCAGCCGGCGCAGCCGCGTGTGGTCCGGCGGGTCGATGTTGAGCAGATGCGTCATCAGCTCGGCCTTGCGCTCGCCCGGAATGCCGGTCTTGCCCTTGGCGTGCGCGGGCTCGTCGTGATGCGCCGGGTTCTTCGACAGCCGCTGGTCGGCCAGCGCCTGCCGCGCGTCCCCGTACCGCGTCACGAGCCACGCCTCCACGCCGCTCGGCAGCGTCGCCCGGTGCACCGGCGCGTGCTCGCGCAGCCAGGCGTAGGCGGGGTACGGGTCGGTGGCGAACTCCCAGGTGAAGAGTTCCGGGGCGGGGCTCTGACTCACCCTGCGACGTTACCTCTGCTCGGCCGCCCGGATCGCGTCGCGGTACGCGCGGCCGGCGGCGCGCAGCGCGGCCTCCGGGTCGACGCCCTCGGCCTCGGCCCGGACCGCCAGGGCCAGCAGCTCGTAGCCGATGCCCTCGCCGGACGGCAGCGGCACGTCCAGGCCCGCCGTACGGACCCGGCCGGCCAGCTTCGCGGCCAGGGCGAGACCGGGCTGGCCGAGCGGCACGCCGTCGGTGACGGACTCGCGCTGCTTCTCGATCGCCTTCGTCCGCAGCCAGTGCTCCTTGACGTCCTCCGGCGTCTCCGCGTGCGCGTCGCCGAAGACGTGCGGGTGGCGGTGGATCAGCTTCTCCACGATCGTCCCGGCGACGTCGTCGATCGAGAACGCCTCCTCGGCGTCCTCGTACTCCTCCGCGATCCGGGCGTGGAAGACGACCTGCAGCAGCACGTCGCCGAGCTCCTCGCGCAGCTCGTCGCGGTCGCCGTCCTCGATCGCCTCGACCAGCTCGTACGCCTCCTCGATGCCGTACTTCGCCAGGCCCTCGTGGGTCTGCCGCGAGGACCACGGGCACGAGCGGCGGATCCGGTCCATCACCTGCACCAGGTCGAGCAGCCGCGCGCCCGGCAGATCGTACGAGCCGGGCAGCAGTTCCAGGTCGGGCATGGCGACCCGGCCGGAGCCGGCGAGCCGGGCGAGCCCGTCGGTCAGCGGCTGGTCGCCCTCGCCGGACGCCAGCACCACGACCGTACGGCCCCCGGCGCAGGCGTCCACCAGCTCCTGCGCGGCCGGGCGGGCGTGCTCCACGGCGACCCCCGCCTCGCGCAGGTACGGCAGCTGGGGGTGGCGCTCGTCGGCGCACAGCACCCGGTCCGCGGCGTGCAGCGTCTGCCACGCGGGCCAGGACAGCAGTCCGGGGGCCACGCGGTGGCTGGCGGTGAGCAGGACGATGCGACCGGGGCTCTCAGCGTTCACCCCTCGAACCTACCGCGCGCTCAGGACTGGATCGCGGGGGCGTCCTGGGTCACCGGGCGGATCCAGGGCGCCTTGTACGTGCCGAGCTGGATCTTGGCGTCGTCCCAGGTCCCGTACCGCGGGTTCACGTCGATCGACAGTTCCTTCGACGCCGCCGTGAACACCTCCGTCAGCTTCTTGTTGCCCTCGGGGGTGTTCGCCGCGCCGATCTTCTCGGCGACCTTGTTCATCAGGATCTGGCGGCGGACCGCCGCGTCGATCTGGTCCGGCGCGATGCCCTGCTGCTGGAGCAGCATCGCGGCGAGCCGCTCCTCGCCGCCGGCCTGCGCGGCCGCCTGGGCGCGGGTCCGCTGGATCTCGGCGCGGTTCGCGCTCACCCCGTGGTTCTCGGCGACCCGGTCCACGATCCGGTCGAAGATCATGCCGTTCAGCTTCTCGCGGCTGAGGTCGCCGGTGGCCTGGATCAGCTGCGCGGCCTGCGGCGAGGCCTGCTGGGCGGCCCGCACGTCGCGCACCTGCGCCTGGAGGCTGGCGACCTCGATCCGCTGGCCCCCGACGACGGCCGCCGCGCCTGGGTGCGCGTCGGCGCCGCAGGCGGTGAGGAGCGGGGCCGCGGCGAGGAGCGCGGCGGAGACGGAGAGCGCAGTGCGGCGGTGCAAAGGAGCCTCCCGGCGTGGGTCGTTCGTCATCGATACGAATTTCGACCTTGCGGTGATCGATGTTAAGGAGTCGCGATGGCCTGGGCCACTACTTCGTCGCGACTGTCTCGACCAACGACTCGCGCGTTCGGGTGGTGTCGGGTCCCAGCATGATCGTTCGAGAGAGCAGAAACGTCACGGGGATCGCCGCCGCGGCCGCGACGAGCGGCGCGTACGTGGCGGACAGGCCCGCCAGGTCCACCAGGACGTAGACGCCGGCCGTCGTGATCACGAAGTTCGCCGCGTTGGTGAGCGGGAAGAGCAGGAACTTCCGCCAGGTCGGCCGGGTGCGGTACGTGAAGTACGAGGTCAGGAAGAACGAGCCGACCATGGACAGCAGGAACGCCAGCACGTGCGCGGCCAGGTACGGCAGCCTCAGCCCGAACAGCAGGTACAGGCCGTAGTACGTGCCCGTGTTCACCGCGCCGACCAGCGCGAAGCGGACGACCTGCCCGATCGTGCCGACCGGGCCCGCCGGGCTGCTCGCGCCGTTCGTGCTCATCGTCGTACGAGCTCCTGCCTGTCCTCGCGGGGCGTCCGGTGCGCCGCGCCGGTGTTCGTCGCCTTCACCAGGAAGTGCGGGCGGCGCTTCACCTCGTAGTAGATGCGGCCGACGTACTCGCCGACCAGTCCCAGCATCACCATCTGCACGCCGGCGAGCGCGGTGACCGTGACCAGAAGCGTCACATAACCGGGGGTGTCGACGCCGTTCACCAGGGCGACACCGACGATCCAGGCGGCGTACGCCAAGGCCACGGAAACGAGGATCAGACCGAGATAGACGGCGGCCCGGAGCGGCTTGTTGTTGAACGAGAGCAGCCCGTCGAGCCCGTAGTTGAGCAGCTTTCCGAAGCTCCATTTGGAGCGGCCCTGCTCACGCACCGCATTCTCGTACTCGAAGGTCGTGGAACGGAATCCGACCCAGGCGAAAAGCCCCTTCGAGAAGCGGTTGTACTCGGTCAGCTCCAGAATCGCGTCGACCGTCCGCCGGGACAGCAGCCGGAAGTCGCCGACCCCGTCCACCAGCTCCACGTCCACCAACCGGTTGATCAGCCAGTAGTAGGCGCGGGCGGTCAGGGTGCGGGTGACCCGGTCGCCCGTGCGGGTGCGCTTGGCGATGACCTGGTCGTAGCCCTCGGCGTGCAGGGCGAGCATGCGGTGCACGAGCTCCGGCGGGTGCTGCAGGTCGGCGTCCATGATCACCACCGCGTCGCCGTCCGCGTGCCGGAGCCCGGCCAGCATCGCCGCCTCCTTGCCGAAGTTGCGACTGAAGGAGACGTAACGGACGCGCGGGTCCGTCTCCGCCAACTCCTCCAGGATCGGGAGCGTCCGGTCGCGGCTTCCGTCGTCCACGTAGACCAGCTCGAATTCCCCGTCGAGCGTGGAGAGTTCCGCCGTCACGTGGTCGTGGAAACGACCGATGATCTCCTCTTCGTCGAAGCACGGGACCACAATCGAGATCAGCACGGGGAAACGACAGTGCACACGCGTGTCGCGGGCGGATTCGACACATGGCGGGTGCCCCACGCGCAGACGACGATTGCATGAACGCCCCCGATTCCCGGACGATTTCGCGATCTCCGCTGTCATATTCGAACCGTCATGCGTAGACGTTCACCCCAGGTCCCCCAGGTCCGGGCCGCCGCGCTCGCCGGCCTGCTCACCGCCCTCGCGATGTGCCTCGGCGACGCGGCCGGCCGCACCTTCCCCTTCGGGCCCCGCACCCGCGCCGTCAACGACCTCGGCAACCAGTTCGTCCCGTACCACGCGTACCTGTGGGACCTGCTGCACGGCCGGGCCGACGGCGGACCGCTGCTCAACTGGCGCTCCGGCTTCGGCACGAGCCTCCTGCCCGACCTCGGGACCTACCTGACCAGCCCGTTCGCCCCGCTCGTCGCACTGTTCCCGCGGGCGGACGTGGACCTCGCCGTGTACGTGATCACCGTCCTGAAGACGGCCACGGCCGCGGCGGTCATGACCGGGCTGCTGCTCGCGCTGCGCCCCGGGCCGCGCTGGGGCGCGGCGGTGCTCGGGGCCTCGTACGGGCTGTGCGGCTGGTCGGTGATCGAGGCGAACTACAACCCGATGTGGCTGGACGGCCTGATCGCCCTCCCGCTGCTCGTCCTGGTCGGCGAGTGGGTACGGGCGAGGCGGCGGCCGCTCCTCGGCCCGGCGGTCGTGGCCCTGGTCTGGGTCGCCAACTTCTACACCGCGTACATGGCGACGCTGGCCTCGGCGCTCGTGCTGCTGGTCCGGCTCGCGGCGGCGCGGGAACTCCGGCCCGGCGTCGTGGCGCGGGCCGCCGGGACGGTGATGCTCGGCGCCGGGCTCGCCGCGCCGGTGCTGCTGCCGGTGTACCTCGGCTCGCGGCACGCGTACCCCGGCTGGACGCGGGAGTTCGCGGCGGCCTCACTGCCGGACACGCTCGCGCGGGCGCTGCCGGCGACGTACGGCTTCTCCTCCCCCGCCCTGTTCCTCGGCACCGGGGCGCTGCTCCTGGCCTGCGCGCTGCCGTTCCGCCGGGACGTGCCGCGCCGGGAACGGTGGCTGTGGACGGGGCTCGCGGCGGGGGTGGCGCTGTCGCTGCAGTGGGAGCCGACGCACCTGGTCTGGCACGTGTTCGCCACGCCGAACGGCAGCCCGTACCGGCAGACCTTCGTGCTGGCCGGGGTGCTGGTGCAGGCCGCGTGGGCGGGCCTCTCGTACGGCCTGCCGGACCGGCGGGCGCTGCTGGGCGGCACGGCGGTGGTGACCGTCGTGGCGCTGGGCGGGGCGGGCAGCGCGGTCGTCTCGCCCTGGACGTACCCCCTGTTCGCGGCGGGCCTGGTCGCGACGGTGGCCGGGCTGGCGCTGGCGGGGCGGCGGGGGCCTGAGGGCGGGCCGGCGCCGGCGGGCGAGCGGGGGCCGGCGGGCGAGCGGGGGCCGGCGGGCGGGCGGCGGGCGATCGTGGCCCGGCGTCGGAGGAGCGTGGTGCTGGCCATGGTGCTGGTGGCGGGGGCGCTGGTGGGGCAGGCCGCGGCGACGACGGCGTACGCGGACCGCGAGAAGCGCGGCCGACTGGACGACTACCCGTCATGGGGCACGGAGCACGAGGCCCGCGCGGCGGCGGTCGCGGCGGCCGACGGCTGGCCCGCGTACCGCACGGACCCCGGGCGGCCCCCGCTCACCGGCAACGACCCGCTGCTGCTCGGCGGCCAGGGCGCGGGCTACTACAGCAGCCACACCCCGGACGTCCTCACCCGGACGTGGTCCGCGCTCGGCGCGGGCTGGACCTCGCGCGGCCGGAACCTGCAGAGCCTCGACAACCCGGTGACCGACGCGCTGTTCGGCGTGGGCGCGCGGTGGCGGGACGGGACGGTCGTACGGGCGGGGGACGGGGGCGTACTGCCGCTGGTGACGGTACGGCCGGAGGGCGCGGGCCCGGTCCGGTACGGGACGTCGCCGTTCCGCAACCAGGAGCTGCTGCTCAAGGCGCGCGTGTACGACGAGCCGGCCGACGGGGTGTGCCGGGTGGGCACGGAGGTGTTCCTGTGGGCCCCGGACTTCACCGGCACGGCCCGGCTGGGCGCGACGGGACGGCCGGTCCCCCTGAAGGGCGGCGCCCCGAAGCGCCGCGCGGCCCTGACGTCCCTGGGCGTCCAGACGACGGCGGGGGCGCGGCCGGTGCTGGCGGGCGAAGGTCCGTCGGCGGGCGTGGGCTGCCTGGACGGTGCGCGCCTGCGCGCGGCGGTGGCGGCCCTGCGGGCGACCGCGCCGGCCCCGACCGCGATCCGCGTCACGGACCACGGCATACGGGCCCGGCTGCGCCCCGGCACCACGGGCACGGTGGTCCTGGCGGTCCCCCGCACCCCGGGCTGGCACTGCGACGGCCGCCCGGCGAAGTCGTACGGGGGCCTGGTGGCGGTCCCGACAACCCCGGCCCGCGACTCGGTGACCTGCACGTTCCGCCCGCCTGGGTTGCGGGCGGGGGTCGGGGTCGCAGGGCTGGCGGCGCTGGTCCTGGTCGCGGTGCTGGGCCTGAGACGACGGGCAGCGAGTAAGGCACCGCCCAGGTGAACGGCGTCGGGCGCTGGGGGTGGGGGTGTCCGGTGGGCTTCTGGTGCGGCCGCCCTCTTTCCGAGCGTGGTCCCTGGAGGCGCCGCGTCAAGGGCGCTCCTTACGTCGCGTCGCTTCGCGATTCCGCTGTCGCTCCACCCTTGCCCCGGCACCTCCAGGGCCCTTTTCACACTCGGAGGGCGGCCGGGGGTGGGGGTCCGCGCGGGGGCTGGCGGGGAGTCTGGGGTGCGTGGGCGGCTGTCGGGCTGGGTGGGTGGTGTTGCGCGGCAGTGGAGTGGGGTGCCCATTGCCGTCTCGGCGGCGTGGGGGCCGCCCCGGGGTCCGGTACATGCCCCGCTGGTCATTGCCCGGTGGGGGGAGGGGTCAGAGGGGCGGCGGGTCGGAACGGAAAGTGCACGTGAACGACGGCAAGTGGTGCGGGTGGGGCCGGTGTTGTCTCGTGTGGCGAGGGTGGGGGACGGTGGCGCGTTGATTACCGCGTTACGTCGCGGGCGGGCGGTGATCCGGCGCTGGGTGTGAGCGAACGTGCCCCGCCAAGCGTCCGTGAGGCATTGGAAGGGGCGGATGTTGCCTGATGTGACGGGGGAGGCGACGGCCGCGCTGCTCGGGCTCCATCGCGACGCGGACGGGCGACGATCCGGCCCGGGGCGCAACCAAACGCGGACAGGAACGGGCCGCAAGGTGCGCGGGTGGGGCGGATGTTGTCTCGTGTGGCGAGGGTGGGGGATGGCGGCGCGTTGATTACCGCGTTACGTCGTGAGCGGGCGGTGATCCGGCGCTGGGTGTGAGCGAACGTGCCCGCAGGCGTCCGTGAGGTCTTCGGAGGGGGCGGGTGTTGTCTCGTGTGACGAGAGAGGCGACGCGCGGGGGTTCGTGTGCGTCTGACTGGGCTCCGTGGGCGGGAAAGTGCGGCGGCCTCGGGGGGCTTGGGCTGCCCCGGGTAGATTGCGGGGGACACAGAGAAGAGCTCGCATGGATCTCCGCATCTCGCGGTTGCGACGCAAACTGGCACGCATTCCCTACACGCCCGGACGAAGCCACTCCTTCGGTGAGGAACGGCATGAGTTCCGACTCGGGCCCCGGCTGTCCCAAGGCCGGGTGGATGCCTTTGAGGCCGAACATGACGTGGAACTTCCTCGGGGCTATCGAGACTTCCTTGTGCACATGGGTGGGAGCGGGGCTTCCCCGTACTACGGGCTGATTCCGCTGGAGGACTGCGTCCTCTTCACGATGAACCGCGCGAGCGCGGGCACCGGCAATCGAGGCTTCAGGCGGGCCTACCTCCCCACTCGCACCGGGGATCTCTTCCTCCACGTCATCGAACGTGGCTGCAGTGATCTCGTCCTCATCGGGGTGACCGGTCCGCTCACCGGGCGCGTGCTCATCGGGAACGCCGACGGCTTCTGGGGGCCCAACGTCTCCTCCGCCCCGGACTTCCTCGCCTGGTACGAACGGTGGCTCGACCACATGGCCGACGGGCGGGACAACCGAGCCCTGCTGCTCACCTCACCACGGCTCCACGCCCGCCCCCTCGGCCCCCTGCCGAGGCAGACGAACCCCTGAGGTTGTTGCGCTGTTGACCTGGGTAGCCGAGGTGGCGAACGAGCCCCTGGTACTCGAACCGGCCGACCCTCGGGCGGAGCTGGAGACCAATACCTGGTGCCGGCGCCTACGTGCTCTCCGACGAACTCGCTCCCCTCGTCAAGCGCTTCCTCGCCGACGACGAGCCAGGCGTCATCCCTTGGTCGGACCTGGAGGAGGTGCAGAACGACGTGAGGGCCTTGCAGCCGTGGCGGACTCGACGCCTGTCCGCGTCTGGGCTCGCAGCGTCGGAACGGCACCCCGCCCCGTATCCCCCACCGGGCAATGACCAGCGGGGCATGTACCGGACCCCGGGGCGGCCCCCACGCCGCCGAGACGGCAATGGGCACCCCACTCCACTGCCGCGCAACACCACCCACCCAGCCCGACGGCCGCCCATGCACCCCAGGAACAGCGCACGCCCCCGCGCGGACCCCCACCCCCGGCCGCCCTCCGAGTGTGAAAAGGGCCCTGGAGGTGCCGGGTCAAGGGTGGCCATAGGCCATCGCGAAGCGACGCGACGTAAGGAGCGCCCTTGACGCGGCGCCTCCAGGGACCACACTCGGAAAGAGGGCGGCCGCACCAGAAGCCCACCAGGCCGGCTCGCCCCCGCGCCCAAACGACCTCACCCCGTCGCGCGCTCCGCCAGCGTGTGGGCGACCAGCGCGTTGGCGTGGCCGTGGCCGAGGCCATGCTCCGTCTTCAGCCACGCCACGAGCTCCATGTGCTTCGTCAGCGGGGACGTACGGATGAGGTCCTTCCACTCCGCGATCGGACGGCCGTACTTCTTCTCGATGGAGGGGAAGTAGCTGGCGGGGCCCTTGACCGGCTGCTGCGTCGTCATGTTCTGTCCGTCCCTGTCCTTGTCCCTGTTCCGTGTGACCCGACACCTGTGTAGACCGCCGCCGTACGACGAACTCATCGGCGTGCGCCGATCTTTCTTGCGAACCTCCGCCCGCCCATCCCGCCCCCACCCCCTCACCCCCCACCCCCTCACCCCCAAGGGACACCAGAGGTTCACCCGAAGGGCAACGTGTCGTCGCCCCGCCGTCCCGCGCCGCGGCGTACCTTGCCCGCCATGCCCTCCCTTCTGAGCAACCGGCTCGCACAGCGGGTGCTGCGACCGGCGTTCTCCCTGGTCGAGCAGCGCGTGGACCGTGTCACCACGGCGTTCCAGAACGACCTCGACGCGCTGCACCACGAGGTCGCCGACCTGCGCCGGCGGCAGTACGGGCTGTCGCTCCTGCTCGACCAGGCCGGCCGCGACGGCGACCGGATGCCGACGGCCACCCAGATCGACACCCTCGTCCGCGAGGTCGCGGCCGTGACCGGCCAGGACAAGGAACACGCCCGCCGCGAGGTCACCGTGGCGTACCGCCACCTCGTCGCCGTCGAGGCGCTGGGCACCGGAGGGCTCGCCGGCACCCTGTCCGACGTGTGCGGCCGGCTCGCCGCGCTGCCGCTGCTCGCCCCGCCGAACGGCGAGGTCCTGGAGCTCGGCACCCGGCACGGGCTGTTCGCCGCGGCGCTGCAGCGGATGCTGCACCGCGGCGGGGTGGAAGCCCGGGTCACCGTGGTCGACCCGCTGGCCGACGCACCCGCCCGCGCCGAGCTGATCCGCGGCAATCTGGCGCTCGGCGGCGCGGACGGGGCGCGCGCCGCCCGTCTCGTCCGCGGCGACTTCGCCGACCCGGGCGTCCGCGCCGAACTCGGCGAGCGCCGCTACGGCATCGTCGTCGTCAACAGCCCGCAGGGCTCCGCCCCGTACGACCTGGCCCAGGTCGCCGCGCTGGCCGCCCCGGGCGCGCTGGTCCTGGTGGGCTCGGCGGACCGCTCCCGTACCGAGGCTCTGACCACCGCCGGCCGGATCGCCCAGACTCACTACCTGCGCGCGGCCTAGGACCTGTCCGCCCCGATCCGATCCGCCGCACGCGCCCTGACTGCCTGACGGCCTACCGCCCCATCTGCTGCTGCCGGTCCAGCGCCCGGCGCAGGTCCGCCGCCAGTGGGTGGTACGGGCCGAGTCGGCGCTCCACGTCGTAGAGCAGGTTCTGCAGGTGCAGCCGGGCGGCCGCGTGGTCGCCCAGGGCGAGGAGCAGCTGGCCGATGCGGTGGCGGATGTCGAAGGCGCGGCCGGGGTCGCCGGGGGCCGTCGTCTCGTGGAAGGGCAGCAGCGCCCGGTACTCGGCGAGCGCGGCCGCGGCCTCCCCCAGCTGTTCCAGGCACTGGGCGGCGTCGTAGCGGAACTGGAGGGTCTGCGGGTCGGCCGGGCCGGCCTCGGCCGCGCGGTCCTCGGCGAGCCGGCGCAGTTCGGGCAGGGCGCGGCGGTACTGGCCGTCGTCCATGAGAGTCGCGGCGTACTGCTTGCGCAGGATGCGGACGACCGGGGAGTGCTCGCCGTGCTCGGCCGCCGCGGCGGGCAGGATGCCGCCGAGGATGTCGACGGCCTGCGTGATGCCGCCCTCCCCCAGCAGCCGCTTGACCTCGTCGACGGCGGCCGCCACGTCGGGCCGGCCGCCGACCGCGGGGGCGGTCGGCGGTACGGGCGGGGGCGCGGGGGTGGAGGCGCGGTCGGGCCAGGGGGCGTGCGGGCGCAGGAACGGCCGGGTCGGGTCGAGCGGCCCGGCGGGCGCGCCGCGCGTGGGCAGCAGCGGGACCAGGTGCTCGTACACCTCCTGCGCGCCGGAGGGCCGGTGCCGGGGGTCCTTGGCGAGCAGGGCGAGGACCAGGGCCTCCAGCGGTTCGGGGACCTCGGGGCGGATCTGGCGGACCGGGAGCGGCGGCTCGTACAGGTGCCGGTGGAGCACGCCGAGGGCCGTGGAGCCGGCGAAGGGCACGTTGCCGCTGAGCAGTTCGTGCATGAGCACGCCGAGCGCGTACAGGTCGGTCGCCGGGCCGACGGCGCCGCCCATGGCCTGTTCGGGGGCCATGTAGGCGGGGCTGCCGATGGGCGAGCCGGTGTGGGTGAGGCGGGTGGTGTCGGTGTCGAGGACGGACGCGACGCCGAGGTCGAGGACGGTGACGGTGCCGTCCGGCTTCACCATCACGTTGCGCGGCTTGAGGTCGCGGTGCACGATCGGCACCGCGTGCACGGCGGCGAGCACGGCGCACAGCTGGGCGGCGACGCTGACCGTCCACGGCCAGGGGTAGGGGTCGTGCTCGGCGAGGTGGTCGGCGAGGTCGGCGCCCTCGACGTACTGCATCACCAGGTACAGGTCGTCCCCGTCGCTGCCGGCGTCGTGGACGGTGACGAGGCCGGGGTGGTCGACCTGGGCGGTGACCCGGCATTCGCGGACGAAGCGGCGGCGGATCTCGTTCGCGGCGGTGGCGTCGGCCATGTGGTCGGGGCGGAGCAGCTTGACCGCGACGCGGCGGTCGAGGCGTCCGTCGTAGGCCGTCCAGACCTGGCCCATGCCGCCTTGGCCGATGAGCCCGGCCAGCTCGTAACGGCCGCCGATGACGCGTCCGTTCACTTCCCCTCTTCCTTGCGGAGCAGATCGCTGAGCTCGTCCAGCTCGGCCCGGACCTGGTCGATGCGCTGGGGGGCCTGCGGCGTCTGCGGGACCGGCTGCGGCGGGACCTGCTGGGGCGGCACCTGCTGGGGCGCCTGGGCGGGCTGGGGCGCGGGCGTGGGGTGCGGCGCCGTGTACGGCTGCGCCAGGCCCGGCGACGGGACGGTCGCGGCGGTGGGCGGGTAGCCGTAACCGCCGCCGGTGTACGGCGGGACGGGCGGGGGCGTCGCGGACTGCCGGGCGTAGTGCTGGATCTCGGCCACGAGGTAGTACGCGACGGAGCCGACGACCAGCGTCATCATCGCGCCGACGCCGAGCAGCGACTCCACCTCGCCGGCCTCCTTGTCGGCGGTGACCGTGATGTACGTGAGCAGCGCGAGGTCGGCGACGAGGAAGACGCCGAACAGCACCCAGTCCAGCGTCCGGCGGGTGAGCACGGCGATGCGCAGGAGCGGCGCCCAGGCCGCGAAGCTGCACGTGAGCAGCGGGATCGCGACGAACACCACGCGCAGGGCGATCAACGCCCCGGACGCGGGGCGTTGAGGTTGCTGCGGCGTGAGGCCGTGGCCGTACATTCTGCTCCTGCGGACGAGTCGAGACCCCGATTCCCGGGACGAGCGTATACAGCGACTCCGACAACGGCTCCTGGGTTGTACGGATCCGTTGCCGAACCGGTCACGGCCCCGCGGTCGGACGGGTCTCGGTCCGGCAATCGGACCGGTCACGGCCCACCGTCGAACCGGTCACGGCCCCGCGGTCGGCCCAGTCACAGCCGCACGATCCAACCGGTCACGGCCCCACCGGCCAACCGATCACGCCCCCACCCTCCAACCGATCACGGTCGTACGGTCCCGTCGGTGAGCCCGTCGTACAGGCCCTGGACGAGCTGTTCGCCCAGGCGGCCGGCGAGACGCAGGGCGTCCTCGAACTCGGCGAGGGTGCGGAACCGTTCGCCGTACCGCTGCTGTTCGGCGAGGGGCAGCCGGGGCAGCTGGAGGCGCCGGACGTCGAGCCGGGTGGCGGTGGAGGCGTAGCTGCTGGCCTGGCGGTTGTTGGCGGTGCCGCGCAGGAAGCCGGCGAGGAACCAGGGGTCGAGGGCGGCCGGGTCGGGGCGCAGCAGCTGGAGGTTGCGGCCGAGGGCGGCGCCGGCGGTGGCGGCGTCGACGACGCGGGCGACGGCGCCGCCGCCGAGGACGGGCACGACGACGTCGCCGGCGGCGACGAGCACCGGTTCCTCGGGCGGGCCGTCGGGCAGGGTGCCGGAGGGGGCCTGGCCGGCGAGGACGTCGTGGTCGGTGAGGACCCGGCCGGAGCCGGTGCCCGCGCCGCCGGCGCGCAGTTCGAGGGCGCCGGTGCGGGCGAGTTCGCCGACGGTGACCTGGGGCAGCCGGGCGGGGGGTTCGGTCCGGGCGGCGGGGTGCTCGGCGGGCGGGGTGAGCGCGGTGGTGCGGCGCAGCGTCTCGGTGAGCCGCTCGCGGACGCCCGCGAGTTCGGCGGCACCGGAGGCGGCGGCCGGCGGGGGCAGGTGGCGGGCGGGGGCCAGGTCGACGTCGTCGTCGAGGAGTTCGATGACGGGGACGCTGCGGCTGGCGCCGGGGGTCTCGTCGACGGTGCCGTGCTTGTCGAAGGGCAGCCAGGCGTCGAGGACGGCGGTGTGCACGGCCTGCCAGTCGAGCTTGTCGCGGCCGCCGCCGGCAGGGCCGGCCGCCAGGTCGGCGGTGTCGACGAGGAGCAGTTCGGGGGAGCCGGGGACGCCGGGGGCGGGCCGGCGCAGCACCCACAGGTGGAGCGGGATGCCGTACGGCGGGGCGGCGCCGGCCGGCAGGGCGACGACGGCCCGCAGTGCGCCCTTGCGCAGGAGGTCGGCGCGGATGCGGCGGCCGGAGCGGCGGGAGGCCACGGCGGGCGGCATGAGCAGGACGGCGGTGCCGCCGGGGCGGAGCCGGGCGAGGGCGTGCTGCACCCAGGCGAGCTCGGACTCGGTGCGGGCGGGGAAGCCGTACTCCCAGCGGGGGTCGTAGGCGAGGTCCTCGTGGCCCCAGTTGCGCTCGTTGAAGGGCGGGTGGCAGAGCACGGCGTCGGCGGTGAGCTGCGGGAAGGCGTCGGCGCGCAGGCTGTCGCCGGGGCGTACGCGGATCTCGGCGCCGTCGGCGAGGGCGAGGCGCAGGGCGGTGAGCGCGGCGAGGTCGGGGTCGGCGTCCTGGCCGTAGAGGGCGGTGGGGCGTTCGACGGCGCGGAGCAGGGAGCCGGTGCCGGAGGCGGGGTCGAGGACGGTGCCGGCGGTGCGGGCGCCGGTGCCGGAGCCGGTGGCGAGGGCGGCCATCAGGGCGGCGGGGCCGGGCGGGGTGAGGGTGTACTGGCGCGGGTTGGCGTCGAGGTGGCGGCCGAGCAGGAACTCGAAGGCCTGGCGCGCGCCAAGTTCGGTGGCGAGGTCGGCGACGGACCGCAGCAGGGGGGCGGCGCCGGCGAGTTCGGCGGGGGCGGGGGTGCGGACGGCGCGCTCGAGCCCGTACCGCTCGGTGAGGACCTCTTCGAGGGCCGTGGGCAGGACCTCGGTGAACCGTTCGTCGGAGACGGCGGCGAGGGCGGGCCAGGCGGCGGGCCGCTCGTGGACGAGGAGCAGGACGCTGCCGCACTGGACGAGGGCGGTGACGGCGCCGGCGGGGTGGCCGGCGATCTGCTGCCAGACGCGCTCGCGCAGGGGGACTTCGGCGAGCTTGCCCTGGGCGCGCAGCCAGGTCTCGACCTCGGCGAGGGCGAAGGAGGGGCTGGTCTCGGTGCCTCCGACGGGCTTGGGGAAGTCAGTGTGCCGGCGGCGCCAGTTGCTGACGGCGGCCCGTCCGACTCCTGCCAGCCGGGCGATCCCGGCCGCGGTCACCTCTGCTGCGCTGTCCGGCACCTGGCTGTCTCCCTTCACGCCCTGCTCCGTTCGTCCACGTGTCCCGCGGTGTCCTGCTGCGTGTCCCGCGGTGTCCTGCTGCGTGTCCCGCTGCGTGTCCTGCTGTGTGTCCCGCTGTTTCCCCGATCTTACCGATGAACCCTCGCGACACCACTTCACAGTGTGAGTCCGACGTTTTCCTGTGAACCCTGTTGACTCGGTTCACAGGCTCTGCTGTTATTGATTCATCGCTCCACGGGACTCCGTGAGAGCCGGTTGACACCGCATCACGTCCCATGTCCAGGAGGGCATTTCCATGTCGCACGACACGCACCAGTACGCGCCGCAGGCCCCCGCCCCGCGCTCCCTGCGCAACGGGCTCGGCACCGCCGCGCTGATCCTCGGCATCATCGGCACGCTGTCCGGCCTGATCCCGTTCTTCTTCTGGCTGGCCGGCATCCTCGGCCTGATCGCGCTGATCCTGGGCCTCGCGGGCCGCGGCCGGGTCAAGCGCGGCGAGGCGGGCAACAAGGGCGTGACGACGACCGGCGCGGTTCTCGGCCTGGTCGCGATGATCCTCTCGGGCGTCGGCGCGTACATCACCTTCACGGCGGTCAGCGACGCGGTGAAGGAGATCGACAAGAGCATCCAGGAGACCGCCCCGAAGACGCCCGGCGCCGACAAGAGCGGCAAGGGCGGCGGCGCCGCCAAGGGAAAGGGCCTGGCCGCCGGTGACAGCTCCGTCTACGACGACAAGCTGAAGGTCACCGTCTCCGCGCCGGCCTCGTTCAAGCCCAGCGAGTACGCCGCCGGTCACACCGAGGGCAACAAGAGCTACCAGGTCACCGTGGTCATCGAGAACGGCGGCACCAAGAAGTTCGACTCCACGCTGGTCACCGTGGACGCCCGCGCCGGCAAGGACGGCGTCGCCGCCGAGCAGATCTTCGACGACAAGGTCGGCACCGGCTTCACCGGCTCGATCCTGCCCGGCAAGAAGGCCACGGTCGTCTACGGCTTCGACGCCCCCGCCGACGCCAAGAACCTCACCGTCGAGGTCAGCCCGGGTCTGGAGCACGAGGCCGCCCAGTGGGAACTGAAGCTCTGACCCGCCGCCGCTCCGCCCTCGCCGCCCTCGTGGCCACCACCGTGGCCCTGGGCGGCACGGCCTGTGGCCCCCGGGACGCCGGCCCCTTCGAGGGACTGACCGGGCCGCGCATCGCCGACCGGGCGATCGAGGCCACCAAGGCCGCGGACTCCCTCACCCTCGACCTCGACGTCACCTCCGCCTCCGGTCCGCTGAAGGCCTATCTGGCGGTCGACCGGCGGGGGCGGTGCGCCGGCACCCTGACCCTCGGCGTCGCGGGCACCGCGGAGCTGATCAGAACCGGGGACGCCGTGTACATGCGCTACGACGAGGCGTTCCTGCGCGAGCGGGACAAGGACGCGCCGGCCGCGCGGCGCAAGGCCGTCCAGAAGGAACTGAGGCGGCTGAAGGAACGGAAGGGCAAGTGGGTCAGGACCGGCCTGTCCGCCCCGGAGGCCCGGGAGGGCTTGGAGCTGTGCGACCTGGACGCGCTGCTCGGCCGGTACGAGAGGGCCGCCGGTTCCGCCGCCGTCGACGGGCGGACGAGTGTGAACGGCCGGACGGCGCTGCGGCTCACCGAGCGGCGGGGCGCGGAGCGCACCACGCTCTATGTGGCCGCCGAGGGCGAACCGCGGCTGCTGAAGATCGTCACCAGGGGCGGGGAGCGGCCCGGGACGATCGCCTTCCCGTCGTACGACGCCCCGGTGCCGGCCACCCGGCCGGCGGCCGGCAACGTCGTCGAGAGGTCGGGCTGAGCGGCCTCCTGGCCCGTACGGCTCGCGCCCGTACAGCCCGTGCCTGTACAGCCCACGCCCGTACGGCTCGCGCCCTTACAGCCCGTGCGCGACGGAGAGCCAGAGCGTGCGCGGCTCAGAGCTTGTGGCGCACCCACACGTTGGGCTCGACGTACACCGCGTACCCGCGGGACGCCTCACAGTGCACCGGCACGAGCGCGCCCTCGACCTCGACCGGCCCGTCCGTGTCGAACGGCAGTCCGGTCCACTCGCGCCACTTCTCCACCGAGGAGGCGACGGTCATGGAGGCCGGGGCCACCTTCTCGACCACGGCGCCCGCCCGGACGTGGACGCGCAGCCAGGGGTCGTGCGGCAGCCCGTCGGAGGCGCGGGTGCGGAAGGCGTACTCGTGGATGGAGCTGTCCGCCTCCAGGTGCTTGCCGTTGGGGCGGACCGGGGCGACGACCTCGGAGTAGCCGAGCCGGCGGGCGTTGTCGCGCATCGCGCCGAGCATCCGCCCCGACAGGCCCCGGCCGAGGGCGCTGGTGTCCACGCACACCTCGATGGCGCTGACGGTGTCGGGCTTCTGGCCGTGCCGCAGGTCGGAGAAGGCCCACAGGAGCATCTGGTCCCAGCCGGTGTCGGGCAGTTCGCCGCGGCCGTCGGCGTGCAGCCGGAACGGCACGCTGAACGCGCGGGCGACCACCTTGCCGTCCTCGTCGGTGGCGACGAGCACGTACTCGGGCAGGTCGCGGACGATGCGGCCCATGTTCGCCCAGCCGACCGGGTCGTACATCATGAACTCCGGCCACAGGTCCTTCATCTGCCACATGGGGCCCTCGAGTTCGGGGCGTTCGGCGAGGGTCGTGATCGTGAGCTCCATGCGGCGCAGGCTAGTCACGCTCCCCCGCAACCGACCAATCGTTTTTGCAGGCTCTCCGTCGCGGGCCCCTACGGCAGCCGCTGGTCGGGGCAGCGGTCCAGCACGCGGCGCATGGCGTCCTGTTCGGCGCGGGTGACCCAGAGCCCGTACTTCCGCTTCACCGCGACCTGCCGGGCGACGTAGGCGCAGCGGTACTCCTTGTTGGGCGGCAGCCAGGTCGCCGCGTCGCCGTCGCCCTTGCGGCGGTTGGCGGCGGAGTCGACGGCCAGCAGGTTGAGCGGGTCGTTGGCGAACCGGAGCCGCTTGTCCCCGCCCCACTTCTGCGCGCCCTTCTGCCATGCGTCGGAGAGTGCGACGACGTGGTCGATGTCCACCTTGCTGCGGCCGCGCACGAACGTGACGCGGCGGCCGGTGTAGGGGTCGTCGACGAGGGTGCCGGAGGCGATCTTGCAGTCGCCGTCCTTGAAGGCGACCTCGCTGAGGTCGCGCTTGAGTATGTCGTCGCGGGTGCCGCAGCCGTTGCGGTCGACGTCGGCCCAGGCGCGGCCGAAGGCGTCGCGCTCGTAGCCGGTGCGCGGGGCGCGGCCCTTGACGGGCAGTTCGCCGACGGCGGCGAGCGCGGGGGCGCCGGCCCCGTGCTCCGGGCCGGAGGCGCGGTCCGCGGGTCCGTCGTCGCCCGTGGTGCAGGCGGTGGTCAGGAGCAGGGCGGCGGCAAGTGCCGCGGCGGTCAGGGGCTTCCGGTACGGGTGCACGCCCGGATCCTAGGCGCGGCACGCGGCGGTGAAACCCGGCGGGGGCGCGGGGCGGGGGACGTTCGGCGCGCGGATCGGCGCGGGCGGGGGTAGCGTCGAATGCGCTGTATGTCCCCTTCCTAAGGAGTCACGCATGGGGATCATGGACAAGCTGAAGGGCATGCTCGGGCAGCACGAGGACAAGGCCCGCAAGATGTCCGACGCCGCGGAGAAGAAGATCAACGAGCGGACCGGCGACAAGTACACCTCTCAGGTCGACCAGGCCCAGAAGAGGGGCGAGGGCCACCTCGGCATGTCGGACCGGCCGGAGCAGCCGCCGACCTGATCTCCCGCGCACGGCTGCCCGTCCGCAGCCCCCTCGACCCCGGCCGCGGAGTGCTTCGAGCACCCCGCGGCCGGAGCGTTTCCCGCGGTGGGAGCGATTCTCGCCGCCGGAGCGATCCTCGCGGTGGGAGCGTTTCCCGCCGCCGGAGCGTTTGGCGCGACCGCCGCGACAGATGCGGCGCCGCGACAGATCTCGCCGGCGAGAAACGCTCCGGCGCGCCACGCCGGCTTCCGGCGCCACGACGGATTCCGGCGGCGCCTCAGACCTTGCCGATGCCCAGCGTGTTCTCCGCCGGCAGCAGGCCCGAGCCGATGACCGCGAGCCAGGGCTCCCCGAGGAGGTCGGCGAGGCGCGCGGTGCCGGCCGGGCCGAGGGCGGCCCACGGCCCGGCGGCCAGCTCGTCCGTACGGCGCTCGACCTCGGCGCGCAGGGCGCGGCCGGCCTCCGTGGCCGTGCCCGCCGAGTCGACCAGGCCCCGGGCGGCCAGGCGGGCGCGGCCCGCGGCCCATTCGCCGGCGCTCCAGCCCCGGCTCTCGAAGACCCTTTCGCCCGCCGCGCCGACCGCCGCGAAGGAGACCAGCGCCTCGACCGGGTCGAGCCCGGCGGTGAGCAGGGCGGCGAGATGCCCGTCGCCGCGGTGCTCGCGCAGGATCGTGGCGGCCTGCCACAGCACCAGGTGCGGCGCCTCGGGCCAGGGCAGTTCGGCGTTGGCGGCGGCGAGCGGCCGGCCCGCCGTGACCGCGGCATCGGCGGCGCGCCGGGCGAGGGCGGCGGCCTCGGCGACGGCGGGACCGGTCACGAGGTCCTCGCCGAGGACGGCGCGGTACGCCCGGTCGACGGCCCGGAGCCGGGCGGCGAGCGCCGCCTCGGGGTCGCTCGTGCGCCAGACCTCGGGAAGGTACCGCGCGACCATCGCGGGGCTGAAGCTGTAGAAGGCGGCGGCGACCCGTCCGGGGCCGGCCGGGCCGAGCGGGGCGGCGCGCCAGGCGAAGTAGGCCGGCCACCGCTCGTCGACCGCGTGCCCGAGCGCGGCGGCCTCCTCGAAGGTCGCGGGGGCGTAGTAGACGAGCGCGTGCAGGGGCTCCAGCAGGTGCCACAGCTGCCGTACGCGGCCGGGTTCCACGCCCTCCGGGGCGGCCGTCCGCTGCTCGTCGTCGTGCCTGGCGTCCATGGCGTTCCTCCTCGCCCGATCCCCATCTTGTCACTGACAAGACTGCTCCCGCACCGGGAACTTGTCAACGCCTAGATCGGGCGTACGCTGGTTCCATGACGACCCGGCAGCGCTCCTACCACCACGGCGACCTGCGGCAGGCCGTGCTCACCGCCGCCCTCGACGTGATCGCCGCCGAGGGGCCGTCCGCGCTGAGCCTGCGCGACCTGGCCCGGCGGGCCGGTGTCTCCCACGCCGCGCCCGCCCACCACTTCAAGGACCGGGCCGGCCTGCTCACCGCCCTCGCGGCCGAGGGGTACGAGCTGCTGGCCGCGGCGCTCGGGGAGGCGGACGGGCTGCGGGACGCGGGCGTGCGCTACGTCCGCTTCGCCACCGAGCACCCGGCGCACTTCCAGGTGATGTTCCAGCCGGACCTGTACCGCACCGACGACCCCGCCCTGCTGGCCGCCCGGGAACGGGCCGGCGACCGGCTGCGAGCCGGGATCGCCGGGCTGCGCCCCGGGCAGGGCGGCCCCGACCCCCGGCTCGCCGGCGTCGCGGCCTGGTCGCTGGCCCACGGCTTCGCCACGCTGCTGCTGAGCAACAACCTGACCGGCCCGCTGCAGGGCCGGGACCCCGAGGACGTCTTCCACGCCCTGACCGGGCTGCTGTTCCCGACCGAGCCCGTCGCCGGAGGCGCGTCATGACCCCGCACACCTGGGACCTGCGGGCGCCGGGCGTCCTGCCCCTCCCCTCCGGCCGGCTGGTGCGCGGCCGGGGCCTCGGTCGTCCCCTCCCGCCGGGGCCCGAGCCGGACTTCGGGGTCTATCTGCTCGGCCGGCGACCGCCCGAGATGCCGTGGGAGACGTTCTGGGTCCGCTGGGCCGACTTCTGGCTGCCCAGCAGCCACACCACCGCGCGCCGGGCGCTGGGAGAGGCGTGGGACCGGGCCGCCGGCGAGCGCGTCGAACTGGCCTGCTCCGGCGGCCGCGGCCGCACCGGCACCGCCCTGGCCTGCCTCGCCGTCCTCGACGGCGTCCCGGCCGAGGAGGCGGTGGCGTACGTGCGCGAGCACTACCACGACGGCGCCGTCGAGACCCCCTGGCAGAAGCGCTACGTACGCCGATTTCCGGCCAGGTTCTGACCGGTTGCCGGGGGCTCAGGAATGTCCGGAGCCCACCTCCGCTTGAGACGGTCGACAACGGATCGTCAGAACGGGCGGAGAAACATGAGCACCTCGAGCACCTTGCAGCGCGCCGGTATTGCCCTCGTCGCCGCACTCACCCTCGGCGCCCTGCCCCACGCGGCCACGGCCGCCGACACCGCCACGACCACCGCCGCCGGCACCACGACGGCCGCGGCCAAGCCCAGTCCGTGGCGCGGCGGTTGGGCCACCTCGCCGCAGATGCCCACGGCGCCCTTCGCCCCCAACTGGTCGGAGCAGGGCTTCGCGAACCACACCGTCCGCCAGGTCGTCCGCGTCACCACCGGCGGCACCAAGGCCCGGATCGAGCTGTCCAACCGGTACGGCACCAAGCCGCTGACGATCACCGGCGCGACGGTCGCCCTCACCGACAAGGGCGCCTCCGTGAAGGCCGGTTCGGTCCGTCACCTCGCCTTCGGCAAGGGCCGTTCGGTGACGATCCCGGCCGGCGGCACGATCCACAGCGACGGCGTGCCGTTCGCCGTCCGGGCCCTGCAGTCGGTCACGGTCACGCTCCACCTCGCCGAGCCGACCGGGCCCGCGACCTTCCACACCTTCTCCTCCGCCACCAGCTACCGGGCGGCCGGCGACCACCGCGCCGACCTGGGCGGCGCGGCCTTCACCGAGTCCAGCGACTCCTGGTACTTCCTGACCGGCGTCGAGGTGAGCGGCGGCCGCGACGCCCGCCACCGCGACGGCATCGTCACCTTCGGCGACTCCATCACCGACGGCGTCGGCTCCACCGTGAACACGAACAACCGCTACCCGGACGAGCTGGCCGAGCGGTTCGCCGCCGCGGGCACCCCGCGCAGCGTCCTCAACCACGGCATCGGCGGCAACCAGGTCACCAACGACACCGTCTGGGCCGGCGAGAAGGGCATCGAGCGCTTCAAGAAGGACGTGCTCACCGAGCCGAACGTCCGCACCGTCGTCGTCCTCGAAGGCATCAACGACTTCGGCGGCAGCGGCTGGCCCGCCGACTTCCCCGGCGGCCCCACCCCCGAGGTGTCGGCCGAGCGGCTCATCGAGGGCCACCGCACCCTGATCCGCCTCGCGCACGCCAGGGGCCTCACGATCGTCGGGGCGACCCTGACCCAGATCAAGGGCTCGCAGTACGACTCCCCGGCCAACGAGGCCAAGCGGGACGCGGTCAACCACTGGATCCGCACCTCGGGCGAGTACGACGCGGTCGTCGACTTCGACCGCGCCCTCGCCGACCCGGCCGACCAGGACCGGATGCGCGCCGCGTACGACGCGGGCGACGCCCTGCACCCCAACGACGCCGGCTACCGCGCCATGGCCGAGGCCCTCGACCTCGACACCCTCTGACCCGGCCCCGTCTCCCACGGGCCGCCGCCCGGGGCACCCTCGGAATCACGAGGTTCACCGTCCCGCACGCAGCGCCGAAGCTGGCCGCACCGAAGACGACGCACCGCCGGGCGACGGACGGCCGGTGCCCGACAACAAGGAGCAACGCCATGCGAGTCCAGCAATCCCTCGGCAAGCGGCTGGTGCGGAGTGCGGTCGCCCTGGGCCTCGGCACGGTCCTGGTCGCCCTGGCCAACGGACCGGCCTCGGCCGCCACGGCCGCCTGGTCCTGGGACCGCGCCGACATCGCGGGGGTCTACGACTGGGGGACGACGAACGCGTACTGCGACATCCCCTACAACGTGAAGGACACCAGGGCGGACGGCTACGGCGCCGGCCTCGAGTTCTGGATCAACGACGGCAGGGACCGGCGCGAGAGGGTGACCAACACCGGGGGCAGCGGCACGACGGTCTCCGGCCGCAAGAACTACGCGGACAACGCGGCCGTCAGCGTCCGCGCGTTCCGCACCGACAACGGTGTGCCCATCGCCTACGGCTCCTGGCTGACCCTCTGCTGACGGCCCGGGCAACGGGTGCCCCCTCCCGCATCCGCGCGGGAGGGGGCACTGTCATGAGCCCTCGGGAACCTGCCGGCCGCGCTACGAGCCCAGGATCGTCGTGAGGAACTCCCCGGTCCAGGCCAGCAGTTCCCGGCCCACGACCGGCTTTCCGCCGATCGTGCCCGTCGTCGGGCGCGGCACCAGGATCTGGTGCGTCGGGGCCTTGATGACCGTGCGCGGGTACAGCCGCTTCAGGCGCAGCTCCTGCGACTCGCGCAGCTCCACCGGCGCGAAGCGGATGTTCGGGCCCTGGAGCACGATCTCGCCGACCCCGCAGGCCCGCGCCAGCATCCGCAGCCCGGCCACGAGCAGCAGGTTCTCGACCGGCTCCGGCAGCTTGCCGTAGCGGTCGGTCAGTTCCTCGCGGACGGCCCTGATGTCCTCCTCGGAGTTCGCCGAGGCGATCGCCCGGTACGCCTGCAGACGCAGCCGCTCGCCCGGCGCGTAGTCGTGCGGGACGTGCGCGTCGACCGGCAGCTCGATCTTGACCTCCAGCGGCGGCTCCTCCTCCGCCCCGCCCTCCAGCGACGCCCGGTAGTCCGCCACGGCTTCGCCGACCATCCGCACGTACAGGTCGAAGCCGACGCCCGCGATGTGACCGGACTGCTCGCCGCCGAGCAGATTGCCGGCGCCGCGGATCTCCAGGTCCTTCATCGCCACGTACATGCCCGCGCCCATCTCGGTGTGCTGCGCGATGGTCGCGAGCCGCTCGTGCGCGGTCTCGGTTAGCGGCTTCTCCGGCGGGTACAGGAAGTACGCGTAGCCCCGCTCCCGGCCCCGGCCGACCCGGCCGCGCAGCTGGTGCAGCTGGCTCAGGCCGAAGTTGTCGCCGCGCTCCACGATCAGCGTGTTGGCGTTGGAGATGTCGATGCCGGACTCGACGATCGTCGTCGACACCAGCACGTCGAACTTCTTCTCCCAGAAGTCCACGACGACCTGCTCCAGGGCCGACTCGGACATCTGGCCGTGCGCCGTCGCGATCCGCGCCTCGGGCACGATGTCCCGCAGCCGCGCCGCGGCCCGGTCGATCGACTCCACCCGGTTGTGGATGTAGAAGACCTGGCCCTCGCGCAGCAGTTCCCGGCGGATCGCCGCGCCGATCTGCTTCTCCTCGTACGGGCCGACGAAGGTCAGCACCGGGTGCCGCTCCTCCGGCGGGGTGGTGATCGTCGACATCTCGCGGATGCCGGTGACCGCCATCTCCAGGGTGCGCGGGATCGGCGTCGCGGACATGGTCAGCACGTCCACGTTGGCGCGCAGCTTCTTCAGCTGCTCCTTGTGCTCGACGCCGAAGCGCTGCTCCTCGTCGACGATGACCAGACCGAGGTCCTTGAACTTCGTCTCGGACGAGAACAGCCGGTGGGTGCCGATGACGACGTCCACCGAACCGTCCTTCAGCCCCTCCAGGGTGGCCTTCGCCTCCGTGTCGGACTGGAACCGGGACAGCGCGCGCACGTTCACCGGGAACTGCGAGTACCGCTCGGTGAACGTGCCGAAGTGCTGCTGCACCAGCAGCGTCGTCGGCACGAGCACGGCCACCTGCTTGCCGTCCTGCACCGCCTTGAACGCCGCCCGGACCGCGATCTCCGTCTTGCCGTAGCCGACGTCGCCGCAGATCAGCCGGTCCATGGGGACGGACTTCTCCATGTCCTCCTTGACCTCGGCGATCGTCGACAGCTGGTCGGGCGTCTCCGCGTACGGGAAGGCGTCCTCCAGCTCCCGCTGCCACGGCGTGTCCGCGCCGAAGGCGTGGCCAGGGGCCGCCATCCGGGCGCTGTACAGCTTGATCAGGTCGGCGGCGATCTCCTTGACCGCCTTCTTCGCGCGCGCCTTCGTCTTCGTCCAGTCCGCGCCGCCGAGCCGGTGCAGCGTCGGGGCCTCGCCACCGACGTACTTGGTGACCTGCTCCAGCTGGTCCGTCGGGATGTACAGCCGGTCGCCGGGCTGGCCGCGCTTGGCCGGCGCGTACTCGACGAGCAGGTACTCGCGCGTCGCGCCCTGCACCGTGCGCTGCACCATCTCGATGTACCGGCCGACGCCGTGCTGCTCGTGCACGATGTAGTCGCCGACCTCCAGGGTCAGCGGGTCGATGGTCTTGCGGCGCTTGGCGGGCATCCGCTGCCCGTCCTTGCCGGCCGCCTTCTGGCCGGACAGGTCCGTCTCGGTCAGCACGGCCAGCTTCAGCGCCGGATCGACGAAGCCGTAGTCGATGGAACCGGTCGACACGTGGACGACGGACGGGGAGATCTCCGTCAGGTCGGCGTCGAGCCGGGCGGCGATGCCCTCGCCGCCGAGCACCTCGGCCGTACGGGCCGCCGGGCCGTGCGCCTCCGTCACGTACACGGTGCGCCAGCCGTCGGCCAGCCAGCCCTTGGTGTCGGCCAGCGCCCGGGCCGTGTCGCCGCGGTACGACTCCGGGGCGTGCATGCCGAGCTTGAGGGTGTCCTCGTCGGCGTCCTGCGCGTCGGCGGCGAACGGCGACACCGACCACCACATCATGCCCAGCTCGCGCGCCCGGTCCCGTACGTCCGCGATCCCCCACAGCGAGGCCGCGCCGACGTCGATCGGCGCCTCGCCGCCGCCGGCGGTGGCCGCCCAGGACGCCTGCAGGAACTCCTGGGAGGTCGCCACCAGGTCGGCGGCCCGGGTGCGGACCCGCTCCGGGTCGCAGACCACGGCCATGCTGCCGGCCGGAAGCACGTCGAGCAGCAGCTCCATGTCGTCCACGAGCACCGGGGCGAGGGACTCCATGCCCTCCACCGCGATGCCCTCGGCGATCTTGCCGAGCAGCTCGCCCAGCTCGGGGTGCTCCTCGGCGAGGGCCGCGGCGCGGCTCCTGACCTCGTCGGTGAGCAGCAGCTCGCGGCACGGCGGGGCCCACAGACCGTGCTCGGCGATCTCCAGGGAGCGCTGGTCGGCGACCTTGAAGTAGCGGATCTCCTCGACGTCGTCGCCCCAGAACTCGATCCGGAGCGGATGTTCCTCGGTCGGCGGGAAGACGTCGAGGATGCCGCCGCGCACGGCGAACTCGCCGCGCTTCTCCACCAGCTCCACCCGCGCGTACGCGGCCGCCGTCAGGCCCTGCACGATCTCGTTCAGGTCCGCCTGCTGCCCGATGCGCAGCTGCACCGGCTCCAGGTCGCCCAGGCCCTTGACCTGCGGCTGCAGCACGGAGCGGATCGGCGCGACGACCACGGACACCGGGCCGGCGGCCGGGTCGTCGGGCGAGGGGTGGGCGAGGCGGCGCAGCACGGCGAGACGGCGGCCGACCGTGTCGGAGCGGGGCGAGAGCCGCTCGTGCGGCAGGGTCTCCCAGGAGGGGTAGTCGACGACGGTCTCCGGGTCGAGGAGGCTGCGCAGCGCGGCCGCCAGGTCCTCGGCCTCCCGTCCGGTGGCGGTGACGGCGAGCACCGGCCGGCCGGCCTCGCGGGCCAGCGCGGCCACCGCGAAGGGCCGTGCGGCGGGCGGGCCGACCAGGTCCACGTGCATGCGGTTGCCGTCCCGGGCGGCCTCGACCGCTTCGGCGAGGGCCGCGTCTCGTACGACGGCGTCGAGCAGACCGTGCAGGCTCATCAGGGGGTTCCATCCCGGTTGGACTACGGGGGCGCGGGCAACGCGAACGGCCCGACACGTCTCATGGGCCGGGGGTTCCAGGTTATTACGTGGGCCGGACACCCACAGCCGCGCAACGGCCCCGGTGGGACGGAGGACATCCACCGGGACCGTCGCGGACCACCGTAGCGGCCGTGCCCCCGCCGCACGGGGACTACCCGCTACTCGCTCGCGATGGCGTTCAGCACGTTCATCCGGCCGGCCCGGAAGGCGGGGACCAGCGCCGCGAACAGGCCCACGAACGCCGACCCGGCGAACACCGTCAGGATCGTCGGCCACGGGATCTCCAGCACGCCCAGGCCCTCCAGGGCGAGCAGCTTCTGTGCCGCCGTGCCCCAGCCCATGCCGAGCCCCAGCCCGAGCAGCGCGCCGAACAGGGCGATCACCACCGACTCCAGGCGGATCATGCGCCGCAGCTGGCGGCGGGACAGTCCGATGGCCCGCATCAGACCGATCTCCCGGGTCCGCTCGACCACCGACAGGGCGAGGGTGTTCACCACGCCGAGGACCGCCACCACGATCGCCAGGGCGAGCAGCCCGTAGACGATGTTCAGCAGCTGGCCCACCTGGTCCTGCAGCTCCTTCTTGTAGTCGGCCTGGTTGCGCACCTTGTACTGCGGATACTCGGCCAGCGCGCCCTTCAGCGCCGTGTACGCCGCGGCCTCCTCGCCGTCCTGCGCGGTGGCGAACACGACCGTGCTCCGCGGCAGCCTGGCGGCCGGCACGTAGGCGGCGGCGGTCGTGATGTTCGTGTACATCACGCCCTTGTCGACGCTGCCGGAGTCCGAGGTGATCGCCGCGACCTTCAGCTTCGCCGTCGAGCCGCCGTTGAAGGCGACGGTCAGCACGTCGCCGACCTTCACGCCGTGCTCGGCGGCGTAGTCGCTGCCGACGGACATGGCGTTCTTCCCGTAGGCGTCGGCGAGCCGGCCGCCGGTCGTCTCCCGGCGCACGTCCTGCGTGTACGTCGGTTCGGCGGCGACCAGGCCCTTCTCCAGGGCCTTGCCGCCCGGGCCGGTGACCGTGGCGGGCAGCCACGTGTACTCGGTGACGTGCTTCAGGCCCGGCGTCGCCTCCAGGGCGGCCTGTGCCTGCGGCACGATCGGCTGTCTGTTCGCGGACTGGACGATGAAGTCGGCGCCCACCGAGCGGTCCAGCTCCTCGGTCGCCGAGGCGACCATCGAGGCCCCGACCACCGACAGGCAGGCCACCAGCGCCAGCCCGATCATCAGCGCCGCGCCGGTCGCGCCGGTACGGCGCGGATTGCGCAGCGCGTTGCGCTCGGCCATCCGGCCCACCGGCCCGAAGGCCCGCAGCACGACCGCGCTGAGCACCCGGACGACCCCGCCGGCGAGCAGCGGCCCGACGACGACGAACCCGATCAGCGAGAGCACGATCCCCGCACCGAGCCACACCGACCCCGCGGCGGCCTCGTCCGCCTGCGTCGCCGCCCACAGCGCGGCCCCGCCGCCGGCGGTCAGCAGCAGCCCCAGCACCGCGCGGACCGGCCCGGCCCGCCCGTCGGCGGGGGTGCCCGCGTCGCGCAGCGCCGCCATCGGCGAGACCTTGCCGGCCCGCCGCGCCGGTATGTACGCGGCGAGGACGGTGACCACGATGCCGAGGACCAGGCCCACGGCCGGGGTGGTCCACTTCACCGTCAGGTCCTGCGTGGAGAGGTTCATGCCCAGGGCCGACATGAGCTCCATCAGCCCCAGGGCGAGCCCGACGCCCGCCGCGACGCCGGCGACCGAGCCGACCACACCGAGCAGCAGCGCCTCGACGAGCACGGAGCGGTTGACCTGCCGGCGGCTGGAGCCGATGGCCCGCATCAGACCGATCTCGCGGGTGCGCTGGGCGACCAGCATCGAGAAGGTGTTGACGATGAGGAAGACGCCGACGAGGAAGGCGACCCCGGCGAAGCCGAGCATGGCGTACTTCATCACGTCGAGGAAGCCGGAGATCTCCTTGCGGCCCTCGTCGGCGGCCTCGGCCGCGGTCTGCAGCTTGTACCCGCCGCCGACGGCCGCGGCGATGTTCCGCTTCAGCCGTTCGTCGGAGACGCCCGGCTTCGCCTCGGCGGCGATCTGCGTGAACATCCCCTCCTTGCCGAGCAGTTCGCGCTGTGCGGTGGCCGGGTCGAAGTAGAGGACGGTCGCCCCGGGGTTGGTGACCTTGAAGTCGACGATGCCGGAGATCCTCGTCCGGAAGTCGCCGGTGACGGCGATGGTGCGCAGCTCGTCGCCGATCTTCAGCCCGTTGCGCTCCGCGGTGGTGGCGTCGACGAGCACGTCGCCGGGTCCGCTCGGCGCCCGGCCGGAGGTGATGTGCATCGACCGCAGCTCGTTGCGGTTCCAGCTGACGGCGATGGTCGGAGCGCCGCTGGTCGGGCCCAGGTCCTTGTTGCGGGCGTCGACGACGGTCACGCCGAGAGAGACCACCGAGCCCGTCGCCTCCGCGACGCCCTCGGTCCGGCGCACCGTGTCCACCAGCGAGGCCGGGAAGCCCTCGGGCCGGCCGGTGCCGGGTATCTCGTCGGCGTCGGCCCCCTTGGCGGTGAGCGTGACGTCGGAGACGGTCGAGGCGAACAGCCGGTCGAAGGTGGTGTTCATGGTGTCCGTGAGCACCAGCGTGCCGCTGACGAACGCGACCGACAGCAGGACGGCCACGGCGGACAGCGCCATGCGGCCCTTGTGCGCGAAGAAGTTGCGCAGGGACGTCTTCAGGACGGTCATGACGTGCGGCCCCGGGCGTCGAAGTCCTTCATTCTGTCGAGGACGGCCTCCGCGGTCGGCCGGTGCATCTCGTCGACGATCCGGCCGTCCGCCAGGTACAGCACCCGGTCCGCGTACGAGGCGGCCACGGGGTCGTGCGTGACCATGACGATCGTCTGGCCCAGCTCGTCCACCGACTGCCGCAGGAAGCCCAGCACCTCGGCACCGGCCCGCGAGTCCAGGTTCCCGGTCGGCTCGTCGCCGAAGATGATCTCCGGTCGGGCCGCGAGGGCGCGGGCCACGGCGACACGCTGCTGCTGGCCGCCGGAGAGCTGGTTGGGCCGGTGCTTGAGCCGGCCCGCGAGGCCCACCGTGGAGACGACCCGGTCGAGCCACTCCCGGTCCGGCCGGCGGCCCGCTATGTCCATGGGCAGCGTGATGTTCTCCAGCGCGTCCAGCGTGGGCAGCAGGTTGAACGCCTGGAAGATGAAGCCGATCCGGTCCCGGCGCAGCTGGGTCAGCTTCTTCTCCTTCAGACCGGTGATCTCGGTCTCGTCCAGGAAGATCTGACCGCTCGTCACCGTGTCGAGCCCGGCGAGGCAGTGCATCAGGGTCGACTTGCCGGACCCGGACGGGCCCATGATCGCGGTGAAGCGCCCCCGGTGGATGTCGACGTCGACGTGGTCCAGCGCCACGACCCGGGTCTCGCCCTGCCCGTACGCCTTGACGACCTGCCGCGCCCGCGCGGCCACGGCCGTACTTCCTTCAGTGCCCCGGTGCCGGGGAACGGTCACAGCCGAAGTCACGGTATGTCTCCTATGTCGGGTACACGAATGCCGAAGAGGCGCGATGGCTCAAGTCTGTTGGCGCCCGGGAGGCCGGTCATTGGGGTTCCCCGCAGACCCCTCCTGCGGTTTTCCTCAGTAAGAACAAGCTAAGGACCGACGGCTCCCCGGCACGTCCTCCGCCCGGACGAACGCCCCCTGGGCGCAAGGGGGGAGGTCCCCCTAGGGGTTCTCCACCCCTGGGCGGAGAGCACCCCGGGCCGTTTCCCCGACTCTGCCCCCTCCCGCAGGGTGAGGTGCAAGTGAGAAGGTGTCCCCCGAAGAAATAGATGCATAGGGAAAGCATGTCGGCGGCAGCCAGGGGAGGACTTCCAGTGAGCGCGACGAGCACCACGACCGCGGCCGCACCGCCCGGCCGCCGCCCCGTCGTCGCCGCGCTCATGCTCGGCATGGGCCTGGCCGCCCTCGACGGCACCGTCGTCGCCACCGCCGTCCCGCAGATCGTCGGCGACCTCGGCGGACTGTCCGTCTTCTCCTGGCTGTTCTCCGGCTACCTGCTCGCCGTCACCGTCACCCTGCCCGTGTACGGAAAGCTCTCCGACACCTTCGGCCGCAAACCGGTCCTCGTCGCCGGCATCGTCCTCTTCCTCCTCGGCTCCCTGCTCTGCGCCGCCGCCTGGAACATGGCCTCCCTCATCGCCTTCCGCATCGTGCAGGGCCTCGGCGGCGGCGCGCTGCAGGGCACCGTCCAGACCATCGCCGCCGACCTGTACCCGCTGAAGGAACGCCCCAGGATCCAGGCACGGCTCTCCTCCGTCTGGGCCGCCTCCTCCGTCGCGGGACCGGCGGCCGGCGGCCTGCTCGCCGGGTACGCCGACTGGCGGTGGATCTTCCTCGTCAACATCCCCATCGGCCTGCTCGCGCTCTGGCTCGTCGCCCGCCACCTCGTCGAACCCGCCCGCGCCACGCGCCCGGCGAACGACGAGGCCACCGACCCCGCCACCGCCGGCCCGGCCGACCCCGCCGCCCGCCGACCCGTCGACTGGCCCGGCGCCCTCGCCGTCTTCGCCACCGGCGCGCTGCTGCTCACCGCCCTCGTCCAGGGCGGCGTCGCCTGGCCCTGGCTCTCCGCGCCCTCCCTCGCCCTGTTCGGCGGCGCGCTCGTCCTCGGCGCGGTCACCGTCGTCGTCGAACGCCGCGCCGCCGAGCCGATCATCCCCGGCTGGGTCTGGCGCCGCCGCACCATCGCCGCCGTCAACCTGGCGCTCGGCGCGCTCGGGCTGCTCATGGTCGCCCCGACCGTCTTCCTCCCGACATACGCGCAGGCCGTCCTCGGGCTCGGCCCCATCGCCGCCGGGTTCGTGCTCTCCGCGATGACCCTGAGCTGGCCCGTCACCGCCGCCTTCGCCAACCGCGTCTACAGCCGCATCGGCTTCCGCCTCACCGCCGTCTTCGGCATGACCGGCGCACTGCTCGTACTGCTCGCCTTCCCGTTCCTGCCGTTCCCCGGCGAACCGTGGCAGCCCGCGCTGCTCATGCTGCTGCTCGGCGCCTCGCTCGGCTTCTTCCAGCTGCCGCTGATCGTGGGCGTGCAGTCGACGGTCCCGTACGAGGAACGCGGCACGACCACCGCGTCCGTCCTGTTCTGCCGCCAGGTCGGGCAGAGCGTGGGCGCCGCGCTGTTCGGCGCGATCGCGAACGGGGTCCTCTCCGCCCGCCTCGGCGGCACCGGAGACCTCGACTCCCTCGCCCGCGCCCTCGACACCCCCGGGGCGCTGACCGCCTCCGCCGCGGACCACCTGCGGCGCGCGGTCGACGCGGCCGTCGACTACGTCCACCTCGGCGCCGCCGTGGCCGCCGCCCTGTCCCTGCTCGCCCTCCTCACCCTCGCCCCGCGCCGCTTCCCCGTCCTGAAGGAGGCCGCGGAGGGGCCCGCGCCGGAGAAACCGGCGGAGGAGGCGGCGGCGTAGCCGCGACGCGGGGGGTACGGGGCGGGGCGAGGCGGGCGCGGGTACGGGGCGAGGCGGGCGCGGGTACGGCACCGGTGCACGTACAGCCGCGTAGGCGCGCACGGGCCCCGTACGGTCCTACGGCCGCCCACGCTCGTACGGCCGCATAGGCGCGTACGGCTCCGTACGCTCCTACGGCCGCACACGCTCGTACGGCCGCGTACGCGCGTACGGCTACGCCGCCGGCCCCCGCCCTACTCCGACCCCTCGCCCTCCTCCGACCCCTCGCCCTTTGCCGCCTCGCCCTCCGGCCCGGCCTCCCCGGCCTCCCCGGCCTCCCCCGCCGCCGCGACCGCGTCCGTCCCCGCCGGCCGGCCCGTCAGGCTCGCCAGGCTGTTGCGGACGTGGGTCATGTGCGCCTGGGTGGCCTCGCGGGCGGTGGCGTGTTCGGCGAGGATGCGGTCCGTCTCCCGCTCCACCCGCGCGCACGTCGCCCGCGCCCCCGCGAGGAGTTCCTCGGCACGGGCCTCGGCCGCCTCCTGCCGCTGCCGGGCGCTCCGCTCCGCCTCCGCGAAGACACGTTCCGCCTCGGCGAGCCCCGCCTCCGCCGCCGCGACCCGCTCCGCGTACCGGGCCTCCCACTCCTCCTCGCGCGCGACCGCCGCCCGTTCCTCCTCCGCCCGCCGGAGCGCCTGCTCCCGTTCGCGGGCGTCCACCAGCTCCGCGGCCCGCACCCGCGCGTCGTCGACCGCGGTACGGAACTCCTCCCGCAGCGCCGCCGCGTCGACGCGGGCCGCCGCCCGTACCGCCTCCGCCTCGGCGCGCGCGGCCCGCAGCAGCGCCTCCGCGTCCCGTTCCGCCGCCGCGACCGCCGCGTCCGCCTCCGTACGGGCGGCCTCCGCGGACCGCTCCGCCGCGGCCCCGGTCTCGTCCCGCAGCGCCCGCGCCTCCTCGGTCGCGGCCGCGACCAGCTCGTCCGCCTCCGCCTCCGCGAGCTCCAGCAGCAGGCGGGCCCGCTCGCCGAGCGCGTCGTACCGGTGCGGCGCGAGACCGTCGACGCGCTCCCGCAGCTGCCCGGTCTCCTCCTCCAGCTCCCGGGCCAGCGACGCCAGTCGCGTGGCGCGCGCCCAGGCGGAGTCACGCTCCTGGGAGAGCTCGGCGAGGAAACGGTCCACCTGCGCGGGGCGATAGCCGCGCGCCCCTCGTACGACGGTGAAGACGTGCGGCTTCCTCATCGGCGGAGCCCCTCTCGTACGCGGAAGACCCCCTCCCCCGATCTTCCGCGATCGCACGGCACCGCCAACCCGACACTCCGGGCACCACCCGCCTGCCGAACCCGAAGGGCCCGGTCCGTACCCGGACCGGGCCCTTCACGTGCACGCGAGACTCACGGAAGCGGACTCAGAGGAGCCCGTCCCACATCTGCTCCAGCAGCACCGACCACCAGTTCTCCGGCGACGCCAGCGCCGCCGGGTCCAGCATCGCCAGCTGCGCCTGGAAATCGACCGTCCACCGGCCCGCCTGCTCCGGCGTCAGCCCGAACCGCAGCCGCCACATCCGGCCGAGGAGCGCCATGCAGCGGGTGAACTCCGGCAGCCCCGTGTTCACGAACTGCGGCGGCAGGCACCGCCCGTCCGGACCCGGCTCCACCGGCACCGCCACGATGTGCGCCGTGCCGTACTGGACGCAGATCGCCTTGCCGAAGTCCGAACCGAGCACCAGGTACGAGCCCGCGTCCGACGGCGGCTGGATCTGCCGCTGCGCCGCCAGCTCCGCCAGCGTGGGCACCACCGGCTGCGCCGGCTGCGCCCAGAAGAACGGACCGAAGTCCGCCGGCAGACCCGCCCACACCAGCGTCAGCGCGACCACCTCGGGCACGCCCTGCCGGGACACCGCCCGCTGGTCGAACCGGCAGATCGCCGGCCCGAACGCACCCGCCAGCTCCTGCGCCACGCCCTCCGGCGGGATCGGCGGCGCGGGCTGCACCTGCGGCAGCGGCGCGCGCACCGGCGCGGGGCGCGCCGGACCGTCCGCCACTTGGTGCAACTCGCCCTGATGGGTCAGCAGCTGCTGCATGCCCTGCTGCCGACCCGCGTGGTCGCGGCCGTACGGGGCGATGTTCGTGATCCGCGCCTGCGGCCAGGTCTCGCGGATCATCCGCGCGCAGTAACCGCCGGGCAGCTCGCAGGACTCCAGCTCCGTGTGCAGCTCCAGCACCTGCTGCGGCGGCACGTTCATCGCCCGCAGCTCGTGCAGGATCTGCCACTCCGGGTGCGGCGTACCCGGCGCCGAACGCCGGATGATCTGCGCCTCCGAACCGTCCGGCGCGCGGTAGCGCAGCACCGCCTGGTAGCCGGGGCCCACGGTCGGCTGACCGCTCGGCTGCGGCGGGAACGGCGCGGCGCCGGCCGGCCCGGGCATGCCGGGAGCCGCGGGGGCGCCGGGCATGCCGGGCGCGCCCGGGGCGCCGGGGACGCCCGGCGGCGGGCCGGGCGGCGGGGGCGTGCCAGGGCCGCCCTGGCTCGGGCTCGCCAGCATCGTCGCGGCGTGATGCACCGGCTGCGGCGGGGTCGCGCCGCCACCCGGAGCGCCCGGAGGCGCGGGCGGCGGAGGCGTACCCGGCGCACCGGGAGCACCCGGAGGACCCGGCGGCGGAGGCGGCATCGCCCCACCACCCAGGCTCTGGTTCGGATGCGCCAGCATCGTCGCGGCATGGTGCACCGGCTGGGCCGGGGTCGCGCCACCGCCCGGAGCGCCCGGAGGCGCGGGCGGCGGAGGCGTACCCGGCGCACCGGGAGCACCCGGAGGACCCGGCGGCGGAGGCGGCATCGCCCCACCACCCAGGCTCTGGTTCGGATGCGCCAGCATCGTCGCCGCGTGGTGCACCGGCTGCGGCGGGGTCGCCGGACCGGGAGGCGCCGGCGGGCCGGGCGGCACCGGGCCGGACGGCGTCGGGCCGTCGGGCCCGAGCTGCGACACCAGCTGCGTCGGTACGTACGCCCCGCCGCCCGCCGCACCGGGAGCCGGAGCGGGAGGAGCGGCGGGCGCGGCAGGCGCCCCGGGAACCCCGGGCGCACCCGGAGCACCGGGCGCACCGGGCATGCCCGGCCCGGCCCCGTCGGCCTGCAGCGCCGGCGTGGCGATCTGGGTCCTCGGCAGCTGGCTGCCGCCCGACATCAGCGCCGTCGGCGCGTCCGCGCCCGTCACGGGCGGCGGGGTGTCCTCGTCGTCCGCACCCGACAGCGGCGGCGCGAACACCGTCGCGGGCAGCGGCACCGACACGTCGTCGTCCCCGACCGGGCTCACGTCCGCCCACGCACCGCTGCCGCCGGACGACGGCGCGGACACGGACGGCACGGGAGGCGGCGTCGCGGAAGCAGGCGCGGATACGGGCGCGGGTGCCGGAGCGGACTCCGGTACGGGAGCCGGCGCGGGCACCGCCCCCGACCCCGACGGCACCGAAGACGCCGACGACCCGGACAGCCCCGACGACGCCGACGAGAACGCCGAGGACCCCGACTCCGAGGCCGACCCCGACTCCGCCGGCTCCGCCCCGCCGCCCGTGCTCCGCGCGTTCGGGATCCCCGCCCGGTCCGCCGCCTCCTGCAGCCACTCCGGCGGAGTGAGCAGGAACGACGTCTGGTTCAGATCGACCCGCTGCGGCGGAGCCGGCGCCTCCTCCGGCACCGCGTCCGGACCGCCGTACTCCTCCTCGTACCGGCGGATCACCTCACCCACCGGCAGCCCCGGCCACAGCGTCGCCTCACCGCTGTCCCGGGCGATGACCAGCCGCTGCCGGCCGCCGTCCGACGTCGGACCGTCCTCACGGTCCTCCGCCCACGCCACGAACCCCAGCTCGAACTCCCGCACCCGCACCTCACGGTGCTGGTACGCGGGCACGTCGCCGTTGATCCACTCCTCGGCGCGCTCCTGCGCCTGCGCGAACGTCACCATCGAGCTCACTCCCCCACCGCGACGGCCCGCGCGAAGCCGCCGTCGACCATCAGGTTCGCCACCGTCTCCAGCTCCGGCGGATTGCCCGCCAGCCGCTGCAGGAAATCGTCGAAATCGGCGCCGCACGGCATCAACAGCCGCTCCACCCGCTCCTGCACACCCAGACCGTCACGGTCCCGGGCGTCGTCGTACGCGCAGAACCAGACCGAACCGACACCCTCCCCGCGCACCTTCACCGCGAGCAGACCGCCCTGCACGAACGCCACGCCCAGGAAGTCCTTCGTCAGATGGTCCCGCAGACACTTGTTCACGTACACCAGGTCGTTGACCGCCGCCTCCTCACGCACCGTGAAGAACGGCTGGTCCACCAGCACACCCAGCTCCGCGTCCAGCGCCGCGCCCACCGGCGCGCACCCGCCCGCGGCCTTCAGGAACGACCGGTACGCGCCCGGCAGGCGGTACCCCAGGTCCTCCTCCACGCCCTGCAGCTGCTGCTCCGACACCGACACCCGCGCCTTCGGCAGCCCGAAATGCGCCGGCCGGGTCTCCTGCAACGGCCGCGTCCCGCGCTTGCCGTGGTCCACCGACGCCGTCGCCACACCCCCGTGGTGCCGCAGCAGCGCCTTCACCTCCACCGGGACCAGCTCAAGCCGCCGCGTCCCCGTCACGTGGTGCCACGTCCAGCCGTGCGGCGTCGCCACCGCCGGGATCGTGTCCCACAGCTCGTGCCCCGACGCCGCCAGCGCCGCGTTCGCGGACACGTAGTCCGTCAGCCGCAGCTCGTCCACGCCGAAGCCCTCCGGCGGCTCCGCGATCTCCGCGGCCGCCCGGGCGTACGGTGAGAAGTCCGGGTAGCCGTGCTCGTCCACCCGCACCCCACGAGGATGCCGGGAAGCCCGGACCGGATCCGGAAAATGCACGACCTGCCCGGCGTAGGCCGCGTTCGGTGGCGCGGCATCCTGCCCGAGCCGACCTGTCGTCATGGCGGTTGCCCCCTGCGCTGGCTGCTGGCTGATTCCGCACAGCCTATGCGGTGCCACCAGCCCACCGCCCGGGCCGCAACCGCCACCGCACCCCACCGTGACCAACTGTCACGACCGCATGACCAAGCCGTCATGACGGCGACACACCGAACGGCGCTTTTGTCCACCCAGCTTCCACACTCGGCAACCCATTTGGCAGGCTGTTCACGCAACTCGGGGGATTGCAGGAGGGGAAGACGAACGACGATGCAGACCGCACGACCACCGGCGCCGGTGCCCACACAGGGTGACCCACGCCTCAGCTGGAGCGCCACCGACACCGCCCGCGCACCCGTCCTGCGACACCGCCGCGACGGCATCCTGCCGACCGTCGGCGCCGCACTCTCGGTACGCGGCGAAACCCTCACGTGCACCGCCGGACGCGGCGACCGCGCACCCGTCCTCCACCCGCTCGTGCAGGACTTCCTCGACACCCTCACCAGCGGCCAGCGAGAACGCTTCACCGGCCGCTGCCCGGAAGCCATCCTGCTCTCCCGGCACCTCACCGCCGCCGAGAGCGCCCGCTCCAAACGCGCCCAGCGCAAGCCCCTCACCCACTCCGAGGCCCGGCGCTCCCTCAAACACGCCAAACTCACCGCCCGCCGCATCCGCGAGGACGGCGACCCCCTGCACGGCAGCTACGCGGCGCCCTGCCGCTCCTGCACGGCGATGCTCGCCCACTTCGGCGTACGCCCCGTCGACCCCACCGCCCAGAACGGCTGACCCGCACCGCATGCCCGACCTGAACACCACCCGCTTCCCCGTCAACGTCGACGCGGTCCTCCGCGAGGCGGGCTGGCAGCCCGGCCGGTGGGACATCAAACAGGCCGAGGAATGGGCCGACGCCCTGCGCGCCCACGTCTCCCCCGCCGGACACCGGCACGCCGTCTTCCCGGCCGCCGTCGAGGCCTGGGCGGAGTTCGGCGGCCTGCGGCTCACCGGCCCCGGACCCGGCCGGCACATCGCCCCCGCACCCGTCCACCTCGACCCCCTCGCCGGCCTCCACCTCGCCCGCACCCTCGGCGACCTCGGCCGCGCCCTGGAGACGGAACTCGCGCCCCTCGGCGAGGAGGGCGAACACCGGGCGACGCTCGCCATCGACAGCGAGGGCCGCGTGTACAGCCTCGACCACACCGGCGACTGGTACCTCGGCCGCGACATCGACACCGCCCTGACCAGCCTCATCACCGGCACCCAGCCCGTACGCCTGGCCGCGAGCGGCTGACGAAGGGGCGGCGCATGCGGAGGCGCCGGATGCCGGGCCCGTAAGCGGGCACGCCGGGACACGGGCACACAGACACACAGGCACGCGGACACACAGGCACACGGGCACACGGGCACACGGGCACACGCGTACAGGGGGCACACGCGTGCGCGACAGAACCGGCGGATCCCCGCCGGCCCAGGACCTACGCCGCCGCGTCCCGGGACTCCGCCGGCAGGACCGCCGAGACGCGGAAACCGCCCGCGTCTGTGGGGCCCGACACGAACACCCCGCCCAGCCGGTTCACCCGCTCCCGCATCCCCACCAGCCCGTTGCCCCCGCTCGGCAGCTGCGCGTCCGCCGCGCCCGCGTCCGACGGACCGTTCTCCACCTGCATCGCGACCTCGCCCTCCCGATGGGCCAGCCGCACCACGACCTTCGCGCCCGCCGCGTGCTTGTGCACGTTCGTCAACGCCTCCTGCACCACCCGGTACGCCGTACGCTCCACCTCCGCCGCGTACCGGCACGGCTCCCCCAGCACCGTCAGCTCCACGACCGCCCCCGCCTGCCGCGACTGCTCCACCAACTCCTCCAGGGCGTCCAGACACGGCCCGTCCTCGGACGCCGCCTCCGCCGCGGCCGCCGCGGCCGCCCGCCCCACCGCCGCCAGCGGCACGGGCTCCGGCCCCGCCGCCGGAGCCTCCTCACGGAGCACGCCCAGCATGCTCCGCAGCTCCGTCAGCGCCTGCCGGCCCATGTCACCCACCAGCGCCGCGTTCTTCACCGCCTTCTGCGGATCCTTCAACGCCACCGCCTGCAACGCCGCCGCGTGCACCACCATCAGCGACACCCGGTGCGCCACCACGTCGTGCATCTCGCGGGCGATCCGCGTCCGCTCCTCCTGCCGCGCCCACTGCGCCCGCTCCTCGGCACGGTCCGCGAGCAGCGACAGCTCCTGCTCCAGACTGTCCGCCCGCTCCCGCAGGCTCTCCATGAGCCGGCGCCGGGCGCCGATGTAGAGGCCGAAGAGCAGCGGCGGGGCGTTCAGACCGAGCGTCATGATCAACGCCACCAGCGGGACGTACCAGCCGAGCGGCTCGAACTCCTCCGCCCGCTGCATCTCCTGCCGGAACCGCACCACGGTCACCAGGAACACCGCGGCCGACGACATCCCCGCCAGCAGCGCCGTGATCCGCCGCGGCACCTCGGAGGCGGCGAGCGTGTACAGCCCGACGATGCCCAGCAGGAAACCCATCTCGGCGGGCGTCGTCGCGATCGACACCAGCACCACGACGATCGGCCACCGCCGGCGCAGGGTCAGCACGGAACCGGCGGCCAGCCCGAACAGCACACCCACCGGCACCGGCACACCCGCCTCCCCGGCGAAGCCGACACCCTCCAGCCCGCACTCCAGCGCCGACACCAGGCCCAGCCCGATGTCGAGCACCGCGCTCCGACGTCTCCCCCACCACCAGCCCCGCGCGGGCCCGCCCGCCGCGTCCTGGTGTGCCCCCGTTGCGGTCATGCGCCCAGCCTACGGGCGACCGCCGGCCGTTTTCGGGGACTCCACACTCACTCGAACTGGTGAATCGCCCACGTTTTCGATCCGGACGTCCGCATTCCGGACGAATCTGTCCGACATGAGCACCGAGACGAGTCGGTACGCCGCCGACTTCGACGCCCTGCGCGAGCAGGCCGTCGCGCTCCGCCGCGAGGGCCTCAGCCTGCGCCAGATCCGCGACCGACTGAAGATCTTCAACAACGACCTCCTCCACCGCCTGGTGAAGGGCGAACCCCCGCCGGCCTGGACGAAGCGCCCCAACGCCAAGGACGACCTCAGGGCCAAGGCGAGGGAGCTCCGCCTCCAGGGCCTCACCTACGACCAGATCCAACTGGAGCTGGGCTGCTCGAAGAGCTCGATATCCCTGTGGGTCCGGGACCTGCCGAAGGTCGACAAGCGAACGCCTGAGGAGCAGGGTCGGGAGGCCGGGCGAAAGCGCTGGGAACACGAGCGCCCTCGACGCGAGGCTGCCCGGCAGGAACGGAAGCGCACCGCCTACGGTGAGATCGGCACCATGACCGAACGTGAGCTCTTCCTCGTCGGAGTCGGCCTCTACTGGGCAGAAGGCTCGAAGAGCAAGCCGTACGCCCGCCGTGAGGCTGTCATCTTCGTCAACAGCGACCCAGACATGATCGCGCTCTACCTCGCCTGGCTCGACGTGCTGGGCATCGAGCGCGACCGTCTGCGCTTCCGAGTCATGATCCACGAATCGGCCGACGTCGCCGCTGCCGAGCAGTACTGGGCCGACCTGGTCGAGGTCGACGTGGCCACGCTCGGAAAGACCACGCTGAAGAAGCACAACCCGAAGACGGTCCGCAAGAACGTCGGGGAGGATTACCGGGGTTGTCTCACGGTCACGGTGTCACGGGGAGCTGACCTGTATCAGCGCATCGAGGGCTGGTGGTCTGGCATGGTGGTGGAGGCCAAACGCCTAACCGCGTAGGCTGACCCCGCCATCCCGGGTTGCTCTGTCGGTAGGGGCGACTGGACTTTGAATCCAGGTACGACGCAGGTTCGACTCCTGCCCCGGGAGCAAGCTGGTACGGGTCCCGGCCTCCGTGGTCGGGACCCGCGCTCATTTCCGGGTGAGTACCCCCCGGTATCCTTCGGATGTCCACCACCCGAAGCCGAAGGGCATTCCCGTGAGCGCCAACCGCCCGGCCGCCGTCGTCGTACTCGCAGCGGGTGAGGGCACCCGCATGAAGTCGAAGACTCCCAAGGTCCTCCACGAGATCTGCGGGCGTTCGCTCGTCGGACACGTCGTCTCCGCCGCCCGGGAGCTGGACCCCGAGCATCTGGTCGTCGTGGTGGGGCACGCCCGCGAGCAGGTCACCGCGCATCTGGACGCGCACTACGCGGGGACGCGGACCGCCGTGCAGTACGAGCAGAACGGCACCGGGCACGCCGTGCGCATGGCGCTGCAGGAGCTGGGCCAGGCGCCGGAGGGGACCGTCGTCGTCGTGTGCGGCGACACTCCGCTGCTGTCCGGGGAGACGCTTCAGGCGCTGGCCGCGACGCACGCCGCGGACGGCAACGCCGTGACCGTGCTGACGGCCGAGGTGCCGGACTCCACCGGTTACGGGCGGATCGTGCGGGACGCGGAGACCGGCGCCGTGACGGCGATCGTGGAGCACAAGGACGCCTCCCCCGAGCAGCTCGCCATCCGGGAGATCAACTCCGGGGTGTTCGCGTTCGACGGCGCCCTGCTCGCCGAGGCGATCAAGCAGCTGCGGACGGACAACAGTCAGGGCGAGGAGTACCTCACCGACGTGCTGTCGATCCTGCGGGAGGCGGGTCACCGTGTCGGCGCGTCCGTCGCGGGTGATCACCGGGAGATCCTGGGGATCAACAACCGGGTGCAGCTGGCGGAGGCGCGGGGTCTGCTGAACCGGCGGCTGCTGGAGCGGGCGATGACGGCGGGTGTCACGATCGTCGATCCGTCGTCCGTGTTCGTGGACGTGACCGTGACCTTCGAGCGGGATGCCGTCGTGCACCCCGGTACGCAGCTCACCGGCGCGACGCACATCGGTGAGGACGCCGAGGTGGGGCCGAACACGCGGCTGAAGGACACGAGGGTGGGCGCGGGCGCCCGGGTGGACAACACGGTCGCCGATTCGGCGGTGATCGGTGAGAACGCTTCCGTGGGGCCGTTCGCGTACCTGCGTCCGGGGACGAGCCTCGGCGCGAAGGGGAAGATCGGCACTTACGTCGAGACGAAGAACGCGTCGATCGGTGAGGGCACGAAGGTGCCGCATCTCTCGTACGTGGGGGACGCGACGATCGGCGAGTACTCGAACATCGGCGCCGCGAGTGTGTTCGTGAACTACGACGGTGAGAAGAAGCACCACACGACGATCGGCTCTCACTGCCGTACCGGTTCGGACAACATGTTTGTGGCTCCTGTCACGGTCGGGGACGGCGCGTACACCGCTGCCGGCTCGGTGATCACGAAGGATGTGCCGGCGGGTGCGCTGGCCGTCGCCCGTGGCCAGCAGCGGAATATCGAGGGTTGGGTGGCCCGGAAGCGTCCGGGGAGCGCCGCCGCGCAGGCCGCTCAGGCGGCCGTGGAGGAGTCCGACGGCGAAAGCTGACCGGAAACGGGTACGTCGAACTCGGCGTACCGTGATACGTGCACACAAATTCGGCTGGCTCGCTCACGCGCATGGGACGCTCGTGTTCGCGGCCGGTGAACACGTCTGAGGAGACAGTGCTGTGACCGGGATCAAGACGACCGGCGAGAAGAAGTTGATGCTCTTCTCCGGCCGCGCCCACCCCGAGCTGGCCGAGGAGGTCGCGCACCAGCTGGGTGTCGGTCTCGTTCCGACCAAGGCCTTCGACTTCGCGAACGGAGAGATCTACGTCCGCTTCCAGGAGTCGGCGCGTGGCGCGGACTGCTTCCTGATCCAGAGCCACACGGCTCCGATCAACAAGTGGATCATGGAGCAGCTGATCATGATCGATGCTCTGAAGCGGGCTTCCGCGCGGAGCATCACCGTGATCGTCCCGTCGTACGGCTATGCCCGTCAGGACAAGAAGCACCGTGGTCGTGAGCCGATCTCGGCCCGTCTGGTGGCGGACCTGATGAAGACGGCGGGTGCGGACCGGATTCTGACGGTGGACCTGCACACGGACCAGATCCAGGGCTTCTTCGACGGTCCGGTGGACCACCTGTCGGCGCTGCCGGTGCTGGCGGACTACGTGGGCGGGAAGGTCGACCGCGAGAAGCTGACGATCGTGTCGCCGGACGCGGGTCGTGTGCGGGTGGCGGACCGTTGGTGCGACCGTCTGGACGCGCCGCTGGCGATCGTGCACAAGCGGCGTGACAAGGACGTCGCGAACCAGGTGACGGTGCACGAGGTCGTGGGTGACGTGAAGGGCCGGGTGTGTGTCCTGGTCGACGACATGGTCGACACGGGCGGCACGATCTGCGCCGCGGCCGAGGCGCTGTTCGCGCACGGTGCGGAGGACGTGATCGTGACGGCGACGCACGGCATTCTGTCGGGTCCGGCGGCGGACCGTCTGAAGAACTCGAAGGTGAGCGAGTTCGTGTTCACGGACACGCTGCCGGTGCCGGGTTCGCTGGACATCGACAAGATCACGGTGCTGTCGATCGCGCCGACGATCGCGCGTGCGGTGCGTGAGGTGTTCGAGGACGGTTCGGTGACGAGCCTGTTCGAGGAGCACTGAGCCGTCTCCTGAGGCAGGGGTGTTTTCGGCCACTGCTGTGAGCTTGGTAAGGGCCGCTCTCTTCGGAGGGCGGCCCTTACGCGTGTCCACAGGTTGCTCCGTGTTGATCCAATTGGGTGCCTCGGGCCGGGGCCGGTAGACTGCCGTAGTTGCTCGGCGAGGGAGGCCGTCCGCGTACGCGGTTCGGCGGTCCGTTATCGACGCGCTCTTCGTAGCAGGCCATCGCCAGTCGTGGCCGGGTGACCCATCTGTTTCCGTCACCTTCTACGAGGAGTGCACATGTCCGAGGTGAAGCTCGCCGCCACCGTCCGCACCGAGTTCGGCAAGGGCGCGGCCCGCAAGATCCGTCGCGCCGGCCAGGTCCCCGGTGTTCTGTACGGTCACGGCTCGGACCCGATCCACCTGACCCTGCCGGGTCACGACCTGCTGCTCGCCCTGCGTACGCCGAACGTCCTGCTGACGCTGGACATCGACGGCAAGGGCCAGGAGCTGGCGATCCCGAAGGCCGCGCAGCGCGACCCGCTGAAGGGTTTCCTGGAGCACGTCGACCTGCTGCTGGTGAAGCGCGGCGAGAAGGTCACCGTCGAGGTTCCGGTCCAGGCCGAGGGTGAGCTGGCCGCCGGCGGCAACCTGCTGGAGCACGTGCTGAACACCATCTCCCTGGAGGCCGAGGCCACCCACCTGCCGGAGGCCGTGACGGTTTCCGTCGAGGGCCTGTCGGCCGGCGACTCGATCCTGGCGAAGGACCTGGCGCTGCCGAAGGGTGCCACCCTGGTGACCGAGGAGGACGCCGTCGTGCTGCAGGTTCTGGCCGCGCAGGCCGAGGAGCCGGCCGCCGAGGGCGAGGGCGAGGCCGCCGAGGGCGCCGAGGCCTGAGCCGTAGGCTCTGCCTGACCTGGCGGGGTGACGGGCCCACCGGCCCGTCACCCCGTTTCTCTTTGTTCGGTTCGAGGAGACGAGACGCAGATGACGACGGACGACGCGAACGCCCCCTGGCTGATCGTCGGCCTCGGCAATCCGGGCCCCGAGTACGCGGGGAACCGTCACAACGCGGGGTTCATGGTGGTGGACCTGCTGGCGGAGCGGATCGGCGGGAAGTTCAAGCGGGCGCAGAAGGCGCAGGCGCAGGTGGTGGAGGGCCGGATGGGCCCGCCGGGGCCGGCGAACCGGCGTGTGGTGCTGGCGAAGCCGATGTCGTACATGAATCTGTCGGGCGGTCCGGTGTCGGCGCTGCGGGACTTCTACAAGGTGCCGGTGGCGCATGTGGTGGCGGTCCATGACGAGCTGGACATCGACTACGGGGTGCTGCGGCTGAAGATCGGCGGCGGTGACAACGGGCACAACGGTCTGAAGTCGATGACGAAGGCGATGGGTGCCGAGTACCACCGGCTGCGGTTCGGGATCGGGCGGCCGCCGGGGCGGATGCAGGTGGCGGATTTCGTGCTGAAGGACTTCTCGTCGGCGGAGCGCAAGGAGCTGGACTACTTCGTGGACCGGGCGGCGGACGCGGTGGAGTGCCTGGTGGCGGAGGGTCTGGAGCGGGCGCAGTCGGCGTACAACGCGTAGGGGTGCGGTGCGTGGGGGTTCGGCGCGTGGGGGACGTCTCACAGGGGTACGGCTCGTAGGCGTACGCCTGTACGATCGCGCCCCATGAAGCGCACCGTCCTCGTCCGGAACGCCCGTGTCGCCGCCATGGGGGCGGTGGCCGTGCTGCTCGTGGTGGCGGGGGTGTGGTCGTCGTGGGCGTCGGCGCAGCACGTGCTGCTGTCGAAGGGGCGGGAGCACGGCACGTTGACGGTGACGGGCTGCACGGAGGAGATGTGCAGCGGCCGGTTCGTTCCGGAGGACCGGGGTTCGTCGCGGAGCACGGTGGTGATCGCGCGGTCGGTGGCGGTGGCGAAGGGGCGGACGCTGCCGGTGGTGGTGAAGCCGGGTACGGATGAGGCGGTGCGTACGGGCTGGGCGGGGGGCCTGCACGCGTGGCTGCCGTTGGGCGGGGCGTTGCTGTTGGCGTCGTTGGTGATCGGGGGCGGTCTGCGGATGACGCGGACGGCGTGGTCGTCGGCGGCGCTGGGCGGGGCGTTGTTGCTGGGGACGTTCTTCGCGCTCTGACGTGCGGTCAGGTCGGTTGACCTGGCTGGATTGTTATGAACCCTTGGGTTAAGAGTGACTTAAAGAAGTCGGTAGGCTGCCCCCGCCACCTCCCACGGCACTTCTCATCTCATCCCAGATGGACACCCATATGCGACGAACCCTCATTCCCGCCTGTGCCGTCGTCGCCGCCCTCTCGGCGACCGCGCTGCTGGCACCCACGGCTGCCGCGACGCCGAAGCCCAAGGGCGACAACGGCACCGTGAAGATCCACGACTCGAAGACCGGTGAGGAGCTCCGCCAGAACGAGCCCAAGGTCTGCGAGTTCTACGTCGACGCCTTCGGCTTCGACGCCGGTCAGAAGGTCACGTGGCACATCGAGGCCTGGGCGAACAACGACCAGGACAAGGGCACCACGGTCAAGGACGGCATCCTCGTCCTGGACGCGGACGGCCACGAGCGCACCGCGGACATGACCCTTCCGGACGGCCAGTACAAGCTGTTCTGGAACTTCGAGGGCGAGAACGGCCGCGCCAAGCACAAGGTCTTCAAGACCGACTGCGAGCCGGGCGAGGAGCCCACCAAGCCGGGCGAGGAGCCGACGAAGCCGGGCGAGGAGCCCACCAAGCCCGGTGAGGAGCCCACCAAGCCGGGCGAGGAGCCCACGAAGCCCGGCGAGGAGCCGACCCCCGGTTCCTCCGAGAACCCCGGCGCGCCCGGCGACAAGGGCGACCAGGGTGGCAAGGACGCCGAGGGTGACCTCGCCGAGACCGGTTCGTCCGCGCCCGTCGGCATCATCGCCGCGGTCGCCGTGGTCCTCGCGGGTGTCGGTGGCTTCCTGGTGACGCGCCGCCGCAAGGCCGCGCAGGGCTGAGCCTCGTAGCAGCACGCAGTACCCGCAGTACCCGCAGTACGACGGTGCCCCCACCGGCCATGCCGGTGGGGGCACTTCGTGTGTCGCGCGGCGTCAGCCGGTGTTGCGCAGGCCCGCCGCGACGCCGTTGACGGTCAGCAGGAGGGCGCGGGAGAGCAGCGGGTCCGGCTCCTCGCCGCGCTCGGCGGCGGCCCGCTGGCGGGCGAGCAGGGACACCTGGAGGTAGGAGATCGGGTCCAGGTAGGCGTCGCGGATGGCGAAGGTCTGCTGGAGCACCGGGTTGGAGTCGAGCAGCTTCTCGCCGCCCGTCACCTTCAGGACCTCCTCCACGGTCAGCGCGTGCTCCGCCTCGATGGTGGCGAAGACGTGCTTGAGCTCGTCGGGGACGAGGGTGTCGACGTAGTGGCGGGCGATCCGCAGGTCCGTCTTGGCCAGCGTCATCTCGACGTTGGAGAGGAAGTTGCGGAAGAAGTGCCACTTCTCGTACATCTCGCCGAGGACCGCGTCGAGTCCGGCCTCGCGCAGGGCCTTGAGGCCCGAGCCGACGCCGTACCAGCCGGGGACGATCTGGCGGGACTGGGTCCAGCCGAACACCCACGGGATGGCGCGCAGTCCGTCGAGGCCGGCGCCGGAGTCGGGCCGGCGGGAGGGCCGGGAGCCGAGGTGCAGGTCGGCGAGCTGGTCGACGGGGGTGGAGGCGAAGAAGTAGGCGGGCAGGTCGGGGTCCTCGACGAGCCGGCGGTACGCGGTGTGGGCGGCCTCGGAGGCGGTGTCCATGGCCGCGTCCCAGCGGGCGAGGGCCTCGTCGGACTGGCGCGGCGCGGTGTGCAGGGCGGAGGCCTGCAGGGTGGCGGCCACGGTCAGTTCGAGGTTCTCGCGGGCCAGCGAGGGGATGAGGTACTTGTCGGAGATGACCTCGCCCTGCTCGGTGACCTTGATCTCGCCCTCCAGGGTGCCCCAGGGCTGGGCGAGGATCGCGTCGTGGGAGGGGCCGCCGCCGCGGCCGACGGTGCCGCCGCGGCCGTGGAACAGCCTCAGCCGGACCCCGTAGCGGTGGGCGACGTCCCTCAGCCTGCGCTGGGCGCGGTGGATCTCCCACTGGCTGGTGGTGATGCCGCCGAACTTGGAGGAGTCGGAGTAGCCGAGCATGACCTCCTGGACGTCGCCGCGCAGCGAGACGAGGCGGCGGTAGGAGGGGTCGGCGAGCATGTCGTTGAGGATGACGTCGGCGGCCCGGAGTTCGTCGGTGGTCTCCAGGAGCGGCACGATGCCGATCTTGGCCCAGCCGGCGTGCAGGTCGATCAGTCCGGCCTCGCGGGCGAGGACGGCGGCGGCGAAGACGTCGTCGGCGCCCTGGCACATCGAGATGATGTACGACTCGATGACCTCGGGGCCGAAGCGCTCGAAGGCTTCCTTGACGGTGTGGAAGACACCGAGGGTCTTCTGCCCGGCCGCGTCGAGCGGGGCGGGCGTGGGGGCCAGGGGGCGGCGCGAGCGCAGTTCCTTGGCGAGGAGCTTCTGCCGGTAGTCGCGCGGCATGTCGGCGTACCGCCAGGACTCCTCGCCGAGCCGGTCGAAGAGCTGGCCGAGGGCGTGGTGGTGGGCGTCGGCGTGCTCGCGGACGTCCATGGTGGCGAGCTGGAGGCCGAACGCGGACAGGGTGCGGATGACCCGGTCGAGGCGGCCGTCGGCGAGCAGGCCGCCGCGGTGGGCGCGCAGCGACTCCTGGATCAGGGTGAGGTCGGCGAGGAGCTCGGCGGTGCCCAGGTAGTCGCGGCCGGGCTGGTGCGGGGTGCCCTGGGCGAGCCGCTCGCGGGTGTTGATGAGCTTCTGCCGGATGCAGGTGGCCTTGAGCCGGTAGGGCTCCTCGGCGTTGAGCCGCTTGTACCGGGGGCTGATCTCGGGGAGCCGGTCGAGGTCGGCCTGCAGGGAGCCGAGGAGTTCCTCGGTGGCGCCGGCGTAGCGGATGGAGTTGGAGAGCAGGGCGCGCAGTTCGTCGATGAGTTCGAGGGCGTCGCGGATGCCGTGCTCGTGCTGGAGGATGAGGACGTCCCAGGTCACCTGGGGGGTGACGTTGGGGTTGCCGTCGCGGTCGCCGCCGATCCAGGTGCCGAAGGTGAGCGGGCGGGTGCCGGCGGGCAGTTCGATGCCGACGCGTTCGAGTTCGGCGGCGAGGTCCTCCAGGACGGCGCCGACGGCGCCGGCGTGCAGCTCGTCGAGGTAGTAGATCGCGTTGCGGGCCTCGTCGGCGGGCTCGGGGCGGACGACCCGCAGTTCGTCGGTCTGCCAGATGAGGTCGATGTTCTCGGCGAGCCGCTGGTCGTGCCGGCGCCGGTCGGCCTCGATGACCGGGGTCTCCAGGAGGGCCGCGATCCGGCGCAGCTTGTTGAGCACGGAGCGGCGGGCGGCCTCGGTGGGGTGCGCGGTGAAGACGGGGCGCACGTTGAGGTTCTTGACCGTCGCGCGGACGTGCTCGGGGTCGCCGTCCTTGAGCATGTCGGCGGTGCGGGCGAGCAGGCCGCCCTCGCCGGCGCGCCGCTCGCGCAGTTCGCGGCCGCGGTGCACCTGCTCGGTGACGTTGGCGAGGTGGAAGTACGTGGAGAAGGCGCGTACCAGCTTGGCGGCGGTCTCCAGGTCGGTGTCGCCGAGGAGGGACGCGGCGGCGTCGCCGTCCTCGCGGGTGAGGCGGCGGACCTTCTCGACGAGGTCGAGGATCTCGCGGCCCTCCTGCCGGACGAGGGTCTCGCCCAGCAGGTCGCCCAGTCGGCGGATGTCGGCGCGCAGCTCGGTGCGGGCGGGGGAGGTCTGGTCGGCACTGCTCACAGGTGCGGCTCCTTGCAGTGTTTGAGCACGTCTGGAGGGTTTCCTACAGGCTGCGGACCGCGCTGTCCGACGCACCCAGGATAGGTGTGCCGTCCCCCCGCGCGGCGCACGGGCCCGCTTGTGCCCTCTTGCCGCGCGCCTCGGCGCTGCCATACTTACGTCGCCGTAGGTTACGGACCCGTAGCCAGGGCCGTGGCCAGGCGTCCGGCTCTTCCTCCTTCACCCCCCAGAGGGACCTCTACATGACCTCTAGCCCCGAGGTGCTCGAAACCGCACCGGATACGCCCTCCGCCACCCTCGGCGGGGACAGCAAGGGTTCGATCGAGCAGATCACGCTGTCGCTGTTCATCGTGGTGCCCTTCCTCGCCCTGCTGGCGGCGGTGCCGCTGGCCTGGGGGTGGGGGGTGAGCTGGCTCGATCTGGGCCTGATGACGGCGATGTACTACATCGGCTGCCATGGCATCACGATCGGTTTCCACCGTTATTTCACCCATGGTTCCTTCAAGGCGAAGCGGCCGCTGCGGATCGCGCTGGCGATCATGGGGTCGCTGGCGGTGGAGGGTCCGCTGGTGCGCTGGGTGGCGGATCACCGCAAGCACCACAAGTACTCCGACGCGGAGGGCGACCCGCACTCGCCGTGGCGGTACGGGGAGTCCGTGCCGGCGCTGATGAAGGGCCTGTGGTGGGCGCACATCGGCTGGATGTTCGACGAGGAGCGGACTCCGCAGCACAAGTACGCGCCCGATCTGATCAAGGATCCGGCCCTTCGGGCGATCTCGCGGCAGTTCGTGCTGTGGACGGTCGTGTCGCTGGCGATCCCGCCGGTGGTGGGCGGTCTGGTGACGATGTCGTGGTGGGGCGCGTTCACCGCGTTCTTCTGGGGTTCGCTGGTGCGGGTCGCGCTGCTGCACCACGTGACGTGGTCGATCAACTCGATCTGCCACGCGATGGGCAAGCGTCCGTTCAAGTCGCGGGACCGTTCGGGCAACGTGTGGTGGCTGGCGGTGCTGTCGTGCGGCGAGTCGTGGCACAACCTGCACCACGCGGACCCGACGTCGGCGCGGCACGGGGTGCTGCGCGGGCAGATCGACTCCAGCGCGCGGCTCATCCGCTGGTTCGAGCAGCTGGGCTGGGCGTACGACGTGCGCTGGCCGGCGGAGTCCCGCATCGAAGCCCGCCGCAAGGCCGTGTCCGCCGATTCGGCATGATGGAGGATGTGGCGATCGACGGCAGTTCCAGCAGCAGCGACAAGCCCCGTCGGGGGCGCAGGGTCCGCATGACCGGCGCGGAGCGCCGGGAACAGCTGCTGGACATCGGTCGCACCTTGTTCGCGGCGAAGGGTTTCGAGGGCACGTCGGTGGAGGAGATCGCGGCGAAGGCCGGCGTCTCCAAGCCGGTGGTGTACGAGCACTTCGGCGGCAAGGAGGGCCTGTACGCGGTCGTCGTGGACCGGGAGATGCGCCAGCTGCTCGACATGGTGACGGGGGCGCTGACCGCGGGGCATCCGCGGGAGCTCCTGGAGCAGGCGGCGTTCGCGCTGCTGGACTACATCGAGCGGTACACGGACGGCTTCCGGATCCTGGTGCGGGATTCGCCGGTGGCCCAGTCGACGGGTACGTTCGCGTCGCTGATCAGCGACATCGCCACGCAGGTGGAGGACATCCTGGGCCTGGAGTTCAAGGCCCGCGGCTTCGACCCGAAGCTGGCGCCGCTGTACGCGCAGGCGCTGGTGGGCATGGTGGCGCTGACCGGCCAGTGGTGGCTGGACGTGCGCAAGCCGAAGAAGGCGGAGGTGGCCGCGCATCTGGTGAACCTGGCGTGGCACGGCCTGGACGGCATGGAGCAGAAGCCCCGGCTGATAGGGCATCGCAAGGCCTGAGCGGAACGGCGGAGGGGCCGGCGCACCGGAAAGGGTGCGGCCGGCCCCTCCGCGTCGTCCGCGGCTCGGCCGTCCGGGTGGCCGGCCGGCCGTCCGGGGGATCGTTCGGCCGTCCGGGTCCGGTGCGGCGGTCAGTCGGGCCTGCGGGCGACGCGGGTCCGGTGCGCCGGTCAGTCGGGCCTGCGGGCGACGGCGAAGACGCGGCGGAACGGGAAGACGGTGCCGTGCGGGCCGGGCGGGTAGGCGGCGCGCAGGAGGTCGCGGTACTCGGCCAGGAAGGCGTCGGCGGCGTCCGGGTCGTCCTCCAGGCGCGTGAGGACGGGGCGCAGGCCGGTGCCCTTGACCCAGTCGAGGACGGGGTCCTCGCCGGTCAGCACCTGGAGGTAGGTGGTCTCCCAGACGTCGGCGGCGCAGCCGTGGCCGAGGAGCCGGGTGAGGTACTCGGCGGGCTCCAGGACGGGCGCCGGGCCGCGCAGGTAGTCGCCGAGCCGGTCGCGCCAGCGGGGGCGGCCGCACAGCTCGCGGAGCAGGACGTGGCTGGGCGCGGCGAAGTTGCCGGGGACCTGGAAGGCGAACACCCCGCCGGGGGCGAGCGCGTCGAGCCAGCCGGGGAAGGCGTCGGCGTGGCCGGGGACCCACTGGAGGGCGGCGTTGGAGACGATCAGGTCGTACGGCTCCGGGGGCGTCCAGTCGGCGAGGTCGGCGGCCCGGAAGTCGAGCCGCCCGCCGCCTGCGGTGGCGCCGGCGTACTGCGTGACGGCGCGGTCGAGCATCTCGGGCGAGTGGTCGAAGCCGGTGATCCGCGCGTCGGGCCAGCGGTCGGCGAGCAGGGCGGTGACGTTGCCGGGGCCGCAGCCGAGGTCGGCGATGCGGGCGGGGCGGCCGGTGTCCGGGAGCGCGGGGACGCGGGCCAGGAGGTCGAGGAAGGGGCGGGTGCGGTGCCCGGCGTGGCGCAGGTACTGCCGGGGGTCCCAGGTCGGCGTTGCGGGTGGCATGGAGCTGGCTCCTCACCGGCGGGCCGGGGCGGAGGGGTCCGCCGAGCCGGTCCTGCCGTCGTCGCGGCCGTGGTCGGTCCCATCCTCCCCCGAGAGTCTCTCGACATCAAGAGACTTTATGTCAACAGACCCTCTACACTGATCGTCATGGAGGACGAGGTCGACCGTCTGGTCGCTGCATGGCGCCGCGAGCGCCCCGACCTCGACGTGGAACCGCTCGAGGTGCTCAGCCGCGTCTCGCGGCTCGCCCGCCATCTCGACCGCGCCCGCCGGCTCGCCTTCTCCGAGCACAACCTGGAGCCCTGGGAGTTCGACGTCCTGACGTCGCTGCGCCGGGCAGGGGCCCCGTACCAGCTCTCCCCCGGGCAGCTGCTCACCCAGACCCTGGTCACCTCCGGCACCATGACCAACCGCATCGACCGGCTCGCGAAGAAGGGCCTCGTCGAGCGGCTCCCGGACCCGAGCGACCGGCGCGGGGTGCTCGTCCGGCTGACCGCCGAGGGCCGCGACCGGGCCGACGAGGCGCTGGCCGGGCTGCTGGCCCAGGAGCGCGCGATCCTCGCCCAGCTCTCCCGCGCCCAGCGCGGCGATCTGGCCGCCCTGCTACGCCAGCTGACCGCCCCGTTCGACAACATCCCCGGCTAGCGTCGGGACAGCCGCCGGCTCGGCCGGTCCGACGCCGGCCCGGCGGGCCAGCGCGACGGCCGCGAGCGTGGAGTGCACGCCCAGCTTGCCCAGCACGTTCTGCATGTGGGTCCGGACGGTGTGCGGGGACAGGAACAGCCGCTCCGCGACCGCCTTGCGGCCCAGGCCCGCCACCATGCAGCGCAGCACCTCCCGCTCGCGCGGGGTCAGCGACTCCACCAGGCGCTCGCTCTCCGTGCGGTGCTTGCGGGCCGCCGTCAGCTCCCGCAGCACGCCGGTGAGCAGCGCCGGCGGCAGGTGTGTCTCGTCGCGCAGCACGCCCCGGATCACCGCGAGCAGCCGCTGCAGCGAGCAGTCCTTGGCGACCCAGCCGCAGGCCCCGGCCTGCAGGGCGAGCGCGGCCCGGCGCGGATCGTCCTTCTCGGCGAGGACCACCGTGCGCACCCCGGGCTGGGCCGCGCGCACGCCACGCACCAGCGAGATCCCGTCGACGACGGCCTCGCCGTCGTCGGGGACGGCGCGGGCGACGGCGGGCGGGCCCGTGACGCCGAGGTCGGCGTCGACGAGCGCGACGTCGAACCGGCGGCCCTCGGCGGCCGCCCGGTCCAGACAGCGCAGCGCCGCAGGGCCGCTGCCCGCGGCGGCGACGTCGACGTCGGGCTCGGCCGCGAGGGCCGCGGCGAGCGACTCGGCGAAGATGCGGTGGTCGTCCACCACCAGGACCCGGATACGGACCACGGAACCCCCAAGTCTCGGAGCGAGGCCCGGCGGCGGGTACGACGCCGGGGGCGGGTCCGCCACGCAGCGCACGGCCGCCGCCGTGCAGTGACTGTTACCCCCGCCCCGGGCGTCGTACCCGACGGTTCTCGCCCCCTGATCAGCACCGGCCCCCACCGGTGCTGTGCATCAGAGTACGGGCGGGGGCCTCCCGTAGCGCAGTTTTCGCTCAAGTCGGCCGATCCGCGCCCCTCTTGTGGTAGTCGGGTCCTGCGGCTCAGAGGCGGCGGGCGCCCGCCGAGGGCACCGCCTCGAAGATCCCGGGCGCCCCGGCTCCGGCCCGCGCGAACGCCTTCCCGACGGCCGCCGCCACCTCGTCCGCGCCGTGCGGGCCGGACGCCTCGGCGAGGACCACGGCCGAGCCGCCGAAGCCGCCGCCGGTCATCCGCGCGCCCAGGGCTCCGGCCGCCAGCGCGGCCTCGACGGCGAGGTCCAACTCGGCGCAGGAGACGCGCAGATCGTCGCGGAGCGAGGTGTGGCCCTCGGTGAGCAGCGGGCCGACCGCGCGGACGTCGCCGGCGTCGAGCCGTTCGACGACGCGGAGCACCCGCGCGTGGTCCGAGACGACGTGCCGCACGTACCGGCGGACCTTCTCATCCGTCAGTCGGCCGAGTGCGGTGGGCAGTTGCTCGTGGGGGACGTCGCGCAGGGCGCGTACGCCGAGCGCCCGCGCGCCGGCCTCGCAGCCGGCGCGCCGCTCCGCGTACGCGCCGTCGCCGAGGACGTGCTGCACGCGGGTGTCGACGACGAGCAGCCGCAGCCCGAGCGCGTCGAGGTCGAACGGGACCTGCCGGTACGCCAGGTCGCGGGTGTCGAGGAACAGGGCGTGGCCCTCGGCGGCGCAGGCGGAGGCCATCTGGTCCATCACCCCGCAGGGGACGCCGACGAAGGCGTTCTCGGCGCGCTGGGCGAGCCTCGCCAGTTCGGGGCGGGCGAGCCCGAGTCCGTACAGCTCGTCCAGGGCGAGGGCGGTGACGACCTCCAGGGCGGCGGAGGAGGACAGGCCCGCGCCGGTGGGCACGGTGGAGGCGAGGTGCACGTCCGCGCCGCCGACCGGGTGCCCGGCCTCCCGCAGCGCCCAGACGACGCCGGCGGGGTACGCGGCCCAGCCGTGGCCGTCGCCGGGGGCGAGCGCGGCCGTCTCCAGGACGGTGACGCCGCCGGGCCGGTCGGCCGAGTGCAGCCGCAGCAGCCCGTCGTCGCGGCGGGCGACGGCGGCGACGGTGGTGTGCGGCAGCGCCAGCGGCAGGACGAAGCCCTCGTTGAAGTCGGTGTACTCGCCGATCAGGTTGACCCGGCCGGGGGCCGCCCAGACGCCCTCGGGCGCGGTCCCGTACAGGGCGGTGAACTCCTCGGCGACGCGGCGGGCGGTCCGCTCGGCGGTGCTCATGCGGTGGCCTCCCGGCCGGCGTGGCGGCGGGCGAACTCCCAGGCGTCCGCGACGATGTCGGCGAGTTCGGGCCGGGCGGGGACCCAGCCGAGCCGCTCCCGGGCGGTCTCGGCGGAGGCGACGAGGACGGCCGGGTCGCCGGGCCGGCGGGGGGCGGCGACCTCGGGGACGGGGTGGCCGGTGACCTTGCGGACGGTCTCGACGACCTCGCGGACGGAGAAGCCGTTGCCGTTGCCGAGGTTGCAGACGAGGTGCTCGCCGGGGGTGAGGGCGTCGAGGGCGAGCAGGTGGGCCTCGGCAAGGTCGGCGACGTGGATGTAGTCGCGGACGCAGGTGCCGTCGGGGGTCGGGTAGTCGTCGCCGTACACGGCGATGGACTCGCGGCGGCCGAGGGCCACCTGGAGGACCAGCGGGATGAGGTGGGACTCGGGGTCGTGGCGTTCGCCCTGCTCGCCGTGCGCGCCGGCCACGTTGAAGTACCGCAGCGAGGCGGCGGCCAGGCCGTGCGTGCGGGACTCCTCGGCGATCAGCCGGTCGACGGCCAGTTTGGAGACGCCGTAGGGGTTGCCCGGCTCGGTGGGCGCGGACTCGGGGATGGGGACGACGGCGGGTTCGCCGTAGACGGCGGCGGTGGAGGAGAACACCAGGCGGCGCACGCCGGCCTCGCGCATGGCGGCGAGCAGCGCCTCGCTGCCGGCGATGTTGTTCTCGTAGTACTTCTGGGGCTGTTGCACGGACTCGCCGACCTGGGAGAAGGCGGCGAAGTGCAGCACGGCGTCGTAGGAGCCGTCGAGCCAGCGGGCGGCGTCGTGGACGCGGCCCTCGATGAACTCGGCGCCGGCCGGGACGCTCTCGGCGAAGCCCGTGGACAGGTCGTCCAGGACCGTCACCGCGTGTCCGGCCTCCAGCAGGTGCGCGGCGACGACGCCGCCCACGTAGCCCGCGCCGCCGGTCACCAGGTACTTCGCCTTGCTCACTTGCTCGCCACCTCTCGGAGTCGACGGGCCGCGGCCTCCGGCGGCACGTCGTTGATGAACACGCTCATACCGGATTCCGTCCCGGCGAGGTACTTCAGCTTGCCGGAGGTGCGGCGGACGGTGAAAAGCTCGAGATGGAGCCCGAACTCCTCCCGCGCGGCGTCGTCGAACGGCGCCTGGTGCCAGGCGGCGATGTACGGCGTCGGCGGCTCGTCCGGGCCGAAGATCCGGTCGAAGCGTCTCAACAGTTCCAGATAGACCTGGGGGAATTCCGTGCGGGCCGCGTCGTCGAGGGCCCGCAGGTCGGGTACCCGGCGGTGCGGGAAGAGGTGGACCTCGTAGGGCCAGTGGGCGGCGTACGGGACGAAGGCGGTCCAGTGCTCGCCGGCGAGGACGACCCGCTCGCCGGCGCGTTCGCGGGCGAGGACGTCGTCGAAGAGGTTGCGGCCGGTGGCGGCGCGGTGTGCGGCGGCGCGGCGCTGCATGAGGGCGGTGCGGGGGGTGGTGAAGGGGAAGGCGTAGATCTGGCCGTGGGGGTGGCCGAGGGTGACGCCGATCTCCGCGCCGCGGTTCTCGAAGCAGTAGACCTGGCGGACCTCGGGGAGTCCGGCGAGTTCGGCGGTGCGGTCGGTCCAGGCGTCGAGGACGAGGGCGGCGCGTTCCTCGGTGAGGGCGGCGAAGGAGGCGTCGTGGTCGGCGGTGAAGCAGACGACCTCGCAGCGGCCGGTGGGGCCGGCGAGGGAGGGGAAGCGGTTCTCGAAGACGGCGACCTCGTAGTCGGGGGCGGGGATCTCGCTGTGCCGGCCGTCGCGGGAGGGGCAGAGGGGGCACTCGTCGGCCGGGGGGTGGTAGGTGCGGGCCTGGCGGTGCGAGGCGATGGCGACGGTGTCGCCGAGCAGGGGGTCGCGGCGGAGTTCGGAGGCGGAGGCGGGCGGGTCGAGGGGGCGCTCGTCGACGGCGTCGCGGACGGCGTCGTCGGCGCTGTCGTAGTAGATGAGCTCACGCCCGTCGGCGAGCGTGGTCACGGTCTTCTTCACGGGGCCTCCGACTGATCGAACAGGACCGCACACAAAGAACCATGTTCCAACACGGTACGTCAATGAAAAGGAGCCCGGGAGATTCCCGGGCCCCTGCGCCGGCCGTGGGCGGCGCGTCTCAGTCGTCGTGCGGGCCGCGGGGGCGCGGCGCGCGGTCGAGGAGGCCGGTGCGCGCGGCGAGCGCCGCCGCCTCCAGGCGCGAGCCGACGCCCAGCTTCATCAGCACCCGCTGCACATGCGTCCGGGCGGTGCTCGGCGCGATCGCCATGCCCCGGGCGATCAGCCGGGTGTCCTCCCCCTCCGCGACGCGGACCAGCACCTCGACCTCCCGCGGGGTGAGCATCCGCAGCAGCCGCTGCCCCTCGTCGTCCGGCGGCTCCGAGGGGTCGAGCAGCTCCGCGAACGCGCCCTGCAGCAGCTGCGGCGCGACGGCCGCCTCCCCCGCCCTGGCCTTCAGCAGCGCCCGCTCCACGCCCTCGATCCGCTCGTCGTGCCGCACGTAGCCGGAGGCGCCGGCGGCGAAGGCCGCCGCGATCCCGCGCGGCGAGGGCACCGGGCCGAGCACCACGACGGCCACCTGCGGCCGCTCCCGCTTGATCCGCACGATCGGCTCGAAGGCCCCGGGCTCCGCGGGCGCGGCGGTGCCGAGCAGGCACACCTCGGGCGCCCGGGCCACCACCAGGTCGGCGGCGCCCGCCGCGGGCGCGGCCGCCGCGAGCACCCGGTGCCCGCGCAGTTTCAGGGCCGAGGCGAGCGCCTCCGCCAGCAGTCGGTGGTCGTCGACCACCATGAGCCGCACGCCCATCGCGAAAACCCCACTCCCCCCTGGAGCCGGCCCCCCGGCCCGCCACTTGACCCGGCAAGCTACACGCTTGTTCGACCAGGCGCGTCCCTTACGTGCCAGAAGCCCCCCGGACTGCCGAATTCTGCGCCTTCCGGTGAACGCGCAAACGGCCCGGCGCACCGGTGTGAACCGATGCGCCGGGCCGTGGCGTTCCGCGCCGGGTGCCGGCCGTCCGTCAGCCGCTCGTGGCGTACGCGACGATCAGGTACTCCTTGTCGTCGAAGGACGACTTGCGGGGCTCGGAGACCATCGTCTCGGAGATGAACATCCGGCCCTTCGCGTACAGGATCTCCGCGTAGTCCGAGGAGAAGCTGGACTCGGCGTCCCGGACCGCCTCGTCGGACGGGTTCTCGAGCAGCACGGTCTGCTGGAAGGTCGCGCCGTCGATGGAGACGATCTGACCGCCCTTGTCGTACGGCGGCGTCTTGTACGCGATCACGTTGCCGCCGTCCATGCGCAGCGGGAACATCGAGTACCGGTCGCCGGCGTCGGCCTTGTCGCTGGTCGGCTTTCCGGTGGTGAGGTCGAAGGACACGATCTCGTTGGTGTCGCCGTACTCGCCGCTGCCCTCGTGGTCCTCGGTGGGCAGGTAGAGCCGGTTGTTGCCCACGACGACCTTGGTGCAGGTCTCGACCTCGGTGGAGCGGCAGCGGGCGGCGAACCGGTCCGCGTCCGCGGCGATCTTCACCTTGAGCTTGCCGGTCTTCTCGTCGATGGAGAAGAAGTCCGAGATGCCGGAGCCGTCGCCGGCGGTGTCGCCGACGTCGGCCGCGACGACCAGCGGCTTGGTGGAGACGACCGACGCGTACTTCACGCCGGCCGGCATCTTGAACTGCGAGATCGGCTGGCCCGTCGTCGGGTTGAGGCTCTGGATGACGACGGTGGCGCTGTCGTACGGGCCGCAGCGGCGCACCGCGACGAGGCCGGCGCCGCCGCCGTAGCCCATGTCGCGGCAGTTCTGCGCGTTGGCCTCGGGCTTCCAGCGCGGGGTGCCGTTGGCGAGGTCGAAGGCGGCGCCGCCGTCGGTGCCGCCGGCCGCGACGGTGGCCCCGCTCAGCGTGACCTCGCTGAACCGCACCTTGTCGTCGCCGGAGCTGGCGCTGGTGACCGACTTCGTCCACACCAGCTTGCCGGTGATGAGGTCGAGCACCGCGACCTCGGTGCAGGGCTGGTAGTTGCGCGGCGGGACGCGCTTGGCCGCCTCGTACACGATCGCGGTCTTGTTGTCCGCGGTGGTGTGCCGGGAGGTGGCGCAGACCTGGCCGGGCAGCGGCAGCGTCCAGACCGGGGTGCCCTTGGCGAGGTCGTAGCCGACGATCGAGTTGACGCCGGTCTTCACGTACGCCTTGTCGGTCAGCCAGGAGCCGCCCACGTCGGTCACGTCGGTGACCTTGGGGTGCGGCAGCTGGAAGGAGACCTTCGACTGGGTGTTGGCCGGGGCCTTCTCCTTGCCGGGGCCGTCAGGGGCGGCCTTGGCCTGGCCGCCGCCGTTCTGACCCTGGGTCTGGCCGCCCTTGCCCTCGTTGCCGGTGTCGTCGTCGGAGGCGGCGTACCAGACGCCGCCGCCGACGATGAGGACGACCGCGACCACGGCGGCGATGACGATCTGCATCTGGGTGGTCAGCTTCTTGCCGCCGCCGGGCGGCGGGGTGGGCTGGTACCCGTACTGAGGCTGCGTCGGGTAGCCGTACTGGGGCTGGCCCTGCGGCTGCGTGGGCGGCTGCTGCAGGTAGCCGTACTGCGGCTGGCCCTGCGGCTGCGTCGGCGGCTGCTGCGGGTACCCGTACTGCGGCTGCGTGGGCGGCTGCTGGGGGTAGCCGTACTGCGGCTGGCCCTGGGGCTGCTGGGGCGCGCCGTAGCCGCCCTGGGGGTCCTGCGGGGCGCCGAAGCCGCCCTGCGGGGGGCCCGGGGGCTGGTTCGGCGGGGGAGGTGGCTGAGTCATCGGTCTGCGAACCTCACTTGCTGAACGCCATCATCGTCTTGGTCTCCTTCTCCTCCGCGTCGTTGCGGGCGCTGACGCGGCCGCTGGCGATCACGAACGTGCCGTTCCCGTACGCGTAGCGCGCACTGTAGAAGTCGTTCTCGATCTCCGACGTCGACGCGGGGTGCTGCTGGATGATCTTCGGGGTGCCGCCGGTGGGGGCGAGGGTCGCGAGCGCGCCGCCCTTGTCGTACTTGGCGTCCATGTAGAGCAGCACGTTGCCGTCCTGCATCTGCAGGGGCGTCACGGTCCGCTCGGCGGGCGCCGGGGCGGTCCACTTGATCTTGCCGGTGTTGAGGTCGAAGGCGACCACGGAGTTGGTGCGGGACAGACCGGAGGTGTCGTCGGCCGTCGCCATGTAGAAGGTGTTGGCGTCGGCCGCCATGCCGGTGCAGCCCTGCAGGTTCTTGCCGAAGATCACGAAGGCGCCGCCGCAGCTGGGGGCGAACTTGTGGGTGCCGCCGTTGAGCATGGCGCGCGGGGTGCCGTTGGCGTTGAACGCCTGGATGCCCCACTTGTCCTCGGCGCCGCCCTCGCCGCGCTGCTTCGCGGAGACGACCAGCGGGTCGACCGAGTAGACCTTGTCGACCTCCCAGTTGGGCTTCAGCTTGTACGTCCACTTGGGCTTGCCCGTGGTGGGGTCGACCTCGCTGAGCTGTTCCTGCTTGGTCTCGTAGTTGCCGGTGCGGCAGCTGTACGCGCCGATCAGCTTGGTGCCGCCGGCGTAGGCGTACGGCTTGCAGGTGCCGGACGGCGTGGTGAACAGCTGGCGGCCGTCGGCGACGGAGAAGCCCCAGGCGTTGCTGGTGCCGGCCGCGGTGACGGTGTTGCCGCTGATGGCGAGGGTGATGTCGGACAGCGAGGCGAAGCCGGTGCCCTTGGGCAGGGTCTTCTTCCAGCCGGGCTTGCCGGTCTTCAGGTCGACCTGCTGCAGCACCAGGCAGTCGGCCTTGTCGCCGGCCTTGTCGTTGACACCGATGACGATCTTGCCGTCGGCCGTGACCTGCGGGGGCGCGGCGCACATCTCGAAGGGAAGCGGGATGTTCCACTTCTCCTTGCCGTCGGACAGGCCGTAGCCGACGAGGCTCTTGTACATGCCCTTGACGACGGTGTCGCCGACGATCCAGGGGCCGTGCACGTCGGCGCCGTTGCGCGGGAGGTCGACGGTGTTCTTGACGAGCCAGTTGACCTTCGCCTCGCCGGGCTTGCGGCCGGCGTTGAGGTCGTCCTCGACGTTGCGGCCGTCTCCCTCGCCGTCGCCCTGGTCCACGGAGGCGGAGGCGGTCGGCGAGGTGGAGGGCTTGACGACCGGGTCGGGCTCGTCGTCGCCGCTCAGCGCGAACCAGGCGACGCCGCCGACGACCAGCAGGCCGGCCACCGCCGCGGCGATGATCACGCCGGGCTTGCCCTTGAAGGGGTTGTTGCCGGAGGGCGCGGGCCCGGGCATGCCGGGGCCGGGGTATTGCGGCTGCGTCGGGTAGCCGCCGTACGGGCCGGGCTGCGGCTGGCCGTACGGGCCCGGCTGCGGCTGGCCGTAGGGGCCGGGCTGCTGGGCGTACGGGCCGGGCTGCTGCGGGTAGCCGTACCCGGGCTGCGGCTGCTGCGGGTAGCCGTAGCCGGGCTGCGGCGCGCCCTGCTGGGGCGCCGCCGGCGGGACCGGCGGGGCCTGCGGCGGCTGGGCCGGCGGCATCGGCGGCTGTGCGGGCGGAGCCTGCGGCGGCTGGGACGGCGGCACGTCCTGCGGCGCGCCGAAGCCGCCCTGCGGCGGGTTGCTGGGCGGCTGAGTCATCAGCGCTTCCCCCTTCGTGCGGTCCGGTGCCCGGCCGGTCTCCCCCGCGATCCCGGCGGTCGGCTGCCGTCGGGATGGAGCGAATCGGGCAAGGATGGCGCACTGTCACATGAGTCGAGCGGGCTTTCTTTGTACCACCCGCGCGCTGGCGCAAAAGTGACCGGTCCGCCCCTGTTCCCAAGGGAGGACCGGCCCGTGATGCCCTCGTTACCGGGTCTGCACGCCTTCTCTACGCGCCTCCCGGACAGCCCTGTTAGGCGTCTTCGGCGAGCTCCAGCCAGCGCATCTCCAACTCCTCGCGCTCGGCCGCCAGTTCCCGGAGCTGTGCGTCCAGTTCTGCCACCTTCTCGAAGTCCGTGGCGTTTTCGGCGATCTGCGCGTGCAGCTTGCTCTCCTTGTCGGAGACCTTGTCGAGCTGCCGCTCGACCTTCTGCAGCTCCTTCTTCGCGGCGCGGGCGTCGGCGGCCGACTTCTCCTTGACGGGGGCCGGGGCCGGGGCGGGCGCGGCGGCCTCGATCATCCTCTGCCGCCGCTCCAGGTACTCGTCGATGCCGCGCGGCAGCATCCGCAGGGTCCGGTCTCCGAGCAGCGCGAAGGTGCGGTCGGTGGTGCGCTCGATGAAGAACCGGTCGTGCGAGATCACGATCATGGAGCCGGGCCAGCCGTCGAGGAGGTCCTCCAGCTGGGTCAGGGTCTCGATGTCGAGGTCGTTGGTCGGCTCGTCGAGGAACAGCACGTTCGGCTCGTCCATGAGCAGGCGCAGCAGCTGCAGCCGGCGCCGCTCGCCGCCGGAGAGGTCGCCGACCGGCGTCCACTGCTTCTCCTTGCCGAAGCCGAACTGCTCGCACAGCTGACCGGCCGTCATCTCGCGGCCCTTGCCGAGGTCGACCCGGTCGCGGATCTGCTGCACGGCCTCCAGGACCCGCAGCTGGGCGGGCAGTTCGGTGACGTCCTGCGAGAGGTAGGCGAGCCGCACGGTCTTGCCGACGACGATCCGCCCGGCGGCGGGCTGGATGTCGCCCTGGGTGACCGCGGCATCCGCCAGGGCCCGCAGCAGCGAGGTCTTGCCGGCGCCGTTGACGCCGACCAGGCCGATGCGGTCGCCCGGGCCGAGCTGCCAGGTCAGGTGCTTGAGCAGCTCCTTCGGGCCGGCGGTGATGCTCACGTCCTCCAGGTCGAACACGGTCTTGCCGAGCCGCGCGTTCGCGAACTTCATCAGTTCGCTCCTGTCGCGGGGCTCCGGCACGTCGGCGATCAGCGCGTTCGCCGCCTCGATCCGGAAACGCGGCTTGGAGGTGCGGGCGGGGGCGCCGCGGCGCAGCCAGGCCAGCTCCTTGCGGACCAGGTTCTGCCGCTTGACCTCCTCGGTGGCGGCGATGCGCTCGCGCTCGGCGCGGGCGAAGACGTAGTCGGAGTAGCCGCCCTCGTACTCGTACACGCTGCCGCGCTGCACGTCCCACATGCGGGTGCAGACCTGGTCGAGGAACCAGCGGTCGTGGGTGACGCAGACCAGCGCGGAGCGGCGGGTCTGCAGGTGGCGGGCGAGCCAGGCGATGCCCTCGACGTCGAGGTGGTTGGTGGGCTCGTCCAGGACGATCAGGTCCTGCTCCTCGATGAGGAGCTTGGCGAGCGCGATGCGGCGGCGCTCGCCGCCGGAGAGCGGGCCGATGACGGTGTCGAGACCCTTCTCGAAGCCGGGCAGGTCCAGGCCGCCGAAGAGGCCGGTGAGCACGTCGCGGATCTTGGCGCTGCCGGCCCACTCGTGGTCGGCCAGGTCGCCGATGACCTCGTGGCGGATCGTCGCCGTCGGGTCGAGCGAGTCGTGCTGGGTGAGCACGCCGAGACGCAGCCCGCCGCTGTGGGTGACGCGGCCGGTGTCGGCCTCCTCCAGCTTGGCGAGCATGCGGACGAGGGTCGTCTTGCCGTCGCCGTTGCGGCCGACGACGCCGATCCGGTCGCCTTCGGAGACGCCGAGGGACACGCCGTCGAGCAGGGCACGGGTGCCGTACACCTTGCTGACTGCCTCGACATTGACCAGGTTGACGGCCACCTTGACTCCTGTACCGGGGGATCGATCGACGTCCCAGGGTAGACGGCGCGGCGGGTGGGATAGCGTGCGGTGATCGTTCGAGCGCGCGTACGGGCACGGAAGCGGAGATCGCCGGGCCCGTCACGGCGCGACGGGGCTCGGGAGAGCGGGGAGTGGGCGCGCTGGCGAAGCGGCGGATACGGCTGACGGCCGTGTGGACGGCGGCGGCGGTCGCCGTCGCGGGCGGGCTGTTCTGGGCGTCCGGCGGCTACGACGCCTGGCGCCACGACCGGGCCCTGGACTCGGCGTGCGACGGCGACCTGGCGGCCGGGCCGCTGCGGGCGCTGCTCGACGGCACGGAGGTCACGACCGAGCACATCTCGGGCGCACGGACCTGGCGGTGCAAGGTGTACGAGGCCGACCGCGAGGACGGCCTCGCCCGCGTCATGGTGTCGGTGCAGCGGGCGGACCGGCGGGCGGTGGCCGTCGACGCGGAACCGGCGGACGCGCCGCTCGGGAACGGCTGGACCGGCGGCTTCTCCTTCACCCCCGGCACGGACGAGGACGGCCGCGGCGAGGCGTCCGCGACGATCCTGCTCGACTGCGGGAAGGAGCCGGGCGAGGGCCTGATCGCCGACGTCTCCGCCCGGGTGGACCGGGCCGACTTCACCAAGGCCCCGGCCCGGGCCCGGCTCACGGAGCTGCTGACCACGACGGCGATGTCGTACGCGCGCCGCACCGGCTGCGCGGCGAAGCCCGGCGGGGCCGTCGTCGCCCCGGGGGTCTCGGCGACGGACCCCAAGCCCTTCGCCGCGGTGTCCGGCGCCTGCGCGGGCGTCCTGGACGCCGCGACGGCGGCGCGCTGGGGCGTGCGGACGGCCGTCGAGTCGGCGGCGGGCCCGAAGGCGGTGGAGGGCTGCACGCTCGGCGGGGCGCTGGGCCCGCTGTACGAGCTGCGGGCGACGTACGGCCCGTTCGTGGGCACCAAACTGGCCTTCGCCCGCGAGGCGGGGCCGGGCGACCGGGCGGACGGCCACTACTACCTGACCGCCCGCTGCCCGGGCGCGGGCGACACCGCCGTCTACGAGATCGACTCCCCCGCGGAGGGCGCCGCCCGGCCGGTCCCGGACCACCCGGGCCTGCGCGCGGCCCTCGCGCGCTTCGCCGCGGCGTCGGCGAAGACGCACGGCTGCGTGCTCGAGCGGCCGTCCGCCGGCTCCTAGAGCACGGTCGCCCCGGGCGCCGGGGAGGACGCGACGCGGGCGGTGCGGCAGGTGCCGGAGGCCGTGAGGGCCTCGGCGACCGCGCGGGCGGACTCCTCGTCCTTCGTCAGGAACGCCGTCGTCGGGCCCGAGCCGGAGACCAGGGCCGCGAGGGCACCGGCCTGCATGCCCGTCTCCAGGGTGGCGGCCAGGGAGGGGCGCAGGGAGAGGGCCGCGGGCTGGAGGTCGTTGGCGAGCGTCGCGGCCAGCGCGGCCGTGTCGCCCGTGCGCAGGGCGTCGAGCAGCTCCGGCGCGGCGACCGGCTCGGGGACGGTCACGCCCTCGTTGAGGCGGTCGAACTCGCGGTACACGGCCGGGGTCGACAGGCCGCCGTCGGCGACCGCGAACACCCAGTGGAAGGCGCCGCCGACGGGCAGCTCCGTCAGCCGCTCCCCGCGGCCGACGCCGAGCGCCGCCCCGCCGGCGAGGCTGAACGGCACGTCGCTGCCGAGCTCGGCGCAGATCTCCAGGAGCTCCGCGCGCGGGGAGTCCAGGCCCCACAGCGCGTCGCAGGCCAGCAGCGCGCCGGCGCCGTCCGCGCTGCCGCCGGCCATGCCGCCGGCGACCGGGATGTCCTTGGCGATGTGGATGTGGACGTGCGGCTCGATGCCGTGCCGCGCGGCCAGCAGCTCGGCGGCCCGCGCCGCCAGGTTCGTCCGGTCCAGCGGCACCTGGCCGGCGTCCGGGCCCGAGCAGGTCACGGTCAGCGCGTCCGCCGGACGCACCGTCACCTCGTCGAACAGCGACACCGCCAGGAACACGTTGGCGAGGTCGTGGAAGCCGTCCGGCCGCGCCCCGCCCACCGCCAGCTGCACGTTGACCTTCGCGGGCACGCGTACGGTCACGCTCTTCGGCTCAGCCATCCTTCTTCTCCCCCCGGTTCTCCGCGATCCGCGCGAACTCCTCGACCGTCAGCGCCTCGCCGCGCGCCTGCGGCGAGATGCCTGCCCTGACCAGGGCCTCCTCCGCCGCGGCCGGCGAACCGGCCCAGCCGGCCAGCGCGGCCCGCAGCGTCTTGCGGCGCTGCGCGAAGGCCGCGTCCACCACCGCGAAGACCTCGTCCTTCGTCGCCGTCGTGGCGAGCGGCTCGGAGCGGCGCACCAGCGAGACGAGGCCCGAGTCGACGTTGGGCGCGGGCCAGAACACGTTGCGGCCGATCGCCCCGGCGCGCTTGACCTCGGCGTACCAGTTGGCCTTGACCGACGGCACGCCGTACACCTTGTTGCCGGGCCCCGCGGCGAGCCGGTCGGCGACCTCGGCCTGCACCATCACGAGCGTCCGCTGAATGCTCGGGAAGCGGTCCAGCATGTGCAGCAGGACCGGGACGGCCACGTTGTACGGCAGGTTCGCGACCAGCGCCGTCGGCGGCGGACCGGGCAGCTCCCGGACGTGCATGGCGTCGGAGTGCACGAGCGCGAAGCGGTCCTTCTTCGCCGGGAGACGGGCCTCGATCGTCGCGGGCAGGGCCGCGGCGAGGACGTCGTCGATCTCGACGGCCGTGACCCGGTCGGCGGCCTCGAGCAGGGCCAGCGTCAGGGACCCGAGTCCCGGGCCGACCTCCACGACCACGTCGTCGGGGCGCACCTCGGCGGTGCGGACGATCCGCCGCACCGTGTTGGCGTCGATGACGAAGTTCTGGCCGCGCTGCTTCGTGGGCCGGACGCCCAGCGCCGCGGCCAGTTCGCGGATGTCGGCGGGGCCGAGGAGGACGTCGGCGGGATCGGTGGTGCTCACCGGTACAGCCTACGGCTCACCGGTACAGCCTTCGGCCGCAGTGCGGCCACGGACTGGCGCCCCGCTGCACGTACAGCTTCTTCGCCCGGTACGTCTGCTCCGCAGCGGGCGCGTCCTGCGCGACCCCGCTGCCGCCGAGGGACCGCCAGGTGCCGGGGTCGAACTGGTACAGCCCGCCGTACGTCCCGGAGGGATCGACGGCGTCCGGCCGGCCGCCGGACTCGCACTGGGCGAGCGCGCCCCAGTTCAGGCCGTCCGCGCCGGCGACCGAGCGGGGCAGCGGCTTCGTGCCCACCTTGACGCGCTGGGCGACGGGCGCGCGCACCAGCTCCTCGGAGGTCCGGCGCGGCTTCTGCCGGACCCCGTTGACGGTGCGCAGCACGTACGTGACCCGGCGCACGCCCTGCACGCCCTGCCGTTCGACGACCTCGGTGCCGGCGAACAGCTCCGGGTCGCGGACCCGCTCGACCGCGTACGGGACGGGCTCCTCGCGGACCTCCCGGGTGCCGGTGATCCGCAGCACGGTGACGGTCTGGCCGTCGTGCGGGAAGGAGTCGGGCGGCACGGAGGTCGTGTCCTGGCCGGAGAGGGTGATCCCGGCCTCCTCGACGACCTCGCGGACGGTGGCGGCGTTGGTCCGCACGGTCCGCTCCCGGCCGTCGGCCAGCAGGGTGACGGTGCGTTCGGTGCGCACGTCCAGGGCGAGTCCGGCGCGGCCGATCGGCGCGGAACGGGACACGGACAGGTACGCGCCCTCCGCCCGCACGCCGAGCTGGCGCAGCGCGCCCTCGACGGTGCGGGCGGTGGTCCACACCTGGCGGCGCTGTCCGTCGAGGGTGAGCCGCACGGGCCGGCCGTAGCGGACGACGACCTCGTCGCCGTCGTCGAGGGCCGTGCCGGGGCCGGGGGCGACGAGGTCGTGCGCGCCGGTGGCCAGGCCCTCGTCGGCGAGCAGTTCGCCGACGTCGTCGGCGAAGGTGTGCAGGGTGCGCGGGACGCCGTCGACGCTGAGCCGGACGGCCTTGTCGTCGGCGACGAAGGCCGTCGTGCCGCCGGCCAGGAAGGCGACGACCAGGGCCTGCGGGACGAGCCGGCGCAGGCCCTCGCCGGCGGGGGCGGCCCGGCGGCGGCGGGCGGCCCGCCGGGCCGCGGCCCGGCCCGAGGGGGCGGGCGGGGCGACCTCGATCGCGTAGGGCTGCGTGTCGTACTCGTGGATCGAGGGGGTCGCCGGCGGCGGGACGGACGGCGGCTCGACCGTGGCGGCCGCGGCGCGGCGGCCGCCGCGGCGTGCGGCCCGGTGACTGCCCTGCGAGGTGCTCACGAGGCCGGGACCTTAGCGGAGCGCCGGTCACTCTCCAAAGCAGCGCGACTACGGACGGTCAGAGTTATGGATCAGTAATCGAAGGCCAGTGCGGTGTTCGCGGCGAGCGCCGCGCACAGCTCGTCCACGTCCTCGCCCCGGACCTCGGCCATCGCGCGGACGGTGAGCGGGATCAGGTACGGCGCGTTCGGCCGGCCCCGGTACGGCACGGGCGTCAGGAACGGCGCGTCGGTCTCGACCAGGAGCAGCTCGCGCGGGGCCACGGCGAGGGCGTCGCGCAGGGGCTGGGCGTTCTTGAAGGTGACGTTGCCGGCGAAGGACATGTAGTAGCCCTTGGCCGCGCAGATCTCCGCCATGGCCGCGTCGCCGGAGTAGCAGTGGAAGACGGTCCGCTCGGGCGCGCCCTCCTCGTCGAGGATCCGCAGCACGTCGGCGTGCGCCTCGCGGTCGTGGATGACCAGCGCCTTGCCCTGCCGCTTGGCGATCTCGATGTGGGCGCGGAAGGAGCGCTCCTGGGCGGCGATGCCCTCGGGGCCGGTGCGGAAGAAGTCGAGGCCGGTCTCGCCGACGCCCCTGACCTCGGGCAGGGCGGCGAGCCGCTCGATCTCGGCCAGCGCCTCGTCGAGCGCCGCGTCCCCGCCGGCCTCCCGGGCGCCCTGCCGGGACCAGCCGTCGGGGTCGCCGAGGACGATGCGCGGGGCCTCGTTGGGGTGCAGGGCGACGGCGGCGTGCACCTGGGGGTGCGCGGCGGCCGTCTCGGCGGCCCACCGGGAGCCCTTCACGTCGCAGCCCACCTGGACCACCGTCGTCACGCCGACGGCGGCGGCCCGCGCGAGGGCCTCCTCGACGGTGCCGGACTGCATGTCGAGGTGGGTGTGCGAGTCCGCCACGGGCACCAGCAGGGGCTCGGGCAGCGGCGGCGGGGCGTCCTTGGAGGTCATGACCCGATCGTACGAGGACGGCCGGGAGGCCGGTCGGGCGCGCCCGGCCGTCGCGGAGGGCCCGGGTCACCCGCCGTGGTGGGGCGCCGTGGTCACTTGCGGTCGCGGAAGGGGTGGAGCAGGTCGGAGAGGTGCCGGTGGTGTTCCTGTTCCTTGGCCGGGCGCGCCTCGGTGGAGCCGGGTTCCTTGACCGGGCCGGGGGGCTCCCCGGTGCGTGCGCCCGTCGGTTCCGCGCGGTGCACGGCGGTGTGCTCGCCCGCGGGCCCCGGCGCGGCGGCGGGCGGGATGTGTCCGACCTCCTCCAGCACCCGCAGGGCCGTGGACACCTGCCCGGACCTCAGGATCCGGACCGCGCCGCGGCGCTCGCAGTTGGGGCAGGCCAGATCGGACAGCGGCGAGGGCACCCGCGCGCCCTCGGTCCGGTAGACGACGAACTGACGGCCGTCGGCGTCGAGGCGGTGCTCGATGTCGTACGCCTGCTCCCAGCCGTATCCGCAGCGGGCGCAGGCGAAGGAGTACTCCTCGTGGCCGACGGATGCGCCGGTGATCTCGCTCATACCAGCTCCTCTCCACTCCACTGACCAGTGGACGCCCATTTCGGCCGGAGCGCATCAGCGGAGGGTGCCGGGACCGTCCGCGACACGGCGGAGGCTTTGCCTTTCAGGTTAGCCCTTCGGCGGGATTCGGGACCGCCGCGACCGCCGCCGGGCCCGCGACCGCCGCGTGGCTCAGCCCTGCGACTGCCCGCCCGGGGCAGCTCTACGGCTGCGATTCGGCGTTCTTCGCGGCGACGACGGCGTCGAAGACCTCGCGCTTGGGCAGTCCGGTCTCCGCGGCGACGGCGGCGATGGCCTCCTTGCGCCGCTCCCCCGCCTCCTCGCGCACGCGGACCCGGCGCACCAGCTCCTCCGCGTCGAGCTCGGCCGGCCCGGTCTCCGGGGCGCCCTCGACGACCACGGTGATCTCGCCGCGCACGCCCTCCTTCGCCCAGACGGCCAGTTCGCCGAGCGGGCCCCGCTTGACCTCCTCGTACGTCTTGGTCAGCTCGCGGCAGACGGCGGCGCGCCGGTCCTCGCCGAACACCTCGGCCATGGCGGCGAGGGTGTCGTCGAGACGGTGCGGGGCCTCGAAGTAGACGAGGGTGCGGCGCTCGCCGGCGACCTCGCGGAGCCGGCCGAGCCGCTCGCCGGCCTTGCGGGGCAGGAAGCCCTCGAAGCAGAAGCGGTCGACCGGGAGTCCGGACAGGGCGAGCGCGGTGAGCACGGCGGAGGGGCCGGGCACGGCGGTGACCTTGATGTCCTGCTCGACGGCGGCGGCGACCAGCCGGTACCCGGGGTCGGAGACGGACGGCATGCCCGCGTCGGTGACCAGCAGCACCCGGGCGCCGCCGGCCAGCGCCTCGACCAGTTCGGGCGTACGGGCGGACTCGTTGCCCTCGAAGTAGGAGACGACCCGGCCGGTGGTGTGCACACCGAGGGCGCGGGTCAGCCCCCGCAGCCGCCGGGTGTCCTCGGCGGCGACGATGTCGGCGCGTTCCAGCTCGGCGGCGAGCCGGGGCGGCGCGTCCGCGATGTCGCCGATGGGGGTCCCTGCGAGTACCAGCGTTCCTGTCACATGGGTCATCCTCGCAGCCCGGACGCGCGCCTCGCACAGGCGCGTTCCCTACGATGGCGCGGTGACCAGTACCGCACCACACCCCCAGCAGGGTCAGGAAGCCGGGCAGCAGCCGCCGCCGTGGCAGCGGCGTCTGCGCCGGTTCGGCTATGCGGCCCCGGCGCGGGCCGGGCTGCGGGAGCGGCTGGTGCCGCCGTACACGAAGCCGTCCGCGACGGCGGTGGCGCTGCTCGGGCTGCCGCGGGGCGTCGTCGACTTCGTGGTGCGCTGGGCGGCCTGGGGCGGCCCGCTGCTCGTGGCGCTGGTCGCGGGGCTGCTGCGGTTCTGGAACCTGGGCAGCCCGAAGGCGGTGATATTCGACGAGACGTACTACGCGAAGGACGCCTGGGCCCTGATCAACCAGGGCTACGAGGGGTCCTGGCCGAAGGACGTCGACAAGTCGATCCTGGCGAACCCGGACGCGGTCACGGTGCCGGTGGAGCCGGGGTACGTCGTGCATCCGCCGGTCGGCAAGTGGGTCATCGGCCTGGGCGAGCAGTTCTTCGGCTTCACGCCGTTCGGCTGGCGGTTCATGGTCGCGGTGCTCGGCACGCTGTCGGTGCTGATGCTGTGCCGGATCGGCCGGCGGCTGTTCCGCTCGACGTTCCTGGGCTGTCTGGCGGGCACGCTGCTCGCGGTGGACGGCCTGCACTTCGTGATGAGCCGCACGGCGCTGCTCGACCAGGTGCTGATGTTCTTCGTGGTCGGCGCGTTCGGCTGCCTCCTGATCGACCGGGACCGGTCGCGGCAGCGGATCGCGGCGGCGCTCCCGGAGGACGACGAGGGGGTGCTGCGCCCGGACGCGGCGGTGGCGGAGGGCCTGCGGCTCGGGTGGCGGCCGTGGCGGCTGGCGGCGGGCGTGATGCTGGGCCTGGCGTTCGCGACGAAGTGGAACGGCCTGTACATCATGGCCGCGTTCGGTCTGCTGACGGTCCTGTGGGACGTCGGCGCGCGGCGGACGGCCGGTGCGGTGCACCCGTACGGGGCGGTGCTGCGCAAGGACCTGGTCCCGGCGTTCGTCTCGGTGGTGCCGGTCGCCCTCGTCACGTACGTCGCCTCGTGGACCGGCTGGATCGCCTCCGACAAGGGCTACTTCCGCAACTGGGCGGCCGAGCAGGACAAGGCGCACGGCGCCGGTCTCTGGTCGTGGCTCCCGGACTGGCTGCGGAGCCTGTGGCACTACGAGACCGAGGTCTACCACTTCCACGTCAACCTGACGTCGGGCCACACGTACGAGTCGAACCCGTGGAGCTGGATCGTCCTGGGCCGCCCGGTCTCGTACTTCTACGAGGACCCCGCGCCCGGCAAGGACGGCTGCCCGGCGGACCTGACGGAGAAGTGCGCCCGCGAGGTGCTGGCGCTCGGCACGCCGCTGCTGTGGTGGGCGGCCTGCTTCGCGGTCCTGTACGTGCTGTGGCGCTGGTTCTTCCGCCGCGACTGGCGCGCCGGGGCGATCGCCTGCGGGATCGCGGCGGGCTGGGTGCCCTGGTTCTTCTACCAGGAGCGCACGATCTTCCTCTTCTACGCGGTGGTCTTCGTCCCGTTCCTGTGCCTGGCGGTGACGATGATGATCGGCGCCCTGATCGGCCCCCCGGGCTCCACGGAACGCCGCCGCACCTTGGGCGCGGTCGGCGCCGGCGTCCTGGTCCTCCTCATCATCTGGAACTTCATCTACTTCTGGCCGCTCTACACGGGCAGCCCGATCCCGATGGACGACTGGCGCGCGCGGATGTGGCTGGACACCTGGGTCTAGGCGGACACGCGAAAAAGGGCGCGGCCGGGTGGCTGCGCCCTTTTTCGTACCCCCGTGGGTGGTCGGGTCAGCGGGTGATCTCGGCGCGGATGCGCTCGTCGGGGGTGGCGATGTCCCAGTAGTAGGCGGTGCCGCTCGCGCCCTTGTAGGCGCCGGTGCCGCCGGTGATGGCCATCTCGAGCTCCGGCGCCCCGCGCTCCCAGAGGGCCTGCATGGTCAGGGAGCCCTTCTCGAGCTTGGCCGTGATCACGCACTGCGACGTCTGCCGGTCGCCCTCGACGCGGACGACCTCGCAGGTGCCGCCGCCGAGTCCGACCACGCGGCCGTCCTTCGAGGTGGTGCCGGAGAAGGCGTTCATGTCGCCCTGGCTCGGCCCGGCCGCGCCGAGGTCGATCGACTCGTACTGCAGGTTCTCGACCTTCAGCTCGAGGACCTCGACGCGCTTCTTCGGGGCCGACGTGTCGGCGGCGCCGGCGCTGCCGACGGCGAGGACGCCGAGGGTGGCGGCGGCCAGGGTGACGGCGGCGAACCTCTTGATGAGCATGATGAATCCCCTCGCGATTGAACTGCCTTGCGCTGTCTCGCACTTGAGGCTGCTTGGTGCGACGCCTCCGACGTTATGGCGCTCGGATCATCACGTCCAAGACGAATATCGCTATGGCGTTATGCCTCGGGAGGCATGACCAGGCCACGCTCGAATAACAACCGTCACTCCTGTCACGCGTCTGACGTAGGGTGCTCCTGTCCATTCGCTTGAACACGTTCAAGCGAGCTCCTGGGGAGGGGAACCACAGGGATGCGCAGTGGAGTGAGAACCGCGATCGTCGGGGGCGTCTTCGTCGTCGTGGCGGGCGGGGTCGGGTACGGCGGCTACAACCTCTGGCAGGGGATCAGCGGAGGCGCCTCGGACGGGATCGGCGCCGCGTCCGCCCCCGAGACACGCAGATCCGGGCCCGTCACGCAGGACGAGGTGTCGCAGACCGCGAAGAAGTTCCTGGACGCCTGGGCGTCCGGTTCGCCGGACGCCGCCGCCCAGCTGACCAACAACCCGGTCGACGCCGGGCCCGTCCTGGCCGCCTACACCGCGGACGCGGCCGTCTCGAAGGCCGTGATCACGCCCGGCACGCCCGTCGGCACGAAGGTGCCCTTCACGGTGCAGGCCACGGTCACCTACGAGGGCACCTCGAAGCCCTGGACGTACACCTCCCAGCTCACCGTCGTACGCGGCCTGAGCACGGGCCGGCCGCTGGTCGACTGGCAGCCCTCCGTGGTCCACCCGCGGCTGACGAAGACGACCTCCCTGCGGACCGGCGCGGCCACGTCCGCCGAGATCAAGGCCGTCGACCGCGAAGGCCGCGAGCTGAGCCGCGAGAAGTACCCCTCGCTCGGCCCGGTCCTCGACGAACTGCGCGCGAAGTACGGGGCGAAGACCGGCGGCAGGGCCGGCGTGGAGACCGTCCTGGAGTCCACCGAGGACGGCGTACCCGACAGCACCCTGCTCACCCTCGTCAAGGGCGAGCCGGGCACGCTGCGGACGACCATCGACGCGGACGTGCAGGCCGCGGCGGAGCGCGCCGTGAAGCAGTACGGGCAGGCGTCCGTCGTCGCGATCAAGCCGTCGACCGGCGAGATCCGCGCGGTCGCGAACAGCCCGGCGGCCGGCTTCAACACCGCCTTCCTCGGCAAGCAGGCGCCCGGCTCCACACTGAAGATCGTCACCGCGGCGCTGCTCCTGGAGAAGGGGCTCGTGGCGGCGGACCGGGTGGCGGAGTGCCCGAAGAACGTCTCGTACTACGGCACGCCGTTCCACAACCTCAAGCACTTCGAGCTCAACGGCCGGACGTTCGGGGAGAGTTTCGCCCGGTCCTGCAACACCGCCTTCATCAAGCTGATCGACGACGTCGGCGACGACGCCGCGCTCGGCAAGGTGGCCACGGACGTGTTCGGCATCGGGCTCGACTGGCAGACCGGCGTCCCGACGTACGACGGCTCCGTTCCCGAGGCCACCGGCGGCACCGCGGCCGCGCAGTACATCGGGCAGGGCACGGTGCAGATGAACGTGCTCAACATCGCGTCCATCACGGCGACCGCGAAGCACGGCACGTTCAAGCAGCCGATCCTCGTCGCGAAGGACCTGGACGACCGGCCGATCGCCAAGGCCGCCCGCTCCCTGCCGGACTCCGTCGCCCAGCAGCTGCGCGCGATGATGCGGCGCACCGCGGTCAGCGGCACCGGCGCCGACGCGATGGCGGGCGTGCGCGGCGACAAGGGCGCGAAGACGGGCTCCGCGGAGGTCGACAACCAGGCCACGTCCAACAGTTGGTTCACCGGCTACGCCGGCGACCTCGCCGCAGCGGCGGTCGTCCAGTCGGGCGGCCACGGCGGCGACGCGGCGGGCCCGGTCGTGGCGCGGGTGCTGAACGCGCGGTAATGGTAGCGACGGTGACAGCGGTGGCAGTTGCGGGGTTCGGGGGCGGTGGCGCACGGGGGTGAAACGCGCTCGCATGGCCCGTACACGTACCGCTAGCGTGCGGCCATGACGGAATCGCTCGCACACCCCCAGTTCGCCGCCGCGCTGCAGGACCTCGGCATCGAGGTCGAGGTACGGCGCTTCCCGGACGCCACCCGCACCGCCGCGGAGGCGGCCGCGGCGATCGGCTGCGCCACGTCCGAGATCGTCAAGTCGCTGATCTTCGCGGCGGACGGCGTGCCGGTGCTCGTCCTCATGGACGGCTCGTCGCGGGTCGACGTCGAGCGGGTGCGGGCGGAGCTGGGCGCGGGCAAGGTGACGCGGCCGGACGCGGCGGTGGTCCGGGAGGCGACGGGGTACGCGATCGGCGGCGTCCCGCCGTTCGGGCACCGGACGAGGACCCGCGTCCTGGCCGACCGGGGCCTGCTCGACCACGACGTGGTGTGGGCGGCGGCGGGCACCCCGTACACGGTGTTCCCGATGGAGCCCAAGACGCTGATCGCCCACGCGGGCGGCACGCTGGTGGACGTCCGGGAACGGACCGCGTGACGCCGCTGGTCGTCGCCGCGGTCCTCGTCGCGGCGGTCACGCACGCCACGTGGAACGCGATCGCGCACCACATCAAGGACCAGCTGCTCTCCTTCACGCTCATATCCGGCGGCGGGGCGGTGATCGGCGGGGTGGCGGCGCTGTTCGTCCCGGTGCCGGCGGCGGGGGCGTGGCCGTACCTGATCGCCTCGGCGGCGCTGCACATCGGGTACTACGCCCTGCTGATGCGGTCGTTCGCGCTGGGCGACTTCGGGCAGATGTACCCGATCGCCCGGGGCACCGCCCCGCTGGCGGTGACCCTCCTGGCGGCGCTGTTCCTGGACGAGATCCCGGCGGCGCCGCAGCTCGCGGGCGTCGCGGTGGCGTGCGCGGGGCTGACGGGCCTGGCCCTGTGGGGCATCCGCGGCTCGGGCCGGCGCCCCGACTGGCCGGCCCTGCTGGCGGCGCTCGGCACGGGCCTGGCGATCGCGGCGTACACCGTCGTCGACGGCATGGGCGCCCGCGCCTCGGGCTCGCCGCTCGGCTACATCGCGTGGCTGATGGTCCTGCAGGGCCTGGTGATCCCCGCGTACGCGCTCTGCCGCCGGGGCCCGTCGTCCCTCGCCGCCGACCTGCCCCCGCACGCCACCCGCGGCCTCCTGGGCGCCGCCCTCTCCGTCGCGGCCTACGCCCTGGTCCTCTGGGCCCAGACGCAGGCCCCGTTGGCCCCCGTCGCCGCCCTCCGCGAATCCTCCGTCATCGTCGGCGCGGCCATCGGCACCGTCTTCTTCAAGGAACGCTTCGGCACCCCGCGGATCGCGGCCGCCACCCTCATGGCGATCGGCATCGGGTTGATGCTGACGACGGGGTGACGGGCAGGCGGGGCGGCACTGACCTACGGGGGGACGCGGGAGCCGGGGATCGAGGTGATCCTGGACGTCAATCGCGCGCTGCGGGCCGCCGGGGCGCTGGAGGCGTTGCCTACGCCGTACGAGCGGGACAAGTGGTGAGGCCGGGGGTCACCATTCCACCGGGAGTTTTCTCAGGCCGGTGAAGAACTCCCGGTCGCGCCACTGGAGTTCGCTCTCCGGGACCGCCAGGCGGAGGCGTGGGAGGCGGGTTGTGGTGCGTTCGAGGGTGACTTGGAGTTCGAGGCGGGCCAGGTGGGCGCCGAGGCAGTAGTGGATGCCGTGGCCGAAGCTGATGTGGGGGGTGCCGGGGCGGTCGAGGAGGAGGCGGTGCGGGGAGGGGAAGGCGTCGGGGTCGTGGTTGGCGGCAGCCTGGGAGACGACGACCGGCTCGCCGGCCCTGACCAGGACGCCGCCCAGGTCCACGTCCTCCCGCGCGTACCTCGGCAGGGTCAGGCCGTTCAGGAGCGGGACGTAGCGCAGGAGTTCCTCCACCGCCCTGGGGACGCGGGCCGGGTCCTCGCGCACGGCCCGCAGGATCCGCGCGCCGTCCGCCGCCGTGTCGCCCGGGAGCAGCAGGACCGCGAAGAAGTTCGCGATCTGGTTGGTCGTGGTGACGAAGCCGCCGATGAGCAGTTCGTTGAGGAGGCCGGTCAGTTCCTCCTCGTCCGGGACGCCCTTCGTCAGGACGGTGAGGAGGTCCTTCCGCGGTTCCTCGCGACGGGCCTCGATCCAGCCCTCCATGCGGCCGAAGAAGTCCGCCGCCCGCTTGCTCAGCGCCTCCGGCGTCACCGTCCCCGAGCACACCGTGTCCGCCCAGGCGCGGACCGCCGGGCGGTCCTCCTGCGGGACGCCGACCAGTTCGCAGATCAGGGTCATGGGGAGGGGAAACGCCAGGGACTCCACCAGGTCCGCCGGGGGCCCCGTCACCTCCATCGCGTCCAGCAGGGCGTCCGCGACCTCCCGCACCCGCTCCCGCAGACGCTCGATCCGGCGGGCCGTGAACTCCCTGGCCAGCAGCGACCGCAGCCGCGTGTGGTCCGGGGCGTCGAGCGCGATCAGGCCGCCGCCGGCCCGCGGCATCGGGCCGATCCGCGGCTGGTCGCGCCGGACCGCCTCGGCCAGGCTGAAGCGGGGGTCCGAAAGGACCGCGCGGACGTCCTCGTACCGGGTCGCGAGCCACGCCTCGTCGCCGTACGGCAGGCGGACCCGGACCGGCGGGCGGCCGTGCAGGGGGCGGTAGTCCTCCGGGAGCCCCAGGCCCTCCTTCGTCCAGAAGGGGTAGGGCAGGGGGTCCTGATGCCGTGGGTCCTGTGCCCGCTCCGCCTGGCGTTGCTGCGTCGTCATTGCTGTCCCGGTTCCTCTCGTGCGTACGGGCCGACCGCGATGTCCACGTGCGTCGGCGGCGGCGCGCTCGTGTCGATCTCGGCCCGGAAGTCGATGCCGTCGTCGCGGCAGATGAACTGCATGACCTGCCGGCCCGCCGCCGCCGCGCGGATCAGGCCGCCGGTGGTGGCCCACACCCCGGAGAGGTAGAAGTTCTCCAGGCCGGGCAGCACCGGGCCGTGCTTCTTGACCAGTTCCTCCATCGCCTCGCCGCTCTCCACGAAGGGCTGCCAGCCGAGGAACGTGCCCTCCCAGCTGCCGGTGTAGCGGATCTGGGTCAGGGGGGTGGCGACGTCCTTGACCGCGATGGAGGCCCGCAGGCCCGGGTGGAGCTCCTCCAGGAAGTCCACGACCGCGTCCCTCACCCCCCGTTTCGCCAGCGTGTACGCCTTGCCGCGCTTCACCGGCAGCGTGTGCAGCTCCGTGCCGCGCCGCTGCCGGGTCAGGCGGTCCGGGCCCTCGGCGAGGTCTCGCCAGGGGGCGGTGTCGGAGTAGTACGTGGCGTAGACGACGCTGGTGCCGCGGGGGGACAGCTCGGGGTAGTGGCGGCTGCGGAACTGGACGTTCAAGCTGGGGTGCTTCAGGCCGGTGAGCCGGGACGCCGTCACCTCGTCCAGCAGGTGCGTCGTGGTCGGCACGGCGTCGGGGTACGGGCGGCGCAGGCCGAGGAAGACGCTGACGTAGCCGGGGAAGACCATGCCGGGTTCGTGCAGGGTCCGCCGGTACAGCTTCTCGTACCCGCCCTCCAGGTAGCGGCCGTCCAGCAGCTTCAGGAACGTCGTCGGGCCGTCGCAGGCGGAGACGACGACGTCGGCGTGGTGCTCGCTGCCGTCGGAGAGCCGGACTCCGACGGCCCGGTCGTCCTTGACGAGGATTTCCTCGACCATGGCGTTGTACGTGATGTCACCGCCCAGCCGCAGGTAGCGCTGCTCGATCGACGTGGCCAGGCCCAGCGAACCGCCCTCGGGCACGCCGGCCGTGCGCAGGTGCTGAGCGGCCATCTGGAAGTAGAACGGCAGCACCGGGAAGTTGGGCTGCTTCTCGTACAGGATGTAGTTGAACGCCTCCCGCAGCAGCGGGTCCTGGAAGCGGGCGGAGTAGTCGCGCATCAGGACCGACATCGACGTGCGGAAGAGGTTGAAGTACGGGACGAACCCGGCCAGCATCCGCCACCTCTCGCGCCTCGACATCAGCGCCACCGGCTTCAGGAACGGGTACCTGGGCAGCACGGTGACGAACCGCCGCAGACCAGCGCAGAAGGAGCGGATCGCGCGGGCGTCGGCCGGGGACAGGTCCAGGAGGTGCGCCTCCAGGCGGTCCGGGTCGCAGTAGAAGTGGACGACCCGGCCGTCCCGGCCGCGGATCGTGTTGAAGACGTCGAAGTGCCGCATCTCCTTGCCCTGCAGCGCCCCGAGTTCGAGCCAGATGCGGTGCATCTCGTTGCCGGGTCCGTTGCCGAGGAGCCAGCTGATGCAGGCGTCGAAGGTGAAGTCGCCGCGGTCCCAGCCGGTGCAGCAGCCGCCGGGGAGCTCGTGCATCTCGAAGACGTGGGTGCGGTAGCCGTTCATCCGGGCGTACGCGCCGGTGGACAGGCCGCCGAGACCGCCCCCGACGATGATCATGGACCTGCGGCGCGGGCCGCGCGCCCGCGCCCGCCTCATGTCACCCTCCGCTTCTCCAGCTGCGGCAGCCGCCCCAGCTTCCCCGGATGCCACGGCTCGGTCCCACCGCTCTCCCAGGCCCGGAACTCCAGCCCCAGGTCCCGGCACAGGTACTGGACGGCGAACCGGCCGCTCGCCGCGGCCCGGATCAGGCTGCCGCCGCCGAACCACTGGCCGGCCAGCGTGAAGCCGTCCAGGCCGGGCAGTCGCAGCCGGTCCTTGTTGATCAGGCCGGTGATCACGTCGTCGGCGGGGGTGAAGGACTTCCAGCCGAGGATGCTGCCGCCGCGCACCCCCGTGTACCGCTCGGTGGTCGTCGGCGAGGCCACGTCGACCACCTCGATCGCCCGCCCGATCCCCGGGTGGTGCCGCTCCAGGAAGCCGCGGACGAAGTCCGCGACCTCCTGCTTGCGCGCCCAGTACGCCTTGCGGTCGGTGCGCCGCAGCTGCTTCCAGGAGGCGTAGTCCGAGAAGTACGTGCAGTGGACCACCGACTTGCCCGGCGGGGCGAAGCCGTCGGAGTAGCGCGAACGCAGCTGCACGACCAGGCTGTTCTGCATGCACCCGGGCAGCGCCCGGGCGTCCGCCTCGGAGAGCAGGTACGTGGTGCTGTGCCGGGCGGCCGGGTCGAGTTCGTCCTTCAGGCCGACGAACGCGGAGACCACGCCCGGGTAGAGCTGGTCCGGCTCCTCGGCCAGCTCCGTGAACAGCCGGTCGGTGCGCGGGCTCGCGTACCGGCCGCCGAGAAGGCCCTGCAGGGTCGTCGCGCCGTCGCAGGCGGAGACCACGTGGTCGGCGTAGTGCCGTTCCCCGCCGCGCAGTTCCACGCCGACCGCGCGGTCGTCCTCCACGAGGACGCGCTCCACCCGGGACCGGTAGTCGATCCGCCCGCCGAGACCGAGGTACCGCTCCTCCACCGAGCGGGCCAGGCCCAGCGAACCGCCTTGCGGGAAGCCGGCGTTGTGGTGGTAGGCGCTGGCCATGTTGAACAGGTACGGCAGCAGCGGGAAGACCTCGTGGTCCTGGAAGAAGATGAACGGGAAGGCGCGCCGCAGCAGCGGATCCTGGAACCGGGCGCAGAACGTCTCCATCCGGGTCGCGGCCGTCCGCCACAAGGTGACGAACGACGGCAGCACGGCCCGCAGCGTCCGCAGCTTCTCGCGCGGGGACTGCAGCGGCGGCGGGGTGAGAAACGGGTACAGGTTGATGCCGATGAAGCGCCGCAGGTCCCGGCAGAACGCCCGGATCGGGCGGGCGTCGGCCGGGGACAGCTCCAGCAGGTGCGCTTCGAGGCGGTCGGGATCGTTGTAGAAGGTGACCGAGCGGCCCGTCTCGTCCGTGACGGTGTTGAACATCTCGAAGTGGGCGACGGTCTTGCCGTCGAGCGCGCCCAGCTCCCGCCACAGCCGGGCGGCGTCGTTGTTCCGCCCGGTGCCGGTGAGCCACTCGATGCAGTAGTCGAAGACGTAGTCCTGCCGGGACCAGGCCGTGCAGCAGCCGCCGGGCAGCACGTGCCGCTCGAAGATCCGGGTCTCGGCGCCGCTCATCTGCGCGTACGCGCCCGTGGACAGGCCGCCGATGCCCGCGCCGACGACGATCACCCGCGGCGGCTCGCCCGGGGCGCGCCCGGGCCGCCGCTCCCAGACGGGGCGGTGCTCACGCGACATGCGCCGCACCCCCCGCGCCGGCGAGGTGGCCGGTGTCGCCGTCGAGCGCGATCCGGACCAGGGCCGCATTCCGCTCGGCGGGTTTCTCGTCGAGCATCTCCGCGTGCAGCCCCCGGCCGCGGACCAGCCGCGCGGCGGTCGTGGAGGCGGCGTGCCAGCTGCCGCGCTGCCCGGCCCCGTACAGCTCGGCCTTCGCCTCGTCGGAGATGACGGTGACGGCGGCGTCGACCGTGCCGTGGTTCGGGGTGCGGCCGCAGTACTCCAGGTAGTCCCTGGCCTGCGCGAGGGTCTGTTCGGTGACGGTCTCCGAGCGGGTGTGGCGGCGCAGGTGGTCGCGCAGCTCGTGCTCGAAGGCCTCGATGTGCTCGGAGGCGAGCCCGTACGTCTCGGTGATCCGGTACGAGTCCAGGATCACGACGTGCGGGACGCGCCGGCCGCGCCGCTCCAGCTCCTTGGCGACCTCGAACGCGAGGTTCCCGCCGAGGGAGTAGCCGAGCAGGAGGCACGGGCCCTCGGGGCGGAGCCGTTCGACGAGGTCGGCGTAGCGCAGGGCCTTGTCGCCGTCGACGTGGTTGAAGGCGTGCAGCTCGTACTCGGGCAGGCGGGCCGCGAAGTGCCGGTACACCAGGCCGTGGCCGCCGGCCGGCGGGAAGCAGAACAGCGGGGTCGGCGCTCCGGAGTTGAACGTGAGGTGGGACAGGGCGCCCTCGGTGCGGCCGGTGACGACGTCCTCGACCGTGCGGGCCATGCCGTGCAGCGTGGTCACCTTGAACAGCAGGCCCACCGGCAGGGCGATGCCGAACTCCTTCTGCAGGAGGTGGATCAGCTCGATGAGGGTGATGGAGCTGCCTCCGGCGGCGAAGAAGTCGGAGCGCAGGCCGATCCGCTCGACGCCGAGGACGGCCTTCCAGTGGGCGGCGACCCGCTCCTCGTAGAGCGTGACGGGCGGTTCGTGCTCCTCGTCGGCGGCGGGCTCGTCGGCCGGCGCGGGCAGGGCGGCCGGGTCGACCTTGCCGTTCGGGGTGAGCGGCAGCGCGTCGAGCACGGTCAGCCGGGCGGGGATCAGGTACGTGGGCAGCTGGGTGGCGAGGTGGCGGCGCAGCGCCCGGGGGTCGGGGCGGGCGCCGTCGTCGGCGACGACGTAGCCGCAGAGCGCCGGCTCTCCCCCGGTGCCGGTGCGGACGGTGACGTACGCGTCGGCGACGCCGGGGGCGGAGGCGAGCAGGGCCTCGATCTCGCCGGGCTCGATGCGGTGGCCGCGCAGCTTGATCTGCGCGTCGGCGCGGCCGAGGAGGTGGAGGCGGCCGCGGTCGTCGCGGCGGGCCAGGTCGCCGGTGCGGTAGAGCCGCTCGGGCGCGGCGCCGGGCCGGTCGTCGAGGGTCAGCTCGACGAACCGCTCGGCGGTCTGCTCCGGGTCGCCCGCGTAGCCGAGGGCGAGGCCGGGCCCGCCGGCCCACAGCTCACCGACGACGCCGGGCGGGACGGGCCGCCGGTGGGCGTCGAGGACGTGCAGCACGCAGTTGGGCAGCGGGGTGCCGATGGGGACGGCGGCGTTCGGGTCGAGGCCGTCGACGGGGCCCTCGAAGCAGGCGCTGTCGATGGTGGCCTCGGTCAGTCCGTACGAGTTGACCACGCGGGTGTGCGGTCCGGCGAGGCGGCGCAGCCGCTCGTACTCGGCGACCTTCCAGGTGTCGGAGCCGACGATCAGCAGTCGCATGAAGTCGAGGCGGCGGCCGTCCTCCTCGCAGTGCCGGATGAGCGTGCGGGCGACGGCGGGCACGAACTCGGCGCAGTCGACGCCCTCGGCGGTCATGGCCTCGTACAGGCGGGGAGTGTCGAGCAGCAGGTCCCGGTCGGCGAGCACGAGTCGGCCGCCGGAGCTCAGGGCGCGGACGAGGTCCCCGGTGAAGACGTCGAAGGAGACCGCGGCCATCTGCAGGTGTGTGCCGGGGTCGGTGTCCAGGCCGTACACCTCCCGCCAGGCCCCGTACAGGGCGGCGAGGGAGCGGTGGGCGATCCGGACGGCCTTGGGGCGGCCGGTGGAGCCGGAGGTGTGGATGACGTAGGCGAGGGCGTCGGGGTCGCAAGGGGCGTCCGGGGCGTGGGGCGCGTCGGCCGAGGGGGCGCCGGCCGCCGGGGCGTCCCCATGCGCGTCGAGGGAGACGTCCGTGACGAACTCCGCGCGCAGGTCCGCCAGCTTCCCGCGTCCCGCCGCGTCGGTGACGACCAGGCCCGCGCCCGCGTTGCCGGCCATGTACGCCAGCCGGTCCGCCGGGTGCTCCGGGTCCAGGGGCAGGTACGCGGCGCCGGCGCGCCAGACCGCGAGGAGCGCCACGACCAGCTCCGGCGATTTCGGCAGGCAGACCGCGACGACGTCGCCGGGGCCCGTGCCGCCGGCCCGCAGCCGGGCCGCGAGCGCCGCGGAGGCACGGTCCAGCTCCCCGTACGTGACGTGGCGGGCCGCGGCGCCGGGGACGGTGACCGCGACCGCGTCCGGGGTGCGGGCGGCCGCCTCGGCGAACAGCGCGTGCGCCGGGCGGTCCTGGGCGACGACGGGGCCGCGCGCGGCGGGGCCGTGCAGGATGGCGCGCCGCTCGTCCGCGCCGAGCATGTCGAGCCCGGCGACCGGCGCGGCGCCGTCGGCGCGCGTGAGGGCGTCGAGCAGGGCCGTGTAGTGGCGGGCGAACCGCCGCACGGTCCGGGGCTCGAACAGGTCGGTGTTGTACTTCATGACGCAGTGGAAGCGGTGCTCGGACTCGTCCTCGTACGCCGACAGCGTCAGGTCGAACTGGCCCTCCTCCTCGGGAAGTTCGATGTAGTCGAGGTGGTAGCCGTACCGCTCCGAGGACACCTTGTGGGCGAGCAGGATGAACATCGCCTGGAAGACCGCGGAGCGGCTCGGGTCGTGCGGCAGGCCCAGCTTCTCGACGAGGAGCACGAACGGGTACTCCTGGTGGTCGAGCCCGCCGAGCACGGTCCGCCGGACCCGGTCGAGCAGCTCGGCGACGGTCGGGTCGCCGGACAGGTCGGCGTACAGGGGCAGCGGGTTGACGAAGTAGCCGTAGACGGAGGCCAGTTCCTCGTCGGTGCGGCCGGTGACGGGGCTGCCGACGACGATGTCGTCCTGCCCGGAGTGCCGGTGCAGCAGCAGGTGGTAGGCGGCGAGCAGCACCATGAACACGGTGACGTCGTGGGCGCGGGCCAGGGCGTGCACCCGGGCGCTCAGCTCCTCGTCGAGGACGAAGAACTCCGAGGCGCCGTTGTGGGTCTGCACGGCCGGGCGCGGCCGGTCGGTGGGCAGGGCCAGCGGCGGCAGCTCGGCGGGCAGGGCGCCGCGCCAGTACTCCAGCATCCGGTCGGCCTCCGGGGACGCCAGGAAGCGGTTCTGCCGGTTGAGGAAGTCGAGGTACCGGGCGGGAACCGGCGGCAGTCCGACGGGGCGGCCGGCCCGCAGGCCCTCGTAGACGGCGAGGAGTTCCTCGATGAACGTGAACGTGGAGACGGCGTCCGAGACGATGTGGTGGACGGCCTTCATGATCACCCATCGGTCGGTGCCGCGCCGGAACAGCCGGAACCGCATCAGCGGGTCCTCGGCGAGGTCGTACGGCCTGCGGTACTCGGCGACGATCAGCTCGCGGATCTCCTCCCACTCCAGGCCCTCGACGTCGAACACCGCGAAGTCGGGCTCCCGGCCGGCCGAGATCCGCTGGACGGGCCGGCCGTCCTCCAGGACGACGTTGGCGCGCAGCACCGGGTGGCGGTCGACGAGCACGCGGACCGCGGCGGCCATCAGCTCCGGCTCCAGGGCGGTGCGGACCTCGACCGCGCCGCCGATGTTGTACGCGTGGCCGTCGGGGTTGAGCTGCTTGAGGAACCACAGCGCCTTCTGGTTCTGCGTGAGCGGGTACCGGTCGGGGTCCTCGTGCACCTCGACGTCGACCTGTGCCCCGGGGCCGGACGCGCCGGCCGCGAGGGCCTCGGTGGCCTCGTGCAGCTGGGCGATCAGCTCGCGCACGGGCGCGCCGCTGAGCAGGGCCACGACCGGCAGGGCGACGCCCGTGGCCGCCTGGACGCGGGCCCGCAGCTCCATCGCGAGCAGCGAGTCCAGGCCGAGGGCGCCGAGGCCGGTGCCGGGGTCGATCCGGTCCTCCGCGACCCGCAGCACGGACGCGGCGGGCCCGGTGAACCGGGCGGCGACCAGCGCGGCGCGCTCCTCCTCGTCGGCGGCGGCGCGGAACCGGGCCAGGTACGCGGCGGGCTCGTCGGCGCCCTCGCCGCCGTCCGCCCCGGCCGCGGCGGCGCGGGCGGCCTCGGCGGCGAGGGAGGCGACCAGCGGGGGCGCGGTCGGATACCAGGCGAGGAACGCCTTCCAGTCGCTGATCGTGGCGATCAGCAGCTGGGCGCGGTCCTGGCCGAGGACCCGCTCCAGGACGGCCGTGCCGGCGGCGGGGGTCAGCGAGGTCATGCCGCGGACCGTGCGGTAGTGCTCGACCAGGCTGAGCTCCTCGATCATGCCGGTCGCCCAGGGGCCCCAGTCGAGGCTGAGCGCGGGCAGGCCGCGGGCCCGGCGGTGGTGGGCGAGGGCGTCGAGGAAGGCGTTGCCGGCGGCGTAGTTGGTCTGGCCGGCGGTGGTGAGCAGGGAGCCGACGGAGGCGAACAGCACGAAGTGGTCGAGGGGTTCGTCGCGCAGGAGGCGGTGCAGCAGCCAGGCGCCGGCGGCCTTCGGGGTGAAGGCGGCGTCGAAGGCCGCGCGGTCCATGGCGCGTACGGGGGTGTCCCGGACCTGCCCGGCGAGATGGAACACGCCGCGTACGGGCGGGGCGTCCTGGGCCCGGCGCCCGGCGAGCCAGTCGGCGAGGGCCGCCTCGTCGGCGATGTCGAGCGCGGCGTGCACGGGGTGCGCCCCGAGGGCCTCCAGCTCCTTGACGAACCGCGCTCCGGAGCTCGCCGGCGCGTCCGGGTCGAGGGCCCGCCAGGTGGCCCGGTCCGGCAGCCCGGTCCGGCCGACGAGGATCAGGTGCCGGGCGCCGCGCCGGACGAGCGCCCGGCACAGCAGCCGGCCGAGCGCGCCGAACGCCCCGGTGACGAGGTACGCCCCGTCGGCGCGGAGCCGCGGCGCCAGCGGCCGGGTCAGCCCCTCGGGCCGGACGAGCCGGCTGACGAGCCGCCGCCCGCCGCGCAGGGCGACCTCGTCCTGTGTGCCGTCGCAGGGCACGAGCAGCTCGCGGAGCAGCGCGGCGGCCTCGTCCTGGCCGGGTTCGGGGTCGAGGTCGATCAGCCGGCCGGGGTGGGCGGTGAGTTCCTGGTGGCGCAGGACGCGGGTGACGCCCCAGGCGGGGGCGCCCAGCGGCTCGGCCGGGGCGCCGGGGGCGGTGGCCTGGGCACCGCGGGTGACCACGTGCAGGACGGCGGGGCGGGTCTGCTGGGCCGGGTCGTCCTGGAGGGCGCGGGCGAGGGCGACGAGGGAGTACGCGCCGAGGTCGGCGTGGGCGTCGAGCCGGTCGCGGGAGGTGGCGTCCAGGGCGGGCAGGTCGAGGTTCCACAGGTGGACGATCGCGTCGAGCGGCCGGTCGGCGGTCACCCCGGCGAGCAGCCGGGCCAGTTGGGCGCTGTCGCCGGGGACGACGCGACTGTCCCGGCCGTCCGCGTCGAGGGCGTACGCCTCCCCGGGCCGTACCAGGTGGCAGCGGCCGCCCCGGGCGGTGACCAGGTCGGCGAGGGCGTCCGCCGTGCCGCCGGGGCGGTCGGCTAACAGCAGCCAGTGGCCCGGCTCCGCCGCCTCGGCCCCGGCGCCCTCCTCGTCCTCGTCCTCGTACGGGACCTCGGTCCAGGCGAGTTCGGCGAGCCAGCCGTCGATGGTGGCGAGGCCGACGGCCGCGCCGGCCTGCTCGACGTCGGCGGCGCGGAATCCGCGCACCCGGCCGACGCAGCGGCCGTCCTCCGTGTAAAGGGCGAGGTCGCCGACGAGTTCGTCGTCCGCGCGCCGGGTGACCGTGGCGTGCGCCCACAGCGGCCGGTCGCCGACCGGGCAGGTGCGGACCTCGTCGATCGACAGGGGCAGCAGGGTGCCCGTGCCGGTCTCGTCGTCCGGGGGCAGTCCCGCGACCAGCAGCGCCTGGAAGCAGGCGTCGAGGAGGGCCGGGTGCAGCTGGTGGCCGGCCGCGTCGCCGTCGAGCGCTGCGGGCGGGCGGATCAGGGCGAGGGCCTCGCCGTCGGACCGCCACACCTCGGCGATGCCCCGGAAGGCCGGCCCGTAGTGGTAGCCGCGGGCGGCGAGGGCCGCGTAGCAGGCGTCCGCGTCGAGGCGCCGGCCGCGCCGCCCGGGCAGAGTGCCGGGCGCGCCGCCGGGGCCGCCGCGGACCACGCCGCGGGCGTGCACCACCGGCCCGTCGGGGCCCGCCGAGGCGACGGTGAACGCGGCGTCCTGCTCGGAGAGCGACAGCTGCACCGTACGGGGCGCGTCGTCGGGCAGGAACAGCGCCCTGCGCAGCTCGATGTCGCCGAGCACGACCTCGTTCGCCCCGGTCAGCGCCCGTACCGCCTGGGTGGCCATCTCGACGTAGCCGGCCGCGGGGAACAGCGTCCGCCCCTGGATGCGGTGGTCGGCCAGGTACGGCGCGGACTCGGCGTCGAGCGCGGCCTCCCAGACGGGCTCGGCGGTTTCCAGGCGGCGGCCGAGCAGCGGGTGGTCCACCCGCCCGAGCCGGACCCGGGCGACCGGCTCGGGTTCGGTCCAGTACCGGTCACGCTTCCACGGGTGGCGGGGCAGCGGCACGATCCGGCCGCGCGGCTGCAGCACGCCCCAGTCGACGGGGACGCCGAGGGTGTGGAGGGCGGCGAGGGAGGTGGTGTAGCGCAGCGACTCGTCCTCGCCGCGCCGGATCGACGGCAGGGTGACGACGGGCCCGCCGCCCGCGGCCTCCACGCATTCGCGGACGGAGTGCCCGAGCACCGGGTGCGGGCCGAGCTCCAGGAAGAGGCGGTGCCCGTCGGCGGCCATCGCGTCGACGGCGGCGCGGAACCGCACGGTGTCGCGGACGTTGCGCCACCAGTACCCGGCGTCCAGCTCGGGCCCCTCGCCGCGGCCCTCGCGGCCGGTCAGGTACAGCGGCAGCCGGGCGGGGCGCGGCCGGAGGCCGGCGAGCCCGGCGCGCAGCTCCTCCTCGATCGCGTCCATGGCCGCGCTGTGGTACGGCACTTCGACGTCGAGGAACTTCACGAACACGCCGTCGACGCGCAGGCCCTCGGCGTACGCGCCGAGCGCCGCCTCGTCCCCGGCGAGGGTGACGGTGCCGGGGCTGTTGACGGCGGCGACGGAGATCAGCTTCCCGTACGGCGCGGCCCGGCGCACCGCCTCGTCCTCGGGCAGTCCGACGGCGAGCATCCCGCCGGTGCCGGCGAGCCGGTGCTGCAGGCGGCTGCGGCACAGCACGATCCGCACGGCGTCGGCGAGGTCGTACACACCGGCCGCGTGGAAGGCGGCGACCTCGCCGGTGCTGTGGCCGACGACGGCCGACGGCTCGACGCCGTGGGACCGCCAGAGCGCGGCGAGCCCCACTTGGACGGCGAAGTTGGCGGGCTGGGAGAGCCAGGTCTGCGCCATCCGGGACCGCTCGGCCGGGGCGTTCAGCTCCTCGACGAGGGACCAGCCGGCCTGGGCGGCGATCTCGCGGTCGACGGCCTCGACGGCCTGCCGGTACACGGGCCGGGTGGCGAACAGTTCGCGGCCCATGCCCCACCATTGCGGGCCCATGCCGGTGAACACCCAGGCGGGGCGCTGTGCTTCGCGGGCGTGGCCGCGCACCACGCGCGGGTGGTCCTCGCCGCGGGCGTGGGCGGCCAGCGCCTCGTCGAGGTCGGCGGCCGTCCCGTACACGACGGCGAGGCGGGCCTCGTGGTGCTGGCGGCGGTGGGCGTAGGTGTACGCCAGGTCGTCGGGGTCCGCCGGGTGCGGCGCGGCCAGTTCGGCGCGGACGGCGGCGGCGTGCCCGGGGAGCACGGCGGAGTCGTGGGCGCTGAGCGGGAGCACGGAGTGCGGGGGCCGCTGCCTGCCGGCGGCCGGCCGCTCCGTCCGCCGGGGCGTGGCTTCGAGGAGGACGTGGGCGTTGGTTCCGCCGAAGCCGAAGGCGTTGACGCCGGCACGGGCCGGTCCCTCGTGCTCCGGCCAGGGGGTGGGGCGGTCGGGGATGCGGAACGGAGCGGCGTCCAGGTCGATCGCGGGGTTGACGCGCTCCAGGTTGATGTGCGGCGGGATCAGGCCGTGTTCGAGGCTGAGGGCGGTCTTGACGAGCCCGGCGATGCCGGCGGCGGACTCGGTGTGCCCGATGTTCGTCTTGACCGAGCCGACGTAGCAGACGTCGCCGGGGCGGCGTCCGGTGGCGAGCGCGCGGGCCAGGGCGCCGGCCTCCACGGGGTCGCCGACGGGGGTGGACGTGCCGTGCGCCTCCACGTACTGCAGGTCGCCGGGGGCGATCCCGGCCCGCGCGCAGACCTGCTCGATCAGCGCGACCTGGGCGTCCGCGCTGGGCACGGTGATGCCGTTGGTGCGGCCGTCCTGGTTGACGCCGGTGGCGGTGATCACGGCGTGCACGGGGTCGCCGTCGCGCAGCGCGTCGGAGAGCCGCTTGAGGACGACGATCCCGACGCCCTCGGCGCGCACGTACCCATCGGCGTCGGCGTCGAAGGTGCGGGAGCGGCCCCTTGGGGAGAGGAAGCCGCCCTTGGTCTCGGCGATCGTGTACTGCGGGGCGAGGTGGAGCAGGGTGCCGCCGGCGAGGGCGAGGGAGCTCTCGCCGCTGCGCAGGCTCTCGCAGGCGAGGTGGACGGCGACGAGGGAGGAGCTGCAGGCGGAGTCGACGGAGAGGCTGGGGCCGCGGAAGTCGAAGCAGTGCGAGATCCGGTTCGACACCATCGTCATCATCGTGCCGGTGGCGGTGTGCGCGCCGAGGGTGTCGAAGCGCAGGTCGGAGAACTGCAGGATCTTGTAGTCGAGCGTGAACGCGCCGACGAACACCCCGACGTCGCGCCCGGCGAGTTCGGCCGGCTTCTGTCCGCCGTCCTCCAGGGCCTCCCAGGCGACCTCCAGGAGCTTGCGCTGCTGGGGGTCCATCGCGTGCGCCTCGCGGGGGCTGATCCCGAAGAACTCCGGGTCGAACTCGTCGACGCCGTCGATGTATCCGCCGCGCCCGCCGACGAGCCGGCCGGGCTTGGACGGGTCACGGGAGCCGAGGCCGGCGGCGTCGTACCGGTCGGGCGGGGTGTCGGTGATGCAGTCCCTGCCCTCGACGAGGTTGCGCCAGAAGGTGCGGTGGTCGTCGGCGCCGCCGGGGAAGCGGCAGCCGATGCCGATCAGGGCGATCTTCTCGGTGAGCTCGGTGGGGTGGTCAGGGGCGTGTTCGGGCATCAGCGGTCCCTTGCATCGCGACAGGAGGAAAGAGAAGGAGAGCGGGCGGCGGGCGGCCGGTCAGCCGGCGGTGCGCCGCCACGGGGAGGCGAGGGTGGCGAGGATCCGGCCGGTGGCGGGGAAGGCGTGGGGCTCGGTCAGCCCGACGGCCTGAGGGGCGCGTCCGGGCCGCCAGGTGAAGCTGCCGAACAGCTTGTCCCACAGGGCCAGTTCGGAGCCGTAGTGGCCGGCCTCGGAGAGGTCGGTGCTGTGGTGCAGCCGGTGCTGCTGGGGCCCCGCGAGCACATGGTTCAGCACCCCGAGCCGGACTCTGATGTCGGCGTGCACGAAGTACCCCTGGGCGACGGTGAACAGGCCCACGGCGAGCACCGCCCGCTCGGAGAACCCGGCCAGCGCCAGGGCGAGTTGGACGAAGCCCTGGGAGAGGACGACGTCGGCGACGTGGTTGACCCCGTTGTTGGCGACGTTGACCTTGGCGGGCACGTGGTGCACGCCGTGCAGCCGCCACATCCAGGCGTAGGTGTGTCCGGCGCGGTGCACCGCGTAGCTCGCCAGCGAGCCGACGAGCAGGGCCAGGGGTATCTCCGCCCACAGCGGCAGCGCCGGCCGGGGCCGGGCGACCGCCGCGGCCGCGAGGAGCACCACGTTCTGCCCCGCGGCGCCGCCGAGGACGGTGAGCACGAAGTACGCGCCGTACCAGCGCCATTCGCGGCGGTCGGGCCGCCAGCTCGGGTCGTACGGGATGAGGTGCTCCAGGAGGACCAGGTAGCCGAGCACCGCGAACTGGAACAGGAAGATCGTCTGCCCGGGATCCCAGCCCCGCGTCTCGATGAGCGCGTGGACCGTGCCGACGGCGAGCAGCAGGACGGGCTGGACGGTGACGGCCAGCAGGTCGCGTCCCGTGGGCCGGGGCATGGCGGTCCTCCTCGTCGCAGGGGAGCGGGCACGTGGGAGCGCTCCCCTGGCGCGCGCCGGCGCCGGGGAGCTTGATGACAGTATGAAATTGGGCGACTACGCACAGCAATAGGGATCAGGGGGCGCGCGGTGTCGTGAGCGCCGCCCGCGTGATCCACACACCCCCGGGGCGCACGCGGTGAGTTCTCGCCAACGGCGATTGAAGCCGTGTCATCGGGCCAGGTGGGGGCCTGAAACGGAGGATGCCGCGCCGGATCGATTCGGCACCGGGCCGCCCTGCCGCGCGCGCCGCGCGGGGGCGCGCGGCCCCGCGCCCTCAGCGCTCTTCGCGCGCCAGCCGGAAGCCGGTGTTCACGGCGAGTAGTCCCCCGTCGACACGGAGGGTGGTCCCGGTGATCCACGCGGCGTCGGCGGAGGCGAGGAAGGCGACGGCGGCGGCGATGTCCTCGGGGCGGCCGACCCGGCCCAGCGGGTACACCCTGCGCCCCAGCGCCTCGAGTTCGTCCTCGCGTCCCTCCCAGGCGCGGGTGGCGACGGTGCCGGGGTTGATCTGGTTGACGCGGACGCCGCGCGGCGCCGCCTCGCCGGCGAGGGTCCGGGTGAAGGAGCCCAGTCCGGCCTTGGCGGCGCTGTAGGCGTGGCCGCCGAAGTCCTGCTCGGCGTTGACCGAGCCGATGTTGACGATCGCGCCGCGTCCGGAGGCGGCGAGCAGCGGCAGCGCGGCCCGCGCGCAGCGCACCGCGCCCATCAGCGTGACGGCGAGGTTCTGCGTCCAGGGGTCGTCCGGCTCGTCCTCGAAGGGCCCGTCGGCCGGGACGACCCGCGCCAGCGCGTTGTTGACCAGGACGTCCAGGCCGCCGTGGTGCTCGGCCGCGTACGCGACGGCCGCCTCCACCGAACGCCGGTCGCCGACGTCGCAGGGCAGCGCGACCGCGCGGGGGATGCCGGCCGCGGTCGCCTCGGCGGCCTCGCCGTCCACGTCGGCGACGAGCACGGCCGCGCCCTCGGCGGCCAGCCGCCGGGCGGTGGCCGCGCCGATCCCGCGCGCCGCGCCGGTGATGAGTGCGGTGTGTCCCTGGAAACGTCCCGTCAGATCCGTCGGCTCCGTCAGCTCCGTCACGGCATCGAACGTACCGTCAGGACTCCGTCCGTCACAGCACCCGACAGCGGCCACGCACCCGATCCACCGTCACAGCACCCGACGGCGGTCCCGGACGATCCACCGTCACAGCACCCGGCGGCGGCCACGCACCCGCTCGGCCGTCACAGCACCGACCGCACCGCGCGGACCAGGGCCTGGGCCCGCGGGTCGGCGGTGACGGTCTTGCGCATCCCGTTGGTGACGTAGCCGAAGGCGACACCGCTCTCCGGGTCCGCGAAGCCCAGCGAGCCGCCGCGTCCCGGGTGCCCGAACGAGCCGGGGCCGAGCAGCGGGGAGGCCGCGCCGTGCAGCATGTAGCCGAGGCCGAAGCGGGTGCCGACGACGAGCACCCGGTCGGGCCCCGCGGACTCCTCCGTGCGCGCCAGGGTGACCGTCGCGGGGGCGAAGAGCCGGCGGCCGTCGACCGGGCCGATGGCCGAGGCGTAGAAGCGGGCCAGGGCGCGCGCGGTGGCGACGCCGGCGGAGCCGGGGAGTTCGGCGGCCCGGTAGAGGGGGTTGTTCTCGTCGGGCTTGGGGTGGATGACGCCGAAGGCCCGGCGGGTGAGCGAGGCGGGGTCCTCGTAGGCGGCGGTGACGGCGCGCTTGGGGCGCAGCCGGAGCGCGCCGCTGTCGGCGGGTTCGATCTCCTCGACGGGGCCGAGCCGGCCGACCCGGTGGGCCTCCTCGTCCGGGAGGCCGACCCACAGGTCCAGGCCCAGGGGGCGGGCGATCTCCTCGGCGATCCAGCGGCCGATGGTGCGCCCGGTGACCCGGTGGACCAGGCCGCCGACGAGCCAGCTGAAGGTGTGCGGGTGGTAGCCGTGCGCGGTGCCGGGCTCCCAGGCGGGAGCCTGCGCGGCGACGGCCGCGAACGCGGTCTCGCGGTCGACGGCCTCCTCCAGCGTGAGCGGCCGGTCGAGCACCGGCACTCCGGCGCGGTGCGCCAGGAGCTGGCGGACGGTGACCCGGTCCTTGCCGGCGGCCTTGAACTCGGGCCAGTACGCGCCGACGGGGGCGTCCAGGTCCAGCTGGCCGCGCTGGTGCAGCAGCAGCGGCACGGCGGCGGCGACGCCCTTGGTGGCGGAGCGGACGATCTGCGCGGTGTCCAGGGCCCAGGGCGCGTCGCTGCCGTGGGCGTCGCGGGTGCCGGCCCACAGGTCGACGACCTTGACGCCGTCGCGGTACACGGCGAGCGCCGCGCCGCGCTCGCCGCGCTCCTGGAAGTTCCGCAGGAACGCGTCCCTGACCGGCCCGTATCCGGCCGCCACCGTGCCCAGGACGTCCACGTCCCACTCTCCCTCTCGTACGTGCGCTCCCATGGTGCAACGCGGGCGCGCGAGGTCCGATTCCGGGGTCGCCGCGGCGGTCAGGAGGGCAGGGTCACGGACCTCGGGTCGAAGCCGAAGGGCAGCTCCAGGCGGTGCCGGCGCATCAGCGCGTCGTCGCAGAGCACGTCCTGCGTGCGGCCGTCGGCGGCGATGACGCCCTCGCTGAGGATGACCGAGCGCGGGCAGAGCTCCAGGGCGTACGGCAGGTCGTGGGTGACCATGAGGACGGTGACGTCCAGGGACCGCAGGATGTCGGCGAGTTCGCGGCGGGAGGCCGGGTCGAGGTTGGAGGACGGCTCGTCGAGGACGAGGATCTCGGGCTCCATGGCGAGCACGGTGGCGACGGCGACCCGGCGGCGCTGTCCGAAGGACAGGTGGTGCGGGGGCCGGTCGGCGTACTCGGCCATGCCGACGCGCTCCAGGGCGCGCCGCACCACGGCGTCCAGTTCCGCGCCCCGCAGTCCGGCGGAGGCCGGACCGAAGGCCACGTCCTCGCGGACGGTCGGCATGAACAGCTGGTCGTCCGGGTCCTGGAAGACGATGCCGACGCGGCGGCGGATCTCGGCCAGGTTCCGCTTCGCGACCGGCAGTCCGGCCACGGTCACGGAGCCCGCGCCGCCGGTGAGGATGCCGTTGAGATGGAGCACGAGGGTGGTCTTGCCGGCGCCGTTGGGGCCGAGCAGCGCGACGCGTTCGCCGCGGCCGACGGTCAGGTCGACGCCGAACAGGGCCTGGTGGCCGTCGGGGTACGCGTACGCGAGGCCGCGTACGTCGAGCGAGGGGGTCATGCGGTGGTCCATCCCAACAGGCAGACGAGCAGGGCGGCGGCGGGCAGCGCGGCGGCGCGGGCCCACTGGGCGCGGGTGGCGGTCGCCTCGTCGAGCACCGGCATCGTGCCGGTGTAGCCGCGGCTGACCATGGCGAGGTGGACGCGTTCGCCACGCTCGTAGGAGCGGATGAACAGCGCGCCCGCGGTCTTGGCGAGCACGCCCCAGTGGCGTACGCCGCGCGCCTCGAAGCCGCGGGAGCGGCGGGCGATCGACATCCGGCGGAGCTCGTCGGCGATCACGTCGCCGTAGCGGATCATGAACGAGGCGATCTGGACGAGCAGCGGCGGGAGCCTGAGCCGCTGCAGGCCGAGGAGGAGCGCGCGCAGTTCGGTGGTGGCGGCGAGCAGCACGGAGGCGGCGACGCCGAGGGTGCCCTTGGCGAGCACGTTCCACGCGCCCCACAGTCCGGGCACGGAGAGGTCGACGCCGAGGACGGCCGTCTGCTCGCCGGGCACGACGAACGGCATGAGGAACGCGAAGGCCACGAACGGCACCTCGATCACGAGCCGGCGCAGCAGGAACCCGGCCGGGACGCGGGCCGCCGCCGCGACGGCGGCGAGCAGCACGGCGTACGCGGCGAAGGCCCAGACGGCCTCGCGGGGCGTGGAGACCACGACCACCACGAAGCCCAGGACGGCGACGAGCTTGGTGTGCGGGGGCAGCGCGTGGACCGGCGAGTGCGCGTGCCGGTAGAGCTTGTGGGCGTGGCCCGCGCCCATGTCAGACCTGCGCGCCGGTCGCGCCGGCCGACCTGCGGCGGCGCACGGCCCAGAAGGCTCCGGTGCCCACGGCGAGGGTCGCGCCGACGCCGATCACGCCGGCCAGGCCGCCGGAGAGCCGGGCGGTCTCGATGCCCTTGACGCCGTAGTCGGCGAGCGGGGACTCCGCGGCGGCGTGCTCCTCGACGGTCTTGTCGATGCCGTGGTCGGCGGCGACCTTCTCCAGGCCGTCGGGGCTCGCGGAGGCATAGAAGGAGACGAACCCGGCAAGGAGCAGCGCTGTGACCAGTCCGCCGATCCACAGCTTCCGCGGCGAACCGGCGGCGGCCGGCTCGGCCTCCGCCGGGGCGGCGTCGACGAGCTCGCCGCCGACCCGCAGCTTCAGCGGGGCGCGCAGGCCGCGGGCGCCGAACACCAGGTCGGGACGGACGGCGACGACCGCGCCGACGGTGAACATGGTGATCGCCGCCTCGCCGAGGCCGATGAGGGTGTGCACGCCGACCATGGCGGTCAGCACCTGGCCGAAGGGCACGTCGGTGGTCCCGCCGACCGCGTACACGAGCGTGAAGGCGGCGGCGGAGGCCGGCACGGAGACGAGCGCGGCGGCGAACGCCGCGCCGGTCACGGAGCGGCGGCCGCGCGGGAGCACCTTCACCAGGCCGCGGAAGAGCGCGTACGAGACGAGGACGGTGACCACGCCCATGACGGTGATGTTGACGCCGAGGGCGGTCAGGCCGCCGTCGGCGAACAGCACGCCCTGCATCAGCAGCACCACGGCGATGACGAGGACGCCGGTGTACGGGCCGACGAGGATCGCGGCGAGCGCGCCGCCGAGCAGGTGTCCGCTGGTCCCGGCGGCGACCGGGAAGTTCAGCATCTGCACGGCGAAGACGAAGGCGGCGACGAGCCCGGCCAGCGGAGCGGTGCGCTCGTCGAGTTCCCGGCGCGCTCCGCGCAGGCCCACGGCGACCGCTCCGGCGGCGACGACACCGGCGGCGGCGGACACGGGGGCGTTGATGAATCCGTCAGGTACATGCACGGACTCGATGATGCGGCCTGTTGCGAACGATGTGCAAGAACGCATGGATCACAGGACGGAGCCGGTCCCGCTCCCTCGCCCGAGGCGCGGCCGCCAAAATATGGGACATTGGATGACAAAGAGGACGAACGCGAGGAGTCGGTGATGACCTCCACCAGCGAAGCCCCCACGGTCGAGGACCATGCCAAGGGCCGGATCGTCACCGACGCCCCGCTGTCCCGGGCCGTTCCCGTCGCCCTCTCCTACGATCCGGCCGTCGATCCGGCCGTCGTCCGCTTCGTCTTCCCCGGCGACGTCGCCTGGACCTTCCCGCGCGCCCTCCTCGAATCCGGGCTGCGCGCCCCCGCCCGGCGCGGCGACGTCGGCGTCTGGCCCTGCGGCCGGGTGCAGACGGTCGTCGAGTTCCACAGTCCCGACGGGGTCGCGGTGGTGCAGTTCGACTCCGCCGCCCTGCTGCGCTTCCTGCGGCACACGTACGCCGTCAGCACGTCGCTCCCGACCCGCTGACGGCGCACGCGCGCACGGCGGGCGTCAGACCTTCACGAGTTCCCGCTCGCCCGAGCCCGGACCCGAGCCGGAGTCCCGGCCCGCGTCCGCGGACGTCTTCGCCAGGCCCTCGCCCTCCACGTCCACGTTGGGCAGCACCCGGTCCAGCCACTTCGGCAGCCACCAGGCCGTGTGACCGAGCAGCGCCAGCACCGCCGGCACGATCGCCATCCGGACCACGAAGGCGTCGAAGAGCACCGCCACGGCCAGGCCGAAGCCGATCATCTTCACCATCTGCTCGCTGGAGCCGATGAAGCCGGAGAACACCGCGATCATGATCACCGCGGCGGCGGTGACCACCCGGGCGCCGTGCCGGAAGCCGGTGACGATCGCCTCGCCGGGGCGCGCCCCGTGGACGTACGACTCGCGCATCCGGGTCACCAGGAAGACCTCGTAGTCCATGGCCAGGCCGAAGACGACGCCCACCATGAAGATCGGCATCATGGACATGATCGGCCCGGTCTGCTCGACGCCGAACAGGCCGCCCAGCCAGCCCCACTGGAAGACCGCGACGACCGCGCCGAGGGCGGCGACCACCGAGAGCAGGAAGCCGAGCGCCGCCTTGAGCGGGACCAGGATCGAGCGGAAGACCACCGTCAGGAGCAGGAAGGCGAGGCCGACGACGAGCGCCAGATAGGGCAGCAGGGCGTCGTTCATCTTCTGCGAGAAGTCGATGTTCATCGCGGTCGCGCCGGTGACCAGGACGTCGTCGCCGGTGGCGGCCCGGATGTTCTTGACCAGCTCCTCGGTCTCGACGGAGGCCGGGCGGTCCTTCGGCACGACGGTGATCACGGAGGTGTCGCCTGCCTTGTTCGGCGTCGGCGGGGTGACCGCGACGACCCCGTCCAGGCCCTTGATCTTCCCGACCGTCGCGTCCGCGGCGGCCCGGTCGCCGTCGACGACCACCATCAGCGGGCCGTTGAAGCCGGGGCCGAAACCGTCCGAGAGCAGGTCGTACGCGCGGCGCTCGCTGGTGGAGACCGGCTTCACGCCGTCGTCCGGCAGGCCCATCTCCAGCGAGGCCGCGGGCACCGCGATCGCGCCGAGGCCGAGCACGCCGACGAGCAGCACCATCACCGGGCGGCGGAGGACGAACCGGGCCCAGCGGGTGCCCGCGTTGGGCTTCTCGCCGGCCTTCTTCAGCCCCTTGCGCTCCTTGCGCCCGACGACCCTGCCGCCGGCGAAGCCGAGCAGCGCGGGGATCAGGGTGAGCGCGATGAGGACGGCGATCACGACCGTGCCGGCCGCGGCGAAGCCCATCTTGGTCAGCATCGGGATGTTGACCACGGCGAGGCCCACGAGGGCGATGACGACGGTCAGACCGGCGAAGACGACGGCGGAGCCGGCGGTGCCGGCGGCGCGGCCGGCGGCGTCCTCGCGCTCCCGGCCCTCGGCCAGCTCGGCCCGGTAGCGGGAGACGATGAACAGCGCGTAGTCGATGCCGACCGCGAGGCCGATCATCATCGCGAGCGTGGACGTGGTGGAGCCGAGGTCGAGGGCGCTCGCCAGGGCGGTGATCGTCGAGACGCCGATGCCGACGCCGATGATCGCGGTGAGCAGCGGCAGTCCGGCGGCGACCAGCGAGCCGAAGGTGATCACGAGGACCACGCCCGCGACGATCACGCCGATGATCTCGCCCGTGCCGGTCTCCGGCATGGTCTGCAGCGCGTCACCGCCGATCTCGACGGTCAGCCCCTTGCCCTGGGCGTCGTGCCCGGCCTTCTTCAGGGCCTCGCGGGTGTCGTCGGTCAGCTCCATCGCGTTGACCTCGTAGGCGACCGAGACGTACGCGGTCGAGCCGTCGCGCGAGACGGCCCGGCCGGTGTACGGGTCGGTGACCCGGGCGATCTGGTCGGAGCCGGACTTCAGGTCGGCGACGACGTCCTGCACCTTGGCCTTGTGGGCCGGGTCGGTCATCTTCTGCCCGTCGGGGGCCTTGAAGACGACCCGGGCGGTCGCGCCGTCGGCGCCGGCTCCGGGGAAGCGCTCTTCGAGCAGGTCGAAGGCGCGCTGGGCCTCGGTGCCGGGTATGGAGAAGGAGGCGGAGGTCGCGGCGGGCGCGGTGGCGGCTCCGACGCCCGCGAGCGCGAGCAGGGCCACCCAGATCAGGGCGACGAGCCGGCGCCGGCGGAAGGCGGCGCGGCCGAGCTTGTAGAGGAACGTGGCCACGGGGGCGTACTCCCGGTGTGAGTGGGACAGGGCATGGGGAGCCGGCCCGACGGCGTGAGCGGTGCGACGTCAGGTGGGAAGGGTGGTGCGGGACGGTCAGACGCCGAGTGCGGGGAACACCACGGCGTCGAGATAGGTCAGCAGGTACTCGGGGTCGACCGGCCGGTCGTCGATCAGCGGTCGGGCGACCACCGCGCCGAGCATCATGTGGGGCACGAAGCTCAGGGCCGGGTTGCCGGCACGGACCTCACCCCGGTCCACCGCCCTGCGCAGCAGCTCGTCGAGTCCGGTCATCTCGGGCCCGATCAGCAGCTCGCGGAGCGCCTCGTGGAGTTCGGGGTTCTCGTGGACGGCATGGGCCAGACCCCGCATCAGCGCGGAGTCCTTCTCCATCTGGCAGGCGTCACTGCGTTCCACCACGGCGCGGAGGTCCCCGCGCAGGGAGCCGGTGTCGATCTCGGCGAGACTGACGGGCTTGTTGTGGCGCAGCGCCTTGGCGACCAGCTCGGGCTTGCTCCCCCACTGGCGGTAGAGGGTGGCCTTGCTGGAGCGGGTGCGGGCGGCGACGGCGTCCATGGTGAGGGCGTCGTAGCCGACCTCGCGGAGCAGGTCGAGCACGGCCTCGTAGAGCTCGGCCTCCCGCTCGGGAGTGAGCCTGCTGCGTGCCATGACCGGCCTCCTCACGATCAGCGAACCGAACGAAACGGTTTCGTACACCTCGACGGTACGCCTCCGCCGAGCGAAACGAAACCGTTTCGTACGTGTCCTCGGCCACACGTACGAGTTGCCGCGCCCCCTTCGCGCGGAAAGCATTGACGAGTGAGTGACGACGTCGCGTATCTCCGCTTCCCGCACCTCCACGACGAGCTGCTGTGCTTCGCGGCCGAGGACGATCTCTGGATCGCCCCCCTCGCGCCCGCCGGACAACGGCCCGGCCGCGCCTGGCGGCTGACCGTCGACCGGACCCGGGTCGGTCACCCGCGGTTCTCCCCCGACGGGACGCACATCGCCTACACGAGCTGGCGCAGCCTCGACCCCGAGATCCATCTCGCCCCGGTCGACGGCGGCCCGGCCCGCCGGCTCACCTACTGGGGGACCACCGACACCCGGGTCTGCGGCTGGGGCCCCGACGGCGACATCCTCGCCGTCGCCTCGCACGGCCAGCCCTTCGCGCACTTCTCCTGGGCGTACACCGTGCCCACCGACGGCTCCCCCGGCAGACGCCTGCCCTGGGGCCCGGCCGCCCACATCGCCGTCGCCGACACCGAGGGCGAGCGGCGCACCCTGCTGCTGACCGGCCGGCCCGCGTACGAGCCGGCCGCCTGGAAGCGGTACCGGGGCGGAGCGACCGGCCGGCTCTGGCTGCACGGCGAGCGGCTGCTGCCGGAACTGGACGGGCAGTTCGACTCGCCGATGTTCGTCGCCGGGCGGATCGCCTTCCTCTCCGACCACGAGGGCGTCGGCAACCTGTACTCCTGCCGGCCCGACGGCACCGACCTGCTCCGGCACACCGACCACGACGCCTTCTACGCCCGCAACGCCTCCAGCGACGGGCGGCGGGTGGTCTACCAGTGCGCCGGCGAGCTGTGGATCGTCGACGAGCTGACCGCGGACTCCGAGCCGCGGAAGCTGGACGTCCGGCTCGGCGGCCCGGCGCCCGGCCGCCGCCCGTACCAGATCCCGGCCTCCCACCACGTCGACGCGATCGCCGTCGACGAGACCGGCCGGGCCAGCGCGGTCGGGGTGCGCGGCAGCCTGTACTGGCTCACCCACCGCGACGGCCCGGCCCGCACCCTCACCGACACCCCCGGCGTCCGCGTCCGGCTGCCGGAGATGCTGGGCAGCGGCGACCAGGTGGCGTACGTGACGGACGCCGAGGGCGAGGACGCCGTCGAGATCGCGTACCTGCCCCGGGCCAGCGGCGACCGCGAGCCGCGCCGGCTCGCGGCGGGCGAACTCGGCCGGGTGGAGGAGATGGTCGCCGACCCGGACGGGGAACGCCTCGCCATCGCCTCCAACGACGGCCGGCTGCTGCTGCTCGACGCCACCGAGGAGTCCAACGGCGAGGTGACGGAGCTCATCCGGTCCGTCAACGGACCGGTCCGCGACCTGGCGTTCGCCCCCGACGGCACCTGGCTGACCTGGTCGCACCCGGGCATCGGGCGCACCCTGCGCTCCATCAAGATGGCCCGGATCGCCGGCCCGGGCGAGCGGATCATCGTGGACGTCACCAACGGCCGCTTCGAGGACGAGAATCCGGTCTTCACCCGGGACGGCCGCTACCTCGCCTTCCTGTCCTGGCGCGGCTTCGACCCGGTGTACGACGTGCACACCGGCGACCTGTCGTTCCCGCTGGGCTGCCGCCCCTACCTGGTGCCACTGTCCTCGGCGACGCCCTCGCCGTTCGCGCTCTCGCCGGAGGGCCGGCCGGCCGCGGGCGGGCTCGACCCGGTGGAGGGCGAGAACGGCGGGGACGGCGCGGTGATGGTGGAGGTGGAGGGGCTGGAGAGCCGGGTCACGCCGTTCCCCGTGGCCGCGTCCAAGTACTCGGGGCTGCACCCCGTCGCCGGCGGCGGCCTGGTCTGGCTGCGCTGGCCCATCTCCGGCGCGCTCGGCGAGACCTTCGTCAACCCGGCGGACACCTCCGGCCGGCCCACCCTCGAGCACTTCAACCTCACCAAGGCCCGCAAGTCCGAACTCGTCGGCCACCTCGACTGGTTCGCGATCAGCGGCGACGGCTCGCGCCTGGTCGTCGTCGACGAGGGCGAACTGCGCGCCGTCCCCGCGAACGAGCCGGGCGACCACGACTCCACGGTCTACCTCGACCTGCGCCGCATCCTGCACACCGTCGAACCGGAGGCCGAGTGGCGGGGCGCCTACGACGAGGCGGGCCGCATCATCCGCGCCTACTTCTGGGACCCCGACATGTGCGGCATCGACTGGGACGCGGTGCTCGACCAGTACCGGCCGCTCGTCGAACGGGTCGCCTCCCCCGACGACTTCGCCGATCTGCTGCGCGAGGTCCTCGGCGAGCTCGGCACCTCCCACGCGTACGTCACCCCCGCCCGGCGCAACGAGGGCCCGCCGCACTACCAGCGGCCGCAGGGACTGCTCGGGGCCAACTTCGTGCTCCGGGAGGAGGGGTGGATGGTCAAGCGCATCCTGCCCGGCGACTCCTCGGACTCCAAGGCCCGCTCCCCGCTGGCGGGCACCGGCATCCGCGAGGGCGCGGTCCTCACCCATGTGGACGGCCGCCCGGTGGACCCGGTGGCAGGCCCGTACCCGCTGCTCGCCGGCACCGGCGGCACCACCGTCGAGCTGACCTTCCGGCCGGCCGAAGGCGAGGGCCGGGCCCGCCGGGTCGCGGTCGTGCCGCTGGTCGACGAGCGTCCGCTGCGGTACCAGGACTGGGTGACCAAGCGGCGCGCGGTGGTCCACGAACTCAGCGGCGGCAGGTGCGGCTACCTGCACATCCCCGACATGGGCGGCTCCGGCTGGGCCCAGTTCAACCGCGACCTGCGCATGGAGGTGTCCCGGCCGGCGCTCATCGTGGACGTGCGCGGCAACGCCGGCGGGCACATCAGCGAGCTCGTGGTGGAGAAGCTCACCCGCAAGATCCTCGGCTGGGACCTCACCCGCAACGCGCAGCCCGTCTCGTACGCGTCCAACGCCCCGCGCGGCCCGGTCGTGGCGCTCGCCGACGAGGCCACCTCCTCCGACGGCGACATGATCACCGCCGCGTTCAAGCTGCTCGGCCTCGGCCCGGTGGTCGGCCAGCGGACCTGGGGCGGGGTGGTCGGCATGACGGGACGACACCGGCTCGGCGACGGCACACAGATCACCGTGCCGATGAACGCGGCCTGGTTCCCGGAGTACGGTTGGTCGGTGGAGAACCACGGCGTGGAACCGGACGTCGCTGTGCTGCGCACGCCCCTGGACTGGGCCGAGGGACGGCACGCCCAGCTGGCGGACGCGGTCGAACTGGCGCTGGGGCTGCTCGGCGAGTCCCCGGCGGCCGCACCGCCCGGACACACCGGCATCCCGGACCGCTCCCGGCCGAAGCTCCCGCCGAGGGGCTGAACGCCGGGGGGCTGTACGCGGGCCGGGCCGGCTGCCTTCACGGGCGGTCGGCCGGGCCCGGCTCCGCTGCCGGCCCCGCTCGGCGGTCGAGCGGATCCGGCGGCGGACATGCGAAAGGCGCACCCGGCGTCCCGGGTGCGCCTTTCCGACCGGCCTTTCAGCCTGCGAAGGGAGTCGTCAGACGCCCTCGTCCTCACGACGCTGCTGCTGCTCGCGACGACGCGCCGCCTCTTCCTTCGTGCGGTCCTGCATCTGCGAGGCGCGCGTGGAGGCTTCGTCCTTCGCCTGCTTCGCTCGGTTCTTGAGCTCTTCGGCCTTGTCCTGGAACTGGTCCTTCATGCCCATGTGGTCCACTCCTCGTGGGGGGTTGAGAGAGGGAGGGGCGCTTCGCCCGCTCCGTCTCCACCACACTGACACGGCCCGCCACGCCGTGCATGTCGAGCGGACACGCAGCGTCACCGCCGGGCGGTGCGGGCCTGTTCGTCCGCCGCGCCGCCGGCGCCCACCAGGCCCCGGGAGACGCTGGAGAGCCGGGGCTCGAAGCGCCTCATCTCGCGCTGTCCGACCGCCGCGATGACGCCCGGCAGGTAGTGGCGGCTCGTCTGCATCCCACGCAGCCACCATTGGGCGTACACGTGCGCCGAGCGCCGCTCGATGCCGGCGACGATCCGGTCGACGGCCGGGCCGAGCGGGTAGGTGCGGTTGGACGGCCAGGGCAGCCGCTGCCGCAGCTCCTTCATCACGTCGTCCTGGTCCGCGCCGCGCACCATGTCGGTGTCGGTCCACGACAGGTAACCGACGCCGACCCTCACCCCCTTGTGGGCGACCTCGGCGCGCAGGCTGTGCGCGAAGGCCTCGACGCCCGACTTGGACGCGCAGTACGCGGTCATCATCGGCGCCGGGGTCATCGCGGCCAGCGAGGCGATCTGCAGGAAGTAGCCGCGGGACTCGACGAGCACCGGCAGGAAGGCGCGGCCGGTGACCGCGGAGCCGATCAGGTTGACCTCGATGACGCGCCGCCAGGCGACCGGGTCGGAGTCCATGAACGGGCCGCCCGCCGCGACGCCGGCGTTGGCCACGACGATGTCGACCTTGCCGAACCGCTCCTTGACCTCCCGCGCGACCTTCGCCATCGCCTCGTGGTCGGTGACGTCGGCGTGCCACCAGTCGGCCTCGGTGTGCAGCCGCCCGGCGACCTCCTTGAGCAGCTCCGGCTCCAGGCCGACCAGCGCGACCTTCGCGCCGCGCGCCGACAGCTTGCGGGCGAGGAGCTCGCCGACGCCGCGGGCCGCTCCGGTGACGACCGCCACCTGTCCTTCCAGGCTCACCCTGCTCATGCGTCCTCCTTCACACCCAGGCCGGTACCCAGGTACGTGCCGGTCAGTTCTCGGATCCGGGCGGTGACGGCCTCGGGGGCCTCCACCGGGGTCATGTGGCCCATGCCCGCCAGTTCGGTCAGGCCCGTGCACTGCGGCAGCGCGGCCGCGAGGCGGCGCGAGTGGACCGGCGGGGTGAGCCGGTCGGCGGTGCCGACGAGCACCGCGGCAGGCAGGCTCAACGCCCGCGCGTCCGCGTCGAGATCGAGCTCGGCGAGCACGTGCGACCAGCCGACCCGGGCCTTGCGCGGGCAGGCGTGCACGATGCGGGCGCAGGCGTCGACCCGGTCGGGCGCCGAGGCGGGGCCCATGGTGGCGTACTTGAGGATCTTCTTCGAGACCGGGGTGACCGGCCCCAGGGGCGCCCGCGCGCCGAGGATCGCGACGGTGAGCCGGGTGCGCAGGGCGCCCGCCCGCAGCGGGACGACGAGGGACTCGGCGGCCAGCTTCGACGGGCCCGTGGAGCACAGCAGCACCGCGGCGGCGTGCGCCAGGAAGCCGGGGCGTGCGGACGCGGCCATGATCGTCATGCCGCCCATGGAGTGACCGGCGACGACCGCCTTCTCGCCGGGCGCGAGGGCCGCGGCGAGCACGGCCTCCAGGTCGTCGGCGAGCGCCTGCGTCGAGTAGCCGGCGGCGCCGGCCGGGACCGGGCTGCGGCCGTGGCCGCGCTGGTCGTAGGCGATCACGCGGTGGTCGGCGGACAGCGCCCGTATCTGCTCGGACCAGAAGCCGATGGAGCAGGTCCAGCCGTGGGCCAGGACGACGGCGGGGGCGCCCTCGGGCCCGTACAGCTCGACGTGGATCCGGGAGCCGTCGGCGGAGACGGCGGTCAGCTCGCGGACCGGCTGCGGGCGGCGCACCGGGCCGCCGCCGGCGAGGCGGCTCATCGGGCGGCCTCGGCGGACCCGGCGGACCCGGCGGTCTCGGCGGCCTTCGCCCGGCGGGTGCCGGGCTTCGCGGCCTCGACGGGCTGCGCGGGCTTCGCGGTCTTCGCGGGGGCGCGCAGCACCTCGTACTCGGCGAGGTCGACGGTCCGCGTCTGGCGCCGGAACTCGCCGGTGGTGCCGGGCCACAGGGTGGTGTTGCGGCCGTTGGCGTCGAGGTACCAGCTGTCGCAGCCGCCGGACTTCCACACGGTCCGCTGCATCCGCGACTGGATCGTGCGGTTCCAGGCGCCGACGGCGGAGGGCCGGGCGGCGAGGGCCGCGCGGCCGCCGAGGACGTCCAGCTGGCGCAGGTAGTCGGCCATGTAGTTCAGCTGGGACTCGATCATGAGGATCATGGAGGAGTTCCCGAGGCCGGTGTTGGGCCCGATGATCGTCATGAAGTTGGGGAAGCCGGCGGCCGTCGCGCCGCGCAGCGCCTCGATGCCGTCCTTCCAGCTCTCGGCGAGCGTGATCCCGTCGGCGCCGACGACCCGCTGGGCGATCGGCATGTCCGTGACGTGGAAGCCGGTGCCGAAGACGATCGCGTCGACCTCGGTCTCGGTGCCGTCGGAGGCGACCAGCGTCGAGCCGCGGACCTCGCGCAGCCCGGCGGCGACGACGTCCACGTTGGACTGGGCGAGCGCCGGGTAGTACGTGTTGGACAGCAGGATCCGCTTGCAGCCGATGCGGTACGACGGGGTGAGCTTGGCCCGCAGCGCCGGGTCCTTGACGGCGCGGGCGATGTTGGCCTTGGCCAGGTTCTCCACGAGGCCCAGCTCGCCGGGGTGCTTGGTGAAGGCGCCGACCTGGAGTTCGCGGATGCCCCAGAGCAGGCCGCGGCGCAGGGTGCCGGTGACCGGCACGGTGCGGTGCAGCCAGCGCTCGAAGCCGGTGATGGCGCGGTCCATGCGCGGCATGACCCAGGCGGGGGTGCGCTGGAAGAGGGTGAGCCGGCCGACCTCGGGCTGAATGGCGGGCACGATCTGGATGGCGGAGGCACCGGTGCCGATCATGGCCACGCGCTTGCCGCGCAGGTCGTAGTCGTGGTCCCACCGCGCCGAGTGGAAGACCTTGCCGGGGAAGCCGTCGAGCCCCGGGATGTCCGGGATCTTGGGGTCGGACAGCGGGCCCGCCGCGGAGACGACCACGTCGGCGGTGAAGCGGCCGTCGTTCGTCTCGATGTCCCAGCGCAGCTCGTCCGCGTCCCAGGTCATGCCCAGCACCTCGCGGTTCAGCCGCAGGTGCGGCCGGATGCCGAAGGTGTCGGCAACGTGCTCCAGGTAGGCGCGGATGTGGCGCTGGCCGGAGAAGGTGCGCGGCCAGTCCGGGTTGGGCGCGAAGGAGAAGGAGTACAGGTGCGAGGGGACGTCGCAGGCGCAGCCGGGGTAGCTGTTGTCCCGCCAGGTGCCGCCGACGGAGTCGGCCCGTTCCAGGACGACGAAGTCGGTGATCCCCTCGCGGCGCAGCCGGACCGCGGCGCCCAGGCCGCCGAATCCGGAACCGATCACCGCCACTCGTACGTGCTCGTGCTTCGTCATGCCGCCGCCTTCCGCGCCACCGACCTCGACTCTGCCAGCAATCACTGGCACAGTCGGGAGAGTAGAGCACGCCCCTACCGAGCGGTAGGGGTCGGACCGAGGAAAGTTACCGGCGGTACGACATAGGCTGACGGGGTGACGGACAGGAACGGGGACCGAACGCACGTACGGGCGACGGGGTGGACGGCCGAGCGCCCGCCCGAGCGGGCCGAGCAGTCGGCCGAGCCGTCGCCGGGGCGGACGGCCGGGCGGACCGAGCGCACCGGCGAACCGCCGGCCGGCCGCGAGTACCGCATGGAGGAACTGGCCGCGGCGGCCGGCATCACCGTGCGCACCCTGCGCTTCTACCGGGAGCGCGGCCTGATCCGGCCGCCCCGCCGCGAGGGCCGGATCGCCTGGTACGACGACCACCACCTGGCCCGGCTCCGCACCATCGCCGCCCTCCTGGAGCGCGGCCACACCCTCAACGGCATCGCCGACCTCAACACCGCCTTCGAGAGCGGCCGGGACGTCAGCGAGGTCCTGGGCCTCGGCCTGCCCACCGAGGAGGAACCCGTCCGCCTCACCCCGCAGGAGCTGGCCGACCACTTCGCCGGCGAGGTCACCCCGGAGAACCTGACCACCGCCCTGGACCTCGGCTACATCGCCCCCGACGGCGACGACATCGTGCACATCAGCCGCCGGCTGCTCGACGTGTCCGCCGCCCTCGTCAGGGAGGGCGTCCCGCTCGCCGCCGTCCTGGAGGCGGGCCGCCGGGTCCGCGAGCACGCCGACGAAATGGCCGCCCTGTTCACGGAGTTGCTGCGCGCGCACGCCGACGAGGAGGACCTCCAGCGACTGCGCCCGCTGGCCAAGAGCGTCGTCGAGGCGGAGCTGTCGCTGGCCCTCGACCGGCGGCTGCGGGAGTCCGCGAGCGACCCCGACGGGTCCTGAGGCGAGCGCATGATCGCCTGACAGGTTCTTCAAGAGTTCTTCATCGTCTCCGTCCTACGGTCGGCCTGCCCACCGCGCCCGCGGCCGGGCCCGACAGGAGGAGCGGGGAGAACCGATGAGGACGAACCGGGTACTGCTGGCCGCGGCGGCGTCGGTCCTGGCGTTCGCGCTGACCGGCTGCGGCGGCGAGGACGGCGGGGCGAAGGTTCCGTCGGCGGGCGGGGACACCGCGAAGACGGCCGGGGCGACGGGCGGCGGGGACGGCGGCGGGCCGGCCGGCAAGGACGCCATCGCGGCGTACGTCGAGGGCAAGCGCGCGTGGGTGAAGTGCATGCGCGACAACGGGATCCAGCTCGACGACCCGAACGACAAGGGCCAGGTCGACCTCGGCGGCGGGGACGCCGTGCGCACCATGAAGAAGGACCCCAAGTTCGCCGCGGCGTCCAAGAAGTGCCAGTCGGTCGACCCACCCCTGCCCGAGGGGTACGAGGAGGCCGTCAACCCGCGGCCGAAGCTCACCCCGGAGCAGATCAAGGCCGCCCGCGACTACGCCGCCTGCATGCAGAAGAACGGCGCGCCCGACTTCCCCGACCCCGGTCCGGACGGCTACCAGAAGAACAACAACTCGGCCACGCCCGAGTGGGACCAGACCTCGGCCGGCGCGAAGAACGCGACCCGCGTCTGCGCGTCGATCAGCGGCAACGAGGTCCCGGACGACGCTCCCACGGCCCAGGGCTGACCCATGACGGAGACGGTGACGCGCATCGACGAGGCGCACGAGGCGGAGTCCGCACCGCCGCCGCGGCGCGGCCGGCGCGCGGTGTGGATCGCCTCGGCCGTGGTCGTCGTGGCGGCGGTCGCCGTGGTCGGCGCGCTCGGGCTCGGCGGCGGCGAGGACCCCGGTCCGAGCGCCCCGCCCCGGTCCGGTTCCTTGGTGTCCGTGACGCGCGCGACGCTGACCGAACGCACGACGGTGGAGGGCCAGTTGGGCTACGGCACGGAGCTGCCGCTGCCCGTCAAGGCACAGGGCACCGTGACCTGGCTGCCCGAGCAGGGCGCCACGGTCGCCCGGGGCGAGGAGCTGCTCCGGGTCGACGACCGGCCGGTCACCCTGCTGTACGGGGCGCTGCCGATGTACCGGTCCCTCGGGCTGCTCCCCGCCGAGGAGCCGCCGCGGGACGGCGTCCCGCCCGGCGGCCAGGGCGGCCGGGACGGCAAGGGCCCCGCCCCTTCCGGCTCACCGGCGCCGGGGGGCGCCGGAAGCGGAGGGGGCGGGGACACCGGCGGAAGCGGGGACGGCGGCGGAAGCGGGGGGCGCACCGGCCCGTCGCGGGCGCCGCGCGAGCTGCGGGGCATGGACGTCATGCAGTTCGAGACCAACCTCGCCGCCCTGGGCTACACCGGCTTCACCGTGGACGAGCGGTTCACCAGCGGCACGGCCGATGCCGTCAAGCGCTGGCAGAAGTCGCTCGGCGTGGAGCAGACCGGGACGGTCGGCGTGGGCGACGTCATCTACGCGTCGGGCGAGGTGCGGATCGGCCGGCCCGGCGCCCGGCTCGGCTCCGCGGTCGGGGAGGACACGCTGACGTACACCGGCACGGCCCGCAAGGTGGTCGTGGACGCCGCGGCCTCGGACGCCGGCTGGGCCGTCAGGGGCGCGCGCGTCACGGTGAAGCTGCCCGACGGCACCCCCGCGCGGGGCGAGGTGGCGGGCGTCGGCAGACAGGCCACCGCGCCCGAGGGCGGCGGCGGGGAGGGCGGCACGGGCCGGGCCCCCACGGTCCCGGTGACGATCGCCCTGAAGGACCAGAAAGCCGCAGGCCGTTGGGGGAGCGGACCGGTCTCCGTGGAGTACGTGGGCAAGGAGGTCACGGACGTGCTGACCGTCCCGGTCGCCGCGCTCGTCGCCCTCGCCGAGGGCGGCCACGGCCTGGAGACCGAGGACGGCCGCTTCGTCGCCGTCAGGACCGGGCTCTTCGCCGACGGCAAGGTGGAGGTCACCGGGCCGGCGGTCCGCGCGGGCATGAAGGTGAGGATCCCCGAGTGAGCGGCGGCACGACGGCGGTCGTGGAGTTCGACGCCGTCTCCAAGACGTACCCCGGCGGCGTGGCCGCGCTCCGGGACGTCAGCCTGCGCATCGAGCGCGGCGAACTGGTCGCGATCGTCGGCCCGTCCGGCTCGGGCAAGTCGAGCATGCTCAACCTCATGGGCAGCCTCGACCGCCCCACCGAGGGCCGGGTCCTGGTCGACGGCCACGACGTGGCGAACCTGTCCGACCGGGAGGTGTCCGCCCTGCGGGCCACCCGGATCGGCTTCGTCTTCCAGCAGTTCCACCTCGCCGTGGGCGTTCCCGTCCTCGACTCGGTGGCGGACGGCCTGCTCTACGCGGGAGTCCCGCTGCGCCGCCGTCGCGCCCGGGCGGCGGACGCGCTGGAGCGCGTGGGACTCAGCCACCGCGTCCGCCATCTGCCGCACCAGCTCTCCGGCGGCGAGCGCCAGCGGGTCGCGGTGGCCCGCGCCGTGGTGGGCGAACCGTCGGTGCTCCTGGCGGACGAGCCGACCGGCAACCTCGACTCCGCGTCGGGAGCCGCCGTACTGAACCTCCTGCGCGACCTGCACGCCGCCGGGACGACGGTCGTGATCATCACGCACGACCGGGAGATCGCGGCCGAACTGCCCCGGCGCATCGAGCTGCGCGACGGCCGTCTGGTCGCCGACACCACCCGGAACTCGACGATCGGGGCGCCCCGGTGACGGACCGCACCACCACCGGAACGGGGCTGCGGGCCGCCCGGCTCGGCCCCGCGGACGTCGTACGGCTCGGCGGCACGGGCCTGCGGACCCGCCCGCTCCGCGTCTTCCTCTCGGCCCTCGGCATCGCCATCGGCGTCGCCGCCATGATCGCCGTCGTCGGCATCTCCGGCTCCGGGCAGGCGGAGGTGGACCGGCGGCTCGACGCCCTCGGCACCAACCTGCTGCGGGTCGCCCCGGGCCGGACCGCCGGCGGCGCCAAGGCCAGCCTGCCGGTGGAGTCGGTGGCGATGATCCGGCGCGTCCCCCCCGTCCAGCAGGCCGCCGCCACCGGCGCCGTCGAGGCCCACGTCTACCGCAACGAGCGCATCGCCGTCGGCCGCACGGGCTCGCTCGCCGTCCTCGCGGCGGGCTCCGACCTGCTGCCCGCCGTCGGCGGGCACGTCCGCGCGGGCCGCTGGCTGGACACGACGACGGAGAAGTACCCGACCGTCGTGCTGGGCGCCACCGCCGCCCAGCGGCTCGACGTGTACACCCCGGGCACCCGGCTCTGGATCGGCGGCCGGTGGTTCTCCCTGATCGGCGTCCTCGACCCGGTGCCGCTCGCGCCGGAGCTCGACAGCGCGGCGCTGGTCGGCTGGCCGGCCGCCCGGTCCCAGCTGCGCTTCGACGGCCATCCGTCGACGGTGTACGTCCGGGCCGCGGACAGTCAGGTCACCTCGGTGCAGGCCGTGCTGGCCGCCACCGCCCACCCCGAGAAGCCGGGCGAGGTGGCGGTCTCCCGGCCCTCCGACGCGCTCGCGGCCCGCGAGGCGACGGAGTCGGCGCTCACCGGCCTGCTCCTCGGCCTCGGCGGCGTGGCGCTGCTCGTCGGCGGGGTCGGCGTCGGCAACACCATGGTCATCTCCGTCCTGGAACGCCGGTCCGAGATCGGTCTGCGTCGCGCCCTGGGCGCGACGCGGGGCCAGATCCGCACCCAGTTCGTGACGGAGTCCCTGCTGCTGTCACTGATAGGCGGCCTCGGTGGCACCGCGCTCGGCACGCTGATCACGGCGGGCTACGCCGTCAGCCGCGACTGGCCGACGGTCGTCCCGGTCTGGGCGAGCGCGGCCGGCGTGGGCTCGACGCTGCTCATCGGCATGCTCGCCGGGCTCTACCCGGCGGTCCGGGCGAGCAGGCTGTCGCCGACGGAGGCGCTGTCCGGCACATGAGCCCGCCCGACGCCGCCGTACGCACGGGGAAGGGGCGGCCCCCGACGAGGCCGCCCCCAGGTGCTTCAGCCGCGAGCCGCTCGGGGCCCGCGACGAGGCGTCAGCACGGGGTGAGGCTGCCGCCGTTGCTCAGCAGGTCGTCACGGACCCAGCCGTACACGTTGTCGCTCACGTTGTGCAGGTAGGTCCAGGTGTTGCCGTCGTTGCCCACGGTGTAGCAGTGGTAGTCCAGCCGGTCGTTGCTGTACGCGATGCCCTTGCTCACACAGCTGGTGCTGGAACCGCTGCGCTCGTTGGCGCCGTTGGCCCAGTAGCCCCACGCCGAGCCGTCCTTGTCGGCGGCGCCGGTGCCGCAGGCGGCGTGCGCGGCGGCCGGGGTGGCGGTGACCACCGGAATGGCCAGGGCGGCCATCGCGACGGCGGGAAGAATTGCTGCGAGTCGACGCTTCATTCGTAAACCCCCACTGATGTCGTTTCGTCAGCGCTGCGCCCGGAAATCCGAGGAAGACCGGGTGAATGCAGCGACCCTCACGCCGAGTCCGGCGGAAGGACATTCATGACCCTCACCCACCGCCGCCGTCGAAGAAATCATTCCGCGTGGGACTGACCGCTTTCCGTTCCCGGGCGTCCTGAATTCTTTCGCGCGACAATGCGCCATCCGCGGGCGGAATGGCCGGCCCCGCCCGCCTGCCGCGGAAGGACCCGGAAGTCCGCCGGCCGGCCCGTAGGTTGGGTGCCCCGACACCGAAGGAGTCCCGTTGAGCGCACACGTCCCGTCACCCGGCCCGGGTGGGAACCGATGAGCTTCCGGGTGCGCGTCCTCGGCCTGCTGATGCTGGTCGCCCTGACCGCCACGGCCGCCACCGCCTGGCTGACCCTGCGCCAGGCCGACCGCCAGGTCCGCGAGGCCGTGGCGGCCGGCCAGGAGGACGTCTCCCGGATCACGGGGGAGCTGCGCGCGTACGGCTTCGGGCACGGCACCTGGGACGGGTTCGCGCCCGCGGTCGAGGCCCTGTCGCGGGACACCGGGCAGCGCATCCGCGTCGCCACGGAGACCGGCGCGCCGCTCGCCGACTCCGACTCCCTCACCGGACGCGCGCCGCGCCCGCTGGGCAGCCAGCCCCCGATCCTCGTCGACCCGCGCCCCGACCTGACGTTCCCCGAGGGGCTGGTGCCGGGCGCCGCCCGGAAGCTGACCGTGACCGCGATCTCCCGCTACCGGGCGGCCATGACCGACGCGGCCTGCCTGACCAGGGCCGGAGCGACGGTGACGGTCCGCACCGACCGCCTCGGCATGCCTGGGGTGGACACCCCCGACCGGCCCGCGCACTGCCGGGAACCGCGGGCCGCCGACGCCCGGCAGTTCCGGAGCGACGACGCGGCCGCCCGGGTCTGCGACACCGTGCAGCCCTTCGGCCCCTGCCTGCAGCGCGTCTTCGACGAGCGCACCGCCGCCGTCGCCCCGCCCCGGCTCCAGGTACGGCTCGGCTACCAGGACGAGTCCCCGCCCGCCCTCGCCGCCGGGCCGACCGTCGCCGTCGCGGTCGGGGTCGCGCTCGCCGCGATCCTCGGGGCGCTGCTGCTGAGCCGGGCGGTGCTGCAGCCCGTACGGGCCATGACGCACGCCGCCCAGGCGCTCGGCGAGGGCGACCTGGAGCGGCGGGTGCCGGTCTCGGGACGCGACGAGATCGCCCGGCTGGGGCGGGCGTTCAACCGCATGGCCGACTCCCTGCAGGCCGGCGAGGAACGCCAGCGCCGGCTCACCGGCGACATCGCGCACGAGCTGCGCACCCCGCTCGCCAACCTGCGCGGCTACCTGGAGGCGCTGCGCGACGGCGTGGTCGACCCGACGCCCGAACTGCTGGACTCCCTCCACGAGGAGGCGCTGCTCCAGCAGCGCATCGTGGACGACCTCCAGGACCTCGCGCTCGCCGAGGCGGGCGCCCTCACGTACCACCGCGGCGAACTGGACCTGCGCGAGCTGCTGGAGGCCGCCGGCACCGCGCACCGCCCGCAGGCCGAGGCCGCCGGGGTGACGCTGGAGGTCCGGGCCCCGTACCCGGTGTACGTGACGGGCGACGCCGACCGGCTCCGCCAGGCCGTCGGCAACCTGGTCGGCAACGCCCTGCGGGCCACCGCGCCAGGCAGCCGGGTGACGCTGTCCCTGGCACCGCGCGGCGAACTGGCCGTCGTCGAGGTGCGGGACACGGGCAAGGGCATCCCGGCCGAGCACCTGCCGCACCTGTTCGACCGCTTCTGGCGGGCGGACGCGTCACGGGGCCGGGCGACCGGGGGCAGCGGTCTGGGCCTGTCCATCGCGCGTCAGATCGTGACCGACCACCAGGGCACGATCGACGTGGCCAGCACGGTCGGGGTGGGCACGACGTTCACGATCGTGCTGGGCACGCGGCCGGTCCCGGCGGTCTGACGCAAAGGCCCCCGGTCTGACGCAAAAGCCCCTCCGGGCCGGCGCGCCCCTGGGGGCCGGGGCCCGTGCTCAGCCCCCGTCCGCGAGCCGGTAGCCCCGCCCGTACACGGTCTCCAGGAGGCGGGGGCTGCCCGGCGGGGCCTCCAGCTTCCGCCGCAGGTTCATCACGTGCGCGTCGACGGTCCGTTCCAGGACGTCCCGGTCGAAGCCGAAGACCCGCTCGATGATCTGCGCCCGGGTGAAGACCCGTCCCGGCTCGCGGGCGAGCGCCTCCAGGATGGAGAACTCCTTCGAGGTCAGCGCCACGGGCGTGCCCGAGACCCGGACCTCGAACCGCGCGGTGTCCAGCTCGACGTGGCCGACGCGCAGCACGGTCTCCCCGGCCGGCGCGGACTTCCGGGCGCGGCGCAGCAGGGCCCGGACGCGGGCGGTCAGTTCACGCGGGCTGTAGGGCTTGGTGAGGTAGTCGTCCGCGCCGAGGTCGAGGCCGAGGAGCATGTCCTCCTCGGTGGTCCGGGCGGTCAGGAGCAGGATCGGCATGTCCTCGGTCGCGGGCTCGGTCCGCAGGATGCGGCAGACGTCGAGCCCGTCGACGTACGGCAGCATCACGTCGAGGACGAGGAGGTCGGGACGGGTGGCGCGGGCCTTTTCCAGTGCGGCGCGGCCGTCGGCCACGACCTGCACGGCGTTTCCCTCCCGTTCCAGATAGATCCGGACCAGCCGCGACTGCTTTTCGTCGTCCTCGGCGACCAGAATCCGAGCGCTCACCGCAACTCCCCCCGCGAGATCCTGCGCAATTCCAGCACCGTATTACAGAATCGGCCGGGAATTCCCGCCGGACTCCGGCCGCCCGGCCGAAAACGTTCCCTTGTCCGGCCGGGGTGCGCCGTGTCCGGGGCCGGGCGCCGCCGGCTCAGCCGAGCTCGTAGACCGCCGTGACCGGCGCGTGGTCGCTCCAGCGCTCGCCGTGCGTCGCGGCGCGCTCGACCCACGCCTTGACGGCGCGCTGCGCGAGGCCGGGGGTGGCGACCTGGTAGTCGATGCGCCAGCCGGTGTCGTTGTCGAAGGCCCGGCCGCGGTACGACCACCAGCTGTACGGGCCCTCCTGGTCGGGGTGGAGGGCGCGGACCACGTCCACGTAGCCGGCCTCGTCGAAGACGCGGCTCAGCCAGGCACGCTCCTCGGGCAGGAAGCCGGAGCTCTTGCGGTTGGCCCGCCAGTTCTTGAGGTCGGCCTCCTGGTGGGCGATGTTCCAGTCGCCGCAGATCACGACCTCGCGGCCGTCGGCGGCCGCCCGCTCCTTCAGGTCCTTCAGGTACGGCAGGAAGGCGTCCATGAAGCGGATCTTCTCGTCCTGCCGCTCGGTGCCGACCTCGCCGGAGGGCAGGTAGAGGCTGGCGACGGTGACGCCGGGCAGGTCCGCCTCGATGTACCGGCCGGAGGCGTCGAACTCGGCGCAGCCGAAGCCGGTCCGCACCGCGTCCGGCTCGCGCCGGGTGTAGAGGGACACGCCCGCGCGGCCCTTGGCGGCGGCCGGGGCGTGCACGGTGAACCAGCCCTCGGGGGCCCGGACCTCCGCGGGCAGCTGCGCCTCCTCCGCCCGCACCTCCTGCAGGCAGATCACGTCGGCGGCCGTCCCGGCCAGCCACTCGGTGAAGCCCTTCTTGGCGGCGGCCCGAAGTCCGTTGACATTCGCGGTCGTGACAGTGAGCATCCGGGGAGAATAGCCGCATCCGTCCGCCGTCCACGAAACGACGGTCCGCATAGATGTACGATCTCTAGCATGCATATACAGTCCCTGCGGTACGACCACCCCGACGCCATGAAGCTCGACCAGGACGTCCAGGCGGAGTACGTCGAGCGCTACGGCGACGAGGGCGACGCCACGCCCATGGACGCCGAGCAGTTCGTCCCGCCGCGGGGCGTCTACCTGCTGGCGTACGACGAGGCCGGCCGCCCGGTGGCCAGCGGCGGCTGGCGCCGGCAGGACGCGAACCCGGAGGGGTACGAGGACGGGGACGCCGAGATCAAGCGCATGTACGTGGTCCCGGACGCCCGCGGCCAGGGCCTGGCCCGGCGCATCCTCGCCGCCCTGGAGGCCGACGCGCGGGCGGCCGGCCGGACGCGGATGGTCCTGGAGACCGGCGCGATGCAGCCCGAGGCCATGGCCCTGTACGAGTCGAGCGGCTACGCGCCCTGCGCCAAGTTCGGCTACTACCGCCACTCCCCGCTCAGCCGCTGCTACGCCAAGCCGCTGGCCTGAAACGCACGGCTCCAGCCCCTGGCGGGACGCCCCGCGGACCACACCGGCCTACCCGGCCGCAGCACCGGCCGGCACGGCCGTCCCGGACGAATGACCTGACGCGCTCCTGACAAACACCCGTCGCTCTGGCACGCTTCCCTCACGCAACGCCGATCCGCACCGTTCTCAGCCCCCACCTGCCCCGGCAGAAGGAGACATGCGTGAGAAGCCATCGCACCGCCACCGCCACCCTGCTCGCCGTCGGCGCCCTGCTCGCGGGCGGCCTGACCACCGCCACCGCCCAGGCCGCCGCGACCGAATCCGCCCCGGCCGCCGCCGTACGCCAGGTCGCCACGGCCGACCAGCAGCGCGCCGCGGCCTTCTGGACCGCCGACCGGATGCGGTCGGCCACCCCGCTCGACCTCACGGCCGACGCCGTGAAGGGCCCGCTGAAGAAGGTCGCCCGCTCCGACCGGGCCACCACCGTCGCCCCGACCGCCGCCACCGCGGCCTCCGGCTCCGTCGGCGCCCTCGCCTTCCCGCAGGCCGGCGGCGCGTGGACCGGCGGCGGCGCGGTCGTGAAGACCTCCGGCCGGGTCTTCTTCACCTTCCAGGGCCGCACCGCCTCCTGCTCCGGCAACGCGGTGACCAGCCAGAACGCCAGCACAGTCATCACCGCCGGGCACTGCGTGAAGTACCAGGGCGCCTGGCACACCAACTGGGTCTTCGTCCCCGCTTACAACAACGGCAGCGCCCCCTACGGCCAGTGGACGGCCACCAAGACGCTGACCACCCCGCAGTGGGAGGCGAGCGAGGACATCAACTACGACGTCGGCGCGGCCGTCGTCGCGCCGCTCAACGGCCAGAAGCTCACCGCCGTCACCGGCGCGCAGGGCATCCAGTTCAACGGCGGCTACAACAAGGCGATGTACGCCTTCGGCTTCCCGGCCGCCTCCCCGTACGACGGCAGCAAGCTGATCTACTGCTCGGGGAGCTCCTCCAAGGACTTCCTCTTCTCGCAGGACCACAGCCTCGGCTGCAACATGACCGGCGGCTCCAGCGGCGGCCCCTGGTTCACCGGCTTCAGCGAGTCGGCCGGCACGGGCCTGCAGGTCTCGGTGAACAGCTTCGGCTACACCTTCCTGCCGAACCGCATGTTCGGCCCGTACTTCGGCAACGACGCGAAGGCCCTGTACGACAAGGCCCAGATCGCCTGAGTCTGCGGCATACTCACCCGATGCCGAGATGGGGAATCGAATCGCTGCACCGGGCGGGTACCCGCTACTTCCACGAGATAGAGAGCCGGCTCACCGGGGTCTCCGGCCCCGGTGTGCCGGCCGACAACGAGGCCGGAGTGATCGGCTGGGGCACGTCCTGGCGCATGCAGGGCTACCTGATGATGGCCGAGCGCACCGGCCGGCCCGCCTACGTCGAGCGGCTCGCCGAGCTGATCGACCAGGTCCTGGACGCCCGTGACGACGTGCGCGGGGTCCGGGACCACCGGGGCCGCAGCCGCGGAGTGTGGAGCACGGCGGGGAAGTTCACGGCCGCGACCGCGGTGATCCCCGACACCGACGGCCGCCCGGCCGTCGAGGTGACCGTCTGCCCGCCGAGCGCGCACCTCGCCCGGTTCACCGTGGAGGCGTACGAGGACGGCCGCTTCGGTCTCCGCCTGCCCGAGGTCCCGCGCCGCAAGGCGTGGGCGAGCGGCCCGCTGAGCCTGGACCCGGCGGACGAACGGCGCGCGGACCGGGTGCTGTACGCGGCGTACACGCAGAAGGACGCGGTGACGGCCCGTCTGCTGCCCGCCGAGGGATCCTCGGCGGCGGCCGGCCGCCGGGTGCGCCCCGGCGTGTACGCGGCGCGTCCGGCGCTGGTGCCGCTGGCGGCGCAGACCGGCATGATCGTCCACCCGCTGGCGGGCCTGGCCCGGCTGGCCCGGGAGCGCCCCGACGTCGTCCCCGACTCCGTGCACGCCCGGATCGACGGCTATCTGGACGCGACGGTCCGCGCGGTCGAGGCCCACGACGAGCAGTGGGTCACCACCGGCGACGGCCGCGGCTCCTACCGCTGGCTGCCCGACGAGCCGGTCTCCTTCGCGGGCGCGGAGCTGCCGACCAACGAGTTCCTGGCGATGGGCCGGGCCCTCGTCCAGCTCGCCGTGGTCACCAAGGAGACCGTGTACGCCGAGCGGGCCGAGGCCATGGCCCGCTCGCTGAAGGGCGACCTGACCGTCACGGACGGCGTGGCCAGCTGGCCGTACTGGCCGAGCTTCGGCCACGTGTACCGGGGCTGGTCGGCCACCGGCGCGCCGGAGACCGACGTCTCGCTGCTGCGCCCCTCCTACGCCCCGGTCACCGTCCCCGAGGACGTCACGCACGCCCTGATCGACCTGGACTTCCTCTGCCTCTACCGGGCGACCGCGGAGCTGCCGCCGGTGTTCACCGACGCCGAGATGCGGGCCGTGGCCGCCACGTTCACCCACAACGCGCTGCACCGGCGCGGGCGGCGGCCCCGGCTGCGGCACGACGTCGGCGGCGCGGGCCGGCCGGGCACGGACCGCGAGCAGGCGCACGTGGCGGCCTGGCTGCCGCTGCGGCAGTGGTCCCCGGCGATACTCCGCCAGGTCCGCCGCGTCCAGCCCACCCTGCCGCCGGCCCCGCTGATGGGCGTCGACACGTACTGCGGCGCGCTGCTGGCGCGTTGGGGCTGAGCCGGGACGCCGGGCGCCGCGTGCGCCCGGCTCGGCCGAACCCGTCGGGCGCACAAAAGGTCGGACGCACAAAAGAAAGATCCCGCCCGATCTTTCGATCGGACGGGATCCTCCGTGTCTGTGGACCTGAGGGGATTTGAACCCCTGACCCCCTCGATGCGAACGAGGTGCGCTACCAGTCTGCGCCACAGGCCCTTGCGACGTGTGAAACATTAGCATCCCGATCGGCGTGGTTGGAAATCCGATCCCCGCCGGTCACCGCCGCCTCGTCATTCGTTGGCCGCGCGCGGCCGGTCCTCGTCCGCGTACTGGTCGAACAGCGGCGTCCGCCCGTGGTCGCGGCCGCGGCGCTGCGGCGCGGCGCGCCGGCGCGGCGCCGGGTCGGGGGCCGGGGCGGGCGCGGGCTCGGCGGCCGTGGAGGAGCGGGCCGCGCTCCAGGTCTCCGGGTCCGTGATGTCGACGCCGCCGGTGGCGCGCGGGGCGACCGGGGCCGTCACGTACGTGGGCAGCGGCACCGGCACCGGGTCCCAGCTGTCGCCGCGGACCGGGCCGCGCTCGCGCTGCTGGTCCACCCACTCGGCGTGGTCGGTCTGCTCGACCAGCGCCCGGCGGCCGGCCTCCTGCGGGGAGACCGCGGCCCGGGGCTCCGGCTCGGGCCGGGCGGGCTCCTCGTCGGCCGCCTCCGGGGCGGGCTGGCGGCGCGGCCGGCTCTCGCGCAGTCGCTGCGCGGCGGCCTCGGCGCGCCGGCGGTCCATGACGTACACGAACCGCCGCCGCTCCTGCCGGCGCAGATGCACGATGTACGCGCTGAGCAGCACCGCCGGCAGGGCCGGGGCCCACAGGAACGCCAGGCCCCCGACCGCGGCGACGACCGAGCCGAGCGTGAAGGCGAGGAAGAGCACCACCGTGGTGCGCCGGCGGCGGGCGAGGACCTTGGAACGCCGGGCACGCTCGGCCGCCGGTCCGCCCGTGGGGCGCCGGCGGGCGGGCGCGGGCTCCTCGGGAAGCTCCAGGCGCGCCTCGGTCCTGGCCGCGGGCGCGGAGAAGGCCCGGACGTCGACCGAGCTGACGTGCTCGGTCACGGCGTCCGGGTCGGCCTCGGGCTCGTCGACCACATCGCGCTCCCGCAGCTCCCTGGCATACCGGCGCTCCATTCCCGCCCGTCCGGACAGGAGCCGGATGGCGGTGCTGAAGCGTTCCGTCGGACGGGCCTCGTTCAGCTCGTCCTGCCTGCGGAGCCACATCGGCACCAAGTAGGCGGCCCAGGCCCCGACGATGACTGCGTAGATGAGGCCGCTGCTGCTCACGCCTCACACCGTAGAGGGGTTCGCGTGGGGGCATCCGCCAATTGGGCCGGTGTGTCGCACGATCTGGCTGATATCACTGAACTTTTTTGTGATTGTTCAGATCGATTGGCGTCCGACTGCTGATTAAATTCGAACACCTTTGTTATTTCGCGGGGCGCGGGGGCGTCGGTCGTGCCTGGTGCCAGCGTCGCAGCAGCCCCTCCGGCACCTCCTCCGCGGTGAGCGCGAAGACCAGATGGTCGCGCCACGCCCCGTCGATGTGGAGATAGCGCGGCCGCAGCCCTTCCTCGCGGAATCCCAATTTCTCCACGACCCGGCGGCTGGGCCCGTTCTCCGGGCGAATGCAGACCTCCATCCGGTGCAGGCCCACCGAGCGGAAGCAGTGGTCCACGGCCAGCGCGACCGCGGTCGGCATCACCCCGCGGCCCGCCACGTCCCGGTCGACCCAGTAGCCGACGTGCCCCGAGCACATCGAGCCCCAGGTGATCCCGGCGACCGTGAGCTGGCCGGCCAGCCGCCCCCGGTACTCGATCACGAACGGCAGCATCCGCCCCGCGTTCGCCTCGGCGCGCAGGTGCCGCACCATCTGACGGTACGTCGGGCGCTGGGCGACCGGACCGCCCGGCGCGGGCGGCGGAACGGTCGCCTCCCAGGGCCGCAGCCAGTCCCGGTTGCGCTGGTTCACCTCGCGCCAGGCCCGGTGGTCGCGCAGCTTGATCGGGCGCAGGACGACGTCGCCGTCCCGCAGGACCACGGGCCAGGACGGGATCATGACGCCGGACCCGCTTCCCCGGCCGGTCTCGGGTGGTCGCCGCCGCGCAGCTGGTCCACCGCGTGCACCAGCAGCGGCTCCAGGACGGCGAGGCCGTCCCGCACCCCGCCGGTCGAGCCGGGCAGGTTCACGATCAGGGTGCGGCCCGCGACGCCCGCGAGCCCGCGCGACAGCGCGGCGGTGGGCACCTTCTCGCGGCCGTACGCCCGGATCGCCTCCGGGATGCCCGGGATCTCGTGGTCCAGCACCGCCCGGGTGACCTCCGGAGTGGCGTCGGAGGGCGAGACGCCCGTACCGCCGGTGGTGAGGACGACGTCGTACCCCGCCGCGACCGCCGCCCGCAGCGCCGCGCCGACGGGCTCGCCGTCCGGCACGACCTGCGGTCCGTCGACCGCGAAGCCCAGGGCCCGCAGGCCCGCGGCGAGGATCGGACCGCCCTTGTCCTCGTACACCCCGGCCGCCGCCCGGTTGGAGGCGGTGACGACGAGCGCGGAGTACGGCGCGGGCAGGGCGCCGCCGGCCACGGAAGGCGCGGGGGCGGGGGCGTGGCCCTCGTGCGCGGACGGGCCGCCGGTCATGACGCCGGCTCCTCGCGCGTCCAGTGGCCCGACTTGCCGCCGGTCTTCTCCTCGACGCGGACGTCGGAGATGACCGCGCCCTTGTCGACGGCCTTCACCATGTCGACGACGGTCAGCGCCGCCACCGACACCGCGGTCAGGGCCTCCATCTCCACGCCCGTGCGGTCGGTGGTCTTCACCGTCGCGAGGATCTCCACCGCGTCGTCCGCGACCGTCAGGTCCAGCTTCACGCCGGACACCGCCAGCGGATGACAGAGCGGGATCAGCTCCGGGGTCTTCTTCGCGCCCATGATCCCGGCGATCCGGGCCGTGGCGAGCGCGTCGCCCTTCGGGACGCCCTCGCCGCGCAGCAGCTCGACCACGCGCGGCGAGACGAGGACCCGCCCGCTCGCGCGGGCGGTGCGCGCGGTGACCTCCTTCGCGGAGACGTCGACCATGCGGGCCGCGCCCGCCTCGTCGATGTGGGTCAGTCCTTGCTCCGTGCTCATGGCCGTGACTCTCCCGGTCGCTGTGTGGGACGACACGGTACCGCCACCGTGCCCCGGCCGGCCGGGGAGGACCACGTGGCGGCCGGCCGCGCGGCCCCGCTCAGCCGAGCAGCACCACGTCCAGTTCCTCGCCCGGCTCCAGCGACGTCGTGTCCTCCGGCAGCACCAGCAGCGCGTCCGCGTGCGCCAGCGCCGCGACCAGATGCGAACCGGCCCCGCCGACCGGGCTGACCGTGCCGGACTCCGCGTCGTACCGGCCGCGCAGGAACTGCCGGCGGCCCTCCGGCGAGCTCAGCGCCCGGTCCGCCTTCAGCACCGCCCGCACCCGCGGCCGGTGCAGGTCCTCCACGCCCATCAGCGCCCGGATCGCCGGCCGCACGAACAGCTCGAACGACACGTACGAGGACACCGGGTTCCCCGGCAGCGCCAGCAGCGGCGTGTGCTCCGGACCGATCGTGCCGAAGCCCTGCGGCTTGCCCGGCTGCATCGCCAGCGTGCGGAACTCCACCTCGCCGTCCGCGGTCAGCGCCTCCTTGACCACGTCGTACGCGCCGACGCTCACCCCACCCGTGGTCACCAGCAGATCCGCCCGGATCAACTGGTCCTCGATCGCCTGCCGCAGCGACTCCGCGTCGTCGGTGACCGCGCCCACCCGGTACGCGATCGCGCCCGCGTCCCGCGCCGCGGCCGCCAGCGCGAAGCTGTTCGAGTCGTAGATCTGGCCCTCGCCCAACTCCTCGCCCGGCTGCACCAGTTCGCTTCCGGTGGAGATCACCACCACGCGCGGCCGGGGCCGCACCCGTACCGTGCCGCGGCCGATCGCCGCGAGCAGCCCGAGCTGCGGCGGGCCGAGGACCGTACCGGCCGCGAGCGCCGGCTCGCCCGCCCGCACGTCGCTGCCCTTGGCCCGGACGTGCGCCCGCGCCGCCGCCGGCCGGTACACCCGGACCTCGCCGCCCGCGCCCTCCGGCGCGGCGCTCGCCGCCCGCATCCCCGTCGCCGCGCCGCCGCCCGCGCCGCCGTCCGTCCACTCCACGGGGACGACCGCCTCCGCGCCCGGCGGCAGCGGCGCACCCGTCATGATCCGGGCCGCCTCGCCCGGGCCGACCGTCGGCAGGCCGCCCGCCCCGGCCGCCACGTCGCCGATCACCGTCAGCACCGCCGGGTACTCCTCGGACGCCCCGGCCACGTCCGCGACGCGGACCGCGTAGCCGTCCATGGAGCTGTTGTCGAACGGAGGCAGCGCGACCGGCACCGTCACGTCCTCCACCAGGACGCAGCCCTGCGCGTCCGGCAGCTGCAGCTCGATCGGGTCGAGCGGCCCGACCGCCGCCAGAATGTCGTCCAGGTGCTCGTCGACCGACCAGAGCCGGGCCGGCGACGGTGCCGTGCTGCTGCTCACCGCGCTACATCTCCTCGCTGACGAACCTGCGGAGCCAGGAACGGAAGTCCGGTCCCAGATCTTCACGTTCGCACGCGAGTCTGACAATGGCACGCAGATAGTCGCCCCGGTCGCCGGTGTCGTACCGCCGGCCCTTGAACACCACGCCGTGCACCGGCCCGCCGACCTCCTCGTCCGCGGCCAGCTTCTGCAGCGCGTCCGTCAACTGGATCTCGCCGCCGCGGCCCGGCTCGGTCTCGCGCAGTATGGCGAAGACCGCCGGGTCCAGGACGTAGCGGCCGATGATCGCGTAGTTGCTCGGCGCCTCCTCCGGACTGGGCTTCTCCACCAGGTCGGTCACCTTGACCACGTCGGAGTCGACGGTCGCCTCGACCGCGGCGCAGCCGTACAGATGGATCTGCTCCGGCTCGACCTCCATCAGCGCGATCACGCTGCCGCCCTGGCGCTCCTGCACCTCGACCATCCGCGACAGCAGCGGGTCGCGCGGGTCGATCAGGTCGTCGCCGAGCAGCACCGCGAACGGCTGGTCGCCCACGTGCGGCTCCGCGCACAGCACCGCGTGGCCCAGACCGCGCGGGGCGCCCTGGCGCACGTAGTGCATGGTGGCGAGGTCCGTGGACTCCTGGACCTTCTCGAGGCGCTCGATGTCCCCCTTGCGGGTCAGCGCCTCCTCCAGCTCGTAGTTCCGGTCGAAGTGGTCCTCCAGGGGCCGCTTGTTGCGGCCGGTGATCATGAGGACGTCCGTGAGCCCGGCGTCCACCGCCTCCTCCACGACGTACTGGATGGCGGGCTTGTCAACAACGGGCAGCATCTCCTTGGGCGTGGCCTTGGTCGCCGGCAGGAACCGGGTGCCGAGGCCTGCGGCGGGGATGACAGCCTTGTTGACCCTGGGGATCGACTCAGTCATGCCGTGCACCTTATCTGCTCGGTATGGAAGAAAAGATGAGGCTCCGATCGAGTTCCGAGCCATACGACCGACTAAGAGAGGTTTGTGACCCCATCGTGCCCGAGGACAAGTCCGACAAGACGATCCTGCGCCGCCAACTGCTCTCCGCCCGGGCCCGTCTGAGCGGCGCGGACGTCGACGCCGCCGCCCGCGCGCTGGCCCGGCAGGCGCTCGGGCTGCCCGAGCTCGCCGGGGCCGGCACCGTCGCCGCGTACGTCTCCATCGGCACCGAACCCGGCACCCGCGCCCTGCTCGACGCCCTGCGCGAGCGCGGGGTGCGCGTCCTGCTGCCGGTGCTCCTGGACGACAACGACCTGGACTGGGCCGCGTACGAGGGCGCCGACCGGCTGGAGAAGGCCCGCCTCGGGCTGCTCGAACCGGCCGGCGAACGCCTCGGCCCGGACGCCGTCTGCGCGGCCGACACCGTGCTGCTGCCCGGCCTCGCCGTCGACGCCCGCGGGCTGCGCCTGGGGCGCGGCGGCGGCTCGTACGACCGGGTCCTCGCCCGGCTCGCCCGCGCGGGCGCGGAACCGGCGCTCGTGGTGCTCCTCTACGCGAACGAGGTGGTCGAGCGGGTCCCGGAGGAACCGCACGACCACCCCGTGCAGGCGGTGGTGACACCGGAGGGCGTCCGCCGCTTCTGAGCCGCCGGGCGGCGGGCTGCCGGCCGGTTCTCGCGGCTGGCGGCCGGCCGGTTCTTCCGGCTGGCGGCCGGCCGGTTCTTCCGGCTGGCGGCCCGCCGGCTGCGGCGCGCGGCCGGTCAGTCCGTGTTCGGCTTGAGGACCAGGGTGTCCTTCGTCGCCGCGGACACCGCCTGCTCGCCGTACGGCCAGTCCAGCAGCTCGCCCTCGGCCCACGTGTCCGTCTGGTCCGTGTAGTGCCCGTTGTACGCGTGGCCCGAGGCGCCGGTCAGGTTGATCCACCGGGACCGGTCCCAGTCGCCGACGTTGACGACCATCCGCATCGACGGCACCCAGATCACCTCGTACCCGGCGGCCGCGTTCCAGCCGGTCGCGTTCACCGCGGCCTCGCCGCCGCCGAGGTTCCACGGGCCGCGGTTCAGCATCGACTGCAGGAAGCCGGGGCCGGCGGTGCCGAGCGTCTGGTTCTCCAGGGTCAGCTGGTGCAGCCGGCCCCACGACCAGGTCGACACGTCCTTGCCGAGCTTCGCCGTCAGCTCCCAGCGAGCGTCCTTCATCGCCTGCGCGAGCAGCTGGTCACGGGTCTCGGTGGGGGCGTTGGTCCGGTTGCCCGGCGTCTTCCACCAGTCGCTGTTCTCGTTCTTCAGCAGCGGGCGGACCACCTCGTACCAGCGGTCGCCACCGTCCGGCTGCGCCGAGTCGGCGTCCCGCTGACCGCACTCGCGGACCAGCTTGTTCTGCTCGTCGACCGGGCCGGTGGAGTCCGCCTTGCGGACGTTGATGCAGTCGCCCTCGACCCGCAGCTCCTTCGGCAGCTTGTTGCCGAAGGCCAGCTTGAGCACGTTGCGCCAGACCGCGTTGAAGTACGCGGCGGCCGCCGAGTCCGGCTCCTGGGTGTAGTCCCAGCCCTCGAGCAGCTTCTGCGCCTCGCGGACGTACGGGTCGGAGACGTCGATCTTCAGCAGCAGCGGGTTCAGCAGCGTGGCGATCTCGCTGCGGTTGTCCGTCTGCATGGTGCGCATGTCGTCCGGCGAGATCTTCCCGCCGTCCTTGATCTTCGACTCGATCAGGTCGTTGATGCGCTGGCTGCGCGCGCCGTAGCCCCAGTCCTTGGTGAGCAGCTCCGGGTAGTCGGCGTTCACCACGGCCTGGTTGGCGGTGACGATGTAACCGCGCTTGGGGTTGTACTCGTAGGGCAGCTCCTCGTACTTGATGTAGCCCTTCCACTTGTACGAGGAGTCCCAGCCGGGCGCGGGCACGGTGCCGTCGCCCTTGGCGCGGACCGGGATCTTTCCGGGGGCCTGGTAGCCGATGTTGCCCTGGGTGTCGGCGTAGATCAGGTTCTGCGAGGGGACCTGGAACTTGGCGGCGGCGGCCTGGAACTGCTTGAAGTCCTTGGCCCGGTTCAGCTCGAACACGGCGTCCATGGACGTGCCGGGCTCCAGCGCCGTCCACTGCAGCGACACGGCGTAGCCGTCGCCGCGGTCGGGGGCCTCGGTCTCGACCGGGGCCTCCTCGCCGACCCGCTCCAGCTCCGAGGAGCGGTCGGAGACCAGCGGGCCGTGGCCGGTCTCGCGGATCGTGATGAGGCGGCTGCCACCGCCGGCGATCTTGATCGTCTCGTCGCGGACCTTGAACGGCCGGAGGCGGCCGTCGACCAGGTAGCCCTTGTCGCTGACCTTCTCCAGGTACAGGTCGGTCACGTCCGCGCCGAGGTTGGTGAAGCCCCAGGCGATGTCGGCGTTGTGGCCGATGATCGTGCCGGGCGTGCCGGAGAAGGTGTAACCGGCGACGTCGTAGCGGCAGCTCGCGGAGACCGTGCGGCAGTGCAGGCCCATCTGGTACCAGAGGCTGGGCAGCTGCGGGGCGAGGTGCGGGTCGTTGGCGAGCAGCGGCTTGCCGGAGGTCGTGTACTTGCCGGAGACGACCCAGGAGTTCGAGCCGATGCCGTTGCCGTTGGGGCCGAGCAGGGCCGGGATCTCGTCGAGCGACTCGGAGAGCGCGCCGAGCTGGGTCTCCATGGCTGCGACGGCGTCGGCGGGCGAACCGGCGGCCGGGGAACGGCCGTCGGCGCCCTGCGCTCTCGGGCCGTTCCGACCGCTCTGGCCGTTCTGGCCGTTGTCGCCGTTCTTGGCGCTGCGTGCCTTGGGGTCGAACTTCCCCGTCGCCTCGTCGACGGCGCCCTGCGTGACGATCGGCTGGTGCAGCGCGTACGGGTACGCCGGGTACAGGTCCTTGATCTGCTGGGCGCTCAGCCGGCTGGTCATGAGCGAACGGTCGATCTCGTCCTGCATGTTGCCGCGCAGGTCCCAGGCCATCGCCTTGAGCCAGGCCACCGAGTCCACCGGCGACCACGGCTCGATCGTGTAGTCGTGGGAGAAGGCGAGGGCCGCGTACTCGACCGAGACCTCCTCGTTGGCCTTGCCCTTGAGGTAGGCGTTGACGCCGGCCGCGTACGCCTTGAGGTTCTTCTTCGTCTCCTCCGACAGCACGCGGTCGTACTCGGTCTGCGCGATCCGGCGCCAGCCGAGGGTGCGCAGGAAGGCGTCGGTGTCGACCTGGCTCTTGCCGAACATCTCCGACAGGCGGCCCGCGGTCATGTGCCGGCGGACGTCCATCTCGTAGAAGCGGTCCTGCGCGTGGACATAGCCCTGCGCGCGGAAGAGGTCCGCCTCACTGTCGGCGTAGATCTGCGGGATGCCGTAGGCGTCGCGCTTGACGTCCACCGGGCCGGACAGGCCGTCGATCTCGATCGTCCCGGAGGTCTGCGGGAACGAGGCCCGCACGGTGCTGACGCCCCAGTAGCCGCCGTACCCGACACCCGCGAGCACTGCCAGAACCAGGACGATGACGATCAGGCGGGCGCGTCGCCCCTTCTTCTTGGCGGGAGGGGCGGTGGTGTTGGAGGGCATCGCTGTCCTTCGAGCGGCAGGGTGGTCCTGGAGTGCTGGGAGCAACCATAGGCGCAGCGCTCCCCGGGCCCGGACGCGGAGTCAGTAAGGAGACAGGAAGGAGACCTACGGGGGCCGATCTCGTCCTCCGGCGGCGTCAAGAAAACGTTAAAGATTAGGTAAGGTAACGAAGTACCGGCTGTCGGAGGAACGATCCGGCGGTCGTCGAGGGGAAGGGATCGCGCACTGACTGTCCACCAGCTCAACGAACTCCTGCTCGTCTGCTCGCTCGTACTGCTCGTCGCCGTCGCGGCGGTGCGGATCTCCTCCCGCAGCGGGCTCCCCAGCCTGCTGCTGTATCTCGGCATCGGGGTCCTGATCGGGCAGGACGGCATCGGCAACGTCGCCTTCGACAACGCCGAACTCACCCAGGTCATCGGCTACGGCGCGCTCGTGGTGATCCTCGCCGAGGGTGGTCTGGGCACCCAGTGGAAGGAGATCAAACCCGCGTTGCCCGCGGCGGCCGTGCTGTCGACCGTCGGCGTCGCGGTGAGCGTGGGCATCACGGCCGCGGCCGCGCACTATCTGATCGGACTGGAGTGGCGGCAGGCGCTGATCATCGGCGCGGTCGTCTCCTCGACGGACGCCGCCGCGGTCTTCTCCGTGCTGCGCAAGGTGCCGCTGCCGTCCCGGGTGACCGGCGTCCTGGAGGCCGAGTCCGGCTTCAACGACGCCCCCGTCGTCATCCTCGTCGTCGCCTTCTCGGCGGCCGGGCCGGTCGAGCACTGGTACGTCCTCGTCGGCGAGATCGCCCTGGAACTGGCCATCGGCGCGGGCCTCGGCCTCGCGGTCGGCTTCGCCGGCGCGTACGGGCTGCGGCGCATCGCCCTGCCGGCCTCCGGCCTCTACCCGATCGCCGTGATGGCGATCGCGGTCACCGCCTACGCGGCCGGCGCCCTCGCGCACGGCTCGGGCTTCCTCGCCGTGTATCTGGCCGCGATGGTGCTCGGCAACGCCAAGCTCCCGCACCAGCCGGCCAACCGCGGCTTCGCCGAGGGGCTCGGCTGGATCGCCCAGATCGGCATGTTCGTGCTGCTCGGTCTGCTGGTGACCCCGCACAACCTGGGCCAGGACTTCTGGGCGGCGGTGGTCATCGGCCTGGTGCTCACGGTCGTCGCCCGGCCGCTGTCGGTCTTCTTCAGCCTCCTTCCCTTCCGGCTGCCCTGGCCGGAGCAGGCCCTGATGTCCTGGGCCGGACTGCGCGGCGCGGTGCCGATCATTCTGGCGACCATCCCGATGGTCGCCGGGATCAAGGACAGCGAGCGGCTGTTCAACATCGTGTTCGTCCTCGTCGTCGTCTACACGCTGGTGCAGGGTCCGACGCTGCCGTGGCTGGCGAAGGCCCTGAAGCTGGGCGACCGCGCGGAGGCGGCCGACCTCGGGATCGAGTCCGCGCCGCTGGAGCGGCTGCGCGGGCATCTGCTGTCGGTGGCGATCCCGGAGGAGTCGAAGATGCACGGCGTGGAGGTCGCCGAGCTGCGCCTGCCGGCCGGGGCCGCGGTCACCCTGGTCGTCCGGGAGGACAAGAGCTTCGTCCCCGGCCCGACCACGGTGCTGCGGCGCGGCGACGAACTGCTGGTCGTCGCCACGGACCCGGTGCGGGACACCACCGAGCGGCGGCTGCGGGCCGTGGGCCAGGGCGGCAAGCTCGCCGGCTGGCTGGGCACCGCCGGGGCGACGGGCGTGGTCCGCGGCGACGCGGACGGCGCCCGCCGGAGCCGCGGCCGGGGCGGCGGCGCCGGTGGTGGCGGCGCCGGCGGCGGCCGGAACGGCTGACGCCCCGCCGAGGCCGCCTCCCCTGCCACGACTGTCCGCCCCGTTCCGCCCCGTGAAGAACGTCCGGTTAATCACAGGCATACATCGGGGACGGTCGGTGTTTTCCCAGGCGGGAACCGACTGTTCCCTGTACCATGAAGGAACACACTGATCGACCAACTCTGCCTGACGCAGAGCTGGCGCGACCGTATGGCGGCCGTGACACCCCTCCCGCAGCGGGGTGCCTGGTATCTACCGCAGTTCCGCGCAAGAGGACAGCTCTCGGCGACTCCCGGCACCCCAGGAGCGCTACCAGGCGGCAGAAAGGCCAGGACCGTGGCGTCCACGGTCACCACGTCCGCTGCGAAGCGCCCCGGGTACGGACAACTCCTGCGCACCCCCGGCGCCCTTTCCTTCCTCCTGCCCGGCTTCCTGGCCCGGCAGCCCTTCGCGATGCTGACCATCGGCATCGTCCTGCTCGTCCAGCACACCACCGGCTCGTACGGCAGCGCCGGCGCCGTCGCCGCCGTCACCGGCGTCTCGATGGCCCTGTTCGCCCCGCAGAGCGGCAAGCTCGCCGACCGCTTCGGCCAGCGCGCCGTCCTGGTCCCCGGCGTCCTCATCCACACCGCCGCCGTCGCGACCCTGGTCACCCTCGCCCTCGCCGGCGCCCCCATGTGGGCGCTGATGCTGGCCGCCGTGCCCAGCGGCGCGTCCGTCCCGCAGATCGGCCCGATGGTCCGGGCCCGCTGGGCGGCCAAGCTCGACGGCAACCCGCTGATGCCCACCGCCGCCGCCTGGGAGTCGGTGACCGACGAGTTCACCTTCGTCGTCGGCCCGGTCCTCGCGACCGCCCTGTGCACCGGCGTCCACCCGGCGGCCGGCCTGATCGCCGAGGCCGTGCTGACCCTGGTCGGCGGCCTGTTCTTCGCCGCCCAGCGCGCCACCCAGCCCGCGTTCGGCGCGATCGCCGCCGCGGCCTCCGAGCCCCCCGTCTCCGCCCTGTCCGTGCCCGGTGTCCGCGTCCTCGCCATCGCCTTCCTGGGCATCGGCTCGGTCTTCGGCGGCATGCAGGTCTCGCTGACCGCCTTCTCCGAGGAGATCGGCAACCCCGGCGTCAACGGCGTCCTCTACGGCGTCTTCGCCGCCGGCAACATGCTGGCCGGCATCGCCTGCGGCGCCATCGCCTGGAAGATCGGCCCGCGCCGTCGCCTGATCCTCGGCTACATCGGTCTGACCATCGCCGCCTCCCTCCTGTGGTCGGTCCACTCCGCGCTGCTCCTCGGCGCGCTCGGCCTGGTCGTCGGCCTGTGCATCGCCCCGGCCCTGATCACCGGCTACACCATCGTCGAGACGCTCGTCCCGGCGTCGGCCCGCACCGAGGCCTTCACCTGGCTGACCGGCGCCGTGGCGCTGGGCCAGGCCGCGGCCGTCACCGTCGCCGGCCGCCTGGCCGACGCGCACGGCGCGAGCGCCGGATTCCTGGTGCCCATGGCCGGTACGGCACTGGCCCTGGCCACCCTCGTGACCCTCCGTTCCCGCCTGGCCCCCCAGGCGTCGGGCCGGATCGCCGCACGTGGTATCGGTCACCGAGTGCCGGTGACGGTGGACTGAACCGGCGGAATACGTCACTATGGATCGTCGTTAGCACTCATCGAGTGAGAGTGCCAGGAGGAAGACAAGTGCCGACCTACCAGTACCAGTGCACCGAGTGCGGCGAGGGCCTCGAGGCGGTGCAGAAGTTCACCGATGACGCTCTGACCGAGTGCCCCAGCTGCAAGGGCCGCCTGAAGAAGGTGTTCTCGGCCGTCGGCATCGTCTTCAAGGGCTCCGGCTTCTACCGGAACGACAGCCGCGGCTCGTCGTCCAGCAGCTCGCCGGCCTCGTCCAAGTCGACGACGTCGACGTCCACGTCCTCCTCCTCGTCGGACTCCAAGCCCGCCGCGAGCACGTCGAGCTCCTCGTCGTCCTCCGGCACCACCTCGGCCGCCTGACCGGCGCCGCACCGACTCTTCCTGTGGACCCCGCCCTCACCCGGCGGGGTCCACAGGCGTTCCCCCGCCCGCCCGCGGCCACCACGGTTAGGGTGAGTCCCATGGCGACGAGGGGGGCGGCGTGACGAAGCCGTACGCGGACATTGGTGTGATCGGCGGATCGGGTTTCTACTCCTTTCTCGAAGACGTCACCGAGGTGCGGGTCGACACCCCGTACGGAGCCCCCAGCGACTCCCTGTTCGTGGGCGAGCTGGCCGGACGACCGGTCGCCTTCCTCCCCCGGCACGGTCGCGGCCACCGGCTGCCGCCGCACCGCATCAACTACCGGGCCAATCTGTGGGCACTGCGCTCGGTCGGCGTCCGCCAGGTCCTCGGACCGTGCGCGGTCGGCGGCCTCCGGCCCGACCACGGCCCCGGCACCCTGGTCGTCCCAGACCAACTCGTCGACCGGACGAAGGCCCGGGCCCAGACCTTCTTCGACGGCGAGCCGCTGCCCGACGGCACGACCCCGAACGTCGTGCACGTCTCCCTCGCCGACCCGTACTGCCTCGACGGCCGCCGGGTCGTGCTGAAGGCGGCACGAGGGCGCGGCTGGGACCCCGTGGACGGCGGCACGATGGTCGTCGTCGAGGGCCCGCGCTTCTCGACGAGGGCCGAGTCGCGCATGCACTCCGCCGCCGGCTGGTCGATCGTCGGCATGACCGGCCATCCGGAAGCGGCCCTCGCCCGCGAACTGGAACTCTGCTACACCTCCCTGGCGCTGGTGACGGACCTCGACGCGGGAACCGAGACGGGCGAAGGCGTCTCGCACTCCGAGGTCCTGCGAGTGTTCGGTCAGAACGTCGAACGGCTGCGGACCGTGCTGTCCGACGCGATCGGAGCGCTCCCCGCGACGACAGACCGGGACTGTGCGTGCACGCGAGCGCTGGACGGCTGGGACCCGGGAATCCGACTCCCGTGAACACTGTCCACCCGGCCGGCCCGGGCGGGCAATCGCCGTCAAGAGTGAGCAAGTTGTCCACAACCGCCGAGTCATCCACAGGCGTCAGCAGGATTTCCCCGGAGGGCTGATCGTGGAGGTGCTCCGGACGTCCCGGGGCCTCTCGCACGAGACAGGCGGTGTCCGTCATGACCTTCACCCCCCAGCCCTCCACGCCCGGCACCCCGCCCGCCGGCTGCCTGCCGCACGTACCCGAACCGGGCACCGTGCCGCACTTCCCGCCCGTACGAGTACGCGGCGGCCGCCGGCGGCTGCGGCGAACCCTGCGACGCACCCGTCGCGCACCCGCCGCGCTGCTCGCGACGGCCGCCGTCGCCCTCGCGGCGACGGGCGCGGCGAGCGCCGTGTCCACGCAGGACCCCGCCGGCCGCGAGACGGCCGCCCGCGAGAAACGCAAACCGCCCGCGATGCGGCTGGTGTCCGCACCCGTGCGGATCGCCGACGCCGCGACCGTCCGCCTGCTGCGCCCCGGCGACCGGGTCGACGTCATCGCCGCCGCGCACTCGTCCGCGGGTGAGCCGCCGGCCGCCCGCGTCATCGCGGCCGGCGCCCGCGTGGCGCGCGTTCCCCTTCCGAGCACGGACGCCTCGGACGACGGAGCGCTCGTCGTCCTGTCCGTCCCCCGCTCCACGGCGACCGCCCTCGCCGGCGCCGCCGCCTCCTCCCGACTGGCGGTGACCCTGTGCTGATTCGCACTGACGGACCGTCAAGTCACCTGTCTGTGTGTACGGATTGGACGTTCCTGCACCCTTCACGGCGTAATGGCTCCGCCAACTCCACAAGCGACGAAAGGCGTCCTGGTGAGCCAGAAGCAGAACGAGAGCGTGCTGGAAGGCTTCAAGGCCTTCCTGATGCGGGGGAACGTGATCGACCTGGCGGTCGCGGTCGTCATCGGTGCCGCCTTCACGAACATCGTGAACTCGGTCGTGAAGGGCGTCATCAACCCGCTCGTCGGCGCGTTCGGCACCAAGGACCTGGAGAGCTACCAGTCCTGCCTCAAGGGCCCCTGCGAGGTCGACGAGGCGGGGAACGTCGTGACCGGCATCCCGATCATGTGGGGCACGGTCCTGAGCGCCGTCCTAAGCTTCCTGATCACCGCCGCCGTCGTCTACTTCCTCATGGTCCTGCCGATGGCGAAGGTCCTCGCCCGGAGGGCCGCGCAGGAGAGGGCGAGGGAAGGCGTCCAGGAGACGATCGAGGTCAGCGAGCTGGAGGTGCTCAAGGAGATCCGCGACCACCTCGTCCAGCAGCGTGGCTCCGGCGATGTGAACGCGACGGCGGGACGCCCCACCTCCTAGCCGGCTCCCGCCGGCCTCGGAGGGGCCGGCGTCAGAGGTGGTGCGGCGGCTTCTCGTCGAGGAACCGCGCCAGGTCGGCGGCACTGTCGCCGCCGGGAGGCCGCTCGCCCCACCCGCGGTCCGTATCGTCCGCGGACTGCTGGTCCAGTGGATCGTCGAAGATCAGCCTCGGCTTCGGACGAGCCTCGGGCTGCTTCGCGTCTCGCGGTCCGTGGGCGGGGGCGGTACTCATACCTCCAGGGTACGCCGGGGCATCACGCCGACCGCGTGCCGAGCGTGGCCCTCCGCCCGGCCCTCTGCTGTGCTGGGCGCATGACACAACCGTTCCTGCCGCTCACCGCGCGCTCCCGCGAGGAGTCGCACCGCGCCGCCACCCCGCTCGAGCTGTTCTTCGACCTCTGCTTCGTCGTGGCCGTGGCCCAGGCGGGCGCGGAGTTCGTGCACGCGGTCGCCGAGGGCCACGCCGGCGAGGGCCTGACCTCGTACGCCCTGGTCTTCTTCGCGATCTGGTGGGCGTGGATGAACTTCACCTGGTTCGCCTCGGCCTACGACAACGACGACGTGCTGTACCGCGTCGTCACCCTCGTCCAGATCGCCGGTGTGCTCGTCCTCGCCGCGGGTGTCTCCCGGGCCTTCCAGGACCACGACTTCCTCGTGGTCTACCTCGGCTACCTGGTGATGCGGCTGGCGATGGCCACACAGTGGCTGCGGGCGGCGCACCACGCCGGTTCGCCGGACGAGCGGACGATGTGCCGCCGGTACGCGGGCGGCGTCATCGCCGTCCAGATCGGCTGGATCGCGCTGCTGCTCGTACCGGAGCCGGCCCGCCCGTGGGTGTTCGTCGTGATGGCCCTGTTGGAGCTGGCGGTCCCCGTGTACGCGGAGAAGGACGCCACGACGGCGTGGCATCCGCACCACATCGCGGAGCGGTACGGACTCTTCACGATCATCGTTCTCGGTGAGTCGATCGCCGCGGCGACGGTGGCCGTGAAGTCCGGGGTGAGCGAGAACGACGCGCTCGGCGAGCTGCTGCCGATCGCGGCGGGCGGGCTGCTGATCGTCTTCGCCGCGTGGTGGATCTACTTCGTCGTGCCGGCGCACGACCGGCTCCAGGAGAACCGGCAGGGCTTCCTCTGGGGTTACGGCCACTACGTGATCTTCGCGTCGGCGGCGGCGATCGGCGCGGGCATCGAGATCGCGGTCGAGCAGGCGGTGGGCAAGGCGCACCTGTCGACACTGGCCGCCTCGTCGGCTGTCACGATTCCCACGGCGGTGTTCCTGCTGTCGGTGTGGGTGCTGCACGCCCGGTACTTCAAGGTGGGCATCGCCCAGCAGCTGGTCCTGCCGGTGTCGGCGCTGGCGATCCTGATGTGCACCTTCGCCGGCCACTGGGCGGTACTGGCGGCCGGCCTGGTCGCGGCGGCGACGGTCGCCGTCGGGGTGACGCTGACCCAGCGCAATCCGGCCACCCGGCACTGACCGCCGTGGTAGGCAGAGCGGCATGACGCATCAGGAGGCAGACGGGCAGGGACGCGCGAGTCGGTGCGGCGGACTCACGGACGTGGCCGGCCTGCGGGTCGGGCACGCGCGGGTCGCCGGACCGGGGGCCTTGAGCGGGACGACCGTCGTCCTCGCCCCGGAGGGCGGGGCGGTGGCCGCCGTGGACGTCCGCGGCGGCGGGCCGGGGACCCGGGAGACGGACGCGCTGGACCCGCGCAACCTGGTCCAGCGGATCGAGGCGGTGGTGCTGACCGGAGGCAGCGCGTACGGGCTGGAATCGGCGGCGGGCGTGATGGCCTGGCTGGAGGAACAGGGCCGCGGGGTGCGGGTCGGGCCCGACCCGACGCACGTGGTGCCGGTCGTGCCTGCGGCCTGCGTGTTCGACCTGGGTCGCGGCGGCGACTTCAGGGCGCGGCCCGACGCCTCGACGGGCCGGGCCGCCGTGGAGGCCGCCGCCGCCTCGGAGCGCGGCGCGCCCGTGGAGTGCGGGGCTGTGGGCGCGGGCACGGGCGCGGTCGTCGGCGGCATGAAGGGCGGCGTGGGCACGGCGAGCACGCTCCTGCCGTCCGGCATCACCGTGGCCGCGCTGGTCGTGGTCAACGCGGTCGGCTCCGCGCTGGACCCGGCGACCGGGGCACTGTACGGCCGGTACTTCGAACCGCCGTACGGAGCGGGTGGGGTGGGCGGAGTGGGTGGGGTGGGCGGGGGAGGGGAGGGGGAGGGGCCCCTCCCCCCGGCCCCGGTGGTTCCCGAGCCGGAGGTGCACGCCGCAGCGATGGAGCGCCTCGCCCGGGCGGTCGGGACGAACGCGCCGCCGCCGATGAACACGACGCTCGCGGTGGTCGCCACGGACGCGGACCTCACGCGGGCGCAGGCGCAGAAGCTCGCGGGGACGGCGCACGACGGCATCGCGCGCGCCATCCGTCCGGTGCATCTTCTGAACGACGGCGACACCGTCTTCGCGCTGGCGACCGGTGAGCGTCCGCTGCCTTCGGAGGGCGGTCCGCTGTCCCCGAACGAGATCCTCGCGGCGGGCGCGGACACCGTGACACGGGCCATCGTGCGGGCGGTTCTGGCGGCGGAGGGGGTGTCGGGGCCGGGCGGCGAGTTCCCCTCGTACACCGAGCTGTACAGCGCCGGAACGGTGAAGAAGGAAGGCGCGTAAGGAAGTTGGGGGCGTGCGGGAACTTCGTACGCTCCCCCTTCGTTTTGCCGAACCCCGGACACGATGTCAGACCCAGGGGCTACGTTAAGCGAGCACCACGTGACATGCGGCGACGGCCTGGAGACCCACCTTGAACGATCCTCACGATCCGTACGAGACGACCGAGACGCACGTCGAGCGGCTCCTGGGCCGGGCCCTCAACTCCTTCGAGCTGCCCGACGCCACGATCGAGCTGCTGGAGGGCGCCCTGGCCCACTCCTCCACCCTGCACTCCTCGCACCACAGCGCGACGCTGCACCGCAGCACGTACCGGCACACCTTCCTGCTCGCGGACGGCACCGCCCTGAGCCTGTGGGAGCTGGTGCACAACAGCGGCCGCGGCGGCGCCGAGCACCACGAGCTGTACGCCGACGAGGCGGAGGCCACGCTCGCCGCCTCCCGGCTGCCGGCCGGCTTCGAGGGCGACTGGGACGTGGAGCGGTTCGGCGTGCTCGCCAACGACCCGGACGACGAGCTGCAGAACGATCTGGAGATGCTGACCGAGCTGCTGTCCCGGCCGATGCCGCGTCAGCCGAGGATGTACGTGCCGGACAACTCGGCGGACCACGCCCGCCGCGTCCTGCGGCGCGCCGAGAACGCGGACCGGCCCGGGGAGGAGACCGCGCGCCGGCTGCGGGTGGCGTTCGCGCATCACATCACGCAGGCGTTCGGGCGGCACTGCCCGGTGGAGGGCCGGGACGCCGGCTTCACCCTCTACGAGCACGCCTTCCTGCTGCTCGACGGCAGCGAGTTGAGCCTGTGGGAGGTCGAGCACACGGCGACGCCCGACGGGCGGCACATGTGCGAGGTGTACGAGGACGAGGGCCGGGCCCGCGAGGCGATGGAGTCGCGGGCACGGGTGCGCTGAGCCCACCGACAGTGCCATATCCGGAGTGCCGACTTCGCGTACGAGGGCGTGGGCCCGGGGTGTCTTCCCCGGGCCCACGCCCTCGTTCACCGTGATGCTTCGGGACTCAGCCCGCCAGGGCCGGCTCCTTTGCCGCGTTCTCCGTGGAGTCGGCGAAATCGACGCTGTCGGCGGACTCCGCGCCCTCCACGTGCTGCTTCGGCTTGGCCGGCAGCGCGAACATCACCAGGAAGATCACCAGGAGCACTCCGGCCACCCAGCCCAGCGCGTTCTGGAAGGCGTCCGCGAACGCCGGGCCCACCTCGGCCGGTATCTGCCGCAGCCGCTCCTCGTCGATGGCGCCGAAGAAGACCACCGACACCAGCCCGAGGCCGAGGGCGTTGCCCATCTGTCCGGTCGTGTTGATGAGGCCGGACGCCGAACCGGCGTGCTCGCGCGGGACGTCGGAGAGGACCGCGTCCGTCAGCGGGGCGACGATCAGGCCCATGCCGACGCCCATCACCACCAGCGGAAGGATCATCTGCCAGGGCTGGACGGACGTGCCGTACCGGTCGGCCTCCCAGATGTAGAGGAGCACTCCGGTCGCCATGATCAGCGCGCCGGACTGGAGGACTTTACGTCCGAACCTCGGCACCAGCTTCTGCACGGACATGCCTGCCGCGATCGACACCGCGAGGGAGAACGGCACGCCGGTCAGGCCGGCCTTCAGCGGGGTCCAGCCGAGCCCGGTCTGCATGTAGAGCGTCCAGACCAGGAAGAACACGCCCATCACGACGCCGAAGGTGAGCTGGACCGCGATGCCGGCCGCGAAGCTCTTCACCTTGAACAGGCTCAGCTCGACCAGCGGCGAACCGTCCTTCTTCGTCTTGTACTTCTCGTACGCGACGAGCGCGCCGAACACGAGCGGGCTGCCGGCCATCATCAGGTGGCCCCACAGCGGCCAGTCCAGCTCGCGGCCGCGGGTCAGCGGGTAGATCAGCATGAGCAGCGCGACCGTCACGAGCAGCACGCCGACGAGGTCGAGGCGGAGCGCCTTCGGTGCCTTTGACTCGGTGATGAACTTCCGGCCGAGGATGATGCCGGCGATGCCGACGGGCAGGTTGATGAGGAAGATCGGCCGCCATTCGAGCCCGAAGAGGTTCCACTCGGTGAGGAGCGCGCCGAGCAGCGGGCCGGACACGGCGCCGAGGCCGATGATCGCGCCGAACAGGCCGAAGACCTTGCCGCGTTCGTGGGCGGGGAAGGTGACGTGGATGATCGACAGGACCTGCGGGACCATCATCGCGGCCGCGGCGCCCTGCAGCAGGCGGGAGGCGACGAGCATCTCCGGGTCGGCGGCGAAGCCGCAGAGCGCGGAGGCGACGGTGAATCCGGCGGTGCCGAGGAGGAACAGCCGCTTGCGGCCGTAGATGTCGCCGAGGCGGCCGCCGGTGATCAGGCCGGCGGCGAAGGCGAGGGCGTAGCCGGCGGTGATCCACTGGATGGCACCGAAGGTGGCGCCGAGGTCGCGTTCGATGCTGGGGATCGCGATGTTGACGATCGTGGCGTCGACGAGGTCCATGAAGGCGGCGGTCATGACGATGGCGAGGGCGATCCACCGCCTGCGGTCACCTGCCGCGCCGCCTTCGGGATGCGTCGCTTCGGCTCCGGCAGCGGACGTCCCTTCCGCTCCGGCGGCGGGCGTCGCTTCCGTTCGGGCGGGGGCGGTCGTCGCCGTCGTGCCGGCAGTCTCGGGGGCCGCCGGGGCGACGGCGTCGGCGTCGTGTGCACTCATGGGAGGGACAGTAGGAGCGATGTAGGTCAGGCCATGTCCTAGATGGCCCTCATGCTGGAACGCATGACGGACACCCCGGCACGACTACTGAATCTGCTCTCGCTGCTGCAGACGCCGCGCGAGTGGCCCGGCAGCGAGCTCGCCGAACGGCTCTCGGTCTCCCCGCGCACGATCCGCCGGGACATCGACCGGCTGCGGGACCTCGGCTATCCGGTGGAGGCGACGAAGGGGACGACGGGCGGGTACCGCCTGGTGGCCGGTATGGCCATGCCGCCGCTGCTGCTCGACGACGAGGAGGCCGTGGCCATCGCGGTCGGCCTGCGGGCGGGGGCCGGGCACGCCATCGAGGGCGTGGAGGAGGCCTCCGTACGGGCCCTGGCGAAGCTGGAGCAGGTGCTGCCGTCGCGGCTGCGGCACCGGGTCTCCACGCTGCAGAACGCGACCATCCCGCTGACCCGGGGCGACGGCGCGACCGTCGCCCCGCAGACGCTGACCGCGCTGGCCGGCGCGGTGACCGCGCGGGAGCGGCTGCGGTTCGGGTACCGGGCGGGCGACGGCGCGGAGAGCCGTCGGCTGGTGGAGCCGTACCGGCTGGTGTCGACGGGGTGGCGCTGGTACCTGGTCGCGTACGACCTGGGGCGCGAGGACTGGCGCACCTTCCGCGTGGACCGGGTCAGCGACCCGTTCCCCACGGGGGCGCGGTTCACGGCGCGGGAGCTTCCGGCGGGGGACGCGGCGCAGCTGCTGAAGCGGTCGATCGCGCGGTCGCAGGAGGAGTTGGTGCTGGACGTACGGTTCGAGGCACCGGCGGAGTTCGTGGCCGCGCGGCTGCCGGGGCATCTGGCGCCGGTCGCCACCGGGCCGGACACGTGCCGGCTGCGGGCCCGTACGGCCGACTCCGTGGAGTGGCTGGCGATCCGGCTGGCGCTCGTGGACGCGCCGTACACGATCCATGCCCCGGTCGCGCTGCTGGCGTACACCCAGGACCTGGCGGCCCGGCTCGGCGCGGCGACGAGTGCGGCGACGAGCGGTGCGGTGGAGGGTAGGGCGGGAGCCAGGGCCGAGGGGGCGTGGGCCGGCGCCGACGGGGCGAGTGCCGGTGGTGGTGCGGACGGCTGAGTCGGGCCTCTGAGGGCCCGAATCGAGCACGCCCGGCGGCCGAGTCGGGCTTGCGACCACGGCGCGCATGTCTCCTGCCACGCGCGGGGCCCGGGCCGTTCGGCCCGGGGTTCCCCTGCGGCGCACGGGACTGCGGCTGCGGCTCGCCGAGCAGCCGCTCGGCTTCGGGGCCTTCGCGGTCCGTCCGGCGGGGGTCGCTCGGGGTCAGGCCACCGCGTCGAAGCCGGTGTCGTGCGCCATCTTCTTCAGTTCCAGCAGCGCGTGCTTCTCGATCTGGCGGATCCGCTCGCGCGTCAGGCCGTGCTCCTTGCCCACCTCGGTCAGCGTGCGCTCGCGCCCGTCCTCGATGCCGTACCGCATGCGGATGATCGAGGCGGTGCGGTCGTCGAGCTTGTCGATCAGGTCGTCGAGCTCCTCGCTGCGCAGCAGCGTCAGCACCGACTGCTCGGGCGACACCGCGGAGGTGTCCTCCAGGAGGTCGCCGAACTGGGTCTCGCCCTCGTCGTCCACCGACATGTTCAGCGAGACCGGGTCGCGCGCCCAGTCGAGGACGTCGATGACCCGCTCGGGGGTCGAGCCGAGCTCCTCCGCGACCTCCGCGGGCTCCGGCTCGCGGCCGTGCTCACGGTTGAACTCGCGCTGGACGCGCCGGATCCGGCCGAGCTCCTCCACCAGGTGGACGGGGAGCCGGATGGTGCGCGACTGGTCGGCTATGGAGCGCGTGATGGCCTGGCGGATCCACCACGTGGCGTACGTGGAGAACTTGAAGCCCTTCGTGTAGTCGAACTTCTCGACCGCGCGGACCAGGCCCGCGTTGCCCTCCTGGATCAGGTCGAGCAGTGGCAGGCCGCTGCGCGGGTAGCGTCGCGCGACGGCGACGACCAGGCGGAGGTTGGACTTGATGAAGAGGTCCTTGGCGCGCTCGCCCGCCTCGACGAGGGCCTCGAGCTCCTCGCGGGTGGCGCCGGCGGCCTTGCTGTCCACCTCGCCGTCGAGGATCTCCCGGGCGTACACGCCCGCCTCGATGGTCTGGGACAGCTCGACCTCCTTGGCGGCGTCGAGAAGCGGCGTACGCGCGATCTCGTCGAGGTACATGCCGACCAGGTCGCGGTCGGCGATCTCGCCGCCTGCGCGAACGCTGCTCGCCCTGCTGCGGCCGCTCGCGCTGCTCGTGGTGCTGGTGCTGCTCGTGGCGGACGACTGACGACGGGCGACGGCACGGGTTGCCATGCGTGCTCCCTTGCTGAGTAGGCCGCGACACCCTCTTCGGGTGCCCTGCATCCGACGGAAACAACGACTGGAATCAGGACAGAATTCCCACCCGGCGCATCGATTTTCGCGATCATGCAGTATCCTGCGCCGCCTCCGGGCGCGCCGGGGCTGTCGGAGCGAACGAAGGTGCAGGTCAGGCGGCTCCCTCGACGCCACTTCTTCCGACCTTCAGGACGCAGCCCCGCCCCGTACGGTTGCCCGGTGCCGCGCCGCGTACGCAGGCCGGCGGGCGTCGGAGGCGGCGCGGGAGCGGCAGCCGTTCACCCGAACTGCACGGACCGCTTCGCGAGCCCCATCCAGAACCCGTCGATGACGCTGCGCCCCGCCCCGAGGTCGCCCGCCGCGTCCGCCGCGCCGAGGGTGACGAACAGCGGCGCGAAATGTTCGGTGCGGGGGTGGGCGAGACGTCCGGCCGGGGACTTGTGGACGAAGTCGAGCAGCGCGTCGACGTCCTGCGCCTCCAGGGCACGGTGGCCCCAGTCGTCGAACTCGGCCGACCAGCCGGGCACCCCGCCGGCGTGCCGCAGGGCGGCCAGGTTGTGGGTGAAGAAGCCGCTGCCGACGATCAGGACGCCCTCGTCGCGCAGCGGGGCGAGGGCGCGGCCGATGTCCATGAGCCTGCGCGGGTCGAGGGTGGGCAGGGAGATCTGGAGGACGGGGATGTCGGCGTCCGGGAACATCTCGACGAGCGGCACGTACGCGCCGTGGTCGAGGCCCCGGTCGGGGATGTCCTGCACGGGCGTACCGGGTGCGCGCAGCAGCTTGCGGACGGATTCCGCGAGCGCGGGCGCGCCGGGGGCCGCGTACCGGACGCGGTAGTAGTGCTCGGGGAAGCCCCAGAAGTCGTACACGAGCGGCACCGTCTCCGTCGCGCCGAGGGCCAGGGGAGCCTCTTCCCAGTGCGCGGAGACCATGAGGATCGCCGTGGGGCGGGGCAGGTCGGCGGACCAGGCGGCGAGCTGGCCGGGCCAGACGGGGTCGTCGGCGAGCGGCGGTGCGCCGTGGGAGAGGTAGAGGGCGGGCATGCGGGCAGGGGCGGGGTCGGGAGTGGTGGCGGGGGTGTGTGCCGCCGGGGCGGTCGCCGGGAGGGCGCTCGTGCGGGTGTCGTCGCTCATGGCGGCGCCTCCGATCTTCATCCGAAAGTCGACGGAAGTGATTGAATCTTCAAGCTTGATGACATGACGAGCTTAGATCCGATCTAGTTCAACTTTCAAGAACGGGTCGTACGATGGATCTCATGACCACGGCATCCCAGGAACCCCGCTGGCTGAGCGACGAGGAACAGCACGTCTGGCGCGCCTACCTCCACGCCACCACCCTCCTCGACGACCATCTCGACCGCCAGCTGCAGCGCGACGCGGGCATGCCGCACGTGTACTACGGGCTGCTCGTGCACCTCTCCCAGGCCCCCCGCCGCCGGATGCGGATGACCGAACTGGCCCGGAACGCCAAGATCACGCGCTCCCGGCTCTCGCACGCGGTCGCGCGCCTGGAGAAGAGCGGCTGGGTGCGCCGCGAGGACTGTCCCTCCGACAAGCGCGGCCAGTTCGCGCAGCTGACGGAGGAGGGGTACGAGGTGCTGCGGCAGAGCGCGCCCGGGCATGTCGCCGCCGTGCGGCAGGCGATGTTCGACCGGCTCTCGCCGGAGCAGGTGAAGCAGCTCGGCGAGATCATGCGGGTGATCGCGGAGGGCCTCCAGCCCACGGACCCGGACGCGGACCTGCCCTGGCTCCGCTGAGCCGAGCTCGGCGGGACCAGGGCAGGGGGACGCCACGTCAGGCGCGGCGGCGGCATCCCGTACGCCGGGGCCGGGGCACGGGGCCAGGGCCGGAGCCGTACGCGTACGTCGCCGAAGCGATAGCGGTACGGGCGGGCCGGCCGGCCGGCCGCACCTCAGTACGGCAGGCCGACTCGCGTCTCAGCCGGCCGACCCCGTCTCAGTGCACCACCACCGGCACCTTCACCTCGTCCTCGGCGCCCTCCCCGCCGCCCGACCCGGCGGCCACTGCGCCGGCCTGCGGCTTGCCGGTGTTGATGAAGGTGAACGCGATCGTCGCGGAGACGACCAGAATGCCGACCGCCCACCAGATCGCCGACGCGTACCCCTCGACCATGCCCTGCAGCTGCAGCAGCTTCTGCGCGGCCGGAGTGGTCGCGCCTGCGGCGTGGTCGGCGATGTAGGCGGTGGTCGCGGAGGCCGCGATGGTGTTCAGGAGCGCGGTGCCGATGGCGCCGCCGACCTGCTGCGAGGTGTTGACCATCGCCGAGGCCACACCGGCGTCCCGCGGGTCGACGCCGTGCGTCGCCAGCGACATCGCCGGCATGAACGCCGTACCCATGCCCAGGCCGAGCAGCAGCTGCGCGGGCAGGATCAGACCGGCGTACGACGAACCGACCTCCAGCTGCGTCAGCAGCAGCATGCCGACGGCCGCGGTCAGGAAGCCGGGGGCCATCAGCAGGCGCGGGGCGACCCGCGTCATCAGCCGCGTACCGATCTGCGTGGAGCCGATGATCATGCCCGCGATCATCGGGAGGAAGGCGAAGCCGGTGGTGACGGGCGAGTACCCCTTCACGACCTGCAGGTAGTAGGTGAGGAAGAGGAACAGGCCGAACATCGCGATCACGGCCAGACCGAGGGAGAGGTAGACCCCGCCGCGGTTGCGGTCGGCCAGGACGCGCAGCGGCAGCAGCGGCGACTTCACCAGCGCCTCGGTCAGCACGAACGCCCCGAGCAGGACGACCGAGCCGCCGAACAGGCCGAGCGTGGTGATGTCGGTCCAGCCGTGGGACTCGGCGCGGGTGAAGCCGTACACGAGCGTGACCAGGCCGAGCGTCGACAGGACGACGCCGGGGATGTCGAGCGGCGAGCGGTTGCGGCCGCCGGCCGGCTCGCGGATCACGAAGTACGCGCCGAGGGCGGCGACGACGGCGAACGGGATGTTGACGTAGAAGGTCCAGCGCCAGTCGAGGTACTCGGTGAGGAAGCCGCCGAGGATCAGACCGACCGCGCCGCCGCCGCCGGCGATCGCGCCGTAGATGCCGAACGCCTTGGCGCGCTCGCGCGCGTCGGTGAACATCACGGCGAGCAGCGACAGGGCGGCCGGCGCGAGCAGCGCGCCGAAGGCGCCCTGGAGCGCGCGGGCGCCGAACATCATCTCCTGGCCGGTGGCCGCGCCGCCGAGCGCGGAGGCGGCGGCGAAGCCGACGAGTCCGACGACGAAGGCCCGCTTCCGGCCCCACAGGTCGGCGATGCGGCCGCCGAAGAGCAGCAGTCCGCCGAAGGCGAGGGCGTAGGCGGTGATGACCCACTGCAGGTTGCCGTTGGAGATCCCCAGGTCCTGCTGGGCGGAGGGGAGCGCGATGTTCACGATGGTCGCGTCGAGCACGACCATCAGCTGCGCGAGCGCGATGAAGACGAGCGCCTTCCAGCGGTTGGGGTCGGGGAGCCTCGACGGCTCGGCGATTTTGGACATGGGGTAGCCACCTTTTGGAGCGGAAGTGAAGAAAAGGGGTGAAAAGGCGTAGGCGACGACGACGGCCTACGGACGTACAAGAAGCCCTACGAGCCCTACGGGACGTACGAGAGGCCCTACGAGCCCTACGAGCCCTACGAGCCCTACGAGCCCTACGAGAGGTACGAGAGGCACGAGGCGTACGAGGCGAACGAGGCGAACGGGCCGTGGTTCAGCAGGCGGCCTCCCCCGTTTCCCGTCGGCGCAGCGTCTCGAGCGTCGCCGCCGAGCCCGGCAGTACGGACCGGGCGGGGGCTTCGAGGCCGTCGAGGAGCAGCTGCAGGTGACGGTGGACGAACTGGTCGAAGTCCGGGAGGCAGGCGCCGCCCGGCAGCGGTCGGGTCAGCTGCGACAGGGCCACGAGCAGGTCGCCGACGGCGACGTCCGGACGGAGCCGGCCCGACGCGTGCGCGCGGTCGACGAGACCCTGGACGGCCTCCTCCAGCCGCTCGCGTTCCGCGAGGAGTTCGGGGTGGTCCTTGTCGAAGGTGCCGTCGAGCATCGGGCACAGGGCGCCGACCCGTTCGTCGGCGGCCGCGTGCGCGAAGCGGCGCAGCGCGTCGAACGCGTCCGCCTCGGCCTCGGCCGCCTCGACCGCCCGCTCCCGGGTGCGGGACGTGACGGAGAGAACGACCTCGTGGACGAGGTCGGAGCGCTCGGGGAAGTTGCGGTAGAGGGTGGCGTTGCCGACGCCGGCCCGGCGCGCGATCTCGTCGAGCGGCACCTGCGGGCCGAACTCGACGAACATCTCGCGGGCGGCGGTGACGATCCGCTCGCGGTTGCGCAGCGCGTCGGCCCGCGCCCGCGCCCGCGGGACGGGACGTGCGGACGGGGTCGCGTCTGGGTGACGCCTACCGGCGGCGGTGTTCACGCCACTGACTCCTGCCGTGTCGAGGAACTGTCGGGGAACTGGAGGGATGCGATCCGAAAAGCCAGGCTCCGAGATCCGGGGAAGGAGTCCCCGTTTCGCGGACACAGGCGTAAACGGGGACACGCTCCCCGCTTATTTCCGGCCCCGGCTGTGACCTGAGCCACTCCCCCGCACCGCCTGACGCCGCCCCGCCCGATACCCACGATCGGGCCACCCGGCGCGCGTCACCCGATCACCCGGCACAGGCTGATCGGACAGGGCAGTCCGGACCCGGCCGGCTGCCGCGGACCGAAGGCGACCGTATGCAGCAGACCCGCCGGCGGATACGCAGACCCTTCACCCTGGCCGCGGCCGGGGCGCTCGCGCTCGCCACGCTGGCCACCGCGAGCACGACCCTTCCCGGGCCCGCCCCCGCTTCCGCGGGCCCCGCCCCCGCCGCTCCCGCCGACGCCCTGCTCGGGCCGTGCCGGATCGCCACGGCGCTGGGCGTGCAGATGTCGGAGGGACTGCCGACCGCCCCCGGGTACGTACGCTCCACCGGGCGGATACGGGCGCTGAACCTGATGATCGACTTCCCGGACGCCGAGGGCGAGGGGACGGCGCTGAGCCGGTTCCGGGAGTTCTTCCCGCAGACCTCGGACTGGTTCCGGGTCAGCTCGTACGGCCGGCTCGTCTACCAGCCGGAGACCCCGCTGCAGGACTGGCTGCGGATGCCGCTGCCGTTCTCCTCGTACGGGATAGAGCGCGGCTCGCCGTACGAGCCGGGGTACCGCAAGCTGGTCGAGGACCTGGTGAAGGCCGCCGACGCGGAGGTGGACTTCAGCGCGTACGACCTGGTCAACGTGCTGGTGACGCCGAACGCCGGGCCGTCCGCGCTGGACACGGTCCTGTCCGTCACCTTCTCGGGGAACGACGACGCGCCGTACGCGGACGGCGTCCCGCTCTCCAACACGTCCTTCGTCTACAGCCGCCAGGACGACGGCTCGGGTTCCTACGACCGGACCGGCTACCGGGTGCTGCCGCACGAGAACGGCCATGTCTTCGGCCTGCCCGACCTGTACACCGTGGACGGCGGCGGGACCGTCGGGCACTGGGACATCATGTCCGAGGACTGGGGGGCCAACAACGACCTCCTCGGCTGGCACAAGTGGAAGCTGGGCTGGCTCGACAACGACCAGGTGCGGTGCGCGTCCGCGACCGGGGTGCACGAGTACGAGCTGACGCCGCTGGCGGTCGCGGGCGGGCCGAAGCTGGCGTTCGTGCCGCTGTCGGAGCGGTCGGGGTACGCGGTGGAGGTCCGCACCCAGCAGGGCAACGACGAGGCGGTGTGCGAGCCGGGCGTGCTGGTGTACCGGGTGGAGTCGGACGTGGACACCGGGCACGGGCCGATCAGCGTCTCGGACAGCGACCGGGACAGCGGGGGCTGCACGCGCCGGCCCAATGTGCACGCGGAGCTGTCGGACGCGGCGTACCGGCCGGGCGAGTCGTTCACGGACCGGGAGCACGGCATCCGGATCACGGTGCTGTCGGAGGAGGACGACGGCGGCTACCGGGTCCGGGTCAGCCGCTCGTAGCGCGCCCCGCGCGGCGGCTACCGGGTCCGGGTCGGCCGCTCGTGGCGCGGCCCCGCGCGGCGGCTACCCGACGACGGTTACCGGGTGCGGGCGGCCGAGGGCCGGGAGGAGCCCGCGAACAGCGCCCCGAGCTCCCGCTTGAGGACCTTGCCGGCGGCGTTGCGCGGCAGCGGGACGTCCCGTACGAGGACGCGCGACGGCACCTTGAAGGCGGCGAGGCTCCGTCCGACGTGCGCCCGCAGGTCGCCGGGGCCGGCGGTCGCGCCGTCGCGGAGGACGACGACGGCCGCGACCTCCTCGCCGAGGGTGGGGTGCGGGACGCCGAGCACGGCGGCGTCGGCGACGTCCGGGTGGTCGTGCAGCGCGCCCTCGACCTCGACGCAGTACACGTTCTCGCCGCCGCGGATCACCATGTCCTTGATCCGGTCGACGATCGTGACGCGGCCGTCCTCGTACGTGGCGAGGTCGCCGGTGCGGAACCAGCCGTCGTCGGTGAAGGCGGCGCGGGTGGCGGCCTCGTCACGCCAGTAGCCGCGGGCCAGGCACTGGCCGCGCAGCCACAGCTCGCCGACGCCGGAGGCGTCGGGGTCCGCGATGCGCACCTCGGCGGCGGGCGCGGGGCGGCCGACGCTGTGGGGGTGGGCGCGGTACTCGGCGCCGAAGTTCGCGAGGACACCGCCGCAGGTCTCGGTGAGGCCGTAGCCGTTGCGGGGTTCGACGTGTTCGCCGAGGAGGGCGGTGAGGCGGCCGACGAGGCCGGGCGGGGCGGCGGCGCCGCCGGTGTTGAAGTGGCCGAGGCCGGCGAGGCGGTGCGCCCAGCCGCGGCGCTCGACGAGGTCGACGAGCTGGAGGGCGGTGGTGGGCACGCCGGCGTAGTGGGTGACGCGGTGGCGTTCGATGAGCTCGACGGCGCGTTCGGCGTCCCACTTGTGCATGACGACGACGGTGCCGCCGGCGGCCATGACCGGGTAGAGGGCGGTGAAGGCGGCGACGTGGAAGAAGGGGAAGGTGACGAGCGAGACGGGGGCGGGGCCCTGACCGGGGATGCGGCCGCGCAGGAGGGCGGAGACGGCGGCGTGGTACCGCGGGTTGAGCGCCGCGCCGGTCTGGGCGCGGTGGGTGGCGACGGCGCCCTTGGGGCGGCCGGTGGTGCCCGAGGTGTAGACGATGGTGGCGTCGTGCTCGGGCAGGACGTCGACGGGCGGGGGCCCGAGGGTGGGGTCGGTGTCGGGTTCGTACACGGTGAACCCCTCGCCGAGCGGGGCGCCAGCGGGTGTGTCGTCACCGGGCGTGCCGTCACCGGGCGTGCCGTCACCGGGCGTGCCGCCACCGGGGTGGAAGACGATCCCGGGCACGTGGTGGGCGCGGGCCCAGTCGCGCACGCGCGGGAGGCGCTCGCCGTCGACGAGCAGGACGCGGGGCGCGCAGTCGTCGAGGGCGTACGCGAACTCGTCCTCGGTCCACCAGGCGTTGAGCGGCACGGCGACGAGGCCGGCGAGCTGGGCGGCCCAGAAGGCGATCTGCCACTCGGGGTGGTTGCGCATGGCGACGACGGCCCGGTCGCCGGGGCGCAGCCCGTACGTGTCGGTCAGCCGGCGCGCGAGGCCGCAGGCGGCGGCGAAGAACTCGGCGTACGTGTAGGTCCGGCTCTCGGCGACGAGAAACGGCCGCTCGCCGAAGGCCCAGGTGGCCTCGACGAACTCGCGCAGGGTGGCGGGCCCGCCGGTGTAGTGCCCGTCGCCCACGGCGAAGGGAGCGCCGGGGGAGGTCAGCTGCGCGACGACGCGCGCGAGCGCGGGGCGGCCGTCGCCGTCGCCGTCGCGGTCCACCAAGCCCTCACCCGTCCTACCGGTCCCTCAGCACCTGCTCGCCCACCGGCCCCGACGCTAGGCGCGGGCGACGAAACCCGTCAAGGCGGTCGGGGTCGGGGTCGGGGGCAAGGCCGGGTCAGCCACCGGCGGCCACGACGGTGACGACAGTGGCGGTCGTGATGGCCGCCTGCATGTCGCGTATCGCGGCCCGGACGCTCTCGGCCGCCCACTGTCCCTCGGCGACCTCGGCCATGCGGCCGGCGACCTCGCGGCGGGGCCGGTCGGGGAAGGCGAGCCGGTGCAGCTTGGCGGCGTGCAGCAGGGCGACGAGCCCGGCGGTCCGCTCGTCCGGCTCCGCACCATCGAGGACGACGGCCCGCAGCCGCTCGCGCAGCTCCCGCTCGACGGCGCCGTCGGCCTCCGGGTAGCGACGCACAGGGAAGAGCCCGAGGGCCTTGTGCTTCTCCTCGGCGACGATCTTGCGCGCGGCCAGGCGCTCCAGGGCGGCGCGGACGGCCTTGGCCTGGTCCTTGGTCAGCCAGTCCGTCACCCGCCGCCGCTCCCGGCGTCCCATCCAGCCCGCGATGGCCTCGGCCCGCCCGTCGAGCAGCGGCTCCCCCGTGGGCTCGCCCGAGCCGAGCGTGAGGTGCTTCCCCTCCACACTCACCCGCCCGGCGAGCACCAGCTCCAGCAGAATCCCCCCGGCCACCGCCCACCCGACCGCCTGCCGCTGCTTCGCGGCCCCGGACGCGTCGTCGAGCGAGAGCAGCATGATCTCCTCGGCCAGCGTGACACCCATCCCAGACTCCCCCCGTGATCACACCCACCCGAAACAACGCCCCACCCGGCTCCCCGGTTCCCTCCCCACCCCACCCACCCCGTCCACGACCCCCCACGCACACCCATCCGCTACCCTGTTCACGACTCGCCTTCGTAGCTCAGGGGATAGAGCACCGCTCTCCTAAAGCGGGTGTCGCAGGTTCGAATCCTGCCGGGGGCACAAGCACAAAGGCCACCTACCGATCTTGGTAGGTGGCCTTTGACATCCACGGCTGACATCAACGGCAGCGGTCAGGGACGGCCGGGCCGCCTCTTGAGCAGCCGGTCCATGTGACTGATGGCTTCGCGCTGCGTGTCCTGGACGACGTGTGTGTACACGTCCATCGTGATGCTGATCTGGCTGTGCCCGAGGATCTCCATCACGACGCGGGGCGCGACGCCGGCCGCGGTGAGCAGGGTGGCGCAGCCATGCCGGGCATCGTGCAGCCGGATGACGCGAAGTCCTGCGGAGTCGGCGACGCGGGTGAAGGAGCGGTACACGTTGCGCGGCTCGACGGGTCGGCCGGTCCGTGTGGTGAAGACGTAGCCGCCTTCGTGCCACCTCTCCCCCGCCTTGGTCCGCTGTTCGTTCTGCCGCATCCGGTGCCAGCGGAGCGGGGCAATGCACATGGCGGGCAGCGGCACGGCTCGACGGCGGCGCCCCTTGGGATCGTCGTCGTACAGAACGCCACGTCGGCGCTGGGTCTGCTGGCGGATGTAGAGAACCCGGTGGTCGAGGTCGAGGTCCACCCAGCGAAGGCCGATCAGCTCGCCCCGACGCAGACCCATGGCGATCGCGAGGACGAAGGCCGCGTACAGCGGGTCCCGGCGGGCGGCGGCGAGGAAGTCGAGCGTCTCGTCCAGTGACCAGGGCTGCAGCTCGCGAGCCTTCGCCCGGGGCGGCTCAACGAGCGTGGCCACGTTGCGTGTGATCAGTTCTTCGCGGCAGGCGGCGGAGAGCGCGGTGCGCAGCACGCGGTGCGACTCCTTGGCGGTCGCGGCGGTGGTCTTCTTCTCCAACTGGACGAGGAAGCGCCGGACGTCGGCGACGCCGAGGGACTCCAGCCGCTTGGAGCCGATCAGCGGGACGAGGTAAAGCCGCACGTGCGCCTCGTACTTGTCATACGTGCTGAGCTTGCGGCGCGGTTTGATGACGTTGTCGAGCCAGTACGGCAGCCACTCCGAGAGCTTGGCTGACTTGGTGGGCACGGGCACGCCCTGGTCGACCTTGTCGAGGAGTGCGCGGCGCTTGGCGTCGCACTCAGCCCACGTCTTGCCGTAGGCGAACTTCCGGGCGCGGGTGCCGTCGGGCTGGAGGACGTAGACGGCGGCCTGATACCGGCCGTCCTTCCGCAAGGTGATAGTGCCGGCCCCGTTGGGGTTGCGCTTCCGCTGCGCGGCCATCAGGCGGCCTCCTCGATCTGGTCGACGATGAAGTCCCGTACGGCGTCGGCAGGGATGCGCCGGGCCCGGCCGATGGTGATCGAGGTGAGGCGACGCGAGCGGATGAGGTCGTAGACCGTGGAGCGTCCGAGCTTGAGCCGCGCCATGACCTCGGGCACGGTCAGCAGTTCGGCGGCGGCAGTGGTCATGCTGCGGCTCCTTCCATGGTGAGTTGGTCGCGTAGGGCTTCGCGGGCGGTCTCGCGGTTGAGCTGGATGTCCCGGGCGATGGACGCGGCGAGGACGGCCTCACCGGGGGAGTGGCCCTGTCCGGCGTACGTCCAGGAGGTGAGGACGAGGACGGTGTCCGGCTCGATGTCGTCGAGGCCGCGGTTGGTGCGTTCCTGGGCGGCGCGGTAGTCGGCACGGGTCTGGCGGAGTTCGCTCAGGGTGGTGGAGTACTGGCGGGACTTGGTGGAGAAGTGGCCGCGGAAGCCGAGCATGTGGGCCCAGGCGGTGAGTCGACGCTCGGGGTAGAGGTCGTTGAGGTCGAAGCAGGCTTCGACGAGGCGGCGGGTGTGGTCGGGGACGCCGAGCAGGATCAGGGCTTCGCGGTTGCCGATGCGGCGGTCGAGGCTGCCGGTCGTCTCGGCAGCCTTGGTCGCGTACTTGGCGATGTACGAGGCGACCGCCTGTTCCGTGATGTCGGAGCCGTCGCCGAAGGCTTTGACGGGCCGGATGTCGAGCTGGGTGCCCCAGCGCAGGCGGCGGGTGGGCCGGTCGCCGGCGGCGGGGACGGTGACCGTGGTGTACGCGTGGGCAGCCGCGGCCTGGATCGCGTTCGTGAGGAGTTCGGTCGAGGCCCAGTGGGGCGGTGGCGTGCTGGGGCCGTCGGGTCCGTCGAGCCGGATCACGGCGTGGAAGTGGACGGCTCCGCGCTTCTGGAACTCGGCAACCTTGCCGTAGGAAAGCCGGGCGACCTCCTTCAACGCCCTCTGTGTCAGCCCCGCCTGGGCGGCGATCTCCCGGCGGAGGCGGGTGGTGAAGCGCTGCCAGAGCTGTCCGGCGTGGTTGTTGAAGAGGACGGCCACGGCGTAGTCGTACGTGTCCGGGTCGAGGGGCGTGCCGAGTTCCGCGGAGTCCTCGGTGTGCCGGGTGCCGCAGCGGCAAGGCCGGTCGCCGGGGCGGTTGTGGACCGGGCCGAATGAGGGGGCCGTCAGCGTGAGGAACACCCGGGGGTGGTCGCGGACGGTGGCGGGGATGTCGCGGCGGTCGTCTCCGGCGAGGCCGGCGCGGATGAGGTGGTACGTGTCGCCGGCGTAGGTCCAGGCGCAGGCGGGGCAGCGGGAGGCGCGGCGGTTGCCGCAGGCGACGCGGAGTCGTCCTCCGGGCTCGGCGTCGGTGGAGTAGCGGTGCAGGGTCTCGCCGCTGGTCTTGTCCTGGGTGAGGGTCCAGCCCTGGAGGTGGATCGGGGCGGAGCAGCCGCCGGTCCGGTGGATCTGCTCGCGCCAGCGGTCGAAGCCGGTGGACCCGGCCACCCTGAGCATGTCGCTGAGGGTGGCCGAGTCCAGGCCCGCGAAGGTCGCGTCAGGCACGGGCGGTCTCCCGGGCCGGGGTGGGGCGGGTACCAGTGCCGTGGCAGGCGGGGCAGTGCGCGGTGACGGTGCGCAGGTGCCCGCGGTGGTCGCGGCCGCCGAGGGTAACGGCAACGGTGGCGTGACCGTCGCAGTTCGAGCAGATTCGGGACGTGGCCCGGGGGTGGGCGGTCATGATGGGTGGGTTCCTTCCGCTTCTGTGGATCGGGCAGGGATGCGGCTCCGGGACGGCGGAGACTTGGCGGTTTCAGGGCCGTCCCGGGGCCGGTCAGCGGTGCTTGTGCTCGTTGTTGAGGAGCGAGCGCAGCACGACGGCGCACACGGCGACCGAGGCGGCGCTGATCGCGACGGCGAGGAGCATCGAGACCAGGACCGCGCCGACGACCAGGACGAGGCCCGCGCCACCGGCGACCACGGCGATGAGGCCGGTCGGGGTGAGACGGACGGCCGGGACCTGGACGCGGGGCGTGGCCGGGGCCGGCTGCGCAGCGGTCTGCGGCTCGATGTCGGACGTGGTGATCGGCTGGATGAGCGGGGTGACGAGGCCGGTCGGGAGCGGGTTGACCGGGACGCGCGGTCGGAGCATCGGCTTTCTCCTTACTGGTTGATGGCGGTGTCGATGGCCGGGGCGAGGAAGCTGTCCGCGAGGAGGTAGCCGCCGAGGAGGATCACGGCGACGAGCCACCAGGGCGGGCGGATGAGCTTGATCCCGAGGGCACCGACGACGATCAGGGCGAGCCAGAGCGGGACGTCCATGGCAGGTCTCCTTGGGGCGTCAGTGGGGCGTGCAGCGGTGGGTTCGGGCGGCAAGCTGGGCGGCCGAGGAGCTGGAGTAGTCGGCGGACCAGCCGCAGCGGTCGGCGGTGCACACGGCGGCGTGCTTGGTGCGGCCGTGCCGGTCGCGATGGGTGCCGATCTGCACGGGGCCGATCCGCATCACGGAGTGGAAGCGGTCGCGGGCGGGCATGGGAGTTCACCTCCTCAGGCGAGTTGGGCGGCGATCGCGTCGGCCATCACGGGCGGGACTCCGAGGCGGGCGCGCAGGGTGTCGTTGTCGATCGGCGAGCCGGTACGGGCGCGGTGGTCGTCGGCGACCTTGCGGGCGTGAGCGACCAGGGCGGGCGGGACGGTTACGGCAGGCGCTGTCGGCTCGGGCTCCGGCACCGTGTCGGGCTCGACAGCGGGCAGCGCGGGCGGAGCCTCCGGCTCAGGTGCGGCGGGGGTCTCGCGCTCGACGACCTCAGCGACGGCGGGTGGTTCAGGCTCAGTCGAGGCTTCGGCCGCGGGCGCCGGGGCGTGGGCAAGGAGCGTGCCGCCCAGGAACGCGAGTGCCGGCCACCCGGCGACGAGGATGCGCAGCCAGTTCGGCACGTCGGCCAGGTCGAGCAGGCCGGCAGTGGCGACGTTCGCGCCGAGCGATGCGGCGAGGGCGACGGCGAACCACGTCCAGGCGGCGCGGGCCGGAGCACCAGCAGCACGCAGGCTCCGCAACCGGTGCCAGGCAGCCACCAAGAGCAGGTCGACGGAGATGGGATATGCCCACGCTTTCCATCCGGTCTGTCCGGCTGCTTCTGCGAGGTCGTGAAGGTGGGCGAAGGACAGGGCACCAGCGATCACGGCTTGCACGAGGACGGCGTCCGGCCGGAGCGTCGAGCGCATCGCAGGTCCTCCCTTCCGGTATCAGGCATGGAGGGGGTAGGGAGCTGGCGTGAGGCGGTCACGCCGACCGATGAGCGGAGGGATTCAGGCGAGCGCTGGGGCGGTCCCGGCCGCCGGGCCGGGAGCGTTGTCGAGGCTCGGGAGAACCGGGCGAAAGACATCCAGGGCGGGAATCGCCGGAGTGCGATCGGCGTGGGCGTTCGTGATGTTCACGGCCCGCCGCAGGGTGAGGTGCTGGGTTCGGATGCGGACCCAGCCGCCGGAGGAGTCGCCGGCGACGGCGGTGCCGGGCCGGTCGGTCGGGATTTGGATGGTGGCGAGGACAGCGTCCGGGGCGATGTCGCCGAAGGCCATGTTCGCCGAGGTCTCGTCGTTGACGCGGTGCGCGGTGCGGCCGGTGAGCTGCGCGCGGAGCATAGTGATCCCCTTGCCGAGCTCGGAGCCGAAGCGCTGCCCGCAGATCTCCAGATAGATCCCGGCCGCGCGGCCGAGCTGGGCGAGCCGGACGAGAGCTGTGATGATCCGGTCCCGGCGCTTCTCCTCGTCCTTCGTGGCGTACAGGGCGAGTTCGGCGACCTCGTCGACGACGAGGACGATCGGGGTTGGGCGGAGGTGGTCGGGTAGGTCCCAGATGTCGGCGGTAATCTCCGCATCCGGCACGTCCGCGCTCAGCCGCTGTTCGCGCCGGATGAGCTGATAGACGTCCGCCATGTGCTCGACGAGCGCATCCAGCAGCGCAGAAGCGGTGTCGGGATTGTCGGCCAGGGCAGTGAACCGGCGGGCGAGCGGGGCGAGTTCGACGCCTTGCTTGCAGTCGATGCCGACGAGGGCGACGTCCAGGGCGGCGAGGCCGGCGACCAGGTTGCGCTGGTAGACGGACTTGCCGGACTGCGTCGCGCCGACGTTGAGCGCGTGCGGGGTCTGCCGGTAGTCGCGGTAGTAGACCTCTCCGTCTTCCCGCATCGCTACCGGCACCCGCAGCGGCCCGCGGTCGGCGGCGAGGGCGGGCATCTGCACCCGCTTGAGAACGTCGTAGCCGGTCATCCTCAGCTCGACCACACCCGAACGGATCTCGCGGGCGGTGACGTTCTGCATGACGAACGAGTGCCGCAGACGGTCCGAGGCGGCGGAGAAGTCGAACGCGTCCTGACCGGGGCGCAGCTTTACCCTCAGCACGAGCCCCGTCCGGGTGGGCCGCAGTCGCAGAATCCGAGGGGCCCGAGACTCCGGAACCGGCCGGTTCGCGATCCGGGCCAGGGCCAAACGCCAGCGGGAGGGCGGGACGGTCAGCCCGCAGGCGTCCATGACCGACGCGTACCGGACCAGCACCCGCGCCACCGCGAACACGATGCCGAAGGTCATCCAGTACCAGGCCGGACGCTGCCACCGCAGCAACAGCGCCACCGTGACGACCAGCGCCAAGGTTGCCGTTAAGGCGGTCGCGGTCACGGTCAGGCCGCCTTCACGGCGGTCAGCGGGGTGACGGCGACGGCGCGGAAGGCGATGCCGTACCGGCCGTCCCGCTCCCACGGCCGGGCGACGAGGCCGGTCAGGGCGACCGGGGTGCCCATCACCAGGTCGCCGGAGATGCCGGTCTCCGGCACGGCGACGGCCAGCAACTCGACGTTGTCGTTCGCCGCGAACATCACGTTCACGACCATCAGCCGCACACCGGTTTCGCGGTCGGTGGCGACCTCTCCGGTCTGACGGTTCGCGATCTTCGGGGTCGGGGGCTGGGCCACCATCACGGTTGCCGCGGACGTGTCGACGGGGATGAGACGCATGGGAACACTCCTCCATAGAGGCTTGGACTCCGTCACTCATGTATAGGAGTGACATGAAGAAGAGTGCATGACTCCTGTACATGAGTCAACCCGCCGCGAGAAAGAACTCGCAGCGGGCTGTGATGAGTTGAGCTTGCGTCAGTCCGTAGCGGGGATCCGGTACTGGAAAACGAACTGGTCAGCGGCCATGAGGGTGTCGCACACCTCCACCACCCGACCCTCCTTCGTCACCGCGTTCCGAAGGAGGTGAACGACGGGCGCGCCAGCGCTCAGGGCGAGTTCGGAGGCTTCGGCCTTCGAGGCCGGGCGGGCTTGCAGCGTCTCGACGAACTCGACGAAGACGTGGCCGTGGTCCTCCAGCCGGGCGTAGATGCCGCCGGGGCCGGGGTTCTCGGCGAAGAGCTCCGGGATGTCCTTGACGACGTCCCAGGGCAGGTAGGAGCTGGCGGTCTCGACGGGCACGCCGTTCCGGAAGTAGAGGCGGCGCCGGGCGAGTACCTGAGTGCCGGCCTCGACGCCGAGGCGTTCGGCGATCTCCTCCGGAGCCTCCATGGGGCCGATGTAGAGGACGCTGACCTTGGCGGTGGCACCGGACTGGGCCGACTCTGCCAGGTACGCGGCCTTCCCTTCTCGGCGGTGCGAGGCCCGGAAGCGGTCCGAGGAGCGGAGTCGCACCGGGGGTCGGTCCTTCACGATCGAGCCCTTGCCGTGGCGAGTCTCCACCAGGCCGCTGGCCCTGACCTCCACCATGGCCTTGCGGATCGTTCCGCCGGCGACGCCGTAGCGTTCCACGAGTTCGGACTCGCTCGGGACCATGTCGCCGGGCTTGAGGATGCCTGCGCGGATCTGTTGAACGATCTCGTCGGCGATCTGAACGTACCTAGGTACGGCCCGACTGCCTCCTACTGGAGTTCCCACGGTCCTCTTCACTCTCCTATGCTCCTGTACATGAGTAACAGCGCGCGTGAAGCCCAGTCAACGCCACTGCACTCCGTGTCCGTGGCGGGAGCCGTCGTGCGCGAGGACGGCCGACTCCTGGCGATCCGCCGAGCCGACAACGGCACGTGGGAGCTCCCGGGCGGAGTGCTCGAACTAGCCGAGGCTCCGGAGGCCGGCGTCGTCCGCGAGGTCTTCGAGGAGACCGGCATCCAGGTCGAGGTGGACGAGCTGACCGGCGTCTACAAGAACACCACCCGAGGCATCGTCGCCCTGGTCTTCCGGTGCAAGCCGTCAGGCGGCAGCGAGCGCACCAGTGACGAGTCGACCGCCGTCGACTGGCTCACGCCCGAAGAGGTCTCCGAGAGGATGGCCGAGGTATACGCAGTTCGCCTGCTCGATGCACTGGCTGGGAACGGGCCGCACGTCCGGAGCCATGACGGCAGGCAGCTCACCTGAGCCCGGTAATGCGGTGGCGAAGGCTCACGAAGCCATGTGACGGTTCGGCCATGGGCAATTCCAAGGCGTATGCCGTCTTCCAGAGCACTGACGCAGCAACGGCGTACACACAGGCCAAGCGCCTGTGCGCGCTCCTGGCGGAACGCGATGACGAGGTCGGGCTCTTCGCCGAACTGCATACGGTCGCGGATGTTCGGTGCATGGCGGCGGTCCTGCCCGAGGCGAACTTCGACTATGTCGATACGCGCACCGATGCGGCGGGGGAGTTCGCCTGGTTCGACCTCGACCTTGCGGAGACGGACGATGAGGTACTGCAGCAGCACCTCCCGCTGTCCCTCTTGGAAGACGCCCCGAGAGGGAGCGTAGAGGAGTGCTTCGTAAAGGCGCTCGGGCAGGGCATGGCCGCCGTCGACTGGCACGGCATGTGGCCGGATGACCCAGAGTCGGATCTCTACGGGTCGGCGAAGTACGACGGGGTCCAAGTCGTGTTCCACGGACAGGACGCTCAATGGGACCAGTGGACCGAACATCACACCGTCTTCGTCCACGTGGGCAAGTTCGGTGACCTACCCCGGGCCCAGAAACTCGCCGCACACATAGGTAGCGAGGTCCTGGGCGAACCACAAATCGGCTGGTGACGAGCGGACAGGCCGAGATGCCGGGCACCACGGCGCGGTAAGAGTTTCTCTACTTCATCAAGGGCGCTTCCGCCGCGACAACGCGGCGTCGCGCGGCCCGGCGTCCGGCCCGCCGCTCCTGTCTCCGCCCCGCTCCGGACCGGCCGCCGGCCCGCGCGCCAAGGCGGGGGGCTGGATGGGTGAACCGGCCTGATCGGTCGGCTTCCCGTTAGAGCAGATGCCTCCGGCGGGGGCGCTCAGGCTCCGGGATGAACGGGGCCCGTTCCGCGGGTGCCGGTCGGATGTGGTGCGGGAGGGGGCTGTCATCCCGCCTGCCATCGACCCAGGCAGAGCCGAGCAGACACGGGTCCTGGCGTCCAGGTCGTTCGTACAGTGGCGCGCTCCACCTGGACGCCAGGACCCGCGCCCGCTCCACGGTGTGTGGGTCGACGGCAGACGGGATGACAGCCGGGAGCGCTGTGGCTGGGAGCCCGTTCCCCGTGAAGCATCAACCCATGATCAGTCCCGCGATGCCGAACGCCAAGGTGAGAACGAAGCTGATGAAGCTGACGGCAGTGGCGAAGCGAGGAACCTCAGGCGTCCCGCGAAAGTTCGAAATGACGCCGTTGGACCAGAAAGAGCAGATCGCGACCACGATGGCCGGGATGAAGAGGGGTGTGTCTCGGCAGACGTAGGCCGCACCAATCGCTAGACCGATCAGGATGATCAACATTGAAGCCCCCTGCCGCCATGCCCCTAGCACCCGCCCGCCCACCGCTTGGTGAGTCAGACGCCAGAGCATAGGGGCTCCGCAACGATACGTTTGCCGGATCTGACATCTTCCGTTGACATCAACGACGGCAGACAGCCGCGACATCAGGCAGCCGTGTGCGAGCTCGCATCAGGCCCCTCGGCCGTGCCGCACAGACTCCCGATCGAACTCCTAAAGCGGGTGTCGCAGGTTCGAATCCTGCCGGGGGCACAAGCGCAAAGGGCACCTACTGAATTCAGTAGGTGCCCTTTGGGGTGTTCGGGTGCGTCAGGTGGGACGGCGTTCGGACCTGTCGCCCGGGTTGTCGGGAGGGCGAAGGTGGCGGTGAGAGGCGCCTTGGGGTGCTCTACCAGGCGTATGCCTCGGGGGACGGTTTGTTGCCGTTGGGGGCCGGGGGTGGGAAGAGGGTGTCCAGGGTCGTCAGTGTTTCTGGGGTGAGGGTGTTCAGGGCGCGGAGGGCGCCCGTCAGGTGGGCTTCGGTGCGGGGGCCGATGATCGGGCCCGTCACGCCTTTCTGGGCGAGGAGCCAGGCCAGGCCGACGTGGGCCGGGTCTTCGCCCAGGTCGGCGCAGAGGTTCTCGTAGGCCTCGATCGCCGGGAGGTGGGCGGTCAGGGTGGCGGCCGAGCGGTCGGAGCTGCCGCGGGCGGCCGTGCCGTTGCGCTGTTTGCGCAGGACGCCGGCCAGGACGCCGCCGTTCAGCGGGCCCCAGGGGATGACGCCGATGCCGTACGCGCGGGCCGCGGGCAGGACCTCCAGTTCGGCCCAGCGGGTCATCAGGTTGTAGCGCGACTGTTCGCTGACCAGGCCGAGGAAGTGGCGGGACTTGGCGGCCTCCTGGGCCTGGGCGAGGTGCCAGCCCGCGAAGTTGGAGGAGCCGAAGTAGAGGACCTTGCCCTGTTGGCGCAGGACGGTGAACGCCTCCCAGATCTCTTCCCACGGGGTGTTTCTGTCGATGTGGTGCATCTGGTACAGGTCGATGTGCTCGGTGCGCAGCCGCTTCAGGGACGCCTCGCAGGCGGCGCGGATGTGGCGGGCGGAGAGGAAGGCGTCGTTGGGGCCCGGCCCGGTGGGCAGGTAGACCTTCGTCGCCAGGACCGTCCGTTCGCGGCGGCCGCCGCCGGCCGCGAACCAGCGGCCGATGATCTCCTCGGTGACGCCGTCGCCGGGCGTCACCCCGTACACGTCGGCGGTGTCGAAGAAGTTGATGCCGTGCTCGTGCGCACGGTCCATGATCGCGTGGCTGTGGTTCTCGTCCGTCTGCGGTGGACGCCGTCCTCGGCATCCGGGCCCCGCAACCCACGCAGCCCGAGCCACGGGAAGCGAGCCAGTAGCGCCCTGAAAGCCCAGAGAAAGCCCTCCGAACGCCCACAGGAAGCCCTCCGAACGCCCCCTACAGGCCCCGCACGAAGCCGCGGTCGCGCGGTGCCACGGCCTCCCGCGGGCCCGCCGACCGCAGCGTCACCTCCAGGGCCCGCGCCGGGTCGGCCGCGTACAGCGTGCTGAACCAGGGCATGTTGGCCTCCACCACCGCCCACTCCCCCGTCGCGCCGCCCTCCGGGCGCGCCAGCAGCCCGACGTCGAGGACGACCGCGCTGGGAAGGGTGTGGCCGTGGTCCGCCAGCAGGCGGTACGTGAACTCGTGAAAACCCGCGGGTGTATGACTGTCCGTCAACTCTCGCGCGTCGAGCCGCCCGTACGTCGCGTACCGCGACCCCGTCAGCACCTCCCCGTCCAGGACGAACAGCCGGAACTCGGCCGCCCAGTCCACCACCTCGCTCACCAGCACCGGCGCCCCCGCCTCCCCGGCCGACGGGCCGTCCGGCAGCGCGGCGCCGTCCTCGTACACGGCCGCCGGGAACGTCTTGTCGCGCGGCGGCTTGGCGAAGAACGGGCCCGGCAGGCCGCGCGCCTCCGCCAGCGGCATCAGCCGGATCGTCCGCCCGGTGAACTCCCGCGGCAACGACGGAAGCCAGTCGTCCGCCGGCTCCAGGAGCGCCACGCCCAGCTCGGACGCCACCGCCTGCCCCAGCGCCGGGCCGCCGTAGAAGTGCGCGGCCCCTCCCTGCGCCCCGAGCCGAGCGGCCGTGTCCGGGCCCGTCAGGGGGACGGCCTCCATGCCCCTCGACACGGCGGCCTGCGCCAGGAGTTCCCTCGTCGGGCTCGCGTGCGGCGTCGTCGCCAGAAATGCGTTCTTCGTCATGTCCTCATGCACACAGTCACCGTCACAGTCACGCTCACGCGCACTGCAGTCTCATCTGGGCGGCCCCGTGGTGTGCGCCTTCCCGTTCCTCCGACCCCCAGTCGACCCCCCGGTCCAGGAGGCGGACCGTGAAGGAGTCGTCCCGCAAGGGGTACCACGCCGTGTGGAGGAGTTCGCCCCGGTGGGCCGGCTGGTCGACCTCGAACCGCGCGTACGGCCTCCCGTCCGCGAGGACCTCGTACACCGCCGGATCCCCCGCCGCGTCCTGCCGCCTCGGCGGCGACGGCACCTTGACGGCCAGGGTGCACCGGCCGTGGCCCGCGCCCACGTGCCACGACCAGGTCGCCGAGTTGCCGCGGTCGCGCGTCGCGCTGCCCGACATGGGGATCGCCGAGAACCGGCCGTCGCAGCCGTCGCCGCGGTGGCCGCCGCTCGTCACCGTGTACCAGCCCTCCCAGCCGTCCGCGTACCGGCCCTCCTCCCGGTACGTGCCGCCGCCGGCGCAGCCCGGACCCGCCCAGGCCACGTACGCCGGCGGCGAGGTCGCCGGGGGCCGGGGCGCGTGCCGCGGGGGCGACGGGGAGCGGGACTCGGACGCCGACGGGGAGGGGGACGCGGAGGGGCTCGGCGAGGCGGACCCGTCCGGGCCGCCGGTGCTCTCCGCCGCGCTGGGGAACGCCGTCGGCGCGATCCTCGTGGGGACCCCGCGCGTCAGGCCCGTCCCCGGCCCGGCCGCCGCCTCCGCGCGCCGCTCCCCGTCGTCGCCGCGCAACAGCGCCACCAGCACGACCGCCGCCACCGTCATCACGCCCGCCGTCAGCAGCACCGCCCCGCCGCGGCGGGCCGGACGCGCCGCGGCGCAGCCCGGGCAGACCATGCCCGGCAGCGGCCCGCGCCGCCCGCTCCCGCACCGTTCGCATGCCATAGCCGCCCACTATGCAGGACCGTTCCCCGCCGCGGGAGGGTCAGCGCAGTTCCTCCGGGCAGGCCGTCCCGCGCGGGAACAGCTTGTACGGGGCGGCAAGCCGGTACGTGCCGGGCTTCGGGGCCAGCAGCTCCGTCCACTCGTCGCCCTCGGCGTCGGGCTCGGCCCTCAGCAGGCAGCCGTGTGCGTTGGCGTACCGCGGCGGAAGCTCCTCCTCCGACGCCTCCCGCGCCCGCTTCGACGCCTCCGTCTCCTGCGGCGGCTCGACCTTCGCGCCGTTCTCGTCGAGCAGCGCCAGCCACGGCGACCACGGCACCCGGATCAGCACCCGGCCCGCCGTGTCCAGGCGGATCGTCACCTCGTTCTCGCCGGCGCGCTCCACCTTCGCCGGCGGATCGGCCAGCGGGGTCGGCTCCCGGACCTCGTACAGCCGCCAGTTCGCGTCCGACCAGACCTGCTTCAGGTACGGCAGCCCCGCCTTCACCAGGCGCGCCTCGCGCTCGGCGCCGGTGTCCGGGGCGCCCGTCGGCAGCACCACGTAGTGCACGGCCCAGCGGTGCAGCCAGTCGCGGTAGTTCGCGGTGTTCAGGGTGTCGTCGTAGAAGATCGGGTTGCGCTCGATGTCCGCCTGCCGGTTCCAGCCGCGGGCCAGGTTGATGTACGGGGTGAGCGCGGACGACTCGCGGTGGCTGCTCGCCGGCACGACCTCCACCCTCGCCTTCTCCGCGCCGCGCCGCTGCAGCTGGTCGACCAGCGGCGCGAGCTCGCGGGCCCAGGAGGCGTGCGGCGCGGTGCGGATGACGTCGTCGACGCTCTTGTAGCCGACCCACAGGTGCAGTCCGGCGACGGCCAGGACCAGCGCGTACCAGCGGCGCGAGCGCGGGACGGTGTAGGGCAGGGCCGCGAGCAGCACCACGCCGGCGAACAGCATCGGCAGCCGGGAGATGTTGGAGCCGATCTGCGAGTCGACGAGGCAGGTGAGCGCCGTGCCGGCCGCGTACACGGCCGCGCCCGTGCGGACGGTCCGCCAGTCCTTCGGCACGAGGAAGCAGACCAGGAGCCCGAAGGCGAACGGCAGCGCCGTCGACCCCACCGACATCGGCTGCGTGCCCGAGAACGGGAACAGCCACGCCGACAGGGCCACCACGGCGACCGGCGCGAGCCCGAGCGCGTACGCCCCCGGCCGCCGCTTGTGGAGGAACAGCGCGGCGGCCGCGATCCCGAGGAACAGCCCGGCCACCGGGCTCGCCGCCGTGGCCAGTCCGGCGAGCGGCGCCGCGACGGCGGCCTTGGCCCAGCGCCGGTGCCGCCAGCGGTGCGGCCAGCAGAACACCGCCGCGACCGCGCCCAGCGCGAACGTCATGCCGAGCCCGAAGGTGACCCGCCCGGACAGCGCGTTGCACAGGAACGCGAACACGCCGGCCAGCGCGCACGCCATCGGGTTCCGGACCGCCCGCACCCGGACCAGGATCAGGGCCGTCAGCCCGGCCGAGACCGTTCCGGCGATCATCATCGTCGTCCGCACGCCGAGCACGGACATCACGTACGGCGAGACCACGCTGTACGAGACCGGGTGCATCCCGCCGTACCAGGCGAGGTTGTACGCGGAGTCCGGGTGCCGTCCGACGAACTCGGCCCAGGCGTCCTGCGCGGCGAGGTCGCCGCCGCTGTTCGCGAACAGCAGGAACCACAGCACGTGGCTGACGGCGGCGAGGCCGGTCGCCACGAGGACCGGGTGGCGGCGGCGCCGGCGCAGCGGCCGCGGGGCGGCGGCCGCGGGGGGCCGGGGCGAGGGCAGCGTTATTCGCGGGGCGGTGCGCCGCCCGTCGTGCAGCGCGTTCGTACCGTCGTCGGCGTGTGTCGGCTCGGCGGTCGTCACTCGGCTCTCTCCGGTCTTGGGGCCGTCCGGCCCTGGTCCGCCGGACAGGCTCCGGTGCGCGCTCCTGGTCCCCGTCTCCCGGTCGGACGCCGTCCCGTGCCCGACGGTTGCCCGGGAACGCTAACAGGTGGGCGCCCCGGGAACCGGGGCGCCCACGCGCGGCGGTCGCGGCGCGTCAGCCGACGCGCGTCAGCTTCTCGGTGAGACCCGGCTCGACCAGGTCGGTCTCCAGCGCGACGGGCGCGCTGACGCGGCCCTCGCCGACGCCGACCGACACCTCGCCGACGATGTCGCCCGCCTTTCCGCTGTGCGGGACGGTCTTGCCGCCGTCGGTCAGCTCCAGGTGGACCTTGTGGCCCGGCCAGCCGATCGGCTTCAGCTCCTTCGTCGCGACGACCGCGGTGCGGCCGCCGAGGCCGTCGTCGACGTAGCCGACGACCTGGCCCTTGCGGATGACCGACGCGGACGTCACGTCCTTCTGGGCCTGCTGGATCAGCTTGAGGCTGTAGTCGATGGAGAGCTGCAGCTTGTCGTCGAGGATCTTGGCGTCCTTGGCGCCCATGACGATGCCGAGCACCCGGTGGATCTTGCCGTCGACCTTGGTGTTCGCCGACCAGAGCAGGTTGCCGCCGGCCGGGGTGGACGAGCCGGTCTTGATGCCGCCGACGCCGGGCTCCAGCAGGATGTTGTTGTTGTTCTCGATCCGGCCGACGCCCTCGACGACGGCGTTCGGGCTGTTCACGATCTCCCGGAACACGTCGTACTGCATGACCGCCTTCGCCAGCTTCAGCTGGTCCTTCGGCGTGGAGACCGTGGAGTCCTCGAGGCCGGACGGGTCGGTGTACGTGGAGCTGGTCATGCCGAGGTCCTTGGCCGCGGCGTTCATCTTGTCGACGAACGCGGCCTCGGAGCCGGCGTCCCAGCGGGCCAGCAGCCGGGCGACGTTGTTCGCGGACGGGATCATCAGGAGCTGGAGCAGCTCCTTCTCCGTGTACTCCTGACCCTTCTTCACCGGCGCCCGGGACTCGTGCCGGTTGGCGGCCTCGTCCTCGGCCTTCTGGTCGACGGTGATCTTCGGGCCCTCCTGCTCCCCCTTCAGGGGGTGGTCGCGCAGGATCACGTACGCGGTCATCGTCTTCGCCACGCTGGCCAGCGGGGCGGGCTTCTGGTCGCCGTACGTGCCCATGGAGCCGACGCCCTCGACCTCGACCGCGCCCTGGCCCTCGCCGGGCCACGGCATCTTCAGCTCGCCGCCCTCGAAGGTGTACGTGGGGGCGACGGAGAGCGAGAGGGCGGGCTGCGGGAGCGGGCGCACGAACTGTACGACCGCAAAGACGATCAGCAGCAGGACGACCAGCGGGGTCCAGATCTTGAGCCGCCGGGCGAAGACGCGCATCGGGGTCGGCGGCGGGGGCGGGGTGTTGGTGAGCTCGGCGAGCAGGTCGAGCGGGGGCAGCGGCGGCATGGGCTGCTGCTTGGTCCGCTCGGCCTCGGTGAGCGACGCGGGGGCGGGAGCCGGGGCGGATGCCGGGGCGGGAGCCGCGCCCGGCGCTGCGGGAGCGGCCGGGGGCTGCGACGCGGGGGCGCCGTCCTTGCGCAGCGGCACGAAGGTGCTGGGGCGCTCGGGCGCGGGCGGGTTCGCGGGCAGCTTGAGGGCGGTGGTCGGCTGGTCGACGACCGGCGGCCGGACGGCCTTGAACACGGCCGTCGGCTGGTCCACGGGGCCTGCGGCGGGCTTCTCGTCCGCCTTCGGCTTCGCGGGGGCCTCGGGAGCCTTGGGGGCCTGCTCGGGGGCCTGGGGCGCCTTCGGCGCCTCGGAGGCGGCCGGGTCGGCGGCCTCGGGCGTACGGGCGGGCACCGAGGGCTTCTTGGCGGTGAACCAGGACTCGGCGGCGGCCCCGGTCCTGGCGCCGGTCGCGCTCACGTCGGCGGCGGGCTCGTCGGCGGCGTCGTCGTCCGCCGGGGTCGCCTCGGACGGCACGTCGGCGGCGGGCTTCTCCGCCGTGGCCGTCCTGCCCTCCGGGGCGGAGGCGGCGACGGGCTCGGCGTCCCGTACGGCCTCCGGCTCCCGGGCGGCCGGCTCCTCGGCGCTCGCCGGCTTCTCGGACGCCTCAGGGGCGTCCTCGGCGGTCTCGTCGGCTTCCGCGGGCGCGCCCGCAGCCGACTCCTCGGCCCGCTCGGACGCCTCGGGCTCGGCGGCAGGCTCGGACGCCTCGGCCTCCGCACGGGCCTCCGCCGCGTCCTCCGCGGCGGACTCGCCGTCGGACGGGGCCTCGGACTCACCGTCGGACTCGCCCTCGGACGGGGCCTCCGCCGCGTCCTCCGGCTCCGTACGCGCCTCGGGCTCCGTGGCCGCCTCCGGCTCCTCCGTGGCGACCCAGGCCGCCACCGCGGCCTTCAGACGGTCCTCGCCCTCCCCGGGGGCGGCGTCCGCCTCGGGCTCCGGGCTGCGGGGGGACACGGTCTTGAAGACGGCGGTCGCCTGGTCCGCCCGGACCGGGGATGCGGAATCGCCGAGGAGGGCCAGCCGCGGATCCGCTCCGCCCGAAGCCGTCTCCCCCGACGACTTCCGCTGCTCCGACCTGTCGGGGGACTCGCCCGCCACCGTGCCTCCTCCATGCGTCATCTGTTCGTCCGAACCATCTACCAGTGTCCTGTGTGAACCCCTTGGCTCCCGTGCTAGACGAGAACGACATACCTACCGGTTCCCGCCCCAACCGCCCAGGCACTCTCGACAGATGAATGTGAGAGGGGTCACCCTGTCATTCATCCACGCGGGGAGGCATGGATGGGCAGGAGCCGCAGAACACTTCCGGAGGAGCTTCTGCTGCTCGCTCTGGACCCGGCCACGGGTACCACAGCGCAGCCGCAGTCGCTCGACCTCGGCCTCGCCGGAGCACAGCTAGTGGAGCTGGCTCTGGCAGGACGGATAGCCCCTGACGGGGATCGTATCGCCGTGGTGATGCCACGGCCGACCGGAGATCCGACTCTGGACTCCGCACTGGAGCTGCTGCGCAGGCGTGGCAGTCCGGTCCGGGCCGTCCACTGGATCGGCGGGCCCCGCCTGGGGCTCCGCCAGACGTATCTCTCGCATCTGGAGCGCTGCGGCATGGTGCATGCCGTGGCGGGTCAGATGTGCGGGGTGCTGCCGACGACTCGCTACCAGGCGACGGACACGGCGATCAGCCGGGAGATCAGGGCCCGGCTGGACAGTGCGATCCGCACCGGCGTACCGCCGGACCCGCGGACCGCGGCGCTCGCCGCGCTGGCCCACGCGGTCGGGCTCGGCAAGCATCTGTACCCGGGCAACGAAGGACGGTCGTCGCGGTCGCGGCTGCGCGACCTGATCCGGCACGACCCGATGGGCGGTCTCGTCGCGCACGCGGTGATGGACGTCCAGAACGGTGTGGGCGCGCAGCCCCGCCGCGGTGCCGCCGGCGGTCGTCAGGCCGCGGTGCCGGTGCAGCCGACGCGCGGCCGGATGGCACGCGCCGTCGCGTCGCACTGACGCGCACCACGCGCGTACGCACCAGCGGGCGCACCACCGGTGCGCACGCGCCGCTCGTACCGGGCACCACCCGTACGAGCAGTTCCACAGCTCCACCTGCAACACCACCCGCACCACCACCGCACGACCCGTTCCGGGAGCCGCACAGGTGCGCGGGGCAGCCACGCCGGCTGCCCCGCGCATGTGCGTGAGGTCCCGTCGTCCCTGCGTTGTGGCCGTTTTCCAGCGCGCCGCGCACCTTTGGTGGCAGTCTGCCAAGCAGTAGATACGTACAGCTACGCAGCCGGAGGTGCAGTTTCCGTGGCGTCCAACGTCAACCCCACCGTCAGGCGTCGCCGATTGGGCCAGGAGTTGCGCCGGCTTCGCGAGCTCAAGGGCATGACGGCGGAGCAGGTGGCGGAGCGCCTGCTGGTCTCCCAGTCGAAGATCAGCCGGCTGGAGAACGGCCGTCGCTCCATCAGTCAGCGCGACGTCCGCGACCTCTGCGGGGTCTACGAGGTGGAGGACGACCGGGTCGTCGAGTCGCTGATGCAGATGGCCAAGGACTCGCGCCAGCAGGGCTGGTGGCACGCCTTCGGCGACATCCCGTACAGCGTGTACATCGGCCTGGAGACCGACGCGGAGAGCCTGCGGGTGTACGAGCCCCAGGTCATCCCCGGCCTGCTGCAGACGCACCGGTACGCGGAGGCGCTCATCGCGGGCGCGCTGCCGGAGTCGACGCCGGGCGAGATCGAGAAGCGGGTCAACGTGCGCACCCGGCGGCAGGACCGCATCAAGGCTCAGGACGCGCCGCTGCGGCTGTGGGCGGTGATCGACGAGGGCGCGCTGCGCCGGATCGTCGGCAACCGGCAGCTGATGATCGAGCAGTTGGAGCATCTCATCGAGCAGTCGCAGCTGCCGCACGTGACGGTTCAGGTGCTTCCGTTCGACATGGGGGCGCATCCGGGCATCAGCGGGCATTACGCGATCCTGGAATTCCCGGACGCCTCGGACTCCAGCGTCGTGTACATCGAGGGCGTGACGAGCGACCTGTATCTGGAAAAGGCGAATGACGTCGCCAAGTACAGCGTCATGTACGAGCACCTGCGCGCGCAGGCCCTGAATGTCGAACAAACCCGGCAATTCATCGAGGGGATCGCGAAGGAGTACGCGGACGCGAACTGAGGGAGCGGAACGGTACACCCCGCTCAGGCTCCGGCGGAAGTCCGCCTGGAATATGCCATCCTCACGAGTGAACGCCCGTCCCACGGCCCGAGGCCGACGAGTAGCGTCGATCACGCCAGCATGAGCGCCGGCGACCACGTCGGCGCCTCTCTCGATCGGCAGAATCGGAGCCTTGTCATGGCTATTCTCCAGGGCGCGACGGACACGTGGACCAAGTCCTCCTATTCGGGCGGGAACGGCGCCTGCGTGGAGGTCAAGTCCCCCGTTCTGGCCTCCATCGCGGTGCGTGACTCGAAGGCCCCCGAGGGTCCTTCGCTCACGTTCGCCTCGCACTCCTGGAATGCGTTCGTCGGAGAAGTGAGCACGGGAACGCTCTGAGTGCTCCACTCCTCCCGCTCCGCAGCGGAACGTTCCAGCACAGGGCCCTCTCGACCGGTTTTCGCCGTCCTGGCCGAGAGGGCTCGGCCTTGCCGGGGGAGCTCGCCTCGTCGGCGGAGCTCGCCTCGTCAGCGGAGCTCGTCCACGTAGCGGTCCGTGCCCGGCACGGTCGGGACGAACGGCGCGACGAGCTCCACCCTCCCCCACTCCCCCGCGTCGAGCCCGGCGAAGTGCTGCTGCCAGCACTCCCGCGGATCCGCCTCCAGGAACCACAGCAGCGTCAGCCGGGTGTCGACCCCCTCCACCTGCTTCACGTACGTCATCCGGTCGCCGGGCAGCGGCGTCGGCCGGAAGACCGTGACCATGGCCGCCGGTGAGCCGGCGAGGCTGCGCGGCAGCTCCCGGCCGCGCAGCCACTCCAGCAGTCCGGCCCGCCGCTCCGCGTCCTCCGCGTCGATCACCTGCAGGACCAGGCCCCGGTACGGGTGGTCGAGGGCGTGGAAGTCGCGGGGCCCGGCGGCGCCGTCGCGGTAGACGGTGACCTCGTGGTCCTGGAAGGACGTGAAGACGTGCGTCCGGGCCTGGTGGACGCGGGCGTCGCGGTTGAGCCGCTTGTTGATGGCGACCGTCCACTTCATGTGCTCGTCGTAGCGGCCCTCGGTGATCCAGTACGTGGAGAGGTAGCAGCCGGCGGTCACCGGCCGGGCGACGGCGGACTTCTCCGGGTAGCGCAGTTCCTGCAGTTCGCGGGTGGCGACCCAGCGGCGGCCCGCGTACATCCAGGGCATCGCCATCGCGCCGGCGTAGTAGTGGTCGTCCTCGTACCAGCGGTTGTACGCGTACTCGTGGCCCGGGTGCGGTTCGACCATGGTGATCAGCGCGTGCCCGGGGCGGATGCCGTACGGGCCGACGGCGGCCAGTTCGGCGTACGCCTCGACGCGCGGGTCCTCGCTCGGCGGCTCCTCGCTCATTCGCTGCCCCTTCCCAAGTCGTTGCCGGAGACCTACTCTGACGGGCCGTCAGATGGATGGCCAGAGCCGGGAGGTCGCGGATGCTGCTGCAGGGGAAGACCGTCGTCGTGTCCGGTGTCGGTGCCGGCCTCGGGCACCGGGTCGCCGCCGCCGTCGTGCGGGACGGCGGCAACGCGGTCCTCGGCGCCCGCACCGAGGAGCGGCTGGCCGCCTGCGCGGCCGAGCTGGACCCGAAGGGCGAGCACACCGCGTACCGGGCCACCGACATCACCGACGAGGCGCAGTGCGAGGCGCTGGCCGCGCTCGCGGTGGAACGCTTCGGGGCACTGGACGCGGTGGTGCACGTCGCGGCGTGGGACAGCTGCTTCGGCGGTCTCGAGGACGCCGACTTCGCCACCTGGCAGGGGGTGCTCGACGTCAACCTGCTGGGCACCCTGCGGATGACGCGGGCCTGTCTGCCGGGCCTGAAGGAACGCGGCGGCTCCGTCGTCGTCATCGGCACGCAGTCGTCGGTGGCCGCGCCGACGCAGGTGCGGCAGGCGGCGTACGCGGCGTCGAAGGGCGCGCTCACGAGCGCGATGTACTCGCTGGCGCGGGAACTGGGGCCGCACCGGATCCGGGTCAACACCGTGCTGCCGGGCTGGATGTGGGGGCCGCCGGTGCAGGGCTACGTGGCGTTCGCCGCGCGGAGCGAGGGCGTGCCGGAGGCGCAGGTGCTGGCGCGGCTCACGGAGCGGATGGCGCTGCCGGAGCTGGCGACGGACGGGGACGTCGCGGACGCGGTGGCGTTCCTCGCGTCCGACCGCGCCCGGGCGATCACGGGGCAGTCGCTGCTGGTGAACGCGGGCGAGCTGATGCGGTGACGCTCTGCGGGGGCGGTTCTCGGGTGCGGGTCGGTTGTGGCTGGTCGCGCGCACGCGGCGGAGCCGCAAATGAACACAGCCCCGCGCCCCTGATGGGGGACCACCTGCCGCACGTCGGCCGCGGCACCGTCGTGGTCGGTCGCGCAGTTCGCCGCGCCCCTTCGGGGTGCGGGTCAGTCTCTTGGGTATCTCGTCAGCCAGGCTGCCGAGGAGTCGGCCGGGGCGTGGAGGGCGGCGCCCTGGGTCATTTCCATGGCGAAGTCGTCGGCCAGCTCCAGGATCGTGCCGCGGCCCTCCAGTTCGGCCAGCCAGGCCGGCGGGAGGGCCGTCTCGCCGTGCAGGGCGCCGAGCAGCGCGCCGGTGAGGGCGGCGGTGGCGGCCGACGGGCCGTCGTGGTTGACGGCCAGGCGCAGGCCGTGGCGGATGTCCTCGCCGACGAGCGTGCAGTACACGGCCGCCGCGAGGGCCCGCTCGGCCAGGTCCTCGCCCGCGCCGAGCGCGTCCAGCCGGCCCGGTCCGGGGATGCCCTGGCGCACCGCGCCGAGGGCCTGCTGCAGCGCGTCGGTCACGGGCTGGTGGCCCGGCCGCCGGGCGAGCTGGGCCAGCGTCCGCTGGACCGCGCCGTCCACGGTCTCGCCGCGCGCCAGGCCGTGCACGATCAGCGCGAACGCCCCGGCGGAGAGGTAAGCGGAGGGGTGGCCGTGCGTCTGCGCGGCGCACTCGACGGCGAGCTGGCAGACCAGCTCCGGCTCCCAGCCGACGAGCAGCCCGAACGGGGCCGAGCGCACCGCCGCGCCCGCGTCCCGGGCGTCGGGGTTCTTGGGCCGCTCGACGGTGCCGAGCACCTCGTCGCCGAATCCGGTCAGGCAGGCGCGGGACGGGTCGCGGCGGGCGTACAGCCACTCCTGGCGGGCCAGCCAGCCGCCGTCCTTGCGGCGCTCGTCGGGGCCCCAGTCGCGCTGGGTGGCGGCCCAGCGCAGGTGGGCGCGGTGCACGTCGGTGGGCGGGTGCCAGGCGCCGATGTCCCGGCGGACCTGGGCGCGTATCAGCCCGTCGACGGTGAACAGGGTCATCTGCGTGGCCGCGGTGACCGCGCCCCGCCGTCCGTACGCGGGGACCGGCTCCATCAGGCCCTGGGGGCCGTGGGCGGCGCGGATCTGCTCCAGGCTGAGCCCCGCGGCGCCGGCGCCGAGCGCGTCGCCGACCGCGCCGCCGAGCAGGCAGCCGCGCACCCGCGACCGGAAGTCCTGTTGTTCGGCACGGCCCCAGACGGCTGCTGCTGTGGTCACGCGTCCCCCTGTGGTTCCCGTGGCGACTCGGCGGCGGTCAGGCGCAGCACTGTAACCGATCAGGATCGGTCGGTTGAGGGCTCCTTCCGGTCACCCTGGCCGTGAATCGCCTCCGCCGCGCGGCGGAGCGGGTACCGCCCCGGGGCGGACGCGGAGGCCCGGCGGCTCGGCGACGCTCGAAGGGCAGTCCAGCCCTTCCTGTCAGGAGTCCACCGTGCCGAACCACACCCTGCGGGCCGCCGTCGTGCTCGCTCTGATCGCCGCCGTCGCCGCCCCGGTCGCCGTCGCGGCCCCCGCCCCCGCCGAACCGCCGGCGCCCGCCCGGACCACCCATTCGTCGCTCGCCGGCGAGGCGCGCATGGCCTACCCCGTGGCCGACGAGGAGGTCCGGGTCCGCGTCGACGCCCACGCCCGCTTCGGCCCGGCGAGCCTCCCCACCCGCTCGTGGGGAACCTTCCGCATCTCCCACGAGGTCGACGGGACCGTCCACTGGGGCGAGTTCGCGGTGGACTGCCTCACCACCGGCGGGCCCACCGCCACCGTGACCGGCCGCCTGGTCCGCACCAGCCCCGGCCACGTCTGGCGGGAGGTGCTGGACCCGGACGTCCGCATGGGCGTCAGCTTCCACGTGCCCGGCAAGGGCGGCGAGGCCCGGATCGGCCTGTCCGGGGCCACGCCGAAGGGCGAGCCCCAGCTCACCAGGTGCATGGCCCCGGCCGCCGACGCACGCGTCGTCGAAGGCGGCTACCGGCTGAAGGACCGGCTTCCGGACACCCCTTAGTCCTCCAGGACCGGCAGGAGTTCCGGCAGGTGGCCGTCGGACGCCTCCGCCGCGCGCACCCGCTCCTCGGGGACCTCGCCGTAGAGGGTGGTGCGCGGGCGGGCGGGGCGGCCGGCGGCCTCGGCGATGGCGACCAGGTCGCGGACCGAGCGGTACGAGCCGTAACTCGACCCGGCCATCCGGGAGATCGTCTCCTCCATCAGCGTGCCGCCCAGGTCGTTCGCGCCCGAGCGGAGCATCTCGGCCGCGCCCTCCGCGCCGAGCTTGACCCAGCTGGTCTGGATGTTCGGGATGTGCGGGTGCAGCAGCAGCCGGGCCATCGCGGTGACGGCCCGGTTGTCCCGGACCGTCGGGCCCGGACGGGCGATGCCGGCCAGGTACACCGGGGCGTTGGTGTGGATGAACGGCAGGGTCACGAACTCCGTGAAGCCGCCGGTCTCCTGCTGGATGCGGGCGAGCGTGCGGAAGTGGCCCAGCCAGTGCCGGGGCTGGTCGACGTGCCCGTACATCATCGTGGAGCTCGACCGGAGGCCCAGTTCGTGCGCCGTGGTGATCACCTCGATCCACGTCGCCGTCGGCAGCTTGCCCTTGGTGAGGACCCACCGCACCTCGTCGTCGAGGATCTCGGCGGCCGTGCCGGGGATCGAGTCGAGCCCGGCCTCCTTCGCCGCGATCAGCCACTCGCGGATCGAAAGGCCGGTGCGGGAGGCCCCGTTGACGACCTCCATCGGCGAGAAGGCGTGCACGTGCATGCCCGGGACGCGTTCCTTCACCGCCCGCGCGATGTCGAAGTACGCGGTGCCCGGCAGGTCCGGGTGGATGCCGCCCTGCATGCACACCTCGACCGCGCCGACGTCCCACGCCTGCTGGGCGCGGTCGGCGACCTGGTCCAGGGACAGGGTGTACGCGTCGGCGTCGGTACGGCGCTGCGCGAAGGCGCAGAAACGGCAGCCGGTGTAGCAGACGTTGGTGAAGTTGATGTTCCGCGTGACGACGTACGTGACGTCGTCGCCGACCGCCGCGCGGCGCACGTCGTCGGCGATGCGGGTCAGCGCGTCCAGCGCCGGGCCGTCCGCGTGCAGCAGCGCGAGGGCCTGCTCGTCGGTGAGCCGCGTCGGGTCGTCGGCGGCGACGGCGAGGGCCTCGCGCAGGTCGGTGTCGATGCGCTGCGGCACCATGCCGGGAGCGGCGGCCTCGCGCAGCGCCTCCCAGTCGCCGTACACCTCGTCGAAGTCGGCACGCCGGTCGGCGGTGCGGCCCTCGGTGTCGATGGTGCGGTGCAGGTCGGTGCGGCCGGCGGCGGTGAACGCCTCGTCGGGCTCCTGCCAGGGCAGCCCGCGGACCTCCGCGTCGGGGTTCGCGAGGCCGGTCTCCGGGTCGGCGAGGGCGCGTACGTGCGGCAGGACGCGCGGGTCCAGCCAGGGTTCGCCGCGGCGGACGAACTCCGGGTAGACGCAGAGCCGTTCGCGCAGCTCGAAGCCGGCCGCGGCGGAGCGCTCGGCCAGTTCCTCGATCCGCGGCCAGGGCCGCTCCGGGTTGACGTGGTCGATGGTGAGCGGGGAGACGCCGCCCCAGTCGTCGATGCCGGCCCGGATGAGCCGCTCGTACGCGGCGTCGACGAGGTTCGGCGGGGCCTGCAGGCAGGCCGACGGGCCGAGGACGAGCCGGGCGACGGCGACGGCGGCGACCAGGTCGTCGAGCTCCGCGTCCGGCATGCCGCGCATCGCCGTGTCCGGCTTGGCGCGGAAGTTCTGGATGATCAGCTCCTGGATGCCGTGGTGGGCGCGGGAGACGCGGCGCAGCGCGAACAGCGACTCGGCCCGCTCCTCGTACGTCTCGCCGATGCCGAGCAGCAGGCCGGAGGTGAACGGCACGGAGGAGCGCCCGGCGTCCTCCAGGACCCGCAGCCGCACGGCGGGTTCCTTGTCCGGGGAGCCGTGGTGGGGGCCGCCGGGCTCGGACCACAGGCGGGTCGCGGTGGTCTCCAGCATCATGCCCATGGAGGGTGCGACGGGCTTCAGCCGCTGGAAGTCCGTCCAGGACAGGACGCCCGGGTTGAGGTGGGGCAGCAGCCCGGTCTCCTCCAGGATGCGGATCGCCATGGCGCGGACGTACGCGAGGGTGTCGTCGTAGCCGTGCGCGTCGAGCCATTCCCGGGCCTCGGGCCAGCGGTCCTCGGGCTTGTCGCCGAGGGTGATGAGGGCTTCCTTGCAGCCGAGTTCGGCCCCGCGGCGGGCGATGTCCAGGACCTCGTCCGGCGACAGGTACATGCCGTGGCCGGCGCGGCGGAGCTTTCCGGGCACGGTGACGAAGGTGCAGTAGTGGCACTTGTCGCGGCAGAGCCGGGTGAGCGGGATGAACACGCTCTTCGAGTACGTGATGACGCCCGGCCGGCCGGCCGCCTCCAGGCCCGCGTCACGCACCCGCCCGGCGGTGGCGGTCAGGTCCTCCAGATCGGCACCGCGCGCCCGCAGCAGCACGGCCGCCTCGGTGACGTCGAGCGCGACACCGTCCCTCGCTCTCTTCAGGGCACGTCGCATCGCGTTCTCGGTGGGCCGTCCTGCCTGCTGATCCGTCATGCAGCGAGGATACGAGCGGCCGCCCGCGAAGGGGACGGGCCGGTCGGCGCGTACCTGCCCGGGGCGCCGCGGGCGGCCGGCCTGAGTACCCGGTCTGAGTCGTCGTACGGATCCGCCGCCGCGGGCGCGGCCGTAGCGTCGGGGCCATGAACCAGCGTGTCCGCGGCCCCCTGCGCGCCGTCCTCTCCGTCGTCCTGTGCCTCGTCGCCCTGCCCGTGCTGCTCGTCGTCGGGCTGTTCGTCTGGTACGGCGTCGACAAGGCGACCGGCGAGGACTTCGAGCGGGTGCGGCCGGCGGACATGGCGCGGCGGGCGACCGACCGCTCGCAGGAGATGTACGAGGCGTCCGGCCTGACCCGCCCGCTGGGGACGACCCGGTGGAACGGCGACCACGGTGCGGCGGCCAACAGTCTCGGGTCCGAGTCCTGCTACCCCCGCGGCATCGAGGGCATCGAGGACACGCCCGAGCCCGGCTCGTACCGGCTGTTCCACGAGTGGCGGCTGGACGCCGTCGGCGAGGCCGAGGGCCGGGCGGCCCTGGACCGGCTGCACGCCCGTCTGGAGAAGACCGGCTGGACGATCGACGGTCACCGCAAGTCCGGCGACGACTGGGAGCTGCGGGCGAGCAAGGGCCACGACGACCGGCTGGTCTTCACCTGGTGGTCGCACTGGAAGACCCTGGAGGGCTTCACCGGCATGCCCTGCGCCTACGCCCCGGACGGGACCGAGGGATCGGAGGCCGCCGACGACCTGACGCCGCCTGCGCTCCGGCCGGCTCAGAGGTAGGCGGCGTACTCGTCCAGGGCCCGCAGGACCTCGTCCTCCCGCCCCGGCGGCAGCTGCAGGACGACCTCCTCGCAGCCCAGCTCCGCGTAGTGCGCGAGCTTGCCGGGGTTGGGCAGGACCCCGTACGGGACGACCTGGAGGGTCTTCGGGTCGCGGCCCGCCTTCTCCCACGCCTCCCGCAGCACCGGCAGCGTCTGCGTCAGGCCGCGGCCGCCGATCGGCAGCCAGCCGTCGGCGTACTCGGCGATCTGCGCGAACAGCTTCGGCCCGGCCGCCCCGCCGAGCAGCGTGCGCGGCGCGCCGCCGGCCGGCTTGGGGTGGGCGAACGAGGGCCGGACGTACCCGAACTCACCCTCGTACCCGGTCGGTTCGGCCGCCCACAGGGCGCGCATCAGGGCCATCCGGTCCCGGCCCAGCTCGCGCCGGGTGGGCCAGTGGACGCCGTGGTCGGCGGCCTCCTCCTTGTTCCAGCCGAAGCCGACGCCGAGGGTGAAACGGCCGCCGGAGAGGTGGTCGAGGGTGGCGATCTGCTTGGCGAGGACGATCGGGTCGTGCTGGGCGATCAGCGTCACCCCCGTGCCGAGGCCCAGCCGTTCGGTGACGGCGGCGGCCTGGCCGAGGGCGACGAAGGGGTCGAGGGTCCGGCCGTACTCCGGCGGCAGCACGTCGCCGGCCGCCGGATAGGGCGTCGTCCGCTCGACCGGGATGTGGGTGTGCTCGGGCAGATAGAGCCCGGCGAAGCCGCGCTGCTCCAGCTCACGGGCCAGCCGGACGGGCGCGATGGTCTCGTCGGTCAGGAAGATCGTGGTCGAGATCCGCATGGACGCACGGTAGGGGCTGCCGCCCGGATTTCCGAGAGCTGCGGCAGAACGGCGTCCCGCGTTGTTCCCGTGTTCACGGGTTCGTACGAGAGTTGCGCCCATGAGCGAACCCACCAGAAGAACGCTCCTGACGACGGGCGCGGCCTCCGCCCTCACTCTGGGAACCGTGAGCTTCGCGCAGGCCGGCACCCCGGACGGCGACCGCACCTGGCGGACGACCTGACGCGCGAGGCGGTCCTGGAGGGCCTGCGCACGGGCCGCTCGTACGTCGCCGAGTCCTCCGCGGTGTCCCTGGAGCTCACCGTCGCCGACGGCCGGGGGCGCACCGCGGGCCTGGGCGAGCGGCTGCGCACCGCGCCGGACGCGCCCGTGACGGTCCGCCTCACGGTGACCGGGGCCCCGGGCCGCACCGCCCGCCTGGTCACCGACCAGGGCACGCTGCACACGGCGACGCTGCCGGCGGAGGGCCCGGGCACGGTGGAGTGGCGCACGACCAGCGCGTACGCGACGTACGTCCGCGCCGAGGTCCGCCACCCCGCGACCCTCCCGCCGCTGCCCGGCGCCCTGGCGGCCTTCACCAATCCGGTGTTCCTGGACCGGGCGTGAGGGGGGACGTCCGGAATTCGTTCGTGAGGCGAACGTCCCGCTGCTAGGCTCCTTGATCATTTGCCGGGGTGGGGAGAGGGCCCGGGGGGACCGCCGTCTCAGTACGTCACCGGCGGGTGCGCGGCCTCAAGCGCCTGCGCATCCGCCTCCTCGCCCCTGCCCGTGTTTCGACGAGTACGGGGAGTCTCGCGATGCGCAGAACCAGGACCACGATCATCTCGGCGGCACTGCTGCCCACGCTCACGCTGACCCTGGGGGCCGTCGGCGGGGGCCTCGCCGCCACCCTCGTGGCGGCCGCCCCGGCGTCGGCGACCGACCGGACCTGGAGCGCGCCCACGGCGCTGACGGGCGAGCGGAACACGAGCGCGGGCGTGGTCGTCACCTCCGACGGCACGGCCGTCACCGTGTGGACCTCGGGCACGTTCGGCGACGCGACGCAGGAGCTCTGGGCCGCGACCCGCGCCGAGGGCGCCACGGCGTGGAGCGCACCGGTCCGTGTCGCCGCGGACCAGCGGATGGTGCAGGACGTACGGCTGATCGCCGCGCAGGACGGGTCCGCCGTCGTCTCGTGGGACCGCTACGACACCGAGAACTTCGCCGCGCACCAGACGTCGACGCTCCGCCCCGGCGCCGCGGCGTGGTCGGCGCCTGCCCGGGTCACGACGGCGCTCTTCGCGTACGACCTCACCCTGGTGAGCGGCCCCGGCGGCCGCCTCACCGCCCTGTGGAAGGGCGACCCGACGCCCGGGGAGAACGACGCGGACCGGGGGCTGTACGTCTCCGACCTGGCGTCGCCCGACGGTACGTGGTCACAGCCGGTCCTGATCGCCGCCGGTTCCGTCAACCAGTTCAGGGCGTCGGCCGGGGCCGATGGGGCGGTGACGGTCGCCTGGCAGCCGGGCGTCCTGAGCGAGTCGGTGAACGTCGCGACCCGGGCGGCGGGTTCGGCGCAGTGGACCGCCCCCAAGATCCTCAAGGTCGGGACCGGCATGGTGGGCGACTTCGATGTGCAGACGGCCGCGACCGGCGCCGCGCTGGTCAGCTGGACCGAGAGCGGCGTCGCCGTCCTCGCCGTCCGCCCGGCCGGCAGCACGGCGTGGGGCCCGTACACGTACCTTCCGGCCGAGCAGGACCGGACGGACACCGCCGTGCCTCAGCTGGAGGCCGACGGCCGGGTGACCGCGGTGTGGGCGGGGTACCGCGTGCTGCGAACGGCCACGCGTGGGGTGGACGGCACGTGGTCGCAGGCGCTGACGCTGGCCGAAGGCCACAGCTTCAGCCGCGTCTGGGCCCCCGGCCGCGGCCCGGACGGCTCCCTGGCCGTCGTGTGGACGTCGCTCGAGGACGAGCTGTGGGCGGTCACGCGCTCGGACGGCTGGGGGCGGCCCATGAAGCTGGGCGACGTCGCCCCGTACACCCAGCCGGGTTCCGTCGCCGCCGGCGCGGACGGCCGGGCCGTCGCCGTCTGGGACAAGCGGGTGGGGACGACCAGCGACCACCACGAGATCAACCAGGTCTGGTCCTCCGCCACGGGCGCCGCCAAGCAGCCGGCCAAGCGCCGGGACCACGTCGGGAACGACGGCTTCCCCGACCTGTACGCGCGCCGCTCCGACGGCACGCTGGCGGTCTACCGGGGCACCTCGGCCGGAACGGTCTCGGCCCGGGTGGAGAGCGGCTACTGGGGGACGACCTCCACGCTGGTCCCCTTCGGCGACCTGAACGGCGACGGCGTGAACGACACGATCGTCACCGACTACGGCGGCGCGATGTACCGCTACTCGCCGGACCGCGGTCAGGTGGTCACCTCCCAGACTCCGGCCACGCAGATCGGCACGGGCTGGGCGGCCTTCGACGGCCTCACCCACTCCGGCGACTTCACCGCCGACGGCCTGCCGGACCTGGTGGCCCGCCAGATCTCCACCGGCGACCTGTACCTGTACGCGGGGACGAAGTCCGGCGGTTTCCTGCGCGTCGGCAAGATCGGCAGCGGCTGGAAGTCCCTGACGATCGTCGGCGCGGGCGACCTCAACGGCGACCGGCACGCCGACCTGGTGGCCCGTACGGCCACGGGCGACCTGTACCGCTACTACGGCTCCGGTCAGGGCACGATCGGCTCGGGCACGAAGATCGGCTCGGGCTGGGGCGGCATGGCCGACTTCGTCGGCATCGGCGACCTGACCGGCGACGGCAGGGACGACATCCTGGGCCGGACCACGGCCGGCGACCTGTACCGCTACGCGGGCAACGGCACCGGCGGCATCGGTTCCGGCGTGAAGATCGGCACCGGCTGGAAGTCGTTCACCAGCATCGGCTGACCTGCGCCCACGTACGCGAAGACCCGCGCCGATCGGACGGCGCGGGTCTTCCGTATGGCTCAAGCGGTACGGCGGCGGTGCGTCAGTCGGCGACGACCAGCGACGGGGTCTCCTTGGTGAGGACCTCACCGCGGAAGAAGGCCGGGCTGCGGCGCTGCATGACCAGCATGATGACGACGCCGAGGAGCAGCAGGCCCACGCCGATGACGAAGACCGAGCCCATGCCCAGGACCGAGGAGCCGGAGCCGTAGGCCGGGTCCCACATGTCGTAGAGGGTCTTGCCGAAGACGGCGGTGAGCATCAGGCCGCCGACGCCGGGCAGCACGCCCTTGACCATGAGGTTCGAGAAGGAGCCGGTCAGCTCCTTGCGGAAGAACCAGACGCAGGCGAAGGCCGTGATCGAGTAGTAGAAGCAGATCATCAGGCCGAGCGCGTAGATCGTGTCGACCAGCACGTTCTCGCTGACGAGGCTCATCACCGCGTAGAACAGTCCGGTCGCGGCGCCCGCGACCACCGTGGCGCGGCCCGGCGTCTTGAACTTGGGGTGGACCTTCGCGAAGGCCGGCGGGAACGCCTCGTAGCTGCTCATCGCGAGCGCCGTGCGGGCGACCGGGATGAAGGTGGTCTGGAGGCTGGCGGCGGCCGAGGCGAGGACCGCGACGAAGAGCAGGATGCCGAGGCCGGAGCCCATGATCGGGCCGGCGAGGACGGCGAAGACGTTGTCGGAGGTGTCCGGGTTGCCGAGGCCGGTGCCGGTCTCGCCGATGCCGGCGTACATCTGCACGGCGATGGCGACCATCAGGTACGAGGCGACGATGACGACCATCGCGAGGAAGGCCGAGCGGCCGGGGGTGCGGGCGCTGCCGGTGCTCTCCTCGTTGATGGACAGGCAGGCGTCCCAGCCCCAGTAGATGAAGATCGACAGGGAGAGGCCGGCGGTGAACGCGGAGAAGGACTCGATGCCGAAGGGGTTCAGCCAGGCGAGCGAGAAGTCGATCGAGCCGGCGACCTGGTCGGCCTTGCCGATGGCCATGACGGCGAAGATCGCGATGACCGTGAGCTGGAGTCCGACGAGGGCGTACTGCACCCACTTGGTGGCCGTGATGCCCCGGTAGCTGATCGCGGTGGCGATGGCGATGAAGACCAGCGTGGTGGCGATGTGGACGGCCTTGTTGCCGTCGAGGGCGGCGACGCTCTCGCTGCCGGTGATCTCTCCGGCGGTGAGCCAGAAGAAGGAGGTCGCCACGCCGGCGAGGTTCGACAGGACGACGATGGTGGCGATCAGCAGGCCCCAGCCGCACATCCAGCCGATCTTGGGGCCGAAGGCCTTCACCGACCAGGTGAAGGAGGTGCCGCAGTCGGGCAGGGCCCGGTTCAGCTCGCGGTAGGCGAACGCGACGAGGAGCATCGGGATGAAGCCCGCGAGGAAGACGGCGGGCATCTGGAGTCCGACCTCGCCGACCGTGGGGCCGAGCGTGGAGGTCAGACAGTAGACGGGGGCGACGGTCGAGACGCCGATGACGGCGCCGCCCATCAGTCCGACGGAGTTGCCGCCCAGTCCCTTGTCGCGAACACCCTGGGAGTCGCCGGGCGCCGTGACGCCCCTTACCGTGTCTCCGGCCTGTGGCCGTGCTTCCACCTGAGTCATGAACAGGACGTTAAGGGCTGCGGTTTCCACATCCGGAAGATCACAATCCGCACCCCACGGCCGATCTTCGCCTTGCATTTCCAGGTGCGTCACCCGAAATGCCCAGTGATTGAAAGATCTACGATCCCGTAGGCCGATCGATCCGCCAGTGATCGCGATCACGTCCGCTATGCGGGAACCGCAGCCGCACCCCAAATGTCCGGTTTCAAAATTTCCCGAACTATTTTCCGAGCCGTGGAAGAGCGGGCACCGAGCCGGGGGAAGAGGGCTCAGCCGGGCCAGACCACCGCCTGCAACTCGCCGTACGCGTGCAGGGCGTAGGAGCCCACGTCCCGTCCCACGCCGCTCTTCTTGAAGCCGCCGAACGGCGCCTCCATGTTCCGGCCGACCGTGTTGATCCCGACCCCGCCGGCCCGCAGCCGGGACGCGATGCGGAATGCGCGGGCGACGTCGCCGGACCACACGTAGTCGATCAGTCCGTAGTCGCTGTCGTTCGCCAGGGCGACGCCTTCCTCCTCGTCGTCGAAGGGCACGACCACCACCACCGGACCGAAGATCTCCTCGCGCACCACCCGCATGTCGTTCGTGCAGTCCGCGAGGAGCGTGGGCGCCACGTAGAAACCGCGGGGCAGGTCCGGCCGCTCGCCGCCCGCGACCACCCGCGCGCCCTCCTTGCGGCCGAGCTCCACGTACGACTCCACCCGGTCGCGGTGCGCCGCCGAGATCACCGGGCCGACGACCGTCCCCTTCTCCCGGGGGTCGCCGACCTTCATGAAGGACACGTAGCCGGTGAGCCGCTCGACCAGCCGCTCGTAGATCCCGCGCTGGGCGAGCACCCGCGTCGGGGCGGTGCAGATCTGGCCGCTGTAGAACGCCCAGGTCGTGCCGATCCCCGCCACCGCGGAGTCCAGGTCCGCGTCGTCGAACACCAGCGCCGCGCCCTTGCCGCCCAGCTCCATCAGCTGCCGCTTCAGCGACCGGCCGCAGACCTCGCCGATCGCCTGCCCGACGGCCGTGGAGCCGGTGAACGAGACCATGTCGACGTCCGGGGAGTCCACCGCCGCCTCGCCGACCTCCGGGGCGGAGCCGGTGACCACGTTGACCGTGCCGGGCGGCGCGCCCGCCTCCTCCAGGGCGCGGGCCATCGCGTACACCGACAGCGGGTCCTGCGGGGCGGGCTTCACCACGACCGTGTTGCCCATCGCGAGCGCCGGGGCGACCTTGCCCGCCGGATTCGCCCAGGGATTGTTGTACGAGGTGATGCAGGTGACCACGCCGACCGGCCGGCGGACCGCGACCGCGCCGAACACCCCCGCCCGCCCCATCGGCCCGGCCTCGTTGATCTGCGGCGGCAGCGCCCGCTCGACCGGCTCCAGGGCGCCGCGCGCGTACCGGCGGAAGCGGGAGACGCCGACGGCGACCTGCATGCCGCGGGCGGTCCCGGTCGTCGCGCCGGTCTCCGCCTGGGCGAGGACGGTGTTCGCCTCGGCGTCGCGGGCCATGAGGTCGGCGGCCCGGTCCAGGATCGCGGCCCGCTCCTCGGGCCTGGTCCGCGACCAGGCGCCGAAGGCGTCCCGGGCCGCCGCGGCCGCCTCGTGCACCTGGGCCCGGGAGGCCTCGGGGGCGAGGCCGACGACCTCCTCGGTGGCCGGGTCGATCACCTCGTAGTGGCCCCCGTCGGGCTCCACCCACGCGCCGCCGACGAACAGCCTCTCGGTCCTCATCGCGTCGCCACCGTCTCCGTGTCGCGGCCCGACCGCAGCACACGCCCGGGCAGCGCCCCGGTCACCGCGTCGTCCCGGATGACCTCCACGCCGTTGACCCGGACCGACACCACGCCGAGCGCCTTCGAGTCGAGCCGCGGGCTGTCGCCCGGCAGGTCGTGGACGAGGGTCGCCGGGCCGGCGTCGATCCGCTCGGGGTCGAAGAGGACCAGGTCGGCGTGGTGGCCTTCGGCGATCCGGCCGCGGCCGCGCAGCCCGAACAGCCGGGCCGGGTCGTCGGTCAGCATCCGCACCGCTCGCTCCAGCGGCACCAGCTTCCGCCCGCGCAGGCAGTCGCCGAGGAATCGGGTGGTGTACGGGGCCCCGCACATCCGGTCCAGGTGCGCGCCGGCGTCGGAACCGCCGAGCAGCACGTCCTCGTGCTCCCAGGTCTCGCGCCGCAGCGCCCAGGAGGCCGGGTCGTTGTCGGTGGGCATGGGCCACAGGACGGTGCGCAGCTCGTCGTTGGCGCAGATCTCGACGAGGCACTGGAAGGGGTCCTGGCCGCGTTCGGCGGCGATGTCCTTCACGACCCGGCCGGTCAGGCCCTCGTTCTCTCGGCTGTACGTGTCGCCGATGACGTACCGCCCGAAGTCGGCGAGCCGGCGGAAGACGCCGGCCTCCTCGGAGTCGGCGCGGCGCAGCATCCCGGCGCGCACCTCGGGGTCGCGGAGCTTCGCGATCCGCTCGGGGACGGGCAGTCCGAGGATCTCGCCCCAGCCGGGAATGAGGTTGAGCGCGCAGAAGGTGCCGAGGGACATGTTCATGGGCGTGAGGATCGGCATGGTGAGGGCGACGATCCGGCCGCCGGCCTTGCGGGCCCGTTCGGAGGCGACGAGCTGGCGCGGGACGCGTGCGGGGACGGCGGCGTCGATGGTGAGCACGTTCCAGTTGAGGGGCCGGCCGGCGGCGGCGGTCATCTCGACGAACAGCTCGATCTCCTCGTCGGAGAACTGGTCGAGGCAGCCGGCGAGGATCGCCTCCAGCTGGGTGCCCTCGTGCTCGCCGACGGCGCGGGACAGCGCGATCAGCTCGTCGGGGGCGGCGTGCCGGGAGGCGACGGGCCGGCCGTCGCCGTCGGAGTGGGTGCTCGACTGGGTGGTGGACAGGCCCCAGGCCCCGGCCTCCATGGCGTCCTTCAGCAGGGCGGTCATCTGCTCCAGCTGCCCGGGGGTCGGCCGGCCGCCGACGGCGTCGGGGCCCATCACGTAGCGGCGCAGGGCGCAGTGGCCGACCATGAAGCCGGCGTTGACGGCGATCCGGCCGTCGAGGGCGTCGAGGTACTCGCCGAAGGAGGACCAGCTCCAGTCGACGCCCTCCTCCAGCGCCTTGAGGGCCATGCCCTCGACCTTCGCCATCATGCGGCGGGTGTAGTCGGCGTCCTCGGGCCGGTCCGGGTGGAGCGGGGCGAGGGTGAAGCCGCAGTTGCCGCCCGCGACGGTGGTGACGCCGTGGTTGAGGGACGGGGTGGCGTACGGGTCCCAGAACAGCTGGGCGTCGTAGTGGGTGTGCGGGTCGACGAAGCCGGGCGCGAGGACCAGCCCGGACGCGTCCTCGCTGGTGCAGGCGGCGGCGCCGGGCTCCGGGAGGACGATCCGCCCGTCGCGTATCCCCACGTCGGCCGTGCGGGCGGGGGCGCCCGTGCCGTCCACGACGGTGGCGCCCTTGATCAGGTGATCGAGCATGACGGTCCTTTCTGCGCGGGGACGCGGGTGTGCCCCGGCGGAGGCCGCCGCGGAAGGGCCTCCGGCCGGGGCCGGTACGGGGCGGCGGTCCGGGAAGACACCGCCCCGCGCTCGGGGGACGGAGCCCCGTCAGCTCCCCGCGGCCTGGCGGAAGCGGGTGGTGCGGTGGACGGGGTCGGTGTCGATCTCGGGGATGACGTGCTCGCCGATCAGCTTGATCGTGTTCATCGTGTCCTCGTACGAGACCCCGATCGGCAGGCCGAAGGACAGCTGGTCCGCGCCGGCCTGCTCCCAGCGCTTGCACTGGGCCAGGACCTCCGACGGGTCGCCGCAGATCATCAGCTCCTCCTGGATGAGGAGTTCGATGATCTCCGCCGAGTACTCCGGCAGCAGCTCCGGCCACTCGGGGACGCCCTCGGGCCGCGGGAAGGTGTCGTGGTAGCGGAACAGCAGCGACTGGAGGTAGTTCAGTCCGCCGCCGACCGCGATCTCGACGGCCTTCTCGTGCGTCTCGGCGCAGATCGCCGTCGAGGTCACCATCACGTTGTCGTTGACGAAGTCGCCGACCGCCTGCGCCTCCTTGACGGCCGTCTTGTACGAGTCGACGACCCACTCCATGTCGGAGACCTTCTGGACGCTGAAGCCCAGCACGCCGAGCCCCTTGCGGCCGGCCATCGCGTACGAGGACGGCGAGCCGGCCGCGTACCACATGGCCGGGTGGGACTTCCCGTACGGCTTGGGCAGGACCTTGCGCGGCGGCAGGGACCAGTGCTTGCCCTGGAAGCCGACGTACTCGTCCTGGAGCCACATCTTGGGGAACTCGGCGATCGTCTCCTCCCAGAGTTCCTTGGTGTGGTTCATGTCCGTGATGCCCGGGAAGAAGCCGAGGATCTCGTGGGAGCCGGCGCCGCGTCCGGAGCCGAACTCGAACCGCCCGCCGGAGAGGTGGTCGAGCATGGCGACCTTCTCGGCGACCTTGACCGGGTGGTTGACCGGGGCCAGCGGGTTGAAGATGCCGGAGCCCAGGTGGATCCGCTCGGTGGCGTGGGCGAGGTATCCGAGGTAGACGTCGTTCGCCGAGAGGTGCGAGTACTCCTCCAGGAAGTGGTGCTCGGAGGCCCAGGCGTACTTGAACCCGGACCGGTCCGCCTGGACGACGTACTCGGTCTCCTCCATCAGCGCCTTGTGCTCGGCCTCGGGATCGGTCTCGGCGCGCTTGCCGACGTATCCCTGTACGAAGATCCCGAATTCCAAGGGGGTTCACCGTCCTCGTCATTTCTGACGCATCGTCAGATCCTTGATGTGCCCGACTGTCGCACCGCGCGGCGGGTGCGTCAATACTGATGAACCGTCAGAAACGGTGGTGGGCGGCGGAGCAGCGCTGTCAGAACAGCTTCACGCCGGCCAGCCAGCCGCCGTCGACGACGAACGGCTGCCCGGTGATGTACGAGGAGTCCTCGGCGGTCAGGAACAGCGCGAGCGCCGCCACCTCCTCCGGCCGGCCGATCCGGCCCAGCGGCACGAGGTTCCGGTACAGCTCCGCCGTCGCCTCCGGGTCCACGCCCTCCGGATTGCTCATCGGGGTGTCGATCGCCCCCGGGCACACCGCGTTCACCCGGATCCCCTTCGGCGCCAGCTCGACCGCCGCGACCCGGGTCAGCCCGACCACCGCGTGCTTGGTCGCCGCGTACGCCCCCACGCCCGCCATGCCCGTCACCCCGGTGTACGAGGCGGTGTTGACGATCGTGCCGCCGCCGGCCGCCTCGATCTCGGGCGCGACGGCCTTCATGCCGAGGAAGCAGCCGATCTGGTTGACCTGGATGATCGCCTGGAACTCCTCCAGCGGCGTCGACACCAGCTCGTTGAACCGCAGGATCCCCGCGTTGTTCACCAGCCCGTCGATCCGCCCGAAGCGCTCCTTCGCGTGCGCGACCGCGGCCGCCCAGTCGGCCTCCCGCGTGACGTCCAGGCGCACGTACGACGCCCGGTCCTCGCCCAGCTCCTTCGCCAGCGCCTCGCCGAGGCCGTCGAGCACGTCCGCGAGAACGACCCGCGCCCCCTCCGCGGCGAACAGCCGGGCCTCCTGCTCGCCCTGTCCGCGCGCCGCGCCCGTGACGATCACGACCCGTCCGTCCAGCTTGCCCATGCCTGCCACGCTCCTCAGCTCAACAGCGGTGCGACCTCCGCGGCGAACGCCGCCATCTGGTCGGTGAGTTCGGCACGGCTCCGGGAGCGGAACCGGACCTGGATCTGGTGCACGCCCAGCTCCCCGTACGCGCGCAGCGACGCGGCCAGCGCCTCCGGCGCGCCGGTCAGGGTGCGCCGGCCCACGTCCCAGCCGGCGCGGCCGACGTACAGCGGCTCGGTGATCGCGCCGATGACCGGCGGCGCCTCGATGCCCGCCTCCTCGCGCAGCGCCAGCAGCCGGGCGATCTGCCCGGGCAGCCGGTCGCGCGGATCGCCCTGCGGCAGCCAGCCGTCGCCGCGCAGCGCGGCCCGCCGCAGGGCGGCCGGCGAGGAGCCGCCCACCCACAGCGGCACCCGCTCCTGCACCGGCCGGGGCTGCTGCCCGAGGTCCTTGAAGGCGAACCGCTCGCCGGTGAACGCGGGGTACTCCTCCGGGCCGAGCGCCGCCCGCAGCGCGTCGATGGTCTCGTCGAGCAGCGCCCCGCGCCGGCCGAAGTCCGCGCCGACCGCCTCGAACTCCTCGTGCACGTGCCCGGCGCCGACGCCGAGGATCAGCCGGCCGCCGGAGAGCCGGTCGAGGGTCGCGTACGCCTTGGCGGAGACCAGCGGGTGGCGCAGGCCCACGAGCGCGACGTGCGACATCAGCCGGACCCGCTCGGTGACGGCGGCGAGATGGGAGAGGGTGGCGACCGGGTCGTACCAGACCGTGCTCATCGCCCCGGCGAGCCGCCGCGGGATGGCGACGTGGTCGCAGGAGGCGAGATAGCCGAAGCCGGTCCGGTCGGCGACGCGGGCGATCTCCACCAGATCGGCGGGGCCCGCGCCGGCCTCCCAGGATTCCGCGTAGAGGGTGCTCTGCGACTGGACCGGGAGCTGCATCCCGTACATCACCATGGAACCACCCCTTGCCGGAGGCCGCACCGGCGGCGGAGGCCGCCGACGACTGACGGTGCGTCAGATGACGACGCGAGCCCCATCGTCGTCACTGACGGACCGTCAGGCAAGGGGTGGGAGCGGTCCTAGTCGGCGGCGCGCCGCCGGCGGCGGCGCTCGCGCGCCCTCGGGTGCACCGTGATGTACAGACCGGCCGAGCCCGCGGCGATCACGCCGGCCACCGCCGCGAACCGGCTCCACAGCGCGGCGTCCTCGCCCAGCAGGAACACCGCCGAGTCCTGCGCGAAGGCCACCACGGTGAACACGGCGAGCGCGGAGGCCACCCGGTTGAGCCGGTTGTCCAGCTCCTCCGTGCGCTGCATCGCCGCGGCCATCAGCGAGTTGCTCACATAGCTGAGCAGCTTGTCCGCCCGTTCCTGGGTGCCGTCCAGGCCGATCACCTCGCGGGCCGCGAGATAGGTCGCCCGGTGGTCCTGGGCGGACTCGATGCGATAGCTGTCCAGGTGGTAGAAGCCCGCCCAGATGCCGTCGAGGAAGTGCCGGAAGGCGTGCACGTCGGCCCGGTCCGGATCGGTGCCCGCCAGGTCGACCAGGATCTCCCGGCCGGCCAGCAGCGCGCCCGCGAGCAGCGACTGCTGGGCGACCGCGATGTCGGTCGGCTCGGTCATGGTGAGCAGCTCGCCGATCGGCTCCCGCGGATCGCGGTCCCAGGCGTACGTGAACGGCAGCAGGACCCGGCAGGCCGGGCCGGTGATCAGCTCCGGCACCCGCGGGTCGCTGGCCCACGGCGGGTCCTGCGTCACGAAGTGCGCGTTGTACCGGACCGAGCGCCGGTCGGTCGGCGATTCGTCGCCGCCGAGCTCCCGGTCCGGCCGCAGCCGCAGCCCGCGCACCAGGCCGCTGCCGACGGAGGCGGTCAGCATCGCCGACAGGATCGGCGCGTCCGCCTCCCGTAACGCGTGGTTGACGCGGGCGTCGAGCGCGTCGAGCTCGGCCAGCGACAGCCGCCGCAGGTCCTGCTCGTGCCGCAGCGCGTACACGACGAGCACCGAGCCGCCGCTGAGGACGCGGGCGTGGCAGCCCGCTATCTCGATGCCGGGCAGGGATATGCCCGTGACCGCCATGTCGGTCAGGTCGATCTCGATGGTCGCGTCGTGGTTGTACGCCAGCGACGCCAGCCGGCCGGCGACCGGCCGCAGCTCGCCGTGGCCCGGCACGAGGACCGAGCCGTGGGTCAGGTCGGGCGAGCTGTAGTGCAGGGGGTACGCCCTGCTCTGCAGGTGCAGGACGGTCATCTGCCACCGGCCCAGGACACGGCCACGTACTCGGGGATCAGCTCGCTCTCCGGGACCTCCACCCGGTCCAGGTAGCGCCGCTGCAGGGACTCCGGCCCGTGGTCCTCCAGGGGTCCGCCGCCGGCGAGCAGTCCGGGCAGCTCGTCGTGGGCGAGGTAGCTGGCGTCCTCGGGGACGGAGCGGCGGCGGAACCAGAGCCGCTGGTCGGCGAGGACCCGGTGCTCCGCGGCCCAGTCGGGCCAGTAGCTGACGGCGCTGACCACGTGGGCGTCCAGTTCGGCGCCGAGCCGGGCCACGGCGCGCGCGTCGTCCGGCGGCAGGTAGAAGACCAGGCCCTCGGCGACGTACGCGACCGGCCGTCCGGCGGCCAGCTCGCGCACCGCCGCGACGACGGCCGCGCGGCCGTCCGCGGTGCCGAGGTCGGCGGCGAGGTGGCGCACGTCGCGGCGTGGGATCACGCCCGCGTCCGTCAGCTCGGCGGCCCGCCGCCGCTTGGCCTCGGCCATGGCGGGCAGGTCGACCTCCAGGGCGGTGCGGAAGGGCAGCAGCCAGGGGTACGAGGAGAAGCCCGCGCCGCAGACGACGAGAACGGTGTCGGGGTCCTTCTCCAGGGCCCGCTCCAGGGTGTCCGCGATGATTCTGCCGCGCAGCGAGACCACCAGGTCGTCGTGCGGGTAGACGTCGCCCGCGAACTCCTCCCACAGGGCCCGCACCCCGCCGCGTTCGCCGTCGGGGATCCAGGCGGCGGCGAGCGGGTCGCGGGCGAGGTCGGGCCGGCGGGCCCGTGATTCGTTGACGAGATAGGCGGTCTGTTCCACTCCGGTGCTGTGCATGCGGTTCATGCAATCACGCCGGTGATCGTTGTCAACGGGGCGCTGTTCCGGGTGAGTTGGGGTGAGAGGGGGCGCACCGCGCGTGACGCACGGGCCGCGCCCCCGGTCGCGTCGGGACGCGGGTCCGTCGCCCGCCCGCGCCGCGCCGGGCTCCGGCTTCGTCAGGCCCCCGGCCAGAGGCCCTCCGGGGTGAGCCCCAGCAGGTCGATGGCGTTGCCGCGCACGATGCGCTCGACGGTTCCGGGGTCCAGGTGCCCCATCTGGGCCTCGCCGACCTCGCGGGACTTGGGCCAGGTGGAGTCGGAGTGCGGGTAGTCCGTCTCGTACAGGACGTTGCCGACGCCGATGGAGTCGAGGTTGCGCAGGCCGAAGGCGTCGTCGAAGAAGCAGCCGAAGACATGGTCCGCGAACAGCTCGGACGGCGGCCGGGTGACCTTGTCGGCGACCCCGCCCCAGCCGCGGTTCTCCTCCCAGACCACGTCGGCGCGCTCCAGGATGTACGGGATCCAGCCGATCTGACCCTCGGCGTACATGACCCGCAGGTTCGGGAAGCGCTCGAACTTGCCGCTCATCAGCCAGTCGACCATCGAGAAGCAGCAGTTGGCGAAGGTGATCGTGGAGCCGACGGCGGGCGGGGCGTCCGCGGAGGTGGACGGCATCCGGCTGGACGAGCCGATGTGCATGGCGACGACGGTGCCGGTCTCGTCGCAGGCCGCGAGGAACGGGTCCCAGTGGTCGGTGTGCACGGAGGGCAGCCCGAGGTGCGGGGGTATCTCGGAGAACGCGACGGCGCGCACCCCCCGGGCGGCGTTGCGCCGGACCTCCTCGGCCGCGAGGTGCGGATCCCAGAGCGGGACGAGCGTGAGCGGGATGAGCCGGCCCTGCGCCTCGGGGCCGCACCACTCCTCGACCATCCAGTCGTTGTACGCGCGCACCCCGAGCAGCCCCAGCTCACGGTCGGACGCCTCGGTGAACGTCTGGCCGCAGAAACGGGGGAACGTGGGGAAACAGAGGGCGGACTGGACGTGGTTGACGTCCATGTCGGCGAGCCGGTCGGGAACGCTGTACGAGCCCGGCCGCATCTGCTCGTACGTGATCACCTCCAGCCTGATCTCGTCGCGGTCGTAGCCGACGGCGGTGTCGAGCCGGGTCAGCGGGCGGTGCAGGTCCTCGTACACCCACCAGTCCCCGATGGGCCCGTCGTCCCCCGGCGCGCCCATGACCGGCGCGAACTTGCCGCCGAGGAAGGTCATTTCCTTCAGGGGCGCGCGGACGACGCGGGGGCCGATGTCGCGATACCGGGACGGGAGCCGGTCCCGCCAGACGCTGGGGGGCTCCACGGTGTGGTCGTCCACCGAGATGATCTTCGGGAAGGTCTCCATGGATTCACGGTAGCGCCGATCTGACGCATCGTCAGCTATCGGTACGGCAGATCCTGTGCAGACAGTCACCCGATGCTGACGCATCCCCTCCGGACAAGGCAGACTGTCTTGGGCGAAACCAGCGGCAGGGGCAGGGGGAGCTATGGACCGTGAGAACGGCCCGCGCGTGCCGGGGCAGAGATCTCCGCGAAGGGGCCCCGTGAACGCGACGGACGGGCCCGCGCGGGCCGGTACGGCGGCGGGGCCCGGAGCGGGCGGTACGGCGGCGGGCGTGACCGGCGCCGCCGGGAGCCGGGCCGCGGGGACCCGGGCCGCGGGAACGGCGACGGACGCCGACACCGTCGCGGACACCGCCGGACCGGACGGGCTCGCGGACCCGGGCACGGACCGCGACACCCCCTCGGGCACGCCACCGGCCCCTTCGGGCGCGGCCCCCTCGGGCGCGGCCCCCACCTCCGACCTGCGGTTCGGGGTGCTCGGGACCGTGCGGGCCTGGCGGAACGACGAACCCCTGCCGTCCGGGTCCCCGCAGCAGCGGGCCCTGCTCGCCGCGCTGCTGCTGCGCGACGGGCGCACCGCGACCGCGGCCGAGCTGATCGACGCCATCTGGGGCGACGAGCCCCCCTCGCAGGCGCTCGCCGCCGTCCGCACGTACGCCTCCCGGCTGCGCAAGGTGCTCGGTCCCGGGGTGCTGGTCAGCGACGCCGGCGGGTACGCGCTGCGCGCCCCGCGCGCGGCCCTCGACCTGAACGTGGCGCAGGACCTCGTCGCCGAGGCGGAGAAGCTGCGCGCGGCCGGGGACCGCGCGGCGGCGCGGGCCCGCATCAACAAGTCGCTCGGGCTGTGGGACGGCGAGGTGCTGGCCTCGGTGCCGGGCCCGTACGCGGAGACCCAGCGGGTCCGGCTGGAGGAGTGGCGGCTCACCCTCCTGGAGACCCGGCTCGACATGGACCTGGAGGTCGGCAGCCACGCGGAGGCCGTGTCGGAGCTGACCGCCCTGACGGCCGCGCACCCCCTGCGCGAGCGGCTGCGCGAGCTGCTGATGCTGGCGCTGTACCGCAGCGGGCGGCAGGCGGAGGCGCTGGCGGTGTACGCGGACACCCGGCGGCTCCTCGCGGACGAGCTGGGCGTGGACCCCTGCCCGGAGCTGTCGCGGCTGCAGCAGCGCATCCTGCAGGCGGACGCGGAGCTGGCGCGGCCGGTGGAGGAGCAGGCGCCGGGGCCGGCGCCGCTGGCGAAGCCCGCGCAGCTGCCGGCGACGGTGCCGGACTTCACCGGCCGGGCCTCGTTCGTCCGGGAGCTGGGCGACCGGCTGGCGACGGCGGAGGGCCAGGTGATGGCGGTGTCGGCGCTGGCCGGCATCGGCGGCGTCGGCAAGACGACGCTCGCGGTGCACGTGGCGCACGCGGCGCGCCCGCACTTCCCGGACGGCCAGCTGTACGTGGACCTGCAGGGCGCGAGGGCGCGGGCGGCGGCGCCGGAGACGGTGCTCGGGGCGTTCCTGCGGGCGCTCGGCACGCCGGACTCGGCGATCCCGGACTCGCTGGACGAGCGGGCGGCGCTGTACCGCTCGACGCTGGACGGGCGGCGGGTGCTGGTCCTGCTGGACAACGCGCGGGACGCGGCGCAGATCCGGCCGCTGCTGCCGGGCACGGCGGGCTGCGCGGCGCTGGTGACCAGCCGGATCCGGATGGTGGACCTGGCGGGGGCGCACCTGGTCGACCTGGACGTGATGTCGCCGGAGGAGGCGCTGCAGCTCTTCACGAAGATCGTGGGGGAGGAGCGGGTGCGGGCGGAGCGGGAGGCGGCGCTGGACGTGGTCGCGGCGTGCGGTTTCCTGCCGCTGGCCATCCGCATCGCGGCCTCGCGCCTGGCGGCCCGCCGCACCTGGACGGTCTCGGTCCTCGCGGCCAAGCTGGCGGACGAGCGCCGCCGGCTGGACGAGCTCCAGGCGGGCGACCTCGCGGTGAAGGCCACCTTCGAACTCGGCTACGGCCAGCTGGAGCCGGCCCAGGCGCGGGCGTTCCGCCTGCTGGGCCTCGCGGACGGCCCGGACATCTCGCTGGCCGCGGCGGCGGCGGTCCTGGACCTGCCGCCCCACGACACGGAGGACCTCCTGGAGGCCCTCGTCGACACCTCGCTGGTCGAGTCCGCGGCGCCCGGCCGCTACCGCTACCACGACCTGGTCCGCCTCTACGCGCGTGCATGCGCCGAACGCGACGAACAGCCCCCGGCGGAAAGGGAGGCGGCCCTCTCCCGCCTCCTGGACTTCTACCTCTCGACGGCGGCGGGCGTGTACGCGATCGAACGCCCGGGCGAGCGCGTCCTGGACCACTTCGAGCGGACCCGCTACCCGGGTCTCGCCTTCGGCGACCGTGACGCGGCGCTGGACTGGCTGTTCACCGAGGCCGGCCCGCTGCTCGCCTGCGCGCGGCAGTCCGCCGCGACGGGCATGCTGCGCCGCGCGGCCGATCTCCTGATGGCGACGGTGGACCTCGGCGAGTCGGGAGCGAACACCCACCAGTTCGCCCAGGCGGCGGTGGCCGTGAGCGAGGCGGCCCGGGCCGCGGGCGATCCGTTGGCGGAGGGGCGCGCCCGCACGATGCTGACGCACGTCCACAGCACCTCCGGACGGTTCACCGAGGCCGAGGAGGAGGCGCGGCGCGCGCTGGAGTGCGGGGTGGCCGCGGGCGATCCGGTCTCGCTGGGCCAGGCGCAGAACCAGCGCGGGATCATCGCGCTCTACGAGAGCCGCCACGCGGACGCCGAGGCCCATCTGTCGCGGGCGCTGGACGCGTTCCGCGTGGACGAGAACAGGCCCGGAGAGGCCAGCGTGCTGTGCAACCTGTCGCGGGTGCACCTCGCCATGGGACGGACCAGGAGCGCGGTGGAGCTGGCGCGGCAGGGCATCGCCATCTACGAGAAGGCCGACGCCGGCCTGCCGCTCCGGCTCGCGAACGGCAAGTACGCCCTCGGCCTCGCGCTCACCGCGGCCGGTGAGACGGCCCAGGCCCGCGTGGTGCTGGCCGAGGCCCTGAGCGTCTTCCAGGAGAGCCGCCAGAAGCTCTGGCACGGCATGACGCTCTTCCGGCTGGCCGAGGTGTACCTCGCGGAGCGCAAGCCCGCGTCGGCGGCCTCGCACGCCGAGCAGGCGCTCGCGGTGCTCCACGGGATCGGCGGCGAATGGCGGCGTGCCAACGTCCTGACGGTGCTGGGGCGCGGTCTGTCGGCGCTGGGGCAGGTCGACCGGGCGCGGGTGTGCTGGCGGGAGGCGCTCGCGGTCTTCGAGGAGCTCGACTCGCCCGAGGCGGTCGACGTCCGGTCGCTGCTCAATCCGGCCGCGGTCGCCTGAGCCGACCTGGCCGTTCATCAATCGTTTATCGCCACGGGTCACTCTCGTGCATGTCGATCCGTCGCGTCGGGGGGCAGACGGATCCTCACGAGGCCCCACCGTTATGGTGATCGGCCCTGGACGTCCGCCCGGCGATCCACGGGGGAGTCGCCGGGCGGACGGTCCGCTCTCCAGACCGCACAGCTACAGGAGTTGATCCTCATGGCCGACAACCTCAAGCCCACGGACGCGCACGCCACGGGCGAGGAGATCACCACGCTGGACGCCCACGCCACCAGCGAGCCGATCAAGCCGCTCGACGCCCACGCCACGTCGGAGCCGATCAAGCCGCTCGACGCGCACGCCACCAGCGAGCCGGCCACGTAGCCACTCCCCCACGGGGTACGGCCGCGGCGGCCGGGGGATCGGGGGAGCCGCCGGGGTCGTACGCGGTCGGCGGACGCGCGCCGCGCTCGGGGGACGCCTGTCGGGACCGGGGGGACCCGGCGGGCTGGACGCGGCGCACGACGACCGAACGCGAGACAGAGGGGCCGGGCACCACGCCCGGCCCCTCTGGCATGCCCGGCTGCACGGCGCGGATCAGGACGTCCGGGCGGCACGGCCTGCGCAGGTCGTCGACGTCCGAGGTGAAGCGGTCAGTGGCCTGGATCACACGGTCGGCGGGGGCGGGAGGACTCGTGCGGCATCCGGGCGGGCAGGGTGTCGAGCGTCCCCTCACCGCGGAGGTTTCGTCATGTCGTTCCCGCAGTCCGGTCCTGGCGTCCCGGCACCGCCCGCCCTCTCCCCCGGGCTCGTCGCCGAGTGGAGGGCCTCCGGGCGGGGCGTCTTCGCGTTGCTGGAGCTCGTCGACCGGCTCGGGCCCGTGGCGCGGGTGTCGCTCGGGGCGGTGGACGCCGTGCTCGTGCGGCAGCCCGAGGCGGTGCACCACGTGCTCGCGCTGCACCCCGAGCGGTACGTGAAGCGGTCGCACCGGCTGGCGCCGCTGCTCGGGGGCGGGGTGCTGACCGCGTCCGGGGAGGCGTGGCGGGAGCAGCGCAGGCTGCTGCAGCGGTACTTCACGGGGCAGGGGATCCGGCGGTACGAGCAGCACCTCCGGGACGCCGCCGAGCGGGCCTTCACCACGTGGGACCTCGCCGCGCGCACCGGTGAGGTGCGGGACCTCGCCGAGGATCTGCGGTTCTACTCGCTGGACGTCATCTGGCGGTGCCTGACCGGGCGGGCCGTCACGTACGAGACGTACGACGAACTGCGCGCCGTGGACACCGTCCTCTCCGCGCTCCCCGTCGTCCCCCGCCCCGGCGACGCCCCGCCCGACCTCACCGCCGAGGTCGCGCGGATCGACGCCGTCGTCGAACGCGTCCTGGACGAGGTGCGGGCCTCGCCGTCCGGCTCCGGCCTGACCCGCGTGCTGATCGACGCCTACGACACCGAACGGCTCGTGCGCGACGAAGTCGCCACGCTCGTCTTCGCCGGGCACGAGACCACCGCCTCGACCCTCGCCTGGCTGCACCTGCTGCTCGACGCCGAGCCCCACTGGCGCGACTGGGCGCTGGAGCGCGGGCCCGCCGGCGTCCAGGCGCTCGTCGCCGAGACCCTGCGGCTGTACCCGGTCGCCTGGCTCATGCCCCGGCACGCCGTCGAGGACGACGTGCTCGCCGGGTACCGCGTCCGGGCCGGGGACCTCGTGCTCACCAGCCCGTACTTCACGCACCGGGACCCGCTGCTGTGGGAGGAGCCCGACGCCTTCCGGCCCGACCGGCCGCACCTCGCCGCGCGGCACCCCGCCGGGCACGGGGCCTACTACCCCTTCGGCCTCGGCCCCCGCGCCTGCCTCGGCGCGCAGTTCGCGCTCCGCGAGGCCGGGGTGCTGCTGGAGCGGCTGCTGCCCGCGTTCGTTCCCAAGCTGCTCGAACGGCCCGGGACCGCCTTCGACATCACCGTCCACCCGGCCGGGCCCGTGCCCGGCACGCTTCAGCGGGCGTAGGAGCCGAGGCCGACCAGGCAGTACACGTACTCGTTGATCGTCGCGCCGTTCATCGTGTAGCGGTACGAGAAGGCGTACTGGGTGCGGGGGTTGCTGCGGCAGCGGTTCATGTCCGAGGTGAAGGGGAACGTCTGGATCACCTTGTAGTGCGCGTCCGCGGCGTTGCAGGAGACCTCTTCCACGTCGCTGACGGTCTGCGCCGTCTCCGAGTCGGGGAGTCGGCCGTTCAGGCACGTGCCCGTGTCGAACGGGTCCGGCGGCTCCTCCGTCGTCGGCTGCTCGCTGGGCTCGGGGTCGTACGACGGCTCGTACGACGAGCCGTACGACGGGCTCGGGTCGTACGACGAGCCGTACGCCGGGCCGGCCGTCGGCTCCGTGCCGTCCTCCCCGCCGGCCGTCAGGACCAGCGTCGCGATCACCGCGCCCACCACGCCCAGCGTCACCAGGCCGCCCAGCGCGCCGGACCTCCGCACCGGCGCCGGGGCGCCCGCGACGTCGATGCGCAGGACCACCGACGGCGTCCCGGGCGCGCCCGGGACACGGACGAGGTCGCCGTTCCGGACGCCCGGCGGGACGTCCACGTGCGCGGGACCGGACGGCAGTTGGATCGTCAGGCCCACGCCGACGGCGGCCTGCTCGGGCGTGAGGGACAGCGGGATCTCGATATCCACCGGACCGCTCCAGAGTCGTAAGGACGAAGGGAGGGACGCGCGCGCCGATCGCCTCCTATCACGCGCTCCGCACACCGTCCGGTTGCGCGTTCCCACCCTCCGGTGGCGCGTTCCTCGCCCGCAGTTCGCCCTTCACCACCTTGCCGCTCGCGTTCCTCGGGAGTTCCGCCACGAACTCGACCTCGCGCGGGACCTTGTAGTTCGCCATCTCCCGCCGCGACCAGGCGATCAGGTCGTCCGCCGTCAGCGTCGCGCCGGGGCGGCGGACCGCGTACGCCTTGCCGACCTCGCCGAGCCGCGCGTCCGGGACGCCGATGACCGCGACGTCGGCGATGTCGGGGTGGAGGCAGAGGAGTTGTTCGATCTCCGCCGGATACGCGTTGAAGCCGCCGACGATGAACATGTCCTTGATCCGGTCGGTGATCCGCAGGTTGCCGGACTCGTCCAGCACCCCCACGTCGCCCGTGTGCAGCCAGCCGTCCGCGTCGATCGCCTCCCGGGTGGCCGCCTCGTCCTCGAAGTAGCCGCTCATCACGTTGTGGCCGCGCACGAGGATCTCGCCCGCCTCCGACAGGCGCACCTCCGTGTCCGGGATCGCGCGGCCGGACGTGCGGGCGATCACGTCCGCCCCGTCGCCCGGCCGGCACATGGTGACCAGGCCGCTCGCCTCCGACAGGCCGTACGCCGTCAGCACCGTGCCCACGCCCAGCTCCCCCCGCAGCCGTTCCACCAGCCGCAGCGGCACCACCGCCGCGCCGGTCACCACGAGCCGCAGCGCGGACAGGTCGTACGAGGAGCGGGCGGGGTGGTCGAGCAGCGACTGGTGCAGGGTCGGCGGGCCGGGCAGCACGGTGACCCGCTCCGCCGCGAGGTTCGCCAGGACCGTGTCCACGTTGAACACCGGCTGCGGGATCATGACCGCGCCGCGCATCAGGCAGGCGATGATCCCGGCCTTGTAGCCGAAGGTGTGGAAGAACGGGTTCACGATCAGGTACCGGTCGCCCTGCCGCAGCCCGGCCAGCTCCGCCCACACGTCGTAGCAGCGCAGGGTCTGCGCGTGGGTGATGACGGCGCCCTTGGGGCGGCCGGTGGTGCCGGAGGTGTAGACGAGGTCCGAGGGCATCCGCGGTTCCACCGCGTCCGCCCTCGCCCGGACCTCCTCGCCCCGCACTCCGTCGCCGCCCGCCAGGAACTCCTTCCACGTCGTGTAGCCGTCGTCGTCCGGGGCGGTGTCGCCGAGCACCACCACCCGTTTCAGGGCGGGGAGTTCGACGCCGGCCCGGCGCAGCGACGCCACGTACGAGGTGCCCAGGAACGTGCCCGTGACGAACAGCAGTCGCGCCCGCGAGCGGGCCAGCACGTACGCCGCCTCCGTGCCCTTGAAGCGCGTGTTGAGGGGGACCAGGACCGCCCCCGCCGTCACCGCGCCCAGGGCCGAGACGATCCAGTCGAGGGTGTTCGGCGCCCAGATCGCGACCCGGTCGCCGGTGCGGACCCCGGCGGCGAGGCAGGCCGCCGCGGCGCGTTCGACGCGTTCGCCCAGCTCCGCGTACGAGATCCGGAGCCGGCCGTCGACGACCGCCTCCTGCGGCCCGTACCGCTCCGCCGCCGCGCGCACGAGCCGCGGTATCGAGCCCCACTCCAGGTCGCCGCGCATCCGCACCCCTCCAAAGAGCCAAAGAGCCGAACCCTAAGAGCTGACTGTCCGTCAGATTAGCTGTAGCCTGACGCGCTGTCAGCAGTGGGGACACCGGAGGGGGCCGCCGTGCTCAAGGACCGCACAGCCATCGTCGGGATCGGCCAGACGCCCTTCGCCAAACACCTCCCCGAGTCCGAGAAGACGCTCGCCTGCCGGGCGATCCTGGCCGCCCTCGACGACGCCGGCCTCGCGCCCTCCGAGGTCGACGCCTTCGCCTCGTACACGATGGAGGAGACCGACGAGGTCGAGGTCGCCAAGGCCATCGGCGCCGGCGACGTCACCTTCTTCTCCAAGGTCGGCTACGGCGGCGGCGGTTCCTGCGCCACCGTCGGCCACCTCGCCGCCGCCATCGCCTCCGGCCAGGCCACCGTCGGCGTCGCCTGGCGCTCCCGGAAACGCGGCTCCGGTCCCCGGCCGTGGAAGAACACCGCCGTCCAGCTGCCCACCCCGGGCCAGTGGACCCGGCCCTTCGGGCTGCTGCGCCCCTCCGACGAGATCGGGATGCTCGCCCGCCGCTACATGCACGAGTACGGCGCCACCCGCGACCACCTGTTCAACGTCGCCCTCGCCTGCCGCAACCGGGCCAACCAGAACCCCGACGCGATCATGTACGAGCGCCCGCTGACCCGCGAGATGTACATGACCGCCCGCTGGATCAGCGAGCCGCTCTGCCTCTTCGACAACTGTCTGGAGACCGACGGCGCGCTGGCCTGCGTGCTCGTCTCCGCCGAGCGGGCCCGCGACTGCCGGCGCAAGCCGGTGTACGTGCACTCCGCCGCGCAGGGCCTGCCCGCCCAGCACCACGGCATGGTCAACTACTGGAACGACGACCCGCTCACCGGCCCCGCCTGGACCGCCGCCCGACACCTGTGGAAGCAGGCCGACTTCGGGCCGCAGGACGTCGACGTGGCCCAGATCTACGACGCCTTCACCCCGCTCATCCCGCTCTCCCTGGAGGGCTACGGCTTCTGCGGACGCGGCGAGGGCGGCGCGTTCACCGAGGGGGGCGCGCTGGAGATCGGCGGCCGGCTGCCGGTCAACACCGGCGGCGGCGGGCTCTCCGAGGCGTACGTGCACGGCTTCAACCTGATCAACGAGGGCGTGAAACAGCTGCGCGGCACGTCCACCGCCCAGGTCCCGGACGCCGCCACCTGCCTCGTCACCGCCGGCGAGGGCGTCCCCACGTCGGCGATCCTGCTGCGAGCCTGAGGAGTTGAGGAGCCGTGAGCCTGCTGACACCGGTCGCCGACGAGGACGGCGCGCCCTTCTGGGAGTACGCCGCCCGCGGCGAGCTGCGCATCCAGGCGTGCGGGAGCTGCGGCGAACTGCGCTTCCCGCCGCGCCCCTGCTGCCCGCACTGCCAGTCCTTCGACAGCGCGTGGCGCCTGATGTCCGGCCGTGGCCGGATCTGGTCGTACGTGCTGCCGCATCCGCCGCTGCTGCCCGAATACGCCGCCCAGGCCCCGTACAACGTGGTCCTGGTCGAGCTCGCCGACGCGCCGCGCATCCGCCTCGCCGGCAATGTGGTCGCCGCCCCGGACGCGCCGCTGAACTCCGTCGATCCGGCCCGGCTGCGGATCGGCGCGGCCGTGAGGGCGGTCTTCGCCGACGTCGGCGGGGTCACCGTGCCGCGCTGGCTGCTGGAGCGCGGATGAGCGCCGGCGGGATCCGGGTGGAGCGGGACGGGGAGAGCGGCGTCGCCGTCGTCACCCTGGACCGGGCGGAGAAGCACAACGCGATCACCCTGGAGATGGCCCGGACGCTGGGCGAGGTGTGGCGGGGCTTCCGGTACGAGGACGGGGTGCGCGCGGTCGTCGTCACCGGCGCGGGCGGCCGGGCCTTCTGCACCGGCGTGGACCGCGCCGACGCGGGGCGGGTGCCGCAGCCCTCGTCGCCGTACGCGATCGACGACCCGCTGCTCGCGATCGGGCCCAAGGCCAACGACCTGTGGAAGCCCGTCGTCGCGGCGGTCGAGGGGATGGCCTGCGGCGGGGCGTTCTACCTGCTCGGCGAGGCCGAGTTCGTGATCGCCGGCCGGGACGCGACCTTCTTCGACCCGCACACCACGTACGGCATGGTGTCCGCGTTCGAGACCGTCCTGATGGCCCAGCGGATGCCGTACGGGGAAGTCGCCCGGATGGCCCTGATGGGTTCGGCCGAACGGGTGTCGGCCCGCCGCGCGTACGAGACCGGCCTGGTCGGCGAGGTGACGGAGCCCGGCGGGGCGCTGGCCGCCGCGCGGACGGCGGCGGCCGTCGTCGCCTCGTACCCGACGGAGGCGGTGCAGGGCACCGTCCGGGCCCTGTGGGCGGCGAAGGAGGCGGCGCGGACGGCCGCCCTGTCCCACGCCCCGCACCTGGTGGCGCTCGGCAACCTGCCGCCGGAGCGGCAGGCGGAGCTGTTCACCGGGCGGGGCGGGGGCTTCCGGCTGCGCTGAACTGCGGGCGTGCGTCAGCCGATGGTGCGGTCGGCGAAGGCGACCTCGCACTTGGTGTACTCGGAGCCGTTGCCGGTGCCGGTGTACGGGGTGGACGCCTCGGCGGTCTTCGACATGCCGCCCTCGACCCGCAGGTCGTCGACCTTGGCCAGCGCCAGGTCGACGGTCTTGCCGGCGTCGCCCTTGAACTGCATGGTGACGTCGTAGAGGTACGCCGAGGAGTCGCTGTTGGTGATGGTCAGCTTGGCGACCAGGTTCTTGCCGTCGGCGCTGAGGGCGCACTCGTCGATCTTGATGTCGCGCGAGGCGCGGTCCTTCGAGGAGCCGACGCCGCCCGTGGTGACGCCGCCGCTGCTGCTGGAGCTGCCGCCGTCGGAACCGCTGCTGCTGGAGCTGCTGGAGTTGTTGCTGGAGCCGTGGCTGCCGCTGCAGCTGGCGCCGCCGGAGCCGCGGGCACCGGTCAGGGCGATCAGGGCGACACCGAAGACGGCGATGGCACGAACATGACGAAGCTTCACGCTTCAACCCCCGTTGAGTGTGTGCGCGTGCGCGCAGGCAGGAAGACAGGGCCCGTCCGGAAACAGTATTGACGGGCGCACGTCACCCTACTGGACGCCGACGCCCGTGATTTCACACCGGCGGACCTTGTCCACCATCGACGGGGAGGACATCGGCACGTCCACGGTCAGCGTCTGCCCCGGTTCGAGCGTGACGGCCTTGGTCGTCTCGTCCCATTCCATGCCGCCGGCGTCCTGGAACTCCAGCTCGAGACGGAAGGTCCGGGTCGCCGCGGCGGTCGACGTGATCCGGACGCTCGCCGTCGTGTCGGCCTTCCGGGCGGGCCGGCCTTTGCGCTTCTTCTGCGAGGGCTTCACACAATCCACCACGGTCACCGTCACCGGGGCGGTGGACGAGGTGACGGTGGGCTTCGGACCGGAGTCGTACGCGCCGGAACCGCCCGAGTCGTAGCCCGCCTCGTCCCCGAGGGCGTCGTCGTCGTAGTCGTGGTTCTTCTTCTTGGAGCTGGAGCAGCCGCCGCCGCTGCTGCTCTTGCCGCTGCGGCTCTTCCCGCCGCTGCCGCCGCTGCTCTTGCCGGACTGGAACCCGGTCAGCGCCAGCACGACCACCACCAGCACCGCCGCGAACCGCAGCCGTCGTCCCGCCTCCACCGCTTCCCCGCCCCTTCCTGTCCCTGACGTGCTCGCGCCAGCCTAGGGGATGCCGGCCCGGCCCGATCGCGCCGTGAGAAAGGGCCGGGGGATGAGCGGGCTCAGGCGCGGGCCTGGGCCGAGCCCCGGCCCGTGGCCGTGCCCTTCACCGCGTCCAGGGCGTACACGCAGCGGTCCTTGCTGCAGGCGTACACGACGCCGCCCCGGGCCACCGGCGAACCGGTGATCTCGCCGCCGGTCGCCAGCTTCCAGCGGAGCTGGCCGCCGGCCGCGTCCAGCGTGTACAGGACGTGGTCGGCGGAGCCGAAGTGCAGCCGGCCGTCGGCGACCACCGGGCTGCCGGTGATCGGGCCGCCCGCGGGGAACCGCCACTTGGGCGTGCCGGTGACCGCGTCCAGCGTGTACAGGGCGCTGCCGCTGGCCACGTGCACGTTCCCCGCGTCCACGAGGACCGGCTCGCCGGACTGGCGCTGCTCGGTGGCGATCCGCCAGCGGTCCTGGCCGGTCGTCGCGTCCAGCGCGTACACCGTGCCGAGGTAGTCCGCGAGGTACACGCCTCCGCCGGTCACCGCCGGGCCCGGCACGAACGCGGGCGGCGAGAGGAACACCGCGGGCGCCTCGAAATGCCAGCGGACGTGCCCGCCGGAGATGTCGATCGACAGCACGCGCGTGCCGGCCGACACGTACACGCAGCCGTCCTCCGCCGGGGCCACCCGGACCGGCACGTTGCCGCAGGACGCGGCGTCGCCGATCGGGTACGACCAGCGCTCGCCGCCGGTCCGCGCGTCCAGCGCCCGGAGCCGGGCGTCCTTCCACACGTACACGGTGTCGCCGTGCACCGCCGGACCGGCCTCCGGGGTCTCGAAGTCGGTCTGCGCGCCGCTCAGCTCCCAGAGCTTCGCCCCGTTCGACGCCTCCCAGGCCTGGACGCCGCCGCCGCGGGTGCCGGTGACGACGGTGCCCCGGTCGACCTTGAGCGAGTACACCCAGGCGTCCGTGGACAGCCGCCAGCGCTCGGTGCCGTCGGCGGCGTCGAGGGCGTACAGGCTGGGCCCGTCGGAGGCGTGGATGCGGCCCTGGGCGACGGCCATCGCCCAGGCGACGTCCTTCGTCTTGAACTGGCGCCGGCCGCTGGCCGTGTCCAGGGCGTGCACCTCGAAGGACGTCACGTACAGCAGGTCGCCCGCGACGACCGGGGTGCCCCAGACGTCGTTGGACATGCGGAACCGCCAGGGCCGCCAGTGGCCGGGCTCCGGCGGCGCCGGCGGCTCGGCCGGCGGGGTCGGCCCGGGCAGCCGCGTGCCGGGCGTCGGGCCGGGCTCCGCGCCGGGCGGGCGGATCCAGCCGGTGGCCGGTCCGGCGTCGGCGACGACGGCGGCTCGGGTGTCGGCCACCCGGGGGCCGGGGCCGATCGGCACGGCCGCGCCGGCGAGGCGCACCGGGCCGTCGGCGTGCGGCGACTCGGCGGGCCCGGCGTGCCGGCCACCGCCGACGCCGGCGCCCACCGGGGAGCGCGGGTCGTGCTGCGGGCCGGGGGGCGGTCCGGGCGGCGGCGGGGGCGTCGGGGGCCGTCCGGACGGGCCGGGGCCCGTCGGGCGCGGGGGCGTGGTGCGGCCGCCGCCGCGACGGGTCTCGATCATGGCGACGGCGCTCTGCGGCAGCCAGGCCGAGGCGGTGCCGCTGTCGTCGCTGCCCGAGCCGAAGAGGTGCGGGGCGAGCTGGGCCTGCAGATCGGCCGGGGTGGGCCGGAGCGAGACGTCCATCTGCATGCAGGACTCGATCAGCGGCCGCAGCTCGTCGGGCAGCCCGGCCAGGTCCGGGCCCTCCCGCAGCAGCATGAACACCGTCTCGACCGGGTTCGCGCCGTGGAAGGGCGCGTGGCCGGTCGCGGCGAAGACCAGCATCGAGCCCAGCGAGAACACGTCGCTGGCGCCGGTGACGCTGCGCGAGTCGCGGGCCTGCTCGGGCGACATGTACGCGGGCGTGCCGACGGCCACGTTGGTCATGGTCAGCCGGGTGTTGGAGACGCCGGACGCGATGCCGAAGTCGATCACCCGGGGGCCGTCCTCGACGACGAGGACGTTCGAGGGCTTGAGGTCGCGGTGGACCAGGCCCGCGCCGTGGATGGACTGCAGGGCCTCGGCGACGCCGGCCGCGAGCCAGCGCACCGCCTGGGCCGGGAGCGGCCCGCACTCGTTCACTATCTCCTCGAGCGAGGGCGCGGGCACGTACGCGGTGGCCAGCCAGGGCACGGCGGCCCGGGGGTCGGCGTCCACCACGGCCGCGGTGTAGAACCCGGAGACCGCCCGGGCGGCCTCCACCTCGCGCGTGAACCGGACGCGGAACAGCTGGTCCTCGGCGAGCTCCGTCCGCACGGTCTTGATCGCCACGCGCCGGCCCGACGCCGAGCGCGCGAGATAGACCAGGCCCATGCCTCCGGCGCCGAGCCGGCCCAGCACCTCGAAGGGACCGATCCGCCTCGGGTCGTGCTGCGTCAGCTGCTCCACTTGCCTGCCACCTCCCCGTACGGGCCATGAGAGTACGGCCCGGTCGCCCCCTGATTCTTCCTGTCCGGGGCGGCGGTTGCGAACCCGGGGGCGGATCGGGGTGTCCTAGGTCATATCGTCGGGCTTTTCAGCGGACTTTTCGGCCGTTTTCGCTGTACTGCCGGGAGCGGGCCGGTCGGCGAGGGATTCCTCACCCGCCTCGGCGCCTGTTCCGGCACGCGTTCCGGCGCCCGTTTCCGCGCTTCCCTCGACCTCCGGTTCGCCCTCCGGGGCGTCACCCGTCCGGAAGCCCTCCGCGGAGTCGCCCTTCGCAGAGCCACCCTTCGCGGAGTCGCCCTCCGCCGCCGGTTCCGCGAGGACGCCGAAGCGGGCGCCCTGGTTGTCGGTGAGGACGGCGATGCGGCCGTGCGGGGTGTCGAAGGGCTCGTTGGTGATCCGGCCGCCCATCCGGACGGTGGCGGCGCAGGCCGCGTCGACGTCCTGGACGGCGAAGTAGATCAGGACGTGGCCGGGCATCTCCGCCGGGAAGGCGTCGGTGATCACGGCGCGGCCTCCGAAGGAGGTGTCGTCGCCGGGCCGCGAGCCGGGCGGGGACCAGACCTGGTAGTCGAGGCTGCCCTCGGCGAGGTCCTGGGCGACGTAGCCGAAGACGGCCGCGTAGAAGGTGTCCACGGCGTCCTTCTCGCGCGTGTAGACCTCCATCCAGCAGAAGGAGCCGGGCTCCATCCGGGTCTGGAAGCCGTCGTCGCGCTCGCCGCCCTGGCGCAGCCCGAAGACCGCCCCGCCGGGGTCTGCGGCCAGCGCCGTCACCCCGTACGGCCCCACCGGGTACGGCGCCATCACCATCCGGCCGCCGGCCGCCTCGATCCGCCGGGCGAGGACGCCGGCGTCGCCGGTGGCCAGGTAGACCGTCCAGGTGGTGGGCATCCGCCCGTCCCGCTTGGGCACCAGCCCGGCCGCGCGCCGGCCGTCGATCCGCGCCTCCAGCGTGACCGGGTCGAAGGTCCAGCCGAAGAGCTCGCCGTAGAAGCGCTTGCCCGCCTCGATGTCGGGGAGCTGGACGTCCGCCCAGCACGGCGTGCCCTCTGCGAATACGGCCATGGGCGTGGTTCCTTCCAGACACCGGTATCCGGTGTCCACGCTAGGCCGGGGCGAATCGGCCCGCACCCCCTGATATCGAACATTTGGCAGCATGGTTGTCCACCGAAGTTGTCCACAGGCTGTTCATAAGCCTATTCCCGTACGGGGGAGAGCCGGGGCCCGCGCGGGCGGGGCCGCGGTGCTCGCGGCGGCCCCCGGGAGCGCTCCCCGGGGGTGCACCCCATTTGCAGTCGGCCGAATCGCGCCCCGAACACCCCTCGGTAAGCTGACGGCATGACAGGACAAGTACGCACCGTCGACGGCCGCGTGGCCGGTCGACGAGGTCAGGCGACGCGGCAGAAGCTGCTCGACTGCCTCAGCGAGATGCTCAGCTCCTCTCCCTACCGGGACGTCAAGGTCATCGACGTGGCCCGGAAGGCGGGCACTTCGCCCGCGACGTTCTACCAGTACTTCCCCGACGTCGAGGGCGCCGTGCTCGAGATCGCCGAGGAAATGGCCAAGGAGGGCGCGGGGTTGACCGATCTGGTCTCCGGCCGTTCCTGGGTCGGCAAGGCCGGCTGGCAGACCTCGGAGGAGCTCGTCGAGGGCTTCCTGGACTTCTGGCGCAAGCACGACGCCATCCTGCGCGTGGTGGATCTGGGAGCCGCGGAGGGCGACAAGCGGTTCTACAAGATCCGCATGAAGATCCTGAACTCGGTCACCAACTCCCTGACGGACGCGGTGAAGGAGCTCCAGTCCAAGGGCAAGGTCGACAAGGACGTGAGCCCGGCGGCGATGGCCGGCTCGCTCGTCGCGATGCTCGCCTCGGTGGCCGGCCACCAGAAGGGCTTCCAGAGCTGGGGCGTCAAGCAGGCCGAACTCAAGCCCAGCCTGGCCTTGTTGGTGCACCTCGGGATCACGGGCAAGAAGCCGACGAAGTAGCCTCCGGCTCCCCCGGGCCGCAGCGCCCCCCCCTTTCACGTCCTGTCGCGCCGGCGGCGGTCGGCGCCCCGCCACGACCGCCGCCGGCGTTCCCGTGCCCGGGCCCGCGCCGCCCCCTCGCCCGGCGGAACCTCGCCCCGGCCTCAGCGCCGTACGAGGCGGAACAGCCGGATCTCCCGCTCCACCCGCTCCTGGTACGTGGCGTACGGCGGCCAGAAGCCGAGCACGGCCCGCCAGACGGCTTCCCGCTCCTCCCCTGTCAGCAGCCGCGCCCGCACCGGGATCGTCTCCCCGCGCCAGCTCACCTCCGCGTCCGGATGGGCCAGCAGGTTCGCCGTCCACGCCGGATGCCCCGGACGGCCGAAGTTCGAGCCGATCAGGATCCAGCTCGCGCCGGACTCCTCCGGCATGCAGGCCAGCGGCGTGCTGCGCGGCAGCCCCGACTTCGCGCCGCGGGCCGTGAGGACCACCCCGGGCAGCATCCGGGCGCTGGGCAGCACCCTGCCGCGGGTCAGCCGGTGGACCGCGCGGTCCATGGCGGGGACGAAGTACGGCGCGATCCGCGCGAACGTCCGCGTGGCGGACACCTTCTGCATCAGGCGCAGTCCGACCGGCATCAGGCCGCCGCCCCCTTCCCGGTCCCGTACGGGGCGAGCAGCCCCGCCTCCTGCGCGGCGGCCGCGCGCAGCCGGTGCACGGGGCCGAGGAGGAGTTCGTCGGCGCTCGCCCGTTTGAAGTACAGGTGGGCCTCGTGCTCCCAGGTGAAGCCGATGCCGCCGTGCAGCTGAATGGTCTCGGCGGTGACGGCCCGCGCCGTCTCCAGGCACTGCGCCAGCGCGAGCGGCGCCGCTCCGGGTTCGCCGGGTCCGGGACGGCCGGCGTCCCAGGCGGCGTAGCAGGCCGCCGAGCGGGCCGCCTGGAGCTGGACGTACAGGTCGGCGAGCCGGTGCCGGACGGCCTGGAAGGCGCCGATCGGCCGCCCGAACTGCTCGCGGGCGCTCACGTACGCGACGGTGCGGTCCAGGCAGTGGGCCGCCGCGCCGACCGCCTCGGCGGCGACGACGGCCGCCGCCGTCCGTCCGGCTCGGGCGAGCGCGCCCGCCACGTCGGCGGGGTCGGCGCCGAGCAACTCGGCGCGCACGTCGCGCAGTTCGACGCTCGCCTGGGGCCGGGTCTCGTCCAGGGCGGTCCGGCGGGTGCGGGTGAGGCCCGGCGCGTCGGCGCGGACCAGGAAGAGCAGGGTGCGGCTGCGGGCGAAGCCGCCGGTGTGGGCGGCGACCAGGAGCAGCCCGGCGCTGTGCCCGTCGAGTACCTGCCCGGCCTCCCCGTACAGCGTCCAGCCGTCCCCGGCGGGGCGCGCCTGCACCCCGCCGGCCCGTCCGCCGCCGGCCCAGTCGGGATCGCCGGCGGTGAGCCCGAGCGCCACGGCGAGCGAGCCGCCGGGCACGGCGAGGGTTGCGGTGAGCGCCCCGGAGGCGAGCCGTGGCAGCAGGGCGGCGCGCTGTGCCCCGGTCCCGAGGGCGGCGATCAGGGGGGCGGCGAGGACCGTGGTGGCGAGCAGCGGCGAGGGCGTGAGGGCCCGTCCGGTCTCCTCGCAGGCGAGCGCGAGCTCGGCGGGCCCGCAGCCGACGCCCCCGTACTCCTCGGGCAGCGCGAGCCCCGGCAGCCCGAGCCGCTCGGCGAGCAGCGCCCACAGTTCGCGGTCGTGCCCGGCGGCGGTGGCGACCGCCGCGCGGACCTCGTCGGGCCCCGACCGTTTGGCGAGCAGGTCCCGCAGGGTGCGTCGGATCTCGTCCTGCTCCCCGGTGAAGGCGGCGTCCATGGAGCTCCCCTCCGTATCTGACGAGCCGTCATGTTAGGGCGGTCCGCACGGGATGCCCAGGGGTGCGGCGGAACGGATCGACGCCGTCCGGGCCGGGCTCGCCGAACGGTATCTGATGTACCGTCAGGTTTATGCCCACCACTCCACGGAACCGCGCCGGACGACGCGTCGCCGTCGTCGGCATATCCCTCTCCGACGGCGGCCGCGTCGACGAGGCCACCCCCTACGCCCTGCACGCCCAGGCCGCGCGGCGGGCGCTCGCGGACAGCGGGCTCGACCGGGCGGTGATCGACGGCTTCGGCTCGGCCGGGCTCGGCACCCTGGCGCCCGTCGAGGTCGCCGAGTACCTGGGGCTGCGGCCCCGCTGGGTGGACTCGACCGCCGTCGGCGGCGCCGCCTGGGAGGTCATGGCCGCGCACGCGGCCGACGCCGTCGCCGCCGGGCACGCGAACGCCGTGCTGCTGGTGTACGGCTCCACGGCGCGCGCCGACATCAAGGCCCGCCGGCGCACCTCGAACCTCTCCTTCGGGGCGCGCGGCCCGCTGCAGTTCGAGGTGCCGTACGGGCACACGCTCATCGCCAAGTACGCGATGGCCGCCCGGCGGCACATGCACGAGTACGGCACCACCCTGGAGCAGCTCGCCGAGGTCGCCGTCCAGGCGCGGGCGAACGCGGCGCTCAACCCGGAGGCGATGTTCCGCGAGCCGATCACGGTGGACGAGGTGCTGTCCGGGCCGATGATCGCGGACCCGTTCACCAAACTGCACTGCTGCATCCGCAGCGACGGCGGCTGCGCGGTGCTGCTGGCGGCCGAGGAGTACGTGCCGGACACGGCGAGGACTCCGGTCTGGGTGCTCGGCACGGGCGAGCACGTCTCGCACACCACGATGTCGGAGTGGGAGGACTTCACGGTCTCGCCGGCCGCCGTCAGCGGCCGGCTGGCGTTCGAGCGGGCCGGGGTCGGCCCGGCCGACGTCGACCTTGCCCAGATCTACGACGCGTTCACGTACATGACCCTCGTGACCCTGGAGGACCTGGGCTTCTGCGCCAAGGGCGAGGGCGGGGCCTTCGTCGAGAAGGGGCGGCTGACGGTGGGCGGCGGGCTGCCGGTGAACACCGACGGCGGCGGCCTCTCGGCCTGCCACCCGGGGATGCGGGGGCTGTTCCTGCTGGTGGAGGCGGTGCGGCAGCTGCGCGGCGAGGCGGTGGGCCGGCAGGTGCGACGGGCGGACGGCAGCCTGCCGGAGCTGGCGGTGGCCTCGGGGACGGGGGGCTGGTTCTGCTCCTCGGGAACGGTGGTGCTGGGCCGGGGTTGAGGGGGGCGAGGGCAGACGGCGCACCGCACCGCCGAGAGCGGAGATCTATACAGGTGTCATAGACAGGCGTGTAGTACATCCGTATAGTCGTCGGTGCGGGGCCGGAGCGGTCCCGCGCCCACCCGACGAGGGAGTCCTGCCATGACGCGTACCGCCGCCCCCGCCAAGACCGTCCTCATCTCCGGCGCCTCGATCGCCGGACCCGCCCTCGCGTACTGGCTGCACCGGTACGGCTTCGTCCCGACCGTCGTCGAGCGCGCCCCCGTACTGCGCACCGGCGGGTACAAGGTGGACATCCGCGGCACCGCGATCGAGGTCTGCCGGCGGATGGGCGTCCTCGACGAGATCCGCGCCCGCTCCACGGACATGCGCGGCGGTTCGTACGTGGACGACGAGGGCCGCACGGTCGGCGAGATGCCCGCCGAGATCTTCGGCGGGCGGGCCGAGGGCGACGACGAGATCATGCGCGGCGAGCTGGCCCGGATCCTGTACGAGCGGACCCGCGAGGACGTCGAGTACGTCTTCGGCGACTCGGTCGCCACGCTCGCCGAGGACGCCGACGGCGTCGACGTCACCTTCGAGAGCGGCGGCCGCCGGCGCTTCGACCTGGTGGTCGGCGCGGACGGGATGCACTCCCACACCCGCCGGCTGGTCTTCGGCGACGAACGGCGGTTCACGCGGCACCTCGGCGCGTACATCTCGATCTTCACCGCGCCCAACCACCTGGGCCTGGACCGCTGGGAGACGTACCACGCCTCCCCCGGGCGGCTGGCCTGCGTCTACAGCTCCGCCGGCGAGACCGACGCGAAGAACCTCTTCGTCTTCGCCCCGGCCGCCGAACTGTCCTACGACCACCGGGACGTCGCCGCGCAGAAGCGGCTGCTCGCCGACGCCTTCGCGGACGGCCGGTGGGAGCTGCCCCGGCTGATGCGGCACGCGGCGGACGCCGGCGACTTCTACTTCGACTCCGTGGCGCTGGTGGAGATGGACCGCTGGTCGAAGGGCCGGGTCGTGCTGCTCGGCGACGCCGCCCACTGCGCCTCCCCCGCCTCCGGCCAGGGCACCGGACTCGCGCTGCTCGGCGCGTATACGCTGGCCGGCGAGCTGGCGGCGGCCGGCGGCGACCACCGGGCGGCGTTCGCGGCGTACGAGCGGGTGATGCGGCCGGGCGTGGAGCGCAACCAGAGGATGGCCGAGGGCTTCGTCAAGGAGATGACGGTCGACCGGCGGTGGAAGATCGCCCTGCGGATGTTCATGGTCCGCACCCTGCCGAGGACCCCGTGGCGGAACCTGATCGCGAAGAAGATCCGCGACGAGATCCAGGCCGCCGCGCACGCGGTGCCGGTCACCGAGTACGGCCTGCCGGCCGGTGCGCGGACGGCGGCGTAGGGTCGGGGCCCATGACCGACATCGACGCCTTCCACCGGGCCCTGAGGTCCCTCCGGGTGTGGGACACGCGACTGCCCGCCTTCGATCCGGCGGACGTGCCCGACGAGCCGGTGACGCTCTTCCGCTCGTGGTTCGTCGAGGCGGCCGCGGCCGGGGCGGTCGAGCCGCACACCATGCACCTGGCGACGGTGGACGAGGCGGGGCTGCCGGACGTGCGGACGCTGATGCTGCACGATGCGGACGCCCGCGGCTGGCACTTCGCCTCGCACGCGAGCAGCGCGAAGGGGCGGCAGCTCGCCGCCCGCCCGCAGGCGGCGCTCGGCTTCTACTGGCCCGTCCAGGGCCGCCAGGTCCGCGTCCGGGGCCGGGTCGTGACCGGCACGGCCGAGGAGGCGTACGCGGATCTGCACGCCCGCTCGACCGGCGCACTGGCCGCGGCCCTGGTCGGCCGCCAGAGCGAGCCGCTCCCCGACCTGGAGACCCTCGCCGCCGCGAGCGAGGCGGCCTGGGAGCGGGCCCGGCTGGAGCCGGACCTGGAGCCGGCGACGTGGACGGCGTACGTCCTGGAGCCGGTGGAGGCCGAGTTCTTCCAGGGCGACGAACGGCGGCGGCACGTACGGCTCCACTACCGGCGCACCGCGGACGGCTGGACGCGGGAGCTGCTCTGGCCGTGAGGTCCGGGCGCGGAGACGCTCCCGGCCCCGGGGTGCAGCAGGCTCAGCAGGCTCAGGCCGGCCGGAACACCGGCGTCGCGGGCCCCTCGTCCCCGGCCCGGAAGGCGACCCGCAGCGGCATCCCGATCCGGAGCGCGTCCTGCGGGCAGTCCACGACCTCGGTCATCATCCGCGGCCCCTCGGCGAGGTCGACGACCGCGGCGACGTACGGGACCCGCGCGCCGAAGGGCGGCAGGTCGTTGCGGTGGACGACGGACCAGGTGTACAGCTCCGCCCGCCCGCTCGCCTCCTCCCAGGCGACGTCCTCGCTCCAGCAGGACGGGCAGAACTCGCGCGGGTAGTGGTGGGCCCGCCCGCAGTCCCGGCACCGCCGGATCAGCAGCCGGCCCTCGCCGGCGGCGTCCCAGTAGGGCCGGGTGAAGGCGTCGACGTCGGGCAGGTCGTACCGGGGCGACGAGGTCATCCGAAGAGTCCGATCGCGTGGTCGAGGGACCAGGTCTGCCAGGACAGCGCGAAGAGGGCGACCAGCGAGATCAGCGCCATCATCGCGTTCTGCCCCTGCTCGGCCCAGTCGTGGATCATCAGGACGAGATAGAGCAGGTTGAGCAGCAGCCCGCCGGCCAGGGCGACGGGGGTGAGGAAGCCGAGGACGAGCCCGAGGCCGAGGGCGAGTTCGGCGTACACGACGACGTACGCCATGAGCCGGGGGCGGGGCGCGACGACCCGCTCGAACCCGCCGCGGACGAAGCCCCAGCGGTGCTCTGCGGCGACCTCTGCGGCCCAGGCGATGCCGGTGCCGCGCTCGAACCAGCCCTTCCTGTCCTTGTGGCGCCAGCTCTCCAGCCACCACAGGCCGAGGCCGATGCGGAGGACGGCGAGCCATTCGGCGCCGGTGAGCCAGACGGTCTGCATCGGGGCCCTCCCTGGCGTGCACGAACGGGATCTGACGGTACGTCAGTTGAGCGGACGGAAGGCCCCGGGCGCAAGGGCTGCGCACGGAGCACACAAAGACCGCACGAGCGTGACCGATTCGCAACCGATTCCCGTCTTGACCGAGACCCATGAGGTGACCACGTCATTACGCTCGGAAGTCATGGTCACCACCTCCCACGACACCTCCGTCCACCCCGTCTACGTCATCGGCGGCGGGCCGGGCGGACTCGCCGCGGCGGCGGCGCTCCGCACCCGGGGCGTCCGCGCGGTCGTCCTCGAGAAGTCCGACGCGGTCGGCGCGTCCTGGCGCGGCCACTACGACCGGCTGCGGCTGCACACCACGCGCCGTCTCTCCGCGCTCCCCGGACTGCCCATGCCCCGCTCGTTCGGCCGCTGGGTCGCCCGCGCCGACGTGGTGCGCTATCTGGAGAAGTACGCGGAGGTGCACGAGCTGGAGCTCGTCACCGGCGTCGAGGTCGACCGCATCGAGCGCGCGGACGACGGCACGTGGCTGCTGCACGCGACGGGCGGGCGGCGGCTGACGGGCCGCGCGGTGGTGGTCGCGACCGGCTACAACCACACGCCGAGGCTGCCGGACTGGCCCGGCCTGGAGGGCTTCACCGGCGAACTGCTCCACGCGAGCGCGTACCGCAACCCCGCGCCGTACGCCAGCAAGGACGTCCTGGTCGTCGGCGCCGGCAACACCGGCGCGGAGCTGGCGGCGGACCTCGCGGAGGGCGGCGCGGCGCGGGTGCGGCTCGCGATCCGCACGGTGCCGCACATCGTGCGCCGCTCGACGGCCGGCTGGCCGGCCCAGCGCACCGGCATCCTCGTGCGCCGGCTGCCGGTGCGCCTGGTGGACGCGGCGGGCCGGCTGCTCGCCCGCGTCGCGGTCCCGGACCTGACGGCCCACGGCCTGCCCCGCCCGGACACGGGCCTGTACTCCCGCGTCCGCGAGGGCGCGATCCCGGTCCAGGACGTGGGCCTGATCGACGCGATCCGCGCGGGCCGGGTGGAACCGGTCGCCGCGGTGGAGTCCTTCGACGGCGCCGAGGTCGTTCTCGCCGACGGCACCCGCCTGACCCCCGACACGGTCGTCGCCGCCACGGGCTACCGCCGGGGCCTGGAGCCCCTGGTCGGCCACCTCGGCGTCCTGGACGACCGCGGCCGCCCCCGCACGCCCGGTCCCGTCTCCCCGCCGAACGCCCCCGGCCTGTACTTCACCGGCTTCACCAACCCCATCAGCGGCATGCTCCGCGAACTGGCGAGAGACGCCGAACGCATCGCGAGGCGCATCGCCTCCGGCCGCTGACGTTCCTCCCCGCACGGCCGCTCCTCCCCGCACGCCCGTTCCTCCCTGCACGACTGTTCCTGACTGGCCGTCAGACTTGTAACCTGACTGTGCGTCAGTTCAGTGGACCGACGGCGCCGTCGGGTCGGCGGTGGCCGGTGAGCAGGAGAGCGGGCGGAACGATGCTTGGTTCGACGCACGGCACCTTCACCACCGATCTCCGCGCCCGTGTCGTGGCCTGCGGTGAGGAGCGCGGCAACGTCGTGCACGGCGTGGCGGCCGCGCCGGGGGACGTGGACGTCAGCGGGCGGGCGCTGTACGCGGCCGTGCCGGACCTCGACCGGTTCTTCCGGCCCGAGTCCGTCGCCGTCGTCGGGGCGTCCGACGCCGAAGGACGGCCCAACACGGGGATCACGCGACAGCTGCTCGCGTGGGCGGAGCGGGTCGGGGCCCGGGTGCACCCGGTGCATCCGCGCCGGGAGAGCGTGTTCGGGCTGCCCTGCGTGCCGTCCCTCGGCGCGCTGCCCGAGACCGTCGACCTCGCCGTGCTGCTCGTCGCCGACCCGCTGCCGCTGATCGCCGAACTCGCGGAGGCGAAGGTGAAGTTCGCCGTCGCCTTCGCCTCCGGCTTCGCCGAGACCGGCGCGGAGGGCGCCGCCGCGCAGGAACGGCTCGCCGAGGCCGTGAAGGCGTCCGGGGTGCGGCTGCTGGGGCCGAACACCAACCTGAACGCCTTCGAGCGGTTCCGGGACGACCTCGACGGCCCCGCCGTCGCCCTCATCACCCAGTCCGGCCACCAGGGGCGGCCCGTCTTCACCTTGCAGGAACTCGGCGTGCGGCTCTCCCACTGGGCGCCCACCGGCAACGAGGCCGACCTGGAGACCGCGGACTTCCTGGCGTACTTCGCCCAGCGGCCCGAGGTCGGGGCCATCGCCTGCTACGTCGAGGGCCTCAAGGACGGCCGGTCCTTCCTGCTCGCCGCCGACCGCGCCGCCCGCGCCGGCGTCCCGGTCGTCGCGGTCAAGGTGGGCCGCACCGAGACCGGCGCCCGCACCGCGGCCTCCCACACCGGCAAGCTCACCGGCGCGGACAAGGTCGTCGACGCGGCGATGCGCCAGTACGGGGTGATCCGCGTCGACGGGCTCGACGAACTCCAGGACACCGCCGCCCTGCTCGCCCGCGCCCGCCGGCCCGTCGCCGACGGCGTCGTCGTCTACTCCATCTCCGGCGGCACCGGCGCCCACTTCGCCGACCTCGCCACCGCCGCGGGCCTGACCCTGCCCACGCTGAGCGACGCCAAGCAGGACGAGCTGCACCAGTGGATCCCGGAGTACCTCAGCGTGGCCAACCCGGTCGACAACGGCGGCCACCCCGTCGGCGACTGGCGCGGCCGGAAGATCATCGACGCGATCCTCGCCGACCCGTCCGTCGGCGTCCTCGTCTGCCCCATCACCGGCCCCTTCCCGCCCATGAGCGACAAGCTCGCGCAGGACCTCGTCGACGCCGCCGAGACGACGGACAAGCTGGTCTGCGTGGTGTGGGGGTCGCCGGTCGGCACGGAGGACGCGTACCGTCGCACCCTCCTCGGCTCCTCCCGCGTCGCCACCTTCCGCACCTTCGCGAACTGCATCACCGCGGTCCGCGCCCACCTGGACCACCACCGCTTCACCGCCGCGTACCGCTCGCCCTTCGACGACGCCCCGCGCACCCCGTCGCCCTCCTTCCGCAAGGCCCGCACCCTGATGCGGCCCGGGCAGCGGCTCAGCGAGCACGCGGCGAAGCAGCTGCTGCGGGCGTACGGGATCCGGGTGCCGCGCGAACAGCTGGTGACCAGCGCGGCGGCCGCGGTCCGGGCGGCGGGGCTCGTCGGCTACCCGGTGGTGATGAAGGCGTCCGGCGCGCAGCTCGCCCACAAGACCGAACTGGGCCTGGTGAAGGTCGGGCTGACCTCCGCCAGCCAGGTCCGCGACGCGTACCGCGAACTCACCGACATCGCCCGCTACGAGGGCGTCGGCCTCGACGGGATCCTGGTGTGCCAGATGGTCGCGAAGGGCGTCGAGATGGTGGTCGGGGTGACCCGCGACGCCCTGTTCGGGCCGACGGTGACCGTGGGGCTCGGCGGGGTCCTGGTGGAGGTCCTGGACGACACGGCGGTGCGGGTCCCGCCGTTCGGCGAGGACCAGGCGCGGGCGATGCTCGCCGAACTGCGCGGCCGGGCCCTTCTGGAGGGCGTGCGCGGCGCGCCGCCCGCCGACGTCGACGCGCTGGTCGAGGTCGTGCTGCGGGTGCAGCGCATGGCCCTGGAGCTGGACGGCGAACTGTCCGAGCTGGACATCAATCCGCTGATGGTGCTGCCGCGCGGCCAGGGCGCGGTGGCGCTCGACGCGCTCGCGGTGTGCCGCTGAGGAGGCGTACGTGGACGAGGTACTGCACCGCATCGAGAACGGCGTCTCGTGGATCACCCTCAACCGCCCCGACGTGCTGAACGCGGTCTCCTGGGAGCAGCGGGAGCGGATCGTCGCCCTGCTGGAGGACGCTTCCGCGGACCCGGCCGTCCGGGCGGTGGTGGTCACCGCGACGGGCCGCGGCTTCTGCGCGGGCGCGGACCTGCGGGGCGTCCCGTCGGGCGGGGACCCCGTGGCCGGTGACGTGGCGCGCACGATCCGGCGCGGCGCCCAGCGTTTCGTCGCGGCCGTCCTGGACTGCGAGAAGCCGGTGCTGGCCGCGGTCAACGGCACGGCCGCCGGCATCGGCGCGCACCTGGCGTTCGCCTGCGACCTGGTGCTCGCGGCGGAGGGCGCCCGGTTCATCGAGGTCTTCGTCCGCCGCGGCCTCGTCCCCGACGGCGGCGGCGCCTACCTGCTGCCCCGGCTGGTGGGCCCGCAGCGCGCGAAGGAGCTGATGTTCTTCGGCGACGCGCTGGACGCGACGGACGCGGAACGCATGGGCCTGGTCAACCGGGTCGTCCCGCCGGAGGACCTGGAGAAGACCGCCCGCGCATGGGCCGAGCGCCTCGCCCAGGGCCCCACGCGGGCCCTCGCCCTGACGAAGCAGCTCGTCAACGCCTCCCTGGACACCGACCGCGCCACCGCCTTCGCCGCGGAGGCCACCGCGCAGGAGCTCAACATGACGACCCACGACGCGCACGAGGGCGTGGCCGGCTTCGTGGAGCGCCGCACACCGGAGTACCGGGGACGGTAGGGAGCCCTAGGGGGTGTCCGGAAAGTGGCGTCGTCTGCCCGAAGGGCAGGGCTCGCGGCGTCTGGCGCGTGTCATCGCAAGGCGGAGGAGGGAGTCATGGCTCGCCATGGCGACCGACGACAACGCCGCTGGGGGTCCCCCCGCGCCCTTCAGGCAGCGGGGGAGCATGCCGGGCGTCGCGAGCCAGGCGGGACTTTCCGGACACCCCCTAGCGGGCCGCTCCGTCCCGCGGTGCCGGCCGCAGCGTCGTGGCCGTCAGGAGGGCGGCGAGGAGTAGGGCGCCCGCACCCCACCAGTTGCTGCGGGCATAGGCGTGGAGGAGGGCGTTGCCGACCGAGCCGGCGGCTTCGACCTCGTCGCCGCCGATGTCGTCGAGCAGGGTGGACAGGACCGCCCCGCCCAGCGACTCGCCGATCTGCTGGGCCGTGAGCACGGCCGCCGCCGCGCCCCCCACGTGCAGCGGGCTCGCGTCCGCCGTGATGGCGGCGAGCAGCGGGCCGAGGGCGAGACCGGCACCGAGGCCCGCGAGGACCATGGCGGCGAGGGCGATCGCCAGGCCGCCCCCGGTGTCGAGGGCGGTCAGCAGCGCCACGCCGGCCGCCGCGACCAGCAGGCCCGCCGTGGCGGACAGCCGCGTACCCGCACGCCGCGTCAGCGCCGGCGCGAGGGCGAGGCCGCCGATCGCCGCCGCGCCGACCAGCGGCAGGCGGAGCACGCCGGCCATGCCCGGCGCGTAGCCGGCGCCGTGCACCAGGTACGTGTTCACCGTCCACAGCAGCGTCAGGACGCCGGCGCCGGCCGCCACCAGGGCGAGCAGTCCGCCGAGGTGCCGCGGGGCCAGCGGCCCGCCCGGCCTCGTCTGCCGCTGGAGGTAGCCCGTGAGCAGCCCGAGGCCGGCGACGCAGGCCAGAAGGGTCAGCGGGGACCAGAGCGGGCGGGGGCCGCCCCCCAGGCCGTCGAGGGTCAGGCCGAAGACGCACGCCAGCGCGCCCCCGGTGCCGAGCAGCACCGAGGCCGTGTCGAAGCGGCGGCCCTCGCCCGGGACGCCTGCGGGCAGTGCAAGCACGCAGACCAGCGCGGCCAGCGCCAGGGGTACGCCCGCGAACGCTGCCATGCGCCAGCTCAGGAGCTCGGTCAGCCAGCCGCCGGCGAACGCCGCGACCCCCGCGCTGCCGACGAGCACCGTCGCCCACACCCCGAACGCCCGCCGCCGCTCGGCCGGTTCGGTGAAGCCGCCGGCCACCAGGGACAGCGCGGCCGACAGGACCAGCCCGGAGCAGAGGCCCTGCAGGGCCCGGCCCCCGGCGAGCAGGCCGAAGGACGGCGCCAGACCGCCGACGACGCACGCGGCCGTGAGCCCGCTCAGCCCGATCGCCGTCGTCCGCCGGGCGCCGACGAGGTCCGCGAGGTGTCCGCCGAGCACCAGCGTCGCGGCGATGCCGACCGCGTACAGACCGTAGAGCAGGCCGAACTCGCCGACAGCCAGGCCCAGATCGCCCTGGACCTCCGCGAGCGACAGGTCGAAGACCCCCGCCGCGAACAGCACCGCGAGCTGCGCCAGCACCGCCGCCGTCAGGCCCCGCCACCGCTTCGGGTTCGGCCCCGCCGGGGCCTGCGGGTACGGGTACGGGGCGGGGGCCTGCGGCGGGCCGAAGCCCTGGGGCGGGACGTGGTGCGCCGGGGTCGTCGGCGCGTACGCGGGCGGCGGCGGCACCGGCGCGGCGGCGGGCGCCCCGGCCACCGGGACCCGCGCGTCCGTCGGCGCGTAGTCCAGCAACTGCGCCGCGTGCCGCCCCAGTTGCGCGAGGACCGGACCCGGCAGCCACTCCTCCGCGCGGTCCGCCGCCGTGCCCTCGGCGATCTGCTGAAGCGTGGGCCGCAGCGCCGGGTCCTTCTGGAGGCAGGCCCGTACGAGCGGCAGCAGCGACTCCGGTACGCCGGTCAGGTCCGGCTCCTCCTCCGCCACCCGGAACAGGTGGGCGTTCAGGCCGGTGTCGGTCGCGCCGAAGAGCAGCCGGCCGGTCGCCGCGTACACGAGCACCGCGCCCAGGCAGAACACGTCGCTCGCCGGGGTCAGTTCGAGGCCGCGGACCTGTTCCGGGGACATGAAGCCGGGCGAGCCGATCAGCATCCCGGTGCGGGTGTGCAGGCTGTCCCCGGCCAGGCTGTCCATCGCCCGCGCGATGCCGAAGTCGATGACGCGCGGGCCGTCGACGGTGACGAGCACGTTCGACGGCTTGAGGTCGCGGTGGATCAGGCCCGCCCCGTGCACGGCCTGCAGGGCGAGGGCGAGCCGGTTCGCGAGGGTGCGGACCGAGTGCTCGGGCAGCGGCCCGTAGTCCTCGGCGACCACGGACGTGAGGTCGGGGCCGGGGATGTACTGGGTCGCCACCCACGGCACCGCGGCCTCGGGGTCCGCGTCGAGCACCGCCGCCGTCCAGTCGCCGCCGACCCGCCGCGCGGCCTCCACCTCGCGGGCGAAGCGGCGGCGGAACTCGGGGTGCCCGGCGTGCTCGGCCTGGACGACCTTCACGGCCACGGTCCGGCCGCCCTCGGAGCGGCCCAGGTACACCAGCCCCATGCCGCCCGCGCCCAGCCGGGCGATCAGGCGGTAGGCGCCGATGTGGGTGGGGTCCTCGCCGGTCAACTGATCCACGCGGGGAAGGCTAGTTCAACTCTCCATGGCCCGGGGGAGATTGCCGAACCCGCTCCTGCTCCTCCGCTACGCCGCTTCCTCCCGCGCCGCCTTCAGGAACGCCCGGATCAGCTCCGGGTCCTTCACGCCGCGGCTCGCCTCGATGCCGCTGGAGACGTCCACGCCCCACGGGCGGGCGGTGCGGATCGCCGCGCCGACGTTGGCCGGGGTGAGCCCGCCGGCCAGCAGCCAGCGGACGTCCGGCCCGGGGAGGCGCTTGCCGGTGAGGTCCCAGGTCTCCCCCGCGCCCGGCACCGGGGCGTCGAGCAGCAGCACGTCCTCGCCGCGCTCCCCGTACGCCGGGGCCTGCTCGCGCACGGACGCGGCACGGATCAGGGTCCGGCCGGGCGGCAGGAAGCCGCGCACGGCCTCGAAGTAGGCGAGGTCCTCGTGGCCGTGCAGCTGGACGGCGCGCACGCCGGTCTCCTCGACGGCCGCCCGCACGTCCTCCAGCGGCTGGTCGCGGAAGACGCCGACGGTGAGCACCGGCTCGGGGACGCGCGCGGCGAGGCGGCGGGCGGTGGCGGCGTCGATCCGGCGGACGCTCTCGGCGAGGACGAGGCCGACGGCGTCGGCGCCCGCCGCGACGGCCGCGTCGACGTCCCGCTCGGTGCGCAGCCCACAGACTTTGACGAACATGCCAGCCACTGTACGCAGGGCCTGCTCCCGACCCTTCCCATCTGACGAACCGTCAGCTTCAATGGACGGTGTGATGGGACATGCCGGGATGGCCGCCACCGCCGTCCGCTACCTCAGGTCGGCCGGGACCCCCGCGAGCGCCGGGACGCCGTACGGGCGGGCGTCCGCGCCCCGCCCCGAGCTGCGCGCGGTCCGCGACGACGAGCGCGCGCCCGTCGGCCCCGGCGAGTTCCGCCGCGTCCTCGGCCACTTCGCGAGCGGCGTCACGGTGATCACCGCGCGGGACGAGGACGGGCCGGCGGGCTTCGCCTGCCAGTCCTTCGCCTCGCTCTCCCTCGACCCGCCTCTCGTCGTGTTCATGGTCGCCCGGACGTCGACGACCTGGCCGCGGATCGCCCGCGCCGGCACGTTCTGCGTGAACGTGCTCGGCGCGGACCAGGGCGGACTGTGCCGGGCGTTCGCGGTCAGCGGCGCCGACAAGTTCGCCGGGGTCGACCACGCCCCCGCCCCGGTGACCGGCTCGCCCCGGCTGGCCGGGGCGCCCGCGTGGATCGACTGCACGATCCGCGCGGTGCACACGGGCGGCGACCACCTGATCGTCGTCGGCGCGGTCGAGGCGCTCGGGGCCGAGGACGACGGCGCGCCGCTGCTGTTCCACCGGGGCCGCTTCGGACGCTTCAGCGCCTGAAGCCCAGCCCTCAGCGCCCCGCGGCGCCGCCCGGGAACGTCAGGACGGTCGTGCGCCCGGGCCGCAGGACGAGCCCGTCGGCGTTCTCGCGGGGGCCGCCGTCGGGCGCGTACGAGACGTCGTACGTGCCCCGGCCCGGCGTGACGCGGTACGTCGCCGGCGCGGCCGGCGTCAGCACCCGGGAGATCCCCACGGTCGGCCCCGCCGACGGCTGCAGGTCCAGCGTGCCGGGCCGCGTGGCGCGGACCCTCAGGGTGGCCAGCTCCGCAGCGGCGGGCTTCCGGACCAGCCCGGTGAGGGCGCGGTCGCCGGTGACGGCGTGCCCGAGGGCGTAGTCGACGCCGCTCGGGGACGACCAGTACGCGTCGTACCACTGCCGCACCGAGCCGGGTTCGGCGGCGGGGCCGAGGTGGGCGACGCGCAGGCCCGGCCGGGCCTGCACCCGGTTGAGGAACCGCTCGGCGCCGCCGTGGGAGACGGTCAGGAACATCCCGCCGTGCCGGAAGCGCGCGGCGGCGTCCGGCGGACGGACGTCGACGGGGCGGGCGGTGCGGGCATCGACGGTGACGGTGGTGTCGCGGACGAGGTCGAGCCGGGGCCGCACGATCCAGTCGGTGCCGCCGTCCTTCGTGGCGGTCAGGGCGCTGTCCAGCACGTACCGCCCGCGCGGGAGCCGCACGGTGACGGTGCCGTCGGCGTCGTACGGCCGCGCGGACGCGTCGGCGCCCGCGCCGGACAGGCCGGTGACGGTCGTCTCGTACGCGGCGGCGGGGCGGCCGGCGCGGTCGAGGTGCCGGATGGTGAGGGAGACGGTTCCGGCGGATGAGCCGGTGGCGGGCACGGGGGCGGCGGTGACCGGGGCCGCGGTGGCGGCGAGGCCGGCCCCGCCGAGCAGGGCGCTGCCGAGGAACGCGGACAGGAGGCGACGACGGGTCGCGGAGAAACGATTCATACTGCGGCACTGCCGTCCACCCCGGCGGAGTTCCCGTGACGCACGTCACCGGAACCCGCGCAACGCCCGCGGCAGGGCGAGGTGTGGAAACAGTCATGAGGAAGCGCTTCCGCCGCGGCGACCCCGACGCCCTGGCCGAGCTGTACGACGAGCACGCCCGGGTGCTCCACCGGTACGCCCTGCGCGTGACGGGGAACTGGGCCGAGGCGGAGGACGTCGTCTCGGCGACGTTCCTGGAGGCGTGGCGGAGCCGCGAGAAGCTCCGGCCGGAGGGCGACGGGCTGCGCCCGTGGCTGCTCGGCATCGCCACGAACGTCATGCGGCGCAACGCCCGTACGCGGCGGCTCCGCGAACTCGCCCTGGCCCGGCTGCCGGAGCGCGGCTCGGTCCCGGACTTCGCGGACGACCTGGTCGCGCACCTGGCGGACACGGAGGAGCTGCGCGCCGCGCAGGCGGCGCTGGCCCGGCTGCGGCGGCGCGACCGGGAGGTCTTCACGCTGGTCGTGTGGGGCGGTCTCGACTACGCCGCCGCGGCGGAGGCCCTCGGCGTCGCGGTCGGCACCGTCCGCTCCCGCCTCTCCCGCGCCCGGTCCCGCCTGCGCGAACTGGCCGCCGAGGAAGCCCGCTCCCCCCGCAGACCCGCCCACGCCGCGGAGCCCGCAGAGGCCGCAGAGGCCGCAGGGCCGGGCGGCGAAGCCCGCAGGGCCCGCCGCGACAGGGCCGACTCCCCCGCCGACCCCGGCACGCCCGCGGCCCGGGCGGCCGGGCCCGGCACGCCGCCGGCCCCCGCCGCCGAGCCGTGGCCGCTCCCCGGGACCGGCCCCCGCCGGGACACCGCCCCCGCAACCCACCCGCGCCCCACCCCCGCCGCCCGGCGACCCTTCGCCCCCGGCACCGCCCCCGCGGCCTCCCCCCTCGACGGCCGTCGTTCCCCGTCCGCCCCCGCCCCCCTGGAGAACCGCCGATGAACGCCACCGCCCCCCGCCGCGCCGACGACGAGGCCGACGTGCGGGAGCTGGCCGCCCTGCTGCCCCCGCCGGCCGTTCCCGAGCTGCCCCGCGAACGGGCGCTGCTCCTGAAGCAGGCCGTGCTGCGGCAGGCCCGGCCCGCGCCCCGGCCGCTGCGCCGGCGGCTGCTCGTGCCCGCCGTCGCCGGTGCGCTCGCCGTCGCGGGCGTCGTGGGCGTCGTGGGCCCGGACCTGGGCGGGAACGGGGCCGGACGGCCGCCCGCCGTCGCGCAGTCGGACCCCGCCGTACGGCTGCTCGACCGCGCCGCCCTGGCCGCCGGCTCGCGCCCCGCGACCACCGTCCGGCCCGGCCAGTTCGTGTACGTGCGCAGCGAGGTCGCGTACGCCGGGCAGAGCGCCGGCGGAGGCCCGCTCACGCTCTCGCCGGTGCGGACCCGGGAGGTCTGGTTGTCCGCCGACGGCAGCGCGGACGGGCTCGTACGGGAGGAGGGGCGGGCCGACTCGCCCGTCGTCTCCGCCGGGGCGTCCGCCCCCTCCGTCTCCGCCCCCTCCCACACCTTCGTCGCCACGCTCCCCACCGACCCCGCCGCGCTCCTCGCCCTCGTGCGCGAGCAGACCCGAGGCCAGGGCCAGGACCCGGACCAACGGGCCTTCGAGGCCATCGGGGAGCTGCTCGCCGAGACGGCCGCGCCGCCGCGCGTGTCCGCCGCGCTCTACCGGGCCGCCGCGCTGATCCCGGGCGTGACGGTGGCCGGGACGGCCGAGGACGCCGCCGGGCGCACGGGCGTCACCGTCGCCCGTACCGCGCACGGCGAGCAGAAGCAGTGGATCTTCGACCGGAGCACGTACGCGTACCTCGGCGAGCGCACCGTCCTCGTCGCGACCACCGACGCGGGCCCCGCCGGCACCGTCACCGGCACGTCCGCGGTCCTCGCCACCGCCGCCGCCGACCGCGCGGGCGAGGCGCCGCGGCCGCGTTAGCGGCGTTCCAGGAGGTACAGGTCCCAGGAGTCGGGGTCGCCGACGTAGACGAACAGCTTCGGATGCTCCTCGGTGCCGAAGAACTCCCACGTCTCCAGGTCGCAGCCGGGGACCGTCACGTCGACCTCCTGGTCCCAGGGGGTGCCGCCCGGCTCGTAGGACCAGGTCCCCGTGCCGGTGCACTCCTGCTTCGCCTCGTCCCAGTCGTAGACGTTCACCCCGGTCGCCGTCGCCCGGCCGTCCTCCCCCAGGACGAGCGTGCCGCCCTCGTCGTCGCTCCACGTGCCGGCGAGGCGCTGCACGCTCATCTGCGGCGGCTCGTAACCGATCCCGGCCCACAGGGCGACCCCGGCGAGCGCGAACGCGCCGACGACGGCGAGCGTCCCGTACAGCGCGACCCACCCGAAGATCCGCCGGCCGGAGATCCACGGGCGGTCCGGATGCACCAGCCTGCGGGCGACCAGCGCCGGACCCGCGAGAACCGCCAGCGTCACGAACCACCAGACGAGGGCCGCGCCCACGGACTCCACGAGCACCCCCGCGATCACGCCCGGCAGTACGCCGCACCCGGCCGCCAGTGCCGGGACCGGCCACCAGGCCGGACGCCCCGTGACGCCGCGAGCCACCCAGTCGGCCACGACCATGAGCGGCATCACGGCGACGACCGAGAACAGCGCTGCCAGGATCGCCCCCGCGAACGCCACGAACGGCGCCATGATCAGCAGGACGAAGCCGCCCAGCGCGCCGAACGGCAGGCCGCCCGGACTCTCCCGCGTCTGGCCCCATACGAGCAGGCCGACCCAGCCGATCACGGCCTCGACGAACAGGACGGACATCGACGCGAGGAGCACCGCGCCGAACCTGTCCCGGACACGCTTTTCTGAACGCATTCAAATCCCCTCCCGCAGGCATCATGCACCCTGCGGGAGGAGCCCCGGCACCCGGGGGCGCCCTACGCCCTCCTGCGGATCACCAGCGCCATCAGCGCCGCCGCCGCGCACAGCGCGCCCGAGGCGTACCAGACGACGTCGTACGAGCCGAAGACGTCCCGCGCCACACCGCCGGCGAAGGCCACGACCGCCGCGCCGACCTGGTGCGAGGCGAGGACCCAGCCGAAGACGATCGCACTGTCCTCCCCGTAGTGCTCGCGGCAGAGCGCGATCGTCGGCGGCACGGTCGCCACCCAGTCGAGGCCGTAGAACACGATGAAGAAGACCATCGGCGGATGCACCGAGGGCGCCAGCAGCATCGGCAGGAACAACAGCGAGACGCCGCGCAGCGCGTAGTACACGGCGAGCAGCCGGCGCGCGTCGAAGCGGTCGGTGAACCAGCCGGAGGCGATCGTGCCGACGACGTCGAAGACGCCGATCACCGCGAGCAGCGAGGCGGCCGCCGTGATCGGCATCCCGTGGTCGTGCGCGGCGGGCACGAAGTGCGTCTGGATCAGGCCGTTCGTCGACGCCCCGCAGATCGCGAAGGTGCCGGCGAGCAGCCAGAACGGGCCGGTCCTGGCGGCCTTGAACAGGACCGCGAGCGTCCGCCGGGCGGCGCCGGGCACCGGCGGCGGCTTCGGCACGAACTCCTTCGCGCCGTACGGGGCGAGGCCCACGTCCGCCGGGTGGTCGCGCAGCAGCAGCCAGACGAACGGGACGACGGCGAGCGCGGCGAGCGCGACCGTCACGGCGGCCGGCCGCCAGCGGTGCTCGTCCACGATCCACGCCAGCGTCGGCAGGAAGATCAGCTGGCCGGAGGCCGCGGCGGCGGTCAGGATGCCGGTGACCAGGCCCCGGCGCTCGGTGAACCAGCGGTTGGTGACGGTCGCGGCGAAGGCCAGCGCCATGGAGCCGGTGCCGAGGCCCACCAACAGGCCCCAGCAGAGCAGCAGTTGCCAGGCCGCCGTCATCCACACCGTCAGCCCGGAGCCGACGGCGATGACCGTGAGCGCGGCGGCGACGACCTTCCGGATGCCGTAGCGGTCCATGAGCGCGGCGGCGAACGGCGCGGTGAGCCCGTACAGCGCCAGGTTGACGGAGACGGCGAGCCCGATGGTGCCGCGCGACCAGCCGAACTCCTGGTGCAGCGGGTCGATCAGCAGGCCCGGCAGCGAGCGGAAGGCGGCCGCGCCGATGATCGTGACGAACGCGACCGCCGCGACGAACCAGGCCCGGTGGACGCGGCCGGCGGCGCGGGCGCGGGGCGGCGGCGAGGCGGACGCGGGACTCTCGGCGGTCTCGGCAGCCTCGGCAGCCTCGGCGGTCTGTGCTGTCTCGCCGGCCGGGAGGGTCGCTCCGGTCGCGCCCGTCGCGCGTGTCCCGTCCGGATCCACGGTCTCGTGGGTGTCGGTTGTCTGTGCCACGTCACGAGCATCCCGGCCCGCGCCCCGCCCGGCCATTGGCCCGACTGCCAGCTTTCACACGAATCGGGCCACGCACGTATCGGGCCACCCGCCGGCCGCCCCCGCCGCCCCCTCACACCCCCGGCGCCCGCCCCAGCCTCCTGATCGGACGGACGAGCAGCAGCGCCGCCACCACCAGGACCGCGAGCCCCGAGCCCGTCAGGAGCACCCGCTCCGCGCCCACCGCCTCCGCGACCGGCCCGGCCAGGGCGCGGCCGGCGGCCATCATCAGCAGCGAGCCGGCCACGTCGTAGGCGTGCATCCGGTTCAGGGCCTCCTGGGGCACATGGGTCTGGACCGACGTGGACCACATGACCAGCCAGAACGCGAACGCCGCCCCGGCGACGAACTGTCCCGCCGCCAGCCACGCGACCGGCGCGCCCGTGCCCAGCAGGTACAGGTTCACCGGCAGGCCGAGCAGCGCCACCGCGCCCGCCGCGAGCGGGCGGCGCGGGCGCAGCCGCAGGGCGAGCAGGCCGCCGGCCGCGTTGCCCGCCCCGTGGACGGCCATCAACAGCCCGTACGCGGACGAGCCGTGGTCGCCGGTGACCACGGTCGCGGTGAGCGTGACCATGGGCCCGGCGACGGTCAGTCCGTACCCGGTCCAGATCGCGATGACCCCCCACAGCCAGGCCCGGGAGGTGAACTCCCGCCAGCCGAGCGCGAGTTCCGCCCGCAGGGAGCCGCGCCGTGCCCGGTCGTACGCGCGCGCCGGGACGCGCATCAGCGCCAGGCACAGGGCGCTGACGCCGAAGGTCGCCGCGTCGACGGCGAACACCGCGCCCACGTCGGCCACGACGAGCAGCAGTCCCGCGAGCGCCGGTCCGGCCATCGTCATCAGGGCCTCGACGACCCGGAGCACGGCGTTGGCCCGCTGCACGTCGGCCGCGATGCGCGGGATCGTGGAGGCGACGCCGGGCTGGAAGAGCGCCGCGCCGACGCCGCTGAGCGCGGAGAGCGCGTACACGGACCACAGCGGTGGGCTGCCGGCGGTGAAGGCGACGGCGAGCACGGCCGCGCCGGGCAGCCGCAGCAGATCCGCGACGATCATCATCCGGCGGGCGGTGAAGCGGTCGGCGAGGACGCCGCCGAAGAGCACCAGCAGGGCGAAGGTGCCGATCCACGCGCCGAGCGCGTAGCCGACGGTAGCGTCGGGCCGGCCGTCGCCGAGGAGTCCGGCGGCGAGCCCGACCGGCACCATGCCCTCGCCGAGGACGGCCACGGCCCGGGCCACGAAGAACAGCCGGAAGTCCCGGCTCCACAGCGGCGGCGGGGACGGGGGCGGCCCGGCCGGGCGGGGAACGCCGGCGGCTGCCGCAGACTTGTACCTGTACTTGTCCGTCACGGGCCCGAGGTCTACCACCGAGTGGTCTGGACCACCAGGGATTTACGGGAGCCTCCATGGACTTCCCGCAGGGAGACGCCATGCCGCAGCACGCGCCGGCCGCCGAGCCGGACGGCACCGCCCCGCACCGCGTCGCCGTGCTCGCGCTGCACGGCCTGCTCCCCTTCGAACTCGGCATCCCGCACCGGATCTTCGGCCGCGCCAAGGACGCGGCGGGGCGGCCGCTGTACGAGATCGTCACCTGTGCCCCGGTCGCCGGGCCGGTGCAGACCGACGCCGACTTCGCCATCGCCGTCGAGCACGGCCCGGAGGCGCTGGCCACCGCCGACACGATCGTGGTACCGGCCTCGTACGAGCTGGGCCCGGTGTACGAGGAGGGCCGGCTGACCGAGGAGCTCGCGGCGGCGCTGGCGCACGTCCGGCCCGGGACGCGCCTGGTGTCGATCTGCACCGGCGGGTACGTGCTCGCCGCCGCCGGCTACCTCGACGGGCGCCCCGCCACCACGCACTGGGCCTCCGCGGAGCACTTCCAGCGGCTGTTCCCGTCCGTCCGGGTCGACGCGGACGTGCTGTTCGTCGACGACGGGGACGTGCTGACCTCGGCGGGCGTGGCCGCCGGCCTCGACCTGTGCCTGCACATCGTGCGCCGCGACCACGGCGCGGCCGTCGCCACCGAGGTGGCCCGCCGCACGGTCGTCCCGCCGCACCGGGACGGCGGCCAGGCCCAGTACATCGCCCGGCCGCTCCCCGAGGCCGGCACGGCGTCCACCACCGCCGCCCGCGCCTGGGCCCTGGCCCGGCTGCACGAGCCGATCCAGCTGCGCGACCTGGCCGCGCGCGAGTCGATGAGCGTGCGGACCTTCACCCGCCGCTTCCGCGAGGAGGTCGGCGTCAGCCCCGGCCAGTGGTTGACCCAGCAGCGCGTCGAACGGGCCCGGCACCTCCTGGAGTCCACGGACCTCCCCGTCGACCAGGTGGCCCGCGACGCCGGCTTCGGCACCCCGCAGTCGCTGCGGACGCACCTCCAGGCCGCGATAGGCGTCACCCCGACCGCCTACCGCCGCACCTTCCGCGCCGCGTCCCCGCGCTGAGCCCCCGCCTCAGAGGGCGGCGGGAGCGCCGGTCCCCCTCCGCCGGTGCCAGGCGGCGATCACGGCGGTGACGGCGGTGGCCACGACCCCGGTCCCGATCATGATCATGCCCACGCCGATCACGAAGAGCCCGCTCCCGTCGTCCGACCAGTCGTGGAAGGAGGCGGCGGTCACCCCGGCGGTGGTCCCGAGCACCGCGGCCACGTACCACTCCTTGAAGGCCGCCGCGCCTCCGATCACCAGCAGCGTCACCGCGAGCCCGATCACCTGCCAGGCCTCGTACGGGCCGCTCACCGAACCGTCGGGGTGCACGTCGCGCAGTTGGTCCCAGCCCAGCCACGCGGCCCACGAGGCCGCCGCCGCCACGGCCGCGGCCAGGGTCGTCATCAGGTGTGTCGCGGTCGTCCGCGCCGGTCCGTTGCTCATGCCTCCAGTGTTCGGCCCCCGCCGGCCGCCCGGCAGAGCGCGGATACTCATCCTCACCCGAGTACGCGCCCCTCGGGATCCACCCGAGTACGCGCCCCTCAGGACGCGGGCGGGATGTGCTGGGTGCCGCGGAAGAAGTCGTCCGGGTCGTACTCGGCCTTGATCCGCGCCAGCCGGTCGTAGTGGCCCCGGTACGTGGCCCGGACCCGGTCGCGGCTCTCGTCCGCGCCGATGAAGTTCACGTACGCGCCGCCCATCGAATGCGGGTGCAGGGCGTCCCAGTAGCCCACGCACCACTTCTTGACCGGCTCCGCCTCGGCCGGGGTCGCGCCGATCCCGCCGATCACCCCGGACCACAGCGCGTCCCGGTACGCCCAGGCCGTGGCGTCCGGGCCGACGTCGTGCGCCGCGCCGTCCACCGGGTACAGGTGCATCGTCGACTGCTCCGTCGGCAGGGCGTCCAGGTACGTGGCGTGCACGTCGATCGCCTCGTCCGTGATCCGGTCGAAGAAGTCGCCGCGCCAGTACCACTGCAGCCCCTTGGGGATGAGGTGGTCGAACATCGCCTGCAGCGCCGGGTACGGGATCGGCGTGGCGAAGTGGAAGGCCGGCGGGGCGGCCTCGTTGACCGGGGCGAAGACCTCGGTCAGCGTGTCCTCGTCCGGGTGCGGTCCGGTGTAGCACCACACCACCGCGCAGACCTTCCTGCCGTACAACTCCTCCGGGAACGGCGGCTCGGGGTCGATCGTGAGCGTGGCGAAGAAGCCGTTGAGCGTGCGCGGCGCGGCGGGCACGAATTCCCGGTACCAGCGGACCACGTCACCGATCCTGTCCGGCTCCCACACGGTCACGCCGAGGCCCACCGTGTCGACCGGGCGCAGCCGGAAGCGGAACGAGGTGACGACGCCGAAGTTCCCCCCGCCGCCGCGCAGCGCCCAGAACAGTTCGGGGTGCTGCTCGGGCGAGGCGGTCACGTACGTGCCGTCGGCGAGGACCACGTCCGCGCCGAGCAGGCTGTCGACGGTCAGGCCGAGGGCACGGGTCAGGTGGCCGTGCCCGCCGCCGAGGGTGAGCCCGCCGACGCCGGTGGTCGACATGATCCCGGACGGGACGCCGAGGCCGAAGCCGTGCGCCGCGTGGTCCAGGTCCCCGATCCGAGCGCCGCCGCCGACCAGGGCGGCGGGGCCCGCGGGGTCGATGTGGACCCAGCGCAGTCCGCCGGAGAGGTCGAGGGTCAGACCGTCCTCGATCAGGCCCAGGCCCGCGCCGCTGTGCCCGCCGCCGAGCACGCCGAACGCGATGTCGTGGTCCCGGGCGAACCGCACGGTCGTCCGGACGTCGGCGGTGTCCGCGGCCCGCACGATCGCGGCGGGACGCGTGTCCACCATCGCGTTGTAGAGCGTGCGGGCCGCGTCGTAGCCCTCGTCCCGCGGTCCGAAGACCTCGCCGCGCACCGTCCCGCGCAGCGTGTCCAGTGCCGTGCCGTCCATGGGGAACTCCTCGCTCGGACCCGTCCAAGGGCTCGCCGCGATCGTCCCCGGCCGCGCTACATCACCAGTCTCCTCCCGCCCCCGCCCACCCGCACGCGCGCGCCCGCGACCGTCAGAAGGTGAGCACCCCGCGGGCGACCCGGCCCTGCCGGGCGTCGTCGGCGGCCTTGGCGAAGTCCTCCACCGGGTAGGTCTCGGTGACGAGTTCGTCGAGCAGCAGCCGGCCCTGGAGGTACAGGTCGGCGTAGAGGGCGAGGTCCCGCTGCGGCCGGGAGGAGCCGTAGCGGCAGCCGAGGATCGACTTGTCGAGGAACATCGCGGCGGGCGCGAAGCTGGCCTCGGCGGTCGGCGCTGTCATGCCGAGCAGGACCGCCTGGCCGTGCCGGTCGAGCAGGTCGATCGCCTGCCGGACGAGCCCGGTGTGGCCGACGCACTCGAAGACGTGGTCGGCGCCGGTGGGCAGGACGTCCCGGACGGCCTCGGCGGACGGCAGGAAATGGGTGGCGCCGAACCGCCGGGCCGGCTCCTCCTTGGCCGGGTTGGTGTCGACGGCGACGATCGCGGACGCGCCGGCGATCCGGGCGCCCTGGAGCACGTTGAGGCCGATGCCGCCGGTGCCGATGACGACGACGGTGTCTCCCAGGTCGACCCTGGCCCGGTTGAGGACGGCGCCGACGCCGGTCAGCACGCCGCAGCCCATCAGCGCGGCGGAGGTCAGCGGGATGCCGTCGGGGATCTTCACGGCCTGCACGGCCTTGACCAGCGTCCGCTCGGCGAAAGCCGAGTTGGACGCGAACTGGAACAGCGGCTCCCCGCCCCGGGAGAAGGGCCGGCCCGGCCGGCCGATGGCCTTGCGGCACATCGTCGGCCGGCCCCGGTCGCAGTCGGCGCAGGCCCCGCAGCCGGCGAGCGTGGACAGGGCGACGTGGTCGCCGGGCGCCACGTGGACGACGCCCGCGCCGACGGCCTCGACGATCCCGGCGCCCTCGTGTCCGAGGACGACGGGGACGGGGAACGGGATGGTGCCGTCGATCACGGACAGGTCGCTGTGGCACAGTCCCGCGGCGGCGACGGCGACCAGCACCTCGCCGGGGCCGGGTGCGCGGATCTCCAGGTCGTCGACGACCTGCGCCTGCGTACCGTCGAACACGACGCCTCTCATCGGGTCTCCTTCGCTTCCCTCGGCAGGCCGAGCACCCGCTCGGCGATGATGTCGCGCTGGATCTCGTCGGAGCCGCCGTAGATGGTGTCGGCCCGGCTGAAGAGGAACATCCGCTGCTGCTCGTCGAGTTCGTACGCGGGGCTCCACGCGCCGGGCCCGGCGGTCGCGGCGGCGCCGCGCACGGCCATGGCCAGCTCGCCGAGCCGCCGGTGCCAGCCGCCCCACAGGAGCTTGGCGACGCTGGGCGCGCCCGGGTCGGCCGTGCCGCCGAGGGTGCGCAGGGCGTTCCAGCGCATGACGCGCAGCTCGGCCCAGGCGGTGACCAGCCGGTCGGCGAGGACGGGGTCGCGGACCGCGCCGGAGCGGACCGCCGCGCCGATCACGCCGTCCAGTTCGGCGGCGAAGCCGATCTGCTGGACGAGGGTGGACACCCCGCGCTCCAGGGCGAGCAGTGCCATGGCGACCCGCCAGCCGTCGCCCTCCGCGCCGACGCGCTCGCGGGCGTGGGCCACGGCCCCGTCGAAGTACACCTCGTTGAACTCGCTGGTCCCGGACATCTGCCGGATGGGCCGCACCTCGATCCGGCCGGGCTGGTCCATGGCGACGAGGAGGAACGACAGCCCGCGGTGCCGCCGCGAGCCCTCCTCGCTGCGCGCGAGCACGAAGCACCGGTCGGCGTCGAGGGCGAGCGAGGTCCAGATCTTCTGCCCGCTGATCCGGTACCGGTCCCCGTCCCGCACCGCCCGGGTCCGCACCCCGGCGAGGTCCGAGCCGGCGCCCGGCTCGGAGTAGCCCTGGCACCACAGTTCCTCGCCGCGCGCGATCGCCGGCAGGAAGCGGCGGCACTGCTCCTCGGTGCCATGCGCGAGGAGCGTGGGCGCGAGCAGGTTCTCGCCGATGTGCCCGAGGCGGGCCGGGGCGCCGGCGCGGGCGTACTCCTCGGCCCAGACGACCTGCTGGGTGAGGCCGGCGCGCCGGTTCCCGTACGAGCCGTCGGGCCAGCCGATCCCGATCCAGCCGCCGGCCCCCAGTTCCCGTTCCCAGGCGCGGGGGTCGCCGGCGGGCGCGGGGTGTCCGGCGAGCCAGTCCCGGGCCTCGTGGCGGAACGCCTCGTCCTCGGGGCCGAACGCGAAGTCCACGGCGTCCTCCGGCCGGTCAGCCGTTGGGGCGGTCGCCGGACGCCGCCGCCCTGGCCATGTCGTCGAGCAGCGCCAGCATCGGCATCGGGTCGGCGCCCACCGTGCCCGGCAGGAAGTCCGCGATCCGCTCCGGCGTCCACCCGCCGGACTCCGCGTAGGCGGCGCGCAGTTCGCGCGGCTGCGCCCAGACGGCGAGCTTGGGGCCGGCGATCGTGTACACCTGGCCGGTGATCCGCTCCTCCTTCGCCCGGTCGGAGAGCAGGTAGACGACGAGCGCGGCCACGTCCTCCGGCTCGCCGATCTCCTTCAGCTCCATGGGCACGTTCGCGGACATCCGGGTGCGGGCCACGGGGGCGACCGCGTTCGCGGTGACCCCGTACTTGTGCAGGCCGAGGGCCGCGCTGCGGACGAGGGAGATGATCCCGCCCTTCGCGGAGGCGTAGTTGGCCTGGGACACGGAGCCCTGGTGGTTGCCGCTGGTGAAGCCGATCAGCGTGCCCGAGCGCTGCTTGCGCATGACCGCCGAGGCGGCCCGGAAGAGGGTGAAGGTGCCCTTCAGATGGGTGGCGACGACGGGGTCCCACTCCTCCTCGGTCATGTTGAAGAGCATCCGCTCGCGCAGGATGCCCGCCACGCACACGACGCCGTCGATCCGGCCGTACTCCGCGAGGGCGGTGTCCACGACGCGCTGTCCGCCCGCCATGGTGGAGATGTCGTCGGCGACGGCGACGGCGGAGCCGCCCGCCGCCTCGATCTCCTTCACGACCGCGCAGGCGACCTCCGAGGTGGGCTCGCCGCCCTCGATCGAGACCCCGTAGTCGTTGACGACGACCTTCGCGCCCTCGGCCGCGCAGGCCAGGGCGACCGCCCGGCCGATGCCGCGGCCCGCTCCGGTGACGGCGACGACCTTGCCTGTCAAGAAGTTCCCCACGACCGGCCCCTTCCCGAGCTTTCTGACGGTCCGTTAGATTCGCCTTCTGGATTCTACGGCCCGTCAGATACCGGAAAACAAGACCCGGGAGGCCCGATGTCCCTGCCCGACGAGTTCCACGAGATCGCCAAGCGCGTCAACAACTGGGGGCGCTGGGGCCGGGACGACGAGCTCGGCACCCTGAACCTGATCACGGACGAGGCGGTGCGGGAGGCGGTCCGCACGGTCCGCTCCGGGCTGCGGGTCCCGCTCGCCCTGGACCTGAAGCAGGACGGCGTGCAGAGCGGCCTGATCCCCGGCCGGGTCAACCCGCTGCACGTGATGGTGCAGGTCAACCAGGAGCTGTTCGGGCCGGGCACGGTGGCGACCAGCGACGACGCGGTGACCCTCGGGCTGCAGGCCGGCACCCACTGGGACGCGCTCACGCACGCCTCGCACTCCGGCCGCCTCTACAACGGCCGGCCCGCCGACTCGATCACCGCCCACGGCCGGGCCGCGTTCAGCGGCATCCACACCGTGCGGCACCTCGTGGGCCGGGGCGTGCTGCTCGACGTGGCGGCCGCGAAGGGCGTGGAGCGGCTGCCCGGCGACCACGCGGTGACCCCGGAGGACCTGGACGAGGCGGCGGAGTTCGGCGGGGTCGCCGTCGGCGCCGGCGACCTCGTGCTCGTGCGGACCGGGCAGGTGCAGGTGTATCTGGCGGGGGACCGGCACGGGTACGGGTACCCCTCGCCCGGGCTCTCGCTCCGCACCCCGGAGTGGTTCCACGCCCGGGACGTCGCCGCGGTCGCGAACGACACCCTGACCTTCGAGATCTTCCCGCCGGAGATCGAGAACCTGTGGCTGCCGGTGCACGCCCTGGACCTGGTGGAGATGGGGATGCTGCAGGGCCAGAACTGGAATCTGGAAAAGTTGTCCACAGCCTGTGCACAGGAGCGGAGGTACGCGTTCCTGCTCGCGGCGACGCCCGAGCCCTTCGTCGGCGGCACGGGAAGCCCGGTCGCGCCGGTGGCCGTCCTGTGAGGTCGCGGGACGCGGGGAACCGTCGCGCCACGCGGTGAAGTTGCGGGTGGCGGCGTACGCATGCGCGCCCCGAGCACGGCACGGCAGCCGCCACCCCGCCACGACCCGCACTCGTCGAGGGCGGCCGCACGGGCGCGTCCCTCGTCGTCCCCTCGCGACGAATCGCTCGTCCCAGGGTGATCTTCCGGACGCGAACCGTCAACGGATTACGGCATATTTACCCGTTACGCGTGATACGTGACGACTCCGGGGGCTCCGAAGCCGGGCCCTTGGCAGCCGGTGGCCTGGTAGCCGGACGCCTCGCCGACGGGCGTCTCGTGCCCCAGGGTCTCGTAGGCGGGGGCCTTCAGGTAGCCGCGCCGGTCGACCTCGCACCAGATGCGCTTGCCGCCCCCCTCGGGCTGCCAGCCCCACCGGTCGGCGAGCCCGTCGACCAGTTCCAGGCCCCGCCCGTTGGTGTCCTCGCCGCCGGCCCGGCGCGGCCGCGGCGGACAGTCGCTGGCGTCCGCGACCTCCACCCGCACCGTCCCGGCCTCCGGGGCGCCGGCCCCGAACAGCATCCGCAGCACGGCGGGGCAGCCCGTGTGCACCACCGCGTTCGTCACGAGTTCGGAGATGAGCAGCACCAGCGTCTCGGCCAGCGGCTCGTCATCCCCTATGCCCGAACCTGCGAGCCTCGAACGGGCCCATCGCCGGGCGCGTCCCACCTCAGCCGGGTCCGGCCCGACCTCCAACTGAACCTGAAGCACCTGCACCGCTCACACCATCCGAACCGGCGGACACATCGCCTCGCGCCTCACAGACAACGAGGTCATCACGGAACGTGATTCCCTTGTGAGACAGCATGGTTGACGTACAGTCACCGCAACAAGCGCTTCGGGCATATTCCAGCGCGAAGGAGTACGCGTGGTGCATACTGTGCGACGCACGCTGCGGGGAGTCGAACAGGAGGGCGCAGAACGCCTCCACGGGCCGCGAGCGGCAGGCATTCCCGGGAGCGATGCCGCCGCTGGGGCGACACCGGCGGGTACCGGGCTGTGAACCACTCGCATCCCACGGAGCGTACCGGAGCGAGGCCCCGACTCCGGCCCGTGACGGCCCCCGCGAAGGACACAACCCGATATCGACGCTCCGTGAGCGCACGGGGCGCTCCGGGTCACAGCGCCGCCGCCGCCGTCTCCTCGGCGACCGCCGCGGTCATCCACCGCTCGGCCCGCACCCAGGCCCGCTTCAGGTGCAGATGCACGTCCGCCTCCCAGGTGAACCCCATGCCGCCGTGCACCTGGAGGCAGTCCCGCGCGCACCGCACGGCCGCCTCGTCGGCGAGCAGTTTCGCCCCGGCGATCTCGACGGGATCGAGGGTCACGGCCGCCGCGTACACCGCCGCCCGCGCCACCTCGACCCGTACGAGCAGCTCGGCGCACAGGTGCTTGACGGCCTGGAACGCCCCGATCACCTGCCCGAACTGCGACCGCGCGGACGCGTAGGAGACAGCCATCGCCGTGGTGGCACCGGCGCTCCCGAGCTGCTCGGCCGCGGACAGCAGGACGGCGAGGTCGCCGCCGCGCGCGGCGGCGCCGCGTACCCGGTGCAAGGGCGTGAGCGGATCGACCGACCGCACCGGCACGGCTCCCGTCACGTCGCCCACGACCACGTCCGCCTCGTCCAGCCACTCCACGAGCGCGCCGTCCACCGCCGCGACGACCGTCTCCCCCTCCGCCGCGCCGGGAACCGAACCCGCCGCCAGGTGCGTGGCGATCAGCGGCCCCGGCAGCAGCGCCCGGCCCGCCTCCTCGAAGGCGAGCACCGCCTCCGGCGCCCCGAGGCCCACCCCGCCCCGCTCCTCGGGCAGCCGCAGCGCGAAGAAGCCGGCCGCGCCCAGCTCCCGCCACAGCCCGCGATCGAGCACCGGGCCCGCCTCCACCGCGCCGCGCAGCGCGTCCCGGTCGAAGCGCCGGGCGAGCAGTTCCCGCACGCCCGCCCGCAGCGCCTTCTGGTCGTCCGTCAGCCGGAAGTCCATCCCGCGTCACCGCCCCTTCGGCAGGCCGAGGATCCGCTCGGCGACGATGTTCCGCTGGATCTGCGAGGTGCCCGCGGCGATCGTGTACGAGAGCGAGGACAGCCGGTCGAGGTTCCACTCCCGCCCGAGGTCCAGCGCGTCCGGCCCGAGGACGGCCGCCGCCGCGTCGTACAGCTCCTGGCGCGCGTGCGAGTACCGCAGTTTGAAGACGGACCCGCCGACGCCAGGCACCCCGCCCGACGCCTCCGCCTCGCTGACGTTCCACTGGGTGAGCCGCCACAGCGCCGCGAACTCCGCGGCGAGCCGCCCGAGCCGGCGGCGGATCACCGTGTCGTCCCAGGCGCCGTTCTCCCGGGCGGCGCGCGCGAGTTCGCCGAGCACCCGCCGGCAGGCGACGACCTCCCCCACGAAGGCCGTCCCCCGCTCGAACGACAGCGTCACCATCGTGACCCGCCAGCCGTCGTTCTCGTCCCCGACCCGGTTGGCGACCGGCACCCGCACCTCGTCGAGGAACAGCTCCGCGAACTCCGTGGACCCGGCGAGCGTCCGCAGCGGCCGCACCGTGATCCCGGGGCTCGCCATCGGCATCGCGAGCCACGTGATCCCGCGGTGCTTCGGCGCGTCCGGGTCGGTGCGCACGAGCAGTTCGCACCAGTCGGCGACCTCCGCGTGCGAGGTCCAGATCTTGGAGCCGGTCACCACGTACGCGTCGCCGTCCCGCACCGCCCGGGTCCGCAGGGCCGCGAGGTCCGAGCCGGCGTCCGGTTCGCTGAAGCCCTGGCACCACACCTCGTCGCCCCGCAGCACCGGCTCCAGCCAGCGCTTGCGCTGCTCGGGCGTGCCCTCGGCGGCGACGGTCGGGCCGGCGTGCAGCAGCCCGACGAAGTTGGCGCCCACGTACGGCGCGCCGGCCCGCTCGGTCTCCTCCAGGAAGATCAGCCGGCGGGTCGGCGACGCGTCCCAGTGGACGTCGCCGTACCCGGCGTCGTACAGCCGCCGCTGCCAGCCGCAGTCGTAGGCCCGGCGGCCCGGCCAGTCCAGCGGGTCGGGGCGCTGCGGCAGCGTGGGCAGCACGCCGGCCAGCCACTCCCGCAGCCGCGCCCGGAACGCCTCTTCCTCGTCCGTGTACGCGAGGTCCATCAGGCGAGGTCCAGGCCGAGCATCCGGATGGCGTTGCCGCGCATGAGCTTGTACACGGTCTCGTCGTCGAGGCCCTTGACGTGGTCGAGGGCGACCTCCTTGGTGTGCGGGAAGGTCGAGTCGACGTGCGGGTAGTCGGTCTCGAAGGTGGCGTTGTCGCGGCCGACCACGTCCAGCGAGGCGATGCCGTGCTTGTCGCGGAAGAAGCAGCAGTAGATCTGCCGGTAGTAGTACGTGGACGGCGGCTCGGGGATCAGGTCGCGCACCCCGCCCCAGGCGCGGTGCTCCTCCCACACGTCGTCGGCGCGCTCCAGGGCGTACGGGATCCACCCCATCTGGCCCTCGCTGTAGGCGAGCTTGAGCCGGGGGAACCGCACCAGGACCCCGCTGAACAGGAAGTCCATCATGGAGGCCATCGCGTTGTTGAAGCTCAGGGACGCCTGCACGGCGGGCGGGGCGTCGGGCGAGGCGGCGGGCATCTGGCTCGACGAGCCGATGTGCATGTTGACCACCGTCCCGGTCTCCTGGCAGACCGCGAAGAACGGGTCCCAGTAGCCGGAGTGGATGGACGGCAGGCCGAGGTACGTCGGGATCTCGGAGAACGTGACGGCCCGCACCCCGCGCGCGGCGTTGCGCCGGATCTCGGCGACGGCCAGGTCGACGTCCCACAGCGGGATGAGGCAGAGCGGGATCAGCCGGCCGCCGCTGTCGCCGCACCATTCCTCGACCATCCAGTCGTTGTACGCGCGCACGCAGGCGAGGGCGACCTCCTTGTCCTTGGCCTCGGCGAAGGTCTGGCCGCAGAAGCGCGGGAAGGTCGGGAAGCACAGGGAGGCCTCGACGTGGTTGAGGTCCATGTCCTTCAGCCGCTCGACGGGGTCCCAGCAGCCGCGGCGCATCTCCTCCCGGGTGATGCCCTCCAGGGTCATGTCGTCGCGGTCGAAGCCGACGGCGGCGATGTTCCGCTTGTACGGGAACCGGAGGTCCTCGTAGATCCACCAGTCGGTGGGCGGGCCGTCCGGGTCCATCGTGATCTGGTACTTCCCGCCGACGTAGGCGAGCTCGCCGATGCCGGCGGTGAGCGGCCTGGGTCCGCGGTCCCGGTACTTGGCGGGGAGCCAGGTCTCGAAGAGATGGGCCGGTTCGATCACGTGGTCGTCGACGCTGACGATCCTCGGCAGTTCGGTCATGGGACGCCTCCGTGGCACGTACGTGGTCCACCGCTATCTGATGACCCGTCAGATAGCAGGCTAGCCCCGCGCCCCTGGACCGACAAGGAGCGGGGCCCTACGCTCTCGGCACCATCTGACGGAACGTCAGGAGACCGCGCCGACCGAGGGAGCGCCGTGACCGCGACCGACACCGCCCACGCCCTCGGCGAGTCCCGCACGCTCTGGGAGCTCGTCGAGCGCCGCGCCGCACTCACCCCCGACCGCCCCGTCCTGCTGCAGGGCGACCGCACCCTGACCTTCGGCGAACTGCGCGAGCGCGCCGAGCGGGTGGCCGCCGGCCTGTACGACCGGGGCGTGCGCCCCGGCACGGTCGTCGCCTGGCAGCTGCCCACCCGCATCGAGACCGCGCTGCTCTCCTTCGCGCTGGCCCGGCTCGGGGCCGTGCAGACCCCGCTGATCCCCTTCCACCGGGACCGCGAGGTCGGCTTCGCGCTGCGCGAGTCCCGGGCCGGGCACTTCGCCGTGCCCGGCGTCTGGCGCGGCCACGACCACACGGAGATGGCCCGGCGGCTCGGGGCGCGCGGGATCTTCGAGGCGTACTCCCCCGAGAGCCTGCCCGTCGGAGACCCGGCGGTGCTGCCCCCGCCGCCCGCCTCCGGGGAGGACGTCCGCTGGATCTACTGGACCTCCGGCACCACCTCCGACCCCAAGGGCGTCCTGCACACCGACCGTTCCCTGATCGCCGGCGGCTCCTGCCTCGCCCACGCGCTGCGGCTCACCCCCGACGACGTCGGCTCGATGGCCTTCCCGTACGCACACATCGCCGGCCCCGACTACACGGTGATGCTGCTCCTGTACGGATTCCCGGCGGTCATGTTCGAACAGTTCCGGCTACCGGACGCCCTGGAGGAATACCGCAAACACGGCGTCACCGTGGCCGGCGGCTCCACCGCCTTCTACGCGATGTTCCTCGCCGAACAGCGCAAGCAGCCCGGTGAGAAGGTCATCCCGACGCTCCGGCTGCTCGCCGGCGGCGGCGCGCCGAAGCCCCCGGAGCTCTACCACGCCGTGGTGCGGGAGCTGGGCTGCCAGTTGACGCACGGCTACGGCATGACCGAGGTCCCGATGATCACCATGGGCGATCCCGAGGACACCGCGGAGAACCTGGCGACCACCGAGGGCCGGCCGCCGGCGGGGATGGAGATACGCATCGCCGGGGACGGCGAGGTGCGGCTGCGCGGCGAGGCGGTGTGCCGCGGCTACCTCGACCCGGAACAGACCGCGGCCGCCTTCGACGAGGACGGCTTCCTCAGGACCGGGGACCTCGGACGCCTCACCGCCGACGGGCACCTCGTCCTCACCGGCCGGATCAAGGACATCATCATCCGCAAGGGCGAGAACATCTCGGCCAAGGAGATCGAGGACCTGCTGCACACCCACCCGGCCGTCGGCGACGCCGCCGTGATCGGACTGCCGGACGCCGAGCGCGGCGAGCGGGTGTGCGCGGTGGTGGAACAGCCCGCGGGCGCGCCGGAGCTGACGCTCGCGGGCCTCGCCGCGTACCTGCGCGAGCGCGGCCTCGCCGTGCACAAGCTGCCCGAGCAGCTGGAGGTCGTGGACGCGCTGCCGCGCAACGAGACCCTGCGCAAGGTGCTGAAGTACAAGCTCAGGGAGCGGTACGGCGCGGCGTGACGCTCAGTTGGTCATGAAGTACCGGGCGAAGGCGGTGACCGCCTCCTCCTCGTCGACCGTGCCCGAGCGGTCCGTGTCGAGGGACTCGGCGCTCAGCGCGGCCATGTGCGGTTCCACGCCGAGGGCCACCAGGGCCTTCTCGACGTCCTTGGTCTCCGCGCGCCCGTCGCCGTCGCCGTCGGCCACCGCGAGCAGCGCCCGCAGGAACGGGCGGGCGATCTCGGCGAACCGCTCCGGGTGGTCGTGCAGCCGCTTGGCCGCCGAGCCGGTGAACTCGGCGTGGCTGACCTTCTGGTCGCCGTCGACGTCGGCGATCCCCGCCATGCCCTGCCAGAACGCCTCCGCGCCGCTCCACAGGGCCTGGCCCTTGTCGGAGCGGAACGGCACGTCGAACGCGCCGAGGACGCGTTTGGCGGCGGTGGTGAAGTCCTCACGGGAGATGGTGCCGTCGCCGTCCTGGTCGAAGGCGCGGAAACGGTTGGCGAGTCGGCGTCGGTAGAGCGCGTCGGCGTCCGTGGAGTCCATGGTGCGGAGCGTACGACGCGAAGGGCCGCGCTGCCGAGACGTGCGACGTCACGGACGCCGGCCTCCCACTATGCGGACAGCGGCTGGGCCCGTTCGCAGGTCGCGGAGGCCACGTCCTCGTACACGTCGAACAGCCGGCGCACGCCCAGCGCGGCGAGCACCCGGTTCACGTGCGAACCGGCGGGCGCGCCCTGCGCGGGCAGGATCAGCCGCAGCCGGCCGCGGCAGGAGTGCATGAGGCGGCGGGCGGCGATGAGCACCCCCACACCACTGGAGTCGCAGAACCGCACGGCGGACAGGTCGACGACCACGTCGTGCCGTCCGACGGCGACGGCGTCGTGGACCCTGCGGCGTATCACCGGCGAGGTCGCCAGGTCGAGTTCGCCGCTGATGCACAGCACGGTCCAGGAATTCTGCTCGTGCACGTCGACCTTGAGCGTCACGGTGCGACCTTTCCGGAGGTGAAGGCAAGCGGAGGATGCCCTTCCTGTGCCCTCCCGCTGCCCCGTTCGGCCCAGTCGAAACCCCTTCACCCGAGCGTGACGCGTTTCTTACCATCCCCTCACCGGGCCCGCGCGCTCTTGCCGCAAAGGGAGGTGCAGGTCGGCGCGGCGCATTACTGTCGAGGGACAGTCGGTTCGGGAGGGCAGCCGGGAGGGTCTCGTATGGCGAAGGACACACCACTGCGCTGGGACCGACGGATGCAGCAGCGGCTGGCCCGCGGCGAGGCGGCCGCGCTCGGCGAGCTGTACGACCGCTACGCCTCCCTCGTCCACGACCTCGCGCACCGGGTGCTCGACGACGAGGAGGCGGCGGACGCGGTGACCCGCGAGGTGTTCGGCCACGTCTGGCAGCACCCCGACGCATACGACCCGAAACAGGGCAACCTGCGCGCCTGGGTGGCGCACCTGACCCACCGGCAGGCGGTGCGCCGGCTCCGCGAGACGGAGGCGGGCGCGCTGACGCCCGAGGAGCTGGAGCAGAAGGTGCAGCGGGCGTCGGTGGCGGCCCGCGCCGACTACATCGTGATGTCCATGCCCGCGCCGCTGCGCGCCGCGCTCGACCTCGCGTACCGCAGACGCCGCGACTACCGCCAGACCGCGGCCGATCTGGGCGTGACGGAGGAGGAGGCGTGCCGCCGGCTGCGCCTGGGGCTCCAGTTGCTGTCGACGGCGCACACACGCGGCGGTCCGGAGGACCCGCCGGGTTACGGACGTGCCCTGTGAGCCGCCCCGACGACGCCCCGGAGGACCCGGACAAGACCCCGCGCGTCCCCCGCATACCGGGCCCGAGGTGGGCCGCCGACGACCATGCCGACCTCTCCCGCCCCCAGCGCCCGCCGGCCCCCGCGGACCGGACGACCCCCGCGGACCCGCCCGGACCGGACCCGACGCCCGGACCGGACCCGACGCCCGGGGCGCCCGACGCCGCCCTCGAAGGGCCCGAGGCCGCGCCGGCCGGCTTCCTGCTGCTCCCGCACCGGCAGCTGAAGTCGCTGCTCGGGGCGTGGGCGCTGGCGGCCTGCTCCGGGGAGGAGACCCGGGCCGTCGAGGCGCATCTGACCGAGTGCGCGCCCTGCGCCGAGGAGGCCCTGCGGCTGCGGGACGCCGTGGCCCTGCTGCACGAGGACCGCGACCTCGACCTCGACCCGCTGCTGCGCTCCCGCGTGCTGGAGAACTGCCTCGGCCGGCGGCCCGCCCGCATCCCCGTGCCCGACTGGGCCACCTCGTACGACGCCGAGACGGCGCGGCTCGACGCGCTGCTGCGCGACATCGGGGACTCCGAGTGGCACGCCCCGGTGCGGCTGAAGTGGTTCGAGGGCGAGCGGCAGGTCAGCCGCCGCACCAGCGTCGCCGGCGTGATCGGCCATCTGCTCGCCGTCGACGGCCTCGTCGGCCGGGCCCTCGGCCTCGACGACCCGCTCGGCGAACTGGCCCGCACCGCCGGCGCCTCGCCGACCGAGCGCACCGAGGCGTACTGGGAGAGCGGGCACCACCCGCCCACGCGCGCGATCCGCGGGCCCTGGCGCGAGCAGAGCCACACCCTCGTGCGCACCGTGTCGTTCGCCGGCCGCGGCGTCGCGGACCTCACCGTGCCGTACGGGGACTTCGCGCTGCCGCTGCGCGACGCGCTGCTCGACCGGGCCTTCGAGTGCTGGGTGCACGCCGACGACATCGCCGGCGCCGTGGACTACCCGTACGCCCCGCCCGGCGGCGCGCATCTGCACACGATGATCGACCTGGCCGCCCGGCTGCTGCCGGCCGCGCTCGCCGACCGTCGGCGCGCGGGGCTGGCGTCCCCGCCGCGGCACCTGGTCGCCGCGGGCTCGCCGGGACGTTCGCTGCACCTGGAGATCGAGGGCTCGGGCGGCGGCCACTGGTACATCGCCCTGGACTCCCCCGCGGCCCTGGGCACCAAGGAGCGGGCGGTGGCGCAGGTCGCCATGGACGGCGTCGAGTTCTGCCAGCTGCTCGCCGGGCACGTCTCCCCGCAGGAGGCCGCGGCCGGCCAGGACGGCGACCGCGAGGCGATCCGGGACGTGCTGTCCGCCGCCGCCTCGCTCAGCCGTCTGTGAGCCCTGGCGTCAGGCGAAGACGACCGTACGGCGGCCGTTGAGCAGGATGCGCCGCTCGGCGTGCCACTTCACCGCGCGCGCCAGCGCCTGGCACTCCACGTCGCGGCCGATCGCGACGAGCTGGTCCGGGGTCACCTCGTGGCCGACCCGCTCGACCTCCTGCTCGATGATCGGGCCCTCGTCGAGGTCCGCGGTCACGTAGTGCGCGGTCGCACCGATCAGCTTCACGCCGCGGGCGTGCGCCTGGTGGTACGGCTTCGCGCCCTTGAAGCTCGGCAGGAACGAGTGGTGGATGTTGATGATCCGGCCCGCGAGCTGCTTGCACAGGTCGTCCGAGAGCACCTGCATGTACCGGGCGAGCACCACCAGCTCGACGTCCTGCTCCCGGACCAGGTCCAGCAGCTCCGCCTCGGCCTGCGGCTTGTTCTCCTTCGTCACCGGGATGTGCCGGAACGGGATGTCGTACGACGCCACCAGCTCGGCGAAGTCCGTGTGGTTGGACACCACCGCGACGATCTCGACCGGCAGCGCGCCGATCCGGGACCGGAAGAGCAGGTCGTTCAGGCAGTGGCCGAACTTCGACACCATGAGCACGACGCGCATGCGCTCGTCGGCCCGGTTGATCCGCCAGTCCATGGCGTACGAGTCGCCCACGGCCGCGAAGCTGGCCCGCAGCTTCTCGACGGTGACCGGCGCCTCCGCGGAGAAGTGCACCCGCATGAAGAAGAGACCCGTGTCACGGTCTCCGAACTGCTGACTGTCCTCGATGTTGCATCCCGTGATGAACAGGTAGCTCGACACGGCGTGCACGATGCCCTGCTTGTCCGGGCACGAGAGGGTGAGGACGTACTGGTCGGTCATCCTCATAGGCTGCCACAGTCGCGGCGCTCCCCCGGCACCCCGTCCGCCAGGCGGACCCCGCCGCGGACACCCCCGGACACCCCGGACCCCCGCCGGGCGCCCTCGCCCCCGCCGGACCCGTCAGGCCGCGCCCGTCATGATCCGCAGCACCTCGAGCGACCGCGGCGGCACGTCCGGGTCCTCCCCGTCCGCCGTCGCCATCCGCACGTGCGCCTCGCGCGCCGCGCGCACCGCCTCCGGCCAGCCGTGGTGCTCCAGGAACGCGGAGACCGGGGCGTCGGCCCCGACCTGGTGCATGATCCTCAGCACCCGGAGCACGGCGACGTCCACCAGCGCGGCCTCGCCCGAGTCGCGGAAGATCGTCCCGACGTACTTCTCGGCGGACCAGTTGTCCAGCCAGGTGTCCTCGACCAGCCGGTAGACGGCGTCGGTGACGTCGCCGTACCCGTCGAGACCGGCCAGCCAGGCCTCCTGCTGGAAGACGGGGTCGGAGAGCATGTGCAGCGCCGAGCGCACATTGCTGCGCCAGCGCCACCACGGCATGTCGTTGAGCGGCATGCCGCCCATGGTGGAGGAGCGACGGCCGCGACGGGAAGAGTTCACCGAACCGGAGACAGAACTGGACACCGTTCGATCGTACGTTCCCCCCTGAATCAAGCGGACGAAGCCCCTCCCTCGTCTCGCCCGGGCTCCCGCAATTCACCTGGATGTCACCGAGCGTTGGATCACGCACACTCCGGCGTTACCCGCGAGGCGGAATTGTGCATGGCCATGACCGGTAGGCGAATGACCTCACTCCTCGCATACGCGACGGCCGCGGCAACCGGCGCGGCGCTGCTCACCGGGTGCGGCGTCCTCCCTGGAGTCTCGGGGGGCTCCAGGGAGCCCCTCACCGTGATGACCTGGGCCCCCGACGGCACCCGCGCCACCAACATGCCCGGAATGCCCGCCATGGCCCAGGCGTATGCCCGCTGGGTCAACGCCGAGGGCGGCATCGCCGGCCACGAACTGCGCGTCCTGACCTGCAACGAGCAGAACTCCTCCGCCGGCGCCGCCGCCTGCGCCCGCCGCGCCGTCCGCGAGAACGTCGTGGCCGTCGTCGGCTCCTACAGCCAGCACGGCCGCGCCTTCATGGCCCCGCTGGAGGCCGCCGGCATCCCGTACATCGGCGGCTACGGCCTCTCCGAGGACGAATTCACCAGCCACCTCTCCTACCCGGTGAACGGCGGGCAGGCCTCGCTGATCGCCGGCCACGGCATGCAGCTCGCCGAGTCCTGCCGCCGCGTCTCCCTCGTCCGCCCGGACACCGTCGCCGGCGACCGGCTGCCGACCCTGCTCAACTCCGGCCTGCAGCGCTCCCGCCACCGCACGGCCACCGACATCCCGGCCGTCGAGGACGCCGGCGAGTACACCGAGAAGGCCAGCGAGGCCCGCGAGAAGGCCGGCGACGACAAGGGCTGCGTCACCGCCGTGCTCGGCGAACGCACCCAGACCTTCTTCGACTCCTTCCGCCGGCTGCCCGACTCCGACGACGACGCCGAGGTCCGGATCTCCTCCGTGCTCGGCAGCGTCGGCCAGCCGCTCGTCGACCGCACCGGCGGCTCGCGCAGCCCCTTCGAGGGCGCGTACGTCACCGGCTGGTACCCCGACGCCTCGGACAAGGCGTGGACCCCGATGCTGAAGGTCATCCGGGAGCACGCCTTCGAGGACAACCGCATCGACCCGGCCGACGCCGGCGTCCAGACGACCTGGATCGCCTACACGGTCCTGAAGAAGGCGGTCGAGAGCGTCGGCGCCGAGGAGGTCACCCCGCTGCGGGTCGCCCGCGCCCTCGACCGGGGCGAGGAGATCGACACCGGCGGCCTCACCCCGCCGCTGCGCTGGCGCTACGAGGACATGCTCGGCGCCACCGACTTCCCCCGGATCGTCAACTCCGAGGTGACCTTCCAGGTCGTCCGCCAGGGCCGCCTCGTCGCCCAGAAGCCCGGCTTCGTCGACGTCGGCGAGACCGTGCGCAGCGCCCCGTAGGACGCCGCGCCGCGTCTACAGCTGGTGCGGCTGGCGCTTGGGCAGCCCGTACTTCTCGGCGGTCGGGTTCCACAGCCCGGCCGCCTCGCGCTTGGCCGCGGTGGCCTCGCCGCTCTTCCGGGTGGCCTCTGCGGTCTGGCCGGTGTTGCGGGCCTTGCCGCCCTTGCAGGCCTTCTTGCCCTTCATCTGGTCCGCCCAGGCCGCGTAGTGGTCGTCGGCGGAGGCCGACGCCTGCCACGCCTTGGTGAGCGCGGCGGTCAGCTGCGTGTGCTGCGGCAGCTTGTCGACGGACAGCGTCTGCAGCCGCGTGATCAGGCCGCGGCGCTGCTGGGCCGCGCCGCGCAGGTCGCGCGCCGCCTGGTCGAGGTTCTTGCACTGCCGGATGTTGTCGACGGAACGGATCACCGCGTCGCGGCTGTCGTTGCTGTCCGCGAGGAGCTTGTCGAGCGCCTTGGCCTGCGGCTCGGCCGGGTCGTCGGGCTGCGCGGCCTCGGAGGGCGCGGTGGAGGGGACGGAGGAGCTCGCCGCCGCGTTCTTGCCGGTGTCCGTGCCCTCGTCGCCGCCGCCGAGCACCGCGCCCACGCCGAGCCCGAGGACGACGCAGCCGACGACCACGGCGGCGATCAGCGCGCCGGGGACCTTGCGGCGCGGCTCGGGGTCGTAGCCGTAGTCGTCGTCCTGACGGCCGTACGGGGGCTGCGGGGCCTGCGGGGCGTGCTGCTGGTACGGCGCGGGCTGCGGGCTGAACTGCGGGCGCCCGGGCGGGGCCTGATGCGCCGTCTGCGGCAGCTGCTGGGTGCTGTCGCTGCGGAACAGGTTGTCGAACTCGGCGGGCGGGCGGGTGCGCTCGCCCTGCGGCCCGGCGGCCACCGGCGGCAGGTACTGCGTCGCCTCCGCGTCGCCGGCGGCGGCCGGCGGGTTCTGCGGGAGCGGCCCGGTGCCGAGGAAACGGGTGTCGTCCGCGCCGCCCTGCGGGGCGACCGGGGGTATGTGCTGGGTGGCCTGGAGGTCGGCCGCGTCGCCGCCGGGCCCGGGGAAGCCGTACCCGGCCTGCGGGGCCGGCGGGGCGGGGTTCGGGTAGCCGTACGCGGGCGGCTGCGCGGGCGCGGCGGGAGCCGCCGGGGCCGGGAAGCCGTACCCGGCCTGCGGGGCGGCGCCGCCGGGCGCGGGCGCGGCCGGACCGGCGACGGCGGGCCCGGGGAAGCCGTAGCCGTCCTGGGCACCGGGCATCGGGCCGGGGCCGCCGGCCGGGACCGGGGCGATGTACTGCGTGGCCTGCAGGTCCGCGTCGCCCCCGGGGACGGCCTCCGGCGGCAGCGGCTGGGAGACCGGCGGCGCGCCCGCGCCCGGCCCCCAGGAGCCGCCCCACGGCTGCCCGCCGGCCGGGCCGCCGCCGGGCGCGCCCTGGAGGCCGCCCTCCGCGGGCAGCACGACACCCTCGTGCGTGGGCCGAACCGCGGGATGCTGCGGGTCCGGACCCTGTCCGCTCTGCGTCACCGGGACTCCTACCGATCTACCTTGATCCACCTACGGAAGCGTCGGTTCACGCTACCGGGTGCCTCCCGCACGACGCACACATGTGTGTCCCCCCTCACCCAAGCCCCCACAGGGACCGGGTAACCGCACACCCAACCGACAACAGCCCACCCCCACCAGGGGCGCGGGGAACGGCGCGATCAACCACAACGGACCCGCAGCCAACGGACAACGGCTCCCCCACGAGGGGCGCGGGGAACTGCGTGACCAGCCACAACGGACCCGCAGCCGAGGCGCCGAACCTCGCGGAGCGCTACGCCGCCTGGATCTCCAGCCGCGCTCCGAACTCCCGCACAGCGGGCTCCGTCGCGTACGGCTCCAGCCGCTGCTGCAGGTCCTCCAGGTACTCCGCGCCCCGCGACGACCGCAGCGCGCCCAGCAGTTCGAGCGCGCGCGTCCCGGTGTGGCACGCCTGCTCGACCTCGCGCCGCTGCACCTGCGCGGACGCCAGCAGCACCAGACCGATCGCCCGCCGCCGCGCCCGCGTCTCGGGCAGCCCGCTCAGCGCCTCCTCCGCGGCCCGCGCCGCCTCCTCCGGCCGGCCCAGGTCCCGGTGCCCGTGAGCCAGTTCGTCGGCGAGGTACGCGTGGTCGAAGTGCGCGATCCACGCCGGGTCGTCGCCCGACTCCGGATCGGCCTGCTCCAGGGCCCGTACCGCCCGGCCCGCGACCGCGTCGAACGTGCGGGCGTCGCCGAGCAGCGCGTGCCCGCGCGCCTCCGCCGCCAGGAACATCGCCTCGGCCCGCGGCGTGACGTGCCCCCGCGCGCCCTCCTGCGCGGCCCGCGCCAACTGCGCGATCTCCCGCGGGTTCCCGAGCTGCGCCGCGAGATGGCTCATCGAGGCGGCCAGCACATACCCGCCGTACCCGCGGTCCCCCGCCGCCTGCGCGAGCCGCAGCGCCTGGATGTAGTACCGCTGCGCGAGCCCCGGCTGCCCGGTGTCCACAGCCATGTACCCGGCCAGCTCGGTCAGTCGGGCCACCGCGGCGAACAACTCCCGCCCCACCGACTCCTGGTACGCCCCGGCGAGCATCCCGGCGACCACGCTGTTCAGGTAGTGCACCACCACCGGCCGCACGTGGCCGCTGCCGAACCGGTGGTCGAGGTCGACCAGCGCCTGCGTCATCTCCCGTACCGCCGCCACGTCCGAGGCCCCGACGCGCGACCCGGCGGACCGCGCCACCTGCGCGTCCGCGCCGCTGATCAGCCAGTCCCGGCTCGGCTCGACCAGCGCCGAGGCCGCCACCGCCGAACCGGACAGGAAGTCCCGGCGGCCCACGTCGCTCCGCCACAGCTCGCAGACCTGCTCGATCGCCCCCGTGACGGTCGGCGAGAACTGCAGGCCCACCCCCGACGCCAGGTTCTTGCCGTTCGCCATCCCGATCTCGTCGATGGTGACGGTCCGTCCCAGCTTGCGGCCCAGCGCCTCCGCGATGATCCCGGGCGCCCGGCCGCGCGGCTGCTGGCCGCGCAGCCAGCGCGCCACCGACGTCTTGTCGTACCGCAGGTCGAGACCGCGCTCCGCGCCGACCATGTTGACCCGCCGGGCAAGACCCGCGTTGGAGCACCCGGCTTCCTGGATGAGCGCCTGCAGCCGTTCGTTGGGCTGTCGGGCGACGAGAGGTCTGGCTGCCATGAAGAACCCCCTGAGGCCGTGCATGATCACCGAACTGAGCTGATCACTGCCCGGCGGATATCCGGTCAATGCCGATGTGAACACGCGAAACCGGACGCATCGGCCCACGCGTGTCCGCCGACGCCCCCCGACTCTGGCTACCCCTCCGCCGCTCCCCGCCCGCACGCGCGCCCCCGCCCGTGCACCCGTGCGCCCCGCGTGCAGGATCGATGCGCCAGGCCGCTCGCCGGGACGCCCGTAACCCCAGGTGACGGCGGGAGTTGAGAGGGGCGTGGAAGAGACCATCGGAGTCACGGAAGCCGCACAGATCCCCAAGCAGCGCGGGGAACAGCTGCTCGACAGCGCCGTGCGGTACGCGGAAGAACGGCACTGGGACGTGTTCGCCGGCACGTGGCTGGAGGCGGTGGACGGCGCCGAACGGTGCTCCTGCGGCGCCGCCGACTGCGCCGCGCCCGGCGCGCACGCCGCCAGACCGGACTGGGCCACCCAGGCCACCGGCAGCGCCGTCGCGGCGCGCCGGATCTGGGGCAAGCAGCCCAAGGCCTCGATCCTGCTGCCGACCGGGCGCACCTTCGACGTGCTCGACGTGCCCGAGTCGGCCGGCTTCCTCGCGCTCGCCCGCATGGAGCGGATGGAGCTCACCCTCGGCCCGGTGACCTGCACCCCCGACCGCCGGATGATGTTTTTCGTGCTCCCCGGCGCGGCCGCCAAGGCCCCCGACCTCATCCGCAAGCTCGGCTGGGCCCCCAGCTCGCTCGATCTGATCGCCCGGGGCGAGGGCCACTACGTGGCCGCCCCGCCCACCCGGGTCGGCGGCCAGGGCGCCGTCCAGTGGGCCCGCCGCCCCACGCCCGCCAACCGCTGGCTGCCCGACGTGGAGGAGCTGATCAGCCCCGTCGCGTACGCCTGCGGACGCGAGGCCGCGGCGGCACGCGCCCGGCGGTCCTGAGACCTGACCGGTCCGGGGCGGCGCCGGTCCTAAGGTGGCTCCCGAGCGATGGGGACGACCGGAAGGGCGGCGGCGCCATGTCCGACCAGGCGGCGGAGCGGCACGAGACGGCGGGCGGGGCGGCGGGGACGCCGCCGCCCGCCGTGCGCGTCGAGGGCCTGTGGAAACGGTTCGGACAGCAGATCGCCGTCGCCGGGATCGATCTCGTACTGCCCTCGGGCCGGTTCATCGGCCTCGTCGGCCCCAACGGGGCCGGCAAGACCACCACCTTGTCGATGGTCACCGGCCTGCTCCGCCCCGACCACGGGCGCGTCGAGGTGGCCGGCCACGACGTGTGGCGCGACCCGGCCGCGGTGAAGGCCCGGATCGGCGTCCTGCCGGAGGGCCTGCGGCTCTTCGAGCGGCTCTCGGGCCGCGAACTCCTCGCGTACACCGGGCGGCTGCGGGGGCTGCCCGGCGACGAGGTCGACCGGCGCGCCGCCCAGCTCCTCGACGTCCTCGACCTCGCGGGCGCGCAGCACAAGCTCGTCGTCGACTACTCGACCGGCATGCGCAAGAAGATCGGCCTCGCGGCCGCGCTGCTGCACAACCCGGACGTGCTGTTCCTCGACGAGCCCTTCGAGGGCGTCGACCCGGTCTCCGCGCAGACCATCCGCGGCGTCCTGGAGCGCTACACCGGCTCGGGCGCCACGGTCGTGTTCTCCAGTCATGTGATGGAGCTGGTCGAGTCGCTGTGCGACTGGGTCGCCGTCATGGCCGCCGGGCAGATCCGCGCGCACGGCCCCCTGGAGCAGGTACGCGGCGAGGCGCCGTCCCTGCAGGCCGCGTTCCTCGAACTGGTCGGTGCGCAGGGCCGCGACGAGGCCGGGCACACGCTGGACTGGCTGGGCGGCGGGGCCGCGGGCGGCTCGGGCGGCTCGGGCGGCGGCCGATGAGCGCGCGGCCGACGAGCGCACGGGCGGCGGCGTCCGACGGCCTGACGTCCGTCTTCGTCCGCCTGAAGTGGGCGCTGCTGCGCAACGGCCTGCGCCAGTCGACGGGACGGGCGACGGTCTTCCTCGTCTCCCTCGCCGGGGCGCTGCTGGTCGCGGCGGGGCTGCTGCTCGCCTTCGTCCTGATGCGCCATCACGCGGACGTGGACACGCTCGCGGTCCTGCTGACCGGTGTGCTCGCGCTGGGGTGGGCGGTGATGCCGCTGTTCGTGCCGAGCGGCGACGAGACGCTGGACCCGTCGCGGCTCGTGATGCTGCCGCTGCGGCCCCGGCCTCTGGTACGGGCGCTGCTGGTGGCCTCGCTGGTGGGGATCGGCCCCCTGTTCACGCTGTGCTTCGCCGTGGGCGCCGCGCTGGCGCTCGCGCGCGGCGCGGCCGGGGTTGCGGCGGCGGTGGCGGCGGTGCCGCTGCTGGTGCTGGTCTGCGTGGCGCTGTCGCGGGCCGTCGCGGCGGCGAACATCCGGCTCCTGAACTCGCGCAGGGGCCGGGACCTGGCGGTGCTGAGCGGTCTGCTGATCGCGGTCGGCATCCAGGCGGTCAACTTCGGCGCCCAGCGGCTGGGCCGCGCGGGCGGGCTCGCGGTGCTCGACCCGGTGGCGGCCGTGGTGGGCTGGCTGCCGCCCGCGTCCGCGCTGGCGGCGGTCGACGCGGCGGGCGACGGCGCGTACGGGAGGGCCGCGGCGGGCCTGCTGCTCGCGGCGGCGGCTCTGTGGGCGCTGCTGCTGTGGTGGCGGCGGAGCCTGGTGCGGCTGATGACCGCGCCGGACGGCTCGACGATCGAGGCCGCGGGGGTGCGCGGGACGGCCGGCGGGGGCACGGCGGGCGGCTGGGAGGGCCGTACGGGCGCGGTGATGCAGCGCAGCCTGCGGTACGTGTGGCGGGACCCCAAGACGAAGGCGGCGTGGGTGACCTCGCTCGCGATCGGCGCGATCGTCCCCCTCTTCAACGCCCTGCAGGGGACCGGCTCGATCTACTTCGCCTGCTTCGCGTCGGGGATGCTCGGCATCCAGATGTACAACCAGTTCGGCCAGGACACCTCGGCGTTCTGGATGGTCGCCCAGACGATCGCCTCGACCCGGGACGCGTACGCGGAACTCCGGGCGCGGGCCCTGGCGCTGCTCGTGATCACGGTGCCGTACACGGCCCTGGTCACCGTCGCCACGGCCGCCGCTCTCGGCGACTGGCGGGCGCTGCCGGATGCCCTGGGCCTGGCCTTCGCGCTGCTCGGCGCGATGGTCGCGACCGGCGCGGTGGCCTCGGCGAACTTCCCGTACTCGATCCCCCAGGACAGCGCGTACAAGAACGTCGCCCCCGGGCAGGGCGGTCTGGCCTGGCTCTCCATCCTGGGCGGCATGGTCGCCGCGGCCCTCCTGTCGGCCCCGGTGGTCGCCGCGACGATCACCCTCCACCTGACCGGCCACCGCGACTGGCTGTGGCTGATCCTCCCGGCCGGCACCGCCTACGGCGCCCTCATCGCCTGGTCCGGCCTCCGCACCGCCGCGCCGAGCACGGCGACCCGGCTCCCGGAGATCCTGACGGCGGTGAGCAAGGGGTAGGCGGAACGTTTCCGGCCGACCGCATGCGGATTCAAGTCCTCCACACCTCAACCAATTTCGGGTACGCGCAGGTCAGAGGGCCGTTTCGGGTTGAACCAGTGGGGCCGGTGCGGGCCCGCGGAGCCCGAACGACCAGTCGGTGGGCGGCGCAACGGGGCTGCGGCCGGAAAGTTTCGGGCGATGTGCGATCACGGAGGGCGTCCGCAAGACTCCCGTCCGCAGTCATCCTGCACCCCAGCACTCGCACTGACATCCGAAGGGACACCCCCGTGCGTCACGTCAGCAGCACCCGCAGCACCGGCTTCCGCGTCACCACGCTCGCCACCTGCACCGGCCTCGCCCTCCTCGGCACCGCCACCTCCGGCATCGCCGACGCCGCGACCTCCAGCCTGTACGCGCCGTCCGCCCTCGTGCTCACCGTCGGCGCCGGCGAGAGCGCCGACACGGCCACCGTCCTGCGCGCGGTCACCCTGACCTGCGCCCCCACCCCGGGCGGCAGCCACCCGGACCCCGCCGCCGCCTGCGCCGAACTCACCGCGACCGGCGGGCAGTTCGGCGCACTGGCCGCCGACGCCCCGACCCGTACCTGCACCCGCCAGTGGGAGCCGGTCACCATCACCGGCGACGGCGTCTGGCAGGGCAAGCGGGTCAGCTGGTCGGCGACGTACGGCAACGCGTGCGAGCTGCGCTCGACGATGGCCGAGGGCGCGGTCTTCACCTTCTGACGCCCCGCCCGTTCCGCCCGTACTCTCAGGCAGCAGGGCGCCGCACGCTCTCGAAGATCCGCGCGAACCCCTCGTCCCCCTTCCCCGCGTCCACCTGACGCCGGATGAGGCGCTGGACCATCGCGACGGGCTCGTCCCCGACGCCCTCCTCGGCGATCGCCTCCAGGAACATCCCGAGGTTCGAGAACTCCAGGCTCTGCTGCCCCGGAACGGTGTAGTCCCCGCCGTCGATGACCTTCGCGAAGCCCTCCAGCTCCCCGGTCATCGCGGTCAGCCACGGTGCGGCCATGCCCGCGAACTCCCGCGCGCTCACTCCCGCCGGCGCGAGCATGGCCGCACCCTGCATGAACCCCGCGAACATCACGTACATCGCCGACAGCAGCGCGAAGTCGTACAGCGACGCGAGCCCGGCGTCCTCGCCGTAGTACGTGCTCGCCGCCCAGAGTTCGAGCAGCTCCCGGTGCTCCCGGAAGGCACCCTCGGAGCCGGAGTACAGGATCGAGGCCCCCGGCTTCCCGATCATGGACGGCACCGCCATGATCCCGCCGTCCAGGTACCGGACCCCCGCCTCGGTCGCCCAGGCCGCCAGCTCCCGCGACTGCGAGGGCTTCGTCGTGGTCACGTTGACGACCGTCCGCCCGGCCAGCTCCGCGCGGAGCGGGTCGAGCACCTCGTGCACCGAGGAGTGACCGAAGAGGCACACGACCACCAGATCGGCGGCCGTCACGGCCTCGGCCGCGCTGCCGGCCTCCTTCGCGCCCCGCGCGACCAGCTCGTCGGCCCTGCCCGCCGACCGGTTCCACACCGTCGTGGCGTACCCGGCGTCGACGAGCGCCCCGGCGAGGACACCGCCCATGGCCCCGAGGCCCAGCACGCTCACCCGCAGGTCGTTCTTCTTCTCCGCCATGACAGATCGCTCCTTCGCACTTCGCTCCGTGGGATGAGGCAATCCTCTTGCGGCTCAGTAGAGTTGAGAAGTACGGACTAAATAGTGGGGTACTCACCGAAAGGTAAGCGGCGACGATGACGAACCCGGCACGCCAGGGCCCGTACTTCTGCGGAATCGACGCGGCGATGGACGTCGTCTCGGGCAAGTGGAAGTCCCTGATCCTCTGGGAGCTCCACGAGAACGGCACCCGCCGCTTCGCCGAACTCCGCCGCGGCCTGCCCGGCGTCAGCGAGAAGATGCTGGTCCAGCACCTGCGGGAGATGGAGGAGGACGGCCTGGTGCACCGGAAGGTGCACGCCGTGGTCCCGCCGAAGGTCGAGTACTCCCTCACGGAGCACGGCGTCTCCCTCAACACCGCCCTGGAGTCCCTGGCGCAGTGGGGCCGCGAACGCATCGACCGCATCGGCGCGGAGCGGGTACGGGCGGCCTAGCCGGCTGGTCGGCCGGCGCCCGTCCTCGTACTCCCCCGGTCAGAACCAGTGCAGGCAGTGCGGGGCGCGGTCGGAGCGGAAGAGCGCGTCGGCGAGGGCCGCCGCCTCCGCGTGGTGGGCCCGGACGTGTCCGGCGCGGACGAGCGTGCTGGGAGCGGTGCCGCCGAGGTACACGGACCCCAGGTCGCGTACGTCCAGGGACAGATCGGGCTCCCGGTCCGTCCGTACGCACACCGCCCCTCCGTCCCGGACGGTCAGCAGATAGCGCTCGTGCTCGCCGAGGAACGGATCGTCCACGTCGAGCACGAGCTCGCCGTCCGTGAACCAGCCGCGCGCGGTCAGCGCCCGCGGCACGTCGAGGAGCCGCACCCAGAGCCAGTCGGTGTCGTGCCCCACCTCACCGGCGCGGAAGTCCGCCAGCTGCCAGCGCAGCGGGTGATCCGGCGGGACGTGCTTGAACACCACCCGGGCGACCAGGTCGTGCCCGAGCAGGAAGCGGGCCAGGGCCGTGGAGACGGCGTCGTCCGCGGCGACGGTCTCGTCGACCGTCAGCGTGTCCGGCTCGGTGACCGAGTAGCTGGCGTACCCGTCGGGCACGCCGTCGGCGTCCCGGTGGACGGCGATGTGGCGCGGCGCCGCGGCGACCGGGGGCTGCCCCGCGCCCCGCTCCCACCACCGGTGCGGCCGGGACAGCGCCCCGGGCCGGGCGCGGCGGTACCGGTCGTAGACCTGCTCCAGGATGTCGCCGCAGTCCGCCCGCCTCAGCACCTCGACGGTGCCGGCGGCCCCGGGCCCCCGCGCCGCCCGGGGCGGGGCGAGGTCAGCCTGGTGGCGCTCCACGGTGAGCCGCTGCGTGTACGTGGCGGACCCGTAGCCGAACCGTCCGTAGATCGGGGCCTCGGAAGCGAGCAGCACGGACAGGAACTCGCCCCGCTCCCGCAACTCGCCGAGCTGGTGCCGCATCATCGCGCTGAGCACGCCCTGCCGCCGGTGCGACGGCAGGACGCCGACCGCGGTCACTCCGGCGGCCGGGACGACCGCCCCGCCGGGGAGGGTCAGCTCGAAGCTGTACGCCCCGGCGGTGCCGACGGGCCGCCCGTCCTCCGTCACCGCGAACAGGTTGCGGTCCATCTCCAGCGCCGCCCACCAGACCCCGCGCCCGTCGTCGTCCGGCGTCTCGGGGAAGCGCCCGAAGGCGGTGTGGAGCGTGTCGACGAAGAGGCCGCGTTCCGCCTCGGTCGTGGCACGAACCCGCATGTCAGCCGCCCTCCCTCAGTCGAGACAGAACTCGTTGCCCTCGATGTCCTGCATGTTGATGCAGGACTCGTTCTCCTCGTCGGCGAGCAGGACGTTCACGCACACCGCGCCGAGCGCGACGAGCCGGTCCCGCTCGGCCTCCAGCACGGCCAGGCGCTCGGCGCCCACCAGCCCGGTGCCGACGCGCACGTCGAGGTGCACACGGTTCTTGACGGCCTTGCCCTCGGGCACGCGCTGGAAGTACAACCGCGGGCCCACGCCCGACGGGTCCTTGCACGCGGCCCACGCGCCCCGCTCCTCGGGCGGCAGCGAGAGGTCGTACTCCTCCCACGAGCCGAACCCCTTCGGAGGCGGCGGAAGCACGTACCCCAACACCTCGCACCAGAAGCGCGCGACGCGCTCCGGCTCGGCGCAGTCGAAGGTGACCTGGAACTCCCTGATCGCTGGCATCGGGCCACGGTAGCGCCAGGGGGTCCGCTGCCGTAGATCTTTTTTTTCGCCGGCCCGCTCAGCCGACCGCCCGTCTATGTAGAGGGCCGGGGTGGGAGGTACTTTCTGAGCGAACACCCGGACGCGGGAGACGTATCCGCTCGGTACAGCACCCTGCGGGCGCAGGCGTTCACGCCGGTGGAGTCCGTACGAATCATCTCATCGAGCAGGTGGCACACGCGCCTATGAGCACCGACCTCAGCTGGTTCAAGAGCAGCTACAGCGGCGACCCGGGCGGCGCATGCGTCGAGGTCGCGGCCTGCCCCCGCACCGGCCACGTCCGCGACTCCGAGGACACGTCGATCCCGTCCCTCGCCGTCTCGCCCGCCGCGTGGTCCGCGTTCCTGCGGGAGCTCGCATCCGCCGGCTGATCGAGGGTCTGCGCCGCCGCGCGTACGACCCCGCGCGGCGGCTGGACGAGGTGACGGTGCCGTTGGAGTGGCTGGAGGAGACGTACGGCGCGGAGGCGGCGGCCGAGCGGGCGCTGTCCCTGAGCTTCGTCGGCTCCGGAGTCGTGGCGTACCTGCCGGCCGGTGCGGAGGAGGCGTCGGCGTACTACGCGGACGCCCCGCGCGTACCGCCGCACCCGCCGGCGTCGGCGGCGGAGTGGGAGGCTGCGGAGGCCGCGATCGGCCGGAGACTGCCCGCGCTGCTGCGGCACGTGTACACGGAGGTCGGGGACGGCGGCTTCGGCCCGGACTACGGTCTGCACCGGCTGGCGCAGCTCGTGGAGCTGTACGGGCGCGAGCGGAAGCCGTGGCTGCGGCTGGTGGAGTGCGGCTGCGCGACGGCGTGGTACGTGCCGCTGGAGGACACGGCGGCGGCCCCGCTCGTCGTCCGGTACGAGGACGACGGCCCCGGTGCCGAGCGAGGCATCACGCACGCGACGCTCCCCCTCGACGCGTGGCTGGACGAGTGGTCACGCGCTGCCGCCGTGCCCCGTACGAGGTGACGTTGCCAGGCGTACGCGGTGGGCCCCTCGTGGGCGGCATCGCTCGGCCGGCTCGGGCCAAAAGCATGGCTGCAAGGGGTGGACGCGGTCGCGGGACGCGGGTGGGACCGCCCTCTTTCCGAGAGTCGCACCTTCCGGCGGTGCGTCAAGGGCGCTCCTACGTCGCGTCGCTCCGCGATGGCCTACGGCCACCCTTGACCCACCGCCGGAAGCCGCGAAAAACCTCTCGGAGGGCGGTCCGGGGGCCGGGGTCCACGCAGGGGCCCATCTGCCACCAGCGCCGTGGGCGACTGCGCGCTGGGTGGGTGGATGGGGGCGCGGCAGTGGAGTGGGGTGCCCATTGCCGTCTCGGCGGCGTGGGGCCGTCGGTGTGTTCGGCACATGCCCCGCTGGTCATTGCCCGGTGGGGGGACCAAGGCCCGGGATTGTGACAGGTGTTGCCTGGTGTGGCGGGGGCGACGAGGAGGGCGCGGCGCTCGGGCCGGGCCGGAACCGAAATTGCACGTGAACGGCGGCAAGGGGTGCCAGTGGGGCTGGTGTTGTCTCGTGTGACGGGGGAGGGGGACGGCGGCACCTTCAGGACTCCGTTCCGGCGAACGGAAGGCAGCCGGCCGCCTCACTTCCGCGGAGAGCAGAGCTCAGCGGCCGACGGCGCCGTCGGCCTGTTCGCGGAGGATGTCGGCGTGACCTGCGTGGCGGGCGGTCTCCTCGATCATGTGGACCAGGACCCACCGCAGTGATCGCACCGCGCCGGCCGTGCCTGCGGGACGGGCGCAGCGGCGGTTCAGGTCGTCGTGACGGGCGACGATGCGGTTGGAGCGTTCGACGGCCCGACGGTAGGCGGCGAAGAGGACTTCCGCTTTGTCGGCCTCGGCAAGCTCCATGCCGAAGTCCGGGTGGGCGACGTCCTCACCCTCGAAGGCCCAGGCGAACCAGTAGGTCTCCGCTGCGGTCAGGTGCTTGACGAGGCCGAAGACGCTGGTACCGGACTCCACGCCGGGTGTGCGCCCCTTGCCGTCGTCCAGCCCTTCAGCCTTCGCGGCCACGGCGTCACGGAGGTAGTTCAGAAACGCGAGCAGCGTCGACTTCTCGTCAGGACCCTCAGCGGGCGGCCCCACGTCTCTGCGCTCCTCCGTCGCGGTCACCGAGCCACCGTAGAGGATCAGTTGCCACGCGCGTCAACGCCCCTTCCACGCACATGCGTTGCGGCCTGTCTCCGTCCGCGTTCGGTTGCGCCCGGGCCAGATCGTCGGCCGTCCGCGTCGTAAAGGAGCCCGAGCAGCGCGGCCGTCACCTCCCCCGTCACACCAGGCGACTTCCGCCCCCTCCGAATGCCTCGCGGACGCCTCCGGGGCACGCTCCGTTACGCCCGGGACCGGTTTTCCGCACGCCTGGGACGTAACGCGGAAATCAACGCGCGCCCATCCCCCACCCTCGCCACACGAAACAACACCCGCCCCAACCAGGCACCTCGCAGCCCGTTCCCGTCCGCGTTCGGTTGCGCCCGGGCCGGACCGCCGGCCGTCCACGCCGTAACGGAGCCCGAGCAGCGCGGCCGTCACCTCCCCCGTCACACGTGGCAACACCGGCCCCCGCGAGGGCGCTTGGGGTCCGTTCCCGTGCACGTTCGGTTGCGCCCGGGCCGGGTCGTCGGCCGTCCGCGTCGTAACGCAGCCCTCAACGCCTCGCCGCCTCCCTCCCCCGCCCCAACCAAGACCTCGCCGGCCGTTCTCGTTCGCGTTCGGTTACGCCCGGGGCCGGATCTCTCCCTGCCCGCGCCTCAACGTGGCACTCAACCCGCCGCCGTCCCCCACCCTCGTCACACAAGACGACACCCGTCTCACCCAGGCCCCTTGGGGTCCGTTACCGTGCGCGTTCGGTTGCGCCCCGAGCCGAATCGTCAGCTGTCCGCGTCGTAACTCGGTATTCAACGCGCCCCCGTCCCCCACCCTCGTCACACGAGACAACACCGGTCCCGTCCGCACCACTTGCCGTCGTTCGCGTGCGCTTTCCGTTCCAACCCCCTACCCCTCCCACCCCTCCCCCCACCGGGCAATGACCAGCGAGGCATGCACCGCACACACCCACGGCCCCCATGCCGCCGAGACGGCAATGGGCACCCCACTCCACTGCCGCGCAACACCACCCAACCAGCCCGACGGCCGCCCACGGCGCTCGCGGGCAGACGGCCCCCCGCGCGGACCCCCGCCCCCGGCCGCCCTCCGAGTGTGAAAAGGGCCCTGGAGGTGCCGGGGCAAGGGTGGAGCGACAGCGGAATCGCGAAGCGACGCGACGTAAGGAGCGCCCTTGACGCGGCGCCTCCAGGGACCACACTCGGAAAGAGGGCGGCCGCACCAGAAGCCCGCCAGGCCGGCTCGCCCCCAGCGCCCCCGCGGCGTCAGCCGCGTGCCCTCAGTACGTCCACGTAGTGCTGGTTGTACATCACGCCCAGGACGTTGCCGAACGGGTCCGTCACCGAGGCCGTGACGAAGCCGGGGCCTCGCTCCGTGAGGGGTTCGTACTCCTTCGCGCCCAGGGACAGCAACCTGTCCACCGCCGCGGGCACGTCGTCGACGTGCCAGTACACGATGGCGCCGCCCGGGCCGGGGGCCGCCGCCTCCGGGGCGTAGCGGCTGTCGATGAGACCCAGTTCGTGCTGGTGGTCGCCGAGGCGGAACTCCGCGTACCCCGGGCGCTCGAAGTACGGCTCCACCCCCAGCAGTTCCGTGTACCAGCGCTTCGCCTCCGCCAAATCGGAGGTCCAGAAGCTGACGGTGGTGAGACCTCGCAACACGGCAGTTCCCCTTCGCAGTTCCCATCCCGCTCCCCGGGCTGTGCCCCGACCGTAGGGGGTCATCAGGTCAGGTTCTGGCCTAGTTGCGCCCGCCGGCCCCTACGGGGTCAGGACCCCGTTCAGGAACGGTTCGATGGCCTCGCGCCACGCGTCGGGGTGGTCGTAGTGGAGGAAATGGCCGGCGTCGGGGATCTCGGCGTACGCGCCGTGCGGCAGGACGCGGACCATCTCCTGCGCCTCCGCGCGGCCCAGTTCGCCGTCGAGGCCGCGGACGACGAGCGTGGGGCAGCGGACCTGCGCGAGGGAGTCCCAGTGCGCGTCGTGCACCCATGTCTCGCGGGACGTGAGCATCTGCGCCGGATCGAACACCGGACGCCAGCCGTCCACCGACTCCGTCATCACCTCGGCGAAGAACTCGCCGCGCCCCGGGTTCGGGTGCTCGACCCAGGGGTCGTCCGCGCCGAACCACTTCCGTACGTCGGCGAGCGTGGCGAACGGGACCGGCCACGAGCGGAACCAGTCCGCCCACTCGCGCTGGGAGGCCGCGCCGAGCGCGGAGGCGCGCATGTCGCAGATGACCAGGGCGCGGACGAGGTCGGGCCGTTCCGCCGCGAGCTGCCAGGCGGTGAGCGCGCCCATGGAGTGGCCGACGAGAGTCACGGGGCCGAGCCCGAGCTGTTCGACCGCGGCCGCCGCGTCCGCCACGTACGCCTCGCGCGTGAACGGGCCGGCGGGGGGCTTCTCGCTGAGGCCGTGGCCCCGCTGGTCGAGCGCGACCACGCGGTGCCGGGCGGAGAGCCAGCGGGCCGTGGGCGCCCAGTGGGTCGCCCGGCCCATCAGGCCGTGGAGGAGTAACACCCCGGAGGCGGGGGCGGGCGCGAGCACGTCCGCGGGTTCCCGTCCGGCCCCTCGGCGCGGTTCCGCGAACTCCCAGGCAGCCAGGCGTACGCCGTCGGCTCCGGTGACATCGATGCGTCGCATCATGCTCCTGGCACCCCCTCTTCGACTCTTCGATCGAGCGTCGTACCTGAATGTGAAGGGCTCGAAGCCACATGCCGCGTGCGCCGTCGAGCTCCGCCAGACTATCGAACCTGTATTCGAAAATGCGGTTCTGCCGCGCAACACCCCACCTTCGAGTGACATCGCTCAAGGATTGGCGCGCGCCGCCGAGGGGAGATCTTCTGCGGGGGGCGGACCGCTCGGGGAAACCGGTCCGAAGGGGTCGACCCTGGGAGCTCGGGGCTCCGGGTCGGCACAGGGGAGGACAGGCCCCGGCGTCCATGGGCGCCGGGGCCCTCGCCCGTCCGCACCCGTCCGTCCGGCCGCACCCGTCCGTCCGTCGGCGCCCGTCCGTCCGCTCGCCGCGTCGCCGGCATCCTCCGGCCCCCTCCCCGACCCGACCGGCCCACCACCCCGGTCCCCTTGCCCCCAGCGTGGCACGCCGAGGGGGCGCGCGGGGCCATTCCGCCGTAAACCGGGCTGTCCACTTCACGCCGTTCACGCCGTACGGCGACCCCGACGCCCCTCGCCGACCCCCGCCTTCCCGACCCCGACCCCGCCCCCGCTCCCGCTCCCGCCCCCGCGTCAGCCCTCCCGGCCGGCCGCCTCCGGGGCGTACCGGGCCTCGATGCCCGCCACGATCAGCCGGAGGCCCTCCTCGAAGCGGTCGTCGTAGTCGGCGAAGATCTCCTTCCCGGCCGCCGCCGCCAGCGGGTAGTCGGGCGCGAGCCGACCGGTGCGCTCCTCCACGTCGAAGCCCTCGCGCAGTTCGCCGGGGCCCCGCTGCATGCCCTGCTCCTCCGTCACGAAGCCGAGCGTGAACATGTACGCCGTCGTGCTCGCCCGGACCGCCTGGCGCAGCCCGAAGCCCGCGTCCACCAGCGCGCGCAGCTGCTCCTCCATGTCGGCGGCGAAGTCGTCGGCGGTGAAACGGGCGCCGCTGTAGACCTTCGCGCCGTCGCGGTACCGCAGGAGTCCGGCACGCAGGCCGCGGTTGACGGCGAGGATCCGCTCCTGCCAGCTCACGTCGCCGGACGGGCGGGCGGCGGGGTCGGCGACCATCCGCCGGTACATCACCGTCGCCATCTCGTCGAGCAGCGCCTGCTTGTTCTTGAAGTGCCAGTACAGCGCGGGCGCCTGGACGTTCAGCTCGCCGGCGATGGCCCGCAGGGTGAGCCCCTCCAGGCCCTTCTCGTTCAGGAGGCCCAGAGCGACCTCCGCGACCTGCGCGGGATCGATCCGGTTCGTCTTCTTCGTCGCCACGCCGCCACGGTAGCCGCGCTTGACAACTTAACAGCGTTAAGGGAATGCTCCTGCGGCGTGGGCTTAACGTCGTTAAGGAACTCTGGAGGTCTTCCCGTGCCCGTCCACAGCACCGCTCCCCTCGACACCGACGTCCTCATCGCCGGCGCCGGCCCCACCGGCCTCGTCCTCGCCCTCGACCTCGCCCGCCGGGGCGTGCGCACGGTGCTCCTGGAGAAGGCGGACCGGCTGTTCCCCGGCTCGCGCGGCAAGGGGCTCCAGCCGCGCAGCCTGGAGGTCCTCGACGACCTCGGCGCGCTGCCCGGGATCCTGGCCTCCGCCTCGGAGTACCTGCGGATGCGTGCCTGGCAGGGCGCCGAGCCGCAGCACGAGTGGGACATGATCGAGCGCGCCGAGCCGAGCGAGCAGGTCCCGTACGCGAACGCCCTCCTCATCCCGCAGTCCCGCACCCAGGAGGTGCTGTACGAGCGGCTGCGGGAGCTGGGCGGCTCCGTCCGCTTCGGGGCCGGGCTCACCGCCTTCCGTCAGACCGCGGAGGGCGTCGAGGCGGAGCTCTCCGGCGGGGACACCGTCCGCGCGGCGTACCTCGTCGGCGCCGACGGCGGGCGCTCGACCGTCCGCCGCGCGCTGGGCCTCGGCATGGCCGGCGAGACCGTCGATCCGCACCCGATGCTCGTCGCGGACGTGCGCCTCGCGCCCGGCGCGGTCGTCGACCGCCGCAACTGGCACATCTGGCCCACGGCGGAGGGCGGCGGCATCGCCCTGTGCCCGCTGCCCGGCGGCGAGGGCGACGGGTTCCAGCTCGTCGCGGGCTTCGAGGACGTCGACGCGACCGTCGACACCGCCCCGGACGCCGTGCGCAAGCTGATCGCCGCCCGTACGCCGGTCACCGCGGCGGAGGTGATCGAGGTGCGGTGGGCCTCGGACTTCCGGGCCCGCGCGGCGATGGCCGAACGGTTCCGCGAGGGCCGGGTCTTCCTCGCCGGCGACGCCGCGCACATCCACTCCCCCGCCGGCGGCCAGGGCCTCAACACCAGCGTCCAGGACGCCTACAACCTCGGCTGGAAGCTCGGCCAGGTGCTGCGGCACGGCGCGCCCGAGGCGCTGCTCGACACGTACGAGGAGGAGCGCCTGCCCGTCGCCGCGGACGTCCTCGGCATCACCACCCGCATCCACCGGGCGAGCACCGACGGGGAGAACACCCAGCGCGGCGACGAGGTGCGGCAGCTCGGCGTCGGCTACCGCGGGTCCTCGCTCGCCGTGGAGACACGGACCGGCCTGCCGGACGGGGCGCTGCGGGCCGGCGACCGCGCGCCGGACGGGCCGTACGAGGGCGGGCGGCTCTTCGACGCCTTCCGCGGCCCGCACTTCACGCTGCTCGCGGTGGGGGTGGAGCCGCCGGCCGTCGACGTGGGCGGCAGCGGCAGCGGCAGCGCCCTCCGGGCGGTGCGCCTCGGCGCGTACGAGGCGTACGGGCGCGGCCTGTTCCTGATCCGGCCGGACGGGTACGTGGGCTGGGCGGGCGCGTCCGCGTCGGCGGGGCTGGCCGCGTACCTGGCGCGCGTCGGCGCGTCCTGACCGACGCGCGCCCCCATCCTGCCCTCGCTCCCACCCAAAAGCCGCCCGCCTGAAGCCCTGCCAAGGCCCTGCTAAATGCCCTGCGCCAAGGTCACGTGTCCGGACAGGGCCCGCAGGAAGTCCGGGGCGTCGAAGGCCGCGCCCGCGGAGAGGACCCCCGTGGCCTTCGTCCGGCCGGTGAGGATCCGGTCGACTGCCTCGACGGCGAGCGGCGCGCTGACCGCGTAGATGTCCCGGCCGGACACGGCGGCACGGCGCTCCTCGCCGCCGGAGGTGACGCGCACGTCGACGAGGAAGGTCTGTGCCGACCGGCCGCGCTCGTCGACGGCGGCCGGCGCGGCGGCGCCGGGGGCGGCCAGGTCGGCGGCGGCGTTCACGGTCATGTACGTGCGCACCTCCGGGACGGCGAGGTGGCTGGGGACGGTGACCACGTCGGCCATGGTGAACTCGCCGAGGACGTCCTGCGGGCCGAGCGGGTCCGGGAACGGCCACCGCAGGGCCGGCAGGGCGTCGTCGTGGTATGTCAACTCGCCGCCCGTGAAGCGGACCCGGCGGCCGGCCCGCCGCTCGTGGGACACCGTGCCGGAGGCGAGCGTCCCGCCGGTGGGGTGCCAGCTGCTCAGGGCGTACGCCACGTGCACCTCGTCGGCCGTCGTCCGGTCGCCCAGCGCGGCGGTCACCAGCAGGTCGCCGAGGCCGCCGAAGAAGGCCATCGCGGGGACGGCCACGACGCCGGCGTCCCGCGCCCGGTCCGCGAACCGCGCGAAGGTGTCGCGGTTCGCCTCGATCTCGGCGGCCACGTCGACGTACGGGATCCCGGCCCGCAGCGCCGCCTCGACGAGCGGGGCGGCGGTGGCGGCGAAGGGCCCGGCGCAGTTGATCACGGCGGCGGCGCCGCGCAGTGCGCGGTCGAGCGCCGCCGGGTCGTCGACCGCCGCCTGGCGGCCCTCCAGGCCCGGCAGTTCCCCGGCCAGCGCCTTCAGCGCGACCGCGTCGCGGCCGACGAGCAGCGGGACGTACCCGCGCTCGCGCAGCTCCGCGACGACGAACCGCCCGGTGTGCCCGTACGCCCCGTACACCGCGACGACGTCGTTCCGCACCGCACCCATGTCCACTCCCGTCTGCCCGCCCAGGTCCTGTCCTGGTCCCGTACGCAGATCCTGTCGCCGCGGCGCGTCGTCTCCCAGTGTCCGGAACGACATGACCCATACACTTCCGGACATGGCTTCCGCCCCGCGCCGCCGATCCGTCGCCATCGCCGCGACCGACGGGATGCTGCACTTCGAACTGGCCCTGGCCCAGGAGGTCTTCGGCTCCGCCCCGGCCGCGCTGCCGGGCCCCTGGTACGACCTCACCGTGTGCGGGGCGCGCGCCGTGCGGGTCGGGCGGTTCCTGCTGGAGCCGGACCGCGGGCTCGACGGGCTCGCGGAGGCCGACACCGTGATCGTCCCGGCGCTCGCGGACGTGGACGAGGAGCCGCCGGCCGAGCTGGTCGCGGCGGTGCGCGCGGCGTACGAGGCGGGCGCGGTGGTGGCGTCGCTGTGCACGGGGGTCTTCGCCCTCGCCGCCGCGGGCCTGCTCGACGGGCTGCGCGCGACCACGCACTGGGCGCACACCGACGAGCTGGCCGCCCGCCACCCGCGGGTCGAGGTCGACCCGGACGTGCTGTACGTCGACAACGGCCGGGTGCTGACCTCGGCCGGCAAGGCGGCGGCGATGGACCTGTGCCTGCACCTGGTGCGCCGCGACCACGGCTCGGCGGTCGCCAACGTGGTCGCCCGGCGGCTGGTCGTGCCGCCGCATCGTGAGGGCGGCCAGGCACAGTTCGTCAGCACGCCCGTACCGGCCCGGGACGGCCATCCTCTGGCGGAGCTGCTGCCGTGGGTGATGGGGCGGCTCGACCGGCCGCTGACGGTCGAGGACCTGGCCCGGCGGGCACACATGAGCTCACGCCATCTGGCGCGGCACTTCCGCGCCGTGACGGGCACGACGCCGCTGCAGTGGCTGCTGGCCCAGCGGATCCGGCGCGCGCAGGAGCTGCTGGAGAGCACCGACGACAGCGTGGAGACGATCGCCGCGGCGGCGGGCATGGGCACGGCGACGACGCTGCGCCGCCACTTCCAGCGGACGGTCGGCGTCCCGCCGGACACCTACCGCCGCACGTTCCGCGGCTAGCGGGTGCCCGGGGGAAGCCAGGGTCCGGGTCCGGGTCCGGGAAGGGAAGGTGCCCGGAAAGGTGTGCGCTACCGCTTCGCCACGAAGACGTGGGAGGCGATCTCCGCGTCGAGCTCCGCCGCCTCGCCGCTGCTGCCGACGAGCACGCCGCCCGGCGAGTCGGTGACGCTGACCACCGAGCCGGGCTGCACGCCGGCCCGTCGCAGGGTGTACATCAGCTGGGCGTCGGTCTGGATCGGTTCGCCGATGCGGCGGACGATCACCGTCTTGCCGTCCGTACCGGGGTCCAGGTCGGCCAGCGACACCATGGAGTCGTCGAGGAACGCCTCGGCCTCCGCCTTCTCGCCCAGCTCGTCGAGGCCCGGGATCGGGTTGCCGTAGGGCGACTCGGTCGGGTGGCGCAGCAGCTCCAGGACGCGCCGCTCCACCGCCTCGCTCATCACGTGCTCCCAGCGGCAGGCCTCGGCGTGGACCTGTTCCCACTCCAGGCCGATCACGTCGACGAGCAGGCACTCCGCGAGGCGGTGCTTGCGCATCACGCGGGTGGCGAGCTTGCGGCCCTCCTCGGTGAGCTCCAGGTGGCGGTCGCTGGCGACGGCCACCAGGCCGTCGCGCTCCATGCGGGCCACCGTCTGGCTGACCGTCGGACCGCTCTGGTCCAGCCGCTCGGCGATCCGGGCGCGCATCGGGACGACGCCTTCCTCCTCGAGTTCGAGGATGGTGCGGAGATACATCTCCGTGGTGTCGATCAGTCCGGACATACGTGCCCCTCGATTGAGTCGTGCGCTGGCCCTGCACCAATTCTTGCGCATGTCGCGGACAACCGTGCCCAGCCGTCTGCATACCGGGCAGAGGCAGTATTGACAGAGCAATGGTCCAGACCGCACCGTGATCGGCGACCACGACGAGAAGGGGCTTCGGTATGGGCGAGAGCGCGCGCGGGGACGGCGGGAGCGGCGGCGGCGGAAAACTGCCCGACCGGTTCTTCGACGCGGCGATCGGCCTGCTCCAGCGGGTCCGGGACGAGGACGCGGCGGAGATCGCCGCGGCGGGCGCCGCGATCGCCGACACGGTGGCCTCCGGGGGCCGGCTGTTCGCGTTCGGCGCGGGGCACTCCTCGCTCGCCGCGCAGGACGTCGTCTACCGGGCGGGCGGCTTCGCGCTGATGAACCTGCTGGCGGTACCGGGGGTCGTCGGCGTCGACGTCATGCCGGCCACGCTGGGCTCCGCGCTGGAGCGGGTGGACGGGCTCGCGGGCGCGGTCCTGGACTCCTCGCCGGCGAGGGCGGGCGACCTGCTGTTCGTCGTCTCGCTGTCCGGGCGCAACGCGCTGCCGGTGGAGATGGCGATGAACGCGCGGGCGCTCGGGCTCACGGTGATCGGCGTGACGTCGGTGGCGTACGCCTCGGAGACGAAGTCCCGCCACGTGTCGGGCACGTACCTGAAGGACCACTGCGACATCGTCCTGGACTCGAAGATCGCGGTCGGCGACGCGGAGCTGACGCACGAGGGCATCGAGGCGCCCTTCGCGCCCGCGTCGACAGTGGTGACCAGCGCGCTGATGCAGGCCACGATGGCCGCGGCGGCGGAGGAGCTGGTCGCCCGCGGCATCGAGCCGCCCCTGCTGCGCTCGGGCAACGTGGACGGCGGTCACGAGTGGAACGGCCGCGTGATGACCGAGTACGCGGACCGGATCTTCTACCGCGCCTGACCCGGTCCGCCGCCGCGCCCGGCCCCGATCCTCTCCCGCGCCTGACCCCCGCCCGTCAGGCGCTCGGTGGGCGGCGCGGCCGGGTGCCTCACCGGCCCCGTAGTGCCTCCGCCAGGTCCAGGGAGGCGGCCAGGCGGGTCGTGACCGTCTCCGCGTAGACCGCGTCCGGGCGTTCGAAGGGCGGGCGGGACGCGGAGCGCAGGAAGGTCGCGATGCCGAGGGTGCGGCCCCGGCTGCGCAGCGGGATGCACAGGGCGTGGGCCGCGTCGCCCGGCCAGCGGCGTTCGGCGGCCCACTCCCCCGCGGCGTGCGGCCGGCCCGCGCCGGCGGAGGCGCGGACGGGGCCGGTGCGGGCCAGCGCCTGCAGGGCCGGATGCCCGTCCGGGTACGGGACGGGCACCCCGCCGCCCGCGACGGGCGCGACGGGGCCCGGCGCGCCCGTCGGGGTGGCCGCGGCCCGGACGAGGCGGCGCTCGTCGGCGGTGACGTCGAGCAGCGCGTGGTCGGCGAAGCCCGCGACGGCGAAGTCCAGCAGGACGGTCGCGGCCTCCATCGGGTCCTCGCACTCCGCGGCGGCGGCCCCGGCGCGGTGCAACTGGCTGCTGCGGAAGCGCAGCCGGTCGGCCTCCTGCTCGGCGAGCCGGGCCTCGGTGACGTCCTGGAACAGCCAGCCGACGCCCAGCGGCACGGGCTCCTCGGCGAGCGGCGAGGCCAGCCGCAGGAAGCCGCTGCGCCAGCAGCGCCGCCGCTCCTCGCCGTCGCCGCGCAGCGTCACCCACATCTCGGCCAGCCCGGGCGGCGCGCCCTCGGCGAGGACGTGCTGGAGGGCGCCCTCGACCTCCTCGACGCCCTGGGCGATCAGCTCGCCGAGCGGGCGGCCGAGGGCGGTGGTGCGGCCGGTGCCGAGCGCGCGGGCGGCGCGGGCGTTGACGACGGCGGGCCGCAGGTCGACGTCGACGAGGACGACGCCCCAGGAGGCGTCCTCGAAGAGGGCCTCGCTGAGCGCGATGGACCGCTCCAGGTCGATCTGCGCGTGGACCTCGCTGAAGGCGCAGTACACGCCGGCCGGCTGCCCGTCCGCGCCGCGCACCCCGGCGGACTGGGTGCGGACGAGGACGCGTCCGCCGTCCTTCCGGAGCAGCGCGAACTCGTGGACCTGGCGGCCGGGGGCGTGCATGGCGGCCATGAGCCGCCCGAGCACCTCGTCGGCGTCGGCCGGGCGGGCCGCCCAGCCGGCGAAACCGCGCCGCCCGACGGCCTGTTCGGCGGGCCAGCCGAGGATCCGCTCGGCCTCCCGGTTCCAGTGCGTGACGGTCCCGTCCGCGTCGAAGGCGCACAGGGCCGCGTCCATCCCGTCGAGCAGGGCGGCCAAAAGGTCGCCCCCGGGCCCTTCGGCCCGTCGCTCCGCGGTCCCACTTCCGGCAGCACTCATCCCGGCACCCCCTGCAGGACGGTGTGTACGCGTACGCCCGATCCGCACGCCCCGGTCATTCAACTCGAACGTGACGCAGGACACACCTGATTCGAGGAAATCGTTGCATGCCGGAAACGAGCATGAGGGGCATGCACACCGAATTCGTCCTGAGGGGCCTGGGCGCCAACCCGGCGCTGCCCGCCCGCCTGTTGCGCCCGCTGCTGGAGTGCGGGGTCCTGGGGCGGGTGGCCGAGCACCTGTACGAGGATCCGCCGCCGGCGCTGGTGGAGGAGCTCGCGGCCTCCGGGCACGAGGTGGTGCTGCGGTGGCTCGCCGGCGCCCCGGGTCTCCCGGACGGCGTCTACCGTGGGCTCGCGGCGCACCCGGCGTACGAGGTCCGTGGGCAGCTGACCCGGGTGGCCGACCAGCTGCCCGGGGACGTGCTCGACCTGCTGGTCGCCGACCCGCGCCCGCTCGTGCGGCAGTTCCTCGCCCGGAACGCGGACGCCCCGGCCGACGTGCTCGCCCGCCTGGCGGAGGATCCGGATCCGGAGGTGCGGATCGAGCTGGCGCAGTGGTGGGTGGCCGCGCCCGAGGACGTACGGCGCAGGCTGCTCGCCGACCCGGAGCCCAGGGTCCGCAAGGCGGCCTGCTCGACGTACTTCCGCCGCCTGCCGCACCCGGCCCCGCCGGCCGAACTGATCCCGGCGCTGCTGGCCGACCCGGCGACCCGGGCGGGCGTGGTGGCCCATCTGGATCCGCTGACGCCGGAGACGGCGGCCGCGCTGGCGGCGGACGAGGACGAGGAGGTGCGCGGCGCGGTGGCCGCGCATCCGGCGCTGCCCGCGGCGCTGCGGGACGTACTGGCCCGGGACGCGGACCCGGTCGTCCGGGCCGCGGTCTTGGTCCGGGAGGACACTCCGGAGGAGCTGCGGGCGGAGATCTACGCGTACCTGCGGGCCGGGGAGGCGCGGGCACGGCGGTTCCTGGAGGAGGGGTGCAGCGACGAGGACGTGTTCTGCCGGCTGGCCCTGGCCGGTCTGGACTTCCGCACCGTCGCGTGGGTGCGGGCCGACCCGCTGCGGCACCTCGATTCGCCGTACCCGTTCTTCCGGCACTCGGCGGCGCGCGCCGCGGGGCTGCCCCCGGAGGCCGTGGCGCGGCTGCTGGACGACGAGGACCAGTACGTCCGCCTGGTCACCGTCCGGTGTCACCGCGACACCCTCGACCCGGCCGCCGTGGAGCGCGTGGAGCGGGCCCACAAGGACACCAGGAAGCCGGCGGACCGGCCCTCCGACCGGTACGCGTACCCGGTCGCGTATCTGCGGCGCTTCGCGACCGACCCCGATCCGCGGATGCGGGCGCTGGCCCCGCGCGACCCGGAGCTGCCCGTCCCGCACCTGGAGGAGCTGGCGACCGATCCCGACGCCCGGGTGCGCACCGCCGTCGCCGACCACCCCCGGCTGCCGCTCGCCTACCTGCTCGCGCTCGTCTCCGACGGGAACCCCGGCGTGGCCGAAGCCGCGGGCCGGAACCCCGGTCTGCCGGTCGGCTCGATGGCGCGGATCATCGCGGAGCACGCGGCCGGGACATCCGCCGATTAGCGGCCGGAAGATCCGCCGATTAATTCGCTTGAACCCCTCCCGGCACCCTCTTAGTGTGTGGGCACACGCGAAAGGAGGTGATCCGAAAAAATGGTTTCTTTTCGGACTCGTGAGGTGACTGCGGGCTAAGGCCTGCCGTCGCACTCTGTGCACCTCGGCAGGCCCCTGCCGAACACCAACGCAGTCACCCGACCCGTGGGCCGCCGGTAAGTCCGGCCGGCTCCCGTCCGAACTCGAGCGGACGGGACCAAGGCCCACGGGTCGTCTGCGTTTCCGGGCTCCTCCCGAGCGCTCACGCCAGGGACAGCGTGCCCGTGCGCTGGGCCCTCGCCTCGCCCGCCTTCAGGATCAGCGCGGCCCCGGCCAGGAGCAGCAGGCTGAGGCCGGCCAGGCCGGCCAGCGGGCCCGCGAGGTCCGTGAGGGTGCGGTGGTCCAGGAGGGCGCCGCGCAGGACCACCAGGCTGCCGGTGAGCGGGAAGACGGCGCCGACGATCTGGACCGCCGCCGGGAGGGCGAAGTTCGGCAGGCGGACGCCCGCCACGAACCACAGCGGCTCGTCCAGGATCGTGTAGAGGAACGTCGAGTCGCGCGAGAACACCAGCAGGCTGTTCAGGAACGCGCCCCACGCCACCGCCGGGATCAGCAGGGCCAGGAAGACCACCCCGTACATCCACCACGCGGACACCGACAGCGCGCCGAAGCCGGTCAGGGCGGCGACGGTGAAGCAGGTCAGCAGCCAGGCGTTCTGGACCAGCGCCCCGGCGCCGTTCGCGAGCATCAGGGTCAGCCGGCCCGCCGGGGAGAGGAACAGCAGCTCCAGGGTGCCGGTGCTGCGCTCGAAGGCGAAGTGCCAGGCGGACTGGACGAGCGAGAAGAAGAACGCGTAGGCGAGGGTGCCGGTGGCCAGGAACGCGAGGAGGCGTTCGGGGTCGGCGGCGAGGGGCCAGTTCGCGGCGGCCGGGGAGGCGGTCGCGACCGGCCGCAGGGTGTAGTAGGTCGTGGCGAGCTGGAGCACCGGCCAGACCAGCATCGAGAAGACGACGAGCGGCTGGCCGAAGAGGCGGCGGTGCTGCTTGAGGGCCTCCGCGGCGAAGACGCGCAGGGCGTGCCGCAGGTTCATCCGGCCACCCCCGCGAGCGCCCGGGCCTCGCCGTCGGCCAGCCGCAGGATCGCGTCCTCCAGGCTGGCTTCGGCGATCTCCAGGCCGCCGATCGAGCCGCCGGCCCCGACGATCGCGGCGGCCAGCGGTCCTGCGACGTCGTCGGGGTGGCTCAGGACGAGCAGTTCGCCGCCGTCGGGGCGCGGCTCGCGGCGCGCGCCGAAGCGGTCGGCGACGGCGGCGGTGGCCGGGCCGGGGTTGGTGACGGTCAGCCGGACGGTGCGGTGGCTGCCGGTGGCGGCCTTGAGCTCGGCGGGGCTGCCCTGGGCGAGGTGGCGGCCCTCGGAGATCACGTACACGTGGCCGCAGAGCTCCTCGACCTCGGTGAGGTAGTGGGAGGTCAGGAGCACGCCCGTGCCGGCGGCGGCCAGTTCGGCCACGACCTTGCGCAGGTCGCGGGCGATCGGGGCGTCGAGGCCGAGGGTGGGTTCGTCGAGGAGCAGGTAGGCGGGGCGGTTGATGAGGCCGCGGGCGATGGCGAGGCGCTGGGTCATGCCGCGGGAGTAGCGCTCGACGGCGGTGTCGGCGGCGTCCGTGAGGCCGACGAGATCGAGGAGTTCGGCGATGCGGGTGCGCAGTTCGGCGCGGGGGACGTCGTAGAGCTGGCCGAAGTACCAGAGGTTCTCGGCGCCGGTCATGCGGTGGTAGACCATGCGCTCGCCGCCCGCGATGAGGTTGATCCGGCGGCGTACGGCGCGGGCGTCGGCGACGGTGTCGAGGCCGTCGACCCGGACGGTTCCGGCGCTGGGGCGCAGCAGGGTGGCGAGGATCTTGATGGTGGTGGTCTTGCCGGCGCCGTTGAGGCCGAGGAGGCCGGTGATGCGGCCGGCGGGGATGTCGAGGTCGAGGCCGTCGACGGCGCGCTTGGTGCCGCGCGGGCCGAAGAGGCCCTTGTCCCGTACGGGGAAGTCCTTGCGCAGTCCGCGCACCTGGATGCCGGTCGTCATCGTCAGTAGGTCCTTTCCACGGCGCGGGCCTCGGCCCGCGGCAGGTACAGCAGGCCGAGCAGCAGGTAGCCGGCGGCGACGAGGGCGGCGGCGCCCAGCCGCGGCAGGAGTTCGGCGAGGGTCTGGCCGCCGGTGGTCGCGCCGTGCAGGACGTCGACGGCGGCGGTGGTGGGCAGCAGTTCGGCGAGCCACTGGGCCCAGTCCGGGAGGTAGCTGCGGGGGAAGGTGTAGCCGCCGAGCAGGCCGAGGACGATGAAGACGGTGTTCTGCGAGATGTGCGCCTCGCCGGCGGCGATCATCAGCCCGCCGAGGCCGACGCAGAGCGCGAAGACGGTGCCGAGCAGGGCGAGCGCGCCGAGCAGCAGGGCGAGGGGCGAGGACACGGGGATCGCGATGCCGAAGGCGGCGATGACGACGCCGAGGGCGAGGAACTCGACGAGGCTGCTGGTGACGGCGAAGCCGGTGAAGCCGAGCAGGTAGGGGAAGCGGCCGGCGGGCGCGACGAGCAGCGCGCCGAGGGTGCCCTCGCGCTGTTCGGTGATCAGCGCCTTGGCGGACCAGAGGATCAGGCGGACGGTGAACTGGAAGGCGGTCGCGCCGACGGCGAGGTAGGCCAGGTAGGCGGTGGTGCCGGTGCCGGCCGTGAAGTCGTCGGCGACGGCGCCGTCGGCGACGGCGTGGAAGCCGAGGTACGCCAGCGCGATGGCGAGCGCGGCGGGCAGCACGGTGCCGACGGCGTACGACCACGGATAGGCGCGGCGCGTCATCAGCCAGGTGCGCCGTGCGGTTGCCCAGGCGACGGGCACGGACATCTCCCCCTGTGGATCGGCGAGACCAGTGAGTCTCTTTTGGGAACTAACTCGCGGGACGAGAGAGTTTCTATCGGGAACTCACTCCGTGGCGCAAGATGGGAACGCCGGACCGTAAGGAGAGACCGCGATGCCCCGAGCCGTACCCGACCGCGACACCGCGTGCGCCGTCGCGCAGGCGGCCGCCGTCATCGGCGACTGGTGGAGCCTGCTGCTCGTGCGGGAGGCGGCCCGCGGCCGGCACCGCTTCGACGAGCTGCAGCGCGAGCTGGACATCTCCCGCAAGGTGCTCACCGAGCGGCTCGGGCACCTCGTGGACTCGGGCGTCCTGGAGAAGGTCGCGTACCAGCGGAACCCGGTCCGGTACGAGTACCGGCTCACCGACGCGGGCCGCGCCCTGCTGCCCGTGCTCGTCGCCATGCAGGACTGGGCCGACCGCTGGGTCCTCGGCGACGGCCGGCTCACCGCCCTCGCCGACGAGGACGGCCCCGAGGCGCACCGCGTCCACGACCTGCCCGGCGCACGGCTGCCCGCCGGGCTGCTGCTGCCGGCGCACACCGGCGGCGAGCTGGACCCGGTCGACGCGGACGCGGCCGCGACCGTCCTGTTCTGCTACCCCGCCACCGGCCGGCCGAGCCCGCTGCCGGAGGGCTGGAACGACATCCCCGGCACGCTCGGCTGCACCCTGGAGAACCGGCTGTTCCGGGACGCGTACCCGGACTTCACCGCGGCCGGCATCGCGGTACGCGGCGTCTCCGCCCAACGCCCGGACGAACAACGGGCGTTCGCGGCGGAGGAGGACCTGCCGTTCCTCCTCCTCTCCGACACCGACCACCGCCTCTCGGCGGCCCTGCGCCTCCCCACGTTCCGCACCGGACAGATGCTCCGGTTCAAGCGCCTGGTCCTGGTCCTGGACCGGGCCCGGACCGTACGCCACGTCCAGTTCCCGGTCACCGACATCCCCGCCGCCGTGGAGACGGCCCTGGAACAGGCCCGGGCCCTGGCGGGGAACGCCTAGCGCTGCTCCGCCCGTTCGGCCGCGCGCGGCGAGCCGGTGGCCGCGGCGACGGCGCCGACGAACCACAGCAGCCCGGCCACCACGGCGGCGGAGGTGCTCGACGCCGGGTGCAGGGCCCAGGCCCACGGCTCGGGCGTGTTGTCGAAGCGCACCCCGAGGAGCAGCGTGGGACCGAACATGCCGAGCGGCGGCAGCCACGCCAGGCCGCTGCCGAACAGCCGGGCCCCGATCATGCCGAGCCCCAGGTAGCCGACCGCGTTGCGCGCCGCGGCGAGGCACACCTCGCCCGTCGCCCCGGCCGCCAGCGGCAGGGCGCTCAGGGCCAGCGCGCAGCCGAGCAGCACCAGCAGGTGCACCGCGCGGTGCCGCCGCATCGGCTGGGCGGCGGTCCGCTCCAGTTCGGCCATCGGCGAGAACAGCGTGCCGGCCAGGAGCACCGCGTACGCGAGCGGGGCGAGCTCCGCGACGGGCACGCTGAAGTCGACGAGGTAGCGGAACTCCGGCACCGCCACGCGCCGGCTCGCGAACGCCGTCGTCACCAGCGCGACGGCCGTGGCGCTGCCGACGGCCACGGGCAGACCGCGGCTGCGGGCGAAGGCGACCGCGGCGTTCACCGGGGCGGCGGGGGGACGGGCCGGCAGGACCGGACGGCCTCGGCGGACTGCTCGATCCAGGCGTCCTGGGCGGCGCGCGGGGCGCGGGCGATCCGTTCGAGGGCGGCGCCGAACCGCTCGCCGTAGTACTCGGACGGGACGCCGATGCGCTGACGCACGGCCGCCTCGAACAGGAAGGTGTCCGGATAGCCGCCGAGTTCGTCCCTCACCTTCGGCTCGCAGCCCTCGGGCGGCAACGGGAGCGACGCGGCGAACATGGCATCGGCCAACTGCTCCTCGGTCTGCGCCGGGCTCGTCAGCGGGAGTTCGGCCGTGGCGCCGGCCGGCCGGTCCAGGCCGGTGGCGTAGAAGCCGCGGTTGAGGCCCTTCAGTCCGCCGAGGCCGGTGTCGACGCGGCGGGCCGCCGCGCGGGCGTGGGCAAGGAGGTGCCGGTCCTCCGGCCACAGGCAGGCGGTGGTCCGGCCGCTCGTCGCGCAGACGGGTGCGGCGGGCTGCTCCTTGCGCACGGCCCAGTACGGGTCGGGCTTCGGCGTCGGGAACGACACCAGCGCCCCGCCGGCGGCCAGCGCGACGAGGCCGAGCGCCACGGGGGCGTACGGCCGGGGGCGGGCGGCGGGGCGCAGCAGCGCCGGCAGCGCGGGCAGGAGCAGCGCCAGCGCCAGGCACCACACTCCGGCGACGAGCATCCGGGGGGTGTTCGGCGCGAAGACGGTGTCCCAGTGCTCGTCGACGGCCGGGACGAGCTTGTTCAGCGGGCTGTCGGGCAGGAACCCGAGGACGACGAACAGGCCGTACCAGAAGACCCCGGCGAAGGGGGCGACGACGCGGGACGGCAGCGCGAGGCCGACGGCCACGCCGAAGCCGGTCTGCAGGGCGAGCACGGCGGCGCCGAGGAGCAGCGGCGCCCACACCGGCGCGGTGAGCTCGCTGACGGCGGCGGTCCGGGCGAACGCGACGGCGGCGAGCACGGCGTAGCCGAGCAGGGCGCACAGCCAGGCCGCCAGACCCACCACGAGGGCCTGCGTCCAGCCGCTGCGGGCGGCCGTCTCCGCGAGCGGGAGGGTGCGATGCCGGTGGGCGCGGCCGGCGCCCCAGGCGGCGGCGCTGCTCGTCACCGAGCCCATGACGATCACGCCGAACAGCTGGACCTGCAGGCTGGTCTGCGTCCACCAGCCGATCCAGTCGCTCTGCGCGGGGCTCTCCGAGGCGAGGTACCAGCAGCCGATCGCGGTCATGGCCGCGGCGGCCCACTTGGCCTCGCCGCGCCGCAGCTCGGTCAGCAGGACGCGGATCATCCGGTCACCGCCTGCGCGCCGGCCAGATGCAGGTACCCGGCCTCCACGGAGGTGCCGTTCACCTCGGGCTCCGCGTCCGCGCCGCCGTCCCGCGCGGGCAGGGCGCACAGCTCGGCGACGGTGCCGGTGAACCGGGTCCGTCCTTCGAGCAGGACGGCGACGTGGTCGCAGACGTGCGCCACGTCCTCGGCCAGGTGGGTGCTCATCACGACGGCGCAGCGCTCGCCGAGGCTTCGGATCAGACCGCGGAAGCCGACGCGCTGCGCCGGGTCGAGGCCGACGGTCGGCTCGTCGAGGAGGACCAGCGAGGGCTGGTTGACGACGGCCTGCGCGATGCCGACGCGGCGCAGCATGCCCCCGGACAGCGCCCCCATGCGGCGGTCGGCGTGCTGCTCCATCTCGACCAGGCGCAGGGCCTCGCGGGCCCGGTCCCGGCGCTCGGCCGAGGGCACCTTGCGCAGCCAGGCCGCGTACTCGGTGAACTCCAGGACGGTGAACTTCGGGTAGAAGCCGAACGACTGCGGCAGCACGCCGATGCTGCGGCGGACCCGTTGTACCGCCGCTCCCTTCGGGTCCGGCTCGCCGAGCAGGGTGACCGTGCCGGCGGTGGGCCGGCGGGCGGTGCTCAGCAGGGAGAGCAGGGTGCTCTTGCCCGCGCCGTTGGGACCGAGGAGCCCGGTGACGCCGGAGGCGAAGCCCAGCGAGACGCCGTCGAGTGCGGTGGACTGTCCGTACCGGACCGTCACGGACGCGACGGCCGCGGCCGGCACAGGGCCGGCCGCGGCGACGTTGTTGCTCAAGGACACGGTGTTCCCTGTGGTCAGTTCTGCGCGTTCACGTAGCCGTAGGCGCGGCTGCCGGGAATGCCCGCCCAGGTGGCCTTGGTGTAGTACTTGGAGCCGGTGCTGGTCCCCTTGTACGCCCCGCAGCCGTATCCGCTGCGGTAGCTGCGGGAGGTGCTGGCGATCTGCGGGTCGGGGCGGAAGCTCCGGTCCTGGTATATGTACGCGCTGAACGTCCGGGTGTCGTTGACCGGGACGTCTCCGCACGCCTTGGCGTGCCCGCTGCCCGGGCCCCTCCAGCGGTCGCCGTCCTCCTTGCTGCCTCCGGTCGCGATGGCGAACGGAAGGCGGCTGGACGAGATCTCGGCGGCCACCGCGGTGGCGACCGGAACGCCGACGAGCATCGCCGCCAGCGTTCCGACGACCACGGACTTGCGGGACTTGGTCAGAGTCCTACGCATAGTTAATCCCCCTGTGAACAGGTTGAGTTGGTCACTGATCACGCTATGTCAGGCGTGGACGGAGGGGGTCGGTTTCGGCCACTGTGGGCGTGATCACTGTCCGGGGACCGCGCATGTCGTTGCTTGCCCCGGTGCTGTGCGGCCGTTAAGGTCCGCGCACCCGGGCGAGGGCCGCCGCTACGGCGACAGCCGCTCCACGCTCCAGCCCTCGCCGTCCCGGACGTACCGCAGCCGGTCGTGGAGGCGGTTCTCGTGGCCCTGCCAGAACTCCACCGTCTCCGGCGTCACCCGGAAGCCGCCCCACTCCGGGGGCACCGGGACCTGCTCGCCCTCCGGGTAGCGGGCGTGCAGCTCCTCGTAGCGGGTGAGCAGTTCCTCGCGGGTGTCGATCACCGAGGACTGGGCACTGGCCCAGGCGCCGAGCTGGGAGCCGTGGGGGCGGGTGCGGAAGTACGCGACGGTCTCGTCGCGGCCGGTGCGGGCCGCCGTGCCGGTGACGATGACCTGGCGGGCGACGGGGTGCCAGGGGAAGAGGAGCGAGACGTGCGGGTTGGCCGCCAGTTCGCCGCCCTTGCGGGAGCCGTAGTTGGTGAAGAAGACGAAGCCGGCCTCGTCGTAGTGCTTGAGCAGCACCGTGCGGGAGGACGGGCGGCCGTCCGGGGTGGCGGTCGAGACGACCATCGCGTTGGGCTCGTGGATCTCCGGATTCCCCGCCGCCTCCTCGAACCAACGGGTGAACTGTTCGATCGGATCCGGCGCGAGATCCTCCGCGTGCAGCTCCTTGGTGCGGTACTGCTCGCGCATGTCTGCGGGGTCGAGGATGTGAGTCACGCGTTTCATCCTGCCGCAGCAGCGGGTGGCGGCCCCATTCTGCCCGCCGGTGCGGCTCGCTAATCCTCGCTCGCCGGATCGGCGCAGTGTGCCGGATGTCACGCTTCCCCGCATCGTCGGAACCGTACAGACTCTTCGGCTGGATGACTGTTGCCTCCCCACGACCAGATCCGACCGCTGATTGATCATCGATCAACCACCCACCACGAGGAGCCGCCTGATGTCCGACTTCGTACCCGGACTCGAGGGAGTCGTCGCGTTCGAAACGGAGATCGCCGAACCCGACAAGGAGGGCGGTGCGCTCCGGTACCGCGGCGTCGACATCGAGGAACTGGTCGGCCATGTCTCGTTCGGCAACGTCTGGGGCCTGCTGGTCGACGGGGCGTTCAACCCCGGCCTGCCGCCGGCCGAGCCGTTCCCGATCCCGGTGCACTCCGGCGACATCCGCGTGGACGTGCAGTCCGCGCTGGCGATGCTCGCCCCCGTGTGGGGCCTGAAGCCGCTGCTCGACATCTCGCCCGAGCAGGCCCGCGACGACCTCGCCCGCGCGGCCGTCATGGCCCTGTCGTACGTGGCGCAGTCCGCGCGCGGCCAGGGGCTGCCGATGGTGCCGCAGCGCGAGATCGACAAAGCGCAGTCCGTCGTCGAGCGGTTCATGATCCGCTGGCGCGGCGAGCCGGACCCGAAGCACGTCAAGGCCGTGGACGCGTACTGGACGTCCGCCGCCGAGCACGGCATGAACGCCTCCACGTTCACCGCCCGGGTCATCGCCTCCACCGGCGCGGACGTGGCCGCGGCGCTGTCCGGCGCGGTCGGCGCGATGTCCGGCCCGCTGCACGGCGGCGCCCCGTCCCGCGTCCTCGGCATGATCGAGGAGATCGAGAAGACCGGCGACGCGGTGGCGTACGTCAAGCAGGCCCTCGACAAGGGCGAGCGCCTCATGGGCTTCGGCCACCGCGTCTACCGCGCCGAGGACCCCCGCGCCCGCGTGCTGCGCCGTACGGCCAAGGAGCTGGCCGCGCCGCGCTTCGAGGTCGCCGAGGCGCTGGAGAAGGCCGCCCTGGAGGAGCTGCACAACCGCCGCCCGGACCGCGTCCTGGCGACGAACGTCGAGTTCTGGGCCGCGATCGTCCTCGACTTCGCCGAGGTGCCGGCGCACATGTTCACCTCGATGTTCACCTGCGCCCGTACGGCCGGCTGGTCGGCGCACATCCTGGAGCAGAAGCGCACCGGCCGCCTGGTCCGGCCCTCCGCGACGTACGTCGGCCCGGGGCAGCGCAGCCCGCAGGAGATCGAGGGCTACGCCGACATCAGCGGCTGACGGTCACCGGCTCACCGCGACCTCGCGGCCGTCCCGCAGCAGCAGATCGGCGTGGTGGCGCGCGGTCACCAGCGGGTGGGCGCGCATCTTGCCCTTCAGTTCGTTGCGGCCGTACTCGGCGAACAGCGGGTTCGCCGGGTCGGCCGTGACGCCGGGGGCGTCGGAGGCGTACGGGAACGGCAGCGGCGCGATCCGGGCGTCGAGCCGGGGGTTGTAGAAGAACGGCACCGAGTACCGCTCGGTGGTCGGGGAGACCACGCGGTGGCTGGTGGCGACGAGGTAGCCGTTGGTGGCGACCTCCAGCAGCTCGCCCAGGTTCACCACGAACGCGCCCTTCATCGGCGGCACGTCGTGGAACAGTCCGTCGCCGCGCAGGACCTGCAGGCCGCCGACCTCGTCCTGCAGGAGCAGGGTCAGGAAGCCGTAGTCCTTGTGGACGCCCACGCCCTGGTCGTCGCCCTCCTCGGCGGGCCGGCCGGGGTAGCGGACCAGCTTCAGGTGCGGGTGGGCCTCCGGGCCGAAGATGTCGTCGTAGAAGCGCGGCTCCGCCCCGATGGAGGCAAGCAGCTCGTGCAGCAGCCGCTCGGCGACGGAGCTGAGCCGCTCGATCCAGTTCAGCGCGGCCGTGCGCAGCTCGGGCAGGGCGGCCGGCCACTGGTTGGGGCCCTGGAGCCACCAGTACGGGGGCTCGCCGGGCGCGGGGACGCGGGCGGGCCGCTCGGCGCCTATGTCGAGCTGGTCGCGCCAGTCGCGGGCGCCGGCGGTGCGCTCGTCGCCGATGCGGGTGTAGCCGCGGAAGTGCGGCGAGTTCACGTTGTCGAGGGCGAGCCGGGCGGGCTCGGGCAGCGCGAAGAAGGCCCGCATGGCCTGCTGGAGCGCCTCCGTCTCGGCCTCGGTCACACCGTGTCCGACCAGCTGGAAGAAGCCGACCTCGTGCGCGGCGGCGTGCAGCTGCCGGTGCAGCTCGCGCCGGGCCTGCGGGCCGCGGTCGGCGGCGGAGAGGTCGATGACGGGGAGCTGCGCGTACGACTGGGTGTTCGTCATGGAATGCATCCGCGGGGTGTACGGGACCCGGGGCGGCCGCGACGGGGTGGGGCGGGGGCTCCGGGCCGGGTGAGAAGGGGGCTCCGAGGTCAGGCGGAGCGCCGACAGCCCATGGTCGTGACGCGGACGTAGTCCACGTGACGGCGGCGCACGAGCGAAAGCATGCGACCAGCGTACTGCGGGCGCGGCAAATCGCATGTGGCGGGGGTCACACGCCGGGGGCGGTGTGGCGGGTCGTGCGCGGGGCGGGCGGCACGCCCGTCGGGCGGCCAGGCGCTCGCCGGCGCCCCCGCGCCCTGCTAGCCCAGTGCCTCGTCCACCAGGGCCGCCCACTGGTTCACCACGCGCTCGCGGCGGGGGCGGTCGTCGGTCAGCAGGGTCGCGAGGCCCAGGCCGCGGGCCATGTCGAGGAGGCCCTGGACGGTCTCGCGGACGCCGGGGACCGCCTCGTCGGCGCCGAGGAGCTCGACCGCGATGCGGTGCGACTCGCGGCCGACGCGGGCCTCCAGCTCCGTCACCCGGCTCCGCAGCTGGTCCTCGTCGGAGGCGGCGACCCACAGGTGCAGGGCGGCCCGGAACAGCGGGCCGGTGTACAGGTCCACGATCGCCGCGACGACCTCGCGGCGGTCCTTCGCCGCCAGCGACCGCAGCGCGTGCGAGCGCTCCTCGGCGACGTACTCGACCGCCGCCGTGAACAGATCCTCCCGGGTCGGGAAGTGGTGCTGCGCCGCGCCGCGCGAGACCCCGGCGCGCTCGGCGACGACCGCGACCGTGGAGCCCGCCCAGCCGCGCTCGGCCAGGCAGGCCACCGCGGCCTGCAGGAGCCGCTGCCGGGTGGCGCGGCTCCTGTCCTGCTTGGGTGCGGTCACAAGCGCCACTCGGGGTCCCGTCGCTCGAGGAAGGCCGTCATCCCCTCGCGCGCCTCGGCGGAGGCGAACAGGGAGGCCGACTCCTGCACGAGCTCCTCCGCGTGGCGTTCGAAGGTCTCCAGGACTTTAGCCGTGACCAGCCGCTTCGCGGCGGCCAGGCCCCGCGGGGAGGCCCGCCGCAGCCCGTCGAGGATGCTCTCCAGGTCCGCGTCGGACGCCGTGACCAGCCCGATCCGCGCCGCCTCGGCGGCGCCGAAGCGCTCGCCCGTGAGGTAGTACCGCGCGGCCGCCCGCGGATCCAGCTTCGGCAGCAGCGTCAGCGAGATCACCGCGGGCGCCACGCCGATGCGCACCTCGGTGAGCGCGAAGTCCGAGTCCGCCGAGGCCACGACCGCGTCGCAGGCGCCGAGCAGGCCCAGTCCCCCGGCCCGAACCTTGCCGGCGACCCGCGCGACCACCGGTTTCGGCAGTTCGACGAGTTGCCGCAGCAGGGTCACGAAGGCGTACGGGTTGGGCGGCGCCTTCAGGTCCGCGCCCGCGCTGAACACCGTCCCGGTGTGCGTGAGCAGCACCGCCCGGACCGCCGGGTCCTTGCCCGCCGCGGCGAGCGCGTCCGCGAGCTCGGCGACCAGGGCCGCCGAGAGCGCGTTGCGGTTCGACGGCGAGTCGAGGGTCAGGGTCCGGATGCCGCGCTCGTCGGCGACGGGGACCAGGGTCATGGGCGCTCCCTCAGTTCGCGGCGGAGGATCTTCCCGGACGCCGCCTTCGGCACCGCGTCGATGAACTCCACCCGGCGGATCTTCTTGTACGGGGCTACCTGCCCCGCGACGAACGCGATCACGTCGGCGTCGGTCAACCCGTCGGCGCCGGGCTGCCGGACGACGTACGCCTTCGGCACCTCGTTGCCGTCCCCGTCGGCGACGCCGATGACCGCCGCGTCCGCGATGCCGGGGTGGGTGAGCAGCAGCGCCTCCAGCTCGGCGGGGGCGACCTGGAAGCCCTTGTACTTGATGAGTTCCTTGACCCGGTCGACGACGTACAGCCAGCCGTCGGCGTCGACGCGGCCTATGTCGCCGGTGTGCAGCCAGCCGTCCGCGTCGATCATCGCGTCGGTGGCCTCCGGCCGGCCGAAGTAGCCCTTCATCACCTGCGGGCCGCGGATGGCGACCTCGCCCTCCTCGCCGGGCGCGGCGTCCTTGGCGGGGTCGTCGAGGGACAGGATGCGCATCTCGGTGGACGGCAGGAGCTTGCCGACCGCGCCGGGCGGCGGGTCGGCCACGGCGAGCGGGACGACGTGGGTGCCGGGCGACAGTTCGGTCATGCCGTACGCCTGGCGGACGGGCAGCCCGAGCCGGGCCCGGCAGGCCTCGGCGAGGGAGGCGTCGAGCGGGGCGGCGGCCGACACGATGTACCGCAGCGAGGAGAGGTCGTACGCATCCACCGACGGGTGCTTGGCGAGCGCGAGGACGATCGGCGGGGCGACGTACAGGCCGGTGATGCGGTGCTCCTGGACGGCGGCGAGGAACCGGTCGAGCTCGAAGCGCGGCTGGACGACGACGGTGGCGCCCTTGCGGAGCGGGGCGTTCATCAGGGCGGTGAGCCCGTAGATGTGGAAGAACGGCAGGACCGCGAGGACGCGGTCGCCGGGGCCCATGGGGACGAGCGGTTCGAGCTGGTTCAGGTTGGTGCCGATGGAGCGGTGGGTGAGCATCACGCCCTTGGGCACGCCGGTGGTGCCGGAGGAGTACGGCAGGGCGGCGAGGTCCTCGTCGGGGTCGATCGCGACGTCCGGCTCGGGGGCGGTGGTGGCGAGCATCGACTGCAGCGAGCGGTGTCCGTCGGCGGTGTCGCAGACGAAGATCTCCTCGACGCCGCCGGCGAGTTCGGCGGCCCTGCGCGCGGTCTCCGCGAGCGCGGAGACGGTGACGATCCACCGGGCGGCGGAGTCCCGGAGCTGCTTGCCGAACTCCTCGGGGGTGGCCAGCGGGTGGATGGTGGTGACGGACGCGCCGGCCCGGGTGGCGGCGTAGAAGGCGATGGGGAACAGCACCGTGTTGGGGCTGTGCAGGGCCAGTACGTCGCCCTTGCGCACGCCCGCCTCGGCGAGCCCGGCCGCGACCTTCCGGTGGAAGGCGTCGACCTGCGCGTACGTGAGCGTGAGCGCCCCCGGAGCGCCGCTTCCGTCGATCAGCGCCGGCGTGTCCCCGCGCGCGGCGGCCTCGCCGAGGACGGCGTCGTGGATGGGCAGGGACAGGGCCGGAACGTCCGCGTACTCGCTGTAGAACACCATGCGTGCCCCCTGGAGTGGTGGAAGGTGGCGTCAGGATGACGCCTGCCCACGGGACTTGGGGAGACCCTGGCAGCGCCCCGTCAATAAAGCAAGCACGCTTGATTGTTTCTGTCGGCGCTGCCATGCTCCTCGGCACACGCCCGTGTCCCCGCCCCGCCGAGGGAGTGCACCGTGTCCGACCCCGCCGTCGTCCTGGACGACCTGCGCAGCGAGAGCGAGGAACTCGACCGGCTGGTCGGGGGCCTGAGCGCCCCGGAGTGGGCGACGCCCACGCCCGCGCCGCGCTGGACGATCGCCCACCAGATCGCCCACCTCGCCTGGACCGACCGCGCCGCGCTGCTCGCCGCCACCGACGCCGACGGCTTCGCCGCCGAGACGGAGAAGGCGCTCGCCGACCCCGGCGGCTTCGTCGACCGGGGCGCCGAGGACGGCGCCACCCTGCCGCCCGCCGAGCTGCTCGCCCGGTGGCGGGAGGGGCGCGAGCGGCTGCAGGAGGTGCTGCGGGCCGCGCCGCCCGGCAGCCGCTTCCCCTGGTACGGCCCGCCCATGAGCGCCGTGTCGATGGGCACCGCCCGGCTGATGGAGACCTGGGCGCACGGCCAGGACGTCGCCGACGCCCTCGGCGTCGACCGCCGGCCCACCGCCCGGCTCCGGCACGTCGCCTGGATCGGGCTGCGGGCCCGGGACTACGCGTACCTCGTGCGCGGACTGACCCCGCCGGCCGAGCCGTTCCGCGTCGAACTGACCGGGCCCGACGGGGAGCGGTGGGCGTACGGGCCCGAGGACGCGGCTCAGCGGATCACCGGGCCCGCCCTGGACTTCTGCCTGCTCGTCACCCAGCGCGCCCACCGGGACGACCTGGACGTGACCGCCGAGGGCGCCGACGCGGCGCACTGGCTCACCATCGCCCAGGCCTTCGCCGGCCCGGCGGGCGCCGGCCGCCCGCCCCAGGGGGCGACCCGGTGACCCTCCGCATCGGCAACGCCTCCGGCTTCTACGGCGACCGCTTCGACGCCGTCCGCGAGATGCTCACCGGCGGCGGACTCGACGTCCTCACCGGCGACTACCTCGCCGAGCTGACCATGCTCATCCTCGGCCGGGACCGCCTGAAGGACCCGGCCGCCGGGTACGCGAAGACCTTCCTGCGCCAGATGGAGGAGGGCCTCGGCCTCGCCCACGAGCGCGGGGTCCGCCTCGTCACCAACGCGGGCGGACTGAACCCCGCCGGGCTCGCCGACGCCCTGCGCGCCCTGGCGGACCGGCTCGGCCTGCCCGTCCGCGTCGCGCACGTCGAGGGCGACCGACTGCCCACCGGCGACGGCGTGCTGACCGCCAACGCCTACCTCGGCGGCGCCGGGATAGCCGCGTGCCTCGCCGCCGGCGCGGACGTCGTGGTCACCGGCCGGGTCACCGACGCGGCCCTGGTCACCGGGCCCGCGCAGTGGCGGTTCGGCTGGGGCCCGCAGGAGTACGACCGGCTCGCGGGCGCGGTCGTCGCCGGGCACGTCCTGGAGTGCGGCACCCAGGCCACCGGCGGCAACTACGCCTTCTTCGCCGAGCACGACCCGGCCCTCTTCCGCCGCCCCGGCTTCCCGGTCGCCGAGCTGCACGAGGACGGCAGCTGCGTGATCACCAAGCAGCCCGGCACCGGCGGACTCGTCGACACCGGCACCGTCACCGCCCAGTTGTTGTACGAGACGGCCGGGGCGCGGTACGCCGGGCCGGACGTGACCGCCCGGCTCGACACCGTACGGCTGACCCGGGAGGGCCCCGACCGGGTCCGGATCGACGGGGTGCGCGGCGAGGCCCCGCCGCCCGTGCTCAAGGTCGGCCGCACCCGCCTCGGCGGCTTCCGCAACGAGGTCGTCCTCGTCCTCACCGGCCTCGACGTCGAGGCCAAGGCGCGGCTCGTGCGCGACCAGGTCGAGGACGCCTTCGCCCGCGCCAAGTCCCGTCCCGCCGAGGTCCGCTGGGAGCTGGCCCGCACCGACCGGCCCGACGCGGCCACCGAGGAGACCGCCAGCGCCCTGCTGCGGCTCGTCGTGCGCGACCCGGACCCCGAGGCCGTCGGCCGGTCCCTGTCCGGCGCGGCGATCGAGCTGGCCCTCGCCAGCTACCCCGGCTTCCACGTCATCGCCCCGCCCGGCAAGGGCGCGCCGTACGGGGTCGTCGAGGCGGCGTACGTGCCGGCGAAGGACGTGCCGCACGTGGCCGTGCTGCCCGACGGCACCCGGCAGGACGTCCCCGTACCGGCGCGGACCCGCGAGCTGGAGCCCGTCGAGGAGCCCCCGCTCCCCGAGCCGCTGCCGCCGGGGCCGGTGCGCCGGATCCCCCTCGGGCGGGTCGCCGGGGCCCGCAGCGGCGACAAGGGCGGCGACGCGAACGTCGGCGTCTGGGTGCGGTCGGACGCCGCCTGGCGCTGGCTCGCGCACACCCTCACGGTGGACCGCTTCCGCGCGCTCCTGCCGGAGACCGCCGAACTGCCCGTCGAGCGCCACCTGTTGCCGAACCTGCGCGCGGTCAACTTCGTGGTGACGGGGCTGCTCGGCGAGGGCGTCGCCTCGCAGGCCCGCTTCGACCCCCAGGCCAAGGCCCTCGGCGAATGGCTCCGCGCCCGCGTTCTCGACGTACCGGAGGAACTGCTGTGACCGTGCTCGCCTCGGCCCTCGACACGGCCGGACCCGACTACGCCGCGCACCGCGCCGCCATGCTGGAGAAGCTCGCCGCGCTCGACGCCGAGCACGCCAAGGCGCTCGCGGGCGGCGGCGAGAAGTACACCGAACGGCACCGCGGGCGCGGCAAGATGCTCGCCCGCGAGCGGATCGAGCTGCTGATCGACCCGGACACCCCGTTCCTGGAGCTGTCGCCGCTGGCCGCCTGGGGCAGCGACTATCCGGTCGGCGCGTCGATCGTGACCGGCATCGGGGTGGTCGAGGGCGTCGAGTGCCTGATCACCGCCAACGATCCGACCGTGCGCGGCGGGGCCTCCAACCCGTGGACCCTGAAGAAGGCGCTGCGGGCCAACGAGATCGCGTACGCCAACCGGCTGCCGTGCATCGCGCTCGTGGAGTCGGGCGGGGCGGACCTGCCCTCGCAGAAGGAGATCTTCATCCCCGGCGGCGGGCTGTTCCGGGACATCACCCGCCTGTCGGCGGCCGGCATCCCCACGATCGCCGTCGTCTTCGGCAACTCGACGGCCGGCGGGGCGTACGTGCCCGGCATGTCGGACCACACGGTGATGATCAAGGAGCGGTCGAAGGTCTTCCTCGGCGGCCCGCCGCTGGTGAAGATGGCGACCGGCGAGGAGAGCGACGACGAGTCGCTGGGCGGCGCGGAGATGCACGCCCGCACCTCCGGGCTCGCCGACCACTACGCCGTCGACGAGGCCGACGCGCTGCGCCAGGCGCGGCGGATCGTCGCCCGGCTCAACCACCGCAAGGCGCACGCCGACCCGGGCTTCGCCGAGCCGCCGAAGTACGACGAGGAGGAGCTCCTCGGGATCGTCCCCGGCGATCTGAAGACCCCGTTCGACCCGCGCGAGGTGATCGCCCGGATCGTCGACGGCTCGGACTTCGACGAGTTCAAGCCGCTGTACGGGCCGTCGCTGGTGACCGGCTGGGCGCGGCTGCACGGCTACCCGGTGGGCATCCTCGCCAACGCGCAGGGCGTGCTGTTCAGCCCCGAGTCGCAGAAGGCCGCGCAGTTCGTCCAGCTCGCGAACCAGCGCGACATCCCGCTGGTCTTCCTGCACAACACCACCGGCTACATGGTCGGCAAGGAGTACGAACAGGGCGGCATCATCAAGCACGGCGCGATGATGATCAACGCGGTGTCGAACTCGAAGGTCCCGCATCTGTCGGTCCTCATGGGCGCGTCGTACGGGGCGGGGCACTACGGCATGTGCGGCCGCGCGTACGACCCGAGGTTCCTGTTCGCCTGGCCGAGCGCCAAGTCGGCGGTCATGGGCCCGCAGCAGCTGGCCGGGGTGCTGTCGATCGTGATGCGCGCCTCGGCCGCGGCGAAGGGGCAGCCGTACGACGAGGAGGCCGACGCCGGGCTGCGGGCGATGGTCGAGGCGCAGATCGAGTCGGAGTCGCTGCCGATGTTCCTGTCCGGGCGGCTGTACGACGACGGCGTCATCGACCCCCGCGACACCCGCACGGTCCTCGGGCTGTGCCTGTCCGCGATCCAAACGGCACCGGTCGAGGGCGCACGCGGCGGCTTCGGCGTCTTCAGGATGTGAGGGCTGTCCCCATGATCACTTCCGTCCTTGTGGCGAACCGCGGCGAGATCGCCTGCCGGATCTTCCGGACCTGCCGCGAGCTGGGCGTCGCGACCGTCGCCGTGTACTCCGACGCGGACGCGGACGCGCTGCACGTCCGCGCGGCCGACGCGGCGGTACGGCTGCCGGGCGCGGCGCCGGCGGACACGTATCTGCGCGGCGACCTGATCGTGGCCGCGGCGCTGGCGGCCGGCGCGGACGCGGTGCACCCCGGCTACGGCTTCCTGTCGGAGAACGCCGACTTCGCGCGGGCGGTGACGGCCGCGGGCCTGGTGTGGATCGGGCCGCCGCCGGAGGCGATCGAGGCGATGGCCTCGAAGACCCGGGCGAAGGAGCTGATGGGCGTCGCGCCGCTGACCGGCGTCACGGAGGCGGACCTGCCGATCCTGGTGAAGGCCGCGGCGGGCGGCGGCGGGCGCGGGATGCGGGTCGTCCGCGAACTCGGCGCGCTGGAGGAGGAGTTGGCAGCCGCCTCGGCCGAGGCTGAGAGCGCCTTCGGCGACGGCGAGGTGTTCGTCGAGCCGTACGTGGAGAACGGCCGGCACGTGGAGGTGCAGGTCCTCGCGGACGCGCACGGCACGGTGTGGACGCTCGGCACCCGCGACTGCTCCCTGCAGCGGCGGCACCAGAAGGTGATCGAGGAGGCCCCCGCGCCCGGCCTGCCGGCCGCGCTCGCCGACGAGCTGTACGCGCGCTCGGCGGCGGCCGCGAAGGCGGTCGGCTACGTCGGCGCGGGCACGGTGGAGTTCCTCGTCGCGGACTGCCGCGCGCACTTCCTGGAGATGAACACCCGGCTCCAGGTCGAGCACCCCGTGACGGAGGAGGTGTACGGCGTCGACCTGGTGGCCCTGCAGCTGTCGGTCGCGGAGGGCGCGCCGCTGCCCGCCGAGCCCCCGGAGCCGCGCGGCCACGCCGTCGAGGCCCGCCTGTACGCGGAGGACCCGGCCGCCGGCTGGACGCCGCAGACGGGGGTGCTGCACCGCCTGGAGTTCCCCGAGGGCGTCCGCGTCGACACCGGATACGCCTCCGGGGACGCCGTCCCCGTCCACTACGACGCGATGCTCGCCAAGGTCGTCGTGCACGCCGCGACCCGGGAGGCGGCCGTGCGCAGGCTGGCGTCCGTACTGGAAAGGGCGCAGGTGCACGGCCCGGTCACCAACCGGGACCTGCTGGCCGCCTCGCTGCGGCACCCCGAGTTCGGCGACCCGGCCCGGCTCGACACCGGCTTCTACGGACGGAACCTCGACGGGCTGACCCGGCCCCGGGACGGCGAGGCGTACGCGGCGGTGGCCGCCGCGCTCGCCGACGCGGCCCGCAACGAAGGGCGGTTCGGCGGGGCGTGGCGCAACCTCGCCTCGCAGGACCAGGTGAAGACGTACGGCGGGCACGAGGTCCGGTACCGGTACGGGCGCGACGGCTACACGGTGACCGCCCCCGAGGGCGTCCGCGTCGTCTCCGTGACCCCCGGGCTCGTCCGCCTCGACGTCGCCGGCGTGGTCCGGGACCACGCGGTCACCGCCTACCCGGACGGCACCGTCCACGTCGGCCCGCACCGCCTCGCCGCCCGGCCGCGCTTCACCGACCCCACGGACCGGCAGGAGCCGGGCTCGCTGCTCGCGCCCATGCCGGGCACGGTGGTCCGGGTCGCCGACGGGCTCGCGGTCGGCGACGCCGTCGCCGCCGGTCAGCCCCTGCTCTGGCTGGAGGCCATGAAGATGGAGCACCGCGTCACCGCTCCGGCCTCCGGCATCCTCACCGCGCTCCACGCCGCCCCCGGCCGCCAGGTCGAGGTCGGCGCCCTGCTCGCCGTCGTACAGCCCTCGGACGTACCGACCGAAGCACAGGAGGAAACCGCCTCATGAGCAGCATCATCGACTCGCCGGAGCACACCGCGCTGCGCGCCGCCGTCTCCGCCCTCGGCCACCGCCACGGCCCCGGTTTCGACCGGGCCGCGCTGTGGGCCGAGGCCGGGAAGCTCGGCTACCTGGGGGTGAACCTGCCGGAGGAGTACGGCGGCGGGGGCGGCGGCATGGCCGAGCTGTCCATCGTCCTGGAGGAGGCCGGGGCGGCGGGCGCGCCGCTGCTGATGATGGTCGTGTCGCCGGCCATCTGCGGCACGGTGATCGCGCGGTTCGGCACGGAGGAGCAGAAGCGGGCGTGGCTGCCCGGCCTGGCCGACGGCTCCCGCACGATGGCCTTCGGCATCACCGAGCCGGACGCCGGCTCCAACTCGCACCGCATCACGACGACGGCGACCCGCACCGAGGACGGCTGGGTGCTCAACGGCCGCAAGGTGTTCGTCTCGGGCGTCGACATCGCGGACGCCACGCTGATCGTCGGCCGTACGTCGGACGCCCGCACGGGCAACCTCAAGGCGTGCCTGTTCATCGTGCCGCGGGACACCCCGGGCTTCGGCCGCCGCCACATCGAGATGGAGCTGCGGGCGGAGGAGAAGCAGTTCGAGCTGACCCTCGACGACGTCCACCTCCCGGCGGACGCCCTGGTGGGCGACGAGGACGCGGGGCTGCTGCAGCTCTTCGCCGGGCTGAACCCGGAGCGGATCATGACCGCCGCGTTCGCGATCGGCATGGGCCGCTACGCGCTCGCGCAGGCGGTGCAGTACGCGAAGGAGCGCCAGGTCTGGAAGTCCCCGATCGGCGCCCACCAGGCCGTCGCCCACCCGCTCGCCCAGGCCCACATCGAGCTGGAACTGGCCCGGCTGATGATGCAGAAGGCCGCCGCCCTGTACGACGCGGGCGACGACATGGCCGCGGGCGAGGCCGCCAACATGGCCAAGTACGCGGCCGCCGAAGCCTGCGTGAAGGCCGTCGACCAGGCCGTCCACACCCTCGGCGGCAACGGGCTCACCAAGGAGTTCGGCCTCGCCCGCCTGATCACGGCGGCCCGCGTGGCCCGGATCGCCCCGGTCAGCCGGGAGATGATCCTGAACTACGTCTCCCACCAGACCCTGGGCCTGCCCAAGTCGTACTGACCGTGTTCAGGCCGAGGAGGCCCGGCGGGGGCGGGGGACGAGTTCGCCGCCGCAGTTCGGGCAGACGCCGGCCATCGCCTCGGCGCAGGGGACGCAGAAGGTGCACTCGTACGAGCAGATGCGGGCGGGGCCGTCGGCGGGGAGGGGGGTCGTCCCGCAGCGTTCGCAGATCGTGCGCATGTCCAGAGCCATGGCCCGATCCTGCCGGTGCGCGGGGCTCCGGACAGCCCGTGTCCGGGCCGAAGATCGTCAGGATCGGGCCGTCAGGACTGCCGGCGGGACTGCCGGCGGGTCTGGGTGCGGACCGCGCCCATGCTGGCGGCGATCACCAGGGCGATGGCGAGGGCGTCGGTGACGGCCAGGGCCTGGTGGAGGACGAGGAAGCCCGCGGTGGCGGCGATGGCCGGTTCGAGGCTCATCAGGATCGCGAAGGTGGGGGCGGGCAGCCGGCGCAGGGCGAGCAGTTCGAGGGTGTAGGGCAGGACCGAGGAGAGGAGCGCGACGGCGAGGCCGAGACCGATCGTCGAGGGCACGAGCATCCGGTCGCCGGCCTCGGCCAGGCCCAGCGGGAGGCTGAGCACCGCGCCGAAGGCCATCGCCAGGGCCAGGCCGTCGGCCTGCGGGAAGCGGCGGCCGGTGCGGGCGCTGAACACGATGTACGTGGCCCACATGGCGCCCGCGGCGAGCGCGAAGGCCGCGCCGACCGGGTCGAGCCGGTCGAATCCGCCGCCGCTGAGCAGCACGACGCCGCCGAGGGCGAGGCCGGCCCAGAGCAGGTTCACCAGGCGGCGCGAGGCGACGACGGACAGGATCAGCGGGCCGAGGACCTCCAGGGTGACCGCCGCGCCCAGCGGGATCCGGTCGACGGACTGGTAGAAGAGGATGTTCATGCCGGCCATGGCGGTGCCGAAGGCGGCGACCGTGCCCCAGTCGGCGCGGCTGTAGCCGCGGACCCTGGGCCGGCAGACGAGCAGGAGCACCGCGGCGGCGAGGACCAGCCGGAGCGTGACCACGCCGAGCGCGCCCGCGTGGGGCATCAGCAGCACGGCGACGGCCGAGCCGAACTGGACGGAGAGCCCGCCCGCGACGACGAGGGCCACGGGTCCGAGCCGGGCCGCCCGGGCGGGCGCTCCGGGCCGGGCCGCGGCGGCCTCGGGGGCGGAGACGGCGGCGATGTCCTTGACCGGGCTGTCCACCGGCTCACTCCTTGCGGGTTGGTGCTCGTTGGTGCTCAGGGGTGCGCTGGACCACACCGCCAGTTCATTCGAATGGACTCTCAGTACAGAGTACTGGACTCGTCAAGCGCTCTCCCCTCTTCACGCTACGAGCCCCCGCGCGCTGCCGGAAATGCCGATTGGGCTGCGGTTATGCTCCTGGCGCATGGGCATCGAGCTCCGTCATCTCCGCTGCTTCCTGGCCATCGCCGAAGAAGGCAACCTGACCAGGGCCGCCGCCCGGCTGCACCTCACGCAGCCGGCCGTCTCCCGCACCCTCGCCGCGCTGGAGCGGCACCTCGGCGCCCGGCTCGTCGACCGCACGACGCACCGCTTCGCACTCACCCCCGAGGGCCGGGCCTTCCACGACCGGGCCGCCGCGGCCGTCGCCGCGTTCGACGCGGCCGCCGACCCGGAGCTGCTGCGCCGCCGCCCGCTGCGGCTCGGGCACGCCTGGTCGGCGTTCGGCCCGTACACCACGCCCCTGCTGCGCCGCTGGCAGCACGCGCATCCCGACACCCCGCTGGAACTCCTGCGCATCGACGACCGCACCGCCGGGCTGACCCGCGGCGAGGTCGACGCGGCGCTGCTGCGCGGCCCGGTGGACACGCCGGGCCTCGCGACCGTGGAGCTGGTCAGCGAGCTGCGCGTCGCCGCGCTGCCCGCGGACAGCCCGCTCGCCGCGCGACCGACCCTGAGCCTGGCCGACCTGGCCGACGAGACCGCGGTCCTCAACCCGGTCTCCGGCACCACCACCCTCGGCCTGTGGCCCCCGGACTCCCGTCCCTCCTCCACCCTCACCGTCGGCAACACCGACGACTGGCTGACCGCCATCGCGGCCGGCCGCGGCATCGGCGTCTCGGCGGCCTCCACCGCCGAGATGCACCCCCATCCGGGCGTCGTCTACCGCCCGCTTCCCGACGCCCCGCCCGTCCCCGTCCTGCTCGCCTGGCGCGACGCCTCCCCGCACCCGGCGATCCCGGCCCTCGCCGAACTGGCCCGCGCCATCGCCCGCGAGAGCTGACCGCCGTGCACGGACGACGGACGGCCCGCCGGTCGGAACCGGCGGGCCGTCGTGTGTGCGGTTTTCAGGAGAGGGGCTCGAAGAACGGGCCCTCGGGCGCGAGGTTGCGCGAACACAACGTCACGTCCCTCCCCCGGAGATACGCCAGCAACCACGCGCCGAACGTCATCTCGTAGAGGGTCCAGGCCGGACTGTCGAGTTCCAGGACCACGACGCGCCACGGGGAGGACGGGTCGTCGGGGACGCGGAGGAACACCCACTCCCCCGTCGTGGCCGAGGCCACCGGCATCAGTTCACCGGGGCCCGACCCGACCGGACCGGGCAGGCGCTCCGCCATGTCCTCCTCGCGCCACATCTCGAGGTCGCCCCTGATGGTCTCCCCGAGATTGTGCAGAAGATGACCGGCGGGGTGCTCCAGATACAACTGCCCGTTGATCTGGACCGAGCCGTAGGCGTCCAGGATCTCCCGGAAATCCGCGGGGAATTCGATGCCGAATTCCTGCTCCAGGGCGATCCAGGGCGCCGGGTCCGACCAGTTGAACCGGGGTTCGCCCAGCAGGGCTTCTATCTCTGAAAGCGTTGCCACCGTGAGGCCCCTTCTAGCACGTCGAGCCGTAGCCGGTCTTCGTGTTGTTCACCGTGCAGGAGAAGGATCCCGCGATGTCGCCCTGGGCGTTGTACGCGGTCATTCCCACTTGGACGGTGGTGGGAACGGCCGAACGCGGGTCTCCGTAGATGGGAACGACCGACATGATCAGCTTGTTGTCACCGGTCAGGTGCTTCCACCCGAAGGATTCCACCCTGCTGGCCATCCGGGCATTCGCCCGGCCGTGCAGAGCGACCAGGTTCTTGACGTCCTGGCCGGTGCCCTTGCCCCAGTAACCTATCAGGTGGCCCGCCTGCGGCTTTCCGCCTCCGGCCCGGATTTCGTTCATGCCCTCCGGCTGCACGGACGGCTCGCATTCGGGGCACTTCGGCAGCCCGCCGGCCCCGGTGCGCGACCTGCGGTCGCTCTTGGTCAGGAACGCGAAGGCGCCGGTCGCCCTGCAGCCCTTCCGCCCCGAGTGATCCGTGTACTCCTCGAGACCTCCGTAGATCCGGCCCCCGTCGATGCGGGCCATCGAGTCGCAGTTGGGGTCGTTGGTGTCGGTGACCCGCGGCACGGGCCGGGGCTGCGGCTGCGGCTGCGGCGACGGCTGAGGGGTCGGACCGGGACGCGGCTCGTTCGACGAGTCGCTGGAGTTGTCGACGTCGGACGCGGACGGCATGAGCAGGCTGCCGATGGCCGAACCCGCGTTGGCCAGGTTCTCCTGGCCCGCCGGCGTCGACGCGTACGCGGCGGTGCCGAAGAGCGCGGCGTACCCGTAGTAGATCGCCGGGATGCCGAACCAGACGAGGTGGCCGTCCAGTTCGACGCCGCTCACCGGGTTGCCGCCGGTGAAGGCGTAGCGGTTGCTGGTGTACGGGTCGGACCCGAGGCTCATGTCGGCCAGGGCGCCGTTGTACATGTCCCGGGTGGTGAACCGGTTGAGGCCCGGGCTGTAGTCGCGGAAGCCCATGTCGTACGTGCCGGACTGGGCGTCCCAGCGCTTGGCGTTGAAGCGGTAGGGGTTGTAGTCCTCCTTGGCCGGGTCGGCGGCGTCGGGCTTGTCGATGCCGGTGAACTCGGACGTGTCGTTGTTGCCGTAGGCGGTGTAGCCGTAGGTGGCCTTGGTGTCGCCGTTGCCGTCCGTCAGGGTCTCGACGTCGGTGTGGCTGTTGTAGCCGTAGTAGCCGTCCTCGGACGTGCCGTCGGCGTTGTGCTTGACCTGCGACAGACGCTCGCCCCAGGGGCTGTACTGGAACGACTTGGTCAGCCGGCCGGCGACCTTCTCGTCGAGGACCTCGTCGGACAGACCGAGGTACTCGAAGTCGGTGGTCTTGCCGTCCGTCGTCTTCGTCGCGGTGCGGTCCAGCGGGTCGAAGGTGTACGTCGTCGACTTCATCGCGCCGGAGCCGTCCAGCTTCTGGGACTCCACGACGTGGTCGAAGCCGTCGTACACGCTCCGCTCGACGACCTTGCCGCCGCTGGAGACGGACTGCTGGCGCCCGAACGGGTCATAGGCGTAGGACGCCGTCGACGTTCCGGTGACGGCCTTCAGCAGCCGGTTGCGGTCGTAGTGGTACTTCGTCGTGACGTTCTTGATCGTCTGCTCGATGACGTTGGCGTTGTCGTCGTGGACGTACGTCTCGGTGCCCGCGCCGTTGCCGGTCTTGACCGACTTGATGAGCCGGTCGGTCGGCGAGTAGGTGTAGTCGGTCGTGGAGTCGAGGTACGCCGCGTGGTTGTCGGCGTTCATCTTCTTCGCGACGTCCTGCGCCTTGTTGCCGTTGGCGTCGTAGGCGTAGGTGTGCGAGGCGACGAGGGTGCCGGAGCCCTTCTTCTCCGTGGTCGACTTCAGCGCGCCGTTGAGGAAGTACGTGTAGTCGACGGTGTTGCCGTTGGCCTTGGTCTCCTTCAGCTTCTGGGCGCGGTCGGTGTACGTGTACGAGGTGACCTTCGGCGAGGTGTCGGTCGCGGACTTGCCGACCGAGACCGTCTTGACCTTCTCCCGCAGGTCGTAGGTGTACTTGGAGAACTGGCTCGGGTGGCTGACCGTCTCCGACTGCCCGTTCGCGTCGTACGTGTACGAGGTCGCCTTCTTCTCCACGCCGGCCAGCGACTCCGCCACCTTCTGGACCTGGTTGAGGCCGTTGTAGGTGATGGCGTAGGAGTCGACCTTCGCCCCGGACGACGTGTCGCCGATGGACGTCAGGTTGCCGTTGACGTCGTAGCCGTAGGTGAAGGTGCGCTTCTCGTTGTCGGTCTCCGCGGAGTTGTCACGGACGAGCTTGACGCCGTCCGCGACCACGACGCCGCCGCTGTTCTGCTCCAGCTTCAGCTTGGTGTCCTCGCCCTGCTTGAGGGCGTAGGAACCGAGACCGACCCAGGTGCCGGTGCCGGCGTTCTGGTCCTTGGTGACCGCCGGTTCGGTGGTGGTGCCGTGCGACAGCGTGTACTTCGCGGTGGTGGCGGCGCCCGTCACCTTCGGGTACTTCACGTACGCGGTGTACGTGCCGTCCTCGGGGACGTCGAGCGTCCACGTGAAGGCGTCCGTGCCCGTGCCGGCCGCGTGGGTGCGGTGGTCGTAGCCCTGCTGCCCGGTGAGGTTCCCGGTGGCCCAGGTGCCCGTGGCCGAGGTGTGCTGGGTGTCGGAGTTGTCCACCAGGACCACCGACCGGCCCACCGGAACACCGTCGTCGGACCGGGACCTGACCTTCCCGTCGGGGAAGTACGACCAGGTCATCGTGCGGTTGGAGGAACCGCCCGCGGACGTCAGCGTCCGGGCCGTCTGCCGGCCCAGGGCGTCGTACTCGTAGGTGGTGGCGATGTCCCACGGGTCCGTGGAGCTCTTGGCCCAGCCGTTGTCGAAGTACGTGAAGACGGTGTCGTTGCGGACCGTCTGCCCCTCCGAGGGCGGCAGCGAGGTCTTCGCGACCCGGCCCACGGCGTCGTACACGGTCTCGGTGTAGACGTTCGGGCTGTTGTGGCGGGTGTCCGCCGGGTCGTACGGCTGGTACTGCTTGACCGGCCGGTTCAGGGCGTCGTACTCGGTACGCGCGGTGAACGCGGTGGTCGTGTCCGCGTCGACGGCCCGCGGGGTGATCACCTTGGTGGTGTTGCCGACCTGGTCGTACTCGTACCGGGTCGTGCGGTAGGTGATCGAGGTGGTGCCGCTGAACGGGACCTTGACCTCGGCCTGCTTGCCGCGCTCGTCGTAGCGGATGAGCGTGGTGTTGTTCTCGGCGTCCGTCGTGGAGACGACCAGGGAGTCCTTGTCGTAGGACTTCTTGGTGGTCTTGCCGGCGGCGTCGGTGACCGAGGTGACCCGGTGGTTCAGGTCGTAGGCGGTCAGGGTGGTGTAGTCGGTCGTGTCGGCCGTCGCGTTCTTCTTCGGGTCGATGACCTTGGTGTTGTTGCCGACCTCGTCGTACTCGTAGCTGACCTTGTGGCCCTCCGCGTTGACGACGGAAGTGAGCTGGTAGATCTCGTTGTAGTGGTTGGTCGTGACGTAGTCCGTCGCGACCGCCGGGGTCAGCGCGCCCTTCGGCTCGGTCGTCGTCCTGAGGTTGCCGACCTTGTCGTAGGTGTAGAGCGTCCTGCGCTCGTCCGACGTCGTGGTGTCCTTCGGCTCGGTCGCCGAGGTGATCTGGTCGGCCGCGTCGTAGACCGCGGTGGACACCGCGCCGTTGGGCGCCGTCGACGTGGTGACGTTGTCGTTGGCGTCGTACACGGGGGCCGGAGCGGTGATCAGCTCACCGGCGGCCTGGTCCTTGGGCTCGGTCTTGACCAGCGGACGGCCGAAGGTGTCGTACGTCTGCGTGATCTTCTTGCCCAGGGCGTCGGTCACCTCGCGGACCTGGCCGCGCTCGTCGTAGACGAACGTCGTGGACTTGTTCAGGGCGTCGGTCATCGTGGCCGGGAAGCCCGTGGGACCGAAGTCGCTGTTCGTGTCCGCGTTGCCGTTGGCGTCGACGGCCCTGATCAGCTGGCCGTGGCCGTCGTACTCGTACGACGTGGTGTAGTCACCGGCCGTCGTCGTCGCGACGCCCTTGGGGTCGGTGACCGTCTTCAGGTTGCCGAAGGTGTCGTAGCCGAACTGCCACTTCCGGCCCTCCGGGGAGGTCTTGGTGAACAGATCGGCCGAGAAGCCGTCCGCACGCTTCTGGTACACGTACTGGGCGGAGTTCGCCGGGTACACACCAGGCGCGCAGTCCGACGAGGGCGGAACACCGGACTTGTTGTTCTCCGCGTCGCGCTTCCAGAGCGGGTAGCCCGTCACCTGGTCGTAGCAGTACGCGGTCTTCGCGCCGTTGGGCTCCTCCATGTACGTGACGTTGTTGTCGGCGTCCCACGACATCTTCATGGTCTGCGACTTGGCGTTCGTCGCCTGGACCGGCCGGCCGAAGTCGTCCGCCACGTAGTCCGTCGGGCGCGACTCGGCGTCGGTGACCCGGGTGGCGGTGAACTTGGGGTTCGCGGCGTCCACGGCGTACGTGAAGCCGGTGGTTCCCTGCAGACGGTCGGTGATCGTCTTGGTCCACCAGTGGTACTTCGGGTCGTCACCGGTCTGCGGCGCGAAGTACGCCAGGCCCGTCGTGGCGCCGCGCGGGTCGGTGACCTTGACGAGCTTGACGTTCTTGTTGCCCTGGGTGGCGTCGTACTCGAAGAGGAAGACCTTCGGCTGGGTCGAGCCCGCGCCGTCCGTGACCTTGGTGAGCAGACCCTTGTCGGAGTACTCGAAGGTCAGCGTGCGCTGCGAGACGTCGGTCATCGACTTGATGTGGTCGATGATCTTCGGGTTGCTGCTGTCGGCCTTCGTGTAGTACTCGATCGTCAGCGACTGGCGGCCGGCCGGGTCGGTGACGTACTTGAGGAACTTGGTCGGCTTGTTGTTGGACTTCCGCTCCTCGTACGTGTACGTCTGCGCGTTCCCGTTCTTGTCCACGACGGACGTCAGGTAGCCGTCGCAGCCGAACACGAACCGGGTGCCGTCGGGACGGGTGAGCGTCCAGGCGTCCGGAGTCGGGTCCTTCAACGGGGTGCAGTCCAGGCCGGGCTTGGCCGCCAGCTTGTAGTGGACGCCCGCGGGGGCCTTCCACGCGTTGGCGGTCGCGTCCCAGCGGAAGACGTGCGTGGTGCCGTCGCCGTCCGGGAGTCGGATCTCCGTCGGGTTCGGCTTGGGGTGGAACTCCAACGCCGCGCCGAGCCGGATCGGCCCGGAGACCTGGAAGGACCAGCCGTGGCCGGAGACCGTGTCGGAGGTGTCGAGGCTGTTGTACGCGAACCGGGCGAACGTGGTGATGCCACGGCCGGGGTTGGTGAACGCGTTGTACTGCCAGACGCTGTTGCCCGACGCCAGGTTGTTCATGACGGTCGAGCCGGCGCCGGTGTTCTTGCCGCTGTAGGAGTAGAACTTCTCCATGCCGAGCTGGTTGGAGGTCGGGTCCTCCACGGCCACGTTCTGGGCGAGGCCCGGGATGCCCGCGGTGCCCGACGTCCAGGTGCCGGCCGTCTTGTTGAAGACGTCCCAGGTCAGGACGTAGTCGGTGCGCTTGTTGCCGTTGTCCGAGTTGATCGGGGTCTTGATCTTCGCCTGCAGGGAGACGCTGTCACCCGGCGCGACGTTCGACGGCAGGGCCGTGTGGACCTGGTTGCCGCCGGTGGTGACGTCGCTGCCGTCCGGCAGGGTCCACCGGTAGGTGAGGACCTGGTCGGCCGCGTTCCAGGTGGAGGCGGTGGTGTTGGTGAGGGTGAAGTCGACCGTGTAGTCGCTGTTCGGGGTCATGCGCGCGGGGGTCTGCGGCGCGTAGTACGTCGACGCGGTGGTCGAGTCGATGTACGTGACCACGATCTTCGGGTGGAGCCGCGGCTCGGCGCCCTCGGAGGACAGGAACAGCGTCCGCTCCTGCTTGGCCGCCTCGTCGGCCATCTTGAGGACGACGCCCTTCTGGGAGGCCGGGCTGGTCACCCAGGACTGGGCGAGCGAGGTGATGCCCCAGTCGTGCCGGGCCGGGTCGTTCGTCTTCGCCCCGGTGTCGCCCACGACGGCGCCGAAGTCGCCGCCCGGGGTCGTCCAGTTCGTCGTCGCGTCCGCCTTGACCCAGGTGGCCGCGGCCTCGTCGAAGTCCCGCGTCAGCGGCCGGATCTCGTACAGGGCTCCGGCGGCGTCGGTGGCGGTCTGGGTGGACCAGAGGCGCACCTTCGCGTCCAGCACCCGGGCCGTGGCCGGGATGCCGAGGGCCGGGAACTTCAGCAGCGCACGGGTGTCGTCGTACGTCGTGGAGTTGTTGCCCACGCTCAGCCAGTTCTTCGGGCCGAGGTCGTCGATGGTGTCCAGGTTGGAGGTGGTCCGCGCGGAGGACACGGTGGTGTCCTGCGTCGCCGTCAGCACCTTCGTCGTCCGGCCCGCCTTGGGCAGCCGGACGAGCTGGGTCGGCGCGGCGACGACCTGTCCGTCCTTCGTCTTCACCGCGACCATGTAGTAGTACGCGCGGCCGAACGGGTCCGGGTCGTCCGCCTTCGTCGGCGTCGCCGACGTGTCCGTGAAGGACGTCGTCCCCGGGGCGACCGGGGAGACGAGCGTCGCCGCGGACGGGGTGAACGTCTGGTTGATCGAACGGTGCACCTGGTACTCGACCAGGTCGTCGCCCGCTCCGATCGGGTCCTGGTCGTCGTAGGCGGACCAGGACAGCTCCGCGCCGGTGTCGTGGACGGTCGTCGGGGCGGCGAGCTCGACGCCCTGCCGGCCGAAGGTCAGCACCAGGCGCGGGTAGTTCGCGGCCTCGCCGCCGTACCCGAACTCGCTGCCCTCGTACCGCGGACCGCCCTTCGGGCCGTTCGCGGACTCGTCCCCGGCCTTGATCACGAAACCGTGGTTCGTGTACGTGCCGTCGATCCACTGCTGGACGGTCTTGGTGACGGGGAAGGTGTGCCAGGTGTTCAGCTCACCGGCCTGCTTGGTGACGACACCGCCCTTGGTGAAGCGGACGGCGTCCGCGATCACCGAGGTGCTGGTGTTCACCGGGCCGTCGCCGAGGACGACCTTGCCGAGCGTGCCGGCCTTGAACGGGTGGTTGCCGAGGGTCTTCCAGACGCCCGTGCCGCCGGTCTGCTGGTCCACCAGGTACTGCTTCGACCCGCCGTCGTAGGTGACGGTGTACGGCGTGTTCGCCGCGCGGTCGGTGGCGCCGACCCAGTGGGCCTCGACCTGGTACGTGCCGTCCTCGGGAAGGTTCGGCCGCCAGGTGTAGGTGTCGCCGGCGACCGTGTCCTTGTTGTAGCGGTAGTCGCTGCCGACCGCGTACTGCGTCAGCGTCGAGCCCGACGTCGGCCACGCTCCGACCGCGGCGGTCGTCCCCGTGTCGCCGTCGTCGACGACCACGGACGTGCCGGACAGCTCACCGGTGTACGTGCTCGCGCTGTTCCAGGTCGCCTGGTCCTCGGTCCACGCCTGCGTGGCCCGGTGCGCCTCCAGCTGCACCTCGGTGTCGCCGGTGGTGTGCGTCTGGTCGAACCACAGCTTCAGATCGGCCGAGTCGAGCTTCGTCCCGGCCGGCACGCCCGTGATCGGGAACCTCAGCAGGGCACGGGAGGCGCCGGTGGAGGTGTTGCCGACCGACAGCCGCCAGTTGTCCTTGTAGTTCGTCGTCGGGCCGTCCGACGAGATCATCACGTCCTGCGCCGTGGTCGGCGTCGGCGCGATGGAGATCGTCGGGTCGATGGTGACCGGGTACTGCCGCTCGGGCGCCGCCAGCCACTTCGTGTCCGGCGTGACCGTCAGCTTCCAGCCCTGGCCGGCCTTCGTCAGCTTCTGCGTCACGGCCGCGCTGTAGCCCGTGCCGTACGCGGAGGCCGCGTCCTTCTTCGCGTCCGTCATGAACGCGGCCGGGATCACCAGGACCGGGTTCGCGCCCTCGCCGAAGAACGAGACGGAGCCGTCCTTGTTCGCCTTCGGCGTCAGACCGCCGGCGTCCAGCGTGAACGTGAACGACACCGGCCCGGACGGCTTCGCGTCCAGGACGATGTTCTCCTTCACCCGGCCCGGACCCACCTGGTACGACAGGTCCGCGCCCGACAGCGCGTCCTTGTAGGTGACCGTGTCGCCCTGGGCGCGCGGGGACAGCCTGCCCGCGCCCTCCAGGCCCAGCGTCACCGCGTGGCCCTCGGCCTCGAACCGCAGCAGCCGGCCGGCGTCCGCGCCGAAGGACGTACGGGCGGTGTTGGTGGTGTTGACGAACGGGAAGCTCTTGTCGCCGGCCGGGACGACCGTCGGGTCGATGTCCTTCCACGACTTCCCGGAGCGGTACGCCGTCGGCACCGCCGACACCTCGGCCTGCACCCGGCCGTCGGAGAGCTTCCAGTAGCGGGCGTGCGCCGTACGCCGGGCCGTCAGCTCCGCGACACGCTTCGGCTTCGCCGTCGCCTTCCCCGCCGGAAGTTTCTCCCGGCTCGGGAGCACCGGAGTTCCGCCGGTGCGGGGCTCCTGCGGAGCGGGGTTCTCCCCGTCGTCCGAGAACCAGCCGGAGAAGGCATCGACAATACCCTCGCCGTCATCGCTCGAAACCGGCGCGGCATAAGCCACTTGTGGCAACATGGTCCCGGACAGGGCCGCGACCACAAGGCAGGCTGTCGCCCGCCCATATCTTGCTTTCACGAAATCCCTTTCGTCGGCGCCCCTCCGCCGAGCTGCGGAAATGGGCGTGCCGAAGGTCCGACACGGCCGTTCCGTGTCGGTTCGCTGTGCGTTCACCCGCCGGAATCCCTCGGGGCATGCGAAATCGGACCGTGACCCGCCCATGGGTACACGGCCTCGCACGAGGTGCGCCGGTCAGGCGGGGGGATTTCTAATCACTGATCTGATGTGACGTCAACCGACCGCACATTTCCGGCATTTGATTTCCGGTGCTGTTCCGGACAGGGCATGTCCGGGGCGGAGACGCCCCTTCTATCCCAGCCCCTCCGCCAGTACCTCCGCGAGGTGCCGGGCCCGCCGCCCCGCCAGGTGGTCCAGCTGGGTCCGGCACGAGAAGCCGTCGGCGAGCAGCACCGCGTCGTCGCCCGCCGCCGCGACCGCCGGGAGGAGCCGGTCCTCGGCGCAGGCCACCGAGACCTCGTAGTGCCCCGGTTCGAAGCCGAAGTTCCCGGCGAGGCCGCAGCAGCCCCCGCTCAACTCGCCGTTCAGCCCGGCGCGTTCGCGGAGCCTCCGCTCGGCCGCGTCGCCCAGCACCGCGTGCTGGTGGCAGTGCGTCTGCCCGGCCGCCGGCCGGTCCAGGCGCGGCGGCGTCCACTGCGGAGCCAGCTCCTCCAGGGCCGAGGCGAAGGTGCGCACCGAGGCCGCGAGCCGCGCCGCCCGCGGATCGTCCGGGAGCAGCTCCGGCAGGTCCGTCCGCAGCGTCGCCGCGCAGGACGGCTCCAGGACCACCACCGGCCGCCCGAGCACCGGCTCCACCACGTCCAGGGTGCGCCGCATCACCGCGCGGGCCCGGTCCAGTTGCCCGGTCGACACGTACGTCAGCCCGCAGCACACCCGCCCCGGCGGCAGTCCCGTCGCGATCCCGGCCGCGTCCAGGACCCGTACCGCCGCCTCGCCCACCTCCGGGGCGAGGTGGTTGGTGAAGGTGTCCGGCCACAGCACCGCGTCCTCGCCGGCGAGCACACCGTGCCGCGCGACGAAGCTCCGCGCCGCCGGCCGCGGCAGCGGCCGCTCGGGCGTCACGCCCGCGAGCCGCGCCGCGTACGGCAGCCGCGTGCCGGCCGCCACCAGCCAGCGGGCTCGCGCCAGCCACTCCGGCAGCCGGCCGACCGTCCAGTGCGAGCGGGGCCGCCGCCAGGGGCGGCCCCGGTAGTAGCCGTCGGTGAACTCCGCCTTGTACGCGGCCATGTCCACGCCCACGGGGCAGTCGCTGCGGCAGCCCTTGCAGGACAGGCACAGGTCGAGCGCCTCGCGGACCTCCTCCGAGCGCAGCCCGTCCGTGATCACCTCGCCGAGCGCCATCTCGTGCAGCAGCCGCGCCCGGCCGCGCGTCGAGTGCCGCTCCTCCCCCGTCGCCCGGTACGAGGGGCACATCACCGACGGCCCCGGAACCGGGCCCTCCACCCGGCACTTCGCGACGCCCACGCAGCGCGCCACCTCGCGCCCCAGGCCCACCACCGGCAGCCCCGTGAAGCGCAGGTTCTCGTCGAGCCGCCCCGGCCGCACCAGCATCCCCGGGTTGAGGCCGCCCGCCGGGTCCCACAGGTCCTTGACCCGGCCGAACAGCCCGACCAGCTCGTCCCCGTACATCCTCGGCAGCAGTTCGGCGCGGGCCACCCCGTCCCCGTGCTCCCCGGACAGCGAGCCGCCGTGCGCCACCACGAGGTCCGCGGCGGCCTCGGAGAACTCCCGGAACCGGCCCACCCCTTCGCCCGTCCACAGGTCGAAGTCGACGCGCACGTGGATGCAGCCGTCGCCGAAGTGCCCGTACGGAGTGCCCCGCAGCCCGTGTTCCGCGAGCAGGGCCCGGAAGTCCCGCAGGTACCCGCCGAGGCGGGCGGGCGGCACCGCACAGTCCTCCCAGCCGGGCCACGCCTCCGTGCCGTCCGGCATCCGGGTCGCCGTGCCCGCCGCGTCCTCGCGGATCCGCCACAGCGCCCGCTGCCCGGCCGGGTCGCTCACCACCGCCGCGTCCAGCGCGTCCGCGGCCCGCACCAGCCGCGCGGCCGCGTCCGGCCCGTCGACCTCGCAGAACAGCCAGGCCCCGCCCCGGGGCAGCCCCGCGGCGCCCCGGACGAGGTCGGCGGCCATGCCCTCCACGGTCAGCGGGCCCAGCGGCAGCAGCCCCGCCGCCGCGTCCGCCGCCGCGCTCTCGTCCGGGTACCCGAGGACCGCCAGCACCGGCGCGGACGGCAGCGGCACCAGGCGCACGGTCGCCTCCGTCACCACCCCGAGCGTCCCCTCGCTCCCGCAGAACGAGCGGACCACGTCGCCGCCCCGCTCCGGCAGCAGCGCGTCCAGCGCGTAACCGGAGATCCGGCGGGGCAGGCCCGACGGGTAGCCGGTCCGCAGCGCCGCCAGGTTCCGGCCGACCAGCTCGCGCAGCCCGTCCGGCGCGCCCCGCCAGTCCCGCCCGAGCCGCAGCGCCGCTCCCCCGTAGGTGAGGACGTCGAGGCCGGTGACGTTGTCGGCGGTGGTGCCCCAGGCCACCGAGTGCGCCCCGCAGGCGTTGTTGCCGATCATCCCGCCGAGGGTGCAGCGGCTGTGCGTGGACGGGTCGGGCCCGAAGGTCAGCCCGTACGGGCGGGCCGCCGCCCGCAGCCGGTCGAGGACCGCACCCGGCTGGACGACGGCCGTCCGGGCCTCGGGGTCGACCGACACGACGGCGCGCATGTGGCGGGTGAAGTCGAGCACCACGCCGGTGCCGGTGGCCTGCCCGGCGATCGACGTGCCCGCCCCGCGCGCCACGACGGGCACGTCGTGCTCCCGGCAGACCTCCAGGGCCGCGGCCACGTCGCCGGCGTCGCGCGGGGCCACCACGCCCAGCGGCACGCGCCGGTAGTTGGAGGCGTCCATGCTGGTCAGGGCGCGGGCGGTGGAGGAGAAGTCGACGTCGCCGCGCAGCGCCCGGCGCAGTGCGTCCCTCAGTGCGTCCCGCGGTGCCTCGTGTGTTCCCACGAGGCCAGCATGTCTCACCTCGTCGTCTCATCCGGCGGACAACGGTCCGCCACGGCCCTTCCGACCCGATACGCTCCGCCTCGTGGCTGAGATCCAGATTCCCGCTGACATGAAGCCCGCCGACGGCCGTTTCGGCGCGGGCCCCTCCAAGGTGCGTACGGAGGCGCTGGACGCCCTGGCCGCCACGGGCACGTCCCTGCTCGGCACCTCCCACCGCCAGGCTCCGGTGAAGAACCTGGTCGGCGAGGTGCGCGAGGGCCTCCGCGCGCTCTTCTCGCTGCCCGAGGGCTACGAGGTGATCCTGGGCAACGGCGGCTCCACCGCCTTCTGGGACATCGCGACCCACGGCCTGATCGAGAACAAGTCGCAGCACCTGACCTTCGGCGAGTTCTCCTCCAAGTTCGCCAAGGCCGCGAAGCTGGCGCCCTGGCTGGCCGAGCCCACCGTGATCTCCTCCGACCCGGGCACCCACCCGGAGCCGCGGGCCGAGGCGGGCGTCGACGTGTACGCCTACACCCACAACGAGACCTCGACCGGTGTCGCCGCCCCGCTGAAGCGGGTCGCGGGCGCCGACGAGGGCGCGCTGGTCCTGGTCGACGCGACCTCCGGCGCGGGCGGTCTGCCGGTCGACATCACCGAGACCGACGTCTACTACTTCGCCCCGCAGAAGTCCTTCGCCGCCGACGGCGGCCTGTGGCTCGCGGCGTTCTCCCCGGCCGCCCTGGAGCGCGCCAAGAAGATCCACGAGTCGGGCCGGCACATCCCCGAGTTCTTCTCGCTGCCGACCGCGATCGACAACTCGCTGAAGAACCAGACGTACAACACCCCGGCGCTCGCCACCCTCTTCCTGCTGAACGAGCAGCTGAAGTGGATCAACGGCCAGGGCGGTCTGGACTGGGCCGTGGCCCGCACGAAGCAGTCCGCGCAGAACCTCTACGGCTGGGCCGAGGAGTCCAAGTACGCGACGCCGTTCGTCACCGACCCGGCGAAGCGCTCGCAGGTCATCGGCACGATCGACTTCGCGGACGAGATCGACGCGGCGGCCGTCGCCAAGGCGCTGCGCGCCAACGGCATCGTGGACACCGAGCCGTACCGCAAGCTGGGCCGCAACCAGCTGCGCATCGCGATGTTCCCGGCGATCGACCCGGCGGACGTGCAGGCGCTGACGGCCTGCGTCGACTACGTGATCGAGAAGCTGTAGACGTCAGGCGTCCCCGGAAGGCCCGGCGCGGTGAGCCCACCCGCCGGGCCTTCGGCGCGCTCAGCCCATCTGCGCCTTCACGTGGTCCATCACCTCCATGAACGCGGCGGTGGGCGAGAACTCGACCACGTCGGAGTCCTCCAGCGCCTCGGGGGCGTGGCCGGGGGCCCAGTAGTACGCCTGGCCGGCCTCGTAGACGTCCTCGCCGGAGGCGGTGCGCATCTTGATCCGGCCCTTGAACAGGTAGCCCCAGTGGGGGCACTGGCACAGGTCGTTCTCGAGCCCCTTGAGGGTGGGGCCCATGTCCGTGCCCTGGGGAAGGTGGATGTAGGCCAGGGTCATCTCCCCGACCTCCTGCAGCCGGACCTCCACACCGCCGCCCTCGATGGCGACCGGAATGTCCTCGCGGGTGAATGCCGTCATGATTCCTCCACGGACGGTCCCCCCTGTCTCCATTGTCGTCCCGTGGAGGCGGGCGGCGCAGATCAGCCGCGGCGCAGCAGGCGCTTGAAGCCGACGACGACGGCGGTGGCGAGGGCCAGCACGACGACGCCGAGGCCGAAGCTGCCCTGGTCCTGACCTTCCTGGCCGTCCTGAGCGCCTTCGCCCGCGCCGCCGCCCTTCGCCGGGGGACTCGCGGTGGGGCCGGAGCCGTCGGGCCGCTCGTCGTCCAGGTCCACGCGGAGCACGCGGCTGCCCACGCCCTCCGAGCCGAGCATCGCCGCCGAGCCGTCGAGGGTGTACGTCGCGGACTCCGCCTGCCCCTGGAACGGCGCGCCGATGGAGCGGTCCGCGCCGGGGCGGCCGCCCTGCCACGCGTACTCGCGGGCCATGAGGTAGCCGCGCAGCAGGAGCCGGTCCCCGTCCGGGGAGAACGCGCCGTCGGTGACCCAGGGGACCTCGGCGATCCGGCGGAAGGTGTTGACGCCCTTGGTGCTGAGCCGCGCCGGCCCCTCGTACAAGCCGCCGCCGTCCTCGTGCTTGCTGGCCAGATAGACCCGCCCGGTCTTCGGATGGACCATCAGGGCCTCGGCGTCGCGCGGCCCGTCGGCGTACTTCACGTCGTACTGGACGGCCTGGACGCTCTGGTCGCGCAGGGTCTTCGGCTCGGGGAAGCGGTAGATCCAGACGTGGTCCCAGGAGCCGCCGAGGTTGTCGCCGATGTCGCCGACGTAGACGTGGCCGTCGGGGCCGACGGAGATCGCCTCCATGTCGCGGGGGGTGCCGACGCCGCGGAGGGTGACCGTGGCGACGGTCCGGCCGGTGCGGGAGTCGACGGCGAAGACCCGGGGCTCGTCCTGGTCGTTGTGCGTCCAGTAGACACCGGGGTGGGCGCGGCTGGCGGCGAGCCCGCTGGACTCGGTGACGCGGGTGTCCTCGATCGTGAAGTCGCGGTCCGGTTCGGCGGCCGGGGCGGCCTCGGCGGCGCCGGCCGGGGCGACGGCCGTGCACAGGACCAGGGCCAGGGCGCCGGTGACGCGGAGAGACGATCGCATGGGCTCAAGCGTGCCACGGGCCGGAGAGGGGTGTCGGCCGTCACGTCGCAGGTCGGCCGGGGCGTCCGGGATGATGGCGGGATGCGTTTCATGTTCGTCGGCGACAGTTGCACGGTCGGAAGCGCCGGCGACTACACGTGGCGCTACCGGATGTGGCAGCACCTCGGCCGGTGCCCCGGAGGCCCGTACGAGATCGTGGGCCCGCGCACGGCGCTGTACGAGGCGGGGGCCGACGCGGCCGTCTCGTCCGCGTACGCCGCGCCCGACTTTCCCGAGGAGGCCCGCCGGCACCTGGCCGGCTGGGGCGAGGGCTGGCTGCACATGGCGCCGCTGATCGGCGGGGCGGTGGCGGAGACCGGGGCGGACGTGCTGCTGGTCGCGCTGGGCCTGATCGACCTGGGCTTCTACACGAACAGCGAGCAGACCGCCGACAACGTCCGTGCCTTCGTCGCGGCGGCCCGCGCGGCGAACCCGCGGGTGCGGGCGGTGCTGCTGCCGGTGATCCCGAACGTGCGGGCCGCGTCGGACGCGCCGTTCGCGGCGGAGTGCGAGCGCTTCAACGAGCTGCTGGCCAAGGTCGTCGCCGACCTGGACACGGCCGCGTCGCCGCTGCTGCTGGCCTCGCCGCCGGAGTCGTACGACCTGCGCGCGGACACGTACGACGGCACCCACCCGGGCCCCACGGGCGAGCACAAGCTCGCCGCCGCCTTCGCGGACGCGCTGTACCAGGCGTGGGGCGTGGGCGCGCCGTACCGGGCCTGACGACGGCTACGGCGCGTCGGTGATCGCGTCGACCTCGATCTCGACCAGCCACTCGGGGTCGATGAACCGTGAGACCTCCACGAAGGTGGTCACCGGCCGCACGGCGGCGAAGCGTTCCCCGTGTGCCCTGGCCGCCTCCTTCCAGGCGGTGACGTCGGTGAGCATGATCCGCGTGCGTACGACGTCGTCCAGGGTGGCCCCGGCCTCCGCGAGCGCGGCCTCGGCGATGTCGAGGCAGCGGACGGTCTGCGCGTACACGTCGCCGATGCCGGCGGTCCCGCCGCCCTCGGCGATGGGCGCGGTGCCGGCGACGGCGACGTGCGCGCCCTTGCGGACGGCCCGCGAGAAGCCGATCTCGGGTTCGAGCGGGGAGCCCGAACCGACGTTCCGGCGCGGGGTGTTCAGGTTCAGCGCGAGGTCGATCCAGAGGGCGTCGTCACCGGGCAGCGTGTAGCGGTCGGTCTCGGTGAAGCCGCGGCGCCCGGCGAAGCGCAGGCCGTCCTCGTTGGCCGCGAGGACGCAGGTCTCGACGGTCCGCGCGCCGAGCGCCCGGGCCCGCGCGAGGCCGCGGGCGTACAGGGCGGTGCCGTGCCCGTGGCCGCGGTGCTCGGGCAGGACGCGGGCGATGACGGTGGCCGTGCGGGGCGCGTCGGGGGTCGGCGGGCGGACCGTCGTACAGCCGACGGGCACGTCGCCGAGGTACGCGACCTCCAGCTCGTACCGGCCCGCACGCTCGCGGACCTCGTCGAGCGTGAGCGCGGCGGGCGGGACGATCACGTTGTGGACGTGCCGCCAGTCCTCCAGGACGCGGTCGGTGTCCGGTGCTTCGTAGCGCAGGTGCTCCATCCCGGCAGACAACCGCGCCGTCCGCCGGGCCGTCAACAGCGATTGAGGCGGTTCGCGAGGGTCGAGATCGTGTACGCGCCGATGCCGAGCACGACCTCCAGGGCGTTCTGCCGGGTGTAGCCGTGGGCCTGGAACGCGGCGAGCTCGGCATCGCTCACCGCGCCGCTGGAGGCGAGGACCTGGAGCGTGAACTCGCGTACGGCGGCGAGCCGTTCCGGGTCGGGGACGGGCCCGAGCGCGGCGAACGCGGCCTCGTGCATGCCGACGCACAGGTGGCACTGGTTGCGCGCGGCGACGGTGAGGACGACGGTCTCACGGGCGTGCGGGTCGAGGGTGGTGGAGTCGAAGATCTCGACGAGCTTCAGGAAGCCGTCGAAGGCGTGCGGGGACTCCTTGAAGAGGGTGACGGCGTGGGCGGCGCGGCGGGACAGGTCGGACGGCAAGGGGACCCCCGGATAGGATCGACAACATGGTTGACCAGTTCGACGAGGAAAACGTAAACCAGGTTGTCGATCGCGGCAAGGGAATTGCGGACGGCCACGGCTACGAGCTGCCGCTGCTGCTCTTCGGCGGCTTCCGCACCCTGATCGACCGCCTGCACGCCCGCCTCGCCCAGGAGGGCCACGCCGGCTTCCGCCCCGCGCACGGCTTCGCCCTGCAGGCCGTGGCGGCGGGCGGCCCGGCCGGGGCGACGGCGAGCGACGTGGGGCGCCGGCTCGGCGTGTCCAAGCAGGCGGCCGGCAAGACCCTCGACCGCCTCCTCGCCCTGGGCTACGTCGAACGCGCCGACGACCCCGCCGACGCCCGCCGCAAGCTCGTCCGCCTGACCCCGGCCGGCCTCGACGCCCTCGCCCGCTCGGCCGCGATCTTCGACGAGCTGCGCGCGGAGTGGGCCGCGACCCTGGGCCCGGAGCGCGTACGCGACCTGGAGGCCGCCCTGCGCACCGTCGTCCCGCCGGAGACCGCGTACCGGCTCGACGCCCCGAGCTGGCTCGGCGGGGCGTGAGACGGCCGGGCGTGACCCGGCCGGCCCGGAGGGGCGTGACCGCCCGGCCCGGGCGGCTCACGCCGGGCCGCGGCCGAACACCTCCGTGGCGATCGCCTGGGCCACCGCGTCGCCGTTCGCGTCACGCCCCGTCTCGTTCGGGTGCAGGAACCACGGGTGGCGCCGGTCGAGGAGGGTGACGGCCGAGGGTTCCAGGAGGCCGCCGGTCGCGCGGTCCGCGCCGTCGCAGGCCGTGGCCCCGCCGGTCGCCGCGTACAGGTCCACGAAGTGCCCGCCGTGCGCCTTGGCGCGCTCGGCCATCAGGGAGTTGAGCGGGGCCTGCACCTTCCGGTCCAGGAACGCCCAGGCCGCCTCCGGGACGTCCGCGAGCGGACGGCCCCCGCCGTCGGGCAGCGCGGTCCGGCAGCGCGTCACGTCCTTCGGGACCAGCCTCGGGTAGCCGACCAGCACCGCGTCCGCCGACGGCGACTCGCTGCGGATCTCCGAGAACAGCTTCTCCAGGTCCTTGTCCGCCTGCTCGAACCGCTGCGCCAGCCAGTCCGCGCCCGCCCCGCGCGCGAAGTACGCGGCGCAGTCCGCCGGTCGCGAGGCGGCGTCCACCGGACGGCCCGGCAGCAACGCGCCCTGCGCCCCGCGCAGCTTCGCCGAGCACTGCTTCAGGATCGGCCCGAGGCCCACCGTGTGCGCCCCGAGGGCCGCCACCACCAGCCGGGTCTCCTTCGTCAACGCCCGCTTCTGGGGCGGCGCGGACGCCACCGAACCGCCGAACCCCTGCTCCTCCCACACGTGCCGCAGCTCCGCCCCCGCGCAGGAGACATCGGCCGTGACGTCCAGCAGGATCGACTGGTCGGCGAGCTGGTCCTCGATCACGTCCGGCAGGTTCTCCTGGGCGCGCACGCACGAGAGCCGGCTCTCGTCGACGGGCGCGATGCCCCAGCCGCCGACGGTCCCGTCGCCGAGGAACACGGCCGGGACGCGCTCCTGGGCGGGCGGGGCGGCGGAGGCGGTGCCGAGCACGACGAGCGCCGCCGCCACGGCGGCGAGCGCGGGGCGGCGCGTACGGGTGGAGGTCATCCTCCGCATTGAAACGGAGGCCGGGGCGCAGGGACATGGCACCGGGCCGCGGTCACCCACGGGGGCGACGCTTCTGTCCACTTCTCGCCACGTACCCGCGGAAACACCCGCAGCCGATGCACAGTCAGATCAACTCTTAGTAACATCACCAGACTTGTCGGACAGAACCCTTCCTTCCGCATGCCTTCGTCTGGGATCTTGCGTCCTCCCCACACATGACATGGCCCGGCCGGCGCCACCAGCGCCACCGGGCCTTCGGAGGACGCATTGTTTTCCCACATATCCAGCCGGCTGAGACTCTCGGCCGTGACGGCCGTCGCCCTCGGGGCGACCATGGCCCTCGCCGGGCCCGTCGGTCTCGCCCACGCGGCGCCGGTCGACACCCCCGAACCCTCCTCTGCCGCCCGCACGACGGCCTCGTCCTCGGCGGCGCGCGCGGCGGCGGCGGAGACGTCCTGGGCGGCGGGCACCCGCGCGTACCTGGTGATCACCGCCCCCGGTGACACCACCGCCGTGCGCACCGCGATCGCGAACAACGGCGGCTCCGTCTTCGCGGCCTACGACGCCATCGGCGTCCTCGTGGCCCACTCGGCGTCGGCCGGCTTCGCCCCGGCGATGCGGGCCGTGACGGGCGTCCAGCAGGTCGGCGCGACGCGCACCTCCGACGTCCCGGCGGACGCCTACAACCCGGCGCTGCCCCCGAACCCCTCGCAGTCGCCGACGACGCTGACCGAGTCGAACCGCTGGGACATGACCCAGATCAAGGCCGACCAGGCCTGGGCCGTCACCACCGGCTCCGCCACCGTCAAGGTCGGCGTCCTGGACACCGGCGTCGACGACCAGCACCAGGACATCGCGCCCAACTTCAACTCCGCGGACTCGGTCTCCTGCGCCTACGGCAAGCCGGACACCCGTCCGGGCGCGTGGCGCGACATCGACACCCACGGCACGCACGTCGCGGGCACCATCGCGGCCGCCAAGAACGGCAAGGGCGTCATCGGCGTCGCGCCGGGCGTGAAGATCTCGTCGGTCCGCATCGCGGAGCAGCCGAGCGGCCTGTTCTTCGCGGAGAACACGATCTGCGGCTTCGTCTGGGCCGGTGACCACGGCTTCAAGGTCACCAACAACAGCTATTACACCGACCCGTGGCAGTTCAACTGCCCGGACAACGTCGACCAGGCCGCCATCATCGAGGGCGTCCGGCGCGCGCAGGCGTACGCCGAGGGCAAGGGCTCGCTCCAGATCGCCGCCGCCGGCAACTCCAACTACGACCTGGCGAACAAGACGACCGACTCCGAGAGCCCCAACGACTCGACGCCGGTCACCCGCACGATCACCAACGCCTGCATCGACATCCCGACCGAGCTGCCGGGCGTCGTCACCGTCGCGGCCATGGGCCGGGGCAACGTCAAGGCGTCGTACTCCAACTTCGGGAACAACGTCATCGACGTCGCGGCCCCCGGCGGCGACGGCTCGTACGGCGTCTACTCGACGCTGCCGGGCGGCAAGTACGGCAACAAGAACGGCACGTCGATGGCGTCCCCGCACGTGGCGGGCGTCGCGGCGCTGCTCGCGAGCGTCGACCCGACGCTCACCCCGGCCGGCCTGCGCGACAAGCTGAACTCCCAGGCGAACGACACCGCCTGCCCCGCCGACAGCCGCTGCACCGGCACCACCGCCAAGAACGGCTTCTTCGGCGAGGGCCAGGTCGACGCGCTCAAGGCCGTCTCCGGCAGCACCCCGCCGCCCGGCGCGTACTTCGAGAACCTGACCGACGTGACCATCGCGGACAACGCCACGGTCGAGAGCCCGATCACGGTCAGCGGCGTCACGGGCAACGCCCCGGCCACGCTGAAGGTGGGCGTCGACATCAAGCACACCTACATCGGTGACCTGAAGGTCGACCTGGTGGCCCCGGACGGCACGGTCTACACGCTGCACAACCGGACCGGCAGCGGCACGGACAACATCGCCCAGACGTACACCGTCAACGCCTCCGCGGAGGTCGCGAACGGCGTCTGGAAGCTGCGCGTGAACGACAACGCCGCGCAGGACACCGGCAGGATCGACGCCTGGAACCTGACCTTCTAGGCGACGGGGCGGAACCCGGCCCGCCGGGTTCCGCCCGACCCGCTCCCTTGCCTGGAGCGGACTCGAAGCAGTTGGCTGGTGGCCCATGAAGTACACGCAGCTCGGACGCACCGGACTCAAGGTCAGCCGACTCGTCCTCGGCACGATGAACTTCGGTCCGCAGACCGACGAACCGACCAGTCACGCCATCATGGACGCCGCCCTCGACGCGGGCGTCAACTTCGTCGACACCGCCAACGTCTACGGCTGGGGCGAGAACAAGGGCCGCACCGAGGAGATCATCGGCTCCTGGTTCGCCCAGGGCGGCGGCCGCCGCGACCGCACGGTGCTCGCCACGAAGGTGTACGGGAACATGGGCGCCGACGGCGACCGCTGGCCCAACCACGACCGGCTCTCGGCGCTGAACATCCGCCGCGCCGTCGACGCCAGCCTCAAGCGGCTGCGGACCGACCACATCGACCTCTACCAGTTCCACCACATCGACCGCCGGACCCCCTTCGACGAGATCTGGCAGGCCATCGACGTCCTGATCGGCCAGGGCAAGATCCTCTACGCGGGCTCGTCCAACTTCCCCGGCTACAAGATCGCCCAGGCCAACGAGGCCGCCGCCCGGCGCGGCATGGTCGGCCTGGTCAGCGAGCAGTGCCTGTACAACCTCGCCGAGCGGCGCGCGGAGATGGAGGTCGTCCCGGCGGCCCAGGAGTACGGGCTCGGCGTCATCCCCTGGTCCCCGCTGCACGGCGGGCTGCTCGGCGGCGTCCTGAAGAAGGAGGCCGAGGGCCGGCGGCGGACGCAGGGCCGGTCGGCGGACGCCCTGGCCGTCACGTCCGTACGGGCGCAGGTGCAGGCGTACGAGGACCTGGTCGACAAGCACGGCCTGGAGCCCGGCGAGACGGCGCTGGCCTGGCTGCTCACGCGGCCCGGCGTCACGGGCCCGATCGTCGGCCCGCGGACCGTGGAGCAGCTGGAGGGGGCGCTGCGCGCGGTGGAGCTGGAGCTCGGGGACGAGGTGCTCACGGCCCTGGACGAGATCTTCCCCGGGCCGGGGCCGTCCCCGGAGGCCTTCGCCTGGTGAGGCGCTGAGGCGGTGAGGCGTGTCGGGGCGGGCCGGTACTCCGCTACTGGCCCGTCACCGAGGCCACCGCGATGATCGCGAACAGGAGCACCAGCACGCCGGCCATGATCTGGTTTCGGGTCTTCGGATCCACCCTTCGAGCGTAACCCGGCGGGTCAGCCGCCCTGGCCGAGGGGCCAGGTGTCGAGGGTCTCGTACCGGGGGCCCTCGCCGGGGACCCCGCTCGCGGGCAGGTGGGAGCGGACGAGCGCCAGCTCGCCGGTCTCCCACCGGCCGCCCTCGAACCGCTCCAGCGCCTCGACGAACGGCCGCAGGTCCGCCGGGACGCCGGGGCGGGCCCGGGCGACGGTGAGGTGGGCGTGGAAGGCCCGGTGCTCGTCCATGGGGATGCCGGCGCGCCGGGCGGCCGCGTCGGCGCGCTCGGCGAGCAGCCGCAGGTCGTCCAGCCCGCCGGCCGCGCCGGTCCACAGGGTCCGCTGCCCGAAGCGGCCGCCGCCGTGCAGGCGCAGCGGGAACGGGGCGGTGCGGTGGGCGGCGCGGGCGAGCCGGGCGCGCAGGTCGGGCAGCAGGGCCTCGTCGACCTCGCCCATGAACGCGAGGGTGAAGTGCCAGCCGGGCCGGCCGGTCCAGCGCAGGGCGTCGGCACCGGGGAGGCGGAGCAGCTCGTCGACCTCGGCGGCGAGCTCGGCGAGCCGGGCGGGCGGGGCAGGACGGCGGTGAAAAGCCTCATGCCGCGAGTCTGACAGCCACCCGGCCGCTGCCACCGGGCTACGCGGCCGGCTCCAGGGCCGGCTGCGTGCGCTTGACCAGGTGGACCCTCGGGTGGCCGTGGTGCCAGTGGAGGCGGGGCTTCACGCCGACCGCCCGGGTGAGGATCAGGCCCACCGTCGTGGCGGCCGCCAGGGTCATGAGGCCACCCGTGGCGAAGCCGACGCGCGCGCCGTACTCGTCCGTCAGCCAGCCGACGATCGGGGCGCCGATGGGCGTGCCGCCGACGAAGACCATCATGTACAGGCTCATCACCCGGCCCCGCATGACCGGGTCGGTCGCGAGCTGGACGGCCGAGTTCGCCGTCACGTTCACCGTGAGGCCGACCGTGCCGATCGGGACCAGCAGCAGCGCGAAGATCCAGAACGCGGGGGCGAGCGCGGCGAGGACCTCCAGGACGCCGAACAGCGCCGCCGCGCCGACGAGCATCCGCAGCCGTGTGCTGCCGCGCTTGGCCGCGAGCAGCGCGCCGGCCAGCGAGCCGGCCGCCATCAGCGTGTTGAGCAGGCCGTACGTGCCGGCGCCGACGTGGAACACGTCGTCCGCGAAGGCCGTCAGCCAGATCGGGAAATTGAAGCCGAAGGTGCCGACGAAGCCCACGAGCACGATCGGCCAGATCAGCTCGGGCCGCCCGGCCACATAGCGCAGGCCCTCCCGGAGCTGTCCCTTGCCGCGCGGCGCCCGCTCGGTGCGGTGCAGCTCGGCCGGGCGCATCATCAGCAGCCCGGTCAGCGGGGCGAGGAAGAACAGGCCGTTCAGCAGGAACGCCCAGCCGCTGCCCACCGAGGCGATCAGCAGACCGGCCACGGCGGGGCCGACGAGGCGGGCGCTCTGGAAGTTCGCCGAGTTCAGGGAGACCGCGTTGCGCAGCTGGCCGGGGCCGACCATCTCGGACACGAACGACTGCCGGGCCGGGTTGTCGACGACGGTGACCATGCCGAGCAGGAAGGCCACCAGGTACACGTGCCAGACCTGGATGTGTCCGGAGAGCGTGAGCGCCGCGAGGGCGAGGCCGCACAGGCCGAGCGCGCCCTGGCTGATCAGGAGGATGCGCCGCTTCGGGTAGCGGTCGGCGAGCACGCCGCCGTACAGGCCGAACAGGAGCATCGGCAGGAACTGCAGCGCCGTGGTGATGCCGACGGCGGCGGAGGAACCGGTGAGCGTGAGCACCAGCCAGTCCTGGGTGATCCGGGCCATCCAGGTGCCGGTGTTGGAGACGATCGCTCCGGTGAAGAAGAGGCGGTAGTTGCGGATCCGGAGGGAGGAGAACGTTCCCCGGTCCGCGGGGGTGTCGTGGTGCGGTGTGCTGACGGGTGCGGAGTGTGCTCCGGGTCCCGTGCTCAAGGTGCGTCGCCTCCTCGGCTGGCAGGGTCAGAGGTGTGCGAGCTTCTCCAGGACCGGCGCGGCCGCACGCAGCCTCGCCCACTCGTCCTCGTCCAGACCCTCGGCGAGCGCGGCCAGCCAGGCGTTCCGCTTGCGGCGGCTCTCCTCGAGCATGGCCTCGGCCACCTCGGTCGGGCTGACCACCTTCTGCCGGCGGTCGTCGGGATGCGGCTCGAGCCGGACCAGTCCCTTGGCCTCCAGCAGTGCCACGATGCGGGTCATGGACGGCGGCTGCACGTGCTCCTTGCGGGCCAGCTCACCGGGGGTGGCCGAGCCGCACAGGTGGAGGGTGCCGAGCACCGACATCTCGGTGGGGCTGAGCGACTCGTCGACGCGCTGGTGTTTCAGGCGTCGGCCGAGCCGCATCACCGCCGAGCGGAGCGCGTTCACGGCCGCCGCGTCTTCGGCGGTGCCGTGGGACAGGTCAGGCATGTTCTTTAGCGTAACTCATTACTCTTCCTAAAGACCACTCGGTTTCACGCCCTCATGCGCACTCGTTGAATGTGTCACCCAAATGAGTGAGAGCCATCCGGAAAGTGACGCATCGGACCAGCCGCTCCCGGACCCTGACTCGCATGGGATCGACAGTGCTCAGCCTGCGCATAGACGGTGAGCTGCTCGACCGGCTCCGGGGGCATGCCGCCAAACGCGGAATGAGCGTCCAGGACTATGTCCTCCGGACGCTCATCCGCGACGATTTCGACGAACGGTTCAAGGCCGCCGTCGACGAGACCGAGAAGTTCTACGGCCCGACGACGGAGACGCGGGCGGCTTCGCCTACGTGAGGCCGAGGGCCGGCATGGCGTAATAGAAGACGAACACGGCCGAGACGACGTACATGGCCGCCGGGACCTCACGGCCCCGGCCGGCCGCCAGCCGCAGCACGCTGAAGGCGATGAAGCCGATGCCGATGCCGTTGGTGATCGAGTACGTGAACGGCATCATCACCATCGCCAGGAACGCCGGCACGGCGATGGTGAAGTCGCTCCAGTCGATGTCCTTGACCGATCCGGCCAGGATCAGGAAGCCCACCGCGAGCAGCGCGGGCGTGGCGGCCTGCGAGGGCACCATCGTGGCCAGCGGCGTGAGGAACAGCGCCACCGAGAACAGACCGCCGGTGACCACCGACGCCAGACCGGTGCGCGCGCCCTCGCCGACGCCGGCCGTGGACTCCACGAAGCAGGTGGTGGCGGAGGACGAGGTCGCGCCGCCGGAGGCGACGGCCAGGCCGTCGACGAGCAGGACCTTGTTGATGCCGGGGAAGTTGCCGTCCTTGTCCATCAGCTTGGCCTCGTCGCCGACGCCGAGGATGGTGCCCATCGCGTCGAAGAAGCAGGACAGCAGCACGGTGAAGACGAAGAGGCAGCCGGTGAGCAGGCCGACCTTGTCGAAGCCGCCGAACAGGCTGACCTCGCCGACCAGACCGAAGTCCGGGGTCGCGACCGGGTTGCCGGGCCACTCCGGGGTGGTCAGGCCCCAGGACGGGACCTTCGCCACGGCGTTGATCACCATGGCGGCGATCGTCATGACCACGATGGAGATCAGGATCGCGCCCGGGACCTTGCGGATGATCAGCGCGAGGGTGAGCAGGGTGCCGAGCACGAACACCAGCACCGGCCAGCCGCCGAGGTGACCGTCGGCGCCGAGCTGCAGCGGGACGGTGGTGTGGGCGGCGTCCGGGATGCGCGAGACGAAGCCCGAGTCGACCAGGCCGATCAGCATGATGAACAGGCCGATGCCGATCGCGATGCCCTTGCGCAGCCCCACCGGCACCGCGTTCATCACGCGCTCCCGCAGGCCCGTCGCCACCAGCAGCATCACCACGAGACCGGCGAGCACCACCATGCCCATGGCGTCGGCCCACGACATCCGCGGGGCGAGCTGGAGGGCGACGACCGTGTTCACGCCGAGGCCGGCCGCCAGCGCGATCGGCACGTTGCCGATGACGCCCATGAGCAGCGTGGACAGGGCCGCGGTCAGGACGGTGGCGGTGACGAGCTGGCCGCCGTCGAGCTGGTGCCCGTACATGTCCTTGGCGCTGCCGAGGATGATCGGGTTCAGCACGATGATGTAGGCCATCGCGAAGAAGGTGGCGAAGCCGCCGCGGACCTCGCGGGCGACGGTGGAGCCGCGCTCGGAGATCTTGAAGAAGCGGTCGACGGCCGAGGCCGGCTGCTGCGGCTCGGGAGGCATGGGGGTGGCCTGGGCGGGGGCCGTGGTGCTCATGAAAGGGTCCTCATCGGGATCTTCGTTGGCGGTTCATACGAGGGAAACCCGCCGGAGGCAAACCGTTTCAGTATGAACACATAAGCGGAAGAGCGTCTATCTCCGCGCGTAGACCCCCGGGGGGCTCCCCCTAGACTGGGCGCATGGCGAAGTGGACCCCCAAGCACGAGGCACCCGAGCCCCTGGAGGGGCCCGTCGTCGCCACCATCATCGGCGGCACGATCCTCTGGTTCGTCCTGTTCCTCGTCCAGGTCCCCTTCTACGGCTGGTACGCCGACCGCAACGCGACCTCGTGGATCTGGACCTGCCTGGCCGGCGCGGGCCTCGGCCTCATCGGCATCTGGTACGTGCGCAAGCGCGACGCGGCGATCAAGCGGGCCCGGGCCGCCGAAGCCGACGGCCTCGGGGAAGCCCCGTAGTACCTCAGGACGATCTCCGTCCTCCCGCAGCCCCAACTTCCCCCGACTCGGCGGGTGAACCCGCCGCTCCGGCCGTACCGTCGGAAACATGACGCAGCGGGCGAAGATCGAGACCGACGATGACGCACGGCCCGACGACGCGCGGGCGCGGCCTCCCGTCGTCCACCGCCCCACCGGACTGACCTCGGCCCAGGTCGCCGAGCGGGTCGCGCTCGGCGAGGTCAACGACGTCCCCGTCCGCAGCTCCCGCTCCGCCGTCGACATCGTGCGGGCCAACGTCTTCACCCGCTTCAACGCGATCATCGGCGTGCTCTGGGTGATCATGCTCTTCGTCGCGCCCATCCAGGACAGCCTGTTCGGCTTCGTGATCATCGCCAACACCGGTATCGGCATCGTCCAGGAGCTGCGCGCCAAGAAGACGCTCGACGGGCTCGCCGTCATCGGCGAGGCCCGGCCCACCGTCCGCCGCGACGGCCTCACCACCGAGGTGTCCACCTCCGAGCTGGTGCTCGGCGACCTGATCGAGCTCGGGCCCGGCGACAAGATCGTGGTGGACGGCGAGGTCGCCGAGGCCGACGGCCTGGAGGTCGACGAGTCGCTGCTGACCGGGGAGGCCGACCCCGTCCTGAAGAAACCCGGCGACCCGCTGATGTCGGGCTCCTTCGTCGTCGCCGGCGGCGGCGCGTTCACCGCCACGAAGGTGGGGCGCGAGGCGTACGCGGCGCAGCTCGCCGAGGAGGCGTCCCGCTTCACCCTCGTCCACTCCGAGCTGCGCTCCGGCATCTCCACGATCCTCAAGTACGTGACGTGGATGATGGTGCCGACCGCGATCGGGCTCGTCATCAGCCAGCTGGTCGTCAAGGACACCGACTTCAAGAACTCGATCGCCCGCACCGTCGGCGGCATCGTCCCGATGATCCCCGAGGGCCTCGTGCTGCTCACCTCCGTCGCCTTCGCGATCGGGGTGATCCGGCTCGGCCGCAAGCAGTGCCTGGTGCAGGAGCTGCCCGCCATCGAGGGCCTGGCCCGCGTCGACGTCGTCTGCCTCGACAAGACCGGCACGCTCACCGAGGGCGGCATGGACGTCACCCAGCTGCGCACCCTGGACGGCTCGGACGAGGCGTACGTGCGCAAGGTCCTCGGCGCGCTCGGCGAGTCCGACCCCCGGCCCAACGCCTCCCTGCAGGCCATCATCGACGCCTACCCGGACAGCGAGGACTGGCGCTGCACCGAGTCGCTGCCGTTCTCCTCCGCCCGCAAGTACAGCGGCGCCGCCTTCAGCGAGGGCGACGGGGAGTCCTCCACGTGGCTGCTCGGCGCGCCCGACGTGCTGCTGCCGGACGGCGATCCGGTGCTGGCCGAGATCGACGACCTCAACGAGCAGGGCCTGCGGGTGCTGCTGCTGGCCCGGGCGGCGGGCGAGCTGGACGCGCCCCGGGTCGCCGAGGGCGCCCGGCCCACCGCCCTGGTCGTCCTGGAGCAGCGGCTGCGGCCGGACGCCGCCGACACGCTGGCGTACTTCGCCGACCAGAACGTGGCCGCGAAGGTGATCTCCGGCGACAACGCGGTCTCCGTCGGCGCGGTCGCCGGCAAGCTGGGCCTGTCCGGCGCGGGGGTCACCGTGGACGCCCGCGCCCTGCCGGCCGACCGGGAGGCGATGGGCCGGGAACTGGACGCCCACACCGTCTTCGGCCGGGTCACCCCGCAGCAGAAGCGCCACATGGTCGGCGCGCTGCAGTCCCGCGGGCACACGGTCGCGATGACCGGCGACGGCGTGAACGACGTCCTCGCGCTGAAGGACGCCGACATCGGCGTCGCCATGGGCTCGGGCTCCGAGGCGACCCGGGCCGTCGCCCAGATCGTGCTGCTGAACAACAGCTTCGCCACCCTGCCGTCGGTGGTCGCCGAGGGCCGCCGGGTGATCGGCAACATCACCCGCGTCGCCACGCTGTTCCTGGTGAAGACGGTGTACTCGGTGCTGCTCGCGATCCTGGTGGTCTGTTCCCAGGTCGAGTACCCGTTCCTGCCGCGTCACCTGACGCTGCTGTCCACGCTGACCATCGGTGTGCCGGCGTTCTTCCTCGCCCTGGCCCCCAACAAGGAGAGGGCGAAACCGAACTTCGTGCGCCGGGTGATGCGGTACGCGATCCCCGGCGGCGTGGTCGCGGCGACGGCGACGTTCACCACGTACCTGATCGCCCGCTCCCACTACAGCGGCGAGGGCGCGCTGAACGCGGAGACCAGCGCCGCGACCCTGACGCTGTTCCTGGTCTCCATGTGGGTGCTGGCGATCGTCGCCCGCCCCTACACCTGGTGGCGGATCGGGCTGGTCGCGGCGATGGGCGGGGCGTTCGTGCTGGTGCTGCTGGTGCCGTGGCTGCAGGAGTTCTTCGCGCTGCGGCTGGTCGGGGTGACCATGCCGTGGACGGCGGTGGCGATCGCGGCGACGGGCGCGGCGCTGCTCGAGTTCACCTGGCGGTGGGTGGACCGGAGGTTCCCGGCGTAACTGGGGCGGTCTTCCGGCGGCGCGGCCATCGGCGCTTCGCGCGGGCCGGCCGGTCCGGGTCCCAGCCGAAGGCGAGGGAGCTGCCGACGACGCCGAGCAGCAGCCCGACGAAGAAGCCGCCCAGGTTGGAGGTCAGCCAGCTCGCCAGGGAGGCGAGGACGGCGACGACCGAGTAGAACAGCCGCTGGCCCGGGTTGAGAACGATCAGCAGCCCGCAGACGATCATGATCACCGGCATGACGTAGCCGATCAGGCTGTCCGCGCCGGCGGTCAGGATCACGGAGACGCTGGCCCGCTGGGTGAGCAGGATCTCGCCGCCGCCGAGGGCGACGGCGAGACCCGCACCGAACGGGCGACGGTGCCGCCAGCGGCGGAAGGCGGCCCGGGGATGCGTACGCGGCTCCGGCCCGGCCTCCCGGGGCTCCTCGGTGGTCGCCGTCCCGTCGGTGCCCTGCGTCATGGTCAGCAGCCCTCCGACGCGAAGCGCATCCGCAGGTCGGGCAGGGTGAACCGGACGGCGGTGGTGGCGTAGTTGGTCTGCCGCAGGTCCTTGAGGCTGACGGTGTCGGCCTGCTGGCCGAAGCTGCCGAGCGGGCCCTTCACCGGCGGTTTGTCGAAGGTGGACGCGTCGCCGCCGATCTCGATGTTGTCGAAGGCGGCGAGCTTGCCGGAGATCTCGGTGGAGTCGGTGGTCAGGCCCGAGGCCTTGACCGTGGTGCCCTTGTCGCCGGCGGTGATCTTCAGGAAGGTGCCGCCGAGCTCCACGCTCTGGCAGAGGTTGGTGAGCTCCGCCTCGCGGATCGCGGTCACGATGACGAGGACCTGACCGCCGGTGTCGCCGGCGTTGGGGCTGCCCTCGGCCATGTTGTCCATGCCGCCGAACTGGCCGAAGCCGCGGCCCTCCAGGGAGTCGGCGGCGACCGTGAACGGCATGCCGGAGATCGCGAACTGGGCGGCGAGCGCGCCCTGGGCGGTGAGGACGACGAGCCCCGCGGCGACGGCCAGGGCCGGTAAGCCCATGGACGCGGCGCGGCGGTAGCGGACCCGGCCGCGGCGCTCGGGCTCCCTGGCGCCCTGGGGGGCTTCGGACAGTGCCATGAGGTGCTCCTGACATAGATGAGGAAACAGACCTGCGCGGCGTGTCCTGGCGCGGACGACGAACGGTCCCCCGACCCGCCTGGGTCTTCCTCCGTGCTGAGGCAGCCGTGCCGCAGGGAACCGTTTCGGAACGTACGCCCGTTATTACTCGCGAGTCAATTGCCGTGCAGAAACCGCTTGTCGTCCGGTCCCGCAAGGCTCCTGCCCGGCCTCCCGCCCGGTCTCACGGCTCCCGGAACGGCGAGAGCACCACGTGCACGAGGGACTCCAGCAGCTCGGGCAGCCGCTCCGACCGCCCCTCGTCGACGGCCCGGTGCACGGCGGCGTGGACGGAGCCGACGACGATGTCCACCAGCTCGGCCCGCCCCACGCCCGCCGGTCCCGGCGGGGCGTCGGAGAAGAACCGGCGAAAACTGGCCAGAAGTTCGGCGCGCGCCCGGCGGCCCGCGGGCCCCACGCACTCGATCTCGACGACCATCGTGGCGAACACCGGGTTGCGCGCCAGGAGTTCGAGCATGGCGCACAGTCCGGCCCGTACGGCGGCGGGCCAGGCGGCCGGTCCGCCGGCCCCGCCGTACGCCTGCTCCATGGCGCGCACGACGATCCGGGTGCCGCCCAGGTACGCGGCGATGACGGCGTCCTCCTTGCCGGAGAACAGCTCGTAGAAGACCGGACGGGTGACTCCGGCGGCCCGGCAGATGTCGCTGATCCGGGCGCCCGCGTAACCGTTGGCGGCGACCGTGCGGGCCACGCCGTCGAGCAGCCGCTCGCGCTGCCGCGACGCCACCTGCTCCGGCGTCAGCCGGCGCGGGCCGGGCCGCAGCGAGCGCTCCGGCTCCCGCCCGGTGCGGGTGCCGGGCAGGACGAGCGCCTCGTCGGCGGCGCGTACGACGTCCATCGGCCACGTCCTCCCGGGGGTGTTGACGGCACCGGCGAGCGGAGTTACAACCCTCATGGGTTTTCCTCTCGGCGCAGACCGGTCCGACTCCGCCGCTCCCACGCGGAGTTGCCCGATCCCCTGCCCCGAGTATCACTCCCGAACGCGCAACACGACACCGCCGCCGGGACATCCGTGGCGCCGGATCGTTCCGGCGGTGGCACGAGGCGGGCAGGAGCCGCTCGCCGTTCACCCCGCGCACCCTCGCACCCCCGCGCACATCCCCACGCCCTCCGGGTGCTCCGCCGTGCCCGGAAGGCCGTGCGCGCCCCACGCGCACCGCCGCGTCATCACACCCCACCGCGAAGGAAGGAACCCCCATGGGCAAGCGCGCCCTTCTCACCTCCACCGGTCTCGCCGTCGCCGCGACGCTGACCGCCGCCCTCACGGCCACCGCGCACGCGACGGCCGCCGCGGGCAACGTGCTGACCACCGGCAGCGCCGGCGGCACGGCCGTCGCCGCCGGCGACGTCCTGACCGCCTCCCTCGCCACCGGCAGCCAGGCGAAGATCACCACCACGGCCGGCGGCAGCAGCGGCATCACCTGCAACTCCTCCGCCTTCACCGCCACGGTCAACACCAACCCGACCGCCCCCGGCACCGCCACCGAGACGCTGACGGCGCACACGCTCAGCAGCTGCACCACCAACATCACCGGCGCCACCGGCGTGCAGAGCATCACCGTCAACAACCTGCCGTACGCCACGGCCGTGACGTCCGGCGGCTCCCTGACGGTGACGGCGGGCGCCGCCGGCCCCCTCCAGACCACGCTGAAGATCAACACGATCCTCGGCCTGACCACCTGCGTCTACCGCGCGACGAGCCTCACGGCCACCCCGTCCAACGCCGACAACTCGCTGACCTTCAGCAACCAGCAGTTCACCAAGTACAGCGGCCCCGGCACCTGCCCCGCGAACGGGTTCTTCAGCGCCAAGTACGGCCCGGTGAAGGACACCACGCAGGGCGGCGCGGTCGTCTTCGTGAACTGACCCGGCCGGCCGGCGGCTAGTCGAACCACCTGTCCCGGGCGAGTTCCGCCGTCCGGGACGGGTCCTCCAGGAGCGCCGCCACCTCGAAGCGGCGGGGCCACTGGGCGGCCGACCAGGCCAGCCCGGCGGCCACGCCCTCCAGGGTGGCGGCGTGCACGACCCCGTCGGGGGTCCGGCGCCAGTCCAGTTCGACGCCGCCCGCGCGCAGCTCCTCGTGCTCGACGTACGTGGCCGGTGTCGCCGGGCCGAGCAGGGCGTGCACGGCGGGCGGGACCTCGTGCTCCTCGCCGTCCGACGTGACCTCCGCCTCGACCGCCTCGCTCAGCCGGCGGACCTGGAACAGCTCCGCCAGGTCGGCCGCGCGGGACGGGGCGACCGGGAGCAGGGGCAGCCCGGCCGTCAGCGGCAGCAGGTCCGGGGCGTCCGCCACCAGGGCGTCGGCCGCGTCCACCACCACCAGTTCGCCGTCCACGACCGCCCGCAGTTCGTCCGGAAGGGTGACCTGCTCCGGGTCCAGATCGGCCAGGGCCGTGTACAGGGCGTGCAGCTGCGCGCCGCCGACCTCGCGGTCCGGGTCGGCGAGCCGGGCCAGCAGCTCCGCCGCGCCGCCCGGCTCGTCCAGGAGCGCGGCCACCGAGGTGCGCACCCCCAGGGCCCGCAGCACCTGCTCGTCCTCGAAGCCGGTCGCGTCGGCGGAGTCGTACAGGCCCGCGAGCAGCGGGTCCGTGCCCGCGGCGCGCAGGCCCGCGGGGCGGCGGCCGTCCAGGACCGGGTGGTCGCGCAGCCACCACGCCGTGTACGAGCGGACCGTGTCCGTCGTGCCGTCCGGCAGCAGCACCCTCACCGGCTGCGTCAGCGCGTCCCGCAGCGGCGGCCGCGCCAGCAGCGCCAGCGCCTGCGGCCAGGCGTCGTCGTCCACCAGGTCCAGGTCCCGTACGGCGACGATCTCGGTCGCCACCGGCGGCACCGGCGAGTCCGGGAGCCGGTCGAGGACGTCCTCGCACCACACGTCGACCGCGTCGAGCAGCCCCGCGTCGTCCGGCTCGGGGAAGTCGCTGTCGCGCGGCTCCAGTTCGTCCGGGTCGAGGACGAGGTCCGTGGCGCGGACGAGCGCGAAGTTCGCCAGCACCCCGCAGGCCGCGAGCGGCTGCTCGCCCCAGCGCTCGGCCAGCTCGGCGTCCACGAGGGCGAGTTCGCCCTCGCGCATGACGGCGGCGAACGCGCTGCCCGGCAGCACCAGTTCGCCGGCCGGGGACAGTTCGCCGTCCTCGTCCGGCAGCGCCAGCGCGCCCAGCCACGGCTCGTCGCCGGGCTCCAGCTCCGCCTCCCGGACGAGTCCGAGCACGATCTCCGCCAGCTCGTCGGCGTCCGGCGTGTCCGCGTCCTCGTCCCAGATCTCCCCCGCGTCCAGGGACGCGGCGACCGCGGCCCGCACCTGCGGGGTCGTCAGGATCGCCCGGGGCGTGGCGGGCAGCGCGCCCAGCTTCTCCAGGAGCGGGTGCGCCGCGTCCGGGTGCACGACCTTCAGGCCCAGCCGCGCCAGGTCCGCGGGGGTGTGCTCCTGCGGCAGGAGCAGGTGGCGCGGGCCGACGGCGGTACGGGTCGCCGCGGGCGTCTCCGGCTGCCCGTCCGCGGGAGCCCCGGTCGCCAGCGGCACCGGGAGGCCCGTCAGCCGGTCCGGGTCCACCCCGGACAGCGAGTCGTACAGCCGCCACCACCACGACGGCGCGCGGTCCACGCCGGCGAGCCGGTCCACCGCCTCCGTCAGCGGCACCCGGCCGATCCCGAGGGTGCGCAGCTCGGCGCGGCGCTCCAGGCCGGCCGGCAGCAGCGTCGGGAAGACCTCCGCCAGGACCCGTACGGTCTCGGCGCCCGCGCCCTCCACGACCTCCGCCTCCACCGGCCGCAGCGCCGGCAGTTCCTCCGAGGCGACGGCGGGCGCGAGGAACGCCACGCGCGGCAGCCGGCCGAGGATCGCGGCGCGCAGCGCCCCGTCCAGGGCGCCCTTGCCGACCGGGCCCGGGACGAGGTCGAGGGTGCCGGTGCCGACGGGCTGCCAGTCGCCGAGGAGTTCGGCGTACGCCTCGGCCGCCCGCTCCACGACGAAGTCCGTCAGCGGGCCGGGCGCCGGGTGGCGGCGGGCGGTGTCCAGCGGCAGCGAGGCGATCAGCAGGGCGGGCACGCCCAGCGGTTCGTCGGTGGGCGTCGGCGCGTGCACGACGGGCGCGGTGGCGGGCCGCTGCGGGGCGCCCTCGGCGTCGACGGGGACGGCCCAGGTCACGGACCAGTGCGGGCGCAGCCGTTCCTCGACGGGACGGTCGGCGAGCAGCTTCGGGTCGAGCGGGCCGGCGTGCTCGACGGTGCGCCAGCGGCGGGTGCCGGACGCGGAGTCGTCGATGTGCACGTAGCCGTCCTGCTCGGAGCGGCGCAGCGTCCGTACGCCGTCCGGGGTCTCGACGACGATCTCGGCGAGGCCGGTGAGGGTGAGCAGCAGGGCGTCGTCGATGCCGCGCAGGAGGCGCTCGGCGAGGTCGCCGGCGGCGGAGTCGCGCAGCGGCAGGACGACGACGGTGTCGTAGCCCTCGGGCGCGGCGCCCTCGGCGGGCAGCGGGAGCCGCAGCAGCGGGACGTGGCCCTCGCGGCGGCGCAGTTCGTCGCCGAGGCCGGGGCTGTGCCGGGCCGTGTCGGCGGCCAGCTCGCGGGCCTCGGCGAGGGACCAGCGGACGCCGCCGTGCCGGCCGAGGACGGCGGGCTCGTCGGAGACGGCGAGGACGGCGGCGAAGCCGACGCCGAACCGGCCGACGGCGGCGGTGTCGTGCTCGCGCTTCGCGGAGGCGCGCAGGGTGGACAGCGACTCGACGCCGGTGGCGTCGAGGGGCGCGCCGGTGTTGGCGGCGGCCAGCGCGGCGGGGCCGTCGGCGTCCGCCGGGTGCAGGGTGAGGCGCAGCCGGCCGGGGACGCCGGCCCGGCGGGCGGCGTCGGCGGCGTTCTGCGCGAGCTCGACGACGAGCCGGTCGCGGTACCCGCCGAGGGCGAGGTCCTCCTCGGCGTTCGCGTCCTCGCGGAACCGGGCGGGGCTCGCGCCCCAGGCGTCGAGAACGCCCCGGCGCAGGCGGGCGGTGCCGAAGGGGTCGGCTCCGTCGGTCGTCGTCCGGACGCTGGTCCTCACGGCTGGCTCCTCGGGTACGGCGGGCGGCTACCCACTGCGGCCGAAGGTACCGCGCGAAGCGAGCGACGCGGGCCCGCCCCCACCCGTGTGGGCGCGGGCGTCCGGTCCCGAGCGAGCCGCTACGAGTGGCCCAGGTCCTCCGACGTCGCGTCGGGCGCCGGGACCGAGCCGGAGTCCTTGGCGGGGCGCAGGGGGAACTCGTCCGCGGCCATCGAGTCGAGCACCGGCGCCGCGGGGCGCGGCGGCTTCGGCATGACCGCCGCCTCCGAGTGCCCGCCGCAGCCGTACGCGAGGGACACGACGCGCCCGTCCGCCGGGGAGAACTCGTTCGCGCAGACGCCGAACGCCTGCCGCAGCGAGCCCGCCAGCGGCACCAGGAAGGCGCACGACTCGCAGGACGCGGGCGCCGCCTGCGCCATCGGCGTCTTCGCGCCGAACGCCTCGTCCCAGCGGTCCGCCGCCACGTGCAGCCCGTACCGCGACAGGACCCGCGCCCGCCGCATCCCCAGCTCCTCCGCCACGGACGCGATCGCGCCGCGCGAGGGGGCCCGGGAGGTGATCTCGGCGTCCTCGGCGTCGAGGTGGTCGGCCATCTCCTCCGACACCGCGGAGTTCGGCGGCGGCGCGTCCTCGCCGGTGAAACCGGGCTCGAGGCGCAGGTCGTCCGCCTCGGTCGGCAGCAGGTCCCCCGGCCCGAGGTCGCCCGGCCGCAGCCGCTCGCTCCACGGCACCCACTCGGGTGCGAGGAGCGCGTCGGAGCCCGGCAGCAGGACGGTTTCGTCAAGCGTGACGTTCTTGGCGCGGGAGGCCCGCGTGACGGTGACCGCCCACCGCCAGCCCCGGTAGCCCGGCTCCTTGCACTCGAAGTAGTGCGTGACGACCCGGTCGCCGTCCGCGACGACCCCGGCGTGCTCGCCGACGACGCCAGGAGCCGCGAGCTCCTCCGCCGCCGCCCGGGCGAGGTCTACCGCCTCGGCGCACAGACGGTCGGGGGTACGGGTACGCGTGGCTCGCGGGCTTCGCGTCGTCGCAGCACTCACAGGTCTCGCTTCTCTCCATACGCCGTCTCACGGGTGCGCCGGCCGAGGAGCGAAGCAGCGACGAGCGGTGTACGGGCGGCGGGCGGAGCGGACCTGGGGGCCGCATCGACGTCCGCACCCGACGTTTCTCGTGAGTCTCGCGTGCCTCGGGCACACCTACCAGCATCCATTCTGCGGGATGCCGAAGAGGCGCGCGGCCGAGGACTTCCGCCGGTGGCGCGCTACGCACGCTACCCCGTTCGCCGCCCCCTTCCCACCTGCCCGTCCCAAGAGGGTCGGGAAACCCGGTGCCGCAAGGGGGTGCGGGAGCGAGGAGTGGGGGACGATGAGGGGGTGGCAGCCGCGAGGTCCTCGGGGCCGTCGAAGTCGTCCAGGCCGCCGAGGTCGTCGGCCTCGGCGTCGTCGACGGGATCGCACGACCGGGCCGGGCCGCTCCGCCGGGCGGGCCGGGGACTCGGCCGCGCCCTGCACCTGCCGTTCACCGGCACCGCGAAGGGCATCCGCCGCGCCACGCACGCGCACGGCGCGGGCGAGTCCGGCCTCGGCAAGCTGATCGAGCTGCACGCGGTGAACGGCGCCGGCGATGTGATGATCACCGTGGCGCTGGCGTCCACGGTGTTCTTCTCCGTGCCGACCGACGAGGCCCGCGGCCGTGTCGCGCTCTACCTCGCCATCACGATGGCGCCGTTCACCCTCCTGGCTCCCGTCATCGGCCCGCTGCTCGACCGGCTGCCGCACGGCCGCCGCTGGGCGATGGCGGGCGCGATGCTGACCCGCGCCGTCCTGGCCGTCACCATGTCGGGCGCCGTCGCGACCGGGGGCCTGGAGCTGTACCCGGCGGCGCTCGGCGTGCTCGTGGCGTCGAAGGCGTACGGCGTGGTCCGCAGCGCCGTCGTGCCCCGGCTGCTGCCGCCGAACTTCTCGCTCGTCAAGGCGAACTCGCGCGTCACGCTGGCCGGTCTGCTCGCCACCGGCATCGCCGCGCCGATCGGCGTGGCGATGCAGCGGATCGGCCCGTCCTGGCCGCTGTACGGGGCGTGCGCGCTGTTCCTGCTGGGCGCGTACTGGGCGCTGCGGATGCCGCACAAGGTCGACTCCGCGAAGGGCGAGCGCCCGGCCCACCTGCTCACGCACGGCGAGAAGAAACCCAGCCTGCGGACGGTGGGGCCGGCGGTGCTGCACGGACTGCAGGCGAACGCGGCGCTGCGCGGACTGTCCGGCTTCCTGATCTTCTTCCTCGCCTTCCTGCTCCGGGAGCACCCGCTGGCGGGCCAGAGCGCGGCGGTCTCCCTCGGCATCGTGGGCGTGGCCGCCGGGGTGGGCAACGCCTGCGGGACGGCGATCGGCTCGCTGCTGCGGGCCCGCGGCCCGGAAGTGATCATCGCCACGATGATCCTCGTGGAACTGTCGGCGGCGGTGTGCGCCGCGCTGTTCTTCAGCCCGGCCTGGGTTGCCGTGCTCGGGGGCGTCGCGGGCCTGTCGCAGGCGCTGTCGAAGCTGTCCCTGGACGCCCTCATCCAGCGGGACGTGCCGGAGGTGGTGCGGACCTCGGCCTTCGCCCGCTCGGAGACGCTGCTGCAGATGGCGTGGGTGGCCGGCGGCGCCATCGGCATCGCCCTGCCGCTGAACGGTTCCGTGGGCATGGGCGTGGCCGCGGCGATCCTCGCCACGGGCGCCGTGCTGTCCGTACGCGGCCTGCTCACGGCCCCGCGCCACCCGCCCGCACCCCGCCCGCCCGGCGCCCGCGTCACCTGACCCGGCCCGCCGCGCGGGCCCTCGCCGGTGTGACGGCCCGGGGGAACCGGGGGGTCGGGGAGCCCGGCGGCGGTGCGACCGATAGCCTTCGGCTCATGACCGTTGCGTTCTTCTCCGGCTCGCGCCGCCGGGCCGCCGTGGCCCTGGGGGCCGTCTCCGCCGGCCTCCTCGTACTCTCCGCCTGCGACAAGCCGACGCCGCTCGCGACCGTGACGGTCGGGACGGACTCGGTCCACACCGAGGCCACCTGCTACAACGACGGCAAGGCCATCAAGGAGTCGCTCGTCCAGGGCTGCCTGAACAAGAAGGCCACGACGTCCATCTCCGTCTCCGGCGACGACAAGATCCGCTTCGGCGTCGACCCGGAGATCGCCGACCACGGCTGGACGATCTTCCTCGGCGGCCAGCAGGCCGAGCCGGAGCCGTACAAGAAGACGTACCGGACCATTCCGGCCAGCGCCTTCTTCTCCGCCCAGGGCGGCGAGGCGACCAACAAGACCCAGGTCACCATCGTCGAGAACACCGGCCGGAAGCTCACCGGCATCTGGCAGTTCGAGCTGAAGAAGAAGTCCTGACCCGCCGGTGACCGACCGGATCCTGATCGTGACGGCCGTGGCGGCGGAGGCCGACTCCGTCGCCCGGGGCCTCGCCGGCGAGGGGCGCCCTGACGCCCTGCCCGGCGGGTACGCCCTGCGCCGCCACACGACCGCGGTCCCGGTCCCCACGGCCTCCGGCGGCCCCGCCGCGCCGGCCGGGGCCCCTTCCGCCGTCGACGTGCTCGTCGCCGGCGTCGGCCCGGCGGCCGCCGCGGCCGCCACCGCCACCGCCCTCGCCCGGGCGGCCCTGGACGACGCCCCGTACGGCCTCGTCGTCTCCGCCGGGATCGCCGGCGGCTTCGCCCCGCACGCCCCGCTCGGCTCGGTCGTCGTCTCCGACGCCCTCGTCGCCGCCGACCTCGGCGCGCAGACCCCCGACGGCTACCTGCCGGTCGAGGACCTCGGCTTCGGCCGCTCCGCGCACCGGGTCCCGCCGGCCCTCCTCCGGCACGTCGCCGACGTGCTCGACGCCGGCGGCATCGGCCCCCGCGTCGGCCCCGTCCTCACCGTCTCCACCGTCACCGGCACCGCCGCCCGCGCCGCCGAGCTGGCGCGGCGTCACCCGGGCGCCGTCGCCGAGGCGATGGAGGGCTTCGGGGTCGCCGAGGCGGCGGCCGCGCACGGCCTGCCGGTGATCGAGATCCGCGCCGTCTCCAACGCCGTCGGCCCCCGCGACCGCGCCGCCTGGCGCATCGGCGAGGCCCTGGCCGCCCTGACCCACGCCTTCCGTCTCCTCGCCGGCGGCCCGGCGCCCGGGGACCTCGCGGAGCCCGCAGAACTCAGGAAGCCGAAGTGAAGCTGAAGATCGCGTACTCGCCCTGCCCGAACGACACCTTCGTCTTCGACGCCTGGGCCCACGGCCGCGTCCCCGGCGCCCCGCGCCTCGACGTGACCTTCGCCGACATCGACGTCACCAACGGCTGGGCCGAGCGCGGCGACGCCGCGCACGACGTGCTGAAGGTCTCGTACGCGGTGCTGCCCTATGTCCTCGACGAGTACGCCCTGCTGCCCTGCGGCGGCGCGCTGGGCCGCGGCTGCGGCCCGCTCGTGCTGACGAGGGAGCCGGGCCTGGACCTCACCGGGCGGACGGTCGCGGTGCCGAGCGAACGCTCCACCGCGTACCTGCTGTTCCGGCTGTGGGCGGCGGACGTCGTCCCGGGCGGCGTGGGGAACGTCGTCGTGATGCCGTTCCACGAGATCATGCCCGCGGTGCGGGACGGGAAGGTGGACGCGGGCCTGGTGATCCACGAGGCCCGGTTCACGTACCAGGACTACGGACTGCACCGCCTCGCCGACATGGGCGAGCACTGGGAGCACACCACCGGCCTGCCGATCCCGCTGGGCGCGATCATCGCGAAGCGCTCGCTGGGCGCGGACACCCTGCGGCTGCTGGCCGAGTCGGCGCGGACCTCGGTCCGGATGGCCTGGGACGACCCGGAGGCGTCCCGGCCGTACGTCGTCGAGCACGCGCAGGAGATGGACCCGAAGGTCGCGGACCAGCACATCGGGCTGTACGTCAACGAGTTCACGGCCGACCTCGGGGAGGCCGGCTACGCGGCCGTCCGCGGCCTGCTCACGCGCGCCGCGGCCGAGGGGCTCGTACCGCCCCTCGGCCCGGACGCGCTGCGTTTTCCCTGACGCGGACGCGGCTCACACGTCGAGCTGGTCGGCGACCGCCCGGAGCAGGCCGGCGATCTTCTTGCCCTGGATCTTCTCGGGGTAGCGGCCGCGCTCCAGCATCGGCGTGATGTTCTCCAGGAGCGTCGTCAGGTCCTGCACGATCGACGCCAGTTCGTCCGGCTTGCGCCGCTGCGCCGCGGCGACGGACGGCGTCGGGTCGAGGACCGTCACGGACAGCGCCTGGTCGCCGCGCTGTCCCGCGACCACGCCGAACTCCACGCGCTGACCGGGCTTGAGTGCCTCGACTCCGGCCGGGAGCACGGACGAGTGGACGAAGACGTCACCGCCGTCGTCCCGGGAGAGAAAGCCGAAGCCCTTCTCGGAATTGAACCATTTGACCTTGCCGGTAGGCACGTCCGTCCTCGTCCTCGTACTCGTCGGAATAGCTCTGGATAGCAATCAAGCGGGTCTCCGTGACCCGCCGACATTAAGGCTAATGGTCCGGGGCCTGCTGACAAGACGCCGCCGGTTTGTTCCTCCGGCCTGGGAACTACCCTGGCCGAATGCGTAGTGAAACCCCCGCGAAGCCTTCGAACACCGCCGCTCCGGGTGACGGCCTGATCCGGGCCGGTGCGGTCGTGTTCATCGTCGGCGCGGCGGCCACGCTGGTCACGGTGGCCCCGCTGTTCCTGGGCACGGAGCCGTTCCCGACCGTCGCGTACCTGGTGTCGATGCTGATGGGCGTCGGCTTCGCGCTCGCCGGGGCCGGGGTGCTGCGGTCGATCGCGGCGCAGCGGAAGCAGGCGCGCGGGGTCTAGGCCGGTTCGCCGGCCCAGCGGTGGGCGTCCCACCAGGCGCGGAAGTGTGTCAGGTCCGGCAGGACGACGTCCGCCCCGGCCGCGCGCAGTTCGGGCTCGGCGCAGGGCCCGGTGGCCACGGCGACGGACAGCGCGCCGGCGGCCCGGGCGCCGCGGACGTCGCCGGTGTGGTCGCCCACGTACACGCCCGCGCCGTACTCGCGCAGCGCCTCCGCCTTGCCCTCGGCCCACAGGCCGCCGATCACCGCGTCGGGGTCGATGCCGAGGTGGACGAGGTGCAGCTTGGCGTGCGCCTCGTTCTTGGCCGTGACGACGATCGCCCGGCCGCCCGCCTCGCGCACGGCGGCGACCGCGTCCCGCGCGCCGGGCAGCGCGCCCGAGGGCTCGATCGCGTACGTGGGGTAGAGCGCGCGGTACTGCGTGACCCGGTCCTCGACCTCCTCCGCCGGGAACCAGTGGGCCAGCTCCTGGGCCAGGGGCGGCCCGAGGCGGCTGACCGCGAGGTCCGCGTCGATGAAGACTCCGGTCTCGGCGGCGAACGCCTCGTACGCGGCCTTGATGCCGGGCCGTGAGTCGATCAGCGTCATGTCGAGGTCGAAGCCGACGGTGGGCGGGGTCATCGTCATGGGGGACATTGTGCCGGGCTGTTCGAACGCGGCCCCGAACAGGTGGAACCCGGCCCCGAACAGGCCGGAAATAGTCGCCGCATAAACTACTGCGGCCTGCGCTCCACTGAGCGAAGCCTTACCGAACCTCGCACTGCTGATGGGCCCCGATGACAGCCGCTTTCCGTTCGAGACGGGTCCTCGCGACCTCGGCGGCGGTCGTCGCCCTCCTGCTCGCCGTGCTGCTGAGCCTCGCCGTGGGCGCCCGCGCGGTGCCGCCGTCGACGGTGCTCGACGCGCTGCTGCACGGCGGGACCGGCGACGACGCGCAGGTGGTGCGCGAGCTGCGGGTGCCGCGGACGCTGATCGGCCTGATGGTCGGCGCCGCGCTGGCGCTGGCCGGCACGGCCCTGCAGGGCATCACCCGCAACCCGATCGCCGACCCCGGCATCCTCGGCATCAGCCAGGGCGCGTCCGTGGGCGTGGTCCTGGCGATCGCCTTCGCCGGGGTGCACACGTTGGCCGGATACGTGTGGTTCGCCTTCGCGGGCGCGGCGCTGGCGTCGGTGGCGGTGTACGCGATCGCCTCCAGGGGGAGGGGCGGGGCGACGCCGGTGAAGCTGGCGCTCGGCGGGGCGGCGATCAACGCGCTGCTGCTGTCGGTGACGACGGGCGTGCTGACGACGAAGGCCGCGGCGCTGGACGAGTTCCGCTTCTGGCAGGCCGGTGCGCTGGACGGGCGCGACACGGTGGTCATCGCGCAGGTCTGGCCGTTCCTGCTGCTCGGCACGGTGCTCGTGGTGGCGGTCGCCCGGGGCCTGGACGCGCTGTCGCTGGGCGAGGACGTGGCGAAGGGGCTCGGGCAGAAGGTCGCGACGGTGCGGATCGTGGCGGGGCTGGGCGCGACGGTGCTGACCGGCGCGGCGGTGGCGGCGGCCGGGCCGATCGCCTTCATCGGTCTCGCGGTGCCGCACGTGGCGCGGGCGATCGTGGGTTCCGACCACCGCTGGGTGCTGCCGATGGCGGCGCTGGTGGGTCCGGTGATGCTGCTGGTGGCGGACGTGCTGGGGCGGATCCTGTTCCCGCCGGGCGAGGTCGCGGCGGGCGTGATGACGGCGCTGATCGGGGTGCCGTTCCTGGTGACGCTGGTGCGCAGGAAGGCGGTGCCGGCGTGACCGGGACGGCGACGACGGGCGCGGCACGGGCCGCGGCGGCGCGGGCCGGGACGGTGCGGCCCGCCGGATACACGGTGGTGCGGGCGGGACGGCGCGGGGCGTCGTTCCTGGTGCACCGCCGGTCGGTGGTCGTGGCGGCGGTGCTCGCGGTGCTGCTGGCGGCGGCGTCGGTGGCGTCCCTGTGCTGGGGCGAGCGGTTCGTGGCCCCGGCGGAGGTCGTGAAGGTCCTGCTGGGGCAGGAGTCCCCGGCGGAGCTGGTCGTGGGCACGCTGCGGCTGCCGCGGCTGGTGGTGGGGCTGCTGGTCGGGACGGCGTTCGGGGTGGCCGGGGCGCTGATCCAGACGGTGGCCCGCAATCCGCTGGCCAGCCCCGACATCATCGGCATCAGCCAGGGCGCGGGCGCGCTGACCGTGGGCGCGCTGACGTTCGGCGTGACGTCGTGGACGGTGCTGCCGTACCTGTCGGTGGCCGGCGGTCTCGCGGCGGCGGCGCTGGTGTACGTGTTCGCCTGGCGGGGCGGGCTGCACGCGGCGCGGTTCGTGCTGATCGGGATCGGTGTCGCGATCGCGCTGCGGTCGCTGATGACGCTGTTCATGACGAAGGGCGACTATCTGGTCGCCCAGCAGGCCCAGATCTGGATGACCGGTTCGCTGAACGGGCGCGGCTGGGACGAGGCGGGGCCGCTGGCGCTGACGCTGGCGGTGCTCGCGCCGGCGGTGCTGTGGGCGGCGCGGGCGCAGCGGTCGGTGTCGCTGGACGACGCGACGGCGACGGCGCTCGGGGTGCCGCTGGGCCGGGTGCGGCTGGGGCTGGTGTTCCTGGGCGTGGTGCTCGCGTCGGTGGCGACGGGCGTGGCGGGACCGGTGGACTTCGTGGCGCTGCTCGCGCCGCAGATCGCCCGCCGGATGACGCGTACGGCACAGATCCCCCTGCTCGCCTCCGCCCTGACGGGCGCGGCGGTCGTGGTGCTCGCGGATCTGCTCGGGCGGCGGCTGCTCGCCCCGGTGGAGCTGCCGGTGGGGGTGCTGACGGCGGCGGTGGGCGCGCCGTATCTGATCTGGCTGATCGTGCGCAGCCGTACTTCGGGAGGACGAGCATGAGCAGGTTGACGGCGCGCGGGCTGACGCTGGCGTACGAGGACCGCACGGTGGTGCGGGACCTGGACCTGGACGTGCCCGACGGCAAGGTGACGGTGATCGTCGGCCCCAACGCCTGCGGCAAGTCCACGACGCTGCGGGCGCTGGGGCGGCTGCTGAAGCCGCGGGGCGGGGCGGTGCTGCTGGACGGCGAGTCGCTGGCGAAGCTGCCGACGAAGCGGGTCGCGCAGTCGATCGGGCTGCTGCCGCAGACACCGGTGGCGCCGGAGGCCATCACGGTCGCGGACCTGGTGTCCCGGGGGCGGCAGCCGCACCAGGCGTGGTGGCGGCAGTGGTCCGACGACGACGAGCGGGCGGTCGTGGACGCGATGGCGTGGACGAACGTCGACGACCTCGCGGACCGCTCGGTGGACGAGCTGTCGGGCGGTCAGCGCCAGCGGGTGTGGATCGCGATGGCGCTGGCGCAGGAGACGGACCTGCTGCTGCTCGACGAGCCGACGACGTACCTGGACATCGCGCACCAGGTGGAGGTCCTGGACCTGGTGCGCCGGCTGAACCGTACGCGCGGGCGCACGGTGGTGCTGGTCCTGCACGACCTCAACCAGGCGGCCCGGTACGCGGACCACCTGGTGGCGATGAAGTCGGGCGTCGTCGTCGCGGAGGGCGCGCCGGGGGACGTCGTGACGGCGGAACTGGTGGAGGAGGTCTTCGGCCTGCGGTCCCTGGTCGTCCCGGACCCGATCACCGGCAGCCCGCTGGTGGTCCCGTCGACGCCCTGGTCGGACGCCTCCTAGGGGGTGCCTCCTAGGGGGTGTCCCGTACGACCGGCAGGGCGGCGACGAGTTCGTCGTCCTCGCGCTCGCCGGTGGGCGTGAAGCCGAGGGAGGCGTAGAGGCGGGCGGCCGGGACGTTGTCCGGGTGGTAGGAGAGGCGGATCTCCCGGCAGTCCGGGAGGGCGGCGAGGCGCCGGATCAGCGCGTGCATGGTGGCGCGGCCGAGGCCCTTGCCCTGTTCGGCGGCGTCGATGATCATGCCGCCGATCCAGTGGCTGCCGTCCGCCTCGTCGACGGCCCACATGACGTGGCCCACGACGGCGTCGCCGGCGCGCACGCCGAGCGAGTTCCAGACGCCGCCGCGCATCGACAGGAGCAGGTAGCGGGCGCCGAGGGCGGCCACGAACCGGCGCTGGTCGTCGGTGGGGGCGACGTCGGCGACGGCCCGCCAGTTGTCGTCGGTTATCTCCTCCAGCGTCACGGGCGGGACGGGGCGGTCGGTGCGGTCGTGCGGCACGGTTCTCGGCTCTTCCGTTCGAGGGTGGTCAGGCTTCGGTCGGACGTGCGGAACAGACGTCATACGCGGCGGGAGCGCCAGATCAGGTACAGCGCGGAGGCGAACGCCGCGGCGCGCAGGGCCCAGGGCCAGGTCTCGGACACGGCCCGGGTGAGGGCTTCGCCGCCCGCGGGGACCGGGGCGCCCCAGCGGCCGTCGACGCGGCCCCAGATCCACAGGACTCCGCCGGCCAGCGCCGCGCCCGGCAGGCCGAGGACGGCGAGCTTCGACTCGAACGGGCTCAGCCGGCGCGAGGCGTACGCCAGGAGCCAGCCGCCCGCGAGGGCGAGCAGGGAGCCCAGGACGGCTCCGGCCACGAGCAGGCCCGCGGCCAGCAGCAGCACCGGGTTGCGCAGGGACGGCCGGGACAGCCGGGCGAGGAGCGCCCGCCGCCCGCCCGGTTCCCCGGACTCCGGTTCCTCCTGCTCCTCGGGCTCCTCGTGCCCGTCGGGCTCTTCCGGCTCCTTCGCCGGCGGGCGGAGTATCTCCGCCACCTCCACGCCGCCGACGAAACCCGGCAGTTCCGGCGGGCCCTCGGCCCACCAGTCCCCGGGCTCCGCCCCGGCGGACGAGCCGGCCTGCGCACCGGCCTGCGCACCGCCCGGCGCCGCGCCCGGCGCGCCGGTCCGCGTCTCCGCGCGCGGCGCGGGGACGCCCCCGCCCGCGCGCTCCACCACCTCGTCCGGCGAGCCCAGGCGCTTGAGGATGCGGCGCACCGTCGCCGGGCTGTCGCCGCCGCCGAGCGCCTTGGCGCGCTGCCGGCCGATCTCCTCGCGGAGCTCCGCGACGAGGTTCATCCGTTCCCCGGACGGCAGCTGGCGCTGCTGCGCCAGGTCCCCGACCCGGCTCAGGTAGTCGAAGACCAGCTGCTCGCTCTCGATGCCCATCCGCCCTCCCCGGCCGCTCGGTCATGACGTTAGCGCCTGTCCAGGGGCTAACGTGGTGCGGATGGGGACCGCAGAGCGCAATCGGGAGGCGCACGTGCCCGAACGGAACGCGGGCGGCACGACACCGCCCCGCACCCTCGCCGAGGCGCTCCGCGCCCGCGGTGACGAGGGGCTCGCCGCGCTGCTGCGCGCCCGGCCGGACCTCCTGTCGCCGGTGCCGAACGACCTCACCCAGCTCGCGACCCGCGCCGGCACCCGCGCCTCCGTCGTCCGCGCCCTCGAACGCCTCGACCGTTTCGCCCTGCAGACCGCCGAGGCCCTCGCCGTGGCCCCGGACCCGGCCCCGTACCCGGTGCTGCTCGCGCTGCTGACCGGGGACGAGCAGCCCGAGCCGGCGATCGCCGAGGCGTTGCCGCGCGCGGTGGAGCTGCTGCGCGAGCAGGCGCTCGTCTGGGGCGACGACGACCGGCTGCGCCTGGTCCGCACCGCCCGCGAACTCCTGGCCCCGTCCCCCCAGCACCCCTCCCCCACCGGTCTCGGGCCCTCGGTCTCCGAGGCCACCGCCGGCATGTCCCCCGGCCGGCTGCAGGAGATCATCGCGGCGGCCGGGCTGCCCGCCACCCACGACCCGGTGTCCGCCGTGGCCGCGCTGACGGAGCTGTTCACGGACCGGACGCGCATGGCCGCCCTGCTCGACACCGCCCCGTCCGACGCCCTCGCGGTCCTCGACCGGCTCGTCTGGGGGCCGCCGTACGGCGAGGTCACCGCCGACCCGCCGCCGCCGGTCCGCTGGCTGCGCGACCGGGGCCTGCTGCTGCCCGTGTCGACGCGCACGGTCGTGCTGCCCCGCGAGGCGGCGCTCCATCTGCGCGGCGGCCGCGCCCACCGGGTCGTCGAGCCGGTGCCGCCCGCCGTGGAGGTGCTGCGCGAGTACCGTCCACAGGTTGTGGACAGCGCCGCCGCCGGCCAGGCGTACACCGCGCTCGCCACCGTCGAGGAGCTGCTGCGCGAGTGGAACGAGGGCGGCCCCCCGGTGCTGCGCGCCGGCGGCCTGTCCGTACGCGACCTCAAGCGCACCGCCGTCGCCCTCGACGTGTCCGAACCGGTCGCCGCCTTCTGGCTGGAGCTCTGCCACGGCGCGGGCCTGCTCGCCTCCGACGGCGAGGCGGACGAGCGGTACGCGCCGACGCCCGCGTACGACGAATGGCTCGACCTGCCGCCCGCCGACCGCTGGGCCCGCCTCGTCGGCGCCTGGCTCCCGGGCACCCGCACCCCGGGACTCGTCGGCGGCCAGGACGCCAAGGGGCGCACGCTGTCCGTGCTCGGGCCGGACCTCGACCGCTCCCCCGCCCCCGAGGTGCGCCGCCGGGTCCTGACCCTGCAGGCCACCCTCCCGCCGGGCGCCGCCGCCGACCCGCGGTCCGTGCTCGCCCGGCTCGCGTGGGAGCGCCCGCTGCGCGGCTCGGCCGCCGCGGCCCCCGGCCGCGCCGACACGGCCGCCGGGCCCACCGACCTGCGCTCCAGGCTCGCCCTGTGGGCGCTCGACGAGGCCGAACTCCTCGGGCTCACCGGACGGGGGGCGCTCTCCGGGCACGGCCGGGCGCTGCTCAACCTGCCGCTCGACGGGCCCTGCCCCGACCGCGCCCCCGGCGAGGTCGGCGGCGGGGTGGAACTGTCCGTCGCCGCCTCCCGCGCGGCCGCGCTGCTCGCGCCGCTGCTGCCCGGGGCCGTCGACCACGTCCTGCTCCAGGCGGACCTGACCGCCGTCGCGCCCGGCCCGCTGAAGCGGCCGCTCGCCGAGACGCTGGCCGTGCTCGCCGACGTCGAGTCGAAGGGCGGCGCGACCGTCTACCGGTTCACCCCGGCGTCGGTGCGCCGCGCCCTGGACGCCGGGCGCAGCGCCTCCGACCTGCAGGAGTTCCTGGCCGCCCACTCCCGTACGCCGGTGCCTCAGCCGCTCGCGTACCTGATCGACGACGTGGCCCGCCGGCACGGCCACCTGCGGATCGGGGCGGCGTCCGCGTACGTCCGCTGCGACGACGACGCGCTGCTCGGCGAGATCCTCGCCGACCGCCGGTCAGCGGCGCTCCGGCTGCGCCGGCTCGCGCCGACCGTGCTCGCCGCGCAGACCGACCCGGCCACGCTGCTCGAAGGGCTGCGCGCGATGGGCTACGCGCCGGCCGCCGAGTCCGCGGCGGGCGACGTGCTCATCACCCGCGCCGACGCGGTCCGCACCCCGCCGCGCACCGCGCCCGTCCCGGTCCCGGACGGGCCGCCGGCCCCCGACGGCACGCTCCTGAAGGCCGCGGTCCGCGCGATCCGCGCCGGGGACCTCGCCTCGACGGCGGTCCGCAAGGAACGCCCGGACGCGCCGCCGCGCGCGCCCGGCGAACTGCCCCGCACCTCCGCGGCGGAGACCCTCGCCACGGTGCAGGCCGCGGCGCTGACCGGCTCGGCGGTGTGGATCGGGTACGTGAACGCCGACGGCGCCGCGAGCCAGCGGGTGATCGCGCCGGTCCGGGTGGAGGGCGGCTTCGTCACCGGCTACGACCACACGGCCGACGAGGTCCGCACGTTCCCGCTGCACCGCGTTACGGGCGTCGCGGAACTCGCCGACGACGAGGGCTAGCAGCCCTCCTCCCGAACGACGCGTACTCCACGACGACGCCTGCTCGACGAACGTCCGCTCCAGGACGACGCCTACTCCAGGACGAACGTCGTGAGCACCGCCGCGTGGTCCGACGGCCACGCGTTCGCCGCGACCTCCGGCCACGGGTTCGGGGTGCCCGTGACCAGGGTGCGTGAGTCGAGCACCCGCAGCCCGCGGCCGTTGTGGAGGACGTAGTCGATGCGGTCCTGCGGTTCGGGCCTCCCGTTGCCGGAGCCCTCGTCCGGGTGCGTGACGTGGACCGGCGACCAGGTGTGGCCGGGGCTGCGCACCGGGTCGGGGTGGACCTCCCGGTACGAGTCGCGCAGCCCGGCCGCCTCGGCGGCCAGCGTCACCGGCCACGGGACGGTGGTGCGGTCGAGGTGCGAGGGCGCGTTGAAGTCGCCGACGAGGACGACCGGACGCGCGTTCCCGGCCGCCGCCGCGATCCGCTCCAGGGTGTCCCGCATCTGACCGAGCCTCACCTCCTCGTGGGCGACCAGCTCCTCGGCCGGCAGCCCGTCGAAGTCGGCCTCGTACGGCCCGTACGGGGTGTAGTGCAGGTGCGCGGTCCAGACGTCCACCTCGTGGCCGTCGTCCGTGCGGACGCGCACGCCCGTGGCCCCGTAGAAGCCGACGTCCGGGTCGCCGAGGCGGGCGACGATCGGGTGCCGGCTGACGATGCCGAGGTTGTCGCCCACGTGGTGTCCGTGCCAGCCGAGCGCCTCGGCCAGCTCCTCCGTCGCGGCGGGGCCGGCCTCCTGCAGGCCCACGACGTCGGCGCCCGAGCCGCGGATCGCCGCGAGCTGCTTGGCGCGGCCGTCGTCGACCATCGCCCCGCCGAACCACAGGTTCCAGCTCATCACCGTCAGCCGGGGGCCGCCGGCCATGGCGCGCAGCCGGTCGGGGGTGACCTCGGTGAGGCTGTCGAGGACGGTCCGGCCGGGCGCGGCGTCGATCGGCGCCAGGGACGGCACGGCGAGCACCGCGCAGCCGGCGGCCTCGGCGGAGCCGACCCCGGTGGGCGTGTCCTCGACGGCGACGCAGCGGGCCGGGTCGACGGCCAGGGCCCGGCAGGCCGCGAGGTACGGGTCGGGCTCGGGCTTGGTGCGGGCGGTGTCGTCGGCCGTGACGGACACCGCGAACGCGGGGGCGCCCAGCGCGCCGAGGGCGGCGAGCACGGTGTCGGCGACGGACCGCGGGGAGGCGGTCACCAGGGCGGTGGGCACGCCGTCGGCGGCGAGCGAGGACAGCAGGGCCAGCGCGCCCGGCCGGGGCACGACCCCGGCCCGGACGCGGTCGGCGAACTCGCGGTGCAGCGCGGCGGCGAGGTCCTCGGCCGAGCCGCCGTCGGCGGCGGCCAGCCAGGCGGCGGTGTGCTCGACGGGGCGGCCGAGCACGTCCGGCCGGTCGGCGTCGGTCAGCGGGCGTCCGGCGACCTGCTCCACCGCCTCCCACCACAGGCCCTCGGTGTCGACGAGGGTGCCGTCCATGTCGAACAGGACGGCCTGGAGGGCGGCGCCCGGCTGTGCGGTCAGCGTCACGTTCTCTGTTTCTCTTTCCATCGGAAGACGTACGGCTGCGAGGCCGGCGCGCTAGCGCGCGGCGCGCTCGGCCACCAGGACCGGCTGCTCGCGCGGGGTCACCGTCACGGCGTCGCCGACGGCCAGCGCGCGGGCCTCGTGGGCGGGCAGGTCGGCCTTGGCCTCGGTGCCGTCCGCGAGCCGGACGGTGAGCCGGACGACGGCGCCGAGGAACGAGGCCGCCGTGACCCGGGCGGTGCCGGAGGCGTCGGCGGCGACCCGCAGATCCTCGGGCCGGACGAGCACGTCGACCTCGGCCGTTGCGGGCGCGTCGCCGTCGACGGGGAGGCGCCGCCCGAGGACCTCGACGGTGCTGCCGTCGAGGTCCCCGGGGATCCGGCTCATCGTGCCGACGAACTCGGCGACGAAAGCCGTGGCGGGCCGACCGTACAGCTCCGCGGGCGGGGCGATCTGCTCCAGGCGGCCGCCGTGCATGACGGCGACGCGGTCCGCCATGGACAGCGCCTCCTCCTGATCGTGCGTCACGAACAGGGTGGTGATGCCCAGTTCCCGCTGGATGCGGCGGATCTCCTCGCGCAGGGTGAGCCGCACCTTGGCGTCGAGCGCGGACAGCGGCTCGTCGAGGAGCAGGACGCGGGGGCGCAGGGCGAGGGCGCGGGCGAGGGCGACGCGCTGCTGCTGGCCGCCGGAGAGCTGGTGGGGGTAGCGGCCGGCCTGGTCTCCGAGGCCGACGAGGTCCAGGAGTTCCGTGGCGCGGGCGCGCCGCTCGGCGGTGCGGACCTTGCGCATCCGCAGCCCGAAGGCGACGTTGTCGAGGGCGCTGAGGTGCGGGAACAGGCTGTACGACTGGAAGACCATGCCGGCGTCGCGGCGGTGGGCGGGGACGCCGGTGACGTCCTCGCCGTCGACGAGGATCTCGCCGGAGTCGGGGCGCTCGAAGCCGGCGAGCATCCGCAGGGCGGTGGTCTTGCCGCAGCCGGACGGGCCGAGCAGGGCCAGGAGTTCCCCGGGCCGGACGGTCAGGTCGAGCCCGTCGAGGGCGACGGTGGCGCCGAACGCGCGGCGCAGGCCCCGGAATTCGACCGTGGCGGCCGAGTCGGTGGCGGCGGGGCCGGCCTTCGGCCGGGAGGCGGTGACGGTCATGTCGGGTTCACTTCTCGGTGGTGGTCGGGGCGGCGGGGCGGGCGCCGGCGAAGGCGAGGCCGAGCAGCAGCAGCCAGGTGACGAACAGGCTGAGCACGGACACGGCCACGGACAGCTGGGCCTGCGAGCCGCCGATGCCGACGATCCAGACGGCGAACGGCCGGAACTTCAGGATCTGGGCGACGGTGAACTCGCCGAGCACCAGCGCCAGGGTGAGGAACGACGCGTTCAGCAGCGCCCCGCGCAGGTTCGGCAGCACCGCCCGCAGCAGGGCCCGCGGCCAATTCGCGCCGCAGTTGCGGGCGGCCTCGACGAGCGTGGGCACGTCGACGGCGCGCAGGCCCGCGTCGAGGGCCCGGTGCACGAACGGCAGCGCCATCACCGTGTACGCGAGGACGAGCACCACCGGGAAGTCCGGGTTCTGGACGGCGACGAAGGTCTGGAAGAGCGGCGTCCGGGAGAGGTGTTCGGGCCCCCAGGTCAGGACGGAGGCGATGCCGGCGACGAACGCGATCGGCGGCACGACCAGCGGCAGCGAGCAGACGACCTCGACGACCGGCCGCAGCCGCGGCGCGCCGAGCCGCAGCGCGACCATGGCGGGCACCATCAGCAGCAGCACCAGCGCGATGGTGGCGGCGGCCAGTTCGAGGGAGAGCAGCAGGCTGGTGAGGAAGCCCTCGGCGCCGAGCAGTTCGGTGTAGGCGTCGAAGGTGAGGCCCCGGCCGGGGACGTCGATCGTGAAGAGGACGGAGGCGGCCAGCGGCACCAGGAAGTAGACCGCCGCGACCAGCAGGACGACACCGCGCCCGGGGCGTACGCGGAGGGCAGGGGTCAGGCGAGCCATCGGGCGCTCCGTCGTTGCAGGGGGAGGTACACGGCCATGACGAGCCCGGCGACGAGGACCATGTCCAGGCTCAGCGCCAGGGCCACGTTCTCCTGGCCGACCATGACGTTGCCGGCGAGCGCGTCGGCGATCTGCAGGGTGACCAGCGGGACCGAGCTGCCGACCATCGCGGCGGCGGTGGCGTAGGCGGCGAAGGCGCTGCCGAAGAGCAGCACGAAGCCGCCGAGGAGCGACGGGGCGAGCACCGGCAGGGCGACGTGCCGCCAGTACTGGGCGGGGGTGGCGCCGTTGTCGAGCGCCGCTTCCCGCCACTGGGACCGCAGTCCTTCGAGCGCCGGCGTGATGGTGAGCACCATCAGCGGGATCAGGAAGTACAGGTAGGCCAGGGTCAGTCCGGTGAAGCCGTACAGCGTCCAGCCCTTGTCGGCGAGGTCGAGCTTCCGGGTGAGGAAGCCGGCGTTGCCGAGGGTGGCGACGAAGGCGAAGGCGAGCGGGACGCCGCCGAAGTTGGCGAGCACGCCGGAGGCGGTGAGCACGGCCTGCCGGAGCGCCTCGGAGCGGGAGGTGACGACGGCCTGGGCGAGCAGGAGTCCGGCGACGACGCCGATGCCGGCGGAGACGGCGGACAGCTCGACGCTGCCGAGCAGGGCGGTGAGGTACGCGCCCTGGAGCGAGGTGGCCAGGTTGTCGAGCCCGTACGAACCGGCCCCGGTGACCGGGTCCTTCACGGTGAACGCGCCGGCCAGCATCGCCAGGGCGGGGACGCCGAAGGCGAGGGCGGTGACCGCGAGCAGCGGGACGACGGCGAGCCAGGCGGGGGTGCGGAAGGGGGCGCGGAGGGGGGTGCGGCCCCGCCGCTTCCCCGGGGTGGCCGGGGAAGCGGCGGGCGCCTGGGCCCTCCGCGTGGGGGCCGTCGCCGCGGTCGCGGGACGGGCGGAGGCGGGGAGGGTCATCCGGAGACGGCCTTCCCCCAGCCCTGCGCCAGGGTGGTCTTGGCCTTGGCCGCCTGGGCCTCGGACGGGAACGCGGGCGTGCCGGGGACGGCGGGCAGCTTGGCGGCGGCGTCCTTGTCGAGCGTGCCGGCCTTCTCCATGGCGGGCATCAGGACCGGGCGGGCGTAGCCCTTCAGCCAGAGGTTCTGGCCCTCGGCGCTGTAGAGGTACTCCTGCCACAGGCGGGCGGCCGCGGGGTGCGGGGCGTCCTTGTTGACGGCCTGCGAGTAGTACTGGGAGAACCGGCCGTCGGCGGGGACGACGACCTTCCAGTCGAGGCCCTTGCTCCGGAACTGCTCGGCGTAGCCGGCGTTCAGGTAGTCCCAGTCGATGGTGAGGGGCGTCTCGCCCTTCTCGACGGTGGCGGGGGTGGCCTCGACGGGGTTGAAGTTGCCGTTGGCCTTCAGCTTCCCGAAGAAGTCGATGCCGGGCTGGATGTCGTCGAAGGAGCCGCCGTTGGCCAGGGAGGCCGCGAAGACGCCGGCGTAGGCGGAGCCGGACTTGGTCGGGTTGCCGTTGAGGGCGACCTGGCCCTTGTACTCGGGCTTGAGCAGGTCCTTGAAGGTGGCCGGGCAGGTCTTCACGCGCTTGGCGTCGCAGCCGATGGAGACGTAGCCGCCGTAGTCGTTGTACCAGCGGGCCTGCGCGTCCTTCTGGGCGGCGGGGATGTCGGCGAAGGCGGCGACCTCGTACGGGGCGAACAGGCCCTGCTGGGCGCCGGAGAGCGCGAAGGACTGGCCGAGGTCGAGGACGTCGGGGGCGCGGTCCTGGCCCTTGAGGGTGGTGACGGCGCTGATCTCCTCCTGGCTGGAGCCGTCCGGGTTGTCGACCTCGACGGTGATCCCGTACTTCTTCTCGAAGCCGTCGATCAGCGCGCCGTAGTTGGCCCAGTCGCGGGGCAGGGCGATGGCGTTCAGCCGGCCCTCCTTCTTGGCCGCCTTCACGAGGGCGTCCATGCCGCCGAAGTCGGCGGCGGAGGTGGCCGTGGCGGCGTTCCTGCCGTCGGCGGTCGTGGTGTCGTTCTCGGGGGCGGCGCCGCAGGCGGTCAGGGCGAGGGCGGCGACGAGCGCGAGCGAGCCGCAGGCGGCGGCGCTTCTCGGGGGGACGGACACGGCTTCTCCAGGGGGAGCGTCGTAGGGGGACAACTTGTCTGAACAAGTCGGCCTCAGTACGCCCGGCGATGGTGACACAAAGATGAACCCGAAGGGAACGCATCCCCGTTGTTTTTTGCACAGTCACCGGATCCACCGGCCGGCCGCGCCCTCGATTACGCTGAGCGTCGGCGCACAACTGTGCACAGCTGTCCACTTTCCCGGGGGGAGTCCATGGCCGCGAGACACGAGCAGATCGCCGCCGAGCTGCGGCGCGCGATCCGGCGCGAGGAGTATCCGGTGGGCAGCCGGCTGCCCGCCGAGACCGAGCTCGCGGCCCAGTACGGCGTCTCCCGCGGCACCGTCCGGCAGGCCGTCGCCGCGCTCACCGCGGAGGGCCTGATCGGCTCCCGTCAGGGCGCCCGCCGGGTGGTCCTGGCCGACCACCGCAGCCAGAGCTTCGGCGAGCTGCGCAGCTTCGCCCAGTGGGCCGAGGCCATGGGCCGCACCGCCACCGGACACGTGGTGTCCCAGGAGTACCGCCCGGCCACCGCCGAGGACGCCGCCCGCCTCCACCTGGACCAGGGCGTGCCGCTCCTGAACGTCCTGCGGGTGCGGGGCCTCGACGGCGAACCGGTCCTGATCGAGCGGACGGTCTACGCCGACTGGATCTCCCCCACGGTCGCGGCGCTCCCCCCGGACTGCGCCTCGGTCACCCAGCGGCTGAACGAGGAGACCGGCCTGGTCTTCGCGCACGGGGAGCACGTGATCGACGCGGTCGCGGCCGGCGCCCGCGACGCGGACCTCCTCGCCCTGCGCCGCACCAGCCCCCTGCTGCGCGTGCGCCGCGTCACCACCACCCACGACGGCCGCCCCGTGGAGTGGTCCGACGACCGCTACCGCCCGGACGCGGTCAGCTTCACCGTCCACAACTCGATCGCCAACAACGCGCTGGTCAGGACGACGGCGGGGTAGCGGGGCGGCCGTCCTGCCCGACGGTATGCCCTACCCGCGCCTCGGGCTCACGAGCGCCCCGGGGTCGATCTCGACGGCGAAGGGCTTCTCGATCAGCGTGCCGCGCCCCGCCTCGGCCACGAGCCGGTCCACGTAGCGCCCGTCCACCAGCTCGGTGACGACCAGGGCCGGCTCGGGCTCCAGCTCCAGCCGCCACAGGTGCTCGATCCCCGCCTCCGCGTAGTACGGCGGCTTGAGCAGCCGGTCCGTGCGCCGGCCGGAGGACGAGGGGGAGACGATCTCGACCACCAACAGGACGTCGTCCGCGTCGTACGTGACCGGGTCCTTGGCCGCGGCAGCGGCCTCCACGACGACGATGTCCGGGATGAAGAGCCCGTCCGGCAGGATCAGGTTCACCGCCTCCAGGACCTCCGCCTGAAGGCCGGCGGCCTGGATCGTGCGGTCCAGCAGGGACGCCAGCCGCAGCGACGCCCGCTGGTGCATGGTTCCCGGAGCCGGTGACATCATGAGCGCTTCCCCCATCAGTTCCCTGCGCTGACCTCGGTCCTCCCCCAGCGCCAGGACCTCCTCTATCGTCCAGGGCCCATAGTGCGGATCGTGCGCGACGCTCATCTCGCCACCTCCCTCGTGCGGAACCGGTCGCCTCCAGCATGGCAGGCCCCGCCGACACCGGCCGCGCATCGTGCAGACTGGATGTTTGGCCGCGCGGAAGGGATACACGTACGTGAACGGTCCTCTCATCGTCCAGAGCGACAAGACACTCCTGCTCGAAGTCGACCACGAGCTCGCCGACGCCTGCCGGCGGGCCATCGCGCCGTTCGCCGAGCTGGAGCGGGCCCCCGAGCACATCCACACGTACCGGATCACCCCGCTCGGGCTCTGGAACGCCCGGGCCGCCGGGCACGACGCCGAGCAGGTCGTCGACGCGCTTGTCGAGTACTCCCGCTACCCGGTGCCGCACGCGCTGCTCGTCGACGTCGCCGAGACGATGGCCCGGTACGGGCGGCTCACGCTCAGCAAGCACCCCACGCACGGCCTCGTCCTGACCACCACCGACCGGCCCGTCCTGGAGGAGGTGCTCCGGTCGAAGAAGGTCGCGCCGCTGGTCGGCGCCCGGATCGACGAGGACACCGTCGCCGTGCACCCCTCCGAGCGCGGGCAGATCAAGCAGACCCTGCTCAAGCTCGGCTGGCCCGCCGAGGACCACGCCGGCTACGTCGACGGCGAGGCCCACCGCATCGACCTCGCCGAGGACGGCTGGGCGCTGCGCCCCTACCAGCGGCAGGCCGTGGAGGGCTTCTGGCACGGCGGCTCCGGCGTCGTCGTGCTGCCCTGCGGCGCCGGCAAGACGCTGGTCGGCGCGGGCGCGATGGCGCAGGCCAAGGCGACCACGCTGATCCTGGTGACGAACACCGTCTCCGCCCGGCAGTGGAAGGCCGAGCTGGTCAAGCGGACCTCGCTGACCGAGGACGAGATCGGCGAGTACTCCGGCACCCGCAAGGAGATCCGCCCGGTCACCATCGCCACCTACCAGGTGCTGACGACGAAGCGGAAGGGGATCTACCCCCACCTGGAGCTGTTCGACTCCCGGGACTGGGGCCTGATCGTCTACGACGAGGTGCACCTGCTGCCCGCGCCGGTCTTCAAGTTCACCGCCGACCTCCAGGCCCGGCGCCGGCTCGGCCTGACGGCCACGCTCGTCCGCGAGGACGGCCGCGAGTCGGACGTCTTCTCGCTGATCGGCCCGAAGCGCTTCGACGCCCCGTGGAAGGAGATCGAGGCGCAGGGCTACATCGCGCCCGCCGACTGCGTCGAGGTCCGGGTCAACCTCACCGACGCCGAGCGGCTCGCCTACGCGACCGCCGAGACGGAGGAGAAGTACCGCTACTGCGCGACCACGGACACCAAGCGCAAGGTGACCGAGGCGCTGGTGAAGCGGTTCGCCGGGCAGCAGATCCTGGTCATCGGCCAGTACATCGACCAGCTCGACGAGCTGGGCGAGCACCTGAACGCGCCGGTCATCAAGGGCGAGACCTCGAACGCCCAACGCGAGAAGCTCTTCGACGCCTTCCGCAACGGCGAGATCAGCGTCCTGGTGGTCTCCAAGGTCGCCAACTTCTCCATCGACCTGCCGGAGGCGACCGTCGCCATCCAGGTCTCGGGCACCTTCGGCTCCCGGCAGGAGGAGGCCCAGCGTCTCGGCCGCGTGCTGCGGCCGAAGGCCGACGGCCACCAGGCGCACTTCTACTCGGTGGTCGCCCGCGACACGGTCGACCAGGACTTCGCGGCGCACCGCCAGCGCTTCCTGGCCGAGCAGGGGTACGCGTACCGGATCGTCGACGCGGACGAGCTGCTCGCGGAGAACTGACCGGCCACACCGGTCGTCGTCAGTCCATCAGGGCGATCAGCGGGGCGACCAGGACCAGCGTGTACTCGGCCATGACGACCCCCGCGCGGGCCCGGTACGCGAGCGCCGTGCGCGGCGCCGCGGCGGCGACCACGCCGGCCAGGGCCCCGAGGCCGAGCGCCCAGAAGCCGGCCGAGGCCGCGGGGCCGCCGACGCCGTCGCCGGAGATCGCGTCGTCGAGGACGACGATCGCGGTCAGGACGAGGGAGACGAACAGGGCCACCAGCCCTCCGAGCGCGAGGAAGCGCAGGGCGCGGGAGGAGGGCGCGGTGGGCGTGGGGCCGTCGTGGGCAGGCGTCGTCATGCACCGATCACATCAGCCGGGCGGGGCCGCGGGCATGCGCGGACGTACTCAGTCGGGCTCGGACAGGTACTCAGGCCGGGGGTTCTTCACGCCCGCCCGCTCGTCGTACGCGCCGAGCAGGACGACGCTCACGGCCGCGCCGCCGTAGGCGCGTATCGCGCGCAGGGCGAGGGCGAGCCGCCGGGAGTGGGGGATGCCGGGGGTCAGGGTCGTCGTGGTCATGCTTCCATCATGGATTTCGGACATATCGAGCACATCGCCCTGGGGGCGGAACCGCCGGCGCCCCCGCGTACGACGCGCGGCGGACCCGGTCCCCTACGGGTCGGACGGCGGCCCCGCCGTACGACCGAGCCGTACGACGGCCCCGCGGAAAACCGTTCGCACCACGCGAGCCCGGAAGCTACACTCGTCCGCTTCCCCGCCTCCCTCGCAGGAGAGCTGCCGTCCGGTCGGAAACCGGCGGCCACCTCGACGTGTCCGCACTTCCCGCCCCGGAGGCTCCGCCGTGTCCGTGTCCGTGTCCGCCACCGACCCGCTCGACCGCGAGCGCGCCCACCTGACCGCCTCCCGCGCCGCGCTGCGCGCGATGCGCGAGGACGTGGAGGCGCTCGACATCAAGGACGTCACCGCGAACTGGGTCAACTCCCTCGTCCTGCAACGGCAGATCGACGACCGGATCAAGGCGCTCGCGGACCTCGCGCACACCCCGCTCTTCTTCGGCCGGCTGGACTACCTGCCCCCCACCCAGCACGGCCAGCGCTTCTACATCGGCCGTCGGCACGTCCACGACGCGGCCGGCGACCCGATGGTGATCGACTGGCGCGCCCCCGTCTCGCAGCCGTTCTACCGGGCCTCGCGGAAGGACCCGCAGGACGTGCGGCTGCGCCGCCGCTTCGGCTACACCGGCGGCGAGCTCACCGCGTACGAGGACGAGCACCTCACCGACCCCTCGGAGGCCGAGCGGACCTCGAAGCTGCTCCAGGCGGAGATCGAGCGGCCGCGCGTGGGCCCCATGCGGGACATCGTGGCGACGATCCAGCCGGAGCAGGACGCGATCGTCCGCTCCGGCCTGTCCGGCACGGTGTGCGTCCAGGGCGGCCCGGGCACCGGGAAGACGGCGGTGGGCCTGCACCGCGTCGCGTACCTCCTGTACGCGCACCGCGAGCGCCTGGCCCGTACGGGAACGCTCGTCATCGGCCCGAACCGCTCCTTCCTCCACTACATCGAGCAGGTCCTGCCGGCCCTCGGCGAGCTGGAGGTCCAGCAGGCGACGGTGGACGACCTCGTCGCGCACGTGGAGGTGCGCGGCGAGGACCCGGCGGCGACGGCCGTGGTGAAGGGCGACGCGCGGATGGCGCAGGTGCTGCGGCGCGCGCTGCGCTCCCACGTCACGCTGCCGACGGAGCCGCTGATGGTGGTGCGCGGTTCGCGGCGGTGGCGGGTGCCGGCGTACGAACTGGAGGAGATCGTCCGGGAGTTGCTGGACCGCGACATCCGGTACGGGGCGGCCAGGGACGCCCTGCCGCAGCGCATCGCGCACACCGTGCTCGTGCGCATGGAGCAGGCGGGCGAGGCGCCGGACGACCGGGTCCAGGACGCGGTGGCGCGCAACGCGGCGGTGAAGGCCGTCGTCAAGGAGTGCTGGCCGCAGGTGGACCCGGCGAAGCTGGTCCTGCGCCTCCTGAGCGACGCGGACTTCCTGGCGGAGCACGCGGCGGGGATCCTCACGGACGACGAGCAGCGGCTCCTGCTCTGGACGAAGCCGCCCCGCAGCGTGAAGTCCGCGAAGTGGTCGGCGGCGGACGCGGTGCTGATCGACGAGGCGAAGGACCTGGTGGAGCGGACGCACTCGCTCGGTCACGTGGTCCTGGACGAGGCGCAGGACCTGTCGCCGATGCAGTACCGGGCGGTGGGCCGGCGCTGCACGACGGGCTCGGCGACGGTCCTCGGCGACCTGGCCCAGGGCACCACGCCGTGGGCCACGGAGAGCTGGACCCAGGCGCTGGGGCACCTCGGCAAGCCGGACGCGGCGGTGGAGGAGCTGACTGCGGGCTTCCGCGTGCCGAAGGAGGTCATCGCGTACGCCTCGCGGCTGCTGCCCCACATGTCGCCGGGCCTGGCGGAGGTGAGGTCGGTCCGCGAGAACCCCGGCTCCCTGACGATCCGTCACTCCACGTCTCTGGACGAGGACGTGGTGGCGGCCTGCCGCGAGGCCCTGGCGCGCGAGGGCTCGATCGGCCTGATCGCCGCGGACACCCGCGTCGCCGCGCTGGCGAAGGCCCTGGAGGCGGCGGGCCTGCCGTACCTCTCCCCCGGCGAGGAGACCACGGCCGACGCCCGCCTCACCCTGGTCCCGGCCTCCCTGGCGAAGGGCCTGGAGTACGACTACGTCGTCCTCGACGACCCGTCGGCCGTCGTCGCCGCCGAACCCGACGAACGCACGGGCCTCCGCCGCCTGTACGTCGCCCTGACCCGAGCCGTCTCGGGTCTGACGATCGTCCACGACGCACCCCTGCCGGAACAACTGACGTAGCACCCCACCCGCGCCCCGAAAGGGGCGCGGGGAACCGCGCGCTCGGCCACAACGGACTCGCACCGGAAACAGGCCGGTCAGCGCCCCGAAAGGGGCGCGGGGAACTGCGCGCCCAGCCACAACGGACCCGCACCGGAAAACTCCGCCCCACCGCCCCCGCCAGGGGCGCGGGGAACTGCGCGCCCGGCCACAACGAACCCGCCCCGACCGGCACGGCGAACCCCCCGCCCCCGGCAGGGTTTCGGGAAGGGGCGGGGTGGGGGCTAGTCCCCCGCGGGGACCAGGGGCGCATCGACGGCCCCCCGCCACACCGCAACCGCCTCCGCGGACACCGGCGCCGCCCACCCCCGCGGCCGAGCCGCCCCACCGATGTGGAACGCGGTGAGCCCCGCCCCCCGCAGCGCCGGCAGGTGGTCGAGCCGCAGCCCGCCGCCCACCAGGATCCGCGGCTCGTACCCCGGCTCACCGGACCGCGACGCCTCGGCCGCCAGCACCCGCAGCCCGTCGTCGACCCCCGTCGCCGCCCCCGCCGTCAGGAACGTGTCGAGCCCCGGCAGATCCGCGAGCAGCTTCCGCAGCCCGTCCCGGTCCGCGCACCGGTCGATCGCCCGGTGGAACGTCCACCGGCAGCCGTCGATCACCGCGAGCAGCCGCTCGACCGCGACCAGGTCCGGCTGCCCGTCGGCCGTGAGGAACCCGAGCACGAACTCCTCCGCGCCCGCCTCCCGCAGCTCCGCCGCCCGCCCCACGAGCGCGTCGACGTCACCCGCGGCGAAGCCGTCCGTGAGCCGGAGCATCACGCGCAGCGGGATGTCCACCGCCGCGCGGACGGCCGCGAAGCGCTCCTTGGAGGGGGTCAGCCCGTCCGCCGCCATGTCGGTGACCAGTTCGAGGCGGTCCGCCCCGCCGGCCTGGGCCGCGACCGCGTCCTCCTCGTCGAGCGCGATCACCTCCAGCACTGCACGGTCGCTCATGGAGCCCGTTCCTCCCAGTTGCGGCTACAGGTCTAGTCCAATGTTCGGGACCAGCCTAGCCGTGGGAGTGCCCGGACGCATCGTGCGCACCGTCGGTCGCCGCAGCCGCACCGGCACCCGCGCCGGCCGCCCCGCCCGCGTACACCGTGAACGCCGCCGTACGGACCTTCCCCTCGTGCTGGAAGTCCAGGAACAGCCGGTACGCCCCCGCGCTCGGCGCGGTCGCCGTGAACGAGACGTCCGGACCGGGCCCGCCCTCGTTCGGGTGGACGTGCAGGTACGCCAGGTCGCCCTCGCGCAGCGCGACGAGGTGCCCGTACGCCCCGAGGTACGGCTCCAGGTCGGTCACCGGCCGGCCGCCCTTCGAGACGGTGAGCTTCAGCTCGCCCGCCTTCCCGGGAGCCAGGGTCCCGCCGAGCTTCACCTCGTACCCGTCCACCGAGGCCGTCGGCGCGACGGCCGGCAGCGGCTTCGGGGCGTACGCGCCGGGCACCGCGACGTCCACGCCGAGGGTCATCGGCTTCGCGCCCTTCGCGGCCGGGGTGAAGTCGGCGAACGCCTTGTACGGGCCCGCCGCCGGCAGGTCCACCGGCGTCGACCAGGTCCCGTCGGCCGCCCGCACCGGGTGCAGGTGGCGGAAGACGGTGAGGTCGCGGGAGGCGACGATGAAGTGCAGCTCCTTGCCGTGCTCCGTCTTGTACGCGGTGACCTTCTTCCCGGCCGCGTCCTTGATCGAGAACCTCAGCACCGCGGATCCGGCGGCCGGCCGCGGCGTCTCGAGCGCGAGCGTGTAACCGCCCTCGGAGACTTGCAGCCCGCCCGCGGCCGCGGCCACGCCGGCGCCCGGCGCCTCCTCATGGCCTCCGTGCCCGTCGGCCTCACCGGACCCGCCGGTCTCGCCGTGCCCGGCCTGCGTCGCGTGCTCCGCCTTCTTCGGCCCGTCCACGGGGCCGACGGCGGCGCCGACCCCGTACGCGGTCCCGAACGTCGCGGCGAGCGCGGCGGCGAAGGCTGTGATCTTCACTCCGGTGTTCATGGCGGCTCTCCCGTATGCGTACGCCTGACCTCTGATGTCCTTCACTGCACCTCACAATACCCCTAGGGGGTATCAAGTCAAGTCCTCGCCGGGGCTTGCACGGAATACGGGAGGGGGGTATACATGGACCCAGCGGATACCCCCCGAGGGTATCGAACGACATCGACCCACCGACGCCCCACGAGGAGAACCCCATGTCCGAGTCCTGCTGCACCACCGACGGCAGCTGCTCCACCGGCGCCGCCACCACCGCGACCGCCGTCGCCGAGAGCACCGCCACCGTCTACCGCGTCTCCGGCATGAGCTGCGGCCACTGCCGCACCGCGATCACCGACGCGGTCGGCGCGCTCGACGGCGTGTTCTCCGTCGAGGTCGACATCGCCGGCGGCCTGGTCACCGTCGCCACCGGCGGCGAGCCCGACGACGCGAAGATCGCCGAGGCGATCGACGACGCGGGCTACGAGCTCACCGGCCGCGCCTGACCGGCGCGCGCCACCGCACAACCGGCACCACGCAGCACCGCACCACCGCACGACGAAGCACCGCAGCACCCCGGCCGCCGGGGCCCGCCCCTTCCACGCCCGGGCCCCGGCCCCCGACTCCGCCACGAGGAGCACTCATGACCACCACCACACCCGGCGCCGCCGCCCAGGTCGAGCTCGCCATCGGCGGCATGACCTGCGCCTCGTGCGCGGCGCGCATCGAGAAGAAGCTCAACCGCATGGACGGGGTCGAGGCCACCGTCAACTACGCGACGGAGAAGGCGAAGGTCACCTTCGACGCCGACGTCAGCGTCGCGGACCTCATCGCCACCGTCGAGGCCACCGGCTACACCGCCAAGGAGCCCGAGCCGCCGCGGAACGAGACCGCGGACGCCGACGGCGGCGGCCCTTCCGACGAGGAGAAGGCCGACGCCGAACTGCGGCCCCTGAAGCAGCGGCTGATCACGGCCGTCGCCCTCGCCGTCCCGGTCATCGCCATGGCCATGGTCCCGGCGCTGCAGTTCACGTACTGGCAGTGGCTGAGCCTCACGCTCGCCGCGCCGGTCGTCGTCTACGCCGCCTGGCCGTTCCACAAGGCAGCCTGGACCAACGCCAGGCACGGCGCGGCCACGATGGACACGCTGATCTCGGTCGGCACGATCGCCGCGTTCGCCTGGTCGCTGTGGGCGCTGTTCTTCGGCACCGCCGGCACGCCCGGCATGACGCACCCCTTCGAGTTCACGATCGCCCGCACCGACGGCGCCGGGAACATCTACCTGGAGGCCGCGGCCGGGGTCACCGCCTTCATCCTGGCCGGCCGGTACTTCGAGGCCCGCTCCAAGCGCAAGGCGGGCGCGGCGCTCAAGGCGCTGATGCAGCTGGGCGCGAAGGAGGTGACCGTCCTGCGCGACGGCCGGGAGCTCACCGTCCCGACCGCCGAACTCCAGGTCGGCGACCGCTTCCTGGTCCGCCCCGGCGAGAAGATCGCCACCGACGGCACCGTCGTCGAGGGCTCCTCCGCCGTGGACGCCTCCATGCTCACCGGCGAGTCCGTGCCGGTCGAGGTCTCCGTCGGCGACTCCGTCACCGGCGCCACCCTGAACGCCGGCGGCCGCCTCGTCGTCGAGGCCACCCGCGTCGGCGCCGACACCCAGCTCGCCCGCATGGCCAAGCTGGTCGAGGACGCCCAGAACGGCAAGGCCGCCGCCCAGCGCCTCGCCGACCGGATCTCCGCCGTCTTCGTCCCCGTCGTCATCGCGCTCGCCCTCGGCACCCTCGGCTTCTGGCTGGGCACCGGCCAGGGCCTGACCGCGGCCTTCACCGCCGCCGTCGCCGTCCTGATCATCGCCTGCCCGTGCGCCCTGGGCCTGGCCACCCCGACCGCCCTCATGGTCGGCACCGGCCGCGGCGCGCAGCTCGGCATCCTGATCAAGGGGCCCGAGGTCCTGGAGACCACCCGCAAGGTCGACACCATCGTCCTGGACAAGACCGGCACCGTCACCACCGGCCGGATGACCCTGCTGAAGGTGCACACCGCCGACGGCACCGACGAGACCGACGTCCTGCGCCTCGCCGGCGCCCTGGAGCACTCCTCCGAGCACCCGATCGCCCAGGCCGTCGCCGCCGGCGCGGCCGCCAAGGTCGGCACGCTGCCCGCGCCCGAGGACTTCGCCAACGTCCCCGGACTCGGCGTCCAGGGCATCGTCGACGGCCACGCCGTCCTCGTCGGCCGCGAGAAGCTGCTCGCCGAGTGGGCCATGGAACTCCCGGCGCACCTCAAGTCCGCCAAGAACGAGGCCGAGAAGGCCGGCCGGACCGCCATCGCGGTCGCCTGGGACGGGGAGGCCCGCGCGGTCCTGGAGGTCGCCGACGCGATCAAGGAGACCAGCCCGGAGGCGATCCGCCGCCTCAAGGCCCTCGGTCTCACCCCGATCCTCCTGACCGGCGACAACAAGGCGGTCGCGGAGGCCGTCGCCGCGGAGGTCGGCATCGGCGAGGTCATCGCCGAGGTCATGCCGCAGGACAAGGTCGACGTCGTCAAGAAGCTCCAGGCCGAGGGCCGTTCGGTCGCGATGGTCGGCGACGGCGTCAACGACGCCGCCGCGCTCGCCCAGGCCGACCTGGGCCTGGCGATGGGCACCGGCACCGACGCCGCCATCGAGGCCGGCGACCTGACCCTCGTACGCGGCGACCTGCGGGCGGCGGCGGACGCCATCCGGCTCTCCCGCAAGACGCTCGGCACCATCCGGTCCAACCTCTTCTGGGCCTTCGCGTACAACGTGGCCGCCCTGCCCCTCGCCGCGGCCGGGCTGCTCAACCCGATGATCGCGGGGGCCGCCATGGCCTTCTCCTCGGTCTTCGTGGTCGGCAACAGCCTGCGGCTGCGCGGCTTCCAGGCCGCCGACAAGTGACGGGGGGACGGCGATGGCCGGGTACGCACCGCACAAGGAAGACGTCATCAGACGGCTGAGGCGGATCGAGGGCCAGGTCCGGGGGGTGCAGCGGATGGTGGACGAGGACGTCTACTGCATCGACGTGCTGACCCAGGTCTCGGCCGTCAACGCCGCCCTGCAGTCCTGCGCGGTCGCCCTCCTCGACGAGCATCTCAGCTGCTGCGTCGCCGAGGCGATCGCCCAGGGCGGCGACCGGGCGAAGGAGAAGGTGGACGAGGCGTCGAAGGCGATCGCCCGCCTGATCCGCACCTAGACCCGCCTGATCCGCACCTGGAGAGAACCGCAGGGGCCGGGCCGCGAAGGCCCGGCCCTTCGTCATGCCCCCGTGAGGGCGGCGGCGGCCATCCGCCCCAGCGGCTCGGCCAGCCCGTCCGGGGAGCGGTTCTGGAGGTAGACCGTGGCGAAGACCGGCCCGGCGACGAGGGCGTGGACGAGGTCGAGGTCGGGGGGCGAGGGAAGCTCGCCGCGCGCGACGGCCCGGTCGAGGAGCGCGGCGAGACCGGCCTGCTGGACGGTGACGAAGGCGTCGTGGAAGCGGGCGGCGAGCTCCGGCGAACCGCCCACGTCGGCGAGCAGCCCGGGGATCGCGGCGGCGGCGGCCGGGTTGGTGACGTGGTCCACGATCTCCTGGACGAGGGCCGTGAGGTCCCCGCGGAGGCTGCCGGTGTCGGGGGGCGGGGGCAGGTCCGCGCCGTGCACGGCCGCCGCGAAGACCATCTCCTGCTTGGTCGCGTACCGCCGGTAGATCGCCGCCTTGCCGATCCGCGCGCGCTCGGCCACGGCGTCGACGGTGAGCCGCGCGTACCCGCTCTCCGCGAGGAGGCTGCGGGTGGCGGTCAGGATCGCTTCGTCGACCCGGCCGTCTCTAGGTCGTCCCATGCTCGCATGTTACGGTACCCCGAGTTCCGAAACTGATGGTTCCGAAACGAGTGGGCAAAGGGGAAACGACATGGGACGCTGGGCGGGACGCACGCTGATGATCCTCGGCGCGGTGCACCTGGTCGTGCTGGGAGCGCAGAACCTGGACTTTGTGGACGAGTGGTTCACCGGCGCGCTGTGGGGGCTGCCGCGCGAGGAGTTCATCCACCCGAGCGGCGCGAACGGCGCGTTCTGGAGCTCGATCGGCAGCTTCGCCGTGCCGATGATGCTGCTGGGCGCACTGGTGGCGGACCTGGCCCGGCGGTCCGTCACCGTCCCGGCGTCCATCGGCTGGGGCCTGGCGGTGTGGTGCGTCGTGGGCGCGGCGATCCTGGAGCCGACGCCGATGCTGCTGGGCCTCGTCCCGGCCGCGCTCCTGATCCGCCAGGCCCGCGCCGCCCGGCTCAGCGCGCCGGCCAGCGGGGATCGCGCCCGCTGAGCCCGATGACCCGGTCGAGCAGCGGCGCGCCGGGCGGTACGGGCACGGCCGGCCCGAACGGCGCGTCGGGATCGACCTCACCGCCCACGTCCTGACCGCCCTCACCGTCCCCGCCCGAACCGCCCGCCTCGGGTGCGAGCAGCTCGTAGGACACCCGCAGCGACGCCTCGTCCGGCGCGTAGTCCTGGCCGGTGGCGCGAGCGAGATCCCAGCCGTGGACGACGAGTTCGTTCATCGCGACCTGCCCGGCGACATCGGCGGGCAGGTCCACCCCGCCGGCCCGGGTGAAGCCCTCCCACGCAGCGGGCTCCCGCCACGCCTCGGCCAGCTCCCGCAGGTTCTTGTCGAGCTCGCCCCGCCAGTCCGGCCCGACGTCCGGCAGGGACTCCTGCGGCGACGTGTCCGTCATCGGCCCGAAGTCCTTGCGCGCCGCGGCCCGGAACGCCGCCGCCAGCCCGACGAGATGCCCGAGCAGATGCCGTACGGCGTAGTCGGGGCAGGGCGTGGCCAGCCCGAGCTGCCCGTCCGCCACCCCGTCGGCCAACCGCGCCACGAGCCGCGTCTGCGCATCGAAGTCGATCACCGTCACCGCAACCACTCCTCTGTCCCGAGAACCACCCGCCGCGGCCCTCCCCCCGGACAGACCGCCCCCACCCCGAAAACTCATCGCCCGGGGCGCGGGGTCGGCTCCGAGACTCAGGGGGCGATGACGTTGGCCGGTTCGTAGAACTTGGGCTCGACCGGCGGGGTGCCGGTCTCGGAGAAGATGGGGCGGGCCTGTTCGGCGAAGGCGCGGAAGTCCTCGCGGGTCTCCCAGACGTCGACCACGATCCAGCCGCCGTTGTTGGGCGCCCCGACGTGGTGGAGGAGGCCCTTGGGCGGGAACCAGGAGGCTTCGGTGATCTTCCGGTTGCTCTCCTCGTACTGCTCCTTGGTCCCGCCGGGGATGTCGATGACGACGAGTACGGCCATGGTGCGCACGCTCCTCTGGGGGGCGGGGGTTCCCTCCAGTCGAGCAGCACCCCCGCGGGGGCGCACGGGGGCGGCAGCCGAAAGGGGCCGCCCGCGGACGGGCGGCCCCTTCGGTTCCGGCGCGCACGGGGGACACGCGCCCCCGTGGCTCACACGCCGGCCTTCCGGGCCTCGGCGGCCGGAGCGGCGGCGGCCGCGGCGGCCTTGTCGCTCTTCATGACCAGCAGGGTCACCACCCCGCCGACCGCGGCGATCACCGCGGCGCCGACGAAGGCCGCGGAGAAGCCCTCGGTCAGCTTCGGCAGGTTGCCCAGCTGGTCCGCGCCCTGCGACATGGCGAGCGCGGTCAGCGCGGCGAGACCGAGCGCGGAGCCCACGTTGTACGTGGTGTTGACGATGCCGGAGGCGAGGCCGGCCTGCTCCTGCGGGGCGCCGGACATCGCGGCGATCATCGCCGGGATGTACGCGAGGGACATGCCGAGCGCGGCGACCAGCGAGGCGGGCAGCACGTCGACCAGGAACGACCCGGTCGGCTCGACGGCGGACAGCCACACCAGGCCCGCGGCGAGAACCAGCAGACCGCCGCCGATCAGCGGCTTCGCGCCGACCTTCGCCATCAGCTTCGCGGTGACGGCCGTCATGAAGATCATCAGCAGCACGGTCATCGGGAGCAGCGCCGCGCCCGAGGCGAAGGCCCCGTAGCCGAGGACCTGCTGCAGGTACAGGTTGAGGAAGTACCACATCGGGATCCAGGCCGCGCCGAGCAGCGTCATCGACAGGTTGGCGGAGCCGAGGCGCGGGACCCGCCAGACGCCGAGCGGCATGAGCGGCTCGCGGACGGACTTCTGGATCACGAAGAACAGGACCAGCAGCGCGGCGGCGCCGGCCAGCTCCAGGATCGTCGCGGTGGCGCCCCAACCGACCTCGGGGGCCCGGACGACGGCGAACACGGCGAGCGCGAGGCCGGCGGTGACGGCGGCCGCGCCGAGGACGTCGACGGCGCCGCGGCGGGACGCGACCTCGGGGAGCAGCTTGGTGGCGGCGAGGGTCGCGAGGCCGATCGGCACGTAGATGACGAAGACCCAGGGCCAGCTCAGCCACTCGGTGAACACGCCGCCGAGGAAGACGCCCGCGGTGCCGCCGGCCGGGGCGGCCGCGCCGTACAGCGCCATCGCCTTGCCGAGCTCCTTCGGGTCGTGCATGAAGAGCATCATCAGCAGGGTCATCGCGGACGGCGCGATCAGCGCCCCGCCGACGCCCTGGACGGCGCGGCCGACGATCTCGACGAGTGCGCTCTGCGCGGCCGCGGCGATCACCGAGCCGACGATCATGACGGTCCAGCCGGAGACGAAGATCTTCCGTGCTCCGACGAGGTCGGAGAGCCGGCCGCCGAGCAGCAGCAGGCCGCCGAAGACGATGACGTAGGCGTTGAAGACCCACTGCAGCTCGCCCTGCGAGAAGCCCAGGTCCTTCTGCATCTCGGGGAGCGCGACCCCGATGATCGAGGTGTCCATGATCACCATGAACTGCGCGGTGGCGAGCACGAGCAGGGCCCACCAGCGCCGTGGACTGACGGTCGGCATGTCCCTCATCCCTCCTAGACGAGACCCCAAGGCATACCCCCGGGGGGTACTTCGCGGAGCACCGTAACATACCCACAGGGGGTATGTAATCCCCGTGCGTGGAGGATGGATTCGGGGACGCGGCAGAATGCAGCCCATGGCCGCCGACGCAGAACACCCCCGGGACGACGACCGGACCTACGACCAGGACCTCGCCGACCGCTGGACCGCCGCGCTGCTCGACGCCCGCGCCGGCCGCGAGGGCCCCGACCCCGCCCCGTACGCCCGCAAGCTGCTCGAGCGCTGGGCCGAGCCGCAGCGCCGGTACCACACCACCGCACACCTGCGGGCGGTCCTCGACCGGATCGACGAGCTCGCCCCGCACGCCCCGGCCGGCGCCGACCTCGCCCTGGTCCGGCTCGCGGCCTGGTTCCACGACGCCGTCTACCGCCCGGACCGCTCCGAGAACGAGGAGCGCAGCGCGGCGCTCGCCGAGCGCGCCCTCCCGGAGGCCGGCCTGTCCGACGCCGCCACCGCCGAGGTCGCCCGCCTCGTCCGGCTCACCGTCACGCACGACCCGGCGGACGGCGATGCCAACGGCGCGCTGCTGTGCGACGCGGACCTGGCGATCCTGGCGAGCGACGCGGACACCTACGGGGGGTATGCACGGGCGGTCCGCGAGGAGTACGGCTTCGTCCCCGAGGACGCCTTCCGCGAGGGCCGCGCCGCCGTCCTGCGCCAGCTCCTCGCCCTGCCGCGCCTGTTCCGCACCCCGTACGGCGCGGCCCACTGGGAGACCCCGGCCCGCCGCAACCTGCACCGCGAACTGACGGATCCGACGCACCTGACGGCCTGACCGACCGGGGCGACCGGGGCGGCCGCCCCGGTCACGCCGCCCCGCCCACGCCGCCCCGTCCGCATGGCAAGACGGTCGGCGGGGCCGGGAATGACAGGCATGAACGACGGGTTGACCCGTGGCATGCCCTCCGCGTCGTCCGGCACGCCCTCCGGCAGCCCCCGTATGCCCCTGGCCGTGTACATCCTCGGCCTGTCCGTCTTCGCGCTCGGCACGAGCGAATTCATGCTGTCGGGGCTGCTGCCACCGATCGCGGAGGACATGGGGGTCTCCATCCCCCAGGCGGGCCTGCTGATCTCGGCCTTCGCCATCGGCATGGTCGTCGGCGCGCCGGTGCTCGCCGCCGCCACGCTGCGGCTGCCGCGGAAGACGACGCTGGTCGCGCTGATCTCCCTCTTCGGCCTCGGGCAGGTCGCGGGCGCGCTCGCACCGACGTACGAGGTGCTCTTCGCGTCCCGCGTGATCAGCGCGCTCGCCTGCGCCGGGTTCTGGGCCGTGGGGGCGGGCGTCGCCATCGCCATGGTGCCGGTGGGCGCGCGGGCCCGGGCCATGGCCGTGATGATCGGCGGACTGTCGATCGCCAACGTGCTCGGCGTCCCTGCGGGCGCGTTCCTCGGCGAGCACCTGGGCTGGCGCTCCGCCTTCTGGGCGGTCGCCGCGGCCTCCGCGATCGCGCTGGCCGGCGTCCTGGCGAAGATCCCGCGCATCCCCCTGCCCGAGACCCGGCCCCGGCTGCGGGACGAGCTGACGATCTACCGCGACCGGCAGGTGCTGCTGACCGTCGTGATCATCGCCCTCGCCGCGGGCGGCGTCTTCTGTGCCTTCTCGTACCTGGCCCCGCTGCTCACCGATGTCGCCGGGCTCGGCGACAGCTGGGTCTCCGGCGTCCTCGGGCTCTTCGGCATCGGCGCGCTGATCGGCACGTACATCGGCGGCCGGGTCGCGGACGCGCACCCGTTCGGCGTGCTGCTCAGCGGCATCACCGCCTCGACGGCGATCATGGTCGCCCTGGCCGTGCTGGCGTCCAGCCCGGTCGCCGCGATCGCGCTGAGCTTCCTGCTCGGCGTCTCGTGCTTCTACACCGCCCCGGCGCTCAACGCCCGGATCTTCAACGTCGCGGGCGCCGCCCCGACCCTGGCCGGGGCCACCGCCACCGCGTCCTTCAACATCGGCAACACCGGCGGCCCCTGGCTCGGCGGCACCGTCATCGACGCCGGCTTCGGCTACGCCTCGCCCGCCTGGGCGGGCGCGGCGATGACCGCGGTCGCGCTGGCGGCCGTGGTCGTGGCGCTGCGGCTGCAGCGCCCGGCGCGTTCGCGGGTGGTCCTGGGCGCGACGACGGAGGAGCCGGCCGCCGCGAAGGAGTCCGCGCCCCGGCCGTGAGCCCCCGTGGTGGGCCTCGGGCGCCTCAGCCCGCCGGATGCGGCGCGGGCCGCCGCTTCGGGCGCCGCAGGCCCGCGTCGGTGATGAGGCGGACCAGCTCCTTCGAGCTCACCTCCACCGCGCCCGCCGCCACGGCGTCCGCGTAGCGCTCCGCCGGAAGGTCGTAGTGATCGCCGTCGAAGGCGCGGGAGGGCGCGCCGATCGAGGCCGCGAAGGCGTGCAGCTCCTCGAACGACACGTCGCTGACCAGGTGCGACCACATGCGTCCGTGGCCCGGCCACTGAGGCGGGTCGATGTAGAGAGTCATGGGCTCAGAGGACCACAGGTCACGCCGGACCGCCGACCCGAGATCACGCCGGACCGCCGACCCGAGATCACGTCAGACCACCGACCGGAGCGACCACCACGCCCTGCTTCCCGCACACCCAGTGCGGGTCCGGGCCCAGCTCGGGCTCGACGTCCAGGGCGTGCGGGTCGCCGGAGGCGCACACCGGACACAGGGGCCAGCGCCCGTACCGTTCGAGCAGCGAGTCCTGGACGTCCTGGGCGACGAGCCCCGCCACGTACGCCACGCCCTCCGGCCACTGCTCGACCCACCAGCGGCGGTGCGTCACCGCGTCCTCGACGACCGAGACGACCTCCGCCTGGGCGACGTCGCGCGCCACGAGGTCGGCCAGCACCAGCGCGCGGGCGGCGTGCAGCGCCTGCTCGACGGGGTCGATGTCGTCCATGGAGCCATTGTCCACCCCGGTCCACAGGGGGTTGACGGTCCCACCGGACCGAAAATATCTTTCAAATGTGACCCATGACGTGAAGGAAATTTTCACCGGTACGGGTGCCGGTGCGGCCCCCGGCGCGGTTCCCGGCACGCCCGGCCCCGCCCCGGCCCCCGCCACCGTCCCCGCGCCGGCCGGCGACGCCCCGCCCGCGCCCGCCGCCCTCGCCGCCAAGGTCCGCACCCTCGCGCCCTCCATGACCCGCTCCATGCAGCGGGTCGCCGAGGCCGTCGCCGGCGACCCGGCCGGCTGCGCCGCGCTCACCGTCACCGGCCTCGCCGAGCTCACCGGCACGAGCGAGGCCACCGTCGTGCGCACCGCCCGCCTCCTCGGCTACCCCGGCTACCGCGACCTGCGGCTCGCCCTCGCCGGCCTCGCCGCCCAGCAGCAGTCCGGCCGCGCGCCCTCCGTCACCGCCGACATCGCCGTCGACGACCCGATCGCCGACGTGGTCGCCAAGCTGGCGTACGACGAGCAGCAGACCCTCGCCGACACCGCCGCCAACCTCGACACCGTGCAGCTCGGCGCGGCCGTCGCCGCGCTCTCCGCCGCCCGCCGCATCGACGTGTACGGCATCGGCGCCTCCGGGCTCGTCGCCCAGGACCTCGTCCAGAAGCTGCTGCGCATCGGTCTGCTCGCGCACGCGCCCAGCGACCCGCACCTGGCGGTCACCAACGCCGTCCAGCTCCGCTCCGGCGACGTGGCCGTCGCCATCACGCACTCCGGCTCCACCGGCGACGTCATAGAACCGCTGCGGGTCGCCTTCGACCACGGGGCCACCACGGTCGCGATCACCGGCAGACCCGACGGCCCGGTCTCCCAGTACGCGGACCACATACTCACGACGTCGACGGCCCGCGAGAGCGAACTGCGCCCGGCCGCGATGTCCTCCCGCACGAGTCAGCTCCTGGTCGTGGACTGCCTGTTCACCGGCGTGTGCCAGCGGACGTACGAGACGGCCGCCCCGGCGCTCGCGGCCTCGTACGAGGCCCTGGCCCACCGCCACGCCCCCCGCAGCCGCTGACCGCCCCTCCGGCCCGCCCCGCACGCCGAAAGAGCACCCGCCACATGACCACCTCCCAGGACTACACCGCGCTCCAGGCCCAGCTCGCCGCCCTGACCACCGAGGCGTTCCGTCCCGAGCTCGCCGAGATCGACCGGCTGCCCACGCTCGACCTGGCCCGCCTCATGAACGGCGAGGACACCGCCGTCCCGCGCGCGGTCGCCGCCCGGCTCCCCGAGATCGCCGCCGCGATCGACGCCGTCGCCGCCCGGATGGCCCGCGGCGGCCGGCTGATCTACGCGGGCGCGGGCACCGCGGGCCGGCTCGGCGTGCTCGACGCCAGCGAGTGCCCGCCGACCTTCAACACCGACCCGTCCCGGGTCGTCGGCCTGATCGCGGGCGGCCCGACCGCCATCGCGGAGGCCGTCGAAGGCGCGGAGGACTCCGCGGAGCTGGCCGCGACGGACCTGCAGCGGCTGGGCCTCGCCCCCGACGACACGGTCGTCGGCGTCTCCGCCTCCGGCCGCACCCCGTACGCCGTCGGCGCGGTCACCCACGCGCGCGCCGCCGGGGCGCTCACCGTCGGCCTGTCCTGCAACGAGGACAGCCCGCTGGGGGCCGCCGCCGAACACGCCCTCGAGATCGTCACCGGCCCCGAACTGCTCACGGGTTCCACGCGCCTGAAGGCGGGCACGGCGCAGAAGCTCGTCCTCAACATGATCTCGACGATCACGATGATCCGGCTCGGCAAGACGTACGGGAACCTGATGGTCGACGTCCGCGCCTCCAACGACAAACTGCACGCCCGCTCGCGCCGGATCGTCTCCCTCGCGACGGGCGCGCCGGACGCGGAGATCGAGAAGGCCCTCGTGGCGGCGGACGGCGAGGTGAAGACCGCGATCCTGATGATCCTCGCGGACGTGGACGCGAAGGAGGCGGAACGCCGACTCGCCGGGAGCGCCGGTCACCTGCGGGCGGCGCTCGCCGCGGGACAGTAGGGCCCCGAACACCGCCCTCCCCGCACGGCAGGTCCGCACATGAGCACAGCAGACGCACCGGACGCCTCCGGCACCCCGCAGGACAGGAACCGCGCGATCGCGGCCGCGCTCCTCCCCCTGGTGGGCGGTGCGGGGAACGTCGAGTCGGTCGCCCACTGCATGACCCGTCTGCGCCTCGCCCTGCGGGACCGCTCCCTGGTCCAGGACGAGGCGCTGCGCGCCCTGCCGGCGGTCCTGGGGGTCGTCGAGGACGACACGTACCAGATCGTGCTGGGCCCCGGCACGGTCGCACGGGTCACCCCGGAGTTCGAGGCGCTGGTGGCGAAGGGCGGGGCGGCGCACGGCGCGCAGGAGCTGGCGGCACGAGGCGCGGCGCTCCGGGAGTCCCGGAGAACGGCCAACGCCACCCCCACGAAACAACTCCTCCGCCGCATCGCGAACGTCTTCGTCCCGCTGATCCCCGCCCTGATCGGCTGCGGCATCATCGCGGGCCTCAACGGCCTGCTGATCAACCTCGGTTGGCTCCCCTCCCTCACCCCCGCCCTCGCGGCGATCGCCTCCGGCTTCATGGCCCTGATCGCGGTCTTCGTCGGCCTCAACACGGCGAAGGAGTTCGGCGGAACGCCGATCCTGGGCGGCGCGGTGGCCGCGATCGTGGTCTTCCCCGGCGTCGCGAAGATCGACGCCTTCGGCCAGTCGCTCTCCCCCGGCCAGGGCGGCGTCCTGGGCGCCCTCGCTGCGGCGGCACTGGCGGTGCAGGTGGAGAAGCGGTGCCGCAGGTGGGTCCCGGAATCCCTGGACGTCCTGGTGACCCCCACGCTCACCGTGCTCGTGACGGGCCTGGTCACCGTCTTCGGCCTGATGTACGTGGCGGGCGAGGTCGCCACGGCGATCGGCACGGCGGCGGACTGGCTCCTCGCCCACGCGGGCGCGGCCGCGGGCTTCGTCCTGGGCGGCCTGTTCCTGCCGCTGGTCATGCTGGGCCTGCACCAGGCCCTGATCCCCATCCACACCACCCTGATCGAGCAGCAGGGCTACACGGTCCTGCTCCCGATCCTCGCGATGGCCGGCGCGGGCCAGGTGGGCGCGGCCGTCGCCGTGTACGTCCGCCTCACCCGCAACGCGTCGATCCGCCGCACGGTGAAGTCGGCCCTCCCGCCGGGCCTCCTGGGCGTCGGCGAGCCCCTCATCTACGGCGTCTCGCTCCCCTTGGGCCGCCCGTTCGTCACGGCCTGCGTCGGCGGCGCGTTCGGCGGCGGCCTCATCGGCCTCTTCAACATGCTCGGCACCAAGGTCGGCTCGACGGCCATCGGCCCCTCGGGCTGGGCCCTCTTCCCGCTGCTGCAGGGCAACAAGGGCCTCGCGGAGACGGCAGCGGTCTACGCCGCCGGCCTCCTGGTGGGCTACACCACCGGCTTCGCCGCCACCTACGCCTTCGGCTTCAGCCCCGCCCTCCTCACGGAGTGGAACCCGGAGCCGGAGCCCCAGCCGGCTCCGGGGCCGTCCGACGACGACGCCCGGCCGACGGAGTCGACCCGGGTGTGACCGCACCGGATGGCCCCGGCATGCCGTGTGTCCCGACGGTACGGACGCGTCGCTCACCATCGCCCTCGACGCCGAGTCGGAGGAAGTCGCCTTCGTGGCGCGGCCCGCGGCCTGACAAGCTGGTGCGGTTCGGAACGGGGGCGTACGGGGAGGGTGACATGCGCGTACCTGGGATCGATCCGGAGCTGGCCACCGTGCGGGCGGCGCGGGGCGAGCGGGGCGTCGTGACGCCCGAGAACCTCGCCGCCGTCAAGGCGCGCGACGCCGCCGCCCGCCCCCGCCCGACCGTCGACGCACTCGCCGCGGACGGCCGCTTCGAGGTCACCGAGCTCCACGCCCCCGGCGCCCCCGACGTCACCCTCGTCCACGGCCGCCCCACCGACGCCACCGGCCCCCTGCCCGTCCTCTACTACATGCACGGCGGCGGCATGGTCATGGGCAACGCCTGGTCCGTCATGCCCCGCCTGCTCCACGACTGGGCGGAACCCCTCCGCCTCGCGATCGTCTCCGTCGAGTACCGCCTCGCGCCCCAGGCCCAGTACCCCGCGCCCCTGGAGGACTGCTACGCCGGCCTCCTCGCCACGGCCGAACTGCCGGGCGTCGACCCCGCCCGCATCCTCCTCGGCGGCAAGAGCGCCGGCGGCGGACTCGCCGCCGCCCTCGCCCTGCTCACCCGCGACCGCCGCGGCCCCGCCCCCGTCGGCCAGCTCCTCATGAGCCCCATGCTCGACGACCGCGACGCCACCCACTCCAGCCGCCAGATGGCCGACGTCGACACCGTGGACAGCACGTCGAAGGCGACCATGTGGCAGGCGTACCTCGGCGACCTCCACGGCACCGACGACGTACCGCCCTACGCCGCGGCCGCCCGCGCCACCGACCTCTCCGCCCTCCCCCGCGCCTACCTCGACGTCGGCGCCGCCGAGAACTTCCGCGACGACGCCGTCGCCTACGCCGACGCCCTCTGGCGCGCCGGCGGCGACGCCGAACTCCACGTCTGGCCAGGCGCGTACCACGGCTACGACACCATCGCCCCCACCGCCGCGGTCAGCAGGGACGCCCTGGAGGCCCGGACCCGCTGGCTCCGCCGTACGCTGGCCGCATGAGCCACGGAAAGACGTCGTACGTCTGCCTGCCGTGCCGGGCCTCGTACAAGCAGCCGTACGACCCCGACCGCGAGCGGCGCTGCCCGCGCTGCGCGGAGCCGATGATCCACGCGGGCTCCGCCTTCGCCACGCCCCGCCGCGGCGACACCGCCGCGTGGCGCGCGGTCGCCACGGTGCTCGCCAACGGCGTCGGCTACCACAAGTCCTGCTGCGGCGGCCCCGGTTACCGCCCCCGCACCCCGCGCGAGACCAAGGAGTGGCTGGCCCGGCGCACGGCGTGGGACGAATGGGTCGAGGCGAACCGGCTCAGGGGAGCCTCCCCTCGCGGTTGACCGCCCGCACCCGCTCCCGCAGCACGTCGCCCGCGGAGGCCGCCACCGGGGTCTGCGCCTCCGCCTCCCCCTGCCGCTTCCCGTCCAGCGCCGCGACCAGTTGCCGCGCGGTCTCCATGGTGCACCGCCCCAGCTCGATCAGCGGATACGGCTGCCCCGGCCCGTTGCCTCCCAAGGTCAGCGGATCGACCCCCATCGACGGCAGGACCACGCCCACCGCGTCCAGCTCCGCCTTCAGCTGGTCGACCACCTGCTGAGCGGCCCTCAGCCGCTCCAACGAACGTGCCACCTTACCGATTCCTCCACGTTCTGTATCGGTTTCACCTACGGAGAGTGTCCGGGCGGAGCACACTGGGGAACAGTCGTGACGCCCCAACAACCGCAGATGTGCGATCGGGAGTTGATGACCATGGCGGCAGCCGGCGGCCCGAGGAAGCCCGACCCCTCGACCTCCCCCAGAGCCATAATCGGCGCGGAACTCCGCCACGCCCGCGAACGCAAGGGCCTCAGCCAGGAGGCCCTGGGCGAGCTGCTGTTCGTCAGCGGCTCGTACATCGGCCAGATGGAGGCGGGGACGAGGCGCATTCCGCAGGACATCGCCTCCCAACTGGACGAGTTGTTGGATACGGGCGGCTTCTTCAAGCGGAACTGCAAGGCGGCGAACAAGTCGAAGTACCCCGACCACTTCGCGGAGGCCGCGGAGGCGGAAGCGGTGGCCGAGGCCATCAAGGAGTTCGCCCCGCTGATCATCCCGGGCCTGATGCAGACGGAGGCGTACGCGCGGGAGGTCTTCCGTGCGTACCAGCCGACGGCTCCGGAGGAAGCGATCGACGAACTCGTGGCGGCGCGGCTCGAACGCGGCCGCCTGCTGGACGACCCGACAAAGCCCTTGTTGTGGGTGGTTCTCGGGGAGGCGGTACTGCGGCAGGAGGTCGGCGGACCCGCCGTGATGGCCGAGGCGCTGCGACATGTGGCGGCCCTGGCGCGGCGGCGCAGGGTGATCGTGCAGGTGCTGCCGTTCGGGGCGGGGGCGTACGGTGCGATGGGCGGCGGGCTGAAGGTGATGACCTTCGAAGACGCCCCACCACTGGCCTACTTGGAGGGCCACGGCACGGGCCGACTGGACGACGATCCCGCCACTGTCAGGCGACACATGCTCACCTACGATCTCCTCGGGGCCTCAGCGCTATCACCGCGTGAATCCCTGGCTCTGATCGAATCCGTGGCAAAGGATTACGCCCATGAAGATCGACAGCTCTGAGCGCGACCTGAGCACGGCCGTGTGGATCAAGTCCAGCTACAGCGACGGCAGCGGCGGCAACTGCGTCGAGGTCGCCACCTGGCGCAAGTCGTCGTACAGCGACGGCACCGGGGGCAACTGCCTTGAGGTCTCCGACGACCGCCCCGGCGTCGTCCCCGTCCGGGACTCCAAGGACCCCCACGGCCCGAAGCTCGTGTTCCGGGCGGCGGCCTGGGCCGCCTTCGTCGGCGGGGTGCGGGCAGGGGCGCGCTAGGCGGCGGTCCCGGCTGGTTGCCCGTAGGGAAGGTACTCGGGGCGGGAGTCGCCGGTGGGCTTCTGGTGGGGCCGCCCTCTTTCCGAGTGTGGGTCCTGGAGGCGCCGCGTCAAGGGCGCTCCTTCGTCGCGTCGCTTCGCGATTCCGCTGTCGCTCCACCCTTGACCCGACACCTCCAGGACCCTTTTCACACTCGGAGGGCGGCCCGGGGGCCGGGCCCACGCAACCACGCACGTCACCCCCGGGCCCGTCAGCGGCTGCCGGGCTCGCGGGTGGCTGGGGTGCGCGGCAGTGGCATGGGGTGCCCCATGCCGTTTCGGCGGCACGACGGCCGTCGCGGGGTTCGGTTCATGCCCCGCTGGTCATTGTCCGTGGGGGGAAAGACGCACGGGTGGCCGCCGTGCAGGAAGGGTGCGGTGTCCGTGGCGTGGGGCTGTGGCGACGCGCAACGGCTTCCGTCCCATGCACCCCATGCACCGCACCCGCCCCAAGGGGACGCGCCGGAGGCCGGGCGCGGGCCTCGGAGAAGCGGAGTCTGTCGCTTCGGTGCTCCCTACGCCCTGCTTGGAAACGGAAGTGGCCAGACGAGCCCCGTGTGACTCACGAGCCTTCATCTCTCGCTCCGCAGCAACGAAACGTTCGGCTCCGACCACCGTGTGCGCACCAGGAGCGGGCTGGTCGCCCCGCCGTCACACACGCAACCCCAGCCCCATGTCCGGCACTTCGGCGCATCGCGGGGCGTGTCGGGATGTCGTTTCCGTGCTCTTAAGGCCCAGGAGTGTGACGGCCGGTGCAGGAAGAGGCCGCTGTGACGCACGAGGTTCCCGCATCCGCTCCGCAGCCGCGAAACGTCAGGCTCCGCCCCTCCCTCCACGGAGAATGACCAGCGGGGCATGAAGCGCGCCCCGCGACGGCCGTCGTGCCGCCGAGACGGCAATGGGCACCCCACTCCACTGGTGCGTACCCCACAGACAAAGCCGCGGCCGCCCACGCACCCGAACCACCCCGCCAGGTCCCGCGCGGACCCCCACCCCCGGGCCGCCCTCCGAGTGTGAAAAGGGTCCTGGAGGTGTCGGGTCAAGGGTGGAGCGTCAGCGGAATCGCGAAGCGACGCGACGAAGGAGCGCCCTTGACGCGGCGCCTCCAGGACCCACACTCGGAAAGAGGGCGGCCCCACCAGAAGCCCACATGACACCCCCGCCCCGAGTACCTCTCCCCCGCCCCCCGCCCCCGGTCTCGGGTTTCGAGATCCGAGCGCTGTTTCTACGGAAGGGGTTCGGGTCCGGGATGAACCCGCCCACCCACCCCCGGAGTTGACGCTCCGCGAGCGACTTGCCACGCAGCGTCATATGCGTTTACGGTGAGCGAGCCCTAGACATAGAGCGGCCCCCGCCGGTGCGCCAACACCGGACGAGGGCCTCACCAACCAGATCGAAGGAAACGTTCGATCCATGGCTGACGCCGACTTTAGTGGCCCCGCCCACCCTCTCGCCAACCCCGGCTACGGAAAGCGCACCGCTCCGTACGAACGTCCGGTGGGACCGGACGACTGGGCGCACCTGAAACCCCGCGAGGCGGCGATCGCCGCGTACATCGACCGGCTGCCCGACGGCACCGACATCTCGCTGAAGACGCTGGCCAAGCAACTGCCCTACGGGCAGCAGGCGATGGGCACCGCGCTCAACCGGATCACCCGCGCCGGCCATTTGCGCCGTGGCGTCGAACGCATCGAGGGAAAGTGGATCACCCGAACGTGGTGGTCGCGTACGGCACGCGACGACGCGTGGTGGGAGGCGTTCCGGCGGGGCGACGCGCCCGTCGAGCGGCGCGGGCCGACGCGCTCCCGCGCGTACATCCTGCTCGCCGCCCTCGGCCGGGAGAACTCAGCGCTGTCGCTGTCGCACCGCGACTGCTGCGCGCTGGCGCCGCTCGTCGAGGAGTGGTTCGCCCGGGACGCGGCCGAGGGCGACGTCCTGAGCGCGCTCACCACCGGGTTGCCGTCGCCCGTGCACCACCCGGCGGGGCTGGTGCGCAGCCGTCTGACCACGAAGATCCCGCCGCCGCCGATGCGCCGTGAACCGCCGCCGCTGCGGCTGCTGGAGTGCGTGAAGTGCCGCGCGCCGGGATACGCGGAGGTGCTGGTCGACGGCGCGTGCGGGGCCTGCCGGGGCGATGCGGGACCACCGGCCCCACGCCCCGCCGTGATCCCCGCCGCCCGCGTCCGCGCGTACGCCGAGGCGATCCGTGACGCCGAAAGGAACCGCACATGACGGAGGCGACGCCATGACCCCCAGCCCCGCCGAACAGCCGGACGACATGTCGATCGAGGACTTCGAGGAGCTCGCGAGGCGCGCGCCTGAAGGCGCGAGGTCGCTCGACACGGAGAAGCTCAAGGACTACGCCCGCTGAGGCGGGCTCACACCGGCGGGATGCGGCGGCGCAGGAGGCAGAACTCGTTGCCCTCCGGGTCGGACAGGACGTGCCAGGTCACGTCGTCGCCCTGGCCGATGTCGACGGGGCGCGCGCCGAGGGCCAGGAGGCGCGGGAGTTCGGCTTCCTGGTCGCGGTCGGTGGGGCTGACGTCGATGTGCAGGGGCAGCTTGCCGGTGCGCGGGTCGCTGCTGGGGCTGAGGATCAGCGTGGGCTGCGGGCCGCCGAAGCCGGCGTCCGGGGGGCCGATCTCGATGCTCCCGTCGTCCTCGCGGCCCAGCTCCACGTAGCCGAGGACCTCGCTCCAGAACGCGGCGAGCCGCTCCGGGTCGGCGCAGTCGAGGACCAGCTCACTGATGCGGCATGCCATGGGCGGCCTCCGAGAGCAGCACGGCGGCGAGTTCGCGGGGACGGGAGAACATCGGCCAGTGTCCGGTCGGCATTTCGACCAGTCGCCAGCGGTCGCTCTTCAGCAGCTCCTGGACGTCCGGGGTCGGCTCCTCGCCGTCGAGGAGGCACTTGATGTACGTGGTCGGGACGTCCGCCAACGAGCCGTTCAGGGACGCCGGTTCGGTGAGCGTCGCGCCGGGGTGCGGGGTCGCCTCGGCGAGGAAGCGGGCGATCTGCTCGTCGGTCATGCCCTGGCCGGGAAGCTCGTGGGCCGCCGGCGGCCAGTCGCCGCCGTGCTCAGCGAGCGTCGCCTCGAAGGCGGCCCGGCCCTGCCACCACGCGTCGGCGAAGGACGCGCCGTCCGCGGGGACGCCCGCGTCGACGAGGATCAGCCGCCGCAGCCGGTCCCCGAGACGGAGCGCGGCCTGGCCGACGGGGATGCCGGAGTAGCTGTGGCCGACGAGGACCACGTCGGACGCGCCCGTCCGCTCGGCCTCCGCCACGACGTCGTCCACGTGGGTCCGCTGCCCGGCCGGCAGTCCGCGCTTCTCCGCCAGGCCGGTCAGCGTCACCGGGTACGCCTCGTGCCCGGCCGCCCGCAGCTCCGCCGCGACGACGTCCCACGCCCAGGCCCCGAGCCATGCCCCTGGTACCAGTACGAAAGCAGTCATGGGACGCACCGTACGGGAGCCCTGTGACAGGGGCGCGACGATTCGGTGCGCCTCCGCCGATGAGTTTCGGATCCCGGGCCGGTCAAAGATCATGTCGTCGAGCAGAGACGGCAGACACGACAGACAGCCCACTCACCAGGAGCTTCCCATGCGCACTCTCATCAGCACCGCCTTCGTCTCCCTCGACGGCGTCGTGGAGGCTCCCGGCGGCGAGCCCGGCTACCGGAACTCCGGCTGGACGTTCAAGCACACCGAGTTCCTTCCCGAGGCCTTCGAGATCAAGGGCCGGGAGCAGAAGGAGGCCGGGGCGATGCTGCTGGGCCGGACGAGCTACGAGGCGTTCAGCGCCGTGTGGCCGGACATGGAGGACTTCGCCGACTACCGGACGATGCCGAAGTACGTCGTGTCCACCACCCTCTCCGAGGGCGACCTCGTGTCGAACTGGGGCGAGATCACGATCCTGCGGTCCGTGGAGGACGTCGCCGCGCTGAAGGAGACCGAGGGCGGCCCGATCATCATGCACGGCAGCGCCACCCTGAACCACGCCCTGTCCGACGCGGGCCTCATCGACCGCTACCACCTGCTGGTCTTCCCGCTGCTGCTCGGCGCGGGCAAGCGGCTGTTCAGCGCGACGGACAAGGACGTCCAGAAGCTGACGCTGGTCGAGTCGGAGGCGTACGCGAACGGCGTGCAGAAGAACGTCTTCGACGTCGTCCGCTGAGCCGGGCCGGTCGAGCCGGGTCGGTCGAGCCGGGTCAGTCCGCGCTCGGGCAGTACGTGTCCTCCGCCGGGCGTTCGCCCGTGCGCAGGAAGCGGCTGACCGTCGCGTCGCCGCAGGCGTTGCCGTTGCCGAGGTAGACGCCATGGCCGCCCTGTTCGACGGTGACGAGGCGGGCGCGGTCGCCGAGGGCGGCGCGCATCTTCAGGCCGCTGCTGTGCGGGGTGTTGGGGTCGCGCCGGTTCTGGATCATGAGGATGTTGGACGGGCCCTTCGCGGTGATGCGGGTGGGCTTCTCGGCCGGTTCCTTCCAGTAGGCGCAGGGCGTGATGTTGGCGGGGAGGCCGGCCGTGAGCGGGTGGGCGGCGCGGTCGGCGGCGACGGCCGCCCGGTGCTCCTCGACCGTTCCGGTCCACCGCACGTCGTTGCAGACGACGCCGGTGGTGATCGTCGCGTCCTCGTCGCTCAGCGGCGCGGCGAGCGGCGGCGGCAGGACGGGCCGGCGGGCGGGGTCGGTGGCGGCGGCCGGGTCCTGGACGGCCTGGATCAGCCGGGCCAGGGCGGGGAACGCGGCGTCGCCGACGAGCGACACCTGCAGGGCCTGCCGCAGGACGTTCCCGTCGACGGGGACGCCGGGGTGGGCGCTCGGTACGGGCGTGACGTCCAGGCGGGCGGCGGGCGCCAGGAACAGCGGGCGCACCTGCTCGGGCCGCTCGGCGAGGCGCAGCCCCTCGCCGTCCCGGTCGGGGTGCGCGGCCCAGGCCGCGAAGTCGGGGAACCGGTCGTCGACGCCCTTCGCCATGTCCCGCAGCCAGCCCTGCGCGACGCGCCGCGGGTCGGGGTCGCCGCTGCTGTCGAGGACGATCCGGTCGGTGCGGTGCGGGTGCTTCTGGGCGTACTGGGCGGCGGCGTACGCGCCGTAGGAGCTGCCCCAGACGGAGATCCGCCGCTCGCCGAGGGCCCGGCGCAGCAGGTCCATGTCGCGGACCTGGTTGGCGGTGGTGAGGCTGTCGAGGACGGGGCCGCCGTTGCGGCGGCAGGCGTCGGCGACGCGCCGGGAGCGCTCCACGTTGACGTCGATGCCGCCGTCGGGGCCGGGCCAGGCGCGCAGCGTCACGAGGCGGCGGTCGGCCTCGTCGATGCGGCAGTGGGCCCGGGTGCTGCCGCCGACGCCGCGCGGGTCGAAGCCGACGAGGTCGTACATGCCGCCCGTCTCGCGGGCGAGGCGCGGTCCCTTCTGCGTGAGCCGCTCGACGCCGGAGCCGCCGGGTCCGCCGGGGAGCGCGAGGAGCGTGCCGCGGCGGGCGTCGGGGCGGGTGCTGCGGATCCGGGTCACGGCGAGGGCGAGCTGTTCGCCGCGGGGGTCGCGGTAGTCCAGCGGGACGGGGAGCGTGGCGCACTCCTGGCCCTGGCCGGCCGGGCCGCAGGGCGTCCAGTCGAGCCTGGGGGCGGCTGCGGATGCGGCGGCCGCGGAGGCGGGGGCGGTGGGGAGCAGGGCGCCGGCGACGACGGCGGCGGAGAGGGCGGCGAGGGTGGCCTTGCGTCGGTAAGTGGTCATGGGGAAAGCCTCGTTGAGGGGACGTCGGTGACCCATCCGGGCAGCGGGCGGACCGTGCCGGGGGCTGTCCCCCGGCCGCTCCTCCGGTCAACTCCCGTTGCCCGTCAGCCGATAGCCTGTCCGGCATGACCGGGGGAACGGATCACGACTCCACACTGACCGGCAGCGGAGCCACGCCGCTGGGCGAGGGCGACCCACGCCGGATCGGCTCGTTCCGGCTGCTGGGGCTGCTCGGGGCGGGCGGGATGGGCCGGGTGTATCTCGGGGCCTCCCAGGGGGAGCCTGGGCGGCCGGGCGCGTACGCGGCGGTCAAGCAGGTGCTGCCCGCGCTGGCCGAGGACCAGGACTTCCTGCGGCACTTCGGGCACGAGCTGGACAACCTGGCGCGGCTGCCGAAGGCGGCGGGCGCGCGGCTGCTGGCGAGCGACCGGACCGCGCGGCCGCCGTGGTTCGCGACCGGGTACATCCCGGGAATCACCCTGAGCGAGGCGGTACGGCTGCACGGCGGGCCGCTGCCCGGCCCGGCCCTGTGGCGGCTGCTGCGCGAGGCGGCGGCGGGGCTGCGGGTGGTGCACGCGGCGGGCATGGTGCACCGCGACCTGAAGCCGTCCAACGTGATGCTGACGGCGGAGGGCGTGTCCCTCATCGACTTCGGCGTGGCCCGGGCCGCCGACCAGAGCCGGCTCACCAAGACCGGCATGGTCGTCGGCACGCCCGCGTACATGGCTCCCGAGCAGGCGGTCGCGCGGCGCGAACTGAACGGCGCGGCCGATGTGTTCGCGCTCGGCAGCCTAATCCTGTACGCGGCGAACGGCCTGCCTCCGTTCGGTGACGGCTCCGGCCTCGAACTGCTCTACCGCATCGTCCACGAGGAGCCCGACCTCGGGGCCCTGCCGGACACGGACCCGCAGCTGGCCGCGATCGTCACGTCCTGTCTGGCGAAGGACCCGGAGGACCGGCCGACGGCCGACCGGCTCGTCGCCCTGGCGGAGGAGCACGCGGCCCCGGGCGCGGGTCAGGGCGCGGCCCGGGGTGCGGCCCCCGGCGCGGATCCGGCGACGCTGCGGCTGGGGGGCGGCGCGTCGTCCCCGTGGCCGGCCGCCGTCGCGGCGCGGGTCGCGGAGCGGGCGGCCTTCGCGGCCGTACCGCCGCCGGTGGTCACGGAGGAACCGGATCCGGCGCCCGGTCCCGCGCCCGCCGTCGTACCCGCCGCGGCCGGTCCGCGCCCGCCGGCGGCGGAGGAGCCGGTCGCGCGGACTCCCGCCGAGCCCCCGGCGCGCAAGCGGCCGCGGCTGCTGGTGTTCGCGATCCCGGTGGTGATCGGCGCGGGGACGACGCTGTCGGTCGCGTTGCTGCCGTACGTCACCGACCTGAACGCGAGCCCCGGCGTCACCAAGCCCTCCGCCACCGCCTCGGTCACCGCGAGCGCGAGGCCGCCGGGCGTCCGGGGGCCGTCCGGCTCGCCGGCGCCGTCGGCGGCGGGCAGCGCGTCCCCGCGTCCGGGCGGCAGTTCGCCCGCGGCGGGCGGTCCGGCGGGCGACCGGGACGCCGCGGGCGGCGGGGCGAAGGAGACGGGCGGCGACGCCGACGGCTCGGGTGGTGCGGGCGATTCCGGTGGTTCCGGCGGTGAGCGGCCGCCCGCCGGCAAGCCCCCGGCCCAGTCGGCCCCTTCGGGCACGCACCTGATGCGCAACGCCTCGAACGGGCACTGCCTGTCCGAGGAGGAGGGCGTCGGCGGCAGCACGGCCGTCTGGTCGCGGGTGTGCGGGACTCCGGCGACGAACGGCGCCACCTGGACGTACCAGTGGACCTACCAGCCCGTCTCGGCCGGCACGTTCCGCGTGGTCAGCAAGGCGACCGGCAAGTGTCTGGAGTCGAAGAGCTACGCGGGCATGGACTCCGAGCCCTGCAACGGCTCCGACGCCCAGCTGTGGCGGGTGCCCGCCACCGCCTCCGGCGGCCGGCTCCTGGAGAACGTGGCGGAGAAGCGCTGCCTGTACATGAGCGACGGGTACGCCGTCGGCTCCAAGGTCTGCGACGCGGGCGACGCCACGCAGCAGTGGCGGGACTCCTGAGGGACCGGGTCACACCGGGTCGGTCCGCGCGTACAGCAGCATGTCCTTCCGTTCCCCGCCGATCTCCTGCCAGGAGCGCAGCAGGCCCTCGCGGACGAAGCCGGCGCGTTCGGCGGTGCGGCAGGAGGCGGTGTTCCAGGGCTCGACGAAGAGCTGGAGGCGGGGGATGCGCAGGTCGCGGCGCGCCCAGTCGGCGACGGCGCGCAGCGCGGCTCCGGCCGCGCCGGCGCCGCGGCAGCGGGGGGAGATCCAGTAGCCGAGGGTGGCCCGGCCCTCGGGCACGTCCCGGGTCCACAGGCCGACGGTGCCGACGGCACGGGCGTCGGAGCGGCGCTCCACGACGAAGGGGTAGCCGGTGCCGCGTTCCGCGCGGGCCCACTGGCGGTGGACGAACGCCTCGCCCTCCTCGCGGCTGTACTCCGGCGGGACGGTGGTGATCAGCGGGATGTACGGGTCCGTGGACGCCTCCCGCACCAGCGGCAGGTCCGTCAGCTCCCAGCGCCGCAGCGCGAACTCCTCGCCCGCCGGGGAGACCGCCGCCAGGCGCGGCACCACGAGGCCCTGCTCGCTCAGCACGCTCACCTCCCCAGCATGGCGCACCCCGGCCGGATCCGCCCCTTGAGTGAACGCGTTCAATCGCGGGGCGCTATCGTGCTCCCACGCGGCCTTCGCGATCACGCGCGCCGCGCTTTTCCGACCTGTGGGGGGTCCCTTGATGCGCTCCGTGCGCAGGCTGCCGCATGCCGTCGTGCGTGCCGCGGCCGTGTTCGTCCTTTCGGCGGGGCTCACGGCCCCCGCCCTGGTCACGGCGCCCGCGGCGCACGCGGAGACCGTGACCGTCACCCGTACGGCGACGCTCGACGACGGCCGGCTGGACGTGGGACTGCCGTCCAACGCCCTCTGGGTGAAGGTCAACGTCCACGCGTCCGCCGCGCCGGACGCGGCGGTGCTCTTCTCGACCGACGCGCTGCGGCCGCACGAGTACGACTACTCGACCGGTCAGCCCGCCGGCTGGGCCACCGAGACGGCCCTGCGGCTGCCCGAGGGCACCGCTCTGGGCGACTACCCGGTCTCCGTCGACTACCGGATGCCGGGCGGAACGGTTCAGCACTGGACCGGCGGCACGTTCGCCTACAAGCTCCACACGGGCGTGACGAAGACCGCCTTCGACCGTACGACGACGGACTGGGACCACCGCCGGGTGGTGCTGTCCGGCACGGCGACGACCTTCGACCCGTCGACCGGCACGCGCGGACCCGCCCGGGCCGGGACCAAGGTGCAGGTCAGGCTGGCGCTGATGGACGGGCCGAACTCCTCGACCCAGGCCACCGCCGTCACGGGCGAGGGCGGCATGTTCTCGGTGCCGTTCACACCGAACGCGCGGGTCCACAGCGGCACCGCCACCATCGTCGAACCGGCCTCCGACACCGATCCCGACGCCACGCACCAGATCCACAAGTCCGTCGGCGCCGAGGAGACCACGTACCGGATCACCGCCGCCCTCGACAAGTTCCGCGTCCCCCTGGGCCAGAGCGTCAACGTCACGGGCCGCGTCGAGCGCCTCACCAACGACGGCTGGCAGCCGTTCGCCGGTGCGCCCGTCGTCTCGTCGCCGGAGTACCCGAACGCGGGGATCCACCACGTGGCCCGTGCGATGGGCGGCGCGGACGCGGCCGCCGACGGCACCTTCGCGTATCCCGCGAAGGCGTCCGTCACGACCGACGTGTTCACCCACGTCCGGCCCTCGGTGTACCTGCGAGAGCTGCCGTTCGCCCGTGGCCGCATCGCCGTTCCGCAGCCGGCCGGCTTCACCGACGTCCGGATCGCGATCGACCCGTACGGCACCGTCCGGGCCACCGGCAAGCTGAGCGCCGTCGGCTGCGAGTCCGAGCCCGTCGCCATCCAGTACTCCCTGGACGGCCGGACCTGGCGCAGCCTGCGCTGGGGCACCTCGGCGTACAGCGGCACGGCCAGTTGCCCGTTCGACATCTCGGTGAACGGCTTCGTCCGCGCGTACTACCGCGTCGTGCACGCCGAGACCGACCGGTACGTCACGGCGGTCTCGAAGCCGGTCTTCCAGACCCGCATCCCGACCCGGTTCTCCTCCTTCACCATCAGCCCCACCCGCCCCACCGTGAACGGCACGATGACCGTGTCCGGCGCGGTGCAGAAGCAGGTCTCCGGGGTCTGGAAGCCGATGGGCGGCCAGTACGTGACGCTGATCTTCAAGCCGCGCGGCGAGACGCAGTGGTACTGGGTCAAGCGGAACATCAAGACGGCCACGAACGGCGGCTTCCGGTTCACCGCCACCAACTACGGCGACGGGTACTGGGCGATGGTCACCCAACCGCTGAACGGCTACTTCTACAGCGAGACCAAGGCGGTGTACATCGATGCGCGCTGACCTCAGGAACTCCCTGACCGCGGTCGCGGTCGCCCTGGCGCTCACCGCGCCCGCCGTTCCGGCCTTCGCCGACACCGCGACCGTCGGCATCGGCCGGGCCACCACGTTCGACCACCAGCGCGGCGCGTTCCAGGTCTCGGCCTGGACCGACGCGCCGGACAGCACGGTCACCTCCGTCTCCGCGAGGATCCGCAAGGGCGACCGGGTCCTCGTCGAGCTGCCGGCGCTGACGGCGTCGGAGGCGGCGGGCTACTACCAGCTGCCCGCGGAGACCCCGCTGAAGCTGACCGAGGACGGCGGGCAGCTCCCCGAGCTCGGCCGGTACTCGATCGACGTCACCGCCGAGGACAGCAAGGGCAACAAGCTCACCCGCCTGGACGCGGGGACGCTGGACTTCACGCTGCGGCCGCAGGCGACGTTCGCCGTCGCGGCCCCTGCGTGGACCGACCCGGTCGCCCGCCCGAAGGGCAGCCTGACGGGCATTCAGCCCGGCTCCGGCGACGCGGTCCCGCTGGCCGGCCGTACGGTGCGGGTGTCGGCCCGCTCCGAGGAGTCGGCGCAGACGGTCGCCGTGGCCGCGGACGGCACGTTCGCCGCCGAGCCATACCGGGTGACCACGAACCACAACCTGTACGACCTCGCCTTCTCGGAGGACAGCGACGAGGTCCACGGCACCCTGAAGCTGCAGCACGATTTCTACAGCGTCACGGCCCGCCCGGTCACGGTGACCGGCGCGGTGGACAAGGCCCGTGTGCTGCCCGGTGAGCCCTTCGCCATCCGCGGCCGCGTCGTGGCCGAGGACGACGGCACGCCGCTCGCCGGCACCCAGGTGCGGGTGAACTCCGGTGGGATGGTGCGGCTCGTGACCACCGACGCCGACGGCCGCTACAGCGCCCTGTTCAAGGGCGCGCCGTGGAAGTACGCGGGGCACTGGTACGTGTCGACGACCGATGTGTTCCTCGAGGGAAGCGCCGGCGGTCAGGTGGTCATGCCCGGCGAGTCCCACATCGAGAAGGTGCAGGGCTCGCTCGCGGCCGACACGACGGTCACGATGACGGGCAGGCTGGAGTACACCTACCCGTCCGACATCACGGGGATCCACACCGAGCCGATGCGGCTGGAGCACTCCGCCGACGGCCGCACGGGCTGGAAGGTGATCGGCACCGGCGAAGCCTCCGCCGGTTCCCCCTTCACCGTCACGGGCCGCAGCACCGGCGGCTGGTTCCGCGTCCACCATCCCGCCACCGACACCATGGCCGAGAGCTTCGGCCCGGCCGTACGGCTCGGGCGCATCCAGACGCGCGTCGTCTCGGTGAACGCGGCGCCCGAGCCGGTGCGCAAGGGCGCCACGGTGACGGTGACGGGTGGGCTCCAGCAGTACAAGAACGGCGCTTGGACGCTGTACGCGGGGCAGCCCGTCGGCCTGTGGTTCCAGGCGAAGGGCTCGAGCGCGTACAAGCTGGTCGCCTCCGGCAAGTCCGCGGCCAACGGCGGCGTGTCGCTGAAGACGACGGCCACGGTCGACGGCACGTACCTGATCCGCTACCTGGGGACGAGCACCAGCACGCACTTCCACTCGTCCGCGGTCGGCGACTTCGTCGACGTCCTCTGACGCGCGGCGCGCGAACGCCGAAGGGCGGCACCCCTGGTGGGGGTGCCGCCCTTCGCGTACCGCTTCAGGAACTGCCGATCCGCGAGGGATCAGAAGTCCATGTCACCGCCCGGCATGCCGCCGCCGGCCGGCGCGGCGGCCTTCTCCGGCTTGTCGGCGATGACGGCCTCGGTGGTGAGGAACAGCGCGGCGATGGAGGCCGCGTTCTGCAGCGCGGAGCGCGTGACCTTCGCCGGGTCGATGATGCCCTCGGCGATCATGTCGACGTACTCGCCGGTGGCGGCGTTCAGGCCGTGGCCGACGGGCAGGTTGCGCACCTTCTCCACGATGACGCCGCCCTCGAGGCCGGCGTTCACGGAGATCTGCTTCAGCGGGGCCTCGAGCGCCAGCTTGACGGCGGCGGCGCCGGTGGCCTCGTCACCCTCCAGCTCCAGCTTCTCGAAGACCTCGGAGGCCTGCAGCAGGGCGACGCCACCGCCGGCGACGATGCCCTCCTCGACGGCCGCCTTCGCGTTGCGGACGGCGTCCTCGATGCGGTGCTTGCGCTCCTTGAGCTCGACCTCGGTCGCGGCGCCGGCCTTGATGACGGCCACGCCGCCGGCCAGCTTCGCGAGGCGCTCCTGGAGCTTCTCGCGGTCGTAGTCCGAGTCCGAGTTCTCGATCTCGGCGCGGATCTGGTTCACGCGGCCCGCGACCTGCTCGCTGTCACCGGCGCCGTCGACGATGGTGGTCTCGTCCTTGGTGATGACGACCTTGCGGGCGCGGCCCAGCAGGTCCAGGCCGGCGTTCTCGAGCTTGAGGCCGACCTCCTCGGAGATGACCGTGCCGCCCGTGAGGATGGCGATGTCGTTCAGCATGGCCTTGCGGCGGTCGCCGAAGCCCGGGGCCTTGACGGCGACGGACTTGAAGGTGCCGCGGATCTTGTTGACGACCAGGGTCGACAGGGCCTCGCCCTCGACGTCCTCGGCGATGATCAGCAGCGGCTTGCCGGACTGCATGACCTTCTCCAGCAGCGGAAGGAGGTCCTTCACGTTGCTGACCTTGGAGTTGACGATGAGGATGTACGGGTCCTCGAGCGCGGCCTCCATGCGCTCCATGTCGGTCGCGAAGTACGCCGAGATGTAGCCCTTGTCGAAGCGCATGCCCTCGGTGAGCTCCAGCTCCAGACCGAAGGTCTGGGACTCCTCGACGGTGATGACGCCTTCCTTGCCGACCTTGTCCATGGCCTCGGCGATGAGCTCGCCGATCTGGGTGTCGGCGGCGGAGATGGAGGCGGTGGAGGCGATCTGCTCCTTGGTCTCGACCTCCTTGGCCTGGTCGAGCAGGGCGCCGGAGACGGCCTCGACGGCCTTCTCGATGCCGCGCTTCAGGGCCATCGGGTTGGCGCCGGCCGCCACGTTGCGCAGGCCCTCGCGGACGAGCGCCTGGGCGAGGACGGTCGCGGTGGTCGTACCGTCGCCGGCGACGTCGTCCGTCTTCTTGGCGACTTCCTTGACCAGCTCGGCGCCGATCTTCTCGTACGGGTCCTCGAGCTCGATCTCCTTGGCGATGGACACACCATCGTTGGTGATCGTGGGGGCGCCCCACTTCTTCTCGAGGACGACGTTCCGGCCCTTGGGGCCAAGGGTGACCTTGACGGCGTCAGCGAGCTGGTTCATGCCGCGCTCGAGACCGCGCCGGGCCTCCTCGTCGAACGCGATGATCTTGGCCATGTGAAGTGGTCCTCCCGGACATGGGGTGGATAACGCTCCAGGACCGCGCCGACGCCCGCGACGGACGGTCTGCGCGCCGTGCGGTTCCTTGCCCCGCCCGGCCTGCGGACCTCGTCTGCCCGATCCGTAAGCACTCTCACGTGGAGAGTGCTAACGCCAATGATTAGCACTCGACCCAGGAGAGTGCAAGGCCGTCCCGCAGGGACGTCGAACAAGGGGTGGTGGTCGGGCGTCGGGAGGGCGCAAGCGGCTTCCGGGTGTCGGGCGAGGCCGCGCCGGAGGTGCGGGCGCACGCGAGGGGCCCGCATCCGGTCAGGATGCGGGCCCCTCGGGTGAAGTGCGTCGGTGGCCGATCGCGCCGCGGTCAGACGGCGAGCTTGACCATGTCGGCCTGCGGGCCCTTCTGGCCCTGCGAGATCTCGAACTCGACCCGCTGCCCCTCCTCGAGGGTGCGGTAGCCGTCCATCTGGATTGCGCTGTAGTGGACGAAAACATCCGCACCACCGTCGACCGCGATGAAGCCGTAGCCCTTCTCCGCGTTGAACCACTTGACGGTGCCCTGAGCCATGCCTAACTCCCCTATTACTGGCCCTTGCGCGGGACCGCACTTCGCGGACCCGGGTCAGACCCTGCGCCGGAACGCGTCGACCGCGGCTGAATGTATCTGCCCAACTGCCCTCTGCAACAGGTCAATCGGACGAGAATTCTGAGCGCGCCGGAAAGGAGAATTGCGGAGATTTCCTTGATATCCAGGGCAAGTCGGGCCCGGCAAAGGACGCAAAAAGTACACAACGCTCGAACACTTTGGCTGCATCTTGTCGCGTGCGGGCGCATTCTCATATGCGGCCGGCACGAGCAGCGGAGGGGACTTCCCCAACTCTACCGCGCTCAACCATGCAGAATTGCCCCCTCCGCTTCTCTCGCGGAGGGGGCAATTCGGGTACCGCTGGTAACTCAGCAGCCGCCGGCGACGGCCGGGATGATCGAGACGCCCGCGCCGTCCGGCGTGGCCGTCTCCAGGCCCTGCTCGAAACGGACGTCGTCGTCGTTCACGTAGACGTTGACGAAGCGGCGCAGCTTGCCCTGGTCGTCCAGGACGCGGGCGGCGATGCCGGTGTGGTTCTTCTCCAGGTCCGCGATGACCTCGGCGAGGGTCGCGCCCTCCGCCTGGACCTCGGACTGCCCGCCGGTGTAGGTGCGGAGGATGGTGGGGATGCGGACGTTGACGCTCATGCTGCGGTTACTCCCTTTCAGTCGCAGTCGGCTCAGTTCGCCAGGCCGGCGTCGCGGAACGCGTCCAGGCTCGGGCGGATGACGGCGGTCGCCTGAGAGGTGTCGGCCACCGCGTCGAGGGTCTTGAGCCCGTCGCCGGTGTTGAGGACGACCGTGGTGAGGCTCGGGTCGAGCAGACCGTTCTCGACGAGCTTCTTCGTCACGCCGACGGTCACGCCGCCCGCGGTCTCGGCGAAGATGCCCTCGGTGCGGGCGAGCAGCTTGATCGCGTCCACCACCTGCTCGTCGTTCACGTCCTCCACGGCGCCGCCGGTGCGGCGGGCGATGTCGAGGACGTACGGGCCGTCGGCCGGGTTGCCGATGGCGAGCGACTTGGCGATGGTGTTCGGCTTCTGCGGGCGGACCACGTCGTGGCCGGCCTTGAAGGCGGCCGAGACCGGGGAGCAGCCCTCGGCCTGGGCGCCGAAGATCTTGTACGGCCTGTCCTCGACGAGGCCGAGCTTGATGAGCTCCTGCAGACCCTTGTCGATCTTGGTGAGCTGGGAGCCGGAGGCGATCGGGATCACGAGCTGGTCGGGCAGCCGCCAGCCGAGCTGCTCGCAGATCTCGTAGGCCAGCGTCTTGGAGCCCTCGGCGTAGTACGGCCGCAGGTTGACGTTGACGAAGCCCCAGCCCTCGCCCAGCGGGTCGCCGATGAGCTCGGAGCAGAAGCGGTTGACGTCGTCGTACGTGCCCTCGATGCCGACGAGGTCGCCGCCGTAGACGGCGGCCATGACGACCTTGCCCTGCTCCAGGTCGTGCGGGATGAACACGCAGGAGCGGAAGCCGGCGCGGGCGGCCGCGGCGCCGACGGCGCCGGCCAGGTTGCCGGTGGAGGAGCAGGACAGGGTGGTGAAGCCGAAGGCGCGGGCGGCCTCGATGGCCTGGGCGACGACGCGGTCCTTGAAGGAGTGGGTCGGGTTTCCGGAGTCGTCCTTGACGAACAGCTTGCCCGGCTCGACGCCCAGCGCGCGGGCGAGGTTGTCCGCCTGGACGAGCTTGGTCCAGCCGGGGTTCAGGTTGGGCTTCTGGGTGACGTCGGCCGGGACGGGCAGCAGCGGGGCGTAGCGCCAGATGTTGGCGGGTCCGGCCTCGATCTGCTTGCGCAGCGCCTCGGGGTCGCCGGCGGGGAGTTCGTACGCGACTTCCAGCGGGCCGAAACACAGCTCGCAGGCGAAGATCGGGCCGAGCGCGAAACGCTCGCCGCACTCGCGACAGGAGAGGCCGGTGGCGGGGCCGAGATCGACCGCGTTCGTGGTGGGTGCAACCGTCTGTACAGCCATGGAGGCGAGGCCCTTTCTCCTCATCTTCCTCATGGCGCATTTCGCCATGAGACGGATTTGGCACCTTCCCTAGCCGGGAGCCTCGCGGCCGCGCGCTGCGCGGACTGGAGACCGGCTGGAGGGTTGCCGGGGCTTCAACGGGCCGTGTCCCTCTGCCCCTCTGGATGAGCGGTATTCGATTGTGAGTCGCGGTCGGGACCCCGACATGCATCGGGCCTCCGCGTTGTTCAAGACTGTAACCGAAGGCGTGGGCGGTTGAGACAGCCGTCCGAAGCGCGAGATGGATCACACACCGCAACTGGGGAGTAACGGACGTGCTGGAAGAAGTGGAGCGCTGGCTCGGGCGGCGCTCCTGGTCGGTGGCCGATCGTCCCCTCGACCAGATCCTCGCCGCCAAGCGCGCGACGACGGTGAGCGTCGTGCTGCCCGCGCTCGACGAGGAGGCGACCGTCGGCGACATCGTCTCCGTGATCCGGCGCGAACTGATGTCGGAGGCGGTCCCGCTCGTCGACGAGCTGGTGGTGGTGGACTCCGGGTCCACGGACCGGACGGCGGAGGTGGCGGCGGCGGCCGGCGCGCGGGTGGTGGCGCGGGACGCGATCCTGCCGGGGATCCCGGCCGTGCCGGGCAAGGGCGAGGTGCTGTGGCGCTCGCTGATGGCGACCGGCGGGGACATCGTCTGCTTCGTGGACGCGGACCTGCGGGACTTCTCCGCGGACTTCGTCTCGGGGATCGTGGGCCCGCTGCTGACGGACCCGGACGTGGAGTTCGTCAAGGCCATGTACGACCGGCCCCTGGGGGACGCCCCGGGGCAGGGCGGCCGGGTGACGGAGCTGGTGGCGCGGCCGCTGCTGAACCTGCACTGGCCGCAGCTGGCGGGCTTCGTGCAGCCGCTGGGCGGCGAGTACGCGGCGCGGCGCTCGCTGCTGGAGCGGCTGCCGTTCCCGGTGGGGTACGGGGTGGAGCTGGGGCTCCTTGTGGACGCGCTGCACACGGTGGGCCTGGACGCCCTGGCGCAGGTGGACGTGGGGGTGCGCAAGCACCGCCACCAGGGCGGTCAGGCGCTGGGCCGGATGGCGGCGGCGATCTACCGGACGGCGCAGGTGCGGCTGTCGCGGGGGCATCTGGTGCGGCCGGTGCTGACGCAGTTCGAGCGGGGCGCGGCGGGCGAGCCGGGGTTCGTGCCGCGGACGTACCCGGTGGACACCGAGGAGCGGCCGCCGATGACGGAGATCGCGGAGTACGCGCACAGGCGGGTCGCGTAGCCGGGACGGGCGTGGCGCAGCCGAGGCGCCTTGCGGAGCCGTGACGGGCGTGGCGCAGCCGAAAGGCGCGGAAAGGGATGACTAGATTCCCTTTTCATGCGATTTGCACAGATGATGCACGAGGCGCGGCTGCTGCACGAAGGGACCCTGCTCGGCGCGGCCGGGCACGCCGGGGAGCGTCTGTGGCTGCTGGGCGGGCTGATGCTGGCGCTGGGCGCGACGGGCGTGGTGGCGCGGGCGGCGCTCCGGGCGCGCCGGGACCGCTGACCGGTTGTCGCCACCGTGTCCGGGCGTACGTTTGAGCGGATACGGGACGGGCTAGGTTCGCCCCATGGCCAGTGTTCTCGTCGCTTCCAACCGCGGTCCCGTCAGCTACGTGCGCCGGGACGACGGCACGCTCGACGCCCGGCGGGGCGGCGGCGGGCTGGTGTCCGGCCTGAGCGCGATCTCGGCGGAGGACAGCCTGTGGGTCTGCGCGGCCCTGGGCGAGGGCGACCGGGAGGCGGTGCGGCAGGGCGTCGGCGAGCCGGGCGTCCGGATGCTGGACATCGATCCCGCGGTGTACGCGGACGCGTACAACGGGATCGCGAACTCGGTGCTGTGGTTCCTCCACCACCACCTGTACGACGTGCCGCGCGAGCCCGTCTTCGACGCGGAGTTCCGGCTGCGCTGGGAGGCGTACCGGGCGTACAACCGCGCGTTCGCGGAGGCGCTGGCCGAGGCGGCCGACGAGGGCGCCTGCGTGCTCGTGCAGGACTACCACCTGGCGCTGGTGCCGGGGCAGCTGCGGGAGCTCCGGCCCGACCTGCGGATCGGCCACTTCACGCACACGCCCTGGGCCTCGACGGACTACCTGCGGATGCTGCCGCAGGACGTCCGCGAGGAGCTGGTGTGGGGGATGCTCGGCGCGGACGAGCTGTGGTTCCACACGTGGAGCTGGGCGTTCGCGTTCATGAACGGCGCGCACATCGACAGCGCGGTCGGGGCCGCCCAGCCGCTCTCGCCCACCGGCACCCCCTGGCGCGGGGTGGACCACATGCACTGGGGCGGCCCGAAGCGGACCACCCGCGTGCGGACCTTCCCCCTCGGGGTAGACGCCGAGGACCTGCGGGCGCTGGCGTACCGGCCGGAGGTGGACGAGCGGCTGGCCCGGCTGCGCGAGGAGGTCGGCCCGGGGCGGAGGACGATCGCCCGGGTCGACCGGACGGAGCTTTCCAAGAACATCCTGCGCGGCCTGCTCGCCTACCGGGAGCTGCTGACCGCCCGCCCCGAGTGGCGGGGCCGGGTGGTGCACCTGGCCTCGGCGTACCCGTCCCGGCAGGACCTGGAGGCGTACCGCTCGTACACGGCGGCGGTCCGGGAGCTGGCGGACCGGATCAACGAGGAGTTCGGCACGGCGGACTGGCAGCCGGTGCTGGTCTCCGTCCAGGACGACTTCACGCGCTCGCTCGCGGTGTACCGGATGGCCGACGTGGCGCTGGTGAACCCGGTGCGGGACGGCATGAACCTGGTGGCGAAGGAGATACCGGTGGTCTCCGAGGCGGGCTGCGCGCTGGTCCTGTCGGAGGGCGCGGGCGCGTACGAGGAGCTGCGCGAGGACGCGCTGACGGTGAACCCGTACGACGTGAGCGCGACGGCGCAGGCGCTGCACGAGGCCCTGTCGATGCCGGCCGCCGAGCGGGCCGAGCGCACGGAGCGCCTCGCCGCCGCGGCGACCGCGCTGCCGCCGCAGCGCTGGTTCCTGGAGCAGCTGGCGGCGCTGCGGGAGGACCCGGACGGGGAGTAGCGGCCCGCGCCGGGCGGCGGTCGGGCCCGCGGAGCGGAAGCGGAGCGGTTGGCGCCGCGGGGCCGTGCGGCCCCGCGGCGTCCGGCATTCGGGGTGGGCGCACCGCGTAGCGGAAGATGTCGCTGCCGACCTCTCCTCTTCCGCGCCCCTTCCGTGCCAGACTCTGCCGCGATCGTTCCCCCAGGCGATCCGACACCCCCCGAACCGCGCGAACCATGCGACCACGCATGCGAAGGGATCGCAGACGTGAAGAGACTTGTCGTGGGCATGACCCTAGGGTCGGCGCTCACCGCACTCCTCGCCGCGGGCCTCACCCCGGCCGCCGCGCAGGAGGCCCGGGACACCCCGTCGGGAGCACCGGGCGCCACCGCCCACCGGCCCGACAACCGTCCCGGACCGCTCACCGAGCAGCGCACCGAGATGCGCGAGCAGGCGATCGACAAGGTCGCCAAGGGCAAGGCGAGGGCGAACGCCAAGGGCGTCGTCGAACTCGCACCCGGAAAATTCGTGGAGACGACCACCGTCCGCTCCGAGAAGATCCTCACCATCCTCGCGGAGTTCGGCGACCAGTCCGCCGGCAAGTACGGCTCCGTCCCCGGCCCGCTGCACAACCAGATCCCGAAGCCGGACCGGACCACGGACAACTCCAACGCCTGGACCGCCGACTTCTCGAAGGCCTACTACGAGAACTTCTTCAACGGCCCCGGCGAGTCGATGCGGACCTACTACGAGAACCTCTCGGGCGGCCGCTACTCCGTCACCAACACCGTCGAGGACTGGGTCAAGGTCCCGTACAACGCCTCCTTCTACGGCGACAACGCGATCGAGGACAACGGCGGCTCCTGGGCCTTCATCCAGGACACCGGCAACGCCTGGTGGGACGCCCAGATCGCGGCCGGCAAGTCCCCCGCCGAGATCGACGCCCACCTCGCCCAGTTCGACGTCTGGGACCGCAACGACTGGGACCACGACGGCAACTTCGACGAGGCCGACGGCTACATCGACCACTTCCAGGCCGTGCACGCCGGCATGGGCGAGGACGCCGGCGGCGGCGCCCAGGGCGAGGACGCCATCTGGTCCCACCGCTGGTACGTCAACGGCGACGACTACGGCCTGACCGGCCCGGACGTGGCCGGTACCCAGAACAAGGCCGGCGGCGCCCGCATCGGCCAGTCGAAGTACTGGCTCGGCGACTACACCACCGAGGGCGAGAACGGCGGACTCGGCGTCTTCTGCCACGAGTTCGGCCACGACCTCGGCCTGCCGGACTACTACGACACCAACGGCGGCGAGAACTCCACCGCCTTCTGGACCCTGATGAGCTCCGGCTCCTGGCTCAGCCACGGCGCCGCCGCCAACGAGGGCATCGGCACCCACCCGGGCCTGATGGGCGCGGAGGAGAAGCTGTTCCTCGGCTGGCTGGACTACGCCGACGCCCCCCTGGGCGCCACCGGCACGTACACGCTGAGCCCGGCGCAGCTCCAGGCCGTCGGCAAGGAGCAGGCCGTCCGCATCCCGCTGCCGGACAAGACGACCAGCACCACGTACGCCACCCCCGCCTCCGGCTCGCACGCCTGGTGGACCGGCTCCGCGGACGGGCTCAACCAGTCCCTCACCCGCTCCGTGCCGGCCGCGCCCCGGGTCACCGTCACGGCCGGTGCCTGGCACGAGATCGAGGCCGACTACGACTACCTGTTCGCCGAGTACTCCCTCGACGGCGGCGCGAACTGGCAGCGCGCCGGCGCGGCCGTCGACGGCTCCTCGGCCGGCAAGTGGACGACGCTGCGCTACGCGTACGACGCCCAGGGCAAGCCCTCGCTGTTCCGGTTCCGCTACCAGACCGACGGCGGCGTGCACTTCGCCGGCGCGTTCCTGGACGACATCACCCTGTCGGCCGGCGGCACCACGCTGCTGACCGACGACGTCGAGCAGGGCACGAACGGCTGGACGGCCACCGGCCGCTGGAAGATCTCCACCGGCACCGAGACGGCCACCTTCCCGCGGTACTACCTCGTGGAGAACCGCGAGTACGTCGGCAGCGACGCGCTGCTCGCCGAGGGCCCGTACCAGTTCAGCAAGGGCATCACCGCCCCGGACTGGGTCGAGTGGTTCAAGTACCAGAACGGCATGCTCGTCTGGTACGTCGACCGGTCCTTCGACGACAACAACGTCAGCGACCACCCCGGCGGCGGCGCGGCCATGGCCGTCGACGCCCGGCCCACGCCGTTCCGCTACGACGACGGCACCGCGCCGAGCAACCGCCGGCAGCCCTTCGACGCGACCTTCGGCCTGGAGGCCACGGACGCGATCTGCCTCCACAAGGAGGTCCTGTCGGGCAAGGGACAGCAGCAGACGGTCGTGACGAAGGCGGCCTGCGCCCCCTCCGTCCCCGGCATCCCCGTCTTCGACGACACCGACCCGAACGCCTACTACGACCCGGCGGCCGCCCAAGCGAGCGTCAAGGTCGCGGGCCACGGCGTGAAGGTCACCGTCACCGACGACACCGGCGACGACCTGAGGATCACCGTGACCAACCCGGCCGCGCACTGATCACGACGGACTGATCCCGACGGACTGATCAGGACTCCCGGACTGCTCACCAGGGAACGACCGCCGCGCGCCGTTCAGCGGCGCGCGGCGAGTTCCTCCGCCAGTCCGGCGAGGAAGTCCACCACCGCGGACGGGCCGGCCACCGACAGGTCGGCCCGTTCCGCCAGCTCCGGGACCTCCGTGGAGCCGCTGCACACCAGCAGGCCCGGGACCCCGTTCGAGCGGAGCTTCTCCACCGCGCCGAAGGCCGGCAGGTCGCCCAGGTCGTCGCCCGCGTACAGCACCGACTCCGCGGCCGTGTCGCGGACATGCTTCGCCAGCGCCATGCCCTTGTCCATGCCCGGGGGACGCAGTTCCAGGACCATCCGGCCGGGCTCCAGGACCAGCCCGTGACGGGCGGCCAGCTCGCCGAGCGGGACCTTCAGCGCGTCGAACGCGCTCTGCGGGTCCTTCGCGCGCCGGGTGTGCACGGCGACAGCGCGGCCCTTCTCCTCGATCCAGGTGCCGGGCCAGGCCCCGACCCGGTCCAGGAAGCCGGGCAGTTCCGCCCGTACGGCGGCGACCCCGGGCGGCACCTCGGCGGCCGTGACCGTGCCGGAGACGGCGTCCCAGCGCTCGGCGCCGTAGTGGCCGAGGACCACCAGGCCCTCCAGGCCGGGCACCCCGGCGAAGCCGCCGTGGCGGACGGCCACCCCGGCGGGCCGGCCGGTGACCACGGCCACCGAGGCGACGTGCGGGGCGAGGGCGGCCAGAGCGGGCACCGCGCCGGGATGGGCGCGGGCCTGCTCGGGGTCCGGGACGATCTCGGCGAGCGTCCCGTCGAAGTCGAGGGCGACGACGGCCTTCTCCGGACGCGCGAGAAGCGCGGCCAGACCGTCGCGGCCGGCGGACGTGGTCGGATGCGGCAGGCTGCTGACCATGCCCCGACCCTACCCACGCTCCGCGTCCGCGTCAGCGGCACGGTTCAGCGGCGCTGCTCACGCTCGGCGCGCACCCGGCGCAGCCGGTTGACCGTCACCGGGTCGTGCGCGAGGGCGCGCGGGTCGTCGAGCAGCGCGTTGAGCAGCTGGTAGTACCGGACCGGGGAGAGCCCGAGCTGTTCCCGCACGGCGCGCTCCTTCGCGCCGGGTCCCGGCCAGGAACGGCGCTCCAGGGCCAGGACGGCGCGCTCGCGCTCGCCGAGCGGGTCCGGCTCGGGCGACTGCCCGGCCCCGGGCTGCGATGCGTCGTTCATACGACCAACCTATTCGGCGGCCCTACTCGGCGTCCTCCGCGGTCCTCGCCGCCCGCCCGATCGTGGCCAGCACCGCGTCCGGCGAACCGGCCGGCTCGACGGCCCGGCCTATGTTCCGCTTGACGGTGTCGCTGACCCGTGCCCAGGAGGTCTTGCCGACGGGGTAGAGCCGGGAGTCGGGCAGTGCCTTCAGGAACGGCGCGAGGGCCTTGTGCTCGGGGTCGTCCTCCATGGCGTGGGAGGCGCTGACGGTGGACGGCAGAAGGTCGTTGTCGCCGGCGAACTTCAGCACGTTCGCGTCGCTGAAGACGTAGTTGAGGAAGTCGCCGGCCTCCCTGCGGTGGCCGTTCTGCTTGAAGGCCATGATCCAGTCGGCGACGCCCATGGCGGCGCGGGGCCTCTCGTCCCGGCCGGGCAGCGGGACCATGCCGACGTCGACGCCCTGCTTGGCGGCCTCCTTCATCAGGGAGGGGTGGCCGTTGAGCATGCCGACCTCGCCGCGCGAGAAGGCGGCGAAGGCGGCCTTGCGGTTGAGCTTGCCGGGGGCGACGGGGCCGGTGAGGCCCTTGTCGACGAGCTCGGTCTTCAGCCAGCGGAAGGTGTCGACGTTGGCGTCGGAGTCGATGACGTAGCGGCCGGTGTCGTCGGTGTAGCCGTCGCCGCCGCTGAGCAGCCACATCATGGTCTCGGCCTGGGCCTCCTCGGGCCCGAGCGGCAGCGCGAAGGGGTAGGGCACCTTTGCGCGCTTCAGCTTCCGGGCGTCGTCGGCGAGCTCGTCCCAGGTGGTGGGGGCCTTGGCGACGCCGGCCCGGGCGAAGAGCTTCTTGTTGTAGAAGAGCAGCCGGGTGGAGGCGGCGAAGGGCATCCCGTACTGGACGCGCCGCATCTCGCCGGCGGAGATCAGCGGGGCGAGGAAGTTGGCCTGGACGGGCACGGAGAGCAGTTCGTCGGCGCTGTAGAGCCGGCCGGCGGCGGCGTGGTCGGCGTACGCGCCGATCTGCGCGAGGTCGGGGGCCTTGCCGGCGTCGACGAGTTCGGCGACGACGCGGTCGACGTCGTTCCAGGACTCGATCCGCACGTCGATGTCGACCCCGGGGTGGCTCGCCTCGTAGGCGGCCGTGAGGCCGGCCCAGTACTTCTCGGTGGAGTCCCCGCCGGCGAGGTCGTAGTCGGCGGCGACCAGCGTGAGCCGGACGTCCCCGTCGCCGCCGGTCACGCCGCAGCCGGCGAGCACGGCGGTCATGCCCAGCGCGGCGATCGTCGCGGTCAGTCCAAGGAGTCGCCGCTGCACAGCGTTGTCCTTCCCTTCACTCGTCGTTGAGCTGCGATTTTCCCTCATCGGGAGGGATGAGGTCTACACCACTTGGGTATCGTGCGCAACGTACGTCCGACCGTGCCCGACCGTCCCCTTCCTGAAGGAGCCGACGCGTATGTCCCGTACCGCAGCCGAGACAGCCACCCAGCCCGCCTGTTGGCGGCGCGCCGCCCGGGCGGCGGCGGACTTCGAGGGCCTTCCCGCACCCGGCGAGCGGGTCGCGGTGACGGGCTGCGGCACCTCGTGGTTCATGGCCCTCGCGTACGCCGCGCTGCGCGAGGCGGCCGGGCAGGGCGAGACGGACGCCTTCGCCTCGTCGGAGTTCCCGGTGGACCGGGCGTACGACCGGGTCGTGGCGATCACCCGCTCCGGCACGACCACGGAGGTCCTGGAGCTGCTGGCCGCGCTGCGCGGCCGCGTGCCGACGCTGGCGCTGACCGCGGACCCGAAGACGCCGGTGAGGGACGCGGCGGACGCGGTCGCGGTGCTCGACTGGGCGGACGAGGAGTCGGTGGTCCAGACGCGCTTCGCCACCTCGGCGCTGGCGTTCCTGCGGGCCGGGCTGGGTGACGTGCCGGGCCTGAAGCCGGTCGACGAGGCGGCGGTGGACGCGGAGCTGGCCGTCACCGAGCCGCTGCCGGAGGCGGCGCTGGAGGCCGAGCAGTGGACGTTCCTCGGCCGTGGCTGGACCTACGGCCTGGCCCTGGAGGCGGCGCTGAAGATGCGCGAGGCGGCGGGCGCGTGGACGGAGGCGTACCCGGCCATGGAGTACCGCCACGGGCCCATCGCCATCGCCGCCCCGGGCCGGGTGACCTGGGCGTTCGGCGCGGTCCCCGAGGGCCTGGCCGGGGATGTGGCGCGGACCGGCGGCACGCTGCTCAGCTCGCCGCTCGACCCGATGGCCGAGCTGATCCGGGCCCAGCGGCTCGCGGTCGCCCTGGCCGAGGCCCGGGGCCTCGACCCGGACCGGCCCCGGAACCTGACCCGCAGCGTGATCCTGGGCTGAGGGCTCCGGCAGGGGTGGGGCCGGCGTTTGTATGACCGCGCAACAATATCGGGCAGTGGACTAGACCTGTTGGGGTCCGCCGGGTCAGACTGGGACCCGTGAGACACGTCATCGCCCTCGATGTGGGCGGCACCGGGATGAAGGCCGCCCTCGTCGGGGCGGACGGCACGCTGCTCTACGAGGCCCGGCGCGCCACCGGCCGCGCGCGCGGGCCCGAGGCCGTCGTCGCGTCCATCCTCGGCTTCGCCGCCGAGCTGCGCGAGCAGGGCCTGCAGCGCTACGGAACCCCCGCCTCCGCGGCCGGCGTCGCCGTCCCCGGCATCGTCGACGCCGGCCGCGGCATCGCCGTCTACGCCGCCAACCTCGGCTGGCGCGACGTCCCGCTGCGCGCCCTGCTCAGCGAGCGCCTCGGCGGCCTGCCCGTCGCCCTCGGTCACGACGTGCGCACCGGGGGCCTCGCCGAGGGCCGGATCGGCGCCGGCCGCGGTGCCGACCGGTTCCTGTTCGTGCCCCTCGGGACCGGCATCGCCGGCGCCATCGGCATCGGCGACGCCATCGAGGCCGGCGCCCACGGGTACGCCGGCGAGATCGGCCACATCGTGGTCCGCCCCGGCGGCGTGCCCTGCGGCTGCGGCCAGCGCGGCTGCCTGGAGCGGTACGCCTCCGCCTCCGCGGTCTCCGCCGCCTGGGCCGAGGCCTCCGGCGACCCGGACGCCGACGCCGCCGACTGCGCCAAGGCCGTCGAGTCCGGCGACCCGGCCGCGGCCCGCGTCTGGCGGACCGCCGTGGACGCGCTCGCCGACGGCCTGGTCACCGCGCTCACCCTGCTCGACCCCCGCACGCTCATCATCGGCGGCGGCCTCGCCGAGGCCGGCGAGACCCTGTTCGCGCCGCTCCGGGCCGCCGTCGAGGAGCGGGTCACCTTCCAGAAGCTGCCCGCCGTCGTCCCGGCGGCCCTCGGCGACACCGCCGGATGCCTCGGCGCGGGCCTCCTCGCCTGGGACCTCCTCGCGGCCGACAATTCTCCCCGAACCCCCCACGACCCGGAGGTCTCCGCCTGATGGCCGCTCGCAAGGTTCTCGCCGGGGCACGCGTCGTGCTGCCGACCGGGATCGTCGACAACGGACGGGTGATCGTGGAGGGCGGCCGCATCGCGGGCTCGGCGCCCGCCGACACGCCCGCACTCGACCTCTCCGGCCACTGGCTCGTCCCCGGCTTCGTCGACATGCACAACCACGGCGGCGGCGGCGCGTCCTTCACCTCCGGCACCGTCGACGAGGTCCTGCACGGCGTCCACACCCACCGGCTGCACGGCACCACGACCACCGTCGCCTCGTTCGTCACCGGCGACATGGACTTCCTCACCCGCCGCGCCGGACTGCTCTCCGAACTCGCCGAGCAGGGCGACCTCGCCGGCATCCACTTCGAGGGCCCGTTCATCTCCCCCTGCCGCAAGGGCGCCCACGACGAGAGCCTGCTGCGCGACCCCGACCCCGCCGAGGTCCGCAAGCTCGTCGACGCGGCGCGCGGACAGGCCCGGATGGTCACCCTCGCCACCGAACTGCCCGGCGGCCTCGACTCCGTACGGCTGCTCGCCGACCACGGCGTGATCGCCGCCGTCGGCCACACCGACGCCACGTACGAGCAGACCGTCGCGGCGGTCGACGCCGGCGCCACCGTCGCCACCCACCTCTACAACGCGATGCCCGGCCTCGGTCACCGCGCGCCCGGGCCGATCGCCGCGCTCCTGGAGGACGAGCGGGTCACCGTCGAGCTCATCAACGACGGCACCCACCTGCACCCGGCCGCCCTGGAACTGGCGTTCCATCACGCGGGCCCGGCGCGCGTCGCGTTCATCACCGACGCCATGGACGCGGCCGGCTTCGGCGACGGCCGCTACATGCTCGGCCCGCTGGAGGTCGAGGTGAAGGACAGCGTCGCCCGGCTCGTCGAGGGCGGGTCCATCGCGGGCTCGACGCTCACCCTCGACCGGGCGTTCAAGCGCGCGGCGACGGTCGACCGGCTGCCCGTCGAGTCGATCGTGCAGGCCGTCTCCGCCAACCCGGCCCGCCTGCTCGGCCTGGACGACCGGGTCGGCTCCCTCGAACCCGGCAAGGACGCCGACCTCGTCGTCCTCGACGAGGACTTCGAGCTCAAGGGTGTGATGCGGAAGGGCGCCTGGGTGGTTGAACCCCAACTGGGCTGATTTCGGTGCAACTTAGGTGACGGCGGTCGGCACAGGGTCTGGGCTGACCGCCTTCTCTTTGGCATGATCAGGGCGCGAAACAGCATTCGGGCAGGACAGACAGCGCTTTCCAGGGGGGTGCGGCAGGTGATTCTCACGGTCACGCTCAATACCGCGCTCGATCTGACGTATCGCGTGCCCGCGCTGACCCCGCACGCCTCGCACCGCGTCACCCACGTCCTCGAACGGCCCGGCGGCAAGGGCGTCAACGTCGCCCGGGTGCTCGGCGCGCTCGGCCACGACACCGTCGTCACCGGCTTCGCCGGCGGCCCCAACGGCGCGGTGCTGCGCACCCTGCTCGCCCGCTGCCCGGTGCGCGACGCGCTCGTCCCCATCGGCGGCAACACGCGCCGCACGCTCGCGGTCGTCGACGACACCACGGGCGACACCACCCAGCTGAACGAACCGGGCCCGACGGTCACCCCCGAGGAGTGGTCCGCCTTCCTGCACCGGTACGGCGAACTCCTGCCCGCCGCCGAGGCGGTGGCTCTGTGCGGCAGCCTCCCGCCGGGCATCCACGTGGGCGCGTACGCGGAGCTGATCCGCACCGCGCGCGGCGCCGGGGTGCCGGTGCTGCTCGACACCAGCGGGGAACCGCTGCGGCGGGGCATCGCGGCCCGGCCGGACATCGTCAAGCCCAACGCGGAGGAGCTGGCCCAGCTCACCGGCGCCCGCGAGCCGGAGCGCGCCGCGCGCGACGCCCGCCGGCGCGGGGCGCACGCGGTCGTGGCCTCCCTGGGCGCGGACGGCCTGCTGGCGGTCACCGCCTCGGGCCTGTGGCAGGCGCCTCCGCCCGCCACCGTCAAGGGCAACCCGACGGGCGCGGGCGACTCGGCCGTGGCCGGCCTGCTGTCCGCCCTGGTCGACCGGCTGCCCTGGCCGGACCGCCTGTCGCGGGCGGTCGCGCTGTCGACGGCGACGGTGCTGTCGCCGACGGCCGGCGAGTTCGAGCGGGAGACGTACGAACGCCTCCTGCCGCAGGTAGCAGTACAGACCCAGGCCCCCGCGGCCTGACCCGGGCGGCCGTCCCGGGGCGGGACGGGCGCCCCCGACGTCGTCAAGGGAGCCGCCCGCATGCCCCTCGTCCGCACCGGCGAACTCGTTTCCGCCGCCCGCGCCGCCCGCCGGGGCCTGGCCGCGTTCAACGTCATCACCCTGGAGCACGCCGAGGCCGTCGCCGCCGGCGCGGAGCGGGCCGGCGCGCCCGCGGTGCTGCAGGTCTCCGAGAACGCCGTGAAGTTCCACGGCGGCCGCCTCGGGCCGCTCGCCGCCGCGGCGACCGCCGTGGCCCGCGCCTCGTCCGCCCCGCTCGCGCTCCACCTGGACCACGTCGAGTCCGTGGACCTCCTGCGCCAGGCCCACGCCGAGGGCTTCGGCAGCGTCATGTTCGACGCCTCGCGGCTGAGTTACGGGGACAACGTCAAGGCCACCGCGGACGCGGTCCGCTGGGGCCGTGAACGCGGGATCTGGGTGGAGGCCGAGCTCGGCCGGGTCGGCGGAAAGGAGGGCGAACCGCCGCTCGACGCACACGCCCCCGGCGTCCGCACGGACCCGGCGGAGGCGGCCGCGTACGTCGCCGACACCGGCGTGGACGCGCTCGCCGTCGCCGTCGGCTCCTCGCACGCCATGACCGAGCGCACCGCCGCCCTCGACCACGGCCTGATCACCGCCCTGCACGACGCGGTCCCGGTCCCGCTGGTCCTGCACGGCTCCTCCGGCGTCCCGGACGACGAGATCCGCGCGGCCGTCGCCGCCGGCATGACGAAGATCAACGTCGGCACGGCCCTGAACACCGCCTACACCACCGCCGTCCGCACCCACCTGACCGAGGACACCACGAGCGTCGACCCCCGCAAGTACCTGACAAAGGCCCGCGAGGCCATGACCGAGACGGTCACGGCCTTCCTGCGCCTGATGTGAGAAACGGGTGGCGCCCCACCAGGGGGCGCCACCCGTTCACTCCGCCGGTCCCGGGACCGTCAGGGCTGGTCCTTCGTGATCTTCAGCCAGTCGAAGATCGCGTCGCACTGGTTCCCCTGCTCGCAGGAGATCTTGATCGTGTTCATGCCCTTCTTGAGAGTCACCGGCGCCCAAGTGGTCTGCCAGTTCTTCTCCCAGTTCGGGTCCGAGGAGCGGATGAAGTTCTTCAGGCCGATCGGATTGCTGTTCGGCTTGTCGTTGACCGACAGCGTCGCGTTGGCGTCCTTCGCGGGGATCGCGTACCGCACCGACAGGTAGTACGGTCCGGCCTGCTCCACCTCGGCCTGCCAGGTGACCGAGGAGCCGAGGGCGTTGAACCCGGTCACGTACGCGCCGTCCGCGCCCTCCGCGCCCTTGATGTCCTTGGCGAGGGCCGCGGAGCCGCCGAGCTTGAGGGTGGCGGCGTCCTGCTGGGGGAGCTGCTGCGGGGTCTCCTTGTCGGTGGGTTCGCCGGTCGGGCTCTCCTGGACGGCCGTCGGCGCGCCGGTCGACGGCGTCCCGCCGCCGGCCGCCGGGTCCTTCTCGTCGCCGTTGGTGAGGATCGCCACGGTGATGCCGATCACCACGACCGCGACGACCGCGATCGCGCCGAGCAGCAGCCCCTTGGTGTTGGGCCCGCGGCCGCCGCCCCCGCCCGCGCCGCCGCGCTGCGGCGGGATCGTGGTCTGGCGGGTGGGCGCGCCGCCGGGGTACGTCTCGGGCGCGGCGTACTGCGCGTTCGGCTGGCCGTACGCCTGGTGCGGCACCTGCGCGTGGCCGCCGTACTGGCGCTCGCCGACCGCCCTGACCTGGTTGTACGAGGTCCTCGGGACGCCCGGCTGCGCGGCGGCGGGCCCGGGGTAGCCGTAGCCGCCCTGGCGGGGCGACTGCGCGCCCGCGGCCTGGCCGTCCGCGTAGAGGTAACCGAACGGATCGTCGTCCTCGGGCGTGTTCGCGCCGTTGGTACCGGCAGCCATCCCCGTCACTCCTATCCATGCTCGCCAGCCGTCGCCGACCGGGCGAGCCTACCCCGAACGGGCCACCCCCCGATGCGGTCCTTGACTTCGGAGCAGCTTCCGCGCAGCCCTATCCCGCCCGTCGCTGGACCTTGGCGCGGGATCGTTTCTCGATGTACATCCGCTGGTCGGCGGAGTTCAGCACTTCCTCCACGGTCATGCCGCACTCGGCCCAGCCGATGCCGAAACTCGCACCCACCCGTACGGCCCTGCCGTCCACCCGGATGGGCGGAATGATCGCGTTCCGCAGCCGTACGGCCAGGTCGGCGGCGTCCGCCGCGCCGAGCCCGTCGGCGAGGACGACGAATTCGTCACCCCCGAGCCGGGCGACGGTGTCGCCGTCGCGCACGCCGGTGGTGAGCCGGCGCGCGACCTCGATGAGGACGGCGTCGCCGGTGTGGTGCCCGAACCGGTCGTTGATGGACTTGAAGCCGTCGAGGTCGCAGAAGAGGACCGCGAGCCCCTTGGTGCCGTCGTCCACGTCTCCCCCGGCGGGGGCGACGGTGTGGACGTGGTGGTCGTAGGGCCCGCCGCCGGGCGGGTCGAAGTCGAAGCCGTCGGAGCGGAAGCCGTGCTCGGCCCCGGAGCCGTACGTGTCGAAGCCGGGCTCGTCGTACGAGCCGTTCTCGTAGGAGCCGCCCTCGTAGGAGGGGTCGTCGTGCCGCCGGCCGGGGCCGCCGTACGCCGGACGGCCGTCGGACGCGGAGGCGGCGCGCACCCCGCCGGGCCGTTCGCAGAGCCGCGCGCTGAGGCGGGCCCGCAGCTCGGCGCTGTTGGGCAGGCCGGTGAGGGCGTCGTGCGAGGCGCGGTGGGCGAGCTGGAGCTCGTGCCGCTTGCGTTCCTCGATGTCCTCGACGTGGGTGAGCAGGAAGCGCGGTCCGTCGGCGGTGTCGGCGACGACGGAGTTCCGCAGCGAGACCCACACGTACGTGCCGTCGCGGCGGCCGAGCCGCAGCTCGGCGCGGCCGCCCTCGGCGGAGGTGCGGAGCAGGGTGCCGATGTCCTCGGGGTGGACGAGGTCGGCGAAGGAGTAGCGGCGCATGACGGAGGCGGGGCGGCCGAGCAGCCGGCAGAGCGCGTCGTTGGTGCGGAGCAGCCGGCCGTGCTGGTCGCCGCCGAGTTCGGCGATGGCCATGCCGGAGGGGGCGTACTCGAAGGCCTGGCGGAACGACTCTTCACTGGCCCGCAGCGCCTGCTGCTCGCGTTCGAGCCGGACCAGGGCCCGCTGCATGTTTGCTCGCAGGCGCGCGTTGCTGATCGCAATCGCCGACTGGGAGGCGTACATCTGCAGGGCCTCGCGCCCCCAGGGGCCGGGGTGCCGCCCGTTGCGGGGGCGGTCGACGGAGATGACGCCGAGGAGCTCGCGGCCGCTGCCGGAGGCGTACATGGGCGCGTAGAGGCGGTCCTGGGGGTGCCACTCGTCCTCGAAGCGCGGGGCGGGGCCGTCGGTGTGCCACTGGGGGACGTCGTCCTCCATGAGCACCCAGCCCTCGGTGTGCGGTATGAACCGCAGGTCGCCCCAGGCCTCGCCCATGCTCAGGCGGCGGTCCCAGGAGGCGCGGGAGCCGACCCGGCCGGTGATGAGCGCTTCGGCGGCGGGGCTGCCGGCGAAGGCGGCGACGACGAGGTCTCCGTCGGCGCGGACGAGGTTCACGCAGGCCAGCTCATAGTTGAGGCCCCGGACGACGCCTTCGGCGACGGTCTGCAGGGTGTCCGCCAGGCTGCGGGCAGTGTTGAGGTCGGCCACGACCTGGTGCAGCTGCCGCAGGGTCGCAAGACGGACGTACGGCTCCGACTCGGTCTCCATCGCTCGCTCTCCCCGAGACCTCGACAGCAACTCCAGGGTTCTCATCGGCACTCGTGCTGCATTGTCTCCGCCACTGAATCACAGGGAGCTGTGCACCCGGTACACAGGGTCAACAATTACTCGGCTCTGTGACTCAAGTCACATACGGCACCACCAGGCGTCACACGGACACGGGAGCGCTCCCCCTTCTTCTGCAACGCAAATCCACCACGGGGCCGGTGTCCGGCGCGCCGCTTTGCGCCGGGCCGCGTCATATGCCTGCCGGATGTGTCCGACGGCGGACCTAGGACCCGGCTGGTCCCCTGGCCCGATGCCCGGCCCGGGCGGCCGGAGCTAGCGTCGGCGTGTGTTGCAGACGAGCCCCGCCCCGCGTACCGCCTCCCCCACCCCCGGCATCCCCCATGCTGAGGGGGTGAGCAACGACGAGTTCCGGGCGGCGATGTCCCGGCTGGCCTCCGGCGTGGTGCTGGTCACCGCGCACGATCCGGAGGACGGCCCGCGCGGCGAGGACGTCGGCATGACGGCCACCGCCTTCATGTCCGTCTCGCTCGACCCGCCGCTGGTCCTGGTGAGCCTGCGCAACGGCTCCCGCATGGACGACCTGCTGGCGGAGGTGCCGACCTGGGCGGTGTCGCTGCTCTCGGAGAGCCAGCGGCACGTGGCCGGGCGGTTCGCGATGAAGGGCCGGGTCAGCGACCGACTGCTGTTCGCGGACGTGCCCTGGACGCGTGGCGAGGCCAGCGGCGCGCCGCTGATGGGCGGGGCGCTGGCGACGCTGGAGTGCCGGACGGAGAACCGGGTGCTCGCCGGCGACCACACGCTGGTCATCGGCCGCGTGCTGACGGCGGCTCTGCCGACGGCGGACGGCGGCCCGCTGACGTACTTCCGCGGCCGGTACCGCCACCTGGGCTGAGCCCGACGGCGTCAACGGTCCCCGTCCCCTACCAGTCCCGCCCCTGGCGCCCGCGCTTGGTCTCGGCGCGCTGCTTCTTCTCCCGCAGCCGGCGCTCGTTGATGCCGCGCGGGATCCGCGTCGGGCGGCGCGGCTTCGGCGGCGGGGCGGTCGCCTCCGCCAGCAGGGCCGCGAGCCGCACGGCCGCCGTCTCGCGGTTGCGCCACTGGGAGCGGTGCTCGGAGGCCCGTACGGTCAGGACCCCGCCGACCAGGCGGGACGCGAGCCGCTCCAGGGCGCGTTCCTTCCACACCGGCGGCAGCGCCTGCGTCGCGGCGAGGTCGAAACGCAGTTCGACCTGCGAGTCGCTGGTGTTGACGTGCTGCCCGCCGGGACCGGACGACCTGGAGAAACGCCACATCAGCTCGGCCTCCGGCAGGGAGACCGAACCACGGATGACGTAGGGCCCGGACATGTCCTCCATGTTCCCCGCAGCGGCCCCCATGCGTCACCCTGTTTTCCACAAGCGCCCCACTCCCGTGGAACCGGCGCGGCGCCGTCCGCGTTATCCCGTGTGACGACACCAGGAAGAGCACGAAGAAAGGGACTTCCCATGGCTGTAAGCCTGTCCAAGGGCGGCAACGTCTCCCTCTCCAAGGAGGCGCCGGGTCTGACCGCCGTCACCGTGGGCCTCGGCTGGGACGTCCGTACGACCACCGGCACCGACTTCGACCTCGACGCGTCCGCCATCGGCGTCGACGCCACCGGCAAGGTCGCCTCCGAGGCGCACTTCGTCTTCTTCAACAACAAGTCCACGCCGGACCAGACCATCGTGCACACCGGTGACAACCGCACCGGCGAGGGCGGCGGCGACGACGAGCAGATCAACGTCAACCTGGCCGCGCTGCCGGCGAACGTCGACAAGATCGTCTTCCCGGTCTCCATCTACGACGCGGTCTCCCGCGCGCAGAACTTCGGCCAGGTGCGCAACGCGTACATCCGCGTCATCAACCAGGCCGGCGGCGCCGAGATCGCCCGCTACGACCTCAGCGAGGACGCGGCCGTCGAGACCGCCATGGTCTTCGGCGAGCTCTACCGCAACGGCGCGGAGTGGAAGTTCCGCGCGGTCGGCCAGGGCTACGCCTCCGGCCTGGAGGGCATCGCCCGCGACTTCGGCGTCAACATCTGACCGACGCCCCCCGCACATCACGTCAGGGCCCCGGTGCACGGGTGCCGTCGCTCGACCGACAGCACCCGTAGGCACCGGGGCCCTGCCCCTGCCCGCGCACAAACCCGGGACTAGTCCTCGGGGCTCCTGGGCTTGCCGTCGCCGTACAGCCACACGTCCCAGATCTCGTCCAGGCTCTCCCCCGCCACGGTCTCCGCGTAGGCGGTGAAGTCGGCCGTGGAGGCGTTGGCGTGACGGTGCTTCGCCGCCCAGCCGCGCAGCAGCGCGAAGAAGGCGTCGTCGCCGACCGCCCGGCGCACCTTGTGCAGCACCATCGCGCCCCGCCCGTACACCGGCGCGTCCGAGATGTTCTCCGCGGAGGGCGGTTCGGCGGGCGGGAAGGCCCAGTTGGCCTCGTCGGCGAAGGCGTCCTCGAAGCTGTCCTGCGCCGGGGTGTCCTCGAAGTCCTCCGCGTACAGCCACTCCGCGTACGTGGCGAAGCCCTCGTTCAGCCACATGTCCCGCCACGACTCGGGCGTGACGGAGTCGCCGTACCACTGGTGGGCGAGTTCGTGGACGAGGGTCGCGGTGTCGAACGCGGTGCGCGGGAACACCGGGCGCGTCTGGGTCTCCAGGGCGTAGCCCAGGTCCCCGGGCCGGTCGACGATCGCCCCGGCGGCGGAGAACGGGTACGGGCCGAAGTTCTCGGCCTGCCAGTCGAGCAGTTCCGGGATCCGGGCCAGCAGCGCGTCCGCCTCCGCGTCGGCGGCGGACGGGTCGATCGCGGTGACCACGGGCAGGCCGGCGGACGTCCCGGCGCGGACGCTGCCGGTGTGCGTCCGGAACGTGCCGATGGCGACGGTGGCGAGGTAACTGGCCATGGGCTCCGGGCTGTTCCAGACGGTCGTGGTCCGGCCGTCCGCGGTGCGCTCGGAGACCGGGCGGCCGTTGGAGACGGCCTTCAGCCCGGCGGGGACGGTGAGCGTGACGGTGTACGTGGCCTTGTCGGAGGGGTGGTGGTTGCCGGGGAACCAGGCCATGGAGCCGGTGGGTTCGCCGACCGCGAGCGCTCCGTCGGCGGTGGGCAGCCAGCCCTCCTCGGAGCCGTCCGGGTCGGTGACGGTCTCGGGGACCCCGGAGTAGACGATCCGCGTGCGGAAGACCTCGCCCTTGTCGAGGTCCGCGCGCGGCCGGAGCGTCAGCTCCTTGCCGGCCCGCCGGACGGCGGCCGGCGCGCCGTCGACGGTGGCGGCGCGGACGGTGAGGCCGGCCAGGTCGAGGTTGAAGGCGCTGAGGTCCTGGGTCGCGGTGGCGGTCAGTTCGGCGGTGGCGTCGATCCGCCGGGTCTTCGGGTCGTAGGCGAGGGCCAGGTCGTAGTGCGTCACGTCGTACCCGCCGTTGCCGAGCTTCGGGAAGTACGGGTCGCGCAGCCCGGCCGCGCCGGGCGTCCCGTCCACCCCCGCGTCGCCGCAGCCGGACAGGAGCAGCAGCACCGCGACGACGGGCGCCGCCCGCGCGGCGGGGCGGCGCGGGCGGAGGACGTGACGGGGTTCCACCCGCCGATCCTAGGGGGTGTCCTGTCGATCAGGCCGGATCAGCGAGCGGCGTCCGGTGCCGTGCATCGCAAGGCGGAGGAGGGAGGCGACGCGATGGGGTCCCCCCGCGCGAGCGAAGCCGAGCGTGGGGGAGTCGGCGACCGACGACAACGCGGCTGGGGGTCCCCCCGCGCCTTCCGGGCAGCGGGGGGAGCGGTGCCAGACGCCGGGAGCCCGGCATGGCCGACGAGACACCCCCTGGGCGGGGCGGACGGGCGCGCGCTACCGCGCGGCGCGCAGGAGCGCGGCGATGCCGGTGAAGCCGCGGCGTTCGGCGTGGGCGAGCGGGGTGACGCCGTCGCCGTCCGGCAGGCCGGGCGTCGCGCCGTGGGCGAGCAGCAGTTCGACGATCTCGGCGTGGGCGCGGCCGCCGTCGCCGAGGATCACCGCCTCCAGCAGGGCCGTCCAGCCCAGGTCGTTGACGTGGTCGACGTCGATCGCGGTCTCGGCCAGCAGCGCCCGCACGTACTCGACGTGCCCGCGCTCGCAGGCCGGGATCAGCGCGATCCCGCCGAACCGGTTCCGCAGCGTCAGGTCCGGTCCGGCCGGCAGCAGCACCCGCATCATCGCGACGCTGCCGGTCACGCCGGTGACCAGCCAGGCGCTGTCGTGCCGGCTGTCCTGCGCGTCCGGGTCGGCGCCGGCGTCGACCAGGACGTGGGCGGCGGCCACGTGGTCGCCGAGGGCGGCGAGCAGCAGCGGGGTGCGCAGCTCCTCGTCGCGGGTCTCGACGGCGGCGCCGTCGGCGAGCGCGGCGCGCACGCCCTCGGCGTCGCCGCGGCGGGCGGCGTCGAGCAGGCGCCGGTTCGCTTCGTTCCTGGCCATGGCCGCCCTCCTCAGGCGTACGCGAGCGTGGGCACGGGGCCGGTGGCGTCCCGTTCGGGGGGCCGGAACGCCACCGGGGTCATCGGGCCGTTCCCGCTTACTTGTCGAGGGCGGCGACGCCCGCGCGGGCGAACTTCTCGTCCAGGTCGCCGCTCGGGGCGCCGGCCACGCCGATGCCGGCGATCGGCGCGCCCTTGACCTGCACCGGCGCACCGCCGCCGAGGAACAGGGTGCCCGGGATGTCCCTCAGGTTGGGGGCGTTCTCCAGGCGCTTGACCAGCTCGGAGGTCGGCGCGTTCCAGGAGACCGCGGTGTACGCCTTCTTCTCGGCGGACTCGTACGACTGCGGGCCGGCGCCGTCGCCGCGCAGGGTGACGAGGGTGTTGCCGTTGCGGTCGACGACCGCGACGGAGACGCGCTGGTTCTCCGCCTTCGCGGCGTCCAGGGCGGCCTGCGCGGCCTCGGTGGCGGCCTCGATCGTCAGGTGCGTGCTCTGCACGAGGTTGTCGTTGGCGACGTCGGCCTTCATCGCGACGGCGGGGGCGGCGGCCGGGGCGGAGGCGTTCGCGGAGACGGCGCCGAAGGTGCCGGCGGCGACGACGGCGGCGGTGGCGGCGCCGATCCAGAGCTTCTTCTTCATGGTGGGGCTCCTTCGAGTCCTCGGGTCCTCAGCGGCGGGATTCGTTCGCTTCGAGATCCATGCTGGTGCCGCCGGCCGCCCCGGACGGTCCTCGGACCGGCTGCCCTCGGCGCGCGGGACGGTGGACGCCGGGGTCAGCCGATCGGCTGATGCCGCACTGGTCCGCCCGGGTCACCATGGATGCGTACCACCAGGTCGGACGCGGTCACGCGGCTGTGGAAAGGTCAGGGATGGAGCACGATCCGGACGCCCGCTGGCTGGCGCGCGTCATGCACCTCGCGTTCTTCCTGCTGCTCGGCGCCTCGCTGGTCCGGTACCTGATCCGGCACCCCTGGGAGGACCGCAGCGCCTGGATCATCGCGCTCACCGGCGCGCTGGCCTCGCTGTACCTGCTCGGGCCGGTGCTCGGCACCCGTGCGACGCCGCGGCGGATCGCCTGGCTGGTGACGGTGGTCGCGGTGTGGGTGGTGCTCGTGGTGCTCGCGCCGAGCTTCGCCTGGTGCGCGGTGCCGCTGTTCTACACCGGGCTGCGCACCCTGCCGCCGCGCGCCGCGCTCGTCCTCGTCACGCTGCTGACCGCCTTCGTGGTGGCCGCCCAGGTCCAGCTGGGCGGCTGGGACCCGAACCTGCTGGTCGCGCCGCCCGCCGTGGCGGCCATCGCCACCGCGGTCTTCGTCCACATGCAGCGGCAGGCCGACCGGCAGCGGACCCTGATCAACGACCTGATCCGCACCCGGCGCGAACTCGCCGCCATCGAACGCCGCGAGGGCACCCTCGCCGAGCGCCAGCGGCTGTCCATGGAGATCCACGACACCCTCGCGCAGGGCCTGTCCAGCCAGCAGATGCTGCTCCAGGCCGCCGACCGCACCTGGGACAGCGACCCGCGGACCGCGCGCCGGCACGTCCGCACCGCCGAGTCGATCGCCGAGCACAACCTCGCCGAGGCCCGCCGCTTCGTCCACGACCTCGCCCCCGCGGACCTCGCGGAGGGCGGCGGCCTGGAGGAGGCGCTGCGGCTGCTCGCGGCCCGCGAGTCGGCGGGCTTCCGGGTCGACGGCACGCCCCTGCCCGTGCCGGAGCGGGTGCAGTCCGCGCTGCTGCGGATCGCGCAGGGCGCGCTCGCGAACGTCCGCGAGCACGCCGCGGCGACCTCCGCCGCGCTGACCCTCACGTACCTCGACGACCAGGTCGTCCTCGACATCGCCGACGACGGCCGCGGCTTCGAACCGGACCGCACCGGGCGGTCCGGCGTGCGCGGGCACGGCCTGCCCGCGATGCGGGCGCGGGTGCGCCAGCTCGGCGGGGCGCTCACCATCGAGTCGGCCCCCGGCGAGGGCACCGTCCTGTCCGCCGCGATCCCCCTGGAGACCCACGAGTGACTTCCGAGAAGCCGGTACGCATCCTCCTCTGCGACGACCACGTGGTCGTCCGCGCCGGCCTGCTCGCGCTGCTGGGCAGCGCCGACGGCATCGAGGTCGTCGGCGAGGCCGGCAGCGGCGAGGAGGCCGTCGCGACGGCCGCGAAACTGCGGCCGGACGTGGTGCTGATGGACCTGCAGCTGGGGCCGGGCATCGACGGCGTGGAGGCGACCCGCCGCATCGCCTCGCCGGACGTGCACGTGCTGGTCCTGACCACGTACGACACCGACGCGGACATCACGCGCGCGATCGAGGCGGGCGCGACGGGCTACCTGCTGAAGGCGGAGCGCCCGGAGGAGCTGTTCTCGGCGATCCGCTCGGCCGCGCAGGGCCGTACGACCCTGTCCGCCCCGGTCGCCAGCCGGGTCATGGACCGCATGCGCGGCGCCGCCGGGCCCTCGCTGACCGACCGCGAGCGCGACATCCTGGCCCAGCTCGCGCAGGGCCTCGGCAACCGCGAGATCGCCCGCGCGCTGTTCATCAGCGAGGCCACGGTGAAGACGCACCTCGGCCGCATCTACGCGAAGCTCGGCGTGGACACCCGCGCGGGCGCGGTGGCCGTGGCGAAGGAGAAGCGGCTGCTGCCGTAGCGCCTCGTCCGTACGGCGCCTCCCGCCTCCGCCGCGCGGCGGAGGAGGTCCGCCGTACGGGCCGAGGACCGGGGCGCGCCCGGCCGCGAGAGTGGGCGGCATGACGACGCGCCCGCTCACCCCCGCCCCCGGCCTCCGCAGCCCCTCCGCCGACCTCCGCACCGCCCGCCGGGCGGCCCGCCTGCTCGCCCTGTGCACGGTTCCGTCCGGGCTGTGGCGGCTGGCGATGGCCGCGCAGCTGCCCGTCGGGTACACCCCCGAGGTGCTGCGCGAGGTGTACGGGATCCCCGGCTGGGGCGTCGCGTACGTCGTCGGCCTCACCGTCCTGCAGGAGTGCGCCGCGCTGCTCCCGCTGCTGGTGGTCACCGGCCGGCTGCGCGTACCGAACCCTCGCGTCGCGGCCCGCACGGGCCGCGTCCTGGGCTGGCTGATGGGCCTGTTCTGCCTGAGCCAGGCGGTCCTGCTCTTCTTCGTGACCCCGGACGCGCACCTGTCGCCCTCCGGCGCCACGGTCATGCTCGTGCTCTACGCCCCGCTCGCCGCGACCGGCCCGCTGCTGGCCGTCGCGGCCCGCGCGTACGGCCGGCACCACGCCCGGCACCACGGGGCCGGCGGCCGTCGTGTCACCGCGTCGGCGCGGGCGTGACACCATCGACCACGTGCTCGACATCGGCTACTCCCTCTCCCGCCGCTTCCCGGACCCGCCGCAGACGGACTACCGCCGCGCGGACGTCCACGCCCTGCGCCACGACCTGTTCTGCGGGGACGTGTACCTCGCCGACACCGAGGCGGACCGCGAGGTGTCCACAGCCTGGGGATGGGTGCCGGTGCTCGACTTCGCCTGGGCGCTGTGCGACATCGTCGAGCAGCTCGACCGCGACCCGCGCGGCAGCCGCGCCTCCCAGCCCCAGTACGCCGAGCTGGACTTCACCGAGTCGACCGACCGGATGCTGTTCGAGCGCCGCTTCGGCTGGGTCGACGTCGAGGCCGACTGGATGCCCGGCGACGAGCCGCCGCTGACCTTCAACCACGCCGAGCTCCGCCGCGAGGCCCGCGACTTCCTCCACGACCTCCTCGCCGACCTCACCGACATGCACGAGGGCCTGGCCGACAACCCCGCCGTCTGGGACCTCCAGTCCCGCTTCCCCCGCCTGCCCTGACATCGCCGGTGTGAGCTGCGCCACGGCCGCCGGTCCCATGTCACGAAACGCGGCCCCGGGTCGTCGCATGCGTGACACCACCGGGAAGGGGCAGCAGACATGCAGCAGCACATCACGATCATCGGCGGCGGCTTCGCCGGACTCACCGCCGCCATCACCGCCCGCGAGGCCGGCGCGCGGGTCACCCTGTACGAGGCGCACGGCACCCTCGGCGGCCGGGCGCGGACCGCCGAGGGCCCGTACCGGACCAACGAGGGCCCCCACGCCCTGTACGACCGCGGCCCCCACTGGACCTGGCTCAAGCAGCGCGACCTCCTCGGGCCGCTCGCCCCGCTGCCCGCCCTCGAAGCCGCCCGGTTCCGCTTCCACCGCGGCGGCGCCCTGCGCCGCACCCCGCCGCTCGGCTTCCTCCGCCACACCCTCCGCACACCCGAACAGGCCCCCGTCGACACCGACTTCCTCACCTGGGCCACCGGCATCGCCGGGGCCGACACCGCCCGCGCCGCCGCCCACTACAGCGGCGTCGCCCTGTTCCACCACGACCCCGGCGCGCTCTCCGCCCGCTTCGTCCAGGAGCGGCTGCACCGCGCCGCCGCCCTCCCGCCGGAGGCCAAGTACGTCCTCGGCGGCTGGGGACAGCTCATCGAACGGATGGCCTCCCGCGCCTGGGACCTGGGCGTACGCATCGAGACCGACTCCCGCGTCGAGTCCCTGCCGCTCGACCGCGGACCCGTCGTCCTCGCCACCTCCCTGCCGGCCGCCGCGCGCCTCCTCGGCGAGCCCGGACTGACCTGGGAGAGCGGCCGTACCGTCCTGTTCGACGTGGCCCTGCGCACCCGCAAGGGCGACCCGTTCGTCATCTCCGACCTCGACGCGCCCGGCTGGGTGGAGCGCTTCACCGCCCAGGACCCCGGCCTCGCCCCGGCCGGCCGGCAGCTGATCCAGGCCCAGCTGCCCATCGGCCCCGACGGCTCCAAGGCCGACGGCGTCGCCCACGCCGAACGCCTCCTCGACCTCGGCTTCCCCGGCTGGCGCGAGCGCACCGTCTGGCGCCGCGAGGCCGTCGCCAACGGCCGCACCGGCGCGGTCGACCGGCCCGGCACCACCTGGCGCGACCGCCCCGCCATCGACCGCGGCGACGGGGTCTACCTCGTCGGCGACCAGGTCGCCGCGCCGGGCGTGCTCTCCGAGGTCTCCTTCAACAGCGCCATCGAGGCCGTCTCCCTCGCCCTCGCCCCCTCACCGGGCCGCGCACCCAAGCCGCTTGACCTCAAGCATGCTTGAGGTCGCAGGCTGGAGTCCGTCAACAGGAGCACGGTCCACCTGGGGAGAGGCCACCATGTCCACGACGTCCCGCACCGCCACCATGCACGCGATCCGCCTGCACGCCTTCGGCCCCGCCGAGAACCTCACGTACGAGGAGACCGAGCGCCCGGCCCCCGGCCCCGGCCAGGTCCGCATCGCCGTCGCCGCCGCCGGCGTGCACGTCCTGGACACCACCCTGCGCCAGGGCGGCCCCGGCCCCTACCCCGCCCCCGAACTCCCCACCATCCCCGGCCGCGAGGTCGCCGGCACCGTCGACGCCCTCGGCGAGGGCGTCGACCCCGCCTGGCTCGGCAAGCAGGTCGTCGCCCACCTCGGCATGGTCCCCGGCGGCTACGCCGAAGCGGCCGTCACCGACACCGACCGCCTCCACCCCGTCCCCGACGGCCTCGGACCGGCCGAGGCCGTCGCCATGATCGGCACCGGCCGCACCACCCTCGGCATCCTCCAGTTCGCCGAACCCGGCCCCGAGGACGTCGTCCTCGTCACCGCCGCCGCGGGAGGCATCGGCACCCTCCTCGTCCAGTACGCCAAGAACGCCGGCGCCACCGTCATCGGCCTCGCCGGCGGCCCCGACAAGACCGCCCGCGTCCGCGCCAACGGCGCCGACCTCGCCGTCGACTACACGCAGCCCGACTGGCCCGACCGCGTACGGGAGTTCCGCGGCGACCGCCCCGTCACCATCCTCTTCGACGCCGTCGCCGGCGACACCGCCCGCGCCGCGCTCGACCTCCTCGCCCCCGGCGGCCGCCACCTCGCCTACGGCTGGGCCCCCGGCGCCGGCCCCCTGGACCTCACCGACGAGGAACTCGCCGACCGCGGCATCACCTCCACCACCCCCCTCGGCCCCGCGATGCTCGAGAAGGCCGGCGGCCTGCGCGCCCTGGAGACCCGCTCCCTCACCGAAGCCGCCTCCGGCCGCCTCCGCCCCGCCGTCCACCCCTTCCCCCTCGCCGAGGCCGCGGCCGCACACCGCGCCCTGGAGACCCGCGGCACGACGGGAAAGGTCGTCCTGATCCCCTGACGCCCCCACGCCGGACGGCCCGGTCCCGCAAGGGAACCGGGCCGTCACCCGTACCGAAGGAACGCGGCGGTCAGGCGGCCCCGCCCGCCGCCCCCAGCTCCTTCAACGCCCCGTCCGTCAGCCGGTACACCGTCCACTCGTCCTGCGGCCGCGCACCCAGCGACTCGTAGAACTCGATCGACGGCGTGTTCCAGTTCAGCACCGACCACTCCAGCCGCTCGTACCCGCGCTCCACGCAGATCCGCGCCAGCTCCGTCAGCAGCGCCTTCCCGTGCCCGCCGCCCCGGTGCTCCGGCCGCACGTACAGGTCCTCCAGATAGATCCCGTGAACACCGCGCCACGTCGAGAAGTTGAGGAACCACAGACAGAACCCCGCCACCTCCCCCGCCTCCGTCACCGCGAGGTGCGCGTACGCGCCCGGCCGCTCCCCGAACAGCGCCTCGTGAATCTGCTCCGGCGTCGCCTTCGCCTCGTCCGGCTCCTTCTCGTACTCGGCGAGCTCACGGATCAATTGGTGGATGACAGGGACGTCGTCAGGTGTGGCAGTACGAATCATGACAGCAGCATGGAACGCCGACCGCCCGCCCGGCCAGCGATATCCACCCCCCGGACAGCGGTAGTACCCTCCCGCCACGCACCCACAGGGGACAGGGACAAGAGGACAGCATGAGCAGCACGGTCACGGTCAACGGCGGCATCTCGTTCTGGTACGCGCAGGAAGGCACACCCGCGCCCCGCGAGCCGCTGCCCGGGGACACCACCGCCGACGTCTGCATCGTCGGCGGCGGCTACACCGGCCTGTGGACCGCGTACTACCTCAAGAAGGCCGCACCCTTCCTCGACATCACCGTCCTGGAGGCCAAGTTCTGCGGCTACGGCGCCTCCGGCCGCAACGGCGGCTGGCTCTACAACGGCATCGCCGGCCGCGACCGGTACGCCGCCCGGCACGGCCACGACGCCGCCGCCCGCCTCCAGCGCGCCATGAACGACACCGTCACCGAAGTCGTCGACGTCTGCGCCGCCGAAGGCATCGACGCCGACCTCCACCGCGGCGGCGTCCTCGAAGTCGCCCTCACCCCCGCCCAGCTGACCCGCCTCAAGGCGTTCCACGCCCGCGAACTCGCCTTCGGCGAGAAGGAACGCGAACTGCTCGGCGCCCGCGACACCGCCGAACGCATCCGCGTCTCCGGCGCCGTCGCCTCCAGCTGGACCCCGCACGGCGCCCGCCTCCACCCGGCGAAACTCGCCAAGGGCCTCGCGGAGACCGTCGAGGCCCTCGGCGTCACGATCCACGAATCGACCCCGGTGACGGAGATCAGGCCCAAGCACGCCGTCACCCCGTACGGCACCGTCCGCGCCCCCTACGTCCTGCGCTGCACCGAAGGCTTCACCGCCTCCCTCGCCGGCCAGCGCCGCACCTGGCTGCCCATGAACTCCTCCATGATCGCCACCGAGCCGCTCACCGACGCACAGTGGGCCGAGATCGGCTGGAACGGCCTGGAGACGCTCGGCGACATGGCCCACGCCTACATGTACGCCCAGCGCACCGCCGACGGCCGCATCGCCCTCGGCGGCCGGGGCGTCCCCTACCGCTACGGCTCCAAGACCGACAACGACGGCCGCACCCAGGAAAAGACGATCGACGCCCTGAGGGAGATCCTCACCCGCTTCTTCCCCCAACTGGCAGGCACCCGCATCGCCCACGCCTGGTCCGGCGTCCTCGGCGTCCCCCGCGACTGGTGCGCCACCGTCACCCTGGACCGCTCCACCGGCCTCGGCTGGGCCGGCGGCTACGTCGGCTCCGGCGTCGCCACCGCCAACCTCGCCGCCCGCACCCTGCGCGACCTGATCCAGCAGGACTCCGGCCAGTCCGGCCCCACCGACCTGACGACGCTCCCCTGGGTCAACCACAAGGTCCGCAAGTGGGAACCCGAACCCCTCCGCTGGCTCGGCGTCCAGGCCATGTACGCGGCCTACCGCACCGCCGACCGGCAGGAAACCGCCTCCCACACCGCCACGAGCTCCCCCCTCGCCCGCGCCGCCGACCGCCTCAGCGGTTGCTGACGTCCTACCCCAGGGGGTCGGCGTCGATCGCCACCCACAACGTCTCACCGTCCGGACTGTCCACCGACAGATGGGCGGTGACGCCGCCGACCTCCTTGACGAGCCTGGGGGACAACGACCCGTCCCCCACGCTCGCCACCCGCCACCCGTCCCGCAGCGCCACCGGCTCAATCACCCGGTACGCCTCCTGCCAGGACCGCCCGTACGCGTACCGCCGCCCCACCCCCATGTACCGGAACTCGTCGTCACAGGTGCGATACGGCCTCCCGGCCCCCACCCCCTCCGGCCGCACCTTCAGCACCGGCTCGGCCTCCAGAGCGTCCATGACCCGCTCCTCCCGCCCCCCGCACCCGTACGCCACCGCGTACAAGGCGACCGGCACCCCCACGACCACCACCGCCGCGGCCACCACCCCCGCGACGACCACCCTCACCCTTGGCATCCCCACAACCGCACGCTAGCGCCCCGCACCGCACCGACGCGAAGCCCCCGCCCACCACCAGGAACTACCTACTCCACCTCGATCCCAAAATCCCCCACCAGCTCCGCCAAACCGCCCCTATACCCCTTACCGCCGAGCACGAAGTCCCAGTCCCCACTCGCCCGCCGCCGGAACGATCCCAACACCAACGCCGTCTCCCCAGCACGCCCGTCCGACACCACCAACCGGTCGAGCTCCGCACCAGAGTCGTCCCGAAGCGTGATCCCCGCATCGACGAACCCCGACAGATCAGCATCGGGATTCACCTCGGGATCGACCGCCGCCACCAGCACCAGACGATCCGCCCGCTCCGGCAACGCGTCAAAGCCGACCCGTACCGCCGCCCTGTCCCCCGACAGCGCCGGCACCATCCGCACCGAACCATCCGGTGTACCCGGGTTGTTGAAGAAGACGAAGAACTCGTCCGCCACCACCCGATTCCCCTCACACACCAACGCGCACACATCCAGAGCCACAGACCCGGCCCACACCATCCCCAGCACGTTGAAGCCGTCCTCGGCCTCCGCAGACGCCACAGGCCCCGCCGCCGGGGCCTGAACCACCGCGTCCTCCGTGCCCCCACCAAGCCGGCCCCGAAGCCCATGCTGATGAAGCAGATCCACCAACTCCGCGCCTGATATCAGCGTCAGAGGCTTGCCGTTGGCAAAGGTGTACGACCCCGGACCAAAACCGGACGTCGTCACCAACACTCCCTTATTGGCCCCCGCACCCTGCACGGTCCCGTACAGATCCCGCACCGCACTCGGCGGCACCGTGTTCCGATACCGCTTCGCCTGCACGATGATCGACCCACCACTGATCGGATCCGGATCCAGCGCCTCGACATCCACCCCACCGTCATTCGACCGCCGCGTCGTCACCGCCTGCAGGCCCCTCGCCCGGAACAGTTCAGCGACAAGCCCCTCGAACGCGATCGGATCCATCGCCAACAGATCCGGCTCCTCGCCCTCACCGTGCGACACCACCCCCGACCCCACCTGCTCCGGCACCATCAGCGGCACCACCGCCACCCGCTCATCAGGCTTCGCCGACAACCGCCCCGACAAGGCGCCCGTCACACAATCGACCGCACTGACCAGCTCGAGATTCAGCCCGCCGAAGACCTCCCGCTCCACGAGCACGGAAGCCACACAGACCCGAGACGCCAGTCCCGTCGCCGGATCCACACCGTCCACAACACCGTTCAACGCCACAGCGTCCAGAACACCGAACACATCGGCCACAAACAGCTCACGCACCGCCAGAAGCACACTCTGCGCCAGCACGCTCCGGTACAAAGCACGCCGCTGCGTCACCGGACGCGCGACTTCCTTGTCCTGATCCGTACTGGGCAGATACTTCACACCCTTCGCCGCAGGCACCACGTCGAACGCCGGCAGCTCCCAGTTCAGCACCAACCGCCGAGCAGAACGCTCATACGCAGCGGAAACCTCCCGCGGAAACCCGGCAGGCCACGCCGTCGAGGCATAGAGCACCGCAGAGAAGAACTCCACCACCGTCTCCGCGTCCCCCGACCGCAGCGACTCCACCATCCCCGCGATGCCGCTGTTGTGCCCACGGATCTCCGCCAACCGAGCCTGCGCCCACTCCTCGTACTGCCGCCGATACGCCGCCAGCTGCTCCTGCCGCTGCACCTCGGCAGCCTGCGCCGCATACCAATCCCGCTCGAAACGCGCCCGCGCCTCCTGCTCCGCCTGAGCCCGCCCAGCCGGCGTCCATCCCCCCTGCGCCCGATACGCATGCTGCTCCGGCATCGGAACGGGCACCGCCAGCCGCCCCGGCGCGAACGGCTCCACCTCCTCGGGCCGCCGCAACGACTCCACGGAGAACGCCGGCGCCCCACAACCCGCCGCCAGCAAGCCCTCCAGAACCGCCACCCGCTCGTCCAGCTCCCGCGTCCGCCGCAACGCGTCGGCATCCCGATGCTGCCGGTACGCAGCCCGCTGCTCCCGCCGCATCCGAGCCACATCACGCTCGTGCGCCCGCTCCGCCCGCTCCGCCTCCCGCTGCTGCCGCAACACGGCCTGCAGCTGCCCCTCCCGCTCGCGCTGCGCCACCCGCTGCGCCTCGGCCCACGCACCGATCAACCCACTGGAACGCCGACTCACCGGCCGCACCCCTCCCCAGGAACCCCTACCAACACCCCCGTAACGCACAAGTGTCCCGGATCAGAGTGATCCGGGACACACGTTTGATGGAGCCCCCTGTCGGATTCGAACCGACGACCTACGTATTACAAGTACGTGGCTCTTCCCCTGAGCTAAGGAGGCACGCCTCAGCCGCGCTCACACGCAGGAAGCCCTCCCACTGTACACAGCCCCATGAGCCGCCAGCCAAGAATTCGAGACCCCCCGTAACCACCCGCCCACACGTTCGTTGCCCGGACTGGAGTGCCGTTCCGGATATCGGACAGTAGGGCGGGGAGGGGCGATGTCGGAGCCGTCGGAGGCGATACCAGGACGCGTGATCGGTGCCGAGGCGAAGCGGGTGAAACGGGAGGCCCTCGGCATTGCAGATCGACGGAAGCACCAGCGCAGAGCAGCCATCCCCATGCAGCGGCGCAGCAAGGAGGCGGAAACCCAGCAGCGGACCTACCGCTACCGCTTCTACCCGTCCCCCGACCAGGCCGAGCAGCTGACGAAGACCTTCGGCGCCTGCCGCTGGGTCTACAACGAGGGGCTGGCCCTCCGCTCCGGCGCTTGGGAGCGGCACCGTGTCTCGGTCGGGTTCGCCGAGACGTGTCGGGCGCTGACGGGGTGGAAGCGGGAAGAGGGGCGGGAGTGGCTGCGCGAGGTGTCGTCCACGGTGCTGCAGCAGGCGCTGCGACACCTGGACGGAGCCTTCTCCCGGTTCTTCAAGAAGTCCGCGAAGTATCCGAAGCGAAAGAAGAAGGGTCGGTCGCGGGACTCGGCAATCTACGTCCGGACCGGCTTCAAGTGGGTGGAGGATCCTGAGCGACCAGGTACGGGTCTGGTGACCTTGGCGAAGCAGACCACCCCACTCGACATCCGCTGGTCCCGACCCCTGCCGGCCGGGCAGGTCCCGGTGCGAATGAACGTCACGCGGGACAGGGCAGGGCGGTACTTCCTGTCCGTGCTGGTCGAGGAACGGGTCGAGCCGTCGCCGCCGGTGTGCCTCCCGGGTACGTCCGCGCCGAAGGCCGTGGGCCTGGATCTCGGCCTGGCGGCTCTGGTGACGTTGGACGACGGTTCTGTGCTTGACCATCCACGACTGATGAGGAAGTACGGGGACGAGCTGGCGCGTCGGCAGCGGCAGCTGCATCGCAAGCAGAAGGGGTCCAAGAACCGGGGGAAGGCCCGCGAGCGCATCGCGCGCCTGTACGCGCTCATGGGCGACGTACGGAGAGATCTGCTGGATCAGTTCACCACCCGCCTCGTGCGCGAGAACCAAGTGCTCGTGGTGGAGGATCTTCCGATCGCGAATCTCATGCGCCCGGCCCGCAGCAAGGGGCGGCGGCGGAAGGCGAAGCTGAATCAGGCGATCACGGATGCGGCCTGGGGTGAGCTGCTGCGTCAGCTTCGCTACAAGTGCGAGTGGTACGGGCGGACCCTGGTGATCGTGGACCGGTGGTTCCCGTCGACCCGTCGCTGCTCGGCCTGCCACACGAAGGGCCCCCGCCTCGACGTGTCGGTTCGGGAGTGGGTCTGCGCGGAGTGCGGCGCGGTGCACGCCCGGGATCACAATGCGGCCGTGAATCTGCGGGACGAGGGAATGCGGCTGTACTGGCTCGTGGCGACGGCGCTGCCGCCGGGCAGAGCTGTGCCCTCACTGATCAGGGCGTCAGAACTGTCCGACGCAGTCATCGCCGCCTAGGCAAAGCACCACGGACCGACGGACCGTCGGCCGAAACGCCTGTGGAGCCCAAGTAAGACCGGCTCATCGTGCCCTCAGGGTCAGGGTGGGGCGGCAATGGGCCGCGAAGCAGGAAGCGCCGTGTACGCGGCAGGGCCACAAAGTCGCTGCTCTGCCTCACACACGGTTGCAGGATCAAAAGTCAACCGCTCTGGCCGGGCCAAGCCCTCCGCCTCTACAAATCTCACCGCACTCCCCTACTGACAGATCGGGCGCGGCCAGGTACCGTCACGGGAAGTTCACCCTGGTGGACTAGACCTCAATCCTTCCTTTACTCGGATCGTCCGGCACGTTCCTGCCGGTGAAGGGACCCATCACCATGGCCACTGTCACCTTTGACAAGGCCACCCGGCTGTACCCGGGTGCCACCAAGCCCGCCGTCGACCAGCTCGACATCGAGATCGCGGACGGCGAGTTCCTCGTGCTCGTCGGCCCGTCCGGCTGCGGCAAGTCCACCTCGCTCCGCATGCTCGCGGGGCTCGAGGACGTCAACGGCGGATCCATCCGCATCGGGGACCGCGACGTCACGCATCTGCCGCCGAAGGACCGGGACATCGCCATGGTGTTCCAGAACTACGCGCTCTACCCGCACATGACCGTCGCCCAGAACATGGGCTTCGCGCTGAAGATCGCCGGCGTGGACAAGGGCACCATCCGGCAGAAGGTCGAGGAGGCCGCGAAGATCCTCGACCTCACCGAGTACCTCGACCGCAAGCCGAAGGCGCTCTCCGGCGGTCAGCGGCAGCGCGTCGCGATGGGCCGTGCCATCGTGCGCGAGCCCCAGGTGTTCCTGATGGACGAGCCGCTGTCGAACCTCGACGCGAAACTCCGGGTCTCCACCCGTACGCAGATCGCCTCGCTGCAGCGCCGGCTCGGCATCACCACCGTCTACGTCACCCACGACCAGGTCGAGGCCATGACGATGGGCGACCGCGTGGCCGTGCTGAAGGACGGCCTGCTCCAGCAGGTCGACACCCCGCGCAACATGTACGACAAGCCCGCCAACCTCTTCGTCGCCGGCTTCATCGGCTCCCCGGCCATGAACCTGGTCGAGGTCCCGATCGCCGACGGCGGCGTGAAGTTCGGCAACAGCGTCGTCCCGGTGTCCCGCGAGGCGCTCTCCGCGGCCTCCGCCAAGGGCGACAAGACCGTCACGGTCGGCGTCCGCCCCGAGCACTTCGACGTCTCCGGCGCCGACAGCGACCAGGGCCTGGCCGTCTCCGTGAACGTCGTCGAGGAGCTGGGCGCCGACGGCTACGTGTACGGCTCCGCCCGCGTCGGCGGCGCGGACAAGGACCTCGTGGTCCGCGTCGGCGGCCGCAACGTCCCGGAGAAGGGCTCCGAGCTGCACGTCGTGCCGCGCGCGGGCGAGATCCACGTGTTCTCGACCTCCACCGGCGAGCGCCTCAGCGGCTGAGCACCCCGTAGCGCCGAGCAGCCCCGTACCTGTTGCAGGTGCGGGGCTGCTCGCGTATACGTCGCAAGTCGACAATTCCCCGGCAGGACGGGGAAAATCGGGCGTCGCCGCGGCCTCCGCGTCAACACGCGATTCGAAAGACGGGCTCGAACCGTCCCTCGCGAGAGTGACTAAATGTCGCCATATCACTACCGGCCGCTACGCTCGCCTCCGTGACCCACACTGCCCGCCGCATCGGCCGCTCTCTCGCACTCGTCCTGCCCGTCGTCCTGGTGCTCTCCGGAACGCTCGCGGTGTCCGCCGTTCCGTGGGCCGGCCAGAGCCACGGGACCCAGATGCTGACCGCGTCCTCCGCGGACGTGTCGACGCCCGCCAAGTCCCGTGCCCCGCAGGATATTCTGCGCGACCGGCTGCTCGCCGAACTTCAGCAGAAGGACCCCGGCACGGCGCTGACCCACCTCCAGCGCGAGGTCGAGGCCCGCCCCTCGCTGGCCAAGCACTGCATGGCGATCGCCCGCGCCCTCGGCCGCGCCGCCGTCGAGCAGTACGGCCCCACGCGCGCCCAGTCCTTCTCCCGCCCGGTCTGCGACACCTCCTTCGCGACCGGCGTCATGGCAGCGTCCTGAGCCGTCCGCCGCGGCGCCTCCTGAGCGCCGCGTCCGCCCTGCCGGCGGGGGCCGCATATCGTTCGCCGTATGCAGACCTCTCCGACGCAGGCGGTGGTCCTGGCGGGCGGCCAGGGCTCGCGCCTGCGCCCCTACACCGACGACCGCCCCAAGCCGATGGTCGAGATCCCGGGCACCGGGACCCCGATCATCGGCCATCAGCTTTCCTGGCTGGCCTCCGAGGGCGTCACGGACGCCGTCGTGTCCTGCGGCCATCTCGCCGAGGTGCTCCAGGACTGGCTGCGTGACGCCGATCTGCCGCTCCGGGTGACCACCGTCGTCGAGTCGGAGCCGCTGGGCCGCGGCGGCGGCCTCAAGTACGCCGCCGCGCATCTGCCCGAGCCCGAGCAGCCCTGGTACGCCACCAACGGCGACATCTGGACCCGCTTCTCCCTGCGCGAGATGGCCGCGTTCCACGCGGAGCGGGACGCCACCGCGACGCTCGCCCTGGCCCGTCCGCGGATCCCGTGGGGCGCCGTCGAGACGGACGCGTTCGGGCACATCACGGACTTCATCGAGGCGCCGCCCTCCCCGTACCTCATCAACGCGGGCGTGTACGTCTTCTCCGCGGACTTCACGGAGCAGCTTCCGGAGCGCGGGGACCACGAGCGCACGACGTTCCCCCGGCTGGCGCGGGAGCGCCGCCTGGCGGGCTTCCCGTTGCCGCAGGGCGCGTACTGGCGGGCCATCGACACCGCCAAGGACCTCACGGAGGCCGCGAAGGAGCTGGCCGGCACCCGGGCGACCTGAGCCGTACGCGGACATGCGGAAGGGGCGGCACACCGGTCTCGGTGTGCCGCCCCTTCCGGCGTGCCGGAGGCTCAGCCCAGCAGGCCGCCGATCGGGTTGCGGTTGCCGCCGGAGGTGGAGCCGCCGTCCTCCTCGCCGCCGCCGTCGGACGTGCCGCCGTCGCCGGAGCCGCTGTCCGTGGGGCCCGGCGGGGGCGGCGGGGGCGCGGCCGGTCCGGACTGGTCGGGCGCGTCGTCGCCGGAGCCCTGGGTGGCGGTGGGCCGCTGCTCGGCGGGGCCGGTCTCGCCGGCGGTCTCCGACGGGGAGGTCTCGCCCTTGGGCTCCTCCTCGTCCGTGCCCTCGCGGCCGGTGCGGCTGGGCTCGGGGCGGGACTCGGCGGAGCGGGAGGGGCTGCGCTCGCCCGGCTCGGGGGGCAGCGGCTGGCCGGGCAGGTGGTTGACGGGGTCGTCGTCGGGTCCGGGGACGGTGACCATCTCGGTGGAGCGGACGGCGCCGCCGAGCATGGAGCCGACGAGCAGGGTCAGGCCGACGACGACGGCGGTGATGAGCGCGCCGCGGCGCAGGACGCGGCGGCGGAGCTCCCAGAGTTCGGAGCGCGGTCCGAGGGTGCGCCAGGCTTCTCCGGCGAGGCGGCCGTCGATGGAGTAGACGGGCGCGCCGGCGATGATCAGCGGGGACCAGGCGGCGAGGTAGATGATGTCGGGCGCGTCGTAGACCGGGACGGTCTTCCAGCTGACGGTGAGGATCAGCGCGGCGGACAGCAGGGCGCCGACGACGGCGGCGACCCGCTGCCAGAGGCCGAGGACGGTGAGGACGCCGACGACGACCTGGAGGAAGGCGACGGTCAGTCCGGCGCCGACGGGGTGGGCGAGGGCGAAGTCGCGCAGGGGCTCGGCGAGCGCCCAGGGGTGCAGCGAGTTGAGCCACTTGACCATGGAGCCGCGTTCGCCGCCGTCGAAGTAGACGGGGTCGCAGAGCTTGCCCATGCCGGCGTAGATGGAGATGAAGCCGAGGAAGACGCGGAGCGGGAGGAGCACCACGCCGAGGTTCATCCGGCGGCCTGGGTAGTAGGCGTGCCGGACGGGGTCGGAGTGGCGGGGGCCGCGGGCGTGTTCGGCGTCGCCGGGGTCGTCGTAGCCGCCGGTGACCGGCTCCGCCTCGTAGACCTCGTCGTACGCGCCCTCGGCGCGCCGCATGGGCGGCAGCAGGGGGGCGGTGACGACGGGGTTGGGCATCGTCTCGTCGAAGCGCGGGATGGTCTGGGTGGCGCCGGCGTCCAGTGGTTCGAGCGTGGAGACGGAGGACTCCCGCACGGCCTGGAGCAGTCCGGTCGCCCCGGGGGAGGACTTGCCGGTCCACACGACGGGGGCGCGCCGTCGCCCGGCTCCGGCCGCGGCCACCGCCGCACCGGCGCGGGGCGCGGCGAACTTGGGCTGCTGGGCCGGTCCGAGCCGGACGCGGAAGCTGGCGTGGTTCACGATGACCTGCGCGGGGTCGGAATCCACTTTGACCGTGCTCAGCGCGGGCTGATCGTCGAATCCCGGCCGGGGCGTTCTTGTGTCCACACTCATCTAACCGAGTGATGTGGCTTTAGGACACTGCCTTGACGCACCGGGAATGTCCGAGACCCGTCAAGATCACGAGACGACGGGAAGGGCCCAGCTCAGCGAGCCGGGCCCTGTCGCCGTACGGGCGGGATCAGCGGTTGCGGCGGCGCGCGACCTCGTAGAGGACGATGCCCGCGGCGACGCCGGCGTTCAGCGATTCGGCGCCGCCCGGCATGCTGATGCGGACGCGGTAGTCGCAGGTCTCGCCGACGAGGCGGCCGAGGCCCTTGCCCTCGCTGCCGATGACGATGACGACCGGGCCGTCGAGGGCCTCCAGGTCCTCGACGGTGTGCTCGCCGTCGGCGGCGAGGCCGACGACGGTCAGGCCGTCCTTCTGGTAGCCCTCCAGGGCGCGGGTCAGGTTGGTGACCTTGGCGACGGGGGTGCGGGCGGCGGTGCCGGCGGAGGACTTCCACGCGCCGGCGGTCATGCCGGCGGCGCGGCGCTCGGGGATGACCACGCCGTGGCCGCCGAAGGCGGAGGTGGAGCGGACGATCGCGCCGAGGTTGCGCGGGTCGGTGACGCCGTCGAGGGCGACGATCAGGGGGTCCTCGCCGTTGTCGTACGCGGCCTCGGTGAGGTCCTCCGGGTGGGCGTACTCGTACGGCGGGACCTGCAGGACGAGGCCCTGGTGGTTGAGCCCGTTGGTCATCCGGTCGAGCTCGGGGCGGGGGGCCTCCATCAGGTTGATGTTGCCGCGCTCGCCGGCGAGCTTGAGGACGTCGCGGACGCGCTCGTCGTTGTCGATGAACTGCTGGACGTACAGGGTGACGGCGGGGACGCCGTCGCGCAGGGCCTCGTAGACGGGGTTGCGGCCGACGACCATCTCGCTGGTGCCCTTGGGGCCGCCGCGGCGCGGCGCGGGCCGGCGGCCGGCGGCCTGCTTGGCCTTGGCGTTGGCGAGGCGGTTCTTGACGTGGCCCTTGCGGGCGGAGGCGGGCGGCGTGGGGCCCTTGCCCTCCAGGCCCCTGCGCCGCTGGCCACCGCTGCCGACCGTCGCGCCCTTCTTGTTGGACGTACGGCGGTTCCTGCGCTGGCTGTTCCCGGCCATGACTACCTGTTTCCTCTACTGCTGCGGGCGTACGGCGCGTGCCGCGCGTACGAAGTCTGCACTTGAAGTGTGCCGCCCGGTTCCCCCGGCGGCACATCCTCAGCGGTTGGCGACCGACCAGCGCGGGCCGTCGGGGCTGTCCTCGATGGTCAGTCCGGACTGCTTGAGCTGGTCGCGGATCGCGTCCGCGGTGGCCCAGTCCTTGCGCTCGCGGGCGGATTCGCGCTGCTGGAGCACGAGGCGTACGAGGCTGTCGACGACGCCGTGGAGTTCGGCGCCGCTGTCGGCCTCGTCGGCCCAGTGCGTGTCCAGCGGGTCGAGGCCCAGCACGCCGAGCATGGCGCGGACCTCGGCGAGCCGGGCGACGGCGGCTTCCTTGTCGTCGGCGGCCAGTGCGCTGTTGCCCTGGCGGACGGTGGTGTGGAGCACGGCGAGGGCCTGCGGGACGCCGAGGTCGTCGTCCATGGCCTCGGCGAAGGCGGGGGGCACCTCGTCGGTGGGCGCGACCTCGCCGGCCTTCTCCACGACGCGCTGGATGAAGCCCTCGATGCGGGCGAACGCCGCCTCGGCCTCGCGCAGCGCCTCCTCGCTGTACTCGATCATGGAGCGGTAGTGCGGGGTGCCGAGGTAGTAGCGCAGGACGATGGGGCGCCACTTCTTGACCATCTCGGTGACGAGCACGGAGTTGCCGAGCGACTTCGACATCTTCTCGCCGCTCATGGTGACCCAGGCGTTGTGCACCCAGTACTGCGCGAAGTCGTCGCCGAAGGCCTTGGCCTGGGCGATCTCGTTCTCGTGGTGGGGGAAGATCAGGTCGAGGCCGCCGCCGTGGATGTCGAAGGCGGAGCCGAGGTACTTGTGCGCCATGGCGGAGCACTCGAGGTGCCAGCCGGGGCGGCCGCGGCCCCACGGGGTCTCCCAGTCGGGCTCGCCGGGCTTGGTGGCCTTCCACATGGCGAAGTCGCGGGGGTCGCGCTTGCCGGTGATGCCTTCCTCGGCGGGCTGGCGCAGGTCGTCGATGTCCTGGTTGGAGAGCTTGAGGTACTCCGGGTAGGAGCGGACGTCGAAGTAGACGCTGCCGTCGGCCTCGTAGGCGTGTCCGCGCTCGATGAGGCCGCGCATCATCTCGACCATCTCGGTGACGTGGCCGGTGGCCCGCGGCTCGTACGTGGGCGGCAGGCAACCGAGGGCGTCGTAGCCGGAGTTGAAGGCCCGCTCGTTCTCGTAGCCGATGGACCACCAGGGGCGGCCCTGGTCGGCGGACTTGGCGATGATCTTGTCGTCGATGTCCGTCACGTTGCGGACGAAGGTGACGTCGTAGCCGCGGTACTCGAACCAGCGGCGCATGATGTCGAAGTTGAGGCCCGAGCGGATGTGGCCGATGTGCGGGGCGCTCTGCACGGTGGCGCCGCACAGGTAGATCGAGACACAGCCCGGCGTGAGCGGGGTGAAGTCGCGGATCTGCCGGGCGCTGGTGTCGTACAGGCGAATGGTCACCACTCCAGAGTAGTGGGCCCCCGGTGGTGCCCCGCGACCGATTCCCGGTCGCGGGGCGACTTTTTCGGGGCCCGTGCCCGCTATGCCGGCGTGACGGGGAACACCAGCGCGGTCGCGAGGGCGGCCAGGCCCTCGGCGCGGCCGGTGAGGCCGAGGCCGTCGGTGGTGGTGCCGGAGACGGAGACGGGCGCGCCGGCGGCCTCGCTCAGGACCTTCTGGGCCTCGTCCCGGCGCTTGCCGATCTTGGGGCGGACGCCGACGACCTGGACGGCGATGTTGCCGATCTCGTAGCCCTCGGCGCGGACGATCCGGGCGGCCTCGGCGAGCAGGGTGACGCCGGAGGCGCCGGACCACTCGGGCCGGGAGGTGCCGAAGTGGGCGCCGAGGTCGCCGACGCCGGCCGCGGAGAACAGGGCGTCGCAGGCGGCGTGGGCGGCGACGTCGCCGTCGGAGTGCCCGGCGAGCCCGTACTCCTCGCCCTCCCAGAGCAGGCCGGCGCACCACAGCTCGCGGCCGCGCTCGAAGGCGTGGACGTCGGTGCCGATGCCGGTGCGGGGCAGTACCGGGGTCGGCTGCGGCTCAGAAGCCATCGTTGGCCCTCCTGCGGGCGAGTACGGCCTCGGCGAGGACGAGGTCGAGGGGGCGGGTCACCTTGAAGGCCTCTTCGTGGCCGGGCACGACGACGACGGGGGCGCCGAGGCGCTCGACCATGCCGGCGTCGTCGGTGGCGCCGTCGCCGCCGAAGGCGACGGTGGCGTGGGCGTTGACGAGGGTCTCCCGGTCGAAGCCCTGCGGGGTCTGGACGGCGCGCAGCCGGGAGCGGTCGGGGGTGGCGACGACGGGCTCGGGCTCGCCGGGCCGGGCGGCCGGCTCGACCTCCTTGACCGTGTCGGCGGCCGGCAGGGCGGGGACCACGGCGACGGCGCCGTCGCGGACCGCCTCGACGACGGTGTCGACGGTGTCGACCGGCACGAGCGGGCGGGCCGCGTCGTGCACCAGGACGATGTCGATCCCCTCGGGCAGGGCATCCAGCCCGAGCCGTACGGACTCCTGGCGGGTGTCGCCGCCGGGGACGACCAGGTAGTCGGTGCGGGTCGGCAGCGCGTGTTCGTCGAGGAGGCGCTTGACCTCGCCGACGCCGTCGGCGGGGGCGACCACGACGACCAGCGAGACGGCGCGGGAGGCGGCCATGGCGCGGACGGCGTGGACGAGCATCGGGGTGCCGTTCAGCGCGCGGAGCGCCTTGGGGGCGCCCGGGCCCAGCCTCACCCCCCGGCCGGCCGCGGGGATGACGGCGGCGGTGCGGAGAGGACGCGTTTCGTCTGACATCGGTTGCACTCCGGCAGGTTTGTTTCCTCGGCCCTTGTGGGTATGGCCTCCATCGTGCCGGGCGCGACGCCTTGACCGGGCCCTTTCCGTGACGACTTGGTCAGGATCGGTCGCGCCGGCGCCGTGTGCGGCTCTGCGGGCTCCGTGTGGCGCGTACGCACGCGCGGTACGGGTGGGCCGAAGGGGGCCGAGTGGGGGTGTATCGGGAGACGAACATGCCGCAGTGCCCGGCGACGGCACTGTGAGTCACAGCTCACAGAGCGTCAGCGGGCACCGCGGCATCAATCGCGTCAGGACGCGAGGACCTCGTCGAGGAGCGCCTCTGCCTTGTCCTCGTTCGTGTTCTCCGCGAGAGCGAGCTCGCTCACCAGGATCTGCCGAGCCTTGGCGAGCATGCGCTTCTCACCTGCGGAAAGTCCGCGCTCGCGCTCCCGGCGCCACAGGTCGCGCACTACTTCGGCGACCTTGATGACATCGCCGGAGGCGAGCTTCTCGAGATTTGCCTTGTAGCGACGGGACCAGTTGGTCGGCTCCTCGGCGTACGGTGCACGCAGCACCTCGAAGACCCGGTCCAGTCCATCCTGACCGACCACGTCACGCACACCGACGAACTCCGCATTGTCCGCCGGCACACGAACCGTCAGGTCGCCCTGAGCGACCTTGAGCACCAAGTAGGTCTTGTCCACGCCTTTGATCTGGCGAGTTTCGATGGCCTCGATCAGCGCGGCCCCGTGATGGGGATAGACCACGGTGTCGCCAACCTTGAACGTCATGTGACAGGTACCCCTTCCGTGGCTATCCAGGGTAACACGGATACGGCTTCTTCTGAATGGCGTTTTCGCAGGTCAGGGCATATCTCGGGGCTTGACAACAACGACGCGGACGTGCTGCGGCGGCCTTCCGGAGGGCGGTATTCGCAGGTCGGAGCGGCTGTGTGAACGCAGAGAAACGCGCGCGTCACAGCTGCCCGAGAGCCACAAGGAAGGGGAAGATGCCCCGATTTGTCCGGTTCAGTATACCGTCTCCGCATGCTCCGTTCGGGGATCGCTCACTCGTACGGAGCTGTGCGGCGGCACTTTCCTGAATTGATCACCGCGGCTTCCCGGATTTCCTGCGGAAATGGCGAATTGATCAAGGCGGATATGTGAACGGCGGGCGAATCCGGAACGGAGTGCCGGGCGGCCGGGAGTCGCGCGACGGGCCCGGCCCTCCGGTGCGCGCACGTCCCCGTGGGACGCCCGGGGCCGCAGGGGCGGGTCGGGTGCGGGACCGAGAGTGAGGGTCGGTAACCTAAGCGCGCTGGTTGTCCCATATCCCGTCCGTACGTCCTAGGAGTTGCCGCCGCCGTGAGCCGCAGCCTTCGACGCGGCGCCCTCGCCGCCACCGCACTCGTGATCTCGATCGCCTCGCTGACCGCCTGTGGGGCGGGCAACGACGCGCAGACCCTCGGCGTCAAGCCGGACAACGCGGCCGTCACGGTCGAGGACGTCCAGATCCAGAACGCGCTGGTGATCACCCAGCCCCAGGCCGGCAAGAAGGGCCCCGCCGTCGTCTCGGCGACCATCTTCAACAACGGGCAGGCTCCCCAGACGCTCGAGTCCATCAGCCTGCCGGGCACCTCGGCCACGGTGAAGCTGACCCCGGCTAAGGGCGCGGGCCCGCTCGTCGTGCCGGCCGGCGGCTCGGTCGTCATCGGCGGCAAGGGCAACGCGACCGCCGTGATCGAGAACGGCGTCGAGGGCAAGAAGGACGGCGACGTCCAGGAGGTCGTCTTCAAGCTCAGCGAGACCGGCGACGTGGGCCTGCAGGCGTTCATCGTCCCGGCGAAGAGCTACTTCGAGGGCTACGGCCCGACGGAGGTCCCCGCCCCGCCGGCCACCAAGCCGGAGAAGCCCGCGGAGAAGCCGACCGGCGAGGCCAGCGCCCCCGCCACCGGCGAGCCGACGGACGCGGCCACCGGCGAGGCCCCCGCGGCCCACTGACCCGCACGAAAGGGCGCCCCACCGGAGGTCCGGTTGGGGCGCCCTTTCGTATGCGCGTCGGGTGCCACGGCCGTACGGCCGGCGCGGTCGAGCGCAGCCCTACGGCCTACGGCTCGAACTCGTACCCCAGGCCGCGCACCGTCACCAGGTACCGCGGCGCGCCCGGGTCCGGCTCGAACACCAGCCCGCGTGCACCCCTCGCACTGCTCGGCCCCGAGGGGCCTCCCAGGCATCGGGACGCTGCGCCGGACTCCGTCCGCCGGCCGGGGCGGCGCGAGCCTCTACGGCTCGAACTTGTACCCCAGGCCGCGTACCGTCACCAGGTACCGCGGCGCGCCCGGGTCCGGCTCGATCTTGGCGCGGAGGCGCTTGACGTGGACGTCGAGGGTCTTGGTGTCGCCGACGTAGTCGGCGCCCCAGACGCGGTCGATCAACTGCATGCGGGTGAGCACGCGGCCCGCGTTGCGCAGCAGCATCTCCAGGAGGTCGAACTCCTTCAGCGGCAGGTCGACCTTGCCGCCCGCGACCGTCACCACGTGCCGGTCGACGTCCATGCGGACCGGGCCGGCCTCCAGGGCGGCGGGGGCGACCTCCTCCGGCTCCCCGCGGCGGCGCAGCACCGCGCGGATGCGGGCGACCAGCTCCCGCGAGGAGAAGGGCTTGGTCACGTAGTCGTCGGCTCCTATCTCCAGGCCGACGACCTTGTCGATCTCGCTGTCCTTGGCGGTCACCATGATGACCGGGACGTTGGAGCGCCCGCGCAGCTGGCGGCAGACCTCCGTACCGGGCAGACCCGGCAGCATCAGGTCGAGGAGGACGAGGTCGGCCCCGTTGCGCTCGAACTCGTCGAGTCCGTCGGGCCCGGTGGCCGCGACGGCGACCTCGAAGCCCTCTTTGCGGAGCATGTACGACAGGGCGTCGCTGAAGGATTCCTCATCCTCGACGACGAGCACTCGGGTCACGGAAGGACCTCCGGGGCAGGGAGTGGTTCGGTGGTGGAGTCGGAGGCGGGCTGCTCGTCGGCGCCGTCCGCGCCGGAGCCGCCGCGGTTCCGTACGGAACCCGCCTCGGGCAGTCGCAGAGTGAAGGTGGAGCCCTGACCCTCGGTGCTCCAGACCGTGACCTCCCCGCCGTGCGAGGCGGCCACGTGCTTGACGATGGCCAGGCCCAGACCCGTACCGCCGGTGGCACGGGAGCGGGCCGGGTCGACCCGGTAGAAGCGTTCGAAGATCCGCTCGCGGTCCTTCTCCGAGATGCCGATGCCCTGGTCGGTCACGGCTATCTCGATCAGGTCGCCGCCGGGCGCGGTCACGCGGCGGGCCGCGATGCCGACCCGGGTCCGGGCGGGTGAGTAGTTGACGGCGTTCTCGACGAGGTTGCCGAGGGCCGCGGCCAGCTGGCCGCGGTGCCCCCAGACGTGCAGCCCGGCGCTGCCCCCGGACGCCATGGTGATCTGCTTCGTGGACGCGGTGTGCCGGGAGCGGTCGATCGCCTCGGCGACGAGTTCGTCCACCCGGACCGGCTCGGCGTCCTCCAGCGGGTCGTCGTTCTGCACCCGCGAGAGGTCGATGAGCTCCTGGACCAGGTTGGTCAGCCGCGTCGCCTCGATCTGCATGCGGCCGGCGAAGCGGGTGACCGCCTCGGGGTCGTCCGAGGCGTCCATGACCGCCTCGGAGAGCAGGGAGAGCGCGCCGACGGGAGTCTTGAGCTCATGGCTCACGTTGGCGACGAAGTCACGCCGCACGGCCTCGATCCGGCGGGCCTCGGTGAGGTCCTCGACGAGCAGCAGGACCAGGCGGGAGCCCAGGGGTGCGACGCGGGCGGAGACGGCGAGCGCCTCGCCGCGTCCGGTGCCGCGCCTCGGCAGGTCGAGCTCGACCTGCCGTATCTCGCCGTCCCTGCGGGTGTCGCGGGCCATGTTGAGCATGGGCTCGACGGCGAGCTTGCCGCCGCGGACCAGCCCCAGGGCGTACGCCGCGGAGCTGGCCTTGACGACGGAGTCGCTCTCGTCGAGGACGACGGCCGAGGAGCGGAGCACCGAGAGCACGGTGTCGACACCGGGCGGCAGGACCGCGTCGGTGTGCAGGGAGCTTCGGGTCGGGCGCGCCTGGTCGCGTTCGCTCCAGCGGAACGCCAGCATGGCGATCACGCCGGTGCAGACACCGGCGATCGCAGCCAATGCGGCGACCGCCGCGTTCACGTCCATGCCATCCAGGTTATGCGGGGTGGCGGACACTCTCCCAGCCGTCCGAGTGGCTGCTCGAACAGTCGTCGCCCAGAGTTCACCGTGGAGACGGTGGCGGTTCATTTGGGACGAACCGTTCGCCGGACGGGGTCGCCCAGAGTTCACCGGCAGGAAAGTGCTCGTTCACTTCGGGTGGGACAGCCCGACGCGTACGGGGCCGACCGTGGCACCGTAGGGGTCCGAGCCTCCCCCGGACTCCGGACTGTCGTGAAGAGAGGATCACCGATGCGCGACGCGTACCACGAGGAACTGGACTCGATCGGCGAGGGCCTGGTCGAGATGGCCCGGCTGGTGGGGTCGGCGATCGGGCGCGCCACGACGGCGATGCTCGACGCGGACCTGAAGCTGGCGGAGACCGTCATCGCCGCGGACCAGAAGGTCGACGACCTGCAGCACGACCTGGAGGCGCGGGCCATAGCGCTGCTGGCGCGCCAGCAGCCGGTGGCGACGGACCTGCGGATCGTGGTGACCTCGCTGCGGATGAGCGCGGACCTGGAGCGCTCCGGCGACCTGGCGCAGCACGTGGCGAAGCTGGCCCGGCTGCGGTTCCCGGACACGGCCGTGCCGCGGGACCTGCACGCGACGATCCTGGAGATGGGTCAGCTGGCGCAGCGCCTGATGGCGAAGGCGGCGGAGGTCATCATCACGAAGGACGTCGACCTGGCGCTGCAGCTGGAGCAGGACGACGACGAGATGGACCTGCTGCACCGGACGCTGTTCCAGCACCTGATGGACGATCGCTGGAAGCACGGCATCGAGACGGCCGTCGACGTGACGCTGCTCGGCCGCTACTACGAGCGGTTCGCGGACCACGCGGTGTCGGTCGCGAAGCGCGTGGTGTACCTGGTGACGGGCGAGCACGCGGACGAGCTGCAGCCGGCGGAGTCGCCGGTCGAGGGCGCGTGACTCGCGGGTGACCTTCGGGTGCCCCCGGCTGAGCCACGGCGCTCCGGTGCGCCGTTGATGCGCCGTGTGGGATGGGCATGGAATGGGGAGGAAGGCGACCCACGCCTTGGAGGAGGGACCCCATGGCCGATTCCCCCATCACGACGACGGACTCAGCGCCGGAGCCCGCGGCGCGCGAGCGGAAGCTGCTGCCGGTGATCGGCGCCTGCGGCTGCGGCTCGGGCTGCGGCTGCGGCTGCCAGTCGGGCGCCCCGTGCCAGTGCGGCGGCGTGTGCTGACAGAGCGCTCGGTACGCGGGCCCTGCCGTGGCGGCGGGGCCCGCTGTCGGATCGCGGCGAGCTTCCGATCGGCCGCCACGGCGAACCGCCTACCGGCCAGTTCGTCGACTTGTCCTGACTTGCCGGGTTCTCCTTGACAGCTCAGGGCTGCGGGAGAAGCGTGGGCCGAGGACGCAAGTCCGGTGAGTGAGGTCCGATCATGACCAGAACCAGGACGGCGACGAAACGGATCGGCGCAGCGCTGGCCGCGGCAGGAGCCGCGTTCGCCCTGAGCCTCGGCGGTGCGAGCGTCGCCGACGCCAAGATCCAGCAGGTGTGCGTCAACAACGGAGGCAACGAGCCGGCCGGCCAGCAGGACAGCTGCAACGGCAACGGACTCGACCAGAAGGGCAAGAACCCTGCCGGACACTTCCCGCCCGGACACAACTGACCACAGGATGAGGGACCCCGAAGCCCCTCGCCCCTAGCCCCTCGCCCGCCGGACGGTCGGGCCGGGGGCATCGTTCTGCCGGGCCCTGCCGCCGAGGCGGAGCCCGCGGTCAGATCGCCAGGACGCCGACGGCCTGGTCCCCGGCGAGCTCGCCGGTCTCCCGGAAGCCGAGCCGCCGGTAGAAGTCGCCGGGCCCGTGCTCGCCCTGGTGCCAGGACACGTACAGCTCCTCGGCCCCCCGCCGCCGCAGTTCGTCCCGCACGGCCTCCACGGCGAACCGCCCGTAGCCCTTGCCCTGGTGCGCCGCCCCGATGTTGAGCCGCCACAGGCCGCTGCGCACGGTGCCGTCGCCCCACTCGATGTCGAGGAACGCCATCAGGAACCCGACGAGCTCCTCCCCGTCGAACACCGCCCGCGGCCAGGCGCGCTCCCCGTACGCGTACGCCTCGGCCAGCGACCGCACGACGGACGCGACGCTGTCCCGCTGATGCGGATGCACGCTCAGCTCCAGCACCGCGTCGACGTTCTCCGGCGTGACCGCCTCCAGGCGCATTCCCCCACTCATACCGGCACGCTAAACGATCACCGAGCCCGCCCGCCTCCCCATAACCCGGCCAAGGTGACCAAGCACCTGGTCTTCTCCGGGCCGATGGGGAACCACGTCTGGCGCACGTCGTTGAACGAGGAAGCCTGGAAGCCCGCTCTCGTCGCGGCCGGCGTCATCCCCGAGCCGGAGACGAAGGAGGAGCGGTACGCCGCCGCGCGCGAGCACGGCATGCACGCGGCCCGGCGCACCGTCTGACGGCCCAGAGAACACATCAACCCCCTACCGATGGAGAAACCGCAGGTAGGGGGTTCGATCACATAGGTGGAGCGGCTCCTGCAATCGGATTGCTGCCCCGCTCAGTGGAGCTTCTTGGGCTTCTTCGGCTTCTTGAGGGAGTCGTCGACCTGCACCTGACCGCTGTCGGTCAGGTACGAGGCGGCCTCCATAGCCGCTGGAGCGGCGAGCGCGCCGCACAGTGCGAGGCCACACACGGTTACTGCCGTGCGCTTCCGGATAGAGGCCTGCATAGTGCATCACCTGATTCATCACTATGAACTGTCATTGCCCACGTTTCTCCTTCCCTCATGCCGGTGCAAGCGGAGACACCCCCAGAACGCAACCGAAAGGCGCATCGCGACCGCCGACAGCGCGGCCCGGCGCACCGCATGACGGCCCACAGACGGCCCAGAGAACGAATCAGCCCCCTACCTGCCGAGAAACCGCAGGTAGGGGGCATGATCACGCGACTTACTTCTTCTTGCCCTGGTTCTTGACGGCCTCGATGGCGGCCGCGGCGGCCTCCGGGTCGAGGTAGGTGCCGCCGGGGTTCAGGGGCTTGAAGTTCTCGTCCAGCTCGTAGACCAGCGGGATGCCCGTGGGGATGTTCAGGCCCGCGATGTCCGCGTCCGAGATGCCGTCCAGGTGCTTCACCAGGGCGCGCAGGCTGTTGCCGTGGGCGGCGACCAGGACGGTGCGGCCGGCCAGCAGGTCCGGGACGATGCCGTCGTACCAGTACGGCAGCATGCGCTGGACGACGTCCTTCAGGCACTCCGTGCGCGGGCGCAGCTCCGGCGGGATCGTCGCGTAGCGGGCGTCGTTCGCCTGGGAGTACTCGTTGTCGTCGGCGAGCGGCGGCGGCGGGGTGTCGTACGAGCGGCGCCACAGCATGAACTGCTCCTCGCCGAACTCGGCGAGCGTCTGCGCCTTGTCCTTGCCCTGCAGCGCACCGTAGTGGCGCTCGTTCAGGCGCCACGAGCGGTGGACCGGGATCCAGTGGCGGTCGGCGGCCTCCAGCGCGAGCTGCGCGGTGCGGATCGCGCGCTTCTGCAGGGAGGTGTGCAGCACGTCGGGCAGCAGGCCGGCGTCCTTCAGCAGCTCACCGCCGCGGACCGCCTCCTTCTCGCCCTTCTCGGTGAGGTTGACGTCCACCCAGCCGGTGAACAGGTTCTTCGCGTTCCACTCGCTCTCGCCGTGGCGGAGGAGGATCAGCTTGTACGGTGCGTCGGCCATGCGTACGAGGTTAGTCGACGGCCCTTCCCCGTCGCTCCCCGCGCCCGAGTGGCGGACAGGGCGCCGGGCGCCAATTCGGTGGCGGCCTCCCCTTGACGGCGCGTAAGTTACGCATACCGTCCGGGACGCTTACAGACGCAGGGGGACCCCCAGAGATGTCCATCGCCTCACTACGACGCTCCGCCGTCGCCACCGTGTCCGGTCTGCCCGGCGGCTTCTGGTGGCTCTGGCTCTCCACCCTGGTCAACCGCACCGGCGCCTTCGTCCTGACCTTCCTGTCCCTCTTCCTCACCCAGGAACTCGGCCACTCCGCCTGGTTCGCCGGCCTGGTCGTCGCCCTGCACGGCCTCGGCGGCGTCGCCGGCTCGCCCCTCGGCGGGCTGCTCACGGACCGCTGGGGCCGGCGGCCCACCATGATCACGATGCACCTGGCGGCCGCCTCCTGCACCGCCTCGCTCGCCTTCGTGCGCAGCGCCTGGGCCGTCGCCGTCGTGGTCCTGCTCATGGGCGTCGCCATGCAGGCCGTCCGGCCGTCCATCAACGCGACCATCGCCGACATGGTCCCCGCGGACGACGTCCGCCGCGCCTACGCGCTCAACTACTGGGCCCTCAACCTCGGCTTCGCCATCGCCGCCATCGGCGGCGGCGCCGCGATCGTGCTCGGCTACCGCACCCTCTTCCTCGCCGACGCGATCGCCACCTCCCTCTGCGCCCTGATCGTCTTCCTGCGGCTCCCCGAGACCCGCCCCGCGGCCGCCGTCGACAAGGCCGGCAACGTCGTCGCCGAGGAGAAGGTCAGCATCCTGGACGTCCTGAAGGACGCGCCCTTCCGCACCCTCGTGCTGCTCAACCTGCTGGTCTGCCTGGTCTTCACCGCCCCCTGGGTCGGCCTGCCGCTCACCATGGCCGAGGAGGGCCTGTCGCCCTCCGCGTACGGCGTGGTCATCGCCGTCAACGGCATCGTGATCGTCGGCTTCCAGCTGCTGGTCAACAAGCTCACCGACAAGCGCTCGCCGGTCCTGCTGCTGACCCTCTCCTCGCTGCTCTTCGCGCTCGGCACCGGCGCCACCGCCCTGGCCGGCACCTCCTTCGTCTTCGCCGCGACCGTGGTCGTCTGGACGATCGGCGAGATGATCCACGTCCCCACCAACGCCGCCGCCACCGCCCGGCTCGCGCCGGAGCACGCCCGCGGCCGCTACCAGGGCGTCATGGGCATGTCCTGGTCCGTCGCGGGCTTCGTCGCCCCGATCGGGGCCGGCTGGATCGTCGAGGGGCCCGGTTCGGAGGCACTGTGGCTCGCCTGCGGCGCCATCGGCTGCCTCGCCGCGGCCGGGTACACCACCCTGCTGCGCAAGGCTCTGTCGGAGGACGAGGAGACCGCCGCCGCGCCCGGCGACGTCTCGGACCCCTCGGACGCCTCCGGCTCCTCGGACGCCTCCGGCCCCGTGGGCGCCTCCGACGCCCCTGCCGCCGGCGACACCTCCGACGTCCCCGGCGCTCCCGGCGTCAAGGACGCCGCCCGGGCCTGACCGTCAGTCCTGCTTGCGCGTCAGGTGCGCGAACGCGTCCAGGTTGCGCGTCGACTCGCCGCGCGCCACCCGCCACTCGTACTCGCGCCGGATCGCCGACGCGAAACCGAGCTCCAGGAGGGTGTTGAAGTCGCCGTCCGCCGCCTCCAGGACCTGGCCCAGGAGGCGGTCAAGCTCCTCCGGGACGACCGCGGCCAGCGGCAGCCGGCCGGCCAGGTAGACGTCGCCGAGGGAGTCGACGGCGTACCCCACGCCGTACAGCTTCAGGTTGCGTTCGAGCAGCCAGCGGTGGACGCCGGCCTCGTTCTCGTCGGGGTGGCGGATGACGAAGGCGTTCAGGGAGAGCGAGTGCCGGCCCACCCGCAGCGACAGGGTCGTGAAGAGCTTGCGGGTACCGGGGAGTTTGACGACGTACGAACCGGGTTCGGGTGACTCCCACTCCAGTTCCGCGTCTTTCAGGGTCTCCTCGACGACCTGCCGGGCACGTGCGACGTCAGCCATGGTGCGAGCGTACGCGACGGCGGTGCTCGCTCAGCCGCCTGTCGTGCATCGCCGCCGTGTACACGTCCGCCGTGCCCGACGCGGCGGTGTCCCAGCCGAACGAGCCGGCGTGCCGGGCGGCCGCCTCGCCCATCCGCGCCGTGAGTTCCGGGGACTCGGCGAACCGGCCCAGCGCCCGCGCGTAGTCCGCCGGGTCGTGGCCCGGGACCAGGAAGCCGGTCACCCCGTCCCGTACGGCGACGGGCAGTCCGCCCACCGCGGCCGCCACGACCGGCGTGCCGGCCGCCTGCGCCTCGATGGCGACGAGACCGAAGGACTCGCTGTACGAGGGCATGACGAGCACGCTCGCCGCCCGGAACCAGTCCGCGAGCCGGTCCTGCCCCACCGGCGGGTGGAAGCGGACGACGTCCGCGATGCCCAGCCGCGCGGCGAGCTTCTGCAGCCCCTCCGGCTTGGCCAGGCCGCTGCCGCTGGGGCCGCCGACCACCGGGACGACCATGCGGGAGCGCAGCGACGGGTCGTGGTTGAGCAGCAGGGCGGCCGCGCGCAGCAGGATGTCGGGGGCCTTCAGCGGCTGGATGCGGCCGGCGAAGACGGGGATGAAGGCGTCCGCCGGCAGGCCGAGGCGGGCGCGGGCCGCGGCCCGGCCGTCCGCGGGCCGGAAGTGGTCGAGGTTCACGCCCGGGTGGACGACGGCGACCTTGCCGGGGTCGGCGTCGTAGTACCGGACGAGCTCGTCGGCCTCTTCGGCGGTGTTGGCGATCAGCCGGTCCGCCGCCGAGACGATCTGCGTCTCGCCGATGACCCGCGCCGTGGGCTCGGGGGTGTCGCCCGCGGCCAGCGCCGCGTTCTTGACCTTGGCCATGGTGTGCATGGCGTGCACCAGCGGGACGCCCCAGCGCTCGGCGGCCAGCCAGCCGACGTGGCCGGAGAGCCAGTAGTGCGAGTGGACGAGGTCGTAGTGGCCGGGCCGCTCCCCCGCCCACGCCTGCATCACGCCGTGCGTGAAGGCGCAGAGCTGCGCCGGCAGCTCCTCCTTCGCCAGGCCCTCGTACGGGCCGGCGTCGATGTGCCGGACGAGGACGCCGGGGGCGAGCTCGACGACGGGGGCGAGGCCGCCGGCCGTGGCCCGGGTGAAGATCTCGACCTCGATGTTGATCGCGGCCAGCCGTTTGGCCAGCTCCACGATGTACACGTTCATGCCGCCCGCGTCGCCGGTGCCCGGCTGGTGCAGGGGCGAGGTGTGCACGCTGAGCATGGCGACCCGGCGCGGGGTGCGGTGCCGGCCGGGGAAGCGGAGCCTGGGCGGCGCCGCCAGGGTGCCGGCGAACCGGGACACGTACTGGCTCACGTCGGCGGTCCTTCCGCTCGGGGCGCTGTCGGGCGTGGCGCACGGCAGTGCGTACGCGTACGGGCATGACGACCGGAGGGCGTGCGTCGTCCTCCGACCGGCAGAACACCGGAACACCTCCTTTCATTTCCTCCGGGCCCCCTCCGGGCCTCGTTTTGCCAATTCATTGCCCGGTACACCGGTGTAGCGGGAGCCCGGCCAGCGGCGCGGCGACCCCGGGAGTCCGTGGCTCCGGGCCCCGGTCCCGGTGCCTCGCCCGGGCCGTACGCTCATGTCATGGCCCCGCGCACCACCCGCCCCGTCGGCACCCCGACCCGCGGGACCACCAACCCCAATCGCCTGCGCCGCATGGACCGCTGGATCGCCGCCGTGCACGGCCCCGCGCTGCGCCGCGCCGACGGGCCCCCGGTGGCGGTGGACCTCGGCTACGGGGCGGCGCCCTGGACCGCCGTGGAGCTCCTCGGCCGGCTGCGCACCGCCGATCCGCGGGCCCGGGTGGTCGGCGTCGAGATCGAGCCGGCCCGGGTGGAGGCGGCGAAGCCGTACGAGCGCGAGGGCCTGGCCTTCGTGCACGGCGGCTTCGAGGTGCCGGTCCCGGGCGAGGTCGCGCTGATCCGGGCGGCGAACGTGCTGCGCCAGTACGACGAGGGCGAGGTCGCCGCGGTGTGGCGGCGGCTGTGCGCGCGGCTGGCCCCGGAGGGGCTGCTGGTGGAGGGGACCTGCGACGAGATCGGGCGGCGGCACGTGTGGGTGGCGCTGGGGCCGGAGGGGCCGCGGACGGTGACCTTCGCCACGCGGCTCGGCTCGCTGGAGCGCCCGTCGGACCTCGCGGAGCGGCTGCCGAAGGCGCTCATCCACCGCAATGTGCCGGGCGAGCCGGTGCACGCCTTCCTGCGCGACTTCGACCGGGCGTGGGCGGCGGCCGCCCCGTACGCCTCGCTCGGGGCGCGGCAGCGCTGGATCCGGTCGGTGCGGGACCTGGCGGCGGACTGGCCGCTGCGGGACGGGCCGCGCCGCTGGCGGCAGGGCGAGGTGACGGTCGCCTGGTCGGCGCTCGCGCCGGCCGAGGACCGCTGAGTTCCCCTCACCCCCCTTTCGGGGGACGGAAGTCGAACGGGGAACGGATCGGCGTCGCCCTTCGTCCCCTGTGGGGGGAAGTGACCCGCCGGGGCCGGGTTTCCTCTGTCGTTTTGCCGTGTCGCGTGGCACTATCACCAAGGTCACCGCGAAGTTACTGACGGTAAATCAGGTCTGACGGTCCGACAGGGAACCAGGGGGAGCCAGTGAACCGACGCCGTTGCGCCACCGCCGCGATCACCGTGGTCAGCGCCTTGACGTTGCTGGCATCGCCGATGCTCGTCCTGCCCGCGCACGCCGCGCCCGAGCCGCCGCCGGCCGGCGCGCCGAAGAAGACCCTCGAAGAGGTCCGCAAGGAGATCGACGCGCTGTACCGCAAGGCGGCCGCGGCCACCGACGCGTACAACCTCGCCGAGGAGCAGACGAAGCAGCAGTCCGCCGAGATCGTGCAGCTGGCCCGGATGATCGTGGCCGGCCAGGCCCGGATCGAGCAGCTGAAGACCCACGCCGGCGCCGCGGCCCGCGCCCAGTACCGCAACGGCGGACTGCCCGAGAGCGCCCAGCTCGTCCTCACCGACGACCCCCAGCTCTTCCTCGACAACGCCGGCCGCCTCAAGCAGGGCCAGAAGGCCACCAAGGACCTCCTCGGCGAACTGGCCCGCTCCCAGGAGGAGCTGACGGCCTACACCAAGGAGGCCGGGGAGAACTGGACCAAGCTGGAGGCCAACCGCGTCAAGCAGGCCCGGGCGAAGAAGGAGATCAACGACAAGATCGCCGCGGCGAAGAAGCTGGAGTCCGAGCTCGCCGCCGAGGAGCGGATCCGGCTGATGAAGCTGGAGGAGGACGCCCAGTACCGCATGCAGACCACGTGGCTGAGCTCCGGCATCCTCAAGGAGCTGGACGGCAAGGCCACGGAGCAGGGCCGCAGGGCGGTGGAGTTCGCCACCGCGCAGATCGGCAAGCCCTACGTGTGGGGCGCCGAGGGGCCCGGCTCGTACGACTGCTCCGGGCTGACCCAGCGGGCCTGGTCCGTGGCCGGGCAGAACATCCCGCGCACCTCGCAGGAGCAGTGGCGGCTGCTGCCCCGGGTGGACATCAAGGACATGCGGCCCGGCGACCTGATCGTCTACTACAAGGACGCCAGCCACATCGGCATGTACGTCGGCAACGGCGCGATGGTCCACGCGCCGCGCCCCGGGCGGAACGTCACCCTGGCCGGCGCCGGCTCGATGGAGATCCTCGGGGTCGTCCGCCCGGAGCGGTGACCGCCCGGGCGGTGACCGGTCCGAGCGGTGATTGCCGGAGCCGGGCCCCGCGGACACGGCGGGCCGGCTCACGGGTACGGTGACCCGGGTCACGAACGGCGCCCCGGCGGCGTGATGTTCGTCATGGCCCGGCGGTCGGCATCCTCCCCATGCGCGGCATATGCCAAGGTCCCTTCGAGGTTCACCGCGTGATCGCCATTCCGCTCCACCGCGCAGTACCGCTATGGTCCCCGTCGGTGGGGCGCGGTTCGCGTCCCGCCGTGCCCTCGGGGGGAGGGAAGGAAACCAGGACGATGCCCGTACCCGTACCGCGACAGAGGACCACTTCGGCGGCCCCCGTCGTGGAGGCCGGCACAGCCACTGGCGCCGAGCTGACGCTGCTGGTGATCGAGGACGACCCGGCAGGCGCGTTCGCCGTACCGGACCTGCTCGACGGCGCCGGGCCGCGGCTGCGCATCCGTACCGCCCGCAACCTCACCGAGGCGGAGCGGCTCCTCACCGACGACGTGCACTGCGTCCTCGTCGACCTCGCCCTGCCCGGCGCCGGCGACGACCCGCTCGCCCCGCTGCGCCACGTGCTGCGCCTCGCGCCCCGGCACGCCGTCCTGGCCCTCGCGGCCTCCTCGGACGCCGAGCTGGCCGCCGAGGCGGTACGGGTCGGGGCGCAGGACCACCTGTTCCGCGAGGAGCTCGACGGCCGGCTGCTCAGCAGGGCCATCCGCTACGCCGTGGAGCGCAAGCGCGCCGACTCGGCCCAGGTGAAGCTGGCCGAGTCCCGGCTGCGCGCCCAGGAGAACGCCCGCCTGGAGCGCGGGCTGCTGCCGACGCCGCTCCTGGAGGGCTCGGACCTGCGGTTCGCCGCCCGCTACCGGCCGGGCCGCTCCCGCGCCCTGCTCGGCGGCGACTTCTACGACACCGTCCGCACCCCCGACGGCACGGTTCACGCCATGATCGGCGACGTCTGCGGGCACGGCCCGGACGAGGCGGCGCTCGGCGTGGAGCTGCGGATCGCCTGGCGCGCGCTGACCTTCGCGGGTCTGTGCGGGGACGAGCTGCTCTCCACGCTCCAGCAGGTCCTGGAGCACGAGCGGGAGAACGACGAGATCTTCGCGACGCTCTGCACGGTCGACATCGCGCCCGACGGGCGGCGGGCCGGCCTGTGCCTGGCGGGCCACCCCTCGCCGCTGATCGCCCGGCACGGCCGGGCGGCGCAACTGCTGCCGTACGAGGACAGCGGCCCGGCGCTCGGGCTGCTGCCGCGGGCGCGCTGGCCGCGCCGGCAGGTGGAGCTGGGCGCCTCGTGGAGCCTGATGATGTACACGGACGGCCTGATCGAGGGCCGCTCGGCGGGCCCGGATTCGCCGCGGCTGGGCCAGGACGGGATGGTCGCCATGATCAACCGGCAGCTGGCGGAGGGCCTGCGGGGCGAGGAGCTGCTGGAGGCGGCGGTCACGGAGGTCCGCGCGCTGAACGGCGGCGAGCTGACGGACGACGTGGCGGTGCTGCTGCTGGACCGGCGACGGTAGTCGCGTCCGTGCACGAGGAAGGGCCCGGACGTGATGTCCGGGCCCTTCGTCGTACGTGCGGGGCCGGGGTCAGCGGCCGCCGTTGTAGGGGCCGTACGGGCCGTCGCTGCTGGAGCCGCGGCGGCCGCCGCCCGAGACCTGCCGGAGGGCGGGCCGGACGTCGACCATGAAGACGATGGCCGCGATCAGGCCGGCGACCTGCAGGAAGAGCATCGGCAGGACCACGTTCAGCAGCAGGTTGACGCCGAGCAGGATCAGCCAGAACTTCTTCGTCTGCTTGTCCGCCGCGCGGTAGGCGTCCTCACGGGCCATGGCGGCGACGACGAACGAGACCACGGCGAAGCCGAGCATCACCAGGTTGATGACCAGCCAGAGGATCGAGTCGAAGTTCCAGAAGAAGGAATCGAAGCCCGTGCCGAACATCTGCGTACCGCCTCATGAGTGGGAATGCGCCTCGTGGCCCTCGCCGTCAAGGTACCCGCTTCAACGCGCGGGGCACCTGGTTGGTGCCCGGCGCGCTGCCGCCGTACCCCTGCGGGCGCCTACTTCTCGGTGACGGAGGCGGTCTTCTTGGCCGGGGCCTTGCGGGTGGTGGTCTTGCGGGCAGCGGGCTTGCCGTTGGTCTCCGCCGCGGCCCCGGTCTCCGTGTCCGCCTTCGCCTCGGCCTTGGGCTCGGTCTTCGGCTCCGGCTCGACGACGACGGCGATCTCGGTGAGCTCCTCGGCGGCCTCGCCGCGCCAGGCGCGGACGGCCTCCTCGCCGTGCGCGGCGACCTCCTCGTACTTCTCGCGCGCCTTCACGGCGTACTCGGCGGCCACGCCGACCCCGCGCAGGGCGAGGTCCTGGGCGGTCTCGCCGAGCTTCTTCAGGTCGGTGTCGAGGCTGCCGACGACCTCGGCGACCTTGGCCTGGACGACCGCCTGGGCCTCCTTGGCCTGCGCGGCGACCTTCTCCTGCACGGCCTTGGGGTCCGTCCGGCGCACGGCCTCGATCCGCGCGGGCGCCTCGGCGGCGAGCTGCTCGATGAGACCGGGCACCTTGCGGGCCTGCTGGACGGCGAGGTCGGCGGTGCCGGCGGCGAAGTAGAGAGGGGTGCGCAGCTCTTCGATGATGGCCATGACGGTGGTCCTCCCGGATGTGGTCGACATACTCACGTCGTAGGTCGCTCGGCGGCATCGGTCCCGGCGTCCGCGGTGGACGCGGCGGCGCTCTCGGCGGCGTTCTCCTTGCGGAACGAGTCGTAGATCTGGAGCAGCACCTGCTTCTGCCGCTCGTTGATCGACGGGTCGGCCAGGATCGCGGCGCGCGTCTCCAGCTCGTCCCGCTCCGTCTCGTCGAGGATCCCCGCCCGGACGTACAGCGTCTCGGCGGAGATCCGCAGCGCCTTCGCGACCTGTTGCAGCACCTCGGCGCTTGGCTTGCGCAGCCCGCGCTCGATCTGGCTCAGGTACGGATTGGACACCCCGGCCGCCTCGGCGAGCTGCCGCAACGACAGCTGCGCGGTGCGCCGCTGCTCGCGCAGGTACTCCCCGAGATTGCCGACATTGAGCGATGCCATGCCCCCGATGATGCCCACCCGCGCTAACTTTTGCAAGCACCCGCTTGCAGAAGTTACCCAGACCTCATCCCGGAAACCCGGAAGACGGCACGGACGCCGCCCCCCTAGCGTTCCGCCATGACCACGCCTCACCACGCCGACACGCCCGAAACGCCCGATGAGCAGCCGCACGTCACCATCCCCTGCCGCGACAACCCGGCCGTCGGCGTGCGCCTCTGCGACGCCCGCGACGCCGGCAGGGACGCCGTGCACCACGCCGTCGAGGCACGGGCGCCCGGGCTGGCGGCGCGCCTGGACGAGGTGGTGGCCTGGACCTGGGGCGGCGACGGGCTCGCGGCGTTCCTGGAGCGGCTGGCCGCGGAGTACCGCGGATGGGACGGCGAGCGGAGCTGGGAGACGGACGACGGGGATCTGGCCGTCTCGGTGTTCCGGTCCGGCGGGCTGGTCGGGCTGACCTGGACTCTGCGCCCCTGGCGGCGGGCGGCGGGCGGCTGGAGCGCGTCCGTGACGACCTGGGTGGAGGCCGGGGAGCAGATGGCGGGCCTGGCGGCGGACGTACGGCACTTTCTGGCGAGCGGGGCAAACAAATCTGTTGCTCGATAATCCGCGACGGATCGATCGGTCGTTACCCTGGCGGACATGACAGCGATGGCACCCACTCGTACCGAACACGACCTGTCGTTCCTCCTCGATCACACCAGCCATGTGCTGCGGACGCAGATGACGGCGCGGCTGGGGGAGATCGGGCTGACGCCGCGGATGCACTGCGTGCTCGTGCACGCCCTGGAGGAGGAGCGGACGCAGGCGCAGCTCGCCGAGATCGGGGACATGGACAAGACGACGATGGTCGTCACCGTCGACACCCTGGAACAGGCCGGACTCGCCGAGCGGCGGCCGTCCAGCACGGACCGCCGGGCCCGCATCATCGCGGTCACGGAGGCCGGGGCGAAGGTGGCCGAGCAGAGCCAGCGCATCGTCGACGAGGTGCACCGGAGCGCCCTCCACTCCCTGCCCGAGGAGGAGCGGACGACGCTCGTACGGGCACTGAACCAGCTGGTCAGCGGGCACCTGGAGACCCCGGTCGAGAGCGCGCGGCCGGCCCGGCGGGCACGCCAGAAGAACTGAACGATCCGGAAAAGATAGTCTGCAACAAAACCATCTGCTACGGTCTCTCCTGTTGGCTCCCGACGACAGGAGAGACCGCCATGACCACCACCTCCCTCGCGCCCGCACCGGCCCCCGCCGCGGCCGCGCCCTCCCGCTGGCTCGCCCTCGGCGTGCTCGCCACGAGCATGCTGATGACGATCCTCGACGGCAGCATCGTCACCGTCGCGATGCCCGCCATCCAGAGCGACCTGGGCTTCACGCCGGTCGGGCTGAGCTGGGTGGTCAACGCGTACCTGATCGCCTTCGGTTCGCTGCTCCTGCTGTCGGGACGGCTCGGCGACCTGATCGGCAGGAAGCGGATGTTCCTCGCCGGCACGGGCGTGTTCACCGTCGCCTCGCTGCTCGCGGGCGCCGCCACGACCCCCGGTCTCCTGATCGCCGCCCGCTTCCTGCAGGGCGTGGGCAGCGCGATGGCGTCCGCCGTGAGCCTCGGCATCCTGATCACCCTCTTCACCGACCCCCGCGAACGGGCCCGCGCCATCGCGGTGTTCAGCTTCACCGGCGCGGCGGGCGCGTCGATCGGCCAGGTGCTCGGCGGCCTCCTGACCGACGCGCTCGCCTGGAACTGGATCTTCTTCATCAACCTCCCCATCGGCATCGCCGCCGTCCTGGCCGCCCTCCCCGCCCTGCCCTCCGACCGCGGCCTCGGCCTGCGCGCCGGCGCCGACGCCCTCGGCGCGCTGCTGGCCACCTCCGGCCTGATGACGGGCATCTACGCGGTCGTCAAGATCGAGGAGTACGGCGCGGGCTCCGCCCGCACGCTCGGCCTCGGCGCCCTCGCGCTCGCCCTCCTCGCCGGCTTCCTGGTCCGCCAGGCCAAGGCCGCGAACCCGCTGATGCCGCTGCGGATCCTGCGCTCGCGCAGCGTCGCCGGCGCGAACCTGGTCCAGGTGCTGATGGTCGCCGCGATGTTCTCGTTCCAGATCCTCGTCGCGCTCTACCTGCAGAAGGTCCTCGGCTACAGCGCCGCGCAGACCGGCCTCGCGATGCTGCCGGCCGCGGTGATGATCGGCGCGGTGTCCCTGGGCGTCTCCGCCCGCCTCATGTCCCGCTTCGGCGAGCGCAACGTCCTGCTGGCCGGCCTCGTCCTGCTGCTCGGCGCGCTCGCCCTGCTGATCCGCGTCCCGGTCCACGCCTCGTACGCCACGGACCTCCTGCCCGTGATGCTGCTCGTCGCGGGCGGCGGCCTCGCCCTGCCGGCCGTGACGTCGCTGGGCATGTCCGGAGCCCGGGAGGCGGACGCGGGCCTGGCCTCGGGCCTGTTCAACACCACCCAGCAGATCGGCATGGCCCTCGGCATCGCCGTCCTCTCCACCCTCGCCGCCACCCGCACCGAGACCCTCACCGAGGCCGGCCGGCCGCTCGCGGAGGCCCTCACCGGCGGCTACCACCTCGCCTTCACCGTCGGCGCCGCCCTCCTCCTGACCGCCCTCGCAGCCACCGCCACCATCCTGAAGCCCCCGGCCAAGACCCCCGCCGAGACCCCTGCCGAGGCCCCTGCCAAGGCCCCTGCCACGGCCCCTGCGGGCGTCTGAACCCCCGTCACACCCCTCCGGCCGCGCCCCTGTTCGTAACGGGGAGCGGCCGGTGGCGTGTCAGCGGGGGGCGGGGGCGTCGATGAGGACGGCGATGCCGTCGAGGACGCGGGCCAGGCCGAAGCGGAATTCGTAGTCGGGCTCGTCGGGGCCGTCCAGGACGCCCGCGTCGAGCATGCGCGCCACCGCGGGGAAGCGGGCCGGGTCGGCGAGGCGGCGCAGGGTCCGGCCGTAGCGGGCGAGGGTGGTCTCCGGGGCGTCGCCGCCGGCCGCGACCACGGCCGCGAGGTCGGCCATGATCTGGGCCTCGTTCCGGACGAAGCCGCCGAGCAGCATGATCACCGAGACCTTCGTGCCCTCGTCGAGGCCGGTGTCCTCCAGGGCCCGCATGCCCTGTTCCCACCAGGCCACCGCGTTCGGCGTCGCGGGCGGGCCCGAGACGGGGATGCGGAGCACCCACAGGTTGCGGTGGTAGACCTCGCGCATCCCCCACGCCCAGCGCTCCAGCGCCGTGCGCCAGGGCGTGCCGGGCGGGAACAGCTCGGGCGGCTCGCCGGTGGCCGCGTCCTGCATCAGGACGTACAGCTCGCTCTTCGCGCCGATGTACCGGTACAGCGACATCGGCGCGACGCCGAGCTCCTTCGCGAGCCGGCCCATCGAGACCGCGTCCAGGCCCTCCGCCGAGGCCAGTGCCATCGCCGCGTCGACGATGCGGTGCAGGGTCAGCCCGGGCTTCGGCCCCTTCGAGGGCCGCTCCCGCAGTCCCCAGGCCGCCTCGATGCTCGCCGGCAGAAACGCTCCGCCGTCGCCCGCACCGGCACCCTCGCCCGTACCGCCGCTCTCCGCCGTACGGCCACTCTCGCCCGTACGGCCACTCCCGCCCGGACGGCCACTCTTCCCCGTACGGCCGCCCTCGCCCGTACGGCCGCCGTCGCCCTTGCCGCCGCCGTCCGTCATGCCGCGCCCGCCTCCTCGCCCCTGCTCCTTGACGTCCATCCTAGTAATGCGTAACCCTTACGCAGTAGTGCGTATGCCCTACGCAGTACTCCGCGACCGCCCCTGGGAGGGACGCCCATGCCACCCGCCATCGAGGCCACCGGCCTGCGCAAGGCCTACCGCGAGGTCCAGGTCCTCGACTCGCTCGATCTCACCGTCGCCCGGGGAACCGTCTTCTCCCTGCTCGGGCCCAACGGCGCCGGAAAGACCACCACCGTCCGGATCCTCGCCACCCTCACCGACGCCGACGCCGGCCGAGCCCGCGTCGCCGGCCACGACGTGCGCACCGAGCGCCGCGCCGTCCGCCACGCCATCAGCCTCACCGGACAGTTCGCCGCCGTCGACGAACTCCAGACCGGCGAGGAGAACCTCCGCATGATGGGCCGGCTCTCCGGCCTGCCCCGCGCCGCCGCCCACCGCCGCGCCGCCGAACTCCTGGAGCGCTTCGCGCTCACCGCCGCCGCCCGCCGCCCCGTACGCGGCTGGTCCGGCGGCATGCGCCGCCGCCTGGACCTCGCCGCGGGCCTGGTCCGCCCCGCCGAGGTGGTCTTCCTGGACGAGCCCACCACCGGCCTCGACCCGCGCAGCCGCCAGGAGCTCTGGCAGGTCGTCCGGGACCTCGCCGACGACGGCACCACCGTCTTCCTCACCACCCAGTACCTTGAGGAGGCCGACCAGCTCGCCGACCGCATCGCCGTCCTGGACGCCGGCCGCCTCGTCGCCGAGGGCACCGCCCCGCAGCTCAAGGAACGCGTCGCCGGCCACCGCCTCGACCTCGTCCTCACCGACGCCGCCGCCTACGAGCGCACCCTCCGCCGCCTCGCCGGCCGGGCCGTCCACCGCTCCCCCGAGACCCTCACCCTCGGCGTGCCCACCGACGGCACCGCCGCCGACGTCCGCGCCCGGCTCGACGCCCTCGACCCGGACCGCACCGGCATCGCCCGCTTCGCCCTGCACACCGCGACCCTCGACGACGTCTTCCTGGCGCTCACACAGAAGGAGCCCCTCCATGTCTGACGCGCTCGTCCTGACCGCCCGCAGCCTGCGGATCAGCCGCCGCAACCCCGACGCGATCATCACGTCGCTGCTGCTGCCGGTCATGCTGATGCTGATCTTCGTCTACTTCTTCGGCGGCGCCATCGAGACCGGCACGCAGTACGTGACGTACGTCGTCCCCGGCGTCCTCGTCCTGTGCGCCGGCTTCGGCGCGGCCGGCACCGCCGTCACCGTCAGCGACGACATGAAGGGCGGCCTGGTCGACCGGTTCCGGTCCCTCGACCTCGGCGGCGCGTCGATGCTCGCCGGCCACGTGGGCGCGAGCCTCGTCCGCAACCTCGTCGCCACGACGCTCGTCCTCGGCGTCGCGTTCCTCATCGGCTTCCGGCCGCAGGCCGGACCGGCCGGGTGGCTCGCCGCGGTGGGCCTGCTCGTCGCCTACATCGCGGCGATCTCCTGGCTCTCGGCCGCGGCCGGACTGCTCGCCCGGACACCCGAGGCGGCCGGCGGCTTCACCTTCTTCATGATGTTCCTGCCGTACCCGAGCAGCGCGTTCGTGCCGATCGGGACCATGCCGTCCTGGCTGCACGGCTTCGCCGAGCACCAGCCGGTCACCACGCTCATCGAGGCGCTGCGCGGGCTGCTGCTCGGCCGGCCGGTGGGCTCCACGCCGTGGATCGCGCTGGCCTGGTGCGCGGGCATCCTGGCGGTGTCCGTCGCCGCGTCCGGCACGCTGTTCGCCCGCCGGACGCGCTGAACCCGTACGGGGCGTCTCGTACGGCCGAGCCGGCGGTCCGGCCCGCAGGTACGGGCGGGAGTCAGGCCAGCAGGTCGTCGACCTGCGCCTCGCCCTCGCGGTACCGGCGGGCGATCTCCGCGCTGCAGTCGTCCGCCGTCCGCTGCAGCTGCTGCCGCCGCCGCGAGACCTGCTGCTCGTACCCGGCGAGCCGGCCCATCGCCGTGTGCAGCTCGTCGTCCGTCCGGGCGCTCAGGTCCGACAGCTCCACCTCGGACAGCATCTCGGCCGCCAGCCGCCGGTACTCCTCGCCCCGCGGCGTCGACAGCGTCACGTGCCGCGCCGAGGTGCGCAGCTGCGAGGGGGCGTCCGCGAGGATCTCCGAGAGCTCCGACAACCGGTCTACCGCCGGGGCCCCGGGATCGGCCCGGCGCGCCAGCTCGGCCCGCAGGATGTCGATCCGGCCCTGCAGCATCCGGCGTACGTAGCTCAGGTCCGCCTCGTCGCCCTGCGCGTCGCGGCGCAGCGCGCGCAGCTCCGGCAGCCGCAGGGTCGCCAGGTCGGGCCGGGCGGCGGCCGGGCCCGGCTCGCCGGACCGCTGCATCGGCGGCCGCACCGCCGTGCCGCCGCCCGCCGGACGGATGCCCGCCGGCGTCTGCCCGGCGCCAGGTGCACTCATGTCAAGACCCCATCCCTCGTCCGGTGCGCAGCGCACCGCCTGAGAGGCATGGTGCCACTCCTGCATGTGCACGTGCAGGCGCTCTGCACCCGTTCGGCCCCAGATAGGTTGGTCTGTATGCGTGCAGTGGTGCAGAGGGTGGACGGCGCGAGCGTCGTCGTCGCAGGAGAGACCGTCGGAGAGATCGTCGGCGAGGGGCTGTGCGTCCTGGTGGGAGTCACCCACGACGACACGCCGGAGAAGGCCGCGCAGCTGGCCAGAAAGCTGTGGAGCGTACGGATGCTCGAAGGGGAGAAGTCCTGTTCGGACGTGAATGCGCCCTTGCTGGTGATTTCGCAGTTCACCCTCTACGGGGACGCCCGCAAGGGCCGCCGCCCCACCTGGAACGCGGCCGCCCCCGGCCCCGTCGCCGAGCCCCTCGTCGACGAGGTCGTCGCCCAGCTGCGGGCCCTCGGGGCGCGCGTGGAGACGGGCCGGTTCGGGGCGAGCATGCGGGTCTCGCTCACGAACCAGGGCCCGTTCACGGTGCTCCTGGAGATCTGAGGCCGGGTAACGCGCGTGGAGGCCGGGGCCCACGCCTGGGGCCGGGGTACGACCCGGACCCGGCCCCGACCCGGACCCGGCCCCCGAGCCGCCGGACGGGCCCGGGCCTACGGCTCGACCACGACCTCCTGCGTCGCGGCCGTCTTCTCGCCGACCAGCAGCGGCACGTCCACCGGCACGTTCCGCTTCACGAGCGCGAGCGCGATCGGGCCCAGTTCGTGGTGCCGCCCCGAACTGGTCACGAAGCCGAGCTGACGGCCCTCCGGCCCGTCCGAGGCCAGCCGCACCGGCGCGCCGTGGCCCGGCAGCGAGACCTCGCTGCCGTCCAGGTGCAGGAAGACCAGCCGGCGCGGCGGCTTGCCCAGGTTCTGCACCCGGGCGACCGTCTCCTGACCGCGGTAGCAGCCCTTCTGCAGGTGGACGGCGGTGCCGATGAGGCCGACCTCGTGCGGGATCGTCCGGTGGTCGGTCTCCGCGCCGAGCCGCGGCCGGTGCGCCTCGATGCGCAGCGCCTCGTACGCGAGGATGCCAGCGGCCGGGCCGTGCGAGGCCGCGAAGGACTCCAGCTCGGCACGGGGCAGGAACAGGTCGCGGCCGTACGCGGTCTCCCGTACCACCGCGCCCTCGGGCACCGGGGCGATCGAACCGGCCGGCAGGTGGACCACGGCGTAGTCGTCGCTGCGGTCGGCGACCTCGACCCGGTAGAAGAACTTCATCGACTCCAGGTACGCGAGCAGCTCGCCCTGCGTGCCCGGCTCGACGTGCGCCCACACCGTCTCGCCGTCGTCGACGAGGGAGAGCGCGTGCTCGATGTGCCCGTTCGCGGACAGGATCAGGGCCTCGGTCGCCTGGCCGGCGGGCAGGTCGCTGACGTGCTGGGTGAGCAGCAGGTGCAGCCAGCTCAGCCGGTCGTCGCCGGAGACGGTGATCACGCCGCGGTGCGACAGGTCGACGAAACCGTGGCCGTCGGCGAGGGCGCGCTGCTCGCGGAACAGTTCGCCGTAGTGCGCGGCGACGCCTTCGTCACGTCCTTCGGCCGGGACGGCACCGGGCAGGGACAGCAGAGGGCTCTTCATGGGAAAAAGCCTACGACCCGGCGGCCGCGTCCTCCCCGGCGCTCCCCGCCTTCTCGGCGATCTTCGCCGCGCAGTCCTCGCAGCGGCCGAAGATCGCGAAGTGCTTCATGTCCGTCTCGAAGCCGAAGGTCTCCTTCAGCTTCCCGGTGAACTCGGCGGCCACCTCCACGTCCGCCTCGATCACCCCGGAACAGTCCCGGCAGACCAGGTGCAGATGGTGATGCCGGTCGGCGAGGTGGTACGTCGGCGCGCCGTGGCCCAGATGCGCGTGACTCACCAGGCCCAGCTCCTCCAGGAGCTCCAGGGTCCGGTACACGGTCGAGATGTTCACGCCCGAGGCCGTCTTGCGCACCTCGACGAGAATGTCGTCGGGCGTCGCGTGCTCGAGCGCGTCCACGGCCTCCAGCACCAGCTGGCGCTGGGGCGTGAGCCGGTAGCCGCGCTGCCGCAGATCGCTCTTCCAGTCGGTGCTCACCACGCCCCCAGTGTAGGAGGGCGTGGCGGAAGCACCGCGGGCGTTCCTAGCGGAAGAAGGCGATGCCGTCGTCGGGCATGTCGGGGAGGTTGCGGGCCATCTCGGCGACCTCCTCGGGGGTGACGACCTTCTTCAGGTGCGCCGACATGTAGGGGCGCAGTTCCACCTCGGGGGTGGCCTTCTCGCCGACCCACATCAGGTCGCCCTTGACGTAGCCGTAGAGCCGCTTGCCGCCGCTGTACGCGGCCGAGCCCTGGATGCGCGCGACCGCGTCGGTGGCCAGGTCGATCTGGGGCTTCTTGTCGGCGAGCTCGCCGTACCAGATCTCGACGACGCCCTGGTCGCGGACCATCACGACCTCGACCTTGCGGTCCTTGTCGACGCGCCAGTAGCCGCTCTCGCTCTCCAGCGGGCGGACCTTGTTGCCCTCGCCGTCGAGGACCCAGGAGTGCGACCGGTACTCGATGAAGTCCCGGCCGTCGTGGCTGAACGTCACCGACTGGCCGAAGTTGCACTTCTCCGCACCCGGGAAGTCGGACACGCCCGCGCCCTCCCACGTGCCGAGGAGGAACGCCAGGGGGACGAGTTCCGGGTTCAGGTCGGACGGGATCTCGATCATGAGGCTGCTCTCGCGGTTCTCTGGTGGTGCGGTCTCAGCGCTGGCCCTGGTACAGCTTCTTCACGGCGAGGCCGGCGAACGCGAGCGTGGCGACGCAGACCACCACGAGCAGGGTCTCGAAGAAGATGATCACTGAGTGCTCCTTGTGAGCGGTGAAGGCGGAACGGGCCGGACCCCAGCTTAGTGGGCTGGGCCCCGGCCCGTTCTGTGAGGTGGGTCTACCGGGCTATCCGGCCACCGTGCCCCGGCCTGCCGGGCCACCCCGCTACCCGAGCAGCTGCGTCTGCAGCGCCACCGTCTGCTGGAACGGCACCACCGGCACGCCGCCCTTCCGGGACAGCGTGATCACGCCGAGCGTGTCGCCGGCCTGGACGTACGCCCAGCGGGTCTGCTCGGCGCCGAACGGCTCGGTCTCGTCGTAGGCGTAGACCGAGAGGAACGGCACGCTGATCTCGCCCGTGTCCGCGTCGGCCTTGTGCCCCTCCTCGACCCCGACGGGCAGGATCTCCTCCGGGCTGCCCACCTGGAGCGCGTCGTCCTTGTACTCCTCCGCGAAGGCCACCGAGTTGAAGCGCAGCAGGTGGATCCGGGCGACGGTGCCGTCCGGCGCGGTCCAGCCACGGGAGGCGACGTGCCGCAGGGCGGACTCGGCGATCGCCTGCCGCAGCTTCGTGGCCGACTCCTTCGGGTACATCGCCAGGTACTGCTCCGTCTCGGCCCAGCCGCCGTTCAGCTTCGGGTCCTGCTTCGCGCCGGCGGGCGCGGGGAGCAGCAGCTTGCGCAGGTCGGCGTGGTGGACCTCGCCGTCGTTGCCCTCCGTGAACGGGCGCGGGGCGCCGGCCGGCAGGGCCGGTGGGCTGAGCTTCGGGTACGCCCAGCGCCCGTCGTTCTCGGTGGCGAGCCCCGGGACGTCGGTCCGCTCCATGGCCGTGATGCCCAGCGCCGTCCCCGTACCGAGCCCGGCGAAGACCACCACGGCCGCGGTCCAGCGCAGGACGGCCCGGAGGGTGCGACGGGGTGGGGTGGGAGGTGCGGTGGGGAGGTCGGTGAGCGGCGCGGTGGGGAGGTCGGTGGGCTGGGGGGCGTCGGGGACCGCCGCGGTCTCGGTTGCTGCCGCGGCCTCCGGGACCTCTGCCGCCGCCGGGGCCTCCGCGGCCTCCGGGACCTCTACCGCCCCCGGAGCCTCAGCTGCCGCCGCGGCCTCCGGGACCCTTGCCGCCACAAGGGCCTCAGCTGCCTCCGGCGCCTCCGGCGCCGCCTGGGCATCCGTGGTCTCCGCGGCCTCCGGCGCCTGCGGCGCCTCCGGCGTCGCCGTGTCCGTCTGCTGCTCGGTCATACGTACTCCCCCGGGGACTTGATGTGGTCGAGCTGCTTCTTCACCAGCTCGGCCACCTCGCTCTTGTCGAACGGCTTCGCGCCCGTGGCGCTGACCGAGACGAGGACGTCGGAGTCGTACGCGGAGCAGATCATGCCGCCGAGCGCGTGCTTCTTCTCCTCCGCCTCGAGACCCTCGACCTCCGGCATCAGGAAGCAGGCGGAGTTCTTGTGGCCGCCGATCTTCGGGCCCTTGGGGAACTTCAGCAGCGAGGCCAGCTCGTTCTTCAGCTCGTAGACGCCACGGATCTGGCGCTTGTCCTTCATGCGGACGACCTGCACGCTCACCAGCAGGTCGCCCGCGGGCATCCGCGCGAAGGAGCGGACGGCGAAGCCCTGGACGCCCAGGCGCTCGACCCGCTTCTCGTAGTCGCGGCGCTTCTTGCCGGCCAGGCCCTTGCCCTCCCGCTTCAGCAGCGCCACGGCCTCCTTCGGGCCGAGCTCGCCGTCGTTGCCGTACAGCTCCTCGTCCGGGCCGAGGGTGTAGCCGTCCGGCACGGGCAGCAGCAGCTTGCTGAGCGGGGTGTCGGCGCGGCCCCGGCGCGCCCGGTCGGCGGCCGGGTCCTCGGCGGTGCCGTCCGCCGCGGTCTCCGCCCACACGTCGGTGGGCGCGGAGCGGTCGGCGCGCGAGACGGTGACGCCCGTGAACACGGCCGCGCCGGCGAGCGCGAGGACCACGACGGCGGCGGGCAGCACGACGGTCAGCAGCCGCCGTCGCCCGCGTCCGGCGGACTGCGCGGACGGCTCCTCAGGCCCGGAGCCTCGCGCGGACAGGTCGTCGGCGCCAGCGGGCTGTGCGGACATCGCTTCGGCCCCGGCGGACTGCGCGCTCGGGTCCTCGGTCCCGGCGGCCGGCTGCGGAGCGTCCCACGGGGTGTCGGTCATGGTGTTCCGGTCCTCGTTCACAGACGCCCCAACTGCCGCTCGGCCAACGACTTGATGTCCTTCGCGGAGATCTTCTTGGTGTCGTGGACGAAGATCTCGATCGCGATGTCGCCGCGGTGGGCGTAGGCCCGGGCCTCGTAGAGGTCCAGGTATCCGGGCTCCTTCTCGACGGGGAAGAGGTAGTAGCGCCCGTCGGCGGAGCCGGAGAGCGGTTCGCCCTCGCTGCGGGCCATGTCCTCGCCGGGCATGTAGCCCTGCTGGTCGTCGATGTGCTCGCGCGCGCCGTTGACCGTGGTGGACCGGTACTGCACCAGGCGGATCTCGGTGGTGCGGTACTTGCCCACCCGCCACGACGTGGCGGCCACGCGCCGGACGCCGAGCTCCAGCTGGTACGAGAGCGCGCTGTCCGGCTGGTCGAAGTTCGAGGCGTACTCGCGGACCGACATCCACCCGTCCCCGAACCCGAACCCCGCGCTCTTCGCGCCGGCCGGCTTCGGCAGCAGCAGCTTGCGCAGGTCGCCGTCGGTGCGGACCCTGCGGTCCTCGGAGGCGCTCAGGGGCGTGACCTTCTGCGTCCGCGGGAGCCGCGCGGGCAGCCGGAAGTCGACCTGGTTCAGGGCGGGCAGCGCCGTCGGTTCGCGCTGCGCCTGGATGCCGTACCCGACGGCCGTGCCGCCGGCGACGCCGAGGACGGCGGCGAGGGCGACGATGAGCGCGGTTCTGCCGCGTCTCCGTTCAGTGCTGTCCAAAAGAGTCCCCCCACAGGACCTGAATGGCAGGTTCCGTAACCCGCGCACAAGTCCGACACCCTAGGGGCGCCGGGGGTTGCCCCGCCGAGTATTACAGTTCGGCATATGGCGAAGAAGCTCGTGATCAAGGTGACCGCGGGGGCCGACGCCCCCGAACGCTGCTCCCAGGCCTTCACCGTGGCCGCCGTGGCCGTGGCGAGCGGGGTCGACGTCTCGCTCTGGCTGACCGGCGAGTCGGCGTGGTTCGCGCTGCCGGGGCGGGCCGCCGAGTTCGAACTCCCGCACGCGGCACCGCTCCCGGACCTGATCGACTCGCTCCTCGCGGGTGGCCGGATCACGCTGTGCACGCAGTGCGCGGCCCGCCGGGAGATCACGGAGCAGGACGTCCTGAAGGGCGTCCGCATCGCCGGCGCGCAGGTGTTCGTGCAGGAGGCGATGGCCGAGGACACCCAGGCCCTCGTCTACTGAGCCTCCGCCGGGGCGTCCTACTCGCGGCGTTTCCTGCCGTCGAGCTCGTCCCACCACTCGTCCGACTGCGGGTCGCCCGAAGGGTCGTCCCACCAGCGGTCGTCGGGGCCCCGCCGGTTCGCCACCACGGCCGCGACCGGCGGGATCAGCATGGCCACCACGCACATCGCGACCGCGGCCGGCACCGACCACAGCCGCACGACGGCCCAGGCGCCCACGAACAGGACCAGGCAGACGCCCATCATCCACAGGTAGACACGCCGCCGCCGTGCGTACATACCTCCAGCCTAGGCCCGGCCCCCCGCCCCCGGGCAGACCGAAGGGCCGTGCCTCAGGTCCTGGAATGGCGTCCAACCGTCCCTGTGCGCCGAGCGCGGAAGCTTGTCGGCGGGCTGACCCGAACGGTCCTGGGCAGCCTGGACCGCTGTCGGCGTCCGTCGGCGGGGCGCATCCCGTACGCCGTCCTCCGGACGATCGGCGGTCCTCGGTGCGCGGGCGGAACCGGACCCCATGTGCTGCGCGGGCGGGCGATGGGTCTCCGTACCGGCCGGGCGTCGTGCTCCCACGCGCCCGACTTCTTCCATCTGCCTGCGGGATACGGACTTCTCTGCCCTGCGCCGCGCGCCCAGCCCCTGGCCGCGCCTCCCGATCACGACGGCCGAAGCCTCGTGCCGGGACGTCGCGCAGGGACTGCAGTCGCTGCTGCTTGGTCGCGCGAACGCGCCGCGTCGGATATCCCCTGGTGCCCGTGGCCTCGTCGCGCCCGCCGACCGGAACGACAAGCCTCCGCTCGATCATCCCGATCTCGGCCGCGAGGCTCGTCAGGTGGGCTGCCTGCGCCCTCCGGGCGACCTGCCACTGATCGTTGGAACCGCGGGTGATCGTGCCTGCCCACCGGGAAGACGTGACGGCCGTCAACTCTCTCTTGCGCCGTGCGAAGTCGGCTGCGGTGTGGCGGGTTCCCAAAGCCACTCGCTCGGCCAGATCACGGGCCGCGAGCCGGGACAGGTACTCGGCCAGCTCACGAAGGACCACGGCATCCCGATCCGACAACCGCAGCCTGGTCCTGACCGTGAGGGCGCCCGTCGGGGAGGCCAGCCGAGGAGGAGTCAGCACCCGTAGACCGGATGCGGAACGCTCGACCATACCCACCTCCGATCGCCTGCCCGTCGAACACTTCAACGAGCCGGGTGGGCGAAGGTCACATCGTCGGCCGAATCAACCGTCCAGAAACGGCACGAAGGACCGCACCTTGCCGTCGGTAGGCGTCCAACCCCCCGAGAGGTGCGGCCCTTCGGCCGGTAGATGGAGGCTTCGCGCCGCGCCGGCTCCGAGTCACGGAGCCGGCGTCGCGCGCCAAGCCTGTCGAATCAGACGGCGATCGCCACGTCCGTCAGGCTGCCGGTCTCCGTGACGACGACCTTGCGGTCGGCCTGGGCGCCGGGGACCAGGGCGCGGAGGGTCCACTCGCCGGTGGCCGCGTAGAAGCGGAACTGGCCGGTGGCCGAGGTCGGGACCTCGGCGGTGAACTCGCCGGTGCTGTCGAGGAGGCGGACGTAGCCGGAGACGGGCTCGCCGTTCTTGGTGACCTGGCCCTGGATGGCCGTCTCACCGGGCTTCAGCGTGCTGACGTCGGGGCCGCCGATCGGTGCTCCACACATGTTCTTCAGTCCTGTCCTGGAGAGGTACGGGTCGCGCGCCCGCGCTTACTTGTTGGCGCCGAGCTCGATCGGCACGCCGACGAGGGAGCCGTACTCGGTCCACGAGCCGTCGTAGTTCTTGACGTTCTCGACGCCCAGCAGCTCGTGCAGCACGAACCAGGTCAGGGCCGAACGCTCGCCGATGCGGCAGTAGGCGATGGTGTCCTTCGCCAGGTCGACCTGCTCCTCCTCGTAGAGGGCCTTGAGCTCCTCGTCCGACTTGAAGGTGCCGTCGTCGTTGGCGTTCTTGGACCACGGGATGTTGCGGGCGCTCGGCACGTGGCCGGGGCGCTGCGACTGCTCCTGCGGGAGGTGCGCCGGGGCGAGCAGCTTGCCGGAGAACTCGTCGGGCGAGCGGACGTCGACGAGGTTCTGGGCGCCGATCGCGGCCACGACGTCCTCGCGGAACGCGCGGATCGAGGTGTCCTGCGGCTTGGCCTTGTACTCGGTGGCCGGGCGGTTCGGGACCTCGGAGACCAGGTCGCGGGAGTCGAGCTCCCACTTCTTGCGGCCGCCGTCGAGGAGCTTCACGTCCTGGTGGCCGTAGAGCTTGAAGTACCAGTACGCGTAGGAGGCGAACCAGTTGTTGTTGCCGCCGTAGAGGACGACCGTGGTGTCGTTCGCGATGCCCTTGGCCGAGAGGAGCTTCTCGAAGCCCTCCTGGTCGATGAAGTCGCGGCGGACCGGGTCCTGCAGGTCCTTGGTCCAGTCGATCCGGATGGCGTTGCGGATGTGGTTCTTGTCGTAGGCCGAGGTGTCCTCGTCCACCTCGACGACGGCGACCTGCGGGTTGTCGAGGTTGGCCTCGACCCAGTCGGCGTCGACCAGGACGTCGGTGCGAGCCATGCTGATTCTCCTCCGGGGCAGTGTGCGGCGGGTGCGTGCAGGGTGGTGCGGGTACGCGTCGTCGCGTGCGTACGGCTACACGGGGCGGCCCCGACTCGTGCGGTCCGGGGCCTGGGGGAATACGGGAGACGGGCGTCCCGCTCAGACGGAGCGACAGAGCATGGCGGCGACGCGGCACAGGTCTACTGCCCGCCGCTTCGTGAGTTCCGCCTGTCGCTTCATGCGTCCGATCGTAGGGACGGACAGGCGGCCATGTCACCGGTGTGTCGTATTTTGAGACGCGATCGTCCGGGATGCGAGACCCCAGCTGCGTCGGGGCGGCCTCCCGGCGGGATCCGCCCCGCCGCCCCGCTCGTGTATCTACAGGTCGGACGGGCTCGTCTCAGCATTCGGCCATCGCGGCCGATTCAGCCCGTCAGGACCACATTCGTCCCCGAGACCGCGATCGCCACGCCGTCCTCGCGCGCCTCGATCCGCTCCAGCTTCATGCCCGGCGGCAGCGAGCCCACACTCCGCTCGAAGTCGGTCCGCGAGCGGACCAGCTCCTCCAGGCCCGGGATGCCCTCGCCGGGCACCTCGTCGGCCCGCACCCGCACCGTCTTGCCGTCGACCAGGGTCACGCTGGACACGACGCTGCGCGTCATCGACCGCCCGATCAGCGGCAGGGTGAACGTGCCGGTGACCTTCACCTTGCCGTTCCCGCCGTAGCCCACCCGCACGTTGCTCGCCGCCGCCGCGGTGAGGTCCTCGTACGAGACCAGCGCGGTACCGCCGACCCCGCCCGCCCGGGCGCCCTTCCAGTCGCCGTCCACGGTGACGTCCTTGAGCGTCACGGACAGCTCGCTCAGCCGGACTCGCTTCTTGCCGGCCTGCGTCTCGGCCCCGCCGACGACCACGTCGACCTCGTCGAAGCGGCCCGCGGCGACCTGGGTGAGGAAGGGGAAGCCCTTGATGTCCACCTCGGTCGAGCCCGCGCGGGCTTCGCCGAGCATGATCCGGTCGGCCGCCTCGGACTCCGCGTACCCGACCGCGAGGCGGTCGACGCCGACCAGGATCCCGCCCAGCAGTACGGCGACGATCAACACCACCCGCAGTGCTCGCATGCCCCGCAGTCCCCCGCTCCCTGCCCGAAAAGGGTCCGGCCCCCTGACATGTCCATCGACGTGTCAGGGGGCCGGATGGTTCCGGGCGACGCCCGGCACGTCCGTGCCGGCGGGCTCAGCCCAGGGCGCGTCCCAGCAGGTAGACAGCGGGGGCGGCGAGCGTCAGGGGCAGCGCGACACCGGCGGTCATGTGGACGAAGCGTGACGGGTAGTCGTAGCTGGCGACCCGCAGGCCGATCAGCGCGCACACCCCCGCGCCCAGTCCCAGACCCGCCGCGCCGGCCGCGTCGAAGCCGGTGAACCCGCCCGCCGCGATGCCCGCCCCGGCCGCCGCGAGCAGCGCGACGGCCACGGAGGCCACGCCGGGCAGCGGCAGCGCCCGCGCCACGGTGGCGGCGGCCACGGCGAGCCCGCCGACGACGACCGCGTCCGGGTCCGCGCCGAGGTGGCCGGCCGCGAGGATCGCCAGGGCGGCCGAGGCGACGGTGGCGGTCAGGCCGTACATCCGCTCGTCCGGGTCGGCGTGGCTGCGCAGCTGCAGGACGAGCGAGAGCAGCACCCACACGCCGAGGGTGCCGAGGATCGCGGCGGGCACGTGGTCCGGGCCGGCCGCGAGCAGCGCCCCGTCGGCGGTCACGCCGCCGGCGAAGCCGAGCGCGATGCCCTGCCGGGCCGGCCACATGCCGTTGAGCCGGAACCAGCCGGCGGCGGTGACGGCCTGGAGCAGCACCAGCGGGACGAGCAGCGCGTACGGCCCGAGGGCCGCGCCGCCGGCGAGCAGGACGCCGAGGGCGGCGGTCAGCGCGGCGGGCTGGATGCCGGGGGCGATGATCGGCGAGCGGCCCTCGGCGCGGGCGCGCTGGGCGTCGGTGATCCGGGTGTTGCCGGAGGTGGTGGGCGCGGAGTAGGCGGGCCCGGCCTCGGCGTCCGCGGGCGCCGGGTCCTGGTACGGGGCGACCAGCTCCTGGTAGGGCGTGACCGGCGCCGGCGGGACCGGCTCCTGGTACGCCGTCGGGGCCTCCGGCGGGAGCGGCCCGGCGGGCTGCTGCGGGAGGTAGGCGGTCTCGGCGGCGGAGGCCGGGGCGACGGTGGGCTGGTACTGGGTGTCCCAGGTCTGGCCCTCCCAGGTCTGGGTCGCCCCCGGGTCCTGGTGCTGCGGCTGCGGGTACGGCTGCCCCGCCGGCGGCTGCCCGTACGGGTCGTACGGCTGCGGCTGCTCGCCGTACGCGTACTGCTGGTCACTGCTCATGTCCGGTGTTCACCCTCCTGCGAACGGCGGGAGCACCTCGACCGTGCCGCCCTCGGCCAGCCGTACGGTCTCATGCGCGCGGGTCCCGACGGGATTCCCGTCGACGAGGAACGAGCAGCGCTGCAGCACGCGGACCAGTTCGCCCGGGTGCCGGTCGCGGGCCGCGGCCAGCGCCTCGGCCAGCGTCTCGGCGGCGTACGGCTCCTCGGCGACGCCCGCGGCGGACTTGGCCGCGGCCCAGTAGCGGATGGTTCCCGCTGCCATAGCGGCGCTCCCTTCGTTCGTGTGCGCGCCGCCCTCCATCATGGTCTATGCGCGCAGCAGCCAGTCGCCGAGCCGGTCGAGGAGTTCCCCGCCGACCGCGTTCTCCGCGTGGCCCATCCCCCGCTCCAGCCACAGCTCGGCGGGCGCGCCGGCGGCCTCGGCCGCGGCGACGAGCATCCGGGGGTGGTCGACGGGGAAGTACGGGTCGCGGTCGCCGTGCACGATCAGCAGCGGCGTCGGCGCGATCAGCGGCACCGCCTCGACCGGGGAGAGCGGCACGGGGTCCCAGTCCTCGTGGTGGATGCGGGTGCGCAGCCCGTACCGGCCGACGAGGCGGCCGACCGGGCGGGTGATCACCCAGTGGACGCGGCGCATCGACGGCGTCCCCCGGTAGTACCAGCGCGCAGGGGCGCTCACGGCGGCCACCGCGTCGGTGTGTGCTTCCGTGCGCCCCTGCGCGCCCTCGGGGTACAGCGCGGCGTGGCGCAGGACGACGGAGCCGCCCATGGAGAAGCCGACCGTGACCACCCGTTCGTGTCCGATCCGGCGCGCCCAGCGGACCGCGGCCGCGAGGTCGAGCACCTCCCGGTCGCCGACCGTGGAGCGGCCCGTGGAACGGCCGTGGCCGCGGAAGGAGAAGGTGACGACGGCCGCGCGCCGCGCGAGGGCGGCGGCGACACGACGCACGGCCGGCCGGTCGGCCGAGCCGGTGAAGCCGTGGGCGACCACGATGGCGGTCGGCGCGGAATCGGGGACACTTGCCCCATCGGGTCCATGTGCGTCATCGGCGACGAGCGGCGCATACGGCTCGTACCGGGCCTCGATCCGGACACCGTCGTCCGTCGTCAAGGTTGCGCGGCGGGGGCCGTACGTGATCGAGGAAACATCCACCATGTGAAATCAGCCCTCTGCCTCGGAACTCCTCTCCGCTATTCTGCTTGCAGAGGATCCGGGCGACGCAGCCACCGGGTCCTTTTGTGTTTTGCCTCCGTTGTTACGAGCAGGTGAACGAATGCTCTCAGGGCGCGAGAGCAGCAAGTGAGTACGAAGCAGTGCCGCCAACGCCTCGCAGGTACCGAGGAGGAACCGACGTGATGGGCGAGCGAACCGTGCACGACCGACCGACGACGACCCTGGCAGGAGGGGCGCGATGAGTTCACTGCTGCTCCTCACCAACGCACTCCAGCCGTCGACGGAGGTGCTTCCCGCCCTCGGCCTGCTTCTGCACAACGTACGGGTGGCCCCCGCGGAAGGCCCCGCGCTGGTGGACACCCCCGGCGCGGACGTGATCCTCGTCGACGGACGGCGCGACCTTCCGCAGGTCCGCTCGCTCTGCCAGCTGCTGCGCTCCACCGGCCCCGGCTGTCCGCTGATCCTGGTCGTCACCGAGGGCGGCCTCGCGGCCGTCACCGCCGACTGGGGCATCGACGACGTCCTGCTCGACACCGCCGGACCGGCGGAGGTCGAGGCGCGGCTGCGGCTCGCCATGGGCCGGCAGCAGATCACCGCCGACGACTCCCCCATGGAGATCCGCAACGGCGACCTGTCGGTGGACGAGGCCACGTACAGCGCGAAACTGAAGGGCCGGGTCCTGGACCTCACCTTCAAGGAGTTCGAGCTGCTCAAGTACCTCGCGCAGCACCCCGGCCGGGTCTTCACCCGGGCCCAGCTGCTCCAGGAGGTCTGGGGCTACGACTACTTCGGCGGCACCCGCACGGTCGACGTCCACGTACGGCGGCTGCGCGCCAAGCTCGGGCCCGAGCACGAGTCCCTGATCGGCACCGTGCGCAACGTCGGCTACCGCTTCGTCACGCCCGAGAAGGTGGAGCGGGCCGCCGAGGAGGCCCGGGCGAAGGCGGACGGAACCCGGGCGAAGCGGGACACCGGCGTCAAGGACGCCACGCACGACGCCACCCCTGCGGGGGACAGGGACGTGGTGGACGCCACAGCCCGACCTGCCAAGGGGTGAGTCCCCCCGCGTAGACTTCGCGCGTGGCCAAGGTGACGCGGGACGATGTGGCGCGACTGGCGGGTACTTCGACCGCGGTCGTGAGCTACGTCATCAACAACGGACCCCGGCCGGTCGCCCCGGCCACGCGCGAGCGTGTCCTCGCCGCCATCAAGGAGCTCGGCTACCGGCCCGACCGGGTGGCCCAGGCGATGGCGTCCCGGCGCACCGACCTCATAGGCATGATCGTGCCGGACGCCCGGCAGCCGTTCTTCGCGGAGATGGCGCACGCGGTCGAGAGGGCCGCCGCCGACCGCGGCAAGATGGTCCTGGTCGGGAACTCCGACTACCGCGACGACCGCGAGGTGCACTACCTGCGGGCCTTCCTCGGCATGCGGGTCGCCGGGCTGATCCTGGTCAGCCAGGGCCCGAGCGAGCGCGCCGCGCAGGAGATCGAGGCCTGGGACGCCCGGGTGGTGCTCCTGCACGAGCGGCCCGAGGCCATCGACGACGTGGCCGTGGTCACCGACGACATCGGCGGCGCTCAGCTCGCCACCCGCCACCTCCTGGAGCACGGGCACGCGGCCGTGGCCTGTCTGGGCGGCGTGCCGGACACCCCGTCGGTGGGCGACCCGGTCGCCGACCACGTCGAGGGCTGGCGGCGCGCGATGCAGGAGGCCGGCCGGCCGACGGACGGGCTGCTCTTCGAGGCGCCGTACAACCGCTACGACGCGTACCAGGTGGGCCTGAAGATCCTCTCCGGCCCCTACCGGCCGTCGGCGATCTTCTGCTCCACGGACGACCAGGCCATCGGCGTGCTGCGGGCGGCCCGCGAGCTGCGCATCGACGTGCCGACCCAGCTGGCCGTGGCGGGCTTCGACGACGTCAAGGAGGCGGCGCTCACCGATCCGCCGCTGACCACGATCTCCTCCGACCGGCCGGCGATGGCCCGGGCGGCGGTGGACCTGGTCCTGGACGACTCGCTGCGGGTGTCCGGCTCGCGGCGCGAGCGGGTGCGGCAGTTCCCGTCCGCGCTGGTCGTCCGCCGGTCCTGCGGCTGCCACTGACGGACCCCCGGGAGCGCCCCGTCTTTATATGGGGCATACACGCTTCTGCCGGGCTTCTCAGTCCGTCCTCATCCATTTCTCATACGCGGCTCCGAGAGTCGTGACCATGACGGATCACCAGCAGCCCCCGTACCCGTACTACCCGCCGCGGCCCCCGTACGCGCCGGTCTCGCACGCCGCCCCGGTTCCGCGCCGCCGGGCGAAGCGCGGCGTGGGCCTGCTCACCGCCGTCGCCCTCGCCGCGGCGGCCGTCGGCGGCGGCACGGCCACCCTCGTCCAGCAGTACGCCGCCGGCCCGGCCGCGGCCGGATCCGGCGCCGTCAGCGGCACCAACGTCTCCGCGGGCAGCAAGGGCACCGTGGCGGGCGTGGCCGAGGCGGTCTCCCCGTCCATCGTGGAGATCTCGGCGAGCGGCACGTCCGGCCGGTCCACCGGCTCGGGCGTGATCCTCACCGCCGACGGCGAGATCGTCACCAACAACCACGTGATCTCCGGCGCCTCGGAGCTGAGCGTCCGGCTGAGCGACGGCCGGAAGTTCGCCGCCGAGGTCGTCGGCACCGACCCCGGCAAGGACCTGGCGCTCGTCAAGCTCAAGGGCGCCTCGGGACTGAAGGCCGCCACGCTCGGCGACTCGTCGAAGGTGAAGGTCGGCGAGGAGGTCGTCGCGATCGGCTCCCCCGAGGGCCTGACCGGCACGGTCACCTCCGGCATCGTCTCCGCCCTCGACCGCGACGTGACCGTCGCGAAGGAGCAGGACCCGGACCGGGGACAGCAGCGGCAGGGCTGGCCGTTCGAGTTCGGCGGGCAGGAATTCAACGGCGACACCGGCGATTCCACCACCACCTACAAGGCGATCCAGACCGACGCCTCCCTCAATCCGGGGAATTCCGGCGGCGCGCTGATCAATATGAACGGCGAGATCATCGGCATCAATTCGGCGATGTACGCGCCGAGTTCCACCGCCGGCTCCACGGCGGCCGGCAGCGTCGGCCTCGGCTTCGCGATCCCGGTCGACACGGTCAAGGCCGATCTGGACGCCCTGCGCTCCGGCGGCGACAACTGAGCGCGCCCGGGCCCGAGGCCGGGCCGCCCGAGGAACCGGCGTGCGAGTCTTGGCCCATGACTGGTCCGGTGACTGAAGGCGAACGCATCCTGATCGTCGACGACGAGCCCGCGGTCCGCGAGGCGCTGCGCCGCTCGCTCGCCTTCGAGGGCTACACCACCGAGGAGGCCGTCGACGGCGTCGACGCGCTCGCGAAGATCGCCTCGTACGACCCCGAACTCGTCGTCCTCGACGTGCAGATGCCCCGGATGGACGGCCTGACGGCGGCCCGGCGCATCCGCGCCTCGGGCGCGACCCTGCCGATCCTGATGCTGACCGCCCGCGACACCGTCGGCGACCGGGTCACCGGCCTCGACGCGGGCGCGGACGACTACCTGGTCAAGCCGTTCGAGCTGGACGAGCTGTTCGCCCGGATCCGGGCGCTGCTGCGGCGCAGCTCGTACGTCCGGGCCGCCGGACCGCAGCCCGAGGGCGACGTGCTCTCCTTCGCCGACCTGCGGATGAACCTGGCGACCCGCGAGGTCACCCGGGGCGAGCGGGCGGTCGAACTGACCCGGACCGAGTTCACCCTCCTGGAGATGTTCCTGGCGCATCCGAGGCAGGTGCTGACGCGCGAGCAGATCCTGAAGGCCGTCTGGGGCTTCGACTTCGAGCCGAGCTCGAACTCCCTGGACGTGTACGTGATGTACCTGCGGCGCAAGACCGAGGCCGGCGGGGAGCCGCGCCTGGTGCACACGGTCCGCGGCGTCGGGTACGTGCTGCGGTCCGGCGGCGAGGCGTGAGCACGCGCGGCGGCGGGGTCCGCCGCCGGCTGCGGGCGCTGCCGCTGCGCTCCCGGCTGGCGCTGCTGACGGCGACGGCGGTGGCGCTGGCGGTCGCGGCGGCCTCGGCGGCCTGCTGGTTCGTGACGCGGGCGCAGCTGGAGTCGGAGCGGGACCAGTCGCTGCGGAACTCCCGGCTGGACTCCAGCCAGATCGACGTGTACGTGCTGAGCTGCGTGAACGGCAGGGCCGACATCCCGCTGCCGGCGACCGGCAGGGACACGGTGCAGATCGTGCTGACCTCCGGCAGGACGTGCTCGTACGGGGCTTCGCCGGTCCCGGTGCGGGCGGTGGACCTGGCGGTGGCGCGCGGCACGCTGGTGGACGTGCTGCACACGGAGCACGCCGAGGACGGCCGGGAGATGCGGGTCTTCACGTACCAGGCGCCGGTCGGGCAGGGCCAGGTCGGCGTGATGATCGCGCGTCCGGCCTCCGAGATCGACAACGCCATGGCGGGTCTCGCGTGGGTGCTGCTCCTCGTCTCCGGCCTGGGCGTGATCGGCGCCGGGGCCGTCGGGCTGTGGGTGGCGCGGGCGGGTCTGACGCCGGTGGACCGGCTGACCGAGGCGGTGGAGCACGTGGCCGCGACGGAGGACCTGACGGTGCGGATCCCGGCCGAGGGCGAGGACGAGGTGGCCCGGCTGTCGCGTTCGTTCAACGCGATGACGGCCGCGCTGGCCTCGTCGCGGGACCGGCAGGCGCAGCTCATCGCGGACGCGGGGCACGAGCTGCGGACGCCGCTGACCTCGCTGCGGACCAACGTCGAACTCCTCGCGCGCAGCGAGGAGACCGGGCGGGCGCTGCCGCGGGAGGACCGCCGGGCGCTGATGGCCTCGGTGACGGCGCAGATGACGGAGCTGGCCGCGCTGATCGGCGACCTGCAGGAGCTGGCCCGGCCGGATGCGGTGGCGCCGGGTCCGCTGGAGGTGGTGGCGCTGCACGAGGTGCTGCGCTCGGCGCTCGGCCGGGCGCGGCTGCGCGGGCCCGAGCTGAGCTTCGTCACGGAAATCGCGCCCTGGTACGTGCGGGCGGAGCCGGCCGGGCTCGAGCGGGCGCTGGTGAACGTGCTGGACAACGCGGTGAAGTTCTCGCCGCCGGGCGGCGAGGTCGAGGTCGTGCTGACGGAGGCCGGGGTGCTGACCGTGCGGGACCACGGGCCGGGCATCGCGCCGGAGGAGCTGCCGCACGTCTTCGACCGCTTCTGGCGGTCGCCGTCGGCGCGCAGCCTGCCCGGTTCGGGGCTGGGCCTGTCGATCGTGGCGCGCACGGTGCAGCGGTCCGGCGGGACGGTGGCGCTGGCCCCGGCGGAGGGCGGTGGCACGGTGGCGACCGTCCGCCTGCCGGGGGCGCCGACGCCGCCGCCGTCAGTTGTGGCGGATGAGGGACTCGACCAGTCCTGAGCGGGTGTTGGGGAAGTCCATGGGGACGATGCCGAGCCCCTTCCAGCCGCTCGCCGTGCCGTCGAGGAAGCCGTGGACGCGCGGGTTGAGGTTGTCGGAGTTCCAGCGCGGCGGCAGGGACGCCGAGGTGCTGACGAAGTTGATGTAGAGCCTGCCGGGCTGCTCGACGGCCTTGCGGAAGTGGGCCTCGATCTTGGGGTACTTGTCGTTGGGCAGGGCGTTCCAGTCGTCCTGGAGGGCGAGGGCCGCGCCGTCCCACCACTTCAGGCCCGGCAGGCCGCCGTTGTCGGCGATGAGGACGACCTTGCCCCGGGCCTGGCCGAGGAGCGGGAGCGTGTCGCCGATGCGGAACAGCGGGCGCCAGCCCCGCCGGTCGAGGTAGTCGGTGAAGATCGCGCCGAAGGTGGCGTCGGAGTCGGTGGAGTACTCCTGCTTGACGCGCATGAGGACGGTCTCGGACGGGTGGGCGGCCAGGAAGTCCCGGCAGGCGACGAGCACGTCGCCGAACATCATGTTCTGGTACGAGGCGCCGTGGTGGATGGCGAAGGAGCCGCCGGTGACCCGGCAGCGGATGTCGAGGAACCGGATTCCGGAGGCGAGCTGCTGGGCGATGGTGGTGTTCTGGCATTCGCTCCACCAGCCGCCGAAGCGGGCGCCGGAGTCGTGGGTGCCGGGGATCGTGAGCCGCTGGAGCGGGGTGGGGTCGCCGTGGCCGGCCATCCAGTCCTGGGTCGAGACGGCCGCCCGTGCGGACGGGGCCCCGAGCAGGACGGAGGCGGAGACTGCCGCGGCTCCCGCGAGGAAGCGTCGTCGGTCCATGCGCGGAGTATGACGCGTACGCGTCAATCCCGACCAGGGTCGTGCGGCCGCGAAAGGGGCGGCGGCCCGCCGAAACGGTCCGCCGCCCCCTGCGCACAGCGCCTTACTTCACGATGGTGATGCGGCCCAGCGCCGGCGGCGCCAGCGGGGCGCTCGCCGAGGAGTGGGCGCCCAGGTAGGCGGTGAACACGTCCAGGTCGGACGAGCCGACCAGCTTGTTCTTGTGCTCCTTCAGCACGGCGAAGCCGTCGCCGCCGCCCGTCAGGAACTCGTTCATCGCGACCCGGTAGGTCTTCGCCGGGTCGATCGCCTCACCGTTCAGCCGCACCGAGTCGACCACGATCCGGTCCGCGCCGGTCTTGGTCAGGTCCAGGGTGTAGGTGAAGTTCTTCGACACCTGCAGGATCTTCGGGGAGCCCAGGTTCGCACCGCTCACCTGCTGCTGCAGGGTGGTGATCAGCTGGGCGCCGGTCAGATCGACCGCCCACATCATGTTGGTGAACGGCTGGACGTTGTACGCCTCGCCGTAGGTCACCACGCCGTCGCCCTCGCCGTTGGACTGCGCGTACGTCAGGGGCATCCGGATGCCGCCCGGGTTCATCAGCGCGAGCTGGGCGCCGCCCTTGTCGGCCGGGGCCATGGCCTCCAGCTGCGCGTCGGCGATCAGGTTGCCGAGCGGCCGCTCGATGCCGATCGCCGGGTCCTTGGGGTCGGGCTGCGGGTTGTCGATGCTCGCGGAGATGTGCCCGACGGGACGGCCCGAGATCGGCGCGGCCAGCGCCTTGTAGCGCTTGATGAGGTCGCTCATGTCGTCGGCCGGGTCCACGTCACGGGTGACGACGTGGTTCGCGGAGGCGACGGCGGTGCGGACGATGTCCTTCGAACGGCGGTCGTAGGTCAGCGTCGTGTCCGTGTACAGCTTGCCGAACGAGGCCGCCGAGGTGACCGTGCGCGGCTTGCCCGCCGGGTCCTTGATGGTGCACGCGTACGCCTGGTGCGTGTGGCCGGTCACCAGGGCGTCGACCTGCGGGGTGACGTTCTTCGCGATGTCCACGATCGGACCGGAGATGCCGTCGCCCGGGCCCGGGCTGTCGCAGTCGTAGTTGTACGCGCCCGAGGCCGGCGCGCCGCCCTCGTGGAGCAGGGCCACGATCGACTTCACGCCCTTGCGCTCCAGCACCTTGGCGTACTTGTTGATCGTCTCGACCTCGTCGCCGAACTTCAGGCCCTTGATGCCCTCGGCGGACACGATGTTCGCCGTGCCCTCCAGGGTGACGCCGATGAAGCCGATCCGGACGCCGTCCTTCTCCCAGACGAAGTACGGGTCGAGCATCGGACGGCCGGTCTTCTCGTCCGTCACGTTGGCCGCGAGGTAGGGGAAGTCGGCGCCCTCGAAGGTCCTGCCCTCCTCGAAGCAGCCCTCGGTCGGGTGGCAGCCGCCGTTCTGGATCCGGGCGAGCTCGCGCGCGCCCTCGTCGAACTCGTGGTTGCCGACCGAGCTGACGTCGAGCTTCAGCTTGTTCAGCGCCTCGATGGTCGGCTCGTCGTGGAACAGGCCCGAGACCAGCGGCGAGGCGCCGATCATGTCGCCCGCGGCGGCCGTGACGGAGTACGGGTGCCCCTGGCGGGCCTGCCGCAGGTGGGTGGCCAGGTACTCGACGCCGCCGACACCCTCGATGGTCTTGGTGGTGCCGTCCTCGTTGAGGTGCGTGAGGCGGCCGGCCGAGCCGGTCGGCGGCTCCAGGTTGCCGTGCAGGTCGTTGAAGGACAGCAGCTGCACGTCGACGTACCGACCGTGGCCGTACCCGCCGCCGCCCTTGGTGTCCGAGGCCCCGGCGGGCAGCGCCGCGACGAGCGCGCCCGCGGTGGCGAGCCCCGCCCCGACGGCCAGCGCCCGGCGGACCGCCTTGTTCTTCTTCTGTCTCGTAGCCATGTCTCCCCTTTTGGGCCCCCGCGCCCCTTGTGCGGCGTCGCTTGACTCTCGGCCCAGCGATGCAGCCTAGAGTCAACGCGCGTAGCGCAACAGGGGTGGGCAGGTTACGAGGAGGTTGCCTCTCGCGTTCCGTCGCTTCGCCGACGGGACCGGCCGGTCGCCGTAGGCTCGTACCCATGACGATTGATCCGACGCCGGCCCTGGAGCCCGGGCGGCAGATCCGCACCTACGACGCGCTCTCCCCCGAGCAGATCGACGAGGTCCTCGACCTGCTCGCGGAGGCCGACCGCGTCGACGGGGTGCATGCCGTGTCCGAGCAGGGCCGGCTGTATCTGCGGCACGGCAGGCGCGAGGGCATCAGCCATCTCCTGCTCACCGTCGGCCCCGAACTGCGCGGCTACGCGCAGCTCGAGGACACCGACCCGATCGAGGCCCCGGCCGCCGAGCTCGTCGTGCACCCCGGCCACCGGGGCCGCGGGCACGGCCGGGCCCTCGGCAGCGCCCTGCTCGCGGCCTCCGGCAAGCGCCTGCGGGTCTGGGCGCACGGCGGCAAGGCGTCCGCCCGCCACCTGGCCCAGGTCCTCGGGCTGACCCTGTTCCGGGAACTGCGCCAGATGCGCCGCCCGTTGACCCCGCTCGACATCCCCGAGCCGGTGCTGCCCGAGGGCGTCACGGTCCGCACCTTCGTCCCGGGCCAGGACGACGCGGCGTGGCTCGCGGTCAACGCGGCGGCCTTCGCGCACCACCCCGAGCAGGGCTCGCTCACCCAGCGGGACCTGGACGACCGGATGGCCGAGCCGTGGTTCGACCCGAAGGGCTTCTTCCTCGCGGAGAAGGACGACCGGCTGGTCGGCTTCCACTGGACGAAGGTCCACGCGGAGGAGCAGCTCGGCGAGGTGTACGTGGTCGGCATCCTGCCGGACGCGCAGGGCGGCGGCCTCGGGAAGGCTCTGACCGCCATCGGACTGCGGCACCTGGCGGCGCAGCAGCTGCCGACGGCGATGCTGTACGTCGACGGGGACAACACGGCGGCGGTGCGGGTGTACGAGGGCCTGGGCTTCGCGACGCACGAGGTGGACCTGATGTACCGCACGGAGTCGTAGGGACGGACGACCGTAGGGGACGGACGACCCCAAGGGCCGGGCGATGGGGGGCGGTTGACACCGCCCCCTCCTTTCCACCACCCTTTCACTATTCGATTAGTGAAAGGGTGGTGGAAGGGATGGTCGAGTACCGCATCGACCGGCGCAGCGGCGTCGCCACCTACCTCCAGATCGTCCAGCAGACCAAGCAGGCCCTGCGCATGGGCCTGTTGGAGCCGGGCGACCGCCTGCCCACCGCGCGCGAGGTCGTCGAGGCGACGGCCGTCAACCCGAACACGGTGCTCAAGGCGTACCGCGAGCTCGAGCGCGAGGGCCTGGTCGAGGCCCGCCGCGGCCTCGGCACCTTCGTCCGCGCGACCCTCGGCACCGCCGGCGCCGCCGACTCGCCCCTGCGGGCCGAGCTGACGGACTGGGCGCGCCGGGCCCGGGCGGCCGGACTGGAGCGGGAGGACGTGGCCGCGCTCTTCACCTCCGTACTGGAACAGCACTTCAAGGGGGACGACCAATGACCGCACCGGTCATCGAGGCCGAGGGCCTCGGCCTGCGCTACAGCCGCCGCCGGGGGTGGGCGCTCAAGGACTGCGGCTTCACCCTGCCCACCGGGCGGATCTGCGCCCTCGTCGGGCACAACGGCGCCGGCAAGTCCACACTGCTCGCCCTCGCGGCGGGACTGCTGCGGCCCACCGAGGGCCGGATCGCCGCGCCCGCCCGGGAGCGGATCGCGTACGTGGCCCAGGACAAGCCGCTGTACGGGCAGCTCACCGTCGCGGAGACGCTGCGCATGGGGCGCGAGCTGAACCCGGGGCGCTGGGACGACGGAGCGGCCGCCGCCATCGCCGCCGTACTGCCCGCCGACGCGAAGGTGCGCGCGCTGTCCGGCGGCCAGCGCACCCGCCTCGCCCTCGCCCTGGCGCTCGGCAAGCGGCCGGAACTGCTGCTCCTCGACGAGCCGATGGCCGACCTGGACCCGCTGGCCCGGCGCGAGCTCATGGGCGCGCTGATGGCGGACGCGGCGGAGCACGGCACGAGCGTGGTGATGTCCTCGCACATCCTCACCGAGCTGGAGGGCGTCTGCGACCACCTGCTCCTCGTGCACGGGGGCCGCGTCCGGCTGGACGGCCCGATCGACGACCTCCTCGCCGCGCACACGCTGCTGACCGGACCGGTCGCGGACCTCGCCCCGCACACGGTCGTCTCCGCCCGCACGACGGGCCGTCAGCTCACGGCGCTGGTCCGCCACGAGGGCCCCGTCGAAGGCCCCTGGCAGACCGCCGAACCCACCCTGGAGGACCTCCTCCTGGCCCACCTCCGCACCCCCGAAGGAGCCCCCGCATGAGCCTGGTCACGCTGAAGGGCCCGACCTGGGTGACGGTCCGGCAGCACCGCAAGGCCCTGTGGGTGGCGCTGGCGCTCGCCGGGATCGCGGTGGTGGGTCTCGTCACCTCCCGGCTGTGGTCGGACGCCGCCGCCGAGGCGCTGCGCGCGGCGGGCTGCACGGTGAGCAGCGAGAAGCAGCAGTGCTTTCAGCCCACCCGCGACTACCTCGACGACCAGTGGGCCGTCCGGCACGTCGTCGAGTACGCGGCCCTCGGCATGCTCGCCCTGCCCGCGCTGCTCGGCGCCTTCGTCGCGGGCCCGATGCTCGCCCGGGAACTGGAGTCCGGGACGTACAAGCTGGCCTGGACGCAGGGCGTGCGCCCGTCCCGCTGGCTCGCGGCCAAGCTGGCGGTGCCCGGGGTGCTCGCGCTCGTCGGCGTTCCGCTGCTCAGCGCGGTCTTCTACTGGGCCTGGACGACCGGTCCCGCACACGACTACCCCACGTACTGGTACGAGCCGATCATGTTCGCCTCGCACGGCGTCGTGCCCGTGGCGCACACTCTGCTCGGCCTCGCCGTCGGCGCGGCCGCCGGCATGCTCGTCCGGCGCACCGTCCTCGCCATGAGCGTCACCGCACTGGTCACCGGCGCGGCGCTGGCCGTCCTCGCCTGGGCGCGTCCGGGCCTGTGGCCCGCCCGCCTCCTCACCGGCCACGACCTGTCGCTGCGCGCGTCCAAGGACTGGGCGCTGGACGCCGGCATGCTGACCGCCTCCGGCGAACGCCTCCGCTGGGACGACTGCCTCGCGGCCAGGCCGGACGGCGTACGCGAGTGCCTCGCCGACCGAGGCGGCGTCACCGACTTCATCGAGTACCACCCGGCCTCCCACTTCTGGCCCATCCAGCTCGTCGAGACCGCCATCTGCCTCGCGCTCGCCGCGCTCGCGCTGTACACCGCCTTCCGGGTGCTCCGGAAGCGGCACGCCTGAGGCGACCCGCAGCGGGTCGCGGGGGGCCTCGTGGCCCCCGCGGCCCCGCCCGCGGTCGCCGTCACGACATGTCGTCGTCACCCGCCATTCAGACGCGCTTGCGACGCTCACTCAATGAAGCCCGCCGTGCCCGACCTCCCCCTGGGGAGACTTCCCTCCACCACGGCCCGCTCCGACGCGCTCGTTCACCCCTTCGCGCGGAAGAATGGGGCCATGAGCCAGCAGCCCGCCGAGGTCCCGGTCCAGAACTCCGCCCAGCCGACCGCCCAGCCGTCGATCGGTTCCATAGCCGCGCACCGCCCGCACGCCGTCAACCCCAACGGCCGGGTGTCCGACCTGGAGCCCGATCTCGACGCCGACCCCGACGCCTACGAGGACGACGGCGAGGGGGCGGAACTCCCCCAGGGGCGGTTCCTCGACCGCGAACGCAGCTGGCTCGCGTTCAACGAGCGCGTCCTCGAACTCGCCGAGGACCCGAACACGCCCCTCCTCGAACGGGCGAACTTCCTCGCGATCTTCGCGTCCAACCTGGACGAGTTCTTCATGGTCCGCGTCGCCGGCCTCAAGCGCCGCATCGCCACCGGCGTCGCCACCCGCTCCGCGTCCGGGCTGCAGCCCCGCGAGGTCCTCGACCTGATCTGGACCCGCTCCCGCGAGCTGATGGCCCGGCACGCCGCCTGCTACCAGCAGGACGTCGCCCCGGCCCTCGCCGACGAGGGCATCCACCTGATCCGCTGGCCCGAGCTCACCGAGAAGGAACAGGCCCGCCTGTTCACGCTGTTCCGCCAGCAGATCTTCCCGGTCCTCACCCCGCTGGCCGTCGACCCCGCGCACCCCTTCCCGTACATCTCCGGCCTCTCCCTGAACCTGGCCGTCGTCGTGCGCAACCCCGTCAGCGGCCACCGGCACTTCGCCCGCGTCAAGGTCCCGCCGCTGCTCACCCGCTTCCTGGAGGCCTCCCCGCAGCGCTACGTCCCCCTGGAGGACGTCATCGCGGCGCACCTGGAGGAACTGTTCCCCGGCATGGAGGTGCTGGCGCACCACATGTTCCGGGTGACCCGGAACGAGGACCTGGAGGTCGAGGAGGACGACACCGAGAACCTCCTGCAGGCCCTGGAGAAGGAGCTGCTGCGCCGCCGCTTCGGCCCGCCGGTGCGCCTGGAGGTCGAGGAGTCGATCGACCCGTACGTGCTGGACCTGCTGGTCCGCGAGCTGAAGGTCTCCGAGTCCGAGGTCTACCCGCTGCCCGGCCCGCTCGACCTCACCGGCCTGTTCGGCATCGCCTCGCAGGACCGGCCCGAGCTGAAGTACCCGAAGTTCGTCGCCGGCACCCACCGCGACCTCGCCGAGGTGGAGTCCGCCTCCGCTCCGGACATCTTCGCCGCGCTGCGCGAGCGGGACGTGCTGCTGCACCACCCGTACGACAGCTTCTCCACCTCCGTCCAGGCGTTCCTGGAGCAGGCGGCCGCCGACCCGGACGTGCTCGCGATCAAGCAGACGCTGTACCGGACGTCCGGCAAGTCGCCGATAGTCGACGCGCTCATCGACGCCGCCGAGTCCGGCAAGCAGGTGCTCGTCCTCGTCGAGATCAAGGCCCGCTTCGACGAGCAGGCCAACATCAAGTGGGCCCGCAAGCTGGAGGAGGCCGGCTGCCACGTGGTCTACGGCCTGGTCGGCCTGAAGACCCACTGCAAGCTGTCCCTCGTGGTCCGCCAGGAGGGCGAGACGCTGCGCCGGTACTCGCACGTCGGCACCGGCAACTACCACCCGAAGACCGCCCGGCTGTACGAGGACCTCGGCCTGCTCACCGCCGACCCGCAGGTGGGCGCGGACCTGTCCGACCTGTTCAACCGGCTCTCCGGCTACTCCCGCCGGGAGACCTACCGGCGGCTGCTCGTCGCGCCGAAGTCGCTGCGCGACGGCCTGATCCAGCGGATCAACAAGGAGATCGCCCACCACCGCGCCGGACGCCCCGCGTACGTGCGCATCAAGGTCAACTCGATGGTCGACGAGGCGATCATCGACGCCTGCTACCGGGCCTCGCAGGCCGGCGTCCCCGTCGACGTCTGGGTCCGCGGCATCTGCGCGATCCGCCCCGGCGTCACCGGCCTCTCGGAGAACATCCGGGTCCGCTCGGTCCTCGGCCGCTTCCTGGAGCACTCCCGGGTCTTCGCCTTCGGCAACGGCGGCGAGCCGGAGGTGTGGCTCGGCAGCGCCGACATGATGCACCGCAACCTGGACCGCCGTATCGAGGCCCTCGTCCGGGTCTCCGACCCGGCCCACCGGGCCGCCCTCACCCGGCTCCTGGAGACCGGGATGTCCGACACCACCTCCTCCTGGCACCTCGGCCCGGACGGGAACTGGACGCGGCACGCGACCGACCCGGACGGCCAGCCGCTGCGGCACGTCCAGGAGATGCTCATCGACGCGCGGAGGCGCCGGCGTGCACAACCCTGAATACCCCCCGGACGCGACGGCGGCGAAACCGGCGCCGGGAGGGATCACGGCGAGACGGCTCACCGCACGGGACCTCACGGCGCGGGACCTCGCGGGCCGGGACCTGACGGCCCGGGACGTCACGGCGGGCGAGCCGACGGCGCTTCCGCCCCGGGGCCCGACGGCCGGGAACCCGGGCGGCGGGCACCCCGGCGCCGGACACCCCGGCGCCGGGGACCTCACGGCGGGCGAGGTGCTCGCCCCGTACCTGCACGCCCGCGCCGGTGACTTCCTGCGCAGCCTGAGGCTGCACGCCGAGAGCGGCGCGGACACGGCCGGGGCCGAGGAGGCCGCCCGCGCGCTGCGCGGCGCGGCCCGCCGGATCAGCGGCACCCTGCACACCTTCCGGGTGCTCCTGGACCCCGGCTGGGCCGACGGCCTGCGCACCGAGCTGGCCTGGCTCTCCGGCACCCTGGCCCTGGAGCACGCCTGCACCTCACGGCTCGTCCGGCTCGTGGACGCGCTGGCCCGCCTGTCGGGCGCCGGCGGCGCGGGGAGCGCCGGCGCCGACGGCAGCGCCGTACCGGCCGCCCGCGCCGCGGAGGGCGGCGCGCACGGTCTGACCGTCGGCGCGGCACGGGCCGGGGCGCTCCTGGAGCGGCAGCTCACCCTGGCCCGGACCCGGGCCCACTCCGCGGCGCTGCAGGCCCTGGGCTCGTCCCGCTTCCACGCGGTCGCCGACGCCGTGGCGCTGCTGGCCTCCGAGGTGCCGCTGGGCCCGGCCGGCTCGGCCCCGGCCGCCGAGGTCCTGGACGCGCCGGCCGAGGTCGTGGAGCGGCGCCTGTCCGACGCGGTCGCCGCGCTGCCGCTGGCCCGCGCGGCGCACCCGTACAACGCGGAGGCCCTGGAGCTCGCCGCCGGGGAGGCGCAGGACGCGCCCTGGCACCAGGCCCGGCAGCTGCTGCGGCTGCACCGGTACGCCCTGGAGGCCCTGCGGCATCCGGACACCGCCGCGGACCCGGTCCTGTACGAGGCGGGCCGCGCCCTGGACCGGCACCGGGACGCCGCCGAGGCCGCCGCCGCGGCCGCCACGGCGGCGCGTACCCCGCGGATCGCCCCGGCCACCGCGTACGCGCTCGGCGTGCTCCACGCCGACCAGCGGCACGAGGTCGAGGCGGCCCGCTTCGCCTTCCAGCGGGCCTGGCAGCGGGCCGCGGCGACCGTCTCATGAGCTCCGCCCCCGCCCCCGTCCTGGCCGCCGGCTGTGTGCTGTGGCGGCCGGCGGCGGGCGGGGGCGTCGAGATCGCCCTGATCCACCGGCCGAAGTACGACGACTGGTCGCACCCCAAGGGCAAGCGGAAGCGCGGCGAGAGCGCCGAGGAGTGCGCCCTGCGCGAGGTCCGCGAGGAGACCGGCCAGGCGTGCGCGCTGGGCGCCCGCCTGCCCACGATCCGCTACACCGCGTCGGGGCGCCCCAAGGAGGTCGAGTACTGGGCGGCCCGCGCCCTCGGCGGTGTCTTCACGCCCACCCATGAGGTCGACCGGCTGGTCTGGCTGCCCCCGGCCGCCGCCCGCCGCCGCCTCACCCAGGCGCGCGACCGTGACCTGCTGGACGCCCTGCCCGCCTCCGTCGCACGCTGAAGAGGAGGCGTACGGGGAGCGGCCCGGCGCACGCGCCGGACCGGCGGTGACCGGCGGCACCCGGCCTTACAGCACGGTTCACCTGCCGTTCACTCTCCTCCGTCGACCGCTTCACCTGTTCTGCCTAATTTCGGCCGTACGAGGTGAACGGCATGCGCCGTCACACCGACCCCGACACACGCCGCCACGGAAAGCCCCGGCACCAAGGCCGAGGCGGGCGGCTTCTGGAAGGAACACCCGAAAAGTGAAGCTTTCGCGCAAGAACGGGCTTCGCGCCTCCGCGATCGGTGCCCTCGTCGTCTCCGGCGCCCTGGTCCTGTCGGCGTGTGGTTCGGACGACAACACCGGCGGCGCCGACGGCGGCGACAAGAAGACGACCGCGGCGTCGAACATCAAGTGCGACGGCGCCAAGGGCCAGCTCCTGGCCGCCGGCTCCTCCGCCCAGAAGAACGCCATGGACCTGTGGGTCAAGAACTTCCAGGCGGCCTGTTCGGGCGTCGAGGTCAACTACCAGGCCATCGGCTCCGGTGGCGGCATCACCAAGTTCAACCAGGGCCAGGTCGCCTTCGCGGGCTCCGACTCCGCCCTGAAGGACGAAGAGGTCGCCGAGTCGCAGAAGATCTGCAAGGGCGGCAAGGGCGTCAACCTCCCGATGGTCGGCGGCCCGATCGCCATCGGCTACAACCTGAGCGGCGTGGACAACCTCGTCCTGGACGCCTCCACCATCGCCAAGATCTTCGACAACAAGATCACCAAGTGGAACGACCCGGCGATCGCCAAGCTCAACCCGGGCGCGAAGCTGCCGGCCACCACCATCCAGGCCTTCCACCGCTCCGACGAGTCGGGCACCACCCAGAACCTGGGCAAGTACCTCTCGACCGCCGCCGCGGCCGACTGGAAGCACGACCCGAAGTCGAAGTCCTGGCCCGCCCAGGGCGGCCAGGCCGCCAACGGCTCCTCCGGCGTCGCGACCTCCGTCAAGGGCACCGAGGGCGCCATCGGCTACTTCGAGCTCTCCTACGCCACCTCCAACAGCATCTCCACGGTCAAGCTGAACACCGGCGCCTCCGCCCCGGTCGAGGCCACCCCGGAGAACGCCTCCAAGGCCATCGCCGCCGCCAAGATCAAGGGCACCGGCTCCGACATGGCCCTGTCCCTCGACTACGCCACCAAGGCCGAGGGCGCCTACCCGCTGATGCTCGTCACCTACGAGATCGCCTGCGACAAGGGCAACAAGGCGGAGACCCTGCCGACCCTGAAGGCGTTCCTGAACTACACGGTCAGCGAGGAGGGCCAGAAGGTCCTCGCCGAGGCCGGCTACGCCCCGCTCCCGGCGGAGATCGCCGCCAAGGTCCGCGCGATCGTCCCGACCCTGTCCTGATTCCCGACCGGGTCCGGCCCGTCCAGCACCCCTGACGGGCCGGCCCCGGTATCCGGTGCACCGCCGCCAGGAACCCCCCGGGGTTCCGCAGACCGGAGAGTCCCATGGTTACGACCACGACGACACCACCACCGACAGAGAACGAGCGCCCCCAGGGCGCCACCCGCCCCGGAGACCGGATCTTCCTCGGTCTCTCCCGCGGTTCCGGCATCACCCTGCTGGTGATCATGGCCGCCATCGCGGTCTTCCTGACCTACCGCGCCGTCCTCGCCATCTCGCAGGACAGCACGAACTTCCTCACCACCTCCGAGTGGAACCCGGCCGGCGACCCGCCGGTCTTCGGCATCGCCGTCCTCGTCTTCGGCACGATCGTCTCCTCGATCATCGCCATGGCGATCGCGGTGCCCATCGCCATCGGCATCGCGCTGTTCATCTCGCACTACGCGCCGCGCAAGCTCGCCGCCCCGCTCGCGTACGTCGTCGACCTGCTCGCCGCCGTGCCCAGCATCATCTACGGCCTCTGGGGCGCGATCTTCCTGGTCCCGTACCTCGACGGCCTGAACAAGTGGCTCGACGAGTACATGGGCTGGACGTACATCTTCGACAAGTCCAGCGACGGCCCCGCCCGCTCCCTGTTCACCGTGGGCATCCTGCTGGCGATCATGATCCTGCCGATCATCACCAACGTCACCCGTGAGGTCTTCCTCCAGGTCCCCCGGATGCACGAAGAGGCCGCCCTCGCCCTCGGCGCCACGCGCTGGGAGGTCATCCGCATGGCGGTGCTGCCGTTCGGCCGCTCCGGCATCATCTCCGCCTCGATGCTCGGCCTCGGCCGCGCACTCGGCGAGACCATGGCCGTCGCCGTCGTGCTCTCCCCCAGCTTCGTCATCTCGGGCCACCTGCTCGACCCGGGCGGCGGCACCTTCGCCCAGAACATCGCCTCCAAGTTCAACGAGGCGAACGAGTTCGGCCGTGACGCGCTGATCGCCTCCGGTCTCGTCCTCTTCGCCATCACCCTGCTGGTCAACGGCGCGGCCCGCTGGATCATCGCCCGCCGCAAGGAGTACTCGGGGGCCAACGCGTGAGCGACGCACGCGCGGCCACCGGGCCGCAGACAGGGACGACAGCCGCACCTCTGCGCCGCGCGGGCGGAGAAGCGAACGAAGGAGGCACAGCATGACCGTCGTACAGGACCGTCCCGCGGTCGACGTCGTCCACGACCCGCTGAGCCACGCGCGTCTGCCGCGCTGGACCCCGTTCGCCGTCGCCGCCGGCTCCGTCGCCGCCGCGATCGGCATCGGCCTCGGCGCCGGCTGGCACAGCCGCCTCCAGTGGGGCCTGATCGCCGCGCTGCTCTTCGTCCTCGCCACGTTCGCCGTCACCGCCAAGGTGGAGGGCCGGCGCCAGGCCAAGGACCGGGTGGCCACCAGCATCGTCTGGGTCTGCTTCATCCTCGCCGTCGTCCCGCTTCTCTCGCTGGCCTGGACGACCGTGAGCAAGGGCATCGAGGTCGTCGACCCGTACTTCTTGACCCACTCGATGAACGGCGTCCTCGACGCCGACGCCGGCGGCGGCATCTACCACGCGCTGCTCGGCACCATCGAGCAGGTGCTCATCGCCACCGTGATCGCCGCGCCCATCGGGCTGCTCACCGCGATCTACCTGGTGGAGTACGGCACCGGGCAGCTCGCCCGCGCGGTCACCTTCTTCGTCGACGTCATGACGGGCGTCCCGTCGATCGTCGCGGGTCTGTTCATCCTCGCCACCTGGAACCTGATCCTGGGCTTCGGCCCCTCCGGGTTCGCCGGCGCGATGGCCCTGGCCATCCTGATGATGCCGGTCGTGGTGCGCTCCACCGAGGAGATGCTGAAGCTCGTCCCGAACGAGCTGCGCGAGGCCTCCCTGGCCCTCGGCGTCCCGAAGTGGCGGACGATCCTGAAGGTGGTCCTGCCCACCGCGATCGGCGGCATCACCACGGGCGTCATGCTCGCGGTCGCCCGCATCACCGGTGAGACGGCCCCCGTCCTCCTCCTCGTGTTCGGTACGAAGCTCATCAACCCGAACCCCTTCGAAGGCGCGCAGTCCTCCCTGCCGCTGTACGTGTACGAGCAGTACGCGGTCGGCACCGACGCCGCCGTGGCCCGCGCCTGGGGCGCCGCGCTCGTCCTCATCGCCTTCGTCATGATCCTCAATCTGGTGGCCCGCGGCATCGCCCGCTGGAAGGCCCCCAAGACCGGCCGCTGACGCGGCACTCTGGAAGTAGTGATTGATATGGCCAAGCGAATCGACGTCAGCGGCCTCTCCGCGTACTACGGCTCCCACAAGGCGATCGACGACATCTCCATGACCGTCGAGCCCCGCTCCGTGACGGCCTTCATCGGCCCCTCCGGCTGCGGCAAGTCCACCTTCCTGCGCACCCTCAACCGCATGCACGAGGTCATCCCCGGCGGCCGGGTCGAGGGCAAGGTGATGCTGGACGACGAGAACCTGTACGGCCCGGGTGTCGACCCGGTCGCCGTCCGCCGCACGGTCGGCATGGTGTTCCAGCGTCCGAACCCGTTCCCGACCATGTCGATCTTCGACAATGTGGCGGCGGGCCTGCGGCTCAACGGCAGCTACAAGAAGGCCGAGCTCAACGACATCGTCGAGCGCTCCCTCAAGGGCGCGAACCTCTGGAACGAGGTCAAGGACCGCCTGAACAAGCCGGGCTCCGGCCTCTCCGGCGGCCAGCAGCAGCGTCTGTGCATCGCCCGCGCGATCGCGGTCGAGCCCGACGTGCTGCTGATGGACGAGCCCTGCTCGGCGCTCGACCCCATCTCGACCCTGGCGATCGAGGACCTGATCGGCGAGCTGAAGGAGCGCTTCACGATCGTCATCGTGACGCACAACATGCAGCAGGCCGCGCGCGTCTCCGACCGCACCGCCTTCTTCAACCTGGCGGCCGTGGGCCAGCCCGGCAAGCTGATCGAGCTCGACGACACCGAGCGGATCTTCTCCAACCCGTCCGTCCAGGCGACCGAGGACTACATCTCCGGCCGCTTCGGCTAAGAGACACCATGCGGCCTGGCCGCGTGGCCGTCCTGCGGTGCTGCATGGCGGTGCCACCGCAGGACGAGGGCCCGGCTCCCCCACAGGGGAACCGGGCCCACTTGCGTTCCCCGGACCGCGGCCCGGACCGGCGTCGCTAGCCGAAGAACAGCTTCACCACGAAATAGCTCGCCGCCGCCACCAGCGCCGCCGCCGGCATGGTGATGAACCAGCCGAGCACGATGTTCTTGGCGACGCCCCAGCGCACCGCGTTCACCCGCTTGGTCGCGCCGACGCCCATGATCGCCGAGGTGATCACGTGCGTCGTCGAGATCGGCGCGTGGAACATGAAGGACGCCGTGTACATCACCGACGCCGCCGTCGTCTCCGCCGCGAAACCCTGCGGCGGGTCCAGCTCGATGATCCGCCGGCCCAGCGTCCGCATGATCCGCCAGCCGCCCGCGTACGTGCCCAGCGACAGCATCACCGCACAGGCGATCTTCACCCACACCGGGATCTCGTCGCCCGCCTGCTCGACGTCCGCGATCACCAGGGCCATCACCACGATGCCCATGGTCTTCTGCGCGTCCTGCAGGCCGTGGCCGAGCGCCATGCCCGCCGCCGAGACCGTCTGGGCGATACGGAAGCCGCGCTTCGCCTTGTGCGGGTTGGCCTTGCGGAAGAGCCACAGGATCACGCACATGACCAGGTAGCCGAGGATCAGACCGACGAACGGCGAGATGAACATCGGGATGACGATCTTCTCGACCACACCCGACCAGATCACGTCGATCCCGCCGGCCAGCGCCGCGCCCACCATGCCGCCGAACAGCGCATGAGACGAGGACGAGGGCAGGCCGAAGTACCAGGTGACCATGTTCCACACGATCGCGCCGACCAGCGCCGCGAAGAGGATGCCCATCCCCTTGCTGCCCTCGGGCGTCTGGATGATGCCCTCGCTGACGGTCTTGGCGACCCCGCTGCCCATGAAGGCGCCGGCGAGGTTCATCACCGCCGCCATCGCCAGGGCCGCCCGCGGGGTCAGCGCCCGCGTCGAGACCGAGGTCGCGATCGCGTTGGCCGAGTCGTGGAAGCCGTTCGTATACGTGAAGCCGAGCGCGACACCGATGGTCACGACCAGAGCAAAGGTGTCCACGACGCCTCAGGACTCCTTGACCGCGATGGTCTCCACGGTGTTCGCCACGTGCTCGAAGGCGTCGGCCGCCTCCTCCAGCACATCGACGATCTGCTTCAGCTTGAGCACCTCGATGGCGTCGTACTTGCCGTTGAAGAGGTGGGCGAGCAGCTTCCGGTGGATCTGGTCGGCCTGGTTCTCGAGCCGGTTGACCTCGATCCAGTACTCCGTGAGGTTGTCCATCGTCCGCAGGTGCGGCATGGCCTCGGCGGTCAGCTCCGCCGCCCGGGCCAGCACCTCGATCTGCTGCTCGACGCCCTTGGGCAGTTCCTCGATGTTGTAGAGGACGACCAGGTCGACGGCCTCCTCCATGAAGTCCATGATGTCGTCGAGGGACGACGCGAGGGAGTAGATGTCCTCGCGGTCGAACGGCGTGATGAACGAGGAGTTCAGCTGGTGGAAGATCGCGTGGGTGGCGTCGTCGCCCGCGTGCTCCGCTGCCCGCATCCGCTCCGCGATCTCGGCCCGGGCGGAGGACTCCGCACCGAGCAGTTCCATCAGGAGCTTCGAGCCCGTGACGATGTTGTCCGCGGACGCGGCGAACATGTCGTAGAAGCTCGTCTCCCTGGGGGTCAGACGAAAGCGCACAAGGGGTCCTCGGGGTGCTGGGTTTCGGTCAGGCTGATGCTAGGCGCATCATCCGGCCACGGCTAACCGGCGTCTTTCAGTGTCGCCCATCAGGCACAGTGATCTGTACGGGACCCCGGCCGCTTTTCGCCAGGCCCGGTACCATATACCCACGAGGGGTATACCCCCCCTTTCTGGACAGCGGGAGGACGCGATGACGACCACCGAGGCGGACCAGGTCACCCCCGAGGCCGTCGAGCCCACCGACCACGCCCACGGAGTGCACGGCTACCACAAGCAGAAGGACGAGCACCTCAAGCGGCTGCGCCGGATCGAGGGCCAGATCCGCGGCCTCCAGCGCATGGTGGACGAGGACGTCTACTGCATCGACATACTCACGCAGGTGTCCGCCTCCACCAAGGCCCTGCAGTCCTTCGCGCTGCAGCTCCTCGAGGAGCACCTGCGGCACTGTGTGGCCGACGCGGCCCGCACCGGCGGCGACGAGATCGAGGCGAAGGTCGAGGAGGCCACCAAGGCCATCGCCCGCATGATGCGCACCTGAGGCGCGCCGCGGGCGCCCGACACGGCCGGGGACGGCTAGATCCGGCCATCCCGGGCGAGGGCGCGGCACGCGGAGACGCGACCGGGGACCACCCGGTCGGGGACCACGCGATCGGGAGCGACGCGGTCGGGGACCACGCGCAGGACCTCGTCGATCCGGTCCGCGCTGAGCCGCTCCCCGTCCGCGGCGGAGGCCGCGATCATGAGCTCGCCGCACAGCTCGATCTCGGCGAGGGCGATGTGATCGTGGTCCAGGACTATGGTCGAAGGGGGCGGAGCCACGCGCATTCACCTCTTCCTGCCGGCCTGCGGTGCGGTCTCCTAGCGTAGGGAGCACGACACGCACCGCGCATGGCACGTCCGGACCATTTGCGCCCTGGCCCCCTGGGGAGGCCCGGAAAGTCCCGCCCGGCTCGCCGCCCCGGCACGTGCCTCAGGCTTCGATCCGCCCGGCGTAGATGTCCCGCGCGTGCGGCAGCCGCACCTCGACCGGCGAGCCGAAGCCGTACAGCAGCGTCGTCGACGCGACCGCGACCGTACGCCCCTGGCTCGGATAACTGAACCGGTGCCGCACCTTCCGCAGCCGCCCCTCCTCGTCCAGGTACGCGTCGAACGGGACCTCGTCCCTGGCGAACCCTTTCGCCGCGGCCGCCAGCGCCCCCCTGACCTGCGGCGAAGCCACTTTCGCGGCCCGCGCGAGGTCCGTGGTGCCCCGGTAGTGCCGCACCTTCACCCCCGCCAGCTCGGCCTCGCCCACGTACCGCACCTCCGACGCCCCGCGCAGCAGCTCGACGGCGGCGGCCGGGTCGGTCGCCCCGCCGGTGACGAGGTTGCCGTCGACCAGCTCGTGGGTGTCGATCCGCACCCACTTGTCGGCCGGCACCCCCGCGCCGCGGTTCTTCATGTACAGCGCGCCGGGCGCGAGCAGCTCGATGATCGGCCGGTGCTCCTCCGCCCCGGAGGCGTCCTGCGGCAGCACCACCTTCAGCCGGCCGACCCGCTGCCGGAAGTCGTACGCACCCTCGCCGCGGATCGTCACCCGGGTGCCGCCCGCCGCCATCTCCATCGACGTCCGGGCCTTCGACGTACCGGCCCGGGACAGCGCCGCCGAGGCGTCCCGTACCGCCCGCACGGGGTCCACCTCCCCGGTGCGCGCGTCGGCACGGCCGTCCGCGCAGCCGCTGAGCGAACCGCCGAGGACCGACGCCCCGACCACCGCGGCGACGGCCAGCGCCGCGCTCCTGAGCCTGTGCTGCTGCTCTGTCATCGCCTGCCAACCCCCAACGCGGTCCTGCGGATTGCCCGAACCCACCCAGCCGTCCTAACGACGGCCTGGGGTCGCCGTCACGCGCAGTACCGTGGAGACGTGCAGGACCAGCCCCGCCATGAGACGACCACTACGGAACGCGGCTCCTTCGCGCTCGCCCGCTGCAGCTGCGGCTGGACGGGACCGGCCCGCAGATCACGGGAACGGGCGCGAACGGACGCGGCGGCGCACGTGGCGCCGCCGCACAGCAATCAGCCTCTGATGGCCCCCGACCGGCTCTGAGACCGGGGGCGGCCCCTCAGGCCGCCAGGCCGTTCTCCCCGCTGCCCGGCCCCTCCGTACGGGGCTCGGGGATGCCGACCGTCCCGGCGACGGCCCGGCGGTCCGCCCCACGGGAGCGCACGAGCCGCCCGGCGGCGCCCGACCGGGCCACGGCCGAGACCAGCGGGGTCAGCAGCGCCAGCGCCAGCGGGGCCAGCAGCAGCGCCACGGCCGTGCCCAGCGCGAAACCGCCGATGACGTCGCTCGGGTAGTGCACGCCCATGTACACGCGGCAGAAGCCCTCGGCGAGCGCCAGGGCGATCCCGGCGACGCCGAACTTCCGGTGCGCCACGAAGAGTCCGACCCCCAGGGCCATGGCCAGGGTGGCGTGATCGCTGACGAACGAGTAGTCCGTCTTCCCGCCGATCAGCACCTCCAGCCCCTCGTGGTCCCGGAACGGGCGGGGCCGCTCGACGAAACCGCGGATGGGGATGTTCACCAGCAGGGCGACGCCGGCGGCGAGCGGCGCCCAGATCAGCCCGGCGAGCCCGGAGACCGAGTCCGCGAGCGAACCGCGGCGACGCAGGCTCCACCAGCAGCCCAGGCCCACCAGGACCATCGCGAGCATGATGCCCCACTCGCCGGTGAACTCCATGACCCGGTCGAACCACGGGGGTGCGGACCTCGCGAGCCCGTTGATGTCGAAGAGCAGGCTGACATCGGGGTTCGAACCGTCCGATGCGAGTCCAGCCATCTGCTGCGGCCCCTTGCCTTGTAGTCCGGCCCCCGAGGTCGGATTCGGATACGGTCGGTCAGAACAGGGAACGAGGCGCTCCGCTCAGACGTTCCACCGTCCCCCGAAAGATCACCGCGACGTTATCGAAGAGTGATGTGTCGTCGCAGCTCAGGGGCGCGCCTCACGGAGAGTCCCGCACCGCGGGCCCGAACCCGCGTCACGCGCGGGGCAGACCCGTCGGCAGCGCCGCGGCCCCGTCCTTGGTGACCCGCGTCGCGCCGAAGTAGTCCGGCGTGTCGATCTTGTCGAACCGGATGACGGCCCCAGTGTACGGCGCGTTGATCATGTATCCGCCGCCCACGTACAGCCCCACGTGCCGGATGGCCCGGGAATTGCTCAGATCGTCCGAGAAGAAGACCAGGTCCCCCGGAAGGAGTTCGTCCCGCGACGGATGCGGACCCGCGTTGTACTGGTCGTTGGCCACGCGCGGCAGCTCGATGTCCACCGTCCGGTACGCGGCCTGCGTCAGCCCCGAGCAGTCGAACCGGCCGCCCTGCTCCGGCGTGCCGTTGCCGCCCCACAGATACGGCGTGCCCAGCTTCTGCTGCGCGAAGTAGATCGCGCCGGCGGCCTGCCGGGACGGCTCGATCCGGCCCACCGGCCGGGCGAAGCTCTTCTCCAGCTCCCGGATGATGCGCACGTAGTTCTGCGTCTCGCGGATCCGCGGCACCCCGCCCGACTTGATGACCCGATAGGCGCCCGCGTTGTACGCCGCCAGCATGTTGTTCGTCGGATCGCCGGGCACGTTCTTCACGTACCCCGCCAGCTCGCAGTCGTACGACGCCGCGCTCGGGATCGCGTCGTTCGGGTCCCAGACGTCCCGGTCCCCGTCCTTGTCGCCGTCGATGCCGTGCGAGGCCCACGTGCCCGGGATGAACTGCGCGATGCCCTGCGCGTTGGCCGGGCTGACGATCCGCGGGTTCCAGCCGCTCTCCTGGTACAGCTGCGCGGCCAGCAGCGCCGGATTGATCGCCGGGCAGAGATTCCCCCACCGCTGCACCAGCGCCTGGTACGCCGCCGGCACCGCGCCCTTCGCCAGCGCCACCGTCCCGTTCTTGCCGCCGCCCGCGCCGCCGATCAGCCCGGCGGCGGCCGAGTACGTGCCGACCAGAAGGAGAGCGACGAAGCTCAGGCAGGCGCCGATCGAGACACCGGCGACGACCCACGCCCTACGCACCGTCAACCACCCCTAGGGTCTTGGCAGTCCATCCCGCCCAGAATAGGCGGGCAGGAGGGTCAGCCGAAGGCCAGAAGCGCGACGAGGCTCAGAATGACCGTCAGATGCGGCAACAGCCCCACGGAGGCCACCACGATCCGGGCCCGCCGCCACCGGATCCGCCACGGCAGCGCCAGCGCGGCGAGCATCGCGAGCGGGGTCAGCACGAAGATCCCGAAGTACCCCAGCGACATCGCCGTCAGCGGCCACGCGACGCCCGGCGGGCAGTGGTCGGGCCCGCAGGAATCCGTGGCCATCGCCGAGAAGCCGTACACCAGCTGGACGAGCCCGAACCCGGCGAGCGCCACCGCCCCCACCGCCAGCGACGGCGTCCACGCCTGCGCGTCCCGCTCCTCCGGCCGCCGCGGCGCCCTGCGCTGCGCCGCCCACTGCGCCCGGGCGTACACGGCGTCCCACTGCTTCGTCGTCATGCCGCCATGACACCGCGGAACGGGGGCACGGCGCGTCGGTACGGGTACTCAGACGGCGGGCCGGGAGGTACTCAGGGCCTGCTGGGGGGCCTGCTGGAGGGCCTACCGGGGGGCCTGCTTCCGCCCCACGCCCGCGTACATCGCCACATCGGCCGCCGGCGACTCCGGCCGCCACGCCGAGCAGGAGACGACGCCCGGCTCCAGCAGCTCCAGGCCGTCGAAGTACCGGGCGATCTGCGCCGGCGTCCGCTGCGTGAGCTTCGGGGTCCCGTGCTCGTTCCAGAACGCCACCGCCGCGTCGACGTCCGGCATCCCGGGGTGCGTGACCGTGTGGGACAGGACGAGGTGACTGCCGGGCGCGAGGGCGTCCATCAGCCGGCGGACGACCGCGTACGACTCCTTGTCGTCCTCGATGAAGATCACGACGCCGAGCAGCATCAGCGCGACGGGCTGGGACAGATCGAGCGTCTTCGAGGCGGCGGCGAGGATGCCGTCGACGTCCCGCAGATCGGCGTCCAGGTAGTCGGTGCGCCCCTCGGGCGTGCCGACGAGCAGCGCGCGGGCGTGGGCGAGGACCAGGGGGTCGTTGTCCACGTACACGACACGGGACTCGGGCGCGACGCGCTGCGCGACCTCGTGCGTGTTGTCGGCGCTCGGCAGCCCGGTCCCGATGTCCAGGAACTGCCGGATGCCGGCCTCGGCGGCCAGGTGCCGGACGGCCCGCCCGAGGAACAGCCGGTCGGCCTTGGCGTACTCCCCGATCCCGGGGTGCAGCTCCCGGATCCGGTCGCCGGCCTCACGGTCGACCGGGTAGTTGTCCTTGCCGCCGGTCCAGTAGTTCCAGATGCGGGCGGTGTGGGGCCTGGTGGTGTCGATCCGCGATTCGATGTCCGTCACCCCGCCAACGTAACGCGCGAGCTGCCAACTCCCGTGTCGGGTGCGTACCTTGGCCGCGGCTGTTCATGCGCCGTCCACGGACCGGAAACCGTCGCTGTGCGAGAGGAACCCGATGACGACCACGAAGACCTGGCAGAAGTCGTCCTTCTGCGACGAGGACGCCGCCTGCGTCCTCGTCGCCCCCGCCGACGACGGCCGGCTGCTCCTCACCGCCTCCGACGCCCCGGCCGGTGCGGTGCTGACCACGACCCGCGCCCGCTTCCGCGCGCTTTTGGACGCCCTTCGGGCGGGCGGGGCGGGGGCTGAGGGAGTGGAGGGAGTGGAGGGGGTCGGGGTGGTGGAGGGGCCGGGGGACGTGGTGAGCCTGCGGGACGTGGAGGGGGAGCCAGGTGGGCAGCCGGGGTCGGGCTCGGGGTCGGGCTCGGAGTCGGGCTCGGAGTCGGTGGTGACGACGACGCGGGCGGCGTGGGGATGCCTTCGCCCGGGGCGCGCGGAACGGCGACTTCGACCACCTCGTGGACCCCCTGGTGGACCCCGTCGGGGACGACCTCGGGGACGACCTCGTACGGATCCGGCCACGGCAGTTCCACGAGGCCGCCGGGACGGAGGACTGGCGAGTCCTGGGCGAGGGGGCGTGCGCGTACTTCCGCACGGGCTCGTTCGCGGCGGGAGCCCGGTTCGTGGCGGAGCTGGGCGCGCGGATCGGCGAGGGCCCGGACGTCGACCTGCGGCGGGAGGGCGTGACGGTCCGTCTGATCACGCTGACCGAGGACTACTACGGGCTGACGCGGCAGTACATCGGACTGGCGCGCCGCATCTCCGCCCTCGCGCGCGAGCTGGGGGCGCGGCCGGACCCGTCGGCCGTACAGACCGTGCAGGTCACGGTCGACGCGCTGGACGCCGGGAAGGTGACGCCGTTCTGGCGGGCACTGCTCGGCTACGAGGACCGGGCCGGCAGCCCGGAGGACCTGGTCGACCCGCAGGGCCGCGGCGCGCCGTTCTACTTCCAGCAGATGGACGCGCCGCGCCCGCAGCGCAACCGGGTGCACGTGGACGTGTGGGTGCCCCACGACCGGGCGGAGGCCCGTATCGCCGCGGCGCTCGCGGCCGGGGGCACCCTGGTGTCGGCCGAGCACGCCCCGGGCCACTGGGTCCTGGCGGACCCGGAGGGCAACGAGGCGTGCGTGGGCACGACGGGCGGCTGAGCGGGGGCCGGTCGGGCGATCAGGCCGTCTGGACGTAACCGCCGAGCACCGTGGAGCCGACGCTGCTGCAGTAGGCGTACGACCACGACTGGTCGCGGACCCAGGGACCGGCCACGGTGCTGCCGTCGGCGCACCGGGCCACGGCCCGGTAGAGGCCGGCGTCGAAGCAGGAGGCCCCGAACCGGGCGCTGTCCTTGACCGTCCGGCAGGTCGCGGTCGCCTCGGCGGGCGCGGCGGAGGCGGCGGAAGCGGCGGGCGCGAGGAGCAGGGTGGAGCCGAGGGCCACCGCGGCGGCGGAGACGGGGGTGAGCTTGCGCGTGAACATGGTCTTTCCTCCCCTGTGAATGTTGCGTGAGTGGTTGATGTTGCTTGTGTGACGATGTCGAGCCAGGCGCAAGAGGACCACCCGGGGCAGGCGGCACGAAAGAGCCGTGCCGATGCATGGCGCGATCCCGACCTTCCACGGCCGGGTCGCGCCACCCCCGCCCCCGACGCCCTCAGGGCGCCGCGGCGGCCTTCCTGATGTTCTCGACGAACATCCGGGAGAAAATGTGAGCCGACTTGGGGTCCAGATCGCCGTTCGGGCCGGCCAGGGTCACCTCGGCGATGACCGTACCGAGGCAGAGGGCGACGTAGAGGCCGTCCTCGCCACCGACGTTGCGGTAGTACGCGTGGCCCTCGGCACCGGGGACGGCGCCCACCTGCGCCTTCGCGTAGCCCTTCGACCACGCCTTTTCGTGGCGGCAGGCCGCCTGGGCGGTCTTGCGGTCCGGGTAGGCGTAGAGCTCGAAGTCCACCTCCTCGCCGAACGCCTCGTACTCGGCCTTGCCGTCGGCGGTGGCGAGACAGTCCCAGTGCTTCTCCGCCGCGGGAAGGCACTCGGCCGGACCGGCGGGCGCCTCGTCGAGGTCCACGGACCCCCCGTCCGGCGTCCACCCCGCCATGGCCGACGGCGCCGGAAACGCCTGCACGAAGCGCGCCTCGGTGTCGAAGACGGTCGCGAAGCCGGACCCGCCGTTGCCGGATTCCTCGCCGCCGCTGCCGGACTCCTTGCCGCTGCCGGACTGCTTGCCCGTCGGGGAGCCGCCCGACGCACGGCCCGGGGCGGAGGTCGTACCGCCCGTGGCCGGCGGCTCGCGGTCTGCCGAGCCGGAGCCACCGCCCCCGCAGGCGGCGGCGAACACCGCCAGCGCCACAAGCGCGGTCGCTCGTACTCCCGTGCTGCAGTACTTCAAGTCCGTTCACCCCGTGCTTCGTCGTTCGTCGTCGTGCGACGGACGATCTTCGCAGCCGGGGTGAGGTTCTCGGGGCGGAGGTTTCCGGTGGGCTTCTGGTGCGGCCGCCCTCTTTCCGAGTGTGGCGGGCGGAAGGGGCGCGTCAAGGGCGCTCCTTCGTCGCGTCGCTTCGCGATTCCGCTGTCGCTCCACCCTTGACCCACCCCTTCCGCCCGCCTTTTCACACTCGGAGGGCGGCCGGGGGCGGGGGTCCGCGCAGGGGCGCGCTTTGTTCCTGGCGTGCGTGGGCGGCTGTCGGGCTGGGTGGGTGGCTGGGGGCGCGGCAGTGGAGTGGGGTGCCCATTGCCGTCTCGGCGACATGGGGGCCGTCGCGGGGAGCGCTTCATGCCCCGCTGGTCACTGCCCGGTGGGGCAGGGAGGCCACCCCTCACGCCACACCCACCCCAGCAGCCGCACCCCGGACCGGGGAAGGGAGCCTCCCCCAAACTTTTCTGTGCTCTCAAGGCCCTGTCGGGGTACGGAAGTGACGCAACAAAACCCGTGTGACTCAGGAGCCACAACTCCCCGCGTTAGTGGCACCGAAAAGTCGCCCTCCGCCTCTCCCCCCGCTGGCCTTAGGGTCCCCGGCATGAGTGACTACTACGACCTGTTCCTGGCCGTGGACCTGGTGCCGGACCTGCCCGAGCCGGTGCTTCTGGAACTGAGATGGCTCCTGGGAGAAGGTGACAGGCCCGCGGAGTTGCATGCGACGGACTGGGAGTCGTGGGGCGGTCCCTGGCAGGCCTTCGCCGGTGGGGCGGCGAGCCCAGGGTTCGACGGGGCCGATGTCTCCCTGCTGGTCCGTGCGCTCGACAAGCCGAGTCGGGACGGCAGCGCACCGTGGGCCCTGACCGTCCGGACCTGCGTCCACGAGGACGACTTCGGGGTGACGATGGACGTGGTCACGTGGCTGCTGCAGTACGGCACGACGGTGGGCTGGGTCGGATTCGTACGGGACTCGGTCCAGGGCCAGGTCCGACATCTCGTCCGCCACGAGTACGGCTTCGATCTGGTCGACCTCCGTCCCGCCGGCCAGCCCCAGCGTGCCACCTGGCCGTCCCCCCAGCGGCAACAAGACTGACGCCCCGCACTCGCCCACACCGCCTGCCCGCACGCACTCCCGGCCCCCCACCGGCAATGACCAGCGAGGCATGCACCGCACCCCGCGACGGCCGTCAGGCCGCCGAGACGGCAATGGGCACCCCACTCCACTGCCGCGCAACACCGTCCACCGGGCCGGCGGCCGCCCACGGCGCCGGAGTGTCGGAGGCCCCCTGCGCGGACCCCCACCCCCCGGCCGCCCTCCGAGTGGGAAAAGGCCCCCGGAGTCGGGCCGTCAAGGGTGGAGCGACAGCGGAATCGCGAAGCGACGCGACGCAAGGAGCGCCCTTGACGGCCCGGCTCCGGGGGCCACACTCGGAAAGAGGGCGGCCGCACCAGAAGCCCACGAGCGACCTCCGCCCCGAGAACCCAGCCCCGACACCCCGACACCCCAACGCCCCGACGCACGTGCGGCCGCCGCTCCCGACGAAGCGACGGCCGCACGCACCAGAGCATCCCGGTACGGAACACCTACCGGACGAGGACCACGGAGTCGATCGGCGTCATGTTGTACGGCGCGTACTCGCCGGTGTCGCGGGCGACGTCGGAGCAGTTGCCGCCGTTGTACTCGTAGCAGACCTGGAAGCCCGCTCCGCCGGTCTGGTTGTTGACGATGACGCGGTAGCCGGTGACGTTCGACAGGTTGTGGTAGCCGTAGCTGTAGAAGATGTTCCTGCTCAGGATCGAGCCGTCGGTCTCGCGGATGCAGACTGCGCCACTGGGACAAGGCGTCGCCGCATGCGCGGCAGGTGCCGTGGCGAGTCCGGCCCCCAGGGCGAGAGACAGCCCTGCGGCAGCCGTCGCGATCTTGCGCATGATTTTCCCCCTCGGTCGTGGTGCTCGGTCGTCACGCGCTCAACCAGTCGAGCGCACGGCCAAGTTCTCGCGAGAGGTCCGAGCCCCACAAGAATCACCTTTCCGCCACCACCCGGTTTCCACCGCCCGCCCCTTCCGAAAACCGCCGCCGGACGCCGGCGCCGAATGCCCCCTCGAAGGCCTCTCCCGGGCGTGCACACGCCCTGAGGTGTAACAACGACAGTGATTGCCCGGAGTCACCCTGCGTGATACACAGAGTGACGATACGCGTCTTCGCATACAACCAGCCCGCGCCACCGCAGGTCAGCGCACCGGGCTCGGTCAAATGTGCGGGGATCGGGTAAAGAGAGCGGCCAAGCCGTCACACGCGGGCGGTTTCATCAGCGAAGATAGGGCGATGACCCATGCCATCCGGCAGGGGCGACGAACTACCCAATAGGGGCGGTGAGTTACATGTACCTGGCGGCCGAGAAGGGCGACATCACCACCATCATCGGCGGAATCGCTCCCAACTGGGGGCCTTTCGGAAGCCTGGGCAACGAGGCGCGTGTGATGATCGAGGTCGTGATGGCGGTGGCCATCCTGATCTGCCTCGGCATCGCGATCTGGGGCGCGGCCAAGCAGCGCATCGGTGCGACCGCCCTCCGGGACACGTTCAGCGCCGAACAGGGCAAGGGCCTCATCGTGGCGGGCCTGACCGGCGTCTTCATCATCGGGTCGCTGGGGACGCTGTTCACCATCGTGTACGGAATGGCTGTCTGACCGCCCCTGATGTCCAGTCACCGCACCGTGAGAGCAGCACGACCACTGTCGAACCCGCGAAGGGTTGAGGGGGCGTACCCGGCATGAGCCTCGGCGACCAGAACGACGGCTACGAGGGCGGTGTGGGCGGCGCGGGCCAGACGCGTACGCGCCTCCCGGAGGGCGCCACCGGCGACCCGTACGGCGGGCGCCGCCCCGCGGGGCGCGGTTCGCGCTCGCTGATCACGGTGGTGGGCGTGGTGGTCCTCCTGATCGCCGCGATCGCCTTCGCCAACCGGGGCAACGGGGAGGCGGACGGAGCCGCGACCCCGAACGCCAAGAACCCCGGCGCCGCCGCCCCGACCTCCGCCACGGGCGTGAGCCCGGTGGGCAAGGGCTGGGCGAAGGACGAACAGGGCGCGCAGAGCGCGGCGGCGAACTACGCGGTGGCGCTCGGCTCTGACGGCATGTTCAACACGGAGCGCCGCCACGAGATCGTGCGTTCACTCGCGCACCCGAGCGCGATGGAGACCCTGAAGTCCGGCTTCGACGCGGACTACTCGCAGGCATTCCTCTCTCAGATCGGGCTCAACGCCGACGGCAGTGCACCCGCCGGCGCGACGTTCGTGAACCGCACGGTCCCGACCGGGGCGAAGGTGAAGAAGTTCGGCGGCGACACGGCGGAGATCGACGTCTGGTGCGTCGGCCTGTTCGGCCTCACGGGTGAGCAGTCCACGAAGCCCGTGACGAGCAGCTGGTTCACCGTGAGCTTCAAGCTGCAGTGGACCGACTCCGACTGGAAGGTCGTGTCCACCAGCCAGAAGACGGGTCCGACGCCCGTGACCGGAGACAACCCGGTGTCCGGGTCCGAGGAGATCGCCGACGCGGTCAAGGAATTCGGGGGGTTCACGTATGCCCGCTAGCCCGCGGCGTACCCGCTCCGCTCTCGCCGCTCTGGTCACTGTCCAGGTCGCCGCGTTCTCTCTCGCTTCGAGGGCTGCCGCGGCCCCCAGCCCGACGCCCACCCCGTCCCCGGGCGCCAGCAACGATCCATGCGCGCTCATCGCCGGACCTGCACGCGAGTACTGCGAAAACGGCCAACCCGGCCGCGGCACCACCACGGCCCCCGACCCCACCTCCGCCCTCGACCCCCTCACCTCCCTCGCCCGGGGATGCGCCGACGCCGCCGTGGCGATCGTGGACGCGTTGGCGAAGGCCGTCAAAGAGACGGCCGACGTCGACTTCACCAACCCCGCCTTCCTCGCCCGCTACGCCGTCGTCTTCGCCGCCGCCACCTTCCTCACGCTCCTCCTCTGGCTGCTCGCCGTCGCCAAGCGGGCCATCCGCGGCGTGCCGCTGACCACCGCCATCTCCGAGGCCGTCGGGTTCCTCTGGCTCACCGTCCTGGCCTCCGCGTTCACGCCGCTGATCCTCTACACCGTCGTCTCCGCCACCGACGCCGTCACCGAAGTGATCGCGTCCGGCACCAACCAGCAGACCGACGTCTTCTTCGGCAGCTTCAAGCAGGCCCTGCAGAAGGGCGACAGCATCGGCGGCGGGCCGATCATGCTGATCATCGTGTCCCTGGTGACCGTCCTCGCCGCGGGCGTGCTGTTCCTCGAGCTGTTCCTCCGCGCCGTCCTGCTCTACGTCGGCGCCCTCCTCGGCGTCGTCGTCTACTCCGGCCTCGTCGACAAGAACATGTGGGGCCACGTCCGCCGCTGGGCCGGCATCATGATCGCGGTGATCCTGGTCAAACCGGTCATCGTCATCGTGCTCGGCCTCGCCGGCGCGCTCTCCTCCGGCACCGGCCCCGACGCGTTCTCCGCCGTCGTCTCCGGCCTCGCCATCATCCTGCTTGCGATCTTCGCCTCCGCGATGATCTACCGCTTCGTCCCGGGCTTCGGCGACGAGATCGTCGCCTCCCGCAACAACCGCCTCCACCGCGCCGGCGAGAACGCCGCCGCCGCGGTCATCTCCTCCCCCGCCTCCCTCGTCTCCCAGGGCATCAAGACCCACAGCACCCGCGACAACGGCGGCGGCAACAACAGCGGAAACGCCGGCAACACCCGCCCCGCCAACCCCCTCACCGGCGGCGTCGCCGCCCACAGCAGCCGCGGGGGCGGCGGCGGATCTGTCCCCTCCGCCGCACCCCCGCCGCCACCCCGCCGCAGCAGCGGCGGCACCGCCCCGACCGCGGGCACCCCGCACAGCAACCGCAGTAGCAACAGCACCGGAAGCACAGGAGGTGGAGGGCGTTGACGACCCAGTCCCACTCGGTCGCGCCCCGCCGCACGTATCTCATCGGCCGCGCCCGGCCGAACGCGATCGTCGGCAAGAACCGCGAGACCGGCGAGATCGCGCTGATCATCGCGGGCGCGTTCCTCGGCATGATGAGCGGGCTGCTGGTCCCCGTCCTGTCCCTGCGCATCGTGCTCCTCACCGGCTTCCCGATGCTGGCGCTCGCCGCCGTGTACGTCCCGTACAAGCGCCGCACCTTCTACAAGTGGTTCGAGATCAACCGCAGCTACAAGCGCATCCTCAAGCAGGGCACCGCCTACCGCTCCGGCGCCGTCGAGGCCGGCACCCGCCTCGACGGACGCGAGGTCGAGATCGGGCCCCCGCCCGGCATCGGCCGCATCAACTGGCTCTCCGCGCCCTTCGGCCCCGACGAGATCGCCGTCCTGCTCCACGCCGACCGCCGCACCGTCACCGCCGCCATCGAGATCGAGGGCCCCGGCGTCGGCCTGCGCGACAGCGAGGACCAGGAGGCCCTGGTCGACCGCTTCGGCACCCTCCTCAAGCACGTCGCCAACGGCGACGGCTTCGTCACCCGCCTCCAGATGCTGGCCCGCACCCTGCCCGCCGACCCGGACGCCCACGCCAAGGACGTCGCCCAGCGCGGCGACCCGAACGCCCCCGCCTGGCTCCAGCAGTCCTACGAGCAGCTGCAGTCCATGGTGTCCACGTCCAGCGAGCAGCACCGCGCCTACCTCGTCGCGTGCATGCACTACACCCGCGAACTCGCCGCCGAGGCCAACGCCATGGCCCGCGCCGCCCGCCAGGCCACCGGCGCGAGGAAGCTCGACCAGGACGCCGGCCTCGCCGTCGTCATGGCCCGCGAACTCACCGACATCTGCGCCCGGCTCGCCGAGGCCGACATCCGCGTCCGCCAGCCCCTCGGCCAGTCCCGCCTCGCGTCCCTCGTGCACTCCATGTACGACCCTGACCACCCCATCGACCACATCCAGGCGATGACGAAACGAAACGCTTGGCCCGCCGAACTGGACGCCGTCGAACCGACGTACCTCCAGGCCAAGACCCGTGAGTCCTCCACCCGCGCCCCCTGGTGCCACGCCACGGCCTGGGTGAAGGAGTGGCCGATGACGCCCGTCGGCGTCAACTTCCTGGCCCCGCTGCTCGTCCACACCCCCGACGTCATCCGCACCGTCGCCGTCACCATGGACCTCGAACCCACCGAGGTCGCCATCGAGCGGATGCTCACCGAGAAGACGAACGACGAGGCCGAGGCCAACCGCGCCGCCAAGATGAACCGCACCGTCGACCCGCGCGACATCGCCGCGCACGGCCGGCTCGACCAGCGGGGTGAAGATCTCGCCAGCGGCGCGGCAGGAGTCAACCTCGTCGGGTACATCACTGTGTCGTCGCGTTCCCCCGAGGCCCTGGCCAGGGACAAGCGCACGATCAGGGCCTCCGCCGGCAAGTCGTATCTGAAGCTGGAGTGGTGCGACCGCGAGCACCACCGGGCCTTTGTGAACACCTTGCCGTTCGCGACCGGCATCCGCCGCTGAGCGCGGCCTAGCGCTGATAGGGGCCCTGATCCTGATGCGAGATCCGCTGTCCGTCCTCACCGAAGCCTTCACCTCGTTCCTCTTCGGCAAGGTCGAGACGACCCGGCTGCCGGTACGGACGTCCACCGGGCAGGCCCAGGCCGTCTACCTGCCGACCGCCGCACCCGGCCTCGGCGACTCGGGCGTGATCATCGGACGCGAGGTGTACAGCGGCAAGGGCTACATCTACGACCCCTTCCAGCTGTACGGCCAGCAGCTGCCCGCGCCCCACTGGCTCGTCCTCGGCGAGTCCGGCAACGGCAAGTCGGCGCTGGAGAAGACGTACGTGCTCCGCCAGCTCCGCTTCCGCGACCGGCAGGTCGTCGTGCTCGACGCCCAGGGCGAGGACGGCGTCGGCGAATGGAACCTGATCGCCCAGGAGCTGGGGATAACGCCGATCCGGCTCGACCCGATGGTCGCCGTCGACGACGGCATCCGGCTCAACCCGCTCGACCCGTCGATCACCACCACCGGCCAGCTCGCGCTGCTCCGGACGATCATCGAGGTCGCGATGGGCCACGGCCTCGACGAGCGCTCCGGCTTCGCGCTGAAGGTGGCGCACGCGTACGTCAACGAGCACATCACCGACCGGCAGCCGATCCTCACCGACATCGTCGAGCAACTCCGCCACCCCGAGGCCGAGTCGGCAGAGGCGATGAACGTCGACATAGACGACGTACGGGCCTGGGGCCTCGACGTCGCCCTCGTCCTGGACCGGCTCGTCGACGGCGACCTGCGCGGCATGTTCGACGGGCCGACGACCGTCGGCATCGACCTCGACGCGCCGCTGATCGTCTTCGACCTCTCGCACATCGACCGCAACTCGATCGCGATGCCGATCCTGATGGCGATCGTCGGCGTGTGGCTGGAGCACACCTGGATCCGCCCCGACCGGAAGAAGCGCATCTTCCTGGTCGAGGAGGCCTGGCACATCATCAACAGCCCGTTCGTGGCGCAGCTGTTCCAGCGGCTGCTCAAGTTCGGGCGGCGGCTCGGCCTGTCCTTCGTCGCCGTCGTCCACCACCTCTCCGACGTGGTGGACGGCGCGGCGGCGAAGGAGGCCGCGGCGATCCTGAAGATGGCCTCCACCCGGACCATCTACGCCCAGAAGGCGGACGAGGCACGGGCCACCGGCCGGGTCCTCGGCCTGCCCCGCTGGGCGGTCGAGATCATCCCGACGCTCACCCCGGGCATCGCCGTCTGGGACGTCAACGGCAACGTGCAGGTGGTCAAGCACCTGATCACCGAGGCCGAACGGCCCCTGGTCTACACGGACCGGGCCATGACGGAGTCCTCCCCGCTCGAACTCCCCGAGGACGTCCGCGCGGCGGAGTGGGAGGCGGAACGCCGGGCCGCGCTGATCGAACAGCAGCAGCGGGCGGAACTCGGCGAGTCCTCCGAGTCGACGGTGGCGTAGACGAGCGACGGACGGCGCGGGGGCGCGCGAACGGCGCAGGGGCAGGCGAACCGGCGCCGGGACAGGCAGACGGGGACGGCACGGGACGGTACGGCGGTGGCGGTGGAACGGCGCGGAGAACGGAACGTCGAACGGCGCGAGGGCGGCGGGATCCCGGACGGCCTGCTGGTCGCCCTGCTGGGCTTCCTGGTCGCGCTCACGGTCCTGATCTGGACGGCGACGGGCCTCGCCGGCCTGTTCGCCCACGGCGCCTGGCCGGACGGGGTCACCTTCACCCGTACCCCGCTGGCCGCCCGCGCCCTCCTGGGCGACCCGCGCGACCTGGCGGCGGCCTGGCCGACGACCCCGCCGGGCCAGCTCTCGGGCTACGGCCTCTTCTGGGGCCTGCTGATCGGCGAGCTGATGCTCGCCACGGTCCTGGGCGTCTTCGCCCTGGGCACGGTGGCCCGCTGGAGAGCGGTCCGCGCACGGGCGGCCACGAAGACCGGCGCGGGAACCCCGGCGCCGGAGCGCGTACGGGACGCGGAGCCCGCGCCGGTACGCGACGAGAAACTCGTCCGCGCCCCGGAGCCCGCACGCGAGCCGGAACCCGTACGCGCTGCGGAACCCGCCCCCGCCCCGGAGGCACAGCCCGCAGCGCCGGCACCGGCACCGGCACCCACCCCCACTCCCGTCCCCGACGCCCCGTACGAAGCCGTCCCCGCCCCCCTCCTCCCCGCTCCCCGCGCGCCCCGCCTGGTCTACGGTGCGGCGGCGGCGCGGCGGCCGGCAGCGCTGCGGGCGGTGCAGGAGGCGGAGGGCGCCGCGCTCGTCGTCACGTCCGACACGAGCCTCTGGGACGACACGAAGGACGCGCGGGCGAAGCTCGGCCCGGTCCTCCTCTACGACCCCGGGCACCTCTGCGACACCCCCGCCCGGCTCCACTGGGCGCCCATCAGCGGCTGCGAGGACCCGGCCACGGCGCAGGAACGCGCGGCCGCGCTGCTCGCGCCCGTACGGCCGCCGTCGCGGCTCGACGCGGCGGTGGCGGAGACCGCGGAAACGCTCCTGCGCTGCTGGCTGCACGCCGCCGCGGTGGACGGCCGGCCGTTCAAGCAGCTGCACCGCTGGGCGCAGGGCACGGGCGCCCACGAGGCGGTACGCATCCTGCGTACCCACCCGAAGGCGGCGAGCGGCTACGCGGGCCTGCTGGAGGCACAGTTGACCGCGCACGCCGAACGCCGCGACGTCGCGCAGGAACTGACGGCACGGGCGCTGTCCGCGCTGTCGTCGGTGCACATCCGGGACGCCTGCACGCCGAACCGAGCCGATGCGCTCGTCCTGGAATCATTCGTACGCGAAGGGGGCACCCTTTACGTGGTGGGTGAACCGATCGAGGACCCCCGTACCCGCCCCGGCGCGATGCCGCTGCTCACGGCCCTCACCGCAAGCGTGGTCGAGCACGGCCGCCGCATGGCCGCACGGTCATCCGACGGTCGGCTCGACCCACCACTGACGCTCGTCCTCGACGACGTCGCCGCGGTGGCCCCCCTGCCGCAGCTCCCGGACCTCCTGACCGACGGCCACGACCGGGGCCTCCCCACGGTGGCCCTCCTCCGCTCCCAGGAACAGGCCCGCTCCCGCTGGACCCAGCCGCTGCCCCAGCTCTGACGTATCAGCGGCTCAGAAGTCGACGAGCGCGGCCAGGGACGGGTCGCGGCGGTACTTCCCCGCCGCGTGACGGTGCAGCGCCGCGTCGAGACGCGTGACCTGAGGACGGGCGGCGTCCCGGTTCTGGAACGGCACCGCCGTTACGGCCGTACCGGCGTGGCCTCGCTCGCGGAACACCTTCGGCAGGGGCCTGCCCGGTTGCGGTACGACAAGCACGACGCACACCACCTGGTCGTCCTTGCCGGGCCGCAGCTCCATAGCCACCTCGGCGACATCGCCCCACGGCGTGTTCCAGGACGCCTTGCGGAAGGCGAAGCCCAGCCCCCAGCCGTTCACCCACAGCGCGGTCTCCGGCAGGGGGCCCGTCTCGCCCTCGAGGTACCCGTACGCGATGAGGCCGAGCCCACAGGCGATAACCAGGTAGGGCAGTACGTCCGAATGCCAGCTGGAAACGCCGGCCAGCCCGGACATGGCAGCCACCAGCCCAAATGCCTGGTATCCCCAGCCGCTTATCCTGTCACCGGGCCGCCGGGCGAGCCGTGCCCGGATCTCCACCCGCTGCCGGTCACCGCCCCTGGGGGCGGGCTGCGGGGGCACCTCCGTCCGCGCGGCGGGCGACGGCTCCGGCGGCGCGGGGGTGGGTGACGCGAGAGCCGTCGCCACGGCGGTACGCGCCGCACCCCGGCCCTCCGACGACCGCAGAGGCTCCCTCGGCTCGCCACCGTCCACGCCCGCGTCCAGGTCCATGTCCGCCCCCACACCCAGCAGCCCCAACAGCTCCGCCGGCGTCGGCCGCGCGGCCGGGTCCTTGGCGAGGCACGCCCCCAGCACCCCGCGCAGCCCCTCCGGAACCCCGTCGAGGCGCGGCGCGTCGTGGACCACCCGGTACAGCAGCGCCGGGGCGCTGCCCGTCCCGAACGGCCCCTCCCCCGTCGCGGCGAACACCAGCACCGAGCCGAGCGCGAACACGTCGCTCGGCGCACCCACCGCCTCCCCGGTCGCCTGCTCCGGCGACATGAACGCGGGCGTGCCGACCACCGTTCCGGAGCCGGTCAGCTGCGTCGCCCCCTCCAGGGCCTTGGAGATGCCGAAGTCGATGACCCGGGGTCCGTCCGACGTGACGAGCACGTTCGAGGGCTTCAGGTCCCGGTGCACGAGCCCGGCCCGGTGCACCGCCTCCAGCGCCTCGGCGAGCCCGGCCGCCAGGTGCCGCAGCTCCGGCTCCCCCAGCGGCCCGCGCGTCTCGACGAGCCGGCCCAGGTCCGGCGCCTCGATGTACGCGCTCGCCACCCACGGCGCCTCCGCCTCCGGGTCCGCGTCCACCACCGGCGCCGTCCAGAAGCCGCCGACCGCGCGGGCCGCCTCCACCTCACGGCGGAACCGCTGCCGGAACCCCGGATCGGCCGCGTACTCCGGACGTACGACCTTGACCGCGACCCGCCGCCCGGCGGCCGACCGGCCCAGGTACACCCGACCCATCCCGCCCGCCCCCAGGCGCGCGGACAGCCGGTACGGTCCGATCGCCGCCGGATCCTCCGGCCTCAACTCCTCCACGGCGCCCGAGTTCGACCCGCCACCGCACTCGGGGACCAGTCAACCACCTCAGGCGGCCGGCCGCCGGATCTCGTGCTCGAGCTCCCACACACCGTCCGTCCCCGGCATCGCCACCCTCTCCCCCGTGGCCACGAACCCGAAGCGCCGGTAGAAGGCCGCGGCACGCTCGTTGTCCTGGTGGACGTACAGCCGCACCCGCTGGATCACCGGCTCCGGCAGCGACCACGACCACTCCACGCCGGCCCGGAACAGCGCCTCGGTCACGCCCTTGTCCGCGCCCCGGGCCTCCGGGCGGACGTACACGCCGACGATGTGCGTCTGGTCGGCCTTCGCCGGCTCGCCGAACCGCACCTCGTCCGAGGGCCGCTCGACGAGCACGGTGATCGTGCCCGCCCAGCTGCCGTCGGGAGCCTCGGCGACGAACTGCCGCCCGCTCGTACTGCCTTCGGCCACCCGGCCGGACCACTCCTGCCAGCCCTCGTCGGGCCGGTCGACGGCCGCCTCGTACGTGTCGAGGAAGGCGATCGGGGCGGCGGGATCGCGCAGCGCGTCGAGCCGTATCGCACGGGCCTGTCGCCACTCGTCGGCGCGGACGGTGCGGATGAGGTAGTCGTTCATCCGCCGATCCTCACCGGCGGGCGCACACGCCGACAAACCCATTTCCGCGACGGCCCGTACGCGCCCCCGCCCTGGACGCCCGCACCGGCCTACTGGACGTCGAACCAGTACCCGTGCCCCATGACGTCCTCGGGGCAGGCGAACACGCGCAGGTCACCCCATCGCCCCACGGTGATCCGGGCGACGTCATGGCTGGCGACGGTGAACAGCAGCCGCATGACGCTGCCGCAGGTGTCGCACCGGCACTCGTACGGATCCGTGATCCCCCACGACGGCCAGCCGCCGAACTTGAACCCGGCCACCCGCGTGACGACGTCCGAGCCCTCGTCCCCGGTCCGCGCCACGAGCGCCTCGACGGCCGGCACGAGCGCGTCGGGCAGCTCGTACGTGGACGGGAAGTCGACGAGGGGGACCGGCGTGAGCGTGCAGGCCCGCGGCGAGAACCCGTAGTCCTCGTCCTCCTGCCGCACCGGCGCCGGCGGCTCGACGAGCACGTCGACGGCGTCCGCCGCCCGCCGCCACCGCACCTCGACCACGGGCGAGGCGTCCTCGTGCGGCGGCGGCGGATCGAGATGCGCGTTGGGACACCACAGCAACTGGAAGACGTCCACCCCGTCGGGCCACCACGGCCCCGGGGCGTCCTCCTTGAAGACCTGCACGGCCGGAACCATGGCCGAGGCGTCGAGCTCCCCGGGGCCGCCCTGCTCGTCGCCGTACGAGCAGCACGGCCAGGGCTCGTCCGCCGGCCAGAGCAGAGGCCCGCCGACGGAACTCTCCCGCACCCCCGGCTCCCCCTTCTCGGGCAGGAACACCGTCGCGGGACGGGCGTACGGGGCGAGCCCGGGAACGGCGGCGAGGATGTCCTCGGTGGAGGGCCGGTCGGCGTGGTTCTGCATGCGGGGATCCTAGGGGCGGCTCGCCGCGGGCCCGACCCGGCGGACGGCGTCGAGCCTGCCCGCGAGCAGGTCGTCGTGCCGGAGGACGAAGTCCCCGTTGGGCAGCGGCTCGTCGCAGTACGTGCCGACCACCCGCCCCGGCAGGTACCGCTCCAGCGCGTGCCGCAGCTTGGGCCCGTACGAGACGGGCACGCCCCAGTCCGCGGGCGCCTCGTCGCTGCCGAAGAGGAGCCAGTGGTCGGTCGGGACGCGGGCGTCGAGGTCGGGGGCGGAGCCGGTGTGGCAGTCGAGGGCCGGGAGCCACAACTCGTCGGCGTCGAGGGGCTCGTACCAGACGAGCAGGGGCTTGGCGTGCCGGGCCTGGGCGTTGTCGAAGCAGCAGACGGCGATGGCGTGGTCGGGGTAGTGCTCGGCGTAGAACGCGAACAGCTCCGGCGACAGCACCGGGCGCTTGTGGAACGGGACCTGTGCGAGGGCGGCGGGGACGAGGGTGGGGTCCTGGGCCAGGACGACGGTGTAGACGTCGTGCTCGAAGACGTGCACGGCGGGCGGTTCGTCGTATCCCATCCACGCCATGCCGTCGTCGGCCTCGTCGGAAGCGACCGGGGGCCGGACGGCCTCGACCATGCGGCTGAGGATGTCGGCGTGCTGTCCCACGGACACGAAATTCTGCGGTGTCATTCCCACGGCCGGCAGATGCAGCAGCATCGCGTTCGGTCCGTCGGCGTGATTCACGGCGGTGTTCTGATAGCCCAGGACGTGGATCAGCCCGTGCTCGGGATGGGTCTGCCGTCCCGCGTACAAGGTGGTGCCGGTGAACTCCGCCGGCGCGGTGGAAACGCACATGAACGCAAAAATGCCTCAACCCCCGGACCAGGTCCAGGGGTTGAGGCGAAGAATTGTTCGGCGGCGTCCTACTCTCCCACAGGGTCCCCCCTGCAGTACCATCGGCGCTGAAAGGCTTAGCTTCCGGGTTCGGAATGTAACCGGGCGTTTCCCTAACGCTATGACCACCGAAACACTATGAAGTTGAACTCAAGCCGGCGATGGCGAGTTCGTTACTTCAGAACTAACACAGTGGACGCGAGCAACTGAGGACAAGCCCTCGGCCTATTAGTACCGGTCAGCTCCACCCATTACTGGGCTTCCACATCCGGCCTATCAACCCAGTCGTCTACTGGGAGCCTTACCCTCTCAAGGAGGTGGGAATACTCATCTCGAAGCAGGCTTCCCGCTTAGATGCTTTCAGCGGTTATCCCTCCCGAACGTAGCCAACCAGCCATGCCCTTGGCAGGACAACTGGCACACCAGAGGTTCGTCCGTCCCGGTCCTCTCGTACTAGGGACAGCCCTTCTCAATATTCCTACGCGCACAGCGGATAGGGACCGAACTGTCTCACGACGTTCTAAACCCAGCTCGCGTACCGCTTTAATGGGCGAACAGCCCAACCCTTGGGACCGACTCCAGCCCCAGGATGCGACGAGCCGACATCGAGGTGCCAAACCATCCCGTCGATATGGACTCTTGGGGAAGATCAGCCTGTTATCCCCGGGGTACCTTTTATCCGTTGAGCGACGGCGCTTCCACAAGCCACCGCCGGATCACTAGTCCCGACTTTCGTCCCTGCTCGACCCGTCGGTCTCACAGTCAAGCTCCCTTGTGCACTTACACTCAACACCTGATTGCCAACCAGGCTGAGGGAACCTTTGGGCGCCTCCGTTACCCTTTGGGAGGCAACCGCCCCAGTTAAACTACCCATCAGACACTGTCCCTGATCCGGATCACGGACCCAGGTTAGACATCCAGCACGACCAGAGTGGTATTTCAACGGCGACTCCACAACCACTGGCGTGGCTGCTTCAAAGTCTCCCACCTATCCTACACAAGCCGAACCGAACACCAATATCAAACTGTAGTAAAGGTCCCGGGGTCTTTCCGTCCTGCTGCGCGAAACGAGCATCTTTACTCGTAGTGCAATTTCACCGGGCCTATGGTTGAGACAGTCGAGAAGTCGTTACGCCATTCGTGCAGGTCGGAACTTACCCGACAAGGAATTTCGCTACCTTAGGATGGTTATAGTTACCACCGCCGTTTACTGGCGCTTAAGTTCTCAGCTTCGCCGACCCGAAAGTCAGCTAACCGGTCCCCTTAACGTTCCAGCACCGGGCAGGCGTCAGTCCGTATACATCGCCTTACGGCTTCGCACGGACCTGTGTTTTTAGTAAACAGTCGCTTCTCGCTGGTCTCTGCGGCCACCCCCAGCTCACGGAGTAAATCCGATCACCAGGTGTGGCCCCCCTTCTCCCGAAGTTACGGGGGCATTTTGCCGAGTTCCTTAACCATAGTTCACCCGAACGCCTCGGTATTCTCTACCTGACCACCTGAGTCGGTTTAGGGTACGGGCCGCCATGAAACTCGCTAGAGGCTTTTCTCGACAGCATAGGATCATCCACTTCACCACAATCGGCTCGGCATCAGGTCTCAGGCTATGTGCTGTCCGGATTTGCCTGGACAACGCCCTACACCCTTACCCCGGGACAACCACCGCCCGGGCTGGACTACCTTCCTGCGTCACCCCATCGCTTACCTACTACAGATCTGGTTCGTCGGCTCCACCACTCCCCTTTGCCCGAAGGCTCCGGGGCGGCTTCACGGACTTAGCATCGTCTGATTCGATATTGGGCGTTTCAAAGCGGGTACCGGAATATCAACCGGTTGTCCATCGACTACGCCTGTCGGCCTCGCCTTAGGTCCCGACTTACCCTGGGCAGATCAGCTTGACCCAGGAACCCTTAGTCAATCGGCGCACACGTTTCTCACGTGTGTATCGCTACTCATGCCTGCATTCTCACTCGTGAACCGTCCACAACTCGCTTCCGCGGCTGCTTCACCCGGCACACGACGCTCCCCTACCCATCACAGCGGGCGTTGGCCCTGTTGCTGCAATGACACGACTTCGGCGGTACGCTTGAGCCCCGCTACATTGTCGGCGCGGAATCACTTGACCAGTGAGCTATTACGCACTCTTTCAAGGGTGGCTGCTTCTAAGCCAACCTCCTGGTTGTCTCTGCGACTCCACATCCTTTCCCACTTAGCGTACGCTTAGGGGCCTTAGTCGATGCTCTGGGCTGTTTCCCTCTCGACCATGGAGCTTATCCCCCACAGTCTCACTGCCGCGCTCTCACTTACCGGCATTCGGAGTTTGGCTAAGGTCAGTAACCCGGTAGGGCCCATCGCCTATCCAGTGCTCTACCTCCGGCAAGAAACACACGACGCTGCACCTAAATGCATTTCGGGGAGAACCAGCTATCACGGAGTTTGATTGGCCTTTCACCCCTAACCACAGGTCATCCCCCAGGTTTTCAACCCTGGTGGGTTCGGTCCTCCACGAAGTCTTACCTCCGCTTCAACCTGCCCATGGCTAGATCACTCCGCTTCGGGTCTTGAGCGCGCTACTGAATCGCCCTGTTCGGACTCGCTTTCGCTACGGCTTCCCCACACGGGTTAACCTCGCAACGCACCGCAAACTCGCAGGCTCATTCTTCAAAAGGCACGCAGTCACGAGGATCCGAAGATCCCGACGCTCCCACGGCTTGTAGGCACACGGTTTCAGGTACT
>NZ_CP183183.1:3225000-3870000 GCF_048500665.1 Streptomyces tritici
TGCCGCATGGGCCAGTAGGACTTCAAAGGAACCTCGACCATCCGAAGATGGACGGGGTATCAACTAATCTGGCGTTGATTTTTGGCACGCTGTTGAGTTCTCAAGGAACGGACGCTTCCTTTGTACTCACCCTCTCGGGCTTTCCTCCGGGCTTTTCCCTTCGGTCTTGCGTTTCCGACTCTATCAGATCTTTCCGATCCGATTTCCTCGGTGCCTTTCGGCTGCTTTCCGGTCCCTTCGCTTTCGCTTGGGGCCCTTCCGGCGGTTCCGACTCTATCAGATCCTTTCGGCGCCTGATTCCCAGTCAGCGGGAGTTGTCTTTCCGGCTGTTGGGCCGTTCCGACGCTCAAACTCTAGCGGATTTCTCCGGTGACTCATAACCGAGCCATTCGAAACGAATTTCGGCATGCCGAAATGCATCCCGGTCCGGGAGATCGTGCGAGTTGAGGTGCCGCTTCAGCGGCGGGATAGCGTCGCAGAACCGTTACGGCCCCGCGACAACTCGGAGAACACTACGGATCAGGCGGGGCCGTGTCAACTCCCCTCAGCTGCGGCCCTCGATGCGGTCCAGCAGGCGGATGAGGAGGTCGCCGAGGACTCCGCGCTCGTCGGGCGTGAGGTCCTGGAGGAGGTCGGCCTCGAAGTCGGTCGCCATGCGCATGGCCTCCAGCCACTTCGAGCGGCCCTCGTCCGTCAGCTCGACGATGACGCGGACCCGGTTGTTCTCGTCGCGGTCGCGGGTGACCAGGCCCTCGCCCGCCATGCGGTCGATGCGGTGGGTCATCGCGGCCGGCGTGAGGCCGAGGCGCTTGGCCAGTTCGCCGGGGCCGAGGCGGTACGGGGCGCCGGCGAGGACGAGGTGCTTGAGGACCTCCCACTCGGCGTTGCTGATCCCGAGGTCGGCGAGCTGGCGGCCGTACGCCACGTTCATCCGCCGGTTGAGCCGGCCGAGGGAGGACACGACCTTCTCGACCTGGGGGTCGAGGTCGCGGTACTCGCGCTGATAGGCGGCGATCAGCTCGTCGAGGGTCGGCTCCTGCGTGGGCGCCGGAGACGGCTGCGCCTGGGTTTCGGACATGGGGCCGAGTATCCCACGCAACTCGTTGGCGTCGAAGTCCTTGGATGTGTATTGTTAAGCATCTAACTTTAGTGTTGAAGTCTTCAGAGTTCAGGGCTACGGGTCTGAACTCGTACGTGACGGAGTGGGTGGTCGTGACCAAGGCGATGGGTGCAGCAATGCGCCGGATCCAGGCAGGGAGCGCGCTGAGCGCGTTCGGGCTCGGCTTCACCGTGCCGTACCTCTATGTGTACGTGGCACAGGTGCGCGAGCTGGGGGCGACCACGGCCGGTGTCGTGCTCGCCGCCTTCGCCATGGCCGCGCTGGTCGTGCTGCCGTTCAGCGGCCGTGCGATCGACCGGCGCGGGCCCGTGCCCGTGCTTCTGGTCGCCGCGCTCCTCGCCTCGGCCGGCGCGCTGGGCCTGGGCCTCGCGGCGGACGTCGGGTCCGCCGTCGCCTCGGCCGCCGTGCTCGGCGCGGGTACCGCGGTGATGCAGCCCGCGCTCGCCACGATGATCGTCTGGTGCTCTGCGCCGGCGCAGCGCACCCGGTCCTTCGCCATGCAGTTCTTCCTGCAGAACCTGGGTCTGGGCGTCGGCGGTCTGATCGGCGGCCAGCTGGTCGACGAGAGCCGGCCGGGCAGCTTCGTGCTGCTGTTCTCGATCGAGGCGGCGATGTTCCTCGTCCTGGCCGCGATCGTGCTGACCGTGCGGATGCCGGGCTCGCCCGCGCTGCAGGACACCCGGCCGGGCTCGGCGCAGCCGGGGGGTGTGCGGGCGCTGCTCGGGCACAAGGCGATGGTGCAGCTGTGCGTGCTGGGCTTCGTCCTCTTCTTCGCCTGCTACGGACAGTTCGAGTCGGGTCTCGCCGCGTACGGCACCGAGGCCGCGGGCATCGCGCCGTCGACGCTGGGCATCGCCCTGGCCGCCAATACGGCGGTCATCGTGGCCGCGCAGTTCCTGGTGCTGAAGTTCGTGGAGCGCCGCAGGCGCAGCCGGGTGATCGCGGCCGTCGGTCTGATCTGGACCGTGGCGTGGCTGTGCGCCGGGTACGCGGGCCTCGGCCACGGCAGCCAGGCGATGGCGACGGCGGCGTTCGTCTCCACGTACGCGCTGTTCGGGCTCGGCGAGGCGCTGCTGGCGCCGACGGTCGCCCCGCTGGTGGCCGACCTGGCGCCGGAGTCGATGGTCGGAACGTACAACTCGGCCTTCGCCCTGGTGAAGCAGCTCGCGCTGGCCGTCGGTCCGGCGGTCGGCGGGCCCATGGGTGCCACGCTGCACGGGCCGTACATCGTGACCTTCGTGCTGTTCTCGCTGGGCATCAGTGTGCTCGCGGTGCGGCTCGGCAAGCGGCTGACGCCGGTGCAGAACCAGCCCTCCCTGGCCGCCAGGCCGTCGAAGATCGTCGCGCGGCACGAGCCGCGGCGGGCGGACGTGGCCGCCTGAGACGTAGCCACCCAGGCCGTAGCCGCCTAGGACGCGTCCGGCAGGGCGAACTCGCACCAGACCGCCTTGCCGCCGCCCGGGGTGCGGCGGCTGCCCCAGGACGAGGCGATGGTGGCGATGATCGAGATGCCGCGGCCCGACTCGTCCTCGGACTCGGCGCGGCGGCGCCGGGGCAGGTGGTCGTCGCCGTCGGTGACCTCGATGATCAGTCGACGGTCGGTGCGGCGCAGCCGCAGCTTCATCGGCGGGGTCCCGTGCTGGAGGGAGTTGGCCACCAGTTCGCTGGTGGCGAGCACGCCGAGGTCGCGCAGTTCTACGGGGAAGCGCCAGCTGGCCAGGACGCCCGAGGCGAAGGCGCGGGCGCGGGGCGCCGCCTCCACTCCGCCGAGGAGTTCCAGGGCGGCGTTGTGGAAGAGCTCCGCGTCCGGGCCGGTGCGCGAGGGGTGCTGCATGACGAGGACGGCGACGTCGTCGTCGTGCTCGGCGGTGACGCCGAGGGAGCGCAGCAGCCGGTCGCAGACGACCTGGGGGGTGCCGGTCGCGCCGGCGAGGGCGCGCTCCAGGGCGGCGACGCCCTCGTCGATGTCCTCGCGGCGCCGTTCGACCAGGCCGTCGGTGTAGAGGACGGCGGTGGAGCCGGGCGGCAGGGCGATGGAGCCGGAGGTGTGCAGCCAGCCGCCGGTGCCGAGCGGCGGTCCGGTGGGGTCCTCGGCGCGCCGCACGGTGCCGTCCTCGTCGCGGACGAGGATCGGGAGGTGGCCGGCGGAGGCGTAGACGAGCTTGCCCTCGTTGGGGTCGTGGACGGCGTAGACGCAGGTGGCGATCTGGCTGGCGTCGATCTCGGCGGCGAGGCCGTCGAGGAGCTGCAGGACCTCGTGCGGCGGCAGGTCGAGCCGGGCGTAGGCCCGTACGGCGGTGCGGAGCTGGCCCATGACGGCGGCGGCGCGTACGCCGCGGCCCATCACGTCGCCGATGACGAGGGCGGTGCGGCCGGCGCCGAGGGTGATGACGTCGTACCAGTCGCCGCCGACGGCCGCGTCGGTGCCGCCGGGCTGGTAGGTGGCGGCGACGCGCAGGTCGTCGGGCTGCTCCAGTTCCTGCGGGAGCAGGGAGCGCTGGAGGGTGACGGCCGTCTCGCGGTGCCGGCGCTCGCTGGCGCGCAGCCGTTCGGCGGCCTCGGCGTGGTCGGTGACGTCGGCGGCGTGGACGAGGACGCCGCCGGACTCGTGGTGCGGGGTGTCGACGGGCAGGCAGGTGACCGTGTACGAGCCGCCGTGGCGGGTGCGGCGGGACTTGACCGTGCGGGGCTTGCCGCTGCGCAGGACCTGGTCCATGAGCGGGAGCAGGCCGAGCTCGTCGGCCTCGGGGCAGCTGTCGGCGGCCCGTGAGCCGGCGGGGCGGGGGCCGAAGGCGGCGGCGTAGGCGTCGTTGACGTACGCGATGCGGTGCTCGGGGCCGTACACCAGGGCGACGAGACCGGGGAGGCGGCCGACGACCTCGCGGACGGAGAAGTCCTCCAGGGCGGGCACGTCGTCGGGCAGGGACTCCAGCTGCTGCTCGTACTCACCGCGGGCCGCGGGCACGGAGCCGCGATCGGTCCGCGCCGCGGCGCGGCGCTGCGTACCGGGGAGCCGGGGGCTCCAGCGGGTGAAGTTCACGGATCTCAATGCCTCGTGGTGTCGTTGCCGTGCGGTCACTCTGTGCAGGTGTGGGCCCACCTATGGTCACACGTCCAGTGTGACCGAGCGCACTGACAAGGGGTCAGCCGGTCGTCGGTCCGGGGGTGGGGCCGTCGTCGCGGCGGTCGGCCGGTGCGTTCTGCTCCGCGTCCTTCTGCGGGTCCTGGGGCGTGGCCTTCCGGGTGTCCGGGCGCGTGGCCGGGCCAGTGTCCTTCTGCGGGTCCTTCTGTGGGGCCTTCGGTGTGTCGCTCTTCGTGTCCCCCGGCGTCTTGGCGGGGCCGTTCTTCTTCTTGTCGCCCGGGGGCGTGGCGGCCATCTCGAACTCGGCGCGCGGGTGTTCCAGCGACCCCAGGGACACGATCTCGCGCTTGAACAGGCCGGCGAGGGTCCATTCGGCGAGGATGCGGGCCTTGCGGTTGAACGTGGGCATGCGGCTCAGATGGTAGGCGCGGTGCATGAGCCAGGCCGGGTAGCCCTTGAGCTTGCGCCCGTACACATGGGCGACGCCCTTGTGCAGGCCGAGCGAGGCGACGGAGCCGACGTACTTGTGCGCGTACTCCTTGAGCGGCTGTCCGCGCAGGGAGGCGGCGAGGTTCTCGGCTAGCACCTTGGTCTGGCGGACGGCGTGCTGGGCGTTGGGCGCGCACTCCTTGCCGGGCTCGTCGGCGGTGATGTCGGGGACGGCGGCGGCGTCGCCGGCCGCCCAGGCGTGCTCGACGCCGTCGACGGTGAGGCGTGCGGTGCACTTGAGGCGGCCGCGTTCGTTGAGCGGCAGGTCGGTGTCGGCGAGCAGCGGCGCGGGTTTGACGCCCGCGGTCCACACGACGGTGCGGGTGGGGAGGCGGGAGCCGTCGCTGAGGACGGCCACGCGGTCCACGCAGGACTCCAGGCGGGTCTCGAGGCGGACGTCGATGTTGCGGGCGCGCAGTTCGCGGACGGTGTAGCGGCCCATCTCCTCGCCGACCTCGGGCAGGATCCGGTTCGACGCCTCGACGAGGATCCACTTCAGGTCCTGGGGCTTGATGTTGTGGTAGTACCGCGCGGTGTAGCGGGCCATGTCCTCCAGTTCGCCGAGCGCCTCGACGCCCGCGTAGCCGCCGCCGACGAAGACGAAGGTGAGGGCGGCGTCGCGGAGGGCGGGGTCGCGGGTGGAGGAGGCGATGTCCATCTGCTCGATGACGTGGTTGCGCAGTCCGATGGCCTCCTCGACGGCCTTGAAGCCGATGGCGTAGTCGGCGAGGCCGGGGACGGGGAGGGTGCGGGAGATCGAGCCGGGCGCGATGACGAGTTCGTCGTACGTCATCTGCACGCCGCCGGTGCCCTCCTCCTCGGTGGCGAGGGTGGAGAGGGTGGCGGTCCGCTTGGCGTGTTCGATGCGGTGGACCTCGCCGATGAGCACCCGGCACTGGTCGAGGACGCGGCGCAGCGGGACCACGACGTGGCGGGGGGAGATGGAGCCGGCCGCGGCCTCGGGGAGGAAGGGCTGGTACGTCATGTACGGCTCGGGCGTGACCACCACGATCTCGACGGCACCGCTTCTCAGCTCGGCCTTGAGCTGGCGCTGCAGACGCAGCGCGGTGTACATCCCGACGTAGCCACCGCCGACAACGAGAATGCGCGCAGGTTCGGTCACTGTCCCATGACGCAACGCCGACCGGGGTTTGTCCACAGGCCCGGCAAATCATGTGACCGGAGGGGTACGGAGGCGTGGGGTGGCGCGTGAGGCCGGTATGCGGGGAAGTGCGCAGGTCACGATAGGGGTGGGGGGTGCGTGCAGGGGTGAGAATCGGGAGTGTTCCGGCCCTTGCTCCGATCGGGGGGCGCACCGTACGGAACGGCCCCTTCTGAATTGACCGCAACTCAACTATGTTCGTACCTCGTCGGGGAGTCGGGTCGTGGACGAAGACCTGAGCAAATGACCGGTCCCCGGCCGTCAGGGCGGGGAGTCTCCGGGGGGAGACATCATGAGCGGGGGAACGCTTATGCAGATTCAGGATTCTCATTGGCAGGCCGTCGTCGCGTCGCCGACCGACGGGGTGACGAACGGCCGCGGTTCGGCGGGTCCGGCGGTGGGCCGGTCCGCTCCGCTGCGCGTGGACGCGCAGCGGAATCTGGAGCATGTGCTGCGGGCCGCGCGTGAGGTGTTCGGCGAGCTGGGCTACGGCGCTCCGATGGAGGACGTGGCGCGGCGGGCGCGGGTGGGTGTCGGCACGGTGTACCGGCGCTTCCCGAGCAAGGACGTGCTGGTCCGCCGGATAGCCGAGGAGGAGACCTCCCGGCTGACCGAGCAGGCGCGGGCGGCGCTGGGGCAGGAGGAGGAGCCGTGGTCGGCGCTCTCCCGGTTCCTGCGCACGTCGGTGGCGTCGGGTGCGGGGCGGCTGCTGCCGCCGCAGATACTGCGGGTCGGCGTGGACGGGGACGAGCCGCTGGGCGGTCCGGCCGGGGAGGAAGACGAGGCGCGGGTGCCGGCCCAGCGGGGTGCGGCGGCCGTGCTGTCGGAGCCCCGTGTGGTCGCGCCGCGGACGGCTCCGCCGGCGGAGCAGGACGACGCGGGGGCCTCGGAGCTCCTGGAGGTCGTCGGCCAGCTGGTGGACCGGGCGCGGGCGGCGGGCGAGCTGCGCGGCGACGTGACGGTGGCGGACGTGCTGCTGGTGATCGCCACGGCGGCGCCCTCGCTGCCGGACGCGGCGCAGCAGGCGGCGGCGTCGGCCCGGCTGCTGGACATCCTGCTGGAGGGGCTGCGCTCGCGTCCGTCGGTCTGAGGTTCGTGAGAGTGGTGTGAAGGGGCCGTCGTCCGGTCGCCGTTCGGTTCGTCCCGGGCCGGGCGCCGGTCCCGTCAACCTCCTGCGTCACTCGGATCGTTGAGCATTTCACGAACGAGTGATCGGTTACGCCCATACCCGCGAAGTCGCCCCGGACGAGTGGTTGACTGACGCGGAGGTTCGGCGTACGCGAAGCCTGTGGCACTCTTGGCCGGTGTTCGGTTCTGAGCGTGCATACGGGGGCTTCCGCGATGAGCGGTGAAGGTCGGGACGAGCCACAGGGCGAGCGCGGCACCACGGGGACTGAGCCCGGAGGGCTGCCTTCCGGTCAGGTGCCGAGCCAGGGCGGACCGCTGGGTTCCACCGCCGCGCCCGGCACCGGCGCGCCTGCGGAGCCCCCGCCGCAGAGCCCGTCCGGGGCGCCGTCGCCGAGCGCGTCCGGAGCGCAGCCCGTACAGCCCTCACAGCCCGAACCGCAGCCGCGCGACGCGAGCGTGCCCGCGCAGCGCGAGGCCGGGGAGACCGGTTCCGTCCTGCCGCCGCCGCTCGACCTGCCGCCCCCCGACGCCGAGCTGATCCAGCGGATGCGCGGCGGCGACGACAGCGCGTACGAGGAGCTGTTCCGCCGCCACTCCGAGGCCGTACGCCGCTACGCCCGCACCTGCTGCCGTGACGCGCACACCGCGGACGACCTGACCGCCGAGGTGTTCGCCCGCACCCTGCAGGCGGTGCGCGGCGGCGCCGGGCCCGAGCAGGCGGTCCGCGCGTATCTGATGACGACGGTCCGCCGGGCCGCCGCGAACTGGACGAAGTCGCAGAAGCGCGAGCATCTCGTCGAGGACTTCGCGCTGTTCGCGGAGGAGGCCGCCCGCGCCGCGGAGGTCTCCGACGACGACACCCTGGAGCTGGGCGCGGACGTCCGCGCCATGCACGAGGCCGAGCAGACGCTGGCCATGCAGGCGTTCCGGTCGCTGCCGGAGCGCTGGCAGGCGGTGCTGTGGCACACCACCGTCGAGGAGGAGTCGCCGAGCGAGGTCGCGCCGCTGTTCGGGCTGACCCCGAACGCCACGGCGGTGCTGGCCAGCCGGGCCCGCGAGGGTCTGAAGCAGGCGTACCTGCAGGCGCACGTCAGCCAGGCGCTGACCGCGGGCGGGGACTGCGCGCGGTACGCGGACCGGCTCGGCGCGTACGCCCGCGGCGGGCTGCGGATGCGCGCCGAGCGCGGGCTGCGCAAGCACCTGGAGGAGTGCGCCAAGTGCCGGCTGGCGGCCGGCGAGCTCGAGGCCGTCAACGCCGGGATCCCCGCGCTGCTGCCGATCGCGGTCATCGGCTGGTTCGCCGCCGGGTACGCGTTCAAGGCCGGCAGTGTGGTGGTCGGCGGCGTGGTGGGCGCGACCGGCGCGGGAGCGGCGGCCGCGGCCACGGGCGCGGTGTCCGGTTCGACGACGACCGCAGGGGCCACGTCGGCCGCCGCGGCGGAGGGTCTGGGCGCGCCCGCGAAGGCGGGCCTCGCCGCGGCGGCGGCCGTCGCCGCGGCCGCGGGCCTGGTCTGGGCGCTCTCCGGCGACCCGCAGGAGCCGGTCGCAAAGCCCCGGCCGACCCCGCCGGCCGTCGCCCCCGCCGAGCAGCCGCCCCCGCCGGCGCCGAAGCCCACGCCGACGCCGCCCCCGCCGCCCGCGGCCCCCGCGCCGGAACCGACGCCCACGCCGACGCCCACTCCGCCCCCGCCGCCCCGGCCGGCCCCGAAGCCGTCGCCGACCCCGACGCCCGCGCCGAAGCCGGCGCCGAAACCGAAGCCCAAGCCGGTGCCGAAGCCCGCGCCGGACTCGTTCCAGGTCAGCGAGCTGCAGTACAGCACCTTCGGCGACGGCACGAAGCCGGAGGTCCGGATGGGCGAGAGCAGCTGGATGTGGCAGCGGCAGGGCCTGTCGACGGGCGGCACCCGGTACGCCCACGGGGTCAGCGTCCACGCGCCGTCGTCCCTGGTCATCGACCTGAACCGGCAGTGCCGCAGCTACGACGCGATGGTCGGCGTCGACGACATGAGCGCGGACCTCGGCGTCGGAGGCGTGCGCTTCGTGGTCCTCGCCGACGGCCGGCGCGTCTGGCGCTCGAAGGTCGTCGAGGCCGGCGACGCCCCGGTCCCGGTCCACGTCCCGCTGTCCGGCGTCCGCACGCTCACCCTCGTCGTCGAACCCCACACCCCCTTCGGCGAGGCCGCCATCGCCGACTGGGCCCAGTCCCGCATCCGCTGCGCCTGACGCGCCGCCGGATCAGAACTCGGCGCTGTCGAGCACGAACCCGAGCGGCGCGGGCAGCGGGACCTTCGTCCCCAGCTTGTGGATCGCCTTGTGCGCGTAGTCGTCGCCGTCGGGCTCGGAGCAGACGACGGCCTCGCCGGCCTCGCGGTCGATGAGCAGGTAGACGGGAATGCCGGCGCGGGCATAGCAGCGGATCTTCTGGACGCGGTCGCGTCCGGCGGTGGAGGCACAGGTCACCTCGCCGACGAGGAGGACGGCGTCGGGGACGTGCCACTCCTGCTGGTCGTCGAAGCTGCCCTTGGGGGCGACGACGAGGTCGGGCAGGAAGCATTCGGTGCCGTGGCGGCCACGCGTCCGGAGACCGATGCCCGTGTAGGGGCGCAGAGTCGGGCTGAGCCGACCACCGACGACCTGGTCGGTGAGCTCCGCGACGGCTGTCGCGTGCCCCCCGTCGCTCATCCCCGTCACATGGACCTGGCACTCGATCAGTTCCACGCGCCACCCCCGAGGGGACACCGAGCTGAACAGCTGGAAGGCCTCGTCGAGAGACACACCCTCGTACTCTTGGCCAGGCATGGCACCTCCCTGGTCTGTGCGAGGCCAGCCTAGGGCGTCGTGGGCGGTCTGTGGCGGGAGTGTGGCAGGGTCACGCCAGCGACGCGCGGGTCGGGACGCCGCCCGCGACCGCGCGTTGGCGGGGGGCGGCGGTGCCGGTCCAGCAGGTGCCTCGGCGGGCGATGAGGCGGCGGAGCCAGAGTTCGGTGGAGACCAGGTCGGCGAGGCCGTCGAGGGGGACCGGTTCGCCGTCGGCGGCGGCGCGCAGGGCGCGGCGGACGACGCGGGCCTCGATCAGGCCGGCGTCGGCGAGGAGCGGGGCGGTGAACAGCGACAGGAGGTCCGGGAGGGCCTCGCGCAGGCCCGCCCGGGTGGCCGGGCCGGCGCCCGCCGCCGCGCCCCAGCCCGGGGGCAGGTCGTGGATGCCGGCGCCCGCCAGGACCGAGCGGAGGATCGTCGCCCGGGCGTCGGGCTGGACGCGCAGGGCCTCGGGCAGGTCGCGGCAGGCGCGGACGACCTGGTTGTCGAGGAACGGGGTGTGCAGCCGCTGGCTGCGGATCTCCGCGGCCTGCTCCAGGACGCGGTGGTCCGCCGCCGCCCGGGCCAGCGCGGCCCGCGCCCGGGACTCGCCCGGCCGCTGGACGGAAGTGGGGAGCGTGGCCGCCCGGTTGAGCCGGGCCGACACCTCGGCCAGCGCCTCCCCGGTCAGCCAGCGCGCCGCGGGCCCCGGACGCGACCAGGCGAGCGCGGCGAGCGAGGCCTCCAGGGGGCCGGGCGCGGCGGCCGCGGTGCGGTTGGCCCGCAGCAGGCCGGCCGCCGCGGTCTCCAGGCCGGTGCGGTACGGCGTACGGGCCAGGCGCCGGGCCGCGCGGTACACGGTGAGCGGCACGAGCAGCGCCTCCGCCGAGGGGCCGGTCGCCTTGGCCAGGGCGGTCACCGGGCGGACCAGGGACCTGCGCCGGCGGTCCATCAGCAGGTCGGCGAGGCGCGCCGGATGGGCGTCGAGGACCTGCCGGGCGCCGAGTCCGGTGAGGTGGTCGGCGCTGCCGGCCGCGAGCCGCCGCCGGTGCCGGGCCGCGGCGACCAGCGAGGGCCCGGGCTCGTCGGTGAGCGGCCCGTCCAGCTCCGCGTACGGCAGGGCCTCCTCGCGGGCGGCGACGACGACGTGGTGCAGCCGCGGGTTCGCGGCCATCGCCCGGGCCCGCTCCAGTTCGTCCTCCCGGCCGCGGGTGGCCAGGTCGTTGAAGGTGACCGCGAGCAGCCGCTCCCCGGCTCCGGTGCCGTGCCCGAGGATCGTCCCGGGCACTCCGGGCAGCCCGGCGGCGAGCAGGGCGAGCGTGCCGGAGGCGCTGCCGCCGGACAGGTCCGCGCCGATGCCGGGCGCGGGCACGGCGCCGCGGGCGGCCCGGCGTTCGGCCGGCCCCATGCCGGGCACGGGGCCGGGGTCGGGCGGGAGTACCTCCGGTGCGTGCCGGGGCGCGGTGAGCCGGGCCCGTACGGCGTCGACGAGCGCGTCGCGCACGGCGTCGACCGCCTGCCGGGGGTCCTTCTGCGGCGCGGCGACCGCGAGCGAGGCGACCGGCTCGTAGCCGGTGATCTCCCGGGAGCCCTCGCGCAGCACGAGCGCGTGGCCGGGCGGGACGCGGCGGACCCCTTCGTACGGGGTGGAGTCGCGCAGCGCCTCCGGGGTCTCGGGGCAGGCGAGCAGTGCGGCGAGGTGGCCGATGTCGAGCTGCGCCTCGATGAGGTCGGCGAGCGGCAGGGCGGCGGTGGCGTACGCGGTGCCGCCGGCCCACGGGGTGTGGAACACGGGCCGGGCGCCGGCGAGGTCGCCGGTGACGGTGATGCGGCGGCCGGCCTGGACGACGACGGTGTAGCTGCCGGCCCAGGCGGTCAGGTGCCGCAGCGCGCCGCCGCGCGCCGCGAACAGCGCCACCCTGAGCTGCTCGTCGCTCGCCGCGCAGCAGCCGAGCACGGCGAGGCGGGTGTCGGCGTCGACGGACACGACGCGGATCTCGTCGGGCCGCCAGTCCCCGACCGCCCACAGCGGATCCGGGTCGCCCCACAGGAGTTGGGCGCCGACGGGGTGGAGGGTGAGCCCTTCGGACTCGTCGCCGTACGCGCCCGCCGAGGCGGCCGCGCCGCCGAACTCGCCCGCGCCGACGGGTCCGACGCGGGTGCGCGTACCGAAGCGCGCGGCGATACTGCTCCAGCCCACCAGCCACCGCATCGCTGCCTCCACAGACTGTGGACAACTTTCGTCACGTCCAGTGGAGAACATGCTGCCACGCCGAAGGGCGCACGGGAGCGGCTCCGGGTCGCGCACGCAAAACGCGAATGCGCCCCTGGCATTGGCCAGTTGCCGACGGTACGCGACGGCCCGGAGCACCGTCGTCATTCGGCCATTCTCGGCGCGGGACGGTTCGGGCGTGTCCCGGCACGAAAAGCGTTCTGTACGGGGGCCGTTCGGCCCCCGGTGACAGTCCGGGAGGCGCCGCTCGCCTCCCGGACCCTTCCGCCGCCCGCGGGGATTGGGGCGACGGTATCCCCCAGCCCACTGCCGCTTCGCACAGCGGGCCGACCCACGCATCGCCCATGGAAGCGCTCCCCGCGACCCCGGACGAGAGCGCACGGGTGGGCGCACGGCCACACACCCGGAGCACGATTCCCCGCCACGGCCGCCCGGGCATCCCCCCGTACGCACCACAATCCCGCCATACGGAACACCGCCTCTTAACGGTAGGGATGCGGCGAACTACGCTGGGTTTACGAATGCCGCACGCCTATGCCCGGCGCCGCGGCGGCCGTCTGTGTGTCGAGGGGTGGCGCATGTCCAGGGAACAACGCGGGCCGAACGACAAGCTCGGCACGGTTCTCGCCCTCGCGGGAATCAGCAACGCCGGCCTCGCCCGGCGGGTCAACGACCTCGGCGCGCAGCGGGGACTGACGCTCCGTTACGACAAGACGTCGGTGGCGCGATGGGTGTCGAAGGGCATGGTGCCGCAGGGCGCCGCGCCGCATCTGATCGCCGCCGCGATCGGCCAGAAGCTCGGCCGTCCCGTCCCCCTGCACGAGATCGGTCTCGCGGACGCCGACCCGGCCCCCGAGGTCGGGCTCGCCTTCCCGCGCGACGTCGGCGAGGCGGTCCGCTCGGCGACGGAGCTGTACCGGCTGGATCTCGCCGGTCGCCGCAGCGGCGGCGCCGGGATCTGGCAGTCGCTCGCGGGCTCGTTCTCCGTCAGCGCGTACGCGACGCCCGCCTCCCGCTGGCTGATAACCCCCGCCGACCCGTCGGTGGCCCGCCAGGCGCCGCCGCTCGGCGCGCACGGGACGAAGGGCGCCGGACGCGCCCCCGCCGTCCCCGAGGCGCCCGAGCCGCACGACGAGGGCTACCCGCGAGTCGGCCACAGCGACGTCGCCAAGCTGCGTGAGGCCGCGGAGGACGCCCGCCGCTGGGACTCCAAGTACGGCGGCGGCGACTGGCGTTCCTCGATGGTGCCGGAGTGCCTGCGGGTCGACGCGGCACCGCTGCTGCTCGGCTCGTACTCCGACGAGGTCGGCCGGGCGCTGTTCGGCGCGACGGCGGAGCTGACCCGGCTGGCCGGCTGGATGGCCTTCGACACCGGGCAGCAGGAGGCGGCGCAGCGGTACTACATCCAGGCGCTGCGGCTGGCCCGCGCGGCGGCGGACGTGCCGCTCGGCGGGTACGTGCTCGCGTCGATGTCGCTGCAGGCCACGTACCGCGGCTTCGCCGACGAGGGCGTGGACCTGGCGCAGGCGGCGCTGGAGCGCAACCGGGGCCTGGCGACGGCGCGCACCATGTCGTTCTTCCGGCTGGTCGAGGCCCGGGCGCACGCGAAGGCGAACGACGCGGCGGCGGCGGGCGCGGCGCTGAAGGCGGCGGAGGGTTGGCTGGAGCGGTCCCGGGAGGGCGACGCGGACCCGTCCTGGCTCGGCTTCTACTCGGAGGACCGGTTCGCCGCCGACGCGGCGGAGTGCTACCGGGACCTCAAGGCGCCGCGGCAGGTGCGGCGGTTCACCGAGCAGGCGCTGTCCCGGCCGACGGAGGAGTTCGTCCGCTCGCACGGGCTGCGCCTGGTGGTGAGCGCGGTCGCGGAACTGGAGTCGGGGAACCTCGACGCGGCCTGCGCGGCGGGCGTGCGGGCGGTGGAGGTCGCGGGGCGGATCTCGTCGGCGCGGACCACGGAGTACGTGCGGGACCTGCTGCACCGCCTGGAGCCGTACGGCGACGAGCCGCGCGTGATGGAGCTGCGGGAGCGGGCGCGTCCGCTGCTGATGGCGCCGGCGTAGCGCCCCCTCGCGGTGTGTTCCGGTCGCGTGACACGCGTCCCACGTGGTGGGCGTTTAGCGGGATTGTCAGCGGGCCAGTGCACTATCGGGGTGGGAGGTGGCACTGGTGTCCGGGTCTGGGTCCGCGTCGAGGGACGCGTCGGGGTGCGCGCCGACGTACGCGACGACGTACGCGTACGACTGTGACGTGCTGATCGTCGGCGGCGGGATCGTCGGCCTGTCGACGGCGTATGCGCTGACACGTGCGCGGCCGGGCACGAAGGTCGCCGTCCTCGAGAAGGAGCTCGCCCCCGCGCGCCACCAGACGGGCCGCAACAGCGGGGTGATCCACAGCGGGATCTACTACCGCCCCGGCTCCCTGAAGGCGCGGTACGCGGTCGCGGGCGCGGCGGAGATGGTGAAGTTCTGCGCCGAGTACGGCATCCCCCACGAGGTCACCGGCAAGCTGATCGTCGCCACCGGGCGGGACGAGCTGCCGCGGCTGCACGCGCTGGTGCAGCGCGGCCGGGAGAACGGGATCCCGGTGCGGGAGCTGGGCCCGGCGCAGATCAGCGCGTACGAGCCGCGGGTGCGCGGCATCGCGGCGATCCACGTCGGGACCACCGGGGTCTGCGACTACGGGGCGGTCGCGGCGCAGCTCGCCGAGGAGGCGGGCGCGGCCGGGGCGGACGTGCTGTACGGCGCGGAGGTCGTCGCGGTCGACCGGCGGCCGTGGGGCGTGGCGGTCCGCACGGCGGACGGGCGGATCGTGCGGGGGCGGGTCCTGGTGAACTGCGCGGGCCTGCACTGCGACCGGGTGGCCCGGCTCGCCGGCGACGACCCGGGGATGCGGATCGTGCCCTTCCGGGGCGAGTACTACGAGCTGACGCGGCCCTCGCTGGTACGGGGACTGGTGTACCCGGTCCCGGACCCGGCGTTCCCCTTCCTCGGGGTGCATCTGACGCGGGGCGTCGACGGAGGCGTCCACGTCGGGCCGAACGCGGTGCCGGCGCTGGCGCGCGAGGGGTACGGGTGGACGACGGTCCGCCCCGGCGACGTGGCCGCGACGCTGGCATGGCCGGGCTCCTGGCAGATCGCGCGGCAGCACTGGCGGTACGGGGCGGGCGAGCTGCACCGCTCGCTGTCGAAGCGGGCCTTCACGGAGGCGGTGCGGCGGCTGCTCCCCTCGGTGGAGGAGGCCGACCTGCGGCCCGCGCCCGCGGGCGTCCGCGCCCAGGCGGTCCTGCGGGACGGCACCCTGGCGGACGACTTCCTGATCCAGGAGGCCCCCCGGACGGTCCACGTCCTGAACGCCCCCTCGCCGGCGGCGACGGCGTCCCTGCCGATCGGCCGCGAGATCGCCCGGCGCGCGCTCGACCTGCTCTGACCGGACCGGCACGGACCGGAGCTGCGTCGGCCGGACCTGCTCAGGCCGGTCTGCTCCGACCCGCCGGGCCCGGCCGCCGCTCCTCTGATCCGCAGCTCCGCGCGGAAACGGGCTCCCGCCGCCGGGCACGTAAAATTGGGGGCACTGTGTCTGAGATCCGTGAAACCTCCGCCCCCGCCCGCCGCGGCAGCCGCATGTTCGCGCCCGGGGAAGGGCCCTCGCCCGATCCCGCCGGCTCACACCACGAGCGGCGGATCCGGAGTTTCCAGCCGCGCCGCAGCCGGGTGACCGCCGGCCAGGCCGAGGCCCTGCTCAAGCGGTGGCCCGACTGGGGCCTCGACATCGACGGGCACAGCGTCCTCGACCTCGACGCGATGTTCGGCGGCCGGCCCGTCGTCCTGGAGATCGGGTTCGGCATGGGCGAGGCCACCGCGCAGATGGCCGCCGCCGACCCCGGCACCGGCATCCTCGCCGTCGACGTCCACACCCCCGGCCAGGGCAACCTCCTCGGCCTCGCCGACCGCAACGGCCTGGACAACGTCCGTGTCGCCAACGGCGACGCGATCATCCTGCTCCGCGAGATGCTCACGCCCGACGCCCTCGACGGCGTCCGCGTCTACTTCCCGGACCCCTGGCCCAAGAAGCGCCACCACAAGCGCCGTCTGATCCAGCCGGAGTTCCTGAGCCTCGTCGCGACCCGGATGAAGCCCGGCGCGATCCTGCACTGCGCCACCGACTGGGAGCCGTACGCCGAGCAGATGCTCGAGGTGCTCACCGCGCACCCCGACTTCGAGAACACCGCCGAGGACGGCGGCTTCGCCCCCCGGCCCGCGTTCCGCCCGCTGACCCGCTTCGAGGGCCAGGGCCTCGACAAGGGCCACCGGGTGCATGATCTTCTTTTTCGCAGGAAGTAGCCCCCGCCCCGCGGCTACGGTCGGAGCGTGCCGAATCACCTCGCGCCACCTCATGACCCCGCGCCGACGCGGCCTGCCGCGTCGCACCACCCCGTGCCGACCGCCGACGCCGACGCCCCGCCCGCCGCTCCGGGCGACCGCGCCCAGTGGCGCTACCGTCCGCGGCGGCTGCTCCGGCACCGCCGGGCCCTGCGCGCCGCCGCCGTCTTCGGCGTGCTCGCGCTCTGCGGCCTGGTGCTCCTGGTCGTGCTCCGCGAGAAGACCGGCACCGAGGGCTTCCTCGTCGGCCTCGGCCTGGCGGTGCTCCCGGTCCCGCTGCTGCTGGCCGCGTTCCGCTGGCTCGACCGGGTCGACCCGGGCCCCTGGAAGAACCTGATCTTCGCGTTCGCCTGGGGCGCGGGCGCCGCCGCGCTCATGGCGTTCACCGCCAACACCTTCGCGCTCCGCTGGATCGCCGGCGCGACCGCCACCACCGACCCCGACGACCTGCTCAGCCTCGGCGCGACCTACGTGGCCCCGGTCGTCGAGGAGAGCGTCAAGGCCGGGGCCCTGCTTCTGCTCTTCCTGTTCCGCCGCCCGCGCGTCACCGGCCTCGTCGACGGCGTCGTGGTCGCCGGATTCACCGCGACCGGCTTCGCGTTCACCGAGAACGTCCTGTATCTCGGCAACGCCTTCGGCGAGGACCTGGCGACCGGCGCGGGCGTCCTCGGCTCGAAGACCGTGATGACCTTCTTCGGCCGGATCGTGCTGACGCCGTTCGCCCATCCGCTGTTCACCGTGTGCACCGGCATCGGCTTCGGGCTCGCCGCCGCCACCGCCCGCCGGCACCGGGTCCGCCGCGTCCTGCTGCCGCTCGGCGGGCTGCTGCTGGCGATGGGGGTGCACGCGCTGTGGAACGGCTCGGCCGTCCGCAGCCCGCTGGGCTTCCTCGCCGTGTACGGGGCGTTCATGGTGCCGGCCTTCGCCCTGCTGACCTGGCTCGCGATCTGGAGCCGGCAGCGCGAGCTGCGCACGATATCCGGGCGGCTCCCGGCGTACGCGGCGGCCGGCTGGCTCGCCCCCGCCGAGCCGCTGGCACTGTCCTCGATGCGGGCCCGCGCCGTGGCCCGCTCGTACGCCTCCGCCGCGTACGGCGCCGCCGCGGGGCGCGCGGTGCACGAGTACGAGGTCTTCGCGACGAGCCTGGCGTTCCTGCGGGACCGGGCCCACCGCGGCACGGCGGAGCCGGACTTCGCCGCGCGGGAGCAGGAGCTGCTGCACCACCTGTGGCAGCGGAAGGCGTTCGCCTCGCCGGCGCTCACGTACGCGGCGGGCGCCACGGGCCGGCTCCGGCCGGTGCCGCCGCCCCCGCCGCACCGCGACTACACGGGCCCGAATCCGTACCGGGCCTGAGCCGCGTCAGACGTTCTGGCCGTGCTCCCGCAGCCAGGCGGCCGGGTCGATGCCCGCGCCGCTCGCGGTGTGGACCTCCAGGTGGAGGTGGGGGCCGGTCACGTTGCCGGTCGCGCCGACGCGGCCGATCGTGTCGCCGGTGCCCACGCTCTGCCCCGCGCTCACGGTCATCGAGGACAGGTGGGCGTACCAGACCTCGGTGCCGTCCTCCAGCTCCAGGACGATCCGGTAGCCGTACGAGCCGGACCAGCCGGCCGACTTGATGGTGCCGCCGTGGACGGCCTTCACCGGGGTGCCGGTGGGCGCGGCGAAGTCGAGGCCGGTGTGGTAGCCGGAGGACCACATGGAGCCGGCCTGGCCGTACTCGGAGGTGATCGTGTACGAGGAGGTGGGCAGCGCGTAGCTGGCGGCGAGGGCCGCGATGCGGGCCGCCTCCGCCTTGGCCGCGGCCTCCGCCTCGGCCTTGCGCTTCGCTTCCTCGGCGGCCTTCGCCTCGGCCGCGGCCGCGGTCTGCTGGGCCTTCGCCTCGGCGGCGGCCTTCTCGGCGGCGGCCTTCTCGGCGGCCGCCTTGGCCTGGGCCTCCGCGGTCGCCTGCTGCTGCTCGGCCTGCTGGAGGATGCGGGCGCGCAGGGCCTCGCCCGCGTCGGCGCCGCTCTGGGAGCCGTCGGCGGCGAGGGCCACGGAGGACTGGGTGAGCGGCTCGACGCCGTCGTTGACGGCGGCGGGCTCGTCGGCGATGAGGTCGCCCACGCCGGGCAGGTCCGCGGCGGCGGGCAGGTTCATGTCCGGCAGCGAGATGGCGACCGGGGGCTTCTCCTTGGCCGTGGCCAGGCCGCCCGCGCCGACCGCCGCGATGACGCCGACGCCGAGGACGGTGGAACTGCGGGCGATGCTGCGCTGCTTGACGACACGGTGCCGGCCGCGGGCCGGGCGGAGCACGTCCTCGCCGGGGTTCCACTCCTCCCCTTCGCCTCCCCCACCGACGGCCGGGACGCCGGCCGCGGGGCCGTACACGTCGAAATGGGTCTGGGGGACAGCAGGGTTGGACGCCACGGAGGCGTACTCCTTTCCTTCCTTCTCGCCTACCGGGTTAGCTGACGGGTTCGGAGCAGGAAGGTCTCCTACGGGTCGGGTGCGACCCGATTCACCCCAAGTGGTGGTTCCCCGGTTCCCTTGCGGGATTCGGCGCACGCGCACGGTGCCGACTCTTGCGACGGCTGGGACGACCGCGCTGCGTTATCGAACGTTAATAGACACGGGGGTCCGATTCCAAGCTGTTCCTCTTGATCGTTCCGCCCCTTGGCCTGGACTTAATCCTCCAGAACAGGGTGGAAACGGGCGAGTTGGCCCCGCGTCGGCGACCGCCGGCCGGATCCACGCGAAGTGACGCCCCGTCAGTCGTTATCTCTCCGAGATCCCGCGACTACCCATCGTCACGGCACCACCGGCATCGTCCGCCGTCGCTCCGGCTGGCCCTCCGCCGGCCGGCTCACCGCCAGCAGCGCCATGTCGTCCGTCGACCCGCCCCCGGTGTACCGGCGCACGTCGTCGACCAGTGCGTCCAGGAGCTCCCCGGGCCCCGGGAAGATCCGGCCGGAGAGCCGCTCCCCCGGCGCGTAGAAGGCGCCGTGCTCGTCGCGCGCCTCGGAGAGGCCGTCCGTGTAGAAGAGCAGCGTCGCGCCGGGCGGGTACGGCCAGTCGTCCACCCGGTCCGGCCAGGCGCCCAGGTCGCCCATGCCCAGCGGCAGCGCCGCCTGGCTCGGCGTCAGCCGCTCCAGCCCTCCGTCGACGTGCAGCAGCAGCGGCTCCGGATGGCCCCGGTTGACGATCCGCACCCGCTCCCGGCCGCCCGGGATCTCGGCGAGCACGGCGGTCGTGAAGCCCTCGAAGGCGTCCAGGCTGCCGCGCCGCCTGCCCTCCCGGGCCAGCGCCCGCTCCAGCCGCTGCGCCACGCCCTCCAGCGCGGCCTCCTGCTCGGCCGCCTCCCGGAACGCGCCGATGACCACCGCCACCGCCTCCACCGCGTCCAGCCCCTTGCCGCGGACGTCGCCGACCACCAGCCGCACCCCGTACGGGGTGTCCTGGACCGCGAACAGGTCGCCGCCGATGAACGCGTCCGCCTGCGCCGCCTCGTACCGCGCCGCCACGTGCAGCGCGCCGATCCGCTCGGCGGGGGTGGGCAGCACGGCCTTCTGCGCCGCCTCGGCGATCACCCGCGCGGACGCCAGCCGCTCGCCGCTGCGCTGCACCGCCCGGTTGATGAGCAGCGCGAAGGCGGAGACCGTCAGGACGGTCAGGTTCTCGGTGATGGCGGGAACGTCGCCGGCCGTGTCGTTGTACCAGTGCAGTCCGAAGCTGGCGAGCACCGCGACGACGACGGTCAGCAGGGTCAGCCGGAAGGAGAACAGCGGCGCGGCGATCAGCGGGGCGGCCGAGTACAGCGGGGCCGCGGTGTACTCGGGCGGCGTGGACAGGTCGAAGGCCGCGCCGCCGAGGATGACGAGCGCGGGCAGGGCGCGGACGAAGCGTCGCTGAACCGGCGAGAGCCTCGCCTCGCCGTTCTTCCCTCCGCCCGCCGATCGTCGCCCCACCTGTGGTCTCCTGCCGGTCCGCCCGAGCCGCGGACGGTGCTCCGCCCCATCCAGGCTGGCCGCAGCCGCGCCCCGCGGCGACCCGCCGTCGGCCGTCCGGGGGACGGGGCCGCTCGCGAGGGCCTGTGACTTGCGGGGGCCGGGGCAGCCGAGGGCCGGGCATGCGCGAAGGCCCGGATCCTTGATGGATCCGAGCCTTCGTCTTCAGTAGCGGGGACAGGATTTGAACCTGCGACCTCTGGGTTATGAGCCCAGCGAGCTACCGAGCTGCTCCACCCCGCGTCGGTGAACCCAACAGTACGTCATCGCGGACAGCATCGGAAATCGCTTTTCGCCACAGGGGCGTGACCCTGGTCTCACCCGCCGTTCAGCAGCCGCAGTCCTCGGCGTCGACCGGCGCGGTCAGCGGGTCGGCGGCGCGCCCCGCCGGGCCCTCCCAGGTCTCGTACGCGAAGCCCTCGCGCACCCAGTACTCGAAGCCGCCGAGCATCTCCTTGACCTGGTAGCCGAGCTCGGCGAGGGCCAGGGCGGCGCGGGTCGCGCCGTTGCAGCCGGGGCCCCAGCAGTACGTGACGACCGGGACGGCCTTGTCCAGGAGCCGCTCGGCCTGCTCGGGGATCTGCGCGGTCGGCAGGTGGACCGCTCCGGGCACGTGGCCCTGGTCCCAGGAGGCCGTGGAGCGGGAGTCGAGGAGCACGAAGCCGGGGTCGCCGCCGGCCGCGAGCGCGGCGGCGACGTCGGAGACGTCCGCGTGGAAGGCCAGGCTCGCGGAGAAGTACGCGGCGGCCGCGGCCGGGGAGGCGGGCGGCACGCGGAGCACGGGGTTGGCGGTGGTCGCGGCGGTCTGGGCGTTCTGGGTGTGCGTCGTCGTCATGTCTGAGAACCTACGGACGAAGATCATCGGGCTGAAGTGGGGAATCCCGGTGCTTGCCGGGTCCGGCCGGGGATTCCCGCGCGTGCGGCGCGATCCGGTGCGGATCTCACGTGCCGGGACGCCGGACGGTCACATCGTCCCCCCGCGGCCCGTCATGACGGTGGGGACCGGGACCACGCCGGTCCGACGAGGGGAACGGACGGAAGACATGAACCCGGAACCGCAGGAGACGCACGCGGACCCGCACACCGACGCCCCGGGAGGCGCGAGCGCGCCGGACCGCGAGCTGCTGGCCCGGCGCTTCGAGGCGGACCGCGATCACCTGCGGGCGGTCGCGTACCGGATGCTCGGCTCGGTCAGCGAGGCGGAGGACGCCGTCCAGGAGGCCTGGCTCAAGCTGAACCGCAGCGACACCTCCGCCGTCGAGAACCTCAGCGGCTGGCTGACCACCGTCGTCGGCCGGGTCTGCCTCGACATGCTGCGCTCCCGCACCTCCCGCCGCGAGGACTCCCTGGACGCCCGGGTGCACGTCCCCGACCCGGTGATCCGGGCCGCCCCCGACCCGGTGGCCCGGACCACCGACCCCGAGCAGCAGGCGCTGATGGCCGACTCGGTGGGCCTCGCCCTGCTCGTCGTCCTGGAGACGCTGAACCCGGCGGAGCGGCTCGCGTTCGTGCTGCACGACATGTTCGGCGTGTCCTTCGACGAGATCGGCCCGCTGGTCGACCGCACCCCGGCCGCCGCCCGCCAGCTCGCCAGCCGGGCCCGCCGCCGGGTGCAGGGCACGGCGCCGCAGCCGGAGCGGGACGTCGTCCGGCAGCGCAAGGTCGTCGACGCGTTCCTCGCCGCGTCCCGCGGGGGCGACTTCGAGGGGCTGCTCGCCGTGCTCGACCCGGACGTCGTCCTGCGGGCCGACGGCGGCTCGCTGCGGGCCGCCGCCACCAAGCTGGTCCGCGGCCCGGAGGCGGTCGCCTCGCAGGCGCTCACCTTCGCCCGCTTCCAGGCGGTCGGGGTGCCGGTGCTCGTCAACGGCAGCGCCGGGGTGCTCTCCGTACAGGACGGGCGGCCCGCCGCGCTGCTCGCCTTCACGGTCTCCGAGGAGGGCCGGATCGTCCAGATCGACATCCTGGCCGACCCGGAGCGCCTGGCACGGCTGGACGTGACCGCCCTGGACCCCGGCGCCGGCACGGACGCGCCGCGGGAGTGACCCGGACGGGTGAAGGAACCCTTCGTACGGGTCTGGGCGCGCGCCCTTCCCTGGCCCCGGCGGGCGCCGGGCCTCTTCACTGACCGACGGACCGAGCCCGCACCGGCACCGAGCCGGGCACCGACCCGTCAGGAGAAGAAGTCATGCGCAGGCACCGCTCGTTGCTCGTCGGCGCGGGGCTGCTGGCCCTCGCGTCGCTGGCCGCGCCCCCGGCGTCGTCCGACACGGACCCGGTGGCCGACGAGCCGGCGTGGGTGCTGCGCAGCCGTACGGAGCGGCTCGACCCGAAGGAGTACGCCGCGCTGTGCGCCGCCCGGCCGGCCGGCGCGCCGGGCACCCGCACCCTGGACCTCTTCCCCGACGTGTCGGTGACGGCGGTCGCGGACCGGGTGGAGCGGGACGCGCGCGGCACGGTGACCTGGGCGGGGCACGTCCCCGGCCGGCCGGAGCGGACGGTGCTCCTGACAGTGACGGGCGCCTGCGCCCCGGAGGCCCGGGCCGCGTCGACGGCGGTGGACGCGGTGGTGACCCTGGGCCCGTACACGTACACGCTCTCCGCCGCGCCCGGCCGGCCGGGCCGGGTCCGCATCGCGGAGGTCGACCCGGGCAAGCGGCCGCAGCCGGTGCCGGACGAGGTGGGGGCGGGAGGGCCGGCCCCCGGGGCCTCGCCGTCCGGGCCGGCGACGGAACCAGGAGGGGCCGCCCACCCGACCCCGCCGCCCGGGCCGGCGACGGAACCGGCCGCCGCCCCCGCCACCGACCCCGACCCCGTCGTCATCGACCTGCTCGTCGGTCACACCCCGAAGTCCGCGGAGCGCATCGGCGGCGCGGCGGCGATGCGCGCGCGGATCGCCCTCGCCGACGCCGCCCTCGACAGCGCGCTCGCGGACAGCGGGGTGCGGGCGAGCGTCGACGTGGTGGCGGTGTACGAGGCCGCGTACGACGGCAGCGAGCGCGCGCAGGAGGTGTACGGCAGGCTGGCCGACCCCGACGACCGCGAACTCGGCGCGCCCGCCGCCGAACTGCGCGAGCGTCACGGCGCGGACCTCGCCGCCCTCCTGGTCACCGTCCCGGCCGGGACCAGCACCGGGTACGGCAGCCTGCCGCAGCCGCCTGCGGCGACCACGGACCACCAGGCGTACTCGGTGACGGACGTCGACAGCGTCGTCGACTGGTTCAACTTCGGCCACGAGGTGGGCCACAACCTGGGCCTCTGGCACGACCGGGCCACCCTGGAGCGCCAGACGGGCGGCCTCGACTACACCCGCTCGCTGACCACCCCGTACAGCACCGGCTGGATCACGGCCGACGGCCGCTTCCACACGCTGATGGCGTACGGCTCGTCCTGCCCCGGGGAGTGCGCCCCGGTCAACCGGTACGCGAACACGGTGCGCGGCTGGCAGGGCGAGCCACTGGGCGACGCGCACAACGACAACGCCCGCGTGGCCCGCTGGACGGCCCCGATCGTGGCGGCGTACCGCACGCCGGCGACCCCGGTCGCCCGCCACGCCCTGACCCTCGCCGCGGCCCCGGCGACGGCCGGCACGGTCGCCCCGGCCACGTGGGGGCCCTACCGGCCGGGGACGGAGGTCACGGTGACGGCGACACCGAAGAAGGGCCACGTCTTCGCGGGCTGGGAACTGGACGGCGCAGCGCTCCCCCACAAGGGCGACACCCTGGCGCTCCCCATGACGAAGCCCCACACGCTGAAGGCCCGCTTCAGCCCCGCGCCCTGAACCTCACGCGTCCGCGGGAGGCAGGGCGGCCAGGGCGTCGACCTCGACGCGGAAGGCCGGATGGACGAGCCCGGCGACCTTGACCAGGGAGCAGGCCGGCGGGCGGGCCATGTCCAGGTACTCGTCACGGATCCGGCGGAACGCGTCGAGGTCGTCCAGGTCGGTGAGGTACACGGTCAGCTTGACCACGTCCCGGAGACGGGCTCCGGCCGCCCGGAGCGCCGTGTCCACGTTCGCGAAGACCTGGTGTATCTGGGCGCCGGCGTCGGCCTCGCCGACGATCCTCCCCTCGGCGTCCAGCGGCACTTGCCCGGAGACGGCGACCATCGCTCCGGTGAACGCCACGGCGTGGCTGTACCCGTTGACGGGCGGGCTCCCGGCGGGACGGACGAAATGCTGCACGTGAACTCCCTTGCGACAGGCAGGCGGTACGGGCCGGACGGATCGGTCGGTTCGGGTCGGCGGGCCGGCAGGAGGCGACCGGCCGCGCGAACGCGCAACGCCCCGACCGGTCGGTCCCGGTCGGGGCGTTGCGCGGGAGGAGAGAGGCTTCCCCCTCGCCCGCCTTTCGGTAGGCCGTGTGGGACTCGAACCCACAACCAACGGATTAAAAGTCCGCTGCTCTGCCAATTGAGCTAACGGCCCTCGGCGCGTCACCCCCGAGCATAGCCGGACGCGGCCGGTGAGCCGATCGGGTATCGGATCACCGGCCGCGCCGTTTCTAGTACAGCCCCTTGAACGAGCCCCAGCCGGACCCGATCTGCACGGGCGCGCCGAATCCGCCCCTGCCGTTCCCGGAGATCCGGAACAGCAGTCCGGCCCGGTCACGGGCGACCAGATCCCGCCTGGCGTCGGAGTCGAGGTCGCCGACGCCCACGATCGAGGTGTACGAGGCCCCCCACCCGGAGGCGATCTTCACTCCGGCCTTGAGCTTCCCGCCGCCCGCACCGGAGTACCGGTACAGCGACCCGTCGCTCTTGCGTGCGACGAGGTCCCCGATCCGGTCCCCGTCCAGGTCCCCGGTCCCCACGACGTGGGTGAACGCGGACCACCCGGACCCGAACCGCACCCCGGCGGCGAGCGTCCCGCCGGCCTTCCCGGCGTACAGGTACAGCGAGTCCCCGTTCCGCGCGACCAGATCGGCCCGCCCGTCCCCGGTCAGGTCCCCGGCCGAGGTGAGCACGTTCATCCCACCGAACCCGGAACCGGCCTTCGTGTACGCCGCCCCCGGCGTGCGGAGCAAGTCCCCTCCCAGGAAGACCCTGTGGGGAGGGTCTCGCAGGCCCCCCGGCCGCACCTCCCACCACAGGGGGCCCGACCTTAACAGTCGCCGGTCCCGCCGCGCGAGGGGGTTTCGAACCCGTTCAAAGAACCGTACGGCAAAGGCCCGTACAAGCAGCGATCTGCTTGTACGGGCCTTTGCTCAGGTGCTTACCGACCGTCAGCCGTTGCGCTTCCAGCGCGGCTTGTCGTCGCGGCGGCCGAAGGACGACGCGCCGGTGCCGCGGTGGTCGTCGCGGCGGCCGTACGGGCGGTCGTCGCGACGGTCGCGGTTGAACGGACGGTCGCTGCCGCGGTGGCCGCCGGACGGGCGGTCGTCGCGACGGAAGCCGCCACGGTCGCCGTCACGACGGTCGTTGTCCTGGCGGAAACCACCCTGCGGGCGGTCGTCCCGGCGGAAGCCGCCACGGTCGCCGTCACGACGGTCGTTGTCCCGGCGGAAACCACCCTGCGGGCGGTCGTCCCGGCGGAAGCCACCGCGGTCGCCGTCACGGCGGTCGTCGCGGCGGAAGCCGCCACGGTCGTCACGACGGTCGTTGTCCCGGCGGTCGAAGTCGCGGCGGAAGCCGCCCCGGTCGCCACCACGGTCGCCGTCGCGACGGTCGTCACGGCGGTCGTTGTCCCGGCGGAAACCACCCTGCGGGCGGTCGTCCCGGCGGAAGCCGCCACGGTCGCCACCGCGGTCGTCCCGGCGGTCGCCACCGCGGTCGCCGCGGCGCTCGAAGTTGCCCCGGTCGTCACGGCGCTCGCGCTCACGCTCCCGCTCGCGCTCCGCCGCGGCCTTCGCCTCCTCGGCAGCGGCCTCCGCCTCGGCGGCCTGCGCCGCCTCCGCGATCGCGACCTCCGGGTCCTCGCCCCGCTCGCGGGCGGCACGGGCGACCAGGCGCTCGGCCTCCTCGCGCAGCTCGGCGGCGCGCTTGGTGAGGCGCTCCAGCTGACGGGTCAGCTCGGCGACCTCGCGCTCGGCCTGCCTGGCCGCGTTGTTCACCGAGTCGGCCTGGACCTCGGTCAGCGAACGGGCGCCGGTGATCTCGGCGACCTCGGGGTCGAACGCGCCCGCCCCGCCGACGATGTGGCGCGAGGCGTCCACGCCCGCGTCCTCCATCAGGCGGAAGATCTGGCGGCGCTGGTGCGGGAGCGCGAGGGAGACGACCACGCCGGAGCGGCCGGCGCGGGCGGTACGGCCCGAGCGGTGCAGGTAGTCCTTGTGGTCACCGGCCGGGTCCACGTTCAGGACCAGGTCGATGCCGTCGACGTGGATGCCGCGCGCGGCGACGTCCGTGGCGACGAGGACGTTGACGTAGCCGTCCTTGAAGTCGGCCAGCGTCCGCGTACGGGCGCCCTGCGTCATGCCGCCGTGCAGCGCGTCCGCCTTCACGCCCGCGTCGCGCAGCTGCTCGGCGACGCGGTCGGCGCCGAGCTGGGTGCGGACGAAGATGATCGTGCGGCCCTTGCGGGCGGCGATGGCGGCGGTGACCGGGGCCTTGTCCTTCGGCTTCACGACGAGGACGTGGTGGGTCATGGTGGTGACCGCGCCGGCGGACGGGTCGACCTCGTGGGTGACCGGGTTCACCAGGTAGCGCTTGACCAGGCTGTCGATCTCGTTCTCCAGCGTGGCGGAGAACAGAAGACGCTGGCCGCCCTCGGGGACCTGGTCGAGCAGCTCGGTGACCTCGGGCAGGAAGCCCAGGTCGGCCATCTGGTCGGCCTCGTCGAGGACCGCGACCTGGACCTGCTCCAGGGAGCAGGCGCCGCGGTTGATGATGTCGCGCAGGCGGCCGGGGGTGGCGACGAGGATGTCGACGCCGCGCTCCAGGGCGTAGATCTGGTTGCCCATCGACGTACCGCCGCAGACGACCTTCATCTTGAGGCCGAGCACGTCGCCGTACGGCTGGAGGGCGTCCGCGACCTGCATCGCGAGCTCGCGGGTCGGGGTCAGGATGACGCCGCGGGGCTTCTTCTTGTCGGTCTGGCCGCCGGCCAGGGTGGCCAGCAGCGGCAGGCCGAAGGAGAGGGTCTTGCCGGAGCCGGTGCGGCCTCGGCCGAGGATGTCCTTGCCGGCCAGGGCGTCCGGGATGGTCGCGGCCTGGATCGGGAAGGGGGTGGTCACGCCGTTCTGCGCGAGCTTGCGCACGACGCCCTCGGGCAGACCGAGGTCGCCGAAGGTGAGGGTGGGCTCGGAGTCGGCCTCGGCGGCCGTCTCGACGAGCTCGCTGTCGACGTCGAGGGTGTCGATGGCGTCGATGGCGTCGTCGTTCGTGGGCACGACGGCGTGATCAGAACTGAAAATGGACATGCGAAATGCGAAACCTTCCGGAGTCTCGGCACGCGCCCGTCAACTCCGTGTTTTCGCACTACGACCGCCTCAATGCGGTCAGCCACGGCAAGGGAGAGTACGCGCCAGTCACGGCGCTCTTCGGTGTCGGCGCCGGGCAAATGGGATCAAACGATCTACCACCATACGCACCCTCCCCCGCTCAAGGCAAACCGGGCTGCGTCACACCGGTCCGACCTGCGGCGATGCCTTCGGCTCGGTCGGACCACCGGAGCCGTCGGCCGCCTTCATCGCCCCCATGTGGGTGTCCGCGCCGGGCGTCGCGGACGGCTGTCCGGACGGATCCGGGCCGGGGTCGGGGTTCTGCGAGGGGTCGGGGCCCGGCGGCTGCTCCGTCGGCGTCGGGTCGACCGGCGGCGGCTCCTCGCCCCCGCCGCCCGGGTTCCCGGGCGCGCTCGGCGCGCCCGGCTCCTGCGGCTGACCGTGCCCCGGCGGCTCCTCCGGCTTCTGCGGTCCGGGCTTCCCGCCGCCCGCGCCCGGCGCGGCCGGCTTCCCGGGCCGGCTCGGCGAGGCCCCCGGCCCGGGCGAGGCCCCGTCCGCGGGCTCCTCGCCCCGCTCGCCGTCCTTCCCGGCGCCGCCGCCGTACCCGTGAGCGCCCTCGCGCGCCCCGCCGCCGGAGCCCGCGCCGCCGGCCGACTCGGCCGCCACGCCCTCCCGCTTCCCCGCCGACTTCCCGGGCGCGGGCTTCGCCCCCTCGTCGGTCACGCTCATACAGCCGCCGAGTGCGGCGCAGGCGGCGACCGCCAGCGCGGTGGCGGCCCATCTCACGGGGGTGGGCAGTGAGCGCACGGAGGGCACCTCCAGGAGGGGAGAACGCGTTTCACAGCCCAACTCCCCGTGTGCCACAAGGGACACGCCCGAAACGGCGGCGATCCGAAAGGATCGCGGCTCAGCCGTAGCCGAGCGCGTGCAGCCGCTCGTCGTCGATCCCGAAGTGGTGCGCGATCTCGTGCACCACGGTGATCTCCGTCTCCGCGACCACGTCCTCCCGCGACTCGCAGAACCGCAGCGTCGGCCCGCGGTAGATCGTGATCCGGTCCGGCAGCACCCCGGCGTACCACTCGCCGCGGTCCGTCAGCGGCGTCCCCTCGTACAGGCCGAGCAGTTCGGGGTCGTCCGGAGAAGGCTCGTCCTCCACGAACACCGCGACGTTGTCCATCAGCCGCGTCAGCTCCGGCGGGATCCTGTCCAGCGCCTCGGCGACCAGTTCCTCGAACTCCTCGCGCGTCATCTCCAGCACGCGGCCATTGTCCCCCGAGGACGCCCGCCCGGGGCGGCTCTCACCGGGCCCGGGGAAACCGTTTTGGCGATACCCGCTGCCATCCCATATGCTTCTCACGTCCCCGACGCGCTGATGAAGCGCCCAGGTGGGCCCTTAGCCCTCATCGTCTAGTGGCCCAGGACGCCGCCCTTTCAAGGCGGTAGCACGGGTTCGAATCCCGTTGGGGGCACGCACCACCGTGTGCGAGACTAGTGCTCGTACACAACCTAGGTCCTGTGGAGCAGTTGGTTAGCTCGCCACCCTGTCAAGGTGGAGGTCGCGGGTTCAAGTCCCGTCAGGATCGCTGAGGCTGGAAACAGCCTCGTGGCTGGGTAGCTCAGTTGGTACGAGCGATCGCCTGAAAAGCGATAGGTCGCCGGTTCGACCCCGGCCCCAGCCACAAACGAAGGCCCCCGTCCTCGGACGGGGGCCTTCCGCTATGTCTGCCGCGTCTGCCTCTGCCGCGCGGCCCGTACGCCGACGACCCCGCCCACCACGGCCACCAGGCCCGCGAGCAGCGCCCAGTCCGGAACCACCCGGCCCAGCTCCCCCACCCGCCGCTCCACCGCGAACGAGGCGTCCACCGACAGCAGGCCCGGCAGGGCCGTCATGCCGTCGAAGACCAGGAACAGCGTGCCGAGCAGCACGAAGAACAGCCCGGACAGCAGCGAGGTCGAGTGCGCCTCGAAGCGGCCGATCCGCAGCGGCCGGCCGCGCAGCCAGCGCCGCTTCCCCAGGTCGTACCGCTCCCAGAGCAGCGCGAGCAGGAACAGCGGGACCGCCATGCCCAGCGCGTACACCGCGAGGAGCAGTCCGCCGTACGCCGGGCTGCCGCTGAGCGCCGCCACCGTCAGGACGCTGCCGAGGATCGGGCCCGCGCAGAAGCCGGCCAGTCCGTACACCAGGCCGAGCGCGTACACGGAGACCGCCGTGGTCGGCCGGATCCGGCCGCCGACCTCGGCGAGCCGGCGCGAGGCGAAGCCCAGGCCCAGGATCTGCAGCCCGCCCAGGCCGATGATCAGCCAGCCGCCGGCGGTCACCAGCAGGTCGCGATGGCCGTAGAAGAGCCGGCCGGCGAACGAGCCGGCCGCGCCCAGCGGGACGAGGGTGGTGGCCAGGCCCGCGAAGAACACGCCCGTCCGCGCGAGCAGCCGGCCCGGCGAGTCGATCGAGTACGCGAAGAACGCGGGCAGCAGCAGGGCGCTGCACGGGCTGAGCAGCGCGAGCAGGCCGCCCAGGAGGGCGGCCAGATACCCGAACTCGCCGGTCACCGGGAGGCACCCGCCGACGCCGAGGGCGAGGGCACGCGCGAGGCAGCGACCGACGGCGAAACCGTGGCCGCGCCCGACGCCGAACCAGACGCCGAACCAGACGCCGCGCCCGACGGCGCGCCCGACGGCGAGCCCGACGGGCCCGCTGCCTTCGTGCCCTTCGCCCTCGCCGTCCGGGCCGCCGCCTCGATCGCCTCGACGAAGGTCTCCAGCGGCTGCGCCCCCGCGATGGGCCGGCCGTTCACCAGGAACGACGGGGTCGACGTCGCCCCGAGCGAGTACCCCTGCTCCTGGTCCGCCGTCACCGCCTTCCGGGCCGCCGCGCTCGCCGAGTCCGCGGCGAACCTCGCCAGGTCCGGCACCCCGGCCGCCTTCGCCAGCGCCGTCAGCCGCTCCGGGCCGAAGCCCTTCTCCTTCGCGCCCTCCGCGTACGCGGCGCGGTGGAACTCCCAGAACCGCCCCTGCCGGGCCGCCGCCCAGGACGCGCGGGCCGCGGCCTCCGACTCCTCGCCGAAGATCGGGAAGTTCCGCCACTCGATGCGCAGGGTGCCGTCCGCCACGTACTTCTTCACCAGCTGCGGCTCGGTGCTCCGGGCGAACTGCGCGCAGTACCCGCACTTGAAGTCGGCGTACTCGATGAGCACGACGGGCGCGTCGGCGCGGCCGAGCGCGAGCCCGTCGGAGGCGTCGCGCCGGGCGTACGACTCCAGCTCCGGGTAGACGCCGGAGGTCGGTTCGGCGGGCGCCTCGGCGACGGCGGAGACGCCGGCGCCGCGGGGGTCGGGCTTGGTGGCGGTGTACGAGACGAGACCGAGCGCGGCTGCGGCGACGGCCACGGCGGCGACGAGGGTGATCGGCTTGGACCTGGACATGCGGGGAAACGCTCCTGAGCAGGGAGAAGAGACGGACGACGGCGAGCGCGGCCGTCCGCCTAGACCCTCAGGACCGACAGCTCGGGCGGAGACGGCGGTACGAGCTCCGGCGGCTCGGGCCCCGGTGCCAGGTCCCGGACGAGGACGTCCGCCGCCCCGTGCCCGCGGACCGGCCGGCCGGCCACGAGCGCCGGCAGCAGTTCCCCGAAGCCCTGGACGCGCGGCGGTACGACGGGGCCCGCGGCCCCCTCGCCGGCCGGGTGGCCGCGCCCGCAGCCGGGCTCCCCGGGGTCCGCCGTCACGTCGGCGACGGCGGCGACAGCGGCGGCGGCCGCGTGGGTGCCCGCCGAGGCGGTCCCGCAGGTCAGGAGCCCCAGCACCACGGCGGCCAGCGCGGCGAACGCCGCCGGCACGCGGGCGGCGCTGCGGGACATGGGGGGCCTTCCGGTCGGGTGCCCGAAATATTACGCACCGCCCCACCCCGGGCCCGGGAAGAGGCCCCGTAAATCGGTTCGCCGGTTCTCGGCGGCAGGTGCGATCCTGGATTCCGTATGTCTACTTCCTTCGCCGCCCTCCAGACCGTGCTGGCCGAGGTCTCGCTGCGGGACGCGCACCGGCTCGGCCGCCGTCTCGAAGGCGCCCGCCGCATCCGCAAGCCCGAGGCCCGCGCGGCCGTCCTGGACGAGATCGCCGCCGAGGCCGGCAAGGCCAAGGAGCGCGTCGACGGGCGCGCCGCCCGCGTGCCCGCGGTCACGTACCCGGAGCAGCTGCCGGTCTCCCAGAAGAAGGACGAGATCGCCGAGGCGATACGCGACCACCAGGTCGTGATCGTCGCGGGCGAGACCGGCTCCGGCAAGACCACCCAGATCCCGAAGATCTGTCTGGAGCTGGGCCGGGGCGTCCGGGGCATGATCGGACACACCCAGCCCCGCCGGATCGCCGCCCGCACGGTCGCCGAGCGCGTGGCGGAGGAGCTGCGCACGCCGCTGGGCGAGGCGGTCGGCTGGAAGGTCCGGTTCACCGACCAGGTGAACCAGGACGAGACCTTCATCAAGCTGATGACCGACGGCATCCTGCTCGCCGAGATCCAGACGGACCGCGAGCTGCGCGCCTACGACACGATCATCATCGACGAGGCGCACGAGCGGTCCCTCAACATCGACTTCCTGCTCGGCTATCTGGCCCAGCTGCTGCCGAAGCGCCCCGACCTCAAGGTCGTGATCACCTCCGCGACCATCGACCCGGAGCGCTTCTCCCGCCATTTCGGCGACGCCCCGATCGTCGAGGTCAGCGGCCGTACGTATCCGGTCGAGGTGCGCTACCGGCCCCTCCTGGAGGAGGACTCCGACGACGCCGACCGCGACCAGATCACCGCGATCTGCGACGCCGTCGACGAGCTGCAGGCCGAGGGCCCCGGCGACATCCTGGTCTTCCTCTCCGGCGAGCGGGAGATCCGCGACACCGCGGACGCGCTGGTCAAGAAGCAGCTGCGGAACACGGAGATCCTCCCCCTGTACGCCCGGCTGTCGCACGCCGAGCAGCACCGCGTCTTCCAGGCCCACAGCGGCCGCCGGATCGTCCTCGCCACGAACGTCGCCGAGACCTCGCTGACCGTCCCCGGCATCAAGTACGTGATCGACCCCGGCACCGCCCGGATCTCCCGGTACTCGCACCGGACCAAGGTGCAGCGGCTGCCGATCGAGCCGGTCAGCCAGGCCAGCGCCAACCAGCGCAAGGGCCGCTGCGGCCGTACCTCCGACGGCATCTGCATCCGGCTCTACTCCGAGGACGACTTCCTGTCCCGGCCCGAGTTCACGGACGCGGAGATCCTGCGGACGAACCTGGCGTCGGTCATCCTGCAGATGACCGCGGCCGGCCTCGGCGACATCGAGAAGTTCCCCTTCATCGACCCGCCGGACCACCGCAACATCCGCGACGGCGTGCAGCTCCTGCAGGAGCTGGGCGCGCTGGACCCGGCGCAGAAGGACCCGAAGAAGCGGCTCACCCCGCAGGGCCGGAAGCTCTCCCAGCTCCCCGTCGACCCACGCCTGGCCCGGATGGTCCTGGAGGCGGACAAGAACGGCTGCGTGCGCGAGGTCATGGTGATCGCGGCCGCGCTGTCCATCCAGGACCCGCGCGAGCGGCCCGCCGAGAAGCAGGCCCAGGCCGACCAGCAGCACGCCCGCTTCAAGGACGAGACCAGCGACTTCCTCGCGTACCTGAACCTGTGGCGGTACATCCGCGAGCAGCAGAAGGAGCGGGGCTCCAGCTCCTTCCGCCGGATGTGCAAGCAGGAGTACCTGAACTTCCTGCGGATCCGCGAGTGGCAGGACATCTACGCCCAGCTGCGGACGGTCGCCAAGCAGATGGGCATCCACGTCAACGAGGAGGACGCCCCCGAGCAGACCGTCCACGTCTCGCTCCTGGCGGGCCTGCTCTCCCACGTCGGCATGAAGGACGTGAAGGAGGGCGCGAAGAACGAGTACCTGGGCGCGCGGAACGCCAAGTTCGCGATCTTCCCGGGCTCGGCGCTGTTCAAGAAGCCGCCGCGGTTCGTGATGTCCGCCGAGCTGGTCGAGACCTCGCGGCTGTGGGCCCGGGTGAACGCGAGGATCGAGCCCGAGTGGATCGAGCCGCTCGCGCAGCACCTGGTGAAGAAGACGTACAGCGAGCCGCACTGGGAGAAGGACCAGGCGGCGGTCATGGCGATCGAGAAGGTGACGCTCTACGGCGTGCCGATCGTCACCGACCGCAAGGTCAACTACGGGAAGATCGACCCCGAGGCGTCCCGCGAGCTGTTCATCCGCAACGCGCTCGTCGAGGGCGACTGGCGCACGCATCACAAGTTCTTCGCCGACAACCGCAAACTCCTCGCCGAGGTCGAGGAGTTGGAGCACCGCGCCCGCCGCCGGGACATCCTCGTCGACGAGGAGACCCTCTTCGACTTCTACGACAAGCGGGTGCCCGAACACGTCGTGTCCGGCGCGCACTTCGACTCGTGGTGGAAGCACAAGCGCCATGAGGAACCGGAGTTCCTCGACTTCGAGCGCGAGATGCTCATCAACGAGAAGGCCGGCGCGGTCACCAAGGACGACTACCCGGACGCGTGGCGGCAGGGGCAGCTGAAGTTCCGGGTGACCTACCAGTTCGAGCCGGGCGCGGACGCGGACGGCGTGACCGTCCACATTCCGCTGCAGGTGCTCAACCAGGTCACCGACGAGGGCTTCGACTGGCAGATCCCGGGCCTGCGCGAGGAGGTCGTGACGGAGCTGATCCGCTCGCTGCCCAAGCCGATCCGGCGCAACTACGTCCCGGCGCCGAACTTCGCCGCCCGCTTCCTGGACACGGTCGTGCCCGTGCAGGAGCCGCTGACGACGGCGCTGGCGCGCGAGCTGCACCGGATGGTCGGCGTGCCGGTCGCGCCGGAGGACTTCGACTGGGCGAAGGTCCCCGAGCACCTCAAGATCACCTTCCGGATCGTCGACGAGCGGCGGCGCAGGCTGGCCGAGGACAAGGACCTGGAGGCGCTGAAGCTGAAGCTGCGCCCCAAGGCCCGTCAGGCCCTCTCCAAGGCCGCGGCGGCCGCGGCGGCGGGTCCGAGCGGCTCGGGGCAGTCCGTGGAGCGCACGGGGCTGACGGACTGGACGATCGGCACGCTGACGAAGGTCTTCGAGACCCGCCGGGCCGGGCAGCCGGTCAAGGCGTACCCGGCGCTGGTCGACGCGGGCGACTCCGTCTCCGTACGGCTCTTCGACACGGAGGCAGAGCAGGCGGAGGCGATGTGGCGGGGCACGCGGAAGCTGATCATGCTGAACGTGCCGGTGAACCCGGCGAAGTTCGCCGGGGACAAGCTCACCAACCAGCAGAAGCTGGCGCTGTCGCGGAACCCGCACGGCTCGGTGCAGGCGCTGTTCGAGGACTGCGCGACCGCGGCGGCGGACAAGCTGATCGCCGACCACGGCGGGCCTGCGTGGGACGAGGAGTCCTTCCGGAAGCTGTTCGACAAGGTCCGGGCGGACCTGGTCGAGCTGACCGTCCGCACGGTCGCCCAGGTCCAGCAGGTCCTGGCGGCCTGGCAGGCGTGCGAGCGGCGGCTGAAGGCGACGAACAGCCTGGCGCTGATCGGCAACGTGGCGGACGTCCGGGACCAGCTCGCCTGGCTGATGCCGGCCGGCTTCGTCACCCGTACGGGCCTGCGCCGGCTGCCGGACCTCATGCGCTACCTGGTCGCGGCCGACCGCCGGCTGCAGCAGATGCCGACGGGCGTCCAGCGGGACACCACGCGCATGGAGAAGGTCCACGAGATGCTGGACGAGTACGCCTGGCTGCTCGAACAGCTCCCGAAGGGCCGTCCGGTGCCGACCGAGGTCACGGACATCCGCTGGATGATCGAGGAGCTCCGGGTGAGCTACTTCGCCCACGCCCTGGGCACGGCGTACCCGGTCTCGGACAAGCGGATCGTGAAGGCGATCGACGCGGCGGCCCCGTAGCGGGAGCGTCGCCTTGCGTCAGTTCGACCGCACCCTCTGAGCTGCTGTACAGTCTTCCTCGCAGCCACGCACACAAAGGCTGCGAGCAAGGTCCTGTGGAGCAGTTTGGAGTGCTCGCCACCCTGTCAAGGTGGAGGCCGCGGGTTCAAATCCCGTCAGGACCGCAGTGAAGATCGAAGGCCCGCACCGGAAGGTGCGGGCCTTCGTGTCGTATACGGCGCCTTCGGCGTATGCCCGGGCGTCTTGACGGCGTCATCGCGCGCCGGTACCCCGGATGCAGGGGGCGGGGCCCCACGGCGGCGGAGGTGGCGCGCATGGCGGCGGCGGCGACGGTGAGGCACGAGACCGGCGCGCTGCTGCGCGCGCATCTGGCGGCCGCGTCGCGGTACGGACACGTCACACGCACCTGCCCCGTCTGCCATCGCCTCCAGCGGCTCGCCATGGAGGCGGAGGAGCCGGCCGGGCAGGAAGCCGGGCAGGAGGCCGGGGAGGGCTCCGGCGACGACCCCGCGGCGGACGGCGACGGCGGCGAGGACCCCGTCCCGCAGTGTGACGCGAGTCACTGAAAGAGTTTCAGAAACCCCCGCACTTACCCCCTCCCTACAGCAGGCCCATTTAATATGTGCAATTGCACCACCCTCGCCGGCCAACAAAAAGATCGCGCTGGACCCGGCGGAGTCCAGCGCGATCAATGACACAGAGCCTGTTGGGGCAGGCGACCGGTCGGCAGAGCTAGGGATGGGCGGCCGGATTGGGGGACCCGGAGAAGCCCGGTGTTACGGGGTGTTGCAGGTGTCTCAGGCCTCGCTGCGCTGCTGCGGGATGCCCGCCAGCAGGGCGCGGACCTCTGCCTCGCGGTACCGGCGGTGCCCACCCAGCGTGCGGATGGACGTCAGCTTGCCCGCCTTCGCCCAACGGGTCACCGTCTTCGGGTCCACGCGGAACATCGTGGCGACCTCGGCGGGGGTAAGCAGCGGCTCGGCATCAGGGGTGCGAGCGGTCATGAGCGGCCTCCTCGGGAGAACCGAACCTTCTCGGTTCTTTCCTCTAAATTCTGCACCTTGACCCGCGTTGCCCGAAATGGCGGACGCGAGCCGAGTCGGTTATAGGACGAACGGCTTGTCCTCGGCACTACAACTACACCATCTGTCCAGCCACGTCGGCCAAACCGATGGAATTGCCCTCTCAGGTGTCCATCAGCGACGGAAGCCGATGGACCATGCCATAGCGGACAGTCACGCCACCGTGACGATCAGTCACAGAGCGATCAGGAGGCGTCAGACCCCCCATGGAGTGCAATGCTGAGCATTCCGCCCAGAGTTGGACGGAAGGAACCCTCCCCGGACTCCTTGTCCTATTTTGGCACGAGGGTGGGCGATGGGCGCAAGGGTGCACTAAGTGCTGTCCGTCACGCTTGAGCCAAAGGCCCGGATCGGGACCTACGTCCCCCGCCGGGCCGCCCGAAGGACCCGGCACGCCCTGCGCGTCCCCGAAGGCCCGCGCGTCCATGAAGATCATTTACAGCAGACGCAGCCCGCTTGTCGACGGTTCCTCGCTCGGCAGTTCGCCGACGACCCCGCTCAGTTCGCGAACCGGCGGTCCCGCACCGCGCGCCAGCGCTCCATCAGCCGCCCGTACGCCTCGCCCGCCGCCTCGCCGTCCCCGTCCCGCAGCGCCGCGATCCCCTCGGCCACGTCCGCCGCCGACCGGTCCTCTTCCAGCGCCGCCGCCGGCATCGTGTGCACCAGCCCCCCGTAGTCCAGCTCCACCAGCGCGCGCGGATGGAACTCCTCCAGCCAGCGACCCACGTCGACCAGACCCTCCGTCAGCGGCCCCTCGTCGATCGTCTCCCGCAGCGTCCGCAGCGACCGGGCGAGCCGCCGCCGCGCCTGCACCATCGGCGTCCGGTACCGCAGCACCGGCGGCCGGGCCGCCTCCGCGTCCCCGGGGGCGTACTCCCGCTCCTCGTCCGCGAACAGCGCGAACCACCGCACCGGGACCTCCCACACCGACGTACGGATCCACGGCCGCGCGTCCGGGTTCCGCTCCCGCCAGCGCTCGAAGTCCGCCGCGGCCTGCGCCCGCACCACCGGCGGCAGCATCGCGTCCAGCAGCGGCCCCGGCAGCGACTCCACCAGCTCCGTCATCGCCAGCCAGCCCCGCAGCCGGGTCCGCCACGGGCACACCAGGACCACCCCGTCCACCTCCGCCACGAACGCGTCGCCGCTCTCGTGCACCGGCACCGGGACCGGCGGGGTCGGCGCCAAGTCCGCCAGCGAGCGCCGGAGTTCGTCCTGCGCGGTGGGTGTGTCGGAGCGCTCCGCGTAGCGCGCCCAGTACGCCCGCTCCGGCTCGGGGAACGCCGCCAGCGGCTCGTACACGCGCAGGTAGGAGGCGTACGGGACACACGCGGAGGAGACGACCGACATGCCGCGAATCCTTCCACGCGGGTACTCCCCCAGGGGGTGATCCTCGGCACTGCGGCGGATCTACCAACCCGTAGGACTTACTCTCTTGCCGAACCGGTCCCTCCCCACCCGTAGGAGGGGCCCCTCACCGCCGCTTCGTACTTGGGAGTCACCACCGTGACCGATGTGACCGACGGCGTCCTGCACACCCTGTTCCACTCGGAGCAGGGAGGCCACGAACAAGTCGTGCTGTGCCAGGACCGCGCCTCCGGCCTGAAGGCCGTCATCGCCCTTCACTCCACCGCCCTGGGCCCCGCCCTCGGCGGCACCCGTTTCTACCCCTACGCCAACGAGGCCGAGGCCGTCGCCGACGCGCTGAACCTCTCGCGCGGGATGTCGTACAAGAACGCCATGGCCGGTCTGGAGCACGGCGGCGGCAAGGCCGTGATCATCGGCGACCCGGAGAAGATCAAGACCGAGGAGCTGCTGCTGGCCTACGGCCGGTTCGTCGCCTCCCTCGGCGGCCGGTACGTCACGGCCTGCGACGTCGGCACCTACGTGGCCGACATGGACGTCGTGGCCCGCGAGAACCGCTGGACCACCGGCCGCTCCCCCGAGAACGGCGGCGCCGGCGACTCCTCGGTGCTCACCGCCTTCGGCGTCTTCCAGGGCATGCGGGCCTCGGCCCAGACCCTGTGGGGCGACCCGACCCTGCGCGGCCGCAAGGTCGGCGTCGCGGGCGTCGGCAAGGTCGGCCACTACCTCGTGGAGCACCTCCTCGAGGACGGCGCCGAGGTCGTGATCACGGACGTCCGCGAGGAGTCGGTCCGCCGGATCACCGACAGGCACCCGCAGGTCACCGTGGTCGCCGACACCGACGCGCTGATCCGCGTCGAGGGCCTGGACGTGTACGCGCCCTGCGCGCTCGGCGGCGCCCTGAACGACGACACCGTGCCCGTGCTCACCGCCAAGGTGGTCTGCGGTGCGGCGAACAACCAGCTCGCCCACCCGGGCGTCGAGAAGGACCTCGCCGAGCGCGGGATCCTCTACGCGCCCGACTACGTCGTCAACGCCGGCGGCGTGATCCAGGTGGCCGACGAGCTGCACGGCTTCGACTTCGACCGCTGCAAGAAGAAGGCGACGAAGATCTTCGACACCACTCTGGAGATCTTCGCACGTGCGAAGGCCGATGGGGTTCCGCCGGCCGCCGCGGCCGACCGGATCGCCGAGCAGCGCATGGCGGAGGCGCGCCGCGGCTGATTCTTGACAGGTCGGCCCGCCGGGTCCCTCGTTTGGAGGTTCGCCCAGAGGCAGAGACAAGACTCACGCCGGTCGGCGGGTCGACCTCAAGATGGGGTTAAAATCGCGGTTGACCAGCGAGGACAGGGCTCCTCGAAGGTTCTGCTCCGGGGCACGTGATGCGGGCGGCGTACCGTATGGCCGAGGAAGCAGGTACCGTTGAAGCCCTACGGGCCGGTCTCTCTTACGAGAGCCCGTTCCGCATCATGAACGCGTGTCAAGACTCTGGGGCCGTCGAGCCCCGTCACCGAGGGGGTCGAGCCATGGGGCGCGGCCGGGCAAAGGCCAAGCAGACGAAGGTCGCCCGCCAGCTGAAGTACAGCAGCGGCGGGACCGACCTTGCGCGTCTGGCCAATGAGCTGGGCGCATCGACTTCGAGCCAACCGCCTAATGGCGAGCCGTTCGAGGACGACGACGAGGAAGACGACCCGTACGCGCAGTACGCGGAGTTGTACAACGACGACGACGAGGACGAGGACGACCAGTCCGGTCCTGCGGCGTCCCAGCGTCGCGCTTGACCTCGCACTGATCCACACCGACCCGGTCCGGGCCTCCCGGACCGGGTTTCTGTGCGTTCCGCGTACGCGGTACGTCAGCCGCGGCCGGATTCCGCCGAGCCCTCGCGGTCGGGTGACCACGAGGGCTCGTCAGGCCCTGCTCAGACGGCGTAGTCGCCGACCAGCTCCGCACCCGTGGTGTGCTCGCCGCGCTCGGTGATCTCGCCGGCCACCCAGGCGTCCACCCCGCGGTCCGCGAGCGTGGTGAGGGCGGCGTCGACCGAGTCGGCCGGGACGACGGCCATCATGCCGACGCCCATGTTCAGCGTCTTCTCCAGCTCCAGGCGCTCGACCTGTCCGGCCCGGCCGACCAGGTCGAAGATCGCGCCCGGGGTCCAGGTGGACCGGTCGACGACCGCGTGCAGCCCGTCCGGGATCACCCGCGCCAGGTTGGCGGCCAGACCGCCGCCCGTGATGTGGCTGAAGGCGTGGACGTCGGTGGTCCGGGTCAGCGCCAGGCAGTCCAGCGAGTAGATCTTCGTGGGCTCCAGGAGCTCCTCGCCCAGCGTCCGGCCGAGCTCCTCGACCTGCTGGTCCAGGGTCATGCCGGCGCGGTCGAAGACCACGTGGCGGACGAGCGAGTACCCGTTGGAGTGAAGACCGGAGGAGGCCATGGCGATGACCGCGTCCCCCGTACGGATGCGATCCGCACCGAGCAGCCGGTCGTACTCCACGACGCCCGTGCCCGCGCCCGCGACGTCGAAGTCGTCCGGGCCGAGCAGGCCCGGGTGCTCCGCCGTCTCGCCGCCGACCAGCGCGCAGCCGGCCAGGACGCAGCCCTCGGCGATGCCCTTGACGATGGCGGCGACCCGCTCGGGGTGGACCTTGCCGACGCAGATGTAGTCGGTCATGAACAGCGGCTCGGCGCCGCAGACGACGATGTCGTCCATGACCATCGCGACCAGGTCGTGGCCGATGGTGTCGTACACGCCCATCTGGCGGGCGATGTCGACCTTCGTGCCGACGCCGTCGGTCGCCGAGGCGAGCAGCGGGCGCTCGTAGCGCTTGAGGGCCGAGGCGTCGAAGAGGCCGGCGAAGCCGCCGAGGCCGCCGAGGACCTCGGGGCGCTGCGTCTTCTTCACCCACTCCTTCATGAGCTCGACGGCGCGGTCGCCCGCCTCGATGTCTACGCCCGCGGACGCGTAGCTGGCACCAGTGGTCTTCTCAGACATGCTGAAGAGCTTTCCTGTCGGTACTGCGGGGTGTGCAGCGGGGTCTTACGGACGGCGCAGGGCGTCGGCCGCCGCGGTGGCGGCGGGGCCGGCGGCCAGCTCCGTCTCGAGCAGCTGCTTGCCGAGCAGCTCCGGGTCCGGGAGCTCCATCGGGTACTCGCCGTCGAAGCAGGCCCGGCAGAGGTTCGGCTTGGCGATGGTGGTCGCCTCGATCATCCCGTCGAGGGAGATGTACGAGAGCGAGTCCGCGCCGAGCGACTTGCCGATCTCCTCGACCGTCATCCCGTTGGCGATCAGCTCCGCGCGGGTGGCGAAGTCGATGCCGAAGAAGCACGGCCACTTCACCGGCGGGGAGGAGATCCGGATGTGGACCTCGGCGGCGCCCGCCTCGCGGAGCATGCGGACGAGGGCGCGCTGCGTGTTGCCGCGGACGATCGAGTCGTCGACGACGACCAGCCGCTTCCCCTTGATGACTTCCTTCAGGGGGTTCAGCTTCAGCCGGATGCCGAGCTGGCGGATGGTCTGGGAGGGCTGGATGAAGGTCCGGCCGACGTAGGCGTTCTTGACCAGGCCGGCGCCGAACGGGATGCCGGAGGCCTCCGCGTAGCCGATGGCGGCCGGGGTGCCGGACTCGGGCGTGGCTATGACGAGGTCGGCCTCGACGGGGGCCTCCTTCGCGAGCCGGCGGCCCATCTCCACGCGGGAGAGGTACACGTTCCGGCCGGCGATGTCGGTGTCCGGGCGGGCCAGGTACACGTACTCGAAAACACAGCCCTTGGGCTTCGCTTCCGCGAATCGCGAGGTGCGGATGCCGTTCTCGTCGATCGCGATCATCTCGCCGGGCTCGACCTCGCGGACGAAGCTGGCGCCGCAGATGTCGAGGGCGGCGGACTCGGAGGCGACCACCCAGCCGCGCTCGAGCCGGCCGAGGACCAGCGGGCGGATGCCCTGCGGGTCACGGGCCGCGTAGAGCGTGTGCTCGTCCATGAAGACGAGGGAGAAGGCGCCCCGGACCTCGGGGAGGATCTTCGCGGCCGCCTGCTCGATGGTGAGCGGCGTGCCGTCCTCGCCGACCTGTCCCGCGAGCAGCGCGGTGACCAGATCGGTGTCGTTGGTGGCGGCGACCTGCGTGGAGCGGCCGTCCTGCTTGGGCAGGTCCGCGACCATCTCGGCGAGCTGCGCCGTGTTCACCAGGTTGCCGTTGTGGCCGAGCGCGATCGAGCCGTGGGCGGTCGCCCGGAACGTCGGCTGCGCGTTCTCCCACACGGAGGCCCCGGTGGTCGAGTAGCGGGCGTGACCGACCGCGATATGACCCTGGAGGGAACCGAGAGAGGTCTCGTCGAAGACCTGGGACACGAGGCCCATGTCCTTGAAGACGAGGATCTGGGAGCCGTTGCTGACCGCGATTCCCGCGGATTCCTGACCCCGATGCTGGAGGGCGTAGAGCCCGAAGTACGTGAGCTTTGCGACCTCTTCACCCGGAGCCCAGACACCGAAGACGCCACACGCGTCCTGGGGGCCTTTCTCGCCGGGGAGCAGATCGTGATTGAGTCGACCGTCACCACGTGGCACGCCTCCGAGTGTAGGCGAGGTCGACCACTGGTCCGAATTGGGGAAAGTGCGGGAGTGCGCAGGTCGTGCGATCGCACGAGTTGATCCACCGGCGTGCGCGGGAGCGGTCCCGCGGCCCCGCACCCCTGGTGGGATAAGGGGTCCGCGGACTCGCCGGAGCGGGCGCCCCCGAAGAGCGGACGCTCGTACGGGACCCGGTGCGGGCCCGGAGTGTGACGGAGTTCGCAGGCGCGGCGCGCTCCCGGGAAGCGCTCAGTCCTTCGCTACGCGCGTTGCGGAGGCGGCCACGCCGGAGCCGTCGGGCGCCGTGAGGGCGAGCTGACGGAAGCGGAGCTCGTACGTGGCGGGGCTCTCGAACAGCTTCAGCAGCGCCTTTTCCACGGTCATCTGCGGGGCGGCGCAGACCATCTTGGTGGTGATCACCCGCCCGAAGGTGATCGTCGTGCCGGAGACGGCGGCCGTGGTCGAGAAGCCGTTGCAGCCGAGCTTGCCGGTGATCCGGCCGTCCGCGCCGAGGACGAAGTACGCCCGGCCCTCGGCCCCGGCGGGCAGCGAGGAGGCCGTCTCGCCGGACACCAGCGTGTCGACCGTCCACTTCGTGCCCTTGAGCGGGGCGGGCGGCTCGGAGCCGAGCACGAGCGTGTCGCCGTCCGGCCGGGTCAGGGTGAGGGTGCCGTCGGCGACGACGGCCTTGAGCCGGCCGTCGAAGGTCTTGTGCAGCAGCGACTCGAAGCGGTCGCGCTTGGCGTCGCAGGCCATCTCGGTGGTCTCGCCGAGGCTGACGGTCAGGGCGTCCTCGTTCACCGCGACCGCGCCGCCGAAGTGGTTGCAGCCGGAGTTGCCCGAGACCCGGCCGTTCTCGGCGAACTCCACGAACGCCCCGGCCGGGGCGGGCGTCTTCTTCCCGTCCACGGTGAGCGAGTCGAAGGACCAGCGGATGTTCGTGACGGGCGCGTCGGACGTGACGGTGCGGGATCCGGCGCCCGTACCGGTGCCGGTCTCGGTGCCACAGGCGGCGAGCACGGCGAGGGAGGCCAGGGCGGCGGCTGCGGTGATGCGCGGCTTCTGCATGTCGATGGGACGGAGCCGCCGCCCGGGCGGTTCCCGGCCGTCACCCCATGAGCGGCAGGAGGTCCGCCAGGTCGGCCCGCTCGCCACTGGCGCTCACCCGGGCCGCGGCCCGTTCCGTGGCCCAGTCCGTACGGCCCGTGGCCAGCCGGATCCAGGTCAGCGGATCGGTCTCGACCACGTTCGGCGGGGTGCCGCGGGTGTGCCGGGGACCGGCGACGCACTGCACGACGGCGAACGGGGGGACGCGGACCTCCACCGCGCCCCCGGGAGCCTTCACGGCCAGCGCGTCCGCGAGCAGGCGTGCGCAGGCGGCCAGGGCCTGGCGGTCGTACGGGACCTCCAGGCCGGTCGCGGCGTTCAGGTCGTCGGTGTGGACGACGAGTTCGACGGCCCGGGTGACCAGGTGGTCGCCGAGCCGCATGGCGCCGAAGCGGGTCGGGACGAGCCGGTCGTCGGAGACGCCGGCGATGCGCAGCGCGTAGCTCTCCGCCGTCCGCGCGTACAGCCCCGGCAGGTCACCGGTGTCGATCGCCCGGGTGTCCTCGTCGATCGTCGCGGCCTCGCTCGCGGTCACCGACGGCCACTCCAGGAGGCCGAGTTCCGGCACCGGAGGCTCGGGCTCGCCGAGCTTCCGCGCGACCGAGCCGAGCGCCAGCGTCATGTGGGCCACCAGGTCCCGTACCGTCCAGTCCCCCAGCCGGGTCGGCCCGTCGAGCTGCTCGGGCGTGAGCGTGGCGACGGCCGACCGCACGTTCTCGAACTGCGCGAGGACGGCGGCCCGGGTCTTGGCGGAGTCGTACGAGCGGGCGCGCTTCTTGGCAGGAGGCATGGGCCCGAGCGTAGATCCTGCGCCGTGTGGCAGGGCGGTGTGGCCCGGCGGAGACTGAGAAGAGGGCTACGAGAGGGGTGCAAGGATCATGGCGGAACACCCTCACGCCGCATTGGTGCGCAAGGGCTACGAGGCCTTCGCCACCGGAGACATGGAGACGCTCGCCGGCATGATGACGGGCGACTGTACGCATCACTCGCCCGGTGAGAGCCAGATGTCCGGGCACTTCAAGGGCCGCGACAACGTCCTGGCCCACTTCGGCAGGCTCATGGAGCTCACCGACGGCACCTTCCGCGTGGAGGTGGAGCACATCTTCCCCGACGGCCGGGGCCACGTCATGAGCGTCCACAAGTGGCACGGCGACCGCGGCGACCGGGGCATCGAGATGAAGGGCGGCCTCTTCTTCACGATCGTCGGCGACAAGGTCTCCGACGTCGACGAGTGCGTCGAGGACATCGACGAGGCCGACGCCTTCTGGGGCAAGGCCGAATAGGCCGCGCCGGGCAGGCATCGACGCGCGAGGGGCCCCCGCCGTACGGCGGGGGCCCCTCGCGTCACGCGTTCCGTCAGGCCAGCAGGCCCGGGATCGTCGCCTCGTGCGCCTCGCGCAGCTCGGCCAGGGAGAGCGTGAACTCGCCCTGGACGTCCACGACGTCGCCGTCCACGACACCGATCCGGGTCGCGGGCAGACCGCGCGCGCCGCACATGTCGGTGAAGCGGAGCTCCTCGCTGCGCGGGACGGACACGACCGCACGGCCGGCCGACTCGCTGAAGAGGAACGTGAAGGCGTCCAGGCCCTCGGGCACGATCAGGCGCGCGCCCGTCCCGCCGCGCAGGCAGGACTCGACGACCGCCTGGATCAGACCGCCGTCCGAGAGGTCGTGCGCCGCGTCGATCATGCCGTCGCGGGAGCCCGAGATCAGGATCTCGGCGAGCAGCTTCTCCCGGTCGAGGTCCACCGCCGGCGGCAGGCCGCCGAGGTGCTGGTGGATCACCTCGGACCACGCCGAGCCGCCGAACTCCTCCTTGGTGTCGCCCAGCAGGTAGAGGAGCTGGCCCTCTTCCGCGAAGGCGATGGGGGTGCGGCGGTTGACGTCGTCGATCACGCCGAGCACGGCCACGACCGGCGTCGGGTGGATCGCCACGTCACCGGTCTGGTTGTACAGCGACACGTTGCCGCCGGTGACCGGGGTGCCGAGCTTCTGGCAGCCGTCCGCGAGACCACGGGTGGCCTCGGCGAACTGCCACATGACGGCCGGGTCCTCGGGCGAGCCGAAGTTCAGGCAGTCGGAGATCGCCAGCGGCTTGGCGCCGGAGGCGGCGACGTTGCGGTACGCCTCCGCCAGCGCGAGCTGCGCGCCGGTGTACGGGTCGAGCTTGGCGTACCGGCCGTTGCCGTCGGTCGCCATGGCCACGCCGAGGTTGGTCTCCTCGTCGATGCGGACCATGCCGGCGTCCTCGGGCTGGGCGAGCACGGTGTTGCCCTGCACGAAGCGGTCGTACTGGTCGGTGATCCACGCCTTCGACGCCTGGTTCGGCGAGGAGACGACCTTCAGGACCTGGTCCTTCAGCTCGTCACCGGTCTGCGGGCGGGCCAGCTTGCCGGCGTCGTCGGCCTGCAGCGCGTCCTGCCACTCGGGGCGCGCGTACGGCCGGTGGTACGTCGGGCCCTCGTGGGCGACGGTGCCCGGGGGCACGTCCACGATCAGCTCGCCGTGCCAGAAGATCTCCAGGTGGTCGCCGTCCGTGACCTCACCGATGACGGTGGCGGTGACGTCCCACTTCTCGCAGATCTCCATGAAGCGGTCGACGTGCTGCGGCTCGACGATCGCGCACATGCGCTCCTGCGACTCGCTCATGAGGATCTCCTCCGGCGAGAGCGTCGCGTCGCGCAGCGGCACGGTGTCCAGCTCGACCCGCATGCCGCCGGAACCGGCCGAGGCCAGCTCGGAGGTGGCGCAGGAGAGCCCGGCGCCGCCGAGGTCCTGGATGCCGGCGACCAGCTTCTCCTTGAAGATCTCCAGGGTGCACTCGATGAGGAGCTTCTCCTGGAACGGGTCGCCGACCTGGACGGCGGGGCGCTTGGTGGGCTTGGTGTCGTCGAAGGTCTCGGACGCGAGGACCGAGACGCCGCCGATGCCGTCGCCGCCGGTGCGGGCGCCGTAGAGGATCACCTTGTTGCCGGGGCCGGAGGCCTTGGCGAGGTGGATGTCCTCGTGCTTCATCACGCCGATGCAGCCGGCGTTGACCAGCGGGTTGCCCTGGTAGCACTCGTCGAAGACGACCTCGCCGCCGATGTTCGGCAGGCCCAGGCAGTTGCCGTAGCCGCCGATGCCGGCGACGACGCCGGGCAGGACGCGCTTGGTGTCGGGGTGGTCGGCCGCGCCGAAGCGCAGCGGGTCGACGACCGCGACCGGGCGGGCGCCCATGGCGAGGATGTCGCGGACGATGCCGCCGACGCCGGTGGCCGCGCCCTGGTAGGGCTCGATGTACGAGGGGTGGTTGTGCGACTCGACCTTGAAGGTGACCGCGTACCCCTGGCCGACGTCGACGACGCCCGCGTTCTCGCCGATGCCGACGAGCAGGGCGTCGTTCTCGGGGGCCTTCTCGCCGAACTGCTTCAGGTGGACCTTGCTGCTCTTGTACGAGCAGTGCTCGGACCACATGACCGAGTACATCGCGAGCTCGGCGCCGGTGGGCCGGCGGCCGAGGATCTCGCGGATGCGCGCGTACTCGTCCTCCTTGAGGCCGAGCTCGGCCCACGGCTGCTCGACGTCCGGGGTCTCGGTGGCGTGCTTGACGGTGTCGAGGCTCATCAGGCGTTGACCAGCTTCTTGAGGATCGAGGTGAAGAAACCGAGGCCGTCGGTCTTGCCGGTGCCGACCAGCGGCTCGACGGCGTGCTCGGGGTGCGGCATGAGGCCGACCACGTTGCCCGCGGCGTTGGTGATGCCCGCGATGTCGCGCAGCGACCCGTTGGGGTTGACGTCCAGGTAGCGGAAGGCCACCCGCCCCTCGGCCTCCAGCTCGTCGAGCGTGCGCTCGTCGGCGACGTACCGGCCGTCCATGTTCTTGAGCGGGACCTCGATCTCCTGGCCCTCGGTGTAGTCCGAGGTCCAGGCGGTCTCCGCGTTCTCCACCCGCAGCTTCTGGTCGCGGCAGATGAAGTGGAGGTGGTTGTTGCGCAGCATGGCGCCGGGCAGCAGGTGGGCCTCGGTGAGGATCTGGAAGCCGTTGCAGATGCCGAGGACGGGCATGCCCGCCTTCGCCTGCTCGATGATCGTCTCCATCACCGGCGAGAAGCGGGAGATGGCTCCGGCCCGCAGGTAGTCGCCGTAGGAGAAGCCGCCGGCCAGGACCACGGCGTCGACCTGCTTGAGGTCCTTGTCGCGGTGCCACAGCGAGACGGGCTCGGCGCCCGCGAGGCGGGCGGCACGCAGAGCGTCCTGGTCGTCGAGGGTCCCAGGGAAAGTGACGACTCCGATGCGAGAGGTCACGACTCCACCTTCACGGTGAAGTCCTCGATCACGGTGTTGGCGAGGAAGGTTTCGGCCATCTCATGGATGCGGGCGAGGGCGGCCTCGTCGACCGGACCCTCCACCTCCAGCTCGAAGCGCTTCCCCTGACGGACGTCGGCGATCCCCTCGAAACCCAGACGCGGCAGTGCACGGTGCACCGCCTGCCCCTGCGGGTCGAGGATCTCCGGCTTGAGCATGACGTCGACTACGACGCGTGCCACTGGCACTCCCGGTGGTGTGTTGCGTGGGCGGTTCCTTCAGCGTACCTGCCTCCAAATTCTACGCGAGTAGACTTTTGGAGGAGCCCACAAAGACCTCCAGGAAAAATCCATGTGAAAAATCGCGGCGCCCATTGCCGCCGACGTGACACGCTGATGGAATTGCCGGGGCTTCACGATGCCGTGCCGACCGCTGTACAAAGGAATGCAGAGGAAAGCAGCATTGCCCCTCAACAGCCGGAAAATCCGGCATCGCCGCACGTCAGCCACGCCCAACAGGCATGCAGACGCGACGAACCGCAGGAAAGGACCGATATCCGTGGCGCAGCGCGTAGTGGTCACGCTCTTCGACGACATCGACGGCGGAGAAGCGGCGGAAACGGTCACGTTCGGCCTCGACGGTAAGACGTACGAGATCGACCTCAATCCCGCCAATGCAAAGAAACTGCGCAACGCCCTGGCACCCTACGTGGCCGCCGGGCGAAAGCAGGGCGCGAGCCGCACCGGCGCGCCCGCGGCGCCCCGCACGGTGACCTCGCTGGCCCCGGACCCGGCCGCCGTCCGCGCCTGGGCACAGTCGCACAAGATGGAGGTGCCGGCCCGCGGCCGGATCCCCAAGCGGGTCTACGAGGCGTTCCGGCAGGCCAGTTGAGGTCCGCCCCTGACGGGCAGCCAGGAAGCGATTTGCCATCCACCCCCGCCGATCGGCTAAAGTCTGGATCACGCCGAGGGGCGAGGCCGACAGGCCGGACCTCACGCAGCGTGCGGGTGTAGTTCAGTAGTAGAACATCCCCCTTCCAGGGGGAAGGCGCAGTGTGCAATTCCTGTCACCCGCTCTGCATCGCGATACCGACCACTCCGGTGGATCAGGTAGAGTGGTGCTCGCACCGCCCGGTGAAAGCCGGTCGGGAGCAATGCGGACGTGGCTCAGTTGGTAGAGCATCACCTTGCCAAGGTGAGGGTCGCGAGTTCGAATCTCGTCGTCCGCTCGGGATCAAAGGCCCCGGTCTTCGGACCGGGGCCTTTGACGTGTCCCCGGCCCGGTGGGCGCCCGATGACATTTGTCATGAGCAGTCGTGACAGCGCGCACTGCCGGCCGGCGGATTCCGCCGGGAGCCTGAAGGCATGACAGACGTGATCGAGGCAGACGGCCTCCACCGGACCTACTCCGGCGGCTTCGAGGCCGTCCGGGGGATCTCCTTCACCGTGCCCCGGGGCGAGATCTTCGCGCTCCTCGGCACGAACGGCGCCGGCAAGACCTCCACGGTCGAGCTCCTGGAGGGGCTGGCGCGGCCCAGCGGCGGGACGGTACGGGTGCTCGGGCACGACCCGTACACCGAGCGGGCCGCCGTCCGCCCCCGGATCGGCATGATGTTGCAGGAGGGCGGCTTCCCCTCCGATCTGACCGTGGCCGAAACCGTACGCATGTGGGCCGGCTGCACCACGCACGCCCGGCCCACGGCCGAGGCCCTGGAGCTCGTCGGCCTCACCGGCCGCGCCGGGGTCCGCGTCAAGCAGCTCTCCGGCGGCGAACGCCGGCGCCTCGACCTGGCGCTCGCCCTGCTCGGCCGGCCCGAGGTGCTGTTCCTCGACGAGCCCACGACCGGCCTGGACGCCGAGGGCCGCCGGGACACCTGGGAGCTGGTCCGCCGGCTGCGCGGGACCGGGGCGACGGTGTTGCTCACCACGCACTACCTGGAGGAGGCCGAGGCCCTCGCCGACCGGCTGGCGATCATGCACCGCGGCCGGATCGTCACCGCCGGCACGCCCGCCGAGGTCACCGCCTCCCGGCCCGCCCGGATCCGGTTCGTCCTGCCCGAGGGCACCGGCCCCGAGCGGCTGCCGCTCGGCCTGCGGGCCGCCGCGGACGGGCGCCGCGTGGAGATCCGTACCCACGCGCTGCAGGACGCGCTCGGCGAGCTGCTGGGCTGGGCCGCGGGGGAGGGCGTACGGCTGGAAGGGCTCGACGCCCGCTCCGCCTCGCTGGAGGAGGCGTTCCTGGAGATCGCCTCCCGCGCCGACGACCCACCGACCGCGGACGCGTCCGCGGCTGCCGCTGCGTCCTCGTCGGCACCCGCCGCGTCCCCGGCTTCCGCCGTCTCCCCGACCGCCCCGACCGCCGCCGACCCCGAAGAGGTCCGATGAACGCCACCGCCGCGCGCCTGACCGCACTCGGCCGGGCCGAACTCACCCTGCTCGCGCGCAACCGCAACAACCTGTTCGTCGCACTGCTGATGCCGGTGCTGATGATCTTCCTGCTGCGCTCCTCGCTGTCCGGCACGGACGACCTGCCCATGGGCGTCGCCGAGGCCACGGTCGTCGGCGGCACCGGCATGGTCCTCGTCCTCGTCGTCTACATGAACCTCGTCGCGACCTACGTCGCCCGCCGCGAGGAACTGGTCCTCAAGCGGCTGCGCACCGGCGAGGCCCGCGACACCGAGATCCTGGCCGGCGCGGCGCTGCCCGCGTCCGTGATCGCCCTCGTCCAGTGCGCGATCCTCACCGCGCTCGGCCCGGCCGTCCTCGACGCGAGCGCCCCGCGCCGCCCCGACCTGCTGCTGGCCGGCGTCGTCGCCGGGATCCTGCTGCTCGTCGGGCTGGCCGCCGTCACCACCGTGATCACCCGCTCCGTGGAGAGCGCGGGCCTGACCACGCTGCCGTTCTTCCTGGTCTCCGCCATGGGCTCGGGCCTGATGGTGCCCACCGAGGCCCTGCCGGACGCGGTCGCGCCCGTCGCCGAACTGCTCCCGCTCAGCGGGGTCATGGAACTGGTCCGGGCCGGCTGGCTGGGCGTCGGCCAGGTCGGCGGCAAGGAACTGCTGGGCGCCGGCCTCACCACGGTGGCCTGGATCGTGCTGAGCGTGTTTGCTGTCCAGAAGTGGTTCCGCTGGGAACCGCGGCGCTAGCCACCGTCCGGGACCGGGACGGACTTCGGGGGACCGGCCGGACCGGGACGGACTTCGGGGGAACGCGGCGCCGGGGGCTTACGAGAACAGGGGGGTCGGCCGTGTCCAGGCTGACGAGGTGGTGGAGCGGCCGCAGCAGCGCGGCCAAGGTGGAGCTGTACACGCGGTGGACCTTCCACGTCTTCGCGCCGCTGGAGGTCATCGCCCTCGGCGGCATCCCCGTCAGCAGGGGCGACGACATCCGGCTGGACACCCTCGACACGCCGGCCCTGTTCCTGCTGGTCTGCGTGCACGCCGTGCTCAGCGCGGTGCTCGCGTCCCGGGCCCTGGACTGGGGGCTCGGCCGCCGCGAGCGGCCGGTGCGGCTCGCGGCGGCGCTGATCGCGCTCACCGGCTCGGCGACGCTCGCCGTGCTGGTCCTGCTGCGGACCGGTGCGCTCGCGGACTCCTCGGTCGTCGCCGGGGTCGCCGTCGGGCTCGTCAGCTTCACCCTCGGCCATCTGTCCCTGTGCCTGCCCAAGGTGAAGCACATGCTCGGCACCGTGCCGGTGGCGGCGGTCGGCGTGGGCGCGGTGGTCGCGCTGCTCGGGATCGGGCTTCCGGAGGCGGTCGGCTTCACGGTCGGCATCCTGTTCGGCGGCACCGGCCTCGTCGGCGCCTGCGGCTTCTCCGGCTGGCTGCTGCGGATCGTGTGGGAGCTGGAGCGGTCCCGGGAGCTCAAGGCGCGGCTCGCCGTCGCCGAGGAGCGGCTGCGGTTCGGCCGCGACCTGCACGACGTCATGGGCCGCAACCTGTCGGTGATCGCGCTGAAGAGCGAGCTCGCGGTGCAGCTGGCGCGGCGGGGGCGCGCGGAGGGCGCCGTGGACCAGATGACCGAGGTGCAGCGGATCGCCCGGGAGTCCCAGCGGGAGGTACGGGACGTGGTGCGCGGCTACCGCGAGGCGGACCTGCGGGTCGAGCTGGAGGGCGCGCGCGGCGTGCTGGCGGCGGCGGGCATCGCCTGCGCGATGGAACCGGGCGGGGGAATCGAGCTGCCCGGGGCGGTGCAGTCGGCGCTGGGCTGGGTGGTCCGCGAGGCGACCACGAACGTGCTGCGGCACGGGGACGCGAAGCAGTGCCGGATCTCGCTGCGGGAGGAGGACGGGTGGGTCCGGCTGACGGTCGACAACGACGGCGCCCCGGAGTCGGCATCGCCCGCCGCCCCGGTCACCGGCGGCTCGGGCCTGGCCGGCCTCCGCGAACGCCTCGCGGCCGTGGACGGCACCCTGGACGCGGGCCCCCGCCGGGGCGGCCGCTTCCGCGTCACGGCCCGCATACCGCTGAGGCCGGGGCCGGCGGCTGACGCTTCGGCGAACGGGGGCGCGTCGACCGACGCCCCCGAAGCCGTACGGGCCCAGGCGGCCCCCGCCCCCGAGGCCCGTTCCGTGGCCGGTGGAGTGACGAAGGAGATCGTGTGACCGTGCGCGTGCTGCTCGCCGACGACGAGCATCTGATCCGGGGCGCGCTCGCCGCGCTGCTCGCGCTGGAGGACGACCTCGTGGTCGTCGCCGAGGCCGCGTCCGGGCCCGAGGCGCTCGCCATGGCGCTGGCGCACGAGCCGGACGTCGCGGTGCTGGACCTGCAGATGCCGGGGGCGGACGGTGTGAAGGTCGCCACAGCGCTGCGCGACCGGCTGCCCGGCTGCAAGACCATGATCGTGACCAGTCACGGCCGCCCCGGGCACCTCAAGCGGGCCCTCGCCGCCGGGGTGCGCGGCTTCGTGCCGAAGACCGTCAGCGCGCAGCGGCTCGCCGAGATCATCCGCTCCGTCCAGGACGGAAACCGTTATGTGGACCCGGAGTTGGCGGCCGACGCGATCTCCGCGGGGGACTCCCCTCTGACCGCGCGCGAGGCCGAGGTGCTGGAGCTCGCGGCCGACGGAGCGCCCGTCGCGGAGATCGCCGCGCGCGCCTCGCTGTCCCCCGGGACGGTCCGGAACTACCTCTCCTCGGCCGCCGCGAAGCTCGGTGCGGAGAACCGGCACACGGCGGTGCGTCTCGCCCGGGCGAAAGGTTGGGTATAGTGGGCGCAGCGCTACGGCGCAGGCGGACGTGGCTCAGTTGGTAGAGCATCACCTTGCCAAGGTGAGGGTCGCGAGTTCGAATCTCGTCGTCCGCTCCATGAAAGAAGCCCCCGGTCGATCCGACCGGGGGCTTCTTCGTGTCTAGGGTCTGCCCGGTGGATCAGGGCCGGGCAGGCCGCGGCGTCTGGTGCGGTGCATCGCAAGGCGCCGGAGCCCCTCGATAGCGGAGCTATCGAGGCGCTCCGGCAACGCGGCGAGGTGTGCCGTGCCAGGCGTCGCGGCCCCGGCCCTGATCCGCCGGGCAGACGCTAGCTCCAGTTCGTGCCCGTGAGGAGCTCGTACGCCTCGATGTACTTGGCGCGCGTCGCGTCGACGATCTCCTGCGGCAGGGCCGGCGGCGGCTGCTCGCTCGTGCGGTCCCAGCCCGAGGCGGGGGAGGTCAGCCAGTCGCGGACGAACTGCTTGTCGTACGAGGGCTGGGCGCGGCCCGGCTGCCACTGGTCGGCCGGCCAGAAGCGGGAGGAGTCCGGCGTGAGGACCTCGTCGGCGAGGACCAGATGCGGACCGCTCGGGGTGTGCTCGAAGCCGAACTCGAACTTCGTGTCCGCGAGGATGATCCCGCGCTCCCGCGCGATGTCACGGGCCCGGCTGTACACGGCGAGCGTGGTCTGGCGCAGCATCGCGGCGGTCTCGGCGCCGACCTGGCGGGCGACCTCCTCGTAGCTGACGTTCTCGTCGTGGTCGCCGACGGCGGCCTTCGTGGCGGGGGTGAAGATCGGCGCGGGCAGCTCGGAGCCGTCGGTGAGGCCCGCGGGCAGGGCGAGGCCGCAGACCGTGCGGTGCTGCTCGTACTCGACGAGGCCGGAGCCGGTCAGGTAACCGCGGGCGACGCACTCGACGGGCACCATGTCGAGCGACTTGCAGACGAGGGTGCGGCCCTGCCAGTCGGCCGGGGCGCCCTCGGGCAGCTCGGTCGACAGGACGTGGTTCGGCACCAGGTCGGCGAGCAGGTCGAACCACCACAGCGAGAGCCGGGTGAGCACGCGGCCCTTGTCCGGGATCTCGGTGGGCAGCACCCAGTCGTACGCGGACATGCGGTCGCTGGCCACCATGACGAGGTTGCCGGCCTCGTCGCGGTACAGGTCGCGCACCTTGCCCGTGTGGAGATGGGTGAGGCCCGGGACCTGGACAGGCTCGGGCTTTTCTACGAATCCGGACACGGTTCCTCCGCGTAGGTTGATCCAGGAGCGGTCCGATTCTCTCTCACCCGGCCGGGAAGCCGGTGGTCGGGCCGGTCAGTCACGCTTGCAGATGCGGTCCAGAAGGTTGGCGGTGGCGCGCTGGATACGCAGGTCGGTGTGGCCCGGCCGGTCCAGCGCGGGCGACCAGGCGAAGGTGCCGGAGGCGAACACCCAGGCGCCGGACGGGGATCGGTACAGCGAGGTCTCCTGGTGCCGGAGCGCGCCCTCGGTGTCGCGGTAGGGCGAGTGGGCGAGCAGGATGCGGCTCTCGTGCGGCGGGAGCGCGGTGCGCGGGAAGTACCGGTCGGCCTCGCCGGCGACCAGGCCGGGGATCTCGTCGCCCTCGCCGGCGCCCGTCGCCTCCCAGAGCCAGTGCCCGGCGTTCCGTACGACCAGCGGGGACGGTTCGGGGACCCGCCCGGCGTACTGGATGCCGAGGAGTTGCTGCTCGGGCCGGTCGATCTCGCGCCACAGCGCGGGGCGGCCGGGGCCGCGTCGCTTGCGGCAGGTGAGCAGCCGGTCGGGCGCGCCGGACGGCGAGGGGCCGAGCTCGACCTGCCAGTACAGGCTGTTGGCGGACAGGAAGACCAGGGAGGTGCCCTGTTCGCGGGCGAGCTCGACGGTCCGGCGCATGGGGACGGACCAGTACTCGTCGTGGCCGGGGAAGACCAGGCCGCGGTAGCGGGTGGGGTCGACGCGGCCCGCGTGCAGATCGCGGGTCTCGGCGTAGGCGAGGTCGTAGCCGTAGCGCTCGGCCCAGCGGATGAAGTCGTAGGCGTGGCCCACGTGCAGCGGGAGGCCCGCGCCGGCGTACGGGCGGTCGAAGGACACGGTGACGGCCGCGTCCTCCTCGCCGAGCAGCCGGCCGTCCTCGTCCCAGGCGTGGTAGAGGCTGGCGCCCGTGCGGCCGTCCTCCGGGTAGAGGTTGTACGCCTGCCAGGTGATGTCCGGCAGGACGAGCAGCAGGTCGGCCGGGTGGTCGTCGCGGACCGTGAACGGGATGTGGGAGCGGTAGCCGTCCACGGTGGTGAGCACGGCGACGTACGCGCCGATCGACCAGTACGAGGGGATCTGCAGCCGCCAGGACTGCCACCAGTGGTGGCAGGAGACGGTTCGGTCGGCGGTGAGCGGCGGCGGCTGGACGATGCCGGCGAGCCGCGGGCTGGTGGTGATCTTGGCGGCGCCGTCGCCGCCGTAGTGGCCGATCCGGTAGACGTCGACCGAGAACTGCTGGGGCGGGTCCACGGTGATGTGGAAGTCGATCGCCTCGCCGGGCGCGACCGCCGCGTCGGAGGCGAAGCCCTTGATCTGGCGGCGCACGTCGTCGGCCGTGCGCGGGCCGCCGCCGCTCGTCGCGTCGAGGGTGGCGTCGGCGTACCAGGGGACGACCTGGCCGGTGTCGTCGAAGTAGTGCTCGCTGCCGCGCAGCCAGGGCAGCGGGCCCTGCCCGAAGGGGTCCGTGACGGCGTGGGCGAGCGCCCCTGATTCCCATCGCCGGATGTGTTCCGCCCCCATGTTGCGCCCCTCCCTCGACTCCCCCGCGCCTGTGGTGGTGTGTGCGTCCGCCGTGCGCCGTGGCGTGCCTGGCGCAAGCCTGGCGCGAGCCGTGGCGCGGATCCGTTGTCAGTGCCGAAACCCAGCACATCACATAACGCACGCAGTCCGTCACCGTTCGTCGCGAATTGACGGGAACGGAAGCGGGACTTCCGGCTCCGGACGGTACGGGTGGGCCTGGCGGGGCGGTCTCAGACCAGCCGGACGGGCTTCTCCGGCCGCACGCCGGTACGGGCCAGCCAGAGCCTCAGCGGATCGGGATCGCCGTCCTCGACGAGCGTCAGCACGCAGCCGCTCAGCTCCGACTGGCGCTCTTCGCCCAGGAAGAGGGCGGGGCCGTCCAGCCAGTCGAGCCCGGGACGGGCCCCCGCGGTGTCCACCGCGGCGCAGCACACCATGGCCGTCACGTGATCGGCGAGCAGCTCGCGCCCGGTGCGGGGCGGCTGCAGCGGGAACAGGGGGAGCGCGTCGGAGCCGTAGACGGCGTGCGGGGAGCCGGGCGCGCCGGGCAGCGCCACCGGCGCGGGCTCCGGCCGGCCGGCCTCCTCCCGCGCCACCGCGGCGGTCAGGGCCGCGGCGAGGGCCTCGGAGGGGCTCTCCGCGGCGGTCGGCGCCGTCGAGAGGTGGGTCAGGACGCGCGCCAGCGTCGGGCCGTCCACGCGGCCGTCCATCGAGTCCTCCGGGTCCGGGGACGCCTCCAGGACGCCCAGCCGGTCCAGTACGGCGAACAGGCGGGCCGCGTCCGCACGCCACTTCCGGTCCACGACCTCGTCCGGGTACTGCTGCCAGTCCACCGGCGACCAGTCCGGGCCCGGCTCCGCGGGGCCGCCGTGGAAGAGCCGCGCGGCCAGCAGCGAGGCCGCCTCGTCGACGGTGCCGGGCTCCTCCAGGAGGTCGCAGGCCGGGCGCTCGCCGAGCCGGGACGTGAAGCCCTCCGCCAGCCGGTCGCGGCGGGACAGCTCGGTCAGCGCCGAGACCACGCCCGCGTCCAGCCGCGAGGGCCAGCGGCCCATCCGCCATGCCGGCAGCGCGACCCGGGTCAGCAGCCGGTCCCAGCCCGCGTACGCGAGCCCGACCTGCTCCTGGGCGACGATCCGCACCCCGTAGTCGACGGCCTGGGCGCGCTCGGACGAGGCGGCGGCGACGCCCCGCTCCATCTCGGCGGCATGTCCGCGGCAGCTGCGCAGCAGCACCCGGGCGACCGCGCCGACCCCGCGGGCCCCGAGGCGGCGGACCGGGTCGAGCCCGGGGCGGCGGGGCGCGGCCACCGCCGCGTCCAGGCCCTGCACGAAACGCCGGGCCGCGGCTATGTCGGGCTGCGCGGACGGACCCGTACCGGCGACGACCGGCGCGAGCACCGCGCGCAGCTCGCCGACCCGCATCCACCAGAGGAACGGCGAGCCGATGACCAGCACCGGGGCGTCGGGCGCCCGGCGCAGCGCGTTCGGCCGGGGGCCGTGCGCCGGATGCGTACGGTCCTCCAGCCAGCTGTCGCAGTCCGGCGTCAGGGCTATCGCGGAGGGCGCGGGGACGCCGAGCCGGTCGGCCAGGTCCTGCACCATCCGGTACAGATCGGGGGCGGCGGGCTCGGCGAGCTCGACCGTCGGCGTGACGGCGGGCCGGGCCCGCGCGATCACCAGCGCGACGACGCCGGCCGCGAGGAGGACGAGGACCGCGACGGCGGTCACCGTCCAGCGGACCGCGTCCCAGCCGGCGCCGGTCAGATGGCCGGCGGGGCCGGCGGCGAGCAGGACGACCGCGGCGGCCGCGGGCAGCAGCGCCAGGGCCGTGGCCCACGAGCGGACGCGGAGGACGGCGAGGGCCCGCAGACGCGCGGCGCGCGCGCCCCGCTCCTCCGCAGCGGCGGAACCGGAACCGGTACCGGACATGGCCCTACCTCACCCCCCTCGTGCCCTCGTCGGGACTGCCTGTGGCGGTGTAGCTCACTCCCCCACTGTGGCACCCGCCACCGACATCGCAATGTCGGTGGGCCAAGTGCCGGACCGCCTTCGCGGCACCCTAGTAAGGGTGCACGCATGCGTCATCCGGATGGCTCAGCCGTCACTCGATGGAATGGCTTTGGGCAAAGGTGATGACGGTGGGGCGGAAGGGAAGGACACTTCCCTCCCGCCCCCGGGGGTCACTCCCCGGCGGCCTTGCGGGCGATGTCCGTCCGGTGCTGCGCACCGTCAAGCCGGATACGGCCGACCGCCGCGTACGCCCGCTCACGGGCCTGCGCCAGGTCCGAACCGGTAGCGGTGACCGACAGGACGCGGCCGCCGGCGCTCAGCACCCGGTCGCCGTCCCGCTTCGTGCCCGCGTGCAGCACGTACGCGTGCGGCGCGTCCTGCTCCGCGACCTCGGCCAGGCCCGCGATCGGGTCGCCGGTGCGCGGCGTCCCGGGGTAGTTGTGCGAGGCGACGACGACGGTGACCGCCGCGTCGTCGCTCCAGCTCAGCGGGGGCTGGTCCGCCAGCGTGCCCTCGGCGGCGCGCAGCAGGACGCCCGCGAGCGGGGTCTTCAGCCGGGCCAGCACGACCTGGGTCTCCGGGTCGCCGAAGCGCGCGTTGAACTCGATCACCCGCACACCGCGGCTGGTGATCGCCAGCCCCGCGTACAGCAGGCCGGCGAACGGCGTGCCGCGGCGGCGCAGTTCGTCGACGGTCGGCTGGAGCACGGACTCCATGACCTCGTCGACCAGCTTCGGGTCGGCCCAGGGCAGCGGCGAGTACGCACCCATGCCCCCGGTGTTGGGGCCCTCGTCGCCGTCCAGCGCGCGCTTGAAGTCCTGCGCGGGCTGCAGCGGCAGCACGGTCGTGCCGTCGGTGATCGCGAAGAGGGAGACCTCGGGGCCGTCCAGGTACTCCTCGATGACCACCCGGTCGCAGGCGAGCGCGTGCGCGCGGGCCTGGGCCAGGTCGTCGGTCACGACGACGCCCTTGCCGGCCGCCAGACCGTCGTCCTTCACGACGTACGGGGCGCCGAACGCGTCCAGCGCCTCGTCGACCTCCTCGGCCGTGGTGCACACGTACGAGCGGGCCGTCGGGACGTTCGCGCCGGCCATCACGTCCTTGGCGAAGGCCTTGGAGCCCTCCAGCTGCGCCGCCTCCTTCGAGGGGCCGAAGCAGGGGATGCCGGCCGCGCGCACGGCGTCGGCGACGCCCGCGACGAGCGGGGCCTCCGGGCCGACGACGACCAGGCCGGCGTCGAGCTGCCTGGCCAGCGCGGCGACGGCGTCGCCGTCCAGCTGGTCGACGGGGTGCACCTCGGCGACCTCCGCGATTCCGGCGTTGCCGGGCGCGCAGTGCAGAGCGGTGACGTCGGGATCGAGGGAGAGGGAGCGGCACAGGGCGTGTTCGCGGGCGCCGCCGCCGATGACGAGGACCTTCACGCCAGCCAGGGTAGCCCGCGGGGCGGAGTGCCCCTTGTGCGGGCCACCGAGCGAGACGGCCCTATTCGTTGGTGTATTCCTCCACAACGGTGGCGCCGAGCTCCCGCACGATCAGTTCGTGCCCGGAGAGCGCCGACTCGACGAGGTCCGGGTCGTCCTCCTCGGGGGTGTCGTCCTCGGGCGCGACCGGCGGCGGCGCCTGCACGGGCGCGGGGGCCTGCGTCCGCGCCGGCGCGGGCGCCTGGGCCTGCGGCGCGGCCGGGGGCGGCTGCGGGGCCCGGACCGGCGGGGCCTGCTGGTGGCTCGGGGCGACGGGGGCCGGGGGCGGCGGGGCGGGGCGGCCGCCGCCGAAGCCCGTGGCGGCCGGGGGCGGGGCGGAGCCGCCCGACGGGTCGACGATCGCCTCGATCTTCCAGTGCACGCCGAACTGGTCGGCGAGGGCCTGGCGCAGGACGTCCTCGCTGCCGCTGCTCGCGAAGTTGTCGCGGGCGCCGGCGTTGAGGAAGCCGAGCTGGAGGGTGGTGCCGTCGAAGCCGGCGACCTGCGCGTTCTGCGAGAGCAGGATCCACGTGAAACGGCGGCGGTTCTTGACGGCGTCGAGGATCGACGGCCACATGTTCCGCACCTGCGCGGCACCCTGCGCCATGTCGCCGGAGGGCTGGGCGGGGGCGGTGGCGGTGGGGGACTGGGCCTGGGGCTGCTGGGGCGGTTGCTGCGTGGCCGGGGTGGGCGCGGGCGCGGATGCGCCGCTGCCGGGGGCGGCGGCCCCGGGCCAGGCGCCGGGCGCGGCACCGCTGCCGGGCGCGGCGGCGCCGGGCCACGCGCCGGGGCGGGCGGCCGGCGCGGGAGCGGGCGGGGCCTGGGGGGCGGGCGGCTGGGGCTGAGCGGCCTGCGGCTGCGGGGCGGGCGGCTGGGGGGCCTGGGGGGCGGGCGGGGCCTGCGGCGGCGGGGCCATCGGCGTATGCGCGTCGGGCCCCGGCACGTACCCCGTCGCGGGGGCGGGCGGGGCGGGCGTGACGACGGGTACGGGGGCGGGCGCGGCCGCGACGCCGCGCTCCAGCCGGTCGAGCCGGGCCAGCAGCGCCCGCTCGTCGTCGAACGCGGCGGGCAGCAGCACCCGCGCGCAGATCAGCTCCAGCTGCAGGCGCGGCGAGGTGGCGCCGCGCATCTCGGTGAGCCCGGCGTTGACCAGGTCGGCGGCGCGGCTCAGCTCGGCGGCCCCGAACACCGACGCCTGCGCCTGCATCCGCTCGACCACGTCGGCGGGCGCGTCGATCAGGCCCTTCTCGGCGGCGTCGGGCACGGCGGCGAGGATCACCAGATCGCGCAGCCGCTCGAGGAGATCGGCGACGAACCGCCGCGGATCGTTCCCGCCCTCGACGACACGGTCGACGACCTCGAAGGCCGCGGCCCCGTCCCCCGCCGCGAAGGCGTCGACGACGGAGTCGAGCAGCGACCCGTCGGTGTACCCGAGCAGGGACGTGGCCATGGCATACGTCACACCGTCCGCGGCGGCGCCGGCGAGCAGCTGGTCCATGACGGACATCGAGTCACGCACGGAGCCGGCGCCGGCCCGTACGACGAGCGGCAGCACGCCGTCCTCGACGGGGATACCCTCGCGTCCGCAGACCTCGGCGAGGTACTCCCGCAGCGTCCCGGGCGGCACGAGCCGGAAGGGATAGTGATGCGTCCGCGACCGGATGGTCCCGATGACCTTCTCGGGCTCGGTCGTGGCGAAGATGAACTTGAGGTGCTCCGGCGGCTCCTCGACCACCTTCAGCAGGGCGTTGAAGCCCGCCGAGGTGACCATGTGCGCCTCGTCGATGATGTAGATCTTGTACCGGCTGGAGGCGGGCCCGAAGAAGGCCTTCTCCCGCAGGTCACGGGCGTCGTCCACGCCACCGTGGGAGGCGGCGTCGATCTCGATGACGTCGATGGACCCCGGCCCGTTCCGCGCGAGGTCCCGACAGGACTGGCACTCGCCGCACGGAGTGGGCGTCGGCCCCTGCTCGCAGTTCAGGCACCGGGCGAGGATCCGGGCACTGGTCGTCTTGCCGCAGCCGCGGGGCCCGCTGAACAGGTACGCGTGATTGACCCGGTTGTTCCGCAGGGCCTGCTGCAACGGGTCGGTGACATGCTCCTGCCCGATGACCTCGGCGAAGGACTCGGGGCGGTAGCGGCGGTACAGCGCGAGAGACGACACGTATACGAGGTTATAGGCGCACACCGACAACCCGTGCCGGAGAACGCAAGCGCCCCCCACGCACCCGCCAGAGCCGACCTACCCTTGCTGCCTTCCGGCCCTGGGGGAGTTCAGTCAGATAGCGCCACGTGAGGGGCTCCGCCCAGAGTACCCGATCCGACCCCCTCCCCCACCACCCCCACCCACCTCGGCGAACCCCCGAAACATCGAGTTCGCGAGCACCCCCCTCGGTCATGTAATGTTCCCGGCGGAGGATTCGCCTAGAGGCCTAGGGCGCACGCTTGGAAAGCGTGTTGGGGGCAACCCCTCACGAGTTCGAATCTCGTATCCTCCGCCAGTGCCTCACCGGGCACTTTGTCGAAGGGCCCCACCGTTCGCGGTGGGGCCCTTCGGCGTTCCCGGGTGCGCCGGTGCGGCCTGTGATGCGTGTCATGCGGTGGGACCGGTGCGGTGTCCGGGAGTGCTGCCCCGAGCCGGCGGACGAGCGGGACCTGCTGGAGCTCGCCCTCTGCGCCCTGCCGAAGAAGAGCGCCCGCGAACTGCGCGCCCTCGTGCACGCCCTCGACGCGCGCATCGTCCGCCGCCCCGACGCCCACCCGTACGGCGACCCGCCCGCCCACTGGTGGCGCGGTGCCTTCTGACCGTCACACCGGGCAGGGGCGGTACTCGAGGCTCAGTTCGCGGTCGACGGCGTAGCTGGTGCGCATGCTCGCGTCGATGACCTGCTGCCAGGTCCCGTACTTGGCGTGGAGCTGGTCCGCCGTGGGGCCGAGGGGGTTGCCGTACTTGGCCATGTTGCGGGCCTCGAGGATGCGGACCTCCTCCGGGGTCATCCCGGCGCGGGTGATCGCCTTGGCCTGGTTGCGCATGTCGACCAGCTCCCGGGCGATCTCCTCGTCCGTCGCGCCGGCCTCGCGCATCGCGGCCTCGGTGCGGTGCATGTCCTCCAGGAGGTCGTGGTACCGCATCCGCGTGCGCTGGGCCTCGACCTTCTCGTCCATCGGCATCACCCGGATCCGGCACACCACCGGATCGGAGCTGGGGCACGGGTCGTCGGCGGGGACCGGGTCGGCGAGCGGGGCCGTGATGACGGAACCGCAGTCCGCCACCGCGGCCACCGACGTCCCGCCGGTGCTCAGCAGCGCGACCGCGGCCACGAACGGGAGCAGGACACGGCGCGGCAGGGAAGAGGAAAGACGCATGCGCGCCACCCTCCCCACCGCACCGCCCCCGTTCACGCAGCCACACCGACGATCACCCCGACGGAGCGCCCCGCTCGCCGCACCGGCTCAACGGCCGTCCCCTCAACAGGCGCTGCCCCAGGAGTGGGAGGAGGCTCGGTCGTTCCAGCCGGCGGGCATGGACTCCCAGTAGGCGCCGTTGGGGAGGCAGACGAAGGAGCCGCGGCGGTCGATGTTCTCGTAGAAGAGGACGTCCTCGTAGGCGCCCGAGTAGCCGCTGTTGCGGGCCGAGGAGACCTTGTCGTTCATGTCGCCGCAGCCGGTGTTGAAGCGGTAGTCGCTGTCGTCGCCGCTCCAGCGGCAGGTCGCGCCGCCCGCGCCGGTGTGCTCCCAGACGTGGACGTAGCCGTCCGCGAGGGCCCGGGCGGGGGCGGTCGCCTGGGACGGCGGGGTGGTCGTCAGGGTGGCCAGCAGGGACAGCGCGGCCGCCGCCAGGGCCTTCTTCGGGGTGATGCGCATCGTGGGGGGTTCCTTTCTGTCGCCCCGGAGCCTTGTGCTCACGGGCGTCCGGTGAGGACCTCGCGGGCCCTCGGCAGTGCGGCGCGTTCGAGGCGCGCCTTCGTGGCGAGCGGGCCGGCGTGGGCGCGGCGGGCCTCCGCGCCGTACCGCGCGTCCAGTGCCCGCGCCGTGGCCGCCAGGCCGGAGGCCGCCGCGCACTCCGCCTCGGCCACCGCCAGGGCCCGTTCGCCGGCCGGGGTGCGGACGCCCGGGAGCGCCGCGCGCAGGGCGTCCGGGCTCGCGTGCGGGTGGCCGCGCCGCGCCATGCACGCCGCCCAGGCCCGTACCGCCTTCCGGTACGCCGGGTGCGCGCGGACCCGCGGCACGTACAGCGGCGTCAGGTTCGCCGCCGTCAGCCGGGCCTCGAACCACGCCGGCAGGTCGCCGTACAGCCGCCGCTGCGCCCACGCCGTACAGCCCTCGTCGCTGGCCGCCACCATCCCGCCGCCCGGCATCCGGGCCCGCAGGCCCACCGGGCGCGGGCCGTTGAGGGCCGCCAGCGCGGCCCGCTGCCGCGCGGGGGACAGGCGGCGGAACCAGCGCTCGTTCGGGTCGGCCGCCTTCGCCGCCGCGATCCGGCGCTCCTGGTCGCGGCCGAAGCCGTGCGCCCGCGCCCAGGCGACGTCGTCCACGACGTACGGGAAGCGGCGCGGCGGGTCCGGCGGGAGCCGCACTACGTAGCGGAAGCCCCGCGCGGCCAGGCAGCGGGCGATCAGCGTCTGCTCCGCGCGGGTCAGAAGCTGCCGCTCCGCCGCCCGGGACGAAGGATCGCCGGTGACGGGTGGGGGTGAGGGGAGTGGGGGTGCCCCCGGCGCGCACGCCGTCAGGGACACCGCGCACGCCGTCAGGGACATGAGGAGGAGTACCGCCAGGGCCGACCGTCGCACGCGGCCAGGCTGCCCGGGCGCCCTCGGCGGAACGCGCTCCGACGCAGGTGAAACGTTGTCTCCTCGCCCGGAAGAGTGGTGCTCGGGCCGCTCTGGCGATCAGAATCGGTCATGATCGACGGGGCGGGCGAAAAGCCGTGCGGAAAAGTTCCGGCTTCCATGTCGAGGACGTCCGCGCGGCTCCGACCTCGGGGTGAGAGCGCGCACCGCCGGTGCGCCCGAAGGGGAGGACACCCGAGATGAAGTACGTCGCGATGATCTACGGCAACCAGGCCAAGTGGGACGCCTTCCCCGCCGACGCCTGGCCCGAGGCGATCGCCCGGCAGGACGCCTTCAACCGCAAGTACCGGGAGAGCGGCGAGCTGCTCGGCGCGTACGGGCTCGCCGACGCGGCCAACGCGCAGCTGGTCCGGCGCACCGGCGACGGCGCCCCGGCCGTGACCGACGGGCCGTACCTGGAGACCAAGGAGTACCTGGCCAGCTTCTACCTGCTCGACTGCGACAGCCTGGAGCGGGCGCAGGAGATCGCCGCGGACATGCCGTTCGCCGACGTCGAGCCGGTCGAGCTGTGGCCGGTGCTGCACGAGGCCGCGGCGGACGTGTGAGCACCGTGCCGCCCCGCGTCGAGGACCTGCTGCGCGAGCTGGCGCCGCAGGTCCTCGGCGTGCTCGTCCGCCGGTACGCGAGCTTCGACGAGGCCGAGGACGCGGTGCAGGAGGCCCTGCTCGCCGCCGCCCTGCAGTGGCCGAAGGCCGGCGTCCCCGACAACCCGCGCGCCTGGCTGGTCACCGTCGCCGCCCGCCGGCTCGTCGACCAGGTGCGCAGCGACGCCGCGCGGCGCCGGCGCGAGGACGGGCTCGCCCTCGCCACCCCGCAGTCGGCGCTGCTCGCCCGCCCCGCCGACGAGCGGCCCGAGTCCGACCGGGACGACTCGCTGGCCCTGCTGTTCCTCTGCTGTCACCCCGACCTGTCGCCGTCCAGCCGGATCGCGCTCACCCTGCGCGCCGTCGGCGGTCTGACGACCGCGCAGATCGCGGCGGCGTTCCTGGTCCCCGAGGCGACGATGGCGCAGCGCATCAGCCGCGCCAAGCAGACGATCAGGAACGCCTCGTTCGCCCTGCCCGAGGCCGGCGCGGAGCGGGCCGAACGGCTCGGCGAGGTGCGGCATGTGCTGTATCTGGTGTTCAACGAGGGGTACACGGCGTCCGGCGGCGCCGACCTCACCGCGCCCGAACTGTCCGCCGAGGCGATCCGGCTCGCCCGGCTGCTGCACCGCCTCGTCCCCGACGACGCCGAGACCGCCGGGCTGCTCGCCCTCATGCTGCTCACCGACGCCCGCCGCCCCGCCCGCACCGGGCCGCACGGCGAGCTCGTGCCGCTCGCGGAACAGGACCGGGGGCGCTGGGACGCCGCGCTGATCGCCGAGGGGGTCGAGCTGATCAGCCGGACGCTGCCGCGCGGGCAGGTCGGCCCGTACCAGGTGCAGGCCGCCATCGCCGCCGTCCACGACGAGGCGGCGGACGCGGACGCCACGGACTGGCCGCAGATCCTCGCCCTGTACGAACTCCTGGAGCGCTTCGGGCCGAACCCGATGGTCACCCTCAACCGTGCCGTCGCCGTCGCGATGGTCCACGGGCCGGCCGCCGGGCTCGAACTGCTGGCCACGCTGGAGGGCGACAAGCGGATGGCCCGGCACCACCGGCTGCTCGCCACCCGCGCCCACCTGCTGGAGCTGCGCGGGGAGACCGGGCCGGCGGCGGAGGCGTACCGCGAGGCCGCCCGGCGCACGACCAGCGCACCGGAGCGGCGCCATCTGACGGAGCGGGCGCGGAGGGTGGAGGGGGCGGAGGGGTGAGGCCGGGCGGAGGGGTGAGGCCCACGGGGCCCCGCCTCACGCCGCGACGGTTTCGCGGGAGGGCTTCGTGTACGTCGTCGGCTCCGCCGTCGTGCGCCGCTCCACCCGGGCCCGCAGCGCCAGCAGACCGGCCGCCGTCAGCACGCCCCCGGCGAGGGCGGACCACCACAGGACCGCCGGGCCCAGCGAGGTGTACACGGTCACGCCCAGCGTCAGCGCGGCGAAGCGCGCCACGCCCCAGGTCCAGCTGAACGCCCCCTGGTACCGGCCCCGCGCGTCCGCCGGGGCGAGGTCCGCCACGATCGCGGCGCCGATGCCGGAGACGACGACCTCGCCCAGCGACCAGACGACCACCGAGAACGCGTACCCGGCGATGCTGTCCGCGAGGCCGGTCAGCGCCACGCCCGCCGCGATCAGCACCCCGCCCGCAGCCTGGACCCTCAGCTGCGGCAGCCGGGCGAGGCGGGCGGTGACGAACGGCTGGAGGGCGACGATCAGGATCGCGTTGATCGCGGCCATCGTGCCGTACACGGCCGGGGACAGACCGCTGTCGTGGACGGCGAGCGGCAGCGCGACCTCGGTCAGCGAGTAGACGAAGAGCTGGACGCCGAGCAGCGGGAGGAGGAGCAGGAGCAGCCGGTCGCGGAGAACCACGCCGTACCCGACACCGGACCCGGCGGCGGTCGCCGCCTCCTCCTTCGCCTCGGGGCGCGTCTCCTCCAGGCGGCCGGCCACGATCACCGCGTACAGGAGCATCGACGCGGCGTCGACGGCGAAGAGCAGCCAGTACCCGTGCGCCGCGAGGAACCCGCCGAGGACGCCCGCGACCGCGGTGCCGATGTTGATGCCCCAGCCGAACAGGGCGTACGCGTGCCGGCGCCGCGCCGGCTCCACCGCGTCCGCCATCAGGGCGTACGCGGCGGGCGAGACCATCATGCCGGTGGCGCTCAGGAGCAGCGCCGCGGCGGCCATCGTCCACACGCCCGGGGCGACGTACAGCGCGCCGACCGCGGCCGACGAGCCGACCAGCCCGGCCAGCATGGTCGGGCGGCGGCCGATGCGGTCGGCGAGCAGGCCGCCCGCGGCCGGGCCGACGAGGTTGCCGGCGCCGAGCGCGCCGAGCACGTAGCCGACGTCGGAGCCGGTGACGCCCCGCTCGGCGAGGAAGAACACCAGGAACGGCGTGACCATGAAGCCGAGGCGGTTGACGACCGTGCCGGCGAAGACGGTCCAGACGGTGCGCGGCAGTCCGCGGAAGGAGGTGACCATGCCGTGCAGCGTGCTCCCCGATGCCCGGCGTGCTCCAATGATTAAGCTGTGACCGAATCCATTGGGGATGGACGGGACGGCAGGCGGACAAGGAAGGCCCGGCATGGAATCCGAACTCAGTTTCTCCGCCGCCGATCTGGCGCAGACCCGCTTCGCGGTCTCCCCCATGTGGGAGGTCGTCACCAGCTACCGCACGCTGCGCTCCGAGGCCGACCCCGGGCCGCACCGGCGCTGGGCCGCGCAGGTACGGCCCCGGCTCGTCGAGGCCGGGCTCGACCGCGGGTGGCTGGCGGCGCTCATCCCGGCGGAGGGGTTCATCGCGGACTTCCTCAACCCCACGCCCGGCTCGCCCTTCCCGACCCTCGACACCGAACTCGACGCGATCGCGCGGAGCACCACGCCCGCGCAGCTCGGCCACGACCTCGACCTGCTGGCCGCCGCGCGGCCGGACGGGCGGCTCGCGCCCCGGCTGCGGGTGCTGCGCGAGGCCCCGGAGGCGGGCCTGGAGAAAATCGTCGCGGAGATCCGCGCGTACTGGGAGCTGGCGCTGGCCCCGTACTGGGCGCGGCTGCGCGACCTCCTGGAGGCGGACATCTTCCACCGCGCCCGGCAGGTCGCCGAGCACGGGTCGGCGCATGTGCTCAACGAGCTGCACGAGACGGTGCGTTGGGACTCGGGCGGCCTGCGGCTGGTGCGCCGGCACTGCTCGCTGAGCCGGGACGAGACGGGGGCCGGGCTGCTGCTGGTGCCGTCCGCCTTCACCTGGCCCCGGGTGCACACCCGCTCCGTACCGCCCGAGCCGCCCCAACTGGCCTACCCGGCACGGGGGATCGGGACGCTGTGGGAGCCGCGGGCCACGGGGGCGGTGGACGCGGTGGCGGCGGTGCTCGGCAAGTCGCGGACCCTGCTCCTGACGGAGCTGGACACCCCGGCCTCCACCACCCAACTCGCCCGCCACTCCGGCCTGTCGGCCGCCGGGGTCTCCCAGCACCTCACCGCCCTGCGGGACGCCGGCCTGGTCACCGCCCACCGGGCGGGCCGCTCGGTTCTGTACGCGCGGACGGCGGTGGCGGACGCGCTGCTGACGGCGGGGGCGGCGTAGGGGCGACGGGGGCGGTGCAGGGGCGACGGGGGGCACGAACGGGGGAAGCAGGGTGGGAAGGGAGCCGGGGCTGGCCGAGCCCCTCGCCGAGTCCTTCGTCGAGTCCTTCGTCGAGCACGGCTTCGTACGCCTGGAAGCGGCCTTCCCAAGGGAGTTGGCGCGGGAGTGCCGTGCCCTGCTCTGGGCGGACGCGGGCTGCGCGCCGGACGACCCGCGCACTTGGACGCGCCCGCTGATACGCCTCCCCTCCCGCACCGACGCGCCGTTCCGGCGAGCCGCCGGCACGCCCGCGCTGCACGCGGCCTTCGACCGGCTGGTCGGGCCGGGGCGCTGGGTCCCGCGGCAGGGGCTCGGCACGTTTCCGCTGCGCTTCCCGCACGCGGACGACCCCGGGGACACCGGCTGGCACGTCGAGGGCGGCTTCCGGCCGCCGGGCTCGGTCTGGCCGTGGGTCGACGTGCGCTCGCGCGGCCGGGCGCTGCTGATGTTCTTCCTGTTCTCGGACGTCGGTCCGGACGACGCGCCGACCCTGCTGCGCCCCGGCTCGCACCGCGACGTGGCGGCCCTGCTGGCGCCCCAGGGCCCGGAGGGGATGAGCACGGTGTCGCTGCGGCGGGCGTGGGACCGGCGGGACGACGGCCGGCGGCCGGTCGTGGCGGCGACGGGGCGGGCGGGCGACGTGTACCTGTGCCACCCGTTCCTGGTCCACTCCGCGCAACGCCACCGCGGCCGCACCCCGCGCTTCCTGGCGCAGCCGTGCCTGGCCCCGCGCGGGCCGCTGGAAGAGGGCCGCCCGGTGGCGGAGGCGATCCGGCGGGCGGTGCCCTGAGAACCGGGCGGTGCCCTGAAGAGCCTGGTCCTCCCGGGTGGAATCGGCCCCGGGCGCGCCCCCTGGCGGGCCCGCCGCCGCGCACTACCCCCGGGTACGGCGTCCCCTGGAAGGAGCAGGAAACCGAACCGTTCCAGGGAGCGTTGTCGTGAAGTACATGGTGATGGTGCTGGGCTCGCAGGCGGACTACGAGGCGATGCGGGGCGAGGGCTCCCCCGGCGCACCGGCGTGGACCGAGGACGACGTCCGCAAGATGATCACGTTCATGGACAAGCTCAACGGCGAACTGACCGCGAACGGCGAGATGCTGGACGGCCAGGGCCTCACCGAGCCGGCCCGCACCCGCTTCGTCACGCGCGACCCGTACGGCGGCGCCCCGGTCGTCCAGGACGATCCGTACGACCACGACCGGGAGCTGCTGGCCGGCTACTGGATCCTCGAGTGCGACTCCCTGGACCGCGTCACCGAGATCGCCGCCCGCATCACCGAATGCCCGGTCCCGCCCGGCACCAAGGACTACCCGGTCGTCGTCCGCCAGCTCGACGAGGTCGGCCCCCAGACCTGAGGTCGTGCTCAGTGGGCGTGGGGGACGCCCGTGGTGTGGGGTTTGCCTCGGGGGACGAGGGTGAGGGAGAGGAGGGCGGTGGCGGCGGCGGTCGCGGCCAGGGCGGTGAAGGCGGTGCGGTAGCCGGAGAGGGTGCCCGTGGCCGTGAGGCTCGTGGCGGCGAGGGTGGAGACGACGGCGACGCCGATCGAACCGCCCACCTCGTGGAAGGTGTTGACGATGCCCGAGGCGAGGCCCGCCTCGTGGGGGTCGATCATGCCGAGGGCCGTGGTCGTGGCGGTGACGAACACCGCGCCGAGGCCGGACGCGGCGACGGAGAGGGCCGGCAGGATCGTGGTCCACGGGTCGGAGGCCGCCGTCAGGAACGGGAGCGGGGCGCAGCCGAGCGCGGCGATCGCGAGGCCGCCGGCCGCACAGGCCCTGCTGCCCACGCGGCCCACGAGGCGGGCGCCCAGGTGCGCGCCGGCGGCCGTGGTGACGGCGACCGGCAGGAACACCAGGCCGGTGCGCAGTGCGTCGAAGCCGTACAGGTGCTGGAGCTGCACGGAGCCGAGGAAGAAGAACGAGATCAGCAGAGCCGTCGCGACCAGCATCAGCACCGCGCCCGCGACCACCGGCCTCCGGGCGAACATCCGCAGGTCCATCAGCGGGGCGCGGCTCGCCCGTTCGACGGCGGCGAAGAGTCCGTACAGGACGAGCGAGCCGAGCAGCGGCAGCAGGGCCGGCGCGGAGGTCCAGCCCGTGTCGCCGGCCCGGACCAGGCCGTACACCAGCGCGCCGGTCGCCGCGGTGACCAGGAGCGCGCCGGGCACGTCCAGGCCCCGCGGCGGCCGCGCGGCGCGGGCCGGCACGACGGCGGGGAGCGCGGCCAGCAGGGCGAGGCCGACGGGCACGTTCACGTAGAAGACCCACGCCCAGCCGGGCCCCGCCGTGAGCGCGCCGCCCAGCAGCACGCCGGCCGCGGAGCCGCTGCCGCCGAGGGCGGCCCAGACGCCGAGCGCCTTGGCGCGTTCGGCGCCGTGGAACGTGGTCGTGACCAGCGAGAGCGCCGCCGGCGAGAGCAGCGCGGCGCCGACGCCCTGCGCGATCCGGCCGGCCAGCAGCGTCGCCGCGTCGGGGGCGAGGCCGCAGGCCAGGGACGCGGCGGTGAAGAGGGCGAGGCCGGCGAGCAGGGTGCGGCGGGCGCCGAGGCCGTCCGCGAGCCGGCCGCCGAGCAGCATCAGGCCGCCGAAGCAGAGGGTGTACGCGGTGACCACCCAGGTCAGCGCGGAGCGAGCGAGGCCCAGGTCGGCGGCGATGCTCGGCAGCGCGACGTTCACCACCGTCACGTCCAGGATCAGCATGAACTGCGCCGTGCAGATCAGCGCGAGGCCGGTCCAGCGGCGGGGGTCGGGGGGTGATGGGGCGGCGTCCGCGTGACCGTGCCCGGAAGCGTCGTGGGCGTGGTGGGCGTCGTGGGCGTGGTCGCCGGGGTGGGGCGCGTGGGCGTGCGCCGGTTCCGTACTCATACCTGAACTGTACTGTTCAGTTCAGTTGTACTCAAGAGTTCAGTTGGCTCGGTAGGATCCGGTGCCATGAGCCGCGCCGACCAGCCGCCCGCCGGCCCCGCCCCCGCCGACCAGCCGCCCGCCGGCCCCGCCCCCGCCAAACCGGCCCCCACCGGCCCCCGCGCCGCCCGCAAGCGGCAGGACATCGTGCGGGCCGCCCGTACGCTCTTCCTCCGCGAGGGCTTCGGCGTCGGCATGGACGCGATCGCCGCGGCGGCCGGCGTCTCGAAGGTGACCGTCTACAACCACTTCGGGAGCAAGGAAGCGCTGTTCACGGCCGTGGTCTCGGGCGCGCTCGACGAGCCGCTGGCCGAGGGCGCGGACGCGGCGGCCGACCTCGCCGGGCTCGCCGACGCGGACGACCTGCGCACCGCGTTCACCGCCGCCGGACGCGCCTGGGTCCGCGCCGTCCGGACGAACGACGAGGTCCGCGCCCTGCGCACGCTGGTCGCCGCCGAGCTGCACCGCTTCCCGGAGCTCGGCCGCGCCTGGCAGGGACACGGACCCGCCGGCCACCACCCGGCCGTCGCCGACGCGCTGCGCGCGCTCGCCGACCGGGGCCGGCTGGAGATCCCCGACCTGGAGGTCGCGGTGCTCCAGCTGTACTCGCTGCTGGTCTTCCCGCAGCTGGTCTTCGAGCAGTACGGCACGGAGCTGGACGAGGACCTCGGCGACCGGCTCGTCGTCGACGGCGTGGAGATGTTCCTCCGCCGGTACGAGACCCGGCAGCAGCCCGCGAACCGCCGCTGACGGCACGACAAGGGCCGGGACCCCGTCGTACGGAGTCCCGGCCCTGAAGCCGAGCGTTCGAGCAGCGCGAGGCGGCCGTCAGTCGGTCGCGATGCCCTGCAGCCGCTTCGCGATCTTCGTCAGGCGCTCGCCCTGGTAGCGGGCGGCCTGCAGCACGTTCTCCTCGGGCGCGCCGTTGGCGCCCGGGTGCGCGGTGCCGTACGGGTTGCCGCCGGCCGCGTACACCGACGGGTCGGTGAAGCCGGGGGAGACGATGACCGAGCCCCAGTGGTGGAAGGTGTTGTAGAGCGCGAGCAGCGTGGACTCGTTGCCGCCGTGCACGTTGTGGGCGCTGGTGAAGGCGGTCGCCGGCTTGTCCGCGAAGACGCCGCGCTGCCACAGGCCGCCGGTGGTGTCGATGTACTGCTTCAGCTGCGCGGCGATGTTGCCGTACCGGGTCGGGGAGCCGAGCGCGTAGGCGTCGGCCCACTCCAGGTCCTCCAGCGTGGCGACCTCGATCGAGTCGCTGGTGGCGTCCACGTGGGCGCGCCAGGCGGGGTTCCCGTCGATGGCCGCGTCGGGAGCCAGCTCGGGGACGCGCCGGAGACGGACCTCGGCGCCGGACTTCTCGGCGCCCTCGGCGACGGCCTGGGCCAGCTGGTGGACGTTCCCCGTGGCCGAGTAGTAGACGACTGCAACCTTGACGGACATGTTCAGGCCCTCCACAGACCGCCCACAGACCGCTTCCGCGGACTTGAGCGAACTCAAACGGATCGGTTTCCGCTTCTTCCGGTCCCGAGCTTAAGCGGATAGTGTTCCAGTTCGCAAGGGCGTCCCCCGAGGGAACCGGATAGCGCTCCGATATGCTCGGAAGACGGACAGGGCGAGGGGGATTCCAGGGAAGGACCCGGCGAAAGGCGGCGCGGCATGAGCACGAACGAACCCCAGGCGATCCCGCTGCTGCCCGCCGCGGACCGCCCCGCCGCCGAGCGGGCGGACGCCGCCCGCAACCGCCGCAAGATCCTCGACGCGGCCGCCCGCATCGTCGCCGAGCAGGGCCCCGAGGCCGTGACCATGAACGCCGTCGCCCACGCGAGCTGTATCGGCGTCGGCACGGTGTACCGGCGGTTCGGCGACGTGTCGTCCCTGCTGTGGGCGCTGCTCGACGAGCGCGAGCGGCAGTTCCAGGAGGCGTACATGGCCGGCCCGCCGCCGCTGGGGCCGGGCGCACCGCCGGAGGAGCGGCTGCACGCGTTCCTCGACGCGCTGGTCGACCGGGTCATCGAACAGCGGGAGATCCTGCTCGCGGCGCAGGCGGCCGCGCCGAGCGCCCGGTACACCTCGGGGGCGTACCTGGCGATGCACGCGCATCTGACGATGCTGCTCGCCCGGGTCCGGCCCGAGGCGAACGGCGCGCTGCTCGCGCACCTGCTGCTCGCGCCGTTCTCGCCGAGCCTGATGCACCACCTGTCGGCGGAGCGCGGCCTCACGGCGCAGGACCTGAAGGCCGGCATGACGGAGCTGCTGAAGCTCGGCGTGTAGACGGCCACGCGCGTGACCCGCGGGACCTGGCCCGGGACCCGCGGGACCCGAGGCCGATGGGCCCCGTCCACCCCTCAGACACCATCTGGACCGCGTCCCCGGCCCTGCCCCAAGATCGCGCCATGACGACGAGCGGCGCGCCGAAGACCTTCCTGATCCTGCACGGCTTCCAGAACCACCGCCCCGAGGGCCACTGGCAGCACTGGCTCGCCGGTGAGCTGCGCGCCCGCGGGCACGAGGTGCGGTACCCGCAGCTGCCCGAGCCCGACGCGCCGGTCCTCGGCGACTGGCTGACGGCCCTGGAGGAACTCGGCCGCCGCCCGGACCACGCCGCCCGCCCCGAGCGCGGCGAGTTCGTGGTGCTGGCGCACAGCCTGTCCGTTCTCCTCTGGCTCCGGGCCGGCGAGCGCCGCCCGAACGCCGACCGGGTGCTCCTCGTGGCCCCGCCCTCGCCCCCGGTGACCGCCGGCATCCCGGAGATCGCCGCCTTCGCCGCGGGCCTCGACCTGGGGGACGTCCGCCTCAAGGCGCCCACCCGGCTGGTGTACGGCGACGGCGACCCGTACTGCCCCGAGGGCGCGGACGTCCACTACGGCACGCCCCTGGGCATGGACGTCGACCGGGTCCCCGGCGGCGGCCACCTCACCCCGGACTCCGGCTACGGCCCCTGGCCGTCGCTCCTGTCGTGGTGCGAAAACCCGCTGACCCGCCTGACCGGCAACCGGTAGCGTCGGCCGGATGAGCGCGGAGACCTCACCGTACGACCACGGCCTGCTCGACGTCGGGGACGGCAACCGGATCCACTGGTCCGCCTGGGGGAACCCGGACGGCAGACCCGCGCTCGTCGTGCACGGCGGGCCGGGGTCCGGCTCGTCCCCGACGGCCCCGCGCGCGTTCGACCCGACCTGCTACCGCGTCGTGACGTTCGACCAGCGCGGCTGCGGGCGCTCCCTCCCGCACGCGAGCGACCCCTCCACCGACCTGACGGCGAACACCACCGCGCACCTGATCGCCGACATGGAACGGCTGCGCGAGCACCTCGGCGTCGAGCGGTGGCTGCTGTACGGCGGCTCCTGGGGCTCCACCCTGATCCTGGCCTACGCCCAGGCGCACCCGTCCCGGGTCTCCGCGATCGTGATTCCCGCCGTGACGACCACCCGGCGCTCGGAGATCGCCTGGCTGTACGAGGGCGTGGGGCGGTTCTTCCCCGAGGCGCACGCCCGCTTCCGCGCCGCCGTGGGCGCGGCGGACGACGCCACCGCCGCCGAGCTCGTCACCGCCTACGCGGCCCGGATGGACGACCCGGACCCCGCCGTCCGGGAGCGGGCCGCCGCCGACTGGTGCGCCTGGGAGGACGCCGTCCTGTCCGGGGAGGGGCAGGGCACCCCGTACTCCGACCGGGTCGACGCCGCCCGCCTCGGCTTCGTCCGCATCTGCGCGCACTACTTCGCGCACGGGGCGTGGCTTCAGGAGGGGGTGCTGCTGCGCGAGGCGCACCGCCTCGCCGGCATCCCGGGGGTGCTGATCCACGGCCGGATGGACATGGGGAGCCCTCCCCACACCGCCTGGGAGCTGGCCCGCGCCTGGCCGGACGCCGAACTGCACCTCGTCGAGTCCGCGGGACACCTCGGGGGCGACGAGACCCGCGCGCTGGTCACCGCCGCGCTCGCCCGTTTCGCGTCCCACGACGGCCGTCCGGGCCCCGCGCCCGCTTCGCGTCCGGGGACGGGCGGCGGGATCATCGAAGCATGAGTACTGAGATCCATCTCGCCCAGCAGCCCGAGGCCGACGCGCTCCTCGGGCGGTCCTCGCTCGCGGCGCTGGTGGGCATGCTGCTCGACCAGCAGGTGCCCATGGAGTGGGCGTTCGCCGGCCCGTACACGATCACCCAGCGGCTCGGTACGGACGATCTGGACGCCGCGCAGATCGCCGCGTACGACCCGGAGGCGTTCGCCGCGCTGCTGTCCGAGAAGCCCGCCGTGCACCGGTACCCGGGCTCCATGGCCAAACGGATCCAGCAGCTGTGCCAGTTCCTCGTGGACGAGTACGACGGGGACGCGTCGGCCGTCTGGGCGGACGCGCAGACCGGCGCGGAGCTGCTCGGCCGGCTGAAGGCGCTGCCCGGTTTCGGCACGCAGAAGGCACAGATCTTCCTCGCGCTGCTGGGCAAGCGGTACGGGGTGCGGCCGGCCGGCTGGCGGGAGGCGGCGGGGGCGTACGGGGAGGCGAACTCCTACCGCTCGGCCGCGGACATCACCGGTCCGGAGTCCCTGGCCAAGGTGCGGGAGTACAAGCAGGAGGCGAAGCGAGCGGCAAAAGCCGCAAAAGCTTCGGGGAATTGACAATTCCGTTTGGCAATTCTGCTAAATGCCGAATGAATTGGCGCCGAGATGTTCACAGAATGCCCCGGAGATCGCTAACTTCCCTTCAACCTCGTTCATCGGGAAGGACCTCTGTGAACGCATCCCATCGCAGAGCCGCGGCCACCCTGGCCGCAGCCGCACTCGCGACCCCGCTCCTGCTGGCCGCCTCCCCCGCCTCCGCCGCCCCGGACCCCGGGAAGCAGGCGTCGAAGGACGCCGTGAAGCTGGCGAAGAAGCTGGTCCGCGAGGCGTCCGCCACGGACGCCCACAAGCACCTCGAGCAGTTCCAGGCGATAGCCGACTCGGCCGGCGGGCACCGCGCCGCGGGCTCGCTCGGTCACGACGCCTCCGCCGCGTACGTGTACAACCAGCTCAAGAAGGCCGGCTACAACGTCTGGTACCAGAAGTTCGACTTCCAGTACACCGAGACGCTGGCCGAGAAGCTCTCCGTGGTCTCCCCCGCCCCGCGGGACATCGAGATCAAGGCGATGACGTACACCAAGTCGACCCCGGTCGGCGGCATCAAGGCCGAGCTGGCCGCCGCCCCGGTCGACGCGGACGGCACCAACGGCTGCGAGCCGGGCGACTTCGCCTCCGGCACCTTCACCGGCAAGATCGCCCTGATCAAGCGCGGCGGCTGCACCTTCGCCGCCAAGCAGGAGAACGCCGCCGCCGCGGGCGCGGTGGGCGCGATCATCTACAACAACACCGACGGCGCCCTCTCCGGCACCCTCGGCGACCCGGCCGCGGGCAAGGTGCCCACCGGCGGCGTCTCCCAGGCCGAGGGCGAGAAGCTCGCCGCCGACCTGGCCAAGGGCCCGGTCTCGCTCTCCTTCGAGATCCGCCAGCTCCAGGAGAAGCGCTCCACCAACAACGTCCTCGCGGAGACGAAGACCGGCAACGCGGCCAACACCGTGATGTTCGGCGCCCACCTCGACTCCGTGACCGCCGGCCCCGGCATCAACGACAACGGCTCCGGCTCCGCCGGCATCCTCGACGCCGCGCTGAAGCTGGCCAAGGCGGAGAAGAAGCCGGCCAACAAGGTCCGCTTCGCCTGGTGGTCCGCCGAGGAGAACGGCCTGCTCGGCTCCGAGCACTACGTCGCGAACATGAGCGAGCTGGACAAGAAGGAAGTCAAGCTCTACCTCAACTTCGACATGATCGCCTCGCCGAACTACGGCCTGTTCGTCTACGACGGCGACAACTCCGACGGCGTCGGCGCGGGCGCCGGCCCCGAGGGCTCGGCCCAGCTCGAGCGCGACATCACCGACTTCATGGACAAGCGCGGACTGCCGCACGAGGGCACCGACTTCACCGGCCGCTCCGACTACGGCCCGTTCATCGAGATCGGCATCCCGTCCGGCGGCACCTTCACCGGCGCCGAGGGCATCAAGACCGCCAAGCAGGCGGAGAAGTTCGGCGGCGAGGCGGGTGTCGCGTACGACGTGAACTACCACGCCGCGGGCGACGACATCAGCAACATCAACATGACGGCCTTCGACGCCAACATCGACGTCATCGCCAACGCCGTGGGCACCTACGCCCACGACATCAGCTCCCTGAAGCGCCCGGTCGTCTCCGTCCCGACGGACGGCGACGCCGGCAGCGGCGGCGGCCTGCACGACGGCCACGACCACGAGGTCACCGAGTAGGCACCACCGGAACCTCCGGCAGGACCCGGCTCCCTCCAGGGGCCGGGTCCTACCTTCTTCTGCGCGCCGTGCCGAACAGCGAACGGGTGATCTCGCGGCCCAGCTGGGTACCGATCGAGCGGGCCAGCGACTTGAAGGCGCCGCTGCCGACGACCTGCCGGACCAGGGACTCCTCGTCCTTCTCCGACGGCCGCGCCTCCGTGGGCCGCGCCTCCTCGGACCCCGCCTCGGCCTCCGCCGCCGTCCCGGCCGCCGGCCGCGCCGCCAGCCGCTCGTACGCCGACTCCCGGTCCACCGCCCGCGCGTACCGCCCGTACCCCTCCGAAGCGCGCACCGCCTCGTCCAGCGCCGCCGAACCGACCGGGCCCATCAGCGACTCCGGCGCCCGCAGCCGGGTCACCGCCACCGGCGTCGGCGCGCCGCTCTCGCCCAGCACCGTCACCACGGCCTCGCCGGTGCCGAGCCCGGTCAGGACCTCCTCCAGGTCGTACGCCGAGTGCGGGAACGTCCGCACCGTCGCCTTCAGCGCCTTCGCGTCGTCCGGGGTGAACGCCCGCAGCGCGTGCTGGACCCGGTTGCCCAACTGGGCGAGCACGTCGGCCGGTACGTCCTTCGGGGTCTGGGTCACGAAGAACACCCCGACGCCCTTCGAGCGGATCAGCCGCACCGTCTGCGTGATCGACTCCAGGAACGCCTTCGACGCGCCGGCGAACAGCAGATGGGCCTCGTCGAAGAAGAACACCAGCTTCGGCCGGTCCAGGTCGCCGACCTCCGGCAGGTCGTGGAACAGGTCCGCGAGCAGCCACATCAGGAAGGTCGAGAACAGCCGCGGCCTGTCCTGCACCGCCGGCAGCTCCATCACCGACACCACCCCGCGCCCGTCCTGCGCCGTGCGCAGCAGCTCCGCCGTGTCGAACTCCGGCTCCCCGAAGAACCCGCTCGCGCCCTGCTGCTCGAAGGCCGTGAGCGCGCGCAGGATCACCCCCGCCGTCGCGGACGACAGCCCGCCGATGCCCTTCAGCTCGGGCCTGCCCTCGTCCGAGACGAGGAAGGCCACCACGGCCCGCAGGTCCTTGAGGTCCACCAGCTCCAGACCCTTCCGGTCCGCGTAGTGGAAGATCAGGCCGAGCGACTGCTCCTGCGTCGGGTTGAGGTCCAGCACCTTCGCCAGCAGCACCGGGCCGAAGCTCGTCACCGTGGCCCGTACGGGGATGCCGGCGCCCAGGCCGCCGAGGCCGTGGAACGCGCACGGGAAGCCGGTGGCCGTCCAGTCCTGGCCGACCTGCGCGGCCCGCTCCCGCACCTTCGCGCCGTCCTGGCCGGGGGCGGACAGCCCGGACAGGTCGCCCTTCACGTCCGCCAGGAACACCGGGACGCCGTGCGCGGAGAGCTGCTCGGCGATCAGCTGGAGGGTCTTGGTCTTGCCGCTGCCGGTCGCGCCCGCGACCAGTCCGTGCCGGTTGAGCATCCCGAGCGGGATCCGGACCTGCCCGCCCGGGTGACAGACGCCGTCCCACAGCAGGGCCCCCAGATCGAGTGCGTCTCCCCGGAAGGCGTAACCGGCGGCGATCTCGGCGGCCGGCCCGTCCGGCAGGGCGTCCGGCCCCCGGTCGGCGGCGGTCGGCGGCTGGTCGCTCACGCTCATGACGAGACCCCAATTCCGGGTTTGCGGCGTTTCGACTGTTCCGCCCCAGCATCGCACCGGGCCCTCGTGGCTGCGCCGGGGACCGCTCGCCCGGTAGGCTTTCCGTGTGATCTTCAAGCGCATCGGAAACGGGAGGCCGTATCCCGACCACGGCCGGGAAAGCACCCGCCAGTGGGCGGACGTCGCGCCGCGCCCGGTCCGCCTCGATCAGCTCGTGACGACCAAGGGCCAGCTGGACCTGGAGACCCTGCTCGCCGAGGACTCCACCTTCTACGGCGACCTCTTCGCGCACGTCGTGAAGTGGCAGGGCGACCTCTACCTGGAGGACGGACTGCACCGCGCCGTCCGCGCCGCGCTCCAGCAGCGCCAGGTGCTGCACGCCCGCGTGCTCGAACTGGACTGACCCGCTCCGCCGAGCCGACCCGTTCGGAGCCACCTGCCGCCCGTCCGGACGCGATCACATGATCATCAAGTAGGCAACTCCGGCGCACCGCATTACGCTGCGCCCATGAGCATGCTCACTCCCCCCGGTATGGGCGGAAAGTACCGCATCACGGGGGACGTCCACCCCCGCATGCGCCGCCCCCGCCGCCGGCGCCGGATCGCCCTCGCCTCGCTCGCCGCCGTGGTCGTGCTGGGCGCGGCCGGGTGGGGAACGATGCAGCTGATCGACGTCTTCTCCGGAGGCGACGGCACCGCGAACGCCGCCGCCCGCGGCGCCGACTGCAAACCCGCGCCCAAGGCCAGTACGCCGCCCGCGCCCGTGCTCCCCAAGCCCGCGCAGGTCACGGTGAACGTCTACAACGCGACCCCGCGCGGCGGACTCGCCAAGGCGACCGCCGACGAGCTCAAGAAGCGCGGCTTCACCATCGGCAAGGTGGGCAACGCCCCGGCCGCGTACGACAAGAAGGTCCCGGGCGCCGCGATCCTGCTGGGCGCGCCGACCGCGGCCAAGGGCGCGTTCCCGGTCCTGGGCACGCAGCTGAAGGGCGCCGCGACGAAGACCGACACCCGGACCACGGCCGACGTGGACCTGATCATCGGGACGGCCTTCAAGACCCTGGACGCGAAGACGACGGCGGACGCGGCCCTGGTCGCGCTGAACGCTCCCAGGCCCGCGCCCGCGAAGAAGTGCTGAACGTTCGGACCGGCTCCCCGGCCTGAACGGTCCGGCCGGCTCCCGTGAGGGAGTCGGCCGACGCGTCGGTACGGCTACTCGGCCGACCCGTACATGCGGTCGCCCGCGTCGCCGAGGCCCGGCACGATGTAGCCGTGCTCGTTGAGCCGCTCGTCGACGGAGGCCGTCACGACCGTCACCGGCGTGCCCGCCAGCTCGCGCTCCATCACCTCGACGCCCTCCGGGGCGGCGAGCAGCACGACCGCGGTCACGTCGTCCGCGCCGCGCCGGATCAGCTCCTGGATGGCGGCGACCAGCGTGCCGCCGGTGGCCAGCATCGGGTCCAGGACGTACACCTGGCGGCCGGAGAGGTCCTCCGGCATCCGCGTCGCGTACGTCGACGCCTCCAGCGTCTCCTCGTTGCGGATCATGCCGAGGAAGCCCACCTCGGCGGTCGGCAGGAGGCGCACCATGCCGTCGAGCATGCCGAGGCCGGCCCGCAGGATCGGGACCACGAGCGGCCGCGGGTGCGACAGCTTCACGCCGGTCGTCGGCGTGACGGGGGTCTCGATGTCCACCTGCTCGGTGCGCACGTCCCTGGTGGCCTCGTAGGCGAGCAGGGTGACCAGCTCGTCGGCCAGCCGGCGGAAGGTCGGGGAGTCGGTGCGCTTGTCGCGCAGCGTGGTGAGCTTGTGGGCGACCAGCGGGTGATCGACGACGTGGAGACGCATGACTCAACAGTAGCCCGCACTGGCGTGCACCCACGCCGCGGAGGGAAGGTGGGGGCGTAGACGGAGTCACCCGTGGGGTGGTGGGCCATGCCGGAACCGCAACAGGACGACGAACCGCGCGAGACCGACGCCGAGCGCAGGCGGCGACGCGCCCAGTTCCTGCGCGAGCTGAACGAGGCCAGGGCGCTGCGCGAGCGGGTGCAGCCGCGCCGGGCCAGGGCCGCCCGGATGCGCCAGGCGATGCGCATGCGCACGTTCCGCTGGTGAGGTGCGGGTGGTTTGCGGCGGCCGTCCGGAGGTCAGACTGATGCACGACGCAAGAGCCGAAGACCTCTCCTGAAGCCGCTCTTTCTGCCACGATGCCGATTGGGCGGGGCAACGGAGGCACCGCCGGATCGACACACCTCTGATCAGTGGGAGAGTCAGGTGTACTTCGCCGCACTGCTCGCGCGCACCGAAGACGGGTGGGAAGCGAGCGACACGGAACTCGACGACGTGGAGACCCTGTCCGACCTGGCCGAGCTCGCCCGCGAGGCGTCGGTCGACGAGGACACGGTGGTCGTCTACATCGAGCAGGAGGACGCGTGGTTCGGCATCGTCCGCGTGGAGGGTGAGGACGACCCCCGGATCTACGTCTCCGACGGTGCCGCCGCCGCCCGCTCCTCGTACGGGGAGATGCTGACCAAGGAGATCCTCGGCACGGACGACGAGGACGACGCGGACGACCTGGACGCGCTCGACCTCGACGGCACCGAGGACGGGGAGCCGGAGGACGGCGACGAGGCCGAGGACGACGGCGGCGCGGCCGCCGACACGGTGCCCTCCGGCCCGGTCGGCGACCGGCTGATCCTCGACGACCTGGGTCTGGCGGAGCGCGAACTGCGCGCGCTGGAGCCGGGCGAGGCGCTCAGCGAGATCGCGGACGTCCTCGGAGCCGCGGAAGTGCTGGAGACCGTTCGCTAGTGATGCCCTCCGTACCACCCGGACCGGGACCGGCCGCCGCCGGTCCCGATTCCTTTCCCGACCCCGTGCGGGAGCCTGTTCCCCCGTCCGGCCCCGGCGCCCCCGACCCCGTGCGGGATCCGTGGCGGCCCGCGATGCGGCTCGCCCTGGCGGAGGCCGACGCGGCGGCCCGCGGCGGCGACGTGCCGGTCGGCGCGGTCCTGCTCGGTCCGGACGGCGCGGTCCTCGCGGCCGGGCACAACGAGCGGGAGGCGGTCCACGACCCGACCGCGCACGCGGAGGTCCTGGCGCTGCGCCGGGCGGCGGCGCTGCGCGGGGAGTGGCGGCTGACCGGCTGCACGCTCGTCGTCACCCTCGAACCGTGCGTCATGTGCGCGGGGGCGCTGGTGCAGGCCCGGGTCGACCGGGTCGTCTACGGCGCGGTGGACGAGAAGGCGGGCGCGGCCGGTTCGCTGTGGGACCTCGTCCGCGACCGCCGGCTCAACCACCGCCCCGAGGTGATCGCGGGCGTGCTGGCCGAGGAGTGCTCGGCGCAGCTGACGGCCTTCTTCCGGACCCGCTGACCTGCGCGGGGATACGGATTTCATCGCAGGGGCACCTGTGGGCTAAGCTCTCTCTCGGTAGCGTGTCCGAGCGGCCGAAGGAGCTCGCCTCGAAAGCGAGTGTGGCGCAAGTCACCGAGGGTTCAAATCCCTCCGCTACCGCTTCTGTACGAAGGGTCCGGTGCACACGCACCGGGCCCTTCGTCGTGTCCGGCCGCGGGGCCCTCGACCCTTAAGGAGCGGGGAAGGGCTCGGTTAGACTCACGCGACCGCGACCAGGGGAGGGCAGGGCAGATGGTGGAGGCGAAGAAGGTCGCACTGTGGATCGTGACCGTCTTTGTGCTGTACACGATCATCGTTTCTCCCAAGCGGGCCGCGGAGCTCGTCGGGGTAGGGTTCGAGGGCATATCGTCCGCCGCACAGGGCGTCGGCGAGTTCATGACCGAGCTCGTCAACTAGAGCACCGACGAGGAGTCCTGCCGTGATCCGCCATCTGGTCCTGTTCAAGCTCAACGACGGGGTGGAGCGCGACGAGCCGCGCGTGCAGGCCGGCGCCGCCGCGTTCAAGGCGCTCGGCGACGTCATTCCGGAGCTGACGTTCTGGGAGTGCGCCTGGAACATCACCGACCGGCCCATCGCCTACGACTTCGCCATCAATTCGGCGGTCGAGGACACCGACGCGCTGAAGCGGTACATCGAGCACCCCGACCACCAGGCGGCCGCCGCCCAGTGGCGTGAGTTCGCCACGTGGGTGATCGCCGACTACGAGTTCTGATCCCGAGTTCGATCGCGGATCAAGGCCCCTCGCCGTCGCGGCGGGGGGCCTTCGTGCATCCCTGACCGCCCAACTTGCCCTCAACACGTAGTTATACGGTGCTTGCACACAGTGGACATGTCTTGTGATGCTATGACCGCTTTTGACGGATGAGTTGACCGTAGTTGACCAGCAAGACCAGCCAGAGGGGTGGCGTGAACGTGCCGGCCAGTACTGCGCCTCAGGTGCCGCCCCAGAACGAGCCCGCGAACGAGCAGGAGTCCGAGGCGCCCGCCCGCCCGCGCGAGCGCAGCAGCCGTGGGGCCGACACCCGGGCGCTCACCCAGGTGCTCTTCGGCCAGCTGAAGAACCTGGAGCCCGGCACCCCCGAGCACGACCGCGTCCGCGGCGCCCTGATCGAGGCCAACCTGCCCCTGGTGCGCTACGCGGCGGCCCGCTTCCGCTCCCGCAACGAGCCGATGGAGGACGTGGTCCAGGTCGGCACCATCGGCCTGATCAACGCCATCGACCGGTTCGACCCGGATCGGGGCGTGCAGTTCCCGACCTTCGCCATGCCGACCGTCGTCGGCGAGATCAAGCGGTACTTCCGCGACAACGTGCGCACCGTCCACGTCCCCCGCCGCCTCCACGAGCTGTGGGTCCAGGTCAACGGCGCCACCGAGGACCTCACGACCGCGCACGGCCGCTCCCCCACCACCGCCGAGATCGCCGAACGGCTGAAGATCGGCGAGGACGAGGTGCTGGCCTGCATCGAGGCCGGCCGCTCGTACCACGCCACCTCCCTGGAGGCGGCCCAGGAGGGCGACGGGCTGCCCGGGCTGCTGGACCGGCTCGGCTACGAGGACCCGGCACTGGCCGGCGTCGAGCACCGCGACCTCGTCCGGCACCTGCTCGTGCAGCTGCCCGAGCGCGAGCAGCGCATCCTGATGCTCCGTTACTACAGCAATCTGACCCAGTCTCAGATCAGCCAGGAGCTCGGGGTCTCGCAGATGCACGTGTCAAGGCTCCTCGCCCGCAGCTTCGCCCGGCTGAGATCCGCAAATCGGATCGAGGCGTAACCGGAACGGGTAGACCGGTTCGGCGCAGTTCTGACGCTCACCAAATGCCGTACACCCCTTGTTTCCTGCGGATACTCACCCCTGATGTGTCGACAAGTCACTACAGCGTGTTGCCGACATGTGACATTCTGCTGGAACCGCGTTTGGCGCAGCCCCGCCTCCGGTATTCAGGTGGAGGCTGCGTTCCTCCGATGGTCGCGGCCGCCGCGACCGTCCCGCGACCTCAAGGGGGTGGCATGTCCGCAGAACAGGGCAGCTCGAAGGTGCTCACGCTCACGAAGAGCGAGCCCACCGAGCCTCTTCCCGTACCTTCGGAAGCCATCGACACCCGCACGCTGTCCCGCTCCCTGTTCCTCAGGCTGCGCGCCCTCGACGCCGACGGCGTGGCCGCCGACAGCCCGGAGCGCACCTACGTCCGCGACACCCTCATCGAGCTCAACCTGCCGCTCGTGCGGTACGCGGCGGCCCGCTTCCGCTCCCGCAACGAGCCGATGGAGGACATCGTCCAGGTCGGCACCATCGGTCTGATCAAGGCCATCGACCGTTTCGACTGCGAACGCGGCGTGGAATTCCCGACGTTCGCGATGCCGACGGTCGTCGGCGAGATCAAGCGGTTCTTCCGCGACACCTCGTGGTCGGTGCGGGTGCCGCGCCGGCTGCAGGAGCTGCGCCTCGCGCTGACGAAGGCCAGCGACGAGCTGTCGCAGAAGCTGGACCGCTCCCCGACGGTGCCCGAACTCGCCGCCGTGCTCGGGGTGTCGGAGGAGGACGTCGTCGACGGCCTCGCCGTGGGCAACGCGTACACCGCCTCCTCGCTCGACTCCCCGTCGCCCGAGGACGACGGCGGCGAGGGCTCGCTGGCGGACCGGCTCGGCTACGAGGACACGGCGCTCGAGGGCGTGGAGTACCGCGAGTCGCTGAAGCCGCTGCTGGCCAAACTCCCGCCCCGGGAACGGCAGATCATCATGCTCCGCTTCTTCGCCAACATGACGCAGTCGCAGATCGGCGAGGAGGTGGGCATCTCGCAGATGCACGTGTCGCGGCTGCTCACGCGGACGCTGGCGCAGCTGCGCGAGGGCCTGATCGCGGACTGAGTCCCGCACCCGTACCACAAGGGCCTCCTCCGGCACGGGAAGTTCGTTTTTCCGCTTCCTTGTTGACGAACCGTCAGCCACACTGGCGCGATGCGACGGAGGCGGCTGGGAACACTCACGGCGGCGCTCTGCCTCGGCGGGGCGCTGACCGCGTGCGGCGGCGGGAACGACGGCGAGGGCTACGCGGCGGTGGGCGCGCGCGGCGGCGGCTCGCCGGGCGGCGCGGTCGCCCCCTCGGGCTCGGTGCGCCTGGTCCCGCTGGACGGCCCCTCGGCGAGCGGGACGACGTCGAGCACCTCGTCCCCGAGGCCGGACGGCGCTCCCGCCGGTCCGGACACGGGCGCGCGTACAGAAACGGGCACGGGTACGGGCGGCGGTACGCCGACGGGCTCCGCGACCGTGACGCTGCCGGGCGCCGGAGGCGCGGGGCCCACGACCCCCGGCGCGACGGCTCCGCCGCTGCCGGCCCCCGGGACGCCCGGAGGACCGGGCGGCCCGTCGAGCACTCCGCCCGCGCCCCGTCCGTCCGGCACGGCGACGCCCGCCCCGGCGCCGTCCCCGGCCCGGCTGACGCTCTCGGTGCCGGTGCTCGCCGAGGGCGACCGCCGCTGGTGCCAGGAGGTGACCCTCACCTTCCGCAACACCGGAGGCACCGCCGTCGCCTCGGGCACGGTCGCCTTCGAGACGCACGTCATCGGCGCGCTGGGGATCGACTGGGCGACCGTCGAGTCCGCCCAGCCGCTGCCCGCGCCGATCGCCGCGGGCGCGGCGAAGAAGCACACCTACACGGTGTGCGTGGAGTCCTGGCGCGTTCCCCTCGGCATGCGCATCGAGACGCAGAGGGTCACCGCGGCCTGGAAGTGAGCGGCGCCGGTCAGCCGAGGGCGAGCCAGGCCACCGCGCCGACGATCACGAGGGCCGCGACGACGCCGACGATCAGACCGACCCGGGGGCCGGAGGCCGGCGCGGCCTGGGCCTGGCGCTGCGGGGCCTCGTCGACGAACGCGCGGAACATCTGGGTGCTGCCGGCCGGGTCGTAGCTGCCCTCGGGGCCCTGACCCTGCGGTGCGTGGGGGTTGTGTGCCATGGAAAGTGACCCTAGCGAACCGGGGGTTGCCGCCCCAACCCCCGGCACCGGTCCCCCACACCCCCTCCCCCTTTGCCGATTCTTTAGCACCGTTTGACCGATTTAGTTTGCCTGGAGCAACCATCCATCTCTATGGTTGCCCTAAGCAACAAGATGTCTGGGGTAGCCGTGGACCAGCCCGCGAAGAACCGGTACGAGAACCTCACCCGTCAGGTCAGCGCCATCGGCGCGGTCAAGCGGGGCATGGCGCGCTCGCTGCCGGCCGACTGCCCGCCCGGCACCGCCGGGGTGCTCGCCCTGGTCCACCGCCACGGCGATCTGCGCATCGGGCGGATCTCCGAGCTGATGGGCGTCGACATGTCGGTCAGCAGCCGGCACGTCGCCCATGCCGTGGAGCGCGGCTGGGTCGAGCGCCTGCCCGACCCGGACGACCGGCGCTCGCGCATCCTCCGCCTCACCCCCGCGGGCGGCGACAAGCTCACCGAGCTGGACCGCCGGCTGACCGCGATGCTCGCGGAGAAGCTGGCGGACTGGTCCGACGACGACATCGAGCTGCTCACCTCCCTGCTCACCCGTTTCCGCGACGCCTTCGGGGACTGCCGCGCCCACCACGCCTGACGACGGCCCACCAGGCCCGACGACGAAGGAAGTTCATGGCCACGACCACCCCCGCACCCGCGACCCGGGCGGGCGGACACCCCACCGGCGGGGCGCCCATGTCCCACCGGCAGATCATGGAGGCGCTGTCCGGGCTGCTGCTCGGCATGTTCGTCGCGATCCTGTCGTCGACGATCGTCTCCAACGCGCTGCCCGAGATCATCACCGACCTCGGCGGCGGCCAGTCCGCGTACACCTGGGTCGTCACAGCGTCCCTGCTGTCGATGACGGCGACCACGCCCCTGTGGGGAAAGCTGGCCGACCTCTTCTCCAAGAAGCTGCTCGTCCAGCTGTCGCTGCTCATATACGTGGCCGGCTCGATCGTGGCCGGCCTCTCCCAGAGCACCGGCATGCTGATCGCCTGCCGCGTCGTCCAGGGCATCGGCGTCGGCGGTCTGACCGCGCTCTCCCAGGTCATCCTGGCCGCGATGATCGCCCCGCGCGAGCGCGGCCGGTACAGCGGCTACCTCGGCGCGGTCTTCGCCGTCGCCACCGTCGGCGGCCCGCTGCTCGGCGGCGTCATCACCGACACCGAATGGCTCGGCTGGCGCTGGTGCTTCTACGTCGGCGTGCCCTTCGCGCTGCTCGCGCTGGTCGTGCTGCAGAAGACCCTGAAGCTCCCGGTCGTGAAGCGCGACGTCAAGGTCGACTGGGCCGGTGCGTTCTTCATCAGCGCCGCCGTCTCGCTGCTGCTGATCTGGGTCACCTTCGCCGGGGACAAGTACGACTGGCTGTCGTGGCAGACGGCCGTGATGGTCGGCGGCTCCGTGGTCCTCGGCGCGGTCTTCCTGCTGGTCGAGGCGCGGGCGGGCGAGCCGATCATCCCGCTGCGGCTGTTCCGCAACCGCACGATCACCCTGGCCTCGCTGGCCTCTCTCTTCGTGGGCGTGGCGATGTTCGCCGGCACGGTGTTCTTCAGCCAGTACTTCCAGCTGGCGCGGGGCGAGTCGCCGACGATGTCCGGCGTGCTCACCATCCCGATGATCGCGGGCCTGTTCGTCTCGTCCACCGCCTCGGGCATGATCATCACCCGCACCGGCCGCTGGAAGGCCTGGCTGATCGCCGGCGGCGCGCTCGCCACCGCGGGCCTCGGCCTGCTCGGCACCGTCCGGTACGACACGGAGTACTGGCACATCGCCCTGTTCATGGCGGTGCTGGGCCTCGGGCTCGGCATGATGATGCAGAACCTCGTGCTCTGCACCCAGAACCAGGTCGACCCCTCCGACCTCGGCGTCGCCTCCTCCGTCGTCACCTTCTTCCGCTCCCTCGGCGGCGCGATCGGCGTCTCGGCGCTCGGCGCGGTCATGGCCCACCGGGTCACCGACTACGTGAAGGACGGCCTCGCCGAGCTGGGCCCGAAGGCCGCGGCGGCCCTGGGCCAGGGCGGCACGGGCGGCGGCATCCCCGACATGGACAAGCTGCCGGCCCCGATCCGTACGGTCATGGAGGACGCGTACGGGCACGGCGTCGCGGACGTCTTCCTCTACTCGGCGCCGTTCGCGCTGATCGCCTTCCTGGTGACGCTGTTCATCAAGGAGGTCGCGCTGAAGAGCAACGGCGGGAAGTAGCGGACTCCCGGCCGCGCCCCGAGCGGAGGCGCGGCCGGGTCACGGAGCGGTGGGCAGGGGACGGCCCACCGCTCCGTCATTGGTCCTCGTCCCGGCTGCGCTCGACCATGACCTCGATGCCCGCGATCAGCACGTCCAGCGCGTAGTCGAAGTCCCGGTCCCAGATCTGGTCGACGCTGCCGTGCGACTGGCGCTCGTCGAGGATGTCGGTCATGCCCTCCAGGGCGTCCATGAACTGCTCGTCCTCGCGGAACGCCTTGATGGAGTCCGTGTAGTAGTCGTCCTGCGACATCCCGGCCTGCTGGGCGACCCGGCTGAACTGGCCCTCGATCGTCCCGTAGCCGTACACGAACTGGAACACCGCCGACATCGCGCTCGGCTGCCGGGTGATCGGCAGGCCGGTCTCCCGGATCGCCTCCTGGATCTTGGTGCCGACGGCGATGGCGTTCGGGCCGATGTTGAGGTACTGGCCGGCGACGGCCGACATCCACGGGTGGCGGACCAGCATCCGCCGGTACCCGAGTGCCAGCGCCCGGATGCGTTCGCGCCAGCCGCCCGCGGCGTCGACCGCGGTCAGGTCGACCTCCCCGTACACCGTGTCGATGGCGTACTCGATGATGTCGTCCTTGGTGTCCACGTACCAGTACAAGGACATCGCCGTGACGCCCAGTTCGGTGGCCAGCCGGCGCATGGACAGCTTGGCCAGGCCCTCCTCGTCGAGCATCCGGACCGAGGCGGCCACGATCCGGTCCCGGTCGAGGCCGGCCGGGCCGCCCCCGCTGCGGGCGGCCCGCTTCTCCAGCCAGACGCTGGAACGCGCCGGGTTCTTGGCCCGATCGGCTGCCTTGACCATCGCGTTCCTCCGTCTGTCAGTCGTCCGTGACCATGCTAGGAGGCCACGGCCGGCTGCTCGTCCCCCGCCGTCTTCCGCTCCGTGCGCTCGGCCCGCTTCAGCAGCGCCGCCGCCAGCAGACCGCCCGCGAACACCGCGATCGCGCCGACCAGCTGGCTGGTCTGCAGTCCGGAGGCGAAGGCGTCGGAGATCTGCGCCCGTTCGGCGTCCGAACCGGCCGCGGCCAGGGCCGCCGGGAGCGAGGTGGCGGTGACGGTGACCAGCGCGGCGAACCGGGCGTTGAGGACCGCGCCGAGGACGGCGACGCCGAGGCCGTTGCCGAACTCGGCGAGGGTGCCGTTGACGCCCGCGCCGACGCCGGCCTTCTCCGGCGGGATGGCGCTCATGATGGCGTTGGCCATGGCCGGGTTGGAGACGGCGAGGCCGATGCCCATGAGGACCAGGCCGAGGAGCATCCCCCAGTACGTGCCGTCGGCGCCGCCGCCGATCAGGGCGATCGAGCCGAGACCGGCCGCGACCAGCGTCATGCCGACGGTGACGGTGAGCGGGGTGCCGAGCTTCATCACGATCCGCGGGCCGACGCCGGTGAGGTTGAGCGCGACCACGGTCAGCGCGAGCGGCGCCATGCGCAGTCCGGCCTCCAGCGGTTCGTAGCCGAGGACGAACTGCAGGTGCTGGGTGAGCAGGAAGAGCGAGCCGCCCATGCCGAACATGACCAGGATCGCGCCGGCCACGGCGCCGACGAACTTCTGGTTGCGGAAGAAGTGCATGTCGAGCATCGGGTACGGGATGCGCAGCTCCCACAGGGCGAACCCGGTGAGGACGGCGACGCCGATCGCGGCCGGCAGCAGCACCTCGGTCGAGGTCCAGCCGTGCTCGGGGCCGGTGATGATCGCGTAGACGGCGGCGGTCATGCCGACGGTGGAGAGCAGCGCGCCGAGCAGGTCGGGCCGCTCGCCCTGCGGGTTCTTGGACTCGGGGACCAGCTTGAGCACCGCGACCAGGCCGATCACGGCGACCGGGATGTTGACGAGGAAGATCATTCCCCACCAGAAGTGGTCGAGGATCGCTCCGCCGATCAGGGGGCCCGCGGCGAAGCCGAGGGAGCCGACCGTGGCCCACAGCGCGATGGCCTTGACCCGCTCGGAGTCGTCGAAGATCTGCATCACGACGGCGAGCGTCGTGGTCATCAGGAGCGCACCGCCGATGCCCATGCCCGCGCGGGCCGCGATCAGCTGGGCGGTGGACTCGGCGAGGCCGGCGGCGAGCGAGCCGAGGCCGAAGAGCGCGAGACCGGCGGCGAGCAGCTTCTTGCGCCCGTAGCGGTCGGCGGCGTTGCCGGCGGTGAGCAGCAGACCCGACTGGACCAGCGAGTACGCGTTGATCATCCACTGGATGTCGCTGGTGGAGGCGTGCAGTTCGCTGGTGAGCGAAGGGATCGCGACGCTCAGGACGGTGTTGTCGAGCAGCACGGTGAGCTGGGCGAGACAGATCACGCCGAGGATCAGCCAGCGCTGCGGGTGGCCGCCGGTGGTGGCGGCCGGTTGGTCGGCGGCGGTCGTCGCCGTCATCGGGTCCCCCTTGTACGGTGTACGAGACGTGGTGTCGTACACCGTACAAGAGAGTCTCGTACGCTGTATAGCGATTTCTCGGCGCGCCGCCGGGGCCGCCGGGTGCCGGGTTTCGGGCCGGGGGCGGGGCGCCGGCCGCCGGGGTCGCCGGGGGTGGTCACGGGGCCGGGTGCCGTGCCCGGGGGACGACGCGGCCTCCGGGCCCGTACAGGAAACGCATGACGGGCGCCGCGGCCGGGCGGAGGCGCTCGGCACGGGCTACTCCGCGGGCTTGATGAGGTACCCGGCGCCGCGCCGCGTGTGGATCATCGGCGCCCGCCCGGCGTCGATCTTCCGCCGCAGGTAGGAGATGTACAGCTCGACGACGTTGGCCTGCCCGCCGAAGTCGTAGGACCAGACGCGGTCGAGGATCTGCGCCTTGCTCAGCACCCGGCGCGGATTGCGCATCAGGTACCGCAGCAGCTCGAACTCGGTCGCGGTGAGGTGGATCGGCTCGCCGCCGCGGGACACGTCGTGGCTGTCCTCGTCGAGCCGCAGGTCGCCGACGACGAGCACGGAGTCGTCACGGGCGGCGACGGCCGCGCCGGAACGGCGGATCAGGGCGCGCAGCCGGGCCACGACCTCCTCCAGGCCGAACGGCTTGGTCACGTAGTCGTCGCCGCCCGCGGTGAGCCCCGCGATCCGGTCCTCGACGGCGTCCTTCGCGGTGAGGAACAGCACCGGCACGTCGGGCAGTTCGCGGCGCAGCAGCCCGAGGACGGCGAGCCCGTCCATGTCCGGCAGCATCACGTCGAGGAGCACGGCGTCCGGCCGGAACTCCCGGGCGGTCCGCAGCGCCGAGGCGCCGTCGCCGACGCTGTGCACCTCCCAGCCCTCGTACCGCAGGGCCATGGAGAGCAGTTCGGTGAGCGACGCCTCGTCGTCGACGACGAGCACGCGTACGGCGGTGCCGTCCGGTCTGAGCATGTCGGTTCGCCCCCGGGGCGTCGTGGTGGTCATGCGACCACGCTCGGCGGGGGTGCTGAGAGCGTCCTTGGCGCTATCTGTGAATTACCTGAGAAACGGCCGGAAGCGGAAGCCCGAACAGCCGGGCCGCGTTGGCGTGGCACACGCCGCGCAGCCAGTCGTCCCCCAGGTCGAGACGGGCCAGGGCGTCGAGCTGATCCCCGTACGGGTAGGGGATGTTCGGGAAGTCGGAACCGAGCAGGACCCGGTCCCCGAGCCCGAGCAGCCGCTTGCGCTCGCCCGCCGGGAAGGGCGCGAGCCGCTCGGCGAAGTCCGTGAACGCCATGGTCGTGTCGAGGTGCACCCCGTCGTACCGCTCGGCGAGCCCGAGGAAGTCCCCGTACTCCGGCATCCCCAGGTGCGCGACGACCACCCGCAGCCGGGGGTGCGCGGCGAGCAGCCGCCGCATGGGCTCCGGCCCGGTGAACCGCCCGGGCGCCGGCCCGGACCCGCAGTGCACGACGACGGGCACACCGGCCTCGGCGAGCATCCCCCAGACGCCTCGGAGGACCGGCTCGTTGGGATCGAAGTCCCCCACCTGCAGATGCACCTTGAACACCCGGGCCCCCTGGTCGAGCGCCCGGCGGACGTACGCCGGGGCGTCGTCCTCGGGATGGAAGGTGGCGGTGTGCAGACAGTCCGCCGTCCGCCCGGCGAACCCCGCGGCCCACTCGTTCAGCCAGCGGGCCATGCCGGGCTTGTGCGGGTAGAGCATCGCCGTGAACGCCAGGACGCCGAACCCGCGCAGGATCTCGACCCGGCGGTCCTCCTCCTCGCGGTAGGCGATGGGCCACGCGACGCCGGTCAGCGGCCCGACGGAGTCGAAGTACGCCCAGACCTTGTCGAGCACGTTCTGCGGCATGAAGTGCGTGTGCACGTCGACGAGCCCGGGCAGCCCCAGCGCGCGGGCGAAGGCGACGGGATCACCGCTCATGGTGGTAACTGTCCTCCACCCGCCCGATGTGCACGCTGTACCGCTCGTACCAGTGCTCCCGCCCGTACTGCTTGGCGGCCCGGTGCTCGGCGTCGTCCCGCCAGGCGTGCAGGGACTCCAGGTCCCGGAAGTACGCGACGGTGATCCCGATCCCGCCGGGCGTCCGCGCGGACTCGTACCCGAGGAACCCGGGCACGTCCTGCACCCGCGCGTGCATCCGTTCGAGCGTCTCGCCGTAGCCCTCGGGGTGATCGGGCCGGACGGAGGTGAAGACAGCGGTGTAGTAGGGCGGTTCGAGCCCCGAGACGAGTGTGGGTGACTGGCTCATGCGGATCACGATCGGCGGCGGGGGGAGGGGGTGTCCAGGGAGCCGGGGGAAAGGGATCCAAGGCTTTACCCAAACCGTTGCCGGAGGGGGGCCGGCTCAGAACAACCCGCCCTGCTGCCCGGCGGCCCCGCACGCCACCAGCGGCACGGAGACCGGTCCCTCGGAACCGCCGGGCCCTCCAGGCGCCCCGGCATCGACCCCCACCAACCCCCACCCCCGCATCAACCGCGTGTCGAGCACGACGCACCGCCCGTCCGCCGTCACCAGATGCAGATCGGGCCCGGCGGCGGCGCGCAGCGACCCGACGAGTCCGCCCCCGTCCGTGAACGCGGCGACCGCGCCGGCGGGCGCGGGCAGCCCGTCGAGCCGGAAGGCGTCCCCGTGGTCGTACGCGGCGAACTCCAGCGGCTCCAGGGTCTCGCCCCACTCCGGTACGGCCACGGCGGCCCGGTACAGCGCCCCGACCTGCCCGGCCCGCTCCTCGGCGTCCGGCAGCGCGTGCCGTACGGCACGCTTGCGCGCGTACGGGATCCGGTCCGGCACGTCGAGCGCGTGCCGCAGCACCTCCTCGGTCCGTCGGGCCGCCATGAGCGCCCCGCGCCCGAGCCAGCAGAACGCCACCGCGCCCTGCTCCAGGAGCCGGGCGTCGCCCCGCTCCTCGGCGGTGATCCCCACCTTGACGAGGCCGGGCCCGAACCAGGCGAGGTACACCCGGTAGACCCGCGGATCGTCGGCGAACGAGTCCGCCGCCACGGAGTGGGCCCGGTCGAGGCGTGCGCACTCGGCACACCGCCCTCCGGTGGAGGTCCCGGCGACCCCGGCCCGCACGGGGCACGGGTTCCCCCGCGCCCCCACGCACGCGCGCCGCCCCACGGCCCGCACCCCGACGCCCTGCCCGTACACCAGCCGCGACGCCCTGCCGCCGGCCCACCGCAGCACGGGCCCGCCCGCGTCCCACCGCAGCCCGTCACAACGCCAGACGGGCGCGGCGGAACCGGTGGCGGACCGGGGAGGCGAGGAGCTCACACCCCCGATGGTCCAACCTCAGTGCGCCAAACCGAAACCGAGGAGCACGGCGGCCTCGACCCGCACGCTCCCGGGCGCGAAGACTCCTTCGAGCTCGGCGTCCCCGCCGACGCGGCTCCCGTGGCTCCGCACGCCGAGCGACTCGGGATCCACGTCCTGGATGTGCACCACGGGCCCGAGCGGCACCCCGCACGCCTCCGCGTACACCTCGGCCTTGCGCCGCGCGGCGGCGACGGCCCGGCGCCGCGCCTCGTCGCGGAGCCTGGGCTTGTCGAGCACGTCGAAGTGCACCTCGTCGACCCGGTTCGCGCCCGCCTGCACGGCCTCCTCGACGAGGAGTTCGAGCCGGTCGAGCGCGCGGGTCTGCACGGTGTACAGCGCCTCGCACCGGTACCCGCGGAACGTGCGCTCGGCCCCGTACCCGTTGAAGTCCGATTTCAGCGCGAGCCGCGACCCGGACACCTCCGAGTCCGGCACCCCGTGCTCCCGCAGCACCCCGCGCAGGCGGGCCACCGCCGCCCCGGCCCGTTCGAACGCCTCCTTGGGCGTCGGGGCCAGCAGATCGACCGCCAGCCGCACCATGGCCACCGTCGGCTCCGCCGACACATGCCCCGCCCCCAGAACGCTCAGCCCCCAGGGCTGCTTGATCTCTGCCATCCCGCGATCCAACCACCGCGCGGGAGCCCGCGCCGGGCCATTACCGCCCGGGGCCCTCCCCGACGGGCCGCGCGGTCACCAGATACCCCGCGAAGCGCACCCCCGCCCGCGTCTTCGCCCACCCGTCGGCCCGCTCGACGGGAACGAACTCGGTCGTTCCAGGAACGGGCTCGGACACACCGCCCCCGCGCGAGGACACCTCGTACCGACAGTGCACCTCGTCGACCCCCACCACCTCCAGGGCGACGGGCGCATCCCCGGCCCCCTGCCCGTGATGCTCCTCCCGAAAGCCGATCCCCGCCGCCACCTCGTCCCCCACAAGATCGGCGTAGTCCTCCGGGTCGGCCTCGATCAACTCCCACGAGACGACATCCCCCGGCCCGAAGCTCTCCCCACAACACTGCATCTGCCAGTCATCGACCCACACCGTCACCGTCACACGCCCCTCCTCCCCTCACCGGCCGACGGAGCGGCCGCCCGAATACAGCCCGCGAGCGCGCCGAACGGAACCGCCGCGCCGGCCGCCGCCCGAACCGCACCGAGCCCGACGCTGTCCGCGTCCCAGGCGGCCACCACGGCGCGGGGCAGCACGTAGAACTCCCACTGGTCGGTGTCGAGCGGCTCGTAGACGGCGTGTTCACGCGCGGTCTGGACCGCGAACACGTAGACGTCGGCGTTGTACGACTTCTCCTCGGAGTACCCGCCCTCAGGAGTCCAGGTGCGAGCCCGGAGCCCGCCGAACCGGATGAGCGACGGCGCTCGCTGATCCCACGCCTGCAGATACGCCCCGGCCTTGACCTCGATGCGCAGCCCGTCGTCGGTCTCGACGTCGTGGCTCGCCCACTCCACCCGAGGCTCGTGCGAGCCGACCGCCCGGTGCACCAGAAACTCGGCGAACAGACCCCTCGTGTTGTTCATCCGCAGATCCGGCATGGCGAACCGCCAGAAGTCGACCACGGTGGCGCCGGGAACACCGCCGATCGCCTCGTCACCACGCAACGGCGACACAGAACGCGGCGTCAACCCCCGACGATCAGCCCCCTCCACACCCCGCAGTCTGCCAGGCAGCGGGCGCCGGAGGGCTCCTTTTCATCCCGGTCGGCGGTAGGTGGCCGTCCCGCCGATGTCCGCCACGATCGTCGGGCAGGCCCCGCACGCGGCGGCGCCGCGCTGCGCGAACCACCGGCAGTCCCGGCGGATGGCGCAGGTCGGCAGGGTGCCCGGACGCGTCTCGCGCGCGTCCGGTGCGCGCGCGTCGTCGGGGGGATCGTCCAGTACGTGATCGATGACGGCGCAGCCCTCGCCGGTCCACTGCGAGCAGGCGCCCTCGACGCAGGGCTGGCTGAAGCGGTACCGCCGCTCCGGCAGCCCCACCTCCTGCAGGCGCGAGGCGTACGCGGCGTCCACCACGACGGGCATCGGCAGGTACGCCAGCCGGCCCTGCTCCGTCATCACGCCGATGATCGAACCGCCCTCGTGGCACGGGCCGCTCGGGCAGGCCCGACGCCGGCCCTGCCCGTCGGCGGCGCCCGCGGTCGTCACTGCTGCGCCCGCTCGGCCCCCATCCTCTGGAGTTCGGTCATCAGGTCCGGCCGGGGAATGCCGTGCCACCACACGTTCGCCCGCACCGGAACCGTCAGGGAGTCCTTCGGCAGCAGCTCGCCCAGCGCCAGCGCGCCGGCCTGTGCGACGGCACGGCTGACCCTTTCCTGTTGCTCGTCGGTGAGTTCGACGTCGGTCAGCACGAACGTGAACTCGTGCTTGCTGTTCTTGGCCACCATGCCTCCAAGGTCCGCCTGAGGTGATTCAGTCCCCCGCCCGACCGTAAGAAGCGCACCCCCGGTCCGCGACGCGTGCGATCCGAGCGGGTGACGCGTCAGCGGGTGCGGCGGCATGGCGGCGGGGAGACGCTGGAAGCAGGAACGACGAGGGGAGCCACGACATGGTGTTCGTAGTAGGCGGGCTTCTCGCCGCAGGACTGGTCGGCATCGCGGGCTACGAGGTGTACAAGGCCGTCCAGCGCAACCAGGCCCGCGAGCGCATCCGGGAAGAGCAGCCCGCGGACGGCGGCTCCCTCCTCCCGCAGTGACCCGACGGCAGGAGCCGTCTTCACGCGCAACGCAACGCGAGAGGCCCGGACTCTCGTCCGGGCCTCTCGTCTCTGTGCACTCGGCAGGATTCGAACCTGCAACCTTCTGATCCGTAGTCAGATGCTCTATCCGTTAAGCTACGAGTGCTTGTTCTGTTGTTGTCTCCGCTCCCCGGCCTTTCGGCCCGCTCGCGGCGACAGGAAGAACATTACATGACTGCCGCCGCCATGTGAAATCCGTTAGGCGCACCCCTTGTGACCTGCGAAAACGTCTCCGGGCGGGCTGTCGCGGGGGCCCGGGAACGGCGGAAGCCCCGGCCGTGGGGCCGGGGCTTCCTGGGGCGGAGGCGGAGGGATTTGAACCCTCGATGGGCTTTAAGGCCCAAACCGCATTAGCAGTGCGGCGCCATAGACCGGACTAGGCGACGCCTCCTTCACACACTCGCGCGTGCGCGGGTCGTGCGTGCAGATGATGACACAGGCGAGCCGGGTGTCACCAATCGGTTCCCACCGTACTAGGCCGCCCGGCCGCAGGGCAAAGCCCTGCGCTTGCGCAACGAACGGGCGTGCGGAGCGTTAGAGCAGTCGGGGACACCCCCTCGCACACCCTCCGCACCTCCGGGAGTCCGCATGCTGCGCCGCCTCGCCCTCACCACGGCCACCGCCGCCCTCGCCCTCTCCGCCGCGCCCGCCGCCGGCGCGGTCCCCGTGCCCTCCTGGCTGCCGCCGCTGCCCGGGCTGTCCGCCGCCGAGGACCGCCTCACCGTCACCGTCACCGGCAGCGCCGACGCGACCGCCGACGGCACCTTCGCGCTGGAGTGCGGCGCCACCGGGGCCGGCGGCGACCACCCCGCCGCCCAGGACGCCTGCGCGCGCCTCGACGAGCTCGCCCGCGAGGGCCAGGACCCCTTCGCCCGGCCCGCCTCCGACCGCATGTGCACCATGCAGCACGGCGGCGACGCCGTCGCCCATGTCACCGGCACCTGGCAGGGCCGCCCCGTCGACTCCCGCTTCAGCCGTACGGACGGCTGCGAGATCGAGCGCTGGCGGAACCTGGAGCCCGTGCTCCCCCGCCTGCAGGGCTGACCCCGCGGGGCCGCGCCCGCGGCCCCACCCCCGTACCCGCAGGTCAGCGTGCACATCATGTGCCCATGGCCCGCCCCGGCCGCACACAACCTTGCGAAGTGCTCCCCCGCATCCGCCGCCGCGGCCGGCGTCCCAGCCCTTAGACTCCTGCAGTGACAGGCTGAGGCCCGAGGGGCAAGATGGGGCCCGCCCGTCGCCCAAGGCAAGGCAGTGGTCAGGGAGGAACCGTCGTCGTGAGCAGCAGGCCATCCCGAGGCGCTGCTCGCCTCGCAGCCATACTCGACGCCCTCCCCGACGGCCTCGTGCTGGTCAACTGCAACGGCACCGTCGTCAACGCCAACACCATCGCGCTCGGTCTCTTCGAGTCCCCCGGCACCGCCCTCGTCGGCCGCGGCCTGCTCGACCTGCTGCCCGACTTCGACTCGCGGCTCATCCCCGGCTCCATGCGCCGCCCCGACGCCGCCGACGACCGCGGCCGGACCAAGCCGGCCCGCATGATCGCCCGCCGCACCGACGGCAGCGAGTTCCCCGTCGAGGTGACCAGCGCGAGCCTGGAGGACGGCCGCGAGGCGTACGACTCGTACTCCTCCTACACCGGCGACGAACTGCTCATGCTCGTCGTCCGCGACCTCACCGGCACCGTCGACACCGAGGCCGAACTCGCCCGCTCGCAGCGCCAGACCGAGATGATCCTGCGCGCCGCGTCCGAGGGCGTCGTCGGCACGGACACCGACGGACGCGTCGTCCTCGTCAACCCGGCCGCCGCCCAGATACTGGGCTTCCGCGCCGGCGACCTCGGCGGCAAGGAGCTGCACCCGTTGATCCTGCACTCGCGGCCGGACGGCGAGCCGTTCCCGTACGCCGAGTCGCCGCTCGCCGACACGCTCCGGTCCGGCCGCAAGCACCGGGTCCGCGGCCAGGTGCTGTGGGCGAAGGACGGCTCGCGCGTCCCCGTCGACCTCACCACCGCGCCCGTCCGCGACGGCGACCAGCTCGTCGGCGCGGTCATGACCTTCATCGACCGGCGCCCGCAGGAACTGCTGGACGAGCAGCACGCCGCCGAACTGGCCGAGCGCGACGAGCGGCACGCCGCGGAACTCGCGGAGCGGGAGGAGCGGTACGCCGCCGAGCGCGCCGAGCACGAGGAGCGCGCCGCCCGCGAGCTGGCCGAACGGCAGGAGCGGCTGGACGGGCTGGAGAAGCGGTACGCGGAGATGGCCGCCCGGCACGAGCAGCTCACCGCGCTGCTCGACCGGTCCCTGCGCGGGCCGCTGGAGGAGCTGCGGGCCGAGCTCTCCGGCCTCGCCGCGGACGACGCCGGGCAGCTCTGGCCCGAGGCCAACCAGCTGCTGCACCATCTCGCCGCCGGCTACGGCCGTATGACCACGCTCGTCGACAACGTGCTCGGCTACCAGCGGCTCGACAGCGGCGCCGACGTGCTGGCGAAGGCCCCGGCGATGCTCGACGGCGTCGTGACCGCCGGCATCGACGGCGCGGTCGAGCTGATCGGGCCCGGGCGGGCGCAGTTCGCGGTGCACGCCCCGCCGATCGAGGCGGAGGTGGACGCGCCCCGCCTGGTGACCGCGCTCGCGCATCTCGTCGCGGACGTGGCCGGCGTCGACGCGACCGGCAAGTCCACCATCGCCCCGGCCCCCGCCGGCGGCTACGTCGACTCGACCATCGTGGTCGCGGCGGCCCAGCGCGGCGACGTCGTGCGGATCGAGGTGCGCGGGCCGTCCGCCGGCGGCGACGCCGTGCACCAGCCCGTCGTGCGCGGGATCGTGGCCGCCCACGGCGGTGTGCTGCAGACGCACGAGGTACCGGGGATGAGCGGGAGCGCGTACGTGCTCGAGGTGCCGATCGGCGCCGGGCGCGGCACGGTCACGCCCGCGCCCCGGTCCGAACCGGCCGCCGAGGAGAGCGCCGCCCCGGCGCTGCCCGCGCAGCAGAGCGGGGACACGACGGGCGGCGGCCGGCGGCGGGCCCGCCGGTCGTCCACCGACGCGTTCCTGGAGAGCCCGATGGCCCCGGAGGGCGGCGACGCCGCCGCCGAGCCGAGCGGGCGTCGCCGCGGCCGTACGGAGGAGGCGCCCGCGGCCGCCGAGCTGATCCCCGCGCAGAACGCGGGCGCCGTCGAGCCCACGGGGCGCCGACGCGGCCGGCCCGCCCCGGCCGAGGGCGCCGTGGTCACCGCCGCGGAGGGCGCCCAGGGGCGGCCGGCGCTCGGCGACACCGTGCCGCCGCAGGGCGTCCCGGCGGACGCCGCCGCGCCCCGTTCCGGCCGCCGCGCCCGCCGCGCGGCCCCGCAGGGCCTCCCGGCCCTGCCGTCCGCGGCCCCGGCGCCCGCCGCTCCGTCCGCGCCGACGCCCGCCGCCGCGTCCGCTCCGACGCCCGCCGCCGCGTCCGCTCCGACGCCCGCCCCGATGAACGGTCAGGAGGCCGTGGCCGGTCCGGCCGTGCTGCCTCCGGCTGCGGCCCCCGGGGCACCCGAGGCCGCCAATGCGGCGTCCGCGACGGGGGTTTCGCCGGTGCCGGGTGGGAGTGGTCCCTTGCCGGGTGCGGGCGTGCCCACGCCGGGTGTGAGTGGACCCGTGCCAGGCGCGGGCGTGCCCACGCCGGTGCCGGGTGTGAGTGGACCCGTGCCCGCTGCCGGAATGCCACTGCCCGAGGCGGGGGTTCCGGCTGCTGCTGCCGGGCTGCCCGGTGCCGGTGGGGCGGTTCCTGGCGCGGTGCCTGGGGCGGTGCCTGGGGCCGGTGCGGCGACGCCGACTCCCGGGGCGCCGAACCCTGTCGGGATGCCTGTTGCCGGTGGGCCGGCTCCCGCCGCGATGCCCCCAGCCGGTGGGATGCCGAACCCGGCCGGAATGCCTGTTGCCGGTGGGGCGGTTCCTGGCGCGTTGCCTGTTGCCGGTGCGCCTGCCCCTGGTGCGACGCCTGCTGCGGGGATGCCGAACCCGGCTGGGATGCCCGTTGCCGGTGGGGTGACCCCCGGCGCGATGCCTGCTGCCGGTGGGCCGACCCCCGCCGCCGGGATGCCCGCCGCCGCGACGCCGAATCCCGCCGGGACGGCTCCGGGCCTTGCGCCGATGGGGCCCCACCCCGACCCGCGGGCGGGGGCTCCTGTGCCCGCCTCCGAGGTACCCGCAGGTCCGGCCGCGCCCGCCGCGTCCGTTCCCACCGCCATGCCCGCCGCAGGTGTTCCCACCGGCTCCACCACCATTCCCCCCGTCGGGCCGATGCCCGCCCCGGCCGCCCCCGCTGCCGGGGCCGGGATGCCGGTCGGTCCGCTGCCCGAGGAGGCCCCGGCCACCCCCGTCACCCCTGCCGCCTCCGCCCCCGACGCCACCCCGCCCCACGGCACCGACGGCCCCCGTCCCACCGGTCGCCGTCGGCGGGCGCTCGGCGGGGCCGTCGCCGAGGACGAGCCGGCGCGATCGCCGTTCGCCCTGCCGCCCGCCGACGCGGACCGGCACGACGCCGCGCACGGCGAGCCCGACGAGGACCACACGCCGCCGCAGCCGCACCCGCTGCCCACCGGCCGTCGCCGCGCCGCCACGCAGGACGGCGGCACCGGCTCCGTACCGCTGCCGCCCGCGCTGCCCATGCCGCCGGCCACCCCGCGCCCCGCGGCGCAGCCGCTCCCCGCGGAGTCGCCGGCCCCGCCGGCCGGCGAGACGACGCAGGGGCGGGCGTTCAGCGTGCGCACCCTCGGCCAGGGCGTGCCGTTCGCCCAGCAGTTCGCCACGCAGCAGCAGCTCGGCTCCGGCCGCCGCCGCAAGCTGGCGACCCCGCCCGCGGACGACCGTCCGCTGCCGTCGTCCGCCGCCGAGCAGCCGGCCCCGGCCGCCGCGTCGGCCACCCCCCGCCCGACCGCCAACGGCACCCCCGCAACCACCACGGCCCCGGCCCCGGCCGCCTCAACCGCCGCGCCCTCCGTCGCGACGCCCCCGCCGCCGTCCCGGCTGGCCCCGCCCGCGGAGGGCCGCGCGTACGCCATAGGGGCGCCCGACGAGGACGCCGACGAGGGCCCGGAGCCGCTGGACGGCCCCGGCGGCGCGGTCGAGGTCGCCAACCGGCCCGCCCCGCAGCCCGTCGACGACGAGCTGCCGCCGGAGCCGCTCGACAACCCGCGCCGGCTGCTCGTCTGGCCCGCGCCCGACGTCGCCACCCAGCAGGCCCTCAGCGACCGCGGCTACCGGCCGGTGATCGTGCACTCCCGCGAGGAGGTCGACGCGCAGATCGCCGCCTTCCCGGCCGCGCTGTTCGTCGACCCGCTGACCGGGCCGATCACCCGTACCGCGCTCCAGTCGCTGCGGCAGGCGGCCGTGGCCGCCGAGGTCCCGGTGCTGCTCGCGGCCGGGCTCGGTCAGGCGACGCGGGAGGCCGCGTACGGTGCCGACCCGGCCGTCCTGCTCAAGGCGCTCGCCCCGCGCGACAGCGAGCAGCACCCGTCCCGCGTGCTGCTCATCGAGGAGCACGACGACATCGCGCACGCGCTGACCGCGACCCTCGAACGGCGCGGGATGCAGGTGGCGCGGGCCGCCGCGGACACCGACGCGGTCGCGCTGGCCACCCAGACCCGGCCCAACCTCGTGGTGATGGACCTGATGCAGGTGCGCCGCCGCCGGGCCGGGATCATCGACTGGCTGCGCGCCAACGGCCAGTTGAACCGCACGCCACTGGTCGTCTACACGTCCGCCGGGCTCGACGAGGAGGAGCTGCCGAAGCTGTCCTCGGGCGAGACCGTGCTCTTCCTCGCCGAGCGCTCCACCAGCGCCGAGGTCCAGGCGCGGATCGTCGACCTGCTGGCGAAGATCGGCACCAACTGAGCGAGGGCAACGCTCCACGCACCAACTGAGCGAGGGCAACGCTCCGCACACAGAAGGGGGTTCACCGTCCCGACGGTGAACCCCCTTCCTCTGCCCGCGCCTTACAGCGTCGTGACCTCCAGCTCCCCCTCCGCGTACTGCTTGCGGATCACCTTCTTGTCGAACTTGCCGACGCTCGTCTTCGGCACCGCCGGCACCAGCGCCCAGCGCTCCGGCAGCTGCCACTTGGCGATGCTCTCGCCGAGGAACGCGCGCAGCGTCTCGTAGTCCGCCGTCGCGCCGTCCTTGAGGACGACGGTCGCCAGCGGCCGCTCGCCCCACTTGTCGTCCGGCACCGCGACGACCGCCGCCTCGGCGACCTCCGGGTGGGCCATCAGCGCGTTCTCCAGCTCGACGCTGGAGATCCACTCGCCGCCGGACTTGATGACGTCCTTCGCCCGGTCGGTGAGCGTGAGGTAGCCGTCCGGGCTGATCACGCCGACGTCACCGGTGCGCAGCCAGCCGTCCGGGCTGAACTTGTCCTCGGGCCGCAGCGGTTCGCCGTCCGAGCCGCCGTAGTACGCGCCCGCGATCCAGTTGCCGCGCACCTCCAGCTCGCCCGCCGAGACGCCGTCCCACGGCAGGACGTCGCCGCCGGGGCCGATCAGCCGGCCCTCGACGCCGGCCGGGAAGCGGCCCTGCGTGATCCGGTACGGCCACTCCTGCTCCTCGGTGAGGCCGGCCGGCGGGTGGGACATGGTGCCGAGCGGGGAGGTCTCCGTCATGCCCCAGGCGTGGCAGAGCCGGACGCCGAGCTTGTCGTACGCCTCCATGAGGGCCGGCGGGCAGGCGGCGCCGCCGATCGTGACCTGCTTCATGCTGGAGAGGTCGCGCGGGTGGGCGGTGACCTCGGCGAGCAGGCCCTGCCAGATGGTCGGCACGGCGGCGGCGTGACAGGGCTTCTCCCGCTCGATCATCTCGGCGAGCGGGGCGGGCTGCAGGAAGCGGTCCGGCATGAGCATGTTGATGCCGGTCATGAACGTGGCGTGCGGCAGGCCCCAGGCGTTGACGTGGAACTGGGGGACGACGACGAGGGTGGTGTCGCGGTCGGTCAGCCCCATCGACTCGGTCATGTTCACCTGCATCGAGTGCAGGTAGATCGAGCGGTGGGAGTAGACGACGCCCTTCGGGTCGCCGGTGGTGCCGGAGGTGTAGCACATGGCGGCGGCGCTGCGTTCGTCGAGTTCCGGCCAGTCGTACGTGGTCGGCCGGCCGGCGATCAGTTCCTCGTAGTCGTGGACGCGGGCCGCCGCGCCGTCGAGGACGGAGCGGTCGCCGGGGCCGGAGACGACGACGTGCTCGACGGTCGGCAGGTGCGGGAGGAGCGGGGCGAGCAGCGGCAGCAGGGAGCCGTTGACGAGGACGACCCGGTCGGCGGCGTGGTTGACGATCCAGACCAGCTGCTCGACGGGGAGGCGGAGGTTGAGGGTGTGCAGGACCGCGCCCATCGACGGGATGGCGAAGTACGCCTCCACGTGCTCGGCGTTGTTCCACATCAGGGTCGCCACCCGGTCGCCGTCCCGCACCCCGAGCTCGTCGCGCAGCGCGTTCGCCAGCTGGACGGCGCGGGCGCCCGCCTCGGCGAAGGTGCGGCGCTGCGGTTCGGGGTCCCCGGTCCAGGTGGTGATCGTCGACTTCCCGTGGATCGTCATCCCGTGCTGCAGGATGCGGGTCACGGTCAGCGGTACGTCCTGCATGGTGCTCAGCACGGCGTCCTCCCGGTGGGCGCTACGTGGCTCGAAACGGTGTGCAGATTCTGCGCACATACCGCGCGGTATGTCACTACCCGGGAGTACGGAAAATAAGAAAGTGCCAGTGATCGCTGGCCCGGTCGGGACGGACGGGCCCGGCGTCGGCGCAGCTCGGAGTGCCGGTCGCCGTGCCCGGCCCGCCGTCGCGCGTCAGCGGACCGGGGCCAGCTCCGGGTCCTCGCGGAGCTTGCCCAGCGCCCGCGAGACGGCGCTCTTGACCGTGCCGACGGAGACGCCGAGCACCTCGGCGGTCTGCGCCTCGCTCAGATCCTCGTAGTACCGCAGGACGACCATCGCCCGCTGCCGGTCGGGGAGCCGCATCACCGCGCGCCACATCGCGTCGTGCAGGACCTGCTGCTCGGCCGGGTCCGGCAGCGGCAGCCCGTGCGGCTCCGGCAGGTCCTCGCAGGCGAACTCGTCGACCTTGCGCTTGCGCCACTGCGAGGTGCGGGTGTTCACGAGGGCGCGGCGGACGTAGCCGTCCAGGGCGCGGTGGTCCTCGATGCGCTCCCAGGCGACGAACGTCTTGGCGAGCGCGGTCTGCAGCAGGTCCTCGGCGTCGCTCGGGTTCGCGGTGAGCGAGCGGGCGGTGCGCAGCAGCACGGGCCCGCGGGCCCGTACGTACGACGAGAACGACGCGTAGGCCGAGGGCGCGGTGGCGGGCTTGGAGGCCCCGGTGCAGACGGGACCGGGTCGCGGAGTCATGTCTCCACGCTAGGAGCGGGGCCGTCCACGGGGATCGGCCCCAGGTCCCGAACCCGGATCCGCCTCAGGTTGTAGGGGTGGGGACAGCCGGACCTCCTGAAGGTGGAGGGCCGGGTCAGGGTCGTCGGGGTCGACGGCGGGGGCGGGGGCGTCGCGTACGGCGAGGGGCGCCGGCCGCTTCGTACAGCCGGCCGGGGCCGACGGCCCGACCCGTCCGCCGGGGAGCCGCGTCCTCACCCCCCGTCCGCCCCCAGGAGGAGCCCCGAGGTGGGGACGCCCGTGCCCGCCGTGACCAGGGTGCGGGCCGCGCCCGGCACCTGGTTCACGGACGTGCCCCGGACCTGCCGGACCGCCTCCGCGATGCCGTTCATGCCGTGCAGGTACGCCTCGCCCAGCTGCCCGCCGTGGGTGTTCAGCGGCAGCGCGTCCGCCGCGACGAAGTCCGCCGCCTCGCCCGGCCCGCAGAAGCCGAACTCCTCCAGCTGCATCAGCACGAACGGCGTGAAGTGGTCGTACAGGATCGCGACGTCGACGTCGCCGGGCCCGAGTCCCGAGGTCCGCCACAGCTGCCGGGCCACCACGCCGCTCTCCGGCAGCCCGGTCAGCCCGTCGCGGTAGAAGCTGGTCATCGCCTCCTGGCCGCGCCCGGCCCCCTGCGCCGCGGCGACGATCACGGCGGGCGGCCGCCGCAGGTCCCGGGCCCGCTCGACGGACGTGACGACCAGCGCCTGCCCCCCGTCCGTCTCCTGGCAGCAGTCGAGCAGCCGCAGCGGTTCGGCGATCCAGCGGGAGGCCGCGTGGTCGGCGAGGGTGATCGGCCGGCCGTGGAAGTACGCGGCCGGGTTGGTCGCCGCGTACCGCCGGTCGGTGACCGCGACATGGCCGAACGCCTCCGGTGTCAGCCCGTACGTGTGCAGATACCGCTGGGCGATCATGGCGACCCAGGACGCGGGCGTGAGCAGCCCGAACGGCAGCTGCCAGCCCAGCGCCGCGCCCTCGGCGGACGGCTCGCGCCGCTGCACCCCGGAGCCGAAGCGGCGGCCGGAGCGCTCGTTGAAGGCGCGGTAGCAGACGACGACCTCGGCGATCCCGGTCGCCACGGCGAGGGCGGCCTGCTGGACGGTGGCGCAGGCGGCGCCGCCGCCGTAGTGGACGCGGGAGAAGAACGACAGCTCGCCGATGCCCGCCGCCTGCGCGACGGTGATCTCCGGGCTGGTGTCCATGGTGAAGGTGACGAGCCCGTCGACGTCGGCGGGCGTCAGACCGGCGTCGTCCAGGGCCGCGTGCACGGCCTCCACGGCGAGCTTCAGCTCGCTGCGGCCGGAGTCCTTGGAGAACTCGGTGGCTCCGATGCCCGCGATCGCCGCCCGCCCGCCGAGCAGGTCCCCGCGCCGGACGCTCATCGCGGGACCTCCACGGTGACGGTGACCGTGCCGGTGACGTGGTTCCCGAGCCGGTTGGCGCCGACGATCCGCACCTCCGCGGTGTCCCCGTCGACGGCGGTGACCGTCCCGGTCAGCGTCATGGTGTCGCCGGGGTGGTTGGGCGCGCCGAGCCGGATCGCGACCTTGCGCAGCACCGCCCGGGGCCCGAGGCAGTCGGTGACGTACCGGCCGACCAGGCCGTTCGTGGTCAGGATGTTCATGAAGATGTCCGGGGACCCCTTCTCGCGGGCCAGTTCGGCGTCGTGGTGCACGTCCTGGTAGTCGCGCGACGCGATCGCTCCGGCGACGATCAGGGTGCGGGTGATCGGCAGGACCAGGGGCGGCAGTGCGTCACCGGGCTTCATGAGGGCTCTCCGATCGTGTCCGGCCCGTCCGCCAGCAGGTCGCCCAGCTCCTGCAGCAGTTCGGCGCCGCGCCCCAGGTACGCGTCGAGCTGGCGGCCCCACAGGAAGTGGCGGTGGACGGGGTGGTCGAGGTCCGCGCCCGCGCCGCCGTGCAGGTGCTGGCCGGCGTGGACGACGCGCCGGCCGGCCTCCGACGCCCACCACGCGGCCGTCAGCGCCTGCCCGGCGCACGGCAGCCCGGCGTCGAGCCGCCAGGCCGCCTCGTACGCGGTGACCCGGATCGCCTCCCTGTCCATGTACGCGTCCGCCGCGCGGAGTTGGACGGCCTGCCGGGTGGCCAGCGGCCGCCCGAACTGCTCGCGCCGGTTGACGTGGTCGACCGCGCGGGCCAGGGAGCCGGCGCAGACGCCCGCCTGGAGGCCGGCGAAGGCGATGCGGGCGACGGCGAGCACGTCCTCGTACGCCTCGGGGCCGCGGCCGAGCCGTTCGCCGGGGGCGCTGTCGAGGAGCAGCCGGCCGGCCGACCAGGGCGCGGTGAGCTCGACCGGTTCGACGACCGCGTCGGCGGTGCGGATCAGCCAGAGGTTCCGCTCCTCGTCCGGGACGAGGACGTGCGTGGCGTCCCGGAGCCACGGCGCCCAGGCGACCTCCCCGGTGAGCCGCCCGCCGGTGAGCCGCACGGGGACGGGGAAGGCCCCGGTCGCGATCGCGGAGCCGTCGCGCAGGGCGGGCAGCAGTCGAGCGCGCTGCTCGTCGGTGCCGTGCCGGGCGACGGCGAGGATCCCGTACACGGCGCTCGCCGCGAACGGCGTCTGCGCGGTGGTGCGCCCCTGCTCCTCCAGCATCAGCACCAGGCCCAGCAGGCCCAGCTCCTCGACGGCCGCGGGCAGGCCCGCCGCGCACAGCGCCTTCCACAGCTCGGCGTCCGTGCCGGTGCCGGCGGCGGCGAGCCGCTCGGGCGCGGCGAGGTCGGCGAAGATCCGCGCGGCCAGCCCGCGGGCCGCCTCCTGCTCCTCGGTGGGCGTGAAGTCCACGGTCAGCCCTCGCTCCCCGGCAGCGCCCGGAACACCGGGAGCACCAACTCCTCGTCGTACCTGCGGAATTCCAGCCGTACGGGCATCCCGACGCGCACCTTGTCGTACGGCACCCCGACGACGTTGCTGACGATCCGGACGCCCTCCGCCAGCTCGATCAGCCCGACCGCGTACGGCCCCGCCGCGTCAGCGGCGTGATCGGACTCCGTGAAGGCGGGGAAGGGCGGGTGGTGCATGACGACGTACGAGTACACGGTGCCCTCGCCGCTCGCGTCGACGGTGTCCCACTCCTGGCCGGCGCAGGCGTTGCAGCCGGGGAGCCAGGGGAAGCGGAGGGTCGCGCAGCCGGTGCAGCGCTGGATCAGCAGCCGGTGCGCGGCGACGCCCTCCCAGAAGCCGGCGTTGTCGCGGTTGACGACGGGGCGGGGACGGCGGGGCCGCTGGGGATCCGGATCCGTTGGCGGCTCGGGCTTCTTCCCGGCGGGGGCGTACTTGAGGATGCGGAAGCGGTGCCTTCCGGCGAGTTCGCCGCCGGCGCGGACGTCCATGCGGGTCGTGACGAAGTGCCCGGTGCCGAGCCTGGTGGTCTTGCGCGGCGAGACCGACTCGATCACGGACTCGAAGGTGATCACGTCGCCGGGGCGCAGCGGCCGCAGGTACTCCTGCTCGCAGTCGGTGGCGACGACGGCGGTGTACCCGGCGCCGTCGAGCAGCGCGCTCAGCTCGTCGTACGCGGCGGAGCGGTCGGTGTGCCCGGACAGGCCGCCCATCGTCCACGCCTGGAGCATGGTGGGCGGGGCGACGGCGCCGGGGCCGGTGTAGGCGGGGTTCGTGTCGCCCATGGCCTCGCACCAGTGGCGGATCATGGGCTCGTTGACGGGGTCCTTGCCGCGGCCGGAGGTGGTGGAGGGCCGGCCCTCGAAGGTCCTGAGCCGCTCGTACAGCGGATCGGCGGTCGAGCCCTCGAAAGTCGTCGAGCCCTCGAAAGTCCTGAGCCGCTCGTGCAGCGGATCAGCGGTCGCGTCCCCGTGGCTCATCGCCGCCCCCGTGTCCGCAGCCCGAGCCGCATGGTGGCGACGAGCTCCCGCTGGACCTCGCTGACGCCGCCGCCGAAGGTGTTGATCTGGGCGGCGCGGTTCATCCGCTCCAGTCCGCCGTCCCCGAACACGCCGGGGGAGCCGCCGCGGACGAGCCCGGCGTCACCGGCGAGCTCCTGGCAGATCCGGTACACCTCCACCGCGGACTCGGTCCCGGCGAACTTCACCCCGCTCGCGTCGCCCGGCAGCAGCCGGCCCGCGCCCACCTCGCCGACGAGCCGCCAGTTGAGCAGCCGGGTGGCGGCGAGCCGCGCGTACGCCTCGGCGGCCCGGGCCCGTGCCCAGGGCTGGTCGATGCGACGGCGGCCGGTGACCGGATCGGGGGTGCGGGCGGCGGCGAGGGCGGCGGCGTAGTGGTCCTCGGCCTGCATGCCGAGGGCGGCGAGGGCGACGCGCTCGTGATTGAGCTGGTCGGTGATGAGCGTCCAGCCTCCGTGCTCCGGGCCGACGAGGTTGCCGGCGGGGACGCGGACGGAGTCGTAGTACGTGGCGGTGGTGATCTGCCCGCCGACGGTCTCGATCGGGGTCCAGGAGAAGCCGGGGGAGTCGGTGGGGACGAGCAGGAGGGAGATGCCGCGGTGCGGGGCGGCGTCGGGGTCGGTGCGGCAGGCGAGCCAGATCCAGTCGGCGTTCTGGGCGTTGGAGGTGAAGATCTTCTGCCCGTCGATCACCCAATGGTCGCCGTGGCGCACGGCCTTGGTCCGGAGGGAGGCGAGGTCGGTGCCGGCCTCGGGCTCGCTGTAGCCGATGGCGAAGACGAGCTCGCCGCGCAGGATGCGGGGAAGGAAGTACGCCTTCTGCTCGTCGCTGCCGTACTTCATGAGGGTCGGGCCGACGGTGTTGAGCGTGACCATGGAGACGGGGGCGCCGGCGCGGTGGGCCTCGTCGAAGAAGACGAACTGCTCGTCGGGCCCGCGGCCCCGGCCGCCGTACTCCTCCGGCCAGCCGAGCCCGAGCAGCCCGTCGGCGCCGATGCGGCGCAGCAGCCGGCGCTGGGCGGCGGGGGCGCCGGGGTCGCGGGGGTCCGGGGGGCCGTCGGGCATGAGCGCGGCGAAGTACGCGCGGAGCTCGGCGCGCAGCCGGAGCTGCGGTTCGGTGGGGGCGAGGTGCACGGCGAGGGCCTCCCGGGGTGCGCTCTCCGATCAGGGTTTCTGACTGTCCGTCAGATCCGGGGCCATGTCAAGGGCGGGGGGCGGGGGAGCCGGTACGGACGCGGAACCGCCCGCCGGCTCGGCGGACAACGGCGACGGCCCGCGCTCCGGCACCGAAGTACCGTCGCGCGGGCCGCCGTTCACCCCTCGTCATGCCGGGTCGTCATGCCCCCACCGTCATCACGCCCTCGCCGTCACGCCCCCGTCGTCACACCCCCGTCGGGCCGGGCCGGACCCCGTCGCACGCGGACCGGTCGGCCGCGGGCCGGTCACCCGCGGCCCGGTCACCACCAGAGTGGGAAGAAGGTCACGGAGGTGTTGTCCTGGTCGATGGCGGTGAACGCGGAGCCGTTCACGCTGGCGATGCTGCTCTGGTTGGAGGCGCCGGAGCCGTTGGCGACCTGCTGGCTAGTGGTCGAGTTGCCGAAGTTGTCGCCGCCCCCGCCGCTGCCGACGATCGAGGCCACGCTGGTGTTCGATCCGTCGTCCGCGAAGCCGCCGTTGTCGGCCTGGGCCACGCCACCGAAGACCGCGACGGCGAGGGGGAGGGCGGCGACGGCGGCGATGACGCGGGCGGTACGGATGCTTGCCATGTTCATTTCCTCCAGGAGCGGTGCAGGGCTGTCTGCCTGCACTCGGCAGAAGTACGGCTGGTTCCAAGGCAGTTGGCCGACCACCTCGGTCGCTGTTCACGACGTCGCGAGTCCAGAGTTGCCCAGCGGATCCCCGGCGAACCGCCCCAGGCCGGTCGATTCCCCCTCAAGCGTGAGGACAAGTCGATAAACGTCCTTGATGCAGAGAAGCCCCAGGTCACAGGGAAAGGGGCGATTCAAACAGGCTCGGCGCCAAGCCGTCACAAGAGAGGAAAGGTTTCGCCAATCCCGGACGAATCCCCCGCCCACCCAGACGACGGACTACCGATCTTCGAACGCATGTACGAAACTAGGCCCATGGCCATCTCGTCCCGGCAGACCGCCACCCTGGCCCTCGCCCACGCCCTCTCCGCTGCGGAGCACGGGCTCCCCGTGATCCCGCTGTCCCCCACGAAGCTCCCCGCGCTGCGCTCGCCGCACCACGACGACGTCCCGGGCACGCCCCGCTGCCGCGGCGAGTGCGGCCGGCCCGGCCACGGCGTCCACGACGCCACCACGGACCCGGCCCGCGTCCGGGCCCTGTTCGCGGCGGCGCCCTGGGCGACGGGCTACGGCATCGCCTGCGGCCGCCCGCCGTACCACCTGATCGGCGTCGACCTGGACACCAAGGGCGAGACGGACGCCGGGGCCGCCCTGCGCGAGCTCGCGCTGCGCCACCTGTTCACGCTGCCGCCGACGGTCACCGTCCTCACGCCCAGCGGCGGCCGGCACCTGTGGCTGTCGGGCCCGGCGGACGTGGTGGTCCCGAACTCGGCGAGCCGGCTGGCGCCGGGCATCGACATCCGCGGCACGGGCGGCTACCTCGTGGGCCCCGGTTCGGTCACCGCCCACGGCGCGTACCGCCTCGCCGAGGGCACCGGCCGGCTGCCCCCGGCCCGCTGCCCGAACGCCCTGCTGGCCCTGATCGCCCCGCCGCGCCACACCCGCCCGGCCCCGGGCGGCCACCCGGCGGGCGGCGCGGGCCTGATCCACTTCGTCCTGGCGGCGCACGAGGGCCAGCGCAACACCCGCCTCTTCTGGGCCGCCTGCCGCGCCTACGAGAACGGCCTCGGCGACGCCCTGGCCGAGCCCCTGGTCACCGCCGCCGTCCGCACCGGCCTCACCCCGGAAGAAGCCCGCGCCACAGTAGCCTCAGCCGCCCGCCTCACCACGCCTGCCTGACGCCCTCGCCGAGACGGGGGCGCCCCAGGCCTCCGGCCCGGCACCTCAGGTACCGAAGACGACGTCGATCACCCACCGACACAAGCAGAGGGCGGGCCTCCAACCGGAGACCCGCCCTCTGACCTGGTGCGGTGGGTGTGGGATTTGAACCCACGGTGGCTTGCGCCACGACGGTTTTCAAGACCGTTCCCTTAGGCCGCTCGGGCAACCCACCCGCGCCCCGCCTCACCTGCCGCGGAGCGGGTACAGCCTACCGGCTGGGCGTGGGCGGCGCGTCGGCCCGGCCACAGGTCGACCACAGCCTGGGAAGGACGGCGCCAGCACCCACGGTGCGAGCTGGCACTGAGTCATGTGGCGGGAGTGACGGCCGCGTCGACCGCCGTGCGCGCGCATCACGCTGAGGGGAAAGGGCTGCCGATCTGCTCGGCAGCCCTTCTCACGGGGTCACACCCGTCCGTCAGTTGTCGCCCGTGCGCTTGCCGAGGGTGACGGTGACCTCGGTCGGCTTGCCGTCGCGTTCGTAGGTGAGCTCGACGCGGTCGCCGGGGCGGTGGGTCCAGATCTCGGAGATCAGCGTCGGGCCGCTGTCGATCTGCTTGCCGCCGAACTCGGTGATCACGTCGCCCGGCTTCAGACCCGCCTTCGCCGCGGGCCCGTTCGGGGTCACCGCCGGGGTGCCGCCCGCGCCCTCCTCGGCGATGGCCGCGCCCTCGCCCTTGTCGGTCATGTTCACCGTCGCGCCGATCACCGGGTACACCGGCTGGCCGGTCTTGATCAGCTGCTCCGCGACGTTCTTCGCCTGGTTGATCGGGATCGCGAAGCCGAGCCCGATCGAGCCCGCCTGCGACTGGCCCATCCCGTTGCCCGCCGACTGGATCGCGGAGTTGATGCCGATCACCGCGCCGCTCGCGTCGAGCAGCGGGCCACCCGAGTTGCCCGGGTTGATCGACGCGTCCGTCTGCAGCGCGCTCATGTACGAGTTGCCGCCGCCGGAGCCGTCGCCCGAGGCCACCGGGCGGTTCTTGGCGCTGATGATGCCCGTGGTGACCGTGTTCGACAGGCCGAACGGCGCGCCGATCGCGATCGTCGAGTCGCCGACGGCGACCTTGTCGGAGTTGCCCAGTGGCAGCGGCTCCAGGCCCTCCGGGGCCTTCTTCAGCTTCAGCACCGCCACGTCGTAGCCCTGCGCCCGGCCGACGACCTCGGCGTCGTACGTCTTGCCGTCCGAGAAGGTCGCCGACAGCGTGCCGCCGCCCTCCGCCGCGGACGCCACCACGTGGTTGTTGGTGAGGATGTGGCCTTCCTTGTCGTACACGAAGCCCGTGCCCGTGCCGCCCTCGCCGTCCGCGCCGCCGGTCTTCGCCTGGATCGTGACGACGCTCGGCAGCGCCTTGCCCGCCACCGCCGCGACCGTGCCCGGCGCGCGCTTGAAGTCGGCCGGGGAGTTCCCCGAGGAGACCGTCGTCGAACTCACCGTGTCGTCGTTGCGCTCGGCCGCCCAGTACCCGATGCCGCCTCCGACGCCGCCCGCCACGAGCGCCGCCGCGAGCACCGCGGCCACCAGGCCGCCGGTGCGCCGGCGCGGGGACTGCGGCCCGGGCGCCGCCGGAACGGGCGCGCCCCAGACCGGCCCACCGCCGCCGCCCGCCCCGTACGCGGGGACGGCCGGCGGAGGCGGCGGCCATCCCGCCTGCTGGTGCGCGGAGGCCGGGGCCGGCGCGGGGGCGGAGGCCGGTGCCTCCGCGGCGGCCGGGGCCTGCGTCGGCGCGGGCGGGACCGTCGGCAGCGGCGCGGTGGCGGGCTCGGACCGGGGGGAGTGCCCGGGCTCGCTCGACGGAGCCGCCGCCGACGGGTCGGCGACGTCCGGCGTCGGTGGGGCGGGAGGTGCAGGAGGTGCGGACGGGGCGCTCGACTCCGCCGGTGTCCTGGCGCCCTCGTTCTCGGTGCTCACAGCTCTCTCCTCAATCACTGCGCAGGTCGTCGTCTGTCCACGGGTCAGCTTTTCCCACCGGCCGTCAGGCCACTGTAAGCGGGACCTGTGGGTTCACCCAGGATCCTTTATTACGGACATAACGGACATTCGGCGATCATCGCCCCACGCACCCATGGGTCTGCCGCCCCGTGGATGTCACCATGTCGCGGTGACCCACGCACGGCAGCACACGATCCAGGTCGTCGCCCACCGCGGCGCCTCCGAGGACGCCCCCGAACACACCCTCGCGGCCTACGTGAAGGCCATCGAGGACGGTGCCGACGCGCTCGAATGCGACGTCCGGCTCACCGCGGACGGCCACCTCGTCTGCGTTCACGACCGCCGCGTCGACCGCACCTCCAACGGCCGCGGCGCCGTCTCCGCGCTGGAGCTCGCCGATCTCGCCGCACTCGACTTCGGCACGTGGAAGGGCCGCGAGGAGGCGAACGAGGGCCCGGACTGGGGAGACCGCGAGTACACCTCCGTCCTCACCCTGGAGCGGCTGCTCGAACTCGTCGCCGACGCCGGCCGCCGCATCGACCTGGCCATCGAGACCAAGCACCCCACCCGGTACGCCGGCCAGGTGGAGGCGCGCCTGCTGGAACTCCTGCGCCGGTTCGGACTGGCCGAGCCGGAGCCGGACGACTCGCCCGTCCGGGTCATGAGCTTCTCCGCCCGCTCCCTGCAGCGCATCGAGCGCGCCGCGCCGACCCTCCCCACCGTCCACCTCACCCAGTTCCTCACCCCGCGCCTCAGGGACGGCCGGCTGCCCGGCACCACCCGCATCGCGGGCCCCTCCATCCGCATCGTGCGCAACCACCCCACCGTCGTGCTCCGGCTCCAGCAGGCCGGGCACCAGGTGCACGTGTGGACGGTCGACGACCCCGAGGACGTCGAACTCTGCGCGCGACTCGGCGTCGAGGCGATCATCACGAACCGGCCCAAGCAGGTGCTGTCCCACCTCGGCCGCGGCTGAACGCCGTCCCAGGGGAGCGATAACCCGCCCCAGGAAAGCGATTTCATCCCGTCCGCCCCTCCCGTCACATCCTTTACAGGGAGTGCACCGGCGCGTTCGGACCGTGATCGTGCGTCACAAGTGCGTCATCGGAGCCTTACTCACCGGTTTCCGGTACAGGCCGCAGGGGCATTGACACCGTGGCGTGGGGTGAAGGAGGTCTCGGGGGTGGCGTTGGTGGTGGCACAGGAGGTGCCCACGTCGTCGAGCATGGCCGTACCCCATGGCCCTGCGGGCGTGGGGGAAGCGCGGCACCGGATGCGGGAGCAGTTGCACCGCAGCGGAGTGGCCGAATCGGTCGTCGACGACGCGGTACTGATCCTTTCCGAGCTGCTCAGCAACGCCTGCCGGCACGGCAGACCGCTGGGGCACGCGGAGGTCGGGGACGGCGACGTGCGCGCGGCCTGGCGGCTGGACGCGGCGGGCGGGCTGACGGTCGAGGTCACGGACGGCGGTGGTCCGACCCGCCCGGTTCCGGCCACGCCCTCGGTCACCGCACGCGGCGGCCGCGGGCTGAACATCATCAGCGCCCTGGCCCAGGACTGGGGCGTACGGGACAGCGCGACCGGCGAGGTCACGGTCTGGGTCCTGGTCGCCGCCGGGCACCGCCGCGAGGACTTCGCGACGAGCGTCGCCGGCCCGGGGTACGAACTCCTCGACGCGTACGAGGACCTGGACTGACGCCACCGGCGGCCGTACGAGGGCAGGCGCGGGACGAGGGTGTACGGGCCGGGCGTACGGCTGCCGTCGCGGGTCCGGACGTCCTGCGACGCGCCACCCCCGCCCGGCACAGGATGCGGACGCCCCCCGCCCGGCACAGGCGTACGGGCGACACGCGCGCGGCACCCGGACGGCACCGCCGTCCCCCGACGCGCCCCCGCGCGGGCCCCGGGCGGCTAGGCTCGCGGCGGAGAACGCACCGCCGCTATCGGGAGAAAGCCACACCATGGCCAAGAAGCGCCCCCAGACGAAGGCCGTCACGCCGCAGCAGACCGACGGAGAGATCCCGGTCGTCGGGGCCCGCGAGCCCTGCCCGTGCGGTTCGGGTCGCCGCTACAAGGCGTGTCACGGGCGGGCCGCCGCGCACGCCGTCACCCAGCACGTCCAGCGCCCCTTCGAGGGCCTGAACGGCGAGTGCGACTGGGTCGCCCTGCGCGAGCTGGTGCCCGCCGCCACCGCGCCGCTCGCGCTGAAGGGCGGACTGCCGGAGGGCGTGCCCTCGGTGACGCTGGCGACCGTGCTGCCGATGGCCTGGCCGGCGCTGCGCCGCGACGACGGCTCGATCCTCCTCGCGCTGCAGAACGAGTCCTCCTCGGGCGACCTCGCGCGCGACCTGGCCGACACCCTCCAGCGCGCCCTGGAGACCGAGCCCGGCAGCCCGGTGCCCGCCCGCCGCGTGCCGGCCGAGGGCCCGCGCCTGCAGGAACTGCTCGACGCGGACGTCGATTTTGCGCCGGAGGTGCACGAGGGCTTCGAGTTCTGGGTCCCCGAGTCCGGCGACAACGCCTCCCCCGAGGTCACCGCCTCCCTGGAGCGCGCCAACGCCGCCGCGATCCCGACGGTCCGGCTGACCGGCGTGGACGCCGCGTACTGGTGCGAGACCCCGGAGAAGAACCACCTGCGCTGGGTCATGCCGCACCCGGAGGAGAAGCTGCTCGACGCGCTGGCCAGGCTGCACGCGGCCGGGATCTCCTCGCTGGGCGAGGGCACGCGCCTCGTCGGCTCCTTCCGGGCCCACGGCCTCATGGTGCCGGTGTGGGACCTGCCCAGCGAGATGCGCGCGGACGACTGCGAGAAGCCGGCGGCCGAGTTCGCCGAGCGGCTGGCCGCGGCGCTCGCCGAGGACGCCCCGCTCACCCCCGAGCAGCGGCGCGCCCGCGGCGGTCTCACGAACCGTCAGGTCACCCTGAGCTGAACCCCGGGGCGCCCGGGTGCGGGGCGGGGCGGCTGACAGACCGACCAGTCGGTGACCTCCGCCACAACACGCCGCCCCGCCCCGGCGAATACCTGACTGAATTCACGAGATCGAATTTGCGAACGGCAGATCTCTTGTTACGGTTCTAGAAGCCCGGTCGCTGGTGCATCCCCCGTCGCCAGCGATCGGGCCTTCTCTTTGTCCGGGCCGGCCGCATCCGCCGCCGGACGATCAACTCCCTTGCGCGGCGGGCGCGTTGCTTCCCGACCGCAACAACAGAGGAGTCGAGTCCCCCTCGCCCGCACCGGCGAACTCCGCCACCGCGCTGTACTCCGAAACCGGTTCTCTCGTGCGTTCCCGCGGAGTTTCACAGGCGCCCGGCTCGTCCGCCGCGGAAACCGCGCAATGCATCTGCACGGTGCGCCCTCCGGGGGCCATCAAAGTGAGCACCGCGGACAGCTCCTGGCCCGAGGCGTTGCGGTAGTACGTACGCGCCCAGGTCTGCGTGCCCTGCCGCAGGACGCAGGTCTGCGCCTCGATGCCGTCGGGGGAGGTGAGTTCGGGTCCGCAGGACGAGGTGCGGGGCGGCGGCGGGGCGGGGGCCCGGGACGGCGCCGCGGAGGATCCCGCCGGAGGGGCCGCGGCGGGGCTCGGGGGCTCCGGGGCCGGTGCGCCCACCACGGACAGCAGTCCGCCGCGCTCGCTCCCGCCCTCGCCGGCGAACGCGGCCAGCGGTACGAGCACCGCGCACACGACCGCGGCTCCGAGCCCGATCACCCGCAGATTCATGGCCCCACCTGTGCCGTCGCGACGCTGCCGCCCCGACGATAGCGACGCCCGGCGCGCCCCCGGGCCTCCGTGCGCCCGATTCCCGTACAACTGGGCCCCGCTCACACCCGTACGGGTGACGCGAGGCCCCCGGCGACTCCCGGTTCCGTACGCCGCCGCCCCGGCCGGCTCAGTACGCCAGCCGGCTCCCGCCGCCCGGGGCGCTCGCGCTCGCCTCGACGAGGGCGTCCACGACCGCCTCCACGTCCGGCAGCCACGGCCGCGCCGAGCCCTCCAGCGGCGCGCGCTCCCAGCGCACCTGCCCGGCCCCGCCCACCGAGGGCGGCAGCACGAGGTACCCGCCCTCGCCGTGGAACCGCAGCGAGCTCGGCACCGAGTCCTTCGCGTACAGCAGCTCGCCCAGCTGCTCCATCCCGTACGGCGCGACCAGCAGCGCCAGCCGCGTCGGCGTGGCCACCACGGGCCCGAGCCGCATGCCCCAGCCGTCGAGCACGCGCAGCGCCCGCGCGCCGGCGACCGCCGGCAGGCTCACCGCGCAGGGCGCGCGGCCGCCGGTGGCGAGGACCACCGGGGCGTCGGGGCGCTCGGTCCACCACCAGCGCACCATGCGCTCGTCGGTGGTGGCCGCCAGCAGCCCGGGGTCGAGGGGGTGCGCGCCGGGGACGACGCACTCGGGGTCGGGGCAGGCGCAGCCGCGCCCGCGGTCACCGCGGCTGCCGGCCGCCGCGAGTCCCACTCCGGGAACCACCGGCCATTGCCATGCGACAGCGCAGGTCAGCGCTGTCCGAAGCTGCCCGGTCCTTTCCGTGCGCCGGAACCGGAGCCTGCGTCGCCTTCCGAGGATCTCGCGCATGAGCGCTCGTTCCTTTCCGTTGAACGCCGAGGTCCACATCACACCACGTGTGGATCTGTTCACTGTGCGTATCAGCGCTTCGCCGCCCCTGGAAACCGGGGCCGAGTCGGGCTCGTCGTTCATCTGACGCGTGGCGAGGCGGCGCATGCTCTGCGCCCGCTGTCGCCTGCGGCGGTAAGGGCCATCACCGTGTACGTACCCGACACGGCATCGACTCAACGCTCTTTCAAACGACGTCAGTCGACCGCAAAAGGTGCGCACCGGGGGTAATTTTCGGCCAAGTTCGCCCCCAGTTCAACACCTCGGTCCGACTCACGGACACCACAAGTCCCGCAGGGACAATGCTGGACATCCCTCCTCGGGTGCGTGTACATGTGGATGCATTGCTGGCGGCGCAGATTGACATGGGGGTTTGCGATGCTCAGGCACGAAACACACCCGTCGGAAAGCCGACGACCATGACAGCCCCCCGCCCGCCGAAAGTGGCCGGAATCGACTCCACCGTCCCCAGTCCGGCGCACACTGCGGGCGCTCACCCCGAGCTCGTGGCCCCCGCCCCGCCCGGCGCCCTGATCCAGGACCGGCTGGCCGGCTGGGTCTCCGACCTCAGCACCCTCCACGAACTCATCGAACGCCTGGCCAGGACCGCCACGCTCGACGACGCCCTCGCCGAGCTGCTGCGCGCCGGCTCCGCCCTGGTCGGCGCCCGCCGGGGCATGGCCGTCCTCGAACCCGCCGACGGACTCGGCCCCGTCACCACCGTCGGCCTCGGCCTCGCCCACGCCGACCTCGGCACCATCGAGACCGTGCCCCGCAGCGCCACCTCGTACGGGCGCATCCTCGACGGACTGCCGGACCCCGGCGCCCACCCCGATCTGCTCGCCGAGGCGGGGCTCGACCCGCGCCAGCGCGAGGTCGCCGCCCGGCTCGGCTACGCCGCCAGCTACGCCCTGCCGCTCGCCGAAGAGAGCCAGGAGGGCGGTGAGAGGGGTTCCGAACGGCTCGGCGCGGTCGTCTGGCTGTACGACGAGCCCGCCGAACCCGGCGAACGCCAGCGCCGCCTCATCGGCCACTACGTCACCTACGCCTCCTCCCACCTCGCCCGCCTCGTCGCACTGCGCCGGGCCCGCACCGAGCTCGCCACCGTCGCCGAGGAACTGCTGCCCAGCCGGCTCCCCCGCGTCCCCGGCGTCCAGCTGGCCGCCCGGCGCCGCACGGACCCGCGCGGCGGCGGCGACTGGTACGACGCGCTGCCGCTGCCCGAGGGCGCGCTCGGCCTGGCCGTCGGCTCGGTCTCCGGCGGCGGCCCCAGCGCCCTGGCCGCCATGGGCCGGCTGCGCGCCTCCCTTCGGGCGTACGCGGTCATGGAGGGCGAGGACCCGGTCGCCGTCCTGTCCGACCTGGAGCTGCTGCTCCGGCTCACCGAACCGGCCCGCACGGCGACCGCGCTGTTCGCGTACGCCGAGCCGGGGCTGCGCCGGCTCGTCCTGGCCGGGGCCGGGCACACCCCGCCGCTGGTCGTCGGGGAGCACCGCACCGAGTACCTGGAGACCTCGCTGTCCGCGCCGCTCGGGATGCTCTCCTGCTGGGAGGCGCCGAGCGTCGAGTTCACTCCCGAGCCTGGAGAAACGGTGCTGCTGTACACCGACGGGCTGCTCCGCCGGACCGGCGACCCCATGGACCGGGCGTTCGCGCGGCTGCACGCCGCCGCGGCGAGCGTGCCGAAGGCCGACCGCGCGGACCCCGGCGCCGTCGCCGACCACGTGCTGCGGACGATGCTTCCGGAGGAGCTGGACCGGGGGGCCGACGGCGAGGACGTGGTGCTGCTCGCGGCCCGCTTCGAGTGAGTGCCGCGGCCGCTCCGGGGGCGCCTTCCGGCCGGACGGGACGGGTGACCGGTCGGTGACCGGTCGGTAACAGGTCCAACGGCCCTGGGCCCCCTTCCGTACGACCGTACGATGGGGATGGTCCAGTGTCGTACCAAAGGAGGCGGACCCCGTGGCCGATGAGCTCACCCCGGAGACCCCGGACGAGGCCGAAGAGCCGATCAAGCAGCGCAAGAACGGTCTGTACCAGGGCGTGTCCGACGAGCTGGCCGAGAACATGAAGTCCGGCTGGGCCGACACGGAGCTGCACGGCCTGGAGCCGATCCCGCAGGCCGCGCACACCGCCGCCCGCCGCGCCGCGCTCTCCGCGCGCTTCCCGGGCGAGCGCCTGGTGATCCCCGCGGGCAACCTGAAGACCCGGTCGAACGACACCGAGTACAGCTTCCGCGCCTCGACCGAGTACGCCTACCTCACCGGCGACCAGACGCACGACGGCGTCCTCGTCCTGGAGCCCACGGCCGACGGCCACGAGGCGACGATCTACCTGCTGCCCCGCTCGAACCGCGAGAACGGCGAGTTCTGGCTCGACGGGATGGGCGAGCTGTGGGTCGGCCGCCGCCACTCCCTCGCCGAGGCCGAGCAGCTCCTCGGGATCCCGGCGAAGGACGTCCGCGAGCTGCCGGAGGCCCTCAAGGAGGCCACCGGCCCGGTCCGCAACGTGCGCGGCCACGACGCCGGCATCGAGGCGGCCCTGACCGACAAGGTCACCGCCGAGCGCGACGAGGAACTGCGGGTCTACCTCTCCGAGGCCCGGCTGATCAAGGACGAGTTCGAGATCGCCGAGCTGCAGAAGGCCTGCGACTCCACCGCCCGCGGCTTCGAGGACGTCGTCAAGGTCCTCGACCGGGCCGAGGCGACCAGCGAGCGCTACATCGAGGGCACGTTCTTCCTGCGCGCCCGCGTCGAGGGCAACGACGTCGGCTACGGCTCCATCTGCGCCGCCGGCCCGCACGCCTGCACCCTGCACTGGGTCCGCAACGACGGCGCGGTCCGCTCCGGCGACCTGCTGCTGCTCGACGCCGGCGTGGAGACCACCGAGCTCTACACCGCCGACGTCACCCGCACCCTGCCGATCAACGGCCGGTACTCGGAGATCCAGCGCAAGATCTACGACGCCGTCTACGAGGCGCAGGAGGCCGGCATCGCCGCGGTGAAGCCGGGCGCCGCCTACCGCGACTTCCACGACGCCGCACAGCGCGTGCTCGCCGAGAAGCTCGTCGAGTGGGGCCTCGTCGAGGGTCCGGTCGACCGCGTCCTGGAGCTCGGTCTGCAGCGCCGCTGGACCCTGCACGGCACTGGCCACATGCTCGGCATGGACGTCCACGACTGCGCCGCGGCGCGCGTCGAGGCGTACGTCGACGCGACGCTGGAGCCGGGCATGTGCCTGACCGTCGAGCCGGGCCTGTACTTCCAGGCCGACGACCTGACGGTGCCGGAGGAGTACCGAGGCATCGGCGTGCGGATCGAGGACGACATCCTCGTGACGGAGGACTGCAACCGGAACCTGTCCGCCTCGCTGCCGCGTCAGGCGGACGAGGTCGAGGCGTGGATGGCCCGGCTGAAGGGCTGATCTGCCGTTACTGTCCCGCCGGAGCCCCTGCCGATCTTCTCGGCGGGGGCTTCGTCGTCGGCGAGGCTTGGTCGTCGGCGAGGGCTTGGTCGTCGGCGAGGGCTTGGTCGTCGGCCGGGGTCAGGTGAGGGCGAGGGGGGCGTCCGGGCGCCATTTGACGATCTTGTCGAAGCTGACGAGCGCCCCGCCCCGGCCCGTACGGCCGAAGTGGACGTGGTCGGCCAGCTCCTCGATCAGCCGGAGCCCCCTACCGTGCTCGGCGTCGGCCGGCGCGGGCGCGGGCGCGTCCTCGGAGAACCCCGGGCCGGAGTCGGCCACTTCGATGCGGCAGGTCTCGCCGTCGAGGTACGCGGTGACCCGGTACGCCTCCGACGCCCGGCCGCGCCCCTCGGCGCCGCCGTGCTCCACGGCGTTGGCGCAGGCCTCGGTGAGCGCGACCGACAGTTCGTAGGAGATGTCGGGGTCGACGCCCGCCGTCTCCATCGTGCCGAGCAGGAGCCTCCTGGCCAGCGGCACGCTGGCAGCCTCGCGCCGGAGATGGAGAGACCACCAGATGCTCATGCTCCACCCTCCAGCCGCGGCTCGACGTACCCCTACGTATTGCCCCTCGCCACGCTTCGTAAGCCCGGGGGGAACGTGAGAGCGCTCATACGGCGGATACCGACGCGCCCGGACACCGGTGTATGCCGGGGTGTTCGCGAGGCGTTCCCGGGGCGTCGGCCGGGAGGGTGGGGCCGCAAAGCGTGATCTTCCGGACCTGCCGCGTGAACCGGGAGAGGGGGGTGGGATGATGAGCCCCGCCATGTCTGCCTCCACGCCGGCCGCACACGCCGGAGCCGCCCCGCGGCTCATGAGGGCCGCGGTGTTCACCGCGGTCTGCGTCGTGCTGTCCGCGCTGGGCCATGTGCTCGCCGCGTGCGCGGGCATCGCGCTGTGGACCGTGGCCGCCGGCTTCCTCGGCGTCTTCGCGCTGATCCTGCCGTTCGCCGGCCGGGAGCGGTCGCTGCCCGCGGTCGCCGGCGCGCTGGCGGCCGGACAGCTCGGGCTGCACGCCCTGTTCGGGATCGGGCAGCTGCTGCAGCAGCGGCTGGTGGCCGGGCCGGAGGCCGACGCGGCGCTGATCCGCATGGCCGCCCGGCTCGTCTGCGGAGCGGGCGCGGGCGCGGCCCTCACCCCCGCCGACGCCGCCCGCATCGTCACGGCGGCCGGACTCGACCCGGCGCGCGTGGCGGCCGAGGCGGCCGGAACGAGCCATCTCCACACCGGACTCGGCACCCCGGGCACGGGCTCCTTCTCCGGCTCCGGTGTTCTCTCGGGTGGTTTCCCCGGCGGCCTCGCGAGTGCCGAACTCGTGCCGTCGCTGCCCATGCTGCTCGGCCACCTGCTGGCCGCGCTGGCCACCGGCTGGCTGCTGCGCCACGGCGACCTCGCGCTCGGGCGGCTGGCCCGGCTCTCCGCCGAGGGCGCGACCGGGCTCGCCGAGGCCGCGCTCGTCCGCCGGCTGCGGGGCGCGCTGACCCTCGTACGGTCCCTCCTCGCCGGCCTGCCCGGGCTGCCGGCCTCCGGGCCGCGACGCCCCTCGCGCACCGCCGACGACTCCTCGCCGCCGACCACGGCCGAGGCACTCCAGCACACCGTGATCCGGCGCGGCCCGCCCGCCGGCGTGTGCGTCCTCGCGGCCTGACGCGGTCCACCCGACAGAGGGGGGCCGCGCCTGCCCCCTGTCCGCGCGCCGCCCGCGTGCGCGCGGCGGGCCTCCGTTCCCCCTGTCGAACCGTGGAGTGTCACGCCATGAAGGCTTCCTCGTACCTCTCCCGCGCCGCCGTCGCCGGCGGTCTCGTCCTCACCTCCTCCGTGCTGCTCTCCGGCACGGCCTTCGCGCACATCGGCGTACAGCCGCAGGGCGAGGCCGCCAAGGGCGGCTACGCCACCGTCAACGTCAAGGTCCCGAACGAGCGGGACAACGCGTCCACGGTGAAGGTCGAGGTCAACTTCCCCGCCGAGCACCCGCTGGCCTCCGTGATGCCGCAGCCGGTCCCCGGCTGGAAGGCCGAGGTCACCCGGACCAAGCTCGCCAAGCCGCTGGACCTGCACGGCAAGAAGATCACCGAGGCCGTGTCCAAGGTCACCTGGACCGCCGACGACTCCAAGATCGGCCCCGGCCAGTTCCAGCAGTTCCCGCTCTCGCTCGGCCGGCTGCCCGAGAACACCGACCGGCTCGTGATCAAGGCCCTGCAGACCTACGACAACAACGAGGTCGTGCGCTGGATCGAGGAGCCCAAGGAGGGCGCCGCCGAGCCGCAGAACCCCGCGCCGGTCCTGAAGCTGAGCGCCGCCACGGCGGACCACCACGGCGGCGCCGCCGCGAGCGACGGCAAGGCCGCCGGCCACGGCGAGACCGCCGAGAAGGCGGGCGCCGCCGCCCACGCCGAGACCGCCGACTCCACGGACAACACCGCCCGTGTGCTCGGCGTCGTCGGCATCCTCGTCGGCGCCGCCGGCGTCGCGTTCGGCGTGCTGTCCCGCCGCCGCCCGGCCGCCTGACGACCGGACCTCCGCCGAGCCATCCGAAAGAGAACCCGTCACATGAACCAGCACCACCGCGCCACGGCCCGGCCTGCCCGCCGCCGCGGCACCGCCCTGGCCGCCGCCGCCCTCACCGCCGCGGCCGCGCTCACCCTCACCGCCTGCGGCGGCGGGGACGAGCACCACGCCCAGAGCAGCGTCGCCGAGGTCTCCGGCACCGCCGACAGCGCCAAGGCGGCCACCGTCCTCGACCGGCCGTTCGCCAAGCCCGACCTCGTCCTCACCGACACCAAGGGCAAGCCGTACGACCTGAAGGCCATGACCAAGGGCAAGCCGACGCTCATCTACTTCGGCTACACCCACTGCCCGGACGTCTGCCCCCTGACGATGAGCAACATCGCCATCGCCAAGAAGAAACTCCCCCAGGCCGACCAGGACAAGCTCCAGGTCGTCTTCGTCACCACCGACCCCGAGCGGGACACCTCCGCCGAGCTCGCCAAGTGGCTGCCCGCCGCCGGCGACCCCTCCTTCACCGGTCTCACCGGCGACTTCGCCACGATCCAGGCCGGCGCCCGGCAGCTGGGCATCGGCATCGACCCGCCGAAGAAGGAGAAGGACGGCTCCGTCGTCTCCATGCACGGAGCGCAGGTCATCGCCTTCTCGCCGAAGACCGACCAGGGCTACGTCCTGTACGGCGAGGACACCACGGCCGACCAGTACGCCGCCGACCTGCCGAAGCTCATCAAGGGGGAGAACCCGTGACCCGCCGCACCACCGCCCTGTCCGCCGTCGCCCTCGTCGCCGCGCTCGCCCTGAGCGGCTGCTCCTCGTCCGGCGGGGAGGCGAAGTCCTCGGGCGAGCCGAAGCTCGAGGTCAGCGGCGCCTTCATGCCGCAGCCGGTGATGGACATGGCCGGCGGCTTCCTGACCGTCAAGAACACCGGCGGGGCCGCCGACAAGCTCACCTCCGTCACGAGCCCGCTCTCCGACGACGTCCAGATCCACGAGACGAAGAACCAGAAGATGCGGCAGGTGGAGTCCTTCGACATCCCTGCCAACGGAGAGCTGCGTCTCGAACGGGGCGGCAGCCACATCATGTTCATGAAAATCAAGCAGAAGCCGAAGCAGGGCGACAAGGTGAGCATCCAGCTCCACTTCGAGAAGTCCGAGCCGATCACCGTCGAGCTTCCCGTCGAGGCGCCCAACCACAACCCGCAGAAGCACTGAGCTTGACTGAGGGGTTCACACCATGACGACCACCGCCCCGCGCCTAGGAGCCGTCCTCGCCCGGCTGCTCCTCGTCGCCGCCGCCCTCCTCGGCGCGCTGCTCGCCGGCGCCGCGCCGGCGAACGCGCACGCCGCGCTGACCGGCAGCGACCCCCAGGACGGGGCGGTGGTCGCCACCGCCCCCAAGGAGGTCAACCTCACCTTCTCCGAACAGGTCGCCATGGGCGACGACGCCATCCGCGTCCTCGACCCCTCCGGCAAGCGGATCGACACCGGCGAGATCCGCGACCTGTGCAGCGGCGCCCTCGTCCGGTACGGCGTCGGACTGCGTTCCGGCCTGCCCGACGGCACGTACACCGTCGCCTGGCAGACCGTCTCCGCCGACAGCCACCCCATCTCCGGCGCGTTCACCTTCTCCATCGGCGCCCCTTCCCGGACATCCGTCTCCCTTCCCGAACGCGAGGCCGGCGGCGGCCCCGTCGGCGTCCTCTACGGCGTCGCCCGCTACCTCGCGTACGCCGGCTTCGTCGTCCTCGCCGGCGGCGCGGCCTTCGTCCTGGCCTGCTGGCCGCGCGGCGCGAGCGTCCGGCCCGTCCAACGGCTCGTGGTCCGCGGCTGGCTGACTCTGACCGCGGCCACGCTGGCGATGCTGCTGCTGCGCCACCCGTACACCGGCTCCGGCGCACTCGCCGACGCCTTCGACCTCGGCGGTCTCAAGGCCGTCCTGGAGACCAAGACCGGCGCCGCCCTCGTCTCCCGGCTCATGCTGCTGGGCGCGGCCGCCCTCTTCGTCGCCGTGCTGTTCGGCGCGTACACCAAGCGCACCGACGAGAAGGAGCGCAAGGACCTCACCTTCGGACTGGCCCTCGGCGGCACCGTCGTCGCCGCCGGCATCGCGGGCACCTGGGCCCTCTCCGAACACGCCTCCACCGGTCTCCAGCCGGGCATCGCCATGCCCGTCGACATCCTGCACCTCCTCGCCGTCGCCGCCTGGCTCGGCGGACTCACCACCCTGCTCGTCGCCCTCTACCGCTCGCCCGACATCGAGCCCACCTCCGTCCAGCGCTTCTCCCGCGTCGCGTTCGGCTCCGTCGTCGTCCTCGCCGCCACCGGGCTCTACCAGTCCTGGCGCCAGGTCGGCTCCTGGTCCGGCCTCACCGACACCTCCTACGGCCGGCTCCTGCTGCTCAAGACCGGCCTGGTCGCCGTCCTCGTCGCCGTCGCCTGGCTCTCCCGCACCTGGACCACCCGCCTCACACCCCCGAACGAGGGGGAGACAGGGGACCTGGAGCCGACGGAGAAGCCTGAGCGCGACGAGTTCTCCGAGCACTCCGAGGACCCGGCAGCCGACGCCGTGGCCGAGCCCACCGACGCCGAGTCCGAGTCCGATCCCGCCGACTCCGACCCTGACCCCACCCCCGACGCCGTCGGCGCCCCCAACGCCCCCGACGCCCCCGCCGCCGTCGATCCCGAGCGCGCCGCGCAGCTCGCCCGGCAGCGGGCGGCCGTGGCCACCGCCACCAAGAAGCGGCTCCGGGACGCCGACCCCGTGCGCAGCGGGCTGCGCCGCTCCGTCCTCGCCGAAGCCGGCGTCGCCGTCGTGCTCCTGGCCGTCACCACCGTGCTCACCTCGACCGAGCCCGCCCGCACCGAGCAGGAGGCCGGCCGCAGCCAGGCCGCCTCGGGCTCCACCGCCGTGCCCGACCGGCCGCTCGACGTCCGGCTGCCGTTCGACACCGGCGGCCCCGAGGGCAAGGGCACCGTCCGTCTCACCCTCGACCCCGGCCGCTCCGGGGCCAACGCCCTCCATCTCTATGTCGACCGCCCCAACGGACGGCCGCTCGACGTCCCCGAGATCAAGGTCGCCTTCACCCTGACGGACAAGGAGATCGGCCCCCTGCCCGTCACCCCCGACCGGATCCAGACCGGGCACTGGAGCGCGAACGGCGTCCAGCTCCCGATGCCCGGCGAGTGGCTGATGCAGGTGACGGTCCGCACCTCCGACATCGACCAGACGACCATCGACAAGACCGTGAAGATCGGCTGACCCGTGACTGCACAACCCGGCCCCGTGTCCGAGGCCCCCAACTCCCAGGCCCCCAGCGACAAGCCCGAGCTCTCCCGCCGCCGGCTCCTCGGCACCGCCGGCGCCGCCGGGGCGGCCGGTCTCGCCCTCGGCGCGGCCGGCGGCACCGGCGTGTACGCGGCCGTCGCCGGCCAGGACTCCGGCTCCTCACCCGCGCTCTCCACGGTCGGCTCGACCGAGATCGCGTTTCACGGGAAACATCAGGCGGGCATCACCACTCCTCTCCAGTCCCGCGGTCATCTGATCGCCTTCGACCTCGCTCCCGGCGCGGGCCGCAAGGAGGCCGCGGCCCTGCTGCGCCGCTGGTCCGCGACCGCCGCCGAGCTGATGGCGGGCCGCGCCCCCGCCGCCGACACCGGTGTGGCTCTCGACGCCGGGCCCTCCTCCCTGACCGTCACCTTCGGCTTCGGCCGCACCTTCTTCGACCGCACGGGCCTGACCGCCCGCCGGCCGGTGGAACTCGACCCGCTCCCCTCCTTCTCGTCCGACGCCCTGGACGCCAAGCGCTCCGAGGGCGATCTGTGGGTGCAGATCGGCGCGAACGACGCCCTCGTCGCCTTCCACGCCCTGCGCGCGCTCCAGAAGGACGCCGGCTCGGCCGCCCGGGTCCGCTGGCAGATGAACGGCTTCAACCGCTCCCCCGGCGCCACCGGCCGGCCCATGACGGCGCGCAATCTCATGGGCCAGGTCGACGGCACCAACAACCCCAGGCCCGAGCAGCCCGACTTCGACCGGCGGATCTTCGTGCCCGCCGGCGGCGCCCAGCCCTGGATGGCCGGCGGCTCGTACGCGGTCGTCCGCCGGATCCGGATGCTGCTCGACGACTGGGAGCAGCTTCCTGTGAAGAAGCAGGAGCAGGTCATCGGCCGCCGCAAGGCGGACGGCGCCCCGCTCACCGGCGGCACCGAGACGACCCCGCTGGATCTGGACAAGTTCGGTCCCGACGGCAAGCTGGTCATCCCCGACAACGCCCACGCCCGGATCTCCGCCCCCGAACAGAACGGCGGGGCGGCGATGCTGCGGCGTCCGTTCTCCTTCCACGACGGGATAGCCGCGGACGGCACGCCCGACGCGGGGCTCCTCTTCATCTGCTGGCAGGCCGATCCGCTGCGGGGTTTCGTCCCGGTCCAGCGCAAGCTCGACCGGGGGGACGCGCTGTCTCCTTTCATCCGTCACGAGTCGAGTGGTCTGTTCGCGGTCCCCGGCGGCCCGGACCGGGGCGAGTACGTGGGCCAGCGGCTTCTGGAGGCGTAGCGCCCGTGCCGCCGTCGCGGCCTCGGGCCCACTAGGGTGACCGGTATGTCAGCCACCCGGTACACGTATCTCGGTCCCGAAGGCACCTTCACGGAGGCCGCGCTGCGGACGCTGCCCGAGGCGGCGACCCGGGAGCTGGTCCCGATGGTCTCCGTGCCCGCCGCGCTGGACGCCGTGCGCAACGGGGAGGCCGCCGCCGCTCTCGTACCGATCGAGAACTCGGTGGAGGGCGGGGTGACCGCGACCCTCGACGAGCTGGCCTCCGGCCGGCCGCTGATGATCTACCGCGAGGTCGTGCTGCCGATCGCCTTCGCCCTGCTCGTCCGCCCGGGGACCAAGCTCTCCGAGGTCAAGACCGTGACCGGGCACCCGGTGGCGCAGCCGCAGGTCCGCAAGTGGCTGCGGGCGAACCTGCCGGACGCCGTGTGGGAGTCGGCGGCGTCCAACGCGGACGGGGCGCGGCTGGTCCAGGAGGGCCGGTTCGACGCCGCCTTCGCGGGGGAGTTCGCGGCGGCGACGTACGGCCTGGAGGCCCTGGTCACCGAGATCCACGACGCGGAGAACGCCGAGACCCGGTTCGTCCTGGTGGGCCGGCCCGCCCGGCCGGCGGCTCCGACGGGTGCGGACAAGACCTCGGTGGTGCTCTGGCTGGGCGACGACCACCCGGGCGCGCTGCTCGAACTCCTTCAGGAGTTCGCGGTGCGGGGCGTGAACCTGATGCTGATCCAGTCCCGCCCGACGGGCGCGGGCATCGGCAACTACTGCTTCGCGGTGGACGCCGAAGGGCATATCGCGGACCGGCGCGTCGGCGAGGCGCTCATGGGTCTGAAGCGGATCTGCCCGAAGGTGCGCTTCCTCGGCTCGTATCCCCGCGCGGGGGTGTCGGTGGGGGATGTGCGGCCGCTGCGGACCGGGACGTCCGACGAGGACTTCATGGCTGCCTCCGACTGGTTGGCTCGGGCCCAGGACGGGCGGGCCTGACGCTCGCTGCGCCGACCTGCCTTGATCGTGCCCCGCCGGGCGCGGTGGCGCCTCCGTTCGTCCACAGGTCCGGACCACTAGTCCTACCTGCATATTTTTCCACCGGACACAAAGTTATCCACAGGTGCGCTTCTCGACCTGGGGACAAGTCGATACGGGAAGCCGCCATCGTCGACAAATCGCCCCAGTCACTCCACACCCACCCACAGCGCGGCACTCCACCCGTGTCAGCCTGATTCCACCGATCAACTCTTTAGGGCGAGCAATTCCCACTCGAAGGAGTGTCGGAATGAGGTTTGATCTACGAATTACCGGGTTCGGGCGCGGAATCTCAAGATCCTCGCCGCGATCCACAGAAGTTCCGCACAGCCTGTGGATAAGGAACCGGGGCCACCGCTTCCTGTGGAGAACTGAATTGATCACCGCCCGGCCCGAGCCGCATCGGTGAATACGGAAAGTTTCCCAATAGTTGCAATTAGGGCAAAGCGACACGCAAAGCCATATCGGGTGGGGTCGGCCGATCGCGCACCGGTAGCCTGGTGGGGTGATTGACCTTCGCCTGCTCCGTGAGGACCCCGACCGTGTTCGCGCCTCCCAGCGCGCCCGTGGAGAGGACGTCGGCCTCGTCGACGCCCTGCTCTCCGCCGACGAGCGGCGCAGGTCGTCCGGCGTCCGCTTCGACGAGCTCCGTTCCGAGCAGAAGGCGCTCGGCAAGCTGATCCCCAAGGCCACCCCGGAGGAGCGCGCCGAGCTCCTGCAGAAGGCCGAGCAGCTCAAGACCGACGTCAAGGCCGCAGAGGCCGAGCAGAACGACGCCGACGAGGAGACCCGCCGGCTGCTGCTGCAGCTGGGCAACCTCGTCCACCCGGACGTCCCGGTCGGCGGCGAGGAGGACTTCGTCGTCCTCGAGACCCACGGCACCGTCCGCGACTTCGCCGCCGAGGGCTTCGAGCCCAAGGACCACCTGGAGCTCGGCGAGGCGCTCGGCGCCATCGACGTGGAGCGCGGCGCGAAGGTCTCCGGCTCCCGCTTCTACTACCTGACCGGCGTCGGCGCCCTGCTGGAGCTGGCGCTCGTCAACGCGGCGATCGCGCAGGCCACCGAGGCCGGCTTCATCCCGATGCTCACCCCCGCGCTGGTCCGCCCCCGCGCGATGGAGGGCACCGGCTTCCTCGGCCAGGCCGCGGAGAACGTGTACCACCTGGAGAAGGACGACTACTACCTCGTCGGCACGTCCGAGGTCCCGCTCGCGGCGTACCACATGGACGAGATCATCGACGCGGACAAGCTGCCGCTGCGCTACGCGGGCTTCTCGCCCTGCTTCCGCCGCGAGGCGGGCACGTACGGCAAGGACACCCGCGGCATCTTCCGCGTCCACCAGTTCGACAAGGTCGAGATGTTCTCGTACGTCGCGCCGGAGGAGGCCGAGGCCGAGCACAAGCGGCTCCTGGACTGGGAGAAGCAGTGGCTCACCAGCCTGGAGCTGCCGTTCCAGGTCATCGACGTGGCCACCGGCGACCTCGGCGCCTCCGCCTCGCGCAAGTTCGACTGCGAGGCGTGGATCCCGACCCAGGGCAAGTACCGCGAGCTGACCTCCGCCTCGAACTGCGACGGCTTCCAGGCCCGCCGCCTGTCGGTCCGTGTGCGCGACGGCAAGAAGGTGCAGCCGCTGGCGACGCTGAACGGCACCCTGTGCGCCGTGCCGCGGACGATCGTGGCGATCCTGGAGAACCACCAGCTCGCCGACGGTTCCGTGCGCGTCCCGGAGGTCCTGCGGCCGTACCTCGGCGGCCGTGAGGTCCTGGAGCCGATCTCCAAGTGAGCACCGGCGCCTTCCCGTACCGCCTGATCGCGACGGACCTCGACGGCACGCTGCTGCGCGCCGACGAGACCGTCTCGGACCGTACGCGTGCCGCCCTGGCCGCCGCCACGGCGGCCGGAGCGGCCCACATCGTGGTGACCGGGCGGAACGTGCCCTGGACGCGGCACATCCTGGACGACCTCGGCTACGAGGGCCTGGCGGTCTGCGGTCAGGGCGCGCAGGTGTACCACGCGGGCGAGCACCGGCTGCTGACCTCGCTGACGCTCGACCGGCAGCTCGCCGGGCTCGCGCTGTCGAAGCTGGAGGCCGAGGTCGGCCCGCTGGCGCTGGCCGCGAGCCGCGACGGGCTCGACGGCGAGGTGCTGGTCAGCGCCGACTACCGGGTGCAGGAGGGACCGCTGCCGGTGGTCGCGCTGGAGGACCCGGCGGACCTGTGGGCGGCCCCGCTGAACAAGATGTACGTGCAGCACGCCACGCTCTCCGACGACGAGCTGGCCGCGGCCGCCCGCCGGACCGTCGGCGGACTGGTGGACGTCGTCATGGCGGGCCCGGGGATAGTGGAGATCCTGCCGCTGGGGCTGAGCAAGGCGACGGGCCTGTCGCTGGCGGCGCGCCGGCTCGGCGTGAAGGCGGCGGAGACGATCGCCTTCGGCGACATGCCCAACGACATCCCCATGTTCGGCTGGGCGGCGCGCGGCGTGGCGATGGCCAACGCCCACGACGCCTTGAAGGCCGTCGCGGACGACGTCACGTCCTCGAACGAGGACGACGGCATCGCGGCGTACCTGGAGCCGCTGCTCTAGCCGAGTCGCGCTGCGCGGAGGATGCGCGGATCGAACGCGCGCGGGGGTGACCCCGACGACGGCTTAGCAAGCCGCTGCCTTACCACTCGGCCAATCCTCCGGGAGGGCGGTCCGCACAGCGTGAACCGTGCGCTCGAAGCGACCGCCCCGGCGGCGTTCCGAAAGCGCCGGCCTGCGTCGAGTGTGCTCCTGCGGGCACTCCGGGTGCCAACGAATTACCGCACAGGCATGCGTAAGGGGCGGTGGACATGGTCCACCGCCCCTTACCGCTCCTGAACGGCCGCTGTGGGACGCGTCAGAAGTTGATCATGTGGCCGGCCAGGCCGTGGATCGCTTCCTTCACGGCCTCGCCCAGCGTCGGGTGCGCGTGCACGTTGCGGGCGACCTCGTTGACCGTCAGGTCCCACTGCTGAGCCAACGTCAGCTCGGGCAGCAGCTCGGTGACGTCCGGGCCGATCAGGTGGGCGCCGATGATCTCGCCGTACTTGGCGTCGGCGATGATCTTCACGAAGCCGGTGGCGTCGCCCAGGCCGTGCGCCTTGCCGTTCGCGGTGAACGGGAACTTGGCGACCTTGACGTCGTACCCCTTCTCCCGGGCCTGCGCCTCGGTCCAGCCGAAGCTGGCGATCTGCGGCTGGCAGTAGGTGGCGCGCGGGATCATCGGGTAGTCGAGCTCCATCGTCTCGGCGTCGCCGATGGTCTCGGCGGCGACGACGCCCATGGACTCGGCGGTGTGCGCGAGCATCAGCTTCGCGGTCACGTCGCCGATGGCGTAGATGTGCGGAACGTTGGTGCGGCAGCGGCCGTCGACCTCGATCGCGCCGCGCTCGGTGAGCGCGACGCCCGTGTTCTCCAGCCCGTAGCCCGCGACGTTCGGCGCGAAGCCGATGGCCTGCAGGACCTTGTCGGCCTCCAGCACCTTCTGCGCGCCGTCCTTGCCGGTGACGGTGACGCGGACCTGCGGGCCGGACTCGTCGATGGCGTCGACGCGGGTCGAGGTGAGGACGTCGATGCCGAGCTTGCGGTACTGCTTCGCCAGCTCCTTGGAGACCTCCTCGTCCTCCAGCGGGGCGATCCGGTCCAGGAACTCGACGATGGTGACCTTCACGCCGTAGTTGTGCAGCACGTAGGCGAACTCGATGCCGATGGCGCCGGCGCCCGCGATGACGATGGACTGCGGCACGTCCTCGGCGAGGATCTGCTCCTCGTACGTGACCACGCGCTCGCTGCGTGCGGTGCCCGGCAGCAGCTTCGGGGTGGCGCCGGTGGCGATGATGCAGTTGTCGAACGCGATCGTCTGCGTGGTGCCGTCGGAGAGGGCGACCTGCAGGGTGTTCGCGTCGACGAAGGTGCCGCGGCCGTCGAACTCCGTGATGCCGTTCTTCTTCATCAGGTAGTGGACGCCCTTGACCCGGCCGTCCGCGACCGTGCGGCTGCGGCGGAACGCCTCGCCGTAGTCGAAGGAGACCGTGCCGTCGACCTTGATGCCGAAGGTCTTGGCCTCGTGGTGGAAGATGTGGGCGAGCTCGGCGTTGCGCAGCAGCGCCTTGGTGGGGATGCAGCCGACGTTCAGGCAGACACCGCCCCAGTACTTCTCCTCCACGACCGCGACCCGCTTGCCGAGCTGTGCGGCGCGGATGGCGGCGACGTAGCCGCCGGGGCCTGCTCCGAGTACGACGACGTCGAAGCGGTCTGACATGGCTGACTCCCGAATTGGTGTGTGCGTGTCCACGTACCAGCCCACAGTAATCCCGAGCCCCGCGGGGCGATCGGGCGGCGGGCGTCGCGTGCGACTCACCACCGCGCCGACCGGCCGGCCCCGCGTCGTGTGCGGCTACTCCTCCCCAGCGAGGGTGAGTGTGCGCAGCTTCTGGCCCGCGTACCAGGTGGCGACGACGGTCACCCCGGCGAGCAGGGCCGTCGCGACCGGCAGGCCCACGTCGGAGCTGATCAGGCCCTCGCCGCTGACCTTCTCGGCCAGGGCCAGCGCCCACTGCTGGACGCTCAGCGTGCGGGCCCCGGAGATCAGCGAGCCGAACAGGGCCTCCCAGATCAGGGCGTACACCAGACCGATGACCACCGCGTGCCGGCTGATCGTGCCGAGCAGCAGGAACATGGCGCTGTAGGCGATGGAGGCGACCAGCGCGGCCACGGTGTACGCCACGGCCACCTGCTGACCGTTGCCGTTGAGGATCATGCCCGCGACGAACGTGGGGATGGCGGAGAAGGCCATGGTCACGGCGATGGCGACGATCAGCTTGGTGAGGATGATCGTCGGCCGCTTCACCGGCTTGGACAGCAGGTACACGATGGAGCCGTCGTCGATCTCCGGGCCGATCGCGCCGGTGCCGGCGATGACGCCGATGAGCGGCACCATGGTGGCGAGCGCGAAGCCGCCGAGGACGTTGGCGGCGACCTGGTCGTCCGCGCCGGTGAAGAAGCGGACGGCCACGGCGATCACGATGAGCAGCAGGGGCAGCGCGAACAGGACGAGCGCGCGCCGGCGGCCGAGGAGGGCCCGGTACGTGAGCCGGGCGACGGTGGGGTCGTACATGCGGGGTTCAGAGCTCCTTTCAGGCCGCGACAAGGTATGAGAAGACGGATTCGAGGGACTCGTCCGACGGCGAGACCGTCAGCAGCCGGATCCCGTGGGCGCGGGCGACCTGGGGCAGCAGCGCGGTGAAGCGGCCGAAGTCCACGGCCTGGATGCGCAGCGCGCCCTCCGCCAGGTCCACCTCGATGCCCGCGGTGGACGGGTCGGCGATCAGCGCGGCGGCCAGCGCCCGGTCGTCGGAGGAGCGGACGAGGTAGCGGTGCGGGCGGTCCGTCATCAGGCGGCGGATCCGGCGGAAGTCGCCGGAGGCGGCGTGCCGGCCGGCCACGATCACCTCGATGTGCGAGGCGAGCTGCTCGACCTCCTCCAGGATGTGCGAGGAGAACAGGACCGTACGGCCCTCCGCGCCCATCCGCCGCAGCAGCTCCATGAGCTGCATGCGCTGGCGCGGGTCCATGCCGTTGAAGGGCTCGTCCAGGAGCAGCACCGACGGCTCGTGCACCAGGGCCGAGGCCATCTTGACGCGCTGCCGCATGCCCTTGCTGTACGTGGCGATCTTCCGGTCCTGGGCGTACTCCATCTCGACCGTGGCCAGCGCCTTCTGCGCCGCCGCCTTGCCCAGGCCGTGCAGCTCGGCGTTGGCGACGACGAACTCCCGGCCGGTGAGGAAGTCGTACATCGCCTCGCGCTCGGGGACGACGCCGATCTCCTTGTAGACGGACTCGTTGCGCCAGATGGGCCGGCCGTCGAGGGTGACGCTGCCGGTGGAGGGGTCGAGGAAGCCGCCCATCATGTTGATCAGGGTGGACTTGCCCGCGCCGTTGGGGCCGAGCAGGCCGGTCACGCCGGGGCCGATCGACATGGTGACGTCGTTCACGGCGACGACGTTGCCGAACCACCTGGAAGCGTGGTCGATGTTGAGCGTTGTCACAGCCCGACCTTTCGGTAGCGGCGCATCAGCACGGCGTACGAGCCAAGGATCAGCGCGAGGACGACGAACAGATAGGCCACGCCGGTGCCGGCGCCGACGGCCACCTCGCCGGGGAAGGCGGGCGGAGCGCCGAGGAAGGCCGTCTGCAGACCGCTGATGAGGGTCATCGGCGAGAACAGGCCCATCCAGGCGATCGGGTCGAGGTTGTCGGTGGCGTAGGCGATGCCCTGGAGCGTGGTGACCGCGCCGTACGAGATCGTCAGCACCGCGATCACGGCAGCCACGCCGAAGCCCCGGCGCGGGGTGAGCGCCGCCATGACCAGGCCGATGCCGCCGAAGAGCAGCGAGAGCAGAGCCACGGAGACCAGCCCCTGTCCGAACAGCGCCGTCTGGTCGGCGAAGTCGAGTTTCGCCAGCAGTGCGCCGACGTAGAGGATCACCAGCGGCACGGCGGTGAGCAGGAACAGTGCCGCCGCCATGGCGCCGTACTTGGCGAGCACGTAGTCGGCCCGTTCGATGGGCCGGGAGAAGTACAGCGGGACGGTGCGAAACCTGAGGTCGCGGGAGACGGACTGCGGCGCCTGGGCGGCGACGTAGATGCCGATGACGACCTGCAGGTACAGCGCGTACTGCGTGTACTCGATCGCCAGCTTGGGGGCCTTGGTGACGACCGCGACGGCGACGATGATCAGCGCCGGGACGCACATCACGCCGAACAGGATCATCGGCAGCACCTTGGACTTGGCGCTGCGACCCAGCCCGTACGCGCCGCGCAGCGACTGAGAGAACAGCGCGCGCCGGGCGTAGCCGCGGCCGAGCCGGGGCCCGTCGTACGTGCGGTAGCCGATGTTGTGGATACGGGTGGTCTCGGGGGCCTGGGAGCTCATCGCGCCGGCACCTCCTCCTGCTGCTCGGATGCCTGGGGGCGGAACACCTCGGCGATGTGGTGGCGGCGCTGCTCCATCCGCACCAGGCCGAGGCCGAGTCCGGCCACGGTGTCCCTGACCAGGTCGTACGTCTCGTCGCCGGTGGCCTCCAGGAGGAGGATGTGGCCGGCACCGGGCAGGCCCTCCTCCGTCCCCTCGTGGAGGACGACGCCGGCGGCGGACAGCGCCGCGCGCAGCGCCGCCGTGCCGTCCGGGACGGTGTCCGAGTCGGTGACCTCGACCGCGAGGGTGGTCGTGGTCCGGGTGAAGTCGCTGGTGGAGCTGGAGCGGAGCAGCCGGCCGCCGTCGATGACGACGACGTGGTCGCAGGTGCGCTCCAGCTCGCCGAGGAGGTGCGAGGTGACGAGCACGGAGATGCCGAAGTCGGTCCAGATCCGGCGGATCAGACCGAGCATCTCGTCCCGGCCGACCGGGTCGAGGCCGTTGGTGGGCTCGTCGAGGAGGACGAGCTTGGGGTCGTGGACGAGGGCCTGGGCGAGCTTCACCCGCTGCTTCATGCCCGTCGAGTAGCCGCCGATGGGGCGGTAGCGCTCCTCGTACAGGCCGACGTGGCGCAGGGTGTCGGCGGTCCGCTCGCGCGCCGCGGCGGCGGGCAGGCCGGACATCCGGGCCATGTGGACGACCAGCTCGGTCGCCGACACGTCCGGCGGCAGGCAGTCGTGCTCAGGCATGTAGCCGACCCGCTCGCGGATCTCGGCGCCGTGCGTGGCGACGTCCAGGCCGAGGACCTCGGCGCGGCCCTCCGTGGCCGGGGAGAGACCGAGCAGGATCTTGATCATCGTGGACTTGCCGGCTCCGTTGGCACCCACCAGTCCGGTCACACCGGGCCCGATGTCCAGGGAGAGCCGGTCGAGAGCGGTCACCCGGGGGAACCGCTTGCTGAGGCTTTCGGTGGCGATCACAGTCACGCTTCGACGGTAGTGGTGTGCGCCACAGCGGTCGTCAGCCCAACGGCTCGATCCGTGTCCGACTCCAGGAGTACATGCCCGTAGGGGAGCGACGACGAAAGTCACCGCCTGCGCCGGGGGCGGCGAGCCGTTCGGGGTGTCGTCCACAGGTCTTGTGCACACCCCTTGACGCAGACGCCAGCCATTGTCACATTCATCGGTGTCAAGTTACGCGCACGTAGCGCACACGGCGGGACGGACGGGACGGCGGGTGGCATGACTGCAGCGACGAGGGGCGAACTGGCCGAAGAGCTGCGCGGGTTCAGGGAGGTGCAGCGACTCTCCTACGCGTGCGCGGAGGCCGTGGCGGCGCAGCTGAAGCCGGGCGTGACCGAGCGGGAGGCCGCGCGGATGCAGCGGGAGTGGCTGTACGCGCGCGGGGTGAAGGACTGGTTCCACCGGCCCTTCGCCTGGTTCGGGGACCGCACCGCCTTCGTGGACTTCAAGATCCCGCTGCAGTTCTTCCCGACCGACCGGCGGCTGGAGGCGGGGATGCCGTTCATCCTCGACATGGCCCCGGTGTACCGCGGCTACACGGCGGACATCGGCTACTCCGGCTGCCTGGGTCTGAACCCGATGCACGACAAGCTGCTCGCCGACCTGAAGGAGCACCGCGAGCTGATCCTGCGCGAGGTGCGCGAGCGCCGCACGCTGCGGGAGATCTACGAGGACGTGGACCGGCTCATGGTCCGCCAGGGCTACGCGAACCGGCACCGCGCGTATCCCTTCGGCGTGATCGCCCACAAGATCGACCGGGTGAAGGAGCGGCGCTGGGCGCCGACCCTGTTCGGTTTCGGCGCGCAGTCCCTGAAGGGGCTGGTGAGCGACGCGATCCACGGCCACCGGGACGGCTGGTCGCCGCTGTGGTCGCCGTACAAGTTCTCCGACCATCCGCCGCAGCCGGGCCTGTGGGCCGTGGAGCCGCACCTCGGCTTCCGGGGCACGGGCGCGAAGTTCGAGGAGATCCTCGTCGTCACGGACTCCGCGGACCCGGAGGAGAGCGCGTTCTGGCTGGACGACGACCTGCCGCATGTGCGGCGCTGGGCCGAGACCGACGTGGAAGGAAAGGCGGCGTGATGACGGGGCTGCAGGGGGCGCGGGAGCGCTGGGTCCGGACGGGAGGGATCGAGCTGTGCGTCGCCGAGCTCGGCGACGAGAGCCGGCCGACGGTCCTGCTCGTGCACGGCTACCCGGACTCCAAGGAGGTCTGGACGGAGGTCGCGACCCGGCTCGCCGACCGGTTCCACGTGGTGCTGTACGACGTGCGCGGCCACGGCCGGTCGACGGCGCCGACACCGCTGCGCGGCGGCTTCACGCTGGAGAAGCTGACGGACGACTTCCTCGCGGTCGCCGACGCCGTCAGCCCGGACCGGCCGGTGCACCTGGTCGGACACGACTGGGGCTCGGTGCAGTCCTGGGAGTTCGTGACGGTCCCCCGCACCGAGGGCCGGATCGCCTCCTTCACCTCGATGTCCGGCCCCTGCCTGGACCACTTCGGCCACTGGATCAAGCAGCGGATGACCCGGCCGACCCCGCGCCGTGTGGGCCAGCTCCTCGGGCAGGGCGCGAAGTCCTGGTACGTGTACATGCTGCACACGCCGGTGCTGCCCGAGCTGGCCTGGCGCGGACCGCTCGGCAAGCGGTGGCCGAAGATCCTCCAGCGGCTGGAGAAGGTGCCGGCCGGGGACTACCCGACGTCCTCGCTGCCCATGGACGCGGCGCGCGGCGCCTGGCTGTACCGGGACAACGTGCGCTCCCGACTGCTCCGGCCGCGCCCCGACGCGTACGCGCACGCCCCGGTGCAGCTGATCACGCCGCTCGGCGACGCCTTCCTGTCGGAGCGGCTCTACGACGACCTGGGGACCTGGGTGCCCGAGCTGACGCGGCGCACCCTGCCCGCCAAGCACTGGGTGCCGCGCACGCGGCCGGACCAACTGGCCGCCTGGATCGGCGACTTCGTCGAAACGCACGAGAGCCCACAGGCCAAGGCGCCGCGGCCGGCGGCGAAGAGCGGGGCGGACCCGGCGTACGCGGAGCGGTTCGGCGGCCAGCTGGTGCTGGTGACCGGGGCGGCCAGCGGGATAGGCCGGGCGACGGCGTTCGCCTTCGCCGAGGCCGGGGCGCGGGTGATCGCGGTGGACCGGGACGCGGAGGGCGCGGTCCGGACGGCGGACATGGCGCGGCTGATCGGCGCTCCGGAGGCCTGGGGCGAGACCGTCGACGTCTCCGACGAGCAGGCGATGGAGAAGCTCGCCGCCCGCGTCGCCGACGAGTACGGCGTGGTGGACGTTTTGGTCAACAACGCGGGGATCGGGCTGAGCGGTTCGTTCTTCGACACCACAACCGAGGACTGGAAGAAGGTCCTCGACGTCAATCTGTGGGGTGTCATCCACGGCTGCAAGGTGTTCGGGGCGCAGATGGCCGCGCGCGGACAGGGCGGCCACATCGTCAACACCGCGTCGGCGGCGGCGTTCCAGCCGTCCCGGGCGCTGCCCGCGTACAGCACGTCGAAGGCGGCGGTGCTGATGCTGAGCGAGTGCCTGCGCGCGGAGCTGGCCGGGCAGGGCATCGGCGTCACGGCGATATGCCCGGGCATCGTCAACACCGGCATCACGGCGACGGCCCGGTTCGCCGGGGCCGGCGACGAGGAGCAGGCGCGCCTCCAGAAGCACGCCTCGCGGCTGTACGGGCTGCGCAACTATCCGCCGGAGAAGGTGGCGGACGCGATCCTGCGCGCGGTGCTGCGCAACGAGGCGGTCGTGCCGGTCACGCCGGAGGCGCACGGGCTGCGTTTCATGTCCCGGTTCACGCCGCGGGCCCTGCGGGCGCTGGCCCGATGGCAGCCGCCGGCGTAGCGGCGGGGTCTGCGGAGGGCGACGGCCGGGCCCGGCTCCCGGGACCGGCCGTGGCATCCTTCGGCAGAAGAGCTGGAGGAGCGAGTGGTGGCTGAGCGGGCGCAGTCGGGGCCGGGCACGGCTACGGGCACGGGCGCAGGTACGGGTACGGGTACGGGGTCCGGTCCGGTGGCGGAGCAGCGGGGGACCGAGTACCGGTCGGCCGAGTACCGGATCGAGGACCTGGCGCACCACAGCGGCGCCACGGTCCGGACCATCCGCGCCTACCAGGACCGCGGTCTGCTGCCGCGGCCGGAGCGCCGGGGCCGGTCCAACGTGTACGGGGACGCGCACCTGGCCCGGCTGCGCCAGATCGCGGACCTGCTGGACCGCGGCTACACCCTGGCCTCGATCAAGGAGCTCCTGGAGGCCTGGGACACCGGGCGCGGGCTCGGCGGGGTGCTGGGCCTGGTCGCCGAGGTCGACGGCCCGTGGACGGACGAGGAGGCGGACCGGATCTCGCGCGCCGAGCTGGACGCCCGCTTCGGCGGGCAGCCGGACGAGGACGCGATCCGCGACGCGATAGAGCTCGGCGTGCTCGTACCGATCCAGGACCGGGCCGACGAGTTCCTCGTGCCCAGCCCCCAAGAGCTCGCGGTGGCGGCCGAGTTGTATGCGGCGGGCGTCCCGCTGTCCGCAATCACCGGTCACCTGCGGGAACTTCGCGGACAGGTGGAGCACATAGCGTCCCGTTTTCTGGAGTTCACGACCGAGCACGTCTTCGCGCGCTACCTGGAGCACCGGCCACCGACCGACGCGGACGCGGCCGCCGCGGCATCGATGGTGCGACGGCTGCGGCCGCTGGCGCAGCAGACGGTGGACGCGGAACTGGCGCGCGCCATGCGGACGTTCGCCCACCGACACCTGCAGTATCACCTGACGTCGCACGAGCTGCCGCAGAGGGACGACGAGCCGCGCGAGGTGGCGCTGCCGCCGGAGACGATCCGGGCCGTGGAGAAGCTCGTTGGCCGGGAGAACGTCGCGGCGTTCGTCGCTGCGGCGACCGAAAGGGAGGTGCAGGCACGAACATTGGACGCCCTCACGACAAGTCATGCAAATCAGCCATGACTTGCTCAAAGGGGCTTGATTCCCAGGCTAGTTGTCCACAGGATCGTCAATTTCCTTGTGGATAACTCAAGTTGGTTGTGGATCAAACCTGCCCGCCCGAATTCGATGGTGGGACGTGTCGGACCTCGGGCATCCTGAGCCGATGAACGAAAGACCCATGGACGAACGTCGCACCGTCAAGGTGTCGAAGTACCTGTCGAAGCATCTGCGGCACCAGCCGGAACGGATCGGGCTCGTCCTCGACGCACAGGGCTGGACGGAGATCGACGCGCTGCTGAGCGCGGCCGCCGAGCACGGCTTCCGGATCACCCGCGCCGAACTGGACCACGTCGTCGCGACCAACGACAAGAAGCGCTTCGCGATCGAGGGGACCCGCATCCGGGCCAGCCAGGGCCACACCGTGGAGGTCGACCTGGACCTGCCGGCGGCGGAGCCGCCCGCGTACCTCTACCACGGCACCGTCGCCCGCTTCCTGGACGCGATCCGCGCCGAGGGCCTGCGCCCCATGGCCCGCCACCACGTGCACCTGTCCGCCGACCGGGAGACCGCGACCCGCGTCGGCGCCCGCCGCGGCCGACCGGTGGTGCTCAGCGTCGACGCCGGTGCGATGCACCGCGCCGGCCATGTCTTCCGCCTCAGCGCCAACGGCGTCTGGCTCACCGACGCCGTCCCGCCGGAGTACCTCCGCTTCCCCGGCTGAGCCGCCGACGACCCTACGGTCGCCGCGCCGCTCGGGCATGATCGACGGCATGGCACACCCGCATCTGCCCACGACCGAGTCGGCCGTCACCGCGATCCGCGAGATCGCCCGGTCCGAGAACCGCGAGCTGACGGTGACCGACGACATCGGAGCGGACCGGACCTCCCGCCGCACCGCGGCCGGCGCCTTCACCGTCCTCGACCCGGACGGCTCGCTGCCACACGAAGCCTTTGTCGAACTGGGCGGCTCCCCCGCGGTGAGCGTCCAGCTCTACCCCGAGGACGACGCCCGGATCACCGTGGACGGGGTGGAGTTCGCGGACGTGCCGCGCGATTCCGTCCCCGCCTTCCTGCGCTCCGTCTACGACGGCCTCGCCCATGTGAAGGGCCGGTTCTGGCCCGCGGGCTGGTGGCTCGTCGTACCGCTGCCCGGCGACGAGACGTACAAGGAGCTGGTGCTCGCCGGCACCCTCACCCCGTGGCTCAGTTCGCGGGTCCGCTGAAGCCCAGCTGGGCCAGACCCTCCGTGGCGATCTTCTCGTAGACCGACTCGTCGGCCTCGAACACCGAGTCCGCGATGGGCATGTGGATCACGAGCTCGTCGAAGCCCAGCTCGAAGTGGCGCCCGGCGAAGTCCACGAAGGCGTCGAAGGACTCCAGCGGACGGTCCGGGGTGAAGCCCGTGAGCAGGATCTTCTCCATCGTGGTCACGTCCCGGCCGGTCTCGGCGCACGCGGCGCCGAGCTTCGCGACCTGGCCGCGTATCGCCTCGTACGACTGCTCCGGCGTGCCCTCCTCGTAGAGCTTCGGGTCGCCCGTCGTCACCCACGCCTGGCCGTGCCGCGCCGCGAGCCGCAGTCCGCGCGGTCCGGTCGCCGCCACCGCGAACGGCAGCCGCGGCCGCTGCACGCAGCCCGGGATGTTGCGCACCTCGTCCGCCGCGTAGAACTCGCCCCGGTCCGAGACGACGTCTTCGCTGAGCAGCCGGTCGAGCAGCGCCACGAACTCGGCGAACCGGTCCGCCCGCTCCCGCGGCGACCACGGCACCTGGCCCAGCGCCGTCGCGTCGAAGCCGACTCCGCCCGCGCCTATGCCCAGGGTGATCCGGCCGCCGGACACGTCGTCGAGCGTGATCAGCTCCTTGGCGAGGGTGACCGGATGCCGGAAGTTGGGCGAGGTCACCATCGTGCCCAGGCGGATCCGGTCGGTGACGCCGGCGGCGGCCGTCAGCGTCGGTACGGCCCCGAACCACGGACCGTCCCGGAAGGTGCGCCAGGACAGGTGGTCGTAGGTGTACGCGGCGTGGAAACCGAGCTGCTCGGCGCGCAGCCACTGGTCGCGGCCGCCCTCGTGCCAGCGGCGGGTCGGGAGGATCACGGTGCTCAGACGCATACCCCCGACAGTACGCGGCGGCACCGACACGCGGCACCGGGGCGTCGGCGCTCGGGACCGGTGAGTCCCCTGGGACGTGTGCGCCCCCCTGCGCCCCGCGTCCCTCCGCCTCCCGGCCGTGTGCACCTCTCAGATGTGCGGGCATCCGCACGCACGTGCATCCGGTACGTGAGAATGGACCCGTGACCTCCTCCCTTCCCGGGCGCGACGCGGCGCCGACCCCGAGACTGATCGCCACCGACCTCGACGGCACGCTGCTGCGCGACGACAAGTCGGTCTCCCCCCGGACCGTCGCCGCACTGGCCGCCGCGGAGGCCGCCGGGGTCGAGGTCTTCTTCGTCACCGGACGCCCGGCCCGCTGGATGGACGTGGTCGCCGACCACGTCCACGGTCATGGCCTCGCCATCTGCGCGAACGGCGCCGCCGTGGTCGACCTCCACTCTGGAGGAACGTTTCTGGAGGTGCGTCCCCTGGAGCGGCCCACCGCCCTCGAGGTCGTCCACCGGCTGCGGGCGGCCGCGCCCGGCACGACGTTCGCGGTCGAGCTGACCACCGGCATCCACTACGAGCCGCTGTACCCGCCGTTCTTCCTCGACCCCGGCGCCACGGTCGCCACCGCCGAGAAGCTGCTGTACGAGGAGACCCCGGGCGCGGCGGCCCCCGTCCTGAAGCTGCTCGCCCAGCACCCCGAACTCGACCCCGACGCCTTCCTGGCCCTGGCCCGCGAGGCGGCCGGGGACCAGGCGTCGTTCACCCGGTCCAGCCCGACCGCCCTGCTGGAGGTCAGCGGGCTGGGCGTCTCCAAGGCGTCCACGCTCGCCCACTGCTGCGCCGAGCGCGGCATCACGGCCGAGGAGGTCGTCGCCTTCGGCGACATGCCCAACGACATCGAGATGCTGACCTGGGCGGGCCGCTCGTACGCCATGGGCAACGCGCACCCCGAGGTCGTCGCCGCCGCCTCCGGCCGGACGGTCGCGAACAACGAGGACGGCGTCGCCGTCGTCATCGAGGAGATCCTGGCCGGCCGCTGACCGCGCGGGAGCACTGCTCAGCGGCCGGGGCGCCGCGTCAAGGACCGGGCACCGCGCCCGGACCGCCGACCACCGCATCCGGCGCGGGCACCGGCGGCGCGTCCGGCACCGGGACAGGAGCCGGGGCGCCCGGTGCGGGCGCCGGCGCCGGGAACCGGCCGTCCTGACCCGGGGCACCCGGCAGGGGCCCACGCACGGCGTCCGGCACAGTCCCGCCCGTGGCGTCCGGCACGGTCCCGCCCGCGGCCTCCGGCTCCTCGCCCGGCGGAACGACCGCCCGGAGCCGCACCCCGCGTTCGGCGAGCCAGCGCGCCGGGTCGACGCCCGAGCCCAGGTGGGGCGTCAGCCGCGTCTCGAAGTGCAGGTGGGGGCCGGTGGAGTTGCCGGTCGTGCCGGCCTGCCCGATCCACTGCCCGGGCCGGACCCTCTCGCCCGCCTCCACGGCCGCCGAGGCCAGGTGCGCGTACTGCGAGTACCAGCCGTCGTCGTGGCCGACGACCACCTCGATCCCGAAGCCCCCGCCGCAGGACACCCGCACCACCCGCCCGGCGCCCACCGCCCGCACGGGCGTGCCGATGGGCACGGCGAAGTCCTGGCCGGTGTGCCGGCGGGCCCAGCGTTCGCCCGCGCTGTCGAAGCCCGCGGAGAGCGCGTACGCCGCGACCGGCGCGACCCACCGGGCGCCGGGCGGCGGGCCGCCGGGCTGCTCGATCCGCACCGCGCCCCGGCAGCTGCCCGCGGCGGCGCTGCGGTTCGCCTCCGCCTGGAGCCGCCACTGCGCCTCCTCCAGCCGGGTCGCGATGCCCTGCTTGATGCGGTCGAGCCGGGCGACGCGCAGGTCGAGCTCGTGCCGGGCGCTGTTGGCCGCGCCCTCCGCGACGGCGAGCCGCGCCTCCGCCCGGCGGGAGCTGTCGAGCAGCCGGCTCACCGCCGCCTCGGCCTGCGCGGCGAGCTGCTGACCGCGCATCAGCTGGTCGGGGTCGCGCGCGAGCAGCAGCCGGGCGGTGTGGGTGAGCGAGCCGCCCTCGCGGTACTGCGCCCGGGCGACGCCGCCCACGCGCTCGTGCAGCGCGGCGAGTTCGCGCCGGTGCCCGGTCAGCCGCCGCTCCAGGGCCGCCGCCTTCACGCGCTGGGCCTCGGCGGCCCGCCGGCCCCGCTCGTACGAGGCGACCGCCCGCGAGGCCTCCTGGTACAGACGGGCGACCTCCGGACCGATGCTCGGCCCGTCGGAGGCGACCGCCGGGCGCGCCCCGAGCAGGCACAGCGCGAGCAGCGCGACCAGCAGCGGCACCGCGCGGGGCCGGCGGTCGTATGAGTTGCGCATGGTCGGATCGTCACCCCGCGCCGGCCCGATTCCCGGCAGCACACGGGGGTCGTACGGCCGGACGGCCTACGAACATCCGACGATCGGCCCGCCGCACCCGCACGGCGCCCTCCGCTACAGCGGGGCCTGCCACACCACCGTCGTACCGCCGCCGTCCTCGCCGAGACCCGGCCCGCACCAGCTCGCGCCGCCGAGCGACTCCGCTCGCCGGGCCAGGTTCCGCAGCCCGCTGCGCCGGCCGCCCTCGGGGATGCCGACCCCGTCGTCCGCGACGGACAGCCGGACGCCGGGCGTCCCGTCCTCCAGGGCGGCGGTCGCGTCCACGACGACCTCGATCCGGGTCGCCTCCGCGTGCCGGAAGGCGTTGGAGAGCGCCTCGCGCAGCGCCGCCACGAGGTTCTTGCCGGTGAGCTCGCCGACCGTCGTGTCGACCGGGCCGAGGAAGCGGTGGGCGGGCTTGAAGCCCAGCGGCACCGCGGCCATGTTGATCTCCCGCAGCACCCGGGTGCGCAGCCCGGCCGGGGCCTCGGCGGGCCCCTGCTGGAGCGCGAAGATCGCGGTGCGGATCTCCTGGATGGTGACGTCGAGTGCGTCGACCGCCTTGCCGACGCCCTGGCGCACGGCCGGCACGGCCGACGTGCGCTGAGCGCTCTCCAGCATCATCCCCGTGGCGAACAGCCGCTGGATGACGAGGTCGTGGAGGTCGCGGGCGATGCGGTCGCGGTCCTCGTAGACGGCGAGCCGCTCCCGGTCGCGCTGCGCCTCGGCCATCATCAGCGCGAGGGCGGCCTGCGAGGCGAACTGGGTGGCGAGGGTGCGCTCCGCCTCGGTGAAGGGGCGGGCGCCGCGCGCCCGGGGCGTGGCGAGCGCGCCGAGCACCCGCCCGCCGCTCTGCAGCGGCAGCAGCATGCTGGGCCCGTACGCGACGGCGACCCGGCTCAGCATGCGCGCGTCGGCGGCGGCGTCGCCGACGAACACCGCCTCGCCCGCGAGCAGCCGCTGCACGACCGGGCTCTCCGGCGGGATCACGATGCCGAGGGCGAGGCCGGGCCGGTCGGCAGCGACGGCGACGATCTCCAGGCCGCCCTCCTCGGCGGGCAGCAGCACGATGCCGGCAGCCGCGTCGGCGAGCCGCCGGGCCTGCTCGGCGACGACGGTGAGCGCGTCGTCCGCGTCGCCGCCGGAGAGCAGGGCCGTGGTGACGGCGACGGAGCCGTCGATCCAGCGCTCCCGCTGCCGGGCGGCCTCGTAGAGGCGGGCGTTGCCGATGGCGATGCCCGCCTCGGTGGCGAGCACCCGGACGATGTCCACGTCGTCGTCGGTGAACTCTCCGCCGCCCTTCTTCTCGGCGAGGTAGAGGGTGCCGAAGACCTCGCCCTGGACGCGGATGGGGACGCCGAGGAAGCCCCGCATCGGCGGGTGGCCCGGCGGGAGGCCCGCGGAGCGCGGGTCGGCGGCCGGATCGGCGAGGCGGATGGTCTGCGGGTCCCGGATCAGCGCGCCGAGCAGTCCGGCCTGCCCGTCGGGCCGTCGGCCGATCCGGTCGGCGGTCTCCTCGGTGACGCCGTGGGTGACGAAGTCGGAGAGGCCCTCGCCCTCCTCGTCGACGACGCCGATCGCCGCGTAGCGGGCGTCGGTGAGTTCGGCGGCGGTCGCGCAGATGCGGTCCAGGGTGGAGTGCAGCTCCAGGCCGGTCCCGACGGACCGCATGGCCTCCAGGAGCTGCGGGACGCGCGCCGTCAGTTCGGTGGACAGGCCCTGGAGGCTGCGGGTGGCCTGGGTGGCGGCGTCGAGCGGGTCCGGGGCGTCGGGCACGGTCATGACCCCGAGCGTAGTTAGTCCGTTTTGCCAGGGAAAGCCAGAGTCTCGGTGTGCCGGGGGTGGGCCGTCAGCCACGCCGCGGGTGGGCTGTGAGCCGTGCCGGGGACGGCTGTCAGGCATGTCGGGGGTGGGCCGTCAGCCGCGCCTCAGGAGCAGTTCGGTCGCCCGCTCGCGCTCCAGCATCGTCCGCAGCGGCCCCTCGGCGGCGGCCAGCTCCGCGTACGGCCCGCGCTGCACGGTCCGGCCCTCGTCCAGGACCACCACCTCGTCCACGGCGTCCAGGCCGCGCAGCCGGTGGGTGATGAGGACGGTCGTCCGGCCCTCGGTGACCTGGAGCAGGTCGTCGGTGAGCGCGTCCGCCGTGGCCAGGTCCAGGTGCTCGGCGGGCTCGTCGAGCACGAGGACGGGGAAGTCGGCGAGCAGGGCGCGGGCGAGCGCCAGCCGCTGCCGCTGACCGCCGGAGAGCCGGGCGCCGTGCTCCCCGACGAGCGTGTCCAGGCCCTCGGGCAGTCCGTCGACCCAGTCGAGCAGCCGGGCCCGGTCGAGCGCGGCGCGCAGTTCGTCGTCGCCGGCGCCGGGACGGGCGAGCCGCAGGTTCTCCCTGAGGGTGCTGTCGAAGGTGTGCGCGTCCTGGGCGCAGAGGCCGACGAGACGGCGGACGTCGTCCCCGTCGAGCGCGTCCGCGGCGGTGCCGCCGAGCCGGTACGTGCCGGCGCGTGCGTCCAGGAAGCGCAGCAGCACCTGCGCGAGCGTGGTCTTGCCGGAGCCCGAGGGGCCCACGACCGCGACCCGGCGGCCGGCCTCCAGGGTGAGCGCGAAGTCGTCGAGGGCGTCCCGCTCCTGACCGGCGTACCGGGCGCTGAGCCCCTGGAGGACCAGCGGGAAGGGGCTGTCCGGCGCGGCGGCCGGGGTCGTCGGCTCGTGGACCGGCACCGGTGCGTCGAGGACCTCCTGCACGCGCTCGGCGCTCCGCTTGACCCGCTGCCGGTACTGGACGGCCAGCGGCAGCCCGTTCACCGCCTCGAACGCGGCGAGCGGCGTGAGGACGAGGGCCGCGAGCGCGACGCCGTCGAGCCGCCCGTCCCGGACGCCCTGGACGCCGACGACGGCCGCGGCCGCCACGGTCAGCCCGCACGCCAGCGCGGTGAGGCCGGCGCTCAGCGCCGTGACCGCGGCCTGCCGGGAGGCGATCGAGGTGAGGGAGCGGTCCGCGCGGGCGGCCCGGTCGAGCCGGTCGCGCAGCGCCCCGGCGACGGTCAGCTCGGCGCAGCCGCGCAGCAGGTCGGCGACGGCGGTCGCGAGCGCACCGCGCGCGGGCGCGAGCCGGTCCTCGGCGCGCCGGGCGAGCACCCCGCCGAGGAACGGCACGGCCAGACCGGCGGCCAGCAGGCCCACCGCGAGCACCGCGCCGGCCTCGGGCAGCAGCCAGGCGGTGAACCCGACGGAGCCCGCGCCGACCAGCAGCGCGGCACCGGCCGGGAGCAGCCAGCGGAGCCAGTAGTCCTGGAGCGCGTCGACGTCCTGGACGAGCCGGGACAGCAGGTCGCCGCGCCGGGTGCGGCGCAGTCCGGCGGGGGCGATGCGCTCCAGCCGGCGGTAGACGGAGACGCGGAGTTCGGCGAGCATCCGCAGGACGGCGTCGTGCGAGACGAGCCGCTCGGCGTACCGGAAGACGGCCCGGCCGATGCCGAACGCGCGCGTCGCGGTGACGGCGACCATCAGGTACAGCACGGGCGGCTGTTCGGAGGCGCGCGAGATGAGCCAGCCCGACACCGCCATGAGGCCCACGGCGGAGCCGAGCGCCAGCGTCCCGAGCAGCAGGGCGAGACCGAGCCGGCCGCGCAGTTCCCCACCCATGCGCCGTACACGGGCGAGCGGGGAGGTTCGCGGCCCGCCCTGCGGCGGCACGTCGGTGCCGCCGGTCGTGCGGCCCGCGTCCAGGGCCGGTACGGCTCCGGCGGCCGACGGCACCTGCGCGGCGGCACCGTCGTGCGGGGCGCCCGCGGGCCGCGAGCCGGCGGGAGCGTCCTCGCCCGGCTCGGCCGGGGCCCCGTCGCCGGACGGCAGGACGCCGGTCCAGGCCGTCTCCACCCCCGCCTGATTCCCGGGCCGGACAGCGGCGGGGGCGTCCGCCGGGGCGGCCTGCGCACCCCGCAGCTCGACCACGCGGTCCGCGACCGCCAGCAGCGCCGGGCGGTGAACGACCAGCAGCACCGTACGGCCCTCCGCCAGGCGGCGGACCGAGTCGACCACGGACGCCTCGGTCGCGCCGTCCAATGCCGCCGTCGGCTCGTCGAGGAGCAGCAGCGGGCGGTCCGCGAGGAAGGCCCGCGCCAGGGCGAGCCGCTGCCGCTGGCCCGCCGAGAGCCCCGCGCCGTCCTCGCCGAGGACCGTCTCGGCGCCGGCCGGGAGCCCGGCCACGAACTCCCCGGCGCCCGCCTCCCCCAGGGCCTGCGCGACCGCCGCGTCGTCGGCGTCCGGCCGCGCGAGCCGGACGTTCTCGGCGATCGTCCCTGCGAAGAAGTACGGCCGCTGTGGCACCCAGGCGATCCGCTCGCGCCAGGCCTCCAGGTCCAGCGATCCGAGTTCGGCGCCCCCGACCCGTACCGAACCGCCGTCCGGCTCCGGGGTCGTGAAGCCCAGGAGCACGTCGAGCAGGGTGGACTTGCCGGCCCCGCTCGGCCCGACCAGCGCCACCGTCTCGCCGGGCTCCAGAACCAGCGAGGCCGCGTCGAGCGAGGGCTCCGTCCGTCCCTCGTGCCGCACGGTGACGTTCGTCAGCTCGATCCGCGGAACACCCCCACCGGAGGCGGCAACGGCCGTACCGGTGGCGGGAACCGCCACCCCGCCGCCCGTCCGAACCGGCGTCTCCAGGACCGCGAAGATCTCCTCCGCGGCCGCGAGTCCCTCCGCCGCCGCGTGGTACTGCGCGCCGACCTGGCGGATCGGCAGGTACGCCTCGGGCGCGAGCACGAGGATGACGAGCCCGGTGTACAGGTCGAGGCCGCCGTGGACGAGGCGCATGCCGATGGTGACGGCGACCAGGGCCACGGAGAGCGTGGAGAGCAGTTCGAGCGCGAAGGAGGAGAGGAAGGCGATCCGCAGCGTCCGCACGGTGGCCTGCCGGTACTCGGAGGTGATCGCGCGGATCGACTCGGCCTGGGCCTTAGCCCGGCCGAAGACCTTGAGCGTCGGCAGTCCCGCGACCACGTCGAGGAAGTGCCCGGAGAGCCGGGAGAGCAGCTTCCACTGCCGGTCCATCCGAGCCTGCGTCGCCCAGCCGATGAGCACCATGAAGACCGGGATCAGCGGCAGGGTGACGACGATGATCGCCGCCGACACCCAGTCCTCGGTGACGATCCGCGCGAGCACCGCCACCGGCACCACGACGGCGAGGCCGAGCTGCGGGAGATAGCGCGCGAAGTAGTCGTCCAGGGCGTCCACCCCGCGGGTCGCCAGGGCCACCAGCGAGCCGGCCTTCTGACCGCTGAGCCAGCCCGGCCCGAGCGCCGCCGCCCGGTCGAGCAGCCGCCCGCGCAGCTCGGACTTGACCGCCGCGCTGGCGCGGTGGGCGGCGAGTTCGGTCAGCCAGGAGACCAGCGACCGGCCCACAGCCACGCCCGCGAGCAGCAGCAGCGGCGTCCGGAGGGAGGAAACCGACAGGCCCTGCTCGAAAGCCCCCACCACGACCTCGGCGATCAGCATCGCCTGGGCGACGACCAGCGCCGCCCCGACCAGGCCGAGCGCCACCACGGCCGCCAGGAAGAAGCGGGTGGCCCGGGCGTAGCGGAGCAGACGCGGGTCGATCGGTTTCACGTGAAACATCCCTCGCTAGTGGAGCTAGTGGGCGATGTGCAGGTGCACCTGGTGGGCGATGCGCAGGTGCACCTGGTGGCGGTGTACAGGTGCCCTCAGTGGGCGATGTGCTGGGTCCCGATCCGCTTGCGGAAGACCCAGTACGTCCAGGACTGGTAGGCGAGCACCAGCGGCGTCGCGATCGCCGCACACCACGTCATGATCTTCAGCGTGTACGGGCTCGACGACGCGTTGGTGACCGTCAGGCTCCAGTCCGGGTCGAGCGTGGACGGCATGACGTTCGGGAAGAGCGTCAGGAACAGCATCGCAACCGCCGCGGCGATGGTGACACCCGAGAGCGCGAACGACCATCCCTCACGCCCGGCCTTGATCGCCCCGATCGCACCGACCAGCGCGATCACCGCCACCAGCATCGCGGCCAGGCTCCCGAGGCCGCCCTTGTCGAGCTGGGTCCACCCCAGGAAGACCACCGCGACCGCCGCCGTCGCCACGCCGAGCTTCAGCGCCAGGGAGCGCGCCCGCTGCCTTATCTCCCCGACCGTCTTGAGCGCGGCGAACACCGCGCCGTGGAAGGTGAAGAGGGCGAGGGTGACCAGGCCGCCGAGCAGGGCGTACGGGTTGAGCAGGTCCCCGAGGCCGCCGACGTACTCGTGCTGGGCGTCGAGCTTCACGCCGCGCACGATGTTGCCGAAGGCGACGCCCCACAGGAAGGCCGGGAGCAGCGAGGTCCAGAAGATGGCCTCCTCCCAGTTGCGCTGCCAGTTCTGCTCGGGCCGCTTGGCGCGGTACTCGAAGGCGACGCCGCGCACGATCAGGCAGACCAGGATCAGCAGCAGCGGCAGGTAGAAGCCGGAGAACAGCGTCGCGTACCACTCGGGGAACGCGGCGAAGGTCGCTCCGCCGGCCGTCAGCAGCCACACCTCGTTGCCGTCCCAGACGGGTCCGATGGTGTTGATCAGGACCCGCTTCTCGGGACGGTCGCGGGCGAGCAGCTTGGTGAGGACACCGATCCCGAAGTCGAAGCCCTCCAGGAAGAAGTAGCCGGTCCAGAGGACGGCGATCAGGATGAACCAGACGTCGTGGAGTTCCATGACTCGTTCTCCTCTGCCTCAGTACGAGAAGGCCATGGGCCGGTCGGGGTCGCGCTTGTCGTGGCCGCCGATGGTGGTGGGCGGGTTGAGGTCGTCCTCCGTGAGCTCCGGGGGACCGGCCTTGACGTACTTCACCATCAGCCGGACCTCGATCACCGCGAGGATCGCGTAGAGCAGGGTGAAGACGGTCATCGAGGTGAGCACCTCGGCCTGGGAGACCCCGGGGGAGACCGCGTCACGGGTGCGCAGCACGCCGTAGACGACCCACGGCTGGCGGCCCATCTCGGTGAAGATCCAGCCCCAGGAGTTGGCGATCAGCGGGAAGAGCATGGTCCACAGCGCCACGAGCCAGTACCACTTCGTGAACCGCGGGCTGAGCGCCTTGTTCCGGAAGAGCACGAGGTGCGGCACCTCGTCCTCGCCGGTCCGCAGGTGCGGCGGCAGCAGGAACCTCTTGCGGGTCAGCCAGAGACCGAGCATGCCGATGCCGAGCGAGGCCATGCCGAAGCCGATCATCCAGCGGAAGCCCCAGTAGGCGACCGGGATGTTGGGCCGGTAGTCGCCGGGCCCGAACTTCTCCTGCTCGGCCTTGTTGACGTCGTTGATGCCGGGGACGAACGACTCGAAGTCGTCGTTGGCCAGGAAGGACAGCAGGCCCGGGATCTCTATGGCGACCTTGTTGTGGCCCTTGTCGACATCGCCGTAGGCGAAGATCGAGAACGGAGCCGGCGCCTCGCCGTCCCAGAGCGCCTCGGCGGCGGCCATCTTCATCGGCTGCTGCTTGAACATGACCTTGCCGAGCAGGTCACCGCTGACGGCCGTGCCCATGCCGGCGATGATCAGCGTGATCAGGCCGATGCGCAGCGAGGACCGCATCACCGGCACGTGCTTCCGGCGGGCCAGGTGGAAGGCGGAGATGCCGACCATGAAGGCCCCGCCGACGAGGAACGCCGCGGTCATGGTGTGGAAGAACTGGGTGAGCGCGGTGTTCTGGGTGAGCACCAGCCAGAAGTCGGTGAGCTCGGCCCGGCCGCGCTCCTCGTTGATGCGGTACCCGACGGGGTGCTGCATCCAGGAGTTCGCCGCGAGGATGAAGTACGCGGAGAGGATCGTGCCGAGCGAGACCATCCACATGCAGGCGAGGTGGATCTTCTTCGGCAGCTTGTCCCAGCCGAAGATCCAGAGCCCGATGAAGGTGGACTCGAAGAAGAACGCGATCAGCGCCTCGAAGGCGAGCGGCGCGCCGAAGACATCGCCGACGAAGCGCGAGTAGTCGGACCAGTTCATGCCGAACTGGAACTCCTGCACGATGCCGGTGACGACGCCCATGGCGATGTTGATCAGGAAGAGCTTGCCCCAGAACTTGGTCGCCCTGAGGTACTTCTCCTTGCCCGTGCGGACCCAGGCGGTCTGGATGCCGGCCGTCAGGGCGGCCAGCGAGATCGTCAGGGGAACGAACAGGAAGTGGTAGACGGTCGTGATGCCGAACTGCCAACGCGCCAATGTCTCGGGCGCCAAAGCTAGGTTCACGTCTGCTCCTTACTCGACGTGGTCACAGCGGGCAGTCTGCCTGGCGGGTTCCTCCCAAATGGGGGGAAGCAGGACACGCTTGTGAACGCGTTCACATTCACAAGCAATTATGGCTCATGCGAAATCCGTACGTCAGACCGGGGGTCCCCTACTCGAAGGTCACCCCTTCCCGGGGCCTTCAACATATTGTTGAATCGAGGGCATGACCCTTCAGATCCGCATCTCCTGGCCCGCCGGTCACACCACGGCCACCATCGACGAAACCCCCACGAGCACAGCGCTCGTGGGGGCTCTCCCTCTGGTCTCCACCGCCCGCACCTGGGGCGAGGAGGTCTACTTCGACACTCCGGTCTCCGCCGCGCTCGAGACCGAGGCACGGCAGGTCGTCGAGCCGGGCACGGTGGCCTTCTGGACGGAGGGCGACGCACTCGCCCTCCCCTACGGCCCGACGCCGATATCCCGCGGCGAGGAATGCCGGCTCGCCAGTCCCTGCAACCTGCTCGGCGCCCTCGACGGCGACCCGCGGATCCTGGCCTCCGTCCGGGACGGCGACCCGATCCGCGTGGAACTCGTCACACGCTGAGCAGCGGGTTCCCTCGCAGGCCAGCCCTCATGGCGGAACTGCGCCTCTCGCGGGACTCAGCCCTCCCGACGGAATTCAGCTCTCCTTGCGGAAACCCTCCGCCACCTTGAGGAAGACGTCGTTCGCCTCGCACTCGCCGATGGTGACGCGCACGCCCTCGCCCGCGAACGGCCGCACGACCACGCCGTGCCGCTCGCACTCCGCCGCGAAGTCCACGGTCCGCTCGCCGAGCCGCAGCCAGACGAAGTTCGCCTGGGTGTCCGGCACGGTCCAGCCCTGGGCCACCAGCCCCGCGTGGACCCGCTCACGCTCCGCCACCAGCGAGCCCACCCGGCCGAGCAGCTCGTCCTCGGCCCGCAGCGAGGCCACCGCCGCGTCCTGCGCCAGCTGGCTCACGCCGAACGGCACCGCCGTCTTGCGCAGCGCGGCCGCCACCGGCTCGTGGGCGATCGCGAAGCCCACCCGCAGGCCGGCCAGGCCGTACGCCTTCGAGAAGGTGCGCAGCACGGCCACGTTCGGCCGGTCGCGGTAGAGCTCGACACCGTCCGGGATGTCGGCGTCCCGGACGAACTCGCGATACGCCTCGTCGAGCACGACCAGGACGTCGGAGGGCACCCGGTCCAGGAAGCGCTCCAGCTCCGCCCGGCGCACCGCGGTGCCGGTGGGGTTGTTGGGGTTGCAGACGAAGATCAGCCGCGTCCGGTCGGTGATCGCCTCGGCCATGGCGTCGAGGTCGTGCACATCGCCGTCGGTCAGCGGGACCTGCACCGAGGTCGCGCCGCTGATCTGCGTGATGATCGGGTACGCCTCGAAGGACCGCCAGGCGTAGATCACCTCGTCGCCGGGGCCGGAGGTGGCCTGCAGCAGCTGCTGGGCCACGCCGACCGAGCCGGTGCCCGTGGCGAGGTGCGACACCGGGACGCCGAAGCGGTCCGCGAGCTCGTTCATCAGGCCCGTGCAGGCCATGTCGGGGTAACGGTTGAAGTTCGCGGCCGCGGCCACGGCGCTCTCCATGACGCCCGGCAGCGGCGGGTACGGGTTCTCGTTGGAGGACAGCTTGAAGGCCACCGGGCCACCCGCGGCGGCCGGCTTGCCCGGCTTGTAGGTGGGGATGGTCTCCAGCTCGGCGCGCAGCCGGGGCCCGCCCGCGTTCGTTCCGCTGGGGCTGGTCTCGCTCACTGTGGTCCTCCTCGACCGTCCGTACCGCCAATACTCCTCACCTTATGAGGATTCGCCTCCGCTGAGGAGGGGCGACCGAGGGGAACCTCGGACCGGCGGGGCCGGCGCCCGGGTGCCGGGCAGGGACTCCGGAAACCTGGGGGGAGCGCGCGAAACCATGGCGAGCGCCGGTGGCGAGCGCCGTGGCGCGCATCCCCCGTAGAGGTGAGTTGAGACCTCTTCGAGACCTGCGCCCCTTACCAGGCACATACAGGGTGACAGCCGCAGCTCCCATGGCGAAACCCCAAACACCCTTGCTTTTCTTGGGTGTTACCGGTTCTCGACCATGCAGAAACGTGCCTGTCAACGCTTGCATATGCGACCGGCTCTACCCGCTCGCCTCGCCCTACTATCGGCTCGCCATGACAGCAGCAGGGAAGCACCAGGTGAGCCGGGCACAGACCCGGGGAAGCCGGCAGGGCCGGGCAGGCATCCGGGACGTGGCCGCCGCCGCCGGGGTCTCCATCACGACTGTCTCCGACGCGCTCAACGGCAAGGGCCGGCTCCCGGACGCCACCCGCCGCCACGTCCGCGAAGTCGCCGACCGACTGGGCTACCGCCCATCAGCAGCGGCCCGCACCCTCCGTACCGGAAAGTCCGGCCTCATCGGCCTGACCGTCACCACCTACGGGGATGAACCTTTCACCTTCACCGAATTCGCCTACTTCGCCGAAATGGCCAGAGCCGCCACCTCCGCCGCACTCGCCCGCGGATACGCCCTGGTCATCCTCCCCGCCACCAGCCGACACGACGTCTGGTCCAACGTCGCCCTCGACGGCACCGTCGTCATCGACCCCTCCGACCACGACCCCGTCGTCACCGAACTCGTCCGCCAAGGCCTCCCCGTCGTCTCCGACGGACGCCCCGCCGGCACCCTCCCCGTCACCGCCTGGGTCGACAACGACCACGAAGCCGCCGTCCTCGACCTCCTCGACCACCTCGCCGCCGCCGGCGCCCGCCGCATCGGCCTCCTCACCGGCACCACCACCGACACCTACACCCGACTCTCCACCCAGGCCTACCTCCACTGGTGCAACCGCGTCGGACAGGACCCCGTCTACGAGGCCTACCCCGCACACGACCCCTGCGCCGGAGCCGTCGCCGCCGACCGCCTCCTCGCCCGACCCGACCGACCCGACGCCGTCTACGGACTCTTCGACCCCAACGGCACCGACCTCCTCGCCGCCGCCAGACGCTACGGACTCCGCGTCCCCGACGACCTCCTCCTCGTCTGCTGCAGCGAATCCACCGTCTACGCCACCACCGAACCCCCCATCACCACCCTCTCCCTCAAACCCCGCCGCATCGGCACCGCCGTCGTCCAACTCCTCATCGACGCCATCGAAGGGATCGACACGGACGGACCGGTCGAGCAGGTGATACCGACGGAGTTGATCGTCCGGACGTCGTCGCAGCGGCGCTCGCCCCGGACGACGGTCAGCCCGCCCCGGTCGCCCGCGCAGGACTAGACCTTCCCAATTGGGGCGAAACAACCGGTGAACCGGGGGTGGACCCGGATTCACCACCCCTGGTGCGTCACACAGAGGGAGCCTCATTCCTATGATGGGCGCACGACATCGCGGACCACCCCGACCAGGCCGGTCCGCGATGTGCAGGGCGGTCGCGACGGTGGTGGAGGGGTCGATGACTCAGGGGGCCGGTCAGGAACCCGTGGTGCGGACGGCCACGTTGCGCGATTTTCGTGTGCCTCCGTATGCGCAGGTGCCGGTGCAGGGCCATTCCGCGCCGCCGGTCCCCGGAAACCCGTACGCGACGGACATCCCCGCGGACGGGACGCCCCAGGCGCCCGTCCCGGCGGCGGTCCCCCCGGGCCCGGTCGCCCCGGGCTCTCCGTCCGAGGCCCCCGCCGGGCACCCCGGCAACGCGGTCCCGGCGGACGAGCACCCCGACGGCTACACCCCCACCGCGCGCGACCTCCCGGTGATCAACCGGGGCGACACCGTCCAGGTGCGCGTCGCGCCCGACGCCGCTCCCGCGCCCCGGCCCGACGGCCGCGGCCCGCTCTACGTGGTCGGCGACGTCCACGGCTACCTCGACGAGCTCCTCGTCTCCCTGCACGAGCAGGGCCTCATCGACTCCGAGGGCCACTGGGCCGCCGGCAACGCCCGCCTGTGGTTCCTCGGCGACTTCACCGACCGCGGCCCGGACGGCATCGGCGTCATCGACCTCGTCATGCGGCTGTCCGCCGAGGCCGCCGCCGCCGGCGGCTACTGCAAGGCCCTCATGGGCAACCACGAGCTGCTGCTCATCGGCGCCAAGCGCTTCGGCGACACCCCCGTCAACTCCGGGGCCGGCACCGCCACCTTCCAGGCGGCCTGGCTGCTCAACGGCGGCCAGAAGCACGACATGGACCGCCTCCAGGACGTCCACCTGCAGTGGATGTCCCGGCTCGACGCCGTGGTGCAGGAGGACGGGCACCTCCTGCTGCACTCCGACACCACCGCGTACCTCGAGTACGGCGACACCATCGAGGACGTCAACGAGACCGTCCACGAGATCATCAACCGCAACGACGCGGACGAGTGCTGGGACCTGTTCCGCAAGTTCACCAAGCGCTTCGCCTTCCGCGACGAGGCCGGTCCCCAGGCCGTACGGGAGCTGCTCGCCACGTACGGCGGCGGCCGCATCGTCCACGGGCACAGCCCCATCCCGTACCTCCTCGGCCAGGTCGGCGGAGAGGACGGGGACGGCGAGGACGGCGCCGGTCCGGTGGTCGAGGGGCCGCACGTGTACGCGGACGGGCTCGCGATCGCCATGGACGGCGGCGTGACCATGGCCGGAAAGCTGCTGGTGCAGCGCCTGCCGCTGCATGACTGACCCCGGGACCGGGAAGGCGATTGGGGAAACCCCTGTCACGTCGTGCCGTCCCGGCTCTACCATCTGCCTATCCGTAGCAGGCTCTCCTCCGTTTCCGCCCAACGGCCCGTTCTGACGCGGGACATCGGGCCTACGGAGCATCGGGGGATGCACATGAATGTGGCTCCGCACCTGCTGACCGAGGACCGCGCCGAGTTCGAGCGGATCCTCGACGACGCACTGCGCACCGCGCACGAACGTCCTGATCTGGCCGAGATCGGGAAGCGGCTCAACGCCGAGCAGTTGCGCACCATGGCGTTGAACGCGACGGCCCTCATCGCCGCCGCGGCGACGGCCGAGTACGAGCACTTCGTGAAGGTCCGGGAGGACTTCCGCTCGCCGCCGGCCCGGCCGAGCGTCATGGACGCGGTCCTGTCGCGCGGCGACGACGACGAGGCGCAGGACGGTCCCGGCGCGGGGTTCGCCGCCGTCGTCACCGTCCTGGCGCCGATCCTCGCCGGACTCGCGGCGGTGATCTTCCTGCTGTTCGGCTCGGTCCTCAAGGCCGTCGACGCGGCGGACGAGTTCGCCGGGGCACTGATCACCGCGGGCTGGTTCTTCGCGGCCGTCACCGCGGCCGGACTGCTGTCCGCGGCGATCGGACTGCTCGTGACGGCGCTGCGCAACAGCTCCACCGAGGTGACGGCGCAGGAACCGGGCGGCGAGCTGCCCGAGGAGGTGTCACGGGCCAGGGAGGCCTGGCGTCACGCCCTCCGGGAGCGCGGCATCGTGCCGTTCCTGCGGGACGCCCTGGCCGACCCGAGCGTCGGCCCGGCGTCGTCCGGCCCGCCGCACCAGCAGCGCCGGATCCCGAAGGTGGGGTACAGCGGGCCGGACTACACCAGCCCCGCCGAGGGCCGGTCGGAGGTCCGGCCGGCCTTCACCAGCCCGGACTTCACCAGCCCCGACTTCACGGCCCCCGACTTCAGCACCGCCCCGGACACCGCCCCCGCCACCGATCCGGAGACGGACGAGCGGGAGCCCTCCCGCGACTGAGCCGGTCCGGGCGGGTCGCCCCGCCCGGACGTCGGTCCGGGCGGGCGCCGCGGCGGCCTGCTACGGCCGCGCGTAGGGCCGCGTCATGATCTCCATGTTGTGGCCGTCCGGGTCGTCGAAGTAGGCGCCGCGGCCGCCGAAGAGGCGGTTGATCCGGCCGGGCTCGGTGTGGCTGGGGTCGGCGTAGTAGGTGACCCCGATCCTCTCCAGGCGGGCGATCATCGTGTCGAACTGCTCGTCGGGCACGAGGAACGCGTAGTGCTGCGACTGGATCGGCGCGTCGCGCAGCTCGTAGTAGTCGAGAGTGACGCCGTTGCCCAGCTCGACGGGCAGGAACGGCCCGAAGGGCGCGCCCACCTCCAGGCCGAGCACGGCGGCGAGGAACTCGGCCGACAGCTGCCGGTCAGAGGCGTGGACGACGGTGTGGTTCAGCTGGACGGTGGTGGCCGGCGGTTCGGATGCCGGCTTGTGCTGAGGTTCGTAGGACATGCGTGGTCGTGTCTCCGTGTCGTGGATCCGAGGGAAGGCGCCGCGTGCGGGGCGCTGGAAGGAAGGACACGGAGCAACGGCGGGCCTCTCGCCCGCCTCGCGCTCACGCCGAGGCCGGGTGCCTCTCTCGTGCATGGCCCATGGCCGACCCGGCAGTCACGTGATCAACTCTAGGACACGCCCGTGGTGCCCGTCGGCCCTATTTCGCGTCAGAGGATCCCGGCCCGATTCCGCGTCAGAGGATCCCCGCCCGGCGGGCGGCGGTGATCCAGCTCGGGAACTCGGACAGGAGCCGGTCGTAGAGTTCCGGGTCGGGGACCGTGCTGATGTCGTCGACGGCGAAGAAGCCGACGTTGTCGACGCGACGTCCGGGCAGCGTGTCGAACCGCTCCAGCACGCCGTAGTCGGACCGCCCCAGGCCGACGAACTGCCAGAAGATGGGCTCCTCCACCGCCGCGCGCAGCTCCCGCTCGATCTCGGCGTTGCGATAGACGCCGCCGTCGGAGAAGAACAGCACCAGGGTGGGGACGGGCACGGGGTTCTGTGCCACATAGGCCCGCACCTCGGCGATGACCCGCTGCTCCTCGTTCTGGATGCCCACGGTCCGCATGTCGATCTGCGCGTCTTCCAGTCCCTTCGGCCTCTTGTTGCGGCGGAAGAGACCCACCTGCCCGACGCGGACGTGCAACCGCAGCCAGTCCGGGAGTTCCCCGAGCCGGAGGTCGGGCAGACGGGCCGGCTGCGAGGCGAACGTCCACGCCTGCATCTCCCCGTCGTCGTCGAGCTGCGCGGCGACCGCGGCCATCCGCTCCACCACGTCGGCCACGACGCCCCGCGTGTACAGGAAGCTCATGGACCCGGAGGCGTCCAGGACGAGCACGACGCGGGCGACGACGCCCTCCGCCCCGTGCTTGCGCAGGCTGACCGCGACCTGTTCCTTGCGCAGCGACAGGCGTTTGCGCATGTCGACCGGCAGACGTTCCTCGCCCTTGCTGAGCCGCGGTCCCCCGGACGACGCGCTCGGAGCCGGTACGCCGGGCGCAGCCGGTACGGCGGGTGGAGCCGGCGCGGCCGGCGGCGCCGGTACTGGAGGTGCCTGCGGCGCGGCGCCGGTGGACGGCTCGTCGACCGTGATGCCGAACTCCGTGGCCAGACCGGCGAGCCCCGCGGCGTACCCCTGGCCCACCGCCCGGAACTTCCACTGCCCCTGCCGCCGGTACAGCTCGCCGCTGATGAACGCCGTCTCGGTGCCGGCCGTCATGGCGAAGTGCGCCAGCTCGTTCCCGGAAGCCGCGTCGAGCAGTCTGAGTGTGAGCCCGGGTACCTGACCGAAGGTCCCGCCGTCGGCCGAGGCGCACAAGGCGACGCGCTCGACCTCGGGCTCCAGCGCGCCGAGGTCCACCGTCAGGGTGTCGCCCGTGACGCCGGCGGCGCTCTGCTTGCCCAGGTGCGCCACGGCTCCGGACGCGTGCCGCGGCTGGTTGTAGAAGACGAAGTCGCCGTCGTCGCGCACCCGCCCGGCCGACGTCAGGAGCAGCGCCGACGCGTCGACGTCCGGCACGCCCGGTCCGGAGGACCAGACGAGCTCGACACGCAGTGCGGGAGAGTCCACGGGCACGTTGGCGCCCTTGCTGAGGGAGCTCGCTGTCATGGCATCAGTCTGCCGAGCACAGCCGCCGAAACACCCGTTTCTCGCCGATCTCGGCAGCCCCGGCAGCGAACGAGGCCGTCCCCTTACAGGTCGGGCACCCGTGCGCGCTGTGCTGGGAAGCCCCCTCGCCCTCCCAGAACAGCGCGCCCAGGCGCCCCGGCCTCAGTCCGCCAGCGGCAGATAAACGCGGTTGCCGGAGGCGGCGAACTCGGCGGACTTCTCCGCCATGCCCGCCTCGATCTCGTCCGACTTCAGCTCACCGCCGTGCTCGCGGCGGATGTCCTGCGAGATCTTCATCGAGCAGAACTTCGGGCCGCACATCGAGCAGAAGTGCGCCGTCTTCGCCGGCTCCGCCGGAAGCGTCTCGTCGTGGAACTCGCGGGCCGTGTCCGGGTCCATGGCCAGGTTGAACTGGTCCTCCCAGCGGAACTCGAACCGCGCGTCCGACAGCGCGTCGTCCCACTCCTGCGCCCCCGGATGCCCCTTCGCCAGGTCCGCCGCGTGCGCCGCGATCTTGTACGTGATCACGCCGGTCTTCACGTCGTCCCGGTTCGGCAGGCCCAGGTGCTCCTTGGGCGTGACGTAGCAGAGCATCGCGGTGCCCCACCAGGCGATCATCGCCGCGCCGATGCCGGAGGTGATGTGGTCGTACGCGGGCGCGACGTCCGTCGTCAGCGGGCCGAGGGTGTAGAACGGCGCCTCCTCGCAGATCTCCTGCTGGAGGTCGATGTTCTCCTTGATCTTGTGCATCGGGACGTGGCCCGGGCCCTCGATCATGGTCTGCACGTTGTGCCGCTTGGCGATGGTGTTCAGCTCGCCCAGCGTCCTGAGCTCGGCGAACTGCGCGTCGTCGTTGGCGTCCGCGATCGAGCCGGGCCGCAGGCCGTCGCCGAGCGAGTACGTGACGTCGTACTGCGCGAGGATCTCGGAGAGCTCCTCGAAGTGCGTGTAGAGGAAGTTCTCCTTGTGGTGCGCGAGGCACCAGGCCGCCATGATCGAGCCGCCGCGGGAGACGATGCCCGTCTTGCGGCGGGCGGTCAGCGGCACGTACCGCAGCAGCACGCCGGCGTGGACGGTCATGTAGTCGACGCCCTGCTCGGCCTGCTCGATGACCGTGTCCTTGTAGATCTCCCAGCTCAGCTCCTCGGCCTTGCCGTCGACCTTCTCCAGGGCCTGGTACAGCGGCACGGTCCCGATCGGCACGGGGGAGTTGCGCAGAACCCACTCACGGGTGGTGTGGATGTTGCGGCCGGTCGAAAGGTCCATCACCGTGTCCGCGCCCCACTTGGTGGCCCAGGTCATCTTCTCCACCTCCTCCTCGATGGAGGAGGTGACGGCGGAGTTGCCGATGTTGGCGTTGACCTTCACCAGGAACCGCTTGCCGATGATCATCGGCTCGATCTCCGGGTGGTTCACGTTGGCCGGCAGCACCGCGCGCCCGGCCGCGATCTCCTCGCGCACGACCTCGGGGGAGACGTTCTCCCGGATCGCGACGTACTCCATCTCCGGGGTGACCTCACCCCGGCGGGCGTACGCGAGCTGGGTCACCGCCTGGCCGCCGCGGCCGCGGCGGGGCTGGCGCGGACGGCCGGGGAAGACCGCGTCGAGGTTCTTCAGCCCGCCGCGCGGCGAGGTGTGCTTGATGCCGTCGTCCTCGGGACGGACGGGACGGCCCGCGTACTCCTCGGTGTCGCCGCGGCCGATGATCCAGTTCTCGCGGAGCGGCGGCAGGCCGCGCCGGACATCGGTCTCGACGGTGGGGTCGGTGTACGGCCCGGACGTGTCGTACAGCGTCACGTCCTTGCCGTTGGTGAGGTGCACCTGACGGACCGGCACCCGGAGGTCGGGGCGCGAGCCCTCGATGTACCCCTTGTGCCAGCCCGGCTTCCGCTCGGCCTGGTCGGCGGCAGGCGTGCGTGCATCCTGAACGGTCATGAGACCTACTCCCTACGCCGGCATTACCCGGTAACAGGTTCGGCGGTCGGCGCAGCGATCGTCAGCGCCCTCTCAGCCCGGTGCTCCGAGCTCCCGCGTGTGCAAAGGTGCCACCACGCTAGCGTTTCCCCTGGCGTGCTGAACAGTGGGCCCCCGGCGTTCTTGCGATGATCGGTCGGTGACTTCGATGCAGCAGAGCCCCGAACCGCACGGCCACGGCCACGGCCACTCGCACAGCCACGGGCCGGCCGCACCCGTCTCGCGCCATCTGCGCAAGGTCATCGCCGCCGTCCTGATCCCGTTCGCGGCGGCCGTGGTGGTCGGTCTCGCGGTGCTGTGGCCGGGCGGCGTGCCGGGGCACGAGCGCACCGGCGTCGGCTTCGACCGGCAGACCGAGCAGGGCAGGGTCGTCGCGGCCCAGAAGGTCGACTGCAAGGACGTGAACGCCGCCCAGGTGCCGCCCACCGGCGACACCACGACCCCGCAGGGCCGGGAGGCGCTCAAGGCGCAGCAGGGGCAGTGCACCAAGGCGACCGTCGAGGTCACCACCGGTCCGGAGAAGGGCCGCACCTTCACCGAGATCGTGCAGCCGGACGCGCCCCGACAACTCCACGAGGGCCAGGGCGTCGTGGTCGCGTACGCCCCCGACGCCCCGCGCGACCTGCAGTACTCCGTGGCGGACGTGAACCGGAAGGTGCCGCTGGCGGTGCTCGCCGGGATCTTCGCGCTGGCGGTGGTCGCCGTGGGCCGGATGCGCGGCGTGATGGCGCTGATCGCGCTGGCGGTGAGCTTCCTGGTGCTGACCTTCTTCATCCTGCCGGCGATCCTGCAGGGGTCGAATCCGCTGGTGGTGGCGGTGGTCGGGTCGAGCGCGATCATGCTGATCGCGCTGTACATGTGCCACGGCCTCTCCGCGCGCACCTCGGTGGCGGTCCTCGGCACGCTGATCTCGCTGCTGCTGATCGGCCTGCTCGGCTCGCTGTTCATCGGCTGGGCGGCGCTGTCGGGGAACACCGACGACAACACCGGCCTGATCCACGGGCTTTACCCGGACATCGACATGTCCGGCCTCCTGCTCGCCGGTGTGATCATCGGTTCGCTGGGTGTGCTCGACGACGTGACGGTGACGCAGACCTCGGCCGTGTGGGAGCTGCACCAGGCCGATCCGCGGATGGGGCCGCGGGCGCTGTACCGGGCGGGCATCCGGATCGGCCGGGACCACATCGCGTCCGTGGTCAACACGCTGGTCCTCGCGTACGCGGGTGCGGCGCTGCCGCTGCTGCTGCTGTTCTCGATCGCGCAGAGCAGTGTGGGGACCGTGGCCAACAGCGAGCTGGTCGCGGAGGAGATCGTCCGGACGCTGGTCGGCTCGATCGGACTGGTGGCCTCGGTCCCGGTCACGACCGCGCTGGCGGCCCTGGTCGTCTCCGCCGACCGGCCGGCCGCCTCGGAGCCCGTTTCCGACGAGGTCGCGGGGCGCCGGCCGGCTCGGGGCGGACGGCGCCGGCGCGCGAAGTAGCGGATGCCGGGCTGCGGTGCGCGAAGTGCGCCGTCAGCCGGCGTTCTCCTCGGCGAGGATCTTGCCGAGCGCCGCCTCCAGGGAGTCCTCGAAGTCGCCGAGGGCGCATTCCTGACCGAGCGGGACGAGCTTGTCCGTACGGTCCAGGAAGGCGACGAGCGGCGGGGCGCTGGCCCGGAACAGGGCCCGGTCCGTTCCCACCTGGAGTCGGATGGAGACGTCCGAGAGGTCCTCGGGTTCGGTGGGCGCGATGTGGACGTCGCCGTCCCCGCTCGGCCGGTTGATCCCGTCGAGCAGCAGCTCGCGGCCGAACGCCCAGGTCACCGGGGCGTCGCCGGGGAGATGGAAGGTCATCCGCACCGCGTAGGGATCCCTGGTCTCGTACCGCAGCTCCACCGGGATCCGGAAGGAGAGCTCCTCGGAGACGAGAAAGCTCATCAGGACCTCGGCCTGCACCGACTCGCGCATCGTGTACCCCGCAGTAGATGAAGCAGTTCTGAGAAGACAGCTGTGGAAAGCAGTGGAGCTGTGGCGGAAACGGCCAGGAACGATCCCCCATGGCCCTCTTGACGCCATCGTGCTCGAAGGGCTGGCAGATCACAAGGAGTGATTTTTCAGATACTGATAGAGAACGCGAGGGAACTCAAGAGCCTTCCGATCTCATTCCGTAACTGTTCGACTGCGGGCAGCAACCGCTCTGCCTCGTGGAGGGGAAGGGAAATTGCCATTGCGGCAGCTGTAGAGCCTGCAATCAGCGGGATCGCGGCGCAGACCGTGCCGAGCGCATATTCCTGGCGTTCGATGACGGGTTCCATTCGGCCCATACCGCTCAAACGTTCCAGGAGCACCCCGCGATTACTCACCGTGTACGGAGTGAGGGGGACCACCGGATACCGGTCGAGGTGGTCTTGACGGCTCTTCTCGTCCAGTTGACCGAGCAGGCACTGCCCGAGGGCGTGCGCGTGACCCGTCTCGCGGAAGTCGGCCCACTCGTCGACGGCCGGGGCGGCGGGCGTGTCGGCGACGGCGACGAGCTCGATCTCACCCTCGCGGTAGAGCGCGAAGTAGACGGGGACGCCGATCGCGTCCCGCCAGACGGCCAGGGAGTCCTTGATCTTGGTGCGACGATTCTGCACAGCCGGGCCACCGCCCAGCCGGGCGGCCGCCTCACCAAGGCGGAACAGGCCGTTCTCCCGCTGCAGATAGCCCTCGTGGGCCAGGGTGCGCAGCAGATGGTACGCGGTCGGGAGGGCCAGACCGGCCTCCCGCGCGAGCTGCTTGGCAGGTGCTCCGTCCTGGTGCGAGCCCGCGGCCTCCAGGAGCCTCAACGCCCGCTGCACGGAACCGATCAGGGTAGGTGTGCTCGGCGCGGCCGTCCGCGGAGCGAAAGCCGTGGCCACAAGGTCACCCCCAGGCGAGTCGACGGGTGCGCACCCGCCCGCGGGGGCCTCCCCCGCTCACCTGCCGCACTGTGCGGACCGGACGCCGGATCCACCGGTCACGGGGTTCGACGACGCCTCAATTTCCCCGGGCGGCAGCGGATTTCCACTCTAATGGCAGCCCCTGGGATGCAGGGGTTTCGCCCGGGGCTTGTCCCTCGGCCGGGCTAATACCCCGGCCAGGACGGCATACCGATCAGTAGCTTGTGCTACCAGTCGCTCTTCGACGTCACGACGCCATGAACTTACGGACGGCGAAAACGAGTCCACCGACAAGGGCCACGAAGAGCAGCACCTTGAACAGAAGACCGATCAGGAAGCCGAGAACGCTGGTGATCAGCCCGCCGAACACGAACAGGGCGATCACGGGTATCGCGACCCACTTCACCCACCAGGGCATTCCCGCGAGAATCTCCCGAACCGCCATGACGCCGCCTCTCCTTGTGAGTCCTCCCGCATCCGACACCCCCGATGCTAGGGGCGGCCGGGGGTCCGGCGGGGGCCTCGCGGCCCTTGCTCTCCCCTGATCCGCCCCCTAGGGAACCCCGAGAGCTCCCCGCGCCCCAGCGGTTCAGCTCTCCGGGCCGTTCAGCTCTCCGGCGGCTCAGCTCTCCGGCGGCTCAGCTCTCCGGCGGGGAGAACACGACCATCACCCGAAGGTCCTCGGTGATGTGGTGGAACTTGTGCGGCACACCGGCCGGCACGTACACGACACTGCCCCGCCCCACCTGCGTGGTCTCGGAGCCCACGGTGATCGAGGCCCGCCCGCTGACGACGAAGTAGATCTCGTCCTCCGTGTGCGGGCTCTGCGGGTCGAGCTCCCCGGCGTCCAGCGCGTACAGCCCGGCGGACATGTTCCGCTCGCGGAGGAACTGGAGGTACGCGCCGTCGTTGGCACGCCGTTCCGCCTCCAGCTCGTCCATTCGGAATGCCTTCATCGTGTGTCCGCCCACCCCTGCCTTGGCCCGATCCTGTCTGCCACGATCAGACACATGAAGAATTTCGTAGTCAAGACGATCGCGAACGCGGGCGCCCTCGCCGTCGCGACCTGGCTGCTCGACGACATCACGCTGACCGGCTCCGGCACCGGCGAGAAGATCTGGACGCTGATCCTCGTCGCGCTGGTCTTCGGCCTGGTCAACTTCCTGGTGAAGCCGCTCGTGAGCCTGCTCGCGCTGCCCCTGTTCATTCTGACCCTGGGCCTGATCACCCTCGTGATCAACGCCCTGATGCTGCTGCTGACCTCCTGGCTCGCGGACCAGGCGGACCTGCCCTTCCACGTCGAGGGCTTCTGGACCGCCGTGCTCGGTGGCCTGATCATTTCGGTCGTGTCGTGGGCGCTGAACGTGCTGCTCCCCGACGGCAAGGACTGAGCCGCGTGCGTACCGCGTACCGCGTCTGCTTCGTCTGCACCGGGAACATCTGCCGCTCGCCGATGGCCGAGTCGGTGTTCCGGGCGCGGGTCGCCGAGGCGGGTCTGGACGGCGTGATCGAGGTGGACAGCGCCGGGACCGGCGGGTGGCACGAGGGCGACCCCGCCGATCCGCGCACCGTCGCGGTCCTGCGGGAGAGCGGGTACGCCTCGGAGCACACGGCCCGGCAGTTCCTGGCCTCGTGGTTCCCGGCCCTGGATCTGGTGATCGCCCTGGACGAGGGACACCTGCGCGCGCTGCGGCGGCTCGCCCCGACGCCGGACGACGCCGGGAGGTACGGCTGCTGCGCTCGTACGACCCGGCGGCGGACGCCTCCGACCTCGACGTGCCCGATCCGTACTACGGCGGGACGGACGAGTTCGAGCAGTGCCTGACGATGGTGGAGGCGGCGAGCGAGGGCCTGCTGGCCGCGGTGCGCGAGAACGTGAAGGAGCGGACGGCGTGAGCGAGTACGGCGAGGGGACGCGGGCGGTACGGGCCGGACTGCCGGAGCCGGTGAAGTACGAGCCGACGCTGCCCGGCCCGGTCTTCGCCGCCCACTACCACCTGCCCGGGGAACCGACCGGCCCCTACACGTACGGCCGCGACGAGAACCCCACCTGGACCCATCTGGAGCGCGCCATCGGCGAGCTCGAGGCCCCGGGGGAGCGCGTGGAGACGGTCGTCTTCGCCTCCGGCATGGCCGCGATCTCGGCCGTGCTGCTGTCCCAGCTGAAGGCCGGCGACGCCGTGGTCCTGCCCGGCGACGGCTACCAGGCGCTGGCCCTGCTGCGCGAGCAGATGCGGGCGTACGGGATCGAGGTGCGCACCGCCCCGACCGGGGGCGACGCCCAGCTGGAGGTCCTGGACGGGGCGCGGCTGCTGTGGATCGAGACGCCCTCGAACCCCGGGCTCGACGTCTGCGACGTGCGGCGGCTGGTGCGCGCGGCGCACGAGGGCGGGGCGCTCGTGGCCGTCGACAACACCCTGGCCACTCCGCTCGGGCAGCGGCCGCTGGAGCTGGGCGCGGACTTCTCCGTGGCCAGCGACACCAAGGGCATGACCGGGCACGGCGACATCCTCCTCGGCCACGTGACCTGCCGCGATCCGGAACTGGCGGCGGGCGTGCGGCGCTGGCGCAAGATCGCCGGGGCCATCCCGGGCCCCATGGAGGCGTGGCTGGCGCACCGCTCGCTGGCGACGCTGCGCCTGCGCGTGGACCGGCAGTGCGCGACGGCTCTGACGCTCGCCGAGACGCTGGCGGCGCGGCCGGAGGTCAGCGGACTGCGGTACCCCGGCCTGCCGGGCGACCCCTCGCACGCGGTGGCGGCGGCGCAGATGCGGCGATTCGGTCCGGTGGTGTCGTTCGTGCTGCCGGACAAGGAGTGGGCCGAGCGCTTCCTGGACGCACTGCTGCTGGTGGACGACGCGACCAGCTTCGGCGGCGTGCGATCCACGGCGGAGCGGCGCGGGCGGTGGGGCGGCGACGCCGTGCCGGAGGGTTTCATCCGGCTCTCGGTGGGCGCGGAGGATCCGGAGGACCTGGTCGAGGACGTGCTCCGGGCGCTCGACAAGGCCGCCGGCTGACCCCGCGGAACGGGAACGGGGTGCTCCGAGCCTCCCCCCTCATGGCTCGGAACGCCCCGGTTCCACGCGCGGAGAACCCGCGCGTACAAGGCTAGTTGACTCTGCGTCAGTGTCCAATCACTGTAGCGACAGAGGCCTATCGACTTATTTATAGTTGGACGGTCATGCGGGCGGCCGGAGAGGGGCGGACATGGATCTCGCCCTGCTGCGCACGTTCGTCACGGTGCACCGGGCCGGCTCCTTCACCCGCGCCGCCGCGCTCCTCGGTCTCTCCCAGCCGGCGGTCACCAGCCAGATACGCACACTCGAACGGCAGTTGGGACGGCCGCTCTTCCTGCGCCAGGCCCGCGGCGTCACTCCCACCACCGTCGGCGACGAGCTCGCCCACCGGGCCGCTCCGCATCTCGACGCGCTGGTCGAGATCGTGGAGACCGGGCTCGAGGAGGAGAGCGGATCGCGCACCCTCCACCTCGCCGGTCCGCCGGAGTTCCTCTCGGCCCGCGCCGTTCCCGCGCTGACCCCGCTGGTCGCGCAGGGCCTGGCGCTGCGCACCTCGCTGCTCGGCGACACGGAGGAGACCCTCGACGGGCTGGCCGCCGGGCACCACGACCTGGCCGTCGCCACGGCACGGCCGCGCGGCGGGCTGCTCGCCGCGACGCCGCTGTGCGACGAGGAGCACGTCCTGGTCGCCGCGCCGCGCTGGGCCGACCGGCTGGAACCCGGGGTGCTGCCGTCCAGGGGTGCGGTGGCGCTGGAGCGGCTTCCCGTGGTGGAGGTGCACGAGTCGCTGCCCTTCGTGGCCCGGTACTGGGCGGCCGTCTTCGAGAGCAAGCCGGCTGCCTCCGCCGCGGTGATCGTCCCGGATCTGCGCGCCGTGCTGCAGTCGGCCGCCGCCGGGGCGGGCCTGGCGGTGCTGCCGCGGTACTTGTGCCGGGAGGCGCTGGAGCGGGGCGAGCTGGTGGCCCTGCTCGATCCTCCGGTGCCGCCCCTGCGGACGTACTTCCTCGTAGTCCGTACGGGGACGCTGGCGCTGCCGCACATCGCGCGCGCCCACGAGTGTCTGCTGCGAGCGGCCGGGGAGTGGTGAGTCCCAGGCGTTTCAGGACGGCGGCGCCGGGCCATTTTCCTCACATGACCGGCAGCAATGTTTCGTGGGAACAGACCCCCGCACCGCCCAGGCCCGTGGTCAAGCGCACCGCGCGCGCCATCCTGCTCGACGGAGACGACCTCATCCTTATCAAGCGCACCAAGCCGGGGATGGATCCCTACTGGGTGACGCCCGGCGGTGGCGTGGAGCCCTCGGACTCGACCGTCGTCGCGGCCCTCCACCGCGAGGTCCACGAGGAACTCGGGGCGAAGATCACCGACGTGGTGCCCTGCTTCGTCGACACGGTCGAGCACATCGGCACCGACGGCGGGGTGTCCGGCGTGAAGGTGCAGCACTTCTTCGTCTGCCGGCTGGAGTCCATGGACCCCGCACAGCGGCACGGCCCCGAGGTCGACGAACCCCAGGGCGAGTACGAGATCGTCCGGGTGCCGTTCAGCCGCGTCGGTATCGCCGCGGTCCACCTGGTGCCGCTGTCGCTGCGGCACTATCTCGACGGCAACATCGAGGGCGTCCGCGCGATGCACGCGCCCGACCTGGGCTGACGCGCTCCCGCCGGTTCAGGGCGTACCGGCCAGCTCCGCCAGGAAGTCATGGCGGATCCGGTCGGCCGGGATCCCCACGGCGGGAAGGATGTCGACGCCGCTGCGGATCATGGCGAGCGGCCCGGACAGATAGGCGTCGTACTCGGCCCACGGGCCGTACTGGCGCACGGCCTCCGGCAGCCGGCCCTGTCGCTCGGTCACCGGGCGGACGGAGAGCCAGGGAAAGTTCTTCTGCAGCCGCAGCATCGTGTCGATGTCGTACAGGTCCTGATCGTTGCGCGCCCCGTAGAACACCTCGACCGGGCGGCGGTCGCCGTGCTCGGCCACGTCCTCCACGAGCGCCTTGATGGGCGCGATGCCCGTGCCCCCGCCGAGGCAGAGCAGCCCGTTGTCGGTCGAGTGGTCGACGGTCATGGAACCGGCCGGCGGGCCGAGGCGCAGGACGTCCCCGGGACGGGCGCGGTGGACGAGGGCGCTGGAGACCCAGCCGGCGGGCACGGCCTTCACGTGCAGAGAGAGCAGACCGTCGGGGCGCGGTGCGGAGGCGAAGGAGTAGTGCCGCCAGACCCGGGGCCACCACGGCGTCTCCAGCGTCGTGTACTGACCGGCGAGGAACGGGTAGGGCTGGTCGGGGCGCAGGGTGATCACGGCGATGTCGGGGGTCCGCAGATCGTGCGAGACGACCTCGGCGTGCCACCAGGGCGGCGCGTGCTCCTCGTCCTCGGCGGCCGCGTCGATCATGATCTGCGAGATCGTCGTGTACGTGCGGACCCAGGCGCCTTCGGTCTCCTGGTCCCAGGTGCTGGCGTAGCGGACCAGCGCGCCCATCAGCGCCTCGCCCACCGCCGGGTAGTGCGCGGCCTCGGTCCCGTACTTGCGGTGCCCGCGTCCCAGGTTCTCGAGGTACGGAACGAGCGTGTCGGGGTCGTCCATGTGCTCGGCCGCCGTGAGCAGAGCCTTGAGCAGCCGGTCCCGCTGCGTGTCCATCGCGGCGGGGAACAGGCCGCGCAGTTCCGGGTGGTGGATGAACAGCAGGGCGTAGAAGTACCCGGTGACCTTGTCGGCGACAGGGGCGATCTCGGCGAGCGTCCGCCGGACGAGCAGGGCGTCGGGCGACGGGTCCTGCGCGGACGCAGGAGGTATCCGCGGCTCCGCGGTCTCGGTCATGGGCGCAGGATGGCAGTCCAGGTGGCCGGTGCGGACAGAGAGTGGAATTCCCGCCCAATTCCGCCCCGCGTCCGGCTAGGCTGCGCTCTTTCACCCGAGGGTGGGGCTTTGCCCGAGGGCGTGCCTCCGCCCGAGGGCGAGCCGTGTACTCCCCGGCTCGTATGCGGGGTTGCTCCCGCTGTCAGACGCGGGCGGAGGGGTGCCCACGGCACGGTGTTTCACGTGAAACCACTCCAGCGGCCCGCCCGGCGGGCGCTCCTCGTCGTCCATGTCGCCGTCTCCGTGAGCTGGCTCGGCCTCTCCCTGGGGCTGCTGGCCCTGGGCATCACCGCCTACGCGACCGCCGACCCTTCCTTGACGGCGGCCTCGTACCGGGCCATGAAGGTGTTCGCCGACTGGCTCCTGGTCCCGGTCTCCCTCACCGCCCTCGGCAGCGGCCTGGTGCTCTCCCTGGGCACGCCCTGGGGCCTCGCCCGCCACCGCTGGGTCTGGATCAAGTTCTGGATCACACTGGCCACCGCGGCCGCGACCGTGTTCGCACTGCGGCCTGAGATCGCCCACGCGGCCGCCGTAGGGGTACCGGACGCCAGCCTCGTCGCCGCGCCGAGCGTCTCCGCCTCGGCCTACCTGTTCATGACGGCCGTCTCCATGCTGAAGCCGTGGGGACTCACCCGCCGAGGCCACCGACTGCGGCTCCACCGGACCGGTTCGGGTAAAGCGCTGGACGAACGATCATCGATTCCGTCAGCCTGACCCCCATGGCTACTCCTCTCCCCTCGTCCGTGTCCCTCGACGCACTCCCCGTCCGGCGCCTCACCCTCGACGACCTGACGCGCTGTGCCGATCTCTCCGAGGACCGCGGCTGGCCCCGGGAGGAGCACAAGTGGGGACTGCTGCTCGCGGCGGGCACGGGCTACGGCATCGACGACCCGGAGGGCGCGGGACTCGTCACGGCCTGCGTGGTCACCTCGTACGGGCCCGGACTGGCCGCCATCGGGATGGTGCTGGTCGCCGAGCGGTACGCCCGCCGGGGAGTCGGCCGCCGTCTGATGCGCCATGTCCTGGAGGAGACGGGCGACACCCCGCTCACCCTGCACGCCACGCCGAACGGACAGCCGCTGTACGAGCAGCTCGGGTTCGCCCTCACCGGTCGCGCCGAGATGGTCCGCGGCCACTTCACGCGCGCGGTGGCGGCCCCCGCGCTCGCCACCCGTCCGGCCACGGCGGAGGACCTCCCGGCGATCCTGCGCCTGGACGCGGAGGTCTTCGGCACCGACCGCACCCACATGCTCACCCGGCTGCCCGCCTTCGCGGACCAGCTGCGGGTGGCCGAGGAGAACGGCGCGATCACCGGCTACGCGGCCGCCTGGCCCAACATGGAGACCCACGTCATCGGCCCGCTGATCGCCCGCGACACGGCGACCGCGCAGGCTCTGGTCGCCGCCCTGGCCGAAGGCACGGACCGCCCGCTGCGCACCGACGTCGACACCCGCCACGAGGAGCTGCTGTCCTGGCTCAAGGCGAACGGCCTCGGTTCCGTGGCGTTCAACGCAGTCATGACCCGTGGCCTCCCGGCGCTGCCGGGCGACTGGAGCCGGCGATTCGCTCCGCTGACGGTCGCGGCGGGCTGACCCGAGTCCGCGGCGGACCGCTCGTCGAGTCTCCGCGGACTGACCGGCGAGTCCTTGCAGACGCCGACTATTGCGCGCTCGTTTACCCTGGGGGAGGCCGACGCGTATCCGAGGAGAGAGACCATGACAGCGACCGACCCCGCGCTCACCGCCCTCGCCCAGGGCTGGTGCGCGCTCTCGCTGCTCCACGGCAGGATCGAGTCCCACATCGAGCGCGCCCTGGAGGCCGGACACGGGCTCAGCCTGCGCGAGTACTCCCTCCTGAACGTCCTCGCCCGCCAGCACTCCGGCCCGGGCGGCCACCTCCAGATGAAGCAGGTCGCCGATGCCGTCGTCCTGAGCCAGAGCGCCACCACGCGGCTGGTGAGCCGGCTGGAGGACCGCGGCCTGCTCACCCGCTACATCTGCGCCACCGACCGTCGGGGCATCTATACCGACGTGACCGAGGCCGGGCGCGCGCTCCTGGAGGAGGCACGGCCCACCAACGACGCCGCACTGCGCGAGGCCCTGGACAAGGCGGCCGAGGACTCCGAACTGGCTCCTCTGGTCCGGGCCGTCGAGGCGCTCAGGACCCCCGGTGACCCCGTGCCTGCCGAGGCGTAGGGTGCGCTCCATGAGCGATCTTGAAATACGGCACACCCAGCGCGAGGACATCCCGGCGATCGTGGCGATGCTCGCCGATGACCCGCTGGGCGAGCAGCGTGAGTCCCCCGACGACCTCACTCCGTACGAGGCGGCCTTCGACCGGCTGGATCAGGATCCGAACCAGCACCTGGTCGTCGCCGTCCGCGCCGACCGGGTGGTCGGCACCCTGCAGCTGACCGTCATCCCCGGGCTGTCCCGCAAGGGCGCGACCCGGTCGGTCATCGAGGCGGTGCGGGTCCACGCCGACGAGCGGGGCAGCGGCCTCGGGACGCAGCTCATGGAGTGGGCGATCGAGGAGTCCCGTCGTCTGGGCTGCCAGCTGGTGCAGCTGACCTCCGACGCCAGCCGCGAGGACGCCCACCGCTTCTACACGCGGCTCGGCTTCACGGCCTCGCACGTCGGGTTCAAGATGGCGCTCTGAGCACCTCCAAGGCCACGAACGGGCCGCCGGGGCGGTGACTTCCGCCCCGGCGACCCGTTTCACGTGAAACAGCGGCTCACAGGCCGCGCCAGCCGCCCTCGTCCACCCCGCCCGGTACGGCGTCGCCCGGCTCGTACGGCTCCCGGGTGAAGACGAAGGAACCCAGGTCCAGATGGCTCACCGAGCCGTCCTCCCGGCGCACCACCCGCAGGGTCTCCCCCTTGTAGTAGCCGTTGAGCCCGACCCAGCTGCCGTCGGGCAGCGCCTTGAAGCGGGCCCGGCGGCCGGCCGCGCCGCGCAGCGGCTCCAGGGTCACGCCACGGTCGGCCTCCAGCCGCAGGCCGTAGGCGTAGGTGCCCCAGTACCAGGGGCCGGTCAGCGCGAGCAGCTCCTGGTCCACCTCCGGCAGGGGCCGCCACGGCTCGGGGATCCGGGGCTCCGCCTCGGCCACGATCCGTACGAGATCGCCGGCGACCGCCGAGACCATCGGGCCGGACGTGGCGTTGGCGAGCGCGACCGCGGCGACACCGTCCTCGACGCTCACCCACAGGCAGGCCACGAAGCCCGGCAGCGACCCCGTGTGGCCGATGTAGGTCCGCCCGTCCCGGCGCAGCAACTGCACGCCGAGCCCATAGCCGCCCTCCCAGTCCCCCGCGGCCGGTGGCGCGGCGGGCGTGCGCATCTCGGCGACGGTCGCCGCCGCCAGGACCCGGTCGTCGCCCTCGGCGAGGAAGGCGGCGAACCGGCACAGGTCGGCGGCCGTCGACCAGAGCTGGCCGGCCGGGGCCATCAGCCCCAGATCCTGGGCCGGTTCGGGGAGCATCACATCGGCCCAGGGGTGGACGGCCCAGCCCCCGGCGTGCGGGGCGACCGGGTGCACGCTCGTCCGGGTCAGCCCCAGCGGCTCCAGGATCTCGGTGCGCAGCGCCTCCTCCCAGGACACCCCGCGGACCGCCTCGACGAGCGAACCGAGCAGCGTGTAGCCGGGGTTGGAGTAGTGGTGGCCGCGACCGGAGGGGTGCAGCAGGGGCTTGTCGCCCAGCACGTCGTCGAGCGTCGGCCGCTCCGTCCCCGGGGTCCGCTCCCACCAGGGTGCGGGCGACTCGGCGGCCAGACCGGCGCTGTGCCCGAGGAGTTGGGCGACGGTGACCTCCCCGACGCCCGTGCCCGGCAGGTGCTTCTCCAGCGGATCGGCCAGGTCGAGCAGTCCTTCGTCGCGCAGTCGCATGACGAGGACGGCCGTGAAAACCTTGGTGATCGAGCCGATGCGGTACTGGGTGTCGGCGTCCGGGGCGTGCCCGTCCACACAGCTGCGGGATCCGGACCAGACGGTCCGCCCGTCCCGGGCCACGGCGCCGACGAGGGACGGCGCCCGGCCCTCGGCCTGGGCGACGGCGACGCGGTGCAGCAAGGCCCGCTCGGTGGAAGGCAGCAGGGCTTCGAAGGATGAGGTCATGCAGCGATCCAACGCCGTTCCCCGACCCCCGTCGACTCCATTTCACCCACCGCCGAACGGGGCCGTCACCCCACCGGCGGTCAGGTCTGGGCCATGTCCACGAAGCGGGAGTAGTGGCCCTGGAAGGCCACGGTGATGGTGGCGGTCGGGCCGTTACGGTGCTTGCCGACGATGATGTCGGCCTCGCCGGCGCGCGGGGACTCCTTCTCGTAGGCGTCCTCGCGGTGCAGCAGGATGACCATGTCGGCGTCCTGCTCGATGGAGCCGGACTCACGGAGGTCGGAGACCATCGGCTTCTTGTCGGTGCGCTGCTCGGGGCCACGGTTCAGCTGGGAGAGCGCGATCACCGGCAGCTCCAGCTCCTTGGCCAGCAGCTTGAGGTTACGGCTCATCTCCGAGACCTCCTGCTGCCGGCTCTCGGCCCGCTTGGAGCCGCCGGACTGCATCAGCTGCAGGTAGTCGATGACGACCAGCTTGATCCCGGCGCGCTGCTTGAGCCGCCGGCACTTGGCGCGGATCTCCATCATCGACAGGTTGGGCGAGTCGTCGATGTAGAGCGGGGCCTGGGAGACGTCCGGCATCCGGCGGGCGAGGCGGGTCCAGTCCTCGTCGGTCATGGTGCCGGAGCGCATGTGGTGCAGCGCGACCCGGGCCTCCGCCGAGAGCAGGCGCATCGCGATCTCGTTGCGGCCCATTTCGAGAGAGAAGATGACGCTGGGCAGGTTGTGCTTGATGGAGGCCGCCCGGGCGAAGTCCAGCGCGAGCGTGGACTTACCCATGGCGGGACGGGCCGCGATGATGATCATCTGACCGGGGTGCAGCCCATTGGTGAGCGCGTCGAGATCGGAGAACCCGGTGGGCACTCCGGTCATCTCGCCGCTGCGGGAGCCGATCGCCTCGATCTCGTCGAGCGCGCCCTCCATGATGTCGCCGAGCGGCAGGTAGTCCTCGGTGGTGCGCTGCTCGGTGACCGCGTAGATCTCCGCCTGGGCGGAGTTCACGATCTCGTCGACGTCCCCGTCGGCGGCGTAGCCCATCTGCGTGATCTTGGTGCCGGCCTCGACCAGCCGACGGAGCACCGCCCGCTCGTGGACGATCTCCGCGTAGTACGAGGCGTTGGCGGCCGTCGGCACGGACTGCACCAGGGTGTGCAGGTACGAGGCACCGCCGACACGGGTGATCTCGCCGCGCTTGGTCAGCTCGGCGCCGACCGTGATGGGGTCGGCGGGCTCGCCCTTCGCGTACAGGTCGAGGATCGCGCTGTAGACGATCTCGTGGGCGGGCTTGTAGAAGTCCTGGCCCTTGATGATCTCCACGACGTCCGCGATGGCGTCCTTGGAGAGCAGCATGCCGCCGAGCACCGACTGCTCGGCGTCGAGGTCCTGCGGAGGCACCCGCTCGAAGGCCGAGAGACCGCCGTCCCACGGGCCGCCCTCGGGGCCCCGGTCATGCTGGTCGTCCCGGCCCCGGCCGCGGCCCCGGCCGTCGCCGCGCTGCCTGGTGACGGGCAGACGGTCACTGGGCCCGGTGTCCGCCCAGGGGTCGTCCAAGGGCTCGGGAATGCTCACCCAGCCACCTCCTCCCGTCCGCACCGCGGACCTCACCGTGCCACTCTTTCTTACGCCACGGCTCGGACAACCAAGAGACTTTGGCTCCGCTTCTGGCGCGTCGGGCGCCGGACCACGGTAGGCCCGCGGGCACCGTCAGCCAATCTGGTTATCCACAGGGCCTGTGGGTGAACGCCCAGATGCTGTGGAGAACCCGGCAGATCCTGTGCACGGACCGGGGGACAGCCATGTGGACAAGTTCATACCGGTGCCCGCGACACCCATCTGACCTGGGCGTTTTCCGTCCACGGGCTGTGGGAGAGAAAAAGTTTCGCCGCCGGACCAAGATCAGAACAAACGGCCCACACACGGAGCTCCGATCCCATGAACGGTAAGGGATGCTTGCGCGTTGCATCTCTTACCTGTGGAAGATTAGATTGTGCATATGACCCAGGCCCCCGCGACCCCCAAGGCCGTCCGCCGGCAGCACGACCGCGAGATCATCGCCCTCGCCGTCCCGGCCTTCGGCGCGCTCGTCGCCGAGCCGCTGTTCGTGATGGTCGACAGCGCCATCGTCGGCCATCTCGGCACCCCGCAGCTCGCCGGTCTCGCCATCGCGGCCGCCCTGCTCACCACCGCCGTCAGCGTCTTCGTCTTCCTCGCCTACGCCACCACCGCAGCCGTCGCCCGCAGCGTCGGCGCGGGCGATCTCCAGGCCGCGATACGCCAGGGCATGGACGGCATCTGGCTCGCCCTCCTCCTCGGTGCGGCCGTCGTCGCGCTCACCCTGCCCACCGCACCGTGGCTCGTCGGCCTCTTCGGCGCCTCGGACACGGCCGCCCCGTACGCCGTCACCTATCTGCGCATCTCCAGCCTCGGCATCCCGGCCATGCTGGTCGTCCTGGCGGCCACCGGCGTCCTGCGCGGACTGCAGAACACCCGCACCCCCCTGTACGTGGCCGTCGCCGGCTTCGCCGCCAACGCAGTGCTCAACCTGGGGCTGGTCTACGGCGCGGGACTGGGCATCGCCGGCTCCGCCTGGGGCACCGTCGCCGCCCAGTGCGGCATGGCCGCCGCCTATCTGGTCGTGGTGATCCGCGGCGCCCGGAGGCACGGCGCATCCCTCCGCCCCGACGCGGCCGGCATCCGCGCCAGCGCCCAGGCCGGCGTCCCCCTGTTGGTGCGCACCCTCTCGCTCCGCGCCGTGCTGATGATCGCCACCGCTGTCGCGGCCCGGCTCGGCGACGCGGAGGTCGCCGCCCACCAGGTCCTCCTGTCGCTCTGGAGTCTCACGGCCTTCGCCCTGGACGCCATCGCCATCGCGGGCCAGGCCATCATCGGCCGCTACCTCGGGGCCGACGACGCGGAGGGCGCACGCCAGGCCTGCCGTCGCATGGTCCAGTGGGGCGTGGTCTCGGGGGTGGTCCTCGGCGTCCTCATCGTCCTGACCCGTCCCCTGTTCATCCCGCTCTTCACCAGCGACCCGGCCGTACGCGACACCCTGCTTCCGGCGCTGCTCGTCGTGGCGCTCTCCCAGCCCGTCGCCGGCGTCGTGTTCGTCCTCGACGGCGTCCTGATGGGCGCGGGCGACGGCCCGTACCTCGCCTGGGCGATGCTGCTGACCTTGGCGGTCTTCGCTCCGGTCGCTCTCCTGGTTCCGTCGTTCGGCGGCGGACTGACCGCGGTCTGGTGGGCGATGACCCTGATGATGGTCGTCCGGCTGCTCACGCTGTGGCTCCGCGCCCGCTCCGGTCGCTGGATCGTCACAGGGGCCACCCGCTGACGGGTCTCGGGTGTTTCACGTGAAACACGCCGTTTCACGTGAAACGGCCGCGGATGCCAGAAGGGCCGCACCCGGGGGTGCGGCCCTTCTGTACTGCTGGAGCAGCGTTACGCGGCGACGACCTCGACGCCGAGCTTCGCGGCAACCTCGGGGTGCAGACGCACGGACACCTGGTGCGAGCCCAGGGTCTTGATCGGCGAACCGAGCTCGACGCGGCGCTTGTCCACGTCCGGGCCACCCGCGGTCTTGATCGCCGCAGCGATGTCAGCCGGGGTCACGGAGCCGAAGAGACGGCCGGCGTCGCCGGAGCGAACGGCCAGGCGCACCTTCGTGCCCTCGAGCTGAGCCTTGATCTCGTTGGCCTGCTCGATGGTCGCGATCTCGTGGATCTTGCGGGCGCGGCGGATCTGCGCCACGTCCTTCTCGCCGCCCTTGGTCCAGCGGATCGCGAAACCGCGCGGGACCAGGTAGTTGCGAGCGTAGCCGTCCTTGACGTCGACGACGTCGCCGGCAGCGCCGAGGCCGGAGACCTCGTGGGTGAGGATGATCTTCATTGGTCGGTCACCCTTCCCTTATCGCGCGGTGGACGTGTAGGGCAGCAGCGCCATCTCACGGCTGTTCTTGACGGCCGTGGCGACGTCACGCTGGTGCTGCGTGCAGTTGCCGGTCACGCGACGGGCACGGATCTTGCCGCGGTCGGAAATGAACTTCCGCAGCATGTTCGTGTCCTTGTAGTCCACGTACGCGGTCTTGTCCTTGCAGAACGCGCAGACCTTCTTCTTAGGCTTGCGCACAGGCGGCTTCGCCATGGTGTTTCTCCTGTGTGATCAAGAAGTGGGGGTACGAGCTGCTTCCGGGGCAGGGCCCTAGAAGGGAGGCTCGTCCGAGTAGCCGCCGCCGGAGTTTCCACCCCAGCCGCCCCCGCCGCCCTGCTGCTGGCCACCGGAGGGAGCTCCGGTCGCCCAGGGGTCGTCAGCGGGCGCACCGCCCTGGCCGCCGCCGGAGTTTCCACTCCAGCCGCCGCCCTGCTGCTGCCCACCGCCGCCGTAGCCGCCCTGGCCACCGCGACCGGTGGTGCGGGTGACCTTGGCCGTGGCGTTGCGCAGGCTGGGGCCGACTTCCTCGACATCCAGCTCGAAGACCGTGCGCTTGACGCCCTCGCGGTCGTCGTACGACCGCTGCTTCAGCCGGCCCTGCACGACGACGCGCATGCCCTTCTGAAGCGACTCGGCGACGTTCTCCGCCGCCTGACGCCAGACCGAGCAGGTCAGGAACAGGCTCTCGCCGTCCTTCCACTCGTTCGTCTGACGGTCGAAGGTGCGGGGAGTGGACGCGACGCGGAACTTCGCAACCGCCGCACCGGACGGGGTGAAGCGCAGCTCGGGGTCGTCGACGAGATTGCCGACGACCGTGATGACGGTCTCGCCTGCCATGGTGAACCTCTCGGCGGGATTGCTTGGCTGCTTGCTTGCTGCTACTCGAACCCGTTGACCTCTGAGCTAGACGCTCAGTGGGTCTCGGGGCGGAGGACCTTGGTCCGGAGGACCGACTCGTTCAGGTTCATCTGGCGGTCGAGCTCCTTGACGACCGCAGGCTCGGCCTGCAGGTCGATGACCGAGTAGATGCCCTCGGGCTTCTTCTTGATCTCGTAGGCGAGACGACGACGGCCCCAGGTGTCGACCTTCTCGACCTTTCCGTTGCCCTCACGGACGACGGAGAGGAAGTTCTCGATCAGCGGGGAGACAGCGCGCTCCTCGAGATCGGGGTCGAGGATGACCATCACCTCGTAGTGACGCATGTGGAACCCACCTCCTTTGGACTCAGCGGCCACGGTCGTTCCGTGGCAGGAGGGTCGTGATGCGTAGCGACGGTATCGGCTACCACTGACAGTCCCCCTCGACGAGGGGCTCTGTCGGAGCCCGTGGACGGGCCTGGGCAGACACCGGCGCAGACCGTACAGAGTACCCGCACAACTGCTTCCGGTTGAAATCCGGCGGTGAGGGGACGCAATCTGTACACAACGGATAAGGGCGGCGCTACGATGCGCCGCCTTCCGGCAGGCACGCCAGGAGGTGCTCCATGGCACAGGCAATGCGACCCCAGTCCGGTCACTCCCTCTTCGCCACCGACGGCAAGCCGCACCCGGTCCAGGACACCCTGGTCGCGGTGACGCTCGTCCTGGGCGCGATCTCCTTCATCACCGCCCAGTTCCACCACCTGCACCTGCTGAGCTCCTGGACGGGGCTCATCGGCATCGTCACCGGCGGGTACGGCCAGTTCATCTCCGTCACGACACGCGAGCGCTTCGCCCTGATCGTGGGCCTCGGCGCCTCGGCGGTCGGTTTCCTCCTCGGCATGGCCCAGGGCGGCCTGTTCGGCGGAGTGATCGGCTAGAGCCCCTCCCCGTCCGCACGGCCGAGAGCCACACGGCCATTCGGGGCGCCCTTCGGTCACAGTAGGCTTCGCGCGAGAGCCGGAACCCCTGTACCGATGGGGACACACCTGCCGAGGAGCGCCCCGCATGAGCCTGACCCTGAGGACCATCAGCCGAGAGCAGCATCTGGCGTACATCCAGAGCCTGCCCGCGGCGAGCCACTGCCAGGTCCCGGCATGGGCGGACGTGAAGACCGAGTGGCGCTCGGAGAACCTCGGCTGGTTCGACAAGAGCGGTGAGCTCGTGGGCGCGGGCCTGGTGCTCTACCGGCAGCTGCCCAAGCTCAAGCGCTACCTGGCCTACCTGCCCGAGGGCCCGGTCATCAACTGGTACGCGCCCAACCTCGACGACTGGCTGCAGCCGATGCTGGCGCACCTGAAGCAGCAGGGCGCCTTCTCCGTGAAGATGGGCCCGCCGGTGGTCATCCGCCGCTGGGACGCGGCCGCCATCAAGTCCGGCATCCAGGACCCGGACGTGAAGCGTCTCAAGGACGTCCAGGCCACCCACGTCGAGCCGCGTGCCTTCGAGGTCGCCGACCGGCTGCGCCGCATGGGCTGGCAGCAGGGCGAGGACGGCGGCGCCGGCTTCGGCGACGTGCAGCCCCGTTACGTCTTCCAGGTCCCGCTCGCCAACCGCTCCCTGGACGACGTCCTCAAGGGCTTCAACCAGCTGTGGCGACGCAACATCAAGAAGGCCGAGAAGGCCGGCGTCGAGGTCGTGCAGGGCGGCTACGAGGACCTGGCCGAGTGGCAGCGCCTGTACGAGATCACCGCCGTCCGCGACAAGTTCCGGCCGCGCCCGCTCTCGTACTTCCAGCGCATGTGGACCGTCCTCAACGCCGAGGACCCCAACCGCATGCGGCTGTACTTCGCCCGCCACAACGGGGTGAACCTGTCCGCCGCGACCATGCTCGTCGTCGGCGGCCACGTCTGGTACTCGTACGGCGCCTCCGACAACATCGGCCGCGAGGTGCGGCCGTCGAACGCGATGCAGTGGCGCATGCTGCGCGACGCGTACGCGATGGGCGCCACGGTGTACGACCTCCGGGGCATCTCCGACTCCCTCGACGAGACCGACCACCTCTTCGGCCTGATCCAGTTCAAGGTCGGCACGGGCGGCGAGGCCGTCGAGTACGTCGGCGAGTGGGACTTCCCGCTGAACAAGCTGCTCCACAAGGCTCTCGACATCTACATGTCGCGCCGCTGAGGGTTGCGTAGTCTCGTAGCTCTCCTGCACGTCGACGCGCTCCTGCACCTCGTCGCTCGTGCACGTCGTTGATCCACCGCACCCACAGAAAGGCTCCGGGCCGGCCATGGCGCTCTCCCTCTACGTCGACACCGCTCGTTGGCGGGCGCACCAGAAGTCCGTGATCCAGCAGTTCCCGGGCCTCGTGCCGGTCTGCAAGGGCAACGGGTACGGCTTCGGGCACGAGCGGCTGGCCGACGAGGCCGCCCGGTTCGGCGCGGACATGCTGGCCGTGGGCACCACGTACGAGGCGGCGAGCATCAAGGACTGGTTCGGCGGCGACCTGCTGGTCCTCACGCCGTTCCGGCGCGGCGAGGAGCCCGTACCGCTGCCGGACCGGGTCGTCCGCTCCGTCTCGTCGGTGGACGGGGTGCACGCCCTGGTCGGCGCCCGCGTCGTCATCGAGTGCATGAGCTCGATGAAGCGGCACGGCATCCACGAGGAGGACCTCGGCCAGCTGCACAGCGCCATAGAGGACGTGCGCCTGGAGGGCTTCGCCCTGCACCTTCCGCTCGACCGCACCGACGGCACGGACGCCGTCGAGGAGGTCATCGGCTGGATGGACCGGCTGCGCGCCGCCCGGCTGCCGCTGCACACCATGTTCGTCAGCCACCTGCGGGCCGAGGAGCAGGCCCGGCTGCAGCAGCAGTTCCCCCAGACCCGGTTCCGCGCCCGGATCGGCACCCGGCTGTGGCTGGGCGACCACGAGGCCACCGAGTACCGCGGCGCGGTGCTCGACGTGACCCGCGTCGCCAAGGGCGACCGCTTCGGCTACCGCCAGCAGAAGGCCGCCTCGGACGGCTGGCTCGTCGTCGTCGCGGGCGGCACCTCGCACGGCGTGGGCCTGGAGGCCCCGAAGGCCATGCACGGCGTGATGCCCCGCGCCAAGGGCGTGGCCCGCGCCGGCCTCGCGACGGTCAACCGGAACCTTTCGCCGTTCGTCTGGGCCGGCAAGCAGCGCTGGTTCGCCGAGCCGCCGCACATGCAGGTGTCGATCCTGTTCGTCCCCTCGGACGCCCAGGAGCCGAAGGTGGGCGACGAGCTCGTCGCGCACCTGCGCCACACGACCACCCAGTACGACCGGCTGGTCGACCGCTAGGTCCGGTCCCTCACGGCCGCGCCGCCGGACCGGGGCCGGGAAGGCCCTGGTCCCCGGGCCCGTCGGCGAGCTCCTGCGGAGCACCCCACTCCACCCGCGGCCCCTCCACGGCGTGCGCCGCGTGCCGGGCCGGGCGGGCCGCCCTGCCGAGGGCGAACACGTCCTCCGCGCCGTCCAGGACGCCGCCGGAGGGGTCGTCCGAGCCGTCCCGCCGCACGCCGTCCTTCTCCGGCATCAGGATGTCGCGGACGATCATCGCGCACAGGAACAGCGTGCCGAGCAGGTGCAGCAGGATCGCGAACTGGTAGCCCTCGGTCGGCAGTCCCTGCTTGTTGCCGCTGGTCGTGTACGCGAGGTACGTCCAGATGCCGAGGAAGTACATCACCTCACAGGTCTGCCAGACCAGGAAGTCGCGCCAGCGCGGCCGGGCCAGCGCGGCCAGCGGGATCAGCCAGAGCACGTACTGCGGCGAGTAGACCTTGTTGGTGAGGACGAACGCCGCCACCACCAGGAAGGCGAGCTGGGCGAACCGCGGCCGGCGCGGCGCGGTCAGCGCCAGCGCGGCGATCCCGGCGCAGGCCAGGAGCATCAGCAGGATGGCGTAGGTGTTGGCGGTCTCGGGCTCGATCGGCCGGCCGGTGCGCTGGGTGATGATCAGCCAGAAGGAGCCGAAGTCCACGTTCCGTTCCTGGCTGAACGTGTAGAACTTCTTCCAGCCGACCGGCGCCAGCACCATCACCGGCAGGTTCACCACGAGCCAGGACCCGGCGGCGCCGAGCAGCGCCACCCCGAACTCCCGCCACTTCCAGGCCCGCCAGCACAGCAGCAGCAGCGGGCCGAGCAGCAGCACCGGGTAGAGCTTGGCGGCGGTGGCCAGGCCGATGAGGATGCCGAAGGCGAGCGCCCGGCCGCGCGACCACATGAGCATGGCCGCGGCCGTGAGGGCCACGGCGAGCAGGTCCCAGTTGATGGTGGCGGTCAGCGCGAAGGCCGGCGCGAGGGCGACCAGCAGGCCGTCCCAGGGGCGGCGGCGGTGCGTGCGGGCCACACAGACGGCCATGACGGCCGCGCAGACCAGCAGCATGCCCGCGTTGACCATCCAGTACATCTGCTCGCGGTGCACGATGTCGTCGCCGCCCGGCGTCAGCCAGGACGCGACCTCCATGAAAAGACCGGTGAGCACGGGGTACTCGAGGTACTCCATGTCGCCGCCGAGCCGGTCGAAGTAGGGGATCAGCCCGTCGGCGAAGCCACGTCCGACGAACAGGTGCGGGATGTCGGAGTAGCAGGCGTGCATGTACTGCGAGGTGGCCCCGCGGAACCAGGCCCAGTTGTAGCAGGGCAGCTTCTGCACCATGCCGAGCGCGAACATGCCGATGGCCACCAGCGCGACCACGCGCACGGGCGTCAGCGAGTGCCCGCCGGCCCGGGCCCAGCGGCCGATCGGTCCGCCGAGCAGCTCGCTGCCTCTGGCTGCGACCTCGTCCTGTCGGGTGGGCTGCACCACGGGCCGGTCCTGCCGCGGGCGCGTGTTCTGGTGGCTCGGCATGGGGGACATCCTGCCGTACGCGCCCCGGAACGCGGCGAGGGCCGCCGTGGCCGGCTCGTACGGGGTGTACGTCCGGTCACGGCGGCCCTCACAGGAGCTGTCCGCTGGGGCGGCTAGCCGTCGACGCCGCCGAAGAAGCCTCCGCCGCCGTCGGTCTTGCCGCCGTTGCCGTTGCCGCCGTTGCCTGCGGTCTCTGTGGGTGACGGCAGTCCGCCGGTTCCTCCGTCGGTTGTTCCTCCGTCGGTGGTGCCCCCGTCGGTCGTTCCGCCGTCGGTCGTGCCACCGTCCTGGCCACCCGTGGGCTCGCAGTCCCAGTCCAGCATGTCGCAGGTCTTGCCCGGCTTGGGCCGGTCGGAGGGACGCTGCGACGGAAGCGTGGACGGCATGTCGGACGGGGTGCCCGAGGGGGAGTTCGTCGGCGTCGGCGTCGGGCTGGCGGCGCCGCCGCCGTAGACGGCCTCGGCGTCCGGCAGGTCCTCCGGCTCGGGGAAGGTCTTGACCGGCTGGCCCTTGAGCGCCTTGGTCATGTAGTCCTTCCAGATCCGCGAGGGGAACGACGAACCGTGGATCGTCTGCTGCCCACCCGTGTTGTACATCGGGAGGAACTCGCGCTTCGTGTTCTTCTCGTTGTCGTCGAGGCGGTACATGTCGATCGCCGTCGACAACTGCGGCGTGTAGCCGACGAACCAGGCCGACATGTTGTCGTCGGTGGTACCGGTCTTGCCGGCGACCTGTCGGCCCGGGATGGCGGCCTTGGTGCCGGTGCCCTCGGGGTCTTCGACCACGGACCGCAGGACGTCCGTGATGTTGCTGGCCACGGCGGTGGTGAAGCCCTGCTTCGTCTTGACCTCGTGCTTGAAGACGATCTTGCCCGCCTTCTTCGCCTCCTTGACGGAGAACGGCTCACGCTGCTCGCCGTTGGCCGCGAAGGTGGCGTAGGAGCCGGCCATGCGGATGGCGCTCGGGTGGGAGATGCCCAGGGAGAACGAGGGAACCTCGCCCTTGACCATCGAGTTGTCGTCCTTCAGGCCCGCGTTCTTGGCCGCCTCGCGCACCTTGTCGATGCCGACGTCCATGCCCAGCTGCACGAACGGCGAGTTGGCCGACTTGACCATGGCGCGGCGCAGGCTGATGGGCCCGTAGCTCCTGTCACCCTCGTTGGCCTGCTTCCACTCCTTGCCGTTCTCGTCGTGCCAGATCGTGCCGTCGTAGTTCTTGACCACGAGGTTGTGCTTGGCGTCGTAGCGGCTCTTGTCCGGGTCGACCTTCCTGCGGATGGACGGGTCTTTCGGGTCGCGGACGCCGTCGTTCATGGCCGCCGCCAGGACGAACGGCTTCCACGTCGAACCGACCATCGCACCGGTCTGGTCGGCGTTGTTCGTGAAGTGCTTGGTCGCGTCCTCGCCGCCGTAGATCGCGACGATGGCGCCGCTCGCCGGGTCGACCGAGGCGCCGCCGAACTGGACGTGCGTGTCGTACTTGGGGCGCTTCTGCGGGTCGATGTACTCCTGGCGGATCTTCTTGACCGACTCTTCGAGCGCCGTGACCTTGTCCTTGTCGAAGGTCGTGTAGATCTCGTAGCCGCCCCGCGAGAGCTGCTCCTCGGTGATGCCCTGGTCGTTGTTGTTGAGGAAGTACGCCTTGGCGAGGCTCACCAAGTAGCCCTTCTGCCCGCTGAGCGCGGCGTCCTTCTTCGGCAGGACCGGCATCGGGAACTCGGGGAACTTGGCGCGCTCCGCAGCGGGCAGGCTCCCGTCCTTCACCATCTCGTCCAGGATCCACTTCCAGCGCTTGACCGCGCGCGCGGTGTTCTTCTCGGGGCTCGCCTCCGTGTCGATCTCGGGGGCACCGGCGGGGTCGTAGTACGTGGCGCCCTTCAGCACCGAAGCGAGGAAGGCGCACTCACTGACGGTGAGCTGGCTGGCGTCCCTGTTGTAGTAGGCACGCGCCGCGGCCTGGAGGCCGTAGGCGCCGCGGCCGTAGTACGCCGTGTTGAGATAGCCCGCCATGATCTCGGGCTTCTTGTAGGTGTTGCCGACCTTCATCGAGATGAAGAGTTCCTTGACCTTGCGGCTCAGGGTCTGCGACTGGTCTGCGAGGCGGTTGTTCTTCACGTACTGCTGGGTGATGGTCGAGCCACCCTGGGTCTGTCCGCCCCTGGCCATGTTGAACACGGCCCGGCCGATGCCCATCGGGTCGATGCCGGAGTCGGTCCAGAACGTCTTGTTCTCGGCGGAGACCACCGCGTCCTGCATCGCCTTCGGAATGGCGTCGTACGCGAGGATCTGCCGGTTCACCTCACCACCGGTGGCGGCCATCTGGGTGCCGTCCGACCAGTAGTAGACGTTGTTCTGGGCCTTCGCGCCGTCGTCCTCGTTGGGCACGACCACCATCGAGTAGGCGATCGTCGCACCGCCCATCAGCAGGCCCAGGAACCCCAGCGTGAGGCCGGAGACCAGCTTCCAGGAGGGCACCCAGCGGCGCCAGCCGTACTTCCCGTAGCGCGGGTAGTCGATCATGCGCTTCCGGCCCGGCGGACGACCGCCGCCGCGGCCCCGGCCGCCGTCGTAACCGCCGCCTCCGCCGCCACGCCGACCACCGCCGCCGTGGCCGCCCGCACCGCCGCCGGCCGCGCGCCTTCCGCCACGCTGCTGGGCGGCGCGCCGAGCCGCGGCCCGGCCGCCGTAGGGGGCCTCGTCGCCGTAGGGCGAGGAGGGGGATCCCATGCTGACATCACGCGCCTGGGACCTGCGGCCCATCGGCTGCTGGGCGGCGCGCCGGGCCGCTGCCCGTCCGCCGGCGGGCGGCTGCGGCTGCGGCGATTTGCGACGGTGCTCGCTCATCGAACGACTACTCCTCGGGCAGGCGCGTTGGCCTGGAAGCGGCAATTGGTTCCGGTCCCCCCGAAATGAATACGGACGGGCCTCCGGAGGGGCTCATCCGCTTCACTGCAGCCGGTGCATCGAGAGCACTGACGAACATCGGCGCCTCGTGGTTCCCGGTGGTCTGCATGCCGCACAGACTACGCACGGCCAAAACCCGCCTAGGGCTGAAGTTCACCTCAAATCAGGCAAGTCGTGTGCGACGAATTGACAATGTGACGCCGGTCACGCGAGCCCCACTTGTCGCGATCAAGGGGTCGTTCTATCGTCAGGATGTATCGAGTCGATACATCAGTGCGGCATATGAGCCCGGCGACGGAGGAGGCGATGCATGAGCAGACGCTCCGGAATCCTCGAGTTCGCCGTGCTCGGACTGCTCCGTGAAGCCCCGATGCACGGGTACGAGCTGCGCAAGCGGCTCAACACCTCGCTGGGCATCTTCCGCGCGTTCAGCTACGGCACCCTCTATCCGTGCCTCAAGACGCTGGTCGCGAACGGCTGGTTGATCGAGGAGCCCGGCAGCGCCCCCGAGGACGCTCTGGCCACGACCCTCTCCGGGCGTCGCGCGAAGATCGTGTACCGGCTGACCGCGGAAGGTAAGGAGCACTTCGAGGAGCTCCTCTCCCACACCGGTCCGGACAGCTGGGAGGACGAGCACTTCGCCGCCCGCTTCGCCTTCTTCGGCCAGACCGAGCGCGAAGTCCGGATGCGCGTCCTCGAAGGCCGGCGCAGCCGGCTGGAGGAGCGCCTGGAGAAGATGCGGGCCTCCCTCGCCCGGACGCGGGAGCGTCTCGACGACTACACACTCGAGCTGCAGCGCCACGGCATGGAGTCCGTGGAGCGCGAGGTGCGCTGGCTGAACGAGCTCATCGAGAGCGAGCGGGCGGGGCGGGACCAGCGGTCCGGCCCCGAGACCCCCGAGGACCCCGCTCGACACGACAGGATTTCTGGAGACACGGGCGGCCTGCCCCGGCACGGGGGCAGTACCCGGCCGGATCCGTCCGACGACACCACCAAGTGAGGGACTGCCTCCAGCAGGCCCTCGAAGATCACACAGGGAGCAACCGGAATGGGTTCGGTTCGCGTAGCCATCGTCGGCGTGGGCAACTGCGCCGCCTCGCTGGTACAGGGCGTCGAGTACTACAAGGACGCCGACCCGGCGTCCAAGGTGCCGGGGCTGATGCACGTCCAGTTCGGCGACTACCACGTGGGCGACGTCGAGTTCGTGGCCGCCTTCGACGTGGACGCGAAGAAGGTCGGCCTCGACCTGGCGGACGCCATCGGCGCCGGCGAGAACAACACCATCAAGATCTGCGACGTCCCGCAGACCGGCGTGACGGTCCAGCGCGGCCACACGCTCGACGGTCTCGGCAAGTACTACCGCGAGACCATCGAGGAGTCGGCCGAGGCGCCGGTCGACGTCGTCCAGGTGCTGAAGGACAAGCAGGTCGACGTGCTCGTCTGCTACCTGCCCGTGGGCTCCGAGGACGCGGCGAAGTACTACGCGCAGTGCGCCATCGACGCCAAGGTCGCGTTCGTCAACGCCCTCCCGGTCTTCATCGCCGGCACCAAGGAGTGGGCGGACAAGTTCACCGAGGCGGGCGTCCCGATCGTCGGCGACGACATCAAGTCCCAGGTCGGCGCCACCATCACGCACCGCGTCATGGCGAAGCTCTTCGAGGACCGCGGTGTCCGCCTGGAACGCACCATGCAGCTGAACGTCGGCGGCAACATGGACTTCAAGAACATGCTCGAGCGCGAGCGTCTGGAGTCCAAGAAGATCTCGAAGACGCAGGCCGTCACCTCGCAGATCCCGGACCGCGACCTGGGCGAGAAGAACGTCCACATCGGCCCGTCGGACTACGTGGCCTGGCTGGACGACCGCAAGTGGGCGTACGTCCGACTGGAGGGCCGTGCGTTCGGCGACGTCCCGCTGAACCTGGAGTACAAGCTCGAGGTCTGGGACTCCCCGAACTCGGCCGGTGTCATCATCGACGCCCTGCGCGCCGCGAAGATCGCCAAGGACCGCGGCATCGGCGGCCCGATCCTCTCGGCCTCCTCCTACTTCATGAAGTCCCCGCCGGTGCAGTACTTCGACGACGAGGCCTTCGAGAACGTCGAGAAGTTCATCAAGGGCGAGGTCGAGCGCTGAGCACTCCCCAGGAGCGCTGAGTCGTGACCGACGGCAGAGGGTCCCCGCGGCAAACGCCCGGGGACCCTCTGCCGTTTGCGCGTCACGGTGTGTGAGTCTTGCTGCCATGCCCGTCGTACGTGATCTGCGCGTACTCCTGCGCCTGACGAACTTCCGTCGTCTGCTCGCCGTCCGGCTGCTGTCGCAGTGCGCCGACGGCGTCTACCAGGTCGCCCTGGCCACGTACGTCGTCTTCTCCCCGGAGAAGGAGACCTCGCCCGCGGCCATCGCCTCGGCGATGGCGGTGCTCCTGCTGCCGTACTCGCTCGTCGGCCCCTTCGCCGGGGTTCTCCTGGACCGCTGGCCGCGCCGGCAGGTTTTCCTGTACGGCAATCTGCTCCGGGCTCTGCTCGCCACCGGTACGGCCTTCCTCATCCTGGCCTCCGTCCCGGACTGGATCTTCTACGCCTCGGCGCTCTCGGTCACCGCCGTCAACCGCTTCGTCCTCGCGGGGCTCTCGGCAGCGCTGCCCCGTGTCGTGGACTCCGAGCGGCTGGTCGTCGCCAACTCGCTGTCGCCTACCGCCGGAACTCTCGCTGCGACCCTCGGGGGCGGCATCGCCTTCGGGGTACGGCTGCTCGCCTCCGACTCGGACGCCGTGGTCGTGGCGGTCGGCGCGCTCCTCTACCTCTGCGCGGCCCTCGCGGCCCTGCGCATGTCCCGCGCCCTGCTCGGGCCCGACGACATTCGGCCGCAGCCCCGGATCGCGGCCGCCGTCGCCTCGACCGCCCGGGGGCTGCGGGAGGGGCTGCGCCATCTGGCCGAGCGCCGTCCGGCGGCGCGTGCGCTGGGCGCGATGACGGTGATGCGCTTCTGCTACGGGGCGCTCACCGTAGCCGTGCTCATGCTCTGCCGATACACCTGGGGCAAGACCGAGTCGGACGGGCTGGCGCTCCTGGGGCTGGCTGTCGCGATCTCGGGCGCGGGGTTCTTCGCCGCGGCGGTGATCTCACCGTGGACCGTGGGGAGGCTCGGCGCTTTCGGTTGGATGACGGCCTGCGCGGCGACGGCCGCTGTTCTCGAACCGGCACTGGGCCTGACTTTCGCCCCTGCGCCCTTCATGGTCGCCGCGTTCATCCTGGGGCTCGCCACGCAGGGCGCGAAGATCGCGACCGACACCGTCGTGCAGACCGCGGCGGACGACGCGTACCGAGGCCGGATCTTCTCGCTCTACGACGTTCTGTTCAACGTCGCCTTCGTCGCCGCGGCCGGGGTGGCCGCCCTGATGCTCCCGCCGGACGGCCGCTCCGTCCCGCTGGTCGTGATGGTCGCCGTCCTCTACGGCGGCACGGCGCTGTTCCTCCGCCGGACAGCATGAGGGGCGATGTTTCACGTGAAACATCGCCCCTTGCTCGCATCGCCGCCCCATGTTTCACGTGAAACATGGAAGCGCGCGGCGGCTCAGTCCTGAGCCGCCCACCATTCCTTCAGGGCGGCGACCGCCTCGTCATGCTCCATCGGCCCGTTCTCCAGGCGCAGCTCCAGCAGGAACTTGTACGCCTTGCCGACGGCCGGCCCCGGGCGGATCCCGAGGATCTCCTGGATCTGGTTGCCGTCCAGGTCGGGCCGGATCGAGTCGAGCTCCTCCTGCTCCTGGAGCTGGGCGATCCGCTCCTCCAGGCCGTCATAGGTCCGGGACAGGGCGGCGGCCTTGCGCTTGTTCCGCGTGGTGCAGTCCGAGCGCGTCAGCTTGTGCAGGCGCGACAGCAGCGGGCCGGCGTCACGCACATAGCGCCGCACCGCCGAGTCGGTCCACTCCCCGGAGCCGTAGCCGTGGAAGCGCAGGTGCAGCTCGACGAGACGCGAGACGTCCTTGATCATCTCGTTTGAGTACTTGAGCGCCGTCATGCGCTTCTTCGTCATCTTCGCCCCGACCACCTCATGGTGGTGGAACGAGACCCGGCCGTCCTTCTCGAAGCGGCGGGTACGCGGCTTGCCGATGTCGTGCAGCAGGGCGGACAGACGCAGCACGAGGTCCGGCCCCTCGTCCTCCAGCGCGATCGCCTGGTCCAGGACCGTCAGCGAGTGCTCGTAGACGTCCTTGTGCCGGTGGTGCTCGTCGCTCTCCAGACGCAGCGCCGGAAGCTCGGGCAGAACGTGATCGGCTAGCCCCGTGTCCACGAGCAGCCCAAGGCCCTTGCGCGGGTGGGCGGCGAGCACCAGCTTGTTGAGCTCGTCCCGGACCCGCTCCGCGGAGACGATCTCGATGCGCTCGGCCATCTCCTTCATGGCCGTCACCACCTCGGGCGCCACCTCGAAGTCGAGCTGGGCGGCGAAGCGCGCGGCACGCATCATGCGCAGCGGGTCGTCGGAGAAGGACTCCTCAGGGGTGCCGGGGGTGCGCAGCACGCGGGCCGCGAGGTCCTCCAGACCGCCGTGCGGGTCGATGAACTCCTTCTCGGGCAGCGCGACCGCCATGGCGTTCACCGTGAAGTCCCGGCGGACGAGATCCTGCTCGATGGAGTCGCCGTACGAGACCTCGGGCTTGCGCGAGGTCCGGTCGTACGCCTCGGAGCGGTACGTGGTGATCTCGATCTCGAAGCGCTGCACCGTGTCGCCGACACGCGCGTCCTTCTGGCAGCCGACCGTCCCGAAGGCGATCCCGACCTCCCAGACGGCGTCCGCCCACGGCCGGACGATCTTCAGCACGTCCTCGGGCCGGGCGTCGGTGGTGAAGTCGAGGTCGTTGCCGAGCCGCCCGAGCAACGCGTCCCGAACCGAGCCGCCGACCAGCGCGAGGCGGAAACCCGCCTCCTGGAAACGGCGGGCGAGGTCGTCGGCGGCGGGGGAGACGCGCAGCAGTTCGCTGACCGCGCGGCGTTGCACCTGGCTCAGTGCAGTCGGGTTGTCTTCGTTGGCGTTCGGCACAACAGAAAAGGGTACGTGTCCCCGCCGCCCGGGGCGTCCGGGTTTCCGCCCCGCCCCGGCGTTGATCACAACTGCTGGAGCAGTCCCCAGCACTTCGCCACAGCGTGCCTCGTTACCATGCGTGGACACAGCACGGGCAAGCACCGACACCACTGACAACGACGAGGACGGGCGAACGCGTGGCCGAGGCGGCAGACATCCAGGGGTCCTCTCCCTCACCTGCCCGCCGGTGGCTCCGGCGCACGGCGACCCTGGCCGCCGCGGCGCCGCTGCTCGCCGGCCTGCTCCAGGTACCCGTCGCCTCGGCCGCGCCCACGGCCGGCCCCGTGGCCGAGAAGGAGCCCACCGGCTCCCGGACCGTGGACGTGTCCCTCGACACACTGACGCCGAGCGCCCCGCTGGAGGGCGACACCCTCACGGTCAGCGGCACGGTGACCAACAACAGCCGTCAGGCCGTCACCACCGCGACCGTGGATCTGCGGGTCGGTCCCCCGCTCGACAACCGCAGCTCGATCGACGAGGCGGCGCGCCGCACCGGCTACCGCGCGGACAGTGACCCCGCCCCGCTGGGCGGTCCCTACACGGTCAAGATCCCGCGACTGGGCTCCGGGCTCAGCGCGGACTTCACCCTGTCCGTGCCGGTCGCCAAGCTGGGCCTGGACGATCCGGGCGTCTACCAGCTCGGCGTCTCCCTCTCCGGGCGGACCTCGTCCCAGGGGTACGACCGGGTCCTCGGCATCGAGCGGACCTTCCTGCCCTGGCAGCCCGAGGCCACCAAGAAGAAGACCCAGCTCACGTACCTGTGGCCGCTGATCTCCTCGTCCCGTGTCTCGGCCGAGACGGGCCCCGACGACCAGCAGACCCCGGTCTTCGAGAACGACGACCTCGCCGCCGAGCTGGCCCCCGGCGGCCGGCTGGAGCGCATGGTCGCGCTCGGCAAGGAGCTGCCCGTCACCTGGGTCGTCGACCCGGACCTCCTGGCCACCGTCGACGCCATGACGCGCCCCTACAACGTCAAGAGCGGCACGGACACGGAGCCGGGCCGGAACCAGGAAGTCGCCGAACGGTGGCTGAGCTCCCTGGAGCAGGCGGTGGCCGGCAAGAAGGTGGTCGCCCTGCCCTTCGCCGACCCGGACCTCGCCTCCCTCGCCCATCGGGGCAAGGACGTCTCGGGCTCGCTCGGCCAGCTGAAGCCGGCCACCGAGGTCGCCCGGACCACCGTGGAGACGGTCCTCCACGTGACCCCGTCCACCGACTTCGCCTGGCCGGTCGAAGGGGCCGTCGACCCGGCGATCGTGGACGTCGCCACCTCGGCGGGCGCCCGCAAGGTGATCGCCCGCAGCGACAGCCTCCGCGACGACCTCAGCTACACGCCCACGGCGGCCCGCCCGATCGGCGGCGGCACCACCGCGGTCGTCGCGGACGCCTCGCTCTCCACGGGCTTCCAGAGCGACCTGACCCGGGCCGAGAACTCCACGCTCGCGGTGCAGCGCTTCCTCGCCCAGACCCTGGCCATCACCCTGCAGGCCCCTGACAAGTCCCGCAGCGTCGTCGTCGCTCCCCAGCGGATGCCGACCGCGGCGCAGGCCCAGACGATGGCGACCGCACTGCGCGGTCTGGCCCCGCAGCGCTGGACCCAGTCCATGGACCTGATCGCCGCCTCCGCGGTCCGCCCGGACCCGCAGGCGGAGACGGACGTGCCGAGCGCCTCCCGGTACCCGCAGAAGCTGCGCAAGCGGGAGCTGCCGGTCGAGGCGTTCCGCGACATGAAGAAGACCCAGGAAGAGCTGGACGGCTTCGAAGTCATCCTGACCATGCCGTACCGGGTGGTGACCCCGTTCGGCAACGCGACCAGCCGCATGATGTCCACCTCCTGGCGCGGCCAGGCCCCGGCCGCCGCGCTGTACCGGATCGAGGTCCTCGACTACCTGCAGGGCCTCACGGAGCAGGTCCGGCTGATCGACAAGTCCGACCTCACGCTCTCCGGCCGGAGTGCGACGATCCCGGTCACCGTGCAGAACAGGCTCCTGCAGGGGGTCGACAACCTGGTCCTCCGGCTCACCTCGACCAAGCCGACCCGTCTGCACCTCGACGACGGCAAGGAGTGGGCCGAGCAGCCGGTGAAGATCGACGGCGGGCACAGCCAGTCCGTGAAGTTCACCGCGTCGGCGAACGCCAACGGCCCGGTCTCGATGACGGCCCAGCTGTACACGGAGGACGGCAAGCCGTACGGCCGCCCGATGGCCTTCACCGTGAAGGTCTCCGAGATCACCCCGACCGTGATGCTCGTCATCGCGGGCGGCGTCCTGCTCCTGGTGCTCGCCGGCGTCCGCATGTACAGCCAGCGCAAGCGCGCCGCCGCACGGAACGCGGAGGCGGAGGCCGCCGAGGAGGCCGAGGCCGCGGAGAACGGTACGGAGAGCGAGGCCGAGGCTGCGGAGGGCGACGATCCCGAGCAGCCGAGTGACCCGACGCCGGACACCGGTCCCGAAAGCGGCGACCCGTCGGGCACGGGTGAGAAAGTGGACCGTTGAGCGATGTCGTGGCCGGTCGGCCGGGGACGATGAGGTGGGGTAAGCATGAACGCGCCGTACGACGGTGACCGCGGTCAGGGCGCGGGCAGCGCAGCTGCGCCGTCCGGCGGGACGCCCGCGCCGCCGCCCGGGCCCGGCGAGGACCCGGCGACGCCGGGCGCCCCCGACGCTCAGGACCCCTACGTCCAGGACGCCTACGACCACGATCCGTACCGGGAGCGGGACCTGTCCGCCCAGGATCCGGTGACGGAGGCGCTCTACGACCGGGCCGCGCACCCCCCGCCCCCGCCGGGCACCTATGCCGAGCCCCAGCCGCTCTACGAGCAGCCCGCGGCCCCCCAGCACGCCCCCGACCCACGGGTGTGGGCGCAGACGCCCGCGCCCGAGCCCGACGGGCCCTCCCGGCACCTCCCGTACGGCGACGACGCCCGCACGGTCCAGTTCACCGGCGTCGACGACCTGGTGACCCGGGCCGGCGAGGAGACCCCTGAGCCTGACGCCTTCGCGCACCTGTACCGGGACCAGCAGACGCCCGGCGGCCAGGTGCCGCCCCCCGCCCCGGAGCCGGATCCGATGCCCGCGCCCGCACCGAAGAAGTCGGGGGGCCGCGCCTCCGGGCTGCTCAAGTCCAGCGCCGTCATGGCGGCCGGCACCCTCGTCTCCCGGCTGACGGGCTTCGTCCGCAGTCTGGTGATCACCGGTGCGCTCGGCGCCGCGCTGCTGGGCGACACCTACACCGTCGCGTACACGCTGCCGACGATGATCTACATCCTGACCATCGGCGGCGGCCTCAACTCGGTCTTCGTGCCGCAGCTGGTCCGCTCCATGAAGAACGACGAGGACGGCGGCGAGGCGTACGCCAACCGCCTGCTCACCCTCGTCATGGTGTCCCTCGGCGCGATCGTGGCGATCGCCGTGTTCGCGGCGCCGTTGCTGGTCCGGCTGATGTCCAACACCATCGCCGACAACCCCGACGCCAACAGCGTCGCGGTCACCTTCGCCCGCTACTGCCTGCCCACCATCTTCTTCATGGGCGTGCACGTGGTGATGGGTCAGATCCTCAACGCACGCGGCAAGTTCGGCGCGATGATGTGGACCCCGGTCCTCAACAACATCGTGATGATCGTGACGTTCGGCCTGTTCATCTGGGTCTACGGCACGTCCGCCGAGTCCCAGATGGGCGTCACCACCATCCCGGACGAGGGTGTCCGGCTCCTCGGCATCGGCACCCTGCTCGGCCTGGTGGTCCAGGCGCTGGCGATGATCCCCTACCTGCGTGAGGCCGGTTTCCGCTTCCGTCCCCGCTTCGACTGGAAGGGCCACGGTCTCGGCAAGACCGTCAAACTGGCCAAGTGGACCGTCCTGTTCGTCCTCGCCAACCAGGCCGGCGTGCTCGTCGTGACCCAGCTGGCCACCGCCGCGGGCGAGGCCTCGGGCAAGGACGGCGCGGGCTTCCTCGCCTACTCCAACGCCCAGCTGATCTGGGGCATGCCGCAGGCGATCATCACGGTCTCCGTCATGGCCGCGCTGCTGCCCCGCATCTCCCGCGCCGCCCACGACGACGACCCGGGCGCCGTCCGCGACGACATCTCGCAGGGCCTGCGGAACTCCGCGGTGGCGATCGTCCCGGTCGCCTTCGCCTTCCTGGCGCTCGGCGTCCCGATGTGCACCCTGCTCTACGCGTCCAGCGGCGTCGAGGCGGCGCAGGGCATGGGCTTCATCCTCATGGCCTTCGGCCTCGGCCTGATCCCGTACTCCGTCCAGTACGTCGTCCTGCGCGGCTTCTACGCCTACGAGGACACCCGGACGCCCTTCTACAACACGGTCATCGTCGCCGGCGTCAACGCGGCGGCCTCGGCGGCCTGTTACTTCGTCCTGCCCTCGCAGTGGGCGGTGGTCGGCATGGCCGCCTCGTACGGTCTCGCCTACGCCGTGGGCGTCGGCATCGCCTGGCGCCGACTGCGCAACCGGCTCGGCGGGGACCTGGACGGCGCGCACGTACTGCGCACCTACGCCCGGCTGAGCCTGGCGTCGCTGCCGGCCGCGGTAGTGGCGGGAGCGGTCGGCTACGGCCTGCTGAAGGCGCTCGGCAACGGCGCGTTCGGCTCGCTGGTCGCGCTCGTCGTCGGCACCGTGGTGCTGTTCGGACTGTTCTTCGTCGCGGCCCGCCGCATGCGGATCGCGGAGCTCAACTCCATGGTCGGCATGGTGCGCGGCCGCCTGGGCCGCTGACCGGCGGGCCTCGCACAACCATCGTCCGCCGCCGCGTGTCGTGCATAGCGCCGGACTGTGGGCACAATTGGCATGGCTGTTGGATGTGGCGCAACGGATGGGGAGGCAGGAACGACGGTGGCGGAACGTAGCACGGCTGCCGTCGACGTGGCCGACAACAGCGGTGACGACCCGCTGACCGCCCAGGCGGACACGGCCGCGACCGACGGGGTGGCGGACACGCAGGACACGGCGGAACGAACCGCGGCGGAGGCGGACGGCAAGGACGAGAAGAAGGACGACACGCCCCCGGTCATCGAGGCGCCCGAACTCCACAGCGGCCACAAGCTGGCCAGACGCTACCGGCTGGAGGAGTGCGTCACTCGTCTGGACGGTTTCAGCAGTTGGCGCGCCGTCGACGAGAAGCTCCGCCGAGCCGTCGGGGTCCACGTCCTGCCGGCCGATCACCCCCGCGCCCGGTCGGTGCTCGCCGCCGCCCGGTCCGCCGCTCTGCTCGGCGACCCCCGGTTCGTGCAGGTCCTCGACGCCGTCGAGGAGAACGACCTGGTCTATGTCGTGCACGAGTGGCTCCCGGACTCCACCGAACTGACCGCCCTGCTCGCGGCCGGGCCGATGGAGCCGCACGACGCCTATCAGCTCGTCTCGCAGGTCTCCCAGGCCATGGCCGCCGCCCACCGCGAGGGTCTGGCCCACCTCCGGCTCACGCCGAGCGCGGTGCTCCGCAGCTCCACGGGCCAGTACCGGATCCGCGGGCTGGCCGTGAACGCCGCCCTGCGCGGCATCAGCGCCGAGCGCCCCCAGCGCACCGACACGGAGGCGATCGGCGCCCTGCTGTACGCCGCGCTCACCCAGCGCTGGCCGTACGAGAACGACGCGTACGGTCTGACCGGGCTCCCGAAGGACATCGGTCTGATCGCTCCCGACCAGGTGCGGGCCGGGGTGCACCGTGGGCTCTCCGAGCTCGCCATGCGCGCCCTCGCCAACGACGGTGCCACGGCCTCCCGCCAGGAGCCGCCGTGCACCACGCCGGACGAGCTCGCCAAGGCCGTCGCGGCGATGCCCCGGATCCGGCCCCCGGAGCCCGAGTTCCCGGCCCCGGCCGAGTACCAGCGCACCACGTATCAGAAGGGCACCTACGGGCGTCCGCAGCCCGGCCCGCCCGTCACGCAGCCGATGCCACAGCCGCCTGCGCCTCTGCAGTCCCGCACCGGCAAGGCGCTGAAGTGGGCCGTGTCGGCCCTGCTCATCGCCGCGCTCGGCCTGGGCAGCTGGCAGGTGGCGGACAAGCTGCTGGACCGGAACAAGGGCCGGGAGGCCCCCCGGACCACGCAGCCCGAGCCCACCGAGAACAAGCAGCCCGAGTCGGGCAAGCCCGTCGCCATCAAGGACGCGCACGACTTCGACCCGTTCAGTGACGGCTCGGAGAACCCCCGCGCGATAGACAACGTCTTCGACGGCGATCGCAACACACACTGGCAGACCGCCAAGTACTACACGTACCCGAACTTCGGACGGCTGAAGGACGGCGTCGGTGTCGTACTGGACCTCGGCTCGGTCCAGCAGGTCGGCAAGGTCGACGTCGCCTTCCAGGGCGACACCAAGGTGGAACTCCACGCCGCCCCTGAGGACGCCTCGTCCCAGCCGACGTCTCTCGGCGGCTTCACCAAGCTCACCTCGGGCGCCGGATCGGATGTGGCACTCACCCCGAAGTCACCGGTGAAGACACGCTACGTTCTGGTCTGGCTGACCGAGCTGCCCAGCAGCGAGGGCGGCTACCGAGGCAGGGTCGCAGAAATCAAGATCACGAGCTGACGTCGCAGGGGAGGGGGCTCACCGGTGGACGAACAAGGCGGTCTCAGCGACCAGGAACTCCTGGCACGCCACGTGGCCGGAGATCCGGACGCCTTCGGTGAGCTCGTCCGCCGGCACCGGGACCGGCTGTGGGCGGTGGCCCTGCGCACCCTGGGCGACCGCGAGGAAGCCGCCGACGCCCTCCAGGACGCGCTGGTGTCCGCCTTCCGGGCCGCCCACACCTTCCGGGGCCAGTCGGCCGTCACGACGTGGCTCCACCGGATCACGGTGAACGCCTGCCTCGACCGGGTCCGCAAGGCGGCCTCCCGGAAGACCTCCCCCGTCGACGACACCACCCGCCTGGAACAGCTCCTCGAACCCCACGAATCCGCCGAAGCCCCCGCCGAGCGGCAGGACCTCCACCGGGAACTGCTCGCCGCCCTCGCCACCCTCCCCGCCGACCAGCGCGCCGCGCTCGTCCTCGTGGACATGCAGGGCTACCCCGTCGCCGAGGCCGCGCGCATCCTCGACGTGCCCACCGGGACGGTGAAGAGCCGCTGCGCACGCGGCCGGGCCCGACTGCTGCCGCTGCTCACTCATCTGCGCGCGGACACCGGGGGTAACGAGGCACCTGACCGGGGAAGGAACCGGACGCCAGGGACATCCGTCCCACCGGTGTCGAGGCGAACGGATACGGGACCCAACGGTCCAGCTGCTGTGAAGGGCGGAGGTGGGCGCGCGTGACATCCACGACCGGCAGGGCCGACACGACACAGCACCCGGATGTCTCGGAGATCTCCGACCTCACCGAGGGCCTGCTGCCACCGGCCCGGACCGCCGCCGTGCGCAGGCACCTCGAAGCCTGTTCGCTGTGCGCCGATGTCCGCACCAGCCTGGAGGAGATCCGCGGCCTGCTCGGCACGCTCCCCGGTCCCGCCCGGATGCCGGCGGACATCGCGGGCCGCATCGACGCGGCACTCGCCGCGGAGGCGCTCCTCAGCGCCACCGTCCCGGATGCCGCGGCGCATGTTTCACGTGAAACGCCGACCGAGTCCTCCGGCAGGGCTTCGGCCCCCGAGCCCGTGGGCCAGGCGTCCATGGCCGCCGACCGGCCGGCTGGACGTCCCAAGGCGGCCACGGGCCCGGGCCGTCCCTCCGGCCGCAGGCGCCGTCGAGTCGCCGTGCTCGGTGGTGTCTTCGGCGCCGCGATTCTCGGCCTGGGCACCCTGCTCCTCCAGGGCGGCGGGCTGCAGCACGCCGCGGACAGCACCGACAAAAAGCTCGACGCCGCGGTGAGCAGCCCGGACGACCGGTTCTCCGGTACCGGCATCGATCAGCGTGTCGAGGAACTCTTGTCCCGCGACGCGACCCGCAGCGTGCCCAAAGACGCGGCACCCGAGTCCTTGAAGTCCGAGTCCGAGCAGACCCCGATGCGTCAGCAGGACGCGGCGCTGCCTGAGTGTGTCCGCGCCGGTATCGACCGCACGGGTCCGGTCCTCGGTTTCCAGTCCGGCGATTACCAGGGCACACGGGCCTATCTCGTCGTCCTCCCACACGCCACGGACAGCTCTCAGGTCCAGGCGTATGTCCTCGACGCCTCCTGCGCCGAGGGCGGTGGCACCGCTGCCGCGGACGTGCTCCTGACGCACGCCTACCCTCGCACCTGACGCTTCGCCGTGCCGCGCGGCGGATCCGGGAATGCATCACCCTTAGGATCCGTTGGGTGGGGTGAGAGTCACCGAACCCGCCCCGTAGGCAGTAGGCAGTCTGCAGAGACGAGGAAGAAACCCGTGAGCGACGTCCGTAACGTGATCATCATCGGCTCCGGGCCCGCGGGCTACACCGCAGCGCTCTACACGGCGCGCGCGTCGCTGAAGCCGCTGGTCTTCGAGGGTGCTGTCACCGCCGGTGGCGCGCTGATGAACACGACCGACGTGGAGAACTTCCCCGGCTTCCGTGACGGCATCATGGGCCCGGACCTGATGGACAACATGCGCGCCCAGGCCGAGCGCTTCGGCGCCGAGCTGGTCCCGGACGACGTCGTCGCCGTGGATCTGACCGGCGACATCAAGACCGTCACGGACACCGCCGGCACCGTGCACCGCGCCAAGGCCGTCATCGTCACGACCGGCTCCCAGCACCGCAAGCTCGGTCTGCCCAACGAGGACGTGCTCTCCGGCCGTGGCGTCTCCTGGTGCGCCACCTGCGACGGGTTCTTCTTCAAGGACCAGGACATCGCCGTGGTCGGCGGCGGCGACACCGCGATGGAGGAGGCCACCTTCCTCTCGCGCTTCGCCAAGTCGGTGACGATCGTCCACCGCCGTGACTCCCTGCGCGCCTCCAAGGCGATGCAGGAGCGCGCCTTCGCCGACCCGAAGATCAAGTTCGCCTGGGACAGCGAGGTCGCCGAGATCCACGGCGAGCAGAAGCTCTCCGGTCTGACCCTGCGCAACACCAAGACCGGCGAGACCAGCGAGCTGCCCGTCACCGGTCTGTTCATCGCCGTCGGCCACGACCCGCGCACGGAGCTGTTCAAGGGTCAGCTGGAGCTGGACGAGGAGGGCTACCTGAAGGTGGACTCCCCCTCGACCCGTACCAACCTGTCCGGTGTCTTCGGTGCCGGCGATGTCGTGGACCACACCTACCGCCAGGCGATCACCGCTGCGGGCACCGGTTGCTCCGCCGCCCTGGACGCCGAGCGCTTCCTCGCCGCTCTCGCCGACGGTGAGAAGGCGGCCGAGCCCGCCCGGACGACCGCCGTCTGAGGCCCCCTCCCCACCCCCACACCCCGCGAAGTTAGGAGGCCGCCGTGGCCGATCTGAAGAACGTGACCGATGCATCCTTCGACGAGGATGTCCTCAAGAGCGACAAGCCCGTCCTGGTGGACTTCTGGGCGGCCTGGTGCGGCCCCTGCCGCCAGATCGCGCCGGCGCTCGAGGCCATCGCCAAGGAGCACGGTGACAAGATCGAGATCGTCAAGCTGAACATCGACGAGAACCCGGCCACGGCAGCCAAGTACGGCGTCATGTCGATCCCGACCATGAACGTCTACCAGGGCGGCGAGGTCGTGAAGACCCTCGTCGGCGCCAAGCCGAAGGCCGCCATCGAGCGCGACCTCGCGGACTTCATCGCGGAGTAGGCACGTCGGTACGACGTCTCCGTGTTTCACGTGAAACACGAACGGCCCGCCCCCATCGGGGTGGGCCGTTGTCGTCACAGCGGACGCAGGGCGGGTTCCTTCTGTACCGCCCCCAACAGCCGGTCCAGCGCCATCTCGACGTCCTCCTTCCAGGAGAGCGTCGTCCGCAGCTCCAACCGCAGTCGGGGGTGCGCCGGATGCGGCCGCACCGTCTTGAAGCCCACTGCCAGGAGATGGTCCGCCGGCAGCACACAGGCCGGTTCCTTCCAGCGCGCATCCCCGAACGCCTCGATCGCCCGGAAGCCCCGCCGCAGCAGGTCCTTCGCGACCGTCTGCACCATCACCCGCCCCAGGCCCTGCCCCTGGTAGCCCGGCATGATCCAGGCCGTCATCAGCTGAACGGCGTCCGCCGACACCGGGCTCGTGGGGAAGGCCATCGACCGGGGCACGTAGGCGGGTGGTGCGTAGAGCACGAAGCCGACGGGCACTTCGTCGACATAGACGACCCGGCCGCAGGAGCCCCACTCCAGGAGGACAGCGGAGATCCAGGCCTCCTTCTCCAGGTCCGGCCGGCCCGCTTTTACCGCAGCTTCTCCGCTGACCGGGTCGAGCTCCCAGAAGACACACGAGCGGCAGCGCTTCGGGAGGTCCGGAAGGTTGTCCAGGGTGAGCGGTACGAGTCGACGCCCCACAGGTCCTCACTTCCCTCACGTGCCGCACCGCGAGCCTGTGCCAACGCGGTGCGCTCCCTCAGCAGACTCCCGAGGAAGCCACCGACCACACCCAGGCCCAAGCCGGCCGTCACCCATCGACCGCGGCTCACCTCTCGCATGGCCCCGCCCCTCTCTGAGCCGGATCACGGTGGATATGCCATATCTGAACGCATCGTATCCATCGGACACTCGGGCGGATACCGAACGAAGGCAAAGGGCGGACCGTGTTCCGGCTTCAGCCGGAACACGGTCCGCCCCAGGACCGGAAGTAAGCCTCCGAGGGCCTCAGCCCTCGTCCTCGCCCTCGTTGGGCTCGGAGAGCGGGCGCTCCATCACCCGTCCCTCGCCGGGCGCCAGGGTGCCCAGGATGCGGTCCAGGTCCTCCATCGAGGCGAACTCGACGACGATCTTGCCCTTGCTCTTCCCCAAGTCGACCTTCACCCGCGTCTCGAAGCGGTCCGACAGTCGGGAGGCCAGATCGGTCAGCGCCGGGGACACCCGGGCGCCGGCCCGCGGGCCGCGCGGCTTCTTGGCCGCCTCGGGCTCGGAACCCATGAGGGCCACGATCTCCTCGACCGCCCGCACCGAGAGTCCCTCGGCGACGATCCGGTACGCCAGCTTGTCCTGCGCCTCCGCGTCCTCCACGGAGAGCAGCGCCCGCGCGTGACCGGCCGACAGCACCCCGGCCGCCACCCGGCGCTGCACCGGCGGCGAAAGACGCAGCAGCCGCAGCGTGTTCGACACCTGGGGACGCGAACGCCCGATCCGGTCGGCCAGCTGGTCGTGCGTGCAGTTGAAGTCCTTGAGCAGCTGGTCGTAGGCGGCGGCCTCTTCCAGCGGGTTCAGCTGGGCGCGGTGCAGGTTCTCCAGGAGCGCGTCCAGGAGAAGCTTCTCGTCCTCCGTGGCACGGACGATCGCCGGGATCCGCTCCAGGCCCGCCTCACGGCAGGCCCGCCAGCGCCGCTCGCCCATGATGAGCTCGTAGCGCTCCGGGCCGAGCTGTCGGACGACGACCGGCTGCAGCAGACCGACCTCCTTGATGGAGGTGACCAGCTCCGCCAGCGCGTCCTCGTCGAAGACCTCACGCGGCTGGCGCGGGTTCGGCGTGATCGAGTCCAGCGGCAGCTCGGCGAAGTGCGCCCCGGCCGGGGCCTCCGGCTCCACAGCGATCTCGGGCTCGACCTCCGGGACCAACGCCTCCGGCGCCTGTGCGCTCGCCGGCAGCGTCGCCATCTTCGCCGCCGGGACGCCCCGCTCCGGGGCCAGGACCGGGATCGTCCCCGGCGAGGCCGCCCCCGCCGCGGCGCTGACCGCCGGTACCTGCCGCTCCTGCGGAGCCGCCGGGATCAGCGCACCGAGCCCACGCCCCAACCCCCTCCGTCGCTCGCTCACTGGATCCCCTCCGACATGCTGTGCTGGTTGTTCTGGATGCCCACATGGGCGTGCTGGGCGTCATAGTGCAGACCGACGCCGCGCAGGGCGATCTCGCGGGCCGCCTCCAGGTACGACAGCGAGCCGCTGGAGCCCGGGTCGTAGGTGAGGACCGTCTGCCCGTAGCTGGGGGCCTCGGAGATGCGCACCGACCGAGGGATGCTGGTTCGCAGGACCTCTTCGCCGAAGTGGCTGCGCACCTCGTCGGCGACCTGGGAGGCGAGCCTGGTCCGGCCGTCGTACATGGTGAGCAGGATCGTCGACACATGCAGCGCCGGGTTGAGGTGACCGCGCACCAGGTCGACGTTCCGCAGAAGCTGGCCGAGGCCCTCCAGCGCGTAGTACTCGCACTGGATCGGGATCAGCACCTCGGCTCCCGCCACGAGGGCGTTGACCGTCAGCAGACCGAGGGACGGGGGGCAGTCGATCAGGATGTAGTCCAGCGGCTGCTCGTACGACTCGATCGCCCGCTTCAGCCGACTCTCGCGCGCCACCAGCGAGACCAGCTCGATCTCCGCACCCGCAAGGTCGATGGTCGCCGGGGCACAGAACAGCCCCTCGACGTCCGTCACGGGCTGCACCACGTCGGAGAGCGGCTTGCTCTCCACGAGGACGTCGTAGATCGAGGGCACGTCGGCGTGGTGGTCGATACCCAGCGCCGTGGAGGCATTGCCCTGCGGGTCGAGGTCGATCACCAGGACGCGGGCGCCGTGCAGCGCCAGGGAGGCGGCAAGGTTGACCGTCGTGGTCGTCTTGCCCACGCCGCCCTTCTGGTTGGCGACCACCATGATGCGCGTCTGCGCAGGCCGGGGAAGTCCCTCTCCGGCACGGCCCAGGGCCTCGACTGCCAGCTGGGCAGCACGACCAATGGGGGTGTCGTCCATCGGAGGCGATGTTTCACGTGAAACATCGGACCCCGCCGATTCGGTTCGGGGACCGGGGACCGGATCGGTCATCGGTCCCGCGATGTTGGCGTCGGACCGCAAGGATTCACTCTCCTCGGCTTCAGGCTCGCGATGAACAGAGCCTGCCATGCTTTCGGGGTCGTGAACCAGCGAGGCCCGTGGTTCTGTGGATGAATCCACCTCTGTGGACAACTCCGTGACCCTCACGGGTGGCTTCACCGGCGGCTTGGGCTTGCGGTCTCGGGGCGTGGCGGCCGCGCGGCCGCGGCTGATGATCCCCTGCAGCAGTGAGCGACGTTTCACGTGAAACACGATGCACGCGCCGCTCCGCCGCGACCGCCCGACACTCCGAAATAGGTACGTATGGCTGTTCGCGTGACGTAACGACTGGTACTAGCGGCGGCGGCGCGTCCGGCTGGGACGGGCGGCCTTGGCGCGCTTGGCCGCGAACCGCACACCGCCGGGGCTCTCCCCGACCTCCACCCGGACCACCGTCGACATCGGGTCCACGATGCCCTCGCCGACGTGCAGCACCGAGGTCTCCACCACACCGAGCTTCGACAGCGCCGAGCGGGCACCGTCCAGCTCTTCCTGGGCGGTGTCCCCCTTGAGCGCCAGCATCTCCCCGTAGGGACGCAACAGCGGGACACCCCAGCCGGCCAGCCGGTCCAGCGGGGCCACCGCGCGGGCGGTCACGACATGCACCGGCTGCAGCTTGCCCAGCACCTCTTCGGCGCGGCCGCGCACGACGGTCACATGCTCGAGCCCCAGCAGTTCGACGACCTCCTGCAGGAAGTTCGTCCGCCGCAGCAGCGGCTCCAGCAGCGTGATCTTCAGGTCGGGGCGCACCAGGGCCAACGGAATCCCCGGCAGACCGGCGCCCGAGCCCACATCGCAGACCGTGACGCCCTCGGGCACCACCTCGGAGAGCACCGCACAGTTCAGCAGATGCCGCTCCCACAGGCGCGGCACCTCACGCGGGCCGATCAGCCCACGCTTCACTCCCGCGTCCGCGAGCAGCTCGGCGTACCGGACGGCTTCCGGGAAGTACTCGCCGAAAACCGTCCGCGCCTGCTCCGGTGCCTGGGGGAGTTCTGCTGACTCCGTCACGGGAACCATCCTTCCGTACCGCGCCACCGCATGGGGTGGGCTGGCTATCAGGCTGACAAAGATCGGCCCCGCCTGCGAACAGACGGGGCCGACACCACAAGAAAGCGGTCAGGCGGGGAGTACGACGACGAAGCGCTGCGGCTCCTCGCCCTCGGACTCGCTGCGCAGACCGGCGGCGGCGACCGCGTCGTGCACGACCTTGCGCTCGAACGGCGTCATCGGGTCCAGCTTCATCGGCTCCTTGGTGGCCTTCACCTGCTCCGCGGCCTTGGCGCCCAGCTCGGCGAGCTCGGTGCGCTTCTTGGCGCGGAAGCCGGCGATGTCCAGCATCAGGCGGCTGCGGTCACCGGTCTCGCGGTGCACGGCCAGGCGCGTGAGCTCCTGGAGCGCCTCCAGCACCTCGCCGTCCCGGCCTACGAGCTTCTGCAGATCGCGGCTGCCCGAGTCGCTGATGATCGAGACCGAAGCCCGGTCCGCCTCGACGTCCATGTCGATGTCGCCGTCCAGGTCGGCGATGTCGAGCAGACCTTCGAGGTAGTCGGCCGCGATCTCACCCTCCTGCTCCAGGCGGGTCAGGGTGTCGCCACCCTCAGCGGCGGCGGAGGTGGTGCCTTCCGTCACGGATGGACTCCTTACTTACTTCTTGGACGACGGGTGCTTGGGCCGCTGCTGGCCCTTGCGCTGTCCGGACTTGGCCTGGCGGGACGTGTTGCCGGAGTTGGCGCGGCTGGGCCGGCCGGGCTGGGCCTCGCCGGTCGGCTCCTGCGGCTTCTTCTCCAGCGAGGTCGGCTCGGCGGAGCCCTCCTCGGCCTTGTGCGAGCCGCTCACCGCGGCACCGCCCGACTGGCGCTTGGCCTTGGTCTGCCGCTTCGGCTGCTGCCGCTTGGCGACCGCGCCGCCCTCGGCCTCGGCCGTGATCGTGTCGCTCTTCACCACCGTGCCGTCGGCCTGCGGCGCGAAGCCGGCCTTGGCCAGACCGGTGACGAAGCGGCGCTCCTGCTCGTTGCGGTCGCTGCCCTTCTCGACGACCAGCTTCACGATGTTCTTCCGGCGCCGGCCGCGGACCTCGCCGTGGTGGGTGATGCTCTTCAGCAGGCGCTGCAGGTACGCGTCCTGGGCCTTGGATCCCGGGGTCGGGTTCTGGTTGATCACGTACATCTGCTGGCCCATGGTCCACACGTTGGTGGTCAGCCAGTAGATGAGGACACCGACGGGGAAGTTGATGCCCATGACGGCGAAGATCACCGGGAAGATGTACATCAGCATCTTCTGCTGCTGCATGTACGGGGTCTTCACCGAGAGGTCGACGTTCTTCGTCATCAGCTGGCGCTGCGTGAAGAACTGCGAGGCCGACATCAGAATGATCATGACCGCGGTCACGATGCGCACATCGGTCAGGGAGGCGTTGAGCGCCTCGACCTTCTCGGGGCTGTCCATGAACTTCGCCGCGATCGGGGCGCCGAAGATGTGGGCCTGACGCGCGCTGTTGACCAGCGACTGGTTGAGCTCGCCGATCTGCTCACCCTCGGCGATCTTGCTCAGCACGTGGTAGAGCGCGAAGAAGAAGGGCGACTGCGCCAGGATGGGAAGGCACGAGGAGAGCGGGTTGGTACCCGTCTCCTTGTACAGCTTCATCATCTCTTCGGACTGACGCTGCCGGTCGCTCTTGTAGCGCTCCTGGATCGCCTTCATCTTCGGCTGGAGCGCGGCCATGTTCCGGGTCGCCTTGATCTGCTTCACGAAGAGCGGGATCAGGCAGATCCGGATGAGGACCACGAGGGACACGATGGACAGGCCCCAGGCCCAGCCGGTGTCAGGGCCGAAGATCGCCCCGTACACCTTGTGGAACTGGACGATCACCCATGAGACGGGTGTGGTGATGAAGGCGAACAGACTGGCAATCGTGTCCACTAATCAGGCTCCTTGAGCATTGGGCGAGGTCTCTGCGGCCGGGCTCGTGTCGGCGGAGGACCCGCCCTTCTCGCCACGCAGTGCGTTCCGCAGCATTTCGTGCCAGCGCGGACGTTTGCGCGGGGGGACATGGTCCACGCCTCCGGGCGACCACGGGTTGCACCGCAGGATGCGCCAGGCGGTCAGGGCCGTCCCCTTGAACGCGCCATGCCGGTCGATGGCCGTGAATCCGTAGTGGGAGCACGACGGGTAGTACCGGCACACCGGCCCCAGCAGCGGGCTGATCGTCCACTGGTACAGCTTGATCAGGGCCAGCAGCGGGTACTTCATCGCGTGCCCCCTCCCAGCAACCGCTGGAGAGCGGCATCCAGGTCTCGGGCCAGCTGAGGATGATCGGCGTCGCCCGCTCCGGGCAGCGCCCGTACTACCACCAGGCTACCGGGGGGCAGCTCGGACAGCCGGTCACGGACCAGATGGCGAAGACGCCGCTTCACCTGGTTGCGGACGACCGCGCCACCCACTGCCTTGCTCACGACGAAACCCGCACGAGCCGGAGGAGCGCTCTCCCCAGGCGCGTGCGGGTCCGTAGCACCGCTGCGTAGATGGACGACGAGAAGCGGGCGTCCGGCCCGGCGTCCTCGGCGTACCGCGGTCGCGAAGTCCTCGCGCCGCCTCAGCCGATTCTCGGTAGGCAGCACGTCATGACCTGTACGCGGATCAGGCGGACAGGCGGGCGCGACCCTTGCCACGGCGGGCGGCCAGGATGGCACGGCCGGCACGGGTACGCATGCGCAGGCGGAAGCCGTGGGTCTTCGCGCGACGACGGTTGTTCGGCTGGAAGGTGCGCTTGCTCACTCGGGGGCTCCAGTAATGAATCGTGGGGTGGCGGGGCATCGCCTGGCTGTCACCGTGCGCCCACGAGTAGCTCGCAATACGCCCGAGTGCACCGCTGAACGATCACGTGAAATGATCTTTGCCCATCGGAGGCAGGCGGCAGCAGCCATCGACAACTCGACCTGGTTACGGTACGCGCGGCTACGCCATCCGGTCAAACCGGCCCCACAGGAGGGCCCGATATGCACAGGCTGTGGACAACAACTTGAACCACGTCAGCCGCCCCGACTACCGTGGCTGAACTCCTGAATCTTTTTCCGTTCTGTCCTTACCTGTCCTGACGGGCACCGGACGGACCCGACCGACCGTCCCGAGAACCACACATTCGTGGGACCAATGAGGAAGCGTGCCCCGTGGCTGACGTACCTGCTGATCTTGCCGCAGTGTGGCCACGCGTGCTCGAGCAGCTCCTCGGAGAAGGCCAGCAGGGCATCGAGCCCAAGGACAAGCAGTGGATCGAGCGCTGCCAGCCTCTCGCACTGGTGGCCGACACCGCACTCCTCGCCGTCCCCAACGAGTGGGGCAAGCGCGTCCTGGAGGGCCGGCTCGCCCCGCTGATCAGCGACACCCTCAGCCGTGAGTGCGGCCGGCCGATCCGGATCGCGATCACGGTCGACGACTCCGCCGGCGAGCCCGCGGGGCCTCCGGCGCCCCCGGCCCCGCAGCCGCAGCACCCCCGCTACGACGACCGCGGCCCCTCCGACGCGTACGACAAGTACGACGCCGGCGGCTACGGGCACCGTCCGGGCGGCGACGACCTGCCGTCGGTGCGCCCCGCCTACCCCGAGTACCAGCAGCAGCGCCCCGACCCGGGCGTCTGGCCGCACACCCAGGAGGAGCTGTCCTGGCAGCAGCCGCGGCTCGGCGGCTACCAGGAGCGCGAGGCTCCGGCCGAGCAGTGGCACGAGCCGTACGGCGGCCGCGACCGGCAGCCCTCCGCCCCGCGCTACGACGAGCGCCCCGCGCCGTACGAGCCGGGCCGGCCGGAGCGCGCCGAGCTGCCCGAGCCGCAGATCGGCCCCGGGCCCTCCGCCTCCCAGTCCGGCCCCGGGCCCCGGCACTCCTCCGGCGGCGGGCAGCAGGCCGGCGGCCCCGGCGAGCCGCACGCCCGGCTGAACCCCAAGTACCTCTTCGACACCTTCGTCATCGGCTCGTCGAACCGGTTCGCGCACGCGGCCGCGGTCGCCGTGGCCGAGGCGCCCGCCAAGGCGTACAACCCGCTGTTCATCTACGGGGAGTCGGGCCTCGGCAAGACGCACCTGCTGCACGCCATCGGGCACTACGCGCGCAGCCTCTACCCGGGCACCCGGGTGCGGTACGTGAGCTCCGAGGAGTTCACCAACGAGTTCATCAACTCGATCCGCGACGGCAAGGGCGACGCGTTCCGCAAGCGCTACCGGGATGTGGACATCCTGCTCGTCGACGACATCCAGTTCCTCGCGAGCAAGGAGTCGACGCAGGAGGAGTTCTTCCACACCTTCAACACCCTGCACAACGCGAACAAGCAGATCGTGCTCTCCTCGGACCGGCCGCCGAAGCAGCTGATGACCCTGGAGGACCGGCTGCGCAACCGCTTCGAGTGGGGTCTGACCACCGACGTGCAGCCGCCGGAGCTGGAGACGCGGATCGCGATCCTCCGCAAGAAGGCCGTGCAGGAACAGCTCAACGCCCCGCCGGAGGTCCTGGAGTTCATCGCCTCGCGGATCTCGCGGAACATCCGCGAACTGGAGGGCGCGCTGATCCGGGTGACGGCGTTCGCCTCGCTCAACCGGCAGCCGGTGGACCTCGGGCTCACCGAGATCGTGCTCAAGGACCTGATCCCGGGCGGCGAGGACTCCGCTCCGGAGATCACCGCCCCCGCCATCATGGCGTCGACGGCCGACTACTTCGGGCTGACGGTGGAGGACCTCTGCGGATCCTCGCGCAGCCGGGTCCTGGTGACGGCCCGCCAGATCGCCATGTACCTGTGCCGGGAGCTGACGGACCTGTCGCTGCCGAAGATCGGCGCCCAGTTCGGCGGGCGGGACCACACGACCGTGATGCACGCGGACCGGAAGATCCGCGCCCTGATGGCGGAGCGGCGCTCCATCTACAACCAGGTCACGGAGCTCACCAACCGCATCAAGAACGGCTGACGCGGGCCGCCGGCGCGGCCGTCACAGCGCCTCGGGACACCGTCCCGGGGCGCTTTCGCGTCTGTGGGCGCCGGTGCGCCCGTCTGTGCACACCGGCGCGCGGACCCCTGTACGGACCTGCGCTGTTCGAATACCAGCTGGTCGGACCGGGTTCTCCACAGAAGTGGGGAAGATCTTCCGTCCACAGCCTGGGGACCACCGAGTTGTCCAGTTTGTGTCCACAGCACGGCTGGGGGAATGATCATCTCAGCAGGTCACGCGGCTGTGGATTTGTGATCAACCGGGTTCCACAGACTGTGGATGAATCTGCCGTCCACAGGAGGCCCGCGAAGTTGTCCACGGGCAGCCCACAGGCCCGAGCCGGTTGTCCCCAGGTTTCCCACATCCCTGTCCACTGTTCGGCAAGGAAACACCCCGCCTCACCGGGTCGAGTGAAAGGCGTCACACCGAAGCCGAGGGTTTGGCTGTGGGGAACGTGGGGAAAGCTGGGGACAGCACTGGGGAGAAGTCACTGCCGCCTGTGCATGGGGTGTGCAGAACTTTCGGGTGTCCACAGAAACCCCGGGTTGTCCACGGCTGCCGCCCACAGGACCGGTGGACAAAAAACGAGGCCTGACCTGCACGGATCCCGTTATCCACGGTTTCCACAAGGCCTACTACTACTCCCACTCAGAGTTACCGGGGAATCCGCTTCGAAGTCGGTGCTGTGCACAACTCGAGGCCGGACCGCCAGGCGCGGCTCGTCACGACTTGACCCCGAGCCGCACCGAGTGTCGGTGGCGTACGTCAGACTGGATCCCTGCCAGTCGACGAAGAGCCAGCAACAGCAGGAGGCGGTTCCGGTGAAGATCCGGGTGGAGCGCGATGTACTCGCGGAGGCGGTGGCCTGGGTGGCCCGGAGCCTCCCGGCCCGTCCGCCGGCGCCCGTGCTCGCGGGCCTTCTGCTGAAGGCCGAGGACGGCGCGCTGAGCTTCTCCAGCTTCGACTACGAGGTCTCGGCGCGGGTATCGGTCGAGGCCGAGGTCGAGGAGGACGGCACGGTCCTGGTCTCCGGCCGCCTGCTCGCCGACATCTGCCGCGCCCTCCCCAACCGCCCCGTCGAGATCTCCACAGACGGTGTACGGGCGACCGTGGTCTGCGGCTCCTCCCGCTTCACCCTCCACACCCTGCCTGTGGAGGAGTACCCGGCGCTGCCGCAGATGCCGACCGCGACCGGCACCGTCCCCGGCGAGGTCTTCGCCGCGGCCGCCGCCCAGGTGGCCATCGCCGCCGGCCGTGACGACACCCTGCCGGTGCTGACCGGTGTGCGCATCGAGATCGAGGGCGACACGGTCACCCTGGCCTCCACCGACCGCTACCGCTTCGCGGTCCGCGAGTTCCTGTGGAAGCCGGAGTCCCCGGACGCCTCCGCCGTCGCCCTGGTGCCCGCGAAGACGCTGCTGGACACGGCCAAGTCGCTGACCAGCGGCGACACCGTCACCCTGGCGCTCTCCGGCTCCGGCGCGGGCGAGGGCCTGATCGGTTTCGAGGGCGCGGGCCGACGGACCACCACGCGTCTGCTCGAGGGTGACCTGCCCAAGTACCGCACGCTCTTCCCGACCGAGTTCAACTCCGTCGCCGTGATCGAGACCGCCCCGTTCGTCGAGGCCGTCAAGCGTGTGGCCCTGGTCGCCGAGCGGAACACCCCGGTGCGGCTCAGCTTCGAGCAGGGCGTGCTGATCCTGGAGGCCGGCTCCAGCGACGACGCACAGGCTGTGGAACGTCTGGACGCGCAACTGGAGGGCGACGACATCTCGATCGCCTTCAACCCGACCTTCCTGCTGGACGGCCTGAGCGCCATCGACTCCCCGGTGGCCCAGCTCTCGTTCACCACGTCCACCAAGCCCGCGCTGCTGAGCGGCAAGCCGGCACTCGACGCGGAGGCGGACGAGGCGTACAAGTACCTGATCATGCCGGTGCGGCTGAGCGGCTGACGCCCTCTGCCGGGGGTCCGGAGGTCGCGTCGACTGAGCGGCTGACCCCACAGGTGTGCACGCGGGTCCGGGCGTAGGCTCGGACCCGGGTACAACCGCACACGACGCTTAAGGAATCTCTGATGGAGCTCGGTCTCGTCGGTCTCGGCAAGATGGGCGGCAACATGCGTGAGCGCATCCGCCGCGCAGGCCACACCGTCATCGGATACGACCGCAACCCGGACCTCGCGGATGTCCACAGCCTCGAGGAGCTTGTGGGCAAGCTCAAGGGCCCGCGCGTCGTGTGGGTCATGGTCCCCGCGGGCCAGGCGACCCAGTCGACCATCGACGAGCTGGCCGAGCTGCTCTCGCCCGGCGACGTCGTCGTCGACGGCGGCAACTCGCGCTGGACCGACGACGAGAAGCACGCGAAGGAGCTCGCCGAGAAGGGCATCGGCTTCGTCGACTGCGGCGTCTCCGGCGGCGTCTGGGGCCTGGAGAACGGCTACGCGCTGATGTACGGCGGCGACGCCGAGCACGTGGCCCGCGTCCAGCCGGTCTTCGACGCGCTGAAGCCCGAGGGCCCGTACGGCTCGGTCCACGCGGGCAAGGTCGGCGCCGGCCACTTCGCGAAGATGGTCCACAACGGCATCGAGTACGCGATGATGCAGGCCTACGCCGAGGGCTGGGAGCTCCTGGAGAAGGTCGACTCGGTCACCGACGTCCGCGAGGTCTTCCGGTCGTGGCAGGAGGGCACGGTCATCCGCTCGTGGCTGCTCGACCTGGCGGTCAACGCGCTGGACGAGGACGAGCACCTCGACAAGCTGCGCGGTTACGCCGAGGACTCCGGCGAGGGCCGGTGGACGGTCGAGGCCGCCATCGACAACGCGGTGCCGCTGCCGGCGATCACCGCCTCGCTGTTCGCGCGGTTCGCCTCGCGTCAGGACGACTCCCCGCAGATGAAGATGATCGCCGCGCTGCGCAACCAGTTCGGCGGCCACGCGGTCGAGACGAAGAAGTAATCCACAGGCTGTGCACCCGGCGGTGCACAGCAGCCGGGGGAAGGTCGGCGCACACCATGCACGTCACGCATCTGTCGCTGGCCGACTTCCGCTCCTACGCCCGGGTCGAGGTGCCCCTCGATCCGGGCGTCACCGCGTTCGTGGGGGCGAACGGCCAGGGCAAGACCAATCTCGTCGAGGCGGTCGGCTATCTCGCCACCCTCGGCAGCCACCGCGTCGCCTCGGACGCGCCCCTGGTGCGGATGGGCGCCGAGCGGGCGATCATCCGGGCCGCGGTGACGCAGGGCGAGCGCTCCCAGCTGGTGGAGCTGGAGCTCAACCCCGGGCGGGCCAACCGGGCCCGCATCAACAGGTCCTCGCAGGTCAAGCCGCGGGACGTGCTGGGGATCGTGCGGACGGTGCTCTTCGCGCCGGAGGACCTGGCGCTGGTGAAGGGCGACCCCGGGGAGCGCCGGCGGTTCCTGGACGAGCTGATCACGGCGCGCTCCCCGCGGATGGCGGGCGTGCGGTCCGACTACGAGCGGGTGCTCAAGCAGCGCAACACGCTGCTGAAGTCCGCGGCGATGGCCCGGCGGCACGGCGGACGGTCCATGGACCTGTCCACCCTCGACGTGTGGGACCAGCACCTCGCCCGGGCGGGCGCGGAACTGCTGGCCCAGCGGCTGGACCTGATCGCCACGCTGCAGCCGCTGGCGGACAAGGCGTACGAGCAGCTGGCGCCGGGCGGCGGACCGGTCCAGCTGGAGTACCGGCCCTCCGCGCCGGGCGCCGGTCACACCCGTGAGGAGCTGTACGGCCAGCTGATCGCCGCGCTGGCGGACGTGCGCAAGCAGGAGATCGAGCGCGGCGTCACGCTGGTGGGCCCGCACCGCGACGAGCTGCTGCTCAAGCTGGGCGAGCTGCCGGCGAAGGGGTACGCGAGCCACGGCGAGTCCTGGTCGTACGCGCTGGCGCTGCGGCTCGCCTCGTACGACCTGCTGCGCTCCGAGGGCAACGAACCGGTGCTGGTGCTCGACGACGTGTTCGCGGAGCTGGACGCGCGGCGCCGGGAGCGGCTGGCGGAGCTGGTCGCGCCGGGCGAGCAGGTGCTGGTCACGGCGGCGGTGGACGACGACGTGCCGGGGGTTCTGGCCGGGGCGCGGTACGAGGTGTCCGGCGGAGAGGTACGGCGGGTATGAGCGAGGAGCGTCGTCCCCAGGCTGGGGACAAGTCTGTGACTCCCGAGCCCTCGGGTGTGGATCTCGCCCGGGTCGCGCTGCGCGCGGCGAAGGAGCAGGCGCGGGCGCGGGGCGCGGCGGCGCAGCAGAAGAAGCAGGCGCGGCGCGGGGGCGGGCTGCGGTCGGGCGCGCACGCGGACGGGCGTGACCCGATGGCGCTCGGCGCGGCGATCAACCGGCTGATCACCGAGCGCGGCTGGGAGACGCCGGCGGCGGTGGGCGGGGTGATGGGGCGCTGGCCGCAGATCGTGGGCGAGGACCTGGCGAAGCACTGTGTGCCGCTCCGGTACGACGAGGAGCCCGACGCCCGGGTGCTGACGGTGCAGTGCGACTCCACGGCGTGGGCCACGCAGCTGCGGCTGCTGGCACCCCGGCTGGTGGCCCGGCTGAACGAGGACCTGGGACACGGGACGGTGCGGGTGATCAAGGTGCTGGGGCCCTCCGCGGGGCCCCGGCGGTACGGGTCGCTGCGGGCGCCGGGGTCGGTGGGCCCGGGGGACACGTACGGCTAGCCGCTCCTGCGGTGCGGGTCACGTACAGGTGCGGAGCACGCCCGCGAAGGGTGCCGCCCGGTTATGCCCACCCCTTTCTCCCGGGAGGATCCACCTCCTCCTCCAGGGCGGAAGCGACTGCCCGCGGCGGGCCAGGACCGGTCCCGCGAAAATGCGGCGCTACCCCCACAGCAAGGTGTCACCGCTCGAAGCGCTGGGTGGCCGTCAGAGCCCTCTGGAGCCCCTGTCCGTATATGGGGAGTCGTCTCGCTCCCGCTCAGGGCGGCACATGAGCATTCAGGTACCGGCAAACCCCCATGAGTGTCAGTGGTACCGGTAGACTGGAAGACAATCCCGCCACCCTGCGGAACATGTCGAACGACGCAGCCGCTCCCGCATGCCAGGAGACGGCCTGTGCTGTGCCAGAAAGGGCGCTTCGTGGCCGATTCCGGCAACCCCAACGAGAACAACCAGTACACCGCCAGCAACATCCAGGTCCTCGAGGGTCTGGATGCGGTGCGCAAGCGCCCTGGCATGTACATCGGCTCGACCGGAGAGCGCGGCCTGCACCACATGGTGCAGGAGGTCGTCGACAACTCGGTCGACGAAGCCCTGGCCGGGCACGCGGACACCATCGACGTCACGATCCTGGCCGACGGCGGCGTACGCGTCGTCGACAACGGCCGCGGCATCCCGGTCGGCATCGTCCCGTCCGAGGGCAAGCCGGCCGTCGAGGTCGTGTTGACCGTGCTGCACGCGGGCGGCAAGTTCGGCGGCGGCGGCTACGCGGTCTCCGGCGGTCTGCACGGCGTCGGCGTGTCCGTCGTGAACGCCCTGTCCACGAAGGTCGCCGTCGAGGTCAGGACCGACGGCCACCGCTGGACGCAGGACTACAAGATGGGCGCCCCGACCGCGCCCCTCGCGAAGCACGAGGCGACCGACGAGACCGGCACCTCGGTCACCTTCTGGGCCGACCCGGACATCTTCGAGACGACCGAGTACTCCTTCGAGACGCTCTCGCGCCGCTTCCAGGAGATGGCCTTCCTCAACAAGGGCCTCACCATCACGCTCACCGACGAGCGCGAGTCCGCGAAGGCCACGGTCGGCGCCGACGACCCGGACGCGGAGGCCGCCGCCGAGCCGGCCGCGCGCACGGTGAAGTACCACTACGAGGGCGGCATCGTCGACTTCGTGAAGTACCTCAACTCGCGCAAGGGCGAGCTGATCAACCCCACCGTCATCGACATCGAGGCCGAGGACAAGGAGCGCATGCTCTCGGTCGAGATCGCGATGCAGTGGAACTCGTCCTACACCGAGGGCGTGTACTCCTTCGCGAACACGATCCACACCCATGAGGGCGGTACGCACGAGGAGGGCTTCCGCGCCGCGCTGACGACGCTCGTCAACAAGTACGCGCGCGACAAGAAGCTGCTCCGCGAGAAGGACGACAACCTCACCGGCGACGACATCCGCGAGGGTCTGACCGCGATCATCTCGGTCAAGCTGGGCGAGCCGCAGTTCGAGGGCCAGACGAAGACCAAGCTCGGCAACACCGAGGCCAAGACCTTCGTGCAGAAGGTCGTCTTCGAGCACCTCACCGACTGGTTCGACCGGAACCCGAACGAGGCCGCGGACATCGTCCGCAAGGGCATCCAGGCCGCCACCGCCCGGGTGGCCGCCCGCAAGGCGCGCGACCTGACCCGCCGCAAGGGCCTGCTGGAGTCGGCGTCCCTGCCGGGCAAGCTGTCCGACTGCCAGTCGAACGACCCGGTCAAGTGCGAGATCTTCATCGTCGAGGGTGACTCCGCAGGCGGCTCCGCCAAGTCCGGCCGCAACCCGATGTACCAGGCCATCCTGCCGATCCGAGGCAAGATCCTGAACGTCGAGAAGGCCAGGGTCGACAAGATCCTGCAGAACGCCGAGGTCCAGGCGCTGATCTCCGCCTTCGGCACCGGTGTGCACGAGGACTTCGACATCGAGAAGCTCCGCTATCACAAGATCATCCTGATGGCGGACGCCGACGTCGACGGTCAGCACATCAACACCCTGCTGCTCACCTTCCTCTTCCGCTTCATGCGGCCGCTGATCGAGCACGGGCACGTCTTCCTCTCCCGCCCGCCGCTCTACAAGATCAAGTGGGGCAAGGACGACTTCGAGTACGCGTACTCGGACCGCGAGCGCGACGCCCTGGTCGAGCTGGGCAAGCAGAACGGCAAGCGGATCAGGGAAGACTCGATCCAGCGCTTCAAGGGTCTCGGCGAGATGAACGCCGAGGAGCTGCGCGTCACCACCATGGACGTCGAGCACCGCGTGCTCGGCCAGGTCACCCTGGACGACGCCGCGCAGGCCGACGACCTGTTCTCGGTGCTGATGGGCGAGGACGTCGAGGCACGCCGCTCGTTCATCCAGCGCAACGCCAAGGACGTTCGCTTCCTCGACATCTGAGTCGGTCTCAGCTGACCGTACGAAAGGACTGACGACCAGCAATGGCCGACGAAAACACCCCTGTGACCACCGAAGAAGAAGAGGGTCCGGAGCTGCGGATCGAGCCCGTCGGGCTCGAGACCGAGATGCAGCGCTCGTACCTCGACTACGCGATGTCCGTCATCGTGTCCCGCGCGCTGCCCGACGTCCGGGACGGTCTGAAGCCGGTCCACCGGCGCGTGCTGTACGCGATGTACGACGGGGGCTACCGGCCCGAGAAGGGCTTCTACAAGTGCGCCCGCGTCGTCGGCGACGTCATGGGCACGTACCACCCGCACGGCGACACCTCGATCTACGACGCCCTCGTCCGGCTCGCCCAGCCCTGGTCGATGCGGATGCCGCTGGTCGACTCCAACGGCAACTTCGGCTCCCCGGGCAACGACCCGGCCGCCGCCATGCGCTACACCGAGTGCAAGATGGCGCCGCTGTCGATGGAGATGGTCCGGGACATCGACGAGGAGACCGTCGACTTCCAGGACAACTACGACGGCCGCAACCAGGAGCCGACCGTCCTGCCGGCCCGGTTCCCGAACCTGCTGGTCAACGGCTCCGCCGGTATCGCGGTCGGCATGGCCACCAACATCCCGCCGCACAACCTGCGCGAGGTCGCCGAGGGCGCCCAGTGGTACCTGGCCCACCCCGAGGCCGGCCACGAGGAGCTCCTCGACGCGCTCATCGAGCGGATCAAGGGCCCCGACTTCCCGACCGGCGCGCTCGTCGTCGGCCGCAAGGGCATCGAGGAGGCGTACCGCACCGGCCGCGGCTCCATCACGATGCGCGCCGTGGTCGAGGTCGAGGAGATCCAGAACCGCCAGTGCCTGGTGGTCACGGAGCTTCCGTACCAGGTCAACCCGGACAACCTCGCGCAGAAGATCGCCGACCTGGTGAAGGACGGCAGGATCGGCGGCATCGCCGACGTCCGCGACGAGACCTCCTCCCGGACCGGCCAGCGCCTGGTCATCGTGCTCAAGCGCGACGCGGTCGCCAAGGTCGTCCTCAACAACCTGTACAAGCACACCGACCTGCAGACGAACTTCGGCGCCAACATGCTGGCGCTCGTCGACGGCGTGCCGCGCACCCTCTCCCTCGACGCGTTCATCCGCCACTGGGTGACGCACCAGATCGAGGTCATCGTGCGCCGGACCCGCTTCCGGCTGCGCAAGGCCGAGGAGCGCGCCCACATCCTGCGCGGTCTGCTCAAGGCGCTGGACGCGATCGACGAGGTCATCGCGCTCATCCGGCGCAGCGACACGGTCGACGTCGCCCGCGAGGGCCTGATGGGCCTGCTGGAGATCGACGAGATCCAGGCCAACGCGATCCTGGAGATGCAGCTCCGCCGGCTCGCCGCCCTGGAGCGCCAGAAGATCGTCGCGGAGCACGACGAGCTCCAGGCGAAGATCAACGAGTACAACGCGATCCTGGCCTCGCCGGAGAAGCAGCGCAGCATCGTCAGCGAGGAGCTGGCGGCGCTGGTCGAGAAGTTCGGCGACGACCGCCGGTCCAAGCTGGTGCCGTTCGACGGCGACATGTCCATCGAGGACCTGATCGCCGAGGAGGACATCGTCGTCACGATCACGCGCGGCGGCTATGTGAAGCGGACCAAGACCGAGGACTACCGCTCGCAGAAGCGCGGCGGCAAGGGCGTGCGCGGCACGAAGCTGAAGCAGGACGACATCGTCGACCACTTCTTCGTCACCACCACGCACAACTGGCTGCTGTTCTTCACCAACAAGGGCCGCGTGTACCGGGCCAAGGCGTACGAGCTGCCGGACGCCGGCCGCGACGCCCGCGGCCAGCACGTGGCGAACCTGCTGGCCTTCCAGCCGGACGAGCAGATCGCCGAGATCCTCGCGATCCGCGACTACGAGGCCGCGCCGTACCTGGTGCTCGCCACCAAGGCCGGTCTGGTGAAGAAGACCGCGCTGAAGGACTACGACTCGCCCCGCTCCGGCGGCGTCATCGCCATCAACCTGCGCGAGCGGGAGGACGGCAGCGACGACGAGCTGATCGGCGCGGAGCTGGTGTCCGCCGAGGACGACCTGCTGCTCATCAGCAAGAAGGCGCAGTCGATCCGGTTCACCGCCTCGGACGACGCGCTGCGCCCCATGGGCCGTGCCACCTCCGGTGTCAAGGGCATGAGTTTCCGCGAGGACGACGAGCTGCTCTCGATGAACGTCGTCCGGCCCGGTACGTTCGTCTTCACCGCCACCGACGGCGGGTACGCGAAGCGGACCGCCGTCGACGAGTACCGCGTCCAGGGTCGCGGCGGCCTCGGCATCAAGGCCGCCAAGATCGTGGAGGACCGCGGTTCGCTCGTGGGCGCGCTGGTGGTCGAGGAGACCGACGAGATCCTCGCCATCACGCTGTCCGGCGGTGTGATTCGCACGCGCGTCAATGAAGTCAGGGAGACCGGCCGTGACACCATGGGCGTCCAGCTGATCAATCTGGGGAAGCGGGATGCCGTCGTCGGCATCGCGCGGAACGCCGAGGCGGGCAGCGAGGCCGCGGAGGTCGACGGCGAGGACGCGGAGGGCGTCGTGGCCGGCGACGGTGCCGAGGCGGCTGCCACGGTCGAGACGGCCGGGGACACGGAGTCCTCGGCCGGGGAGCACGAGGAGTAGAGCGTGAGTGGAGCCATGGGCGCCGGATCGGCCGCTGCTGGAGCTGCTGCTGGAGCGAACGGTGCCCGTGGCCCCGCCACGGACTCCCAGGGGGTGGGCGTGTCATACGGAGACAACGGTCCGCTGCCCGGTGAGCGCCCCGGGGGCGCTCAGGCGGCGCAGCCGTACCACCCGCCGCAGGCGTACCCGGGCCAGCAGGCCCCGGCCGCCGGCGCGGCGGTGCGGCGGCCGCGTACGGGGGCCCGGACGACGCCCCGCACGCGCAAGGCGCGGCTGCGGGTGGCGAAGGCCGACCCGTGGTCGGTGATGAAGGTGAGCTTCCTGCTCTCCATCGCGCTGGGCATCTGCACGGTCGTCGCGGCGGCGGTGCTGTGGATGGTCATGGACGCCATGGGCGTCTTCTCGACCGTCGGCGGGACGATCAGCGAGGCGACCGGCTCCAACGAGTCCAACGGCTTCGACCTGCAGTCCTTCCTGTCGCTGCCGCGCGTCCTGATGTTCACCTCGGTGATCGCGGTCATCGACGTCGTCCTGATGACCGCCCTGGCGACCCTCGGCGCGTTCATCTACAACCTGGCCGCGGGTTTCGTCGGCGGTGTCGAGCTGACGCTGGCCGAGGACGAGTGACCTGCGCAGGGGCCGGCCCGCAGCTCCTCGGGGGGCCGCGGACAACCGATTTTGGGACTGGCCCCCACGTGCGCTAATCTTCAGGAGTCAGCGCGCGGGACACACACCGCAGAGCGCGGCGGGGCTATAGCTCAGTTGGTTAGAGCGCATCCCTGATAAGGATGAGGCCACAGGTTCAAATCCTGTTAGCCCCACAGATCGATCGGCCCGGACGGAACTTCCCGCCCGGGCCGATCGTTTTATGCCGTGAGGCCCGGGGCCGCGAGGTGATGGATACCTCGAGGCAGGTCACCGATCGGTATCGATCGGTGTGTATAGTCGGGCGCCAGAAGTCCTCATACGTCAAGGAAAGACGAGGTCGCGCGGTGAAGAAGCTTCTCCTGGTCGCACTGGCCGCCATCGGCGGGCTCCTCGTGTACCGCCAGATCCAGGCGGATCGCGCCGAGCAGGATCTGTGGACGGAGGCGACCGACTCCGTGCCCGCAGGTTCGGGTGTGTGAGACGCGCACAGTCTGTCGATGAAGCCCTGGTCGCTCGAAGCGGCCGGGGCTTCTCGCTGTTCCAGGACCGTGACGGCCACCGTCTTGAGTTCGCCCACGCAAATCATTAGCTTGCAAGGGCAAAGTTGCGTGGTCACGGTCAAGTGAGTTCGCCGGGGCGCGCAGACAGCACGGGAGCGGGCGGGGCAGGATGGACCGGCACCACGGAGACGACGAGGAGAAGCGCGTGACGACGCAGCGCAACCGGACAGTGCGCGGCACGGGCCGTGCGACCGCGGCCGCGGTGGCGGCGCTCTGCGCGGTGGCCGCACTGCCCGGGCCGGCCTGGGCGGCCGGTGAGGCCCCGTACGCGTACGACAGCGCCGCGCAGCGGGTCAAGGGCGCGGCGACGACGACGGACTCGCCGCGGCTGAAGGCCGGTTCGGTCTACCGCGACAGCATCGCGCGGGACGGCAAGCTCTACTACCGGGTCGACCTGGACGGGGTGCACCACGCGTACGTCTCGGTCGTGGCCGTGCCGCCGCCGGGCGCCAAGACCGACTACAGCGACGGGATCAAGGTCAGCCTGCAGGACGGCTCCGGCTCCCAGTGCGGGGCCCAGGAGACCCAGTTCGGGCCGGCGGGCTACACACGGCCCCTCACCGCGTACGCCGTCCGGGAGGTCGAGCCCGGCCACGACGGCGGCAGCTGCCAGTCCCCCGGCGCGTACTACGTGCTCGTCGAGCGGACCAGCAAGTCGGCTGCCACGCCCGAGGACTGGGGCCTGGAGATCCGGCACGTCACCGAGCCGGAGGTGAAGACGGCCGGCCCGACCGAGGCGCCCGAGGACTGGCCGTCCGCCTCCCCGCAGCCGCCCGGCGGCGGCCCGCAGAAACGGAAGGGCGGGACGAGCTTCCACGACGCCGCCAGCGTGACCGAGGGCGAGTGGCGCGACGACATCAAGCCCGGCGAGACGCTGTTCTACCGGGTGCCGGTCAACTGGGGGCAGCAGCTGTTCGCCACGGCCGAGCTGGGCAGCAGCCCGACCGGCGACGAGTACGTGAGCAACGCGCTGGTGCTGTCGCTGGACAACCCGGCCGGCGGCCACGTCGACGACAACACGCTCTCGTACAACGGCAAGCAGGCGACGCTCGCCCTCGACCCGAATCCGCCGGTCGCCTACGCGAACCGGTTCGACTCCGACAACAGCGTCAGCGCCGTCCGGTTCGCCGGCTGGTACTACCTGTCGGCGACGCTGAACCCGGACCTGGCGGCGGAGTACGGCGACAAGCCGGTGCCGCTGACGCTGCGGGTGAACGTGGTCGGCAAGGCGAACAACGGGCCCGGGTACGTCGGCGACCCCGGCCCGTTCGCGGTCACCGACGACGACCGGGACGCGGCCGCCAGCGGGCAGAGCGGCGCGGAGGCCGAGGCGACGAGCGGGACGATGAAGGTGGTCGCGGCGACGGGGATCGGCGCGGGCGCCGTGCTGCTGCTCGGGCTCGGCGGCTGGACGCTGGCCGCCCGGCGGCGCGCGGCCCAGGAGGCGGCCGCGGCACGGACGGCCCAGGGGCCGACGCAGTACGGGCCGCCGCCGGCCTGGTAGGCCCGTGGGGCGGCCGGCTCAGACCTGGGTGAGGGCCCAGACGCCGACCGCCAGGCACAGCAGCGCGACGATCAGCACCGGGACCGCCACCTTCGGGGGCGGTCCCGGTCGTGTGCGCGGGGCCGGTGGCGCGGCCGGGCGGGGCTGCGCGGGCACGGCGGCCGTGGGGCCCTGCACGGGGGCGTGCGCCGTGTACTGACGGGTCGCCGGCTGGTCGTACGGCACGGCGGAAGTGGGGGCCTGGGCGAAGTCCGCCGCGGCGCCGGCCGTCGGGCCGTACTCCGCCGCGGCGGCGGGGTGGGGGGCGGCCGGGTGCGAGGGCACCGGGGCCGGCGGGTGCGCGTGGGCGGCCAGGGGGTGCGCCGGCGGGGTGGGGGACGCCTGGTACGGCGCGGGAGCCGGTGCCTGGGCCTGAGGCTGGGCGGCCTGTGCGGGAGGCGGGGGCAGGTGGAAGCCGCCGGTCTCGGACGTGCTCGCGGCGGACGGGGCCTCCGGCGGCGCGGCGGCGCGCGCCGGAGCGGCGGCCTCCGGCCCGTTCGGGCCGAAACCGGCCGGCAGCGGGCCGAGTTGGTCGAAGACCTCGACCGGCTCCTCGTCCGGACCGGGCTCGGGCAGCAGCTCCACCTCCGTGGCCAGCGCCTTGCGCGCGCCGGTCGCGGACCGGAACCGGGCCTGCGGGTCCGGCTGCAGCAGCCCCGCGAGCACCCGCCACAGCGGCTCCGGGATGCCCTGCGGGGCCCCGGGCGTGCCGTGCGCGGTGAAGTGGTCGACGAGGGCCTGCGCGTCGGGCTTGGTGCCCTGCAACAGGTACAGCGCCACCAGGCCGACCGCGAACAGGTCGGCGGTGAAGTCGGGCTCCGCGCCCATCAGCTGCTCCGGCGCGAAGTAACCGGGCGTCCCCACGACGTAGTTCGTCTCGGTGAGCCGCGGCTCGCCCTTGCGCATGGAGATGCCGAAGTCGGACAGCCGCAGATGCGGCCGCCCGGTTCCGGTGGCCTCCAGCAGCACGTTCGCCGGCTTGATGTCGCGGTGCACGACCCCCTCCGCGTGCACCGCGGCCAGACCGGACAGCAGCTGGTCGAGCAGGACGCAGACGAAGCGCGGCGGAAGCGGGCCGTAGTCGCCGATGAGGTGCGCCAGCGAGCCGCCGCTCACCAGGTCCATGGTGAACAGCACCTTGTCGTCGTCGGCCGCCCAGCTGGCCGGGGCCAGGACGTGCGGGTGGTCGATCCTCAGTGCCTGCTCGCGGACGAAACGCAGCAAGGTGTGCGCGTCGCTCTGCTGGAGCACCTTCGCGGCCACGTAGCGCCGCCGGCGGTGGTCCCAGGCGCGCCACACCGCGCCCACGCCGCCGCGTCCGATCGGGTCGACCAGTTCGTACCGGCCCGCGAAGACCTCACCCATTGCGCTGCGCCCGCTCCCGTCGTGCCGTGTCGGCGTCAGTTCTGGTGCGACTCGTAGTGCGAGACCGCGTCGGAGGTACGGCCCGCGCCGTACACCCGGAGGAACTCTGCCAGCTCCGGATGCGTCGGGGCGAGGGAGTCCGCCGCGTCGATGATGTCGCCGGCCGCCGCGACCGAGCGCAGCAGCGACTGGATCTCGCGGACCACCCGGCGGACGGTCGGCGCGCCCGAGCTGTTCGTCGTCTGGCTGGTGGCGGTGAGGACCGAGCCGCCTTGCGACTTCTTGATCTCCTCCATGCGGTCGGTGGCCTCGGCGGCGCTGACGCTGCCGTCGGCGACCTGGCTCGCCAGCTCCTGGAGCGCCTGGACGCGCTGGACGACCGCCGGGTTGCCGATCTTGGCCCGCTGGCCGCTCATCAACTGGGACAGCATGGGCGCGGACAGGCCGAGTACGGCCGCGAGCCGGGCCTGGTTGAGCCCCAGATCGTCGATCAGCCGGCGGAAGAGCGCCCCCAGCGGCTCTCCGTACCAACTGCGCTGAAGCTCTCTGGCTCTTGCCGTGGCTTCCTGCTGCGCTGCATCCATTGCTTCTCCCCATCCCTGCGGTTCGCCACTGCGAACCTCGCCAAGCATCTTACGGAGAGTGCTCGCGCACCGGGAGCCCCAATGTTTTTGCCGGATCGGGGGGGTGACCCGGTAGTCTGGTCTGCGGCGCGGCCCGGTTCCGGTGAGGACCGGTCGCCGACGTCTTTCGGGGCCTTAGCTCAGTTGGTAGAGCGCTGTCTTTGCATGGCAGATGTCAGGGGTTCGACTCCCCTAGGCTCCACTTCCTCACATGCCCTCTGATCTGCGAAAACGCGGATCAGAGGGCATGTGTGCGTGTCTGCGGGCTCAGCCCTGGGCGCCGTGGACCTCAGCGCAGGGTGAGCGGTGTCTCGGAGCCCACGTGGGTGAGCTTCTCGGGGTTGCGGACGTAATACAGGCCGGTGATGCGGGCGTCCTCGACGCGCAGGGCCATCACGCCGTCCAGCTCGCCGTTCACGTGGACGGTGAGCGCCGGGCCGCCGTTGACCTCCGTCGGCTCGGTGGTGATCGTGACGCCGTGCTTGGCGGTGCCGCCGAGGTAGAAGCGGACCACCTTCTCCGCGCCGACGACGGGCCGCAGCGCGGCCCGCTTCACCCCGCCGCCGTCGCTGACCAGCACGACCTGCGGGGCGAGCACGTCGAGGAGCTCCTGCGGGTCGCCCGTCTCCAGGGCGCGGCGGAAGGAGTCGAGCGCCGCCCGGGCCACGCTCGGGGAGGCGGTGCGGCGGGGGCGGCGGGCGTCGACGTGCCGGCGGGCGCGGTGGGCGATCTGCCGGACGGCCGCCGGGGTCTTGCCGACGGCCTCGGCGATCTCGTCGTAGTCGGTCTCGAAGACCTCCCGGAGCACGAAGACGGCCCGCTCGGTCGGGGAGAGGCTCTCCAGGACCAGCATCATCGCCATCGACACGCTCTCCACCAGCTCGACGTCCTCGGCGACGTCGGGCGCGGTGAGCATCGGCTCCGGCAGCCACTGCCCCACGTACGCCTCCCTGCGGCGCTTCAGGGTGCGCAGCCGGTTGAGCGCCTGACGGGTCGTGATGCGGACCAGGTAGGCGCGGTCGTCGGTGACCTGGTCCGGGTCGACCTTGACCCAGCGCAGCCAGGTCTCCTGCAGGACGTCCTCCGCGTCGGCCGCGGAGCCCAGTACCTCGTACGCGACGGTGAAGAGCAGATTGCGGTGCTCGACGAACATGTCGGTCGCCCGGTCGGTGGCCCGGTCGGTCATGGCTCTCCCCCTTCCTCGGCGGCCGTCAGGCCGCGCGCTCGGCGGCCCCGGCGTCCGCCACGGCCTCGGTCGGGGCGGCCGGCGCCGCGCCGCGGGCGGCCAGCAGCGTACGGCGGTGCTTGTCGTCCCGGAGCCAGGAGTGCGAACCCGGCTTGCCGGCGCCGGGCACCTGGGGAGCGGTGCTGCCGCTGCCGGCCGCGTAGATCAGGTAGTCGTACGCGAGGGCGTCGCCGTTCGAGAGGGTGACGCGCCGTCCGGCCGCGTCGATGCGGGTCACGGTGTCCACGACGAGGCGGACGTCGTCCGCCAGGACCGCGGCGTAGTCGACGACGGCCTCGTGGGTCCCGGCGACCAGCTGGTGCAGGCGCAGGCGCGGGACGAAGGTCCGGCGCGGGTTGATCACGGTCACCGTCACGTCGGCGCGCTGCGTCAGGCGATTGGCGGCCATGACTCCGGCGTATCCGCCGCCGATCACGACGACGTCCGTGTGCTCGGCCATGGTGTGTCTCCTCCGTCGCCTCTGGGTCCGTCTCCCAGGGGGTTCGGCATCAAGACACCGGTCGGGTCATGTCTGTGACTTTTTGTGACTCACGTCACTTCAAACGGGCCGTTCCGCGGCGGGCCAGTCGCCGGTGCTCCAGGCGCGCTGCTCCTCGCCGCCGCCCCGGTGCGCGGCGAGCGCGGCCGGCAGATCGGGGTGCCCCGGTATCGGCGGGCAGCCGCCGTCGGGCGCCGCGGCCAGCTCCAGGCTCCGCCCCTGCGCCGCCAGCCGGGCCGCCGCCTCGGCGACCGCGGCGCGGCCGCCGTCGGACCAGCCCCGCAGGCTGGTCAGGTCGAGGATGACCGGCCCGGTGCCGCGGGCCACCGCCCAGCCCACCGCGCCCGCGAAGCGGCCCACGGCGTCCGTGCCGAGGAACCCGGCCAGGGACAGCACGCCCAGGTCCGGCTGGATGGTGTAACGCCACTCGATGGTCATGGCAGCTCTCTCGTCGGGGGACGGTGTTCGCAGAGACGCTCTCCGTGGGGGACGGTCATTATGCATTTCGCCCTGTGAGAGGCGGTGGGAGCGCCCGGGGAACGGGACGGGAGCGGCTTCGCCCGGCCCTTGAGTGGCCCAGTCTCCGGGCCGCCGAGTGGACCAGGTCGGCGGGCCAGTGCCGCCCTACCGTCATGGACATGGCCCTCAGACTCCTGCCCCCGCCCGGAGCGCCCCGCGCGCTCGCCGCCGCGCAGCTGAGCAACTCCGTCGGCGACGGCGCCTTCTACGTCTGCTCCGCGCTGTACTTCTCCCGGATCGTCGGGCTGTCCGCGGGCCAGATCGGCCTCGCCCTCACGCTCGCCTGGGCCGTCGGCTCCCTCGCCGGGGTCCCGCTGGGCCACCTGGCCGACCGGCGCGGGGCGCGCGGCACCGCGGTGGTCCTCGCGCTGCTGACCGCAGGCGCCGTCGCGGCGTTCCTCTTCATCCGCTCGTACGGGCCGTTCCTCGCCGCGGCCGCCGTGTACGCCACCGCCCAGTGCGGCCTGGCCGCGGCGCGGCAGGCGCTGCTCGCCGGCCTGGTGGACAAGGAGGAGCGCACCGGCGTGATGGCCCGGCTGCAGTCCACGCTCAACGCGGGCCTCGCGGTCGGCGCGGGCCTCGGCGGGCTCGCCCTGCACCTGGGCACCCGGGAGGCGTTCCTGGCGGTGTTGGCGCTGGACGTGGCGGCCTTCCTGGTCTGCGCGCTGGTCCTGGCCGGGCTGCCGCAGGTCACCGCCGCCCCCGCCCCGGCGGACGCCGGGCCCGGGTTCGCGGTGCTCAGGGACCGGCCGTACGCGGTGGTCGGCCTGCTCAACGCCGTCCTGCTGCTGCGGCTGCCGCTGCTGAGCCTGGCGCTGCCGCTGTGGATCCCGGCCCGGACGGGCGCGCCGGGCTGGACGGTCTCGGCGCTGTTCGTGCTCAACACCGCCGCCGTGATGCTCTTTCAGGTGCGCGTCGCCCGCTCGGTGACGGACCTGGCGTCGGCCACCCGCGCGGTACGGACCTCCGGCGCGCTGATGCTCGTCTCCTGCGCCGTGTTCGCGCTGTCGGCGCTCGCCCTGCCGGTCGGGGCGGCGCTCGCGGTGCTCGTCGCCGGCGCGGTGCTCCAGGTGGCGGGGGAACTGCGGCACTCCGCCGGTTCCTGGCAGCTGTCCTTCGACCTCGCTCCGGCCGGCCGGGTCGGCCAGTACCAGGGCTTCTTCGGCACCGGCGTGCCCGTCGCCCGTACGGCGGGGCCCCTGCTGGTGACGGCGCTGCTCATGACCTGGGGCGTGCCGGGCTGGTTCGTGCTGGGCGGGATCTTCCTGGTCGCGGCGCTCGCGACGGGGCCCGCGGTGCGGTGGGCCGAGGCGGCCGCGGCCCGGCGGGAGACCACGGCGGAGCGGGAGCTCGCGGCGGCGGGTTGAGCCGCACGGGTGGTGTTCATCGGAATAACTGCGCGGCTGCGGCGTCGCTCCCGGCTTTACCGGGCGGCGTACACATCATGAGAAAGGTATGTAGATCGCGCAACCCGAAATGAATCACCGCAGACCCGTCCGAATGACGCGCCGGACCCCGGCGCACCGTCGAAAGCGAGGAGCCATGGCCACCGCCAAGGTCAAGCAGTTCTGGACCGCCTTCGTCTCCGTACTCGTCGCCCTCCTGGGCGCCCTCGGATTCGCGACCCCCGCCACCGCCGCCCAGCAGCCGGCCGTCAGCCGCCCGGAGGAGCCGGCCGCCTCGGACGCCGCCGCCCGCCGCGTGCTCGCGACGGTGCCGGCGCAGACGGACCGGAGAGCGACGTTCGCCCCGTCGGCCCCGGTGGTGCGCACCAGGGCCCTGCCGCCCACCATCAAGCAGCGCATCCGCGCCGAGGCGCACAACGCCACGCCCTCGGTCCGCCATCTGCCCGCCGACGCCGCCCTGGGGACGGACCCGGTGGAGCGCACGGAGCGCACGGAGCGCGAGGGACGGGACGAGCGGGACGAGCGGGCCGAGGCCCTCGCCGGCAGCGCCGCGACGGCCTAGACGCCGGGAGCGCACAGACTCCCGGCGTCCGGACCGGTCATCCGGCCCACGCGTCCCAAGCGCCTTTGCGCCTGAGCGCCTACCCGTCCGAGCACCTGTCAGTGCTCAGCGGCGGTCGTCACGATCGGCGGCATCGGACTCGGCCTGCTTGGCCTCCACCTCGGCATCGAGGGAGCCACTGCCGTCCACGGACGACAACGGGGAACGACCGGACCCCTCGGACCCTTCGGTCCTCGCAGAACCCTCCGAGACTTCGGTGGGCGCGGGCGGCTCGACCAGCCAGTCGGGATTGGCCTGCTTGTCCCACCACTTCCACGCGGCGACGGCCCCGCCGAACAGCACCCCGAGGATCAGCACCCCCTTGGCGGCGCGTCCGGCCCTGGCCCGGCGCTCGTGCTTCCTGACCAGCTTCCGGATCTCCTTCGGCGTCACCTGACCGCGCAGCGCGGCCCAGGCGGCGGTGGAACGCTGACCGGCCTCCTCCAGGACGGGCCCGGTCGCGGCGACCGCCTGCTCGACGCGGGGAACGGTGTAGTCGGCCGCCACACGGGCGGCCTTGCGGGTACGGTCCGCGGCGGCCTGGGCGGCAGCGTCCACCCGCGGCGGTACGTGCGGGGCGAGATGCGCCCTGTACTGCGTACGGGCCTGGGCACGGGCCTGATGAGCGGCCTTGGAGACCTTCGGCACGAGTTTGGCGCGTGCCTCGTGCGCATAGAGCGCGGCCTGTTCCCTGGCCGTGTCTGCGTAGGGCGCCACCACGTCCGCGGCGTGACGCACGCTGTCCTTCGCCGAACCGGTCGCGGCGCGCACGCTGTCCATGCGGGTCACGGGATCCTCCTCCTCGGTGGCGTTTTCACGAGCTCCGGGACGCAGCCGAACGGCACGTCCCGAACAGGGCACAGTTCGCATATCCGCCCTTCGCGAAATCATGCCCGCAGATTCCCCGCACGGCATGCGGGGCAGCCATCCGGGTCATGCTTCTGCCCCCGTGCGCCTTCCGTGCGAGGATCGGTGGACGCAAGCGCAGACTCACGGAAGGCACATCGTGGCCGAGAAGCTTTACGCCACCCTCAAGACCAACCAGGGCGACATCGAGATCGAGCTCTTCCCGAACCACGCCCCGAAGACGGTCAAGAACTTCGTCGAGCTCGCCACGGGCGAGCGCGAGTGGACCAACCCGGCCACGGGTCAGAAGTCCACGGCCCCCCTCTACGACGGCACGGTCTTCCACCGGGTCATCGAGGGCTTCATGATCCAGGGCGGTGACCCGCTGGGCAACGGCACCGGCGGCCCGGGCTACAAGTTCGCGGACGAGTTCCACCCGGAGCTCTCGTTCACCAAGCCGTACCTGCTGGCCATGGCCAACGCCGGCCCGGGCACGAACGGTTCGCAGTTCTTCATCACCGTCGCGCCGACCACCTGGCTGACCGGCAAGCACACCATCTTCGGCGAGGTCGCCACCGAGGCGGGCAAGAAGGTCGTGGACGCCATCGCCACCACCGACACCAACCCGCGCACCGACCGTCCGGTCAACGACGTGATCATCCAGTCCGTGGTGATCGAGAAGCGCTGACCCCGGCGCTCCGCGCCCGCCGGGGCGCGACCCCGAACGGGGAACCTTTTCGCCCCGCCCGTCCGTATGGATGGGCGGGGCGGTGTCTTGCCCTCGTCGTCGCCCACCACCCTGGGAGGGACCTCCGATGGAGTCCGGTCTGTCGCACTGCTACCGCCACCCGGAGGCGGAGACCGGCATCCGCTGCACCCGGTGCGAGAAGCCGATCTGCCCGGAGTGCATGGTCAGCGCCTCCGTGGGCTTCCAGTGCCCGGACTGCGTGCGCAACGGCTCCGGCACGGGCCACGCGCCCGGCGCCAACCAGCCGCGGACGATCGCGGGCGGCCGGGTCGCGGCCGACGGCCGCTTCGTCACCAAGATCCTCATCGGGATCAACCTGGCCGTCTTCATCGCGGTCCTGGTGGCCGGCGACCGGCTCGTCGACGAGCTGTGGATGATCGGGTACGCGTACGACCCGGCGCTCGGCGAACTGGTCGGGGTCGCGGACGGCGAGTGGTACCGGCTGCTCACCTCCACGGTGCTGCACCAGGAGATCCCGCACTTCCTCTTCAACATGCTGGGCCTGTGGATCATCGGAGGCAGTGTCGAGCCCGAGCTCGGCCGCACCCGCTACGCGCTGCTGTGCCTGCTCTCCGGGCTCTCGGGCTCGGTGCTGATCTATCTCGTGTCCGCGGCGAACCAGCCCTCGCTGGGCGCCTCCGGCATCGTCTTCGGCCTGATCGGCGCGTACGCGGTGCTGGCCAAGCGGCGCCGGCACGACATGCGGCCGGTGGCGCTCTTCGTCGGTCTGTCGCTGCTGCTGACCTTCACCCGGGAGAACATCTCCTGGGAGGGCCATGTGGGCGGTCTGATCGGCGGTGCGCTGGTGGCCCTGGTGATGGTGTACGCGCCGCGCGAGCGGCGCCGGCTGGTGCAGTACGGGGCCTGCGGGCTGCTGCTCGCCGTGGACCTGGGGATCGTGCTGGCCCGGTCGGCCGCGCTGGTCTGAGACCGGCCGCGCGGCTCCGCGACGGGGTCCGCGCGGGTCCGAGACCGGGCCGCCGGGCCCGCGTACCGGCCCGGCGCTCCTACCGGGCGGACACCGCCCGTGCAAGCTTTCCCCAGAGTTGTCCACAGCGTGTACCGGATCTTGTGCACGGCGTGCCAAACGCCCACGCCCCTCGCCTCTGACCTGGGGTTTCCCAAGCGAGGCGAGGGGCGTGCGAGGAAGCTGCCGAGCTCTCACCAGTCACATCGGCGTCAACCTCATGTGAGTTATCCACAGATCGTCGTAACTTTGTCCCCAGTGTTGTGGACAAGTATGTGGATAAGTTTTGGGGTGAGCTTGTCCCGACGGTGGGCGAGCCGGTCCCGGAGGCGTCGGGACGCTACTTCCACTGCGTGGAGACGCCGAACCCGGCCGCGATGAAGCCGAAGCCGACGACGATGTTCCAGTTCGCCAGCGACTTGATGGGCAGGGTGCCGTCGGTGACGTAGAAGACCACGATCCACACCAGGCCGATGAGGAAGAGCGCCAGCATCACCGGGGCCACCCAGCTGCTGCTGGTCAGCTTGATGTTGGTCGCCTGCTTCGCCGGCGGCGGCGTGTAGTCGGCCTTCTTGCGGATCCGTGACTTCGGCACGAGGGACTCTCCTGTCGATGCGCTGCGTGACCGCGCAGGGAACTTGGGCTGGCACCGGACGGGGTGGGAGCACCACCGGCCCTCCGGGGCGTCCGTTAGCGTAGTGCTTCCGCGGCACCGAAGGGGATCAGGGTACGTTGAGCAATTCTGCCGACTCCGCCGCCGGACCGGGGCGGCGCGCCCGCTTCAGCCCGGTCCGGGTACTCACGGCTGCCGTCTTCGCGCTCGCCGGGTTGATCTTCGTCACGAGTTTCAACACCGCCAAGGGCACCAACATCCGCACCGACGACTCCCTGCTGCGCCTCTCCGACCTGATCCAGGCACGGAGCCAGAAGAACGCGCAGCTGGACGAGTCGACCGCGGCCGTACGCGACCAGGTGGACACCCTCGCCCGCCGCGACGACGGCTCCACCAAGGCCGAGGACGCCGAACTGCGCGCCCTGGAGGCCGCCGCCGGCACCACGAAGGTCACCGGCCAGGGCCTCACCGTCACCCTCAACGACGCCCCGCCCGACGCCCAGGCCGCGCCCGGCTACCCCGAGCCGCAGGCCAACGACCTCGTCATCCACCAGCAGGACCTCCAGGCCGTCGTCAACGCCCTGTGGAAGGGCGGCGCGACCGGCATCAAGGTCATGGACCAGCGACTGATCTCCACCAGCGCCGTCCGCTGCGTCGGCAACACCCTGATCCTCCAGGGCCGGGTCTACTCGCCGCCCTACAGGATCACCGCCGTGGGCGACCGGGGCGCGCTCAACAAGGCCCTGGCCGCCTCCCCGGCGCTGCAGAACTACCAGCTCTACGTGAAGGCGTACGGCCTCGGCTGGAAAGTCGACGAGCACGAGACGGTGACTCTGCCGGGGTACTCCGGCACAGTGGATCTCCACTACGCCGAGCCGAGCGGCTGAGGGGCGCCCGGCGGCCCGAGGGGGTTCGGTGGTGCTGTCGGTACGACTGGTCGTGAGGACCTTCAGCGAGCTGTGCATCACCATAGGCGCGGTCATCGTCCTCTTCGTCGGCTACCTGATGTTCTGGACCGGCGTGAAGGCCGAGGCCGCCACGGACGGCGAGCTCCGGCTCCTCCAGGACGAATGGGTCGCCCAGGCGGCCCCGCCCGCCCAGGAGCCGTCCGCAGCGCCCTCCGCGCAGCCGGCCACGGAGCCGCCGCCCCCGCCCCCGTACCGGGACGGCAAGGGCATCGCCGTCATGTACATCCCCCGCTTCGGGCCCGCATGGGACTGGCCGGTCCTGGAGGGCACGAGGACCGGCACGCTCAAGAAGGGCCTCGGCCACTACGCCGGCTCCGCCCGCCTCGGCGCCACCGGCAACTTCGCCGTCGCCGGCCACCGCCGCACCTACGGCGACCCGTTCAAGGACGTGCCGAGGCTCCGCCCCGGGGACGCGGTCGTCCTGACCGACGGGACGACCTGGTACACGTACCGCATCACCAGGAAGCCGTACCGGACCGTGCCCGGCGACACCGGCGTGGTCGACCCGGTGCCGCGCAAGTCCGGATTCGCCGGCCCCGGGCGCTATCTGACCCTGACCACCTGCGAGCCCGAGTGGGGCAGCAGCCACCGGCTGATCGTCTGGGCACGGCTGGACGCCACCCAGCCTGTGACGAAGGGCAGGCCCGCAGCTTTGAACAGCTGACCCACGCCGACACCTCCGCCCCTTACCCTGGTCCCGACGGGCATCGGGACACAGTCGAGAGAGAAGGACCGGCAGACGTCATGTACGGCTGGATCTGGCGGCATCTGCCGGGCAACACCTGGGTGCGGGCGCTCATCTCGCTCGTGCTGATCGTCGCTGTCGTCTACGTGCTCTTCCAGTACGTGTTCCCCTGGGCGGAGCCGCTGCTTCCGTTCAACGATGTGACGGTGGACGGTCAGTGAGCGCGCGCATTCTCGTCGTCGACAACTACGACAGCTTCGTCTTCAACCTCGTCCAGTACCTGTACCAGCTCGGCGCCGAGTGCGAGGTCCTGCGGAACGACGAGGTGGCCCTGGGGCACGCCCAGGACGGCTTCGACGGCGTCCTGCTCTCCCCGGGCCCCGGCGCCCCCGAACAGGCCGGCGTCTGCATCGACATGGTGAAGCACTGCGCGGCCACGGGCGTGCCCGTCTTCGGCGTCTGCCTCGGCATGCAGTCGATGGCCGTCGCCTACGGCGGTGTGGTGGACCGCGCCCCCGAGCTGCTGCACGGCAAGACCTCCCTGGTGACGCACGAGGGCAAGGGCGTCTTCGCCGGCCTGCCCTCGCCGTTCACCGCGACCCGGTACCACTCGCTGGCCGCGGAGCCCGCCGAGCTGCCGGACGAACTGGAGGTCACCGCGCGCACCGAGGACGGCATCATCATGGGCCTGCGGCACCGGGAGTTCGCGGTGGAGGGCGTGCAGTTCCACCCCGAGTCGGTGCTGACCGAGCACGGTCACCTGATGCTCGCCAACTGGCTGGAACAGTGCGGCGACACGGGCGCGGTGGCCCGTTCGACGGGCCTCGCGCCGGTGGTGGGCAAGGCCGTCGCGTGACGGCGGGGTCGCCCTGGTTCCGGGCGGCGAACGCGCCGGACCCGGAGGAGCGGCAGCGGCCGGAGCCGTACGGGCACGAGGACCGGCAGCCCGCGGCGTACGCCTACGAGCCGGAGCCCCAGGCCGCCCCGTACGAGCCCCCGGCGGCCTACGAGCCGGAGCCGGGCGCCGCGTACGCCCCGGAGCCCCCGGACGCGTACGCCCCGGAACCGCCCGCTCCGTACGAGCCCCCCGCCGCGTACGAAGCCCCCGGCGCCTACGACCCTCCCGCCCCGTACGACCCTCCCGCCCCGTACGAGCCGGAGCCGACTGCGGTGTACGAGCCGATACCCGAGGTGGACCCCGAGGCGGACGCGCCGGTGCGCCACGACGAGACGATGGCCCTGCGGACCGTCGCCCCGCCCGCCGCCCCGTCCGTCCCCGGACCGGGCCGGGCGGAACGCCGCCGGGCGGCGAAGGCCCGGGGCCGCAGAGGGGCCCCCACGGCCCCTTCCGCGCCCGAACGCGACGACTCCCGGCCCCTGTCCCGCGTGGAGGCCCGCAGGGCCGCCCGCGCCCGCAAGGAGAGCGTGGGCGTGGTCGCGAGCCGGGTGGTGGGCGAGCTGTTCATCAGCTTCGGCGTCGTCATGCTGCTGTTCGTCGCGTACCAGCTCTGGTGGACGAACGTCCGGGCCGGCCAGGAGGCGAACACGGCGAAGGAGCAGATCGCCGAGGAGTGGGCCAAGGGCCGCAAGCCCGACGCCTTCGAACCCGGCCAGGGCTTCGCGATCATGTACATCCCGAAGCTGGACGTGGTCGTGCCGATCGCCGAAGGCATCAGCAAGCCCAAGGTCCTCGACCGCGGCATGGTCGGCCACTACGGCGAGGGCAAGCTGAAGACCGCCATGCCGCAGGACAAGCAGGGCAACTTCGCGGTGGCCGGCCACCGCAACACCCACGGCGAACCGTTCCGGTACATCAACCAGCTGAAGCCCGGCGACCCGATCGTCGTCGAGACCGCCGACGCGTACTACACGTACGAGATGGCGAGCATCCTGCCGCAGACCCACCCGTCGAACGTCTCCGTCATCGAGCCCGTTCCGAAGGGGTCGGGGTTCACTCGGCCCGGCCGATACATCACACTGACCACCTGCACCCCCGAGTTCACGAGCACCTACCGGATGATCGTGTGGGGGAAGATGGTCGAGGAACGCCCGCGCAGCAAGGGGAAACCGGACGCGCTCGTAGGCTGAGAGGAAACCGACACAGTGTCACGTGCGCGCGAGCGGATCGCCACCGCGGTCAGCGTCTTCGGCGAACTGCTCATCACGGCAGGCGTCCTGCTCGGACTGTTCGTCGTCTACTCCCTGTGGTGGACGAACGTCCTCGCCGACCAGGCGGCGGCGAAGGAGGGCGACCAGGTCCGCGACCGCTGGGCCGGCGGCCCGGGGGCCCTGGACACCAAGGACGGCATCGGCTTCCTGCACGTACCCGCCATGGGGAACGGCGAGATACTCGTCAAGCAGGGCACCGACAGCAAGACCCTGAACAACGGCGTCGCCGGCTACTACACCGACCCGGTCAAGTCCGCGCTGCCGCAGGACAAGCAGGGCAACTTCACCCTGGCCGCGCACCGCGACGGCCACGGCGCGAAGTTCCACAACATCCACAAGCTGAAGACCGGCGACTCGATCGTCTTCGAGTCCAAGGACACCTGGTACGTCTACAAGGTCTTCAAGACCCTGCCGCAGACGACGAAGTACAACGTCGAGGTCCTGCAGCCGGTCCCCAAGCAGTCCGGCAAGCAGAAGCCCGGCCGCTACATCACCCTGACGACCTGCACGCCGATGTACACCTCCGACTACCGCTTCATCGTCTGGGGCGAACTGGAGCGCACCGAGAAGGTCGACAACCAGCGCACCCCGCCGGCGGAACTGCGCTGACTTTCGTCACACGCAGAAGGGCCCGCCTCCTCCGGGAGGCGGGCCCTTCTGCGTCGTGGCCTTCGGCTAGCCGTTGGTGCCGCCGAAGAAGCCGCCGTTGTCGTTGTCCCCGTCGCCGCCGTCACTGCCGCCGACGGTCCACAGGGTGACCGTCTGGCCCGGCGTGACCGGCTGCCCGGGGCCCGGGTTGCTGTTCAGGACCGTGGCGTTGTCCCGGTCGGACGAGCCCGGGGCGAACTGGACGACCAGGCCCATGCCCTCCAGCTGCGCCTTCACGTCCTTGACCTTCTTGCCCTGGATGTCACCGGGGATGGTCTGCTGCTGGGCGGGGCCCTTGGAGACCTTCAGGGTGATCTGCGAGCCTTCGCCGGCCTTCGAGTTGCCCTTCGGGTCCTGCTCGGTCACCGTGCCGGCCGGCTGGTTCGAGTCGACGTCGACCCGGGCGACGGTGAAGCCCAGCGTCTCGAGCTGTGCCTTGGCCTGGTCGAACTGGTTGCCCACGACGGGCGGCACCGTCTTGAGGGACTTCTTCGCGACCGTGATCGTGACCTCGGAGTTCTTCTCCGCCTGGGAGCCGCCCTTCGGGTTCTGGTCGATGACCGTGCCCGGCTCCTCGTCGGACTCCTTCTCCTCGACCTTCACCTTGAAGCCCTTGTTCTCCAGCAGCTCCTGCGCGCGCTGCTGGGACTTCTCCAGGACGTCCGGGACCTCCTGGAGCGGGGCGCCCTCGGAGACCTGGACGGTGATCGTGGCGCCCTTGGCCATCTGGGCACCTTCGGTCGCCGCCGGGTCCTGGGTGCAGATCGCGCCCTTCGGCTGCTCGCAGCGGGCCGTGCCGCTCTGCTGGACCTTCACGCCCACGTTCGTGGCGCTGGTCTGCGCCTCCTGCAGCGTCTTGCCGACGAGCTGCGGCACCGGGACCTCGTTCGAGCCGTTGTCCTGGTCGAACAGGGCCTGGCCGATCAGGATCGCGCCGACGAGCACGAGAACGCCCGCCACGGCCAGCAATATCGTCGAGGTGTTCGACTTCTTCGGAGGCCGGTTCCCGCGACGGCCGCCGGGGCGGTCGTCGTAGCCGTAGCCGCCGTCGTCCGGGTTCATCGGCGGGAGCATGGAGGTCTGCCCGGCCGGGTCCGTCGGCCGCAGCGCCGTCGTCGGCTGGTCGTCCGGGCCGTAGCCGCCGTACCCGGCGGCGCCGTACGCGGCCGCGCCCATCGCCGCGGTGGCGGCGACCGGCTGGCCGTCGAGGCAGGCCTCGATGTCCGCGCGCATCTCGTCGGCGGACTGGTAGCGGTAGTCGGGGTCCTTGACCAGCGCCTTCAGGACGATGGCGTCCATCTCGGGCGTGATCTCGGGGTCGAAGGTGCTCGGCGGCTGCGGCTCCTCGCGCACGTGCTGGTACGCGACCGCGACCGGCGAGTCGCCGATGAACGGCGGCCGGACGGTCAGCAGCTCGTACAGCAGGCAGCCCGTGGAGTACAGGTCGGAGCGGGCGTCGACCTGCTCGCCCTTGGCCTGCTCCGGGGAGAGGTACTGGGCCGTGCCGATCACCGCGGCGGTCTGCGTCATGGTCATGCCGGCGTCGCCCATGGCGCGGGCGATGCCGAAGTCCATGACCTTGACCTGGCCGGTACGCGTCAGCATGACGTTCGCCGGCTTGATGTCGCGGTGCACGATGCCGGCGCGGTGCGAGTACTCCAGCGCCTGCAGGATGCCGACGGTCATCTCGAGGGTGCGCTCGGGCAGCAGCTTGCGGCCGCTGTGAAGAAGCTCACGGAGGGTGGAGCCGTCGACATACTCCATCACGATGTACGGGATGGAGACCCCGTCGACGTAGTCCTCGCCGGTGTCGTAGACGGCGACGATCGCCGGGTGGTTGAGCGAGGCGGCGGACTGGGCCTCCCGGCGGAACCGGGCCTGGAAGGACGGATCACGGGCGAGATCCGCCCGCAGCGTCTTCACGGCAACGGTGCGGCCGAGCCTGGTGTCATGCGCGAGGTAGACCTCCGCCATGCCACCACGGCCGAGCACCGAGCCCAGCTCGTACCGGCCGCCGAGGCGACGCGGCTCTTCCATAGCCTTTACCAGCCCTCTCCGTCTGTCCCGACCGCACCCGTGCGTGGTCCGGCGGTATAGCTGTTCGCGCATACGGTACCGGCCTCGGGAAGGCGTTCCGCCCGTGACCGGTACCTGATACAGGACCGGTATCCGACTGTGCCCGGCCGGTCGGGGTTCAGGGGACGCCTAGCTCCTGCTCTTCAGGACCGCCTTCATGACGTCCCGGGCGATCGGGGCGGCCAGACCGCCACCGCTGATGTCCTCGCGGTTGGTGCCGGCGTCGTCCTCGACGATCACGGCGACGGCCACGGGGGAGCCCTGGTCGGTCTTCGCGTAGGAGATGAACCACGCGTAGGGGCGGGCCTTGTTCTTCTCGCCGTGCTGCGCGGTGCCGGTCTTGCCGCCGACCCGCACGCCCTGCATGTTCACGTCGGCCCTGCCGCCGGTGCCGTCGCTGACGACGGCCTCCATCATCGTCTGCAGCAGCTGCGCGTTCTCCTGCGAGACCGGGCGGCTCAGCTCCTCCGGCTCGGTCTTGGTGACGAGGTCCACATTCGGGGCACGCAGCTCGTCGATCATGTACGGCTTCATCAGCTTGCCGTCGTTGGCGACCGCTGCCGCGACCATGGCCATTTGCAGCGGCGTGGTGGCGGTGTTGAACTGGCCGATGGACGACAGCGCGTTGCCACCGCGGTCCATGTTCTTGTCGTACACGGAGGCCACGGCGCGCACCGGGACGAACTGCTCCTTGTTGAAGCCGAACTTCTCCGCCATCTCGACCATCTTGTCCCGGCCCACCTCGTCGCCGAGCTTGGCGAAGACCGAGTTGCAGGAGACCTCCAGAGCCCGCTTCAGACTGGCGTTCTCGCAGCCCTGGGCGTGGTTCTTCATGTTCCTGGTGGACAGCGGGATCTTGTACGGCTCCGGGGTGTCCGTCGCCGCGTCGATGTTCGTGACCTTGCCGTTCTCCAGCGCGGCGGCGGCGGTGACGACCTTGAACACGGAGCCGGGCGGGTAGATCTCGCGCAGCGCGCGGTTCAGCTTCGGCTTGTCCGGGTCCTTCTCCAGCGCCTGCCACGCCTTGGCGTCCGCGTTGTGGTAGCCGGCGAAGGTCGACGGGTCGTACGAGGGCGTGGACGCCAGCGCGAGGATCTTGCCGGTCGCCGGCTCGATCGCGACGACCGAGCCCTTCTTGTCGCCGAGCCCCTCGAACGCGGCCTTCTGGGCCGCGCCGCTCAGGGTGGTGATGACGTCGCCGCCGGTCTTCTTCTCGCCGGTGAACATCGACAGGGTGCGGTCGAAGAACAGCCGGTCGTCGTTGCCGGTGAGGATGCCGTCCTCGATCGACTCGATCTGCGTGGCGCCGAACGCCTGCGAGGCGAAGCCCGTGACGGGCGCCCACATGGGGCCGTTCACGTACGTGCGCTTGAACGCGTAGTACGGGTCCTTGGTGTCGACGGAGCCGGTGATCGGCTTGCCGTCCACGATGATGTTGCCGCGCTCGTGGGCGTACCGCTCGATCGTGACCCGCTTGTTCTTCGGGTGCGAGTTCAGCTCGTCGGCGCGGACGTACTGGAGCCAGTTGTCGCGGATGAGCAGGGCGAGGACCAGCAGGCCGCAGAAGATCGCGACCCGGCGCAGGGGCTTGTTCACGGTCGGACCACCTGGGTCATCTCGGCGTCGGGGGACGGGGCGGGGGCGGGCGCCGGGCGGCGCGCGGTGTCGCTGATCCGGATCAGCACACCGATCAGGGCCCAGTTCGCGATCACGGAGGAACCGCCGTACGCGAGGAACGGCATCGTCATACCGGTCAGCGGGATCAGGCCCATGACGCCGCCGGCGACGACGAAGATCTGCAGCGCGAAGGCGCCGGACAGGCCCATGGCCAGCAGCTTGCCGAACGGGTCGCGGGCGGCCAGCGCCGTGCGCACACCGCGCTCGATGATCAGCCCGTACAGCAGCAGGAACGCCATCACGCCGGCCAGACCGAGCTCCTCGCCGACCGTGGCGAAGATGAAGTCGGAGTTGGCGGCGAAGCCGATCAGGTCCGAGTTGCCCTGGCCGAGGCCGGTGCCGAGGATGCCGCCGGAGCCGAACGACATCAGCACCTGCGTCATCTGGTCGCAGGCGGCCAGCATGTTCGACCCCTCGGGGGCCGTCTCCAGACAGCCGAACGGGTCGAGCCAGGCGGCCACACGGGACTGGACGTGGGTCGCGGTCGAGCCGACGACGACCGCGCCCGCGGTGGACATCAGCAGACCCATGACGACCCAGCTGGTCCGCTCGGTGGCCACGTACAGCATGATCACGAACATGCCGAAGAACAGCAGCGAGGTACCGAGGTCGTTCTCGAAGACCAGGATGAGCAGGCTGATCGCCCAGATGGTCAGGATCGGGCCGAGGTCACGGCCACGCGGCAGGTAGAGCCCCATGAAACGGCGGCTGGCCAGCGCCAGCGCATCGCGTTTCACCATCAGATAGCCGGAGAAGAACACGGCAAGGACCAGCTTGGCGAACTCACCCGGCTGGATCGAGAAGCCGCCGATGTTGATCCAGATCTTCGCGCCGAAGACGTCCGCGCCGAGGCCCGGCACCAGCGGCAGCAGCAGCAGCACGAGCGCCGCGGCCATGGAGATGTACGTGTAGCGCTGCAGGACGCGGTGGTCCTTGAGCAGCAGCAGCACGCCGACCAGCATCGCGATGCCGATCGCCGAGTACATCATCTGCTTCGGCGCGTCCGGCGTGAACGTGTCGTACCGGGCGATGATCCGCGGCGACTGGTCCAGCCGCCAGATCAGCACCAGACCGAGGCCGTTCAGCAGTGTGGCCAGCGGCAGCAGCAGCGGGTCCGCGTACGGCGCCCACTTGCGCACCACGAGGTGGGCCACGCCCGCCAGCAGGGTCAGGCCCGCCCCGTAGCCGAGCATGCCCGCCGGCACGGCGCCGTCGATGGCCAGGCCGACGTTGAGGTAGGCGAACACCGGGATGGCGACGGCGAAGCCGAGCAGCCACAGCTCGGTGTTGCGGCGGCTCGGCGCCTCGATGGCGCCGATGGTGGTCGTGTTGGTGACAACGCTCATGGTGGTGGAAGGCCCCCCTACGGGCCGGTTACTGCTTGCCGCAGTTCGAGGCCAGCTTCTGCTCCTCCTCGGAGAGGGTGGGGCCCGGGGAGGGAGCGGCTGTGGTGGGCTTGGAGTCGGGGGTGGCGGTGCCCTTGGCGGGCGGCGGAGCCTTGTCGGCCGCGCCGTCGGCGGCGGCCTTGCGCTGCTCCTGCTTCTTGCAGGCCGAGGCCTGCGTCGCCAGCTGCTGGATCTTGGTCTGCGCCTTGCCGAGGGTGCCGCCCGCGATGGTCTCCTCGACCTGCTTGCGCTGGTACGGCGGCAGGTACTTGAGTTCGATCTCGGGGTGGTCCTTCTCGACCTCCGACAGTTTCACCCAGGCCAGGTCCTGGCTGATGCCCCGGTACAGCGCCACGTGCTCGTCCTTGGAGCCGACGTAGTACTGCGTCTGGGTCCAGCGCCAGCCCCCGTACAGCGCGCCGCCCACCACGCCCAGCGTGAGGACGAACAGGAACGAGCGCTTGAGCCACTTGCGGCCGGTGCGGGGCTTGGTGAAGTCGTCGTCGGTGTACGCGCCGAAGGAACCCTGCGGCGGCATGCCGCCGTAGCCGTGGTCGCCGCTGCCGGGCGGGCCGAAGCCGCCGGCGGGCGGCTCGGCGGCCTGCGGGCGGCCGAGGCCGGAGGCGCGGCCGGCCGGGGTCTGCATGGCGCCGCCGTCGCCCAGCTGCACCTGGTTCTCGGCGACCGCGCCGACGACCACCGGGGTGTCGCTGAGCCGGCCGGCGAGGGTGTCGCCGGAGTCGGTGTCCAGCACGTCGGCGACGATGCAGGTGATGTTGTCGGGGCCGCCGCCGCGCAGCGCGAGCTGGATCAGCTCCTGCACGGTCTCCTGCGGGCCCTGGTAGCTGGCGAGGGTGTCCTCCAGCGTCTGGTGCGACACGACGCCGGACAGACCGTCGGAGCAGACCAGGTACCGGTCGCCGGCCCGCACCTCGCGGATCGACAGGTCTGGCTCGACGTGGTCGCCGCTGCCGAGCGCGCGCATCAGGAGCGAGCGCTGCGGGTGGGTGGTCGCCTCCTCCTCGGTGATCCGGCCCTCGTCGACGAGCCGCTGCACCCAGGTGTGGTCCTGCGTGATCTGCGTGAGGACGCCGTCGCGCAGCAGGTACGCGCGCGAGTCGCCGACGTGGACCAGGCCGAGGCGCTGACCGGTCCACAGCAGGGCGGTGAGCGTGGTGCCCATGCCCTCCAGCTGCGGGTCCTCCTCGACCATCATGCGCAGCTGGTCGTTGGCGCGCTGCACCGCGGCGCCGAGGGACGTGAGGATGTCGGAGCCGGGGATGTCGTCGTCGAGCTGGACCAGCGTCGAGATCACCTCGGACGAGGCGACCTCGCCGGCGGCCTGGCCGCCCATGCCGTCGGCGATGGCGAGCAGCCGCGGACCGGCGTAGCCGGAGTCCTCGTTGCCCTCGCGGATCATGCCCTTGTGCGAGCCCGCGGCGAAACGCAGAGACAGTGTCATGCCGACCTGCCCTGTCGCTGCTGCCTCGGGGTACAGCCGGTCTCGAGCCACACTGCCCACCCTCCGGTCGGGAGCCCGTCCCGCTCGCTCCGCTCGCGCCTAATCATGATGTAGCACTACTTCCGCAGCTCGATGACGGTCTTGCCGATGCGGATCGGCGCGCCCAGCGGAATCGGCGTGGGAGTGGTGAGGCGGGTCCGGTCGAGATACGTGCCGTTGGTGGACCCGAGATCCTCGACGATCCACTGGCCGTCCCGGTCCGGGTAGATCCTGGCGTGCCGGCTGGAGGCGTAGTCGTCGTCCAGCACGATCGTGGAGTCGTGCGCGCGGCCCAGGGTGATGGTCTGCCCCTGGAGCGCGACGGTGGTGCCGGTGAGGGTGCCTTCGGACACGACCAGCTTCGTCGGGGCGCCACGGCGCTGCCGGCCGGCGGCCTGCTGGCCGCGCTGCGGCGGCGGCGCGGCGGCCTGGCGGGCGGCGGCCTGCTGCGGCCGCGCCTCTCCCCTGCGGGAGCCGCGCTGCGTGACACGCGTGCCGAACAGGTCGCTACGGATGACCTGCACGGCCACGATCACGAACAGCCACAGTACGGCCAGGAAACCCAGCCGCATGACCGTGAGGGTCAGCTCTGACATTGCCCCCGCTTCACCCTTCGGCTTGCCGGTAAACGATGGTGGTGCTGCCCACGACGATCCGCGAGCCGTCGCGGAGCGTAGCGCGGGTGGTGTGCTGCCCGTCCACCACGATGCCGTTGGTCGATCCGAGGTCCTGGATCGTCGAGGGCGTCCCGGTCCGGATCTCGCAGTGCCGGCGGGAGACGCCGGGGTCGTCGATCCGCACGTCGGCGTCGGTGCTGCGGCCGAGCACCATCGTCGGGCGGGAGATCTGGTGGCGGGTGCCGTTGATCTCGATCCAGCGGCGCACCTGCGCGCCGGGGAGCGAGCCGGGGCCGGGAGCGGCCGGGCGGGCGCCCGGCGGCGGGCCCGCCGGCATCGGCGGTGCGGCCGGCGGGTAGCCGTAGCCGGGGCGCGGCGGCTGCTGGCCGAGCGGCGCCTGGCCGGGGCCCGGGCCGCCCGCCGGCTGCGGCTGCGAGGTGCTGGACGCCAGGGTCCGGCTGCGCACCCGGTACAGACCGGTGTCGAGGTCTTCGGCCTTCTCCAGGTGGACCTTGATCGGGCCCATGAAGGTGTACCGCTGCTGCTTGGCGTAGTCGCGGACCAGGCCGGAGAGCTCGTCGCCGAGCTGGCCGGAGTAGGGGCTGAGGCGCTCGTAGTCCGGGGCGCTCAGCTCCACGATGAAGTCGTTCGGGACGACCGTCCGCTCGCGGTTCCAGATCGTCGCGTTGTTGTCGCACTCGCGCTGGAGGGCGCCGGCGATCTCGACGGGCTGGACCTCGGACTTGAAGACCTTGGCGAAGGTGCCGTTGACCAGACCTTCGAGTCGCTGTTCGAACCGCTTCAGGACTCCCATGGGGCACCTCCTCCGTCGTCGCCGTCCTGGTACTGCTTACTGATCGTATCCACGCGTCGGGAAATCGGCTGGTTCCCCTTCTCTGCCCTGTGGACGAGTGTCACCTCTCACACGGATCGTAGAGGCGGCCTCGGGACAGTGTCCCGCAGCCCCTCCCGCCGCTGGTCCTGTTCGCCGGAGACGGGGTCCAAACAAACGGATGTGAATCCACGGCCGGCGACGTGCTAATCTTCAGATGTCGCCAGGCAGACCGGCCGAAAAAACCGGGAAGCACAGGGGACACACCCAATGCGCGGGTGGCGGAATAGGCAGACGCGCTGGATTCAGGTTCCAGTGCCCGCAAGGGCGTGGGGGTTCAACTCCCCCCTCGCGCACCAGACGGAAGCCCCGTAGGTCGAAAGACCTACGGGGCTTCTGCGTTGTGCGGGTCGCCGCGTCGGGCGGACGGTCGGCGGTCTGGTCGCTGGTCAGGTCGGCCGGTCGTCGGTATCGGTCGAGACCTTCGTCGTCGCGGGCGGGGACGAAAGTGGGACGCCGCAGGGGCGGCCCGGTGCCTAGGGTGCGGGCGTGGAAGCGGCTACGGAGTTCAGGGGTGCGGCGGTGGCCGCGTGGCGGTGGCTGGCGGGCCCGGAGCGGTGGACCCGGCGGAGGACCGCGGGGGAGGCCGTCCTCGCCCTGCTGATGGCGGTCCTGGCGGCCGGCACCGAGGAGATCATCGGCGGGGACGGCTGGCGGCCGGCCGCCGTCGCGGCGAGCGCCATGGTGCTGTCCCTGCTGCGCCGCAGATTCCCCGCCACTGTGCTCGTCGTCACGGGCGCCCTCGCGCCCGTGCTGCCGGGCTATGTGGTGCTGCTCATGCTGGTCGGCTGGTCGGCGGGCCGGCACATCTCCGACGCCGGCCGGGCACTCGCGGCGCTCGCGGGCGCGTACGTGCTCTACATGGCGACGACCCTGCTGGACGCCTGGGACTGGCAGGGAGCCCTGCGCCTGGCGTTCGTCAGCACCATCTACTTCCTGGCCACCACGGTCGTTCCCGGACTCGCCCGCCGCTACTGGGCGCAGCGCCGGACGCTGCTGCACGCGCTGCAGGACCGCAACCGCCGGCTGCTGCGGGAGCGGTCGATGGTCGCGCTGCAGGCGCGGCTGCGGGAACGGCAGCGGATCGCGCAGGACATGCACGACAGCCTCGGCCACCAGCTGGCGCTGATCTCCGTGCACACGGGCGCGCTGGAGGTCGACCCGGAACTGACCGACCGCCAGCGCGAGGTCGTGGGCGTGCTGCGCAACGCCTCGGTGACGGCCATGCACGAGCTGCGGGAGGTCGTCGGCATCCTGCGCGACGGGACGGAGGCACCGGTCGACGCGGGGACTGGCGGCGCGGGCGCGCCGGACGAGTCGCGGCGCGGGACGGCCGGCATCGAGGCGCTGGTGGAGGCCGGGCGGGCGGCGGGGAACACCGTCGCGCTGAAGCGGACCGGCGACGGACCGCCGCTGATGGCGGCCGCGGGCCATGCCGCGTACCGGATCGTCCAGGAGGCGTTGACGAACGCGTACAAGCACGCGCCGGGCGCGGCGATCGAGGTGGAGCTGCGGTACGAGCCCGACGCCTTCGTCGTGGAGGTCGTGAACGCGGCCCCGGCGCGGCCCGCCGGCGAGGTGATCAGCGGCGGGCAGGGCCTCACCGGCCTGCACGAACGGGCCCGCCTCGTCGGTGGCATGGTGCACGCCGGGCCGGTGGACGGCGGCGGCTTCCGCGTCGCGGGCGTCCTTCCGTACGGCGGCGGGGGCGAGAGCCTTCCCCAGGCCGCGCCTTTGGTGGATGCGGCCGACGACTTCCGGCAGCAGTCGACGACCCTTCCGCGGAGCCACTCTGAACCCGTCATGGACTGGAGGTCGGACCCGTGGGCCGACCTGAGCCGCACGGAACGGGAGCTGACGATGGCGCTGCGCGAGAACAGGACGAGGAGCAGGGGCAGCGGGGTCGCGCTGGGCTGCGGCATCGCGGCCGCGGCGGTGGTGCTGCTGGTCCTCGCGGTCGGCTTCGGGGCGTTCTTCCTCGTGCGGGCGGTGGGAAACTCGATGATCGACCCGGCGGAGTACGACGCGATATCGGTCGGCGCGAGCGAGCAGGAGGTCCGCGACCGGCTGCCCAGCGGGGACTCGGTGGCCATGTCGGGGCTGCGCGGCAAGGGACCGAAGGAGCCCGAGGGGTCGCGGTGCCTGGTGCTGATGTCGTCCGACGTGCCGGAGGACATCACCGTCGAGACGGAGCCGGTTTTCCGGTTCTGCTTCAAGGACGGCAAGCTGATCGAGAAGAAGGCGTACGACGTCAGGCGGTAGCGGCCGGGACGCCGGGGGCATCCCCGGGAGGCCGCCGGGAAGGGGGAGGCCGTGACGGGGCGGCGCATCAGGGTCGTGGTCGCCGACGACGAGCCGCTGATCAGAGCCGGGATCCGGATGATCCTCACCTCCGACCCGGAGATCGAGGTGGTCGCGGAGGCCGCGAACGGCCGGGAGGCGGTCGACGCCGCCCGGGCCCACGCGGCGGACGTGGTGCTGCTCGACATCCAGATGCCGGTACTCGACGGGCTCGCGGCGCTGCCGGAGCTGCGCCGGGCCGTGCCGACGGCACGGGTGGTCGTGCTGACCACGTTCGGCGAGCGGGACAACGTGCTGCGGGCACTGGAGCACGGCAGCGTCGGCTTCCTGCTGAAGGACACGGCACCCGCCGAACTGATCCGGGCGGTACGCGCGACCGCGGCGGGAGACGCCTATCTCTCCCCCGCGGCGACCCGGCACGTGGTGGACCGGCTGGCCTCGGGCCGGGAGGCGGCCCGGGCGGAGGAGGCGCGCGGCCGGGTCGAGGCGCTGAGCGAACGGGAGCGTGCGGTGCTCGCGCTGCTCGGCGAGGGCCTGTCCAACGCGGACGCCGGCCGGCGGCTGCACATGAGCGAGGGCACGGTGAAGACGTACGTGAGCCGCATCCTCGCCAAGCTCGGCTGCGAGAACCGGGTCCAGGCCGCGCTGCTGGCACGTGACGCGGGCCTGGAGGGCGCGTAGGCCGGCGGCGGACGGGACCGGGCGGCCCAGGGGCGGGTGGGCTAGGGGGCGGGTGGCGCGGTGACCGTGGTGCCGGCGGCGTTGTAGCGCAGGAGCAGGTCGGCGAAGCGGGCGAGGTCGTCGGAGGACCAGTCCTTGAGCCGCTCCTGGTACGCGGCGAGCCGGCTGGCCTGCGCGGCGGCGAGCATGGCGCTGCCCTTCTCGGTGGTGTGCAGGACCTGGACGCGGTGGTCGTCGGCGTGGGGGCGGCGTTCCACCAGGCCGAGCTTCTCCAGGGCCCCGATCTGCCGGCTGACCGTCGACTTGTCCAGCAGGTAATGGGCGGCGAGGTCCGTGGCCCGACAGCCCTGCTGGTCTGCGATGTGCGAGAGCAGGGTGTAGGAGACGAGCGACAGCTCGGGGTGGACGCGGGCGGCGGCAGCGCGGGCACGGCGGGCGAACGCGGTCAGCTCGCGCTGGATGATGTCGACGGAGGCGTCACGCGCACCCGACATGGACGTACCTTCTTCCCACTTCGCTGAGCCGCGGCCGGCCTGCGACCCGACTCCTCAGTTGTATAACACAACGAGTTGAATGTATCGTGCAACGGTTGTTCAGTTGTAAAAGCCAACCACTATGGAGGTCTCCCATGTCGGCAGGGACACCGACGGCACCGATGACACCGACGCCGCCACCGCTTCGGCACGTGCTCACGCACCTGATCACGCCCCTGCTGATGTGCCTCGGCATGGGACTGGCCTACCTCGGCGCCTTCCACGCCCCCGAACCCCACGACCTGCGGGTCGACGTCGTCGGCTCCGGACCCTCCGCGCAGGTGCTCGCCCAGACCTTGCACGACAAGGGCGCCGGAGCCCTCGACGTACGGACCGAGCCCGACCGGGACGCGGCCGTGGCGGCGCTGCGGGACCGCTCCAGCTTCGGTGCCTACCTGCCCGGGGAGCGGCCCGAACTGCTGGTCGCCTCCGCCTCCTCCGACACCAGCGCCATGGCGGTCGAGAAGGTGTTCACCAAAGTCGCGGCGGGCCAGGGCGCCCCGCTGAAGGTCACGGACGTCGCGCCCGTCTCGGAGGGCGACCCCACCGGACAGGGCCTCTTCTTCCTGCTCGTCGCGGTGAGCATCGGGTCGTACGCCTCCGTCGCCGTGATCGGCGGCGCGGGGGCCGCGCTGCCGCTGCGGATCAGGGCCCTGCTGGCGGTCGGCACCTCGTTCGTCGTCAGCCTGATCGGCACCGCCTTCGCCGGGCCCGTGTTCCACCTCGTCGACCGGGGACTGGGCGGCCTGTGGGCGCTGTCCTGGCTCTACGCGGCCGGCGTGCTGCTGATCGGCGTCGGACTGCACACCTTCCTCAAGCGGTGGACGACGCTCGGCGTGATGGTGCTGTTCGTGATGCTCAACTTCACCAGCTCCGGCGGCATCTACCGGCCCGAGCTGCAACCGGGCTTCTTCGGCTCCCTCCACGCGTTCTGGAACGGCGCGGGCTTCGTCGAAGGACTGCGCGGCCATGTCTACTTCGACGGCCAGGGCCTCGGCCGGAACGTGGCCGTCCTCGTCTGCTGGCTGCTGGCAGGTCTTGTGCTGATGGCCGTCGCGGGGCGCACGGAGTCGGCCCGGCGGCGGACGGACGCCCCGGTCGAGCGCCCGGCCCACGACGAGATCGAGGAGGAACTCGAGGAGGTCGTCCCCGTCTGAGTGACGGAGTTTTCCCCAGGAGAACCCGCTGTCCACAGGGGCAGACGCCTGTTCGGCGGCGCGGGTACCGTCTTCGCAGTTGATGTTCAGCGGCCGCGTCGCGGCACTGTACGAGAGCGGGGAGGGCGTCCCATGGACGAGGTCCTGGTGGCGGTGCCGGAACAGCGAAGTGCCGGGGGAGACGAGCGCGTTCCGTTCGTGCCCGGGTTCGCGCGACGCGCGGCGGCGGGAGCGACGGACTCCCCCAGGGGGCTCGGCAAACTGCTGCGCGAGCGCGTCCCGCGCTCCGACCACGCGGCGCTGGTCCTCGCCGACGACCGGCCCGACGCGGTGCGCGCCGTCGAGGAGTCCAGCCGCGGCCGCGTGCCGGAACTCGCGCCGATACGCGTCGGCCGCATGGCCGCCAGTCCCTTCGCGTTCCTGCGCGGCAGCGCCGGACTGATGGCCCACGACCTCGCCGGCTCGCCGGTGACCGGCATACCCGCGCAGATCTGCGGCGACGCCCACGCGGCCAACTTCGGCCTGTACGGAGACGCGCGCGGCCGGCTCGTCATCGACCTCAACGACTTCGACGAGACGGTCGTCGGGCCGTGGGAGTGGGACGTCAAGCGGCTCGCCGCCTCCCTCGTCCTCGCCGGGCGCGAGGCCGGGGCCGACGAGGACACCTGCCGGGCGGCGGCGTTCGACGCCGTCGGCGCGTACCGGCGGACGATGCGGCTGCTGGCGAAACTCCCGGCGCTCGACGCCTGGAACGCGATCGCCGACGAGGAACTGGTCTCGCACACCGACGCGCGCGACCTGCTGGGCACCCTGGAGCGGGTGGCGGAGAAGGCACGGAACAACACCAGCGCCCGGTTCGCCGCCAAGTCGACGGAGACGCTGACGGACGCCGCCGGCACGGTCGGCCGGCGCTTCGTCGACGCGCCGCCGGTGCTGCGGCGGGTGTCCGACGCGGAGGCGGCGGCCGTCGCCGGCTCGCTGGGCGCGTATCTGGAGACGGTCTCGGAGGACCGGCTGCCGCTGCTCGCCCGGTACGCGATCCACGACGTGGCGTTCCGGGTCGTCGGCACCGGCAGCGTGGGCACCCGGTCGTACGTGGTGCTGCTGCTCGACCACCGGGGCGAGCCGCTGGTGCTGCAGGTGAAGGAGGCCCGGCCGTCGGCGCTGCTTCCGCACCTCCCCGCGGTCGGCTTCGAGATACCGCAGGTCGGCCACGAGGGCCGGCGCGTGGTGCTGGGACAGAAGCGGATGCAGGTCGTCAGCGACATCCTGCTCGGCTGGACGACGGTCGAGGGTCGGCCGTACCAGGTGCGGCAGTTCCGCAACCGGAAGGGAAGCGTGGACCCGGCGGCGCTCACCGCCGACCAGCTCGACGACTACGGCCGTATGACCGGCGCGCTGCTGGCCCGCGCACACGCCCACAGCGTCGACCCCCGGCTGCTGGCCGGCTACTGCGGCAAGAACGAGGAGTTCGACGAGGCCGTCGCCTCCTTCGCCGTCGCCTACGCCGACCGCACGGAGGCCGACCACGCGGACCTGCTGACAGCCGTCCGCACCGGCCGCATGCCGGCCGAGCTGGGCGTCTAGGCCAACGAGGGGCGGGGTGGGTGGGGAGGGGAGGGGGAGGGGGCCCCTCCCCCGGCCGTAGGGTGGGGGGTGACGTGGTGGTGAGTGATGGCGGGGACGTGAGCGGTGTGAACGAGGAGCGGCCCGAGGCGCGGCTGGAGCGGGCCGTGCGAGCCGCCGAGCAGGCGCTGATCGAGTTCGAGATCGCGGTCGAGACGTTCAAGGTCGAGGTCGAGAACTTCTCCCGGCTGCATCACCAGAAGCTGGGGCCGATGTACACCCGGCTCGACGAGCTGGACGCGCTGATCGCCGAGGCCAGGGCCGAGCGGAGCGGTGACCCGGAGGACCTGCGCAAGGCGCGGGAGGCGCGGGCCGCGGTCATGCCGATGCCTGGCGTCGAGGAGCTCTTCCACGACTGGCTGGACTCCGACGGGCTGTCCCCGGAGGCCGCCGCCATGCTCACCGGCCGGCCCGTGCAGCCGCCGAAGCGCGTGCGGCCCAGCGAGGAGGCCCGCAAGCTCTACCGCGAGCTCGCCCGCAAGGCCCACCCCGACCTCGCCCGCGACGAGGCGGAGCGGGTCCGCCGCGAGGAGTTCATCACCCGCGTCAACACCGCCTACGGGCGGGGTGACGTCGCCCTGCTGCAGGAGCTGGCGGAGGAGTGGGCGGCGGGCCCGGCGCCGAAGAGCGAGCAGTCCGGGAGCGAGGAGCTGTACGCGCGCCTGGAGTGGCTGTCGCGCCGCAAGGAGCTGCTCACGGTGGTCGCCAGGGACCTGGAGGACAGTGCCATCGGGCAGATGCTGAAGATGGCCCCGGACGACCCGGACCGGCTGCTGGAGGAGATCGCCGAGCAGCTGCTCGCCCAGGTCGCCGAGCGCGAGGCCGAGCTTTCCGCGCTGACGCAGCCGGTGGAGTAGGTTTTCGGTATCCCTCCCCGACGAGAGAAGGCCTGACCCATGAACTTCGCCCCGCTTCCCTCGGTGGACGTCGCCTCCGTGCCGGCGGATGCCCTGGTGATCGACGTCCGTGAGGACGACGAGTGGGCGGCCGGACACGTCGACGGCGCGCTGCACGTGCCGATGAGCCAATTCGTGGCGCGTTTCGGCGAGGTGACCGAGGCCGTGGCCGACGGTCGCCGCGCGTATGTGATGTGCAAGGTCGGCGGGCGCTCCGCGCAGGTCACCCAGTACCTGACGCAGCAGGGCATCGACGCGGTGAACGTCGACGGAGGCATGCTCGCCTGGGACGGCGCGGAACGGCCGATGGTCAGCGAGAACGGCAGCGCACCGTTCGTCCTGTAGCGGCGGCGCTCGTCAGCTGAGCGGGTGGGCGGCCAGGAGGGCGCCCAGGGTCTCCTCGTGGGCGGCGGCGGGGCCGAGCGAGAGTTCCAGATGCTTGGCTGAGGCGTGGTAGCGGTGCAGCGGATAGTCGGTGTCGGCGCCGAAGCCGCCGTGGAGGTGCTGCGCGGTCTGGACGACGCGGCGCACTCCTTCCGCGGCCCAGATTTTTGCCACGGCGATGTCCGCGGCGATGGGGAGTGCCCCGTTCGTGCCGCCGGCGAGCCGCCAGGCCGCCTGCCAGAGGGTGACCTCCATGGCGCGCAGGTCGATGTAGCGGTCGGCGGCCTGCATCGCGACGGCCTGGAAGGTGGCGACGGGGAAGCCGAACTGTTCGCGGGTGCCGGTGTACCGGGCGGTCATGTCGAGGACGCGCTCGCCGAGTCCGAGGGCGAGTGCGCAGGTGCCGGTGGCGAGGACGTCGCGGAGCCAGTTCCAGGCGCCGTCGGCGTCGATGATGCGGTCGGCGTCGAGGCGTACCGCGTCGAGCCGGGCTTCGGCTAGCAGTTCGCCGTTGGTTGAGTACTGCTCGGACAGGGTCAGGCCGTCGTGGCCGCGGGGGATCAGGGCGATGACGGCGCGGCCTTCGGGGGTGTGCGCGGGCAGGGCGATCAGGTCGGCGGAGTGGGCCCAGGGGATGGTCGAGTGGAGGCCGTCGACGGTCCAGGTGTCGCCGTCGTGGCGGGCGGTGGCGGCGAGTTCGGCGGGTTCGTGGCCGGTGCGGCCGTGGGCGCCGGCGGTGAGTACGGGGGTGCCGCGTCCGGCGTCGGGCAGGAGGGCGTCGGCGAGGGCGGGGCTGCCGTACCGTTCGACGGTCATGGCGACGGCGCAGTGCTCCAGGAGCGGGACGCGGGCCAGGACGCGGGCGGATTCGCGCAGGACGAGGCAGAGGGCGAGCAGGTCCAGGCCGGCGCCGCCGTGCCGCGGGTCGAGGACGAGTCCGAGGAGGTCGGCGTCGGCGAGGCGGGACCACAGGGGTCGGTCGTACGTGTCGGACACGGCGCCTGGTGTGAGCGCCGGGCTGGGGACGCCGTCGGGCGGGACGTCGGCGAAGACGCCTCGGGCCGCCTCGACGGCTGCCTGCTGCTCCTCGGTGAAGGTGAAGTCCACAGCCGTGCCCTCCTGTTGCCGTCCTGACGCTGCCGCTGACGGAGCGTCAAGATAGAACAGGTTCTAGGGGAAGGGAATGGCCGTGGCTCAGCGGTCGAAGTCCAGCTCCACGTCGGCCGTGGCCGGATGGGACTGGCAGGCCAGCACATAGCCGGCCTCGGTCTCCTCGGGTTCCAGTGCGAAGTTCCGGTCCATCCGCACCTCGCCCTGCACCAGGAACGCCCGGCACGTGCCGCACACGCCGCCCTTGCAGGCGTACGGCGCGTCGGCGCGGGCGCGGAGCACCGTGTCGAGGAGCGTCTCGCCCTCCTGCACCGGCCAGTTGCCGGAGCGGCCGTGCAGGGTCGCGGTCAGGGTCGCGTGCACGGGTGCGCCGGCCATCGGGGCGGGCTTGGGGGCGGAGCCGTCGTCGACGTGGAAGATCTCCTGGTGGACCCGGCCGCGCGGTACGCCGAGCGTGCGCAGGGCCCGCTCCGTGCCCGTGACCAGTCCGTACGGGCCGCACAGGAACCAGCCGTCGATCGCGTCGACGGGCAGCAGGGTCGGGAGGAGCGTGGTGAGCCGTTCCTCGTCGAGCCGGCCGGAGGGCAGGCCCGCCTGCTGTTCCTCGCGGGAGAGCGCGGTTACCAGCTGGAAGCGGTCGGGGTAGCGGTCCTTCAGGTCCGCGACCTCGTCCAGGAACATGGTGGAGGCCGCTGTGCGGTCGCTCCGTATCAGGCAGAACCGGGCGTCCGGTTCCCGCTCCAGCAGGGTCGCCGCCATGGACAGCACGGGCGTGATGCCGCTGCCGCCGACGACGGCGGCGAAGTGCCCGGGCCGCGGTTCGAGGACGAACCGGCCCATGGGTTCCATGACCTCGACCGTGTCGCCGACGGCCAGTTCCTTGAGCGCGTAGGTGGAGAACTCGCCGCCGTCGACCAGGCGGATGCCCACCCGCAGCACCGGCGCCCGGCCGGCCGGCACGGCGGGGGCGCAGATCGAGTAGGTGCGCCGGATCTCCTCGCCGGTCCGGGCGGTGCGGCGCAGCGCGAGGTGCTGGCCGGGGGCGTGGCGGTAGGCGTCGTGCAGTTCGGGCGGGACCTCGAAGGTCACGGCCACCGCGTCGTCCGTGAGCCGTTCGACCGCGCTCACCCGGAGCGGATGGAACTCAGCCCGTCCGGAGCGGGGGGTCTGCATCTACAACTCCTTGAAGTGGTCGAACGGTTCGCGGCAGGTCACGCAGCGGCGCAGGGCCTTGCACGCGGTGGAGGAGAAGCGGCTGAGCAGCTCGGTGTCGGTGGAGCCGCAGTGGGGGCAGCGGATCGCCAGGCTCAGCGGTACGGGTCCGCCGGCGGTGGCCGCCTGCGGGCGGGGCGGGGCTATGCCGAACTCGGCGAGCTTGCGGCGGCCTTCCTCGGTGATGTCGTCCGTCGACCAGGCGGGGGAGAGGACGGTCTTCACGCTGACTTCGGGGACGCCGTGTTCGTGCAGGGCGCGCTCGATGTCGCAGGACATGGCCTCGATGGCGGGGCAGCCGGTGTAGGTGGGGGTGAGTTCGACCTCGACGCTGCCGGGGCCGACGTAGTGCACGCCGCGCAGGACGCCGAGCTCCTCCAGGGTGAGGACGGGCAGCTCGGGGTCGGGAACGGCGCCGGCGATGCGGCTCAGTTCCTGTTCGAGCGCCGTCATGGTCACCATGTCGCCCCCGGGTGGCTGCGGTGCAGGTGCTGCATCTCGGCGAGCATCCGGCCGAAGGACTCGGTGTGCAGGCCCTGGCGGCCGGCTCCGGCGCTCCAGGCGCCGAGCCGCGGCCCCTCGGGCACGGTCAGGGTGGCGCGCCGCAGTACGGAGGAGACGGACTCCAGCCAGGCGGCTTCCATGGCGGTGCGGTCGACGTCGAGGCCCTCGACGGGCTGGAACGGCTCGCCGGTGTAGCGCCACAGGGCGTTCACGGCGCGCTGCATGCGGGCGTGGCTCTCGTCGGTGCCGTCGCCGAGGCGGAGGGTCCACTGCTCGGCGTGGTCCTGGTGGTAGGCGACTTCCTTGACGGCCTTGGCGGCGAGGCCGGCCAGCGGGCTGTTCCCGGCGGCCAGCTCCGTGTACAGCAGGCGCTGGTAGGTGGAGAAGTACAGCTGCCGGGCGATGGTGTGCGCGAAGTCGCCGTTGGGCTGTTCGACGAGCTGCACGTTGCGGAAGGCGCGTTCCTCGCGGAGGTAGGCCAGTTCGTCCTCGTCGCCGACGAGGGTGAGCAGGACGCGGGCCTGGCCGAGGAGGTCGAGCGCGATGTTGGCGAGGGCGACGTCCTCCTCCAGGACGGGCGCGTTGCCGGCCCACTCCCCCAGGCGCTGGGCGAGCACGAGGGCGTCGTCGCCGAGCGCCAGCGCGGCCGCGGCGGGCACGGCGGACTCGGTGGCGGGCGTTCCGGTCGTGGTGGTCTCGGCGGTCACAGGTGCTTCACCCCCTCGGGGATCTCGTAGAAGGTCGGGTGCCGGTAGGGCTTGTCGGCCGAGGGCTCGAAGAACGGGTCCCGCTCGTCGGGCGAGGAGGCGGTGATCGCCGTGGACGGGACCACCCAGATCGAGACGCCCTCGTTGCGCCGGGTGTACAGGTCGCGGGCGTTGCGCAGGGCCATCTCGGCGTCCGGCGCGTGCAGGCTTCCCGCGTGCGTGTGGGACAGTCCGCGGCGCGAGCGCACGAACACCTCCCACAGCGGCCATCCGTCGGTGCTCATCGCTGCGCCTCCCCGTGCTTCCCGGCGTATGCCGCCGCTGCTTCCCTGACCCAGGCGCCGTCCTCGTGGGCCTGGCGCCGCTTGCTCAGCCGCTGCTCGTTGCAGGGGCCGTTGCCCTTGAGGACCTCCCAGAACTCGGTCCAGTCGATCGCCCCGAAGTCGTAGTGCCCGCGCTCCTCGTTCCACCGCAGGTCGGGGTCGGGGAGGGTGAGGCCGAGGGCCTCGGCCTGCGGGGCGGCGATGTCGACGAAGCGCTGGCGCAGTTCGTCGTTGGAGTGCCGCTTGATCTTCCAGGCCATGGACTGGGCGGAGTGGGACGACTCGTCGTCGGGCGGGCCGAACATCATCAGCGAGGGCCACCACCAGCGGTCGACCGCGTCCTGCGCCATGGCGTGCTGCTCGGGCGTGCCCTGGGAGAGGGCGAGCAGGGCCTCGTACCCCTGGCGCTGGTGGAAGGACTCCTCCTTGCAGATCCGGACCATGGCGCGGGCGTAGGGCCCGTAGGAGCAGCGGCACAGCGGGACCTGGTTGGTGATCGCCGCGCCGTCCACGAGCCAGCCGATGGCGCCGACGTCGGCCCAGGTCAGCGTCGGGTAGTTGAAGATCGAGGAGTACTTCTGGCGGCCGGCGTGGAGCTTGTCGAGGAGCTCGTCGCGGCTGGTGCCGAGGGTTTCGGCGGCGCTGTACAGGTACAGGCCGTGGCCGGCCTCGTCCTGCACCTTGGCCATGAGGATCGCCTTGCGCCGCAGCGAAGGGGCGCGGGTGATCCAGTTGGCCTCGGGCTGCATGCCGATGATCTCGGAGTGCGCGTGCTGGGCGATCTGGCGGACGAGCGTGGCCCGGTAGGCGTCCGGCATCCAGTCGCGCGGCTCGATGCGCTCGTCGGCCGCGACGGCGGCGTCGAACACCGCCTCGAGGGCGGACGCGTCCATCGTCGCCTCTGCCGCTGACGTCCCTGTGGTCATCGGACCCCCTACCGACCGATCGTTCGGTTGAATGACTTCAATGGTGGGTCGGCGGCCCGTAAGGTGTCAACCCTGTGGATAACTGACGGGGCCGATCGGGATCGGGGCGGGGATGGACTCGTACGACGACGGGACCGCGCGCGGAGGCGGTGCCCGCGGCGGCATGGCCGCCCTGTCCCTGCCGTACCAGGTCGTCGCCGCCGTGACGCTCGCGGTGGTCGCGGTCCTCGCCTGCTGGCACCTGTCGATGGTGTTCCTGCACGTCGCGCCGTCGAACACGCTGACCAAGCAGAACGGCGAGGCGGTGGACGAGTGGGTCTACCCCGAGTTCGAACAGAACTGGAAGCTCTTCGCCCCCAACCCGCTGCAGACCAACATCGCCGTCCAGGTCCGGGCGGTCGTCGCCACCGGTGACGGCGGGCGGCGCACCACCGGCTGGATCGACCTCTCCGCCCAGGACGCCGAGCACATACGCGGCAACCCGCTGCCGAGCCACGCCTTCCAGAACGAGCTCCGCCGCGGCTGGGACTTCTTCGTGAACACCCACAACGCCGACAACGAGCCCAACGGCATGCGCGGCCGGCTCTCCGAGCAGTACGTCCGCCGCATGGTGATGCTCCGCCTCGGCGAGGACCGGGTCGGCGGCCGCGTCGAACGGATCCAGGTGCGCTCGGAGACCCGCTGGGTCGCCAGGCCGCCGTGGAGCACGGACAAGAGCCGCCGCGCGACCGAGTACCGCACCCTGCCGTGGTGGACGGTGACCGCCGCGGACCGGCCCGACGGCGCGCGCCAGGACCGCGCCGGGCTCCTCGCCCAGGACCCCGCCCCTGGCCGTGCCGGGACGGAGGCAGCCCGGTGACCGGAACACCGCACACCGCCCCCGACCGCCGGCTCGCCCGCGCGGTGCAGCGCGTCACGGCCGGCGCCCTCGGCCCGTACCAGACCGCGATCGTCCGCATCGGCTTCTCGCTGACCTGGCTGCTCTTCCTGCTGCGCGAGCTGCCCCACCGCCATGAGCTCTACGGTCCCGACGGCCCCTGGTCCTGGGAGATGGGGCGCCGGCTGATCGCCGACAACGGCTCCTTCACGGCCCTGATGTGGTCGGACAGCCACCTGTGGTTCGAGCTCGTCTACGTGCTCGCCGTGCTCTCCAGCGCCCTGCTGCTGGTCGGCTGGCGCACCCGGGCCATGTCCGTGGTCTTCATGGCCGGGGTGCTGTCGCTGCAGAATCGCTCCGTCTTCATGGGCGACGGCGGCGACAACGTCATCCATCTCATGGCGCTCTACCTCGTCCTGACCCGCTGCGGGCAGGTCTGGTCGCTCGACGCCCGGCGCGCCGCCCGCACCGCGCGGACGGCGGAGGAAGAGCGCCGCCGGGACCTCGTGGGTCCGCTGCTGTGGACGGTGCTCGGCGGTTTCCTCCTCGCGGCCACGTACTTCTCCGACCGGACCGGCGAGATCTGGTTCCTGACGCTGCTGTGGCTGCTCTGGCTCGGCCAGGCGCTGTGGTGGCTGGCCTGCCGGTACGGGCCGGGCGAGCCGCGCACGCTGCTCGACGTGATCGCCAACCTCGTGCACAACGGCGCACTCGTCGTGATCATGGCGGAGGTCTGTCTGATCTACGCCACGGCGGGCTGGTACAAGATCCAGGGCTCGCGCTGGCAGGACGGCACCGCCCTGTACTACCCCCTCAAGCTCGACTACTTCACGCCCTGGCCGGCGCTCTCGGACCTGCTGGCCTCCGGCGGCGTGATGGTGATGCTGCTCACCTATGGAACGGTCCTGGTCCAGGTCGCGTTCCCGTTCACGCTGTTCAACCGCAAGGTCAAGAACGTCCTGCTGGTCGCGATGATGCTGGAGCACGCGGGCATCGCGGTGCTGCTCGGGCTGCCGTTCTTCTCGATGGCGATGATCGCCGCGGACGCCGTCTTCCTGCCCACCGCCTTCCTCGTGTGGCTCGGCGCGCGGGCCGCGCGGGGCCGGGACCGGGCGCTGGCGCGGCTGGGCCGGGGCGCTGTGCCGCGGCAGCGGGACCCCGAGGAGGAGCCCGCTGCCCGTACCCTCGTCGGGTGAGCACCAGTACCGCCGAACAGCCGAACCGTCCCGACGAGCCCCTCCAGTACGACGAGGGGTTCGGGCAGGAGGTCGGCGTCGGACCGCACCCGGAGCCCTGGCCTCAGGACGAGCGCTACGACCCGGAGCTGCTGGCCGACGGCGACCGGCGCAACGTCGTGGACCGGTACCGGTACTGGACGCGGGAGGCGATCGTCGCCGACCTGGACACCCGGCGGCACGACTTCCACGTGGCGGTGGAGAACTGGGGCCACGACTTCAACATCGGCTCGGTGGTGCGGACCGCGAACGCGTTCCTGGCGAAGGAGATCCACATCGTGGGCCGGCGCCGCTGGAACCGGCGCGGGGCGATGGTCACCGACCGGTACCAGCACGTCCGCCACCACCCCGACACGGAGGCGCTGACGGCCTGGGCCGCGGCCGAGGACCTGCCGATCATCGGGATCGACAATCTGCCGGGCGCGGTGCCGCTGGAGCGGACGGTGCTGCCGCGCCGCTGTGTGCTGCTGTTCGGGCAGGAGGGGCCGGGCCTGACCGAGGAGGCCCGCACGCACGCCGCGATGGTGTGCTCGATCGCGCAGTTCGGCTCGACCCGCTCGATCAACGCGGGCGCGGCGGCGGCGATCGCCATGCACGCCTGGGTCCAGCGGTACGCCGAGATCACGGACGCGCCCGGCGCTGTGTGACGCCCGTGCGAAAGGGCCCGTCCGGCACGCGGACGGGCCCTTTCGGCGTGGTCAGGCCTGGCGACGGACCTCGACGACGCGGAAGCGGTTGGCGACGAACGCGCCGTCGCACAGGGCCGCGTTGGCCGCCGGGTTGCCGCCGGAGCCGTGGAAGTCGGAGAACGCCGCGGTCTGGTTGACGTACACCCCGCCGGTCAGGTTCAGCGAGAGCTGCGCCGACTCGTCCAGGCAGACCTCTTCGACGGCCCGCTCGACGTCCGGGGACGTCGTGTACGCGCCGACGGTCATCGCGCCCTTCTCGCGGATCGTGCGCCGCAGCAGCTCCAGGGCGTCGTCGGTGGAGTCCACGCGGACCGCGAAGGAGACCGGGCCGAAGCACTCGGAGAAGTACGCGGCCTGCGCCTCGGGCTTGCCGCCGTCCAGCTTCACGATCACCGGGGTGCGGACGACCGCGCCGGGGAAGTCCGGGTTCTCCACCTCGCGCGACTCCAGGGCGACCTCGCCGAGCCCCGCGGCCGCCTCCAGGCGGGCCTTCACATCGGGGTTGACCAGGGCGCCGAGCAGCGCGTTGGCCCGGGCGTCGTCGCCGAGCAGCCCGCCGACCGCGGCCGCGAGGTCGGCGACGACCTCGTCGTACGACTTGGGGCCGGCGTCCGTGGTGATGCCGTCGCGCGGGATCAGCAGGTTCTGCGGGGTGGTGCACATCTGGCCGCTGTACAGCGACAGCGAGAAGGCCAGGTTGGAGAGCATGCCCTTGTAGTCGTCGGTGGAGTCGACGACCACCGTGTTGACGCCGGCCTTCTCCGTGTACACCTGGGCCTGGCGGGCGTGCTCCTCCAGCCAGTCGCCGAAGGCGGTCGAACCCGTGTAGTCGATGATCTTGATCTCGGGGCGGACGGCCAGCGTCTTGGCGATGCCCTCGCCGGGCCGCTCGACGGCCAGCGCGACCAGGTTCGGGTCGAAACCGGCCTCGGCGAGCACCTCGCGCGCCACCCGCACGGTCAGCGCCAGCGGCAGCACGGCCCGCGGGTGCGGCTTGACCAGGACCGGGTTGCCGGTGGCGAGGGAGGCGAACAGGCCCGGGTAGCCGTTCCACGTCGGGAAGGTGTTGCAGCCGATCATCAGCGCGATGCCGCGGGCGACCGGGGTGAACTGCTTGCTCAGCTCCAGCGGGTCCCGCTTGCCCTGCGGCTTCGACCAGGCGGCCGCGCCGGACGGCGTGCGGGTCTGCTCGGCGTACGCGTACGCCACCGCCTCCAGGCCGCGGTCCTGGGCGTGCGGGCCGCCGGCCTGGAACGCCATCATGAACGCCTGGCCGCTGGTGTGCATGACCGCGTGCGCGAACTCGTGCGTGCGGGCGGAGATCCGGGCGAGGATCTCCAGGCAGACCAGGGCGCGCGTCTCGGGCCCGGCCTCGCGCCAGGCGGCCATGCCGGCGCGCATCGCCGGCAGCAGCACGTCGATGTCGGCGTGCGGGTACTCGACGCCGAGGACGGGGCCGTAGGGCGAGATCTCGCCGCCGGTCCAGCCGTCCGTGCCGGGCTGGTCGAGCTCGAAGCGGCCGTCGAGCAGCGCCTGGTACGCGGCCAGGCCCTCGGCGGCGCTCAGCGAGCCGTTCTCCCCGTAGGCCTTGGGGTGCTCGGGGTGCGGGGACCAGTAGGCGCGCGTGCGAATGGTCTCGAGCGCCTGGTCGAGCGTCGGCCGGTGCCTGTCGGCCAGGGTGTCGGTGGTCAGCTGAGCGGCGGCCATCAAGGACCAACTCCTCGGTGAGCTCAATCCGATGCGGCGCGCGGGGCGCCCCTCGACGGGTGGTGGTGGAGGACGGGTGGGCAGGAATGTGCGGACAGGGCTAGAGTAACCGAACGATCGGTCGGTACAAGGGGGTCCGCAGAACCTGTGGATAACCGAGTAGGGGAGGATCACCGACATGACCGCCATCGAGCACAGCCGAACCGTCTCCGTCGTCGGCGCCGGCACCATGGGCCAGGGAATCGCCCAGGTCGCGCTGGTCGCGGGCCACCCGGTCCGGCTCCACGACACCGTTCCCGGACGGGCCGAGGCCGCCGTCGCGGCGATCGCCGCCCGGCTGGACCGCCTGGTCGAGAAGGGTCGGCTGGACGCGGACGCGCGCACCGCCGCCGTCGCCCGTCTGCACCCGGCCGGGCAGCTCGCCGACCTGGCCGACAGCGCCCTCGTGGTCGAGGCCGTGGTCGAGCGTCTGGACGTCAAGCAGGAGCTGTTCGCCGAGCTGGAGAAGGTCGTCGCGGACGACTGCCTGCTCGCGACCAACACCTCCTCGCTGTCCGTCACCGCCGTCGCCGGGGCGCTGCGCCTGCCGGAGCGTTTCGTCGGACTGCACTTCTTCAACCCGGCGCCCCTGCTGCCGCTGGTCGAGGTGGTCAGCGGGCACGCCACGGACGAGGCCGCGGCGACGACCGCGTACGACACGGCCAAGGGCTGGGGGAAGACGCCGGTGCGCTGCGCCGACACCCCCGGCTTCATCGTGAACCGGATCGCCCGCCCCTTCTACGCCGAGGCGCTGAGGATCCACGAGGAGCGCGGTGCGGACCCCGCCACCATCGACGCGGTGCTGCGCGAGTGCGGCGGCTTCAGGATGGGCCCGTTCGAGCTGACCGACCTGATCGGCCAGGACGTGAACGAGGCGGTCACCCGCTCGGTCTGGGAGTCCTTCCACCAGGACCCGAAGTTCACCCCCTCGCTCGCCCAGCGCCGGCTCGTCGAGTCGGGCCGGCTCGGCCGTAAGACGGGCCAGGGCTGGTACGCGTACAGGGAGGGCGCCGCCGCCCCCGAGCCGCACACCGCCCCGCTGACCGAGCCTCCCGCGGAGATCACCGTCGAGGGCGGCGACCTCGGGCCGGCGCAGGAGCTGGTCGCGATGGCCCGGGAGGCCGGGATCACCGTCCACGAGGTCGAGGAGGACCGCGGCAGCCGCATCGTGCTGCCGAGCGGCGGGCAGCTGGCGCTCGCGGACGGCCAGACCGCGATCGAGTTCCGCGACGTCGTCTTCTACGACCTGGCGCTCGACTACCGCACGGCCACCCGGATCGCGCTGTCCGCCTCGGAGGACACCCCCTGGGAGACGCTGCGCGAGGCGATAGGCCTGTTCCAGGCCCTCGGCAAGAAGGTCAGCGTCATCGAGGACGTCCCCGGCATGATCGTCGCCCGCACGGTGGCGATGCTGATCGACCTGGCCACCGACGCCGTCGCGAAGGGCGTCGCCTCCGCCGAGGACATCGACACGGCCATGCGCCTGGGCGTCAACTACCCCCTCGGACCCGTCGAATGGGGCCGCCGGCTCGGCGCCGGCTGGGCGCACGACCTGCTCGGGGAGCTGAACGCACGGATCCCCGGCGGCCGCTACCAGCCCTCCCTGGCCCTCTACCGCCGCGCCTACGCCGAGGGGGGCGAGTGACCGTGGCGACGCCCAAGCGTGACACCTACACCCCCGAGACGCTGCTCTCCGTGGCGGTGCGGGTCTTCAACGAGCGCGGCTACGACGGCACCTCCATGGAGCACCTCTCCAAGGCCGCCGGCATCTCCAAGTCCTCGATCTACCACCACGTGGCGGGCAAGGAGGAGCTGCTGCGGCGGGCGGTGAGCCGGGCGCTCGACGGGCTGTTCGCGATCCTCGACGAGGCCGGGGCGCAGCAGGGCCGGGCCGTGGAGCGGGTCGAGTACGTGACCCGGCGGACCGTCGAGGTGCTGACGGCGGAACTGCCGTACGTGACCCTGCTGCTGCGGGTGCGCGGCAACACGACGACGGAGCGGTGGGCGCTGGAGCGGCGCCGGGAGTTCGACCAGCGGGTGGCGGAGCTGCTGAAGGCGGCCGTCGCCGACGGGGACCTGAGGGCCGATGTGGACATCCGGCTCGCCACGCGGCTGCTGTTCGGCATGGTGAACTCGCTGGTCGAGTGGTACCGCCCGCACACGGGTCCGGGCGGCGAGGCGGACCGCGCCCAGCTCGCCGACACCGTGGTGCATCTGGCGTTCGACGGGCTGCGCACGGCGAGCTGAGCGCGCTGAAGAGGCCCTGTGGAGGCCGGCGCGCCGGGGGCGTCCCCGAGCGCGCCCGGTCGTTCCCCGGCGGGTCTACGGCCCGTCGGGGTCCAGGTCCGTCTCCTCGAACACCAGCAGCGTGCGCGTCGAGAGCACCTCGGGGATGGCCTGGATCCGCGTCAGGACGAGCTCGCGCAGGGTGCGGTTGTCCGGCGTGTGCACGAGCAGCAGGACGTCGAAGTCCCCGCTGACCAGAGCGATGTGCGCGGCTCCCGGCAGCTCCTGGAGCTTTTCCCGCACGGTGCGCCAGGAGTTCTGCACGATCTTGAGAGTGATGTACGCGGACGCGCCCTGGCCGGCCCGTTCGTGGTTCAGCCGCGCGCTGAAGCCGCGGATCACCCCGTCGTCGATCAGCCGGTTGATCCGGGCGTAGGCGTTCGCCCGGGAGACGTGCACCCGCTCGGCCACCGACCGTATCGAGGCGCGCCCGTCCGTCTGCAGGATGCGCAGGATCGCCTTGTCGACCGCGTCCAGCGGACGCGGCGCGAGCGCGTCCTCCCCGCCGTCGGCCATTTGTTCATCCGCCATGTCCCCCCGCCTCTCTCGCATGGACGACCTGCCTCTATCCCAGGCTGTGGAGAACCGATTGTCCACAGGCTCGGGCCGCCTGTAGCCAAAATGCGTCCACGACCGAACAATCGGTAGGTGAGGCGCGCCACACTCGCGCCGCCCCCTGCCCTCGGGTCTAGTGCCCGCTCCCACGAGGAGGTGGACTCGTTGCAACAGCGCAGTTCGACAGTCCAAGCGCCGCCGGCTGCCGTCGCGTACCGGCCCACCCCACCGCCCGCCTGGCAGCCGCGCACCGACCCCGCGCCGCTGCTGCCGGACGCCTCGCCCTTCCGGGTGATCGGCACGGACGCGATGGCCGACGTCGACCGGGAGCTGCTGCTCCGGCTGTACGCCGAGCTGGTCCGCGGCCGCCGGTACAACGCGCAGGCCACGGCCCTCACCAAGCAGGGCCGGCTCGCCGTCTACCCCTCCACCACGGGCCAGGAGGCCAGCGAGGTCGCGGCCGCGCTGGCCCTGCAGGAGCAGGACTGGCTCTTCCCCTCGTACCGGGACACCCTCGCCGCCGTCGCGCGCGGCCTGGACCCCGTGCAGGCCCTGACGCTGCTGCGCGGTGACTGGCACACCGGCTACGACCCGCGCGAGCACCGCATCGCCCCGCTCAGCACGCCGCTGGCCACGCAGCTGCCGCACGCCGTGGGCCTGGCGCACGCCGCCCGCCTCAAGGGCGACGACGTGGTCGCCCTGGCCATGGTCGGCGACGGCGGCACCAGCGAGGGCGACTTCCACGAGGCGCTGAACTTCGCGGCGGTCTGGCAGGCCCCGGTGGTCTTCCTCGTGCAGAACAACGGCTTCGCCATCTCCGTGCCGCTCGCCAAGCAGACCGCGGCGCCGTCGCTGGCCCACAAGGCGGTCGGCTACGGCATGCCGGGCCGGCTGGTCGACGGCAACGACGCGGTGGCGGTGCACCAGGTGCTCACCGAGGCGGTGGCCCGTGCCCGGCGCGGCGGCGGCCCGACCCTCGTCGAGGCGGTCACCTACCGGATCGACGCCCACACCAACGCCGACGACGCCACCCGCTACCGCGGCGAGAGCGAGGTCGAGGCGTGGCGGGCGCACGATCCGATCCGGATTCTGGAGCGGGACCTGACGGAGCGCGGAGTGCTCGACGAGGACGGCGTCCGGGAGGCGGCCGAGGCCGCGGAGACGATGGCGGCGCGGCTGCGCGAGCGCATGAACGCGGACCCGGTCCTCGACCCGATGGACCTGTTCGCCCATGTGTACGCGGAGCAGACCGCACAGCTGCGGGAGCAGGCGGCGCAGCTGCGGGCCGAGCTCGACGCCGAGAGCGAGGCGTGATGACCAGGGCGACGACGGTCGCGAAGACCGTGGCGGCCAAGCCCCGTCCGGCGACCATGGCGCAGGCGCTGCAGCGCGCCATGCGCGACGCGATGGCCGAGGACCCGACGGTGCACGTCCTCGGCGAGGACGTCGGCACGCTCGGCGGTGTCTTCCGGGTCACCGACGGGCTGCAGAAGGAGTTCGGCGAGGACCGCGTCACGGACACCCCGCTCGCGGAGGCCGGCATCCTCGGCACGGCCGTGGGCATGGCGATGTACGGGCTGCGGCCGGTCGTCGAGATGCAGTTCGACGCCTTCGCCTACCCGGCGTTCGAGCAGCTGATCAGCCATGTCTCCCGGATGCGCAACCGGACCCGCGGCGCGATGCCGATGCCGCTGGTGGTGCGCGTGCCGTACGGCGGTGGCATCGGCGGCGTCGAGCACCACAGCGACTCGTCCGAGGCGTACTACATCGCCACCCCCGGCCTGCACGTCGTCACCCCGGCCACGGTCGAGGACGCGTACGGGCTGCTGCGGGCGGCGATCGCCTCCGACGACCCGGTGGTCTTCCTGGAGCCCAAGCGGCTCTACTGGTCGAAGTCCGACTGGTCGCCGGAGTCGCCGGCCGCGGTCGAGCCGCTCGGCAAGGCGGTCGTGCGCCGCCCCGGCACCAGCGCCACCCTGATCACGTACGGCCCGTCCGTGCCGGTCTGCCTGGAGGCGGCCGAGGCCGCCGCTGCGGAGGGCTGGGACCTGGAGGTCGTGGACCTGCGCTCGCTGGTGCCGTTCGACGACGAGACGGTCTGCGCGTCCGTGCGGCGCACCGGCCGGGCGGTCGTGGTCCACGAGTCGCCCGGTTTCGCCGGGCCCGGCGGGGAGATCGCCGCCCGGGTGACCGAGCGGTGCTTCCACCACCTGGAGGCCCCGGTGCTGCGGGTCGCCGGCTTCGACATCCCGTACCCGCCGCCGATGCTGGAGCGGCACCACCTGCCGGGCGTGGACCGGGTCCTGGACGCGGTGGCGCGGCTGCAGTGGGAGGCGGAGAGCTGATGGCCCAGGTGCTCGAGTTCAAGCTGCCCGACCTCGGCGAGGGGCTGACCGAGGCGGAGATCGTGCGCTGGCTGGTCTCCGTCGGCGACGTCGTCGCCATCGACCAGCCGGTGGTCGAGGTCGAGACGGCCAAGGCGATGGTCGAGGTGCCCTGCCCGTACGGCGGTGTGGTCACCGCCCGGTTCGGCGAGGAAGGGACCGAACTGCCCGTCGGCGCCCCGCTGCTGACGGTCGCCGTGGGGGAGCCCTCCGACGGCGACGGGGCGGCCCCGGCCGCGCCGGCGGCCTCCGCCGCGCCGAAGGCCGAGGCGAAGGACGCGGAGTCCTCGGAGTACTCCGGGAACGTGCTGGTCGGCTACGGCACGGCAGGTCCCGCGGCACGCCGCCGCCGGGTCCGCCGGGAGAGCCCGGCGGCTCCGGTCGCCGCGGTTCCGGCGGCGACCGCGGCTCCCGTGGCCCCTGTGGCCGCGGCGCCCGACGCGGTCGACGGGCCGGTGCCGGTCATCTCGCCGCTGGTGCGCAAGCTGGCCCGGGAGAAGGGCCTCGACCTGCGGTCGCTGCGCGGCTCGGGCCCCGAGGGTCTGATCCTGCGGGCCGACGTGGAGCGCGCGATCCGCGACGCGGAGGCTCCCACCGCCGCCGTGCCCGCTCCGGCCGCCGCTCCCGCCCCGGCGGTCGCGGCCGCCGGCGAGCGGGTTCCGCTGCGCGGGATCCGGGGCGCGGTCGCGGACAAGCTGTCCCGCAGCCGGACGGAGATCCCGGACGCGACCTGCTGGGTCGACGCGGACGCGACGGAGCTGATGGCGGCCCGCGCCGCGATGAACGCGGCGGGCGGCCCGAAGATCTCCGTGCTGGCGCTGCTGGCCCGGATCTGCACGGCCGGGCTCGCCCGGTTCCCGGAGCTGAACTCGACGGTGGACACGGCCGCGCGGGAGATCGTCCGGCTGCCGTCCGTGCACCTCGGCTTCGCCGCGCAGACCGACCGCGGGCTTGTCGTGCCGGTGGTCCGCGACGCGCACACGCGGTCGGCGGAGTCGCTGACGGCCGAGTTCGCGCGGCTGACGGAGTCCGCCCGGCAGGGCACGCTGACCCCGGCGGACCTCACCGGCGGCACGTTCACCCTGAACAACTACGGGGTGTTCGGGGTCGACGGCTCCACGCCGATCATCAACCACCCCGAGGCCGCGATGCTGGGGGTCGGGCGGATCATGCCCAAGCCGTGGGTGCACCAGGGCGAGCTGGCGGTCCGCCAGGTCGTGCAGCTGTCGCTCACGTTCGACCACCGCGTCTGCGACGGGGGCACCGCGGGCGGCTTCCTGCGCTACGTGGCCGACTGCGTGGAGAACCCGGCGGTGCTGCTCCGCACGCTCTGACGGCCGGACCGCGCCCAGCCGGTCGGCGAAGACCGACCGGTCCGGGCACGACCGGTCCGTGCACGACTGGACCCTGCTCGACCGGTCCGTGCTCGACCGGACAGGTCCGTGCTCGAACAGACCGGTCCGTTCGACCGATTCCGCCCGGACGCCCGGGCCGAGGCACCTTCCCCTGCCTCGGCCCGGGCGTCGCCGTTCGGGGCGGCGGCTCATACTGCTGGGGTGACGACCTCGTATGACGCCATCGTGCTCGCCGGGGGCGCGGCCACGCGGCTCGGCGGGGCGGACAAGCCCGCGCTGAGCGTCGGCGGGCGCGCGCTGCTCGACCGCGTGCTCGCCGGATGCCGGACCGCCGGGCGGACCGTCGTCGTCGGCGAGCCCCGTCCCACCGTCCGGCCGGTGGACTGGGCGCGCGAGGAGCCGCCGGGCGGCGGCCCGTTGGCCGCGCTCGACGCGGGGCTGCGGCGGAGCGGCGCCGACCTCGTGCTGGTGCTCTCCGCGGACCTGCCGTTCCTCGACGAGGCGATGGTGCGACGGCTCGTGGACGCCCTGGCCGGCGACCCGGGAGCCGACGCCGTCCTGGCCGTCGACGCCGACGGCCGTGACCAGCCGCTCGTGGCCGCGTACCGGAGTGCGCCCGTGCGGCAGTTGCTCGACTCCGTCGCCGAGGAGCACGGCGGGCTCGCCGGGCTGCCGCTGCGACGGCTGACCCGGGGACTCCGGCTCGCCCGGCTCGCCGCGGACCCCCTGGCCTCCTTCGACTGCGACACCTGGGAGGACCTTGCCGCGGCCCGGGCACGGATCAGGGAGCATGGGAACGTGCTGGAAGAATGGATCACCGCAGTCAAGGCCGAACTGGGCATCGAACTCGACGTCGACACCGGCGTCCTGCTCGACCTGGCGCGCGACGCCGCCCACGGAGTGGCCCGACCGGCCGCCCCGCTGACCACCTTCCTGGTCGGTTACGCGGCGGCGCAGGCGAACGGCGGCCCGGAGGCCGTCGCCGAGGCGGCCCGCAAGGCGGCCGCACTCGCCGGACGCTGGGCCGCGGAGGCGGCGCAGGACGAGGCCGAATGACCCCGCAGGACCCCGCGGCCGACAGCGGCACGGCGGGCACGAGCGACCCTGGCGAGGTCTCCGGCGGCGTCCCGGACGCCCTCGACGGTGCTCTCGACGACGCCCTGGCCCTCCAGGCCCCCGCCCCGGCGTCGCCGCCCCCGCCCGAATCCGCCCCCGCGCCCCCGGAGCGCCATCGCGCCACGCCCTGGCCGGAGGCCAGGGAAGCGGCGCGGAAGGCCGGGGCGGCCGTAGGGCCCGCGCCCCGCTCCGTACCGCTCGGCGAGGCGCTCGGGAGGCTGCTCGGCGAGACGCTGACCGCGCTCACCGACCTGCCGTCCTTCGACAGCTCCGCCATGGACGGCTGGGCCGTCGCCGGTCCCGGCCCGTGGCGCGTCGACGAGGACGGCGCCGTCCTCGCCGGACACGCGCCCGCCGCCGCCCTGGACGACGGCACCGCCGTACGCATCGCCACCGGTGCCCGGGTGCCGCCCGGCGCCACGGCCGTGATCCGCAGCGAGCACGCCCGCACCGGCACCGGCGGGCGGCTGTACGCCGAACGCGAGGTCGTCCCGGGCCAGGACATCCGCCCGCGCGGCCAGGAGTGCCGTACCGGCGACCCGCTGCTGCCCGCCGGGACGCCGGTCAGCCCGGCCGTGCTGGGACTGGCCGCGGCCGCCGGGTACGACGAGCTGCTCGTCCTGCCCCGTCCCACCGTCGAGGTCCTGGTGCTCGGCGACGAGCTGCTCACCTCGGGACTCCCCCACGAGGGTCTGATCCGCGACGCCCTCGGCCCCATGCTCGGACCCTGGCTGGAGGCCCTCGGCGCGGACGTCCTCGGCACCCACCGCATCGGGGACGACGCCGACGCCCTGTACGCCGCCGTCACCGGCTCCCCCGCGCATCTGGTGATCACGACGGGCGGCACCGCGGCCGGCCCCGTCGACCACGTCCACCCCGTCCTGGCGAAGGCCGGCGCGGAGCTGCTGGTGGACGGGGTGAAGGTGCGCCCGGGTCATCCGATGCTGCTGGCCCGCCTGGGGGAGGGTCGTCATCTCGTCGGGCTGCCCGGCAACCCGCTCGCGGCCGTCTCCGGGCTGCTGACCCTCGCCGAACCGCTGCTGCGCGCCCGGTCGGGGCGCCCGGCCTCCGAGCCGTATCGCGGACCTGTCCGCGACGAGGTGCAGGGCCATCCCCAGGACACCCGCCTGGTCCCCGTCGTCCACCGGGGCGACCACCTTGTGCCGTTGCACTACAACGGGCCCGCCATGCTCCGCGGCATCGCCGCCGCGGCCGGCATGGCCGTGGTCCCACCGGGCGGGGCGCGGCCCGGTGACACTCTCGACGTACTCGATCTGCCCTGGTCGGCGCCTCAGGCGCTGTCCGCTGCGGCGGGCACCGCCGCCAGAGGAGCGTGTTTCACGTGAAACTTCCCGGACAGGACGCCATGGCCCGGCGGGCCGACGAGAACGCGCGGGTGAAACTGCCCCGCCGGGTCGTCGAGCAGCCGCTGCGCCAGGTCGCCAAACGCCTGCTGATGGCCCTGGGCGTGCTGGTGCTGACGGTGGTCATCGTCTACATCGACCGCGCGGGCTACCACGACAACGCCGACAGCAGCGTCGACTTCCTCGACGCGGCCTACTACTCGACGGTGACCCTCTCCACCACCGGGTACGGCGACATCGTGCCGCACAGCGACAGCGCCCGGCTCACCAACATTCTGCTGATCACGCCGCTGCGCGTGCTGTTCCTGATCATCCTGGTCGGCACCACTCTCGAGGTCCTCACCGAACGGACCCGGGAGGAGTGGCGGCTGAACCGCTGGAGGACCCACTTGCGCGACCACACCGTCATCGTCGGCTTCGGGACCAAGGGACGGTCCGCGATCCAGACGCTGTACGCGACGGGCCTGGCCAAGGACCAGATCGTCGTCGTCGACCCGTCGAGCAAGGTCATCGAGGCGGCGAACGCGGACGGCTTCGTCGGCGTGATAGGCGATGCCACCCGCAGCGACGTCCTGCTCCGGGCCGAGGTGCAGAAGGCCCGTCAGATCATCGTCGCCACCCAGCGGGACGACACGGCCGTCCTGGTGACGCTGACGGCCCGCCAGATGAACCGGGGAGCGAAGATCGTGGCCGCGGTCCGCGAGGAGGAGAACGCGCCGCTGCTGCGCCAGTCCGGCGCCGACGCCGTGATCACCAGCGCTAGCGCCGCCGGCCGGCTGCTCGGGCTCTCCGTGCTCAGCCCCAGCGCCGGCACGGTCATGGAGGATCTGATCCAGCAGGGCTCCGGCCTCGATCTGGTCGAACGGCCGGTCACCAAGGCCGAGGTGGGCAAGAACGTCCGCGAGACCGAGGACCTGGTGGTGAGCGTGCTGCGCGGCCACCGGCTGCTCGGTTACGACGATCCGAAGGCCAGTCCGCTGCAGTTGACGGACCGGGTGATCACGATCGTGCGGGCCGCCCCCGTCACCCCGCTGACCGCTCCGCAGCCGGAGTAGCCTCGCCGCCATGCATGCGATCACGATTCCGGAACCCGGCGGCCCCGAGGCCCTCGTCTGGGCCGAGGTGCTCGAACCCGTGCCCGCCGAGGGCGAGGTGCTCGTCGAGGTGGTGGCGAGCGCGGTCAACCGCGCCGACCTGCTGCAGCGCCAGGGCTTCTACGACCCCCCGCCCGGCTCGTCCCGCTACCCCGGCCTGGAGTGCTCCGGCCGGATCGCGGCCCTCGGGCCCGGGGTCTCGGGCTGGTCCGTCGGCGACGAGGTGTGCGCGCTGCTGGTCGGCGGCGGGTACGCGGAGAAGGTCGTCGTCCCCGTCGGTCAGCTGCTGCCCGTGCCGGAGGGCGTGGACCTGGTGACGGCGGCGGCGCTGCCCGAAGCCGTCTGCACGGTCTGGTCGAACGTGTTCATGATCGCCCATCTCCGGCCGGGCGAGACGCTGTTGGTGCACGGCGGTGCGAGCGGCATCGGCACCACGGCGATCCAGCTGGCGAAGGCGGTCGGGGCGAAGGTCGCGGTCACCGCGGGCGGCCCGGAGAAGCTGGAGCGGTGTGCCGAGCTGGGCGCGGACATCCTGATCGACTACCGGCGCCAGGACTTCGTCGAGGAGCTGCGCAAGGCCACCGACGGCGCGGGCGCGGACGTGATCCTCGACATCGTCGGGGCGAAGTACCTGCAGCGCAACGTGCAGGCGCTCGCGGTCAACGGCCGGCTCGCGATCATCGGCCTGCAGGGCGGTGTGAAGGGCGAGTTGAACCTGGCGGCGCTGCTGGGCAAGCGGGCCGCGATCACGGCGACGACGCTGCGCAGCCGGCCGCTGCAGGAGAAGGCGGCGATCGTGGCCGCCGTGCGGGAGCACGTCTGGCCGCTGATCTCGGCCGGCACGGTCCGCCCGGTGATCCACACGACGGTGCCGATGGAGGAGGCCGCCGAGGGCCACCGGGCGCTCGACTCCGGCAGCCACGTCGGCAAGGTGCTGCTGCTGGCCCCGAAGGCGCTCTGACGCACCGGAGGACGACCGTACGGCGAAGGCCCGGCACCACCAGGTGCCGGGCCTTCGCCGTACGGTCCATGCCCCCGCGCGGCCGCGGGACGCGTTCCTACAGGTAGGGACCCGAGCGGGCGCCGCCGTGGCCGCCGCGCTCCTGCTCGTCGTCGTGCGGGGCGCCGCCCGGGGGAAGGGCGCGGCGCATCTGCTCCAACTGGGCCCGGGCCGCCATCTGCTGGGCGAACAGCGCGGTCTGGATGCCGTGGAACAGGCCCTCCAGCCAGCCGACCAACTGGGCCTGCGCGATGCGCAGTTCCGCCTCCGAGGGGATCGCCTCGTCGGTGAACGGCAGGGAGAGCCGCTCCAGTTCCTCGACCAGCTCAGGAGCCAGCCCGTCCTCCAGCTCCTTCACGGAACTCGCGTGGATGTCCTTGAGCCTGACCCGGCTCGCCTCGTCCAGAGGGGCCGCGCGGACCTCCTCAAGGAGCTGCTTGATCATGCTGCCGATCCGCATGACCTTCGCCGGTTGTTCAACCATGTCCGTCACGGGAACCTCGCGCGACTCGTCGTCCGCGCCGCCGATCGCCATTCCGTCCTGGCCTACCACCAGGACCTGGGGGCTCTCCTGCGACCGTTCACTCCTCGGCATCTCCATGCCGCCCATTCTCTCGCACACCAACCTCACGAGACGGTGTGCCCCCGGAGCGGGGTGATCCACCCTCCTCCGGGGGCACAGTCGTGCAACGGGCCCGTGACGGCCGTCAGGTCGCCGCGCGACGGGCCAGCGCGCCGCGGGAGCGGGTGACCAGGGCGGCCAGGACCGCCGCGCCGAGCGGGACGAGCACCAGGAGCGCCCCGAGGGTCTCCCACGGGATGACGATCGGCACGTACGGGGGATCGCCGAGGAACGCCGCGCCCGCCGGGTTCTCCTCCAAGGCCTGCTCGTACCACTTCTGCTGCTGGCGTGCCTCGGTGAGCCGGAGCCCGATCGCCGGTAGCACGCCCATCGCGGAGCCCAGGACCACGCCCATGGTGGCGACCACCCCGCACTGGAAGCCGCTCAGGGTGCGGCGGACCCGGGGCGGGGCGCCGACCGCGGCGAGCGTCTTCAGATCGGCCTCGGCGTCGGCCTGGGCCAGACCGGTGGCGATGCCGGCGGCGCCGATGGTGACGAGCCCCGCGAACACGGCGAGCGCCAGCAGCACGATGTCGTTCTGCGAGACGTAGCCCTCCTCCAGATGGAGTTCGACGTCGCTGCCGATCTTGGCGAGTGCCGCGTCGAGCTTCTGGCGCTGCTCGGAGTCGGGCATCCGCTCGGTGCTGAACAGGGCGCCCAGCGGGACCGTGGTCAGCCCGGCCGCCTTGGCGGTCGCGGGGCTGACGAGCGCCGTCACGCCGTAGCTGCGCCGGCCGTCGTCCACGAGATGCGCGGGCAGGGACACGACCCGCCCCGGGGGCTCCTTGCCCTCCATCTGGGCCTCGTCGGCCGCCGGGATGTCGGTGATCAGGCGGATGCCGACCTTGCCGGACGCGTCGACCATGGGCTTGCGAAAGGTGACGACCTTGCCCGCGGCGAGCGCCTGCGCGGCGCCGGCGTCCTCGATGCCGAGCACCTTCAGGACCTTGGCGTCAGCGACGAGCAGTCCGCCCTCGACGTTGATCCCGTAGTCGTCGTACTCCTTGCAGCGCCAGTCCTTGGCGAGCTTGCGGGCCTCCTCGCGGCTGAACCGCTGCGCCGGGTCCGGGTGCTCCTTCGTGGAGACCCACAGGGGGCACTCGTTCGCCTTGGGGACGACCACCTCGGAGCGGCCGCAGCCCTCGCTGCCGTCGTGCATCGAGCAGTCGGCCCGGCCGACGGAGACCCGTTCGAGGTCGGCGCGCACGTCCACGGGGAACAGGCGCTGTACGGCCTCCCGGGCCGCCGGGGCGTCGCGGCCGCCCTCCTCGGCGACCAGCGCCGAGACCGCGCCGTGCGGCAGCACCGCCGTGTACTCGGCCCGCTGCTGCCTCTCGTCGCTGGCCGTGTACGTGGCGACGGCGACGGTGCCCGCGACCGCAGCGAGCACGGCGGCGACGGCGGGGGCCGTACGGCCCCGGTTGCGCACCGCGTCCCGCAGCGCGAGGCGCGGTGACAGCGGCAGCCAGCGGCCGACGCGGCCGAACAGGCCGACCAGCGCCGGGGTCATGGCGACCACGCCCAGTTCGGCGAGGGCGCTGCCGCCCGCGACGACCGCGAAGTGGTCGGAGATCACAGCCCCGTACAGGGCGATCGCCGCGCCGAGCAGGACCGCGCCGAGGCCGACCAGCGGCAGCACGCGGTTGCTGCGGCGCACTCCGCGGCGGCCGGTGAGCGAGGCCAGCACGGACTGCCGGGAGGAGGTGATCGCCGGCACGATCGCCGCGAACAGGCCGGTCAGGACGGCGAGCAGGGCGATGCCGAGCAGCTCCAGCGGGCGGACGTCGAAGCTGCCGAACCGGCGGCCGATGTACCCCTCGAGGACGGGCCGCAGGGCGTAGGTGAGCACCAGACCGAGGCCGGTGCCGACGACGGCCGCGGCCGCGCCGATGACCAGACCGCCGGAGAGGACGATGGCGCGGATGTGCCGCCGGTCGCCGCCGTTGGCGCCGACCAGGCCGAGCTGCCGGCGCGAGCGCCGGGCGCCGACGGCGAACGCGGGGCCCGCCAGCAGGCAGATCTCCAGCATCGCCAGGCCGACGACGGTGGCGACCATGACGAGCACCCCGGCCTGAGCGGCCAGGCTCTGCTCCCAGGGAGTCCAGCCGTCCTTCTGGTAGAGCGGGACCTCGGAGCGGGCCGGCGGATCGAGCGCGACGGCTCGCGAGATGACCACGACGCCCTTCTCGTTGGCCGCCTTGACCATGTTCCACGTGAAACCACCGGGCACCTGGACCAGTTGGGTGGCCTGGATGTCGACCGGCTGCAGGCCCGCCTTCTCGGCGGCCTTGGCGTACGGGGCGAGGAACGCGCCCGGCAGGGCGTTGACCTGCAGCGTCGTCAGCTCGCCCGGCAGCTCGTACACGCCGACGATCCGGTACGTACGGTCGAAGCCGCGCACGCCCACGGACGAACCGACCTTCAGACCGCTCGTGTCGAGGAAGTGCTCGGTGACGGCGACTTCGTCCGCCCGCTGTGGGTACCGGCCGTCGAGCAGCGTCAGCAGCCCGTTGGCCATCGGGTCGGCCGCCTTCAGCTCCCGGACCTCGGTCTGCAGCAGGCCGTGCTCGGTGGTGAGCTTGGCGTTGCCGGAGCTGTCGGAGAGGGTCGTGACGCCGGCCGGGAGGACGGAAGCGAGCGGGGCCGCGCCGGGCTTGGGGCCCGGCGAGGAGACCTTGTCGTCCTCGTCGGCCACCGGCGTGCTCATTTCGCCGGGCGGGTCCTGGTAGATCGGCACGCCGCCGTAGCCGGAGTCCCGGAGCCGGGCGTCGGCGGTGCCGATGGAGCGGGACAGCGACTCCTCGGTGGAGAGCTCGGCGCTGCGCAGGGTGAGGTCGGCGGCGCTGACGCCGAGGATCGGCAGGGCGATCATGGCGAGGACGAGCAGGCTGCGTCCCTTGGCGCGCCAGGCGTCGCGGCGGGCGATGCGCACCGCGGCGCGCCAGGAGTGGAACCAGTGCGTCACGGTCGGCCCGCCCGGCCGCTGAGGAGCGAGTCGGCGTCGCTGCGGACGGTCTGGTCGACGACCGCGCCGTCGCGGAGGAAGACCACGCGGTCGGCCCAGGCGGCGAACCGCGGCTCGTGGGTGACGAGGATGCCGGCGGCGCCGGCGTCGCAGCGGCTGCGCAGCAGGGCGAGCACGGCCTCGCCGGTCTCGGAGTCCAGCGCGCCGGTGGGCTCGTCGGCCAGCACCAGGCGGCGGTCGCCGACGAGGGCCCGGGCGAGCGCGATGCGCTGCTGCTGACCGCCGGACATCTCGTCCGGGAACCGGTCGGCGAGGTGCGCCAGCTCCATCTCCTCCAGCGCCGCGACCGCCTCGACGCGGGCCTTGCGCGCGGAGACGCCGTCCAGCTCGCGGGGCAGGGCGATGTTCTCGGCGGCGGTGAGCGCCGGGATCAGGTTGTAGTCCTGGAAGACGTAGCCGATGCTGCGGCGGCGCAGGGCGGCGAGCTGCTTGCGGTCGGCGGCGGTGATGTCCTGGCCTTCGACCAGGACCCGGCCGGAGGTGGGTGCGTCGAGCCCGCCCGCGAGGGTCAGCAGCGTGGACTTGCCGGAGCCCGACGGGCCCATGACGGCGACGAGTTCGCCGGCGTGGACGTCGAGGTCGATGCTGCGCAGGGCGTGCACCTCGGTGGCTCCTGAGCCGTGGACCCGGGTCAGGCTCTGCAGCTGCAGCACGGGCTGCGCCGAGCGGTCCGGTGTGGTTGCGGACATGGGTGGGTTCCCCCCTCGGGCGTACGGGCGAAGGCGCGTACGCGGCGGATGGGGCGTCCGGAGCGGTGGACGCCATGTGGAACGGAACGGCTCGTGGGCCGACTGGTCGGGACGGCCCTCGGGCCTTGGGGCCGGTAGGACCGGCGGAGAGTCGTGCGGTGGGTTACGGCCGCCGGCGACGGGCCGTACGGGCGTGCGCCCTACGGCCATGCGCCCTACGGCCATGCGCCCTACGTGCGTGGGCCCGGCGCGCGGGTGGTGGTGCTCAGGCCGTCCCGCGGACGGACGGCGCGGCGGTGGTGCGGGTGGCCGACGGGCCGGGGTCCGGAGGTTCGGAGCCCGGGCCGGGGCCCGGGTCCCTCGCCTCCGCGTGCGAGAGACGGATCAGCCGCGCCTCGCAGTGGTCCAGCCAGCGGGCCTCGGCCTCGGTCTGGAAGATCAGCTGCTCCAGGACGAGCAGCCACGCGACGTCGTCCCGCTCCCCCGTCCCGCCGCGCTCCACGGCCTCGACGGCCTGGCGCTTGAGCCGCGTGTAGTCCTGCATGGCCTTCACGGTGTGCCGGCGCTGCGACTGGATGACGGCCCGGATGTCGACGCCGGGCGCGCCGACGGCCATGGCGAGCTTGATGGCCAGCTCGTCCCGGGCCGGGCTGGTCCGGTCGACGGGCCGCTCGAACCAGGTCCGCAGCTCGCCCCGGCCGGACTCCGTGATCGTCCAGAGCGCGTGGCCCGCGTCGTCCTCACCGCCCTGCGCGACCAGTCCGTCGCGCTCCAGGCGGTTCAGGGTCGTGTAGACCTGCCCGACGTTGAGCGGCCAGGTCTGGCCGGTGCGGGACTCGAACTCCGTGCGGAGCTGGGACCCGTAGCGCGGGCCGCGTTCGAGAAGGGCGAGGAGCCCGTGGCGGATCGACATACTCAGTATGTATACCGAGTATGTCGAGCCGTCCACAAGCGACCTGAGACGGAACCGCGCCGTCCGACTCAAGGAGGACGGCGGTGCGGAGGACGGAGGCGGGCGGGCTCAGCGGCGACGGATCCGCACCCCGAGGAAGCCGATCCCGAGCCCCACGAGGGCCAGCCCGACTCCCAGCGTCAGTACGGGAATCCGCTGGTCGGCGACGGTGACGGAGGTGTGCGGGCCGGGCAGCCGGACGGCCGCGGCGGGCGTGGCGGCGGGGGAGGACGACGCCGGGGCGGGCTCCTCCGCAGGTACCTCCTCGCGCTCCGGCTCGACCTCACCGGGCGCGGGCTCTGTTGCCGTTCTGGTACGCGAGGGGCTCGGCGCGGCGTCGCTCCCGTCGGCCGAGGGCCTGCCCGAACCGGTGGGCCGCCCCGGCCGCTCGCGCCCCTCCCCCGCGGGCCGCCCGGCCAGCGTCGGCGTGGGCCGCGGCTGCACCGCCTCGGACCGCCCGACCGGCTCGGCGACTCCGGAGGCCGCAACGGACGGCACACCGACCGACGGCCCGGCGGACGGCAGGGCGGACGGGGCACCCGGGGGCGGAGCGGACGGCGGTACGACGAAGGGCGGCGCGACGGTGGGAGCGGCAGGCGCTCCGTGGTGCGCCCCACCGGGCTGCCCCGACGCCTCCCCCGACGGCCCCGGCGCGTACCCTCGCCGAAGCCCGTGCGCCGCCGCCCAAGGCGCGAGGCCGGACCCCGGCCCGCGCACGAACGCCTGCCCGCGCCCCTCGCCGTACGGCCCCCGGTCCGCGTACGCGGTCGGCGCGAGGCCCGTCATCAGCAGCGCACCGGCCGCCACGGGCCCGCAGACCGCCCAGGTCCGCGCCCTGCGGAGTGCTGGAGTCACCGGGTGTCCCCCTCCCGTACCGAGCCGCCGAGTCGTTCAACTCAGCGTCACATGACGGGCCGCACCCGGCATCCCGGACAAACCGTCCGGACTACTGCTGCGGGTTGCCGGTGGAGATCTCGAGCGTCAGCTCGACCTCGTCGTCCTTCACCTCGCTGCCGGCGGGCGGGAACTGGCTCATGACCGTGCCCTCGCCGTACGCGTTCTCCTGGTAGTCCAGCTGCTTCATGATCTTCCAGCCGGCGGCCTGCACACAGGCCTTCACCGACAGGATGTTCTTGTAGCGGAAGTCGGGCAGCTCGATCTTCTCGGGGTCGTCGCTCGACTCGTTCGGCTCCGTGCATTCCTTCTTGTCGATCGTCTTGCTCAGGTCCGGACCCTTGTGCCCCGGGACCGGTGGGGCGCTCTGGGCGCCTGTGGAGCCGCCGGTGGTGCCGGGGTCGTCGTCGCCGCTGAGCTGGATGGCGGTGATCACGCCGCCGATGGCGACCAGGGCCACCGCGATCGCGCCGACGATGACCGGCAGGTTCTTCTTGTCGCCGCCGGTCGTGGTGGGGGCCGGGGTCGGGGCCGTCGTGTAGGGCTGCGGGGTCGGGTACGACGGGGCCGGGGTCGCGGCCTGCTGCGGGTAGCCGTAGGAGGGGGCGGGCGTCGGGGGGCCGTACGGGCCGGGCTGCGGGGTGTGCGGGGCCTGGTACGGCTGCTGCACGCTCTGCGGCGCCGGGGTCTGCTGGCCGACCGGCGGGAACACCGCGGAGCCCACGCCCGAGCCGCTGGCCACCGGGCCGCCCGCGACGATCACCGGCGCGCCGGTCTGCCCCGCCGACAGCACCCGCAGGCACTCGTCGCGCATGGCGGCGGCGCTCGGGAAGCGCTCGTTCGGGTTCTTCTTCAGCGCCCGCGCGACGAGCGCGTCCATCGCCGGGGTCACGGAGCGGTTGATGGAGGACGGCGCGACCGGCTCCTCCTGCACGTGCGCGTACGCGATCGCCAGCGGCGAGTCCGCGTCGAACGGCAGCCGGCCCGTCAGCAGCTGGAAGAGCATGATGCCGACCGAATACAGGTCCGAGCGGGCGTCCACGCCGCGCCCGAGCGCCTGCTCGGGGGAGAGGTACTGCGGGGTGCCGACGACCATGCCGGTCTGCGTCATGGAGGTGACGCCGGACTGCATCGCGCGGGCGATGCCGAAGTCCATCACCTTGACCACGCCGCGCTTGGTCATCATCACGTTGCCGGGCTTGATGTCGCGGTGGACCAGGCCCATCTCGTGGCTGGTCTCCAGCGCGGCGAGCACGTCCGCGGTGACCTTCAGCGCCTTGTCGGCGGGCATCGCACCGTACTGCCGGACGTCCGCGGCGAGCACCGAGCCGAGCGGCTGGCCCTCCACGTACTCCATGACGATGTACGGCATGAGCGCGCCGTCGAGGGAGTCCTCGCCGGTGTCGAAGACGGAGACGATGTTGGTGTGCGACAACTTCGCCACAGCCTGGGCCTCGCGCCGGAACCGCTCGCGGAACGACTGTTCGCGACCGAGTTCCGTGTGAAGGGTCTTGATGGCGACCTGGCGGTCCAGGGCGGAGTCGTACGCCAGGTAGACCGACGCCATCCCGCCCTCGCCGAGCAGATCGCGGAGCTGGTAACGGCCGCCCGCTACCGAACCGCCCGCGTAGCGGCCCTGTGCGCCGTCCTGGCTCATTGTCTGATCTCCCCCGTACGCGCGCGGCGCGCGATGATCCGGAATTTACTGGCCAAGTCTGCCCGAGGGCTCGGACACGTCAAGCCGGGTGCCCGTTCCGTGACACTCAGCACAAGAAGCGTCTCGGAAGCGTTACCGGAACGGCACCGAATTTGCATCGGTGTATGCGAAAGCGGTTGGATGGCCGGTCCATCTCGGACCGAGGTGTCCGAGGAAGCCTGTAGCGTGACGGGACAGAGAACGTCACGGCGACACACGGCAACACACGACGGCGAGGACTGATGGCACCCGAACCCGAAGCAGGCGGCAACGGAGTGCCGGACGCCGCCGCGGAGTCATGGGGCGTCGGCGGTCTGGTCGGTGACGGCCGCTACCGGCTGACGCACCGTCTCGGACGAGGCGGCATGGCCGAGGTGTTCGCGGCGGAGGACGTCCGTCTCGGCCGCACGGTCGCCGTCAAGCTGCTCCGCGCCGACCTCGCCGAGGACCCGGTCTCCAAGGCCCGGTTCACGCGCGAGGCACAGTCCGTCGCGGGCCTCAACCACCATGCGATCGTCGCCGTGTACGACTCCGGCGAGGACTTCGTCGGCGGCCAGTCCGTGCCGTACATCGTCATGGAGCTGGTCGAGGGCCGCACCATCCGCGACCTGCTGATCAGCGCCGAGGCGCCCGGTCCCGAGCAGGCGCTGATCATCGTCTCCGGCGTCCTGGAGGCGCTGGCGTACTCGCACCAGCACGGCATCGTGCACCGCGACATCAAGCCGGCCAACGTCATCATCACCCACAACGGGGCGGTGAAGGTGATGGACTTCGGCATCGCCCGCGCCCTGCACGGCGCGTCCACGACGATGACGCAGACCGGCATGGTCATGGGCACGCCGCAGTACCTGTCCCCGGAGCAGGCGCTCGGCAAGGCCGTCGACCACCGCTCCGACCTGTACGCCACGGGCTGCCTGCTCTACGAACTCCTCGCCTCGCGGCCCCCGTTCACCGGCGAGACGCCGCTGTCGGTGGTCTACCAGCACGTCCAGGACGCGCCGATCCCGCCGTCCGAGGTCGCCGACGGGGCGCCGCCGGAGCTCGACGGCCTGGTCATGCGCTCCCTCGCGAAGGACCCGGACGACCGGTTCCAGAGCGCCGAGGAGATGCGCGGACTGGTCCAGTACGCCCTGCAGATGCTCGAGCAGCAGGGCGGTCACTCGGGCGGGTGGAACACCGGCCCGGTCGCGATGCACGAGGGCCCGCACACCCCCAGCGGTGGCACGGCGCCCACGGCCGCGCTCGGCCACCCGGTGCACGGCACCACCTCGCAGCGCCCGATCCTGCCGCCGATGAACCCGGACGACGGCGGCGTCGGCGGGTACGACACCGGCGGCTACGGCCCGCACGGCGGGAACGGCGGCGGGCGCGGCAAGGTGCTGCTGTTCGTCGCGTTCGCACTGATCGCGATCGTGGCGGGCGTGGTGTACGCGATCGACAAGGCGAACGACAGCAACGGCACCAAGACGGAGAACCCGCCGGCCACCACCGCCCCGTCCACGCCGCAGAACTCCCCCTCGCCGTCGGACGACCAGAGCCAGGACACGGGCGAGCCGGACGACTCCACGGGCGGCGACCAGGGCAACTGGAACTCCCCGACGTACGTGCCGCCGCCGAAGCCCAGCTGGACGCCCTCGCCGACCGGCGAGCCGTCCCCCACCGACGGGACGGGAACGTCCGAGGGCAGCGCCGACCAGGGCGGTACGGGCGAGCCGACGGGCCAGCCGACGAACACCGGGCAGCCCACCGACGGCGGGGACAACGGCGGCGACACCGACCCCGGCACCGACCAGGGCACGTCGACGGGCAACGACGGAGGCCAGTCCGACGGCGGGGAGACCAACTCGGGCGGGACGACGCCGTGATGGGCTCCTGGCACGCCGTCACCCGGTGAGCCGGCGGGCGCGTCACCCCGTGAACGCGTCGCGCACCGCCTCGTACTCCTTCGTCCACCACACCGCCAGGGCCGACACCGCGGGGAACTGCGGGTCGGCCCTTCGGTCGTGCAGCTGGTAGCGCCAGCGCAGTATCCAGAAGTCGTTGAGCCGCTCCCACCACACCCGGTGCACCGCCGCGGCGAGTTCGGCCGCGTCGGCGCCGGCGGCCCGCCGGTACGCCCGCGCGTACGCCCGGACCTTCGCCAGCGGGAGGCGGCCGGTGGGGCCGACGAAGAAGATCGCGGCGGCCCGGACCGCCTCCTCGGCCCGCGGCTGCACGCCGAGCCGGTCCCAGTCGACGATCGCGGCCGGTTTCGCGCCCCGGTAGAGCAGGTTCAGCGGGTGGAAGTCGCCGTGCACCCAGCCGCCCGCCGAGGCGGGCGGTGGCCGGCGGTGGGCGTGCTCGGCGAGCAGGGCGCGGCGTTCGGTGAGCCGGTGTTCGGCGAGTTCGTCGAAGCCGTCGCGGGGCCGGTGGGCGCGGGCGAGCCGGAGCAGGTCGTCGACGACCCGGACGGTGCGCTCGGGGTCGGCGCTCTCGTACGCGCCGCCGGGCGGCGGGGTCTCCATCACCTGGGCCAGGCAGGTGTGGACGTGGCCGAGCAGGGCGCCGAGGCGGTGCGAGCCGGAGGCGGTGAGCTGGGCGCCGTCGCGGTGCCGGCCCTCGACCCAGGGGTGCAGGGCGTAGCAGTGGCCGTCGACGACGGCGACGGTGCGGCCGGCGGAGTCGGCGAGCGGCGGGGCGACGGGCAGGCCGAGGGCGTGCAGCCGCTGGGTGGCCTGGTGCTGGCGGGTGATGGTGGCGCGGTCGGCGGTGGGGGCGTCGACGTGCTGCTTGAGGAAGTACGCGCCGCGCGTGGTGGCGAGGCGGTAGCCGCGGTTGAGCAGTCCTTGGGTGACGGGGACGCAGGAGAGCGGTTCGCCGGCCTCGCGGTAGCGCCGCAGGAGCGCGCCGACGGGCGGAGCCGGTGGTGCGGAGGGCGGAGCGAGTGGTGCGGAGGGCGGAGCCAGTGGTGCGGAGGGCGGAGCCAGTGGTGCGGAGGGCGGAGCCAGTGTTGCAGATGAGCGCGGCACCCGTCAGATGTTAGATCACCCGGAGTGGTGGTTCCGTCGCTCTTCGGAGAGCCGGTGCACGGTCGCGAACCGGGGTTCGATCCGGAGGTAGACCGTCTCCTCGGGATCGCCGTCCGCGGACATCGGAGGCGGCCCGAAGGCGGCGAGCTGGGCGGGGGTGGGGTCGACCAGCGACGCGGTGCCGGTGAACTGCACGGACCAGGCGTCGCGGGCGCCGGAGCCGAGGTTGTCCGCCTCGTACGCGACGACGCTGCCGTCGCAGGCCTCGTGGTAGCCGAGGCAGCGGTGCAGCCGCAGCAGGGGCCGGCCGTCGTCGACGACGTGCCGGGCGGGGGCGACGAAGGGCAGCGCCCGCATGCTGGTGGCGACCCGGCCGTAGGCCACCCGGGCCAGCAGCTCGATGGCGCGCCGCTGCTCGTCGGCGGACGGGGGAGCGGGTCGCGCGTCGGGGGCGTGCCGGTCGTCGGCGGAGGCGTCGGAGGGCATGTTCTCCACTCTGCGCCGCCCGGGGGGCCGGCATAAGGGGCCGCCGCCCCGGTTCTCCGGGACTTAGGTCCCGAACCGCCGGCCGGAAACGGTGGCCGCGACGGCCCGTACCCCGGCCGGAACCGGTGGTCGTGACGGCCCGCGGCCGCCGGCCCGAACCGCCTGCCGCGACGGCCCGTACCGCCGCCGGGGACGACGGCCCGAAGCCGCCCGCCCGTGGCCCGCCCGCCCCCTCAGCCCCGCTCGGCCTGCAGTCGGGCCACGTACGCGGCGGCCTGGGAGCGGCGCTCCATGCCCAGCTTGGACAGCAGGCTGGAGACGTAGTTCTTGATGGTCTTCTCGGCGAGGTGCAGCCGCTCGCCGATGGCCCGGTTCGTCAGCCCCTCGCCGATCAGGTCGAGGATCCGCCGCTCCTGGTCGGTCAGGCCGGCCAGCTTGTCGTCGCGCTTCGCGCCGCCGTCGCGCAGCCGCTCCAGGACCCGGGCGGTGGCCACCGGGTCGAGCAGCGACTTGCCGGCCGCGACCTCCCGGACCGCCGTGAGCAGCTCGCTGCCGCGGATGGCCTTGAGGACGTACCCGGAGGCACCGGCCATGATCGCGTCGAAGAGGGCCTCGTCGTCGGCGTACGAGGTGAGCATCAGACATTTGACGGACTCGTCCCGCGAGCGGACCTCGCGGCAGACCTCCACGCCGCTGCCGTCCGGCAGCCGCACGTCGAGCACGGCCACGTCGGGGCGCGTCGCAGGGATCCTGACCAGCGCGTCCTCGGCGGTACCGGCCTCGCCGACCACCTCGATGTCGGATTCCCCGGACAGCAGCTCGTGGACGCCGCGCCGGACGACTTCGTGGTCATCCAGCAGAAATACCGTGATTTTTCCTTCTTCGGGCACGGGCCCAGTCTCACATATTGGCTCTTCCCGCGCCCGGGGTGCGCGGGATAACGTGCCCGTGTTCCGGCGGCCTGCAAGGCTGTTACCAGTGATTTCTCGATTTACTTGGAAATCCAAGCAAAATCGCAGGTCAAATGGGGTTTCGCAGTAATGCGGGACTCTGGGTAACGTGCCTATGACAGGGCGCTCGCCGGGGCACCTGTCACGCCCGACCCCGGCCGCGTCGCACCCACCCCGTGCGCGGGCACGGATAAGGCGAGCCGCACTGGCCTTGCCCGGCGAACCCGGGGGCCGGACCGACGGAGGAGCACGCACGTGACCGTGGAAAGCACTGCCGCGCGCAAGACGACGCGACGCAGCAGCGGCACCAAGCGCACCACCAGCGCGAGCGCGAAGAAGGCTCAGGCCGAGCAGAACGCCGAGCCCGAGCTCGTTCAGCTGCTGACGCCCGAAGGGGAGCGCGTCCAGCACCCCGAGTACGACATCGACCTGAGCGCCGAGGAGCTGCGCGGGCTCTACCGGGACATGGTCCTGACCCGCCGCTTCGACGCCGAGGCCACCGCGCTGCAGCGGCAGGGCGAGCTGGGCCTGTGGGCCTCGCTGCTCGGCCAGGAGGCCGCGCAGATCGGCTCGGGCCGCGCCCTGCGCGACGACGACTACGTCTTCCCGACCTACCGCGAGCACGGTGTCGCCTGGTGCCGCGGGGTCGACCCCACGAACCTGCTGGGCATGTTCCGCGGCGTGAACAACGGCGGCTGGGACCCCAACAGCAACAACTTCCACCTGTACACGATCGTCCTCGGCTCGCAGACCCTGCACGCCACCGGCTACGCCATGGGCATCGCCAAGGACGGCGCGGACTCCGCCGTGCTCGCGTACTTCGGCGACGGCGCCTCCAGCCAGGGCGACGTCAACGAGTCGTTCGTGTTCTCCGCGGTCTACAACGCCCCGGTCGTGTTCTTCTGCCAGAACAACCAGTGGGCCATCTCCGAGCCCATCGAGCGGCAGACCCGCGTCCCGCTGTACCAGCGCGCCCGCGGCTTCGGCTTCCCCGGCGTTCGCGTGGACGGCAACGACGTCCTCGCCTGCCTGGCGGTCACCCGCTCGGCCCTGGAGCGCGCCCGCCGCGGCGAGGGCCCGACGTTCGTCGAGGCGTTCACCTACCGGATGGCGGCCCACACCACCTCCGACGACCCCACCCGCTACCGCCGGGACGCGGAGCGCGAGGCGTGGGAGGCGAAGGACCCGATCCAGCGCCTGAAGACGTACATGGTGAACGAGGGCCACGCCGACGCGGCCTTCTTCGAGGAGCTCGAGGCGGAGAGCGAGGCGCTCGGCAAGCACGTCCGCGAGGTCGTCCGCGCCATGCCCGTCCCGGAGCACATGGCGATCTTCGACAACGTGTACGCGGACGGGCACGCGCTCGTCGACGAGGAGCGCGCGCAGTTCGCCGCCTACCAGGCGTCCTTCGCGGGCGGAGAGGCCGAGTAATCATGGCTGTGCAGAAGCTTCCCCTCGCGAAGGCGCTCAACGAGTCGCTCCGCAAGGCCCTGGAGACCGACCCGAAGGTCGTCATCATGGGCCTGGACGTCGGCAAGCTCGGCGGTGTCTTCCGGATCACCGACGGCCTGCAGAAGGACTTCGGCGAGGACCGGGTCGTCGACACCCCGCTCGCCGAGTCCGGCATCGTCGGCACCGCCATCGGTCTCGCGCTGCGCGGCTACCGGCCGGTCGTGGAGATCCAGTTCGACGGCTTCGTCTTCCCGGCGTACGACCAGATCGTCACCCAGCTGGCCAAGATGCGGGCCCGCTCGCTCGGCACGGTCAAGATGCCGGTCGTCATCCGCATCCCGTACGGCGGCGGCATCGGCGCCGTCGAGCACCACTCCGAGTCCCCCGAGGCGCTCTTCGCGCACGTCGCGGGCCTCAAGGTCGTCACCCCGGCGACCCCCTCCGACGCGTACTGGATGCTCCAGCAGGCGATCCAGAGCGACGACCCGGTCATCTTCTTCGAGCCCAAGCGCCGCTACTGGGACAAGGGCGAGGTCGACACCGAGGCCATCCCCGGCGAGCTGCACAAGGCCCGCGTCGCCCGCGAGGGCACGGACCTCACCCTCGCCGCGTACGGCCCGATGGTGAAGACCTGCCTGGAGGCCGCCGCGGCCGCCGCCGAGGAGGGCAAGTCGGTCGAGGTCGTGGACCTGCGCTCGATCTCCCCGATCGACTTCGACACCATCCAGGCGTCGGTCGAGAAGACCGGCCGGCTGGTCGTCGTCCACGAGGCCCCGGTGTTCTTCGGCTCCGGCGCGGAGATCGCCGCCCGGATCACCGAGCGCTGCTTCTACCACCTGGAGGCCCCGGTCCTGCGGGTCGGCGGCTACCACGCGCCGTACCCGCCGGCGCGCCTGGAGGAGGAGTACCTGCCGGGCCTGGACCGGGTGCTCGACGCCGTCGACCGCTCGCTGGCGTACTGAGGAGAGCCCCCGTGACCATCCGCGAATTCAAGATGCCCGACGTGGGCGAGGGCCTCACCGAGGCCGAGATCCTCAAGTGGTACGTCCAGCCCGGTGACACGGTCACCGACGGCCAGGTCGTCTGCGAGGTCGAGACGGCGAAGGCGGCCGTCGAGCTGCCGATCCCGTTCGACGGCACCGTGCACGAGCTGCGCTTCCCCGAGGGCACCACGGTGGACGTCGGCGAGGTCATCATCTCGGTGAACGTCGGCGGCGCCGCGCCCGCCGAGGCCCCCGAGCAGGCCGCCGCGCCCGCCGAGCCGGTCCCGGCGCAGGCCCCCGCCGAGCCGGCCGCCGAGGCCGAGCCGGAGGGCCGCCAGCCGGTCCTCGTCGGCTACGGCGTCGCCGCCAGCTCCACCAAGCGCCGCGCGCGCAAGGACGCCGGTGTGCCCGCCCAGGCCGCCGCCGCGATCCAGGGCGAGCTGAACGGCCACGGCGGCGCGAACGGCCACGCCGCCGCCGGTACGGCCACCCTCGCGCGCCCGCTGGCCAAGCCGCCGGTGCGCAAGCTGGCGAAGGACCTCGGCGTCGACCTGGCCACGGTCGTCCCGACCGGCCCGGACGGCATCATCACCCGCGAGGACGTGCACAAGGCCGCCGCTCCGGCTGAGGCCCCCGCCGCCCCCGCGGTGGAGACCGCGGCGCCCGCCGCCCCGGCTCCGGCCCCCGTGGTCGCGGCGCCGGCCGTGGAGCCGGGTGCTCGGGAGACCCGGGTCCCGATCAAGGGCGTGCGCAAGGCGACGGCGGCGGCGATGGTCGGCTCGGCCTTCACCGCGCCGCACGTCACCGAGTTCATCACCTTCGACATCACGCGCACGATGAAGCTGGTCGACGAGCTCAAGGCCAACCCGGACATGGCCGGTCTGCGGGTCAACCCGCTGCTGCTCATCGCCAAGGCCGTCCTGGTCGCCATCAAGCGCAACCCGGAGGTCAACGCGGCCTGGGACGAGGCGAACCAGGAGATCGTGCTCAAGCACTACGTGAACCTGGGCATCGCCGCGGCCACCCCGCGGGGTCTGATCGTGCCGAACATCAAGGACGCGCAGGCCAAGACCCTGGCCGAGCTGTCCGGCTCCCTGAGCGAGCTGGTCGCCACGGCCCGCGAGGGCAAGACGACCCCGGCGGCCATGCAGGGCGGCACCTTCACCATCACCAACGTCGGCGTCTTCGGCGTCGACACCGGCACCCCGATCATCAACCCGGGCGAGTCCGCGATCCTCGCGGTCGGCGCGATCAGGCTCCAGCCCTGGGTCCACAAGGGGAAGGTGAAGCCGCGTCACGTCACGACGCTGGCGCTGTCCTTCGACCACCGCCTGATCGACGGCGAGCTCGGCTCCAAGTTCCTGGCCGACATCGCCGCCGTCCTGGAGCAGCCGAAGCGCCTGATGACCTGGGCGTGATGCCCGGCTCGCCACGTTTCACGTGAAACAGGCCCGTCCCTGAGACGGGCCTGTTCGTGAGAACAGGCCCAGTCGTGAGAACAGGCCCGTCCGTCATGCGGACGGGCCTGTTTGTTGAACACTGCTTGTATCTATGCTGTGCGCATGCCATCAGCGCCCGCCGGCCCCGTCAGGCGGCCACCCGCCGCCGACCGGGTCTACACGCATGTCAAACAGGCCGTGCTCGACCGCCGCTACGAGGGCGGGACCCTGCTCACCGAGGGCGAACTGGCCGAGGCCGTGGGGGTCTCCCGCACCCCCGTGCGCGAGGCGCTGCTGAAGCTGGAGATGGAGGGGCTGCTCAAGCTCTACCCCAAGAAAGGCGCCCTCGTGCTCGCGGTCTCCGCTCAGGAGATCCGCGACGTCGTCGAGACCCGGCTGCTCGTCGAGGAGTTCGCGGTCCGCCGCGCCGTCCCCGCCCCGCCCGCGCTGATCGCCCGGCTCAAGGAGCTCCTGGAGGAGCAGAAGCGGCGCGCCGAGGCCGGCGACCTCGCCGAGGTGGCCGTCACCGACCGCTGCTTCCACGCCGAGATCGTCCAGCACGCCGGCAACCAGATCCTCGCCCGCCTCTACGACCAGCTCCGGGACCGCCAGCTGCGGATGGGCGTGGCCGTCATGCAGTCCCACCCCGACCGCATCGCCAAGAACATCGCCGAGCACGCCGAGATCCTCGAACGGATCGAGGCCGAGGACGCCGAGGGCGCCGCCCAGTGCGTGCGCCGGCACCTGAGCTGGGTCAAGGTGCTGGTGCGGGGTGAGGACAGGTGAGCGGCTCCTCCGCCGCCCTGCCCGGCGACCCGCCCGGCGGCCGGCGCGCCGCCCTCGTCTGGGGCGTCGGCGTCGCGGTGTACTTCGTCGCCGTCATCTTCCGCACCTCGCTGGGCGTCGCCGGACTCGACGCCGCCGACCGCTTCGACGTCAACGCCTCCGCGCTGTCCACCTTCTCGATCCTGCAGCTGCTGGTCTACGCGGGCATGCAGATACCCGTCGGCCTCATGGTCGACCGGCTCGGCACCAAGAAGGTCCTCACGCTCGGCGTGGTCCTGTTCACCGCAGGGCAGCTCGGCTTCGCGCTCTCCCCCTCGTACGGGATGGCGCTCGCCGCCCGCGCGCTGCTCGGCTGCGGCGACGCGATGACCTTCATCAGCGTGCTGCGCCTCGGCTCCCGCTGGTTCCCCGCCCGCCGCGGCCCGCTGATCGCCCAGGTCGCCGCGCTCTTCGGGATGGCCGGCAACCTCGTCTCCACCATCGTGATCTCCCGGCTCCTGCACGGCCTGGGCTGGACGACCACCTTCGCCGGCAGCGCGATGGCCGGTGTGCTGGTGCTCGTGCTGCTCCTGCTCTTCCTGAAGGACCACCCCGAGGGACACGAGCCGGCCCCGGCCACGCACGCGGGCGCCGCCTTCGTCCGCCGGCAGATCGCCGAGTCCTGGCGCGAGCCGGGCACCCGGCTCGGCATGTGGGTGCACTTCACCACGCAGTTCCCCGCGATGGTCTTCCTGTTGCTGTGGGGGCTGCCGTTCCTCGTCGAGGACCAGGGGCTGTCCCGCGGCACCGCCGGCGAACTGCTCACCCTCGTCGTGCTGTCCAACATGGGCGTGGGCCTCGCGTACGGGCAGATCATCGCCCGGCACCACAGCGCCCGCGCCCCGCTCGCGCTCGGCACCGTCGCCGCGACCGCGCTGCTGTGGGGCGCCACGCTCCTGTACCCCGGCGACCGGGCCCCGATGTGGCTCCTGGTCACGCTGTGCGTGGTGCTCGGGGCCTGCGGGCCCGCGTCGATGATCGGCTTCGACTTCGCCCGCCCGGCCAACCCGCCCGAGCGTCAGGGCACCGCCTCCGGAATCGTCAACATGGGCGGTTTCGTCGCCTCGATGACGACGCTCCTGGCCGTGGGCGTCCTGCTCGACGCGACCGGCGACGACTACCGGATCGCGTTCGCGTCCGTGTTCGTGCTGCAGGCCCTGGGCCTCGTCCAGATCCTGCGGCTGCGCGGCCGGACCGCGCGCCGGGAACGCGAACGGCTGGTCGCCAGCCGCGTCGAGGCGGTGCACGTCCCGGTGTGACGCCGGCGTCCCTGGGGGACCCGAGGGCGGGGCGGAGTCCGCCCCGCCGTCACGGGGTGACCGCGAAGTTGTCCAGGATCGCCTGCGCCAGCGCCGCGTCGCCCTCGACCTTGATCCGGTCCGCGACCGCCGCCGGCCGCACCCGGCCGCAGGCCAGCCGCACGTACGTCTCCCAGTCCAGCGCGAGCGTGACCGCCGGCCCCAGCGACGGCGCGCCGTCCACCGAACCGCGGCCGTCCGCGTCCACCCGCACCGTCCGCAGGAACTCCACCGGACCGCTCACGTCGAACACGACCGCCGAACTCGTCGGCGCGCCCGCGTCCTTCGCGACCACCTTCGGCAGCGCCTCCAGGAGCACGTCGCGGGTCACCAGCGCGCCCGGCGAGTCCAGGTTGCCCGGCTGGTTCAGCGTGAGCCGCAGGTCCTGCTCGTGCACCCAGACGTCGAAGGCGCGCATCCGGTACGCCAGTTCCAGGGTCTGCTCCGCGCCGAGCGGGGCCCGCACCTTGTGGTCGGGCGAGCGGTTCTCGTTGCGCAGCTGACGGGCCCGGCGGATCAGCACGTACTCCAGCTCGGCCGTCATCTCCGGCGCGGTGTGGTGCCGGCGCACGTCGACCTGCATCTCCATGTAGCGCGCGAAGTCGCTGCGCACGTGGTAGAGATCGCGCGGCAGGCTGTGGATGGGCCGCGGGTCGCCGAGCATCTCGCACTCCATGCCGATGACATGGGACACGATGTCGCGCACCGACCAGCCCGGGCAGGGCGTCGCCCGGTTCCATTCGCCTTCCACGAGCGGCTGCACCAGCTCGGATATCGCTTCGATGGAGTGGGTCCAGGCGTCGGCGTAGGTCTGAAGGCTGGGATGGACGGTCACGGGACCCCTCGGCGGTTCTGCTGGTGCGCGGGCTGAAAACAAGTCGGCGTGGGAGGTTCGGACGCTAAGTTACGCTGCCCGAAGGCACCCCGGCAGTGCTTTCGTGTGACGATCGTAGGCCCGTGTTGACGGCTCGAATGCCAGGACGGTGGTAGTGTGCACGCCTCGCTGATCCAGATCGCAGTAGACCAGGACGAACCGGTCAAGACGCGCCGGGAGCGCGTGGCGGAGCTGGTACGGGCGGAACGGGACGCGGATCTCGTCGTCCTGCCGGAACTGTGGACCGTGGGCGCGTTCGCGTACGAGTCGTTCGCGGCGGAGGCGGAGCCGCTGGACGGCCCCACGCACGAGGCGATGGCCGCGGCGGCGCGCGACGCGGGCGTCTGGCTGCACGCCGGCTCGGTCGTGGAGGCGGCGGGCGACGACCTGTACAACACCTCGCTCGTCTACGGCCCCGACGGCACCCGCGCGGCCGCGTACCGCAAGATCCACCGCTTCGGCTTCGACCGGGGCGAGGCGGTCATGATGGCGGCCGGCGAGGAACTGGTGACCGTGCCGCTGCCCGGACTGACCCTGGGCGTCGCCACCTGCTACGACCTGCGGTTCCCCGAGCTGTTCCGGGGCCTGGTCGACGCGGGCGCGCAGGCGCTGGTCGTTCCCGCGGGCTGGCCGGCCCGCAGGCGGGCGCACTGGACGCTGCTCGCGCAGGCGCGGGCGGTGGAGAACCAGGCGTACGTGCTGGCCTGCGGCACCGCGGGCACCCACGCCGGCGTGGAGCAGGCCGGCCACTCGATCGTCGTCGATCCCTGGGGCGAGGTCCTCGCGGAGGCGGGCCCGGACGAGGAGGTCCTGCGGGTGGAGCTGGACCCGGAGAAGGTGACGGCCACCCGCGAGCAGTTCCCGGCCCTGAAGGACCGCGTCCTGGGCCTGCCCCGGCCGCCGCGGCACGGCTGACACGGGCCGCCTGACACCGGCCGCCTGACACGGGCCGCCTGACACGGGCCGCCGGTCACCGGACGCCCGAGCCGGGCCCTGGCACCGGCCGACGGTCACGCCGCGAGGGGCCGCTCGGGGCGGGCGGTCTCCGGCGCGTACGCGTGCCAGGCCGCGGCCAGGCGCCGGACGGCCTCCGACAGGACGTCGTCCGGCAGCAGGAAGTGCAGCCGCAGGCAGCGGGTGCTGCCGCCCAGGGCGTCCATCGTGGACCCCGGCAGCACCGCCACCCCGTGCCGCAGCGCCACCTGCGCGAAGGAGACCCCGTCGCCGTACGGGAGCCGCACCCACAGCGTCTGGCCGCCGGCCGTGGGGGCGGGCGTCCAGGACGGGAGCCGCCGCGCGAGCTCCGCCACGAGGTGGTCGTGGCCCGCGCGCATCGACCGCACCCGCTCCCGCAGCACCGGCCCGTACCCCGTCAGCAGCCGCACCGCCGCCAACTGCCCCGGCACGTCCGAACCGAGGTCGTGGATGGCCTTCAGGCGGGCCAGGCGCGCGACCGCCGGCGCCGGCCCGCGGATCCAGCCGATCCGCAGCCCGCCCCACACGGGTTTGCTGAGCGAACCCACGGAGAAGACCTCGCCGTACGCGCACAGCGTCGCCCACTCCTTCTGCGCCGCACCCGCCCCGGCGTCCCTCTGCGCCGCATCGGTCTCGAAACCCAGATCCGCGCGCGCCTCGTCGTCGACCAGCGGCACCCCCAGCGCGTTCGCCGCCTCCACGAGCCGCCGCCCGGCCAGCGGCGGCAGCACCGCGCCCGTCGGATTGTGGAAGCGGGAGATCACGTACGCCAGCGCCGGCCGGTGACGCTCCATCACCCGCACCGCCTCCGCCACGTCCACCCCGTCCGGCCCGACCGCCACCGGACGCGGCACCGCCGCCGCCTCCCGGAACAGGTCCAGCGCCCCCGAGTACGTCGGAGCCTCCACCAGCACCCCGTCCCCCGGCGCCAGCAGCAGCCGGGTCAGCAGCGAGAGCCCCTGCTGGGCGCCCGTGGTGACCAGGATCTGCCCCGGATCCGTCGGCACGCCCCGCCGCGCGTACCGCTCGGCCAGCGCCGCGCGCAGCGCCGGCAGGCCCGCCGGGTGGTAGCCCAGGTCGTCCTGCGGCAGCACCAGCGAGCGGTACGCCTCCGCCAGCGCGGGCGGCGGCGCGAGCGGAGCCGCGCAGCTCAGCAGGATCACGCCGTCCGACGGCTCCAGCAGGTTCAGGAACAGCGGGTTCGACGTCTCCCGCACCCGCGGCCCCGGCAGCAGCGCCGCCGCAGGAGCCACCCGCGTCCCGCTGCCCTGCCGCCGCACCACCCGCCCCTCCTGACGCAGCGTCTCGTACGCCGCGACCACCGTCGACCGCCCCACCGACAGCGCCGCGGCGAACCGCCGGTCCGGCGGCAGAGGGGCGTCGGGCGGCAGCAGCCCCTCGTCGATCAGCCGGCCCAGCCGCGCGGCCAGCAGCAGGTACAGCGGCCCGCGCCCGGCCGACCAGCGGCCGAGCCGCGTCACCAGGGCGTCGTCGTCAGAAAGGTTCACCGGCTCCATCGGCAGACCAATCTGCCGGTGATTGGCCCTGTGGGGCAAAGGGATTGAGCCGTTCACTGGAGGACATGACCGACCACAGCGCCCAGCCGGCCGATCCCTCCCGCCCCATCCGGCCCCTCCGCCCCGAGACCGTCGCCGTCCACCCGCCCGTCCCCGAGATCACCGGCAGCCGCCCCCTCGGCGTCCCGCTCCACCAGGGCCACGTCTTCGCCTTCGACAGCGCCGACGCCCTCGCCGAGGCCTTCGAGCGCACCGACACCTACCTCTACAGCCGCGTCGGCAACCCCACCGTCCACGCCCTGGAGCAGGCCGTCGCCCGCCTGGAGGGCGGCGCCGCCGCCCTCTCGTACGCCTCCGGCATGGGCGCGATCAGCGGCGTCCTGCTCACCCTGCTCGGCTCCGGGGCGCACGTCGTCGCCCAGACCTGCGTGTACGGCGGCACGTACGCCCTGCTCACCGACCTCGCCGCGCGCTGGGGCGTCGAGGTCACGTACGTCTCCGGCACCGACCCCGACGAGGTGCGGGCGGCCCTGCGCCCCGAGACCCGGCTGCTGTACCTGGAGACCATCGCCAACCCGACCGCCCGGGTCTCCGACCTCGCCGGCCTCGCCGCCGTCGCCGCCGAGGCCGGGGTGCCGACCGCCGTCGACAACACCTTCGCCTCCCCGCTGCTCTGCCGCCCCCTCGAACTCGGCGCGGACGTCGTCGTCCACTCGGCGACCAAGTACCTCGCCGGCCACGCCGACGTCCTCGGCGGGGTCGCCGTCTTCAAGGACGAGGAGCTGTACCACCGGGTCCGCCACGCCCGCGTCGAACAGGGCGCGATCACCGACCCGTTCGCCGCCTGGCTGACCCTGCGCGGGATGCAGACGCTGCCGCTGCGCATGGAGCGGCACTGCGCCAACGCCGCCGAACTGGCGCGCCGCCTGGAGGACCACCCCGCCGTGGCGGCCGTGCGTCACCCGTCGCTGCCGAGCCACCCCGACCACGCCGTCGCCGCCCGGCTGCTGCCGGCGGGCGGCGGCGGGGTGATCTCCTTCGACCTCGCCGGCGGCCGGGAGGCCGGGCGGACGCTGATGGAGGCGGTCCGGGTGGCCGCGCTGAGCGTCTCGCTCGGGGACGTGAAGACCCTGATCATGCACCCGGCCTCCACCTCCCACCGCCAGCTCGACGCCGCCGCGCTGGAGCGGGCGGGCATCGGGCCGGGCACGGTCCGGCTGTCGGTCGGCGTCGAGCACGTCGAGGACCTGTGGGCGGACCTGGAGCAGGCGCTGGAGCGGGCGGGGAAGGGCTAGACCTAGACCGGGGCCGAGGGCCGGGGCGAGCGACCGGGGCCGGGCCGGCCCCGACGGGCCCGGGCCGTGGCCGGACCGGGCTCGTCGGCGGGGGCGCGGGCTCAGTCCTCCCGTTCCCGTTCCGCCATGCGGATCACGCACACCGCGACGGCGATCATCAGCGCCGGGTCGGCGTCGTCCCGGACGACGTTCACCGCGTACGTGTCCCGCACCCGGAACCACTGGCGCGAGATGTGGGCGAGGAGTTCGCCGTCGTACTCGACGGTGAACTCCCGGTCCAGGATGCGTCCGCTGACGTCCAGTTCGGTGCCGTCGACGAGCGTGATCCGGTAGTGGTTGCGCAGCAGCGACAGCCGCTTGCGGCGGACGGTGGCGAGCACCTTCTCGTCCCGCTCGACCGTCATCGTGTCGCGCAGGCTGAACATCTTCTGCCGCAGCACGATCTGCACCCGCCCGGCCGGGTCCTTCAGCTCCAGGGTGTCGCGCAGCCGCAGCGCCTTGCCGTCGACGAGGAAGGCGTGCCGGCCCTGCTCGTCCTCGATCCAGTAGTCGTCGCCGATCGCGAAGATCTTGTCCCGCACGAGGTATTTCATGACCGTTCCAACGCGAAGTAGCGGATGAAGGGGTCGGCGGGGGCGCCGAACATACCCCCGAAGGGCGAGTCGAGCTGGTGGACCAGCAGCACCGTGAACGCGATGAAGCCGGCCAGGCCCATGACCATGAACACGTGGCCGCCGCTGCGGTTGACCCCGAAGAGGAACATGAACGCGAGCGTGAGCACGCCGCCGAGGAGCAGGCCCGTCCACAGCACCGGCGACAGGGTCTCCTGCGCCGCCGCCTCGCGGCCGCGCCGGGCGTCGTCGACGTAGCCGATCTGGGCCAGGACCTCCTGCGCGGCGATCTTCTGCGCGTCGGTGGCGGAGTCGTCGACCTCGCTGACGACACGGAGTCGGTCGAGCAGCGTCCAGCCCTCGTTCCGGAGCTCCTCGTGGGCGGCCATGCGCGGCCACTCGACGTCGACGACATGCGCGGCGTACGAGCGCGCCGTCGCGCGCACCGGCTCGCGCTGCGCCTCCGGGAGGGAGGCGGCGAGCAGGTACGTCTGGTGCAGGGCGCTGGCCTCGGCCTGGACGTGGTCGCCGGCGGCGGAGCGGTTCTCCCAGACGGACACCATGCACAGGCCGAGCACGAGGGCGTACAGGACGGAGACCATCATGGCGATGTACTCGGCCACGTCCTCGCGCTGCTCGGCCGCCTCCGAGACCGGCGCGAAGCGGTCCTTGAGCAGGACGACGGCGGCGGCGAGGAGTCCGACGGCGAGGACGATGCCGAGGGTTTCCAGCAGGTGGGGCATGGGTTCCGGCTCCGGGCGGGTCAGGGGCGGCGGGAGCCCAGCAGGGCGGCGGCGACGGCGGCGGGGATCAGGATCAGGAGGAGCGTCAGGGCCACGCCCATGTCGGCGAGTTCGGAGGAGCGCCGCCGGACCCGGGAGAGGAGCCCGCCCTCGTCGTCGCCCGCGACGGGCCGCTCGGGCGGGGTCTGCGCCTGCGACTGCGCGGGGGGCGGGGCGAGGGGCCGCGCGGCGGGCGGCACGGCGGCGGTGCCGGGGGGTACGGCTCCGGCGGCTCCGGGCGGTACGGCTCCGGCGGCACCAGGCGGTACGGCTCCGGCGGCCGCGCCCGCCACGGCCCCGGTCCCAGCGGCCGCGGCCCCCGCCCCGGCCTCTCCGGCGGCGGCTCCCGCACCGGCCGCCGCGGCTCCGGCCTCCCCGGCAGCGGCTCCGGCCCCGGCCCCGGCACCGGCAGCCGAACCCGCACCGGCCCCGGTACCGGCTGCCGCCCCGGCCGCCGCACCCGGCACGGCGAGCGGCCCCACGGGCCCGGCGGCGGGCACGGACGGGAGGAACAACGGCGGAGGCGGAGGAGCACCGGCCGAGGCCCCGGGAGCGGGCGCAGCGGCACCGGCCGCACCAGCCGGAACAGAAGCCGCAGCAGAGGGAGCAGAGGCAGCAGAAGGAGCAGGAGGCACAGGCGACACAGGTGAGGCGGGCGACGCGGGCGACACAGTCGGCGAAGGCGGCCGCACCGGCCCCCGGGCCACCGGCGGCGGCGTAGCCCCAGGCGCCGGCGTCGGCACGGCCGCCACCCTGAACCCCGCCGCCGCCCGCGCCACGAGCAGCGGCGCCGCGGCCCGCCGCCCGCCGGGCGCCACCGTGGCGAGGCGGTCGCCGCCGGTCGCCAGCCCCGTGCTCCGGTGGACCCCCGGCGGCCGCTGCACGGTGGCCGTGCACCGCACCGAGCCGCCCGGCGGCAGGACGGGCACGCCCCCGGCCCGCCCGGCGCCGCAGTCGATCCGGCCCGGCCGGAGGGCCGCGTCGGTGAGCCGTACGGCGTGCACGGCGCGGTTGCCGCGATTGGTCACCGTGTACGCGACGACGGCCGAGCGGGGCGGCCGCACCCGTACGGTCTCCGCGAGCGCCAGCGCGCCGCCCACGCCCTCGTACCCGGAGCGCGCGGCGGCCGTCAGCCGGCGCCGCAGCGACGGCACGTCGCCCGTCGCGGTCGCCGTCCCCGCGTACCGCCCGGGCCGCGCGGCGAACCGCGCCGTGCACTCCATCGCCGCCAGCGCGGCGAGCGTCCGCGAGGGACACCGCACGCGGCCGCCGGCCGAGGGATCGACGACCCGCACCCCGTACAGATGCGCCTCGCTCCGGTTCACGACCCGGTACCGCTTGACGACCGGACTCCCGACGCGCACCAGAGGCACCCCGCCCCGCCCGTTGACGGTGACCCCCAGCCGCAGCGCCCCGTCCCCCACCCCGCCGGCCACGGCGTCGCCGCCACCGGCCCCGGCGACGGGCACCACCCCCAGCAACAGCGCCGCCAGCAGCGGCCCCGCCACGCGTCGACCGTTCATGGCACCCCTCGGCGTTGATCCGATGATCACTCAGTCATGCTCACCAGCCCGCCGACACATGCCACCGTCAAGACACGCCCACCCCACCACCCGCCCGCCCTCTTTCACCCTCCCGAGGTCAATCCCCGACCCGAACCTTCCCCCGGGGCCCTGGCAAGCTTTAACCATGAACGATGCCGTCCCGGCGCCCACCCCCGCGCCCAAGCCCGCCCGTCGTGCCCGTGTCCGTGCCCCCGAGCTGATCGGCAAGGGCGGCTGGCTGAACACGGGCGGCGAGAGCCTGACGCTCTCCGACCTGCGCGGAAAGATCGTCGTCCTCGACTTCTGGACCTTCTGCTGCATCAACTGCCTGCACGTCCTCGACGAGCTGCGGGAGCTGGAGGAGAAGCATCGGGACACGCTGGTGATCGTCGGGGTGCATTCGCCGAAGTTCGTGCACGAGGCGGAGCACCAGGCCGTGGTGGACGCCGTGGAGCGGTACGAGGTGAAGCACCCCGTGCTGGACGATCCCGAGCTGGCGACGTGGAAGCAGTACGCCGTGCGGGCCTGGCCGACGCTGGTGGTGATCGACCCGGAGGGGTACGTCGTCGCGCAGCACGCCGGTGAGGGGCACGCCAACGCGATCCGGACGCTGGTGGAGGAGCTGGAGGCCGAGCACGAGGCGAAGGGGACGCTGCGGCGCGGGGACGGGCCGTACGTGGCGCCGGAGCCGGTCGCGACGGATCTGCGGTTCCCGGGGAAGGCCGTGCTGCTGCCGTCCGGGAACTTCCTGGTCTCCGACACCACCCGGCACCAGCTCGTCGAGCTGGCCGCCGACGGCGAGAGCGTCGTGCGGCGCATCGGGGACGGCGAGTTCCGCGAGCCGCAGGGGCTCGCGCTGCTGCCGGACGGCAAGGTCGTCGTCGCCGACACCGTGAATCACGCGCTGCGGACCTTCGACCCGCAGACCGGCGCCGTCGAGCTGATCGCCGGGACCGGGCGTCAGTGGTGGCAGGGGTCGCCCACCTCCGGGCCCGCCCTCGACGTCGACCTGTCGTCGCCGTGGGACGTGGCCTGGTGGCAGGGCAAGGTGTGGATCGCCATGGCCGGTGTCCACCAGCTGTGGACGTACGACCCCGCCACGCGGACCGTCGAGGTCGCCGCCGGCACGACCAACGAGGGCCTGGTCGACGGGCCCGCCGCCGAGGCGTGGTTCGCGCAGCCCTCCGGGCTCGCCGCCACCGAGGACCGGCTGTGGATCGCCGACTCCGAGACCAGCGCGCTGCGGTGGATCGACCCGGACGGGGTCGTGCACACCGCCGTCGGCACGGGCCTGTTCGACTTCGGGCACCGCGACGGCGCGGCCGGCCAGGCGCTGTTCCAGCACCCGCTGGGCGTGACCGCGCTGCCCGACGGCTCGGTGGCGGTCAGCGACACGTACAACCACGCCCTGCGCCGCTACGACCCGGCGACCGGCGAGGTCACCACGCTCGCCACCGATCTGCGCGAGCCCAGCGACGCGGTGCTGGTCGGCGACGAGATCGCGGTCGTGGAGTCCGCCCGGCACCGGCTGACCCGGCTGCGGCTGCCGGAGGAGGCCGTGCAGGTCGAGTCGGTGGCGCACCGCACCCAGCGCGAGGCGACCGAGGTGGCCCCGGGGCGGCTCCGGCTCGACGTGGTCTTCCAGGCGCCGACGGGCCAGAAGCTGGACGACCGGTACGGGCCGTCCACGCGGCTCCTGGTCTCCTCCACCCCGCCCGAGCTGCTGCTCTCCGGCGAGGGCACGGGCACGGACCTGTTCCGCGAGCTGGAACTGAACCCGGACGTCACCGAGGGCGTCCTGCACGTCTCCGCGATGGCCGCGTCCTGCGACGACGACCCGGCCAACGAGTACCCGGCCTGCCATGTCCACCAGCAGGACTGGGGTGTTCCGGTCCGGATCACCTCCGAGGGCGCCTCCCGGCTGCCGCTGATCCTCGCGGGGATGGACGCGGGCTGAGCCCGAGGACGCCGACGGCCCGCTCCGACCTCCGTCGGGCGGGCCGTCTCCGTGTCCGGGCTCAGCCCTCCAGGAAGGCCACCAGGGCGTTGGCCAGGAGGTACGGGTCGTCGGAGCCGCAGAGTTCGCGGGCGCTGTGCATGGACAGGCAGGCGACGCCGATGTCGACGGTGCTGATGCCGTGGCGGGCCGCGGTGATCGGGCCGATGGTGGTGCCGCAGGGCAGGTCGTTGTTGGAGACGAACGACTGCCACGGCACGCCCGCCCGCTCGCAGGCCGCGGCGAACACGGCGCGGCCGGTGCCGTCGGTGGCGTAGCGCTGGTTGACGTTGACCTTGAGGATCGGGCCGCCGTTGGGGCGGGGGTGGTGCGTGGGGTCGTGCCGTTCGCTGTAGTTGGGGTGGACGGCGTGGCCGACGTCGGAGGAGAGGCAGACCGAGCCGGCGAAGGCGCGGGCCTTGTCCTCGTAGCCGCCGCCGCGGGCGTAGACCGAACGTTCCAGCACGTTGCCGAGGAGCGGGCCGTGGGCGCCGGTGTCGGCCTCGGAGCCGTTCTCCTCGTGGTCGAAGGCGGCGAGGACCGGGATGTACGGGAGGTCCTCCCGGCCGGCGACGGCGGCGAGGGCGGCGGTGCAGGCGTGCACGGAGATGAGGTTGTCCATGCGCGGGCCGGCGAGCAGTTCGCGGTCGCGGCCGAGGTACGCGGGGGCTTCGGTGGCGGTGACCATGAGGTCCCAGCCGGCCACGTCCTCGGCGTCGACGCCGGCCTCCTCGGCGACGAAGGCGAGCAGGTCGCCGTCGTGGGCGTCGCCGAGGCCCCAGATGGGCTGCATGTGGCGCTGGCGCTCCAGCTTCATGCCCTCGTTGACCTGCCGGTCGAGGTGGATGGCGAGCTGCGGGACGCGCAGCAGCGGGCGGTCGACGTTCACCAGGTGGTGGCTGCCGTCCCGGAGGGTCAGCCGGCCGGCGAGGCCCAGGTCGCGGTCGAGCCAGCTGTTGAGCAGCGGTCCGCCGTAGATCTCGACGGCGACCTGCCGCCAGCCCTCCCGGCCCATGTCGGGGCGCGGCTTGACCCGCAGGTTGGGGGAGTCGGTGTGCGCGCCGACGATGCGGAAGGGCGTGTGGGGGGTGGCGCCCTCGGGCACGTACCAGGCGATGATCGCGCCGCCGCGGACGACGTACTTGCCGCCCTTGGTCCCGTCCCAGGCGGCGGTCTCCTCGACGCGGGCGAAGCCGGCCTTCTCCAGCCGCTCGGCGGCGTTCGCCACGGCGTGGTACGGCGACGGGGACGCCGCGAGGAAGGTCATGAGGTCATCGGTGTGCCCGCGGTCGAAGGGTGCCGTCGCCGGGCTGGAGGGTGCGCTACTCATGGCCTTCACCTTACGCAGGTCTCGACATGCGGACGGGGGCCGGGGAATCCGCGCCGGGACGGCCGGAACCGGCTGCCGCCCCGGAACCCGGAACCCCCTGCCGCCCCGGGAACACGGAACGGCCCGCCCCCCTCCCCGGGAGCGAGCCGTTCCAGCATGGTGGACGGGCGCGCCGCTTAGAACGCGGCCTCGTCGAGGTCCATCAGCGAGCCGTCGACCGCCTCGGCGAGCGCGCGCTCGGTGCTGACGCCCGGCAGGACGTTGGCGGCGAAGAACTTCGCGGCCGCGATCTTGCCCTGGTAGAAGGCGACGTCCTTGCCGGAGGCGCCGGCGGCCAGCTTCTCCGCGGCGACGGCGGCGCCCCTGAGGAGCAGGTAGCCGACGACGACGTCGCCGGAGGCCATCAGCAGGCGGGTGGTGTTGAGGCCGACCTTGTAGATGTTCTTGACGTCCTCGCCGGTGGCGGTGAGGTCGGTGAGCATCTTGCCGACGATGCCCTCGAGGTCGACGGCGGCCTTGGCGAGCGCGTCGCGGGCCGGGGCCAGGTCGTCGCCGCCGGTGCCGGCCGCGAGGAACTTCTTGATCTCCTCGGCGAGGGCGTTCAGGGACGCGCCCTGGTCGCGGACGATCTTGCGGAAGAAGAAGTCCTGGCCCTGGATGGCGGTGGTGCCCTCGTAGAGGGTGTCGATCTTGGCGTCCCGGATGTACTGCTCGATCGGGTACTCCTGCAGGAAGCCGGAGCCGCCGAAGGTCTGCAGCGACTGGGCGAGCTGCTCGTAGCCCTTCTCGGAGCCGTAGCCCTTGACGATCGGCAGCAGCAGGTCGTTCAGGCCGTGCAGGGCCTTCGCGTCCTCGCCGGCGGTCTCCTTGATCGCGATCTCGTCCTGCACGGCGGCCGTGTAGAGGACGAGGGAGCGCATGCCCTCGGCGTACGCCTTCTGCGTCATCAGCGAGCGGCGGACGTCGGGGTGGTGGGTGATGGTGACCTTCGGGGCGGCCTTGTCCATGAAGTTCGCCAGGTCGGTGCCCTGGACGCGCTCCTTGGCGTACTCCAGGGCGTTGAGGTAGCCCGTGGAGAGGGTGGAGATCGCCTTCGTGCCGACCATCATGCGGGCGAACTCGATGATGAGGAACATCTGGCGGATGCCGTCGTGCTTGTCGCCGATCAGCCAGCCCTTGGCGGGGTGCTTGTCGCCGAAGGTCATCTCGCACGTGTTGGACGCCTTGAGGCCCATCTTGTGCTCGACGTTGGTGGCGTAGACGCCGTTGCGGGCGCCGAGCTCGCCGGTCTCCCAGTCGAACTCGTACTTCGGGACGAGGAAGAGGGACAGGCCCTTGGTGCCGGGGCCGGCGCCCTCGGGGCGGGCGAGGACGTAGTGGAGGATGTTCTCCTCCATGTCGTGCTCACCGGAGGTGATGAAGCGCTTCACGCCCTCGATGTGCCAGGAGCCGTCCTCCTGCTGGATGGCCTTGGTGCGGCCGGCGCCGACGTCGGAGCCCGCGTCGGGCTCGGTGAGCACCATGGTGGAGCCCCAGCGCTTCTCGACGGCGATCTTGGCGACCTTCTTCTGCGCCTCGTTGCCCTCGGTGAAGAGGATGCCGGCGAAGGCCGGGCCGGAGGAGTACATCCAGACGGCCGGGTTCGAGCCGAGCAGCAGCTCCGCGTAGGCCCAGATCAGGGAGCGCGGGGAGACGGTGCCGCCGATCTCCTCGGGGATGCCCAGACGCCAGTACTCGGACTCCATGAAGGCGTTGTACGACTTCTTGAAGGACGCCGGGACCGGGGCCGTGTTGGTCTCCGGGTCGAAGACCGGCGGGTTGCGGTCGGCGTCGGCGAAGGACTCCGCGAGCTCGTTCTCGGCGAGGCGGCGGATCTCGTCGAGGATGCTCTTGGCGGTGTCGACGTCCATCTCCTCGAACGGACCGGTGCCGTACACCTTGTCGCGGCCGAGGACCTCGAAGAGGTTGAACTCGATGTCGCGGAGATTCGACTTGTAGTGCCCCATGGCGACGGCTCCGTAAGGCTCGGGGAGGGAGGTTCCTCGTACACGTACCGGCTAGTAGCAAAACGCTCTCTCCGATGATGCTACCCACCGGTAATAAGAGCAACCCCAAACCCGGACGGTGTGACGCAGTAGGCTCGCCCCCATGTACGGCTACGAGCAGAATCCGGGTGCCCAGCAGCAGTACGCGCCGCCTCCGCAAGCGCCGTACGACCCCCAGGGTCAGCCCGGCATGCAGCCCGGGATGCAGGCCGGCATGGCGGGCGGCGGGTACGCGCAGCAGCCGCCGCTGTACCCCGAGCCCTCGCCGCCGACGCTGGCCGACGCGGTTCGCGCCTTCACCACCGGATCGATGGCCGCGGAGGACTTCCAGCAGATCTTCGCGACGTCCAAGGTGTACTGCCCGCGCGGCGACACCCCCGGCTTCCTGGCGCTGCACAACACGCAGCAGCCGGTGATCCCCATGTTCACCTCGCTCAAGGAGCTGCGCCGGTACGCCGGCAAGGAGTCCAAGTACTTCGTGATCACCGGGGCCGAGGTGATCGACCTGCTGCCGACCGGCTACGGCTTCGTGCTCGACATGGAGGGCGACCACCGGATGGTCTTCGACGCGAAGGCCGTGGAGCAGATGGTGGACTTCGCGATGCGCCGGATGTACGGCTGACGCAGGCTGGAAGGCAAGGGAGAGCGCCCGGGAGGAATTCCTCCCGGGCGTTCCGCGTTCCGGGTGGCAAGAAGTTCAGTGTTCAACTAAACTGGACGTACGTCGCACCCAAGGAGGTCCGCCATGCCGGCTGTGACTGTCGAGAATCCCCTCGCCCTGCCCCGGGTCGCCGCGCCGGCCGATGCCGCGCCGCGTCCGGTCCTCGCCGTGACCACGGCGCCCTCCGGCTTCGAGGGGGAGGGCTTCCCGGTGCGCCGCGCGTTCGCCGGGATCAATTACCGGTACCTCGACCCGTTCATCATGATGGACCAGATGGGCGAGGTGGAGTACGCCCCGGGCGAGCCCAAGGGCACCCCCTGGCACCCCCACCGCGGCTTCGAGACCGTCACGTACATCATCGACGGCGTCTTCGACCACCAGGACTCCAACGGCGGCGGCGGCACCATCACCAACGGCGACACCCAGTGGATGACGGCCGGCTCCGGCCTGCTGCACATCGAGGCCCCGCCGGAGTCGCTGGTCGTCAGCGGCGGCCTGTTCCACGGGCTGCAGCTGTGGGTGAACCTGCCCGCGAGCGACAAGATGATGGCCCCCCGCTACCAGGACATCCGCGGCGGCCAGGTCCAGCTGCTCACCTCCCCCGACGGCGGCGCGCTGTTCCGCGTCATCGCCGGCGAGCTCGACGGGCACGCCGGACCGGGCATCACCCACACCCCGATCACGATGGTCCACGCGACCCTCAGGCCGGGCGCCGAGGTGACGCTGCCCTGGCGCGAGGACTTCAACGGCCTCGCGTACGTCCTCGCCGGACGCGGCACGGTCGGCGCCGACCGCCGGCCCGTCCACATGGGCCAGACCGCGGTCTTCGGGGACGGGGCCTCGCTGACGGTCCGCGCGGACGAGAAGCAGGACGGGCACACGCCGGACCTGGAGGTCGTGCTCCTCGGCGGCCGCCCGATCCGCGAGCCGATGGCGCACTACGGCCCGTTCGTGATGAACACCCAGGCCGAACTCCGCCAGGCGTTCGAGGACTTCCAGGCGGGCCGGCTGGGCACCATCCCGGCCGTCCACGGCATGGGCGAGTAGCACCGCGTACCCGTACGAAGGGACCGCCCGGGCTGACGTCGCGTCACCCGGGCGGACCCGCAGCGCAGGACGGCGCGCCGGGCGGGGTGGTCCGGTGGAGGGGTGCAGACGACGCGACCGCTCCTTCCCGAGGCCGCCCGGCGGACCGCCGCCTGGTGCGTGGTCCTGCTGCTGCTCGCGGCGGTGGCCGCCGTCGGGATCTGGCTCTGCGTCGTCTTCAGGACCGTCGTCACGCCGGTCCTGCTCGCGGTGCTCGGCGCCGCGCTGCTCGGGCCGCTGCACCGGCGGCTCCTGCGGCTGAAGGTGCAGCGCTCCCTGGCCGCCGCCCTGACCTGCGTCGCCGTCCTCGTGGTCGTCGGCGGGGCCACGTACATCGTCGTCGCGGCGCTGATCGACAGCGGCGACCAGATCGTCGCCTCCGTGCGCCGCGCCTCGTCGGACATCACCGAACATCTCGGCGCCGCCGGCACCTCGCTCGACGACCTCGCGCGCAACGCCCGGGAGCTGCTGCAGAAGTTCGGCGGGACGGCGGCGTCCGGGGTGATCTCGGGGCTGAGCGTCGTCGGTCAGATGCTGGCCACGGCCGTGCTGGCGCTGCTGCTGATCTTCTTCTTCCTGCGGGACTCCGACCGGGCCGCCGCGTCCCTGCGCTCCCTGGCCCCCCGGTCCGCCGGCGACGCCCTGGAGGCGATGGCCCGGCGGGCGTTCGAGGCGGTCGAGGGGTTCATGCGCGGGACGACGTTCGTCGCGCTCGTGGACGCGGTGCTGATCGGCGTCGGGCTGCTCGTGCTCGACGTCCCGGGCGCGGTCGGGCTGGCCGCGCTCGTCTTCGTGACCGCGTACATCCCGTACCTCGGCGCGTTCCTGTCCGGCGCGGTCGCGGTGCTGGTGGCCCTGGCCGACCGGGGCTTCGTGATCGCGCTGTGGGTGCTGGGGGTGGTGCTGGCCGTGCAGGTCCTGGAGGGGAACGTGCTCCAGCCGCTGGTGCAGAGCCGGACCGTCCAGATGCACCCGGCCGTGGTGCTGCTGGCGATCACCGCCGGCGCCTCCGTCGCCGGGATCCTCGGCATGCTCCTCGCCGTGCCCGTCGCCGCGGCGGCCTTCGGCGTCGTCGGCGAACTCCGCAGCCGGTACGCGCCCCCGGACGCGGGGGCCCGGGAGACCGGGCCGCCCGAGGCCCGGCCCCCCGACATCCCCTAGGTCGCCGCGGCCGGTGTGCTGCCCGGCTCGAAGGACTTCAGCATGGCCTCCAGGGCCGCCTGATCCGGGCCGACGAACGGGTCGGCGTCCGGCGCCATCGAGATCGTGTCGATCATCTGCGAGGTCATCCGCACCGCAGGCGGCAGATGCGTGCACAGCACGATCTCGGGGTTCAGCGACCGCAGCGGCTGGATGGTGGCCCGGTACTTCGCCGGGTCGACGACATGCACCCAGGGGCTGTCCAGCGTCGCCCAGATCAGCTGGGCGCCCCGCAGCTCCTCCGGCTTCAGGTCGTTGGCGTGGCCGCTCTCGGCCAGTTCGGCGGAGGGCATGGGCCCGCCGAAGCAGTCCGAGCTGAAGCAGATGCGGGTGCGGTCGTCGTAGAAGCCGACGGTCGCCGGGCTGTCGAACAGCGGCGGCCGGAACGCCCGCAGCATCCGGTCGCCGACGTCCAGGGACTGCCCGGGGTTGAGGAAGTACACCCGGTCCATCGGCAGCGGCCGTTCCGTGGTCATGATCCCGGCGCCCAGGAACGTCGTCACGACGCGTGCCTCGGGGGCCGCGATCAGCAGGTCGAAGATCCCGCCGGTGTGGTCGCGGTCGGGGTGGGTGAGCCAGATCCAGCGGACGTCGGCCGGGTCGATCACCTCGCGGAGCGCGGCCACGAAGTCCCGGTCGGAGACGGACAGACCGGTGTCGACGACGACCGGTTCGCGGGACGTGAGCACGTACGCGTTGACGGGGATGTGCCCCATCCCCGGAATCTCCAGGCTGTCTGCGATGACGGTGGTGTCACTGCCCACCTTGTGCGTGTCCATGACGGTGCTCCGTGGTCCCCCCGGGCGGCCGTACCCCACCAGTCTGCGCCGCGTCCCCGCCCCGCGCGCGTCCTACTGGCAGCAGCCCCGCCCCGAGGACGGTTCGTGGAGTTCGAACCAGATGCACTTGCCCTCGCCGCGCGGGTCGACGCCCCAGGCGTCGGCGAGCATCTCCATCAGCAGCAGCCCCCGGCCGCTGGAGGCGAGTTCGCCCGGGTGGCGCTTGTGCGGCAGGTCGTCGCTTGCGTCCGAGACCTCCACGCGCACCCGCCGGGTGCGGTCGCCGCAGACCACCTCGGCGACCAGCAGCGCGTCGCCGTCGGTGTGGATGAGCACGTTGGTGACCATCTCGGAGACCATCAGGACCGCCGAGTCGACCTGGTCCTCGTCCGTCCAGTCGTGCAGCAGCTGGCGCAGCTGCCGGCGCGCGTCGGCGATCCGCTCCGGCTCGGCCTGGGCGACGGTCATGACGGCGCGGCGCGGGGCGGGCACGGCCGTGCGGTCGCCGGTGCGGGAGAGCAGCAGCACCGCTATGTCGTCCTCGCGGCGGTCGGCGAGCGGGCCGGTGGTGTGGTGCGAGCCGGGGCCGTGGACGGCCTCGACGAGCCGGTCCGCGAGCTCCTCCAGGGAGTCGCCCTCGTGCCGCTCCAGGAGCGCGCGGACGCGGTTCCAGCCGCTGTCCAGGTCGTGCCCGCCGGTCTCCAGGAGCCCGTCGGTGCACACCATCAGCGTCTCGCCGGGCTCCAGGCGCAGCCGGGTCGTCGGGTAGTCGCTGTCCGGGTCGACGCCCAGCGGCAGCCCGCCCGCGGTCGGCTGCTGCAGGACCGTGCCGTCGGCGGTGCGCACCGCCGGCTCGGGGTGCCCGGCCCGGGCGATGTCCAGGCTCCCGGTCTCCGGGTCGACCTCCAGGTACAGGCAGGTCGCGAAGCGCGGGCCGCCGGGGTCGTCGGAGCCGTCGGTGATCCCGTGCAGGAAGCGGGAGGCCCGCGAGAGCACCGCGTCGGGGCGGTGGCCCTCGGAGGCGTAGGCGCGCAGCGCGATCCGCAGCTGGCCCATCAGCCCGGCGGCCCGGACGTCGTGGCCCTGGACGTCGCCGATGACCAGCGCGATCCGGCCCCCGGGCAGCTGGATCATGTCGTACCAGTCGCCGCCGATCTCCAGGCCGCCGCCGGTCGGCACGTACCGGCCGGCCACCGCGAGGCCGGGGATGCCGGGCCCGAGCGCGGGCATCATCGTGCGCTGCAGCCCCAGCGACAGCTCCCGTTCGGACTCGGCGACGCCGGCCCGGGCGAGGGCCTGGGCGAGCATCCGGGCGACGGTGGTGAGCACGGACCGCTCGTCGGGGGTGAAGGCCACCGGGTGCTTGAACGCGGCCATCCACGCGCCCATCGTCCGCCCGGCGACGATCAGCGGCAGGAAGGCCCACGACTGCCGGCCGAACCGCTGCGCCAGCGGCCAGGTCAGCGGGAAGCGGCGCTTGTACTCCTCCGGCGACGGCAGGTAGATCGCCCGCCCGGTGCGGGCCGCCTCGGCCGCCGGGTAGTCGGTGTCGAGCGGCATCTCGGTGAACGGGCCCTCGTCGCCGTCGCTGTGCCCGTGGTGCCCGGTGACGGTGAGCCGGTCGCCGGCCACGCCGAAGACGGCGAGCCCGTCCGGCGAGAAGCCCGGCATGGACAGGGAGGCGGCCACCCGCAGCACCTCGGCGGTGGACCGGGCCTCCGCGAGGGCGCGTCCGGCGTCCAGCAGGAACGCCTCCCGGGAGCGCCGCCAGTCGCCGGTGACGGGGCTGCGGGCGGCCGTGCCCGGGGCGGGTTCGGCGACCTCCTGGATGCTGCCGACGAGCGGGTGGCCGAGCTCCTCGGCCAGCGGTTTGGCGCGGCTGCGGACGGTGCGGATCACCCGGCCGTCGGGGCCCACGACCCGCAGCCGCGACTCGGCGAGGGTGCCCTCCGCGCGGGCGAGGCCGACGACCCCGCCGTTCTCGTTCCAGTCGACGGGATGAAAACGGGCACGCACCGCCGCCTCGGTCAGCCGGGCGGGTTCGGCGGGCAGCCCGAGCAGCCGGGCCGCCTCGGCGTCGAGCGAGACGGTCCCGGTCGCGTTGTCCCAGCGCCACAGACCGGTCGCGATCGCGGCCAGCACATCCTCGGTGCGCATTGCCCCACTTTATGAATATCGGACCGCAGCGTGCCACTGAGACGGTCCGACGATCGATCGTGGCCCGCCCGGTACCCTTGACGGGCCTGGATGTATCCGGGCCCACCCACCGATTCCGAAGACTGGATGAACGACGATGCATCGGTACAGGTCCCACACCTGCGGCGAGCTCCGCGCCTCTGACGTCGGCACCGACGTCCGGCTGAGCGGCTGGCTGCACAATCGGCGCGACCTGGGCGGCATCCTCTTCATCGATCTCCGCGACCACTACGGCATCACCCAGCTGGTCGCCCGCCCCGGCACCAAGGCCGCCGAGGTGCTCGACAAGCTGACCAAGGAGACCGTCGTCCGCGTGGACGGCAAGGTCGTCTCCCGCGGCGCGGAGAACGTCAACCCGGAGCTCGCCACCGGCGAGATCGAGATCGAGGTCTCCGAGGTCGAGATCCTCGGCGCGGCCAAGCAGATCCCGTTCACCATCAACGCCGACGACGGCGTCAACGAGGAGCGGCGCCTGGAGTACCGCTTCCTCGACCTGCGCCGCGAGCGCATGCACCGCAACATCATGCTGCGCACGGCCGTGATCGCCGCGATCCGGCAGAAGATGACCGCCCTCGGCTTCAACGAGATGGCGACCCCGATCCTCGCCGCGACCTCCCCCGAGGGCGCCCGCGACTTCGTCGTCCCGTCCCGCCTCAACCCGGGCAAGTTCTACGCGCTGCCGCAGGCGCCCCAGCAGTTCAAGCAGCTGCTGATGATCTCCGGCTTCGACCGCTACTTCCAGATCGCGCCCTGCTTCCGCGACGAGGACGCCCGCGCCGACCGCTCGCCGGGCGAGTTCTACCAGCTCGACATCGAGATGAGCTTCGTCGAGCAGGAGGACGTCTTCCGGCCGGTCGAGAAGCTGATGACCGAGCTGTTCGAGGAGTTCGGCGGCGGCCGCCACGTCAGCTCCCCGTTCCCGCGGATCCCGTTCCGCGAGTCGATGCTGAAGTACGGCAACGACAAGCCGGACCTGCGCACCTCGCTCGAACTCGTCGACATCACCGACGTGTTCGAGAACTCGGAGTTCAAGGCCTTCGCCGGCAAGCACGTCCGCGCCCTCGCCGTGCCGGACACCGCCGACCAGCCGCGCAAGTTCTTCGACGGCCTCGGCGAGTACGCGATCTCGCTCGGCGCGAAGGGCCTGGCCTGGATCCGCGTGGGCGAGGAGGGCGCCCTGACCGGCCCGATCGCCAAGTTCCTCACCGAGGAGAACGTCAAGGTCCTCACCGAGCGCCTCGGCCTGAAGCCGGGCCACGCGGTGTTCTTCGGCGCCGGCGAGTTCGACGAGGTCTCCAAGATCATGGGCCCGGTCCGGGTCGAGGCCGCCAAGCGCGCCGGCCAGTTCGAGGAGAACGTCTTCCGCTTCGCCTGGATCGTCGACTTCCCGATGTACGAGCGGGACGAGGAGACCGGCAAGATCGACTTCTCGCACAACCCGTTCTCCATGCCGCAGGGCGGCCTGGAGGCCCTGGAGACCCAGGACCCGCTGGACATCCTCGGCTGGCAGTACGACATCGTCTGCAACGGCATCGAGCTGTCCTCCGGCGCGATCCGGAACCACGAGCCCGAGATCATGTTCAAGGCGTTCGAGATCGCCGGCTACAGCCGCGAGACCGTCGAGAACGAGTTCGCCGGCATGCTCCGCGCCTTCGAGTACGGCGCCCCGCCGCACGGCGGCATCGCCCCGGGCGTCGACCGCATCGTCATGCTGCTCGCCGACGAGCCCAACATCCGCGAGACCATCGCGTTCCCGCTCAACGGCAACGCGCAGGACCTGCTGATGGGCGCCCCGACGGAGCTCGACGAGGCCCGCCTGAAGGAGCTGAACATCCAGCTCCGCAAGCCGGTCGCCAAGGAGAAGCCCGCGGACGGCCGCCCGGTGACCGACGCGGTCCACCCGGAGGCCGGCCGCTAGGCCGCACGTCTGCGGAAGGGGCCCGGGATCACGACGATCCCGGGCCCCTTCCGCGTCTCAGCCGCGGGCGCGGAGGTACGCGTCCAGTGCGGCGGCCCCCGCGAGCAGCGCCCGCCCGCGGGCCGTCAGCCGGCCGCGCCAGTCGCCGAGCGCGGCCTCCAGCGGCGCGAGCCCCCCGGCCGCCCGCACCTGCGCGATCAGCGGGGCGATCCGCGCCAACGGGTAGCCGCCCCGCCGGAGCTGGTGGGCCAGCCGCGCGTCCCGTACGGCGGCCTCGTCGTACATCCGGTAGCCGGTCACCCGGTCGCGGCGCGGGCTCACCAGACCGGCCGCCTCCCACTTGCGCAGCGTCGCCGGGCGGACGCCCAGCCGGTGCGCCAGCGGCCCGATGAACACGCCGCCCGCCTCGGGCTCCGGCACCGGCTCCAGGTCCCGCAGGGCGCCCTCCACGGCCCGCAGGGTGCGCCGGTCGTCGAGGAGCTGGGCGTGGCTCTCGTCGACGAGCCGGAACGCCTCCTCGGCCGCGCCGTCGTGCACCGCCCGCATGATCGCCGTCGCCGTCGCGTGCCCGTGGCCCGGCAGCAGCGCGAGGAACGCCCGCAGGGCGGCCGCGTGCAGCGGGGTGTAGCGGCGGTGACCGCTCGGGGTGCGGGCGGCGGCGGGCAGGATGCCGGCCTCCTCGTAGTTGCGGACCGCCTGCGTGGACAGTCCGTGGGCGCGCGCCAGATCGACGGGCCGCAGCCGCACCCCGGTTTGAAGGTTATCCGGCACGACCCCCGACTTTCCGGGCCATGTCACGGCCCAGGTCTCCACCGAAAGTTCAACGATAGCGTCGAAGGCATGGCGACCGACATCAAGGACACTACGTACCCCGTCGACGCGGCGGCCCTGCTGGGGCTGCTCCCGGACCGGCCGCGGGTGCTCGCCCTCGGCGAGCCCACGCACCGCGAGAACTCTTTGCTCGACCTGCGCAACGAGCTCTTCCGGCAGCTGGCCGAGGAAGGCCGGCGGACGCTGGCGATCGAGACCGACTGCCTGAACGGCCTGCTCGTGGACGCGTACGTCACCACGGGCGCCGGCACCCTGGACGAGGTCGTGGCGCACGGCTTCAGCCACGACTGGGGTCAGCTGCCCGCCAACCGCGAACTGGTCCGCTGGATGCGCGCCTTCAACGAGGGCCGGCCCGCCGCCGAACAGGTCCGCTTCGCCGGCTTCGACGGCCCCTTGGAGATCACCGCCGCCGAGAGTCCCCGCGAGGCCCTCACCGCCCTCCACGCGTACCTCGCCGCCCACGGCGACGCGGACCTGCTGCCCTGCACCGCAGCCCGCCTCGACGCGCTGCTCGGCCCCGACGGCCGGTGGACGGAGCCGGCGGCGATGCGGGACCCGTCCCGCTCCGTGGGCCGGTCGGCCGAGGCCGCGGAGCTGCGGCTGCTCGCCGACGAACTCACCGCCGTGCTCGACGAGCAGACCCCGCACCTGCTCACGGCGACCTCCCGCGACGACTGGGACCGGGCCCGCCTGTACGCCCGCACCGCCACCGGCCTGCTGCGCTACCACCACGCGATGGCCGACGCCTCCCCGTCCCGCCTGACCCGGCTGGTCGGCGTCCGGGACCGGATGATGGCCGACAACCTCCTGGCCCTCGCCGCCCGCGGCCCCGTCCTCGTGTACGCCCACAACGGCCATCTGCAGCGCGAGCGGAGCACGATGCGGATGGGCGGCGCGCCGCTGCACTGGTGGAGCGCCGGCGCGCTGGCGCACGCCGTGCTCGGCGACGAGTACCGCTTCGTTCCCATGGCCCTCGGCACCCTCCGCCACGAGGGCGTCGGCACGCCGGAGCCGCACACCCTGGAGGGCGCCCTGTACGCCCTGCCGGAGGACCGCTGCCTCGTGGACGCCCGCCGCCTGGCCGAGGTGCTCGGCCCCGAGCTCCCGGCTCCCCGCGTCTCCCCCTGGTTCGGCTACGCCCCGTACGACCCGTCCCACCTGCCCGCCGCGGACGCCCTCCTGTACGTCAGGGACGTCGTGCGCCCCTAGCCGCCCCGAAAGGCGAAGGCCGCCGCCCCACAACAGGGGGCGGCGGCCTTCGCGGGTGCTGCGGGGACGGGCGTCAGTCCTTCTTCGGCTCCTCAAGGCGCGGGAAGAGCACCGCGCCCTTGGTGACCGTCGCGCCGGCGGGCAGCCGGCCCCAGGTGCCGGCCTCGGTGACGGACTGGTCGGCGAGGGCGCCGAGGGCGGCGTCCGCGCCGAGGGAGTCCCAGAGCTTCTGGGAGGTCTCCGGCATGACCGGGTTCAGCAGGACCGCGACCGCGCGCAGCGACTCGGCGGCCGTGTACAGGATCGTCGCGAGACGGGCCCGGCCCTCCTCCGACTCGTCCTTGGCGACCTTCCACGGCTCCTGCTCCGTGATGTAGCCGTTGACCTGCTTCACGAAGTCGAAGATCGCCAGGATGCCGCCCTGGAAGTCCAGCTCCTCGCCGATCTTCCGGTCCGCCTCGGCGACCGCCTTGGCCAGGCCCTCGTGGACGGCCTTCTCCGCGTCGCCATCGGAAGTCGCGGCCGGCAGCTCCCCGCCGAAGTACTTGCCGACCATCGCCGCCACGCGCGAGGCGAGGTTGCCGTAGTCGTTGGCGAGCTCGGAGGTGTAGCGGGCGGTGAAGTCCTCCCAGGAGAACGAACCGTCCTGGCCGAACGCGATCGCGCGCAGGAAGTACCAGCGGTACGCGTCCACGCCGAAGTGCGAGGTCAGGTCCTGCGGCTTGATGCCGGTCAGGTTCGACTTCGACATCTTCTCGCCGCCGACCATCAGCCAGCCGTTCGCGGCGACCCGGCCGGGGACGGGCAGACCCTGCGCCATCAGCATGGCGGGCCAGATCACCGCGTGGAAGCGGAGGATGTCCTTGCCGATCAGGTGCACGTTCGCCGGGAAGGTCGACGCGAACTTCTCCGGGTTCTCGTTGTAGCCGACCGCCGTGGCGTAGTTCAGCAGGGCGTCGATCCACACGTAGATGACGTGCTGGTCGTCCCACGGGACCTTGACGCCCCAGTCGAACGTGGACCGGGAGATCGAGAGGTCCTCCAGGCCCTGCTTCACGAAGTTCACGACCTCGTTGCGGGCCGACTCGGGCTGGATGAAGCCCGGGTTCGCCTCGTAGAACTCGAGCAGCTTCGGGCCGTACTCGCTGAGCTTGAAGAAGTAGTTCTCCTCCTTGAGGATCTCCACCGGCTTCTTGTGGACGGCGCACAGCTTCGTGCCGTCCTCGGCCTCGATGAGGTCGCCGGGGAGCTTGTACTCCTCACAGCCCACGCAGTACGGGCCCTCGTACCCGCCCTTGTAGATCTCGCCCTTGTCGTACAGGTCCTGCACGAACTCCTGCACACGGTCCGTGTGCCGCTTCTCCGTCGTCCGGATGAAGTCGTCGTTCGCGATGTTCAGGTGCTCCCAGAGGGGCTTCCACGCCTCGGAGACGAGCTTGTCGCACCACTCCTGCGGGGTGACGCCGTTCGCCTCCGCGGTGCGCATGATCTTCTGACCGTGCTCGTCCGTGCCGGTGAGGTACCACACCTTCTCGCCGCGCTGACGGTGCCAGCGCGTGAGCACGTCGCCTGCGACGGTCGTGTAGGCGTGGCCCAGGTGAGGAGCGTCGTTGACGTAGTAGATGGGGGTCGAGACGTAGTACGCCTTCGCCCCCTGCTTCTCGGATCCAGTGGCCGCCATGGTCGAAATCCTATCGGCCCGCCGAAGATCCACTCACCGCGATTACGTCCGGGCGGACGCGGGCGAGACGGCGGAGCCCCGCCCCCTTCGAGGGGGCGGGGCTCGCGGTGGCGGTGACGTGCCGGCCGGTCAGAGCGCGTAGCCGTCCAGCAGGCCCTTGAAGAAGGCCGGGTGCGGGGTCTCGGCCGGGGTGGGGCCGGCGTGGAAGAACGCGGCGTTCGGGACGTCCAGCTTGCGCAGGTAGTCGAAGCCCTTGGCGTCCTCGTCGCCGAAGGCGACGAACCGCCAGTGGATCGGGCGGTCGGCGGCGGAGGCGAGCGCCTTCGTCGCGGCGGTACGGGACTCGGGGGCGCCGTCCGTCTGGAACACGACGAACGCGGGGCGGGCGGCGTCGGCCTTCTCGTGGTGGGCCAGGACCTCGGCGATCGCGCGGTCGTAGTTCGTGCGGCCCATGCGGCCGAGGGACTCGTGCAGCTCGGCGATGCGGCCGTCGGCGTTGTCGAGGGTGAGGTCGCCGGTGCCGTCGACCTCGGTGGAGAAGAAGACGACCGGCACGGTCGCCGCCTCGTCCAGGTGCGCGGCGAGCGCGAGCGTCTGCTCGGCGAGGCGCTGGACGGAGCCGTCCTTGTAGTAGCCCCGCATGGACAGCGACCGGTCGAGCACGAGGTACACCGCGGCCCGCGCCCCTCCCAGCCCCTGCGCCTCCAGCACCCGCCCGGCCGCCTTGTACGCCGCGAGCACCTCACCCACGGCCCGCCCCTTGACCTCGGCGACACCGAGAGCGGACCCGAGGGGGGCCGGGACGGCCGACTCGTCGGCGTCGTCGGCGATGACGACCGGCTCGTCGGCGTCGGCAGCGGACTCGTCGGTGCCGGCAGCGGCGGCGACGGGCTCGGGCTGCGCCTCGGGCTGGGCGACGGCGGGCTCGGCGGCGGCCGGGGCGCCGTCGGCTGCGGTGGCCGTCTCGGCGACGGCCTCGGCCTCGGTCTCAGCGGCGGTCGGCTCGGCGGCCGGCTCGACCTGGGCCTCGGCCTCGGTGGCTTCGGTGACCGGCTCGGCGTCCGCCGTCGTGACGGCCTCCGGCTCCGCCGGCGTCTCGGCCGGGGCCTCCGGCTCGTCGCCGGCCTCGTCCTGGGCCTGCGGCTCCTGGGACGCGGCGGCAGCCTCGCCCTCCGGCTCCGCCTGAGCCTGCGGCTCCGCCGCGGTCTCGGCGACGACCGCCTCGGCCGACGTCTCCGGCTCGGCGGCCGGGGCCGCCTCGGTCTCGGCGACAACCTCGGCCTGCGCCGGGGCGTCCTCGGCCGCCTCGTCCTCGGACTTCGGCTTCGTCTCGGTCTCGGCGACGGCGGGCTCGGCCGACGTTGCCGGCTCCGCCTCGGCCACCGGGGCCTCCTGCTCGGCGGCGACGGCGGTCTCGGTCTCGGCGACGACCTCGGCCGCCTCGTCCTCGGCCTGCGGCTCCGCCGCGGTCTCGGGGACGACCGGCTCGGCCGGCGTCTCCGCCTCGGCGGACCGGTCCTCGTCAGCCTCGGCGACGACCTCGGCCTCAGCCTCCGGCTTCGCCTCGGCGGCGGTCTCGGCCTTCGGCTCGTCGGCCTTCGCCTCGCCCTCGGCCCCGGCCTCGACGTCCGCCTCGACGTCCGCCTCGGCCTTCGCCTCGCCCTCGGCCTCCGGCTCAGCCTCGGCCTTCGTCTCGGCCCCGGCCTTCGCCTCGGTGTCCGGGCCCGACGGGTCCACGCCCGCCGTGTCCACCAGGGCGGTCAACTCCTCGACCGTCACCGGGGGTTCGGTCGGCTCCTCGGCAACCGGCTGCTGCTGGGAGTCCGTTGCCGCAGAGGTGGGCTGTTCGGTACGGGCTTCGGGGACCTTGGGCTTCGGGTTGTCGAAGGCGGCGGCCACCAGGGCCTGCGCGGCCTTCTCGGCCTGGGACTGGGCCGGGACCGTCGGGGCCTGGTCCGTGGCGGTGGCCGTTGCCGTGGTCGACGTCGACGTCTTCGACGTCGTCTTCGTCGTCGTCTTCGTCGTGGTCCCGGTCGTGGGTGACGGTTCCGTCTGGGGCGGGACGGAGGTTGCCGGCGACTCGCTCTGCTCCGCGCGGTCGCGTCCGAACACCTTGCGCAGCAAACTCCGGATGCCCATGGGCGAGGCCTTTCGCATGAGTGGGGTGCCGTCTATGTCCGTACTGGGGGGAATCATCCCTGGCCAGGGCGGACACGTAAGGTTAGCGGCCTGCCGTGTCGCCGACCGCGCCCCGGTCGGCCCTTCGCCGCGCCCGGTCGCTCCGGGTTCATCGGGCGTTCATTCCACGGCCGCTCGCGTGCAGATCTGCGCGCATAGCGTCGCCGCCGAACACATTCCCGACACCGTGTCGGCGCAGGCGTGCGCCGAAGGAGGACCTCGTGCGCAAACTGCTGCCGCTGCTGAGCACCAACCCCCACGGGGGCGGACGTTCCGCGCTCACCTGCCGCTACCGCTGCGGCGACGCCTGCTTCCACGAGGTGCCGAACACCAGCGACAACGAGTACGTCGGCGACGTCATCGCCGGTGCGTTCTCGCGCCGTTCGATGATGCGCGCCGCCGCCGTCGTCACCGTGGCCACCGCCGCCGGCGGCGCGGTCGTCGCCCAGGGCGCGGCCGGCCCCGCTGTCGCCGCCGAGGCCGCCGCGTACCGGCCGGGCCGCAAGGACGGCGCCCGCGGCCTCCGCTTCGAGCCGGTCGCCCCCAACACCGCCGACCAGGTCACCGTCCCGGCCGGCTACAGCCAGAACGTGGTGATCCGCTGGGGCGAGCCGATCCTCCGCGGCGCCCCGGCCTTCGACGCCGAGAAGCAGACCGCCGCCGCCCAGGCCGGTCAGTTCGGCTACAACAACGACTTCCTCTCCCTGCTCCCGCTCCGCGGCGAGCACGGCCGTCAGGTGCTCGTGGCGAACCACGAGTACACCGATGAGGTCCTGATGTTCCGCGGCTACGACCCGGAGAACCCGACCCGCGAGCAGGTCGAGATCGCCTGGGCCGCGCACGGCCTGTCGGTCGTCGTCGTCCAGGAGGAGCACCGCAGCGGCAAGCTCACCCCGGTCCGCCGGCACCCGCTCAACCGCCGTCTGCACACCTCGTCCGCGTTCGAGCTGACCGGCCCGGTCGCCGGCCACGCCCTCGTGAGGACCTCCGCGGACCCGGCCGGCCGCACCGTCCTCGGCACGCTCAACAACTGCGCCGGCGGCACCACCCCCTGGGGCACCACGCTCCACGGCGAGGAGAACTTCAACCAGTACTTCGCCAACGGCTCCTCCGCCACCGACAAGCGCTACGGCGTCGGCACCGGCGCCACCGAGCGCAAGTGGGAGCGCTTTGACAAGCGCTTCGACCTCAAGCAGGAGCCCAACGAGGTCCACCGCTTCGGCTGGGTCGTCGAGCTCGACCCGTACGACCCGGAGTCGACGCCCCGCAAGCGCACCGCTCTCGGCCGCTTCAAGCACGAGGCCGCGCAGCCGCGCCTGACCGAGGACGGCCGCCCGGTCGTCTACATGGGCGACGACGAGCGCTTCGACTACTTCTACAAGTTCGTGTCGAGCAAGCGGATGAAGAAGGGCTCCTCGCGGGCCGCCCGCGCGTACAACCTGACCCTGCTCGACGAGGGCACCCTGTACGTCGCCAAGCTGTCCGGCGACTCCCCGGCCGCCGAGATCGACGGCACCGGCAAGCTCCCGAACGACGGCGAGTTCGACGGTTCCGGCGTGTGGATCCCGCTGGCCACGGCCGGCCCGGACGGCGCGGTCTCGCACGTGCCCGGGATGACCGCCGAGGAGGTGTTCGTCTTCACCCGCGTCGCCGGGGACAAGGTCGGCGCCACCAAGATGGACCGCCCCGAGGACGTCGAGCCGTCCCCGCGCACCGGCCGCGTGTACGTCGCGCTGACCAACAACTCCAACCGCGGCAAGGGAACCAACCCGGGCGCGGACGAGGCCAACCCGCGCAACCTCAACAAGCACGGCCAGATCCTGGAGCTCGCCGAGCACTGGGACGACCCGGCCTCCGACGGCTTCGCCTGGCGCCTGTTCCTCGTCGCCGGCGACCCGAACGACCCGGCCACGTACTTCGCGGGCTTCCCCAAGGACCGGGTGTCGCCGATCTCCTGCCCGGACAACGTGGCGTTCGACCCGTACGGCAACCTGTGGATCTCCACGGACGGCAACCAGCTCGGCTCGCACGACGGCCTGTTCGGCGTCGCCACGCACGGCGAGCGCCGCGGTGAGCTGAAGCAGTTCCTGACCGTGCCCAAGGGCGCCGAGACCTGCGGCCCGATCATCCAGGACCGCCGCGTCCTGGTCGCGGTCCAGCACCCGGGCGAGATCGACGGCGCGACCGTCGAGAACCCGGCGTCCGTCTGGCCCGACGGCCCCGGCACGCTGGTCCGCCCGTCGGTCGTCGCGGTCTACCGCACGGACGGCCGCGACATCGGCGTCTGAGCCGGGCCACCGCCGTGCACGACGCGAGGGGCGCGGGTCCTCGGCCCGCGCCCCTCGCCGTCAGGTGACGTCCAGGCCCTGCCGGAAGCGGGTGAACTGCTCCTCCGGGTCCCCGGTGTACGCCCACGGCACCCACGCCGCCCGCGCCCCGAGCATCCCGAGCACTCGCCGGGCCACCTCCGTCTCGCCCGCGTAACAGGCGGCGTGCGCCAGATAGTTGAGGTCGGCGACCTCTTCCGGGGCCACCGGACGGGCCGGGTCCCGGCCGCCGATCCAGCGCTCGGCGGTGCGCCGCAGCTCCGTCACCGCCAGCTCGTGCTTCCAGTGCTGGTCGAAGCCCCGCACCGGGCCCCGGCCGCGCGCCGCGTCCGCGATGTAGCGGTACTCCTCGACCCGCGCCACCTGCACCAGCACCGGCAGCGGCGAACCGGGCGGGGCGATCCCGGCGGCGTTGCGGGCGAAGTCGTACATCGCGCCGTGCGTGCCGTGCCAGCGGGCCGACCAGTAGCGCATGACCTGCGCGTGGCCCTCCAGGTTGTACGGGTCGCGGCGGCGCAGCTCGTCGAACCAGTGCCGCAGTTCGCCGCGCGCCACCCCGCCCTCGTACAGCCGCGCCACCGTCAGCAGCGACACCCACGGCATCGGGTCGGCGGGCGCGGCCTCGGCCGCCTGCAGACAGGTCTCCACCGCCGCGTCCAGGCGTCCGCGGTCGACGGCGGTGCCGCGTCCGATGGCGATGGCCTCGTTGAAGGCCCGGACGACCACGGTCGCCGCCCGCAGCACGGCCGCGTCCGGGTCGTCCGGCTCGGCGGCCCGCCAGGACTCCACGGCGGAGCTGTCGGCGGCGGCGTGCGACAGCAGCCGCAGCCGGTGGGTGCGGCGCGGCCAGTCCGTCCCGGTGGCCCGCAGCAGGTCGCGGACGCCCTGCCAGCGGCCGATGACCATGTCCTGACGCGCGGCGGTGAGCGGCCGGTCCCCGTGGTCGGGGTCGAAGTCCGGTACGAAGCGGGCGGGGCGGCGGCGGGCGGCCATCGGGTCTCCTTCCGGCGGGCGCGGCGGGTGCGGGCGGGTGGGGAGTGGGCTGAGCGGGGCGAGCGGGCGGTCGGGGCAGGCGAGTGGGCGGTCGATCGGTGATCGGGGCGGGTGAACAGGCGGTCAATCTGGCGAGCGGGGCGGTCGGTCGGGCGGTTGGGGCGGGCGAGCGGGGCGGTCGGTCGGGCGATCGGGGCGGGCGCGGTGAGCGTCGGGGCGCCCGGCGCGCGTCGCGGGTCAGAAGTCCGTGGCCGGTACGCCGTTGTCCCTCGCCGGCCGCCGCAGGCCCCGTGCCGTGCCCGGCGGGTCGGCGGCGAGACAGCGGGCCGCGTCCAGGGCGGCGGGGCGGTAGTACGCGCTGCCCCTGCGCCAGTACACGACCATCGGCACGAGGCCGAGGAGCAGCCCGCCGAGGCCGATGGTGAGCGAGGTGCCGGACAGCGCGCCCAGCGACTCGGCGAACACCCAGAGCATGAAGGCCGAACCGAGCAGCGGCCAGACCCCGCCGAGCACGAAGTCCCGTACGGACGCCCGCAGCAGGCCCCGGTAGGCGACGACGGCGGCGAGGCCGGCGAGGGCGTAGTAGAACGCGATCAGCAGCCCGATCGCGGCGACCGCGTCCCGCAGCACCGACTGCACCGAGCCGGCCGCGGCCGCCGCGCCGAACAGCACCAGCGCGGCCCCGCCGACGGTGGTGATCGCCACCCACGGGGTGTTCCAGCGGCGGTGCACCGCCCCGAGCCGCTCCGGCAGCGCGCGGTCCCGGCCCATCGCGAACAGCGAGCGGGTGACCTGGATGAGCGTGGTCTCCAGGGTGGCGACGGTCGACAGCAGGACGGCCGCGACCAGCAGTTTCCCGCCCACGCCGGGCCAGATCTCCTGGCCGAGGACGGCCAGCAGGTTCGCGCCGCTCGCCTCGATCCGCTCGGCGCTCAGCAGCACGTTCACGGTCACCGTGACCGCCTCGAAGAGCAGGAACACGACGGCGAAGCCGATCAGCGCGGCCCGGCCGGCGGTGCGGCGGCTGTCGCGGGTCTCCTCGCTGAGGTTGCCGGTGACGTCCCAGCCCCAGTAGTAGAACGCGGCGATCAGCGCGCCGGACGCGAAACCGGCGGTGCCGTCGAAGCCGCCGAACCCGAACCAGGACCAGTCGAAGGCGGTCGCCGCGCCCCGGTGCAGCAGGGCGGCCAGCAGGAAGACGACGAGGATCACCAGCTCGACGCCGGTGAGGAGGAGTTGGGCGCGGACGGTGAGCCGGGTGCCGCCGAGCACCACGAGCAGCATCATCAGGAACCAGCCCGCGCCGACGGCGGCGGCGAGCGGGGTGTTCCCGGCGAGGGCCGGGTCGATCAGGGAGAGCGTCAGCACCCCGGCGGGCAGCGAACCGGCCACCATGAACACGGTCGCCGACACCACGAGCGCCCAGCCGGACAGGAAGCCGAGGAACGGGTGCAGGGTGCGGCCCACCCACGAGTACGCCGCGCCCGCGTTGACGTCGATGCGGCCCAGCCGGGCGTACGCGAGGACGATGCCGAGCATGGGCAGCGCGCAGTACAGCAGGGCGGCGGGCCCGGCCAGGCCGACCGCGCCGAACAGCACGGCGGTGGTGGCGGCGAGCGAGTACGCCGGGGCGCTGCCGGCGACCGCCATGACCACGGTGTCGAACGTGCCGAGGACGTTGGGCTGGAGCCCTCTGCCGGGGGAGCTGCGCATGGCGGATGTCCTTGTGTGACCGGGGGAGCCGGAGGTCCGGAGGTGGTGCAGGACGGGATACGGAGCGGGGTACGGAGCGATGGACGTGCGGGTACGGAGCCGGGGGCGCGGGGACGGGAGCGTGCGTGCGGAGGGGTGGGTGCGTGCCGAAGGGTGCGCGCCTCCGGCGCCGTTGGCCGCCTGGTGCGGGTGCCTTCCGGTGTGCGCGTGATGGGGCGCATCGTAGTCGTACCGGCCGGTCGGTGGTGACGGCGGTGGCGGGGATTCCGCTCCCTGGGACGGACGGCCTTCCGGGGCCCGCTACGGGGGGTTCGGCGTGGCGATCGCGCGGGCGGCACGGACCTCCTCGCGCACGGGTCTGAGCACACTGTCGTCGGGCCCGGTCAGTTCGGCGCGGACCTCGACGAGGATCTCCGACTCGCGGAGTCCGGAGGCGAGTTCGCGCAGTTCGCGTTCGATCGCGGCGGCCTCGGCGCGGTCGGGCGGCGGGGCTCCGTGGTCGACGCGGACGCGGGCGGCGGTGGTGGCGTCGACGATCCGCTCGACGGCGACGAGCAGCGGCCACCAGGCGGCGGCGCGGGCGCCGGTCGGCGGCGGCTCGGTCAGGGCCCGCTGGAACTCGGCGCGCACGGAGGACAGATCGCGGTACAGCTTGCGGCGCGAGCGAACGCGGGCGGCCTGGTCCCCGGTGTCCCCCTTCGGGGAGAACGCCAGGGCCACGTACGCGGCGGCGTCGGCGACGGCGTCGGCGAGCCGGTCGCCGATGCGGGTGTGCCAGGACTCCGGCCACAGCAGATAGCCGGCGATCAGCGAGATCGCGCAGCCGATGAGCGAGTCGTAGAGGCGGGGCAGGATCAGGTCGAAGCCCTGGCGGTTGATCAGGTCCGAGAGCAGCAGGATCACCGGCGTGATCGCCGCGGTCTGGAAGGCGTAGCCCTTCGCGGAGAAGGCGGGGATCAGCGCGGCGAGCACGACCATCACGGGCACGTCCCACCAGCCGCGCGGCACCTCGGCGAGCACGATCGCGGCCGTGACCAGGCCGAGGGCGGTGCCGAAGGCGCGCAGCACGGCGCGCGAGAACACCGAGCCGAAGTCCGGCTTCATCACGAAGGTGACGGTGAGCGCGACCCAGTACGAGCGCGGCACCGCGATGAGCGAGACCAGGGCCTGCGCGAGCCCGATGCACAGGGCGAGCCGCAGCCCGTAGCGCCAGGAGTCGCCGGAGAACAGCACGCCGCGGGCGGTGCGGCGGACGCGGACGCGCAGCGCGGCGGGCCGGCCGAGGCGGTCGTCGACGTTGTACGGGTTGGGTTCGGCCTTGTGGACGACGGTGGCGGCGTAGCGCAGGGCGTGGTCGACGGCGCGCTCGGAGGGCAGTTCGGGCGCCGGCAGGTCGAGCACGGGGTCGCCGGTCCGCCCCTGCTCGACGGCGTCGGCGAGCGCGCGGACGGCCGCGGGGACGGCGGGCGGCGGCGGGCCGGTGCGCCGGGCCTTCAGGTTCGCCGCGGGCGCGGCCTCGACCAGCGGGATCAGGGCGTTGAGCTGGGCGAGCAGCCGGATCAGGACGGGCGCCCGGCCGTGCTCGCGGGCGCGGCGGCCGAGCACCAGGTCGTACGACTGGTTGAGGGCCTGCGTCACGGCGCGCCGCCGCTCCTCGTACGCGTCGGTGCCCGCCGCCTCCAGCAGGTCGGCGACGGTCCGGTACGCGGCGGCCACCGAGGCCCGCTCGGGGGCGCCGCGGCGCAGCGGCCAGCCGAGCAGGGTCAGCGCGAGGACCACGACCCCGCCGAGGCCGAGGAGGACGGCGGGCAGCCACCACGGGTCGGGCATCGGCAGACCGGCCCCGACGACGGTGTTCAGGAGCAGGAGGAGCCCGGACACGGAGGCGATGGCCCCGATGGAGGAGATCATCCCGGAGACGAGGGCGACCAGGGTGACCACGCCGACGGCGACCCAGCCGTGGCCGAAGACCAGCGCGCCGAGGGTGACGCCGAGGGCGCCGAACACCTGGGGGACGGCGATGTTGAGCAGCCGCATGCGGTAGGCGTCGGCGGTGTCGCCGATGACGCCGGACAGCGCGCCCATGGAGACGAGCGCGCCGTACACCGGCCGGTCGGCCGCCATCCCGACGGCGAGCGGCGCGGACAGCGCGACGGACGCGCGGACCACGGCCGCCCACGGCACGGGCGCGGGCTGCGGCCGCAGGCCCTCGGTGAGCCACGCGGGCGGGGAGATCTGACCGAGCCGACCCATGCGCCCCACCCTAGGGGCCGCCTCCGTTCCGGGCCGCGTGCGCGGTCGGGAGCGGGGGCGGGTCAGCTGCGGTAGCCCTCCACCTCGGCGGCGGGGCGGAGCGCCGCGGTGTCCGGGTCCTCGCCGAACTCCGCCTTGGCACGCCGCTGTCGCAGCAGGTCCCACGCCTGGTCCAGCTGCACCTCCAGCTCCGCGAGCCGGGTCAGCTCGTCGGGGAGCAGCCCGCCGGCCCGCTGCCGCAGGGAGCGTTCCTCCTCGACGAGCTGCCCGATGTTCTCCAGGATCTGCTCGTTGCTCATGGCGCTCATGTCACAAGGGTGACAAATCAGCCGCCGGCGTGCAGGTCGAGCTCGCCCGGGCGCCGTGCGGGCTCACATCATCGGATTTCGGCCGTACGACTCGTCCGACGCCAGCGCCCAGATCACGAAGACGGAGACGGCCATGGAGAACAGCGCCCACCACGGCTGGTACGGCAGGAACAGGAACTGCGCCACGATGTTGAGCGAGGCGAGCGCGATGCCGGCGAACCGGCCCCACCCCGCGCCGCGCAGGATGCCGAAGCCGGTGACGGCGATGACGATGCCGAGGATCAGGTGGATCCAGCCCCAGGTGGTGAGGTCGAACCGGTAGACGTAGTCGCCGACGCGGGCGTACGTCTTGTCCTCGGCGATGCCGGCGATGCCCTGGAAGATGTCCACGATGCCGGTGACCATCATCAGCGTGCCGGCGAAGACGGTGCCGCCGGCCGCCCAGGCGCCGGACGTGTCCGCCCGCCCCTGGGGAGGGGTGGGCGCGGGAGTGGGTGCGGTGTTCTGGCTCATGGCCTCATCGTCGGGGCCTTCGTTCCCGAACGAACTTTCTGCTGAGCCGAACGGGTGGGCGACCGCTCCGGGTTGCGGGGCCGGGGCCCGGGGTGTGCCCTGGAGGGTGAGGTCCACCGGGGGGCGAGAGTGAAGGAGCTCCTGCCATGGCCGCACAAGCAGCGCCGGTCCGGCGCCAACGCCGTCGGCACGCGGCACCGCACGGCTTGGCGATGCCCCTCACGCTGGGCGTCGTCTACGGCCTCTACGCCTCGGCCGTCGCCCGCTCCGGCGGCGGCTGGTCCTGGGGCCAGTTCTGGCTCGGCCTGATCTCCGGGGCGCTGCTCGCGGGCGCGGTGTACGCACTGCGCAGGTACGGGCGCGTCCTGCCGCGCGAGCCGCGCGCGGCCGCCGTCGGCGCCCTCGCGGGCGGCGCGATCGGCTTCCTGCTCAGCCTGTCCGGCAAGAGCGTCCTGTCGTCGTCTGTCCTCGGGCTGATCATCGCCGCGGGGACGGCCATGGGCGCGTTCTACCTGTTCTACACGCACGAGGACGCCGAGGGCCGCCGGATCGACCCGACCCGCCCCTCCCCGCCCGAGCCGCACCGCGTCAGCCGCTCCCTGCCGTCCCACAGCGTCCGCCGCGCCTAGTCCGCGACGCCCTTCTTGTCCACGCCCGGCCCGCCCGTTCCGACGGGCGGGCCGTCTGGCACGCCGGCGCGGTGGGATGGAGACTGGGGTACTGGGACAAGCGACCCGAAGACGCCCAGGCCCGGAGGAAACGCATGTCCGAGCTCGCCATCGAGACCGACGGACTCGTCAAGGTCTTCGGCGCCAACCGCGCCGTCGACGGCGTCGACCTCCGTGTCCCGGCCGGCACGGTCTACGGGGTGCTCGGCCCCAACGGGGCCGGCAAGACAACGGCCGTGAAGATGCTCGCGACGCTGCTCCGCCCGGACGGCGGCAGCGCCCGCGTCTTCGGCCGGGACGTGGTGCGGGAGGCCGACGCCGTACGCGACCGGGTCGGCTTCATCGGCCAGTACGCCTCCGTCGACGAGGACCTCACCGGTGCCGAGAACCTCGTCCTGCTGGGCCGGCTGCTGGGCATGACCCGCCCCGCCGCGAAGGAACGCTCGGCGCAGCTGCTCGCCGCGTTCGGTCTCGCGGGGGCGGCGGACCGGCAGGTGAAGAACTACTCCGGCGGCATGCGGCGGCGCATCGACATCGCGGCCTCCCTGCTGAACGTGCCCGACCTGCTGTTCCTCGACGAGCCGACCACCGGCCTCGACCCGCGCAGCCGCAACCAGGTCTGGGACATCGTGCGGGCCGTCGTCGCGCAGGGCACGACCGTGCTGCTCACCACGCAGTACCTGGACGAGGCGGACCAGCTGGCGTCGCGGATCGCCGTGATCGACCACGGCCGGGTCATCGCCGAGGGCACGAAGGGCGAGCTGAAGGCGTCCGTGGGCTCCGGTTCGGTGCACGTACGGCTGCGGGACGCGGCGCAGCGCCCGGACGCGGAGCGGGTCCTCGCGACCGAGCTGCGTGCGTCGGTCCAGCTCGACCCGGACCCGGTGGCGCTGACCGCGACGGTGAACGGCCACGGTACGGAGCTGGGCGCGGCGCAGCAGGCGGCGCGGGCGCTGTCGGAGCTGGCCCGGGCCGGGATCACGGTCGACAACTTCGCGCTCGGGCAGCCCAGCCTCGACGAGGTGTTCCTGGCGCTCACGGACGGGCGCGCGGAGGGACGGAAGGGACCGGCGGCATGACCACCGTCACCACGGACCAGGGCAAGGACAAGGACCCCGCGGCCCTCGACTTCGTCGCGCCGAAGGCCGACGAGCTGGCCGCGCTGCTCGTCGGGCACGAGCGCCCGAAGCGGCCGAGCGCGCTGTCGGCGTCGCTCACCTTCGGGTGGCGGGCCATGCTGAAGATCAAGCATGTGCCCGAGCAGCTCTTCGACGTGACCGCGTTCCCGATCATGATGGTGCTGATGTACACGTACCTCTTCGGGGGCGCGCTGGCCGGCTCGGTCGCGGAGTACATCCAGTTCCTGCTGCCGGGCATCCTCGTGATGAGCGTCGTGATGATCACGATGTACACGGGGGTGTCGGTCAACAACGACATCGACAAGGGCGTCTTCGACCGCTTCCGCACCCTGCCGATCTGGCGCCCGGCGCCGATGGTCGGCTATCTGCTCGGCGACGTGGTGCGCTACCTGATCGCCTCGGTGGTCATGCTGTCGGTGGGCCTGATCATCGGTTACCGCCCGGACGGCGGCGTGGCGGGCGTGGCGCTCGGGGTGGCGCTGCTGATGGTGTTCTCGTTCGGCTTCTCGTGGATCTGGACGATGTTCGGCCTGCTGCTGCGCAGCGAGAAGTCGGTGATGGGCGTCTCGATGATGGTCATCTTCCCGGTCACCTTCCTCTCCAACGTCTTCGTCGACCCGAGCACGATGCCCGGCTGGCTCCAGGCGTTCGTCAACAACAACCCGGTCACCCACGTGGCCACGGCCGTCCGCGAGCTGATGGCCGGCCACTGGCCGGCGACGGAGATCGCCTGGTCCCTGGGCTGGTCGCTCCTGCTCACGGCCCTCTTCGGCACGGCGACGATGCGCCTGTACAACCGCAAGTAGCCCGCGCCGGGTCCCGCCGCACGCGGCTCAGGCGCCGCGCGGGGTGGTCTGCTGCACGGCCCAGCGGTTGCCGTCGGGGTCGGCGAAGTAGGTGAACGAGCCCCACGGCTGGTCGTCGATGGGGCTGACGTCGATGCCCCGCCGGCTCAGCTCGGCGTGCGCCTCCTCGATGTCGGCGACGACGACCTGCATGTTGTCCAGCGACCCCGGCGTCATCTCGGTGATCCCCTTCCCGAACGCGATCGAGCAGGCCGAGCCCGGCGGCGTCATCTGCACGAACCGGATGGAGTCGCTGACGGTCACGTCGTGGTCGGCGTGGAACCCGACCTGCTCGTAGAAGGCCTTGGCGCGGTCGACGTCGGAGACGGGAACGCCGATGAGCTCGAGCTTGATGTCCATACCGGCCATCATCCGCCGCGGTCCGACCCGTTCGCGCGCCGACACGGCCGGCCGTTGACCTTCCCCCGCGGGGAAGGCCCAGCATCGGCGGGGCCGGGCGAAGGGCCCGGTACGGGGAGGGGAGCGGAGATGCGCGAGGGTGGAACGGTGCTGCTGACCATCGGGGACTTCGCCCGCGCGTCCCGTCTCTCCGCCAAGGCGCTGCGCCGTTACGACGAGCTCGGCCTGCTGCCGCCCGCCCGGGTGGATCCGTTCACCGGCTACCGGTACTACGCCGAGGCGCAGCTGGAACGGGCCCGTCTGGTGCGCTGGCTGCGGCGGATCGGGATGCCGCTCGCCGAGGTCGGCCGGGTCTGCGCGCTGTACGAGACGGACCCCTCGGCCGCGGCGCGCGCGATCCGCGCGGACGTGCCGCCCGAGCCGGAGGTGGGGGTGCGCGAGGTCCGGGCGGGGGACCGGCTGCTGCTGTGCACGGACGGCCTGTCGGCGCTGGTGCCGGAGGACGAGATCCGGCGCGCGCTGGCGCACGGCGGCGAGCCGGAGCCCACCGCCGACGCCCTGGGCGCCCTGGCCCGCGGCCTGGGCGCCCCGGACAACCTGACCTGCGTCGTCGCCGACGTCACGGCGGCGGCGTAGCGGACGGGCACGGCCGCGCCCCGGCCGTCGTCACGGCCGGGGCGGAGCCGTCCCGCTCAGTCCAGCCGCAGGTCCGCCAGCTGCCGTTCGAAGGGGACGACCTCCTCGTCGTCCCGCTTCGGGGCGGGGCGGGCCGCGACCGCCGCGGCGAGTTCCTTCCCGGCCCGGCCGATCCGGGCCGGGAGGCCCTCGGTGTACTCGTCGCCGCCCGAGCCCCAGTCCTCCGAGGCCGCGTACACGGCCGTCGGCACGACCTGGGCGCGCAGGTAGGCGAAGAGCGGCCGCAGGGCGTGGTCGAGGACCAGGGAGTGGCGGGCGGTGCCGCCGGTCGCGGCGACCAGCACCGGCGTCCCGGTCAGCGCCGCCGGGTCGATCAGGTCGAAGAAGGACTTGAACAGGCCGCTGTACGAGGCGGTGAAGACGGGCGTGACCGCCACGACCCCGTCCGCCCCGGTCACCGCGTCGATCGCCGCCTGCAGCTTCTCCGAGGGGAAGCCGGTGACGAAGTTGTTCGCGATGTCCACGGCCAGGTCGCGCAGTTCGATCACCTCGGCGTCGACCGCGTACTCCTGCTCGGCCAGCTCGTACCGGGCCGCCTGGAGCAGGCGGTCGGCGAGCAGCCGGGTCGAGGACGGCGAGCTGAGACCGGCCGAGACGGCGACGAGCTTCAGGGTCTGCATGGGACTTACGCCTCCTGCTGCTTCAGTACGGCGGGGTGCAGCGGCGCCGTGGACGGGACGTCCGCCGGGCGCAGGTTGTCGAACTCCTTGCGGAGCACCGGGACGACCTCCTCGCCCAGGAGGTCGAGCTGCTCCAGGACGGTCTTCAGCGGCAGTCCCGCGTGGTCCACCAGGAACAGCTGACGCTGGTAGTCGCCGACGTATTCCCGGAAGGACAGGGTCCGTTCGATGACCTCCTGCGGCGAGCCGACGGTCAGCGGCGTCTGCTGGGTGAACTCCTCCAGCGACGGACCGTGGCCGTAGACCGGCGCGTTGTCGAAGTACGGGCGGAACTCCCGTACCGCGTCCTGCGAGTTCTTGCGCAGGAAGACCTGCCCGCCGAGGCCGACGATGGCCTGCTCCGGCGTGCCGTGGCCGTAGTGCGCGTACCGCTGGCGGTACAGCCGGACCATCTTCTCGGTGTGCTGCTTGGGCCAGAAGATGTGGTTGGCGAAGAAGCCGTCTCCGTAGTACGCGGCCTGCTCGGCGATCTCCGGCGAGCGGATCGAGCCGTGCCAGACGAACGGCGGCACGCCGTCCAGCGGGCGCGGGGTCGAGGTGAAGCCCTGGAGCGCGCTCCGGAACTTGCCCTCCCAGTCGACGACGTCCTCCCTCCACAGCCTGTGGAGGAGCGCGTAGTTCTCGATGGCGAGCGGGATGCCCTGCCGGATGTCCTGGCCGAACCAGGGGTACACCGGGCCGGTGTTGCCGCGGCCCATCATCAGGTCGACGCGGCCGTCGGCCAGATGCTGGAGGTACGCGTAGTCCTCGGCGATCTTCACCGGGTCGTTGGTGGTGATCAGCGTCGTCGACGTGGAGAGGATCAGGTTCTCCGTGCGGGCCGCGATGTGCCCGAGCAGCGTCGTGGGGGACGACGGCACGAACGGCGGGTTGTGGTGCTCGCCGGTCGCGAAGACGTCGAGGCCGACCTCCTCCGCCTTCCGCGCGATGGCGACGGTGTTCTTGATGCGCTCGTACTCGGTGGGGGTGCGGCCGGTGGTGGGGTCGGTCGTCACGTCGCCGACGGTGAAGATGCCGAACTGCATCGTGCTCACCTCTCGCCTTTCGTTGCCTGTCGTTCGTTCGTCCAGCTCGTCCAGCTCTCACCATGGTAGTTGAAAGTTGAACTGACTCGCTCAACGGCGGACCTCGCGCCCCTATTCCCGGCCGTCCCGGAGGCCGGTCCCCGGCCTTTCCCGGCCTCCCCGGCGGGTGATCCGACTCACCTCGGAGGTCATGTTCCGGTCACGTAGAGTTCCGGGCGTGAGCTCCGTACCCCCGCCCGCCCCCGCTCCCGCGCCCCCCGTCTCGGTCGTCGGCATCGGCGCGGACGGCTGGGACGGACTCCCCGAAGCCTCCCGCCGGGTTCTGCGCGAGGCCGAGGTCCTGATCGGCGGGGACCGGCAGCTGTGGCTGGTGCCCACGGACACCTGCCTCGGCGCCCGCGTCACCTGGCCCCACAGACTGCGCGAGTCCGTCCCCGGACTGATCGCCGCCCACGAGGGCCGCCGGATCGCGGTGCTCGCCAGCGGCGACCCCATGTTCCACGGCATCGGCCGCACGCTCGCCGAGACGATCGGCGCCGACCGGATCCACGTCCTGCCGCACCCCTCCTCCGTCTCCTACGCCTGCGCCCGCCTGTCCTGGCCGCTGGAGGACGTCGAGACCGTCACCCTCGTCGGCCGGCCGCTCGCCTCCCTCACCGCCGCCCTGCACGACCGGCGCCGGCTCCTCGTCCTCAGCGCGAACCGGCACACCCCGGGGCGGGTGGCGGAACTGCTGCGGGAGAAGGGCTACGGCGGCAGCCGGATGCGGGTCCTCGAACAGCTCGGCGGCCCCTACGAGCGGATCGTCGACGGCACCGCCGCCACCTGGGACGACGCCGTACGCCTCGACGCCCTGAACGTCGTCGCCGTCGACTGCGTCCGCGACCCGGACGCGCTGCGCCTCGGCGCGGTGCCGGGCCTGCCGGACGAGGCGTACGAGCACGACGGCCAGCTCACCAAGCGGTACGTGCGCGCCGCCACCCTCGCCGCGCTCGCCCCCGCCCCCGGCGAACTCCTCTGGGACGTCGGCGGCGGCTCCGGCTCCATCGGCATCGAGTGGATGCGCGCGCACCGCACCTGCCGGGCGATCGCCGTCGAGAAGCACCCCGAGCGCGCCGACCGCATCGCCCGCAACACGCTGGCCCTCGGCGTCCCCAAGCTTCGCATCGTGACCGGCCCCGCCCCCGAGGCCCTGGCCGGGCTGCCCACCCCCGACGCGGTCTTCATCGGCGGCGGGCTCACCGCCCCCGGCCTGCTCGACGCCTGCTGGGCCGCGCTGCCGCCCGGCGGCCGGCTCGTCGCCAACACCGTCACGCTGGAGTCCGAGGCGCTGCTGGCCCAGTGGTACGCCCGGCACGGCGGCGAGCTGATCCGCCTGGCGGTCGCCCAGGCCGTCCCCGTGGGCGGCTTCACCGGCTGGCGGCAGGCGATGCCGGTGACGCAGTGGTCCGTAACGAAAGGTACTGAACAGGGATGACCGTCTACTTCATCGGAGCGGGCCCCGGCGCGGCCGACCTGATCACCGTGCGCGGCGCGCGCACCCTCGCGTCCTGCGGGGTCTGCCTGTACGCGGGCTCCCTCGTCCCGCGCGAACTGCTCGCCGAGTGCCCGCCGGACGCCCGGCTGGTCGACACGGCGAACCTCGACCTCGACCGGATCGTCGCCGAGATCGTCCGCGCCCACGAGGAGGGCCACGACGTGGCCCGGCTGCACTCCGGCGACCCGTCCGTCTTCAGCGCGGTCGCCGAGCAGATGCGACGGCTCGACGCGGCGGGCGTCCCGTACGAGGTCGTCCCCGGCGTCCCGGCGTTCGCCGCGGCCGCGGCGGCGCTGAAGCGCGAGCTGACGGTGCCGACCGTCGGCCAGACCGTCATCCTCACCCGCATCGCCCAGCAGGCCACGCCCATGCCGGAGGGCGAGGACCTCGCCACCCTGGGCCGCAGCGGCGCGCTGCTGGTGCTGCACCTCGCGGCCCGGTACGTCGACCGCGTCGTCGCCGAACTGCTCCCGCACTACGGCGCGGACTGCCCCGCCGCGGTCGTGGCGATGGCCAGCCGGCCCGACGAGGTGGTCCTGCGCGGCACGCTCGACGACATCGCGGCGCAGACGAAGGACGCGGGCATCACGAAGACGGCCGTCATCATCGTCGGCCGCACCCTCGCCGCCTCCCAGTTCCGCGACAGCCACCTCTACGACCCGGCCCGCGAGCGCCACGTCTGCTGACGCGGACGCGACGGCCGCCCGCTCAAGGGCACGCCTCCCGCTCAGCGAGGCGATGGCGCTCCTCGGCAGCGCGCTGATCGCCGGCCAGGGCGTCGCGGCCCTCGCCGCGGGCCGGTTCGCCCAGGCGGGCGGTCACCGGGCGGCCTTCGTCCTGAGCTGCGCGGCGGGCGCATCGGCCCTGGTCACGGCCCTCGCCCTGGTCCGCGGCGGCTCCTTCCGGAACTCCTCCGGAAAAAACTTCACGGTCGCGGTCACATCCGCTGGAGGCCACCCTCCAGCCCGCGCCGCACGGCCGGGAGCGCGTCACCGACGAGATCTACGCGGAGGCGGCGAAGCACTACGACGGGAAGGCGATGGCCACCCTCACCGTCGCGATCGGCCAGATCAACTTCTTCATCGCCCTGGCGCTCATCGGCAAGCCGAAGCCGGTCGAGTCCCTCGCCGACCAGCAGTGGGACTGAGCGGCCCCCTGTCCCGGGCTACGGCCCCTTCGGCGCCGAGCGGCCCACCACCGTGCCCGCGCGGTCGATGCAGACCACGTCGACGGTGACGGGCGCGCCGCGCAGGACCGCCAGGGCCTCGTCGCGGGCACGGGCGGCGACCGCGTCGCCGAGGGGGACGCCGGCGGCCTCGCACAGGCGCAGCGCGGCCAGGCCGGTGTTCGCGGCGGCGATCTCCGCCGCCAGGGACTCCGAGGCGCCCGCGGCCCGCGCCAGTTCGGCCAGGAAGGGCTTGTCCACCTGCGAACGGGCCGAGTGCAGGTCCAGATGACCGGCGGCCAGCTTCGACAGCTTGGCGAAGCCGCCGCACAGCGTCAGCCGGTCCACCGGGTGCTGCCGTACGTACTTCAGCACCGCGCCCGCGAAGTCGCCCATGTCCAGCAGGGCGATCTCGGGCAGCTCGTACAGCTCCGTCACCGTCCGCTCGGACGTGGAGCCGGTGCACCCTGCGACGTGCGTCAGCCCGCCCGCGCGGGCCACGTCCACGCCCCGCCGGATGGAGTCGATCCACGCCGAGCAGGAGTACGGGACCACGATCCCCGTCGTGCCCAGGATGGACAGCCCGCCCAGGATGCCGATCCGCGGGTTCCACGTGGAACGGGCCAGCTCCTCCCCATGGTCCACGGACACCGTGATCTCGACGTCGCCCGTGCCGCCGTGTGCCGCGGCGACCCGCGCCACGTGGTCCCGCATCATCTGCCGCGGCACCGGGTTGATCGCCGGCTCGCCCACCTCCAGCGGCAGCCCCGGCAGCGTCACCGTGCCCACGCCCGGTCCGGCCCGGAACACCACCCCGGACCCGGGCGGCAGCAGCCGCACCGTCGCCCGGACCAGCGCCCCGTGCGTCACGTCCGGGTCGTCGCCCGCGTCCTTGACGATGCCCGCCATGGCCGCGTCGCCCGTCAGGGACTCCGCGGCGAGCGCGAAGGACGGCGTCTGCCCCTTGGGCAGGGTGATGGTCACCGGGTCCGGGAACTCCCCGGAGAGCAGCGCCGTGTACGCGGCCGTGGTCGCCGCCGTCGCGCACGCCCCGGTCGTCCAGCCCGGCCGCAGACCGGTGTGCTTGAGTTGGGCGTCGCGCCCGCCGCCCGGACTCGTACCGCCGTGACCCCCGGCGTCTGGACTCATGAAGGGACTCCCGTGCACGTACTCATTCTCGGCGGCACCGCCGAGGCCCGCGCCCTCGCCGGACTGCTCGCCCCGCGGCTGCGGGTGACCAGTTCGCTGGCCGGCCGGGTGGCGAACCCCCGGCTGCCCGAGGGCGAGGTGCGGATCGGCGGGTTCGGCGGCCCGGACGGGCTGGCGCGGTGGATCGCCGAGCACGGTGTGGACCGGGTCATCGACGCCACGCACCCCTTCGCCGAGCGGATCAGCTTCAACGCGGCCCGGGCGGCCGCCACCGCCCATGTTCCCCTGCTCGCCCTGCGCCGCCCCGGCTGGGTCCCCGTGGAGGGGGACGACTGGCGCGACGTGGCCTCCCTGGAGGAGGCGGCGGCCGCGCTGGACGGCCTCGGCGACCGCGTGTTCCTGACCACCGGCCGCATGGGCCTCGCCGCCTTCGCGGACCGCCCCGAGTGGTTCCTCGTCCGTTCCGTGGACGCCCCGGAGCCCCCGATGCCGCCCCGGACGGAAGTCCTCCTCGACCGGGGCCCGTTCACCCTCGACGGCGAGCGCGCGCTGCTGGCCCGGCACCGGATCGACGTCCTCGTGACGAAGGACAGCGGCGCGGCGGCGACCGCCGCGAAACTGACCGCCGCCCGCGAGGCCGGCGTCCCGGTCGTCGTGGTCCGCCGCCCCCCGGTCCCGGCGGGCGTGGAAACGGCCGCCTCCCCGGAGGAGGCGGCCGCTTGGGCGCTCGGTCGGACCGGGCTTTAGACGCGGTCCTGGAAGATGGTGTACCAGGGGTACGTGCCCACCACGCCGCCGTCGGCCGTCACGGCCTCCAGCGTGTAGAAGTACGTGTTCCCCTTCGTCCCCGTCATGTCCATCCACGTCCGGGTGTCGGCCGGGAGCAGACCCTCGTGCTGGGGCTCGTACGCCTGGGTCGCCGGGTTCCACCGGCTCACCCGGTAGCCGGTGACCGTGGCGCAGCGGGCCGTGTCGGTGCACTGCCAGTACACGGACGGGCGGGCGTCCGTCGGGTTGTGGCTCACGGTGCCGATCGTCCAGTCCCGCGTGACGGTGACGGACGGCCGGACGTCGAGCTCGGTGGCCTCGACGACGGTGACGCCGGGGGCGGTCGGGTGCAGCTTGTTGCCCCAGCGGTCGTGGGCGATGACCGCGTACACGCGGGTCTCGCCGTCCGGCAGGTCGCCGCAGAGGATCGCCAACGGGTTGGCGGAGCTGTCCCAGCAGCGCTCGGGCGCCCACGTGACCGTGCCGTCGGCCTGCCGGACGCCGGCCCACACCACGTAGTCCTCGATGTCGTCCTCGGGCGACGCGGCCCAGCTGACGAGCATGCCGTCGCCGCGCGGGGTGACCTTCACGCCGGTGACCGGGCCGGGGGCGACCTTGTCGCCGGTGCGGACGACGAGCGGCGCGGAGTACGCCGACTCGTTGCCGTACGGGTCGACCGCCGTGACGGCGTACGTCACGTACGTGTGGGTCGGCGCGTCCAGGTCGCGGCAGTGGCCGCGGGAGCTGCTGAAGTCGCTGTGCTCGTCGTCGCAGACGACCGGGGTGGCCGTCGCCGGGTCGAAGGTCTTGCCCGGTGAGCGGTACACGCGGAACGTGCCGCCGTTGTCGTAGTCCTCGTAGAAGCGCTCGGGGGCCGTCCAGGCCACGTGGACGTAATCGACCTCGGCGAAGCCGTTGAGACCGGTCGGGGGCTGCGGCGCCATCCGGTCGACGCCGTCGCTGGCGACCGTCGCGTACGCCCCGGGGTTGCCGGCCGCGTCGAGGGCCCGGACCCGGTAGTACGTGGGCGTGTTCGGGACGCCGCTGGTCCGGTACGACGTCGTGGTCGTCGTGCCGCGCAGCTGGAACGGCCCGGCGGCCGCCGAGGAGGCGTACACCTCGTACTTCGCCGCGTCGGCGACGCCCGTCCAGTTCAGGGTGTCGAACCACGCGTCGCCGGTGGAGACGGTGAGCCCGGCGGGGGCGGCCGGCCCGGTGCGGTCGACGGACGTCGCCGTCACGTCCAGGCTGCCGGTGGACTCGCGTCCGGCCTTGTCGACGGCGCGGACCTCGTAGAGGTAGGTCTGTCCGGTGGCGGGCGGCGCGTCGACGTAGGAGCGGGCGGTCAGCAGGGACGTGCCGCTGACCTTGGCCCAGCTGGTGGCGCTCAGGCGCCGGTAGACGCGGTACCCGGCGAGGTCCATCTCCTTGTTGGCGGCCCAGCGCAGGGTGGTCTTGGCGGTGGTGGTGTCGTACGTGGCGCTCAGGCCGGTCGGGGCGAGCGGCTTGACCGTGTCGACGGTGGCCTCGGTGCGCGGGGCGTACGTGAACGCGGCGTAGGCGTAGCCGGTCCAGGCGACGTAGTCGACGCGGATGGTGTGCCGCCCGGCGGGAATGGTCAGGTCGACCGTCCTGCGGGCGGTGGTGGAGACGTTGCTCCACATGTCGATCTTGCGGACGCCGTCGACGTAGACGCGCATGCCGTCCTGGGTGGCGGCGTTGAGGCGGAAGGGTCCGCCGGAGCCGAAGTCGCGGGTCAGGGACCAGCGGATGGAGAAGTTGTCGTTGGGCAGGGTGACGCCGGCGGGGTCGCCGCTGCCCATGTTCTCGGCGATGGCCGAGTCGCAGGCGGTGAGCTTCGGGGTGCCGCTGAAGCTGGTGTTGGCGTAGTACTGGGCCGTCCATACCGGGGAGGTGCAGGTGACGGCGGAGGCGGGGGCGGCGGTGATCAGGCCGCCGGAGGCGGCGAGCGCGGCCGTGACGGCCAGTGCGCTCAGCCGGGAGCGAGTCATCACAGACAGAGGGCCCTTTCCGGACCGACGTGAAACACGTGTTGCGTAGTAATGCCAGTGAGACTCACGAGGAGGGGGCAGGGTTGCTCTCGTCCCGCACGGATTTTCCCCTCGTACTGCGCAGGAGGACCGCGTGAAGAAATCCCGCCTGATGACGGGCTCGGCCGGAGCACTGCTCGCGCTCGCTCTGCCGGCCGCCTGTGACGACGGCACGGGCCCGGGGGCCGGCGGCGCGGTGGACGAGCGCGGTGCGGTGGACGCCTACGTCGCCGCGCTCAACGCGAGCGACCCCGCCGCACTGGCGGCCCTCGCCCCGCCCGGCAACGAGGCGGACGCGGAGGCCGAGGCCCGCGTCCGCGCGAGCGGCGGCCGGGCCCTGGAGGTGACGAAGGTCGACATCGCGCACGACTTCGGCCCCGACGTCGCCACGGCGGCGCTGGCGGCCACGGACCGGCACGGACAGCGGTACGGCGAGCGCCTGACGCTCACCCGCCACGGCCGCACATGGTTCGTGGCCCTCGGGGAGAACCCCCGGGGCCACGACAAACTCCCGGCCTCGACGACGAAGCCCTGAGACCCGGCGCCTCAGGCGTCGAGGACCTGCCCGGCGCGCTGCACGACCGGCGGCTCGACGGACCAGGCTGACTTGACTCGATGACGGTAGTAGCCTTGCCCTGCTCCGAGACGCAGGGGAGGCGTTCACCGTGGCGCGCAAAGTGGGGATTTACACCCGAATCTCACGGGACGACGAGGGGGACGCGCTCGGCGTTGCTCGTCAGCAGCAGGACTGCGAGCGCTTGGCCGATCTCCGGTCGTGGCAGGTCGTGAAGGTCTACGAGGACAACGACGTCTCGGCGTTCAAGCGGAACGTCGTGCGCGACGAGTTTGAGCTCATGCTGAAGGATCTCCGCGCCGGCCTGATCGATGGCGTTGTGGCGTACGACCTGGACCGCCTTGCCCGTCAGCCGCGCGACCTGGAGCGGCTGATCGAGATCTTCGACGAGCGGCCGCGGTCAGAGTTCGCCACCGTCACGAACGACGTGAACCTGGGGACACCGGACGGGCGGACGATGGCCCGCATCATGGTCGCGTTCGCCAACAAGGCCTCCCATGACGCGTCCCGTCGCACGAAGCGCAAGCATCTGGAGCTGGCCCAGCAGGGCAAGGACAGCGGGGGGCCGGCACCTTACGGCTGGCGCAAGGACGACCGGACAAAGGTCGACCCAGAGGCCGCACGAGCGATCCGAGAGGCTCAACAGGAGATCTTGGCCGGGGTGCGCATCGGCACCATCCGTACGCGATGGCAGGAACAGGGGTTGGGCAACCCTCGCGCGGGCACAAAGCGCATGGCTCACCACCACGTCGAGCACATCCTGACCAACCCACGATTGGTCGGCTACCGGACGTACCACGGAGAGATCCTTACCGACAGCAACGGGGAGCCCGTCAAGGGTGTTTGGGAGCCGCTCAACACCGTCGCGGAATGGGAGGCAGTGTGCGCCGCGATCGCCGAGCGAAAGCAGGAGCGGCAGGGGAAGTCCCTGGCTCGCAAGTATCTGCTTTCGGGGATCGCGCGGTGCGGTCTCTGCAAGACCAAGATCAGGGGGCAGGTCAATGCCCGTTGGAAGCCTGATTCGAAGGCTGCAAAGTTCACGTATCAGTGTTCCGTGGTCAACGGCGGGTGCGGCAAGGTCGGACGCACCGGTGAGCCCGTGGATAGGCTGATCGCGGAACTCGTCCTCGAAGAGCAGCGCGAGAAGGCAGCCGCACGAGGCGTACCGGTCGAGCAACAGTGGCCGCGAGAAGCAGAGCTGGAGGCCATCCAGGCTGACATCGGCCAACTGCTTCAGGCCGAGAGGTCGAAGCAGATCACAGTCTCCACGCTGCTACAGCTCCTCCCGGCTAAAGAGCGGGAGCGCGACGAGCTCAAGTTGGAGCGAGCGCGCTTCTACAAGGATCAGAAGCAGGCCGCAGCCCAAGAAGCGGCGGGCGCCCTGTCCTTGGCCGAGTTCTTCGATCTCCCGATCGAGCGTCAACAGGAGATCGTGTTGCACAGCCTGTCGGCTGTGATCATTCATCCCGCAGGGCGCGGCCGGCGGATTTTTGATCCCTCTCTGGTCGACCCTGTCTGGCGGTAGGCCTACGGGCACCCGTGGAGCAGGCGAGCACGGCGGACCCACTCCTCGTCCCGGGCCGGTGCACGCCGAAGGTGTTTCCGGAGCCATTCTTCAGTGGACATGACTTTGGGACGCTCCTTGGGATCAGCGCTCGTCGGCATCCAACTCGCCCCCTCCGCTTTCCTCGCGTGCAAGTTCGCGGTTCTGTTGGATGTCGCGGCGGATGTTGGCGGCGAGCCAGGACTCGCCGGGAGTGGAGCCGTGGCCGGCGTACGCCCAGTGGGCGACGACGAGGACGGTGGCTTCCGGGTGGTCGTCGGGGTCGGGCAGGCCGAGGGCGGTGCGTTGCTGGGCGGCGCGGTAGTCGGCGCGGACCTGGCGGAGTGCCCCGAGCGTGGTGGAGTAGCGGCGGGACTTCGTGGAGAAGTGGCCGCGGAAGCCGAGCATGTGGGCCCAGGCTCTGAGCCGTCGGTCCGGGTAGGCCGCATCGAGGTCCATGCAGGCTTCCATGAGCCGTCGCGGGTGGTCCGGGACGCCCAGGAGGACGAGCGCTTCCTTGTTGCCCACGGGGTGGTCCACGGTGCCCGTGGTCTCGGCGGCCTTGGTCGCGTACTTGGCGACGTAGGCCGCGACGGCCTGTTCCGTCAGGTCCTCTCCGGCGCCGAACGCGCCGATGGGCTGGATGTCGAGCTGGTCGCCCCACCGCAGGGTCCAGTCCTTCACGAAGCCGTGGTCCGCGTTGGCCGACACCACGACGCGCACGCGAGCGGCGGCGGCGCGGATGGCGTCGGTGAGCAGGTCGAGGGTGGCCCAGGCCGGGGGCGGGGTGTCGGGGCCGTCCGGTCCGTCGAAGCGGATCACGGCGTGGAAGTGCACCGCTCCGCGCTTCTGGTACTCGGCGACCTTGCCGAACGAGACGCGTGACTGTTCCCGAGCCGCTTTCTGCGTCAGCCCGGCGCGACGAGCGATCTCCCGGCGCAGGTAGATCGTGAAGTACCGCCACAGCTCGGAGGCGTGGTTGTTCCAGAGCACCGCCGCCGCGTAGTCGTACGTGGCCGGGTCGAGCGGGGTGCCGAGTTCGGGCGCGTCCTCCTGGTGGTGGACGCCGCAGCGGCAGGGCCGGGTGCCGGGACGGTTGTGGACCGCTCCGAAGGAGGGCGCGGTGAGGGTGGCGAAGACGCGGGGGTGGTCGCGGATCGTGTGCGGAGTGCCCTTGTCGGGGTCACCGACGAGTCCGGCGCGGATGAGGTGGTAGGTGTCTCCGGCGTACGTCCAGGCGCAGGAGGGGCAGCGGGAGGCACGGCGGTTTCCGCAGGCGACGCGCAGGACGCCGCCGGGTTCGCCCTCGGTGCTGTACGCGTGGAGCACGGTCCGCGTGCTCGGGTCGAGGAGCTTGGTTCCGCCGGCGAGCCGGATGGGGGCGGCGCATCCTCCCGTACGGCGGATCTGTTCGGTGAGGCGGTCGAAGCCGGGGGCCCCGGCCACCCGGAGCAGGTCGCTCAGGGTGGCCGGGTCCAGGCCCGCCAGGGTGGCGGCGTCGGTCAATGCGGTCACTTCCCCGTCCGGGCGAAGGCCACGGGGGTGGTGTGACCGAGGCCCCGGCAGGTCGGGCAGTGGACGCGGACGGTGTCTCGGGTGCCATCGGCGGCCTGAAGGCCCGTGGTGATCGTGACGGTGGCGAAGCCGTCGCAGGCGCGGCAGACACGCCGGAGCGGGTTGGTCTCGGGCATCATGGGCTGTCCCTTTCGGGTCCGTTGGATCTGGAGGGGTTCAGGCGCCCGGGGCGGCGGAAGTTTGGCGACCGAGGCCGCTCCGGGGGCCGCTCAGCGTGTGTTGCGCCTGCCGTGGCCCTTGGCCGCGTACATCGAGACGTCGGCGGCGGACAGTGCGTCGGTCAGGGCCGGGAACTGCAGTTCGTCGCGGTGGCAGTGGCCGACCGATGCCGAGACCGGCAGCTCGATCCCGTGATGGGTGACCGGTTCGTCCAGCGCGGCCCGCAGGGCCTGGAGGCCGGCGGTGCGGGCGGGGTCGGTGACGATGGCCGCGAACTCGTCGCCGCCGAGGCGGGCGGCGATGCCGTGGCGTCCGCACCAGCCGGACAGACGGCGGGCAGTCGCGGTGAGGACGGTGTCGCCGGCGGCGTGGCCGTGGGTGTCGTTGACGGCCTTGAAGTCGTCCAGGTCGACCAGGAGCACGAGCGCGTTCGCGTGCTTCGCCATGAGGTGTTCGGCGCGGGCGGTCCAACCGGCGCGGGTGTGCAGGCCGGTCAAGGGGTCGCGGCGGGCGTTGGACAGGCGGCGCAGCAGCAGGCTGCCGTGCAGGGCCCAGCCCAGGGCCGGTAAGCCCGCGGCTGCCATCGTGTACGTGTCCACGGTGGTCACCGGCCCTTCTGCATGTCCGTGACGAGCAGGCGCAGCACCACCGCCACCACGGCGACGGACACACCGGCGATCGCGACCGCCAGGAGCAGCGACACGAGCACCGCGCCGACGACCAGGACCACAGCCCCGCCGCCGGCCGCGAGGGCGAGCGCGCTGCCGGGGGTGAGCTGGATCGTCGAGCGGGCCAGGGCGACCGGTGCCGGTGCCGGGGTGGTGGGCACGGGGGCGGCCGACTGGTTCGGGACCGTGTGGTGGACCGGGGTGTAGGTATCGGGTGCCGGGTACTTCGGGGTGAACACGGGCGTTCTCCTCTCAGGCCTTGCAGCGGTGGGTACGGGCGGCCAGTTCGGCGGCGGCACGGGTGAGGTAGTCGGCGGAGAAGTCGCAGCCGGGCGCGGTGCACACGGCGGTGTGCTTGGTGCGGCCCCGGCCGTCGCAGTGGGTGCCGACCTGTACCGGGCCGAAGCGGGCGACGTTGTAGAAGCGGTTCGGGCGCATCGTTCGGTCTCCTTTCGTCTCAGGCGAGTTGGACTGCGATCGAGTCCGCCAGGGCGGCGGGGACACCGAGGCGGCTTCGGAGGGTCGCCGCGTCGATGGGGGTCCCGGTCTGAGCGCGGTGGGCTTCCGCGAGCTTGCGGGCGTGATCGAGCAGCGCCGGCGGGACGGGCACGGCGGGTACGGATGAGGCAGGCTCCGGCTGGGTGTCCTGCGGCTCGGGCTCAGCAGGCGGCAGCTCGGGCGCCGGTTCCGGAGTGCGCTCGACCGTCACGGCCTGCGTGGGTACGACGTCGGGCTTCTCCTCCTGCACGGGCTCCGCCTTCGGCACCGGAGCGGGTGCGTGGGCGAGGAGCGTGCCGCCGAGGAAGGCCAGGGCCGGCCATCCGGCGACGAGGATGCGCAGCCAGTCCGGGACGTGCTGCATGTCGAGCAGTCCGGCGGTGGCGACGTTGGCGCCGAGCGACGCCGTGAGGGAGATGGCGAACCACAGCCACGCGTCTCGGTTTCCCGAGTCCGTACGCATGCGGCGCCAGGCGGCGACCAACAGCAGGTCGACGCTCACCGGATAGGCCCACGCCTTCCAGCCGTCCTGCCCCGCTGCGGCAGCCAGGTCGTGCAGGTGGGCGAAGGACAGGGCACCGGCGATGACGGCCTGGACGAGCACAGCGTCGAGGCGGAAGGTGCGGAACACGTGGTCACCTTCTTTCGGGCGGGGACGTCACTGGTCCGTCGTCGGGATCGGCTTGACCAGCGGGACGGGCTCGGCGTCCGTGACCGGGGCGGGCATCGCCGGCCGGTACGGCGCGAGCCGGGGAATGTCCGGGGTGAGGTGTGCGTGCTCGGCGCAGATCGCAGCGGCCTTGGCCGCGCTCAACTCGGGTGTTCGTATGCGGGACCAGCCGCCGGACGAGTCGCCGGCCACCGCGACACCGGGCCGGTCGGGCGGGATCGTCGTCACGGCCACCACGGCGTCCGGGGCGATGTCGCCCAGGCCCATGTCGGCGGTCTGCTTGTCGTTGACGCGGTGCACGACGCGGCCGGTGAGCTGGGCGCGAAGGGTGGTCGCGCCCTTGCCGAGGTCGGCTCCGAACCGCTGGCCGCAGACCTCCAGATACATGCCGGCCGCGCGGGCCATCTGCCCGAGTCGGATCATCTGGGTGACCATCCGGTCCCGGCGTTCCTCGTCCTTCTTGCCCGCGACGAGGAAGAGCTCCGCGACCTCGTCCACCAGGACCACGATGGGCACAGGGCGAACGTCCTCGGGCAGTGCCCAGATGTCGGAGGCTCCGTGCTCGCTGAGCAGGTCGAAGCGGTCCTCCATCTCGCCCACGAGCGCGTCCAGGACCCCGGCTGCTTCCTCGGGCGTGACGGCCAGCGCCGAGAGTCGCGGCGCGTATCCCCGCTGCTCGACGCCCCGCTTGCAGTCGATCCCCACCAGGGCGACCGGGAGCCGTGCGAGTCCGGCGATCAAGTTGCGCTGATACATGGACTTGCCCGACTGGTTGGCACCGAGCGTCAGCGCGTGCGGCACCTTCAGGTAGTCCCGGACGAACGCGGTCCCGTCCTCCCGCAGAGCCACGGGGACCGTCATCGGCCCGGTGGGGACGCGACGAGGCAACTTCACCCGCCGCAGCACGTCGTAGCCCGTCATACGCAGCTCGACGAATCCCGGCTTGATCTCCACCACGTTGACCGAGTGGACGCCCCAGGCGTGCCGCAGTCGCTCGGAGGCGGCGACCACGTCGGCGGGCTCCAGCCCGGCAGGGAGGCGGAGCGTGACCCGCATCCCCGTCGAGGAACCCCGTACCCGACGGATCTTCGGCGGCACGGGCTGGACGTCACTGCGGCGGGCGACCGTGCGGACCATGAACGCCCTCAGGCGGGACGGCTGCACCGTCAGCCCGCACACGTCCATCGTGGAGCGGTACGTCATCGTGAACCGCATCTGCGTGACCGGCAGTCCGACCAGCGACCAGAACACGCGCGGAGCGCGGACCTTCGCGAGGCCGAGACCACCCGCACCGGCCATGGGGAGTCCGACCTCCCAGAGCAGCGACAGGTCAGCCACGGTCAGGCCCCCATCGGCGTCACGGCGACGGCGCGGAACGAGATGCCGTGACGGGTCTGGCCGTTGAACGTGTTCTCCCAGTCGCGCGCCTTGAGGCCGATCACCGAGACGGGAGTTCCGGGTGCCAGGCCCTCGGGGAGCCCGGTCTCCGGGACGGTCACCTGGTAGAGGTTGCCCTCACCCTCGTCGGAGATGAGGAGGCCCACCGTGGACAGCCCGGCACCGGTCTCCCGGTCCATGGCGCGCTCCCCGGTCTGCTTGCTGACGAGCTTGGGCGTCGGAGCGGTGGCGACGAAGACGACTGCGGTCGAAAGGTCGATCTTGAAGGACGGCATGTCCACTCTCCCGGTAAGGGGGGCTTAACACCCCAGGCGCGGAACCCCGACTCCGTTAAGGGGGGGTTACCAGCCCAAGATGCACGCGACTGGTGCGAGGTGTCAAGCCCCCCTTAGCATGCTGGGTATGAAGACAGTTCTCCGTCCGGTCCCGCGAGGTGTTCGCCGTGATTGAAGAGGTGCGACGCGTCGCCGCCATGCAAGATCACGCGCTTCGCGTGAAAGCCGCTGTGGACCTGATGGGGGAGCTCCAAGCCGCCGTCGTGGAGACCTCACGGATGCGCAAGGAAAGCATCGCTTGGCTTCGCGATCACGGGCACTCGATGGCCGACGTGGCGAAGCTGATGGGAGTCAGCCGGGCGCGAGTCGCGCAGCTGCGTGACGCCGGCCCCCCGCCGGAACGAGCGTTCATCGGGACCGGAGCCGTTCAGGTACTCGTGCCCATGCGGCCGGGCGAGCGCGAGTACGTGGCGCTCGAAGACAGCTCCACGGGCCAGAAGCTCTTGGCTTTGGCTCATCAGCTCCAGCTCGAAGGAGACCTGGGGTACATCCCGACGTCGGGCGAGATCGACCTGAACCGCGACGATCTCATCGTGGTCTGCGGCCCCAAGACGTCTCCGGTGACCGCGGCCGCTCTCCAGGCCGACCCCCGTCTCTCGTTCGAGACTCTGCCGGACGGTCGTTGGGCCCTGATCGAGCGGGACAGCGGGCAGACGTACACGTCTCCGAGCGATGACCCCGACAGCCCCGCATCGTCGGATGTCGCGTACTTGGGCCGGCTCCCGAGGCCCGACGGGCAGGGCACGTTCCTGCTGATCGCCGGTGTGCACGCGGTCGGCTCTCTGGGAGTCGCGCACTTCCTCACGGAGCACCTGGCCGAGCTGTACCAGCAGGCCGGAACGGCCGAGTTCTCCATGGTCATCGGCTGCGACTACGAGCCGGGGACCAAGACGATCGCCGACAGCCGCGCGCTCAGCGAGCTGCTTCCGCACGAGGTGAGCTGACGTGGATTTCGCCCTGTCCAGCACTCCTCGACCTGGCGGACCCAACGAAGACTTCGCCATTGGCAGCGCCGAGTGTGTCGTGGTGCTGGACGGGGCCGGCATGCCGAAGGGTCTGCCCACCGGCTGCGAGCACGGCGTGGCTTGGTACGTCCGGCGGCTGGGCAACTCGCTGCACAGAGAAGCCACCGAGAGCCAGCAGGACTTGGCCCACTGCCTGGCCACCGCCATCGATCGGACAGCGGATCTCCACCGGGACACCTGCGAGGTGGACAGCCCGTTCTCGCCGTCAGCGATGGTCGCGATGCTTCGGGTCCGGGACGAGCAAGCCGAGTGGCTGGTACTGGGTGACGGCACCCTCGTCCTCGACGAGGGGCAAGAGCCCTCGGTCGTCTCCGATCAACGCTTGAAGGCGGTGGCCGGCGAGAAGCGAGCCGCCTTGCGCGCGGCCGAGCCGGGGTCACCTGAGGAACGAGCGGTGCATACCGCGTTGGTCGAGGAAGAGCGGGCACTGCGCAACCGGCAGGGCGGATTCTGGGTGGCCGCTGCCGATCCTGAAGCCGCAGCCGAGGCCCTGACGGGCAGCACCCCGATCGCCCACCTGAAGCGAGCAGCGCTCCTCACCGACGGCTCCGCCCGGTACGTCGACACCTTCGGGCTTGGCGACTGGGCAGACTTCCTCGACGTCCTGGAGCACCACGGCACAGCCTCACTCATCAGCCAGGTCCGCGAAGCCGAGCTGAGCGACCCCGACCGGAAGCGATGGCCCCGCTCCAAGGGGCATGACGATGCCACGGTGGTCTTCGCCCGCTTCTAGCAGCGAGCTGTTACAGGTTTCTCTACCTCATCAAGCACCCGGCTCCGCTACCGCTCCGCCGGGCGGGCTTCCCGGCTCCGCTCCGCGCGACGCTCCTGCCTTCGGCCCGCTCCGCGCGCGCTGCGCCGACGCCCGCCCCTGCGAGTGGGATAGGCCCGAGGGCATGAGTCGAGCCCCAACCGGCGCCGCGGTTGCCATCCGTCACCGACATGCCTCCGGCGGGGGCCTCAGGCTCCGGGATGGCGGGAGCCCGTACGCGGGTGCCGGCCGTGGAGGGCTGAGGCGGGGAACTCCCATCCCGCCTGCCATCGACCCAGGCAAAGCCGAGCAGACGCGGTGCCGGGCGTCCAGGTCGTTCGTACAGTGGCGCGCTCCACCTGGACGCCCGGCACCGCGCCTGCTCCACGGTGTGTGGGTCGACGGCAGACGGGATGGGAGTTCGGGGTGAGGGGTGGGACTGCCAGGTGCGCGGCGCTCGCTCACGTGCATCACCCATAGCACATTTGGCGGGGCTTGGAGGCGCATTCGCTCCGACCGGAAAATCGGTCACGCCGAGCCTCTGACCAGCGCAAACATCGGTTTGGGACCACATTTGTGGTTAGGCGTTGTTAGCTGCCCGCAGGGCTAGCTCGGGCCATCTAAGGCTAGCTATGGGCGAGACAGCTATAGTGACTAGGCACGACAGGGTTGGCCAAGCGCCTTGGCCCAGCGATCTTCGCGAGCGCGCCCTGTGCCTAGATCCTCCGGCACGAAGGCCCGGCTCTGGTGGGCAAGACCAGAACCGGGCTCGTGCGTGGAGTTACAGAAGCGGGTCCGGCCGACCAACAAACGGTCGGGCCCGTTTCTCTTGGGCCCTATCGTCCGGCTCCCCTACCATCGCGCCCTATCGCGCGAACTGCTCCACACAGCCTGCGACCGCCGAAATTGCCGCGAGGATCGCGATCACCAACTCGGCCCTCGTGAGGCTCCGACGATGATCACGGTCCGGCTCGTCCGGCTTACGCAGATCTGCCATGTCACACTCCCAGTCCGGTCGTGCTAACCCCTGACGGGGTCTTCGGCTCTTAGGTCCGAAGATCGGGATGGACCGGAAGTGGACGGCAGAAGCATATCTGTCGGCACCGACACTCGGCGGGCACGAGTGTCGGCACCAAAGGCTCTCCTTCCTAGAGAGCCTCCTTGTTCTCCTTGATCGGCTCGCCCGACTTACTTACTGGAGGCAAGACGGACCAGGGGAAGTTGATCCAGTCGTCCGTCTTCTTCCACACGTACTCGCACTTCACGAGGGAGTGCGACTTCTCGTAGATGACCGCGGAGCGGACCTCGGCGACGTGGTCGACGCAGAAGTCGTGGACCAGCTTGAGGGTCTTGCCGGTGTCGGCGACGTCGTCCGCGATGAGGACCTTCTTGTCGGAGAAGTCGATCGCGTTCGGGACGGGCGCGAGCATGACGGGCATCTCGAGCGTGGTGCCGACGCCGGTGTAGAACTCCACGTTGACCAGGTGGATGTTCTTGCAGTCGAGCGCGTAGGCCAGACCGCCGGCGACGAAGACGCCGCCGCGGGCGATGGAGAGCACGATGTCGGGCTCGTAGCCGTCGTCGGCGATGGTCTGGGCGAGCTCGCGGATCGCGCGCCCGAAGCCCTCGTAGGTCAGGTTCTCCCGTACGTCACTCATGCTGCTCACACCTGCGTCCGATGGAAGTTCTGATACGAGCGGGAGGCGGTCGGCCCCCGCTGGCCCTGGTACCGGGAGCCGTAGCGCTCGCTGCCGTACGGGTACTCGGCCGGAGAGCTGAGCCGGAACATGCACAGCTGGCCGATCTTCATGCCCGGCCAGAGCTTGATCGGCAGGGTGGCGAGGTTCGACAGCTCCAGGGTCACGTGCCCGGAGAACCCGGGGTCGATGAACCCGGCGGTGGAGTGGGTGACGAGCCCGAGCCGCCCGAGGGAGGACTTCCCCTCCAGCCGGGAGGCGATGTCGTCCGGCAGGGTGATGACCTCGTACGTCGAGGCCAGAACGAACTCGCCGGGGTGCAGGATGAACGCCTCGTCGCCCTCCGGCTCGACCTCGCGGGTGAGGTCCAGCTGCTCGACGGCGGGGTCGATGTGGGGGTACCGGTGGTTCTCGAACACGCGGAAGAAGCGGTCGAGCCGCACGTCGATGCTCGAGGGCTGCACCATGGATTCGTCGTACGGGTCGATGCGCACCCGGCCGGAGTCGATCTCGGCGCGGATGTCCTTGTCTGAGAGAAGCACGCCCCCACGATACGCAGAGGGCGCGGGCGCCCCAATTCGAGAGGCCCCGCGCCCACCGCCCACCGTCTCAGCGCTGCTCGAGCTCCACCGGGACGGCGTGCCGCAGCCGCGCGCACCGGGGACACCGAACGAGCCGCCCGGGCCCGATCCGCCCGGCCCCGAGCTGCTGCAGCGGGAACGTCGCGGTACTGAACACGTGCCCCTCGGCACAACGGACGACGGTGCGCTCCATGGAACCCATCAAGTCCCTTCCCCAACCAGCATGGACGAGACTGCCACATTAGGGGATAAAGGGGACGCCGCTCCATCCGGCACTCCGCCCCCCACGCTACGCCCCAACTTCCCCCGCCCGCACGCCAACTCCTCCTCCCGGAAACACGAAGGACCCCACGACGCGATACGTCGGGAGCCCGGAATGAGGTACAGTGTGTGACGCTACGGTACGGATCACCGGACCGTTGTGCGGATGTAGTTTAATGGTAGAACATGAGCTTCCCAAGCTTATAGCGCGGGTTCGATTCCCGTCATCCGCTCTTGAAAGAAGGCCCAGGTCAGAGACCTGGGCCTTCTTTGTTGTCTAGACCTATTGGGGGCTGTCGTGCCCTCCGCGTGCCCCAACTCGGCTTTATGCCCTGCCCATGGCGCTGCCCCCGCACCATTTAGGTGGTGCGGGGGCAGCGCCGTCTCAATATGCGGGCGGGTAGCTCTGTGATCCGCACCACTTCCGACCGAGGGAACGTTCCTCCGTAGGCGCAAATGCAAGCGTCAACGCACGACGGAGAGTTGCGGCCTGTGGGAGGCGGCCGCACCACGGGCACCACCGCGCCCGCCCTCCTGGGCCATGACCACCAGGCCGAAGATCAAGTCACTGAGGTCGGCTGCTCGCAGGTCGAGGTCGCGGGCGACTTCCGCCAGTGGCGTGCCTTCCGCTCGAAGGGCGGCGAAGACCTTGCCCAACACCTGGGAGGTCTCCCGGGTGAGTGTGCTCTGGGGTTCAGACTTCCGATAGCCCATGCGACTGAGCTCGACGCAGTGTGTGCGGTACTGCCATTCGGTGGTGAGGTTGAGTTCGTGCAGGCGGTGGGCGAGTGCCATGGCGGCGACCTTCCACCGGCGCTTCGCCTGCAGGATCCAGGTGGTGCTCGGGTTGCGAGGGGCATGCGCCAAGACGTCTGCGGCTGGCATGAGCAGGGCGGCAGCGAAGCGGTGCGCTTCCCCTTCGGCCTGAGGTCCATGGGGGACCTGTTCCTCGCCATGCAGAACCAGATGCCCCAGCTCATGTGCGGCGTCGAAGCGTCCGCGCTCGGCGGTCTTCTCGGTGTTCAGCAGCACGAACGGGATCCCGCGGTCCCAGAAGGAGAAGGCGTCCACTTCCGGGCAGTCCCGGGACAGCGAGAACACGCGCACGCCGTGCGCTTCGAGCAGGTGAACCATGTTGGGGATCGGGGTGACCCCCAACCCCCATCGAGTGCGGACCAGTTCGGCTGCGCGCTCGGCGGGGCAGTTCTCGGCGCCAGCCTCGCCCGGAAACACCGGTTCGTTGTCGCTACCGAGACGGCTGAACGAGGTCAAGGACGGAAGGTCTGGCGCCGGCAGCTTGAAGCGAGCCCGGATCCAGTCCTGCAAGATCCGGGCGAGGCGACCACTGCTCAGGGCGATGTCCCGTTGTGAGGCCGTCATCTTGCTCAGCGCCCTGAAGCTGACCGATTCGACGGGCAGGTCGGCAACCTCTTCGGCAACGAAGAAGGACTCAGGGAACTCCAGAGCCTCAGCAAGGCTGGCCAGGGAGGCCGGGGGAGGGTAGGCCCGGCCGTTCTCGTAGTCGGACAGCCGGCGGGCGGTGAGTCCGACCATCTGGGCGAGACGGGTGACGGTGAGCCCGCGGCGCTTGCGCGCCAGGACGAGCCGGGATGCGGTGGTCATGGGAGTGCCAATGGTTGTGGGGTGGACGATCAGCCCAGACGCTCGATCGGGATGTCGATGCCGCCCTCGCCGTCGTCGTCGTTCGGGAACGGGTTGAAGCCCTCGAAGTCGATGTAGGGGAAGATGATCCGCTCGTGCCAGCTGTCGATCTTGCCACGGCTCCCCGGGTTGGTCGGCAGTGACAGCTCGTAGTAGAGCCGCGTACCCGTCAGGGTGTTCACGTGCTGGTACAGGAGGAACCAGGTCGGGATCCCCTCCCCGACCCCCTGAGGCTCGGGATCGGCCTCGTAGCCAGGGAACACCAGCTGTCGGTTGGTCTCAACCCGGCGGATGACCGCCGTGCCCTTCGCGTAGCGGGTGGCAGGGGTGAGCGCGGCGTAGCCGGTGGCTTTGTTGCCGCTGGAGGCGGTGATGGCGAAGTCCTCCTCCGGTGACAGCAGGAGCGAGACGTTCTGAGGGCTCACGCTCCGCCACCCGTCAGGGATGTACGCCTCGCGCAGGAAGCGGATGGTCCTGCCCCAGAAGATGTTGCCTGGGAGCGAGACCGGGTCGAGGGGCGTGCAGAAGTTGCGTTCTGCCTCGGCGCGCCGCAGCACGTTCTCGATGGCTTCGGCCGAGAGCCCCAGGTCTGCGAGACGGCTCTGACCGCGTGAGTCCTCAACGTGCATGACTGCCATATTCAGCCCCTGACCACGGAGTGCGATTTCCGGAAATCCTCCCTCATTCGAGGGCGAAAATCAAGAAGCCCTGCTGGTCAGCAGACCGTCAGGGCTTGACCATCCCCGGTCAGAGCTGGTCGTGAACTGCTCTGACCGGGGACGTAACGGATCTCAGGCGAACTCGCCGCCAGTCTCACGTCCGCGCAACTCGCGAACCTTGGCGTCGATACCCCCCGCGACCTCCTGCTGACGTTCGTCATTGGAGTGCTGGTAGATCATCGCGGCCTTCTCCGAGGACTGGCCGGCGCGGACCATCGTGTCCTTGAGCGTGGCGCCGGACTGGGTGGAGAGCGTGTGGCCCGTGTGCCGGAGGTCGTAGAAGCGGAAGTCCTTCGGCAGGCCGACCGCTGCGCGGGCCTTCGCCCACTTCCGCCCGAAGGTGGTCCGCCGGAACGGCGCTCCCTTCTCCCCCACGAACAACAGCCCGTCGGACTCCTTCTCCGCGAACCAGTCCAGGTGCCGCTCGACCTCGACATAGAGGAAGGCCGGCAAGTGGATGGTGCGGACGCCGGCCACGGACTTGGTGTCGCCCTCGACACGGCGGCCGGTGTTCAGCTCCGGAGCAGCCTCCGTGACCCGCACGGCGAGCGGGTCGAGGGTGACGGAGGTCCGGCGCAGGGCCGCCAGCTCCTCCGGGCGCATCGGGCCGTACGCGCCGAGGTACACCATCAGGCGCCAGCGGATCCCGATGGCCTCGGCGAGGGCGTCGACCTGCTCGACGGTGGCCGTCGTGCGCTCCTTCGCCTTCTCGCTGCCGGCGCCCCTGATACGGCACGGGTTGCGGCGGATCAACTCGTCGTCCGCCGCCGTCTCCATGATCGCCTTGAGCAGGCGGTAGGACTTGGCGACGGTCGTGGCCCCGGTGGCGGCCAAGCGCTCGGTCCGCCAGGTCCGCACGGTCGGCGGGGTGATCTCATCGAGGTCCACCTCGCCGAAGAAGGGCAGGAGGTGCAGCCGCAGGAGGCGGCGGTACAGCTCGTCCGTCGTGGCGGACAGGCCGCGCTCGGCCACCCACTTCAAGGCGTACTCCTGGAAGTTGACCGCCCCGGCCTCCGGGTCCACCCAGACGTTGCGCTGGATGTCCGCCTTGGTGAGGGTGAGCCAGTCCTGGGCGTCGGTCCTCGTCTCGAAGGTCTCCGGCGCGGTACGCCGGGACCCGTCCGGCGCCCAGTAGCGCACCTGCCAGCGCCCCGAAGGCAGCTGACGCACCGTGCCGAACTCGCGCCGCCTCTGCGGCTTGCGGCCCGCCATCAGGCCGCCTTCCCGAAGCGGGAGCGCGCGTCGCGAAGCGTGGGGACCGTGCGCTCCTCGACGTACGCGGTCAGCACGCTGTCGGCGATCCGGACGTGCTTGCCGAGCTTCACGTAGCGGATCCGGCGTTCCTGGATGAGCCGGCGGATGAAGCGGACTCCGGTGCCGAGGCGTTCGGCGGCCTCGTCGACCGTGAGCAGACGGTCGTTGTTGTTCACCTCCTTCGCCGTGCGGGGCTGGGCGGAGGTGTGGGGTATTGCCGTGTGGCGCAAGCGGGGTCCTCTCCTGGCCTCGGCTGATGGGGCGGCAACCCCGGCCGGGCCGTGTCGTTCAGGGATGGGATGGGATGGGCGTGTGATGCGGCCGGGGTCCCTGGGGTTTGCGGGCCAGGGCGGCCAAAGGAGCGGACTACGGCTGGGGCGGCAGGCCGAACTCCTCCTGGTTGATCTTCATGGTGCTCTCGGCGATGGCGTTGCTGACCACCGCATTGGCCTCCTCGCGGATGTCCGGGTGCTCTTCGAGGTAGGCGATGAGTTCGGCGTTGACCCGGCGGTACGCGTGCTGGGCGCGCTGGGCGGCCGCGCTGGCGGCCACGACGGTGTCGATCAGCTCCATGGCGCGGCCGGCGGCGGCCAGGGCCGGCGGGCCGACGAGGTTGGACAGCGACACCCCGAAGACCTCGGCGAAGCCGATGGCCTCGTCGAGGTTGATGCGGCGCTTGCCGTTCTCGATCCGCCAGACCGCCGACGGGTTCATCTCATAGCCGGCCTCGTTGAGGCGGTCGGAGAGCGTGGTGGTGCTCCAGCCACGGTTCTCGCGCTCGGCCTTGATCCGCTTGGCGGCGTTGTCCTCGCCCTTGAGCAGGACACCCTCGGATGCGTCCTCGCCGTTGTCGTCGGGCATCGACCCCTCCTTCCTCTCGCATCATGTCCCTGCAATTTGCAGCAACCTAAACAGTACACCACGTTCTGCTGTTTGCATAGCTGCTCTGCATGTAGCATGGTTGTTGTACTGGACCGCTGCTGTCCGCAGGAGACCGCCAGCACCTATCCAGACATGCAAAAAGCCCCCCAGTGCTTGCGACACCGAGGGGCTCAAAGCGCAAACCTCACGCCGCCCATCCCTGAACGACTACCTGCAGAGCCGGGATTGCCGTCCCATATGGCCGCAGATTGAGGAGCTCCATGTCCAGTATGGACGAAGCCACCCCGAACACGCCATCGCTTCCCGTCGAGTGGCCGCCGACCGCCGTCCCCGGCCAGCCGACCGCCCCGCCGCCCGACGCGCACTCCGAGGGCATAGAGGTCCTGGACCTGCTCCGGGACGCGATCCGGCGCTACGTCGTGATGCCGAGCGACGAGGCCCTGACCGCGACCACGCTGTGGGCGGCGGCGACCCACCTGCAGACGGTGTGGCAGCACGCGCCGCGCCTGGCGGTGGTCGGACCTGCCAAGCGCTGCGGGAAGTCGCGGCTGCTCGAAGTCCTGATCGAGGCGGTCCACGAGCCGCTGATCACGGTCAACGCCTCCGCCGCCGCGATCTTCCGGTCGATCGGCGAGGGCGACCCGCCCACGCTCCTCGTGGACGAGGTCGACACCATCTTCGGCAGCGCGAAGGTCGCGGAGAAGAACGAGGAGATGCGCGGCCTGCTCAACGCCGGCCACCAGCGCAACCGGCCCACCCTGCGCGTCACCGGCCCCAACCACGAGGTGGTCAAGTTCGACACCTTCGCCATGGCCGCCCTCGCCGGAATCGGCGACCTCCCCGACACGATCATGGACCGGTCGGTCGTCATCCGCATGCGCCGCCGGGCCGAGACCGAGAAGGTCAGCTTCTGGCGCTACGGCCGTGACGACCTGGCGGTCCGCGAGCTCCGCACGCGGCTGGCGGCCTGGCTGGCCTCCGTACGCGAGCAGGCACTCGCCCTGGAGCCGAAGATGCCGGTCGAGGACCGCGCCGCCGACACCTGGGCGCCGCTGGTCAGCGTCGCCGACCTCGCTGGCGGGCACTGGCCCGTCCTGGCCCGCACCGCGTGCACGGCCATGACCGACTACGAGGCCGGGCGCGACGAGGACGGCGGGCTCAAGATCCGCATCCTCGCCGACATCCGCCGCGCCTTCGCCTCCGAAGGGGACCAACCGGCGATCCGCACCGGCCGCCTCCTGGAGATCCTCAACGCCGACCCCGAGGCGCCCTGGGCCGAGCACAGCTCCAACGGGCTCACCCCGCGCGGCCTGCAGATTCTGCTCCAGGACTACGGCATCAAGTCGGCCAACCGTCGCTTCCCCGGCGGCACCCAGGCCAAGGGCTTCACCCGCGCCCAGTTCACCGACGCCTGGACCCGCTACTGCCCGCCCGAGGCAGCCGCCACCCTCCCCGTCGACCCGGGCGCCTGACCCTCCCCGACTCGTCCCACTCGTCCCCGCGCAGGTCAGCGCGGGGACGAGTCACCGACCCGCAACGAGTCGACTCGACATCACCGACCCACCCGTACCTGCCCTGACCAGCGATGGGACGAGTGGGACGAGTACCCACCGCCCACGGCCGCCCACGCTGGGATGACCGCACCCAGCCCTACGCAAGCGCCCTTTCCCCACCCTGGAGACCGCCCCCTTGCACTTCCCTGCCCCAAGCGCCCCAGCAGCCATCTGCGCCGGCATCGCGCGTCTCACCTTCGGTGCCACGAACGACGACCTCAGGCAGCGCGATGACTCTGGCGACGCTCGCCGAGCACCCGCATCCGCGGGGGGTCGGCGTGTGAACCGCACGGGACGCATCGCCCTCGTCATCGGCCTGGTGGCCGTCGTCCTCATGGCCTTCCGGGTCTCGTGGAACGCGCTGTCCGACGTGGCCCGCGCCATCGGCGCCGACTCCACCGCCGCCTTCCTCTACCCGATCGTCGTCGACGGCCTGATGGCCCTCGCCCTGATCGCCACGCTCGTGCTGACCGGTGCCGATCGGACGTTCGCGCTGCGGGTCCTGGCGACCTACACGATCGCGAGCCTCCTGCTGAACTACGTGCACGGCCTCGTACCGGCCCTGCACACCGACTCGATCCAGTGGGGCCGACTGACCGACCTGGACTACGCGAACTGGGCCCTCGTCCTGCTGGCGACCTCACTCCCGGTCGGGTCGATCTACTTCGGATCCGACCTCGTGGCCAAGGTGCTGCACCACAACCCCGAGTCAGCCGACTCCCCCGAAGCGGCCTCTGCCCGGTCGGTCGGCGACCAGGCCCTACGGTCGACGCCTGACCGGCCCGAATCGGCCTCGGAGCAGCTGACCGAGTCGGCCCCCGTGGGGGTCACCAAGGCACCTGCCACGGGGCCGACCGAAGGAACCGAAGCGGCTCCCGACACCCGACCGCCTCGGTCGGCCACGGTGGCGCAGTCGACCGGAGCCACACCGCGCCGAGCGACCGGTCGGGTCCCCGACGCCGCCAAGTCGACCGCCGACCGCACCCGCACCGACGCCGACCTCCTCGACAAAGCCCGACTCCTGACCGCCGACTGGACCGACGACCAGCTGACCGCCGAGGGTCTGCGCCGCGAACTACGGATCGGCCTGCCCCGGGCCCGCACCCTGCGCGACCGACTGCAGGCCGAGCGGACCGGCCAGGCCCAGCACGCCACGGACGACGGCTTCGAGGCCGGACCACTCGGCGGACTGAACGAAGCCGCCTCCCCCGTCGGCACCGGCTGACCCTCACAGCGCCCTGACCCGCCCTCCAACGCATCCCGTGTCCCCGTGCAGCCGAGCACGGGGCCACGGGGCCGCACACAGCCAAGCACCCACGGAGAACCGGCCCATGCACGACCCGAACCACGAACTCCCCACCACCCAGCAGGAGACGACTGCCGGCCTCGACCGCGCAGCAAGTTGTCGGGTAAGGAGTCCTTACCCGGCCTCCGCCCCAGGGGAGGCGGAGGCGTCCGGCGCCGAGGGGGCACCGGTGTCGGCCGGCCCGGGGGAGCCGACTCGGGGAGAAGCCACACAGCCGTCCGCGCCGCGCCGCCGTCTTCGCGAACCCACGCTGCGTGAGAAGCGCGTCCACCCGCGCTACAGCCACGATGAGTTCGCCCTCCTCGCGACAGCCGCCCACCTCAGCCGCATGTCGGTCGGCGGCTACGTCGCCGAGACCTCGCTCGCTGCCGCCCGCTCCGACGACCCCACCGCCGCGGTCGCCGACTACCGAGCCATGGTCAAGGCGCTGATGGGCGCCAATCGCCAGCTCGCACTGATCGGCAACAACCTCAACCAGCTCGCCTGGCACCTCAACAAGGACGGCGCGTGGCCCGCGTCGGACATCGTGGCGCGGCTGCTGGACCGGGTCGAGGCATCGGTCGACGATGTGGACCTGGCCGTCGCCCAGGTGATCTCGGGGCGGTGACCACGTGATACCGAAGATCATCCTCGGCAAGGGCGCCCGTGCCACCCGCCGCCTCATCGGCTACCTCTACGGCCCGGGCTCCGCCAACGAGCACATCGACCCCCACCTGGTGGCGTCCTGGAACGGCTTCGCTCCCGACCCCGGCCGCAGCCCCCGCCGCAACCCCAGGGACGTCGAGGACCAGCTCGCCGCGCAGCTCGACCAGCCCGTGAAGATGCTCGGCGACGAGGCCCCGACGACCACGGTGTGGCACTGCCCGGTCCGTGCCGCCCCGGAGGATCCGATCCTGACCGACGCGCAGTGGGCGGACATCGCCCGCCGGATCGTGGCCGCCGCCGGCATCGCCCCCGAAGGCGACGAGGAAGCCTGCCGCTGGGTTGCGGTCCGCCACGCCGACGACCACATCCACATCGCCGCCACCCTCGTACGCCAGGACGGCCGCCGCCCCCGCCGCGACCATGACATCCGCGCCGTCCAGCGCGAAGCCCGCAAGATCGAAGCCGACCTCGGCCTGCGCCGCCTCAACCCCGGCGACGGCACCGCCGCCAAACGCCCCACCAGCAAGGAACACTTCAAGGCCAAGCGCCAGGGCCAGGACACCACAACCCGCGAGATCTTGCGCATGCGCGTCCGCCGTGCCGTGGCCGCCGCCTCCACCGAGACCGAGCTCTTCGCACTCCTGAACGCGACCGGCGTAAACGTGCGCCCCAAGACCGGACCGTCCGGCGACGTCCTCGGCTACAGCGTCGCCCTACCGGGCGACCTCAACAAACACGGCGAACCCGTCTGGTTCTCCGGCTCCACCCTCGCCGGCGACCTCTCCCTGCCCAAGATCCGCCAACGCCTCACCGACACCGCCCCCGAACCGGCCACCGCCCGCCCGGCCGACCCCTGGCACCAGGCCACCGCCGCCACCGAACGCATCCCCGACCATCTCACGCGCAGCAGCGACCACATCGCCCAAGGCCAGCTCGTCGTGCTCGGCGGAGCCCTCGACCTGCTGCCACTCACCGCACCAGCCGCAGCAAGGACCGAACTCGAACGGGCCGCCGCCGCTTTCGAGCGCGCCACCCGCTCCCGCATCACCGCCGACCTCGACAGCACCCGCGTCCTGCGTCGCAGCGTCCAGACGATCCTGCGCACCCCCACCGCGACAGGCGACGGGGCCGGGCTGGCGATGCTGCTGGACGCCGCCCTCATCGCCGTAGCTTTCGCGAGGCACTGGCACCGCACTCGTCAGCACGCCCAGCAGGAGGCGGCAGCGCAGCAGACCCTCGTCCACCTCCAGACCGCATACGCCCAGGTCGCCGTCCCTGTCCTGGACGGCCTCGCCCGCCGCACCCCCGGCATCCAGACCAGGGACCGCTACGCCCGCCACCTCCAGCAGGCCGTCCCTGAGCACGCCGAAAGCATCCTGCAGGACCCCGCCTGGGATGCCCTCGCCGCCGTCCTCGCCCAGGCGGAAGCCACCGGCCACAACGCGGCCACCGTCCTCGACCAGGCTCTCGGCCAGCGCACCCTCGACGACGCCCGCAACCCCGCCCGCGCCCTGACCTGGCGCATCCACCGCCTCGGGCAACGCCACACACCCGGACCCCGCGCCCAGGCAGCCATGGCCCGCAGCACCACACGACGCCCCAACGCTCTCATCCACACGACGGCAGGCACGCCAGCCGTTGTGCAGCCGCCGCCGCAGGCACGGCGGCGCTGATCGCCTTCGGCCGGCTGCGCCGATGCCCTCGCTGCTCGTGGCAGTGAGGGCATCGGGCGTCACGCGGCTCGGATGGCGGGTACCTGGGCTGCCCACGTGGTGACCTGGGCCAGGTGCTCGGGCTGGAGCCCGATGTGGGGGTCGGGCTGGACGAGGAGGGTCGCCGCACCTCGGGCCGTACGGGCTGCGGCCCAGCCGTGGTCGAGGCGGGTGAAGTCGTCGTCGATCCAGATGGCGGGTGCATCGCCCAGCCAGGTGTCGACGTGGTCGCGCTTCCACAGGTAGCCGTCGGGGTGGCTGGTGGTGATCTGCGGGCGGGGGAGGTCGACGTACGGCAGGACGGGGAGGCCGAGGAGCGGTCCGACCAGCGTGGCTGCGTCCTGGCGCCAGCTGGTGCACCAGACCGGGGTGACCAGGCCGGTGCGGATGACGTCCATGAGCAGGTGGCCGTGGTCGGGGTTGAGCCAGATGGTGACGGGGTTGTCGGCGCTGCGGCCGGTGGGGACTACGTCGTGGCGGGCGTGGGTGGCCGGGGTGGTCCCGTCGGCATCAGGGAAGGGTATGAGGACGCCGTCGATGTCGAGGAGCAGGTAGGGCGAGCGCATCGGTCCTCCAGGGGCCAGGGCGAGGGCGGCGGTCAGAGCTTGCGAGCGCGGATCAGCAGGGTGACGGGCCAGTGGCCCATGCGGGGGTCGTGGAATTCCTGGGCCGAGGTGAGCCAGAAGCCGGCCTGGCTGAGGTGCTTCTCCCAGCGGTCGGTATCGAACTCCCAGCGGGCGATGGGGAGCCGTGTGCGGTCGGGCAGGGTGACGTGGTCGCGGCGGGGTCGGTCGTCGCTGGAGGGGCTGCGGCCGCCGCGTTGCGGGTGGGGGACGGAGAAGGCGAGCACCCGGCCGGGCGTGAGGTGCTGGGCGATGGCCGGGAGCAGGAGTTCGGGGGCGACGAGTCCGACGGCGCCGAAGACGGAGTAGATCGCGTCGAACTGCTCGTCGGAGGCTTGGAGGTAGTGCAGGGCGTGGCCGGCGACGAAGGTGAGGTTGTTCAGCCGTCCGTAGTGGGAGCGGGCGCGGCGGATCTGGAGGCCGACGAGGTCGACGCCGGTGATGTGAGCGCCGTGGCGAGTGGCGAGGTGGGCGGCGTTGTGGCCGGGGCCGCAGCCGAGTTCCAGGAGTCGCTTGCCGCGCAGGTCGGGACCGAGGATCTCTGCCCCGGGACCCTGGCCGGGCCTCGTGGTCCATTCCATCCGCGAAGGCGCGGACAGGGGTTCGGCCAGCCCGGCGGCTGTGCGCTGGAGGGCGTGGGCGTGCCATGGGGATGCCTGGGCGAGCACGTCAGATCTCCAGGTGGTGGAGGACGTCGGTGAGGTGGCGGCGGACGGTCTTGATGTAGGCGGGGTCGGTGGCCGGGTCGTCGATCCAGCGGATGGACTGCTCCATGAACCACTCGACGGCCCACATGCGGTGCCAGCCGAGAGCCCAGTTCTCGGCGGTGAGTCCGCCGCGTCGGGAGAGGGCGTCGGGGGTCCCGCCGGCGGTGACGTACTGCTCCAGGAAGACGCGAAGACGCACGGAGTGCGGAGGTTCGATGGTGCCGTGCCAGCTGGCGAGGTCGAGCAGGCCGGGACCGGTGAAGGCGCGGGCGAAGTCGAGCAGCATCCAGCCCTGTTGCCCGATGTGGAGGCTGGTGGGGTGGAACTCGGAGTGCACCCAGCCGAACGGCCCCATCGTCGCTCCGGCCGAGCGGCTCTCGGCTGCCTGGGCGATTCGGTCGAGTGCGTCCTCGACGTCGTCGGCGTCCTGCCACCGCTCGGCCTTACGCAGCCGTTCGAGATGCTCCAGCGCACGGGCCGGCAGCGTGCGCAAGCGCTCCTGGTCGAGTACGGGAAGCGCGGGAGCCGTACGGGCGCCGTGCAGGACCACGGCCGCGGCGACTCCGTCGAGGTCGTCGGCCTCGCGGACGGTGGGGCCGAGGTCATCCATGAGCATGCCGAGCCAGCCGTCCAGGACGGCGGAGGCGTGGACCTGGGGGACGGGGACACCGAGGGTGCGGGCCAGGCGGAGGGCCTGGCCCTCGTTGTCGAAGGGCCTCTTGGCGTACTTGAAGATGGCCGTGGCACCGTCGGGGAAGGTCACGCGCTCGACGCCGGACATGGACCACACGCGCACCTCCTCCCGTACGGCGGTGGTCTGGCCAGTCGCGGTGAGCAGGCTGTCGAGGAGTTCGGCGCTGGGGTTCGCGGTCACGTGAGGGCTCCGGGGATGTTGCGGCGTCCGGGGCGGGCGGGTGACGCCGGCCCGCCCCGGAGCCTGGTGGGTGGGGTTACGCGGCGGGGTTTACGCGGTGGGCGTAGACCTGCTCGATCCAGCCCGCCTTGAACGCGGCGAGGTCGTCGCGGAAGTTGGCCATCGAGGCACCGTAGGGCGCGACGACGCCGCCGGTCTGGTCCGGCACGGACTGGCAGCCGTGCACGAGCCGGCCGCCGAGCGCCGTGTGGGCCTTGATGGACTCGATCCGGCGGTGCTCGTTGAACCAGCCACCGTGGTAGACCTCGTCGAGCATGCCGCCTATCTCGTCGTCCAGGTCGAAAACGACGGAGGTGGCGGCGGGGAAGAACCAGCACGGGCCGACGTTGGAGATGTGCCCGTCCAGCTCCACCTTGTTGAGCGCCATGAGCGTCGCGGCCTCGCGGAGCATCCGCAGGTGGTCGGCGGTGATCTGCGGCAGGCCGAGGCCGGCCAGGTGCTCCTCCCGGAAGAGGTACTCGTACACCTCGTACGCGGTGACCAGGACGCGGGCCGCGTCGGAGGTGGACTCTCCGTGCTGCTTGATGAAGTCCAACGCGAGCTGCTCGACCGCGCTCTCGGTCGTCTCGTCCACGTCCAGGAGCTGGGCCTTGACCAGCTCCCAGTCGGCGACGAGCCACGTGTTCGACTCGAAGCGGAAGAAGTACTCGGCCGGGTCGATGGTGATGCGCCGGCCGTCGACCTGAACGCCGGGCAGGCGGCTCCATCGCGGGTCGAACGCCTCGGGCAGCTCGACCGTGATGGCCTTGGTGTCGATGGTGGTCACCGTATCTCCGTCTCTGATCGGCCGGATTCGGGCACAGGAATGCCCGAACCCCGGTGTGGGCGTACGGAACTTCGGGTTGCCGCCCGGACCAAGGGGGAGCCTGGATCACGGTCGTGCCGTTCCGGGCGGCTGCTGATAAGTGAACCGGTGGTCACGCTCAGTGGGTACGGTGGAAGGAAGTTGAAGCGGTATACGCGGTTTACAGCTCCGGAGTGGAGGCGATCGTGGCGACGCAGAGAGAACCCAACTCCCGTCTGCGCGACGCCATCGACGCGGCCGGCTGCACCTACGAGGCCCTCGCCAGAGACGTGCGGCGTATCGCCGCCGAGAACGGCGAGATCCTCCAGACCAACAAGTCGGCCATCTCGCACTGGGTGAACGGCACCCGTGCCCCGTCGGGCCGGGTAGGCCAGTACCTCGCCGAAGCACTGTCCCGCCGAGCGGGACGCACGATCACCCAGACCGAGATCGGCCTCCGCTCCGGCGAGGCCGAACAGCAGGCGGAATCCGACCCCGTCCTCGCCGTCACCGACCTGGGCCGGGCCGACGTCGAGCGCCGCCGCTTCCTCTCCATCGCGGCCTTCACCACCGCCGGCGTCGCCATGCCGCTCGGATACGACCACGAAGCCACCACCCGCATGCTCCGCGCCCGCACCGGCACGTCCCTAATCGGCGCGGAGGACGTGGACGTCGTACGGCAGATCACGGCGGCCTTCAGCGCGGCCGACGAGCGCCTCGGCGGCGGGCACGGCCTGACCACGGTCACGGCCTACCTCGCCGACACCGCCGCCCCGATGCTCCGCGGACGCTTCCCCAGCGAAGCGTTACGCCGAGCCGCCTTCGGAGCCGTCGCCGAGCTCGCCTACCTCGCAGGCTGGAAGCACCACGACCTCGGCCACGAAGGCGCCGCACAGCGCTACTACCAGGTCGGCTACCAACTCGCCTGCGAAGCCGACCCCCACGGCCACGCCGCCTGGATGATGCGCGCACTCGCCCACCAGGCCCTCAGCCTCAAGCAACCCCACCACTGCGTCGACCTCGTCGAACGCGCCCTCCGGGCTGGACTCGGCCACGTCGACGGCCAGACCGAGGCCCTCCTCCACATCACCCACGCCCGCGCCTACGCCGCCGTGAACGAAAGCCCCTCGGCCGCACGCGCCCTACTCGCCGCTGAGGACGCCCTCCTACGAGACGACGGCCCCCAACCCAGCTACTCCCGCGTCAGCGGGTCCGCCGCCGGCACCGTGGCCAGCCACACCGCCCGCACCCTGACCGACCTCGCCGACCACATCGGCACCGAGCAGCAGCACCGCGACGCCCTCACCCGCTGGGACCCCGAGAAGTACAAGCGCGTCCACGCCCTCACCCACGCCGACCTTGGCGACAGCCTCGCTGCCCAGGCTCGCGCCGACGAAGCGGTCGCCGCCTGGACCCAGGCCCTGGTCCTCATGGAGGGCATGACCTCAGATCGCACCCGCAAGGCCATCTCCTCGATCCGCTCCACCCTCGCGGTCTACCAGCGCCGCCGCGTTCCCGGCGCCGCCGATCTCGCCCGCCGCGCACGCGAAGCCCTCGCCTAACATGCCCAACAACCCGCCCGACGAAGGGAACCCCGTGGCCCAGCAGACCGACGAACGCTCCCAAGCCCTCAAGCCGGCGCTCGACTCGATGACCCTGCTGGTCGCCGCCGTCATCGTCCACGACAAGGCCACCAACCGCGTCGTCCTCCTCCAGCGCAGTGAGAACGCCAAGTTCGCCCAGGGCCTGTGGGACCTCCCCGTCGGCAAGAGCGAACCGGGCGAGCCCATCACCGAGACCGCGGTCCGCGAGCTCTACGAGGAGACCGGCCTCACCGTGAAGCCCGAGTCCCTCAAGGTCGCCCACATCATCCACGGCGCCTGGGGCGTCGAAGCCCCCAACGGCTTCCTTACGGTCGTCTTCGCCGCCCACGAATGGACCGGCGAACCCGAGAACCGCGAACCCCGCAAGCACGCCCAGGTCCGCTGGGTCAACACCGACGCCATCCCCGAGGCGTTCGTGGACACCACAGCCAGCGCGCTCCACCACTACCTTGCCAACGGACAACAGGTGTCACTCGACGGCTGGAAGTAGCGGATCGGCCAACCCGCGGGCGGCCCACCCGGCTGGTCAATCAGGGCTTCCTCGTCGGACCGGCCTTCTTCTTCCAAGACCTACCGCCCCGGTCTAGCCGGGCGGCAGAACGGCCAAGCTCATGACCCGAACGCGGAGCACTTGCTAACTCGTTCGACACGCTGCTGCTCGGCTGCGCCCAGCCACGTCAATACGCTGGCCGCCGGGAAGCCCTCCGGCGAACAGGGAGATCATGACCGACCGCATCGAAGCCCTGCTGGACGAAGGCGTCCGCGACAAGGTCTACCCGGGTGCGGTGTGGGCCGTCGGCGACTCCGCCGGTGTCCGGGCGACGGGTGCCACGGGCGTCCTGGACCCCGACGAACCGGACGTGAGGATGCGGCCGGACACCGTCTTCGACGCCGCCAGCCTCACCAAGATCCTCGCGGTCTGGGCCTCCATCGGAGCCCTGTGGGAGGACAACGTCCTCGACCTCGACGCCCCACTCGGCACGTTCTGGGACGAGGTCACCGGCCACCCCCTCAGCGCCGTGACCGCCCGCCAGCTCCTGACCCACACCGCCGGCCTCCCCCTCCGGGCCCAGCTGAAGAACCTCTACGGCACCGGCCCCGACGGCATCCGCCGCGGAGTCCTGCACGAAGCCCTCAACCGACCGCCCGGCGAAGCCGTCGAGTACACCGACCGCGCCGCCCTCATCCTCGGCTACCTCGCCGAGCACCTCTCCGGCCAGCCCCTCGACCAGCTCTCCGAGACGAGGACCTGGCACCCGCTCGGCATGAACACCACCCACTTCGGCCCCCTGCCCGCCCACCTGGCTGCCCGATGTGCTCCCACCGAACTCGCCCAGGACACCGGCACCCACCTCAAGGGCACCGCCCACGACTTCTCCGCCCGGCTCCTCGGCGGCGTGTGCGGCATCGCCGGCACCTTCACCGTCCTCGACGACCTGGCCGTCTTCCTGCGCTACATGCTCGACCACACCACCGCCCCCGCCGGAGCCGGCTTCGGCGCCGAGTGGAGCGCCCACTCCCTCACCGCGCAGACCGGCGGCCTCCAGCCCGAGCGCGGCCTGTTCTGGCACCCGGCCCCAGGCACCACCGAGGAGCAGGACGTCTGGGTCCACTACGGCTTCACCGGCACCGGCATGTGGATCTCCCCCACCCAGGACTGGTGGGCGGTACTGCTGACCAACAAGCTCTACTACACCCGCGACCGCCAACCGCTGACCGACGTCCGCAACGCGTTCCGCGAGCTCGCCTTCGACTGAACAGCGGCTGCTCCACCGACTCCCCGCCGCAGCACTCCGAACGGCTGCAGAAGGCCGCCCCGCCTGAGGACCCTCAACGTCGATGAGGGTACGCCGCGGTCCCTGTGATGAGAACGGCAGCGGTCGTCGGGACCCGGACGTCACGCGTGGCCGCGACGGTCACGGCGTCCCGGACGGCCCGGGCGACTTCCATGGGAGCCCGTCGGGTCGACGGAGAATTCTCCGCCGTGTCCAGGGACGGAATCCCACCCGCTGGCTCCCGGTCGCTGCGGCCGTCACATCGCGCCTGATCGGCTTGCTGGTCGGACGGCTTCTGTTCCTGCCCGCTGGAAGCGGCAGAAGTGTGACAGCCTGACAGGCCACCTCGGCGGGTTGCGCCTACTCTGAAGTTGAGGTATCCGAGAGGTCGGAGGTCATCATGATCATTCTCGGAGTGATCCTGCTCGTCATCGGGTTCGTGGCCGGCATTTCCATCTTGTGGACGATCGGGATCGTCCTGGTCGTGATCGGCCTCATCCTGTGGATTCTCGGGGCGGTCGGTCACGCGGTCGGCGGACGCCGTCATTACTGGTAGTCGGCTCGGCCCCGAGCCGACGCAGCACCCGTGGTCCAGTCTTCACCAGGCCGTCCCGCCTCAGGGAGGCGCAGCGCCATGGTCTTCTTCCTGATCCTGCTCAGCGGTGCCATCACACTGATCGTCATCGGCGCTGTCGTGGACGGGATGCTCTACCTGCTCTCCACCGGGGTGCTGCTTCTCGTCGTCGCCGTGCTGTACCTGCTGGTGCGCTCGATACTGCGCTCGCGCCGGGGCAGGCCCACCGCGTTCTGACGGTGGGGACCAGCCTCGCGGGGCCCTCCGGATGGCCGGCGAGTGGGTGCGGCGGCCCACACCTCGACCGCTCAGTGAGAGGCGAGAAAGATGGCGATGTAGTGGGCGGTGAAGGCCGCCACTGTCAGCGCGTGGAAGACCTCGTGGAAGCCGAACCAGCGGGGCGAGGGGTCGGGGCGCTGGAGAGCGTAGACGACCGCGCCCGCGCTGTAGAGAAGCCCGCCGGTCACGATGAGGGAGACCACGGCCACGCCGCCGCTGTGCAGGAAGTCGGGCAGGTAGCGCACGGGCGCCCAGCCCAGGGCCAGGTAGCAGGGGGTGCACAGCCAGCGGGGAGCTCTCACCCACAGGACACGGAAGGCGATGCCGACCAGCGCGCCCGTCCACACGATCCACAGCAGGACGGACCACTGGTCCGGGGAGAGCAGGAGCACGGCGAGCGGGGTGCACGTGCCGGCGATGATCAGGAAGATGTTGGCGTGGTCGAGGCGGCGCAGAACGGCCTCACCGAGTGGTCCCCAGGTGCCGAGGTGGTAGACGGCGCTCGTCCCGAACAGCAGCCAGGCCGTGACGGAGTACACGGTGCAGGCCAGCACGGCCTGTGGCGTCCCCGCCAGGCAGATGAGGACGATGCCCATTGCCAGCGACGTGGGGACCATGCCGGCGTGGAGCCAGCCACGCAGCCTCGGCTTGATCGGGTCCACCAGGTCGGCCGCCCGATCGACCAGCTCGGCCACCGGGCGGGAACCGTCGGCTGCCTCGTCACGCGGTGGTTCCGAGGAAAGGCCGGCACTGCGGGATTCGACGTCTTCTCGGGTCACTGCCCCTCCCGAATCTGACTGCTGGGTATCACGGGAGACCATGCGCACATGCTGGGAACCTGACCGTAACAGGAGCCCCAGAAGCCCAGCTCATCGCGCGTAGTCGTTTTAGGCACCGTACGAATCCGTACCCGGTTGCCTGCCGACGACCGGGACCGCGGCAGTGCGGATGGGGCGGGCCCCCGAGCGCCGTCGGTGTTGCGCGGGCCATCGGTACTCAGGGAACCGGTGGGGGGCGCGTTTCGCGACCCAGGTTGATCCCGACGGTCCGCAGGGGAGCGAAGCCGGCCACGTAGCCGTCGCCCCGCAGGATGGCTTCGAGGACACCCGTAGACGTGCTCCGATCCCCCGGAGCGATTCCAGATCCCTGTGCAGGACGGTCCGCATGTGGGTCGTGACTTCCGATAGGGGACAGCCCTACCGTGGAAAGACGGGGAACAGACCCGGGGTGGTGTCATGCCGGTCAGCCTCGGAGACCCGGACCTGGCCGTGACATCGACCGTCGTGGCGTCGCGGTCCGTGGACAGCGGGCACGTCGGGGACACCTTCGGACCCTGGCTCTGACCCGCCACGCCCCTCCCGACCGACGGTGCGCCGTCCGGTGGGGCCCGGCACATGGAGGTGCCGAATATGGAGCACGGTCAGGACATTGCGGCTCAGCCCAAGTCGCGGGGGCGGCGTGTGGCCGACAGTCGTGCGGTGGAGGTCGCGTCCAGGGTCGGGCTCTGCGCCCGGGGAGTGATCTACGTGCTGGTGGGGATTCTGGCCGTGCGGATCGGCCTCGGCAGCGACAGCGGCCAGGAGGCCGACCGGTCCGGCGCGGTGGGAACCCTCGGCGAGCAGCCGTTCGGCCGGGCTCTGCTGTGGGCGCTGGTGGTGGGGCTGGCGGCGATGGCGCTGTGGCGTCTGTCCGAGGCGGCGTTCGGTCAGACGGTGGAGGGCGGCGACAAATGGAGCCGGCGTCTGGGCTCCTTGGGCATGGCGGTGTTCTACGCGGTGATCTGCATCGGCGTGGTGCAGACGGCGCTGGTCGGCGGATCCGCCGGGGGCCGCCCCGGCGACGAGACGTCGAAGGAGTACACCGCCAGGGTGCTGGACTGGCCGGGCGGCCGGGTGATCGTCGGCGTGTTCGGGGTCGTCCTGATCGTCGTGGGCGTGGTGATCCTGGTGCGCAGCCTGATGCGGAAGTTCGAGAAGAATCTCCGGACGGACGAGATGCGCCCGGCGACGCGGCGGGTCGTCGCGATACTGGGCATCGTCGGCGGCGCGGCGTGCGGCGTGGTCGCGGCCGGGGCCGGCCTGTCCGTCCTGCTGGCCGCCGTGCGGTACGACCCCGACCAGGCGAAGGGCCTGGACGAGACGTTGCGTTCGTTCGCCGCCACGCCCGCAGGGCCCGCCCTGCTGATCGCCGCCGCCGTGGGCCTCCTGCTGTTCGGCCTGTACTCGTTCTGCGAAGCCCGCTGGCGCAAGGCCGCCGAGCACGGGACTCCGGCGGAACAGCCGACCGGGGCCGCGGACCCGGGAGCACGCCCCGGTGCACCCTGACAAGGGGAACTCGTCCGACGGAGCGGGCCGTTCGTCTCCGTTCGGACGGTTGCGCCGCGCGATCCGCCGTGTGCGGGCCGGGCACCGGTGGGGGCAGGTCGTCGAGCTCGAGCTGTGGCAGCGCTCGCTGGGCTTCGCCGCCCTCGGTTTCCTGACCCTGGTACCCCTGCTGATCGTCGTGTCCGCTGCGGATCCGGGGAGCGGGCGGGGGTTCGCGCAGTGGCTGGGAGACGGGCTGGGCGTATCGGAGGCTGCCAGGGGGGACATCGAGCGGTTGTTCGCTCTGCCGGGCCAGACGCTGCGGACCACGACGGCGTTCGGCCTCGCGGTGCTCGCCGTGTTCGGGGTGTCGTTCGGCGCGACGGTGCAGAGCGGCTACGAGAAGGTGTGGGATCTGCCTCCGGCCCGCTGGTGGGCCAGGTGGCGGCATGTGGTGTGGCTCGCCGTCCTGATCGGGGTCCTCTTCCTGTCCGCGGTCACGCCGCTGTGGCGCGCGGCACCGGCCCGCGGGGTGATCACTCTGCTGAGCGGCGTCCTGTTCTTCTGGTGGTCCCAGCGGATGCTGCTCGGCGGCCGGGTTCCCTGGCCCGCCCTGCTGCCCGGTGCGGTGACCACCATGGCCGGGCTGCTCGGCCTGCGAGTCTTCTCCCGGCTCGTCTTCTCACCACTGATCGCATCCAGCGCCGTCACCTACGGACCGATCGGAACCGTCCTGGTCATCCAGTCCTGGCTGGTCGGCGTCGGCGTCGTCTTCTTCGGCGGCGCACTGACCGGCCGTCTCCTCCACGAGGGACTCCCCCGCCTGGCGCATGCCCTGAAACGGCGAAGATGAGGTTCTGACCTCCCTGATCTGCCGCACGGGCAGGTGGAGCGCAGACGATCGGCCACAGTGGCTCGCTCCAGGGGCACGCGGGCGGCATGAGCCGCATCGTCGTCACGCCGGGTACAACGCCACCTGCCTTTTCCGGGACCCCCGGCTCAGCGGAGTGTGCGTTGGCCGCCGGAGCGCCGCAGGTGCATCCCCAGGTACACCAAGGCCGCAGCGAGCACGACGATGCCGATGACCAGCAAGTAGAACAGTCCCTCGGCGACCGCGCCGATGATGCCCAGCACGATCGCGGCAATGACGAGGATCAGGAACAGCGTCACGGCTGAGCACCTCCTCGATGGGCCGGTCAGCGGCGGGCGAGCTGCCGCTCACCGTCCGCGCCGGGCTGGTAGGGCAGGCCGTAGTGCGCGAAGACCGCGGCCTCGTCCTCGGCGGGTAGCACGTCGTCCGTGCCGATCGCCGGGCACCTCTTCACCAGCGACTTGTCGTAGTCCACCTTGACGTAGCTCGGCCCCAAGATCGCGTCGGTCAGCGGAACGAAGACCAACTGGCGACGGGTGGGCAGACCGACGCGAACGGTAGCCATGGCCGGCTCATCGGTACTGGTATCCACATAGACGGCTTCCAGCACACCGATCTTGTGGCCGCCCACGTCGACGACGTCGTACGTCCGCCACTCACGGATATCCGCGGTTCGAAACATCCCCGGACTCCCTTCACACGATGGCGGCGCCCGAGCCGGTGCCCTTCTCAGCCTGCCTCGCGAAACCGAACAGCGCCAGCCTGGAGAACCCGCGGTACGGCGCGAGCCCCAACGGCTTTCTCGTCTATTCCGTGGAGCAGAGGAGCGGGGTCGCCAAGTGGCAGGGGATCAGGGCCCTGCGGGGCTGGACGGACGGAGGCGCCGTGGTTCGCCGCTGCGGCCATCGATTCGCCCTCCGCGCTGATGATCTTCGCCCTCTTCTCCCGCTCGGCCTCCGCCTGGCGCGCCATGGCGCGCTTCATGCTCTCGGGCAGCTGGATGTCCTTCAGCTCGACCAGGGTGACCTCGACGCCCCAGTCGGCGGTGGTGAAGTCGAGGATCTCGCGGATGTCGATGTTGATGCTGTCGGTCTCCGAGAGGGTCTCGTCGAGGGTGTGCTGCCCGACGACCTTGCGCAGGGTGGTCTGCACGATCTGGTTGATGGCCGCGCCGACGTTCTCGACGGCGATGACGGACTTCACGGCGTCGACGACGCGGTAGTAGGCGACCGCGGAGACGTCGACGCTGACTCGCGGGTGATGATCCCCTGGGACTGGAGGGGCATGGTGACGATCCGCAACGACACCCGGTGCAGGACGTCCACGAACGGCACGATCAGGGCCTTCGCGTCGTCCCCCGGAAAGCCGTCCGGGAACCGCCGTCTCCCGGCAGGGCTGCGCATCGGCGGCCCGGATGTGGGCAGACGGCCTGTTAAGAGCCGGCGCACTCGCTCGCGGAGAGGACCGACATGGTGGCCTCGATTCGACGGCACCGCACCATCCGAGGCCCGTGGGCCGCCGCCGAGGCACGTCGCGAGATGCGCGGCCTCGTGGCCGATGCCCTCCTGGCGGGCAAGGCGGTCGGTGAGGTGACCGAGGCCGACGCGATGCTGGTGGTCAGCGAACTGGTGACCAACGCCGTCCGTCATGCCGGAGGCGGATGCTCCGTGGACCTCACCCTGCGACCGGACGCCATGGACATCGACGTGAGCGATCAAAGCCGCGAACCACCGCATCCCAGGAGCCCCAGCCCTGACGGGGACGGCGGATACGGCTGGGGCATCATCGCCCGTCTGACCAGCGAGCTGACCGTGATGTGCCACGGGAGCGGCAAGACCGTCCATGCCCGGATCGACCTACCCCGCTGACAGACGATGACGCGGGGACGCACACTGGAAAAACAGCCGAAGGATCCTCAAGCCAGCACGCACAGGCGAGGGGGTCGAATGGTGGTGGAAGCGAACGACCCACGAATCCCGAGCAGCGAGGCGCCGGGTGTCTCCCTCCACTCCGCGCGGCGCGTCTACCGAGCGGTTAACGGATACGCACGCGTCGAGCATGGGGGCAACGAGGCACCCTCGACGTGGTTTCTCCGCGCAGCGGGCGAGTTCGACACCAACACCGTCGCTTGCCTGCGCGAGGCACTCGGCGATGCCCGCCGGGACGACGCCAAGCGAATCCTGCTCGATGTCTCCCAGGTGGGCTTCGGGGAGACCCCACCTTCCTCCGCGCACTGGTCGAGGCGCATCGCGGACCCGCCGGGCTCGACGGACCCGCGGCGCCTCCGGCTTCGTCTGAGTTTTACCCTCTGATCAGGCCGACTCCCGCGGCGGGCCCGCCGACCCGGGCGGCCCGGCGAGGAGGATCTCGGCGGCCTGCGTGGCGTTGTCGGCGTCGACGGCGCGGGCCATGGCCTCGCGGGCGGCCTCCGGTGGTGTGTCCGGCGGGACGACCATCAGGGAGAAGTGGTCGTTGTCGCCGCGGGTGACCAGGACGGTGTCGTCGCCGACGGGGAAGGAGTCGAGGTGCACGACCCGGCCGTCGACCACCAGGCGGGTCGGGATGGCGTTCCAGGCGGAGGCGTCCAGGCCGACCCGGGTGACGGGCCCGAGGTACTCGGTCAGGGCGGTGATCAGCGGCGGGAGTTCCCGCTCGACGTCACGCGAGCGCGGCCACCACGCGCCGTCCAGAAGGCTCTGCCGGGACCCGGTCGTCTCCATCCGGAGCAGCGCGGTGCCCGGTTCGACCGAGCGGTGGATCTCGTCCGGCAGGAGGCGCGGGGGCGCGGGGGCTTGGTGGGGGGAAACGTTTGCGTCGGTCATGGTGGTCCGCCCGTCCACGGGTGGTGCCGCTTCCGCCCGGGTCGGTGCCGCAGCGGACGCCGGGCCGGCGGGCGGGGCGACGGCCCCGCACTTTCACCGTACTCCGGGAGGACGCGCGGACGCGCAGCTCTCCGTCGGGGAACCGATCGGCGCCCGGGCTCCGGACGTGCCGTGGACGTATGGGGGCGTACCCGCCTCACTTCGGTCGCCCGGGCAGGCCCCGGGGGAAGGACTGTGCCGTCCTGGACCGCAACGAGCCGGACGCCGGAGCCCCGTCGCCGCCGGGGACGCCGAAGTCCGGATCGTCTCCGCCTCCACGGACGCCGCCCGCAGAGTGGCCGACACCCTGCGCCACCGTCTCGCCGACGGTCAGCGGTGCGGCTGACCCGCCCCGGGCAAGGGCACCCGCCTGCGTCCCACCGTCGACACCACCCGCACCGCCGGGCCGGGCCTGACTGGCCACCGGCCGTCCCCAGCGGGGCACCGGGCCCCACGCCGAGGAACCCCGACCGGGCAGCCGGATTCGGCGGATGCGCGTGGCGGCCCCGGCCTCCGCGAAGCATCCTGGAAGCCGCACCGCGATGCCGTCGGATCGGCCCGTCGGCACCGGTCCACAGTGTCGCCCCGCCGCTCGCCTGGAGGCCCCGGATGACCGTCGGACGGTACGAGGACGGGGATCCCGGTCGCTCGGAGAGCTTCGGGGAGATGCTGCTGGGCGGGCTCCTGGACCACGCCCACACGCTGCCGCCCGACCGGGTCGGATCGGCCCTCACCGACGCGATCGTACAGATCGGGGGCCGCGAGGTGCGGATCCTGCTCCAGGACTACGGCCAGCGGAATCTGGTCCCCCTCGCCGGGGACGGACTGGCGGACGGCGATCCCGTGCCCATCGACGGTTCGGCGGCCGGTCGCTGCTTCCTCACCTCGCGTCCGGTCGAGGTGCCGGTGGTCGAGGGGGTGCGGGTCCACGTCCCGCTCCTCGACGGCGGCGACCAGGCCGGCGTCCTGGCCGTCACGCTGGACGCGGTCGACGACGACGCCCGCCGCCTCCTGCGCAGGCTCGCGGCCCTGGGCTCCGACATCATCCGGACCAAAAACGGCTACACCGACCTCTTCTTCCGCACCCGCCGCGGCGAAGCGATGAGCGTCGCCGCCGAGATCCAGTGGTCGCTCCTGCCACCCCTCGCCATGACGATGCCCCGCGTCGCCGTCGCCGGAGTCCTGGAACCCGCCTACGACGTGGCCGGCGACAGCTTCGACTACGCCCTGAACGGCGACGTCCTCCACCTCGCCATGATCGACGCCATGGGCCACGGCCTGGACGCGGCGACCATGGCGACCGTCACCATCGGCGCGTACCGGCACGCCCGCCGCACCAGCGTCGAGCTCTCCGAGATCTACCTCTTCATGGACCGGGCCGTCGCCGAGCAGTTCGCCCCCGACCACTTCGTCACCGCGCAGATGCTGCGGCTCGACACCGGCACCGGCCGCCTCCAGTGGGTCAACGCCGGACACCCCGCCCCCATGCTGATCCGCCACCACCGCGTCGTACGCCGCCTCGACAGCCCCACCACCCTCCCCGTCGGCTTCGGCGGAGACCAGCCGCAGGTCAGCGAGGTGGCGCTCGAACCCGGGGACCGGATCCTCTGCTTCACCGACGGCCTGATCGAAGAACACGAGAGCGGTCAGCAGGAGTTCGGCGAGGAACAGCTGATCAACTGGGTGAACCAGCTGGACAGGGCGGACCGGGAGGTGCACGCGGTGGCGCGGGACCTGTCCCACACCCTCAAGCGGGCACGTGGCGAGGCCACTTCGGACGACGCCACGCTCCTCCTGGTCGAGTGGCGCGGGTGACGGAGGGACGTGCCGCGAGGTGAGGTCACCGACGCCGACCGGGCGGATGCTCCCGGCCCGGGAAATCGGCTGGACGGACACCACTCGTCCGCCCCCGGCGCGGAGTAGGCTGAAGGTACCGGGAGTAAGTCGAACACCCGCTCCCACGCGGACGTCGTTTCCGGCGATCAAGACACTGGGCCGCCCTGCAGGGCGGCCCGGAGACGGGTCCGCGATCATGACCACCACCCTCGCACCCTCGCATTCGGCGCGCCTTTCGCTGACACCGGAGACCACACTCGCCGGTCTCCTGGACGGCGCCTGGTGGCCTCGCTCGCGTGACCTCGCCGCTGAGCTTCCGCCCCTGGTCGACGCGCTGGAAGAGCGCTTCGGACGCATCACACGGGTCACGGTGAACCCCACCCGCTGGCCCGTCGTCCCGCACAAGGTCGCCGTCACCGGGCACACCGTGCACGTCGGCTGGTTCACCGAACAGGATCCCGACAAGATGATCCTGCTCTCCTACACCGTCGGCCGCGTCGACCTGCTGGTGATACCGCCCGAGACCGAACCCGCCGCGGCCACCCGGCTCATGGCGGCCGCCGCCGTCCCCGGCAGCGTCCTCACCGCTGGTGCCCTGATGTCCGACGAAGCCGCGACCGGCCGCCGCATGCGCGACGCCCGCAGCAGCGAGGACGCCTGGGAGACGGACGGAGGAGCCGCCCTGCCGCCCCTCCGGCACCCGGTCGTCGGCGCGCGGATGATTCCGCTGCCGAAGAACACGCGGTGGTGACGACATGGAGACCCTGATCGCGCTCGTGGCCGCCGCTGTGCTGATCACACTCGGCACGCGCATCGTCCACCGGCTCAACGCCCAGCACGACGCACGCATCGCCGCCCGCCACTACAGCGACCCCTTCCCGGCCATCTTCCGACCGCCCGGTCACAGCCCCCGCACGCCGACAGAGCAAGCAGCCCGCCGCAGGGCCATGGGCACCTGGCCCTGACCGCTCCAGAGACCACTCCGCCGACCGAAGGCCGCGGGTGGGGCACCCGACATCCGGGACAACCCACCCGCCGGCCTCTCGCTCACCCGTGAAGGGACCACGCCCCTTGTACCGCACCGACACCGCGGCCCTGCCCTCGGCCGGACAGGCCGAGATCCGCATCGTCGCCGCCACCCCCGAAGCCGCCCGCGCGGTCGCCGAGGTGATCCGCCGCTCGTTCGCCGGGACGGAACAGCGCAGCTACCCCGTCCTCGACGGCGGCACCCGGCTCCACCTCACCGTCGACACCGAAACCGCCGCAGAGCCCGCCCGCTCCTGGCTCACCACCAGCAGATCGTCCCCTCTCACCGGCACCCACGTCGACGAAGTCTGAGCGGAATCGGACCTTCACACGACGAAAGGACCCGGTCATGGCCACACTCCACGAGCGACAGCTCTACCGCGAGCGGGTCCTGACCGCCCTCTACGAAGCCACCGAAGGCAACCGGCTCCTCGGCATCACGGGACGGAAGCTGCGCAACGACCTGCGCATCCCGGAGGAAGACCTGGCCGCCGCCTGCGCCTACCTCGCCGGCGAGGGCCTGATCACCGTCGACTGGGAACCGGGCAACACACCCGCGATGGTCTCCCTCACCCACCAGGGAATCCGCCGTATGGAGGCCGAAGAACAAGAGCGCGGCTGAGCCGGACCACCCCGACGTCCCGCTCTCGCCCGGCCCGCCCGGCCGAGAAGTCGTACGATTGAACACGGATCGAGCACGCTCACGTGTGACGATCCGGAAGGGCGGCCCCGGCGGAGTGAATGCGCCGGGGCCGTTGTGACGACCGCCGCCAGGCCCGCGCACCCGGCGTCTCGGACGTGGCACCGGCCGGTACGTCGGCGCCCGTCGTCCCTCGCGACGCCAGTCAGCGCCGGGCCCGGAGATCCGCCGTCGGGGCCCGCGCGCTGTCGCGGGCCCCGACCCCTTCCGTCGTCTATTGCATGGCGCAGTGGAGCGGGGGCGTCAGGCGGCAGTGGATCAGGGTCCTGCGAGGTGCGGGGCGCTGAGGTGGGGCGGGACGGCGGTGCCCTGGTTCGCGCGGTCCCCGTGGGCAAGGAGAACCGCTGCGGGCATCGGGAGGCAGGTCAGGAGCAGGAACGTCATGACCTGCCTGCCGCCGTCAGGGAGCCGCCATGGGCCCGCTGCCGTCGTGCTGGTGCAACGGCGTCCAGAAGGTGCTGAACGGCCCGTGAAGGGTTCGCGAGTCTGAGACGGCGTCCCCGCTGGGGCCACCAGTCGAGGACGGCCAGGAAGCCGGAGTCGCAGAAGGTGACCCGCGAGGTGTCCAGGACGAGCCCGGTGCAGCCCTCGTCGGCCGCCGAGGCCAGCAGTGCCCGCAGCGGGGCGGCGCTGAAGTGGTCGATCTCTCCGGCGAGGCGGAGGACGAGGGTGGTGCCGAGGGTGGTGCAGGAGTCGACGACTATGACGCCGGGCGCGGTGTCCGCGCCCGAGTCTTGCACGACGGGAGGAGCGGGGGTGGCGAGAGCGGCGGACAGTATCGGTGCGGTGCTTGAAGTACTCACATCCCCATCAACGCCTCCCGCCCGGGACCGGGGAACGAGCCACGCGACCCTTTCACCCCAAGTGACCAGCCCCGATCCCCGGCAAGGGGAAAGTTTCCACCCGAACGAGGCAGGCGGACGCCCATGACGCGACCGCTGTCCTCCGGAATCGCCGCGACCGAGCCCCGAGTGGGAGCGGCTGCGAGGGGGAGCGTCTCCCCGGGCACCCTGCTGGAGACCCGTCGCGTGCCCCATCCGTGCCCTTCACGGCGGTGAACAGCGGTCACCAGGGGTGCGGGCGGAACCCCTCGGAGCACCCTGCGAAGATGCTTGCCCGCAGGTCAGAGGCCATGTGGGCGGCCAAGGCGACGGTGATTCCCAAGCTTATAGCGCGGGTTCGATTCCCGTCATCCGCTCTTCTGTGAAGGCCCAGGTCAGAGACCTGGGCCTTCGTCGTTGTCCAGGGTCGTGGGAGCCGTGGCCCTTGGGCGGAGGAAATCGTGCTCGTTTTCCGTGCAACCGTTCGGCCGTCGGTGCGTCTTCCGTTGCGTGACTCACGACTCCATAACCCGCCGCCGCGGACGCGGCGCTCTCGGTGCGGCCCTCGCCGTGGGAGTGCTCGCGCCGACCGCCCTGTCGGCGACGCCTGCCACCGCCGCGACCCCTGCCGCGACCTGCACGTCGCTCACGCCGGGCCTCGCCGCCAAGCTCACCGCGGACGTCAACGCCGCCCTGGCGGGCCGCGCTTCGACGACCGCCGTCTTCGTCAACGACCGGGTCACCGGGACGAGCTGCTCGCTGCGGAAGGACCAGAAGTTCGACTCCGCCAGCGTGGTCAAGGTGATCGTGCTCGCCACCCTCCTGTGGGACGCGCAGAGGACCGGCCGGGCGCTGACGGCCACCGAGAAGTCCCGCGCCCATGCCATGATCACCCAGTCGGACAACACCGCGACCAGTGCCCTGTGGCGCCAGCTCGGCGTGACCAAGATCCAGAACTTCCTCCGGGCCGCCGGGCTGACCAACACCGTCCCGGGCTCCGGCGGCTACTGGGGGCTCACCCAGATCACCGCCTATGACCAGCAGAAGCTGCTGTCGCGCATCACGGTGAAGAACAGCCTGCTGACGGACGCCTCGCGAACGTACATCCTGCAGCTGATGAACGCGGTCGTCCCGGCCCAGCGCTGGGGCACCCCGGCCGGCGCGCCCAGCACGCTGAAGGTCCACGTCAAGAACGGCTGGCTGTCGCGGGCCACCCACGGCTGGCGGGTGCACAGCATCGGGGCCTTCACCAGCAGTACGAAGAACTACACGATCACCGTCCTGACCCACGACAGCACGACGATGAACTATGGCGTCGACACCATCCAGCGTGTCGCGCGCGCCGTGCACAAGAACCTCAACCCGGCCGCGACGATGAGCTCGGTGATCGCTCCGCCGGCCGTGCCGCAGGAGGCCACGGTGCCGGTGCCGGAGCGCGGGCCGGCGTACTGAGGGGGCTTGTCGGCAACAACAGCGGCGGTGATTCCCGAGCTTGTGGCGCGGGTTCGATTCCCGTCACCCGTTCTTCCACGAAGCCCCGGGTCAGTGACCCGGGGCTTCGTCGTTGTCCGGAACTGCCCGACCGGCACGTGCCGGTCGGGTCTTCTCGTGTGCCGACGGGTGGATCCTCCGCGGAGGCGGTCAGTGCTCGGAGTAGCTGACGTCGCCCATGGTCCAGGCGCTGATGTCCGCGATCGAGACGCGGTACATCCCTCCCGTCTCCGGGATCGCGACCGGGCCCTGGAGGATCCGGGCCAGGTGGAAGTGGAGGTGGGTGGGCGGCCCGTCCTTCTTCGCCGCGGCGGAGAAGACGGCGGAGAACTCGGCCAGCCGGTCGGAGTCCGCCAGGACCTCCGAGACCCGCTGTCGCCACACCGCTTCGGGTGCCAGCCGGCCTGTGATGACAGCGCCCCCGGTGACCACGGTCAGCGACATCTGGTTGCTCTGCCCCGACTCCACCAGCCTGGCGACGTCGATGAGCAGCTCGTCAATCTTCGACATGAAAGCCGATCCTACGGGCCGCTCCGCCCCGTTCACAGGTCGTCCTGCCGGGTGGGAAGGACGACCGGGCGCGCGGGTGCCGGTGTCGTCCGCCCGCCCGTGACACAAAAATCTATGTCGGCCGCAGTAGACTTTGGAAAGTCCTCGGGTTATGTTTTCTCTCGTAACCAGAAGAGACAGCAGGGCCTGGCAGAGACGAACTGCCGGCAAGCAGGACAGGTAGTCCCCTTGAGCAGGACGGTGCGGCGGCGGAGTTTCGGAGCCAGGGCTTTCGCAGGACGGTGACGAAACTGGCGGCTGGACCGGGCGGCCCGCAGTGATCAGGGGCCGCCGAGAGCGGGACCGCGGTCTTGGCAGACGCAGTCCCGCAAGGCAAGAGGTTGATCAGCGAGAGAGAACGGAGGAACACGGCGCCATCGGGATCGCCCGGGCGGAAGTCTGGAGCCCGGGTACCGCAGCACATCGACAGCGAGGTGGTCTCCGGTCAAGCAACCGCGATCCCCGCGCTCCCGGCAGCAGTCAGGCCGGGTGAGCGGACACAGAACGCCGGCGCTTCATCAGGGCCGGCAGGTGGTGTAGAAGTTCCTCGTGGGCCCTGGTGCCAGTACTGGCACCAGGGCCCCTCTATGTGTGTCACGGAGAGGTGCAAATGACAGCAGACGACTCGTACGACCGTCTCGACGACGACGACTACCCTGCCTACACCATGGGCAGAGCCGCCGAGCTGATCGGCACCACCCAGGGCTTCCTCCGGGCCATCGGCGAAGCCCGCCTGATCACTCCGCTGCGTTCCGAGGGCGGCCACCGCCGCTACTCCCGCTACCAGCTCCGCATCGCCGCCCGTGCCCGCGAGCTCGTCGACCAGGGCACGCCGATCGAGGCGGCCTGCCGCATCATCATCCTCGAGGACCAGCTCGAGGAGGCCCAGCGCATCAACGCCGAGTACCGCCGCGCCGCCGAATCCGGCACGCCCCCGGTGCAGGCCTGAGGCGAGTACGGCCCCTCCGGTATCGGTCGGGGTCTCGGCCACCTCGCGCTGCGGACGTGTGCGCGGCCACAGTGGACGGGCGCGAGGGGGCGCATACTGGCGTCAATGACAAAGCCACATGCACCGAAGCGCCATTTGCCCACCAGCCCCTTCAAGCCCCCGGTCACACTGCCTCCCAAGCAGTTCGCCATAGGCGACCAGGTCACCCACGACGTGCACGGCCTCGGCCGGGTCATCGGCGTCGAGGACGGGATCGCGGCGGTCGTGGATTTCGGTTCGACGCAAGAGCGGATCGTGAGTCCCTACGCCAGGATGAGCAAGTTGTAGGACTGCCGGAAGCTGGAGGGCTGCCGGGACGCCCCCGGTGCGGCTGCAGCACCTCCGTCGTCGTCCGGGGTCGTCCGGGCCTATGGGGTCTCGCGTGTCCGGTTCGGGGCGATGGGGCCCCGGTAGGGGAGGGTCCGGCTGTAGACGACGCTCGTGGTGGTGCTGCCGAAGCCGGCGAGTTCGTCCATGAGGGTCTCCAGGTGTTCCATGGAGGTCGCGGCCACCTTCAGGGTGTAGCAGTCGTCGCCGGTGGTGCGCAGGCATTCCAGGATCTCCCGGCGTTCGGCGAGGAGGCGGCGCAGCGGTTCGTGGCGGTTGCCCGGATATTTGAGGCGGACGACGGCGAGGACGGGGTAGCCGACCTTGGCCAGGTCGATCTCGGCGCGGTAGCCGGTGATGACGCCCTGGGTCTCCAGGCTGCGGACGCGTTCGGTGGTGGCCGACGGGCTGAGGTTCACGCGCCGGCCCAGCTCGCTGAGCGAGATGCGGGCTTCCTGTTGCAGCTGTTCGATGATCGCCCAGTCGACGTCGTCAAGATTCCCGGCCATCCGATGAAAGTACCAGCAATTCCACGGAGAAACGGCGTATACGCAGGGAGCTTCCGGTTCCTTGGTCCGTGATCACCGGGATAGCCTCGGGCCATGCAACTCGGCGTCAACGTACCGAATTTCGGCCCGGGGACCGATCCCGGCGTCCTGCGCGAAGGGGCGCGGCTCGCGGAGGATCTCGGCCTCGGCGTCCTCATGGTGTCGGACCACGTGGCCGTCACCCCGGACGTGGCCGAGCGGTATCCGGAGCCGTTCTACGAGCCGTTCACCACGCTGTCCTGGCTGGCCGGTCTCACCAGCACCGTGCGGCTGGGCACGACCGTGCTCGTCCTGCCGTACCGGCATCCCCTGCTGGTGGCCCGGATGGCCGCCAACCTCCACGAACTGAGCGGAGGCCGCTTCGTCCTGGGCGTGGGCGTCGGCTGGGCCCGGCAGGAATTCGAGGCGCTGGGCGTCCCGTTCACCGCCCGTGGCCGGCTGACGGACGAGTGTCTCGGCGTCCTCCGCGAGGCCCGGGACGCGGGGCGCCCGGAGGGCGACGTCCCGCTCTGGATCGGCGGCCACAGCGAGGCGGCCCTGCGGCGTGCCGTGAGGTTCGGCGACGCCTGGCACCCGCTGCGGCTCTCCGTCCCCGACATGCGCGCCGTCCTGCGGCGGCACGCGCTGCCGGGGTTCGCGCCCCGCATCGCCCTGCGCGTCACCGACGCACCGGTCGACGCCCCCGACCGGCTCGCCGGCGTCGGCAGCGTCGAACAGATCCTGGACGATCTCGACCAGCTGCGCCTGCTGGGCGCGGACACGGTCGTACTCGACCCCTACCACGGAGATCCGGAGGAGACCCGTCGGCCGGACGCGGCATGGCGGGCGCTCACCCTCGTGGCCACCCACTGGAGCACTCGATCATGATCACCCCGGCCGACGAGGCCCTTCTGCGGCGCGCCATCGCCGTCGCCGCCCACGCGGTCGCCCTGGGCGACGCGCCGTACGGTTCCCTCCTGGCCGGACCGGACGGCACCGTGCTAGCGGAGGCCCACAACACGGTCCGGCGGGACGACGACATCACCGCCCACCCGGAGCTGAAGCTCGCCCGCTGGGCGGCCCGCGAACTCGACCCGGAGACGGCCGCCCGTACCACCCTCTACACCAGCTGCCAGCCGTGCGGCATGTGCGACGGAGGCATCGCCCGCTCCGGCCTCGGACGGGTCGTCTACGCGCTGTCGACCGAGCAACTGGTCGCGCTCAACCCCGCGTCGGGCGCCTGGCCGACGGTGCCGCACGACGGCCCGGCCCTCCACGACGAGGCGCGCGCCCCCGTGGCGGCCTATTACCGGCCCACCCGATGACCACGGCCGGCCGTCCGTCCCCGGGTCAGCGGGCCGGGCGGCGGCGGATGGAGCGGCGGGTGCGCAGGGTGAGGTAGACGAGGTCCGCCGCGAGCACCGCGATGCCGATGAAGAGGAGGAAGAGCAGTCCGTCGGCGACGGCGCCGATGAGGCCCAGCACGATCGCGACGATGATCAGGGCGAGGAAGAGTGACATGGGGCGGGCTCCTCGGCTCAGCGTCGGGCCAGTTGACGTTCGCCCCTCGCCCCGGGCTCGTAGGCGAGGCCGTAGTGACGGAAGACGGCTTCCTCGTCCTCGAAAGGCAGGACGTCGTCGGTGCCGATCGAGGGGCCGCGTTTGACCAGCGCCTTGTCATGGGCGACCTGTACGTATCCGGGCCCCACCGTCGCGCCCTCCAGGGGGACGAACACGAGGCGGTGCCGGGTGGGCAGGCCGACCCGGACGGTGGCCATGGCCGGTTCGTCGGTGCGCGTGTCGACGTAGACGGCCTCCAGCTCCCCGATTCTCTTGCCGCGCGGGTCCACCACGTCCTGGGAACGCCACTCGCGGATGTCCGCCGTCCGGATCATGCCGGCTCCTCCCGTTCGCTCGTCGGTGGGGGAATCGGGGCGACGAGGAGCTCCGCGGCCCGCGTGACGTTGTCGGCGCGGACCGCGCGGGCCATGGCTGCCCGTGCGGCCTCCGGCTCGGTGTCCGGCGGCACCACCATCAGCACGAAGTGGTCCTTGTCGCCACGGCTGATCAGCACGGTGTCGTCGCCGACGGGGAACGAGTCGAGGTGGACGACCCGTTCGTCGACGACCAGACGGGTCGGGATCGCGTCCCAGGCCGAGGCGTCCAGGCCCACCCGCGTGATGGGGCCGAGATGCTCCGTCAGGACCGACACCAGCGCGGGGAGCTCCCGCTCCACCTCGCGGGTGCGCGGCCACCACGCCCCGTCGAGGACGCCCTGCCGGGAACGTGTCGTCTCCAGCCGGAGCAGCGCCGTGCCGGGGCGGACCGCCTGGTGGATCGCGTCCGGCAGGAGCAGCGGGGGCGGGTGCGGGGTTTCGGAGTCGGCCATGATGGGTCCGCCCGTCTACGGGTGAGCTGCCGCGGCCGTCGCGCGACACCCGGCGGGCGCCGGGCCGCGGGCGGTGCGACTGTGCCGTGATTTCACGGTACCCCCGGCTCCCGTACGCACGCCCTCCGCGCGCTCCTCCGTACGAGGCCGCGACGGGGACGGGCGCGGGCGCCGTATCTGTCGCGGCGGAATGAGAATTCGGTGGGCGGCGCGCTGAGGATTCGGCCGGCGACGCGGTGAGGATTTGTGGCGCGGAAAAAGAGCGGGATATTCCGACCCGTTTTCCGTGCGGTGCCGTGCTACTGTCGATTTCAGTTGCAGTTGTGGTTCCCGAACTTCAAGTGCCCTCACTCGTCCCCGGGGCGAGGGGAGCACTTTTTCATCTCCGGACTCTCCGGCGGGGTAATCATCGCGGCGACACGGCCTTCGCACGGTGCGGACGCCGATGAGCCTCAAAGGAGATACACATGAGCACCACGGGTACCGTGAAGTGGTTCAACGCGGAAAAGGGCTTCGGCTTCATCGAGCAGGACGGTGGCGGCCCCGACGTGTTCGCCCACTACTCGAACATCGCCTCGCAGGGCTTCCGCGAGCTGCGTGAAGGCCAGAAGGTCAGCTTCGACATCGCGCAGGGCCAGAAGGGCCCGACGGCCGAGAACATCGTCTCCGTCTGAGCCTGACGCACACGACGTAGCCGGGGCCCGCATCCTTCGGGGTGCGGGCCCCGGCTGCATATGCCCCAGGGAACCGCTCACGCTTTCACGCCCCCATTCGAAGCCGTCGGGAAATTCTCCATTCCGCTCGTTCGTCGCGGAAATTCCTTGCTGCGCCCCGTGCCGAGGAAGGTCCCGCATGAACAGGACACCACCGACCGGCCTTCTTTCCGCCCCGGGCGAGGGGGCCGCCCCCGCGCTGCCGGCCGTCGAGGCGTTCGCCGAGCTGGACCTCCCCGACCGGCTGCTCGCCGCGCTCGCCGCGCAGGGCGTCACCGCGCCGTTCCCCATCCAGGCCGCGACCCTGCCGAGCGCTCTCGCCGGCCGGGACGTCCTGGGGCGGGGCCGTACCGGATCCGGCAAGACGCTGGCCTTCGGCCTGGCCCTGGTGGCCCGCACGGCCGGTCCGCGCGCCCAGCCCCGGCGGCCCCGCGGCCTCGTCCTCGTGCCCACGCGCGAGCTGGCGCAGCAGGTGACCGACGCGCTCGCGCCGTACGCCCGCGCCGTCGGGTCGCGGCTGACCACCGTCGTCGGCGGCGCGCCGCTCAGCCGGCAGACGTACGCCCTCCGGAAGGGCACGGACCTCGTCGTCGCCACCCCCGGCCGGCTCATGGACCTCGTCGTACGCGGCGACTGCCTGCTGGACCGGGTCGCCGTCACCGTCCTGGACGAGGCGGACCAGATGACCGACATGGGCTTCACCCCGCAGATCACCGAGCTGCTCGACCAGGTGCCCGCGGGGGGTCAGCGGCTGCTCTTCTCCGCCACCCTGGACCGGACCGTCGACCGGCTGGTCGACCGGTACCTGTCCGACCCGGTCGTGCACTCCGTGGACCCCGCCGCCGGGGCCGTCGCCACGATGGAACACCACGTGCTGCACGTCCACGCCGACGACAAGCAGGCCGCGACCGCCGCGATCGCCGCCCGGACGGGCCGCGTGATCATGTTCCTGGGCACCAAGGACGCCGTCGACCGGCTCACCGGCGAGCTGCTGGCCTGCGGGGTGCTCGCCGCCGCGCTGCACGGCGGCCGGCCGCAGGGCCAGCGCACCCGGGCGCTCGCACGGTTCAGGAGCGGTCAGGTGCCGGTGCTCGTCGCGACGAGCATCGCCGCCCGCGGGATCCACGTCGACGGGCTCGACCTCGTCGTCAACGTCGATCCGCCCACCGACGCCAAGGAATATCTGCACCGCAGCGGCCGCACCGCCAGGGCCGGGAACCCCGGCAGCGTCGTCACCCTGGTCACGCCGAACCAGCGGCGCAGCGCCGCCCGCGTCATGTCCGAGGCGGGCGTCCAGCCGCGGATCACCCGGGTCCGCCCCGGGGAGGCGGAGCTGAACCGCATCACCGGCGCCCGCACGCCGTCGGGCGTCCCCGTCCTCGCGACGGAGCCGCCCGACCCCGGGCGTCACGGCCGCCCTTCCCGGGGCCCGCGACCCGCGGCCGCCCCGCCGCACGTACCGCCCGCCCGGGCCTCCTAGCCACCAGACCCCTGGAGCCGCTTGTGACACCGATCCACAGCCAGGCCGCCGCCGAACCACACGTCTGGGCGGACATGACCGTCGAAGTGGCCCTCGCGGTGATGAGCGGAGCCCGTACCGGGCACCTGGTCATCCGCGACGGCGACGGCCGGCGCACCGGCCTCGTCACCCGGGACCAGCTCGCCGGCTTCCGCGCCAGCGCCGCGTACACCGACCGGGTACGGCTGAGCGAACTCTGCCCCGCGGGCGCCGCGCCCCGCGCCTGAACCCTCCTCCTGCACCACGCGAGCCGCGGACGACCGCCCGCCGCTCGGACCCCCCTTCCCGGCCCTTTCTCATCACCCTGTGAGGTCCCATGCGCTGCGTGATCGCCCGCTTCCCGTTCGAACTGACGAAGAGCGGTGTCCTGGAGGCGATGAAGGGCGTCAAGCCCGAACCGGTGACCGGTGCGTTCGTGACCATCGGACGCCGGGACTACCCGCCCAAGCAGGTCGGCGCGGTCATCACGCGCCAGGACCGCCGTGACTTCGGCGCCGACGAGGTGCTGCGGGCCATGACCCGGCTCGGCTTCACCTGCGGCACCCGCCCGACGGTCGCCCCCTCGGCCGCCTACGACCCCGTCCGGCAGGCCTCCGCGCTGCTGGGCGCGCCTCCCGCGGCCTGACGCCCGACGGGCGGACACGACGCCCGACCCGAGAAGGCCCGACCGGTGCACACCGGTCGGGCCTTCTCGTGTCCTGGGTGGCGGATGGCAGCATTACCCTCGGTGAACGTGCCGGAGCGCCGACGCGTCCACCGGAGTGTTCGACGGAGAGGTGAGAATGACAGCAGAGGATCCGCTCGGCCGGCTCGACGACGACGACTACCCCGCCTACACGATGGGCCGGGCCGCCGAGATGATCGGTACGACGCCCGGCTTCCTGCGTGCGCTGGGAGACGCCCGGCTGATCACTCCGCTGCGTTCCGAGGGCGGCCACCGCCGCTACTCCCGCTACCAGCTGCGCATCGCGGCCCGCGCCCGGGAACTCGTCGACCAGGGCACCCCCATCGAGGCCGCCTGCCGCATCATCGTCCTCGAGGACCAGCTCGAAGAAGCCCAGCGCATCAACGAGCAATACCGCCGCGCCGCCTCCGAAACTCCGCCCTCCGACGCCACCTGACCGCACACCGCGACCCGCGCCCGAGAGCCTGGCGCCCACGGACCCCCGAACGCGCCCGGGCCTCCGTCGCGGCCTGCTCCATGATCACCGTACAGCGGGCAGGGGGGCTTGCGGCAAGGTGCCGGTGATCGCGCAGAATCACGGACCTGAGCCGGAACACGGGGCATGGGGGGCGCGCGGTGCGTGTGTTGTTGTCGATGTACGGGGCGCGGGGCAGCGTCGAGCCGATGGTGGGGCTCGCGGTGCGGCTGCGGGAGCTGGGCGCCGAGGTGCGGATGTGCGCGCCGCCGGACGAGGAGTTCGCGGAGCTGTCGGCCGGCGCCGGTGTGCCGCTGGTACCGGTCGGCGCGCCGGTGCGCCCGTTGGTGACGACGGTGGTGCCGGGGTCGGCGGCGGGTCTGGCCCGACGCATGGCCGACCTGATGGACGCGCAGTTCGGCACGATGGCCGCGGTGGCCGAGGGATGCGACGTCCTGGTGGCGACCGGGCCGTTGCCGGTCACGGCCAGTGCACGGTCGGTGGCCGAGAAGCTGGGCGCCCGCTACGTGCACGCGAGCCACACGCCCGTCATCCTGCCGTCGCCGCACCAGCCGCCGCCGGCGCGGCGGGGCCGGCCGCTGCCCCCGGGCGTGAAGGACAACCGCGCCCTGTGGGAGCTGGACGCCCGCAACGCGAACGAGATGTTCGGAGCGGCGCTGAACGCCCGCCGGGCGGCGGCCGGTCTGCCGCCGGTCGCGCACGTACGCGACTACGCCTTCACGGGCAGTCCGTGGCTGGCGACGGACCCGGTGCTGAGCCCCTGTCCGCCGACGGACCTCGACGTGGTGCAGACCGGCACGTGGATACGGCGGGACGAGCGCCCGCTCGCGCCCGGACTCGTGGCGTTCCTGGAAGCCGGGGAGCCGCCGGTGTACGTGGGCTTCGGCAGCACGCCGCTGCGAGAGCCCGTGGCCGTCGCCCGTGCCGCCGTGGCGGCGGCCCGGGCGCTGGGGCGACGCGTGGTCCTGTCCCGCGGCTGGGCCGGACTCGACCCGGTCGACGGGGACGAGGACTGCTTCGCCGTCGACGAGGTCAACCATCAGGCCCTCTTCGCCCGGGTGGCGGCGGTCGTGCACCACGGCAGCGCCGGCACCACGGCCACGGCCGCCCGCGCCGGCGCGCCCCAGGTCGTGGTGCCGCAGGGGGCGGACCAGCCCTACTGGGCCGGCCGCGTGGCGGAACTGGGCATCGGTGCGGCACATGACGGTCCGGTACCGACCGCGGAGTCCCTCTCGGAGGCCCTGCAGGCGGTCCTGACGCCCGGGACCCGCGACCGCGCACGGGCCGTGGCCGGTCTGACCCGCACCGACGGGACGCCGGCCGCGGCCAGGAGGCTGCTCGACGCGGTCTGACCGCGCTCGGCTACGGCGCCGTCGGCAGGTGGTGGGTGTCGTTGAGGGTGTGGAGGGTGGCGGTGCCGGAGGGGGTGTAGGTGAGGGTCGTCAGGGAGGCTGCCCCGAGGTCCAGGCGGAAGAGGGTGTGGGGCGGGGCCTGGAGGGCGAGGCGGATCAGCGTGCGGAGGGGGCCGACGTGGGAGACGACCAGCACCGTGGCGCCGGCGTGGCGGGACAGGAGGCCGTCGCGTACGGCGGCGACCCGGCGGGTGACCTCCTGCATGGTCTCGCCCCCGCCCGTGGGGCGGTGCTCGGAGGAGGCGAGCCAGGCGTCCAGGTCCTCCGGGTGGCGGGCGCGGACCTCGGCGAAGGTCAGGCCCTCCCAGGCGCCGAAGTCCGCCTCCCGCAGGTCCGGTTCGGCCCGGACGCCCAGGCCCAGGCGGGCGGCCGCGGCGCGCGCGGTCTCCGCGCAGCGCCGCATCGGGGACGTGACGACCGCGTCGATGCCGCCGCGGCGCGCGAGGGCGTCCGCCGCCGCCTGAGCCTGGCGGCGGCCCTCCGGCGAGAGCCCCGGGTTGGAGCCCCCGCTGCCGGAGAGCCGCCGCTCGGGCGTGAGCAGGGTCTCGCCGTGCCGCAGCAGCACGAGCGTCGTCACGTCGCTCACCGAACCGTCCGCGCGAAGTGGTCGCGTACGGCGTCGGTCTGCTTCTCCATGATGCCGATGATGCCCTCGACGACGCCCAGGTCGGCGTCCTCGGCGATCTCCAGCGTCCGCGACCAGTCGAAGAAGCTGCGGGCCGGGTCGTTGGTGATGGGGAAGACGCGGATGGTGGCCTCGTAGTTCGCGACCCCGCTGGTGGGGGCGACGGCGCGGTACGACTGGGTCCGGTTGATTTCGTCGCGGGCGGCGATCTCCTGCTGGACGACCTTGTCGCTGAGCGTGAGTTTGAAGTCGTAGCGGGCCGGCACCGTTTCGACCGAGCCGCCCTCCACCCAGCTGACGTCCCGGTGGACGTCCAGGTCGCCGGGGGAGACGATCTCCAGGATCTGCATGGCGTCGCGGATGGTCGCCCACACGGTGTCCGGGTCGGCGTCCAGGATCGTGGAGTGGTACATGGTGTGCTTGCGCTGGATCTGGATCCGGTCGGGCATGGGGTGCTCCTAGTTCTTGGTGATCAGGTGGTTGCCGAGGATCAGGTGGTCGATCTCGGTGCCGAGGAAGCAGTTCAGGGCGTCGGTGGGGCTGCAGACGATGGGTTCGCCGGCGACGTTGAACGAGGTGTTGATCAGGCAGGGCGTGCCGGTGAGTTCGGTGAACCTGCGCAGCAGCGCCGTCAGCCGCGGGGTCCCCTCGTCCGTCAGCGTCTGGACGCGTGAGGTGCCGTCCACGTGCACCGCGCCGGGGATGCGGTCCCGCCACTCCTCGCGGACGGGGAACACGAACGTCATGTACGGGGAGCTGGTCTTGCGGCCCATCTCGAAGATCTCCGGTGCTCGCTCTTCGAGGACCAGAGGGGCGAACGGGCGGAACGGCTCCCGGTGCTTCACCCGGGTGTTGATGATGTCCTTGATGTCGCCGAAGCCGGGATTGGCGAGGATGCTGCGGTGCCCCAGCGCGCGCGGTCCGTGCTCGACGCGGCCCTCGAACCAGCCGATGACGACCTTCCGCGTGAGCAGTCGTGCCACCTGCTCGACGATCTCGTCGTCGTCCAGGCGCGAGACGGTGACGCGCCCGGCGAAGCCCTCCAGGGCCTCCTCGATCGCGGCCTCGTCGTACGCCGGGCCCAGGTAGGGCGTGACAGGGGCGGAGGCGGCGGCGAGGATGTCCTCGGGGCCGGTGCCGGGGTCGTCGAGCCAGGCGTGGGCCGCCGCGCCGATGGTGATGCCGGTGTCGGACGCGCCGAAGCTGACCTGCATGTCCGTGAAGCGGGAGCCCTCGAACAGCGGTGTGTTGTTGAGGCAGTTGAGGGCGACGCCGCCCTCGAAGAGGAGCCGGTCGAGGTCCGTCCGCTTCTCCAGGTGGCGGACCTGGTGGGCGGTGGCGACGTTCAGCATCTGCTGCGCGGCCGCGGCGACGCGGGCCTTGTACGCGAGGCTGTCCGAGAAGGGCCCGAAGTACTCCTCGAACAGGGCGTCGTGGCTGTGCAGGTCGTCGGTCCGCAGCGGCTGGGTGAAGCTGTAGCGGCCGTCGTCGTGCAGCCGCAGGAGACGCTCGACCAACGGGTTCGGCACCGGCGGCTCGGTGTACCCGGCCAGGCCCATCACCTTGTACTCGTCGTTGTTGGGGACGAAGCCGAGGAAGCGGGTGAGGGAGGAGAACAGGGTGCCCATGGAGTACTGGGCGCCGGTGACCGTGTCGTCGAAGACGGTGATCCGGCCGTCGCGGATCTCGCCCGCCAGGGTCGAGTAGCGCTCGGCGCGGCCGTCGCTGACGAGGAACGCGGCGTCCTTCATGCCGGCGAGGTAGTAGCCGGTCGTGGCGTGGGCCAGGTGGTGCGGGACGAAGCGGACCTTGGCCCGGTCGGGGCGGTGTCCGGTACGGGCCTCGAAGTCCGCGAGGATCGCCTCGTGGCCGACGACCTGGTCGTACAGGTCGGCCATGTCGCCGACGAGGCGGGTCTTCGCGGCCTCCGGCAGCGCGGAGGCGCGGATGCCGTCCCGGATCTCGTCCAGGACCTGCGGCGTCCAGTTCCAGGGGAAGGCGAAGAGGTCGACGTCGTCGAACGTGATGCCGGCTTCCTTCAGGCACCAGTCGATCGCGTGCGCGGGGAAGTCGGTGGTCTTCTTCTCCCGGTTGAGGCGTTCCTCCTCCACCGCGGCGACGAGGCGGCCGTCGATCAGGAGCGCGGCGGCGGCGTCGTGGCCCAGGAGGTAGTGCTTGTTGATGCCGGTCGCACCGAGGCGTTCGGAGAAGAACTCCGACACCCGGGTGAAACCATTACATCCGAGAACGATCACGGCATTCTTTCCTGTCGGGGACTGGGGCTGCTCGCGTGGCGACGTGCCGCTATGTGCGGCGACGTGCGGCTGCGCGGGGCTACGCGGCGATCAGCAGGTCGCGGAGCTGCTCCCCGGCCGCGGGCGCCTGGCACAGGCCCGCGCCGGTGAACCCGGCCGCGTACAGGAAGCGGCGGGTGGGGTGGGCGCCGATGAAGGCGGTGTTGCCGGGACTGGCGTCGAAGTCGCCGCTCCACGCGCGGTGCAGGCCGATGCCGTCCAGGGCGGGGAAGAGCGCGCCGAGCCGGCCGGAGACGCGGCCGAGCCAGGCGTCGCGCGTCTCGTCGGCCTTCGGCGCGCCCATGGCGAGCAGGATGCGGTCCCGCCACGAGCGGATCCGCAGGCCGGAGCCGGCGTCCAGGGTCATCGGCAGCTCGGGGTGCGGCGCGGGCGGGACGTCGGTGAACAGCATCTCCATCGCGTGCGGCGCCAGCGGCAGGTCGACCGACGCCAGCGACGCCACCTCGCCGGCCCAGGGCCCGGCCGCGCACACGATGGTGTCCGCCCTGACGCTGCCCCGCGGGGTGTGGACGGTGTTGTCGTCGTCGATGCGGACGACGGGGGTGTGGGTGTACAGGCGGGCGCCGTGGCCGCGGGCGCCGGCGGCGTAGCCGCGCACGATGTCGAGGCCGTCCACGTGGTACGCCTCGGGGGACCAGGCGGCGGCCAGCACGGCGCGTTCCCCGACCAGCGGGTTGAGCCCGGCCGCCTCGCGGGCGCCGATCAGGCCGACCTCCACGCCGGCGGCCCGCTGCGCCTCCTGGTCGGCCTCGAAGTCGGCGATCTGCCGCTCGTCGGTGAACAGCACCAGGAACCCGAGCCGCCCGAGGGCGAGCGGGGCCCCGGTGCGGCGGGCGAAGGCGCGGTACGCCTCCAGGCTGCGCACGGCCCGCCGCCCGGTGGCGGGGGCGCCGGGGAAGTACGTGCGGACCATGCCGGCGGTGTGCGCGGAGGCCCCGCCGCCGAGGCCGCCGCGCTCCAGCAGGACGGTGTCCACGCCGGCTTCGGCGAGGTGGAACGCGGCCGAGGTGCCGACGACCCCGCCGCCGATGACGACGGCGTCGGCGCGGGCGGGCAGCGCGCTCACGCCTCCACCCGCACGTCCTGCCGGCGCAGGTGGTCCCCGGTCTCCCACGGGTACAGCTGCAGGTTCCAGCCGCCGAGGCAGTTGATGTAGAGGGCCATCTGGCTGGTGACGGCGTAGAAGTCGTCACGGTCGAGGACGTCCAGGACGTCGAGGAAGCGCTGCGTGAACGCCCAGAGCTTCTCCAGCCCGCAGTAGCCCAGGAACTCGGCCGGTACGCCGACGAGCAGGCGGGTCATGTGGACGAGCGAGTCCATCGGCATGCCCTGGACGGCGGCGCGGACGAGACCGCCGTACGACGCGTAACCCAGTGGCCTGGTCTCGCCGTTGACGAACAGCAGGGTGGGCAGGACGGTGCCGAAGTTGCCCGCGCCGGAGGGGATGACGCCCCGGTGCAGGTCGTCCAGCTCGGCGGGCGGCGCGAGCCAGATCCGTTCGGTCTCGGCGACGATGTCGGCGATCAGGCGCCCGGCGTCCGCGTGGGACGCGTGCAGCCGCGGGATGCGGTGGCCGCTCGGTCCGCCGGCGCGGCGGACCTCGACGAGGATCTGCTTCTTCGTGGAGTAGACGGCGTCCCAGACCGCGGCGCCGGCCTCCCGCAGGGCGGACATGTCCGCCTCGCGGATCCGCCCGACGGGCGTGGCGGGCATCGGCTCGGTCAGGGTGCCGTACTTGATGCCGAGGTGCTGCAGACCCGAGCAGAACACGGTGCCGTCGGGGGCGTCGCGCCGGTCGGGGATGCGGGTGGTGTGGGGCGTGTGGAGCAGACTCGGTATCGGCGCCACGTGGTAGAGGTGCTCGCCCGCGATGAGGGCGTGTCCCTGGAGGCTCTGGTAGGGCAGGGACTCCCAGAGGGCGTCGGCGAGCGCCGGGTTGCGGTCGTCGAGGTCGGCGGCGACCGTGATGCCGAGGTCGGGCCAGGAGATCTCGACCTGACGGCCGGGCAGCTTCTCGGACAAGGCTTTTCCCGTTCGTTGGTTCGGCTTGTCCGTCGAGTAGATCGTCAACTGGCCTGTTTCAGGCAGGCGTTGAAAACATGAAACTTGAGCGGCCTCAGCGCCGAGGTTCGTGTCTTCCTACGAGCGCTACGCGCCGGGAAGCTCACCGATCCGCCCGTCCGGGTCCTCGGCGAGGAGGGAGCGGAGGGCGCCGAGGGCGGCGCCGACGCAGACGTCACGCAGCTGGTCACGGGGGCAGGTCTCGTGGGTGAGCCAGTCGACGCAGAGGACCCGGACGAAGACGAGCCAGCTCTTCAGGACGCCGGAGACGGCGTCGTGGGCGCCGTCGTCCGCGAGCGGGAGGACGGTGAGCAGCCGCGTGCGGAGCGCGTCCAGCTCGTTCGTCATGATCGTCTGGACCACCGGGTCGCCCGCGAGGACCCGGTTCGCGGCGAGGACGGCGTTGCGGTTCGCCACGAAGTAGTCGAGGTGGACGTCCATGCCCTGGGCGAGCTGCTCCGCCAGGGAGTCGGCCGGATCGAGCCGCGTCTCGGCGAGCAGCCGGTCGGCGGCCTGCTGGTAGACGGCGGCGAACAGCGCGTGCTTGCTGGGGAAGTGGCGGTAGAGCAGCGCGCGGGACACGCCCGCCTGCGCGGCGACCTCCTCCATCCGCACGTCGTCGTACGGGTGCGCGGCGAAGAGCCGCGCGCCGACGGAGAGGAGCTGGGCGCGACGGTCGGCGGGGGAGAGCCGCTGGCGGGGAGGCACCCGCCCAGTCTAGTTGACACACGTCTACTAGCAGCGCCACTGTGTAAGTAGACACACGTCGACCAAGCTCCGCCGGGACCGCCGGGAGGCACCGTGGCCAAGGCTCTGCGCGTACTGACACTCCTGATGGGCTGGGCCTGCGTGGCGATCGGCCTGGCCCACGTGGCCCTCGGCAACGCGGCGCTCCCCGGCGCCGCCGAGGCGGGCCCCACCGTCGACAGCTGGGGCCGCTTCATGGGCGCCGCGTTCGCCGGGTACGGGCTGGCCTGGCTGTGGGCCGCCCGGCAGCGCCCGATCCCGGCGTACGCGGTGCGTTGGCTGGCCGCCGTCTTCCTCCTGGGCGGCATCGGCCGCCTGCTCTCCCTCGCCGCCGAGGGTCGCCCGCACGGCTTCCAGATCTTCCTGACGGTCCTCGAACTCGCCCTCCCCCCGCTCTACTTCTGGCTCGCCACGGCGGAGGAGCGCGCCCCGGGCAGTCGGTCAGGAATCGAGAAGCCCGAGGGCGCCGGCCGTTTGTAGCGTTCGGGGCATGACGAACATCGCGTGTCTCACCCTGGAAGTGGCCGACGTCGAGGCCGCCGGACGTTTCTACGACGAGGCCGGTCTGACCGGCCTCGTGCGCCTGCGGGGCTCGGAGGAGCCGTCGGAGGGGTTCCGCGGGTACACCCTGGCGCTGACCGTCGCGCAGCCCGCCGACGTCGATCTGCTGCTCGGCGCGGCCCTCGCCGCCGGCGCCACCTCGCTGAAGCCTGCGGCGAAGTCGCTGTGGGGGTACGGCGGCGTCTTCCGCGCCCCGGACGGGACCATCTGGAAGGTCGCGACCTCCGCCAGGAAGGACACCGGGCCCGCCACCGGCCGGATCGACGCGTTCGTGCTGCTGCTCGGGGTCGCCGACGTGGCCGCGAGCCGGCGGTTCTACGTGGAGCGCGGCATGACCGTCGACAAGAGCTTCGGGCGCGTCTACGCCGAGTTCGCCGCCGGGACCGGCCCCGTCAGGCTCGCCCTCTACCGGCGCCGCGCCCTCGCCAAGGACCTCGGCGTCGGCCCCGAGGGCTCGGGCGCGCGCCGGCTGGCCATCGGCGGCGAGGCCGTCGAGCCCTTCGCCGACCCGGACGGGTTCGCCTGGGAGGCCGTCGCCGCTGCCGCCGGGGCGACGGCGTGACCGCCGCCGCGCCGCGCGCCCTCGCGGAGAGGCTGCGGGACACCCGCGAGCGGCTGGAGAACGACATCGACCTCTGGCTCGCGAGCGCCGGCCCGGACGGGGCGTACCTCGTCCCGCTCTCGTTCCTCTGGGACGGCGACGCGTTCCTCGTGTCCACGCCGCGCGCCTCCGTCACCGGCCGCAACCTGCTCGCCGACGGCCGGGTGCGGCTCAGCCTCGGGCACACCCGCGACGTCGTCGTGGTCGACGGCACCGCCGAGGCGGTGGACCTGGCCGGCCTCCCCGCCGGGACCGGCGACCGGTTCCGCGACCGGACCGGGTTCGACCCGCGCGACCTCGACGCCTACCAGTACTTCCTGATCCGCCCGCACCGCGTCCAGGCGTGGCGCGAGGCGAACGAACTGCGGGGGCGCGATCTGATGCGGGACGGGGTGTGGGTGGGCTGAGGCGCAGGGCCCCCGGTCCCCGCCACCTTGCCTCGTCTATCGAATATCGATAGATTCATGTCGACAGTCGATAGTTGACAGCTCATCGGTGCGTGGAGGCGGGGATGGGGAAGCTGACGGTGCTCGCGCTGCGGGCCGTGCTCGGGGTGTTGCTCGCGGGGTCGGTGTTCGTCGAGGCGGTGATGGTGCCGCTGCTGGCGGCCGACCTCGACGGGCTGGCGGCGGAGTACGCGTACCTGCGGACGCCGCTGCTCGTGATCGTCGTCCTGGGTGTGGTGACCGCCCAGGTCGTGTTGGTGTGCGTGTGGCGGCTGGTCACGATGGTGCGCCGGGGCACGGTGTTCTCCCACGCCGCCTTCCGCTACGTGGACGTCATCACCGGGGCGTTCGCGGCGGGCGCCCTCGTCGTCTTCGCGTTCGCCGTCCTCCTCGCCCCCGGCGAGGCCGTCGCCCCGGGCGTCGTCCTGCTGATCTGCGGGGCGAGCCTCGCGGTGTTCGGCGTCGCCCTCGTCGTCCTCGTCCTGCGGATGCTGCTCGCCCAGGCGGTCGCCCGCGACGGCGAGGCCACGCGGATGCGGGCCGAGCTCGACGAGGTGATCTGATGCCGATCGTCGTGGACATCGACGTCCTGCTGGCCCGGCGCAAGATGTCGGTGGGCGAGCTCGCCGAACGGGTCGGCATCACCCCCGCGAATCTCGCCGTGCTCAAGAACGGGCGGGCCAAGGCGGTCCGCTTCACCACGCTCGCCGCGCTGTGCGAGGTGCTCGACTGCCAGCCCGGAGACCTCCTGCGCTGGGAACCGGAGGAGGACGCCTCCGAGGCCGCGCCGGCCGTCGAGGCGGCTCCCTGACGGCCGGCCGTCCGAGGTCGCGGAGGGCGGCGGGTGGGGCGGGTCACACCGGCGGATGTCACGTCCGGCGCGGCCCCGGTGTCCGATGGGCATGACGGACACCAAGAACGTGCTGCTGGCAGGGGCGAGTGGGGTCTTCGGGCGTCACGTCGCCGCGGAGCTGACCCGCACGGGGTATCGCGTGCTGAGCCTGGGGCGGGGCCCCGGCAACGACCTCGTCGCCGATCTGATGGACCGCGACGCCCTGCTGCGGGCCGTCGACGGACGGCAGGTCGACACCGTCGTCCACGCGGCGACCGCGCTGCGCGAGGCCCCGATGAGGCACCGGGACCTGGCCGCCACCGACGCCCTGCGGATCCGGGGCACCGCGCATCTCGTCGATGCGGCGCGGGCGGTGGGGGCGCGGCGGATGATCGCCGAGTCGATGGTCTTCGGGTACGGGTACCGGGACTTCGGCGACCGGGTGCTCGGCGAGAACGACCCCTTCGGGCCCCCCGGCTCCGACCGGCACGCCCAGGCGCACATGGACGCGGTGCGCATCAAGGAGGAACTGATGCTCGGCGCCGACGGGATCGAGGGCGTCGCGCTGCGCTTCGGACTGTTCTACGGGGCGGGCGGCACCGAGGGGCTCGTGGAGCTGCTGCGCCGGCGGAAGCTGCCGGCGGTGGCGGACCGGGGGCGCGTCCTGTCGTGGGTCGAACTGGGCGACGCGGCGCGGGCGGTGGTCCTCGCGGTCGAGCGCGGCCGCGCCGGGGAGGCGTACAACATCGCGGACGACACCCCGACCGGCTTCGGGGCGCACGTCCGCGCGGTCGCCGCGGCGTTCGGCACGCCGCGGCCGAGGACGGTGCCGGCCTGGCTGATGCGGCCCCTGTCGTACGCGCACCGGGTCGGCACCACGAGCCTGCGCGTCTCCAACGCCAAGGCGCGCGCGGAACTCGGCTGGACCCCCCGGTACGCCGACTGCGCCACCGGCCTCACCGCCCTCGCCGCCACGTCCGGCTCGGCCGCGTGACGCACGCGGCCGCGTGCCTGCGGGCCCGTGCCTGCGGGCCCCGTGCCTGCGGGCCCGTGCGCCGGGCCCGCTCGGCCGGCCCCGTGCGACGCCCCGCGTCGACTCCGGGCCGCCGCCCGCCGCGTCGGCCCCGGCCCTGGGGCCGGCCCCGTCCGCCGGCGGCGTGACCGGTCCTAGGGGGTGTCCGGAAAGTCCCGCCTGGCTCGCGGCGTCCGGCACGCGTCCTCGCGGCGTTGTCGTCGGTCGCCATGGCACGCCATGGCTCCCTCCTCCGCCTTGCGATGACACGCACCGGACGCCGCGAGCCCTGCCCTTCGGGCAGACGACGCTACTTTCCGGACACCCCCTAGCCCGCCGCCCTCTTCACCAGGGTGCTGATCAGGGCCTCGTCCTCCGTGGTCAGGGTCGTGAGGGCGAAGGCGGTCGGCCACATCGTGCCCTCGTCGAGCCGGGCGGCGTCGTTGAAGCCGAGGGTGGCGTAGCGGGCCTTGAACTTGTCGGCGCTCTGGAAGAAGACGACGACCTTGCCGTCCCTGGCGTAGGCCGGCATTCCGTACCAGAGCTTCGGCGTCAGCTGCGGGGCCGCCTCCCGGACGAGCGCGTGGACGCGCTCCGCCAGGACGCGGTCCGCCTCCGGCATCTCGGCGATCTTCGCGAGGACCTCGGGCTCCGGGTCGGCCTTGGCGCGCGCGCCGCGACGGGCCGGGGCCTTCAGCTCCTTGGCCCGCTCCTTCATCGCCGCCCGCTCCTCCTCCGTGAAGCCGTCGTAGGACTTCCCGTCGGTGGTGCCGCTCTTGCCGCGGTTCGTGGTCGTCATCGGACTCTCCTGTCGTGGTTCGGTCGCGGCGCCCGCGCGCGCTCCGCGCGCCGCGCCGTCACGTACGCGTAGGGCGACAGCCCGTACGCCTCGCGGAACGAGCTGCTCAGCGGCCTCGGCGCCATGCCCGCGGCCCGGGCCAGGGCCTCGACGTCCAGCGGGCGGGCGTACTCGCGGTCGATCCGGTCGCGGACGCGGCGCAGCCGCGCGTACTCCGCGAGGCGCCGCGCCTCGGTGCGGGCCCTGGCCCAGCCGGGTCGGCACATGCGTCAGCGGACTTCCTGGATGCGGACGAGGTTGCCGGCCGGGTCGCGGAACGCGCAGTCGCGGACGCCGTACGGCTGCTCGGTGGGCTCCTGGACGACCTCGGCGTCACGGGCCTGGACCTTGTCGAAGACGCCGTCGAGGTCCGGCGTGGCCAGCAGGATCCAGCCGTACGTGCCCTTGGCCATCATCTCGGTGATGGTGCGGCGCTCGGCCTCGGTGATGCCGGGGTCGGCGGCTGGCGGGGCCAGCAGGATCGACGTACCGGGCTGGCCGGCCGGGCCCACGGTGATCCAGCGCATCTTGCCCTGGCCGACGTCGCTGCGGACCTCGAAGCCGAGGACGTCGCGGTAGAAGGCGACGGAGGCGTCCGGGTCCTCGTGCGGGAGGACCGTGGTGTGAATCGTGATGTCCATGCAGCTCACGTTAGTTCTGACGGACCGTCTTCGCTTCTCCGATCCTGACCGGTCGAAGTCGCCCGGCGGAACGGGGAGTTCCCGCCGCCGGTCCGCCGTCCGTCCCGCCCGCTACGGCGTGACCTGCGCCCACGGGCCACGGGACTCCTCCTTCGGCAGCCACAGCAGGGGCTGCAGCGTCCGGCACTGCTCGTCCGCGTCGTCGTCCCAGGGGAAGCGGCCGGCCCGGTCGGGCCAGAAGAGCTGGGCGATCGGCAGCGGCGGGGTCTGGTAGAAGTCGATGCCCGCGCCGAAGAAGGCGTGGTACCAGCTCGGATGCACCGGGTGGACGACGACCTCGTAGCCGTTCAGGACGTCGTCGCGGCGCTCGCCGAGGGCGAGGGGCGCGCCGTCGCGGACCGCCGCTCCCGCCGCGTTCACGACGCGCATCGCGGTCTCCTGGGGCAGTCCGAAGACGCTGATCTCGGGGCTGCGCAGGCTGTGCCAGAGGCCGATGGAGTACCCCCAGTCGCCGGGGGCGTCGTCGCCGAAGACACCCATGACGTGCCAGCCGAAGTCCGTCACGCTCCGCATGACGCGGCGGTCGCGCTCCTCGTGGACCGGTCCACCCCACTCCGTGGGGGCGCAGAGCAGGCAGAAGCAGGGGAGGGCGGCGGGCGTGTCGTCGTTCACCGGGGGAGCGTAACGGCCGTGGCGAAGGCGGTCACGTCGCGGAGTACGCGGTCGGGGGCCTCCCAGTACGCGACGTGGCCGACGCCCTCGTACACCGTCAGGCGGGAGTCGGGGACGGTGTCGAGGATCGTCTGCTGGTCCGTGCGGGGCAGCAGGGGGTCCCGGTCGCCCCAGACGACCAGCGTCGGGACGAGGATGCCGGTCAGCGTCGCCCTCAGGTCGGTCTCCAGGAGGCCGCGCAGGGCCGCGCGCCAGACACGGGCCGGGGCCTTGAGGTTCTCGTCGATCACGGTCTCCAGGAAGCCGCGGCCCACCGGCGCCGCCGTCAGTCCCCGGGCGAAGTCCTCCGCGAACGCGCGGTCCACGGGGTCCTCCAGCGTGCGCACGGTCTCCCAGACCTCCCGCACGCCCGGCTTGTCCGCGAGCACCGCCGGGGTGCCGAGCAGGACCAGCCCCGCCACCCGGTCCGGGCGCCGGCCGGCCGTGATCCGCGCCTGCACCCCGCCGCTCGACCCGCCCACGAGGACCACCCGGTCCAGGCCGAGGGCGTCGAGGAAGGCGACGAGGTCGTCGGCGAAGTCCTCGGGGAGGTACCCGTCCGGCGGTTTGTCCGCGTCGCCGTGGCCGCGCTGCGTGGGGGCGTAGGCGTGCAGGGCGGACGGCATGCGGCGCAGCATCGGCTCGAACGTCCACCAGGAGTCCACGTAGCCGTGGACGAGGACGACCGGGATGCCGTCGGGGCCGCCGGCCTCCGCGTACGGGAGGGTGGGGCGGCCGTCGCCCAGGCGGGCGCTGTGCACGGCTATGGCGGCGGCCATCGCGGACCCTCCTCACCGGCAGCGGCCGGCCCCGGGCCGGGGGCCCGGGGCGTCTGGTGCCGTCAGGCGTCGTCAGGCGTTGGGACGCTTGCCGTGGTTCGCCTTCTTGCCCTTGCGCGCGCGTCGCTTGTTGCCTCGCTTGGACATGGGGTTTGTCTCCCTTTGTCGTACATGTACGGGCTCGGCCAGTCTAAGAGCGCACCCTGCGCCCGGCGACTCGACCACCGCACCCGTGCGAGTGCCGCCCGGCGGGCCGATCGCGCCTACGGCGCCGTGAGCTCCGTCCGCACGAGGGTCAGCAGCTCGTCCTCCGAGACGCCCAACTCCCGTGCCTCGGCGACGACTTCCCTTACCCGGTCCACCAGGCGGGCCCGGGCGGGAGCGGTGACGCCGGGGACGATGACGGCGCCGCGGCCACGGCGGAGCTCGATGAGGCCCTCCTCGCGCAGCCGCTGGTAGCCGCGCAGGACGGTGTGCACGTTGACGCCGAGGGAGTCGGCCAACTGGCGGGCCGCCGGCAGGCGTTCGCCGGGTTCGGCGGCGCCGTCGGCGAGCGCGGCCCGTACACAGGCGGCGATCTGGTCGCCCAGCGGGACGGCGGAGGCGGGATCCACCCGGAACAGCACGGTCAGTCCCCTTCCCGGCGCGCGACCAGCGTGTTGAGCAGGGCCGCCGCGGTCCGCGCGTCGGCGACGGTGACCGCGAACTCCCGGCCGTCGGACCGCCGTACGACCAGGGCCTCGCCGGAGCGGAGGACCAGGCCGGTGCGGTGGGCGCGGACCCGGTAGCCCCAGCCCCCGAAGTCTGTCACGGCCCGCACCTCGCACACGCTCGCGCTCTCGATCTCGTCCAGCGGCACCCGGATCCGGGGCCGGCCGGCCGGTGCCGGCGCCACGGTCAGCCCGCGCCGGTCGGCGGTGACCCGCACCCGCGCGAGCGCGAGCCCCGGCACGCCGACCGCGAGCAGGGCGAGCGCCACCGGCCACGGCGCGAGGACCAGCGCGACCAGGCCGCCGAGCAGCAGGCCCGCGCCGAGCGCGGTCAGCACTCCGGAGCCGGTGTCCCGGGACCAGCCGGCCACCTCGCCCGGCCCCAGCGGCAGCCGCTCGTACGGCTCCCCGCCCGCCGCCGCCGGCCGCTCCTCCTCGGGTACGAGACGGCTCGCCGCCCATCCGGCGAGCGCCGCGAGCCCCGCGACGGCGGCCGCCACGGCGAGGTGGCTCGGCGGCGCGGCGACGGTCCGCGGATCGGCGGCGTCCAGGTTGCCGTGCAGCATCAGCACCAGCAGGCCACCGAGGAACCCGGCGGTCGCCCACGCACCGGCCGGCGACCGCCGTTCGGCCAGAGCGGTCCAGGCGGCGCCGGCCGCGCCCAGCAGGACCGCGCCGGTCACGGCCGCTCCGGTGCGGGACGTCCAGCCGTCCGCGCGGCCGCCCGCTGCCGAGAAGTGTGTGGCCAGCGGGTCCGGCAGCCGCCCCCACCAGAGGACGAGCACCGTCGCGTACGCCGCGAGGGCGAGCAGGAACGGCAGTGCGGCCAGCGGCCGGACGCGGCCGCGGCGGCTCGTGTGCCTCGGGTCGGACGTCATGGTCGGCCCCCCATTCATGGTTCATAGTTCGAGTTGTTCGCACTCTACTAGAACAATGGCCTGACAGGGAGGCCACGGACGTCACTTCTTCCTGATCCGGTCTTCCTGATCCGGGGTCCGTGATCCGGGGTCCGGGTTCTACTCCGCCCCGCACTCGTGGTCGCCGCGCTCCACGACCACGCGGTCCAGCAGGCGGCGCAGGACGTCCTGCTCCTCGGCCGTCAGATCGGCGAACAGCTCGCGCTCGGCCTCGCCGACCGCCGCGTCCACCTGGTCGAGCGCGGCCGAGCCCGCGTCCGTCAGCTCCACGATGTGCCGGCGCCGGTCCGCCGGGTCGCGCCGCCGCTCGCAGAGGCCGGCGCTCTCCAGGTCGTTGAGGATCGCGACCAGCTGGCTGGGGTCGACCTCCAGAGCGGCGGCCAGGTCCCGCTGGCTCATGGCCCCGGGCGCGAGCTGCATCAGCGTCATGGCGTTCCTGGGGTGCAGCCCCGCGACGGCCAGCGCCGCGCGGATGCGGGCGCCGGTGAGCTCCCCCCGGTACGAGAGGAGGAAGCCGAGGCGGTCGGTCGAGTCAGCTGCTGCCATGGCCCCATCGTAGCGGCGGGCCCATTGTGGAGCCGAGGAAATCATTTATAGTCGTCAATGGTTTTCGTCCCCAGACCATTGAGACAGTTGGAGTATCCCCATGTTCATCGGCTACGCGGCCGTCGCCGCCCTGCTGGCCTTCGCCCTGTCCGCCTCCGCCTTCCTGACCTTCACCAGGAACCCGCAGATCGTGGGCAGCATGACCAAGCTCGACGTGCCCGAGACCTGGCTGCCGTGGCTGGCCACCGCCAAGCTCGCCGGCGCCCTCGGCCTGCTCGCCGGACTCGCGGTCCCGCTGCTCGGCGGCGCGGCGGCGGTGGGCGTCGTCCTGTACTTCGTCGGCGCTCTGATCACCCACCTGCGCAAGAAGGACTACGCGGTCGCGCCGGTCGTCGTGCTCACCCTTCTCGCGGTGGCGGCGCTCGCCCTGCGGCTGCTCTCCGCCTGATCTTCGAACTCGCGAGACGGAACGTCTTGCGAACGCGCCGCGACTGCCGTACGGTCGTCGATACGAGACGTCCCGTCTCGTTGATCGACGGCCAACGGAGGCGCCCTTGTTCCGCGTTCATCTCACCGACGTCACCAAGCGCTACGACACCCGGCCCGTGCTCGACCGGGTCACCGTCTCCGTCCGCTCCGGCGAGCGCGTCGGCGTCGTCGGCGACAACGGCTCCGGCAAGTCCACGCTGCTCCGGCTGCTCGCCGGCCTGGAGCGGCCGGACGACGGAGCCGTGGCCGTCGTCTCCCCCGGGGGCACGGGCCACCTGGCCCAGACCCTGGACCTGCCCGGCACCGCGTCCGTCGGCGAGGCGATCGACGTCGCCCTCGCCGACGTGCGCCGGCTGGAGCGGCGCATCCGGGAGGCCGAGGCGGCGCTGGACGCGACCGGGGACCTCGACGGATACGCCGCGCTGCTCGCCGCGTACGAGGCGCGCGGCGGCGCCGACGCCGACCGGCGGGTCGGAACGACCCTGCGGCGGCTCGGCGAGCGGACCGCGCTCGACCGGAACCGCCCGCTCGCCACGCTCTCCGGAGGGCAGCGCTCCCGGCTCGCGCTCGCGGCCGTCCTCGCCGCCGACCCCGAGCTGCTGCTGCTCGACGAGCCGACCAACGACCTCGACGACGAGGCCGTGGCCTGGCTGGAGGAACGGCTGCGCGCCCACCGGGGCACGGTCGTCGCCGTCAGCCACGACCGGACGTTCCTCGACCGGGTCACCACCGCCGTCCTGGAGGTGGACCACGAGCGGCGCACCGTCCGCCGGTACGGCAACGGATACGCCGGCTACCTCGCCGGCCGCGCCGCGGCCCGGGCCCGCTGGGAGCGGGAGTACGAGGAGTGGAAGGCGCGCCACGCCCGGTACTCCGCGCTCGCCGACACGAACATCGACCGCTTCACCGCCATCCCCCGCAAGGCCCCGGCGTCCTTCAGCGGCGCGGGCGCCTTCCGGGCCCGGTCACGGGCGCACGGTGCGATGAGCCGCATCCGCGCGGCCCGGGAGCGGCAGCGCCGGCTCGCCGGGCACCCGGTCCCGGCGCCGCCCGAGCCGCTGCGGTTCACGGCCCGCGTCGCCGGCACGGGCGCGGCCGTCGCCGCGACCGGCCTGCGGGTCGGGGGCCGGCTCGCGCTGGACGAGTTGCGGCTGGAGCCGGGGGAGCGGCTGCTCGTCACCGGGGCGAACGGCGCCGGCAAGAGCACCCTGCTCAAGGTCCTCGCCGGCGAACTCGCCCCGGACGACGGCACGGTGACCGCGCCGCCCCCCGAACGCGTCGGCCTGCTCCGGCAGGACACCGCCCCGCCGGACGACCCGCGCCCGCTCGCCGTCGCGTACGGCGCGGAGCGGGCGGAGGAGCTGCTGCGGCTCGGGCTGTTCGCCGCCGCCGACCTGGCCACGCCGGTGCGGGAGCTGTCCACCGGGCAGCGCCGCAAGCTGGAGCTGGCCCGGCTGGTGACCCGCCCGCTCGACCTGCTGCTGCTCGACGAGCCGACCAACCACCTGGCGCCCGGCCTGGTGGAGGAACTGGAGGCGGCCGTCGCGCCCTACGCCGGCACGCTGGTGATCGTCACCCACGACCGGAGGATCCGCGCGGGCTTCCGGGGCCGCCGTCTGGAACTGACGGCCCCGGCGGGCGCGTACACCCGCTAGTCGTCGGAGTCCGCAGCCCCTTCGAGGTCGCCCTCCGTCTCCAGGAACACCTGGCGGAGGGCGGCCAGGGTCTCGGCGTCCGGCTTCTCCCACATGCCCCGGGACTCGGCCTCCAGGAGACGCTCGGCGATGCCGTGCAGCGCCCACGGGTTGGCCTCCTTCAGGAAGGCCTGGTTCTCCGGGTCGAGGACGTACTCCTGCGTGAGCTTGTCGTACATCCAGTCGGCGACCACCCCGGTCGTGGCGTCGTAGCCGAAGAGGTAGTCGACCGTCGCCGCCAGCTCGAACGCGCCCTTGTAGCCGTGCCGGCGCATCGCCTCGATCCAGCGCGGGTTGACGACGCGGGCGCGGAAGACCCGGCTGGTCTCCTCGACCAGCGTGCGGGTGCGCACGGTCTCCGGCCGGGTCGAGTCGCCGATGTACGCCTCCGGGGCGGTGCCCCGCAGCGCGCGCACGGTCGCCACCATGCCGCCGTGGTACTGGAAGTAGTCGTCGGAGTCGGCGATGTCGTGCTCGCGGGTGTCGGTGTTCTTCGCGGCCACCGCGATCCGCTTGTACGCGGTCTCCATCTCCTCGCGCGCCGGGCGGCCGTCGAGGCCGCGGCCGTACGCGTAGCCGCCCCACACCGTGTACACCTCGGCGAGGTCGGCGTCGGTGCGCCAGTCGCGGGAGTCGATCAGCTGGAGCAGGCCCGCGCCGTACGTGCCCGGCCGGGAGCCGAAGATGCGCGTGGTGGCGCGGCGTTCGTCGCCGTGCGCGGCCAGGTCGGCCTGGGCGTGCGCCCGGACGTGGTTCTGCTCGGCGGGCTCGTCGAGCCCGGCCACCAGCCGGACCGCGTCGTCGAGCAGCCCGATGACGTGCGGGAACGCGTCCCGGAAGAAGCCGGAGATGCGCAGGGTCACGTCGATCCGGGGCCGGCCCAGCTCGGCGAGCGGCACGGCCTCCAGGCCCTTCACCCGGCGCGACGCCTCGTCCCACACGGGGCGGACGCCGAGCAGCGCCAGGGCCTCGGCGACGTCGTCGCCGGCGGTGCGCATCGCGCTCGTGCCCCACAGCGACAGGCCCACCGAGGTCGGCCACTCGCCGTTGTCGGTGCGGTACCGCTCCAGGAGCGAGTCGGCCAGCGCCTGGCCGGTCTCCCAGGCGAGCCGCGAGGGCACGGCCTTGGGGTCGACGGAGTAGAAGTTCCGGCCCGTCGGCAGCACGTTGACCAGACCGCGCAGCGGCGAGCCGGAGGGGCCGGCCGGCACGAAGCCGCCGTTGAGGGCGTGCACGGCGTGGTCGAGCTCGTCCGTCGTCGCGGCCAGCCGCGGCACGACCTGCTCGCAGGCGAAGCGGAGGACCGCCGCGACCTCGGGGCCGTACGCGTCGGGGATGGCGTCCACGGACCAGTCGGCGTATTCCATGGCCTCGACCAGCTCGCGGGCCCGCGCCTCGGCCTCGTCGGCGGTGGTGCGGGTGGCGGCGGACTCGTCCAGGCCGAGGGCCTCGCGCAGTCCGGGCAGCGCCTGCGTGCCGCCCCAGATCTGACGGGCCCGCAGGATGGAGAGGACCAGGTTGACCCGGGCCTCGCCGGCCGGCGCGCCGCCGAGGACGTGCAGGCCGTCGCGGATCTGGGCGTCCTTGACCTCGCACAGCCAGCCGTCGACGTGCAGCAGGAAGTCGTCGAAGCCGTCGTCGTCGGGCCGCTCCTCCATGCCGAGGTCGTGGTCGAGCTTCGCGGCCTGGATCAGCGTCCAGATCTGCGCCCGGATCGCCGGCAGCTTCGCCGGGTCCATGCTGCTGATCTGCGCGTACTCGTCGAGCAGCTGCTCCAGGCGGGCGATGTCGCCGTAGCTGTCGGCGCGGGCCATCGGCGGCACGAGGTGGTCGACGAGCGTGGCGTGGACGCGCCGCTTGGCCTGGGTGCCCTCGCCCGGGTCGTTGACCAGGAACGGGTAGACGAGCGGGAGGTCGCCGAGCGCCGCGTCCGGGCCGCAGGCCGCGGACAGGCCGGCGTTCTTTCCGGGCAGCCATTCGAGGTTGCCGTGCTTGCCGAGGTGCACCATCGCGTCGGCGCCGAAGCCGCCGTCCTCGGCGCGGGCGGCGATCCAGCGGTAGGCGGCCAGGTAGTGGTGCGAGGGCGGCAGATCGGGGTCGTGGTAGATCGCGATCGGGTTCTCGCCGAAGCCGCGCGGCGGCTGGATGAGGATCAGCAGGTTCCCGCGGCGCAGGGCGGCGAGGACGATGTCGCCCTCGGGGTTGCGCGAGCGGTCGAGGAACATCTCGCCGGGCGGCGGGCCCCAGTGCTCCTCGACCTCGGCGCGCAGCTCCTCGGGCAGCTGCGCGTACCAGCGCTTGTAGTCGGCGGCCGGGATGCGGACCGGGTTCCGCGCGAGCTGTTCCTCGGTGAGCCAGTCCTGGTCGTGGCCGCCGGCCTCGATCAGCGCGTAGATCAGCTCGTCGCCGTCGCCGGAGACCAGGCCGGGGATCTCGGCCCTGGGGCCGAAGTCGTAGCCCTCGGCGATCAGGCGGTCGAGCAGCGCCACCGCGGAGGCGGGGGTGTCCAGGCCGACCGCGTTGCCGATGCGGGAGTGCTTGGTCGGGTACGCGGACAGGACGAGCGCCAGCTTCTTCTCGGCGTTCGGGATGTGCCGCAGGCGGGCGTGGCGAACGGCGATGCCGGCGACGCGGGCGGCGCGCTCGGCGTCGGCGACGTACGCGGGCAGGCCGTCCTCGTCGATCTCCTTGAAGGAGAACGGGACGGTGATCAGGCGGCCGTCGAACTCGGGGACGGCGACCTGGCTGGCCGCGTCCAGCGGCGACAGGCCCTCGTCGTTCTCCTCCCAGGCGGCGCGCGAGCCGGTCAGGCACAGCGCCTGCAGCACGGGCACGTCGAGCGCGGCCAGCGCGCCCGCGTCCCAGGACTCCTCGTCGCCGCCGGCCTGCGCCTCGGCGGGCTTGGTGCCGCCGGCGGCGAGGACGGTGGTCACGATCGCGTCCGCGGTCCTCAGCCGGTCGAGCAGCTCCGGCTCGGGGGCGCGCAGGGACGCCACGTACAGCGGCAGGGCCTGCGCGCCGGCGTCCTCGATCGCCGCGCACAGGGCGTCGACGAAGGCGGTGTTCCCGCTCATGTGGTGGGCGCGGTAGTAGAGCACGGCGATGGTGGGGCCGGTCTCGTGGCGCGGGGTGCGCTCCAGCGGGCCCCAGGTGGGGGCGGCGGCCGGGGCCTCGAAGCCGTGGCCGGTGAGCAGCACGGTGTCGGACAGGAAGCGGGCCAGCTGCTCCAGGTTGGCCGGGCCGCCGTGCGCCAGGTAGGCGTGCGCCTCGGTGGCCACGCCGATCGGCACGGTGGAGGTGGCCATGAGCTGGGCGTCGGGGGCCTGTTCGCCGGTGAGCACGACGACCGGCTTCTGCGCGGCGAGGAGAACGTCGAGGCCCTCCTGCCAGGCGCGGATGCCGCCGAGGAGCCGGACGACGACCAGGTCGGCGCCGTCGAGCAGACCGGGCAGGTCGTCCAGGGGGAGCCGGGAGGGGTTGGCGTACCGGTACGCGACCGGACCGCCGGCCGCGCGGGCGCTGAGCAGGTCGGTGTCGGAGTGCGACAGCAACAGAATTCGCATGCGAGCGCAGGCCTTCCTCGGGGTTGTCCGCGCCCCGGGTGGTCGTGTGGACGGCAAGGAGTTCCTGACTCACCGTCCCCGTCGCCGGGGCCGGCTCACAGTGGCGGGACCGCGCCGGAATCTCACCGGGCTTCCTCCCCGGGGTCCTTCGACCCCATGCCGTCTGCATAGTAGATCCTGGCCGCGCCGGGCCGGGCGGGGCCGGGGAGTCGACCGGATCACACCTCGTGGAAGGCCGGTTTCCCGTGGGTATGCTCGCCGCCATGCCGCCCACCCCACCCACCTCGCCCGAGCCGGGCGAACCGCTCGTACGGGACCGAGGCGACGCCTGCCCGGGGGCGCTGCGCCTGCACCCCGCCGACGACGGGCGTCTCGCCCGACTGCGCCTGCCCGCAGGTGTGTTGACGGAGCGTCAGGCGGAGGTCCTGGCCGACGCGGCGCTCCGGCTCGGCGACGGGCAGGTGTCCGTCACCTCGCGCGGCAACGCGGAGCTGCGGGGCCTCGGCGAGGGCTGCGGGGCGGAGCTGGCGGAGCTGCTGGCGGGGGCCGGCCTGCTGCCGTCGGCGGCGCACGAACGGATCCGCAACATCGTCGCCTCCCCGGCCGCCGGCCTGGACGGACTCGGCCACGCCGACGTGCAGTTGTGGGCGCGGGAGCTGGACGCGCTGCTGTGCGCACAGGAGTGGACGACGTCCCTTTCGGGCCGTTTCCTGTTCGTCCTGGACGACGGCCGCGGCGACGTGGCGGGCCTCGGCGGCGATGTGACCTTGATCGCAGAGCCCGGGGGCGGCGCCCTGCTGTACGTCGGCGGTGCGGCGTACCGCGTCGCCGCCGCCGACGCGCCGCGCGCGGCCCTCGCCGCCGCGGACGCGTTCCTGCGCGCGGCGCGCGACAGCGGCGCCTGGCGCGTCCGTGAGCTGCCCGACGGCGGGGCGCCCGACCTCGCCGCCGCGCTCGCCCGCGCGGACGTGGCCGCCGAGCCCGTCCCCGTCCCGCCGCCGCTGCCGCAGGGCGCGCCGCCCGCGCTCGGGGAGCTCGGCGAGCGCGGGCTGTACGTGCTCGCGCCGCTCGGGCGGCTCACCTCCGCGCAGCTGCGGGCGCTCGCGGCCACCGGTCCCGTGCGGTTCACGCCCTGGCGCGGGGTGGTCGTGACCGGCGCGGGCGCCGAGCGGCTGCCCACGCTGGCCGCGTACGGCCTGATCACGAGCCCCGACTCGCCCTGGGTGGGGGTCGGCGCGTGCACCGGCCGCCCGGGCTGCGCCAAGTCGCTGGCGGACGTCCGGGCCGACGCGCTGCGCACCGCCCGCGCGAGCGCCGGCACGGCCGGGCTGCTCCCCGTGTACTTCTCCGGCTGCGAGCGCCGCTGCGGGCACCCCCAGGGCACCTGGGCCGACGTCGTCGCCACCGGCGAGGACGACTACCTGGTGAACGGCGTTCCCGTCCCCCGTACCTCCCTGCCCGAAGCCGTCGCCACGGCCCGTACGACGAGATGAGCGAGAGCAACAGGATGTTCGACTACGAGAAGGACGGGGCGGAGATCTACCGCCAGTCCTTTGCCACGATCCGCGCCGAGGCGGATCTCGCGGGTCTGCCCGCCGACGTGAGCCAGGTCGCGGTACGGATGATCCACGCCTGCGGCATGACGGACCTCGTCCGCGATCTCGCGTACTCGCCCGGCGTCGTCACCGCCGCCCGGACGGCGCTGCAGGCCGGCGCGCCGATCCTGTGCGACGCGCAGATGGTCGCCAGCGGCGTCACCCGCAGGCGGCTGCCCGCCGACAACGAGGTGCTCTGCGCCCTGTCGGACCCGTCGGTGCCGGAGCTGGCCGCGCAGCTGGGGACCACCCGCAGCGCCGCCGCGTTCGAGGTGCTCCGCGACCGGCTCGAAGGCTCGGTCGTCGCCATAGGCAACGCGCCCACCGCGCTGTTCCACCTCCTGGAGATGATCGCGAAGGGCGCCGGCCGGCCCGCCGCCGTGCTCGGCATCCCGGTCGGCTTCATCGGCGCCGCCGAGTCGAAGGACGCCCTCGCGGCGAACGGACTCGGGCTGGAGTACCTGGTCGTACGGGGCCGGCGTGGCGGCAGCGCCATGACGGCGGCGGCGCTCAACGCCCTCGCGCACGAAGCGGAGATCCAGGCATGAGCGAGCAGCGCGGCAAGCTGTACGGCGTCGGCCTCGGCCCCGGCGACCCGAACCTGATGACCGTGGCCGCGGTGAAGGCCATCGCGGCCGCCGACGTGATCGCGTACCACTCCGCCCGGCACGGCCGGTCCATCGCCCGGTCGATCGCGGCCGAGCACATCCGCGAGGACCACGTCGAGGAGCGGCTGATGTACCCGCTCACCGTGGAGACCACCGACCATCCCGGCGGCTACCGGGGGGCGTTGAACGACTTCTACGAGGAGGCGTCGGCGCGGCTCGCCGCCCACCTCGACGCGGGCCGCACGGTCGCCGTGCTCGCCGAGGGCGACCCGCTGTTCTACGGCTCGTACCAGCACATGCACAAGCGGCTCGCGCACCGCTACGACACCGAGGTCATCCCCGGCGTCACCTCCGTCAGCGCGGCGGCCGCCCGGCTCGGCGAGCCGCTGTGCGAGGCCGAGGAGGTGCTGACGATCGTCCCCGGCACGCTGCCGGAGGAGGAGCTGACGGCCCGTCTGGCGGGTACGGACTCCGCGGTCGTGATGAAGCTCGGCCGGACCTTCCCCGCCGTGAAGCGGGCCCTGGAGCGGGCGGGCCGGCTGGAGGACGCGCGGTACGTGGAGCGCGCCACGATGGCGGGCGAGCGGACCGGGCGGCTCGCGGACGTGGACCCGGAGTCGGTGCCGTACTTCTCGGTGGCCGTGCTGCCGTCCCGGATCGACGCGGAGGTCCCGGAGTCCCGGGAGACGCCCGGCGAGGTCGTGGTCGTCGGCACCGGCCCGGCCGGGGCGCGCTGGCTGACCCCGGAGTCCCGGGGCGTGCTGCAGAACGCGGACGACCTGGTCGGCTACACCACCTACCTGGACCGGGTGCCGGTGCTGCGGCCCGGTCAGCGGCGGCACGGCTCGGACAACAAGGTCGAGTCGGAGCGCGCCGAGTTCGCGCTCGACCTGGCCCGGCGGGGCCGCCGCGTCGCGGTGGTCTCCGGCGGCGACCCGGGCGTGTTCGCCATGGCCACGGCGGTCCTGGAGGTCGCCGCGGAGCCCGCGTACGCGGACGTGCCGGTGCGCGTGGTGCCGGGCGTGACGGCCGCGAACGCGGCGGCCGCGGCGGCGGGCGCGCCGCTCGGCCACGACTACGCGACGATCTCCCTCTCCGACCGGCTCAAGCCGTGGGACGTCATCGCCGCGCGCCTGCGCGCCGCCGCGCGCGCGGACCTCGTCCTCGCCCTGTACAACCCGGGCTCCAAGTCCCGCACCCACCAGGTCGCCGCGGCCCGCGACCTGCTCCTGGAACTGCGCTCCCCCGACACCCCGGTCGTCGTCGCCCGCGACGTCGGCGGCCCGGAGGAGTCGGTCCGCGTGGTCACCCTGAAGACCCTGGAACCCTCCGAGGTCGACATGCGCACCCTCCTCCTCATCGGCTCCTCCCAGACCCGAGCGGTGGAACGCCCCGACGGCCGCACCCTCACCTGGACGCCCCGCCGCTACGGCTGAGCGGAGCCCCGGCCGAGGCCGCCGCACCCACCCGGGAGCGGCGGCCTCGTCGTGTGCGGGGGGCGTCGGCCGGGTGGGGGAGTGGCTCACTCGGGCGGGCGCGGCATCCGGGTTCTCGTCCCGGGAGTCGTGATGTCGCGCCGCGAGTGAACGTTTTCGCGCGTCCGTGCCGTGCTTGCTTGGCAGCGCTGTGATACGCGCCCCGGAACCGGCCGGGGCGCGCGGTTCTCTCCCGAACGGAGCACTCCCCCATGCGCCTGCCTGCGCTGGCCACGTCCGCAGCCCTTCTGGTCGCCCTCCCGTTGCTCGCCGCCGCGCCGTCCTCGGCCGGCGAGAGCGGCGCCCCCAGCCCCGCCCCGCTGCGCACCTCGGCGAACGCGATCCCGGGGCAGTACATCGTCACCCTCGAGCGCGGCCAGGACGCGACCGCCTTCGCGGGCCGGCTGCCGGGCGTGAAGCCGCTGTACCAGTACGCCTCCGTGCTCAACGGCTTCGCCGCGAGGCTGACGCCCGCCCAGGTGGACGCCGTGCGCCGGACCCCGGGCGTCGCGGCCGTCGAGGAGGACGCGACGGTCTCGGTCGCGCCCGTGGCCCCGCGGACCAAGAAGGCCGACGCGGCGAGCTGGGGGCTCGACCGCATCGACCAGCCGTACCTGCCGCTCGACAACCGCTTCGACGCCGCATCGGACGGCCGCGGCGTCAGCGTCTTCGTCCTGGACACCGGCATCGACTACGACCACACGGAGTACGACGGCCGCACCTACTTCGGCTACGACGCGATCGGCGACGGCCGCGAGGGCGCCGACTGCAACGGGCACGGCACCCACGTGGCGGGCACCGTCGGAGGCGACACCTTCGGCGTGGCCCGCTCCGCCGACCTGGTCAGCGTCCGCGTGCTGAACTGCGAGGGCAGCGGCTCGTGGTCGGGCATCATCGCGGGCTTCGACTACGTCGGCCGGCAGGCCGACGAGGGCGTCGTCGGCGTCCTCAACGCCTCCCTCGGCGGCGGCCGCAGCCAGGCCGTCAACGACGCGGCCGACGCCGTGGCGGCCAAGGGCATCCTGCCCGTGATCGCCGCGGGCAACAGCTCCGTCGACGCCTGCGAGGTCTCGCCGGCGAGCGCCGAGCGCGTCCTGACCGTCGGGGCCACCGACCACCGTGACCTGGAGACGGACTTCTCCAACTTCGGCCCCTGCCTGGGCATCTACGCCCCCGGCGCGCAGATCGTCTCGGCCCGCCTCGGCGGCGGCAGCGAGGCGCTGAACGGCACCTCCATGGCGGCGCCGCACGTGGCGGGCGTCGCGGCCCTGTACAAGCAGGCCAACCCCTCGGCGAGCGCGGCCGAGGTCCAGGACTGGGTCGTCGGGCACGCGGTGCCGGACGTCCTGAGCGTCTCGAAGGGCTCCCCGAACCTGCTGCTGCAGACCTCGACCCTGTAACCGCGCGAGGCGCGTGGAGCGCCGCGTACGACGAAGGCCGCCGCAGGCTGTCGGGGACAGCCGGCGGCGGCCTCGTGCCACGCGTCTCTCTAGATCGTGCCGAGCTTGATCAGCGACAGCAGCGCGATCAGCTGGATCGCCGAGGCGCCCAGCGCCTTCGGCCACGGCAGGTCGTGGGACTTGCTCACCATCGAGGTGAACAGCGCGCCCGCCGCCAGCCATGTCACCCAGCCGAGCACCTGCACCAGGGGGTTCTCGCCGCCCAGGAACAGGGCGAAGACCAGCCGGGGCGCGTCCGTGATGGACATGATCAGCATGGACAGGCCGACGGTGGGCTGCCAGGCCCCGTCGCCGCCCAGCTGACGGGCCAGGGTGTGCGTCACCGCGCCGAGGATCAGACCGCCGACGACGAAGCCCGCGCCCGTCATCAGGGCGTACGGGATGGCCTTCGACAGCGTCGCGTTGATCGCCTCCTCGCGCGCCTGGTCGAAGCCGAAGATCGCCAGCAGGCCGTAGAGGAAGGTGACGACCAGCGCCGGGCCCCACACCGCGTAGTCCCGCATCTGCAGGAACGTCGGGCCGGGCCGCAGCACCATGCCGCTCAGCAGGGCCTTCCACGGCAGCCGGGGGCCGGCCGGGGCGACCGGGGCCGCCTGGTAGGCGGACCCGTCGTTGTACGGGTCGTCGTGGATGCTGAACGCGCGGGTGTGGCCCGGGTTGTTCGCCGCGTAACCCTGCTGGGGGTGGCCCGGCCGGCCGTGCCCCTGCTGGGGGTGACCCTGCTGCGGGTGGCCCTGCGGGGCCTGCTGCGGGTACGGGTCCCCGAAGTACTCCGGCTCCCCGTACGGCTGCGGGGGCTGCTGCCACTGCTGCTGCGGGTACGGCGGCGGGGCCGCCGGCCGCCCGTACTGCGGGGCCTGCTGCGGGTGTTGTTGCGGGGTGCGGTTGTCCCGGCCGCGTCCGATCCTGAATCCAGCCACGTCCTCGAACGTACCCGTTCCCGCTGTGCGCGGTGCACACGCGGGGGGATACGGGGGCCTTTGCGGCCGACCTGTGACATCCCCTAGGGGGCACGCGCCCGGGGCCCGGCCGGGTACGCGCCCGGGCCCCGGCCGGGTACGCGCCCGGGGACGCCGAAGGGGCCGGCCCCCTCCTCGGGGGCGGCCCCTTCCACGTACCGCGTCCTGCTGTCCTACTGCGCGGGCTCCGGCTCGGCCTCGGCCTCCGCCGGCAGCTCCTCGACCGGCTTCTTCACCGACTCCAGCAGCAGCTGGGCGACGTCCACGACCTGGACGCTCTCCTTGGCCTTGCCGTCGTTCTTCTTGCCGTTCACGGAGTCCGTGAGCATGACGAGGCAGAACGGGCAGGCGGTGGAGACGATGTCCGGGTTGAGGGACAGCGCCTCGTCGACGCGCTCGTTGTTGATGCGCTTGCCGATGCGCTCCTCCATCCACATCCGCGCGCCGCCGGCGCCGCAGCAGAAGCCGCGCTCCTTGTGGCGGTGCATCTCCTGCTGGCGCAGGCCGGGGACGGCGGACATGATCTCGCGCGGCGGCGTGTAGACCTTGTTGTGCCGGCCCAGGTAGCACGGGTCGTGGTAGGTGATCAGGCCGTCGACCGGGGTCACCGGCAGCAGGCGGCCCTCGTCGATGAGGTGCTGCAGCAGCTGGGTGTGGTGGATGACCTCGTACTCGCCGCCGAGCTGCGGGTACTCGTTCGCGATGGTGTTGAAGCAGTGCGGGCAGGTCGTGACGATCTTCTTCGCCGACTTCGGCTTCTTCGTCGCCTCGTCCTCGTCGTCCTCGCCGAACGCCATGTTCAGCATCGCGACGTTCTCCTGGCCGAGCTGCTGGAACAGCGGCTCGTTGCCCAGGCGGCGCGGGGAGTCACCCGTGCACTTCTCCTCGCCGCCCATGATCGCGAACTTGACGTCCGCCATGTGCAGCAGCTCCGCGAAGGCCTTGGTGGTCTTCTTGGCGCGGTCCTCCAGGGCGCCGGCGCAGCCGACCCAGTACAGGTAGTCGAACTCCGACAGGTCCTCGACGTCCTTGCCGACGATCGGGACCTCGAAGTCGACCTCCTTGGTCCACTCGACCCGCTGCTTCTTGGCCAGGCCCCAGGGGTTGCCCTTCTTCTCCAGGTTCTTGAGCATCGTGCCCGCCTCGGACGGGAACGCGGACTCGATCATCACCTGGTAGCGGCGCATGTCGACGATGTGGTCGATGTGCTCGATGTCGACCGGGCACTGCTCGACGCAGGCGCCGCAGGTGGTGCAGGACCACAGCACGTCCGGGTCGATGACGCCGTTCTCCTCGGCGGTGCCGATCAGCGGGCGCTCGGCCTCGGCCAGCGCGGCCGCGGGCACGTCCTTGAGCTGCTCCTCGGTGGCCTTCTCCTCGCCCTCCATCGTCTTGCCGCCGCCCGCGAGCAGGTACGGCGCCTTGGCGTGCGCGTGGTCGCGCAGCGACATGATGAGGAGCTTCGGGGAGAGCGGCTTGCCCGTGTTCCAGGCGGGGCACTGCGACTGGCAGCGGCCGCACTCGGTGCAGGTGGAGAAGTCGAGGATGCCCTTCCAGGAGAACTGCTCGACCTGGGAGACGCCGAAGACCGCGTCGTCGGCCGGGTCCTCCCAGTCGATCTCCTTGCCGCCCGTGGTCATCGGCTGCAGCGGGCCGAGGGCGGTGGAGCCGTCGGCGTTGCGCTTGAACCAGATGTTCGGGAAGCCGAGGAAGCGGTGCCAGGCCACACCCATGTTGGTGTTGAGCGAGACCGTGATCATCCAGGTGAAGGAGGTGACGATCTTCAGCGCCGCGAAGAAGTACGTGAGGTTCTGCAGCGTGCTCACGTCCGCGCCGTCGAGCAGCGCGATCACCGGGTACGAGGCGAAGAAGCCCGGCTCCCAGCCGTCCACGTGGTGCAGGGCGCCCTCGAGCGCGCGCAGCATCATGATGCAGACGCCGACGATGAGGATGACGCCCTCGACGAAGTACGCCTGGCCCGTCTTGGAACCCGCGAAGCGGGACTTGCGGCCCGCCTTGGTCGGCTTGCTGAGCTGGCGGATCACGATGAGCGTGACGATGCCGAGCACGGTCATCAGGCCGAGGAACTCGGTGAAGATCTCGTACGGCAGCCAGTCGCCGATGATCGGGATCAGCCAGTCGGCCTGGAAGAGCTGGCCGAAGGCGTTGACGATCGTCAGCAGCAGGGCGAAGAAGCCGATGGCCACGAACCAGTGGGCGATGCCGACGATGCCCCAGCGGTTCATGCGGGTGTGGCCGAAGAACTCCTTGGCCAGGGTGATGGTGCGCTGCTTCGGGTCCCCGGTGCGCGTGCCGGCGGGCACGGGCTGGCCGAGCCGTACGAAGCGGTAGATCTGCGCGATGGCGCGGCCGAACAGCGCGACGGCCACCACCGTGATGGCGATCGACACGATGATCGCGGCGAGTTGCATGACGGGCTCCTCGGGCGGGCCTGCGAGGCGGAGGCTGTAGAACGTACTAAGCGGTAACTTATTGAGGTCCGTTTGAGGGTACCCAGATATTCCGCCCTGCTGTAGTTGAGCCGGCGGTGATCTGTGTCGCTCAGGCGACCCTTGCCCAGGCTCGAATCGTACGTCCCAGGATCGCCAGATCCATGCCCAGCCAGTGGTGGTCCACATAGTGGAGATCCAGCAGGGTCATCTCCTCCCAGGGCAGTTCCGAGCGGCCGCTGACCTGCCACAGCCCGGTCAGCCCGGGCCGGACCGCCAGCCGCCGGACGCCGTCGCCCCGGCACTCCTCGTCGTCCGGCGCCAGGGGCACGGGTCCGACGAACGACATCTCGCCGCGCACCACGTGCAGCAGCTGCGGCAGCCGGGTGACCAGCCGGCCGCCCCGCCGGAAGCTCAGCAGCTCGTACGGGCGTCCGCCGAGCCCCGCCCGCACCTCGCGGCGCAGCACCCCGCCGGGAGGCTCCAGGGGGCCGAGCGCGCCGAGCGCGAGCGCCGCCGCGACGGCGAGCAGGACGGGGGAGAGCAGGGCCAGCAGGATCAGGGCGGCGGTGAGGTCGAGTGCGCGCTTGGCGTCCGGGCCCTTCGCCATGCCCTTACCTCCGCTTCATGCCGGTTCATGGGATCCTGCGAGAGAGCCGTCGCGGTCCTTCTCGGTATATGTCCGGCTTTGGGGCGTCGAATGCCCCGACTCTCTCACGGCCGGCCGCAGATTCCCCGGCCGCCACACCGCTCCCCGAGCCTTCCTGAGCCGCCTGCCCGATGAAGAGTTGAGTCGCCCCCGCTCAGGTCTGTTGACTCGATGGGACGGGTGGTGCATCCTTGAGTCAGTTCCACTCAAGTCAGGTCAGCTGGAGGAATCGAAATGGCACGTGCGGTCGGCATCGACCTGGGCACGACTAACTCCGTCGTCAGCGTTCTGGAAGGCGGCGAGCCCACCGTCATCACCAACGCCGAGGGCGCCAGGACCACGCCGTCCGTCGTCGCCTTCGCGAAGAACGGCGAGGTGCTCGTCGGCGAGGTCGCCAAGCGTCAGGCGGTCACCAACGTCGACCGGACCATCCGGTCCGTGAAGCGCCACATGGGCACCGACTGGAAGATCGAGCTCGACGGGAAGAACTTCAACCCGCAGCAGATCTCCGCCTTCATCCTCCAGAAGCTGAAGCGCGACGCCGAGGCGTACCTGGGCGAGAAGGTGACCGACGCGGTCATCACCGTCCCCGCGTACTTCAACGACTCCGAGCGCCAGGCCACCAAGGAGGCCGGTGAGATCGCGGGCCTCAACGTCCTGCGCATCGTCAACGAGCCGACCGCGGCCGCCCTGGCCTACGGCCTCGACAAGGACGACCAGACGATCCTCGTCTTCGACCTCGGTGGCGGCACCTTCGACGTGTCCCTCCTGGAGATCGGCGACGGCGTCGTCGAGGTGAAGGCCACCAACGGTGACAACCACCTCGGTGGTGACGACTGGGACCAGCGCGTCGTCGACTACCTGGTGAAGCAGTTCGCCAACGGCCACGGCGTCGACCTGTCCAAGGACAAGATGGCGCTGCAGCGTCTGCGCGAGGCCGCCGAGAAGGCGAAGATCGAGCTGTCCTCCTCCACGGAGACCACGATCAACCTGCCGTACATCACGGCGTCCGCCGAGGGCCCGCTGCACCTGGACGAGAAGCTCACCCGCGCCCAGTTCCAGCAGCTGACCGCGGACCTGCTCGAGCGCTGCAAGGTGCCGTTCCACAACGTCATCAAGGACGCGGGCATCCAGCTCTCCGAGATCGACCACGTCGTTCTCGTCGGCGGCTCCACCCGTATGCCGGCCGTCGCCGAGCTCGTCAAGGAGCTGACCGGCGGCAAGGAGGCCAACAAGGGTGTGAACCCGGACGAGGTCGTCGCCATCGGCGCCTCGCTCCAGGCCGGTGTCCTCAAGGGTGAGGTCAAGGACGTCCTGCTCCTCGACGTGACCCCGCTGTCCCTCGGCATCGAGACCAAGGGCGGCATCATGACCAAGCTCATCGAGCGCAACACCACGATCCCGACCAAGCGGTCCGAGATCTTCACCACGGCCGAGGACAACCAGCCGTCCGTGCAGATCCAGGTCTACCAGGGCGAGCGCGAGATCGCGGCGTACAACAAGAAGCTCGGCATGTTCGAGCTGACCGGCCTTCCGCCGGCCCCGCGCGGCGTCCCGCAGATCGAGGTCTCCTTCGACATCGACGCCAACGGCATCATGCACGTGACCGCGAAGGACCTGGGCACGGGCAAGGAGCAGAAGATGACCGTCACCGGCGGCTCCTCGCTGCCGAAGGACGAGGTCGACCGCATGCGCGAGGAGGCCGAGCGCTACGCGGACGAGGACCACAAGCGCCGCGAGGCCGCCGAGACCCGCAACCAGGGCGAGCAGCTCGTCTACCAGACCGAGAAGTTCCTCAAGGACAACGAGGACAAGGTCCCGGGCGACGTCAAGACCGAGGTCGAGACGGCGGTGGCCGAGCTCAAGGAGAAGCTGAAGGGCGAGGACACCGCGGAGATCCGCACCGCCACCGAGAAGGTCGCGGCCGTCTCCCAGAAGCTCGGCCAGGCCCTGTACGCCGACGCGCAGGCCGCCGGCGCCGCGGGCGCCGAGGCCCCGAAGGCCGACGACGACGTGGTGGACGCCGAGATCGTCGACGACGAGAAGCCGAAGGGCGGCGCTGCCTGATGACGGAGGAGACCCCGGGCTTCGAGGAGAAGCCCGACGTCCCCTCCGGCGCCGGCCCTGACGACGCCGCCGAGGCCGCCGAGTCCCCCTCCACGGAGGAGGGTTCGGCGCCCCGGGCCGGGGACGCGAACAAGACCGCCGGTCTGACGGCCGAGCTGGACCAGGTCCGCACCGCGCTCAACGAGCGCACCCAGGACCTCCAGCGGCTCCAGGCCGAGTACCAGAACTACCGCCGCCGGGTGGAGCGCGACCGGATCACCGTCAAGGAGATCGCCGTCGCGGGCCTCCTGTCGGACCTCCTGCCGGTGCTCGACGACATCGGCCGGGCCCGGGACCACGGCGAGCTCGTGGGCGGGTTCAAGTCGGTGGCCGAATCGCTGGAGACGGTCGTCGCCAAGATGGGCCTGCAGCAGTTCGGCAAGGAGGGCGAGCCCTTCGACCCGACGATCCACGAGGCCCTGATGCACTCGTACGCGCCGGACGTCACCGAGACGACCTGCGTGGCGATCCTGCAGCCCGGGTATCGCATCGGCGAGCGGACCATCCGGCCCGCGCGCGTCGCGGTGGCGGAGCCCCAGCCGGGGGCGGCGCCGGCCGCGAAGGACGAGAAGAAGCAGGCCGACGAGGAGAGCGGTGGCCCCCAGGAGGGCTGACGCGAGGATCGTCCGAGAGGAGGGACGCCGGTGAGCACGAAGGACTTCGTCGAGAAGGACTACTACAAGGTTCTCGGCGTCCCCAAGGACGCCACCGACGCCGAGATCAAGAAGGCGTACCGGAAGCTCGCCCGCGAGAACCACCCGGACGCCAACAAGGGGGACGCCAAGGCGGAGGAGCGCTTCAAGGAGATCTCCGAGGCGAACGACGTCCTCGGCGACCCCAAGAAGCGCAAGGAGTACGACGACGCCCGCGCCCTGTTCGGCAACGGCGGCTTCCGCGCCGGCGGCCCCGGCGGCTCCTTCAACTTCGACCTGGGCGACCTCTTCGGAGGCGGCGCCCAGGGCGGGGCCGGCGGCTTCGGCGGCGGTGGCCTCGGGGACGTCTTCGGCGGCCTGTTCAACCGCGGCGCGGGCGGCGCGGGCACGCGCACCCAGCCGCGGCGCGGGCAGGACGTCGAGTCCGAGGTGACGCTCAGCTTCACCGAGGCGGTCGACGGGGCCACGGTCCCGCTGCGGATGTCCAGCCAGCAGCCCTGCAAGGCCTGCTCCGGCACCGGCGACAAGAACGGCACGCCGCGGGTGTGCCCGACCTGCGTCGGCACCGGCCAGGTCTCGCGCGGCTCGGGCGGCGGTTTCTCGCTCACCGACCCGTGCGTGGACTGCAAGGGCCGCGGCCTGATCGCGGAGCACCCCTGCGAGGTCTGCCACGGCAGCGGCCGGGCCAAGTCGTCCCGGACGATGCAGGTCCGGATCCCCGCGGGTGTCTTTGACGGCCAGCGGATCCGGCTGCGCGGCAAGGGCGCGCCGGGCGAGCGCGGCGGACCGAGCGGCGACCTGTACGTCGTCGTGCACGTCGACGCCCACCCGGTGTTCGGCCGCAAGGACGACAACCTGACCGTGACCGTCCCCGTCAGCTTCGACGAGGCGGCGCTCGGCGGCGAGATCAAGGTCCCGACGCTGGGCGGTCCCCCGGTCACCCTGAAGCTGCCGGCGGGCACGCCCAACGGCCGGACGATGCGGGCCCGCGGCAAGGGCGCGGTCCGCAAGGACGGCACGCGCGGCGACCTGCTGGTGACCGTGGAGGTCCAGGTCCCGAAGGACCTGACCGACAAGGCGCGCGAGGCCCTGGAGACGTACCGCGAGGCGACCGCGGACGTGGACCCGCGGGCAGAGCTGTTCCAGGCCGCGAAGGGAGCATGAGGACATGGAGAGCCGTCCGGGACGGAGCCGTAACCCGTACGAACTGACCGACGAGACGCCGGTGTACGTCATCTCGGTGGCGGCCCAGCTCTCCGGCCTGCACCCGCAGACCCTGCGGCAGTACGACCGGCTCGGCCTGGTCTCTCCGGACCGCACGGCCGGCCGGGGCCGGCGCTACTCGGCCCGCGACATCGAACTGCTCCGCCAGGTGCAGCAGTTGTCGCAGGACGAGGGCATCAACCTGGCCGGCATCAAGCGCATCATCGAGCTGGAGAACCAGGTCGCGGCGCTGCAGGCGCGGGTCGCCGAGCTGCAGTCCGCGGTCGAGGGCGCGGCGGCGACGCTGCGCCAGCGCGAGGCCCAGGTGCACGCCTCGTACCGGCGCGACCTGGTCCCGTACCAGGACGTCCAGCAGACGAGCGCGCTCGTGGTCTGGCGCCCGAAGCGCCCGGAGTAGCTCCTCCTGTCCGTCAGAAGGCCCCCTCGGCCGTCCGAGGGGGCCTTCTGACGTCCGCGGCCGGTCAGGGGATGAGCTCGGCGAGCATCTGGGCCAGGATCTCCCACCAGGGCGCGGCGCCGGTGCCGAAGGCGGCGGCGAGGGCCGTGCCGATCGCGAGGTCCGCCGGACCGGGCTCCGTGTCCCACTCGGCGCCGACGCGGCCGTCCCCCGTGCAGTCGAGCCGCCCGAGGACCCGGCCGTCGCGGCTGAGCCGGCTCTCGGCGTACGAGCAGGGCACGAGCCGGTACGCGACGCCGTCCACGACCGCGTCGACGCGGAAGGACCGGCGGGACAACCGCCCCTTGGCGGGCCGGAGTTCCGCCTCCCGGCCGTCGACGGTGAGCCGGAGCCGGGCGGGGTCGCGGGTGCCGACGGGAATCGCGTCGTCGGTCTCGCCCTCGCCCGTGCGCGTGACGACGACCTCGGGCAGCCCCTCGCCGCCGACGCGTACGAGACCGGCGGCGGTGTCGAGGTCTACGCGCGGTGAAAGTACGGTCACTGGTCCTGCTCCAGAATGCCCGACTGGGCGATGAGGTAGCCGAGTTGGGCCCGGCTGCCGCTGCCGAGCGCGGAGGCGAGCTTGGCGATGTGCGCCCGGCAGGTCCGCACGTTCATCCCGAGCCGCCGCGCGATGGCCTCGTCGACGTGTCCCTCGACGAGCAGCTTGGCGATGGAGCGCTGGACGCCGCCCACGCCGTCCACGGCGGGGCTGTACGGCACTTCGTCCTCCCAGGGCACCCCGTGGAGCCAGAACTGGTCGAAGACGCCCACCAGGTACTGCACGAGGCCCTCGTGGCGCAGTTCGAGCGCCACCCGGCGGTCGCGCCGGGCGGGGATGAAGGCGACCCGGCGGTCGACGATGATCAGCCGGTCGATGATCTCCTCGAGGGTGCGCACCTCGAGCCCGTACGGGCCGATGCGCTCGACGTACCCCATCGTGGCGGAGTGGTGCCGGGCCGTGTGCTGGTACAACGTCCGCATGCGGATGCCGCGTTCGAGCAGCGGCTCCACGCGGCGCAGGCCCGCCTGCACCACCTCGGGCTTGCGGCCGCTGCCCGGCTGGATGGTGAGCAGCTCCTCGGTGCACTCGTTGATGACGCGGTCGAGCGTGGCGTTGATGAGACTGAGGCCCTCGATGACGGTGATCGCCTGCGTGCCCGCCGGATCGGGGGCGTTGATCGTCATGAATGGCTCGAACGTGTCCGCGAGCGTGATGGCCAGCTGCCGGCGCTGCTGGATCTCCTGCTCGATCGGGTGGATCAGCTTGTTCAGGGCGATCGACGGCGGCACCGGGCGCAGCCACGTGGGCTCGTCGGGATCCGGGTGCAGCAGGGCCAGTTCGAGCAGGCACGGGGTCGATTCCACGTCGGCGCGGGCGATGCGCCCGTTCTTCAACGCGGCGGCATAGAGACGCTTTCCGTCGTCGCACAGCTCGCCAGGACCGTGCCCGTCGCCCGATTCGATCTGATTAGGCTCCATTTGCACCCCCCTCAGGGTCCTGAATTACAGGAACATGATGCCTGGCCCTGCTGGTGGAAGGGTTCGGAGTGAGCCATCGTCTTAATCGCGGGGGAGGAGGTTGTGATCAAAAGAGGTGGAGATCGGCCATGACCAGGATGGTTCGAGCACTTGGTGCCATAGCTTTTGCCGCGGCGGCTGCTCTCGGCGTCTTCGCCGCGAACGGTGAGCCGACGTGGGACACGCCGCCCGCGGGCGACGTCGTCGCCGCTCCGGGCGAGCCGACGTGGGACTTCGCTCCGACGGCCGAGCGCGAGCCCACGTGGGACATGGCGCCGCTGGGCGAGCCGACGTGGGACTTCGCTTCGGCCGTCGTGAACGGTGAGCCGACGTGGGACTCGACGCCGGCCACCGCGGACGGCGAGCCGACGTGGGACTCCGCTCCGGCAGGTTCGGGCGCATGACCGTGCCGCCGGACGACCGGGTCTTCCGACGGGAGATGGCCTCGGCCTACCGCTCGGGGTGGCATTTCATCGACCTCGTCACGGCCATCCCCCACCGTGGCGATTCGTTGATGGTCACCCTCTTCGGAGAACCGATCGTCGTCGCTCGCGAACAGGACGAGGACGTCCGCGCGTACCGCTGTCTGCGGCGGCCCCGCGGCGCTCCGCAGCCCGTCCGCTGTGCCATTCGGTACGGCATGATTTTCGTCAACCTCGACCAGCGCGACCACCAGCTGGTCGAACCGGAGACCATCACCGCCACCCCCCGCAGTGCCTGAGCGGTTCCCCCGTCGTTCCAGATCGCTCAGGTGCTTCCCCCACACAGCGGCGCCATCGTGGACCTGAAACACGATGGCGCCGCTGTGCTTTTCCCGTCCCGCGATCCCTGGGGTGTCCCCCTTAGGCCCGGCCCATCGCGCGGGTCAGCGCGATCTCGATGACCACGCGGTCCGGGTTCGGCGCCGGCGTCCGCCCGTACCGCTCCGCGTAGCGCGCCACCGCGTCCGCGACGACGTCCGCCTCCGTGCGGATCCGCGCCACGCCCTCCAGCGTCGCCCAGCGGCCCTTGTCCACCTGGCACACCGCCACGCGCGCGCCCTCCGGGCCCGCCGCCAGGACGTTGGCGACCTTGTGACTGTGCTTGTTCGTGATCACACGCGCGATGCCCCGCTCGCCGCCCTCGGGGTCGTACGTGACGCCCACCGCCACCACGTGCGGCGTGCCGTCCGGCCGCGGGGTGGTCAGGGTGGACATGTGGTACTCGCGCCAGAAGCCGAGATACGAGTCGCCGGGGTTGCTCGGGTCAATCGCCATGCCCGGAAGCTACCCGCCGCACCGCCCCCTCCGACACCTTGAGCGGAATGGACTCAACTTTGTGTATGTTGGATGAGTCAGAGAAGTCATAGCAGTCTGAGCCGGGCGCCGGCCCGCACCCCGAGGAGGAGACGACGTACGTGGACGCCGAACTGACCAACAAGAGCCGGGACGCGCTGAACGCGGCCACCAGCCGCGCCGTGTCCCAGGGGCACCCGGACCTGACCCCCGCGCACCTGCTCCTCGCGCTGCTCGCCGGTCAGGACAACGAGAACATCACCGATCTGCTCGCCGCCGTCGAGGCCGACCAGGCCGCCGTGCGCTCCGGCGCGGAGCGGCTGCTCGCCGCGCTGCCGAGCGTCACCGGGTCCACGGTCGCCCCGCCGCAGCCCGACCGCGAGCTGCTCGCCGTGGTCGCGGACGCCACCGAGCGCGCGCGCAGGCTCGGCGACGAGTACGTGTCCACGGAGCACCTGCTCATGGGCGTCGCCGCCAAGGGCGGCAAGGCCGGCCGGCTGCTCGACCAGCAGGGCGCCGGCGCCCGCCGCCTCCAGGAGGCCTTCGAGAAGTCCCGGGGCGCCCGCCGCGTCACGAACGCCGACCCCGAGGGCTCGTACAAGGCCCTGGAGAAGTTCGGCACCGACTTCACCGCGGCCGCCCGCGAGGGCCGGCTCGACCCCGTCATCGGCCGCGACCACGAGATCCGGCGCGTCGTGCAGGTGCTCTCCCGCCGCACCAAGAACAACCCGGTCCTCATCGGCGAGCCCGGCGTCGGCAAGACCGCCGTCGTCGAGGGCCTGGCCCAGCGCATCGTCAAGGGCGACGTCCCCGAGTCCCTGAAGGACAAGCGGCTGGTCGCCCTGGACCTCGGCGCGATGGTCGCCGGCGCGAAGTACCGCGGCGAGTTCGAGGAGCGGCTGAAGACCGTCCTCGCCGAGATCAAGTCCAGCGACGGCCAGATCATCACCTTCATCGACGAACTGCACACCGTCGTCGGCGCGGGCGCCGGCGGCGACTCCGCCATGGACGCCGGCAACATGCTCAAGCCGATGCTGGCCCGCGGCGAACTGCGCATGGTCGGCGCGACGACCCTCGACGAGTACCGCGAGCGGATCGAGAAGGACCCCGCCCTGGAGCGCCGCTTCCAGCAGGTCCTGGTCGCCGAGCCGACCGTCGAGGACACCATCGCGATCCTGCGCGGCCTCAAGGGCCGGTACGAGGCCCACCACAAGGTCCAGATCAACGACTCCGCGCTGGTCGCCGCCGCCACCCTGTCCGACCGGTACATCACCTCCCGCTTCCTGCCGGACAAGGCCATCGACCTCGTCGACGAGGCCGCCTCGCGGCTCCGCATGGAGATCGACTCCTCGCCCGTCGAGATCGATGAGCTCCAGCGCACCGTCGACCGGCTGAAGATGGAGGAGCTCGCGCTCTCCAAGGAGACCGACGAGGCGAGCAAGCAGCGCCTGGACAAGCTCCGCCGCGACCTCGCCGACCGCGAGGAGGAGCTGCGCGGACTGACCGCCCGCTGGGAGAAGGAGAAGCAGTCCCTCAACCGGCTCGGCGAGCTGAAGGAGCAGCTCGACGGGTTGCGCGGCCGCGCCGAGCGCGCCCAGCGCGACGGCGACTTCGACACCGCCTCCAAGCTGCTGTACGGGGAGATCCCCGCGCTGGAGCGCGAGCTGGAGGCCGCGAGCGAGGCCGAGGCCCAGCAGGAGGCGTCGAAGAACACGATGGTGAAGGAGGAGGTCGGCCCGGACGACATCGCGGACGTGGTCGGCGCCTGGACCGGCATCCCCGCCGGCCGGCTCCTGGAGGGCGAGACGCAGAAGCTGCTGCGGATGGAGGACGAGCTCGGCAAGCGGCTCATCGGCCAGACCGAGGCCGTCCGCGCCGTCTCCGACGCCGTGCGCCGCACCCGCGCCGGGATCGCCGACCCGGACCGGCCGACCGGCTCGTTCCTCTTCCTCGGCCCGACCGGCGTCGGCAAGACCGAGCTGGCGAAGGCGCTCGCGGACTTCCTCTTCGACGACGAGCGGGCGATGGTCCGCATCGACATGTCGGAGTACTCCGAGAAGCACTCCGTCGCCCGGCTCGTCGGCGCGCCCCCCGGCTACGTCGGCTACGAGGAGGGCGGCCAGCTCACCGAGGCGGTGCGCCGCAGGCCGTACAGCGTCGTGCTGCTGGACGAGGTGGAGAAGGCGCACCCGGAGGTCTTCGACATCCTGCTCCAGGTCCTCGACGACGGCCGGCTCACCGACGGCCAGGGCCGCACGGTCGACTTCCGCAACACGATCCTGATCCTGACGTCCAACCTGGGCAGCCAGTTCCTGATGGAGCCCCTGACCAGTGCGGAGGAGAAGAAGCAGCAGGTCCTGGAGGTGGTCCGGGCGAGCTTCAAGCCCGAGTTCCTCAACCGGCTGGACGACCTGGTGGTCTTCTCCGCGCTGGACAAGACCGAGCTGGGCCGGATCGCGCGGCTCCAGATCGACCGGCTCGCCAAGCGGCTCGCCGAGCGCCGGCTCACCCTCGACGTCACCCCGGCCGCCCTGGAGTGGCTGGCCGACGAGGGCAACGACCCGGCGTACGGAGCCCGGCCGCTGCGCCGTCTGATCCAGACGGCCATCGGCGACCGGCTCGCCAAGGAGATCCTCGCGGGCGAGGTCCGCGACGGCGACACGGTGCGGGTCGACCGCTTCGAGGACGGCCTGATCGTCGGCGCCGCGCAGTGACGGCGCGCTTCCCGGGGCCCGGCGGTGACGGGCCGGGTCCCGGGGCCGTACGGCTTTACGGCTGCGGCCCTACGGCTGTGCGGCTGACGGCTGTGCGGGCCCTCAGACCGTGAAGGCGCTGACGTCGACGAAGGCCGTGTCGGCGCCCTCCCACCGCACCCGGACGTTCACGGCGGCGGGCCCCGCCGGGTCCGGCGGCAGCTGCTCGCGCTCCACGGCGACGCACAGGTCGGCGTCGCCGGCGCAGAACTCGGTCCGCTGCTCGCCCGACGGCCAGGTGCCGGCCAGCCAGCCCGCGACCTCGTCGCGCGGCATCCGGAACTCCGCGCTCAGGTGGGTGTCGAGCCAGCTCGTCCCCGAGCAGCGCGCGCCCTCGGCGCTCTTCGGCAGGGTGGCCCCGGCCCAGGCCATGGCCTCGGCGCAGTCGACGGGCTGCGGCTCACCGGCCCGCTCGAACGAGGCCGCGGTCCACACGACGAAGCCGACGGGAAGCCCGCACAGCACGGTCGACACGCCGAGCGCGATCCAGAGCCGCCTGCGGCCGCGCCGCCGTGTCTCCCCCATGGCAGGAGATCATGTCAGCTCGCAGCGGATACGGCCGCCGATACGGCCCAGTGGGCTTGCCACCCCCCGCCCCGCATGGGAGAGGATGACCACATCCGTACGAAGGGAAATTCCTCGGTGAGCATCGACCCGTCCTCGATTCCGTCTTTCGGGGCCCAGCCCCAGCCTCAGGCCGCAGGACCGGCGGGCCCCGTCGTCCCCGACCAGGACCTGGTCAAGCAGCTCCTCGAACAGATGGAGCTGAAGTACGTCGTGGACGACGAGGGTGACCTCGCCGCCCCGTGGGAGGACTTCCGCACGTACTTCATGTTCCGCGGTGAGGGCGAGCAGCAGGTCTTCTCCGTGCGGACCTTCTACGACCGCCCCCACTCCGCCGACGACCGCGTCAAGGTCCTGGACGCGATCGACGACTGGAACCGCCGCACCCTGTGGCCCAAGATCTACACGCACCTGCACGAGGAGGAGGACGGCTCCGCCACCCTCCGGCTCATCGGCGAGGCGCAGATGCTGATCGGCACCGGCGTCTCCCTGGAGCACTTCGTGTCGTCCACGGTCAGCTGGGTCCGCGCGTCGATCGAGTTCGACAAGTGGCTGGTGGACCAGTTCGGCCTGGCGTCCCCGGAGGACAAGGACGGCGGCGAGCCGGGCGCGTCCGACGCCGAGTGACACCGGACGCGGCCGAGGCCCCGCCGGGCGCTCACAGCGCCATCTGGGCGAGCGTCAGCGCGTACGCCCCGTAGCAGAACGAGAGCCCGGCCAGGGCGACGGCGACCGTGATCGCCGCCCGTGGCCGGGCTCTCGTCAGTGCGGCCGCGAGCGGCAGCAGCAGCGGGAAGGCCGGCAGCAGGAAACGCGGCTTCGACTCGAAGAAGCCGGAGCCGCCGACGGTGATCAGCACCAGCACGCCGGTGTAGACGAGCACCGGCAGCGGGGGCCGCTGCCCGGGCTCGCCCAGCAGGAGCAGCGCGAACAGCAGCACCCCGGCCGCCGTGATCACCAGCGCCATCGCGAAGCCGAACTGGGTGGGCCGCAGCAGCATGTCCCGGACGACGCGCAGCGCGCCCCGGGCGAAGTCGAAGCGGGAGGTCCAGCCCTCCTGGACGGTGAAGTAGCCGCCGAGCAGGTCCTTCTGACGGACCCCCACCCACAGCACGTACGCCAGCCAGCCCGCCGGCGCGACGGCCGCGGCGGCCCACACCCGCGGCCGGGCCCGGCCCCGCCGCCGCCACACCTCCCAGGCGGCCGCCGCGAGCACCGCCGCCGCGACCGCGATCCCGCTCGGCCGGGACAGCCCGGCGAGCGCGGCGAGCGTGCCGGCCCAGAGCCAGCGACGGGTGAGCAGGGCGTACAGCGACCAGGCGGCCAGCGCCGTCATCAGCGGCTCGGTGTACGCCATGGACAGCACGATCGAGTGCGGCAGCAGGCCCCACAGCAGCACCAGCCAGGTCGCCGTGGTCCGCCCGGCGGTGCGCTCGGCGACCAGGTACACGCCCCAGGCCGCGGCGCCGGCCGCGGTCCAGGACACCAGCAGCCCGGCGGTGCCGCCGGTGACCGGCAGGACGGTGCAGACGGCGCGCAGCAGCCCCGGGTACAGCGGGAAGAACGCCAGGTCCGAGTGGACGGCCCCGCCCGGCAGGTGCAGCGTGCGGCCGTAGCCGTGGGCGGCGATCCCGGCGTACCACTCGGAGTCCAGGGAGGTGGCGAGCAGCGCGCGGGGGGACCGGTCGATGTGCCAGGCCCACAGGGCCAGCACCAGCATCCCCGTCAGCCGCGCCGCGGCGAACAGCCCGAGCGCGGGCACGGCCCGCCGCAGCGCCGCCCGCGGGCGCGGCAGCGCCCGGACGACGGCGCCCGCGGCCGTGGGGGCCGCGCGTTCGAGGGTTTCGGCGGACAGGGCGCACCTCCGGACACGCGAAACGAATCAATCGGGTCTATCCGACAAATCGGTCTACCCGACGATCCGTGAGGCACGGAGGGGGCGCGCCGAGGATCACCGCAGCCCGCGGAGCCGGCCCACCGCCTCCTCGAGCACGTCCGCCCTCTTGCAGAACGCGAAGCGGACGAACGGCGCCCCCTCCTCGCGGTGGTCGTAGAAGACCGCGTTCGGAATGGCGACCACCCCGCAGCGCTCCGGCAGCGCGCGGCAGAAGGCGAAGCCGTCGGTCTCGCCCAGGGGCCGGATGTCGGTGGTGACGAAGTACGTGCCGGCCGGCCGGTACACCGTGAACCCGGCCTGTTCGAGCCCGTCGCTCAGCAGGTCACGCTTGGCGCCCAGATCGGCCCGCAGCCCGTCGAAGTACGTCTCCGGCAGCCGCAGCGCCTCGGCGATGGCGTACTGGAAGGGCCCGGACGACACGTACGTGAGGAACTGCTTCGCCGACCGGACCGCGCTCGTCAGCTCCGGCGGGGCGGTGATCCAGCCGACCTTCCAGCCGGTGAAGGAGAAGGTCTTGCCGGCGGAGGAGATGGTGACGGTCCGCTCGCGCATGCCGGGGAGGGTGGCGATCGGCACGTGCGCGGCGCCGTCGAACACCAGGTGCTCGTACACCTCGTCCGTGACGACCAGCAGATCGCGCTCGACCGCGAGTTCCGCGATCGCGGTGAGCTCCTCGCGGGTGAGCACCGTGCCGGTCGGGTTGTGCGGGGTGTTGAGCAGGAGCAGCCGCGTGCGGTCGGTGACCGCGGCGCGCAGCTCGTCGAGGTCGAGCCGGTACGCCCCGTCGTGCGGGCGGAGGGTGACCGGGACGCGGGTCGCGCCGGCCATCGCGATGCAGGCGGCGTACGAGTCGTAGTACGGCTCCAGGGCCACCACCTCGTCGCCCGGTTCGAGCAGGGCGAGCAGCGTGGCGGCGATCGCCTCCGTCGCACCCGCGGTGACCAGGACCTCCGTGTCGGGGTCGAAGGACAGTCCGTACCGCTTCAGCTGGTGCTCGGCGACGGCCAGGCGCAGCTCGGGGACCCCGGGGCCGGGCGGGTACTGGTTGCCGCGCCCGTCCCGCAGCGCGCGCACCGCGGCCTCGCGCACCTCCTCGGGGCCGTCGGTGTCGGGGAAGCCCTGGCCCAGGTTGATCGACCCGGTCCGCACGGCGAGGGCGGACATCTCGGCGAAGATCGTCGTGCCGAACTCCGCGAGCCGGCGATTGAGCAGCGGTCGTGTCATGACGGTCATCCTGGGCCGAAGCTCTGGAGTTCCTCAAGAGCGCTTTGGCGTGAGCGCGGCGGGGGGATCTCCGCGGCATGACAGCAGTCCTCCTCTTCGTGGCCGCGCTGGCGGCCGTCCTCGCGACCGTCGTGTGGGTCCTGTGGCTCGGGCTGCGGAAGCCCTCGCTCGGGTCCGGGCCGGGGTCCGCCGGCAGCTGGTGGGCCGGGGCGTCGTCCTCCTCGTCGTCCTCCACCCGGTCCTCGTCCTACGGGGCCTCCTCGTCGTCGTGCTCGACGAGCTCCTCGTCCTGCTCGACCTCGTCGTGTTCGAGCTCGTCCTGCTCCTCCTCCTGCTCGTCGAGTTCCTCCTCCTGCAGCTGAAGCTCTGGAGTTGCTCAAGTCCTGTTGGGGCGCGAAGCGGCGGGGGCATCTCCCCCACACGCACAAGACGGGGGAGACCGACATGGAAGTACTGGTGATCGCGGTGGCGCTTCTGTTCGTCCTCGGGGGCCTCGCGTCCGCGGTCGGCAACCGGCGGCGCCGGCGGAGCGGCCGGCGGCGCAGCTGGTGGGACGGTGGGGGCGGCAGCTCCTGCGGCGGCGGGAGCTCGTGCGGCTCCTCGTCCTGCGGGGGCGGCGGCTGCGGGGGCGGCGGCGGAGGCGACTGACACGGGGCAGTCGGTCCGCCGCCGGCGGCACGGCCCCCGGCGGTCCCGCCGGCCCTGTGGCCGGTGGACTCAATGACCGCCGGGGGCCCTTCTGTTGGGCCAGATGCGTCCTTTCTTGTGGGATCCGGCGATCGGTTCTGATTGAACAATTGAACCCAGGGGCCCCCGAGGGGATGGAAACCACGCCAAGTTGGGCAAAAACGCTGCACGGTTACCGGACTTCATGGTTCCCTCGCTGTTGAGAACATCCAGCCCTCGGACCGTGTGTGGACCCGAGACGGCGATCCCCCACTCCCGTTGAATCCTTCTCCGGGGCGCCCCCGGCCCACCCGTCAAACCGTGTTTGCGGAGCCGACCCATGCTCAAAACCCTGAAGACCACCTATACCGACACGTGCGCGGCCGACCTGGCCTGGGCCCTGGGGCGCGAACCGCTGCCGGCCCTCGCCGTGCTCGATCTCGAACTGACCGGAGCGAAGCTCCAGTTGCGCCTCCTCGGCGCCTCCCACCAGGTGCTCCTGGAGGACGAGCAGGGCAACTGCTCCGAGACCGTCGCCTGTATGCCCGGCAGCAGCACACCCCTGCCGCTCGGCGTCTCCAAGCGGGTGGGGGAGTGGGAGTACGAGTTCGCCGCCCGCGTCGAGAACCTGTCGCAGGGCTCGTTCGCCGGCCGCGCCCAGGAGCTGCTCGCCCTGGTCGCCGACCACCCGAACGGCCTGGCCGGCATGTTCCCGGGCTCGCCGTACGCGTTCACCGCCATGCTGGCGCAGAAGCACGACGGCCAGGTGCGCTGGCGCACCTGGCACGCCTACCCGGAGGAAGGCCAGCTGGTGGTGACGCGCACCCGCATCGGCGCACGGACGCCCGCCGCCCTGTAGGGCGGGCCGCGGTGCCGGAGGGTCGCCCATTGCACTCGTGTGGGTGACAGGGCGCTCCGCATATGTGACGTAGCGTTACGAACATGATCGACCCGCCCCTGTTCCTGTCGCCCCCACCCGCGGACCGGCTGACCGAGCCCGCGGAGCGACAGCGGCAGCGGCGGAGGCAGCGGCCGGCCGCGCCGCCCGTGCGGCCGGCCGCCGCGGTGCGGTACCCGGTGCTCGCGGTCGTCTTCGTCTGCGCCGCCTGCGGGCTGGTCTACGAGCTCGAACTCGTGGCGCTCGCCTCGTACTTGATCGGGGACTCGGTCACCCACGCGTCCGTCGTGCTGTCCGTCATGGTCTTCGCGATGGGCGTCGGCTCGCTGCTCGCCAAGCGGCTGCGGTGCCGCGCGGCCGTCGGCTTCGGCCTGGTCGAGGCGGGCCTCGCGCTCATCGGCGGCTGTTCGGCGCTCGTGCTGTACGCGGCGTTCGCCTGGTTCGGCGAGGCGCGGTACGTGCTGGTGGCGTTCTCGCTGGCGACCGGGGTGCTGATCGGCGCCGAGATCCCCCTGCTGATGGCGCTGATCCAGCGCGCCGCGACCAGCGGAGACGACCCGGCGCCGGGCGGCGGCGCCCGCGAGCGGGTGCGCGGGGCCCGGCGGCGCTCGGCGGGCGGGGCGGACGACCCGGCCGGCACCGTCGCCGACCTGTTCGCCGCGGACTACGTGGGCGCGCTGGTCGGCGGGCTGGCCTTCCCGTTCCTCCTGCTGCCCTGGCTCGGCCAGCTCACCGGCGCGCTGGTGACCGGCGCGGTCAACGCGGTCGCGGGCGGGGCGCTGGTGCTCTGGCTGTTCCGGCGCGACCTCACCCGGCGGACCCGGGCGCTGCTGCTCGCCGTCACCGTGGGCGTGCTCGCGCTGCTCGCCACCGCCACGGTGCTCGTCGACGACTTCGAGCGGGCCGCGCGGCGGGCCGTGTACGGCGAGGACGTGCGCGTCGCCGTGCGGACCGGCCTCCAGGAGGTCGTGGTCACCGGCGCCCCCGAGGGGCCGTCGGCCCTGTTCGTGGCCGGCCGGCTGCGCGGGGGCGGCGCGGAGGAGCGCCTGCACCACGAGGCCCTCGTGCACCCCGCGATGGACGGCCCCCGGACCCGGGTCCTGGTCCTCGGCGGCGGCGACGGTCTCGCGGCGCGCGAGGTGCTGAAGTACCCGGACGTCGTCTCGGTCACCGTGGTCGAGCTCGACCCGGGCATCGTCCGGCTCGCCCGCGTCCGGCCCGAGCTGACCGCGCTCAACGACGGCGCGCTGCGCGACCCGCGGGTGCGGGTGGAGATCGCGGACCCGTTCCGCTGGCTGCGCGAGGAGGCGCTGCGCGAGCCCGGCGCGTACGACGTGGTCGTCTCGGACCTGCCCGGACCCGGGGCCGCCGCGAGCGCCAAGTTGTACTCCGAGGAGTTCTACGGGCTCGCGGCGCGGGTCCTTGCCCCCGGCGGCCGGACGGCGGTGCACGCCGGCTCCCCGGCGGAGCGGCCGGCCGCGTACTGGACCGTCGACGCGACGCTCCGGGCGGCCGGCTTCACGACGCGCCCGTACGGGGCGGCCGTCACGGGACCCGACTGCGGGTACCTGCTCGCCGCGCGCGGCCCGGCGCCCCGCCCGGCCCTGCCAAAGGACGTCCCGGGGCTGCGCTTCCTGACGCCGGAGGCCCTGGCGGCCGGTTCGGCGCGCGTCGAGCGGACCCGCGTGCGCGGGGGGCTGCCCGCCTCCACGCTGGTGCACCCGCGGTACGCGGAGTGAGCGCGGCGGGTCCAAAGCGCAGACGGGGGCGGACGGGCTGAGTAGGCTCGGTTTTTATGGAGCATGAGGTGTTCGTTCCGGTCACGCCCGAACTGCTCCGCCAGACGCTGGCGGACCCCGCACGGGTGGCGCGCTGCGTGCCCGGCCTCCAGCAGGACGCCGACGCGGCCGCCGGCCCGCTCGCCGGCCGGCTGAGGGTCCGCGTGGGCGGCCACACCATCACGTACCGCGGCGCGCTGCGCCTCACGGGGACGGACGACACCTGGACGGTGGAGGGCGAGGGGAACGAGGCCCGCGGGCCGGGCGGGGTGAAACTCACCCTGAGCCTCCGCCTGACCCCGGCCGAGGGCGGCACCACGCTCACCGTCACCGGCACCGCAACGGCCGACGGCCGCCTCGCGGACGTCCCCCCGGACACCGCCACCACAGCCGCCCACCGCCTCCTCGACCGCCTCGCCTCCGCCTTGGCGGAGGAGGCAGGCCGCACGGAGGCGGATGTGGAGGCGGGCCCTGCCGACGCCGGTACGGCCGATGGGGCTCCGTCCGGCGCGGTGCCGGAGGCGCGCGCGGAGGACGACGGTGGCCCGGCCGCCGAAGCCGAAGCCGACCCCGACGCCGACGAGACGACCGGCCCCCGCGCGGCGGACGCCGACGACGCCTCGGACGCCGACGTCTCCCCCGAGGTCCCCGCCTCCGACGCCCCCGAGCCCGCCTCCGTGTTCGAGGTGCCCGTGCCGCCCTCCTCGCTGGAGCCGCTGCTCGACGACGAGTTCGACGCCGAGCCGCCCGCCGAGGCGGCGCACGCGCGGCGGACGATGATCGGGCGGAGCGCCGAGGAGGTGGACCACGCGCCGCCGCGCGGCCGGTACGCCCCGGTGCCCGCGCCGGAGGCCGCACGGGCCGGGGCGGCCCTGCGCTGGGTGGCGCCCGCCGCCGCGCTGGCGATCGCGTCCGCCGTGGTCGTCGGGCGTGCACTGCGTCGCCGGCGCTGACAGCGCCTAAGGTCGGGTCCGTGAGCATGCAGACGCGACTGACGGCGGGCGACGCCGAGGTGACCATCGACCCCGAGAACGGCTGCCGCCTCGCCGGCCTCCGCATCGGCGGCACCGAACTCCTGCGCCAGGGAGCGAAGTACGGCAGCTTCCCCATGGCCCCGTGGTGCGGCCGGACCGCCCACGGCGAGTTCCGCAACGGCGGCGACAAGCACCAACTGCCTCTGAACTCCCCGCCGCACGCCATCCACGGCACCGTGCGCGACGGCGCCTGGCGCACCGCCGCCGTCGACGAGCGCAGCGCGAGCTTCACCTGCGAGCTCGGCGACCCGTGGCCCTACGCCGGCCGGGTCACCCAGGTCTTCGAGCTCACCGAGGACGCGCTCACCCTGCGCATGGGCGTCGAGGCGGCCGACGTCTCGTTCCCGGCACAGGCCGGCTGGCACCCCTGGTTCCTCCGGGTCCTCGACGGCCCGCAGGGCGCCTCGGAGCCCGTGCGGCTCGACTTCACCGCGGCCTGGCAGGAGGAGCGCGGCGACGACCACCTGCCCACCGGGCGCCGGATCGAGCCCCTCCCGGGCCCGTGGGACGACTGCTTCGGGATGCCCGACGGCGTGTCCGTGACGCTGACCTGGCCGGAGCGGCTGGAGCTGACGGTGAGCTCCCGCGCCGAGTGGGTGGTGATCTACGACGAGCAGGAGGCCGCGGTCTGCGTCGAACCGCAGTCCGGTCCGCCGAACGGGCTCAACACCCACCCCCGGCTCGTCACCCCGATCGACCCCCTGGAGATCGAGGCGACCTTCGCCTGGCGACGCCTTTAAGCTCATGAGCATGACTGACGTACGCGCTGAGCTGCTCCAGCAGATCAAGGACAAGGCCGTGGTGCACGGCAAGGTGACCCTCTCCTCGGGTCTGGAAGCCGACTACTACGTGGACCTGCGCCGGATCACGCTGGACGGCTCCGCGGCGCCCCTGGTGGGTCAGGTCATGCTCGACCTGACCTCCGAGCTGGACTTCGACGCGGTCGGCGGCCTCACCCTCGGCGCCGACCCGGTCGCCACCTCGATGCTGCACGCCGCCGCGGCCGCCGGCCGCCGCCTGGACGCCTTCGTCGTCCGCAAGGCCGCCAAGGCGCACGGCATGCAGCGCCAGGTCGAGGGCCCGGACATCAAGGGCCGCCGGGTCCTGATCGTCGAGGACACCTCCACCACCGGCGGCTCGCCGCTCACCGCCGTCGAGGCGGCCCGCGCGGCCGGCGCCGAGGTCGTCGCGGTGGCGACGATCGTGGACCGGGCCACCGGCGCCGGCGAGAAGATCAGCGGTACGGCGGGCGTGCCCTACCTGTACGCCTACGCGCTCGACGAGCTCGGCCTCGGCTGAACCGGCGAGTAACCGAACCACCTGATCAAGGTGTGACCTGCAGTTTTCGGTCAGGGCGGAGCGTTTCACGTGAAACGCTCCGCCCTGACCTGTAGGCGGAGGTCAAGAGTCTGGAAAGATGGCCCCACCGACGATGACGTCGACCCCAGGTCAGGGCTAGCACCACACTCACCCGCACATCACAAGGAGCGGACGAATGCCCATCGCAACCCCCGAGGTCTACAACGAGATGCTCGACCGGGCGAAGGCTGGCAAGTTCGCCTACCCGGCCATCAATGTCACCTCGTCCCAGACGCTGCACGCTGCCCTGCGCGGTTTCGCCGAGGCCAACAGCGACGGCATCATCCAGATCTCGACCGGTGGCGCCGAGTTCCTGGGCGGCCAGCACAACAAGGACATGGTCACCGGCGCCGTCGCCCTGGCCGAGTTCGCGCACATCGTCGCCGCGAAGTACGACATCAACATCGCGCTGCACACCGACCACTGCCCCAAGGACAAGCTGGACGGCTACGTCCGCCCGCTGCTGGAGATCTCCGCCGAGCGCGTGGCCCGCGGCGAGAACCCGCTGTTCCAGTCGCACATGTGGGACGGCTCGGCCGAGACCCTCGCCGACAACCTGGCCATCGGCCAGGAGCTGCTCGCGAAGGCCGCCGCCGCGAACATCATCCTCGAGGTCGAGATCACCCCGACCGGCGGCGAGGAGGACGGCGTCAGCCACGAGATCAACGACGAGCTGTACACCACCGTCGAGGACGCCGTCCGCACCGCCGAGGCCCTCGGCCTGGGCGAGAAGGGCCGCTACCTGCTGGCCGCCTCCTTCGGCAACGTGCACGGCGTCTACAAGCCGGGCAACGTCGTGCTCCGCCCCGAGCTGCTGAAGGACCTGCAGGCCGGTGTCGCCGAGAAGTTCGGCAAGGCCAGCCCGTTCGACTTCGTCTTCCACGGCGGCTCCGGCTCCACGCAGGAGGAGATCGCCACCGCGCTGGAGAACGGCGTCGTCAAGATGAACCTCGACACCGACACCCAGTACGCCTTCACCCGTCCGGTCGCGGACCACATGTTCAAGAACTACGACGGCGTCCTGAAGGTCGACGGCGAGGTCGGCAAGAAGTCCACCTACGACCCGCGCACCTGGGGCAAGCTGGCCGAGGCCGGCATGGCCAAGCGCGTCGTCGAGGCCTGCGAGGCGCTGCGCTCCGCCGGTACGCACGTGAAGTGACCCCGTAGGGGCTCGACGGGCCCGGTGCGCCTCGCGGCGTGCCGGGCCCGTCCGCGTACGCGAGGATGGCGGGTATGGCCGGAACGGACATGCGGCTGCGGTCCCCGGCGGGGCGCTGGGTCGTCGTCGTCACGGTGCTGGGCTCCGGGATGGTGCTGCTCGACTCCACCGTCGTCAACGTCGCCCTGCCGCACATCGGCGAGGACCTCGGCACGGACCTCGCGGCCCTCCAGTGGACCGTCAACGCCTACATGCTCACCCTCGCGGGGCTGATCCTCCTCGGCGGGGCGCTCGGCGACCGCTACGGGCGGCGGAAGGTCTTCGTCCTGGGCGTGGTCTGGTTCGCGCTGGCCTCGCTGCTCTGCGGCCTGGCGCCGAACGCGGAGATCCTGATCGCCGCCCGCGCCCTGCAGGGCGTCGGCGGCGCGCTGCTCACCCCCGGCTCGCTGGCGATCCTCCAGGCCAGCTTCCATCCCGACGACCGGGCGCGGGCGGTCGGCCTGTGGTCCGGTTTCGGCGGGGTGGGCGCGGCGGTGGGGCCGTTCGTGGGCGGCTGGCTCGTCGACGGCCCCGGCTGGCGCTGGGTCTTCCTGCTGAACGTGCCGCTGGCCGCGCTCTGCGTGCCGATCGCGCTGCGGCACGTCCCGGAGACCCGTGACGAGCAGGCGGGCCGGGGGCGCTTCGACGTGCTCGGCGCCCTGCTCGGCGCGGCCTCGCTGGGCCTGGTCACCTACGCCCTCATCGGCGAGAGCTGGCCCGCGGGCGTGGCCGGGGTGGCCGTGGGCGTCGCGTTCGTGCTCCAGGAGCGGCGCTCCCCGCAGCCCATGCTGCCGCTGTCGATCTTCCGCTCCCGGCTGTTCACCGCGGTCAACCTGGTCACCCTGTGCGTGTACGCGGTCTTCGGCGGCTTCTTCTTCCTGGCCGCGCTCCAGCTCCAGGTGGTCTCCGGGTACTCGGCGCTGGAGGCAGGCACGGCACTGCTGCCGACGACGGTGCTGATGCTGCTGCTCTCCGCGCGGGCCGGGGAGCTGGGGGAGCGGATCGGGCCGCGCATCCCGCTGACGGTCGGGCCGCTGCTGTGCGCGGTGGGGATGCTGCTGATGCTGCGGGTCGGCGAGGACGCCTCGTACGTCGGGGACGTGCTGCCGGCGATGGTGGTGCTCGGGCTCGGCATGACCACGCTGGTCGCCCCGCTGACCGCGACGGTGCTGTCCTCCGTGGACGTGTCCCGGGCGGGCCTGGCCAGCGGCATCAACAACGCCGCCGCGCGGGCCGCGGGCCTGCTCGCGGTGGCCGCGCTGCCGCTGCTGACGGGCATGGGCCCGACGGCGTACCGCTCGGCCGAGGAGTTCGGCGCGACCTTCGAGCGGGCGATGCCGATGTGCGCCGGGCTGCTGGTGGCGGGCGCGCTGCTGGCGTGGCTGACGATCCGCACGCCCGAACCGGCCGGCTGCCATCCCGGCTGCAAGGTCCACTGCGGGGTGTCCGCCCCGCCGCTGGAGCCGGGCGCGGGCCAGGAGGAACCCGGGAAGCGGGGCCCCGCGGCCGCCTGAGGCAGACTGGCCCCATGGCCATCCACGAGAACCTGCTGGGGGGACCGCCCCCCACCCACCTGCCCGACGACCCCGAGCCGCGCGAGCTGCTCGCCGAGGGCACCGCGCCCGCGGACGTCGCGGCGAAGTACCCGACGTCCTCGCTGGCGTGGGCCCGGCTCGCCGACGAGGCGTACGAGGGCGGTCGCGTCGTCGAGTCGTACGCGTACGCCCGCACCGGTTACCACCGCGGCCTGGACGCGCTGCGCCGCGCCGGCTGGAAGGGCCACGGCCCCGTGCCGTGGGAGCACGAGCCGAACCGCGGCTTCCTGCGCGCGCTGCACGCGCTGGCCCGGGCCGCGCAGGCGATCGGCGAGCAGGAGGAGTACGAGCGCTGCTCGACGTTCCTGCGCGACTCCTCGGCCACGGCCGCCGACACCCTCAACTGACCGCGGGGGCAATGCCGCAGGCCGGGGGCTCGGAGCGGACTCCGGGCCCCCGGTCCGTCGTGACGGGCCGTCGGGGGTGACAGGGGCGGCCGGTACGATCGCACACACCATCGATTGGACCAACCGGCCCACCCGGCCGGCGCAGGGGGGAAACTGTCGTGGGCAAGCGGGGTGCCGGCAGTCGTGGGCGCAGACGGGCGCAGGGGCGCCGTCGGGCCCGCAGCAGACGCCGTCCCGTGGCGCGGCTGCTGCTGTTCGTGGCCGTCCTGGCCGGGGTGACGCTCGGCGGCGGGGTGGCGCTGGCGTACTGGAAGAAGGCGCAGGAGCGGGACGTGTCGGCCGGGCCGGCGCCGAGCTCGACGCCCACGCCGAAGCCGGTGCTCAGCCCGAAGCCGAGTCCGAGCCCCACGCCGACCCCGAAGCCCTCGCCGAAGCCGAAGAGGACGACCGTGCCGCAGTCGGGCCGGGGCACCTTCACCACAGCCCGGTCCTCCGGCGACGCGGTCGGCACGGGCGGCACGCTGCGCCGCTACCGGGTGCAGGTCGAGGACGGCGTCGACATCTCGGCGCGCGAGGCGGCCGCCGAGATCCAGGAGATCCTGGCGCATCCGCGCGGCTGGGCCGCGCACGGCCGCGGTCGCTTCCAGCTGGTGTCGGAGAACGCCGACTTCGTCATCCGGATCGCCACCCCGGACACCGCCGACCGCCTCTGCCTGGCCCAGGGCCTGAACACCCGCGGCGAGCTGAACTGCGAGACCACCCAGGGCGTGGTGGTGAACCTCAAGCGCTGGATGCTGGGCTCGCCGACGTTCTCCGGGCCGCCCGAGGAGTACCGGCACCTGATCATCAACCACGAGGTCGGGCACGAGATCGGCATTCGGATGCACATGAGCTGCCCGGGACCGGGCAAGCTCGCGCCGGTCATGATGCAGCAGATCAAGGGCCTGAACGGCTGCCGTTCGAACGCGTATCCGTATGACGAAGACGGTAGCTACATCACGGGGCCAGTCGTGCCATGATGCGCGTGGGGCGCGTACGACGTCGTTCGCGCCCCGAGGGGACCGGGGCTCCATCACCACACGGAAGGAGCGGACCGCTACCCGGTAGTACGTATCGAGGAGACAGAAATGTCTACTTTCCCCGATGCCTCCGGAGCCGGTTCGGTCGACGACCCGAACCTCGACTTCGCGGGCACGACGCCGTACGAGGACTATGTCCGGGCGGACGTCCTCACCCATCTCCAGCACCCTCGCTCCGACGATCCGGGCGAGATGGTCTTCCTGGTCACCACCCAGGTCATGGAGCTGTGGTTCACGGTCATCGTCCACGAGTGGGAGACCGCCGGCCGGGCGCTGCGCGAGGACCGCGTGCCCGTCGCGATGGACGCGCTCAAGCGCTCCGTGCGCGAGCTGGAGGCGCTGAACCACTCCTGGCGTCCGCTGGCCCACCTCACGCCGGCGCAGTTCAACTCCTACCGCGGCGCCCTCGGCGAGGGCTCCGGCTTCCAGTCGGCGATGTACCGGCGGATGGAGTTCCTGCTCGGCGAGAAGTCCGCGTCCATGCTGGTGCCGCACCGCGGCGCCCCGCGGGTGCACGCGGAGCTGGAGAAGGCGCTGCAGGAGCCGAGCCTGTACGACGAGGTGCTGCGGCTGCTCGCGCGGCGCGGACTGCCGGTGCCGGAGGCCGTCCTCCGCCGTGATCCGTCGCTGCGGTACGAGCCGTCGCCCGAGGTCGAGCGGGTCTGGGCCGGCATCTACGCCGACCCCGACCAGAACGCGGAGCTGGTGCGGCTCGGCGAGGCGCTGAGCGACGTCGCCGAGCTGGTCTGGCGCTGGCGCAACGACCACCTGGTCGCCACCCGCCGGGCCATGGGCTCGAAGACCGGCACCGGCGGCTCCGCGGGCGTGGCCTGGCTGGAGAAGCGGGCGCAGAAGAACGTGTTCCCCGAGCTGTGGACGGCGCGCAGCCATGTCTGAGACCACTCTGCGCGAGACCGCGCTGCGGCTCGACTCCGAGGACCCGCTGGCCAAGCGGCGGGAGCTGTTCGCCCTGGACGAGGCCGTCTACCTGGACGGCAACTCGCTGGGCGCGCTGCCCGCGCACGTCCCGGACCGGATGGCCGACGTCATCGCCCGCGAGTGGGGGCGGCTGCGCATCCGCTCGTGGGACGAGTCGGGCTGGTGGACCGCCCCGGAGCGGATCGGCGACCGGATCGCCCCGCTCGTGGGGGCGGCCCCCGGGCAGATCGTCGTCGGCGACTCGACGAGCGTGAACGTCTTCAAGGCGGTCGTCGCGGCGGCCCGGCTCGCCGGGGACGACCGGGACGAGATCCTCGTCGACGCGACGACCTTTCCCACGGACGGGTACATCGCGCAGTCCGCGGCCCGGATGACGGGCCGGCGGCTGGTGCCGGTCGCGCCGCACGAGGTCGCCGCGGCGGCGGGCCCCCGTACGGCCGCCGCGCTGGTCAACCACGTCGACTACCGCACCGGCCGGCTGCACGACCTGCCCGGCATCACCGAGGCCCTGCGGGCGGCGGGCGCGCTGGCGGTCTGGGACCTGTGCCACAGCGCGGGCGCCCTGCCGGTCGGCCTGGACGCGCACGGCGTCGACCTCGCGGTCGGCTGCACGTACAAGTACCTCAACGGCGGACCCGGCGCGCCGGCGTACCTGTACGTCGCCGAGCGCCATCAGGCGGCCTTCGACTCGCCGCTGCCCGGCTGGAACTCGCATGCCGACCCGTTCGGCATGACCCCCGGCTACACGGCGGCCGAGGGCGCGCTGCGCGGCCGGGTCGGCACCCCCGACATCCTGTCGATGCTGGCCCTGGAGTCGGCGCTCGACGTGTGGGACGGGGTCTCGATCGAGGACGTGCGCGCCAAGTCGCTCGCGCTGACGGACTTCTTCCTCCGGTGCGTGCGCGCGTACGTGCCCGAGGGCGCCGTGGAGTCCCTGACGCCCGAGGCGCACGCGGAGCGCGGCAGCCAGGTCGCGCTGCGCTGCGACGCCGCGCCCGCGGTGATGGCGGAGCTGATCGCCCGCGGCGTCGTCGGCGATCTGCGCCGGCCCGACGTGCTGCGCTTCGGCTTCACGCCGCTGTACGTCGGCTTCGCGGACGCGGAGCGGGCGGCGCGGGTGCTGGCGGAGGTCGTCGCCGAGGTCCTGGGCGGGGCTCGGGACGAGGCGTCCGGCGGCGGTCGGACGGTCTGATGATCGGCTGATCCGCGGGGGCGGGCTTTTGGTACCGTCCCCGCAGGTCAGGCCGATTCGGCCCCGTCCACGAGAGGTTGGAACCGCCATGCCCGACCCTGCCGCGCGCGACGCCGCCGAAGAAGCCTCGGCCTTCTCGCACCCGGCCGTCGCCCCCGACGCGTCCGCCCCGTACGGCGGACACCCGGACCAGGTCGTCGACTTCTACGCCCCGCGCGACGGGCGGCGGCAGGCCCCGCTGGTCGTCGCCCTGCACGGCGGCGCGTGGCGGGCCCCGTACGACCGGCAGCACCTGACCCCGTTCGTGGACTATCTGGCGCGGCGCGGCTTCGCCGTCGCCAACGTCGAGTACCGGCGCGGCAGCGACATCCCCCGGCAGGGCGCCGCCGCCCCGGTGGCCGGCCGCTGGCCGGAGACCTTCGACGACGTGGCCGCCGCGATGGACGCGCTGCCCGGCCTGGCGGCGGCGCACCTGCCGCAGGCGGACCCGCGGCGCATCGTGCTGACGGGTCACTCCGCGGGCGGCCATCTGGCCCTCTGGGCCGCCGCCCGGCACTGTCTGCCGCAGGACGCCCCCTGGCGCCTGCCCGCACCGCCGGCCCTGCGCGGCGTCGTCGCCCTGGCGCCCATCGCCCACTTCGCCCGCTCCGTCGAGCTCGGCGTGTGCGGCGGCGCGGTGGAGCAACTCCTCGGCGGCCCGGCGGAGTTCGACGCCCGCGTCCCGTACGCGGACCCCGCCGCCCTGCTGCCCACCGGCATCGCCACGACCCTGGTCCAGGGCCGCGACGACATCGTGGTCCCGGCTCAGGTCGCCGAGGCGTACGCCGACGCGGCGGCGAAGGCCGGCGAGACGGTGGGCCTGACGCTCCTGGAGGAGGCCGGCCACTTCCCGCTGATCGACCCGGCGGCGGACGCCTGCGCGGTCGTGGCGGAGGAACTGGCCCAACTCGCCTGGTGACACGGTCGGGTGACACTCCGTCGTACCCGTCATACCTGGGGACTACCCGGCGAGTGTCCCCCCTGGTGTGACGCCCGCGACGAAGGGTCCTTCCTAGCGTCGGCACCATGAAGACGCACCGGCTCCGACGCACGCTGCTCGCCTCCCTCCTCGTCGCCGCCGTCGCCGTGCCGCTGTCCGGGGCGGCGACCCGCGCGGCCGTCCCCGCGCCCGCCGCGCTCGCGTTCACGGCGGCCGACCGGCCCGCCGAGCGGTACGCCGCGAACCGGACCGCCCTCGCCGAGGCCGCCCGGCTCGCCGCCGCCCACGGCGACCGGCGCCGCGCCACGAACCTGCGCGCACTCGCCGGCGGCCGGCTGCTCGCCTTCGACGGACGCGGCCGGGGCCGGATCGCCGAGGTCTTCGGAGACCTGGAGCGGGCCCGGCGGATCGCGGTGCTCGTCCCCGGCTCCGACGTCCGCCTCGACACGTACGGCGGCCGCTTCCGGCGCGGGGCGGCGGCGCTGAGCGCGCGGCTCGGCCCGGACGCGGCCGTGGTGACCTGGCTCGGCTACGACACCCCCGACACCGCCGGCCCCGAGGTGCTCACCCCCGGCCGCGCCGAGGAAGCCGCGCCCGGACTCCGCGCCTTCGTGGGCCTGTTGCGCGCGTTCAACGCGGACGCGCCGGTCGCGGCGCTCTGCCACTCGTACGGCGCGGTGGTCTGCGGGCGCGCCGCGCGCGGCCTCGACGTCACCGACCTCGTCCTGTACGGCAGCCCCGGCACCGGCGCCGACACCGCCGCGCAGCTCGGGACCGGCGCCCGGGTGTGGGCCGGGCGGGCCTCCGGCGACTGGGTGGCGCGGCTGCCGCACGCGCGGGTCGAGCTGTTCGGGACCACGCTCGGCCTCGGCCCCGACCCGGCCGAACCGGCCTTCGGGGCACGCCGGTTCGCCGTGGGCGACGGCGGCCACGGCGACTATCTGGAGCCCGGCGGCGCCGGGCTGCGCGCCATCGCCGCGCTGGTGGAGGCGGCATGAGCGTCCGCGCCCTCGTCCGCCGCGTCGAGGCGTCGACCCCGCCGGACCGGGACCGCGCGGTCGACGCGCTGCGCGCGCTGGCGATCCTCGGCGTCGTCCTCGGCCACTGGCTGGTCACCGCCCTCGTCGCCGACACCGGCACCCTGCGGACCGCGAGCCCGCTCCGGCACCGGCCCGAACTCGTCCCGGTCTCCTGGGTCTTCCAGACCCTGGCGGTGTTCTTCCTGGTCGGCGGACACGTCGCCGTGAAGAGCCACCTCGCCGCGCAGGCCCGCGGCACCGCGTACCGGACCTGGCTGGCGGCCCGCACCGCGCGGCTGTTCCGGCCGGTGCCCGCGGTGCTGGTCCTGTGGACGGTGGCCGCGGGCCTGCTCCTGGTCTCCGGGGCGGAGCTCCGGACCGTCCACACCCTGGGGAAACTCGTCCTGTCCCCGCTGTGGTTCCTGCTGGTGTTCGCCGCGCTGACCGCCGCGACGCCCCTGGTCGCGCGGCTGCACCCGCTGTGGCCGCTGGCGGTCGTCGCGCACGTGGACCTGATCCGCTTCGGCTTCGGCGGACCGCAGGAGCTCGGCTGGCTGAACGTCGCGGCGGGCTGGCTCGTCCCGTACACGCTCGGCGCCCTGTGGGCGCGCGGCGGACTGGGCCCCCGCGCGGGCCGGACCCTGCTGATCGCCGGCGGCGCCGCGACGGCCGCGCTGGTCGCCTGGGCGGGGTACCCGGCCTCGATGGTCGGCGTACCGGGCGCCCCCGTGTCGAACCTCAACCCGCCGACCCTCGCGGCCGTCGCCTTCGGCCTCGCCCAGTGCGGCCTGGCCCTGATGCTGCTCGGGCCGCTGCGCCGGGCGATGCGCCGGCCGGCGGTCTGGGCGGCGATCGCGCTGCTCAACCTGTCCGCGATGACGGTGTTCCTCTGGCACCAGACGGCGTTGATGGCGGTCACCGCCGCCGGGCTGCTGGCCGGCCGGCCGCTCGCCGGGCTGCACACCGCGCCGGACGGCCCCGACTGGATCCTCGCGCGGCTCGCCTGGCTGCCGGTGTTCGCGCTCGCGCTGGCGGTGTGCTGGACGGCGTTCCGGACGTACGAGACGGGGGAGCGCGGCGCGGGGCGGACGGCTCCGGCCGCCGTCCCCCGGAGGAGGGAGGCGTCGCATGCCTAAGGTGGACGCCGTGACCAGCGCCGCCAGGATCGGACGGGCCCTGCGCGCCGACCTCGGCGCGACCGGGCCCGACCCGCTGCCCCCGTTCGGCGGGCCGCGCGGACCGTGGGCCGTGCGCTGGGTGCGGTGGCTGCCGCACGGCCTCGTCGTGCTGCTCGCGGCCGCTCTCGCCACGTACGAGTTCAAGGAGTTGACCTCCCGGCTCGGGGTGAGCGCCGCGGTGGCGGCGGTCCTGGCCCTCGCCCAGGCCGGCTGCGTGCTGCTCGCGCTGCGCCGTCCGCTGAACGCGTTCTGGCTGGCGCTGACGCTCGCGCTGGTGACCGCCGTGACGGCCAAGTCGTACGGCGTGGACGAGACGGTCTTCTACGCGATCTGGCCGTGGCTCAGGGACGGGCCCTGGCCGTGGCAGGTCGGCGGCATGCTGGCGCACGCGCTCGTCCTGCTGCTCCTCGCGCTCCGGGTCCGCGTCCGCGTCGCCGCCGAGGCGCTGCTGCTCAGCCTGCTCCTCGGCCCGCTGCTCGAAGCGGCGACGGGGGACCACCCGCACGTGCCGACGACGGCCCCGGCGTCCCTGGTGTTCGTGGTCGTGGTCGTCGTCGGCGTGTCGCTGCGCGGCCGGCGGGAGGCCGGCGCCCGGCTCGTCGCGCAGGAGGTGCTGACGGCGGAGGAACGCGCCCGGCGCACACTCCTGGAGGAGCGCAGCCGCATCGCGCGCGAGCTGCACGACGTCGTCGCCCACCACATGTCGGTGATATCCATCCAGGCGCAGGTCGCCCCGCACCTCGTGCCCGACCCGCCGGAGGAGCTGCGGGAGAACCTGGCGGGCATCCGGCAGAACGCGCTCGACGCGCTGACCGAACTGCGCCGCGTGCTGGGGGTGCTGCGCGCGGAGGAGCAGGGCGGCGAGGCCGCGCCGCACGCCCCGCTGCCGACCCTCGGCCGGCTCGACGCGCTGCTCGACAACGCCCGCGCGGCCGGCCTGGACGTGACCTGCCGGATCGTCGGCGAGCAGCGGGCGTCCACGCCCGGCGTGGAGCTGTCGGCGTACCGGATCGTCCAGGAGGCCCTGAGTAATGTTCTCCGGCACGCCCCCGGCGCGGCGACCCGCGTGGAACTCGCGTACACCGCACCGGGGTTGCGCGTCCGGGTCGTCAACTCGGCGCCGCGGGCGGGCCGCCGGGCCCGTCCGGCGGGCCCCGGCGCGGGGCACGGGCTGCTCGGGATGCGGGAGCGGACCGCCATGCTGGGCGGCGACCTGGCCGCCGGGCCGACGCCCGACGGCGGTTTCGAGGTGTCGGCGTTCCTGCCGACGGAGGGGGACGCATGACGCCGACGGAGGGGGACGCATGACGATCCGGATACTGATCGCCGACGACCAGATGATGGTGCGGCAGGGCTTCACCGTGCTGCTGAACGCCGAACCGGACCTGGAGGTCGTCGGCCAGGCGGTGGACGGCCTCGACGCGGTCGCGCGGGTCGCCGCGACGCTGCCGGACGTGGTCCTCATGGACATCCGGATGCCGGAGCTCGGCGGCATCGAGGCGACGCGCCGCATCACCGCCGCGCATCCGGACATCCGGGTCCTGGTGCTGACCACCTTCGACCTGGACGAGTACGTGTACGAGGCGCTGCGCGCCGGCGCGTCCGGCTTCCTGCTCAAGGACGCCTCCGCGGACGAGCTGGCGGAGGCGGTCCGGATCGTCGCGGCCGGGGACGCGCTGCTGTCCCCCGGGATCACCCGGCGGCTCATCGCCGAGTTCTCCCGGCTCAGCGGCGAGGCGCCCCGCCGGCCGCTGATGCGGCGGGTGGGCGAGCTCACCGAGCGCGAGACGGAGGTGCTCTCGCTGATCGCGCAGGGCATGTCGAACGCGGAGATCGCCGGCGAGCTGGTCGTCGCCGAGCAGACCGTGAAGACGCACGTGGGCCGCATCCTGGTGAAACTCGGCCTGCGCGACCGCACCCAGGCCGCCGTCTTCGCCTACGAGACGGGCCTCGTCCGCCCGGCCGGCTACTAGGGGGCGCCCGGCCCGCGTAGTACCTGCGACGGACACCGCGGGATCCGTACTGCGCCGGACGCCCCGGGCCCCCCGCCGGCCGTACCTTGGCTGGCGTGACCGAGACGACGCACATGCCGCAGGGCAAGAGCCGCAGTCCCGAAGCGCGCCTGGTGATGGGCGCGCTCCGGGGGCTGCGCCAGGATCTGTTCGAGGACGCGTTCGCGTACCGGCCGCTGCGGCGGATGGACGTGGACCGGGCCCCCACCCGCCACCTTCCGGAGCGCATACGCGCGTACACCGGCCACTTCCCGCACGCCGTCGTCGGCGGCTGCGCCTTCCTGGTGTTCCTGCTCGGGATGGCCACGACCGGCGGCGGTGGCCTGTTCGGGCTGCTGTTCGCCGGCCTGCCGGCCGCGGCCGTGCTGCTCACGCTCGTCCGGCCGGTGCTCGCGTTCTGGGCCTCGCTCCTCCTGGCCCCGGTCTTCGCGGTCGTCGCCTCGCTGGGCGACGGGCCCTGGCCGCCGAACGTCTTCGCCGCGCACCTGGTCGTGCTGACCGTCGTCGCGGCCCGCACCGGGCCCCGCACCGGCGCCTGGATGTGGGCGGTGACCGCCGGGTACGCGGTGTTCGCCGAGGGGTTCCTCGGCATCGGCGGGGCCGGCGTCTCCGTCCCGCTGCTGTTCCTCGCGGCGCTCTCGCTGCTCGCCGTCACCGTCGTGCACGTGCGCCGTCAGGCCGTGGCCGAGGTCACCGCGCAGCAGACCGTGACCGCGGTGGAGCGGTCGAAGCGGACCCTGCTGGAGGAGCGCACCACGATCGCCCGCGAGCTGCACGACGTCGTCGCCCACCACATGTCCGTGGTCGCCATCCAGGCGGAGGCAGCCCCGTACCGCGTCGAGAACCCGCCGCCCGAGCTGGAGCAGGCCTTCGCCACGATCCGGGAGAACGCCGTGGCGGCCCTGACCGAGCTGCGCCGCGTCCTTGGCGTCGTCCGCGCGGAGGACTACGAGGCCCCCGAGGCCCCGCAGCCGACGCTCGCCGACCTCGACGCCCTGATCCGCAACGTCCGCGAGGCCGGGCTCGCCGTCGAGACCACGGTGACCGGCGCTGTACGGGAACTCCCGCAGGGCGTCGAGCTGTCCGCGTACCGGATCGTGCAGGAGGCCCTGAGCAACGCCCTCCGGCACGCCAAGGACGCGCCCGCGAAGGTCGAGATCAGCCACGTCCTCGGCGGCCTCGGGCTGCGCGTGGTCAACGGCCGCCCGGCCGCGCCGTCCACCGCGCCCTCGCCGGGCGCGGGGCACGGGATCACCGGCATGCGGGAGCGGGTGGCGATGCTGGGCGGCGAGATGCACGCCGGTCCGACCGCCGACGGCGGCTACGAGGTCACCGCGTTCATCCCCGTGCCGCGCGAGGAGGGGGAGGGGCAGTGATCAGGGTGCTGATCGTCGACGACCAGATGATGGTCCGCGAGGGCTTCTCCGTGCTGCTCGGCGCCATGCCGGACATCGAGGTCGTCGGCGAGGCGGTCGACGGCCGCGAGGCCGTCGCGCAGGCGGCGGTGCTCCGCCCGGACGTGGTCCTCATGGACATCCGCATGCCCGAGCTGAACGGCATCGAGGCGACCCGCGAGATCGTCGCCGCCGACCCGGACGCGAAGGTGCTGGTCCTGACCACCTTCGACCTCGACGAGTACGTGTACCAGGCGCTGCGCGCCGGGGCCTCGGGCTTCCTGCTCAAGGACGCCTCGGCGCGGCAGCTCGCCGAGGGCGTGCGGGTGGTCGCGGCGGGGGAGGCGCTGCTCGCGCCGACCGTGACGAAGCGGCTGATCACCGAGTTCGCGAAGGCGGCGGAGACTCCGCGGATGCCGGCGCTGGCCCAGTTCGGGGAGCTGACGGAGCGCGAGACGGAGGTGCTGGTGCTGATCGCGCAGGGCCTGTCGAACGCGGAGATCGCCGACCGGCTGGTGGTGGCCGAGTCGACGATCAAGACGCATGTGAGCCGGATCCTGGTGAAGCTGGGCCTGCGGGACCGCACGCAGGCGGCGGTCTTCGCCTACGAGGCGCGGCTGGTGCAGGTCGGCGGGTGACGTCCGGCGCGGGTCGGCGGGTAACGTCCGGTCATGGACACCGCGCAGTCTTCCGTCGAGCAGCTTTTCGCCCCGTACTCCCCGGACTTCGTCGCCGACCCGTACCCCGCGTACGCGGAGCTGCGGGCGCGCGGGCGGGCGCACTGGTACGCGCCGACGCGGCAGTGGCTGATCCCGCACCACGCGGACGTCTCGGCGCTGCTGCGGGACCGGCGCCTGGGCCGTACGTACCGGCACCGCTTCACCCACGAGGAGTTCGGCCGCACGGCCCCGCCCGCCGCGCACGAGCCGTTCCACACGCTGAACGACCACGGGCTGCTGGACCTGGAGGGCGCGGACCACACCCGGATCCGCCGGCTGGTGTCGAAGGCGTTCACCCCGCGGACGGTGGAGAACCTGGCGCCGACGGTGCGCCGGCTGGCCGCGGACCTGGTCGGCGGACTCGTGGCGCGCGGCGGCGGCGACCTGCTCGCGGACGTGGCGGAGCCGCTGCCGGTGGCGGTGATCGCGGAGCTGCTCGGCATCCCGGAGGACGACGAGGAACGGGCCCGGCTGCGGCCGTGGTCGGCGGACATCTGCGGGATGTTCGAGCTGAACCCGACGGAGGAGACGGCGCGCCGGGCGGTGCGGGCGTCGCTGGAGTTCTCCGACTACCTCCGCGAACTGATCGCCCGCCGCCGCACCGACCCCGGCGAGGACCTGATCTCGGCGCTGATCGAGGCGCACGACGAAGGCGAACGCCTGACGGAACAGGAGATGATCTCCACCTGCGTGCTCCTGTTGAACGCGGGCCACGAGGCGACCGTCAACACCACCGTGAACGGCTGGTGGACGCTGCTGCGGCACCCGGACCGGCTGGCGGCCCTGCGCGCCGACCCGGACGGACTGCTGTCCACCGCCGTGGAGGAACTCCTCCGCTACGACACCCCGCTGCAGATGTTCGAGCGCTGGGTTCTCGACGACATCGAGGTCGGCGGCCAGGTGATCCCCCGCGGCTCCGAGGTGGCCCTCCTCTTCGGCTCCGCGAACCGCGACCCCGCCCGCTTCGGCCCCACGGCCGACGTCCTGGACCTCTCCCGCGCCGAGAATCCCCACATCACCTTCGGCGCCGGCATCCACTACTGCCTCGGCGCCCCCCTGGCCCGCCTCGAACTGACGGCCCTCTTCACCGAACTCCTCCACCAGGCCCCCACCCTCCACCTGACCGAGGAACCCCGCCGGAAGGACGGCTACGTGATCAGAGGCGTGGAGAAGCTGCTGGTGGAGGTCTGACGGACTGCGCGATGCGCCTGATGGCCGGTGCGCGTCACGAGCACCGGCCATCCCGTGGGCCGCGGCCTCAGCAGGCCACGTCCCGGCGGCGGAGGCGCCACAGGCCGGCCGTGGTCAGGGCCGTCGCGAGGCCCGTCAGGACGGCCAGCGGCGTCCAGGACATGTCCGGGCCCGGGAGCTTCGGGAGGTGGCTGAAGGGGGAGAGGTCCAGCACCGCCTGCGGGAGGTTCAGGGCCGGGCCGATCCAGCCGAGGAGCAGCGTCAGGCCCGCCGCGCCCCAGGCCGCCGGCGCGGCCTTCGGGTACGCGCCCCAGAGCAGGACCGCCAGGCCGCCGAGGACCCAGACCGCCGGGAGCTGGGCCAGCGCCGCGCCGAGGATGCCGGCGAAGTCCCGGCCGTACGAGGCGGAGAGCCCCACCGCCGCCAGGGCCATGATCAGCACCGCGCCGCCGAAGGCGACGGCCAGGTGTCCGGAGGCCCAGCGCAGCCGGCCGAGGGCGTTGGCGAGCAGCGGTTCGGCGCGCCCCGAGGTCTCCTCGCTGTGCAGCCGCAGCACCGAGCCGACCACGAACAGGCCGGCCATCATCCCGAACAGGCCCACCATCGTGGCGAGGAAGGCGTCCGTGAGGGCGCTCTGTCCGCCCATCCGCTCGAAGATCTGCTGCGCCTGCGCGTTGTCCCCGACGATGTCCGCCGCGCCCTCGACCATCCCGCCGAAGACCAGCCCCACCACCAGGAACCCGAGCGACCAGCCCAGCAGACCGCCCCGCTGGAGCCGCCACGCGAGCCCGCCGGCGGTGGCGAGCCGTCCCTCCGCCGGGCCGGGGCGGGCCGGGAGGAAGCTCATGCCGACGTCACGCCGCCCGGTCAGCACGTACGCGAGCCCGGTCTGCGCGAGCACGGCCCCGGCGATCAGCAGCAGCACCCACCAGCGCTCGCCGCCGTACGCCCGGACGTGCTCCGCCCACCCGACCGGCGACAGCCAGGTCAGCGCCGACGAACCCCCGGCCGTCCCCGCGTCCCCCGCCGCCCGCAGCACGAAGGCCAGGCCCAGCACCGCGCCCGTGAGGCCCTTCGCGAGCCGCGCGCTCTCGGTGAGCTGGGCGACGATCGCGGCCGTGGCGGCGAACAGCATGCCGGTGCCGCCCACCGCGAGCCCCAGGGCGAGCGCCCCGCCCGCGCCCAGGCGGGCGAGGCCGGCGGTCACGATCAGCGCGACGGCCGTGTTGGCGAGCAGCGCCGCCAGCAGCGCCGCCGTCAGCGGGGCGCGCCGCCCCACTGCCCCGGCGGAGAGCAGTTCCTGACGGCCCGTCTCCTCCTCCTCGCGGGTGTGCCGGACGACGACGAGCAGGCTCATCACCGCCGCGAGCGTCGCCGCGAGGACCCCGAACCGCCAGGCGGCGAGCCCGCCGAGCGAGTCCGAGAACACCGGCCCGTACAGGGACCGGAGCGAGCTGTTGGCGTTCATCGAGGCCGCGAGCTGCTCCCGTGTCGCCTCGGTGCCGTACAGGCTCTCCAGGGAGCCGACCCCGCCGGCCACGATCCCGCCGACGACCAGCACCCACAGCGGCATCATCAGCCGGTCGCGCCGCAGCGCGAGCCGCGCGAGGCCGAAGGTCCCGGCCAGGGGAACCGTGAGCGTGCTCATCGCGCCATCGCCTCGTCGTCAGCGTAGTGACGGAGGAACAGCTCCTCCAGGGTGGGCGGGGTGCTGGTCAGCGAGCGCACCCCGGACTCGGTCAGCGACCGGAGCACCGCGTCCAGCTTGTCGGTGTCGACCTGGAGCCGGACGCGCCGGCCCTGGACGTCCAGGCCGTGCACGCCGGGCAGGTGCGCGAGCCCGTTCGGCGCGCCGGCCAGCTCCGCGCTGACGCTCGTACGGGTGAGGTGGCGCAGGTCCGCGAGCGAACCGCTCTCCACCGTGCGGCCCTTGCGGATGATGCTGACCCGGTCGCAGAGGGTCTCGACCTCGCTGAGGATGTGGGACGACAGCAGGACGGTCGCCCCGCGCTCCCGCGCCTCCGCGACGCACTCCTGGAAGACGCCCTCCATCAGCGGGTCGAGCCCGCTGGTGGGTTCGTCGAGGATCAGCAGGTCGACGTCGGAGGCGAAGGCGGCGACCAGGGCGACCTTCTGCCGGTTGCCCTTGGAGTACGTCCGCCCCTTCTTCGTGGGGTCGAGCTCGAACCGTTCGATCAGCGCGGCGCGCCGCGCCTTGTCCAGGCCGCCGCGCAGTCGGCCGAAGAGGTCGATGACCTCGCCGCCGGAGAGGTTGCGCCACAGGGTGACGTCTCCGGGGACGTAGGCGATCCGGCGGTGCAGTGCGACGGCGTCCTGCCACGGGTCGCGGCCGAGGAGCCGCGCCGCGCCGGAGTCGGCGCGCAGGAGCCCGAGCAGGACCCGGATGGTGGTGGACTTCCCGGCCCCGTTGGGGCCCAGGAAGCCGTGGACCTCGCCGGTCTCGACGGTGAGGTCGAGGCCGTCCAGCGCGTGCGTCCGGCCGAACGACTTGTGCAGTCCGGCGACGCTGATTGCCTTCGTCATGCTTCAGAACGTACGCTACTTTCACAAAGTTGTGAAGTTAAGAAAGCGTATAAAGTCGAGGCGCCAGGGTGAGCGAGGGAGACGATGACCGCATGACCAGCAGCAAGCAGCAAGAGGACGTCGCGCGCTTCGTCGAGCGCTTCGCCGCCGAGATGACCGAGGCGGGCATGCAGCGCATGGCCTCCCGCGTCTTCGCGGCGCTGCTCGCCTCGGAGTCGGGCTCACTGACCTCGGCCGAGCTGGCCGAACAGCTCCGGATCAGCCCCGCGGCGGTCTCCGGCGCGATCCGCTACCTCACCCAGGTCGGCATGGTCGGCCGCGAACGCGACCCCGGCACCCGCCGCGACCGCTACGTCCTGCACCACGAGCTCTGGTACGAGACCTTCACCCGCCGCGACCAGATCCTGACCCGCTGGGAGAAGGTCCTGCGCGACGGCGCCGAGATCCTCGGCCCGGACACGCCCGCAGGCGCCCGCGTCGCCGAAACGGCCGAGTTCTTCGAGTTCATCCAGCACGAACTGCAAGCCATGCTCACCCGCTGGCACACCCACCGCACCGCTCAGTCCGCCGCGGAAGCCTCCGGCTGACCCGGCAGGGTCAGGCTCCAGGCGCCCGCGCGGGCCGTCCAGGTGCGGCGGCGGACCGGGGGGGAGGTGTGGGAGTCGGCGTGGTAGCGGAAGTCGGGGCCGGAGATCGTGAGGGTGCGGGCCTCCGTGCGGAGGGGAGGGGCCTGCGGGGGGCGGAGGACGACCTCCGCGACGCCGCCGAGGGAGCGGACCGTCACCGACTCCACCGGCTCGTCCAGGTCCCGCAGCAGCACCCCGTCCGCCTCCACCCGGAGCCGGTGCGTGCGCAGGCCGCCCTGCGCCGGGACGCGGGCCAGCGTCCGGACCAGCGTGCGGCAGGTGTTCCAGACCGTCGCCGGCGCGGGCGACGGCACGGGCGCCGCGGTCCCGATCCGCACGCCCCCGAGCACCACCCCGTCCCCGTCGTCCACCAGCAGGTCGCACCGCCGCGCCACGCCGTCCACCACCGCCCGAGCCGCCGCCACCGCGCTCTGCGGCACGCCGAGCGCCCTGGCCAGTTCGAGTGATCCCGGAGCGCCGATCGGGACCACCGACAGCGCCCCGTGCGCCAGCGCACGCTCCCGGTGCAGCAGGGTCACGGTCCGCAGCAGCGCCCGGTCGTCACCGACCACCACGGGGCGGCGCGAGCCCCGCCGGGCCAGGGCCCGGGCGAATTCCTCGGGACTGTCCGGCAGGCAGATTTTCGTTTCCGCCGCCGCGGACAGAACATCCTTCGCGATCCGCACGGACTCGCCGTCGCTTCGGCGGGCGACCGGGTCGACGATGACCAGCAGCTGGTCGGTATCCGACACCTCGGTCCTTCCTCGGGTAGCATCTTTGTGCAAGAGCCCCTTGCGCTATTGCGCCAGGGGCTTCGTCTATTCCGGGGCACACCGGTGAGGCGGCGTACGCCCCTGACCTTGGACATGCCCCGCCCGGAAGGGGTGTACGCCTGTGCCCGCACTTGTGCTGCTCGGTGCTCAGTGGGGTGACGAGGGCAAGGGAAAGGCCACCGATCTCCTCGGTGGATCCGTCGATTATGTGGTGCGCTACCAGGGCGGCAACAACGCCGGCCACACGGTCGTCGTCGGCGACCAGAAGTACGCGCTGCACCTTCTCCCTTCCGGAATCCTCTCGCCGGGGTGCACCCCGGTCATCGGCAACGGTGTCGTCGTCGACCCGGCGGTCCTGCTCTCCGAGCTGAGCGGGCTGAACGACCGCGGCGTCGACACGTCCAAGCTCCTCATCAGCGGCAACGCGCACCTGATCACCCCGTACAACGTCACCCTCGACAAGGTGACGGAACGGTTCCTCGGGAAGCGCAAGATCGGCACCACCGGCCGCGGCATCGGCCCGACCTACGCGGACAAGATCAACCGCGTCGGCATCCGGGTCCAGGACCTGTACGACGAGTCGATCCTCACCCAGAAGGTCGAGGCGGCCCTGGAGCAGAAGAACCAGCTGCTCGCCAAGGTCTTCAACCGCCGCGCGATCGAGTCCGGCCGGATCGTCGAGGAGATGCTCCAGTACGCGGACCAGATCCGCCCGTTCGTCGCCGACACCACCCTGATCCTGAACAACGCCATCGACGAGGGCAAGGTCGTGCTCTTCGAGGGCGGCCAGGGCACCCTGCTCGACGTCGACCACGGCACGTACCCCTTCGTCACCTCCTCGAACCCGACCGCCGGCGGCGCCTGCACCGGCGCGGGCGTGGGCCCGACGAAGATCAGCCGCGTCATCGGCATCCTGAAGGCGTACACCACCCGTGTCGGCGCCGGCCCGTTCCCGACGGAGCTGTTCGACGAGGACGGCGAGGCGCTGCGCCGCATCGGCGGCGAGCGGGGCGTCACCACCGGCCGCGACCGCCGCTGCGGCTGGTTCGACGCGGTCATCGCCCGCTACGCGACCCGCGTCAACGGCCTGACGGACTTCTTCCTCACCAAGCTCGACGTGCTCACCGGCTGGGAGCAGATCCCGGTCTGCGTCGCGTACGAGATCGACGGCAAGCGCGTCGAGGAGCTGCCGTACTCGCAGACGGACTTCCACCACGCGAAGCCGATCTACGAGATGCTGCCGGGCTGGTCGGAGGACATCACCAAGGCCAAGACCTTCTCCGACCTGCCGAAGAACGCGCAGGGCTACGTGAAGGCGCTGGAGGAGATGTCCGGCGCCCCGATCTCCGCCATCGGCGTCGGCCCCGGCCGCGACGAGACCATCGAGATCAACTCCTTCCTGTAGGAGACCCGCGCTCCCGATCCCGTCTCCCCGGGGCGGCCCGCGCACACCGAGGGCCCGCACGCGCCGCCGTGCGGGCCCTTCGCGTTTCCTTCGCGTCTCCTGCGCGCTTCGTCGGCGCTTCCTCGGCGAGTGAGGCCGGCCCGCCGGCCCCTCATACCGCCGGCTTCGGCGCGGCGGCCGCTCGGCCGCCCCGGGAGACGACGGTGCTGACGTTCATGCGCTTGCTGCAGCGGAAGGTCATGAGCGGGCTGCCGCTGACGAACTCCTTGTACCGGACCGCCGCGCGCCCCGTCAGGCGCAGCCGGTCGATCGGGGTGAAGTCCGCCCGGGTGAACTGGATGACGGCGTCCCGCCGGCCCAGGCTCACCGGCTGGTGGAAGTAGCCGAAGCGGAACGGCTTGACGGCCTTGCCGCGCACCAGCCGCGCGATCGTGTCGGCGGTGTACTGGGCCGTCGGCAGCCCGCTCTGGCAGGAGCCGTGGAGCAGCCCGTAGTCCATGCGGACGGCGGCCGCGTCGCCGACCGCGTGGATCTCGGGGTGGGACACCGACCGCAGCGTGCCGTCGGTCAGGACCAGCCCCCGGTCGTCGGTGGCGATCCCCGCCTCGGCGGCCAGCGGCGACACCTTCACGCCGGCGGTCCACAGGCAGGCGTCGGAGCGCAGGATCCGCCCGTCGGCGAGCTCCACGCCGTCCGGCAGCACCTTCGCGACCCGCACCCCTGTCTCCAGCGCGACGCCGAGGCGGGCGAGCGAGCGGTGCAGGTACGCGCGGGCCTTCGGGCCCATCATCGCGCCGGGCTCCTCCGTGCTGACCAGGGTCACGTTCAGGCCCGGGTGCGCCTCCGCGACCTCGGTGGCGGCCTCGATGCCGGTCAGGCCGCCGCCGCAGACGGTGACCGTGCCGCCGGTCGCGGCGAGCTCGGTGAGCCGCGCGGCGAACCGGCCGGCGGCCCGCGGGCCGTTCAGCGTGCACGCGTGCGCGTCGGCGCCGGGGACGTTCCCGGTGTCGGTCGCGCTGCCCAGCGCGTAGACGAGGGTGTCGTACCCGACGGTCAGGGAGCCGTCGAGGGTGATCCGGCGGGCCTCGGGGTCGATGGCGGTGGCCGCGCCCTGGACGAACTGCACGCCGGTGCCGGCCAGCAGGTCGGGGATCCGGTGGACGGGCAGCTCCTGCCCGGCGGCGGTCTGGTGCATCCGCAGCCGCTCCACGAACCGGCCCGAGGGGTTGACCAAGGTGATGCGCACGCCGGTGCGGCGGGTGCGGTGCGCCAGCCGGATCGCGGTGAACATGCCCGTGTAACCGCCGCCGAGGACGACGACGTGGTGGCCGTGGGCGTTGGTCATTTCGGTCTCCCTGGGTCGGGCACCGGCCTCCGTGCCGGTGACGCCCATAGGACAAGCGCCCTCACCGTCCTGTGACAGCCGTGTACGTGAGCTGCATCACAGTCGCCCCGTCGGCCTGCGTCACGAACCGGCGGGATCACGGGCGGACGAAGACCCCCGGCTCGCCGGCCGCCGGCGGATCACGGGCGGACGAAGACCCCCGGCTCGCCGTCCGCCGACATGCCGTAGACGAGCAGCTGCTCCTTGCCCTTGCGCCGCTGGAGGTGCAACGTCGCCGAGCCGTTCTCCGCGCAGTCCTTCGGGTCCCAGACCTCCGGATCGCGCACCTCCGGCCCCAGCACCAGGTACGGGGCCGTGCCGCCGAGGACGGCGGTGGCGGTGCAGCTGTACGTCTCGTCGCTCAGGTTGCCTTCGTTGTCGGTGCGCGGGTACGTCTGCTCGTACCGGACGAGGGGCGCGCCGACCGGGCCCTGCGTGATGATCAGCCGCCGCTCGTAGCGGTCGGCGCCCGGCACCGTCTCCCCCTCGGGCAGGTTCGGGAACGGCAGCTCCCGCCAGTTCCCGACGAAGGCGGCCGGGACGACGTCCTGGCCCGTCCGGGCCTTGCGGAAGGTGGCCTTCACCGCGCCCGAGGTCCATTCCGCCACGTTCGAGCCGCGCAGCGTGAGCGTCTGCTGCGCCACCGCCGTGCAGCGCCCGGCGGGCACGCTGGTCGTCACGTCGGAGTCCCCGAGGACCACCTTGTCCTCGTCCGCCGAGACCAGCACCGACCGCCCCATGCACAGCCGGTCCCCGGAGACCTGCACGTGGACGGCGGCCTTCGCGCCCACCGCGCCCTGCGTGATCTCGACCCGCGCGGTCTCGTACGGGGCGTCCGCCGAGCCCCGCAGCACGCCCTCCCAGGCGCCGATGAGCGCCGCCGGGACGACGCCCGCCGGGCGGGCCGCCACCCCGTCGGTCGTGCCGGAGGGAAGGTTCTTCTGCGCGTCGGTCCCGGTCTCCGGATCGGGCCAGAGCACGTACGTGACGGTGGCCGCCGCGGCCACCACCAGCGCGGCCAGCAGCGCGACCGGGCCCCTGCGCCGGCGGCGGGCCGGGGGCGCCGAAGGCGGCGTCGGCTCCGGGGGCGCGGGCTCGGCGGCCGGGGAGGCCGCCGCGGCCGCCTCCGCCTCCAGGACCCGCGCCGCGTGCCGCCCGAGCCCGGCGAGCACGTCCGCCGGGAGCCACGGCTCGGCGACGGGCAGCGCCTCGGCCAGTTCCACGGCCGTCGGCCGGTCCGCCGGCTCCTTGGCCAGACAGGCCCGCGCGAGGCCCGCCAGCTCCGCCGGAAGCCCGGTCAGATCCGGCTCGTCGTGCGCGATCCGGAACATCGTGGCGTGCACCCCGCTGTCCACGGTCCCGAACGGCGCGCGCCCGGTCGCCGCGTACACCAGCACCGAACCGAGGCAGAACACGTCCGACGCCGGCGTCAGCTTCTCCCCGCGCACCTGCTCGGGCGACATGAACCCCGGCGAGCCGACGACCGCGCCGGTGCTCGTCAGCCCGCCGTCCGTGATGGTGTCGACGGCGCGCGCGATGCCGAAGTCGATGATCTGCGGCCCGTCGACCGTCAGCAGCACGTTGGACGGCTTCAGGTCCCGGTGGACGAGCCCCGCCGCGTGCACGTGGCCGAGCGCCCGCGCGAGTCCCGCGCCCAGCGCCCGTACGGAGGCCGGCGGCAGCGGCCCGTACTCGTCCGCCACGACCGTCCGCAGCGACGGCCCCGGCACGTACCCGATCGCCACCCAAGGCGCGTGTGCCGAGGTGTCCGAGCCGAGCACGGGCGTGGTGCCCGTGCCGCCGACCCGCTCCAGGGCCGCGACCTCCCGGGCGAACCGCCGCCGGAACTCGTCCTGCTCCGCCAGCTCGGCGTGCACGACCTTCACCGCCACGGTCCGCCCGCCCTCCGAACGGGCGAGGAACACCCGGCCCATGCCGCCCACGCCGAGCCGGCCGAGCAGGCGGAACGGTCCGATGGCGGGCGGGTCTTCGGGATGCAAGGGGTCCACGTCGAAAGAGCATGCCAGACGCCCGCGGTGCCCCAGAAGGTGTTCCTGTTGTCGCCGCGGGACCCGTGTTCGGCCCTCGTTCGTCCGGCGCACACGCGTTGCCGGGGGTGCGGGCGCTGGGTTCAATGGCCCGGGAGGGAACATTCCGCACTAATCAGCCGGAATCAGTACGAGCGGTCCGAGTCCGTCCGAGAGGAACCCCGATGCGCGTGGTCGAAGTCTCCGCCTACGGCGGTCCGGAAGTGCTGCGGATGGCCCACCGCCCCGAGCCGGAGACCGGCGAGGTGCCCGGCGAGGTACGCGTCCGGCTCAAGGCCACCACGGTCAACAAGGCCGACCTCGCGATCCGCGCGGGCGCGTTCGCCGACGTCATGCCCGACCTCCGGCTCCCGTTCGTGCTGGGCTTCGACTTCGTCGGCCGGCTCCTCGACCCGGCCCCCGGGCTGTCCGAGGGCCAGCGCGTCGCCGGCTTCGTCCCCTGGTTCCAGCGGCCCGGCCGGGGCACGTACGCGGAGGTCGTCACCGTCGACCCCGCCTGGGTGGCCCCCGTCCCCGACGCGGTGGACGCGGTCGACGCGGCCTCCCTCCCGTTCAGCTCCCTGACCGCGCACCAGGCCCTGGAGCACCTGGCGCTGCCGGAGGGCTCGACGGTCTTCATCTCCGGCGCGAGCGGTGTCGTCGGACGGTTCGCCGTCCAGCACGCCGCCGAGCGCGGGCTGCGCGTCATCGCGCTCTCCCACGAGGGCGGCGAGCACGAACTGAAGGTGCTCGGCGCGGAGCACGTCGTCCGCCGCGACGAGCCGGAGGCCGTCGTCACGGAGGTGCTGCGGCACACGCCGGAGGGCGTGCACGGCGTCTTCGACCCGGCGCGCATGGCCGACCCGCTGATGCGCGTGGTCAGGGACGGCGGCGTCTTCATCGCGGGCCACGAGTCCTCCGTGCCGGTCGCGGAGCGCGACATCAGGGCCCACACGTTCTCGACCGCCCCCGACGGCGCGCGGCTGAAGGAGATGCTGGAGCGCCTGGCCGAACGCCGGCTCACCACCCGCGTGGCCGACGTCCTCCCCCTGGAGGAGGCCGCCGAGGCCCACCGCCGCGCGGAGGGCGGCGGCCGGCTGGGCCGCATCGTGCTCGTGATGTGACGCCAGTTTCCTGAGGAGGGAGACCGCCGGGAGGACCGGCGGTCTCCTTTTCGTCATGGGTCGCACCGCACGCGGAACGCCGACTGTCACAACCTTGGTCCAGACCTTGACAGGTACAGACCAATCTCGGTTCTCTGGCCTTCCCCCACACGGAAGGACGGAGCGCATGCTGCGACGCCTGCTCACCCTCATGTCCGCCCTCTGTACGGCCGTTGCCGTCGCCGTACTCCTGCCCGCCGCCACCGCGACCGGCGCCGCCGCGGCGGCGTGCGCGGCCCCCTGGAACTCGACCGGCGTCTACACCGGCGGCATGACCGCCTCGTACAACGGCCACAACTGGTACGCGAAGTGGTGGACCCAGAACGAACGCCCCGGCACCGCCGACGTCTGGCGCGACGAGGGCGTCTGCGGCGACGGCGGCGGCACGACACCGCCGCCGTCCTCCGGCTTCGTGGTCTCCGAGGCCCAGTTCAACCAGATGTTCCCGAGCCGGAACTCCTTCTACACGTACGCGGGCCTCAAGGCGGCGCTCTCCGCGTACCCCGCCTTCGCGAACACCGGCAGCGACACCGTGAAGAAGCAGGAGGCCGCGGCCTTCCTCGCCAACGTCAGCCACGAGACGGGCGGGCTGGTCCACATCGTCGAGCAGAACACCGCGAACTACCCGCACTACTGCGACTGGAGCCAGTCCTACGGCTGCCCGGCCGGCCAGGCCGCGTACTACGGCCGCGGGCCGATCCAGTTGAGCTGGAACTTCAACTACAAGGCGGCGGGTGACGCGCTCGGCATCAACCTGCTGAACGACCCGTACCGCGTCGAGCGCGACGCGGCCGTCGCCTGGAAGACGGGCCTCTGGTACTGGAACACCCAGAACGGCCCCGGCACGATGACCGGCCACAACGCCATGGTCAACGGCGCGGGCTTCGGCCAGACGATCCGCTCCATCAACGGCGCGCTGGAGTGCGACGGGAAGAACCCGGCGCAGGTCGAGAGCCGGGTCAGCAAGTACCGCCAGTTCACGACGCTCCTCGGCGTCCCGACGGGCGCGAACCTGTACTGCTGACCCGACGCTCCCCGGTCCCCCTCAGCCCTGCCACGCCACGAACGCCGACCACGCGTCGGGCGCGACGGCGAAGGTGGGGCCGTGGGGGACTTTGGAGTCACGGAGGTGGACGGAGTGGGGGGCGGCGACTTCGTCGCCGAAGGCGACCTCGATGCACTCCCCGCCGGCGCTGCTGCTGTAGCTCGACTTGAACCAGTGCAGGGTCTCGCTCATGTTCCTTCTCCCGCCAACTGCTCGATGAGCCCCAGTGATTCGCGAGGGTCCAGGGCCTGTGCCCGGATCTTCGCATAACGCTGGGCGTACGTACGCACCTTTGTCTGGTCGGTGATCAGCACGCTCTCGTCCCCGATCTCCAGGTAGACGAGACGGTCGCCGTCGCACGTCTCGATGAAAGTCATACCGCCTCGGTCACCAGCGTTCTCGCCGCGCAGCCCGACGTCCAGAGGCAGGATCTGCAGGGTCACGTTCTTGCGCCGTGCGTACTCCGCAAGGCAGCGGTACTGCCCACGCATGACCTTCTCGCTGCCGAACTTACGGTGCAATGCCGACTCGTCCAGGATCAGCTCGATCAGGCACAGCGGCTGCTTGTCGAACAGGGCCTTGCGCGCCACGCGCGCGACCACCAGTTCCTCGACGCGCTCGTCGCTCACGGGCGGGTAGCCGCCTGCGATCTGCGCACGCGCGTATGCCTCCGTCTGGAACAGGCCGTGCACGTTCTGCACGGAGAACAGGCTCAGGGTGGCCGCCTGCTGCTCGATGAGGGCGTACTCCCGGAACAACACCGGCAACCGTTCCAGCCGCACCCACAGCCGCAGATCCTCGAACACTCCCGTCCCGCCGCCCAACACCTCCTCCAGCTTCACCAGCATCTCGTCGCTCACCGGCTGGGCCAGCGTCTCCATCGCGCTGATCGCCGCGCCGGAGTAGCCCATCATCTGGCCCAGCTGCTCCTGCGTGAGCCCCCTCCGCAGGCGCAATCGCTTCGCGATGCTCGCTGCCATGCGGGCCGCCGGGCCCGCCGATTCCTTGTTCTCCGCCCGCGCCATCCGCGATCCCCATTCGGACTCGACCGGACTCAACCGGTCTCAACTGCTCCCCGCCGAATTCGACTGCCTGCAAGGCGCGTTCATGCAGGTCAAGGGGTTTCCGACGCGCCCTCGTCAGTCCTGGAAAACGCTAGCGACGACACGGGATCCTGTCTCCGTGAAAGCAGCGAATCGGGAAGAAAACATGGATTGGATTCCAGTTTCCGGATTCCAACTCCGCAAGGCCGGCGTGCAATTCGACGCCGTGCGGGTCGACGGCGACGAGGGCAGGGAGCTCGCGGACCACATGGAGCGGCTGACGGGCGGGGACCCGGGGCCCGTGGTGGTGGAGGCGAACGGGCGGCGCGCGGTGTACTTCCTCGTCCCGCCGGGGACGACGACGCACCGGGCCTGGCCCCGAGGCGTCACGCGGCTGAACGCGGGGCCCACCCATGTGGGGTACGTGCCGGTGCCGGCGCTCCAGGGGCGGACGTGGCCGCTGTCGTGGCGGTTCCCGCCGACGCGGCCGGGCCGGTACGTGCACGCGCTGCTGCTGCGGAGCGTGGCGACGGTGCTGCTGGGGTGACGCGTTGCCCCGTCCGGTGCATGCATGCGAAAATGCATGCATGGTGGCACTGCAGATTCGTGACGTACCCGAGGAGATGCGGGACCGGCTGGCGGCCATAGCGGGAGAGCGTGGTCAGTCGCTTCAGGCGTATCTCTTCGACGTGCTCACGGACGAGGTGCGGCGGCGGGACAACCTGGCCGTCCTGGAGAGGTTCTCCCGGGGGCGCCACGGGACCGCCCTCGGCACCGCCGACGTGCTGGACGTGCTGCGGGCCGGCCGTCAGGAGCGGGACACCTCGCTCGGTGTGCCCGGAGCCGAGGAGTGATCGTCGTCGACGCCTCCGTGTTCGCGTTCTCGCTGCTCGACGAGGGGGCAATGGGCGGACGGTGCAGAGCTGCCCTCATGGCCGACAGCAGGTGGATCGCTCCGGAGCACTGGACGATCGAGGTCATGTCCGTGATCCGGGGGAACCTGCTCGGCGGCAAGATCTCCAAGGCGCACGCGGACGACGCCGTCGCCGCGCTGGCGGAGCTGGAGCCGGTCGTTCCCCGGTCCAAGGTGCTGCTGCCGCGGGTCTGGGAGCTGCGCGGGAACCTCACTGTGTACGACGCCGCCTATGTGGCGGCGGCGGAGGCGTACGGGTGCGCGTTGGTGACCACGGACGGCCGGCTGGCGCGCGCCTCCGGCATTCGGTGCAAGGTCGACGTGATCGGCGGCTGAGTCGCGCGGCGGGGTCCTGCCGGGGTGAGAGGGTGCGGACCATGCGCCTCAACCCTGTCGGCGGGAACGGTACGGCCCGCAAGCGGTGGATCCTGTTGCTGCTCGGGCTGTTCCTGGGCCTTGTCCTCGCGGCGTTCGGTACGGGGGTGATGGACGCGCTCGCCTAGGGGGTGTCTCGTCGATCATGCCGGGCTCCCGGCGCCTGGTGCCGCTCCCCCGCTGCCCGAAAGGCGCGGGGGGACCCCCAGCCGGGTTGTCGTCGGTCGCCGACGCGCTGCGTAGCCTCCCTCCTCCGCCTTGCGATGCACGGCACCGGACGCCGCTCGCTGATCCGGCCTGATCGAAAAGACACCCCCTAGGGGGTGTCCGGGGGAGTCCCCCAGGTCACTCGCCGGTCGGCTCCGACTCGATCGCGTCCAGGGCCGCGGAGAGGCGGTGGAGGACGCGCACGGTCTCGTCGAAGGCGTCCTGGCCTCCGAGTTCGCGCATCAGGCGGGCCGCCAGTTCGGCGTGGCCGGGGTCGATGCGGCGGATGGCGGCGCGGCCCTCGGCGGTGGGGGCGAGGAGCTTGGCGCGGCGGTGCGCCGGGTTGGGCTCGTACGCGGCGAGGCCCTCGCGGACCAGGAGGTCCGCGATGCGCTGGACGCTCTGGCGGGTGATGCCCATGACGCGGGCGATCCCGGCGACGGGGAGCGGTTCCGGCAGGACGGCTCCGAGGACCTGCCACCACGCGGCGGTGAGGCCGGCCGGCTCGGCCAGTCTCTCCGAGACGGAGAGGAACTGGCCGTTCAGCCGGAACACGGCCAGCGCGGTCTGCGACAGCGCGTCCTGCTGCGCCCGGGTCATGGGTCGTCTACTCCTCGTCGTCCGCGTTCAGTTCCTCGTACGCCGCCGGGTCCGAGTCGTGGAAGAGGCGGTACCAGGCGTCCAGCCGGGAGCCCTCGAAGGCCCCGAGCTTCCCCAGGATCTCGCGGGCGAAGGCGACCGGCTCGGTGGGGCCGGCGGTGATCAGCTCGCCGTCGGTGACCGCGTCGGCGTCGACGTACCGGTCGCCGCCCCGGTAGCCGGTCGCGGCGAGGTAGAAGCTCACGGCGCTGGTGTGGGCGCGGTCGTCGAGCAGGCCCTCGCGGGCGAGGCCGGCGGTGGCGCCGCAGATGGCGGCGACGGGGACCTTCGCGTCGAGGAACGCGCGGGCCTTCGCGGCGAAGGGCGCGAGCTCGTCGCCCGTGTCCCACAGGTCGGCGCCCGGCAGGATCAGCAGCTCGCTGTCCTCGGGGCGGAGGTCGGCGAGGGCGAGGTCCGGGACGATCCGGATCCCGGCGATCGTGGTGACGGGGCGGTCGGCGACGAGGCCGACGGTCTTCACGGTGCGGCCGCTGCGGGCGAGCCACGCGGTGGCGTGGCCGGTCTCCCAGTCGGCGAGGGTGTCGTAGACGGCGAGGTGCACGGTGCCGGTCATGGCGGGCCTCCTGCGGTGTCCGGTGTATGACAGCAGACTGTCATGTTGGCAGCGTGCTGTCAATGGTCGCCTCGGCGCTCACTGTCCTCGACGCCGCGGAGCCAGTCCGCCGCGGAGCCAGTCCGCCGCGGCGCCCGCGAGCAGCGCCGCGCCGCGGTCGCTGAGGTGGATGTGGTCGACGGTCAGGTCGAGGCCGTTGCCGCGCGTCATCCTCGCCCCGGCGGCGACGACCACCGGGCCGTCGCCCGCCGGCCGGCCCTCGGCGCGGGCCGCGGCGGGCGCGCCGGCGGGGGCGCGCAGGAACGTCGGGAACGTCAGGTACCCGACCGTGCCCGCGGCGGTCAGGAGGGCGAGGAGCAGGGCGCCCGCGACCGCCCCGTGAGGACGCGGCCCACGGTCAGTACCCCAGTCCGACGGTGTGGCCGACCGTCCTCGGGTTCGCGAGCGCGTCCAGGGACGCACGGGCGAGGTCGGCGCGGGACAGGAAGTGGCCGCCGCGCACATTGCGGTCGGTGGCGGTGCGGTAGGCGCGGGGCCGGCCGTCGGTGAGGCGGGGCGGGCGCATCAGCGTCCAGTCCAGGCCGCTCGCGCGGACGGCCGCCTCGGTGCGGACGAAGTCCGCGAAGGCGTGCCGCAGGAAGCGGCCCACCACCGGCTTGACGACGCTCCGGGTGAACGGGCCGTCGCCCTCGTCCACGACGTGACCCGACGCGGTGACGACGACCAGTCGGCGTCCGCCGGCCGCCCGCAGCGCGGTGATGATCGACCGCGCGCCGTCGCTGCAGACGGTGGTCTCGCCCGTGCCGCGCGGGCCCAGGGCCGAGACGACGCCGTCCCGGCCCGTCACCGCCTCGGTGATCGCCGCGGGGTCCATGACGTCGGCCCGGACGACATCGAGCGCGGGGTGCCCGGCCTGCCGGACCCGGGCCGGGTCGCGGACGACGGCGGTGACGTGATGCCCGGCCTCCAGCGCCAGGCGCACCAGGTGCTCTCCCGTGCCGCCGGTCGCTCCGAAAACGGTGATGCGCATGCTGGCCCTCCAGATCAACGGGGTTCCGCGGGGTTTCGCCAGGGCTCACGGGGTTAGTGAACACTAGCCCCAGGCTGCGCTAGTGTTCACTAACCTGTCAAGGGACGGAGCTCGGCGAAGAGGGGCAGGACGGCGATGAGCACACGGGAGCGGATCCTCGACGCGGCCGCGGAGATCCTGCGCGCCCGGGGCGTCGTCAGCGCGACGACCAAGGAGATCGCGCAGGCCACCGGCGTCTCGGAGCCCACGCTGTACAAGTACTTCGGCGACAAGGAGCGGCTGCTGCTCGCCGTCCTGGAGGAGCGGGTGCCCGGCCTGTCGCAGGTCGACGTCCGGCCCGGAGCGGGCGACGTCGAGGCGAACCTCGCCGAGCTGGCCCACGCGGCGCTCGTCTTCTACCAGCGCTCCTTCCCCATGCTGGGCGCCCTGCTGGCCGACCCGCAGCGCATGGCGGCGCACCGCGTGGCCATGAGCCGGCACGGCGGCGGCCCGGACCGGCCGGTCGCCGGCTTCGCCGCGTACCTGCGCGCCGAGCAGGAGCTCGGGCGCATCGCCGCCGACGCGGACCCGGAGGCGTCCGCCGCGCTGCTGATCGGCGCCTGCTTCCAGGAGGCGTTCCTGCGGTACTACGCCGGGGGCCCGGACGCGGAGGCCGCCCCGCGCGCCCGCGCCGAGGCCCTGGCCCGGGCGGTGGTCGCGCCGCTGCGGTGAGGGGCGGGGCGGGCCGGTGGCGGCGCCGCGCTCCGTACGCGCAGCAAGGTGTCGCGTCGCCCCGGGTCTCGGTGGACAAGATGGTCATGGCCGCTCCGACCTGCGCGTCCTTACCCTGGCCGCATGACCCCTCATGTCGAACCCGACCCGCAGGCAGGGGCGGCCGTGAAGGCCGCCGACCGTGCGCACGTGTTCCATTCCTGGTCCGCCCAGGGCCTGATCGACCCGCTCGCCGTCGCCGGCGCGGAGGGTTCGTACTTCTGGGACTACGACGGCAACCGCTACCTCGACTTCACCAGCGGCCTCGTCTACACCAACATCGGCTACCAGCACCCCCGCGTGGTCGCCGCCATCCAGGAGCAGGCCGCGAAGCTCACCACCTTCGCGCCCGCCTTCGCCATCGACGTGCGCTCCGAGGCCGCCCGCCTCATCGCCGAGCGCACCCCCGGCGACCTGAACAAGATCTTCTTCACCAACGGCGGCGCCGAGGCCGTCGAGAACGCCGTCCGGATGGCCCGTCTGCACACGGGCCGCCACAAGGTGCTCTCGGCCTTCCGCTCGTACCACGGTGCGACCTCCACCGCGATCAACCTCACCGGCGACCCGCGCCGCTGGGCCTCCGACACGGGCTCCGCGGGCGTCGTCCGCTTCTGGGCGCCGTTCCTGTACCGCTCGCCGTTCTACGCCGAGACCGAGCAGCAGGAGTGCGAGCGCGCCCTCCAGCACCTCGAGGACACCATCGCCTTCGAGGGCCCGGCCACCATCGCCGCGATCGTCCTGGAGACCGTCCCCGGCACCGCCGGCATCATGGTCCCGCCGCCCGGCTACCTCGCGGGCGTGCGCGCGATCTGCGACCGGTACGGCATCGTCTTCGTCCTCGACGAGGTCATGGCCGGCTTCGGCCGCACGGGGAAGTGGTTCGCCGCCGAGCACTTCGACGTCGTCCCCGACCTGATGACCTTTGCCAAGGGCGTGAACTCCGGGTACGTGCCGCTCGGCGGCGTCGCGATCAGCGAGGAGATCGCCGCGACCTTCGCCACCCGCCCGTACCCCGGCGGCCTCACGTACTCCGGCCACCCGCTCGCCTGCGCCGCCGCCGTCGCCACGATCCAGGTGATGGAGGACGAGAAGGTCGTCGAGCACGCCGCCCGCATCGGCGAGACCGTCCTCGGCCCCGGCCTGCGCGAGCTGGCCGAGCGCCACCCGTCCGTCGGCGAGGTGCGCGGCATGGGCGCGTTCTGGGCGCTGGACCTGGTCAGGAACAAGGAGACCCGCGAGCCGCTCGTCCCGTACAACGCGTCCGGCGAGGCCAACGCCCCCATGGCGGCCTTCGGCGCGGCGGCGAAGAAGCACGGCCTGTGGCCGTTCATCAACATGAACCGCACCCACGCCGTCCCGGCCTGCAACGTCTCCGAGGCCGAGGCGAAGGAGGGCCTGGCCGCCCTCGACGCCGCCCTCTCGGTCGCGGACGAGCACACGGTCTGACGCCCGCGACGATCATGGCGCCCCCTCCGCCTGGACTACTGTGTCCCGGAGCCGGACGGAGGGGGCCGAACCATGGCCACGAACGCGAGCGTGACGCGGAGCACCCTGCGACAGCAGATCGCGGACGCGCTGCGTGACGAGATCCTCGCGGGGCGTCTGCGTCCGGGTGACACGTTCACCGTCAAACAGATCGCCGAGCAGTACGGCGTCTCGGCGACGCCCGTGCGCGAGGCCCTCGTCGACCTCTCCGCGCAGGGGCTGCTCGACTCCGACCACCACCGCGGCTTCTGCGTCCACCGCTTCACGGTCGAGGACTACCGGGGCATGGTCGAGGCCCGCATGATGATCGTGGACGGCATATTCCGCCGCCACCTCTCCGCCCTCGCCGAACCCCACCCCGCCCTCCCGAACGGCGAGCCGGACGTGCGCTTCGGCGTGGCCCTCGCCTCCGTGCGCCGCCGCGCCGAGGCCGCCGCGCGCGCCGCCCGCACCGGCGACCTGGACGTCCTCGTCGGCTACGACATCCGCTTCTGGCGCGAGCTGAGCCGGCTGGTCGCCGCCAACGACTACGTCGCCGACTTCCTGCACCGGCTGCGCGTGCACGCCTGGGTGTTCGCCGTGCCGTACCTGCGCGCCGACGACGAGCTGGTCGACTGGCTGTGGGGCGGGCACACCGACCTCGTGGACGCGATCACCCTGGGCGACGCGACGGCCGCGCTCGCCGTCGTGGAGGCGTACAACGCGCACGCCCTGCAGTGGGCGGACCGGCTCGCGCGCTGACCGCGGCGGCCGCGCTTCGCGGGAGCGACGCGTACCCGGCCTGTGCGGAGGGTACGGAGGCCACTACGCTGTCCCGACCCGACGCGTGACGACGACAGACAACGGAGAGCGAGCCCCGCCTTGGCCTGTGACCTGTGGCTGGTCCCCCTCGTCGACGTGCTGTGCCACAGCCCCGACAATCCCTTCGCCGAAGAGATCGCCGCCTACGACAAGGCCCTGACCGAGGCCGGTCTGCCCACCGTGCCCGTCTTCGCGTACATGCCGGGCCTCTCCGGCGACGTCGCGCCCGTGGCCGGTTTCGACTACGACGCGCTGCACTTCCTGCGCCGCGCCTACCTGCTCCAGCTGTGCGGGCTGCCGGTCGAGCCGGTCGGCGAGCTGGGCGGGGACTACGAACAGCTCCTGGAGATGTTCGAGTCGGCCGCGCAGCAGTCCCACCTCGTCTGGCACTACGACCACGCCGGCGCGTACGTGCCCGTGGACTTCGCCGCCCCGCTCTCCAACGACGAGCTCCTGGAGGGCGGCGGACCGCTCGGCTCCTCGCACGGGCTGCTGCGGGAGCTGCAGTTCGTCGCCCCGGCGATCGGCATCGACCCGGCGAACCCCCCGGCCGCCCCGCTCCCCCCGGAGCGCCCCACGGCCCTGGAGGAGCCGGCCGGCCCGGTCCCGTACGACGACAGCCCCTTCGCCCGCGAACGCCACGTCTGGCTGGGCCTCCACGCCGCCGCCACCCGAAGCCTCAGCCAAGGCTCCATGATCATCTTCAGCTGACGGGAAGCACCCCGCGCCCGACAGGGGCGCGGGGAACCGCGCGAAACGCACCACGCACCCGCAGGTGAGAGCGGGGAGCAGCCGACCAGGGGCGCGGGGAACTGCGCAAGAACCCACCACGCACCCGCAGGTGAGAGCGGGGAGCAGCCGACTAGGGGCGCGGGGAACTGCGCGACAAACCACAACGCATCCGCAGGGAAAGGCCGACCGCACCCGACAGGGGCGCGGGGAACCGCGCGAGACACACAACGCACCCGCAGGCAAAAGCCGACCGCACCGGACTAGGGGCGCGGGGAACCGCGCAACACCCCCCCCCGCACCCGCACGGGCTCACCGCCCTCCCCACGCAGCCTCAGCGAGGCTCAGGCGGCCGCTGCCGCGGCATGTTCGGCCGAGTCCCCGGCGGCAGCGGAAACCGCGCCGACGGATGCGCCGACTCCGCCCGCACCCCCGGCGCCCCCACCGACTGCATCACCAGCGGCGCGGGCCCGGACCGGAACTCCACCATCCAGTCCGCCGTCTCCGCCCGCACCAGCTCCGTCACGTCCTCCGAGAACCGCCGCAGAATCCCCAGGCAGCGTTCCGCCGCCTCGCTCGCCGTGCCCTCCGTCGGGCCGAGCACCTCCCGGACGCTCTCCGACGCCCAGTCGAACTGCAGCGCCTGCAGCCGCCGCTGGATCGCCTGGGCCGTGGCCACGTTCCTTATCCAGCCCGACGTGAGCCCGAAGAACCGGTCGCAGCCCACGCACGCCGCCCCCAGCAGCAGCGACAGGTACCCCCAGCCGGCCGCCCCGTCCGCCGCCACGCCCGTGAGGTCGAGCAGCGGCAGCGCGGCGCCCGCGACGACCCCGACGGCCGTCCCGACGCGCAGCGTCACCGCGGCACGTCGCTTGCGGACCCGGTCGGACAGGTACCACTCCGCGGTCCGCAGCGCGTTGGACTCCACCCAGCGGTACAGCTCGTCGAGACGCTCCGCGGGCTCGCCCCAGTCGCCGTGCGGGAACGGCGCGCCCGTCAGATCGGGCCGGCCGTCCCGGGCCTCGCCGGGCTGCCCGGACTGCCCGGACTGCTCCGGCTGCTCCGGCTGCATCTCCGGCGGCTGCATGTCCGGCTGCTGGCTCACCGGGGCACTCCTCTGCATGGTTGCGTCGTGCGAAACGTCGTGCGATGCGTCCGATACGTCGTGCGATGCGTCGAGCGTGACGTGCGGTGCACGTGGTGCCTGCCCTTCCTACCGCCGAATGGTGGGCTGTGGGCCCGCATTCCCGGGATTTCCGCCCGCAAGAGGGCCTTGATCAGGTAGAGGAGCCCCGAGTTTCTCACTCGAAAGAGTTGGGCGGCAGCGGGGGCCTGGACCACGTAGGCTCGGCGTACCGAAGCGATACCGACGAGTCGTCCGCAGTGACCCGCAGGAGTGAGTGAACGTGATCCCCGGTGGTGGCCAGCCCAACATGCAGCAGCTGCTCCAGCAGGCGCAGAAGATGCAGCAGGACCTCGCGCGCGCCCAGCAGGAGCTCGCCGAGACCGAGGTCGACGGCCAGGCCGGCGGCGGCCTCGTCAAGGCGACCGTGACCGGTTCCGGCGAGCTGCGCGCCCTCGTGATCGACCCGAAGGCGGTGGACCCCGAGGACACCGAGACCCTGGCCGACCTGGTCGTCGCCGCGGTCAAGGCCGCCAACGACAACGCCCAGGCGCTCCAGCAGGCCAAGCTCGGCCCGCTCGCGCAGGGCCTCGGCGGGATGCCGGGCCTGGGCTTCTGACAGTCCCGCCCATGGGCTTCTGACAGTCCCGCCCACTACCGTAAGAAACAAGCACTCCCCAGAAGGGCGTTCCGTTGTACGAAGGCGTGGTTCAGGACCTCATCGACGAACTGGGCAGGCTGCCCGGCGTCGGTCCCAAGAGCGCGCAGCGGATCGCCTTCCACATCCTCCAGGCCGAGCCGACCGACGTGCGCCGGCTGGCGCACGCCCTGCTCGAGGTCAAGGAGAAGGTCCGGTTCTGCGCGGTCTGCGGCAACGTGGCCCAGCAGGAGCAGTGCAACATCTGCCGTGACCCGCGCCGGGACCCCGCGGTGATCTGTGTGGTCGAGGAGCCGAAGGACGTCGTGGCGATCGAGCGGACCCGCGAGTTCCGCGGCCGCTACCACGTGCTCGGCGGCGCCATCAGCCCCATCGAGGGCGTCGGCCCGGACGACCTGCGGATCCGCGAGCTGCTCGCCCGGCTCGCGGACGGCACGGTCACCGAGCTGATCCTGGCCACCGATCCCAATCTGGAGGGCGAGGCCACCGCGACGTACCTGGCGCGGATGATCAAGCCCATGGGACTGAAGGTGACGCGGCTCGCGAGCGGGCTCCCCGTCGGCGGCGATCTCGAGTACGCCGACGAGGTCACGCTGGGCCGTGCCTTCGAGGGGCGGCGCCTGCTAGATGTATGACGACAGGGCACGCGCGCACCCCGCGCCCAAGGGAGGCACCCTCGATGTCTGACGCCACGCTGCACTCGATCACGCAGGACCCGGACGACTTCGCCGTCCAGATCGCGGACTCGATCGAGTCCTTCATCGTCGCGGTCACCGAGGTGGCCAAGGGCGACGAGCCGGACAGCGCGGTCCCCTTCCTCCTCCTGGAGGTCTCCCAGCTGCTGCTGGCCGGCGGGCGGCTCGGCGCCCACGAGGACATCCTCCCGGAGGAGCGCTACGAGCCGGACACGGGCCCGGAGCCGGACGTCGACGAGCTGCGCGAGCGGTTCGCGGTGATGCTCGACCCGGTGGACGTGTTCTCCGAGGTCTTCGACCCGTACGAGCCGCGCAAGGCGCCGGTCCCCTCGCGGATCTCCGACAGCCTGGCCGACATCGTCACCGACCTGCGGCACGGCCTCGCCCACTACCGGGCCGGGCGGACCACCGAGGCGCTGTGGTGGTGGCAGTTCTCGTACTTCTCCAACTGGGGCCCGACCGCCTCGGCGACCCTCCGGGCGCTGCAGTCGCTGGTCGCGCACGTCCGCCTGGACCAGCCGCTGGCGGAGCTCGACGGGCTGGACACGGACGAGGACCTGGCCGAGGACGACCTCGCGGAGGAGGCCGGCCGGGTGATGGTGCAGGAGATCGCGGGGCCGCTGGGCCTGCGCCCGCTCAAGCGCTGAGCCGCGGGCTGGGGCCCCGGGCCGGGTCCGCCCAAGCTTTGATCAGTACATCTCAGCATGTGGTACCCCATGGGTGAATCGGTACCGGTCGATAAACTGGCGCGGACCGCAGTGATGACTGCGGCAGGGACTGAGCGAGGAGCGCACGTGGGCCTTGTCGTGCAGAAGTACGGAGGTTCCTCCGTTGCCGATGCCGAAGGCATCAAGCGCGTCGCCAAGCGGATCGTGGATGCCAAGAAGGCCGGCCATCAGGTCGTCGTCGTGGTGTCCGCGATGGGCGACACGACGGACGAGCTGATCGATCTCGCCGAGCAGGTTTCCCCGATGCCTGCCGGGCGTGAGTTCGACATGCTGCTGACCGCCGGAGAGCGGATCTCCATGGCGCTGCTGGCCATGGCGATCAAAAACCTGGGCCACGAGGCCCAGTCGTTCACCGGCAGCCAGGCAGGCGTCATCACCGACTCGGTCCACAACAAAGCGCGCATCATCGATGTCACGCCGGGCCGGATCCGTACCGCGCTCGACGGCGGCAACATCGCCATCGTCGCCGGTTTCCAGGGCGTCTCGGCGGACTCGAAGGACATCACCACCCTCGGCCGCGGCGGCTCGGACACCACCGCCGTCGCCCTCGCGGCGGCGCTGGACGCCGAGGTCTGCGAGATCTACACCGACGTGGACGGCGTCTTCACCGCCGACCCGCGCGTGGTGAAGAAGGCCCGGAAGATCGACTGGATCTCCTCCGAGGACATGCTGGAGCTCGCCGCCTCCGGCTCCAAGGTGCTGCTGCACCGCTGCGTCGAGTACGCGCGCCGTTACAACATCCCGATCCACGTGCGGTCCTCCTTCTCGGGGCTGCCGGGCACGTGGGTCAGCAACGAAAAGCCGAATGGGGACGAGCAGGTGGAGCACGCCATCATCTCCGGAGTCGCCCACGACGTCTCCGAAGCCAAGATCACGGTCGTCGGCGTCCCGGACAAGCCGGGCGAGGCCGCGGCGATCTTCCGCGCCATCGCGGACGCCGAGATCAACATCGACATGATCGTGCAGAACGTGTCCGCCGCGGCCACCGCCCTGACGGACATCTCCTTCACCCTCCCCAAGACCGAGGGCCCCAAGGCCATCGAGGCCCTGGAGAAGACGAAGGCCGCGATCGGCTTCGACTCGCTCCGCTACGACGACCAGATCGGCAAGATCTCCCTGGTCGGCGCGGGTATGAAGACCAACCCGGGCGTCACCGCCGACTTCTTCAAGGCGCTGTCCGACGCGGGCGTGAACATCGAGCTGATCTCGACCTCCGAGATCCGCATCTCGGTCGTCACCCGCCAGGACGACGTCAACGAGGCGGTCCGCGCCGTCCACACGGCCTTCGGCCTGGACAGCGACTCCGACGAGGCCGTGGTCTATGGAGGCACCGGCCGATGAACCGCGGGCCGACGCTCGCGGTCGTCGGTGCGACCGGAGCCGTCGGCGCCGTGATGCTCCAGCTGCTCTCGCAGCACGCGGACGTCTGGGGCGAGATCCGACTCGTCGCCTCCCCGCGCTCGGCCGGCGCCAAGCTGGCCGTGCGCGGCGAGGAGACCGAGGTCGTCGCCCTCTCCGAGGAGGTACTGGAGGGGGTGGACGTCGCCCTCTTCCTCGTCCCGCAGGACGTGGCGGCGCACTGGGCGCCGATCGCCGCCGCCAAGGGCGCGGTGGTCGTGGACAACTCGGCGGCGTTCCGGCTGGACCCGGACGTGCCGCTGGTCGTGCCCGAGATCAACCCGCACGCCGTACGCGTCCGACCGCGCGGGATCGTCGCGAGCCCCGGGGACACCACCCTGGCGCTGATCGTGGCCCTGGGCGCGCTGCACGCCGAGTTCGGCGTCGGCGAGGTCGTCGTCACCGCCCTGCAGGCGGTCAGCGGCGCCGGCCAGGAGGGCGTGGCCGCGCTGCGCTCGCAGCTCTCCCTGGTCGCCGGCACGGAACTGGGCGTGCACCCCGGCGACGTACGGCGGGCCGTCGGCGAGGACACCGGTCCGTTCGCCGCGCCGGTCGCGCTGAACGTGGTGCCCTGGTCCGGCGCGCCCGAGGAGGGCGGCTGGTCCTCCGAGGAGTCCGGGCTGCGGGCCGAGACCCGCAAGATCCTGGACCTGCCGGCGCTGCCGCTCGTCGCCACCTGCGTCCGGGTGCCGGTGCTCACCGCGCACTCGCTGTCCGTGCACGCCCGCTTCGAGCACCCGGTGACGGTGGAGCGGGCCCACGAGATCCTCGCCACCTCGCCGGGCGTCGTCCTCTACGACGAACCGGGCGCCGGGGACTTCCCGACGCCGGCCGACGTCGTGGGCACGGACCCGACCTGGGTGGGCCGGGTGCGCCGCGCGCCGGACGACGAACGGGCGCTGGAGTTCTTCGTCTGCGGCGACAACCTGCGCAAGGGGGCCGCCCTGAATGTCGTCCAGATCGCGGAAGCCGTCGTTTCCGCTTTGTAGGATCGGTGCACCGGCTGTGGGCAGGTCGTCGTACGTTCACGAGTAAATGCCTCTTGAACTGCGGCGTTGTCATGTCCGACGATGCTCTTCCCCCTGTCGGCAACCGCCGGCCGGACGGGGGCGTCTCTGTGGGCACCCCCGGGGTGGCCGACGGCGACGGTACGAACGGGGTAGTGGGGAAGATCGGGTACGCATGAGGACGAACGACGCACCGCCAAAAACGGTGGCGTACGCGTACAACCCTGACGGGGGGGAACGTGTCCAACAGGCGTGGCAGAGGTACTCGACATCACTGCGGTGGTCCCGCTCCGCGGCGCGGCCCTCGCCCCCGCACGGGGCACGGCGCTCGCCCCGGTCCGGGGCGAACCGCGCGTTCCGGGGCGCGGCGAGGCGCTGGTCCCGGTGCGCGGCGAACCGCTGGTCCCCGTCCGGGGCCCGGTCGGCGCTCCCGCAGGCGGAGCCGTGGTGCGCCCGCTCCGGCGGCCGCGGCCGGCCGGCGGCATGCCGGTGATCGCTCCCATGCCACCCACCCGTACGACCGGCATCCCGTCGCCGCGCGAGGGCGCTGACGACACGATGACCGCGGGAACCACCGAGACGGCCGGTGCCGCCGGGACGTCCGGCGCTGCCGCCGGTGCCGCCGCCGGGACCACCGTCGACCACCTCACCGAGACCTACCGCGCCCACTACCGGTCGCTGCTCGGTCTCGCCGCCCTGCTCCTGGACGACACCGCGGCCTGCGAGGACGTGGTCCAAGAGGCGTTCATCCGCGTGCACTCGGCGCGCTCGCGGGTCCGTGACCCCCAGAAGACGCTGGCGTACCTGCGGCAGACCGTGGTGAACCTGTCCCGGTCCGCCCTGCGCCGCCGGATCCTCGGCCTGAAGCTGCTGTCGAAGCCCATGCCCGACATGGCGAGCGCCGAGGAGGGCGCGTACGACCAGCTGGAGCGGGACGCGCTGATCAAGGCGATGCGCGGGCTGCAGCGGCGACAGCGCGAGGTGCTGGTGCTGCGGTACTTCGCCGACATGACCGAGGCGCAGGTCGCCGAGACGCTTGGGATATCCCTGGGGTCGGTCAAGGCGTACGGCTCGCGCGGCATCGCGGCGCTGCGGGTCGCCATGGAGGCCACGACATGACCGGCCCCCGGGACGACGAGCACGAACCGCTGAACAGCGGGCACGACAAGCTGAACAGCGAGCAGGACAAGCTGAGTGGGAACGACGACATCGTGAACGACGGTCCGCGGCCGGAGACGGAGCTGGGCGACCTGCTGGGCGCCGGCTTCGGGAAGAGTCAGCGCGGGGACGAGGAGGCGCTGCGGCGGCTGTTCGCCACCGCGGTCAGCGATCTGGAGCCCTCCGACGGAGCCCTGGACCACCTGCGCCGGGCGGTGCCCGCGCGGCGCGCCCGCAAGCGGCAGGCCCTCGTCGGCATGGCGGCCGCCGCGGTGCTGATCGGTACGGCGGTCCCCGCCTTCGTGCACGTCGCGAACTCGGACGGGGTCACCGACGCCAGCGCCATCAACGCCGGCCACGGCGAGCAGGCGCAGGGCGGCACCGGCAGCGAGACCGGCGTCGAGGGCGGCGGCAAGGGCAGCGACGCCCCGAGCGCCTCCGCCTCGCCCACCCGCGACGACCCGGCGTCCGAGAAGCCCCGCCGGAACGGTCCGCGCACCGGCGGCGGCTGGGACGACGGCACCGGCGAGCAGGTCCCGGACTCCGTTCCCGTCTCCGCCCCGTCCTGCCGGGCCGACCAGCTCGGCGTCGCCTCCGCGTACACCGGCGCGCCGGACTCGGAGGGCAGGGTCTACGGGACCTTCCGGGTCTCCAACGTCTCCGGCCGCACCTGCGCCGTCACCGGCGCGGGCAGCGTCGGCTTCCAGACCTCGGGCGCGGCCGACCCGGGCAAGATCTCGGTCGTCACCCACCACGCGGGCGACGCGGCCGGCGGTCTGCCGGACCCCGCGCAGGAGTCCCCGTCGCTGGTGCTGAAGCCGGACGCGACGTACGAGGTGCAGTTCGCCTGGGTCCCCTCGGAGACCTGTCCGACCACCGACACCTCGCCGACCCCGACGCCCCCGGCCACGGACGGCGGGACCGGCTCCACCGGTTCCACCGGCACGGACGGCACCACCGGCGAGCAGCCCCAGCTGGTCGCGGAGGACGGCGGCCTCGCCGAGGGCAGCGTCTCGGTGACCCACACCGCCGAGTCGGGCGGCGCCTTCGCCATGACCACCATCACCAACGCCTGCGCCGGCACCATCTACCGCACCGGCATCCTCCCCTCCTGACCCCCGGAGGCGAGCGGCACCACCGGCCGTGCTGGGGCGGGGGCGCTGGTCGGACGGGGGCTGGCTCGGACGGGGGCGCTGGTCGGACGGGGCCGTGAGGCCGGGCGATCCTGAAGGCGAGGGCGAGGGCGAGGGCGAGGCGTTGCGGTCGGGGTCCGGGCAGCCGGCCCGCCCGTGAGGCCCGGTCCGAGGGCCCGTCAGGACAGGCTCAGCCGGTGAGGCCGAGGGCCGCGTCGCGGGAGGCCTCGGCCTCCCGGCGGAACAGCCGGAACCACATGAAGACCACGAACCCGGCGAAGACGAACCACTCGGCGGTGTAGCCGAGGTTCTGGAACGCCTTGACGTCCAGCCCCGTCCCGGCCGCCGCCTTCGGCGGCACCGGCGTCAGACCGGCGGGGGAGTCCGTCTGGGTCACCCAGGCGTCGTACACCTCGTCGTCGACGACGTTCACCAGCGCCGCCGCGCTGATCACCGCCAGCTGGCCCTGCGGCAGCCCGCCCGCCACGCGCGCGCCCTTGCCCGCGCTCTCCGAGGCCTGCAGCGCCCCGGTGACCGTGACCTCTCCGGACGGCGGGGCCGGGGCCTTCGCGCCGGCCGGCAGCCAGCCCCGCACCACCGGCAGCGACCGGCCGCCGTCCGTCTTCAGCAGCGTGAGCACGTACGACCCGTCCCGCTCGTCGAGCTGCCGGTCCGGTACGAGGAACTGCTCGCCGTACCGGCCCGTGGCCTGCGCGATCCGGCCCGAGGTCTCCTTGTCCACCGGGAGCAGGGAGTCCAGCGGCACCGCCTTCCGGTCGGCGGGGTCCGGACGCTGCGAGGCCGCCTCATGGGTGTCGACGCGTTCCTCGAACTTCCCCAGCTGCCAGGTCCCCATGAACACGCAGAACGGGATCGCCAGCAGGACGAAGACGTTGATCCCCCACCAGCGGGGCGTTCTCAGGAACCGGTACACCCCTCCACGGTACGCAGCGCCCTCACCTCCCCTCCGCCGGGGTCCCCGCCGGAGCGCCGTCCGCGGGAGCGTCTGCCGCGGCCCCCGCCGCGTTCCCGCCCTGGACCTCCGACGGGACCCCGAGGTGTCTGCGTACGAAGTCCAGGTCCAGGCGCACCTGCTTGATCCGCTCCTCCACCACCAGCGAGCCGTGCCCCGCGTCGTACCGGTACACCTCGTGCACCGCGCCCCGGGCGGCAAGCCGGTCCACGTAGTTCTCCACCTGCCGGATCGGGCAGCGCGGGTCGTTGACCCCGGCCGAGATGTGCACCGGTGCCTTCACCGCGTCCACGTACGTCAGCGGCGAGGACGCCTCGTACCGCTCGGGCACCTCCTCCGGCGAACCGCCCAACAGCGTGCGGTCCAGCGCCTTCAGGGCCTCCATCTCGTCGTGGTACGCCGTCACGTAGTCGGCGACGGGCACCGCGGCGAGCCCCAGCGACCAGTCGTCCGGCTGCGTCCCCAGGCCCAGCAGCGTCAGGTAGCCGCCCCAGGAACCGCCCGAGAGCACCAGCCGCTGGGGGTCGGCGAGCCCGGAGTCCACTGCCCAGGCCCGTACGGCCGCTATGTCCTCCAGCTCGATCAGCCCGACCCGGTGCTTGAGCGCGTCCGTCCACTCCCGCCCGTAGCCCGTCGACCCGCGGTAGTTGACCCGCACCACCGCGAAACCGTGGTCCACCCAGGCCGCCGGGCCGGCCGCGAAGGAGTCGCTGTCGTGCCAGGCCGGTCCGCCGTGCACCTCGAAGACCGTCGGGTACGGGCCCTCGCCGGCCTCGGGCCGCTGCACCAGGGCGTGGATCCGCCCGCCGGGCCCCTCGACCCACACGTCCTCCACCGGCACCGAGCCAGGGGCCTTCGGCCCCGGAGGCTCGAGCACCACGCCCCCGGCCGTCGACCGCAGCACCGCCGGCCGCGCCGCCGACGACCACAGGTACTCCACCGAACCGTCGGGCCGGGCCGTCGCGCCCGACACCGAGCCCACGGGCGTGTCGACCTTCACCAGGGCGCCGGTGCCGATCTCGTACCGCCACAGGTCGCTGCGTGCCTCGTGATCGTGCGCCACCAGCAGCCCGGAACCGTCCGGGTACCACTCCGCGGAGACGTCACCCGGCAGCTCCAGGGCGAGATCGGTCTCCTCGCCCGTCGCCACGTCCCACAGCAGCGGCTCCCACCGGCCGCGCCGCTGGTGCCCCACGAGCAGCCGCGTGTCACCGGCGACCGGGGCGAAGCCCCACACGGACAGGCCCAGCTCCTGCGTGCCGCCCTTGCTGTCGTCCAGCTCCGCCACGGTCGAACCGTCCTCGGCGCGGACCACCCGCAGCGAGGCGTGCATCGAGTCGCCGTGCTCGGTGTGCTCGATCGCGATCAGCGAGGCGTCGTACGAGAGGTCGCCGACCCCGGCGGACTCCCGGTGCCGGTAGATCTCCACCGGCTCCGGGCGTCCCGGGCGCACCACGTGCACCGTCGAGCCGTCCTCGTCCGTCGACCGCCCCACGACCACCGTGCCGTCCCGGCCCAGCGCCAGCCCCGCCGGATAGGACGGCCCGAGCCCGGGAACGGCCGGCTCGTCCGCGCCGCCCTCGAAGGGCTGGCGCATCCACACTCCGAACTCGTCGCCGTCCGTGTCCGCGAACCACCAGATCCAGCGCCCGTCCGGCGGCAGCGCGCCGTCCGTGGTGCCGTTGGGCCGGTCCGTCACCTGTCGCTGTATGCCGGTGGCCCGGTCCCACGCGTACAGTTCGTACGTCCCCGTCGCGTTCGACACGAACAGCGATCGCTCCGGGGCCTCCTCGGCCCATTCGGGCAGGGACACCCGCGGCGCGCGGAAGCGCTGCTCCCAGACGGGTACGGCGGTGGGGTTCTGGTTGCTCTCGGTCATGAGTTCATGATGCTCCGCGCCGAGCCCCGTCGATCTCCCCGAAAGAAATCTGTGGATAACTCCGGGAGTCACTCGCGGCGTAGAGCATCCAGGGCATCCAGGGAATCCAGCGCGGCGAGGATGTCGTCCGGCTCCGCCCGCCGCACGTAGTCGCTGTTCACGAACGCCCAGCGGATCGTGCCGTCGCGGTCGATGACGTACGTCGCCGGCAGCGGGAGCGTCCGCGCGTGGCCGCCGTTGACCCGCTGGAGATCGAAGCCGAGCCGCCCGTACACCTCGGCCAGCTCCTCCGGCAGGTCGAAGGCGAGCCCGTACTGCTTCGCGACGCCGGAGCCGAGGTCGCTGAGCACGTCGAACGCCAGGCCGTGCTTCTCGCTGAGGGACAGCGACTCGTCCGGCACCTGCGGCGAGACGGCCACCAGCCGCGCCCCGCGCGCGGTGATCTCACCGAGCCGTTCCTGCAGCGCGCGCAGCGCGAGGTTGCAGAACGGGCACCAGGCGCCGCGATAGAAGGTCAGCACCACGGGCCCCTCGGCCAGCAGCGCGTCGAGCGAGACGGCGGATCCGCTCGCGGACGGCAGCGTGAAGCCCGGGGCGGTGGCCCCCACCGCGAGCGCCCCCTCGGCGAGCCCCGACCGCGCGAGCTGCTCGGCAGCCCGCTCCATGACGGCCAGATCGTCGGCGGCGATACGGGTGTGACGCAGATCGAACACCGCACGCAACTGAGCGTCGAGATCCATAGGACGTTCCCTCCCCAATCTTGAAACGACCGTTTCAAGATAGACGCGGGAAGGTCGCCGCACCACCTCTCGACGGCATAATCTTGAAACCCTCATTCCAACTTGACCGTTTCCGCAGGTGGACCATGCCGGACATCAAGCACTTCGACCCTGACGCGGCGCTGGAGACGGCCATGCGCCTGTTCTGGCGGCGCGGGGCCGCCGCGACGGGCATCCAGGACGTCGTCACCGCCACCGGCCTCAACCGCTCCAGCCTCTACGCCACCTTCGGCGGCAAGCAGCAGCTCTACCTGTCCGCCCTGCGCCGCTACGCCGAGCAGCGCGCCGAGGCGGCGTTCCGCCCCCTCGCCGAGGACGAGCGCGGTCTGCCCGCCGTGGAGGAGTTCTTCGACGCCCTCGTCGAGCTGCGCTGCACCGGCGACTACGCCGGCTGGGGCTGCATGCTCACCAACGCGGTCGCGGCGGGCGAGACCGGCGACCCAGAGGTGGCCGCGGTCACCGACGGCCAGTACCGCAGCCTGACCGAGGCCCTGGAACAGGCCCTCCGCACGGCGAACCGCCTGGGCGACCTGGCCCCGGCCCCCGCCGCGGACCCTCGCGCGGCCGCGGAGGTCCTGGGCCTCCTCGCGTACGGCGTGAACCTCCGCTCCCGCGCCGGCGCGCCCCTCGCCGAACTCCACCGCACCGTCCGTACGGCCCTGACCGCCCTCCGGCGCACGGGGTACAGATAGAGGGAGGAGGCCGCCATGGAAGACAGAAGCATCGGTTTCGTGAAGTCGTTCGACCGCCGTCACGGCTACGGCTTCGTACTCCCCGTCGGCTCGCAGGAGCCGGTCTTCTTCACCGCCGACGACATCGAATCCGACCCCCGCACCCTCTCCGAGGGGCAGCAGGTCTCTTTCGTCCTCGTCCTCGGCCCCGGCCGCTTCGAAGCCAAACACATCCAGTCCTGACGGCAGCGCTCACCGCCCGGCGGTTGCGTCACGGGAGGCTCCACGGGCAGGGCACCGAGTGGGTGCTCGACATCTGGCACAACTGCACGCTCAGGAGCGGTCGTTCACGCCCCATGGGGTCGAGCCGAGTCGAATTGAGTACGGATACTCACGCCGGCGTCATGGCTGGCCAGGAGCATGGGGAGCACCACATCTCCGGGGGTATCGATGAACGCTCGCACCTTGCTCCGTCTGACCTTTGCCAATGCCGCTTCCGCTGCCTACCTGGGACTCGTCGGTGCGGCCGTCGTGTTCGAGGTGGCGGCCGCGCTGTTCGGGGACCCGGGAATCGTCGGGATATGGCCGTTCCTTCTCACCGCCCCCACCTCCCTGCTGGGAGCAGCGGGCGTCGAGGCTGTCTGGGGCCTGGACGCACCCGTCTGGATCTTGGCTGTCGTGTTCGTCATCAGCGCCTTGATCCACTCCCTTGCCCTGGGAGCACTCCTGGAGGCCCTCCGCGGTCGCCGCCAAGGCCTCACCGGCCCGACCCACGGCTGAACGGCCCCGCCCCGGCCGTGGACACGCAAGCGAAAACAGGTGAGGCACCTAGGAACGTTCCTAGGTGCCTCACCTGGTGTTTCGGCTGTCGGGGTGGCGGGATTTGAACCCACGACCTCTTCGTCCCGAACGAAGCGCGCTGCCAAGCTGCGCTACACCCCGATGTCGCTGCTCTGATCTGCTCGTCGCGGCGACATCGATTACTTTAGCCCACGCGCGCGTCAGGACGAAATCCGGTTTTCGACGGGCCTCCGGGCAGGTCGGACGCGGTCCAGGGCGACGAGGGCCAGGCCCAGGGCCAGAAGGCGGCGCCCAGGACCAGGGCGTTGGTGAGGACGCCGGCGTAGCCCGGCACGGGGACGTACGGGCCCGGTGCCGTACGGGCCCCTCAGCTCCGCGCGGTGAGGGTGAGCAGCGTCGCCTCCGGCGGGCAGGCGAAGCGCACCGGCGTGAACCGGTTCGTGCCGCAGCCCGCCGAGACGTGGAGGTACGAGGTCCGGTTCCCGACGGTGTGCGTCGACAGGCCCTTCACCCGGTCCGTGTCCAGGTCGCAGTTGGTCACGAGCGCCCCGTAGAAGGGGATGCACAGCTGGCCGCCGTGCGTGTGCCCGGCCAGGATCAGCGGGTACCCGTCCGCCGTGAACGCGTCCAGGCTGCGCAGGTACGGGGCGTGCACCACGCCCATGGAGAAGTCGGCCGAGTCGTCGGGGCCGCCGGCCACCCGCTCGTACCGGTCCCGCTTGATGTGCGGGTCGTCCAGACCGGTGAAGGCGAGCTCGACGCCGTTGAGCTTCAGCCGGCCGCGGGTGTTCGTGAGGTTCAGCCAGCCCGCCTCGTCGAACGCGTCGCGCATGCCCTCCCACGGGTTGTGCACGGCGCCGACGACCGGAGCGTTGCCGTTCAGGCCGTGCCGGCCCTGGGCCTTCTCCATCAGGTACCGGGCGGGGTTGCGCAGCCGCGGCCCGTAGTAGTCGTTGGAGCCGAAGACGTACACGCCCGGGAACTCCATCAGCGGGCCGAGCGCGTCGAGCAGCTCCGGCACCGCCTCCGTGTCGGAGAGGTTGTCCCCGGTGTTCACGACGAAGTCGGGCCGCAGGCCCGCGAGCGACTGCAGCCACCGCTGCTTCTTGCGCTGCCCGCACACCATGTGGACGTCCGACACCTGCAGCACCCGCAGGTCCCGCATCCCGCGCGGCAGCACGGGCACGGTGATCCGGCGCAGCCGGAACGAACGGGCCTCGAAGCCGGCCGAGTAGATCAGGCCCGCGGCGGCCGTCGCCGCCACACCGGCCGTGATTTTCAGGGGAATTCCGTAGCGTGCGCGCATGCGTCCCATCGTCGCAGACCGCGGGGGACCGGTGAACGGCACAGGGCCCGCCCGGCGTCGCCGAGGACGTCATTCGCGCATCCGCCGGCCCTCGCCGGGCGCCGGCGGAGCCGAAAGGTCTTTGACCGGGTCCTGAGAAAAGGGCTAAGAAGTAGCCATGACCACGCTCAAGTCCAAGCTGCAGGCAGACCTCAACGCCGCCATCAAGGAGCGTGACGAGCTGCGTTCGTCCACGCTCAGGCTGACCCTGGCCGCCGTCCAGAAGGAGGAGGTCGCGGGCAAGGAGAAGCGCGAGCTCTCCGACGACGAGGTGCAGAAGGTCATCGCGAAGGAGGCCAAGAAGCGCCGGGAGGCGGCCGAGGCCTTCGAGCAGGGCGGCCGCGCCGAGCAGGCGGAGCGTGAGAAGGCGGAGGGCGGTGTCCTCGACGCGTACCTGCCGCAGCAGCTGAGCGACGCGGAGCTGGAGCAGATCGTCGCCGAGGCGGTGGCCGAGGCCCGCGAGGGCGGGGCCGAGGGCCCGCGCGCGATGGGCGCCGTCATGAAGCTGGTGAACCCGAAGGTCGCCGGGCGCGCCGAGGGCGGCCGCGTGGCCGCCACCGTGAAGAAGCTCCTCGCCGGCTGACCCGCGGCCCACGGCCCACGGCCCACAGCCCCCACAGCCGACCGGCTGACGGCCGACGCCGGCAGCCGACGACCGCCGCCCACAGCCCAACCGGCCCACAGCTGACCCGGCCGCACATCCCGAGACCGTACGCAGATGGGGCGCCCCCCCATAAAGGGAGCGCCCCATCCGTCGTCCTCCGGCCCGCCGCGTCAGCGCCCGCGGCCGCCGTTGCCCTGGCCGCCGCGCTGGCCGCCGATCAGGTCCGGCGGAAGCTGGATGTCCGGGAAGATGTTGCCGTCGTCGTCGGGCTTGTCGTCGCCGCGCCGGTCCCGGTCGCGGCCGCGGTCCCGGTCCTTCGGGTCCTTCGGCTGTGCGTCCGGGATGTCGACGCGTACGAACTGGCCGGCCGGCTTGCCGTCCAGCGCGCCCGTCATCGCGTCCTTCCAGATCGGGCCCGGGACCTGACCGCCGAAGACCTTGGCGTGGTAGACGCCGCCGATGGTGATGTTCTCCATGGAGACCTGCTGGCTGGCGCTGCCGACCCAGACCGCGCCCGACAGGTTCGGCGTGTAGCCGACGAACCAGGCGTTCTTCCGCTCGTCCGTCGTACCGGTCTTGCCCGCGTTGTCACGGCCGGTCAGACCGGCCTGCTGGCCCGTACCGGAGTCGACCACACCGCGCAGCAGCGAGTTGATCGTGTCGGCGGTGCGCTCGGTCATCGCCTTGCTGCAGCTGGACTGCGGCACGTCGAGCTTCCTGCCGTCCGCCGTCTTGATCGACTCGATCGCGGTCGGCGTGCAGTACGTGCCGCGGTTGGCGAAGGCCGCGTAGGCCGTGGCCATCGTCAGCGGCGAGATACCGGTGGAGCCCAGGGTCAGCGCGGAGGGGGAGACCGGCAGCTTCTTGCCGTTGCCCTGCACCACGCCCATCTTGTCGGTCACGTCGACGACGGGGCAGAGGCCGATGTCCTGGATCATCTGCACGAAGTAGGTGTTGACCGACTTGGCCATCGCCTCCTTCAGCGCGTACGGGCCGACCTCGGACTCGTTCTCGTTCTCCAGCCGGTAGCCGCCGTCGTTCACCCACGGGTTGCCGGAGCAGGTCGGGATGGACGCCGGGTACGGCATCTCGTACGGCGCCGAGTACACCTGCGTCGGCGGCCGGCCCTGCTCCAGGGCGGCGGCGGCGAGGAACGGCTTGAAGGTCGAACCGACCGGGAAGCCGAAGTTCGAGCCGCCCTGCTTCTTGTTGACCGAGTAGTTGATCGTGGTCTCGTGCTCGCCGAAGCCGTACGGCTTCGACTGGCCCATCGCCAGGACCTTGCCGGTGCCCGGCTCGACCATGGTCACCGCGGCGGCGACCTTGTCGTCCTGGTTCACGTGGTCCTTCAGCGACTGCTGGGCCGCCTCCTGGGCCTGCGGGTCCAGGGTGGTCCGGACGGTCAGGCCGCCCTGGTTCCAGATCTTGGCGCGCTCCTCGCGGGTCTTGCCGAAGACCGGGTCGGAGAGGAAGACCTGCTTGACGTAGTCGCAGAAGAAGCCGGCGCCGCTGACGGCGGTGATGCAGCCGTTCTTCGGCTTGGACACCTTCAGCTTCAGCGGGCTGGCCTTCGCGCGGTCCGCCTCCGCCTGGGTGATGTGCTTCAGGTCGGCCATGCGCTGCAGGACGACGTTGCGGCGCTTGGTCGCCTCCTGCGCGTCGTTCACGGGGTCGTAGCGGCTCGGCGACTGGACGATGCCGGCGAGCATTGCCGCCTCTTCGACGGTCAGCTCGGAGGCGTGCTTGGAGAAGTACCGCTGCGAGGCCGATTCGATGCCGTACGCCTGCTGCCCGAAGAACGTGATGTTGAGGTAGTTCTCCAGGATCTTCTTCTTGCCCAGCTCTTCCTCGACCTGGATCGCGTACTTGAGCTCGCGGACCTTGCGGCCGATGGTCTGCTGGGTGGCCTGTGCGACCTTGTCGGGGTCGTCGCCGGCCTCCTCGACGAAGACGTTCTTCACGTACTGCTGGGTCAGCGTGGAGGCGCCCTGGGCGACGCCGCCGGACTGGGCGTTGCGGTTGATCGCGCGCAGCACGCCCTTGAGGTCGATCGCGCCGTGCTCGTAGAAGCGCGAGTCCTCGATCGAGATGATCGCCTTCTGCATGAACGGCGAGATCTTCTCCAGCGGGACGACCGTGCGGTCACGCGAGTAGACCGTGGCGATCTTGCCGCCCTGCGCGTCGAGAATGGTGGTGCGCTGACTGAGCGGCGGCGTCTTCAGATTCGCCGGGATCTCGTCGAACCCCTCGACCGTTCCCTTGGCCGCGAGCCCCAGCGCGCCGGCCGCGGGCAGGGCGATTCCCGCCAGCACCGCTCCCGCGAGCACACTGACACCGAGGAACTTGGCGGCCTGCTGGGTCCCGGTCAGACCACCGCCCGAGCGCTTCTTTGCCATGAGGGCAGCCTACGTTCTCATTCGCCGGACACGCGTATATGCCTTGGCCTAAGCTGCTCTCAACTGTCACAGCTGTGTGGTTCTGCATCAAGACCCCGGTGGCGACACCGCTATCAGCGCCGACCCGTATCCCGAAACGCGGGTCGGCGTGCCCGATTCCGCTGCTTGTGTCATGGATCGCCCTTTCCTGGCCGGGCTTTATGCCCGGAATTCAAGCGGGAAGTCTTTTATGTCCTGCGGTCACTCCCCTGGGTGATCTGCCGCGTACGCATAGTCCGTTCGGACCATTCAAGATTGGGCCCGAAGGGGGTGTTGCGCTGTGCGTGCCTTCCGTAACGTCCTCAACTGGCAGCGGTGAATATGCCGCTGCCGCCGTGGGGGAGCCTCGATTCGGGAGAGGACGGCGCCGGTATGGGCTGGGTAGCTGACTGGAGTGCGCAGGCGGCCTGCCGCACTACCGATCCGGATGAACTTTTCGTGCAGGGTGCGGCGCAGAACAGGGCCAAGGCGGTGTGCACCGGCTGCCCGGTGCGGACCGAGTGCCTGGCCGACGCGCTGGACAACCGCGTCGAGTTCGGCGTGTGGGGCGGGATGACGGAGCGCGAGCGGCGTGCGCTGCTGCGCCGTCGGCCGACCGTCACCTCGTGGCGCCGGCTCCTGGAGACCGCGCGGACCGAGTACGAGCGCGGCGCGGGCCTGCTGCCGGTCGCCATGAACGACGACGAGACGTACGAGGCGTACGCCGCGGTGGGCTAGGCCCCGCTGGGCCCCCTGCCAGGCACTGGTACGCCGCGGTGGGCCGGTCAGGCCCCCGTCGTACGGCCGGACAGCGGTCCGGCCGTGAGGCGATCTCCCACGGCCCGGAGGCCGGCGAGATCGTGCACGTCACCGGGAAGCGCGGCCACTTCGGTCACCGCAACCTCGGGGTGCAGCGCGGTGAAGCGATCCCGCGTGCGCTGTTCACGCGCGATCACCTGCATTTGCTCGGCATGCAGCCGGAGCAGACCCGCGGTCAACTCCTCGACAGTGGGGCCCGTTGAGGACGCGGTGGACATGGCGGCAGACGCGGACGGTTCGGGAGAGGCGGCCCCGGGGGCATCAGGGCCACGCCCGTCAGTCTTCCCGGCCCCCTGATCCACAATGCGGTCCTCGTCAAGATTTTCCGCGGCGGCCCGCGCCCGCTCGGCGGACAGCCGCGCGGCCCCGCTGCCGTGCACCCGGTTGAGGATCAGACCGGCCAGCGGCATGCGCTCCGCCGCCAGCCGTTCCACGAAGTACGCCGCCTCCCGCAGCGCGTCCCGCTCGGGCGTGGCGACCACGAGGAAGGCCGTACCGGGCGCCTGCAGCAGCTTGTACGTGGCGTCGGCGCGCGTCCGGAAGCCGCCGAACATCGTGTCCATCGCGGCGACGAACGTCTGGACGTCCTTCAGGAACTGACCGCCCAGCAGCTTCCCCAGCGTGCCCGTCATCATCGACATGCCGACGTTGAGGAACTTCATCCCCGCCCGGCCGCCCACCTTCGCCGGCGCCATCAGCAGCTTGATGAACTTGCCGTCCAGGAACGAGCCGAGCCGCTTCGGCGCGTCCAGGAAGTCCAGGGCCGAGCGCGAGGGCGGCGTGTCGACGATGATCAGGTCCCACTCGTCCTTCGCGCGCAGCTGGCCGAGCTTCTCCATCGCCATGTACTCCTGCGTACCGGCGAAACCCGCCGACAGGGACTGGTAGAAGGGGTTCTCCAGGATCGCCCGTGCCCGGTCGGCGTCCGCGTGCGCCTCGACGATCTCGTCGAAGGTGCGCTTCATGTCGAGCATCATGGCGTGCAGCTCGCCGCCGTCGGAGCCCTTGATGCCCTCCACCTTGCGGGGGACGTTGTCGAGCGAGTCGATGCCCATCGACTGCGCCAGCCGCTTGGCCGGGTCGATGGTCAGCACGACGACCCGCCGCCCCCGTTCGGCCGCGCGGACCCCCAGGGCCGCCGCCGTGGTGGTCTTGCCGACGCCGCCGGCGCCGCAGCAGACGATGATCCGGGTGCCCCGGTCGTCGATGATCGGGTCCAGGGCGAGGACGGGCGCGGAGCCGATCCCCGGTCCTTCTGTGCCTCCCGCCGCCTCAAACCCCTCCGTCACGCGCCGACCCCCAGCTTCCGCAGTTCCTTGGCCAGCCGGTACAGCCCGGCGATGTCCGCACCCTCCCCGAGGAAGGGCAGTTCGTACGTCGGCACGTCCAGGCCCGCCAGGACGGTCCGCTGCTCCCGCTCCAGGGCGACCCGCTGTGCGTGCTCCGCCGCCTGCTCCAGGAGCGGCTCGACCAGGGTCGTGCCGCCCGCGACGCCCGCGGCCGCCAGTGCGGCCGCGATGCCCTCGCGGCGGTCGCCGGCGGCGGCCCGTACCGCGTCCTCGTCCAGGACGTGCGGGCGCACCATGTTCACGATGACCTGGCCGACGGGCAGTTCGGCCTCGCGCAGCTCGGCGATGCCGTCCGCGGTCTCCTGGACCGGCATCTCCTCAAGGAGCGTGACCAGATGCACCGCCGTGTCCGGGGACTTGAGGAAGCGCATCACCGCCTGCGCCTGGTTGTGTATCGGGCCGATCCTGGCCAGCCCGGCCACCTCGTCGTTGACGTTCAGGAAGCGGGTGATGCGGCCAGTCGGCGGCGCGTCCATGACGACGTAGTCGTAGGTGAACCCGCCGCTCTTCTCGCGCCTGCGCACCGCCTCGCACGCCTTGCCGGTCAGCAGCACGTCCCGGACGCCCGGCGCTATGGTCGTCGCGAAGTCGATCGCGCCGAGCTTCTTCAGCGCCCGGCCCGCGCCGCCCAGTTTGTAGAACATCTGGAGGTAGTCCAGAAGCGCCAGCTCGGCGTCGATCGCCAGCGCGTACACCTCGCCGCCGCCCGGAGCGACGGCGATCTTGCGTTCCTCGTACGGCAGGGCCTCCGTCTCGAAGACCTGCGCGATGCCCTGTCTGCCCTCGACCTCGACGAGGAGGGTCCGCTTGCCCTCGGTCGCGAGGGCGAGCGCGAGGGCGGCGGCGACCGTCGTCTTACCGGTACCGCCCTTGCCGCTGACGACCTGGAGCCTGCTCACGTCATCGAGCCTAACCACTGCCAGGGCGGTCCAAGCAGGAGGCTGCCTGTGGCAGCGGCTACAGTCGGCTCCATGACCAAGTGGGAATACGCGACCGTGCCCCTCCTCGTGCACGCGACGAAGCAGATTCTGGACACCTGGGGCGAGGACGGCTGGGAGCTCGTCCAGGTCGTCCCCGGGCCGAACCCCGAGCAGCTCGTGGCCTACCTGAAGCGGCCGAAGCCGTGAGCGGGGCCGTCGAGGCGAAGCTCGCCGAACTGGGGCTGACCCTTCCGGAGGTCGTGCCGCCGCTGGCCGCGTACCAGCCGGCCGTGCAGTCGGGCCCGTACGTGTACACCGCGGGCCAGCTCCCGATGGTGGCGGGCAAGCTTCCGGTGACCGGCAAGGTCGGCGCGGAGGTCACGCCCGAGGAGGCCAAGGACCTGGCCCGGACCTGCGCGCTGAACGCGCTGGCGGCGGTCAAGTCGGTCGCGGGTGATCTGGACCGGATCAAGCGCGTCGTCAAGGTCGTCGGCTTCGTCGCCTCGGCCTCCGACTTCACCGGCCAGCCGGCCGTCCTCAACGGCGCGAGCGAGCTGCTCGGCGCCGTGCTCGGCGACAAGGGCGTGCACGCGCGCAGCGCCGTGGGCGTCACGGTGCTGCCTCTGGACGCCCCGGTCGAGGTCGAGATCCAGGTGGAGCTCGAGCAGGGCTGACGGCCACTGCCTTACGTCACGGCCCCGTGCGCGAAACCTCGCGTGCGGGGCCGTACGCGTGCCCGGGATACGGCGTACTCGTCACCCGGCTGCCTGCGCACGGGTACCGGCGGGCCGGGCGCCGCGCACCGGGATCGGCCCTCGAACAACCGCTCCGCACCGCATACCATCCGCCCATGGCGAATGGTCAGTGGTACCCCCCGGAATGGCCCGACCGCATCCGCGCCCTCGCCGCCGGCGAGCTGGAGCCCGCGGTGCCGAAGCGGGCCGCGACCGTCCTGCTGCTGCGGGACGGGGCCGGCGGGCCCAGCGTCCACATGTTGCGCCGCCGCGCCTCCATGGCGTTCGCGGGCGGCGCGTACGCCTATCCCGGCGGCGGCGTCGACCCGCGCGACGAGCAGCCGGTGCACTGGGCCGGGCCCTCCCTGAAGGAGTGGGCCGGGCGGCTCGGCGTAACGGGCGAGGCGGAGGCCCAGGCGATCGTCTGCGCCGCGGTCCGCGAGACGTACGAGGAGGCGGGCGTGCTGCTCGCCGGCGAGACCGCGGACACGGTCGTCGGCGACACCACGGGCGAGGACTGGGAGCGGGACCGGGAGGCCCTGATCGCCCGCGAGCTGCCCTTCGCCGAGTTCCTGGACCGGCGCGGTCTGGTGCTCCGCTCGGACCTGCTGGGCGCGTGGGCGCGCTGGATCACGCCGGAGTTCGAGCCGCGGCGGTACGACACCTGGTTCTTCGTGGCCGCGCTGCCGGCCGGGCAGCGGACCCGCGACACCTCGTCGGAGGCGGACCGCACGGTCTGGATCCGTCCGGCGGACGCGGCGGCCGGCTACGACCGCGGCGAGCTGACGATGATGCCGCCGACCATCTCGACGCTGCGCGGCCTGGAGCGCTTCGGCAGCGCCGCGGAGGCGCTGGGGGCGGCGCGGGAGCAGGACCTGACGCCGGTGCTGGCACAGGCGCGGATGGACGGCGAGGAGCTGGTCCTGAGCTGGCCGGGGCACGACGAGTTCACCAAGCACATCCCGTCCCGCGCGGAGGGAGGCGCCGCATGAGCGACGCAGCTGCCCTGCCGGGCCAGCCGCGCGGCGCCGTGGTCTCCGGGCCCGCGACCGCCCGCGCGGTCAACGTCCTGGCGCCGAACCCGTCCGCGATGACCCTGGACGGCACGAACACCTGGATCGTGTCCGAGCCGGACTCCGACCTCGCCGTGGTGATCGACCCGGGTCCGCTGGACGACGCCCATCTGCGGAACGTGGTCCGGACGGCCGAGGAGCTGGGCAAGCGGATCGCACTGACCCTGCTCACGCACGGCCACCCCGACCATGCGGAGGGCGCGGGCCGGTTCGCCGAGCTGACGAAGACTCATGTGCGGGCGCTGGATCCGGCGCTGCGGCTGGGCGACGAGGGGCTCGCGGCGGGCGACGTCATCACGACGGGTGGTTTGGAACTGCGTGTCGTGCCGACGCCGGGGCACACCTCGGACTCGCTCAGCTTCCACCTGCCCGCCGACCGGGCGGTCCTGACGGGGGACACCGTCCTCGGGCGCGGCACGACGATCGTGGCGCATCCGGACGGCCGGCTCGGGGACTACCTCGACTCGCTGCGGCGGCTGCGCTCGCTGACGGTCGACGACGGGGTCCACACGGTCCTGCCGGGCCACGGTCCGGTCCTGGAGGACGCGCAGGGGGCCGTGGAGTTCTACCTGGCGCACCGCGCGGGCCGGCTGGCCCAGGTGGAGACGGCGGTCGAGAACGGCCACACCACGGCCGCCGAGGTCGTGGCGCACGTCTACGCGGACGTGGACCGGTCCCTGTGGCCGGCGGCGCAGCTGTCGGTGCGGGCGCAACTGGAGTACCTGAAGGAGCACGGCCTCATCTGAGGCGGCGTCCGTTTCAAACCCCGAGAAGTGGATCTTTCCGGCCGTGCTTTACGCTCCGCTTACTTCTGGCCTTACTTCTCGGGGGGAAGCCCGGTGTTCGTCATATCCATCCTGCTGCTCATCGCCGCGGTGGTGCTGTTCTTCGTGGGCCGCGGCAACGACAGCCGCGGTCTGAAGCTCGGCTCCCTCGGCGCCCTGCTGGCCGGCGTGTTCTCGCTGCTCGGCAGCACGCTGTACGTCGTGAGCGCCTACGAGGTCGGCGTCCCGGTCGCCTTCGGCAAGGTCGGTTCGCCGATGACCTCGGGCATGCACTTCAAGTCGCCGTTCACGGACGTCACGACGTTCTCGACCCGCCCGGTCGACCTCAACCTCTCCGACAAGGACGTGATCGAGGTCCGCTCCTCGCAGGGCGGCGTCATGTACGCGGAGGTGACCGTGAAGTGGGCGGTGACCCCGTCGAAGGCGGTCGAGCTCTACAAGCTCGCGGGCAACGAGGAGGCCATCCAGCAGCGCCTGGTCTACCCGGACAGCCGTGAGATCGTCCGCAACGTCTTCGCCCGCTACACCAGCGAGCAGGGCTACGCGACCGACCGCGAGAAGATCAACGCGGAGCTCGCGAGCCTCATCAAGGAGCGGCTGGCTCCCCGCGGCATCGACGTCACCGCCGTCAACCTGCGCAACGTGAAGCCGTCCGAGAAGCTGCAGGACCAGATCGACAGCAAGATCCAGCAGCAGCAGGCCACCGAGCGGGCCACCGAGGCCGCCCGGACGGCCAAGGCCGAGGCGGACCGGCGCCGAATCGAGGCCGAGGGCATCGCCCGCGCCAACAAGATCATCAACAACTCGCTGACCGACAAGGTCCTGATGAACCAGTGCATCGAGGCCTACAAGGAGGCGGCGGCGAAGAACCCGGTGTACGCGGTGCCCTGCGGCAGCGGCAGCGGCACCCCGGTGATCGTCGACTCGAAGAGGTAACCCGCACGGACACGCGGAAGGCCGCCCCGGTCGGACCGGGGCGGCCTTTCACGTACGCGGCGGGGGAGGCTCAGCGGGAGCGCTTCGCGAGGCGCTCCACGTCCAGCAGGATCACGGCGCGGGCCTCCAGGCGGAGCCAGCCGCGCTGGGCGAAGTCGGCGAGCGCCTTGTTGACCGTCTCGCGGGAGGCGCCGACCAGCTGGGCCAGCTCCTCCTGGGTGAGGTCGTGCACCACGTGGATGCCCTCCTCCGACTGCACGCCGAAGCGGCGCGACAGGTCGAGGAGCGCACGGGCGACACGGCCCGGGACGTCGGAGAAGACCAGGTCGGACATCTGGTCGTTGGTCTTCCGCAGGCGGCGGGCGACGGCGCGCAGCAGCGCGGAGGCCACCTCGGGCCGCGCGTTCAGCCAGGGCTGGAGGTCGCCGTGGCCGAGGCCCAGCAGCTTGACCTCGGTCAGCGCGGTCGCGGTCGCGGTGCGCGGGCCCGGGTCGAACAGGGACAGCTCGCCGATGAGCTCACCGGGGCCGAGCACGGCCAGCATGTTCTCCCGGCCGTCGGGGGAGGTGCGGTGGAGCTTCACCTTGCCCTCGGTGACCACGTAGAGGCGGTCGCCGGGGTCGCCCTCGTGGAAGAGCGCGTCCCCACGGGCGAGCGTCGCCTCACTCATCGAGGCGCGCAGCTCCGCGGCCTGCTCGTCGTCGAGCGCCGCGAAGAGCGGGGCGCGCCGCAGAACGTCGTCCACGAGTTCTCTCCTTGTCGACCTGCTCAGGGGGCGTAGGTCCCCATGATGCCGCACCGCAAAACAGTGCGATCGATCACAAGGATCCACCACAAGTCTGACGTACCGGCGACCCGGACAGTGCCCGAGGGCCGGATTCGTGTGCTGATCCGCCTCGGCGGGGGCGGGTTGAGGGGGTGGCACGCAGGCCGGGGCCCTTCCGGAACGCGGAATTCAGCCGTGGGCGAACATCGGCCTTCAGAGTAGTCGAAAGTAGAGCAAAACGGGTGAATAGCCCGACTCGCGATCGCCGTCCGCGTCCCGGCGTAGCCTTCAGGCATGGCAGAGAGCAACGTCACGACGGCGAAGCCGCAGAAGGCGACGGCCAAGCCGAAGAAGGCGACCGTGAAGCCGGCCGCCAGGCCCGCCAAGCCCGAGTCGCGGCTCGCGATGGTGCGCCGGGCCCGCCGGATCAACCGGGAGCTCGCCGAGGTCTACCCCTACGCGCACCCCGAACTGGACTTCCGCAACCCCTTCGAGCTGCTCGTCGCCACGGTGCTCTCCGCCCAGACCACGGACCTGAGGGTCAACCAGACGACGCCCGCGCTGTTCGCGAAGTACCCCACGCCCGAGGACCTGGCCGGGGCGAACCCGGAGGAGGTCGAGGAGCTGATCCGGCCGACCGGCTTCTTCCGGGCCAAGACCAAGTCGATCATGGGCCTCGCGGCGGCCCTGCGGGACGACTTCGGCGGCGAGGTGCCCGGCCGCCTGGACGACCTCGTGAAACTCCCGGGCGTGGGCCGCAAGACCGCCTTCGTCGTCCTCGGCAACGCCTTCGGCGTGCCCGGCATCACCGTCGACACGCACTTCATGCGGCTGGCGCGGCGCTGGAGGTGGACCGAGTCGGACGACCCGGTGAAGATCGAGGCCGAGGTCGCGACGATCTTCCCCAAGAGCGACTGGACGATGCTCTCGCACCGCGTGATCTTCCACGGCCGCCGCATCTGCCACGCCCGCAAGCCCGCCTGCGGCGCCTGCCCGATCACGCACCTCTGCCCCGCCTACGGAGAGGGCGAGACGGACCCGGAGAAGGCCAGGAAGCTGCTCAAGTACGAGAAGGGCGGCTACCCGGGCCAGCGGCTGAACCCGCCGCCGGACTACCCGGGCCTGCCCGCGCCTCCGCTGGGCGCCGCGTGACGGCCGGTCGCGGGGCGTACGCCCCGGTGGCGCAGGGGCCCGAGGCGTACAGCCCCGAGGCGTACGGTCCGGCGGCGTGCGGCTTCGTGGCGTATCCACGCCACCTCCGGGGGACCGGCACGGACCCCGGAACGATCCCGGGCGCCGTGGGCGTTGCACAGGACGGACGGGGGTGCCTATGACGCGCGCTGGAGAGACAGAGACGTACGACGGCGGGATCGCCGTGACGAGCGAGGGCCTGCCCGACTGGCTGGAGCCCGTAGACCGGGCCGCGCGCACCGTCGCGCCCGAGCAGATGAGCCGCTTCCTGCCGCCCGCCGGCGGCGCCGGCCGCCAGTCCGCCGTGCTGGTCCTCTTCGGCGAGGGCGAGCGGGGCCCGGAGCTCCTGCTCATGGAGCGCTCCGGCAGCCTCCGCTCGCACGCCGGCCAGCCGTCCTTCCCCGGCGGCGCCCTCGACCCCGAGGACGGGGACCCGGAGCGCGACGGGCCCCTTCGGGCGGCGCTGCGCGAGGCGCAGGAGGAGACCGGCCTCGACCCCTCCGGCGTCCAGATCTTCGGCGTCCTGCCCCGGCTCTACATCCCGGTGAGTCATTTCGTCGTCACGCCCGTACTCGGCTGGTGGCGGACCCCGTCACCGGTCGGCGTGGTGGACCCGGCGGAGACCGCCCGGGTCTTCACGGTCCCCGTGGCGGATCTCACGGACCCGGCCAACCGCGCCATGTCCGTTCACCCGAGCGGTCACCAGGGCCCCGCCTTCCTGGTCGCATCCGCTCTGGTCTGGGGTTTCACCGCGGGAGTGATCGACCGGATCCTCCACTACGCGGGCTGGGAGCGCCCCTGGGACCGCTCCAGGCAGGTCCCGCTGGACTGGCGCTCATGACACCCTGACCGGGGTCGACCGAAGACGAATCTGCGAGGCTATTGACGGTGAACGTGCTGGACATCCTGCTGCTGCTCGCCGCCGTGTGGTTCGCGATCGTCGGCTACCGCCAGGGATTCGTCGTCGGCATCCTGTCGGTGATCGGCTTCCTCGGCGGCGGTCTCGTCGCCGTCTATCTGCTGCCGCTGCTCTGGGATCTGCTGACCGACGGCTCGCAGGCGTCGATGACCGCGGTGATCGTCTTCGTCGTGGCCGTGATCGTCTGCGCCTCGGTGGGGCAGGCGTTCACCACGCACCTCGGCAACAAGCTGCGCCGGCACATCACCTGGTCGCCGGCGCGCGCCCTGGACGCCACCGGCGGCGCGCTGGTGAACGTCGTCGCGATGCTGCTCGTGGCCTGGCTGATCGGCTCCGCGCTCGCCGGAACGTCCCTGCCGACGCTCGGCAAGGAGGTCCGCACCTCGAAGGTGCTGCTCGGCGTCTCACGGGTGATGCCGGCTCAGGCATCCACCTGGTTCACCGACTTCTCCTCCGTGCTGGCGCAGAGCGGCTTCCCGCAGGTCTTCAGCCCGTTCGCCGACGAGCCCATCAAGGAGGTCCGGCCGCCGGACCCCGCCCTGGTGAACAGTCCGGTCGCGGCGCGCGCCCAGCGGTCGATCGTGAAGGTCGTCGGCACCGCGCCGAGCTGCGGCAAGGTCCTCGAAGGCACCGGCTTCGTCTTCGCCGACCGCCGCGTCATGACCAACGCGCACGTCGTCGGCGGCGTCGACGAGCCGACCGTGCAGATCGGCGGCGAGGGCCGGCTCTACGACGCGAAGGTCGTGCTCTACGACTGGCAGCGCGACATCGCCGTCCTGGACGTGCCGGAACTCGACGCCCAGCCCCTCCGCTTCACGGCGGGGGACGCCCGCAGCGGCGACAGCGCGATCGTCGCGGGCTTCCCGGAGAACGGCGCGTACGACGTCCGATCGGCGCGCGTGCGCGGCCGGATCAACGCCGACGGCCCGGACATCTACCACCGGGGTGAGGTGCGCCGTGACGTGTACTCGCTGTACGCGACGGTCCGTCAGGGCAACTCCGGCGGCCCGCTGCTCACGGCGGACGGCCAGGTGTACGGCGTGATCTTCGCGCGGTCCCTCGACGACGCGAACACCGGCTACGCGCTGACGGCGGACGAGATCCGCGAGGACATCGTGCGCGGTGCGACGGCCACCCAGCAGGTCGACAGCCAGGGCTGCGCGCTGTGATGGGGTGCGCCGGCGGGACACGCCGGCGCACCGAGCGCGTCTCAGTCGCGGGTGTGCCTCAGCCGCGCCGAGACCCACCGCGCTCTGCGGCGCAGGATGCGGGGGATCCCGATCCCCTGCGCGGAGCCCGCATGGCTCTCGTCCTGCGGGCCGCCCCTCTCCTGGGTCATCGGCCCCGTGGCCGAGCGGCGGTTGCGTGCGGCGTCACCGTAGTCGTGCGTCCAGCCCATACCCCGACGTCTGCCCGGGGCCCAAGGTCGGTAACCGCCCGGAGGCCCGCCAATTGGAGTATGCGCCGGGCACATGGCCGGTTCCTGAACGGAGGTTCGGAGACCGCCGGGTCTACCGGTCCGGTTCCGGGTCCTTCAGCCAGTTGACGAGCTCCGTCGTGAAGGCCACCGGGTCCTCCTCATGAGGGAAGTGCCCGAGGCCGTCGAACAGGCGCCAGCGATACGGGGCCTCCACGTACTCGCCCGAGCCGGCCGCGCTGCGCGTGCGCATCACCGGATCCAGCGAACCGTGCAGGTGCAGCGTCGGCACCCGCACCGGGCGCTTCATGCGCCGGTTGAACTGGATGCCGTCGGGGCGGGCCAGCGAGCGCACCATCCACCGGTACGGCTCGATCGAGCAGTGCGCCGTCGACGGGATGCACATGGCCCGCCGGTACACCTCGATCGCCTCCTCGTCCGGGATCCGCGGCCCGGACCAGTCGTGGATCAGCCGGCCGACCAGCGCCCCGTCGTCCGCGACGAGCTGACGCTCCGGCAGCCAGGGCCGCTGGAAGCCCCACACGTGCGAACCGGCCCGCGACTGGGCGAAGTCGGAGACCATCGCCGAGCGCCAGCGGCGCGGATGCGGCATCGAGGAGACGGCCAGCCGGCGGACCAGCTTCGGCCGCATCACGGCCGCCGTCCAGGCGAGATAGCCGCCGAGGTCGTGCCCGACGAGCGCCGCGTCCGGCTCGCCGAGCGAGCGGATCACGCCGGTGATGTCGAGCGCGAGGTTGGCGGGGTCGTAACCCCGCGGGGTGCGGTCGCTGCCGCCGACCCCGCGCAGGTCCATCGCCACCGCACGGAACCCCGCGTCGGCGAGCGCCGGCAGCTGGTGCCGCCAGGTCCACCAGAACTGCGGGAAGCCGTGCAGCAGCAGGACCAGCGGCCCGTCGCCCATCTCGGCGATGTGGAAACGGGCGCCGTTGGCGGCCACGTCGCGGTGGGTCCAGGGACCGTCGATCCGTACGGGCCCTCCGCCGTTGCCGTTGCTGCTCTCCGGTACGGTCATGCGGACGAGCGTGCCACAATGGGGGCCCTGTCCCCGGACGTGAGGGCGGCCGTGCCGGCGGGACGCGGATGCGGCTTGACGTTCTGCAGCATCGCGGCCGTCTCCTTGGCGGAGGCGATGGACTTCTCCGGCGGCTTCACCTTGCGGAACTTGGCGTAGGCCACGAGCCCCAGCAGCCCGGCGAGCAGCACGTTCGCCGCGAACGACAGCAGGAAGCACCAGCCCAGGTTCCAGCCGCCCTCGCCGTTGTGGCCGCCGGTCCACGCCTGGATGCCGTACGCCAGGGCGAAGCTGAGCATCGGCAGCGAGAAGAGCAGCACGGTGGCCGCCGCGATTCCGGCGGCACCGCCCATCACGCCCCGCTTCACGTCCTGGCGGATCTCGGCCTTCGCCAGGGCGATCTCGTCGTGCACCAGTGCGGACATCTCGGCGGTCGCCGAGGCGACCAGCTGACCGAGGCTGCGCTCGGTTCCGTCGAACGGCTCGCTCATCGCTGCTCCCTCTTGTCTTCTACGGTCCGAACACAGATCATGCCGGACTGTCGCCGTCGTCGCGCGGTGCCCCCGCCAGTTACACGTCCGCGCGGTCCCGGGCGGCCTCGGCCTTCGCCCGGTGTTCGGCGGCCTTCCGCTCGTGGATCGCGGCCATGCGCAGGTGGTAGTCCGGGTCGCCCTCCTCGTAGATGTCGGGGATCCCGTCCTCGTCCTCGTCGCGCTCCTCGTCGGCGCACAGGGCCGCGTACTTCCGCACCCGGAGCTTGAGCAGGACGCCGGCCAGCAGCGCGGCGATAAGGGAGCCGGCCAGGACCGCGGCCTTGACCTCTTCCGTGAGCGCGGCGTCGCCCTCGAAGGCCAACTCGCCGATGAGCAGCGAGACGGTGAAGCCGATGCCGGCGAGGGAGGCGACGGCGAGGACGTCCGGCCAGGAGAGGTCCTCGTTCAGCTCCGCTCGGGTGAACCGGGCCGTGAGCCAGGTGCCGCCGAAGACGCCGATCGTCTTGCCGACGACGAGGCCGAGGACGACGCCGAGGGTGACCGGCTGGGTGAACACGTCGCCGAGGGCCTCGCCGGAGACGGCGACCCCGGCGGAGAACAGCGCGAACAGCGGGACGGCGAGCCCGGCGGACAGCGGCCGGACCAGGTGCTCGATGTGCTCGCCGGGGGAGTGCTCCTCGTCCTCGCGCCGCGTGCAGCGCAGCATCAGGCCCATGGCGACACCGGCGATGGTGGCGTGGACGCCGCTGTTGTACATCAGGCCCCAGACGACCAGGGCGAGCGGCACGTACACGTACCAGCCCTTCACGCCGAGGCGCAGCAGCAGCCAGAAGAGGGCCAGTCCGGCGAAGGCGCCGCCCAGGGCGAGGAAGTTCAGGTCGCCGGTGAAGAAGACCGCGATGATCAGGATGGCGAAGAGGTCGTCGACGACGGCCAGGGTCAGGAGGAAGGCGCGCAGGGCGGACGGCAGCGAGGTGCCGATGACGGCGAGCACGGCCAGCGCGAAGGCGATGTCGGTGGCCGTCGGCACGGCCCAGCCGGCCAGGGAGCCGTCGCCGGCGACGTTGACGAGCGTGTAGACGAGCGCGGGCACGGCCATGCCGCACAGGGCGGCGACGACGGGCAGGGCGGCGGCCTTGGGGTCGCGCAGTTCACCGGCGACGAGTTCGCGCTTGAGCTCGATGCCGGCGACGAAGAAGAAGACCGCGAGCAGGCCGTCGGCGGCCCAGTGCTGGATCGAGAGGTCGAGGCCGAGGGCCGCCGGGCCGATGTGGAAGTCTCGGACCGTCTGGTAGCTCTCGTGCAGCGGTGTGTTGGCCCAGACGAGGGCGGCGATGGCGGCGAGCAGCAGGAGGACGCCGCCGACGGTCTCGGTGCGCAGGGCGTCGGCCACGAAGCGCCGCTCGGGCAGCGGGAGTCGTCCGAGAATCCTGCGGCGGGTGGGGGCGGGCGCGGCCACGATGGGGAACCTCCGGTCGGGTGGGCAGGACTGAGCACATGCCGACCAGACTTCCCGGCGCACCTTGGTGTTCTTGTCGCGTTGCTGACGCGATTCTTACCCTACCTAAAGATGCGCGGTGGCGTCCGGCGAAGTGTCACTTTAGGTGCATAACGGAAGCAGCGCCCGTCCCGGAGGTCCGTCGGAGGTCCGGGGCGGGCGCCGCTGTGGGGGGTGTTCGGCCGGGTCAGTCCTCGCTCGGCGCGGCGGGCAGCTTGGACTGGATGAGGTCCATGACCGAGGAGTCCGTCAGCGTCGTGACGTCGCCGAGCTCGCGGTTCTCCGCGACGTCGCGCAGCAGCCGGCGCATGATCTTGCCGGAGCGGGTCTTCGGCAGCTCAGCCACCGGCAGGACGCGCTTCGGCTTGGCGATCGGGCCGAGCGTCGTCCCGACGTGGTTGCGCAGCTCCGCGACGAGGTCCCCCTCCGCGTCAGCGGTTGATGCCGCTGCCTCGCCGGCGGCGCCGCGCAGGATCACGAACGCCACGATGGCCTGGCCGGTCGTCTCGTCGGCCGCGCCGACGACCGCCGCCTCGGCGACCGCCGGGTGGGAGACGAGCGCCGACTCGACCTCGGTGGTGGAGATGTTGTGCCCGGAGACGAGCATGACGTCGTCGACCCGGCCGAGCAGCCAGATGTCGCCGTCCTCGTCCTTCTTCGCGCCGTCGCCCGCGAAGTACTTGCCCTCGAAGCGGGACCAGTAGGTGTCGAGGAAGCGCTGGTCGTCGCCCCAGATGGTGCGGAGCATCGACGGCCACGGCTCGGTCAGCACCAGGTAACCGCCGCCTCCGTTCGGCACCTCGTTGGCCTCGTCGTCCACTACGGTGGCGGAGATGCCGGGCAGCGGACGCTGGGCGGAGCCCGGCTTGGTCTCGGTGACGCCGGGCAGCGGCGAGATCATCATCGCGCCGGTCTCGGTCTGCCACCAGGTGTCGACGATCGGGGTCCTGTTGCCGCCGATGTGCTCGCGGTACCAGACCCATGCCTCGGGGTTGATCGGCTCCCCGACCGAGCCGAGGACCCGCAGGCTCGACAGGTCGAACTTCGCGGGGATGTCGTCGCCCCACTTCATGAACGTGCGGATCGCCGTGGGCGCGGTGTACAGGATCGTGACGCCGTACTTCTGGACGATCTCCCAGAACCGGCCCTGGTGCGGGGTGTCCGGGGTGCCCTCGTACATGACCTGCGTCGCGCCGTTGGCCAGCGGGCCGTAGGTGATGTACGAGTGGCCGGTGACCCAGCCGATGTCGGCGGTGCACCAGTAGACGTCGGTCTCCGGCTTGAGGTCGAAGACGGCGTGGTGGGTGTAGGCCGCCTGGGTCAGGTAGCCGCCGGAGGTGTGCAGGATGCCCTTCGGCTTTCCGGTGGTGCCGGAGGTGTAGAGGATGAAGAGCGGGTGCTCCGCCTCGAACGCCTCGGGGGTGTGCTCGGCGGACTGGCGGGCGACGATGTCGTCCCACCACACGTCGCGGCCCTCGGTCCAGGCGACGTCCTGGCCGGTGCGGCGGACGACCAGCACCTTGTTCACGCGGTCGACGCGGGACAGGGCCTCGTCGACGGCCGGCTTGAGGGCGGAGGGCTTGCCCCGGCGGTAGCCGCCGTCCGCGGTGATGACCAGCCTGGCGTCGGCGTCCTCGATGCGGGTGGCGATGGCGTCGGCGGAGAAGCCGCCGAAGACCACCGAGTGCGCCGCGCCGATCCGGGCACAGGCCAGCATCGAGACGACCGCCTCGGGGATCATCGGCAGGTAGATCGCGACGCGGTCGCCCTTGGTGACGCCGAGTTCGGTGAGCGCGTTGGCGGCGCGGGAGACCTCGTCCTTGAGTTCGGCGTAGGTGAGCGCGCGGCTGTCGCCGGGCTCGCCCTCGAAGTGGATGGCCACCCGGTCGCCGTTGCCCGCCTCGACGTGCCGGTCGACGCAGTTGTACGCGACGTTGAGCTTCCCGTCGGCGAACCACTTGGCGAACGGCGGGTTCGACCAGTCGAGGGTCTCGGTCGGCTCGGTGGCCCAGGTGAGCCGCCTCGCCTGCTCGGCCCAGAAGCCAAGCCTGTCCGAAGCGGCCTGCTCGTACGCCGCCGCCGTCACGTTGGCGTGCGCGGCCAGCTCGGCCGGCGGGGCGAACCGCCGTTCCTCTTTGAGGAGGTTGGCCAGGCTTTCGTTGCTCACGACATCTCCCTTTCCCAGGGCGTCTTATGTGCCTCTGTGTCCCAGGTCATAGCTCATCAGCCAGATGCCCGGGTGACAAGAGCCTCCCGGGAATTGGTTTAGACCTGTGAGCGAACTGGGCGCGGTACGGGTGGCCCCGACTCCCCGAGCGGCAGGGAGAGGGGGCCACACCGTCTCACGGAGCGGGGTGGGGAAAGGTTCAGGACGCGCGGAAAGGCGCAGGTCAGGGCGTCGTGTCTGACCGTTCCGGCGTCAGGCTCCGGCTCGTTCCAGGGGCGGGACGAGGGCGAAGACGTCGCCGTGGCGGGAGGTGCCGGATGTGGCGGCCCGCTCTGCGGTGGCGGAGGGGCCGGCGGCTCTGGTGGGTACGGCCTGGGCGGCTTCCGCCGGATCGGCCGGGTCCGTGAGCAGGTACGCCTGTGCCTCGCCGACGTGGAAGTACATGCCCTGCAGTTGCAGGGTGCCCTCGGCGATGCGCCGCGCCACCGGCTCGTACGCCCTCAGATGCTCCAGCTGCTGCACCACGTTCGTGAGGCACAGCTGCTCCACGGCGTCGGCCGCGGGTCTGCCGGAGATCCGAGCCTGCGCGTGATCCCGGCTCGCCATCCGCTCGAGGCTGGGCAGTCCGTACCGCAGCCAGCGGCGCAGCGGAGTCTGCGGGCCGTCCGGGCTCGCGGAGAGCAGTGCCTGCATGGCTCCACAGCCGGAGTGCCCGCAGACCGTGATCGACTCGACGCGGAGCACGTCCACGGCGTACTCGATGGCGGCCGCGACCGAGTCGTCGCCGCTTTCCGTGCCGGGCGGCGGCACCAGGTTCCCGACGTTGCGCACGGTGAACAGGTCGCCGGGACCGCTGGCCGTGATCATGCTCGTGACCAGGCGCGAATCGGCGCAGGTGAGGAAGAGCTGGGACGGTCTCTGGCCCTCGCGGGCGAGCCGGGCCAGTTCGTCGCGGACGAGCGGGGCCGTGTTCCGCTGGAACTTGCCGATACCGCTGGCCAGTTGCTGTCCGTTGGTGCGCTCGGTCCCCTCGGCCGGCTGCTGCTCGCCGCAGTGGTGGTTGCGCCAGGGCGTCCAGGGGCGGCAGCAGGTGTGCGCCTCTGAGGCCGGTTCGGCGATCCGTCCGCCGGCGGGGCCGGTGGTGTCGACCGTGCCGCCGTGCCGTACGTACGTGGCCTGCCACTCGGTCAGTGACTCGTACGCGGCGTGGTCCATGAACGAGCCGTCCAGCTCCACCACGACGTGGCCGCCCGGCGGCAGTTGATGCAGCACCCGGCTGAGCCGGGGTACGGCGAGGAAGGTCAACTGGCCGCGTACCCGGACCAGATGGAAGTCGCCGCGCTCCTCGTGGGTGATCCGGGTGCGGGTGAGCCGGTGCAGCGCGACGGCGACGGCGACGGCGATGCCGAGAGCCACGCCCTCCAGGACGCCGATCAGGACCGTGCCGCTCAATGTGACGGCGTAGACGAGGACTTCGCGGTGCCGGGTGACCGTGCGGATGTGGGTGATGCTGACCATCTGGATGCCGACCACCATCACCAGGGCGGCCAGGGCGGGCAGCGGGATCAGGTCGATCACGGGAACGAGGATCAGCGCGGCGAGGACGACCCACAGGCCGTGCAGCATCGTGGAGTTCCTGCTGATCGCGCCCGCGGTGACATTGGCGACGCTGCGGACGGCGACGCCCGCGACCGGAAGCCCGCCGAGGGCTCCGGAGACGATGTTGGCGGCGCCCTGACCGGCGAGTTCGCGGTCGAGCCGCGAGCGGGGCACGCCGTGGCCGTGGTCGGCGCGGGCCGCCACCAGCTTGTCGACGGCGACCGCCGAGAGCAGCGACTGCACGCTCGTGACCAGGGTGATCGTGAGGACCGCGGCCAGCAGGCCGAGCACCGGCCCCTCGGGCAGTCCGGGCAGGGCGTGGCTGCGCCAGGACCCGAGGTCGACGCGGGGGACCCGGAGGCCGGCGAACGTGGCGAGCGCCGTCGCGGCCGCCACGGCCGCGAGCGCGGCGGGCAGCTTTCTCGCGTAGGCCCCGGTCCTGCCGGGGAGTCTGGGCCACAGCAGCAGGAGGGCGACGGTCAGCCCGCTGACGGAGAGCGCCGCGGGGTGCGCCGCGGCCAGCTGGGCGGGCAGCCCGAGGACGTTGGCGACGGCGGAGCTCTGCGGCGTCCCGCCGAGGACGATGTGGAGCTGCGCGAGGGCGATGGTGACGCCGATGCCGGCCAGCATGCCGTGCACGATGGCCGGGGAGACGGCGAGCGCCGAGCGGGCGACGCGGGCGGCGGCCAGAGCGAGCTGGGCGAAGCCGGCGAGCACGGTGATCGCGCAGGTGGTGCGCCAGCCGTACTGCTGGATCAGCTCGGCGGTGACGACGGTCAGTCCGGCAGCGGGGCCGCTGACCTGGAGGGGGGAGCCGCCGAGGCGTCCGGCGACGATGCCGCCGACGGCGGCGGCCACCAGGCCGGCCTGGAGCGGGGCGCCGGTGGCGAGGGCGATGCCGAGGGAGAGCGGCAGGGCGATGAGGAACACGGTGACGGACGCGGAGAGGTCCGCGCCGGCGATGCGGAAGCGGCGGCCGCCGCCCGGTGGGCTGTGCGGCCGCTGCGAGCGGGGTCGGGTGGTCGTGCGGTTCGGCGTGCAGAGAGTCATGTCCCGTCTTTCCTCCGGGGCAGCGCGGTCGCGGCTCGCGAGGGCGAGCGTGGGGCGCGGCCGTGGGTCACGGTGTGCGGTGGCGGGATGCTGCGCGTCGTACTCGGTCCGGGCGGCGGGCCCGTTCGACCGAATCTCTACGCTCAGTAAATGGATCGTAATGCAGAGTAAAGTCTCCGGCATTATTTTCGGGGCAAACAGGGCAATGATTCACCGATTCCGGTGATTGCCGGACTTTGTGCCGCTTGTCGTTTCATCGTTCCGGCGGCCGTGGTGCGACGTTGACGCCGCTACCACGGAACCGAGGAGAGGTGGGCGATGACAGTCGCCGGGACAAGGAACACGGTCCGCAGGAGAACGCTCGCCGCCGGCGCGCTCGCCGTGGCGCTGGCCGTCGGCCTCGCCGGCTGCTCCGGCTCCGACGGCGCGGCGCCCGTGAAGGAGGGCCCCGCCGGGCAGACCCCCGAGAAGGGCGCGGCCGGTGCGGCGCCGAAGAAGAGCCCGGTGCGCCTGATCGGCGACGGCTCCACGGCGTACACCGGGGCCCAGCCGCACCAGCCGACCTGGAAGCGCCTCAAGCCCGGCGAGAAGCCGCCGCAGTTCGTGGTCTTCTCCTGGGACGGCGCCGGCGAGGACAGCCAGAAGCTGTTCTCGCACTTCCGGACCGTGGGCAAGAAGTACAACGCGAAGATGACGTACTTCCTCAGCGGGGTCTACCTGCTCCCCGAGGGGAAGTCGCAGCTCTACAAGCCGCCGCAGCACGCTCCCGGCAGCTCGGACATCGGCTTCAACGACACCGAGGGCATCCGCGCCACCGTCCGCGAGCTGCGCGGCGCCTGGCAGGAGGGCAACGAGGTCGGCACGCACTTCAACGGCCACTTCTGCGGCCCGGAGAGCGGTGTCGGCAACTGGTCGGTGGAGGACTGGATGAGCGAGATCGCCCAGGCCAAGTCCTTCGTGAAGAACTGGCGGACGAACACCGGCCTGACGGCCGAGGCGCCGCTGCCGTTCGACTACGACAAGGAGCTCATCGGGGCGCGCACCCCCTGCCTGGAGGGGCGCAAGAACTTCGTCCAGGCGGCGAGCCGGCTCGGCTTCCGCTACGACACCAGCGGCGTCAACAACCAGATCTGGCCCAAGAAGGACCAGGGCCTGTGGGACCTGTCGATGCAGCTCGTCCCGGTCCCCGGCCGCGCCTTCGAGACGCTGTCGATGGACTACAACTTCATGGTCAACCAGTCCGGCAAGACCACCCAGGGCGCCCGGTCCATGCACCAGTACTGGGGCAACCAGATGCGCGACGGCCTCGTCCAGGCCTTCGAGCGCGCCTACAACGGCAACCGGGCCCCGCTGATCATCGGCAACCACTTCGAGTCCTGGAACGGCGGCACGTACATGCGCGCCATCGAGGAGACGATCGCGACCGTCTGCGTGAAGCAGGAGGTCCACTGCGTCACCTTCCGCCAGCTCGCCGACTGGCTGGACGCCCAGGACCCGCAGGTCCTGGCCAAGCTCCGCACCCTGAAGGTCGGTCAGGCGCCGGCGGGCGGCTGGAAGTCCTTCCTCGCAGCCGGCCCGCCGGCGGCGCCCGCGCCAGCCGTCAAGCGGGCTGAGGAGCGCTGAGCCCCTCGCCGAGCACGAAGTCGGGGTCGACCTGGGCCGCCAGGTCGGCCCCCGTCTTCGCGTTGCCCCAGCTCTCGGCGTTCCGCAGGTGGAAGTGGACCATCTGGCGGGTGTAGCGCTCCCAGTCACGGTGGGCGTACGAGTCGTCCGCCGCGTTCTGCAGGCTCTGCAGCGCCATCCGGTTGTCCGCCTCCAAGAGCTCGAACCGGGTCGGCCGGCCCTTCTCCATCGCCCGCACCCAGTCCGAGTGGCCCACGGTCACCAGCAGGTCGTCGCCGACCTCCTCGCGCAGGAAGTCCAGGTCGTCCGGGCCCTGCACCTTGTTGCCGACGACCTTCAGCGCGACGCCGAAGTCCCGGGCGTACTCCTTGTACTGGCGGTACACGGACACGCCCTTGCGGGTCGGTTCGGCCACCAGGAAGGTCATGTCGAAGCGGGTGAACATGCCGGAGGCGAACGAGTCCGAGCCGGCTGTCATGTCGACCACGACGTACTCGTCGGGCCCGTCCACCAGATGGTTCAGGCACAGTTCCACCGCGCCGACCTTCGAGTGGTAGCAGGCCACCCCGAGATCGGACTCGGTGAACGGGCCCGTGGCCATCAGCCGGACCTCGGCGTCGTCGAGCCGTACGGGCCGGGCGCAGGCCTCGTAGACCGGGTTGTCCTCGCGGACCCGCAGCAGCCGCGAGCCCCGGCCCGGCGGGGTCGTCTTGATCATCGTGTCGGCGGAGGCGATCCGGGGGTTGTCCCCCCGCAGGTACTCCTTGATCAGCGGCAGCTGCGCGCCCATCGCGGGCAGGGCGGCAGCCTCCGCCTCGTCGAGGCCGAGCGCGGCGCCGAGATGCTGGTTGATGTCCGCGTCCACCGCCACGACCGGCGCCTCGTTCGCGGCGAGATGACGGATGAAGAGCGAGGACAGCGTGGTCTTGCCGCTGCCGCCCTTCCCTACGAAAGCGATCTTCATGTTCACCTACGGTAGCTCCTCCATCGCTGTGGGTGGTCGAAGTGCGTGAAGAAGACCACTCCAAGGTGGGGTGCGGCCCCCGGGCGCGTAGCCTCGCTACCTATGAGTACGCACGCCTCTGACCCCCTGGCCGCCCTCGCCTCCCTGCCGGGCGTCGCCGACTCGGTGGACTCCGTACGCAAGGCCGTCGACCGCGTCTACGGGCACCGCATCATGCGGCGCCGCAGCACCGAGATCACCGCGGAGGCGGCGCTGCGCGGGGCTCGCGGCTCGGCCGCGCTGTCCGGCGCCGACTGGGCGCTGGAGGAGGTCCGCCGGCGCACCGACTTCAGCGGAGACGCGGAGGCCAGGGTCGTCGGCGCCGCGCTGCGCCTGGGCTCCGAGGCCGGTCAGCTGCTCTCGATCTGGCGGCAGTCGCCGCTGCGGGTGCTGGCCCGGCTGCACCTGGTCGCCTCCGGTGAGCCGACCGACTCGACCGGCCGCCCGCGCCGGGACGGCGAGGCGGTGGAGGAGCCGCTGGTCGAGGCCCCGCTGCCGGGCGCGGCGGAGGTCGAGGGCCGGCTGGACGGCCTCTCGCGGCTGATCATCGCGGGCGGGGACGCTCCCGCGCTGGTGACGGCGGCGGTGGTGCACGGCGAGCTGCTGGCGCTGCGTCCCTTCACCTCGTACAACGGGCTGATCGCGCGGACGGCGGAGCGGATCGTGCTGATCGGCAGCGGCCTGGACCCGAAGGCGATCTGCCCGGCGGAGGTGGGGCACGCGGAGCAGGGTGCGGAGGCGTACCTGAAGGCTTTCGAGGGCTATCTCTCAGGGACCGCCGAGGGCATGGCGTCCTGGATCGCGCACTGCGGGCGCTCGGTCGAGCTGGGCGTCCGGGAGTCGACCGCGGTCTGCGAGGCGCTGCAGCGCGGCGCGGCCTGACATCTCCCCGGAAAGGGTTGCGGCGGTACCGGTCCTTCGGTACCGCCGCTGGCACGTCTGCCCAGTTACCAAGCGTCCTCGATAAGTGCCCATCAGGCGGGGATCTTTGCCCTGTGCCTGGTGCGGCTGGCCCGTAATCGACGGGTCGACGTCGCGTGGGTGCCGGACTTCTGTGCTCAGGTCCGTGGGGCCTTCATGCTCAACAGGTGATCCTCTCGGATGTCCTAGGTCTCGCGGGCCTGATTCCTTTGTACCTCTCCCGAATGGGAAGCGGAAGCCCTAAGTTCCACTTCTTTGCCATTGGCCCTATGTCCGGGCAAAGCGGTCACATGGGCAGGCTCGCCTTTCTGGCCTGGCGCCGGCGGCTGGCGTACCAGACGAGACCCGCCGTGGCGACGGCCGCGCCCACGGCCGCGGCGGCCAGCAGGGTGGGCCGCGGCGGCATCCTGAACTCCGGCAGCCGCTGCTTGAGCCGGACGGGTCGGCTGAAGACCAGGATCGGCCAGTCCCGGGCGGTCGCCTCGCGGCGCAGGGCCCGGTCCGGGTTGACGGCGTACGGATGGCCGACGGCCTCCAGCATGGGGATGTCGGTCGCCGAGTCGCTGTACGCGTAGCAGCGCGAGAGGTCGTACCCCTCCGACTCCGCGAGCTCCCGGACCGCCTCCGCCTTCGTGGGGCCGTAGGCGTAGTACTCCACCTCCCCGGTGAAGCAGCCGTCGTCGCCGACGACCATGCGGGTGGCGACGACCCGGTCGGCGCCGAGCATCTCGCCGATCGGCTCCACGACCTCGGCGCCGGAGGTGGAGACGATCACCACGTCCCGGCCGGCGGCGTGGTGCTCCTCGATGAGGGAGGCGGCCTCGTCGTAGATGATCGGGTCGATCAGGTCGTGCAGGGTCTCGGCGACGAGCTCCTTGACCTGCGCGACGTTCCAGCCCTTGCAGAGCGCCGAGAGATATTGGCGCATCCGCTCCATCTGGTCGTGGTCGGCGCCGCCCACGAGGAAGACGAACTGGATGTAGGCCGTCCGCAGGACGGCGCGGCGGTTGATCAGCCCGCCTTGGTAGAAGGACTTGCTGAAGGTCAGCGTCGACGACTTCGCAATGACCGTCTTGTCCAGGTCAAAGAAGGCAGCTGTGCGCGGCAACGAGTGGTTTTCCACGAGCCAGAGCATAGGTGCAGCCATTCGGCGTACGCTGAGGCGCGTGGGTTTGCCTGAGAAGGCTCTCGGGTACACCATGGAAGTCACGGATCGTTCGCGACCGTGCTAACCCGGTCCGGCTCCTCCCCCCCCGAGTCGGCCGGAGAGACGACCCCCGCTCTCCCCCCCGGCGGGGGTCGTCGCATGTCCGGACGCGTTTTCCGGCCTCGTAGCCGCCCATGACGCCCTCCCCTCCGCCGCACGTCGGCGACGATCCGCGGTTCTGCCTGCATCACTCAGCGTAGTCGATGGGCTGCGCTCCGGAAGTCGCCTGTTTGGGCGGTGCGGATATTCACAACCGGCGAGTTATCCACAGTTTTTGAGCAAGATCCACTTTATTTCCGGGATCGCTCCATCGTGATTCCTGTCGCGAAGTTCGCGGACGACAGGAATCACGGATCTCGCCCCGCGCGACCGAAGCGCGGAAGGGATCACGGGGGAGAGGGGCGTGGACGATGACCGGAACCATCGCTGCCGAGCGGGCGCGGGCCGGCGAGGGACGGCGGGCCGGACCGCTGATCGTGACGGAGGACCTGGTCCTTCTCGACGATCTGCTGCGGTTGTGCGCCGCCGCGGGCGCCGAGCCCGAGGTCCACCACGCGGTGCCCGAGCGCCGCACGAGCTGGGACGACGCGCCGCTCGTCCTGATCGGCGACGACGCGGCGGCGCGCTGTCGGGGAGCCGCCCGCCGCTCGGGCGTCCTGCTGGTCGGCCGCGAGCAGCCCCGGCCCGACGTGTGGCGGCAGGCGGTGGAACTGGGAGCGGACGGAGTGCTGCGGCTCCCGGATTCCGAGGGGTGGCTGGTCGACCGGATCGCCGACGTCGCCGAGGGCGTGGGGCGGCAGGCCCTGACCGTCGGTGTGATCGGCGGCAGCGGCGGGGCGGGCGCCTCGACGCTGGCCTGCGGCCTGGCGCTGGCCGCCGCACGCGCCGGGCGGCGGACACTCCTCGTCGACGGCGATCCGCTCGGCGGCGGCCTGGACGTGCTGCTCGGCGGCGAGCGCGCCGAGGGCCGGCGCTGGCCGGACTTCGCCGCCTCGAAGGGGCGGGTGGCCGGCGGTGCGCTGGAGGAGTCGCTGCCCGCGGTGCGCGGACTGCGAGTGCTCAGCTGGGACCGCGGCGACTCGGTGGCCGTGCCGCCCGACGCGATGCGGTCCGTCCTCGCGGCGGCGCGCAGGCGCGGCGGCGTGGTCGTCGTGGACCTGCCGCGCCGGGTCGACGAGGCGGCGGCGGAGGCGCTGGCCCAGCTCGACCTCGGCCTGCTGGTCGTCCCCGGCGAACTGCGCGCGGTCGCGGCGGCGGGCCGGGTCTCCTCGCTGGTCGGCATGGTGCTGCGGGACCTCCGCGTGGTGGTCCGCGGCCCGTACGCGGCGGGGCTCGACGAGCAGTGGGTCGCGCAGGCGCTGCGCCTGCCCCTCGCCGGTGAACTGCCGCTGGACCCCGGGCTGGCGGCGGCGCTGGACGCCGGTCTGCCGCCCGGAGCGGCGGCCCGCGGTCCGCTGGCCCGGTTCTGCGCGGCCTTCTGGGAGCAGGCCCTGGTCCCGGACGGTGTCTCATGAGCGCGGCGGCGGTCGCGGGGCCCCAGAGCGGGGCGCGACTGCTCGACGCGGTCCGGCGCAGGCTCGCGGAGAGCGGCGCCGAACCGACACCGGCGCGGGTGGCCGCCGCTCTGCGCGCGCAGGGTCGGCTGCTGGGCGACGCGGAAGTGCTCGGCGCGGCCGAGGAGCTGCGCTGCGAACTGGTCGGCACGGGACCGCTGGAGCCGCTGCTCGCCGACCCGTCGGTGACCGACGTGCTGGTGTCCGCGCCCGACGCGGTGTGGGTGGACCGGGGCTCCGGACTCGAACCGGCCGACGTCCGCTTCGCCGACGCCGAGGCGGTACGCCGGCTGGCCCAGCGGCTCGCCGCGGTCGCCGGACGGCGGCTGGACGACGCGCGGCCCTGGGTGGACGCCCGGCTCCCGGACGGCACACGGATGCACGCGGTGCTGCCTCCCGTCGCGGTGGGCTCGGCCTGCCTGTCCCTGCGCGTCGTGCGGCCCCGGGCGTTCACGCTGGCCGAACTGGCCGCGGCGGGCACCGTGCCGCCCGGCGGCGAGCGGGTACTGCGCGCCCTGGTCGAGGGGCGGGTCTCGTTCCTGATCAGCGGCGGTACGGGCTCGGGGAAGACGACGCTCCTGGCGGCGCTGCTCGGCCTGGTCGGCGCGCGCGAGCGCATCGTGCTCGCCGAGGACTCGGCCGAACTGCGGCCTGACCACCCGCACGTGGTCCGGCTGGAGGCCCGGCCCGCCAACCAGGAGGGCGCGGGCCTGGTGACCCTGCGGGACCTCGTACGGCAGGCGCTGCGGATGCGGCCGGACCGGCTCGTCGTCGGCGAGGTCCGCGGCGGCGAGGCGGTGGATCTGCTGGCCGCGCTGAACACGGGGCACAGCGGCTGCGGCACGGTGCACGCCAACACCGCCGCGGACGTGCCCGCCCGCCTCGAAGCGCTCGGGACGGCCGCCGGACTCGACCGCGCCGCCCTGCACAGTCAGCTGGGCGCGGCGCTGTCCGTCGTGCTCCACCTGGTCCGCGACGCGGCGGGGCGCCGGCGGATCGCCGAGGTGCACGTACTGGAACGGGACGCGGCCGGCCTGGTGCTGACCGTGCCGGCCCTGAGGTGGGCCGAGGACGGCTTCGTACGGGAACGCGGGTGGGAGCGGCTGCGGTCGCTGACCGCGGGAGGTGCGGCGTGCTGACCGGGCAGCCGGCCCCCGCCATGAGCGCGGCGCTCGGGTGCGCGGTCGTGGCCGCCTGGCTCGTCGTGGACGGGCGGCGGCGCGGGCTGCGCAGGGCCAGGCTGGTGCTGGCGGGCGGGGGCGCCGAGGGCGGCCTGCCGCACGACGCGCCCCGGTGGGCCGGGAGCGTGCTGCGGTGGTGGGCGGCGCTCAGGACGCGGCCGGAATGGTTCTGCCTCGTGGCGGCGGGGGTGCTCGCCGTCCTCGGCGGGTCGCCGGTGCCGCTGGTGGCCGGGGCCCTCGCCGTGCCGCTCGCGCGGCGCCGGCTGCGCGCGGCACGGCTCAGGAAGGAGCACGAGGCGCGCCAGGACGCGGTGGCCGCCCTCTGCGGGACGCTCGCGGGCGAACTGCGCGCGGGCCGGCAGCCCGGACCGGCGCTCTGCTTCGCGGCCGCCTCGACCGGCGGGCTGGGCCCGGACGAGGCGGAGGTCCTGGCCGCGGCCAGGTTCGGCGGGGACGTGCCCGAAGCGCTGCGGCGGGCGGCGAACCGGGAAGGAGCCGAGGGGCTGGCCGGGCTCGCGGCGTGCTGGCAGGTGGCGGTGGACGGCGGCGCGGGCCTGGCCTCGGGCGTCGACCGGCTGGAGTCCGCGCTGTGCGGTGCCCGCGACCGCAGAGAGCGGCTGCGCGCCCAGCTGGCCGGGACCTGGGCCACCGTCGCGGTGCTCGCGGCGCTGCCCGCGGTGGGACTGCTGTTGGGGACGGCGATGGGCGCCAACCCGCTGCGGGTGCTGCTGCACACACCCGCCGGCCTCGCGTGCCTCGTGATCGGGGTGTTGCTGCAGTGCGCGGGGCTGCGGTGGGCGACGTGGATCGTGCGCAAGGGGGAGGCGGCATGAGCGCATGGCCGGTCGAGCTCGTCCACAGGCTGGGGACGGCGGCCGCCGTCCTGGCCGGGCTGTGGTGGGCCGTGACGGCGGTGGCGCGCCGCCGCCGCGAACGGCGGACCCGGCAACGGGTCGCGGAACTGCTCGTCGCCGAGTACCGCCGCGGACGGTGGCGACCGGGCTGTCCTGAGTGGCCGCGGTCCTGGCTCGCGCCCCTCGGCGCCCTGCTCGCCTGCTGGGTGGTCATCGGCGGACTCGCGGGATGCCTGGTGGGCGTCGCCGCCGGATACGGGCTGCGGCACTGGCGGGCCCGTCGGCCCCCGGCGGATCGCGGTGAGGACGCGGTTCGGCAACTTCCCCTCGCGGCAGATCTGTTGGCCGCGTGCGTCTCGGCGGGCGCGGGGCCGGGGCAGGCGGCCGAGGCGGTCGGACGCTCGCTGGACGGGCCGGTGGGCGCGGCGCTGCTGCGCACGGCCGCCGAGCTGAGACTCGGCGGCGAACCGACCGACGTGTGGCGGAGGTTCGGCGCGATACCGGGAGCCGAGGGTCTCGCCCGCTGTCTGGAGCGGGCCGGGTCCTCGGGAGCGCCTGCCGCCGACGCGGTCGCGCGGCTCGCCTCCGGGCTGCGGAACGCCCGCGCCCGTGAGGCCGAGGCCCGCGCTCAGCGGGCCCAGGTGCTGATCACCGCGCCGGTCGGGCTCTGCTTCCTGCCCGCCTTCCTGGCGCTGGGCGTGGCCCCGGTGGTCATCGGGCTCCTGGGCGGGCTCCTGCGCGGCTGACCGCGCACAGCACATGGCAAGAGCCATAAAGCATGGCATGAGACGCAAAAGACATACGTGACAAGGGGGTTGGTGTGTACGCACGAGACTGGAAGTGGTCGATCCGGAAGTGGTCGAAGCGCCGGCTGGAGGCGCTCCGGCGGCGGCAGGACCGAGGGATGACGACGGCCGAGTACGCGATGGGCACCATCGCCACGGCCATGTTCGGGACGGTGCTCTACAAGATCGTCACGAGCGGGCCCGTCTCGAAGGCCCTCGAAGCGGTGATCGGGAAGGCGCTCGATGCGCAGTTCTGACAGAGGGTCGGTGACCGCGGAGGCGGCGACGGCGCTGCCCGCGCTCGTGGCCTTCGCCGCCGCCCTGCTCTGGGCGCTGGGCGCGGCCGCCGCGCAGATCCAGTGCGTGGACGCGGCACGGGCCGGCGCCCGGGCCGCGGCCCGCTCGGAGCCGGTGGCGGCCGCGGAGGCCGTCGCCCGGCAGGCGGCGCCCGAAGGGGCCGCGGTGTCGGTCATCCGGGCCGGGGAGCTGTGGCGGGTGACGGTCCGGGCGCCGGCGCCCGGACCGGGCGGTCTCGGACTCACCCTGAGCGCCGAGGCCGCCGCGCTCGCCGAGGACACCGTGGGGGTGGAGCCATGAGGGGCGACCGGGGCCTGGCGACCGTCTGGACGGCGTTCGCGGCCTGCGCGCTGTGCGCGGTGTTCGGCGCCGTGCTGCTGCTCGTGCAGGCCGTCGCCGCACGGCACCGCGCGGGCGGGGCCGCCGACCTGGCGGCGCTGGCCGCCGCGGACCGGGCGCTGTGGGGCGAGGCCGACGCCTGCGCCGCGGCGGCACGGGTGGCCGCCGGTCAGGAGGCGGAGGTCGTGCGGTGCTCGGTGCGCGGCGACGTCGCGGACGTGACCGCCCGGGCGCGCTTCGGGCCGTACGCGCCGGAGGTCAGGGCCCGGGCGGGGCCTCCGACGGCGGCCCCGCACCCGGGCCTCCCCATTCCGGGCCCTCCGGCCGCGGTTCCTCCGGCCTCGGGCCCTCCTGCCGCGGGTCCTCCCTCGGCGGAGCCTCCAGGGCCGCGGGAGCCTCCGGGGCGCGCTCCGGGACCTCCGGCTCCTCTGGGGACTCCTCGTCCTCCGGAGCGCCCCGGAGGAGTTCCGTGAGGAGCCGGACCGCGCCGCGCTTGTGGAGGGGGTCGTTGCCGTTGCCGCACTTGGGGGACTGGATGCAGGAGGGGCAGCCCGCCTCGCACTCGCAGGACGCGATGGCCTCGCGCGTGGCCGCCAGCCAGGCGCGGGCGGTGTGGAAGGCCCGCTCGGCGAAGCCCGCACCCCCCGGATGGCCGTCGTACACGAAGACCGTCGGCAGCAGGGTGTCCGGGTGGAGCGGGACGGAGACCCCGCCGATGTCCCAGCGGTCGCAGGTGGCGAACAGCGGCAGCATGCCGATGGACGCGTGCTCGGCGGCGTGCAGCGCGCCGCCGAGGATCTCCGGGGTGATCCGGGCGGCGTCGAGCTGGTCCTCGGTGACCGTCCACCACACGGCGCGCGTGCGCAGGGTGCGCGGCGGCAGATCGAGCTTGGCCTCGCCGAGCACCTCGCCGGTGATCAGCCGGCGGCGGAGGAAGGAGACCACCTGGTTGGTGACCTCGACGGAGCCGTAGCAGAGCCGGCCGGCGCCCCAGGGGATCTCGACGTCGGTGTCCAGCACGGAGATGGAGGTGGTGTCGCGGGCGACGGTGGAGTACGGCGGGTTCGCCTCCTCGACCAGGGCCACGGACTCCTCCAGGTCCAGCTCCCTCACCAGGTACGTACGGCCCTGGTGGAGGTGGACGGCCCCCTCGTGGACGGAGGCGTGCGAGGCGGCCTCGTCGACGGTGCCGAGCAGCCGGCCGGTGCCCGCCTCGACGATCCGTACCGGACTGCCGCCGCCGCCCCGGATGTCGGCGAGGTCGGCGGCCCGCTCGCGCCGGGTCCAGTACCAGCCGCCGGCGCGCCGGCGCAGCAGGCCCGCGGCCTCCAGCTGGGGCATCAGCCCGGCCGCGGCGGGCCCGAACAGGGTCAGGTCGGCCTTGGTGAGCGGCAGCTCGGCGGCCGCGGCGCACAGATGGGGGGCGAGGACGTACGGGTTGTCGGGGTCCAGGACGGTCGACTCGACCGGCCGCCGGAACAGGGCCTCGGGATGGTGGACGAGATACGTGTCCAGCGGGTCGTCGCGGGCGACCAGGACGGCGAGGGCGCCCTCGCCGGAGCGGCCCGCCCGGCCGGCCTGCTGCCACAGCGAGGCCCGGGTGCCCGGGTAGCCGGCGATGACCACGGCGTCCAGGCCCGACACGTCGATGCCCAGCTCCAGGGCGGTGGTGGCGGCCAGGCCCAGGAGCTCGCCCGAGTGCAGTGCCTGCTCCAGGGCGCGGCGCTCCTCGGGGAGGTAGCCGCCCCGGTAGGCGGCGACCCGCCGGGCCAGGGAGCGGTCGACCTCGGCGAGGCGCTCCTGGGCGATCACGGAGATGAGCTCCGCTCCGCGCCGGGAGCGGACGAAGGCGACCGAGCGGATGCCCTGCACGGTCAGATCGGTGAGGAGGTCGGCGGTCTCGGCGGTGGCGGTGCGGCGGACCGGGGCGCCGTGCTCGCCGTGCAGCTCGGTGAGCGGCGGCTCCCACAGGGCGAAGACCAGTTCGCCGCGTGGGGAGGCGTCGTCGGCGACCTCGGACACGGGCAGCCCGGTCAGCCGGCCCGCGGCCAGGGCGGGCTCGGCGGCGGTGGCGGAGGCGAGCAGGAACACGGGGTCGGCGCCGTACCGGGCGCAGACGCGGCGCAGCCGGCGCAGCACCTGGGCGACGTGCGAGCCGAAGACGCCCCGGTAGGTGTGGCACTCGTCGATGACGACGTAGCGCAGCGAGCGCAGGAAGGAGGACCACTTGGGGTGGGAGGGCAGGATGCCGCGGTGCAGCATGTCCGGGTTGGTCAGCACGTAGTTCGCGTACTGCCGGACCCATTCGCGCTCCTCGACCGGCGTGTCGCCGTCGTAGACGGCGGGCCGGATCCGGTTGCCGAGCGGGGCGGCCAGCTGCCGCACGGAGCGGCGCTGGTCGGCGGCGAGGGCCTTGGTGGGGGCGAGGTAGAGCGCGGTGGTCCCGCGGCCGTTCGCGGCCTCGGAGCCGTCGAGCAGGGTGGACAGGACGGGCGCGAGATACGCCAGGGACTTTCCGGACGCGGTGCCGGTGGCGATCACGACGGACGTGCCGTCGAGGGCGAGCTCGGCTGCCTCGGCCTGGTGGGCCCAGGGGTGCTCGATCCCGGCGTCCTGGACGGCGCGGATCACTTCCGGGCGGATGCGGTGCGGCCAGACTGCATGACGACCCGCTCTCGGGGGCAAGTGCTCCGTATGAGTGATGCGCGCGGCCCGGCTCTCCGTAGCGGTGAGCCGGTCGAGGACCGCGCGGGGAGAGGGGCGTGTTCCCCCGATCTCCGCGCGCCTGCTGGGGCGGTGATTCCTGGCCATCGGCACCGAGTGTGTCACTGGCGTGACGGACAATGCTCCCAAGGCGTCGTGCATGGCTGCTGGTAAGTGATTGAATGCCATCGCGGCTGGCGATCTGTCCCCTGGCTCCGCCGGGGAGCCCCATGGGGCGACCGCTCGATAGCAAGGTGCTGGAGGATCCGTGGACCTGTCCCTGTCGACTCGAACCGTGCCTGGACCCACCGGCGACCGTACGGTCGTCGAGGTCGGCGGCGAGATTGATGTGTATACCGCGCCCAAGCTGCGCGAGCAGTTGGTCGAGTTGGTGAACGACGGCAGCTACCACTTGGTCGTCGACATGGAGGGCGTGGACTTCCTCGACTCCACCGGTCTCGGCGTGCTCGTGGGCGGCCTGAAGCGCGTGCGTGCCCACGAGGGCTCGCTCCGTCTCGTCTGCAACCAGGAGCGCATTCTCAAGATCTTCCGGATCACCGGCCTCACCAAGGTGTTCCCGATCCACACCTCGGTCGACGAGGCCGTCAACGCCACCGACTGACCTCGCCGAGGGGGACTTGCATGGCCACCGTTGAACTCCGCTTCAGCGCCCAGCCCGAGCACGTCCGCACCGCCCGTCTCGTGGCGGCCGCGGTGGCGCGCCGGGCCGGGGTGGACGAGGCGGTCCTCGACGAGGTCAGGCTCGCCGTCGGCGAGGCGTGCTCGCGCGCCGTCGGGCTGCACCGCAGCAACGGTGTGGCCGCTCCGATCCACGTCGTGCTGACCGAGGAGGAGAAGTCGTTCTCCATCGAGGTCGGCGACGAGGTGCCGGGCGCGGGCGTCGCCGCCGCCGATGCGGCGGGGGTGCCCGGGGCCCGGTCCTCGGCTCCGGCCGAGGAGTACGACGACGCGGACGGTGAGGACTCGATGGGGCTCGCCGTGATCAGCGGGCTCGTCGACGACGTCGAGGTGCGCGCGGGCGAACTGGGCGGGGTCATTCGGATGAGCTGGCCGACGAACCCGGCGATCGCGATGCCCTGAGCCGACCCGCCCGACCCGCCCGACCCGCCCGACCCGCCCGACGGAAGATCCGAAAAAGAGGCCCTGCCCGCGCAGGGCCTCTTTTCGTTTCTCCCGTTGGTCGTTTCTCCCGTTCGTCGACCGGTGTCAAATGGTTCAGCACCATTACTACTTTTGATGGGTAAGTGCAGGTAGTGCCCGATGAGTTTTGCGGCGCCCTGTTTTGATCGGGTTCCGCTCCCTACAATCCGTCCACATCTTGAGCTCTGAGCGTCAAGGAGGACGAATGACGGGGCTCTTCTCTCCCTCACTGATCGACCACCACCCCCCTCTCGCCGCGGCGGTACTCACGGACGAGAACCGGATCATCGTGATCGTCATCGCGGCCGTCGCCCTGGCGGCCCTGTTCGTCGCCCAGCTGCTGGTGCGCCAGGTCCTGGCCGCCGGCGAGGGCACGGACAAGATGAAGAAGATCGCGGCCGCCGTGCAGGAAGGCGCGAACGCGTATCTGGCCCGGCAGCTGCGTACGCTCGGGATCTTCGCCGTCGTCGTGTTCTTCCTGTTGATGCTGTTGCCGGCCGACAACTGGTCGCAGCGGCTCGGCCGCTCGCTGTTCTTCCTGGTGGGCGCGCTTTTCTCGGCGGCCACCGGATACATCGGCATGCGGCTCGCCGTACGGGCGAATGTGCGGGTGGCCGCCGCCGCCCGCGAGGCGACTCCGGCGGAGGACGGACCGGAAAAGGATCTGACGGCCGTCGCCCACAAGGCGATGAAGATCGCTTTCCGCACCGGCGGTGTCGTCGGCATGTTCACCGTCGGCCTCGGCCTGCTCGGCGCCTCCTGCGTCGTCCTGGTCTACGCCGCCGACGCACCCAAGGTCCTGGAGGGCTTCGGCCTCGGAGCCGCGCTGATCGCGATGTTCATGCGCGTCGGCGGCGGCATCTTCACCAAGGCCGCCGACGTCGGCGCCGACCTGGTCGGCAAGGTCGAGCAGGGCATCCCCGAGGACGACCCGCGCAACGCCGCCACCATCGCGGACAACGTGGGCGACAACGTCGGCGACTGCGCCGGCATGGCCGCCGACCTCTTCGAGTCGTACGCCGTGACGCTCGTCGCGGCGCTCATCCTCGGCAAGGCAGCCTTCGGCGATCTGGGGCTCGCGTTCCCGCTGATCGTCCCGGCGATCGGCGTGGTCACCGCGATGATCGGCATCTTCGCGGTCGCCCCGCGGCGCGCCGACCGCAGCGGCATGTCCGCGATCAACCGCGGCTTCTTCATCTCCGCGGTGATCTCGCTCGTCCTCGTCGCCGCGGCGGTCTTCGCCTACCTGCCGTCCTCGTACGCGGACCTCGACGGCGTCACCGACCGGAGCGTCCTCGCGCACGACGGCGACCCGCGGATCCTCGCCCTGGTCGCCGTCGCCATCGGCATCGTCCTCGCCGCCCTGATCCAGCAGCTCACCGGCTACTTCACCGAGACCAGCCGGCGCCCCGTCCGGGACATCGGCAAGTCCTCGCTCACCGGCCCCGCCACCGTCGTCCTCGCCGGCATCTCCATCGGCCTGGAGTCCGCCGTCTACACCGCGCTGCTCATCGGCCTGGCCGTCTACGGCGCGTTCCTGCTCGGCGGCGTGTCGATCATGCTGGCGCTGTTCGCGGTGGCGCTGGCCGGCACCGGCCTGCTCACCACGGTCGGCGTCATCGTCGCCATGGACACCTTCGGCCCGGTCTCCGACAACGCCCAGGGCATCGCCGAGATGTCCGGGGACGTCGAGGGCGCCGGGGCGCAGGTCCTCACCGACCTCGACGCCGTCGGCAACACCACCAAGGCCATCACCAAGGGCATCGCCATCGCCACCGCCGTCCTGGCGGCGGCGGCGCTCTTCGGCTCGTACCGGGACGCGATCGCCTCGGCGGTCGCGGACGTCGGCGCGAGGGCCTCCGGAATGAACCTGTCGATGGACATCTCCCAGCCCAACAACCTCGTCGGCCTGGTCCTCGGCGCGGCGGTGGTGTTCCTCTTCTCCGGCCTGGCGATCAACGCGGTCTCGCGGTCGGCCGGCGCCGTGGTCTTCGAGGTGCGCCGCCAGTTCCGCGAGCACCCCGGGATCATGGACTACAGCGAGAAGCCCGAGTACGGCCGCGTCGTCGACATCTGCACCAAGGACGCGCTGCGCGAACTCGCCACCCCGGGCCTGCTCGCCGTGATGGCCCCGATCGCGGTCGGCTTCACGCTGGGCGTCGGCGCCCTCGGCTCGTACCTCGCGGGCGCGATCGGCACCGGCACGCTGATGGCCGTCTTCCTCGCCAACTCCGGCGGCGCGTGGGACAACGCGAAGAAGCTGGTCGAGGACGGTCACCACGGCGGCAAGGGCAGCGACGCCCACGCCGCGACGGTGATCGGCGACACGGTCGGCGACCCGTTCAAGGACACGGCGGGCCCGGCCATCAACCCGCTGCTCAAGGTCATGAACCTGGTCGCGCTGCTGATCGCGCCCGCCGTGGTGCAGTTCAGCTACGGCGACGACGCGAGCCCGGCACTGCGGGCGACGATCGCCGTGCTCGCGGGGCTCGTCATCGTCGCCGCGGTGTACGTCTCCAAGCGCCGCACGGTGGCCATGGGTGACGAGGACAACACCGCCGAACGCGGCTCCGGCGCGGCCGATCCCGCGGTGGTGTCGTAACACCTGGTCAGACAGTGGGCGGGCGACGCGTTCTGACGTGTCGTCCGCCCCCTCGCGCCTGGTGCAAATGGCTGCAATGAGGGAGAGACCGGTCCCACGAAAGGTGGATGTCCCCCGATCGGCGTGTATGTTCCGGGCCGAGAGCCTTGGAAGGGACCGATCGTGAACAAGAAGCTTGCGGCCGCGCTGTCCGGTGGTGCGGTACTGATGCTGGCGCTGTCGGGCTGCAGCGACGACGGCGACGCGGACAAGGTGAACGCCTGGGCCAAGACGGTGTGCGACCAGGCCAAGCCCCAGTTGCAGAAGCGCGCCAACGCCCAGCAGGTCATCATCTCGACCGCGGCGGACGGCAAGCCCGCCGACATCCAGGCCGCCGACTCGAAGGCCTTCCAGGACATCGCCGACGCCGACCGCGCGCTGGCCAAGGCCGTTCAGGGCGCCGGCGCACCGCCGGTCGAGAACGGCGACAAGCTCCAGCAGGAAGCGGTGAAGGAACTCAACGCCACCGCCCTCGCGTACGAGAACCTGAAGAAGCAGGTCGACGCGCTCGACCCGAACAACCAGCAGAAGTTCGCGGACGGGCTGCAGGGCGTCGCCGACGGTCTGAAGAAGATCGAGAAGATGGACCAGGACGCGCTGGCCAAGCTGCAGTCCGGCGAACTCGGCACCGCCATGGCCAAGCAGCCGGGCTGCCAGAAGGTGACGCCGTCGGCCGCGCCCCAGCCGTCCGGCTCCCCGAGCGCCAAGCCCGGCGCGCCGGCGTCCTCGAAGCCCTCCGCGTCCGCGTCGGCCTCGGCGTCGGCGAAGCCGAAGTCCTGAGCGGAAGTCACAGCCGAAGGCGTACGCCCACGCCGCAAGTCGAAGGCGTACGCCCGAGCCGTAGGCCGAAGCCGTACGCCGTAGGTCGTGCGTCGCCGCCACCGGCGGTCCCGCCTGGCGGGATTGTCGGTGGCGGCGGTCACAATGGGGTGGTGAGTACGACCAGCCAGACCCCCGGTCAGATCCCCGGCCTCCCCGCGCCCGAGCGGGCCGGCCGCCTCCGTGACGCGCTCCTCGCCGCCGACTTCACCGCCGACGGCCTGCTCGAGCTGCTCGGCGCCCCCGCCTACGCCGCGCTGGCCCGCAGCGAGACCGTGCCCGCGCTGCGCGCCACTCGCGGCGACAGCCCGCTGGAGAGCCTCGTCCGGCTCTTCCTGCTGCAGCGTTCCGTCCCCGTCGAACGGGCCTCCGCCGCGCTGCCGCTGGAGGAGGCCCTCGCCGACGGCTGGCTGGTCCGGGCCCCCGGCGCGGCCGGCGAGGAGGTCGCCGCGGCCGTGGACGTACGGCCGTACGGCGGGCCCGAGGGGCAGGACTGGTTCATCGTCTCCGACCTCGGCTGCGCGGTCGGCGGAGCCGGCGGCATCGGGAAGAAGGACGAAGGGGTCGTGCTCGGCGTCGGCGGGGCCTCCACCACGCTCGCCGGCATCACGGTCCGTACGCCGGTGGCCTCGGCGCTCGACATCGGCACGGGCTCCGGCATCCAGGCGCTGCACGCCTCCCAGCACGCCACCCGGCTCACCGCCACCGACCTCAACCCGCGGGCCCTCGGCTTCACCCGGCTGACCCTCGCGCTCTCCGGGGCGCACGAGGCGAGACTCCTGGAGGGCTCGCTGTTCGAGCCGGTCGACGGCGAGACCTTCGACCTGATCGTCTCCAACCCGCCGTTCGTCATCTCCCCCGGCGCCCGTCTGACCTACCGCGACGGCGGCATGGGCGGCGACGACCTGTGCCGCACGCTGGTCCAGCAGGCCGGCGCCCGGCTGAACGACGGCGGTTACGCGCAGTTCCTCGCCAACTGGCAGCACGTCGAGGGCGAGCCGTGGCAGGACCGGCTGCGGTCCTGGGTGCCGCGCGGCTGCGACGCCTGGATCGTGCAGCGCGAGGTGCAGGACATCACCCAGTACGCGGAGCTGTGGCTGCGGGACAGCGGCGACCACCGCGAGGACCCCGAGGCGTACGCCCGGCGGTACGAGGGCTGGCTGGAGGAGTTCGAGGCCCGCAGCACGAAGGCGGTCGGCTTCGGCTGGATCACGCTGCGCAGATCGGCGGCGGTCGAGGCCGGCGAGGTCGAGCCGTCGATCGTGATCGAGGAGTGGCCGCATCCGGTCGAGCAGCCGCTCGGGGACGCGGTGCGGGCCCACTTCGACCGCCAGGACTACCTGCGCACCCGTGACGACGCGGCGCTGCTCGCCGACGCGTTCCGGCTGGTGCCCGAGGTCGTGCAGGAGCAGGTCGGACTGCCCGGCGCCGAGGACCCGGAGCACGTGGTGCTGCGGCAGAACCGCGGGATGCGGCGGGCCACCCGGGTCGACCACGTCGGGGCCGGGTTCGCGGGGGTGTGCGACGGCACGCTCAGCGCGGGCCGGATCCTCGACGCGATCGGGCAGCTGACCGGCGAGGACCCGGTGATGCTGCGGGACCGCACCCCGCAGGCGATCCGGCTGCTGGTGGAGGAGGGCTTCCTGGAGCCGGCGGCGGACTGACCGCCCGTACGGGCGCGTCCGCACCGCCCGTACGGGCCGGGCGATCCCGCCGCACCGGCGCACCGGCGTCCGGCCGCACCGGCGCACCGGCGTCCGGCCGCACCGGCGCACCGGCGTCCGGCCGCACCGGCGCACCGGCGTCCGGCCGCACCGGCGCACCGGCGTCCGGCCGCACCGGCGCACCGGCGTCCGGCCGCACCGGCGCACCGGCGTCCGGCCGCACCGCCGCACCGGCCTCCGGCCGCACCGCCGCACCGGCGCCCGGCCACACCGCCGCACCGGCGTCCGGCCACACCGCCGTCGAGCCGGGCGGCCCGGTCGTTCGGTCGCCCGGTGCCCGGAAGGTTGCGTTCAGTACCGGCCATCTTCGTGAACTCGTCCGAGAAGGCCCGCGTCGTTCACCCGGAATTCGCGTCCACGACGCCCGGAGGTGCCAGCCTCGGGGCCGGGGACACCCGGCGGCCGCCACCCGCGCAGACCGCCGCGGCCGTCGGCGACGGGACACGGAACGGGGTACGGGCATGGAGAGCGGACCTGCGATCTTCGCCGGAGCGGCGTTCGCGCTGTTCGGGGCCGCGCTGCTGGTCTGGACGGGGGCGCGCCTGCTGCACCGCGCGCCGGTGGCCCACGGCGTCGGGCCGGTCGCGGCCGTGGCCTTCACCACCGTCTCCGGCGTGATCTTCCTCGCTCTCGGGGTGTGGTGCTTCAGCCGGGTCTGACGGAACGCGGCCGGAAGCGGAACAGGACCCGTGGGGTTCCGGCCCCGGAAGCGGAACCGAACCTGAACCGATCGGGCAGCGAGCCGGAACCGACCCGGAACCGTCCCGGCCCGGAACCGGACCGGCACCCCCGGCCGGGGGGTCGAACAAGATCCGCTCGATGTCACGCAGGGTCCGGGCGGCAGGAATGCCCGGAGTCGGGTTACCGTTCGAGTGGCCGTTGTGGGCTTTTGCCGTTTGACACGGGTGCGGGTTGTACCGTCACACTCCGCAGCGACAGCAGGTGCCACGCCGCGGCCACGCACGCGCCACGCACCCTGCGCCGTACGTTCACCGAGCGTCGACCCGAGAGAAGAGCGAAGTTGTCCCCGACCAGCGAGACCGCACAGGGCGGCCGCCGACTCGTCATCGTCGAGTCGCCTGCCAAGGCGAAGACGATCAAGGGTTACCTCGGCCCCGGCTATGTCGTCGAGGCGAGCGTCGGGCACATCCGTGACCTCCCCAACGGCGCCGCCGAGGTGCCGGAGAAGTACACCGGCGAGGTGCGCCGGCTCGGCGTGGACGTCGAGCACGACTTCCAGCCGATCTACGTGGTGAACGCGGACAAGAAGGCGCAGGTCAGGAAACTCAAGGAGCAGCTTGCCGAGTCGGACGAGCTCTTCCTCGCCACCGATGAGGACCGCGAGGGCGAGGCCATCGCGTGGCACCTCCTGGAGGTCCTGAAGCCCAAGGTCCCCGTCCACCGGATGGTCTTCCACGAGATCACCAAGGACGCGATCCAGGACGCCGTGCGCAACCCGCGCGAGCTGAACAAGCGCATGGTCGACGCGCAGGAGACCCGCCGCATCCTCGACCGCCTCTACGGCTACGAGGTCTCGCCGGTCCTGTGGAAGAAGGTCATGCCCCGGCTGTCCGCCGGCCGCGTGCAGTCCGTCGCGACCCGCCTCGTCGTCGAGCGCGAGCGCGAGCGCATCGCCTTCCGCTCCGCCGAGTACTGGGACCTCACCGGCACCTTCTCCACCGGCCGCGCAGGCGACCCCTCCGACCCGTCGTCGCTGGTCGCGCGGCTGAACACGGTCGACGGCAAGCGCGTCGCGCAGGGCCGCGACTTCGGCGCGGACGGGCAGCTCAAGAGCCCCGGCCAGGTGCTGCACCTCGACGAGGCGAACGCCCGCGCGCTGGCGGCGGGACTCGCCGACTCCGCGTTCGCGGTGCGCTCGGTCGAGTCCAAGCCGTACCGCCGCTCGCCGTACGCCCCGTTCCGTACCACCACGCTCCAGCAGGAGGCCTCGCGCAAGCTGGGCTTCGGCGCGAAGGCGACCATGCAGGTGGCGCAGAAGCTGTACGAGAACGGCTTCATCACCTACATGCGTACCGACTCCACGACGCTCTCGGACACCGCCGTCGCGGCGGCCCGGGCGCAGGTCACGCAGCTGTACGGCGCCGACTACCTGCCGGACAAGCCGCGCCTGTACGCCGGCAAGGTCAAGAACGCGCAGGAGGCGCACGAGGCGATCCGCCCCTCGGGCGACCGTTTCCGCACCCCCGCCGAGACCGGTCTGACCGGCGACCAGTTCCGGCTCTACGAGCTGATCTGGAAGCGGACCGTCGCCTCCCAGATGAAGGACGCGACCGGCAACTCCGTCACCGTGAAGATCGGCGGCGTCTCCGCCGACGGCCGGGACGTCGAGTTCTCCGCGTCCGGCAAGACGATCACCTTCCACGGCTTCATGAAGGCCTATGTGGAGGGCGCCGACGACCCCAACGCCGAGCTCGACGACCGCGAGCGTCGGCTGCCGCAGGTCGCCGAGGGCGACGCGCTGCGCGCCGAGGAGATCACCCCCGAGGGCCACGCCACCAAGCCGCCGGCCCGCTACACCGAGGCGACGCTGGTCAAGGAGCTGGAGGAGCGGGAGATCGGCCGCCCGTCGACGTACGCGTCGATCATCGGCACGATCCTCGACCGCGGCTACGTGTTCAAGAAGGGCACGGCGCTCGTGCCGTCCTTCCTGAGCTTCGCCGTGGTCAACCTGCTGGAGAAGCACTTCGGCCGGCTCGTCGACTACGACTTCACCGCCCGGATGGAGGACGACCTCGACCGCATCGCGCGCGGCGAGGCCCAGTCCGTGCCGTGGCTGAAGCGTTTCTACTTCGGCGAGGGCTCCGGCACCGGGGCCGCGGCCGACGCCGGCAACGGCGACGGCGACCACCTCGGCGGCCTGAAGGAGCTGGTGACCGACCTGGGCGCGATCGACGCCCGGGAGATCTCCTCGTTCCCCGTCGGCAACGGGATCGTGCTGCGCGTCGGCCGCTTCGGCCCGTACATCGAGCGCGGCGAGAAGGACGCGGAGGGCCACCAGCGCGCCGACGTGCCGAGCGACCTCGCGCCGGACGAGCTGACGGTCGAGTACGCGGAGGAGCTGCTCGCGGCGCCGAGCGGCGACTACGAGCTGGGCGCGGACCCGGTCACCGGCAACCAGATCGTCGCGAAGAACGGCCGCTACGGCCCGTACGTGACCGAGATCCTGCCCGAGGGCACGCCGAAGACCGGCAAGAACGCGGTGAAGCCGCGGACCGCCTCGCTCTTCAAGTCGATGTCCCTGGACACGGTGACGCTGGAGGACGCGCTGCGGCTGATGTCGCTGCCGCGCGTCGTCGGCACGGACGCCGAGGGCGTGGAGATCACCGCGCAGAACGGCCGCTACGGCCCGTACCTGAAGAAGGGCACCGACTCCCGGTCGCTGACCAGCGAGGACCAGCTCTTCACGATCACGCTGGAAGAGGCGCTGGCGATCTACGCCCAGCCCAAGCAGCGCGGCCGGGCGGCGGCCAAGCCGCCGCTGAAGGAGCTGGGCACCGACCCGGTCAGCGAGCGTCCCGTCGTGGTCAAGGACGGCCGGTTCGGCCCGTACGTGACGGACGGCGAGACGAACGCCACCCTGCGGACCGGCGACTCGGTGGAGGACATCACGCCGGAGCGCGGCTACGAGCTGCTCGCCGAGAAGCGGGCCAAGGGGCCGGCGAAGAAGACGGCCAAGAAGGCGCCGGCGAAGAAGACCGCCGCCAAGAAGACGGCCGCGAAGAAGACGACGGCTGCCAAGAAGACCGCGGCGAAGAAGACCACGACCGCGAAGAAGACGACGACGGCGAAGAAGACGACCGCCAAGAAGACGGCGGCGGCGCAGGCGTCGGCGGACGAGTAGGCGTGACCGGAGGGTCCGGAGGCCGCGGTCGGCCTCCGGACCTTTCGCACACCCCGCCACGGGCCACGCCCCGGTCGTCCCGGCGGGCCAGGCAAATGTTCGGGTGGGGAGCCCGGGGAGCTGGGCGCTCCGGATAGGCTGGGCGGATGACGCGAGCCGAGCAGCCAGACTTCGACGCCGCACTCGTCGCGGACTCCCGAGAGCGCGCCGTACGGGCGCTGTTGCGCCATCAGCCGCTGCGCCGGCTGTGGAGCGCGCAGCTCGTCGGCGGCACGGCCGACGCCCTCGCGCTGCTCGTCACCGTCCTTCTCGTCCTGCAGGCCACCGCCACCGAGGACGCCTTCGGCGGCGGGTACCGCGGGCTCGCCTTCGGCGTCGCCGCCGTGCTCGGGGCGCGGCTGGCGGCGACCGTGCTGTTCGGCGCCGTGCTCCTCGGCCCGCTCACCGCGCTGACCCGGACCGGCGGCCCGCTCGACCGGCGCTGGACCATGATCGTCGCGGACGGGCTGCGGCTCGCGCTGCTCGTCGTCGCGCCGCTGTGGATCGACTGGGTGCCGGGGCGGGCCGTCTGGTTCCTGCTCGGCACCGTCTTCGTGCTCGGCCTCGCCGAGCGGCTCTGGACGATCGCCAAGGAGAGCGTCGCGCCCGCGCTGCTGCCCGCGCCGCCGCTGGAGGGCGCGGCCGTGCGGCCGCTGCCGGACCATCTCGACGCGCTGCGCCGGCTCTCGCTGCGGACGAGCTTCCTCGTCGTCCCGGCCGCGGCGGCGGCCCTGCTCGTCGCCACCCTGATCGGCAACCTGCTCGCCACCGCGGTCGACTGGTTCGCCCAGCACCAGGCCGCGCTGGGCTCGTACGTCGCGGCCGGGCTGTTCTCCGCCTCGCTGTCCGTCCTGTACTTCGTCGAACTGCCCGACGCGCAGACGCCGCGCCCCCGCTCCCCGCTGGAGGGCCTGCGCCGCCCGACCACCGGCGACGGCCCCGACAAGGGCCGCACCGGCGCGGTGCCGCTGCTCGTGCTCGCCTGCGCCACCGTCGCCGGAGCGATCGCCTCCGCCGCGGCCGTCGCCGCGCTGCACGCCTTCGACCTCGACGGCGGCCCCGTCACGTACGCGCTGCTGATCCTCGCGCTGACCGGCGCGGTCGGCGTCGGCATCCGCACCGCGCCGTCCGTCCTCAGGGTGCTGTCGCGCCGCCGGCTGCTGGCCCTCGCCATCGCGCTGACCGGCGTCGCGCTGCTCGCGATGGGGCTGGTGCCCGACACCGCGACCGTCCTCGGGATCGCCGCGCTCGCCGGGTTCGCCGCGGGCGTCGCCGCCAATACCGGGCACACCCTGATCGACCAGGAGACCGAGGAGTTCCGCCGGGCCCGGGTCACCGAGCACCTGCAGGCCGTCGTCCGCGTCGCCATCGCGCTCGGCGCGGTCGCCGCGCCGCTGCTCGCGGCCGCGATCGGCCCGCACCGCCTGGCCTCCGGCGACTTCGTCTTCGCGCACGGCGGGGCGGCCTTCACGCTGATGCTGGTCGGCGCGCTGCTGCTGCCCGTCGCCGTGATCGTCCTCGCCAAGACCGACGACCGCGCCGGCGTCCCGCTCCGCCGCGACCTGCGCGACGCGGTGCGCGGCGCCGACCCGGTCCAGGCTCCGGCGGCCACCGGCTTCTTCATCGCCCTGGAGGGCGGCGACGGCGCCGGCAAGTCCACGCAGGTCGAGGCGCTCGCGGACTGGATCCGCGCCAAGGGCCACGAGGTCGTCGTCACCCGCGAGCCGGGCGCGACCCCGATCGGCAAGCGGCTGCGCTCGATCCTGCTCGACGTGTCGAGCGCCGGGCTGTCCCACCGCGCCGAGGCGCTGCTGTACGCCGCCGACCGCGCCGAGCACGTCGACTCGCTGGTCAAGCCGGCCCTGGAGCGCGGCGCGATCGTGATCTCCGACCGGTACATCGACTCGTCCGTGGCCTACCAGGGCGCCGGCCGCGACCTGTCCCCGACCGAGGTCGCGCGGATCAACCGCTGGGCCACCGGCGGTCTCGTCCCGCACCTCACCGTGCTGCTCGACGTCTCCCCGGAGACCGCGCGGGAACGGTTCACCGAGGCCCCGGACCGGCTGGAGTCCGAGCCGCCCGAGTTCCACGCCCGGGTGCGGGCCGGGTTCCTGGCCCTCGCGGCCGCCGACCCCGCCCGGTACCTCGTCGTCGACGCCGGCCAGGACCCGGAGTCCGTGACCACCGTCGTCCGGCACCGGCTCGACCAGATGCTGCCGCTGTCCGAGGCCGAGGTGAAGGCCCAGGAGGAGGCGCGGCGCAAGGCCGAGGAGGAGGCCCGCCGGAAGGCCGAGGAGGAGGCCGCGCGCAAGGCGGAGGAGGAGCGCCTGGAGCGTGAGCGCCAGGAGCAGCTCGCCAAGCTGCGCGCCGAGGAGGAGGCCCGCCGCCAGGCCGAGGAGGAAGAGGCCCGCCGTCGCGAGGCCGAGCGCCAGGCGGAGGAGGCCCGTCTGCGGGCCGAGGAGGCGCGGAAGGCCGCCGAGGAGGAGCGCCGGCGGCGCGAGGCCGAGGAGAAGGCGCACCGGGAGGAGCAGGAGCGGCTGCGCAAGCAGGCCGAGGAGGAGGCCCGGCTGCGGGCCGAGGCCGAGGCGCGCCGGCTGGAGAAGCAGCGGAAGGCCGAGGAGGCGCTGCGCCGCGCCGAGGAGGCCCGCAGGGCCGCGGAGGCGGAGGCGGCGGCGAAGGCCGCGGCTGAGGCGAAGGCGGCAGCAGAGGCCCGTGCTGCTGCGGAGGCGAAGGCGGCGGCCGAAGCGAAGGCGGCCGCTGAGGCTCGTGCGGTGGCCGAGGCCGAGGAGCGGGCGCGCGCCGTGGAGGCCGCGCGCAAGGCCGCCGCGGAGGCGGAGGCGGCCGCGACCGTGTCCCCCAACGAGGTGACCGTCCCGACGCCGGTCGTCTCCCCGAACGAGATCACCGTGCCGACGCCGGTCGTCCAGCCGGACGACGTGACGCAGACCGTCCCGACGCCGGTGGTGCGGCCGGAGGAGGAGACCACGGTCCTGCCGCAGGTCCCCGCGGCCGACGAGACGGCCGTGCTGCCGCCGGTGCGCGACCCGCGCGCCGCCGACGAGACCGCGGTGCTGCCGCCCGTACGCGACGACGCCCCGGCCGACCGGGTGCCGCCCGGCTACTTCCGCGACGAGCAGGAGCCGCGCGACCAGGCGTCGGCCGGCGCCGACGACCGGACCGCCGAGCTGCCGCAGGTGGACGAGCAGGGCCGGCCGCGGCGCCGCTCGGACTGGGCGGAGGAGACCCCGCTGGACGACCTGCCGAGCCTCGCCGACGAACTGCTCGGGCCGCACGACGACGAGGACGACGCCGGCCGGCGCCGCCGGCGCTGACCGTCCGCCCACGGCCACCGGACCGGCCGCACCCCGCGCCTGGGGTGCGGCCGGTCCGCGTCGCCGGCGCTGTCCGGCGTTGTCAGCGGGGTGCCCCACAATGGAGGGCGTACCTGAGGCCTGAGGAGGCGGGGCGGACATGGCCGTGTGGGACGACCTGGTCGGACAGGAGCGGTTGGAGGAGCAGCTGGCCGCGGCCGCGCGCGACGCCGACGCGCTCGTGACCGCCCAGGCCGCCGGCGAGCCCGGTCCCGACGCGTCCAAGATGACGCACGCCTGGCTGTTCACCGGCCCGCCCGGCTCGGGCCGGGCGACGGCCGCGCGGGCGTTCGCCGCGGCGCTGCAGTGCGTCAGCCCCGACCGGGCGCTCGGCGGGGCGCCGGGCTGCGGGTTCTGCGACGGTTGCCACACCGCGCTGGTCGGCACGCACGCCGACGTGGAGGTCGTCCGGACCGACCTGCTCTCGATCGGCGTGAAGGAGACCCGCGAGCTCGTCCGCCGGGCCCAGCTCTCCCCGGCCGGCGGCCGCTGGCAGGTCATTGTCCTGGAGGACGCGGACCGGCTCACCGAGGGCGCGGGCAACGTGCTCCTGAAGGCCGTCGAGGAGCCCGCGCCGCGCACGGTCTGGCTGCTGTGCGCGCCGTCCCTGGAGGACGTGCTCCCGACGATCCGTTCGCGCTGCCGGCACGTCTCGCTCCGTACGCCGCCGGTGTCGGCCGTCGCCGACGTGCTCGTACGGCGCGACGGCATCGAGCCCGAGGCGGCGCACGCGGCGGCCCGCGCCACCCAGGGCCACATCGACCGGGCGCGCCGGCTCGCCACCGACGAGCGGGCCCGGGCCCGTCGCGCGACGGTCCTGAAGCTGCCGCTGCGGGTCGCGGACGTGGGCGGCGGGCTGCGCGCCGCGCAGGAGCTGATCGACGCGGCGGCGGAGGACGCGGCGCAGGTCGCGGAGGAGATCGACGTCAAGGAGACCGAGGAGCTGAAGGCGGCGCTCGGCGCGGCCCAGGGCGGCCGGATGCCGCGCGGGACGGCGGGCGTGATGAAGGAGCTGGAGGAGAAGCAGAAGCGGCGAAGAACGCGGACGCAGCGCGACAGCCTCGACCTCGCCCTCACCGACCTCACCGGCTTCTACCGCGACGTGCTCGCGCTCCAGCTCGGCGCCCGTACGCCCCTCGCCAACGAGGACGTACGGGACGCGCTGGACCGGATCGCCCGCGAGACCACCCCCGAGCGGACCCTGCGCCGCATCGAGGCGGTCCTGGCCTGTCGCGAGGCGCTGGACAGCAACGTCGCGCCGCTGCTCGCCGTCGAGGCGATGGCGATGGAGCTGCGCGGCTGAGCGGTGCGGGAGGTACCGGAGGTACCGGATTGGACACGTTGCGTACCGGCCCCGATACGCTCCGGACATGATGTCCAGCCGCCTGCTCCGCACCTCCGCCCTCGCCCTGGCCGTGGCCGGGCTCCTCGCCTCGGGCTGCTCGGCCGGCGGTGACGGGGCCGCGCCGAGGGCCGGCGCGCCCTCGCTCTCAGGTACGGCGGGTCTGGAGCGCTACTACGCGCAGAAGCTGAGCTGGCGGGACTGCGGTGTGCCGGAGTTCCAGTGCGCGACGCTGCGGGCGCCCCTGGACTACGCGAAGCCGGGCGGCGGCGACGTGAAGCTGGCGGTCTCCCGGGTGCGGGCGACCGGCCCGGGGAAGCGGCTCGGTTCGCTGCTGGTCAATCCGGGCGGGCCCGGCGGCTCCGCCGTCGGCTACCTCCAGGGGTACGCGGGCATCGGCTACCCGGCTCCGGTGCGGGCGCGGTACGACATCGTGGCCGTCGACCCGCGGGGCGTGGCGCGCAGCGAGCCGGTGGAGTGCCTGACCGGGCCGCAGATGGACGCGTACACGCAGGTCGACACGACGCCGGACGACGCCGGGGAGACGTCGGCCCTCGCCGCCTCGTTCCGGACCTTCGCGGACGGGTGCGCGAAACGGGCCGGGAAGGTGCTGCCGCACGTCTCGACGGTGGAGGCGGCGCGGGACATGGACATCCTGCGCGCGGTGCTCGGCGACGAGCGGCTCACGTACGTGGGGGCCTCGTACGGGACGTTCCTCGGCGCGACGTACGCCGAGCTGTTCCCGAAGCGGACGGGGCGGCTGGTCCTGGACGGGGCGATGGACCCGTCGCTGCCGGCGGCCGAGCTGAACCGGGACCAGACGGCCGGTTTCGAGACGGCGTTCCAGGCGTTCGCGGCGGACTGCGTGGAGGTCGCGGACTGCCCCCTCGGCACGGGGTCGCCGCAGGCGGCCACGGCCCGGATGCGGGCCTTCTTCCGCGAGCTCGACGCGAAGCCGGTGCCGACGGGGGAGGGCCGCGAGCTGGGCGAGGCGCTGGCCACGACCGGGGTGATCGCCGCGATGTACGACGAGGCCGCCTGGCCCCAGCTGCGGGAGGCGCTCACCCGGGCCATGGACGGCGAGGGCGCGGCGCTGCTGGCACTGGCCGACAGCTACTACGAGCGCGAGGCGGACGGCACGTACTCGAACCTCATGTACGCGAACGCGGCCGTGAACTGCCTGGACCTCCCGCCCGCCTTCGCCGGTCCGGCGGAGGCGCAGAAGGCGGTGCCGTCCTTCGAGAAGGCCTCCCCGGTGTTCGGCCGGGGCCTGGCCTGGGCGGCGCTGACCTGCACGTACTGGCCCGCCCCCGCCACCGGCCGCCCCCACCGCATCACCGCCGAGGGCGCGCCCCCGCTGCTGGTCGTCGGCACCACCCGCGACCCGGCCACCCCCTACAAGTGGGCCCGCTCCCTCGCCGCCCAGCTCTCCTCCGGCGTCCTGCTCACCTACGACGGCGACGGCCACACCGCCTACGGCCGCGGCAGCGACTGCATCGACACCGCCATCAACGCCTACCTCCTGGAGGGCACACCCCCGCCGGCCGGAAAGCGCTGCTCATGAGCCGCTCCGGGGGTTGGTCGGAGCACCCCGATTAACTGTGTAGACTTGGCGAGGCTGCTGCACCCACCATGGGAACGCAGGCCGCGCCGCCTTAGCTCAGTTGGCCAGAGCAACGCACTCGTAATGCGTAGGTCTCGGGTTCGAATCCCGAAGGCGGCTCCACTGGAACCCCAGGTCAGAAGCTTCTGACCTGGGGTTTTGTGGTTCAGCGGCGGGGTGCCGGTCGCCAGGAGTTCAGCGGCGGCTCTCCAGGAGCCGGTCCAGGACGAGCGCCAGGACGCTCCCCAGCAGCACCGCGGCGACCATCATCGAGCCGACCTCCGCGCCGAGGGCGCCCCAGCCGTTGATCAGCGAGACGATCAGGGTGAAGACCGGGACGCCCAGGGTCGCCGCGAGATGGCCGGGGAGGGAGTCGCGGTGCGGGGCGCGGTGGACGCGGGCGGCGGCCAGGGCGCAGGCGGTCATCGTCAGCACGTTGGGGAGATAGACGAGGGCGAGCCGCCAGCCGAACGAGTAGAGGCGGGAGTCGAAGACGCCCTGGACGGCATAGCCCACCGCGAAGCTCAACAGCGTCAGGGTCACCAGGCCGACGGCCCACGAGCGGGTCAGCGCGAAGAACCGCTTGCGGCCCTGGATCCCCCGTGCCTGCATGTGATGTGCTGGCGTCCAGGGTTGGTTGCTGCGCGTGCCGTACATCTTGTACGTCTCCCTTCCTCGGAGCCGCACACGCTATCTCAGTCGATCGTGTGACCATCCGAAGTCGCGCGACGCGAAAGGTGAAGCAATGAACGCACGGGGGCACGGCGGACGGCAGGGGCGGCACGTCGGTCGCCGGGCAGTGCTCGGGGCCGGGGTCGTGGGCGTCGGAGCCTTCGCGGCGTGGAAGGTCTTCGGCGGGGATGAGGACGCGGGCATTCCGGCGCCGCCCGAGCGGCAGCCCGTCTGGACGTACGCGATGAACGCTGCTGCCGCCGGGGTGAGTTGGCTGAGCAGCGCGGGCGGCTCCCTCTACGTCGCCACCGCCGGCCCGCTGTCCGTGCACGCGGTGAACGCCCGGACCGGGCGCGGGCGGTGGGTGGCCGAGGTGAACGGCGGCACCCAGGGGGACGCGGTGCTCGGGCCGGTCGCCGTCGCCGGCGGAACCGTCTATGCGGCGGTCGAGGGCGGGCACGTCAGCGCCTTCTCGGACGAGGACGGCAGCCGCCGCTGGGCGAGTGCGCCGCTGGGCGGCGGTCCTCCCGCGGCGCCGGTGGTGATCGGCTCCACGGTGTGCGTGCTGACGGGGACGGAGAAGGCGGCGGACGAGGCCGGTTCCACCCGCACCCTGGTCGAGGGCGTGCTGTGCGGGCTGGACACGGCCACGGGGCGCGTCACGTGGCGGACCGAGGTGAACCGCCTGCTGCTCGGGGACCCCTCGCGCGGACAGGTGATCGCGGACACCCGGGACGGCGAACGGATCGTCGCGCTCGACGCGGGTTCGGGGGACGAGCGCTGGTCGCTGCCGAAGCAGGACAGTGTCGTGCCGGCGACGGATACGAAGCTGATGTACGCCATCGGGTCGGGGAAGGCCAACGAGCTGGCCGCGTACGACCTTTCCACCGGGGAGCGGCGCTGGAAGGCCCCCGCACCTCCGAAGGAGAGGGCGGAGGGGTCGGGCGCGCGGATCACCGTCTCCGCCGACGGGCGCACGGTGTACGCCTGCGAGGGCGGGACCGGGGCCGTGTACGCCTACGACGCCGCGACGGGCGACCGGCGCTGGCGCGCCACGGTCGATTCGCCGTCGACTCCCGAGGCCGCGTCGGGCGGGTCCGCCGTCTTCCTGGCGACGAGCGACGGTTACCGGGGCGCGCACTCCGTCGACTCCGGCTTCCAGAACCCCTTCTCGGACGGGAGGACGGAGCCCGGCGGCTACGTCAGCGCACGAGCCGCGTCGGACGGCCGGCGACTGTGGCGTACGCCGTCCGACGGCTGCACCTCGGCGCCCGCGGCGGCGGGGAGTGCGTTCGTCCTGGTGGGCCAGTCCTCGGAGGTGTGGGCCTACGACGCCCGTACGGGAGCGGCGCGCTGGCGCGCGAAGGGCGAGCCGGGTGCGGAGGGCGTCCCCCTGATCGCCGACGGCAGGGTGTACGTGCTCGCGGACGGCCGCGTCAGCGCGGTCTCGGTCGCGGCTTCGGCGTGAGGCCCAGGCAGACCTGCACGCCGGAGCGGTAAGTCTTCGTACGCAGAGGCGAATTGGGCCCGTGGGCCCATGCGTCGACCGGTCGTGCTCTGACACGATTCTCGGACACCAACTACCTCACGGGTCACAGCTGTCCCAGGAGACCCGTCCCCGCGCACGGAGCACGCCGTACGGAAGGAACCACCAGCATGGAGCACCGCGGACCGGCAGACGGAGCGGCGCGAAGGCGAGAACGCGGACTCCGGCGGAGCGGCGAGGCGATGCGCCCCACGGTGACGCGCCCCACGGCGACGCGCCCCACGGTGACGCGCCCCACGGCGACGCGCGCCTGGGCGACGGGCGGTGCGGCGGTCGCGATGCTGCTGCTGGCCGGCTGTGGGGGCGGCGGCGCTGCGGACGAGCCGGTGCCCCAGGGCTACGAGCGCCTCAAGACGCCCCACGTCACCGTGGACTTCCCCCAGGGGTGGAAGGTCCAGTCCGAGGCGGAGCGGCCCGAGCTCGCCGACGGGGCGGTCGTGCTGGAGCAGGGCGGACGCCAGCTCGGGAAGATCGCGGTCGTGCTCGAGTACGACGACACCCGTGACGCCGAGAAGGCGGCGGCCTCCGCTCTCGGCGACCACGAACTGCAGGCGCAGATCAAGGGGTTCAAGGACTTCCCCGTCGGCGGTGCGGACGACGGCCAGCGCATCGACTACGCCTTCAAGTCCACGGGAAGCGGGACGACTCCTCCCCAGGGCGAGCTCGTCAACGGGGTCGACGTCGTGGCCACGGACAAGAGGGGCGAGACGTTTCTCGTGCGCATCAACGCCGCCGCGTCCGCTCTGAGCGCCGACGAGCTGGAGAAGGTCGCGGAGAGCGTCCAGGTCATCGAGTCCGAGTGAGGCCGGCCCCCGCCGGCCGCATGCCCGGCGGGGCAATTCATCCGTTCTGGGAGAACGTCATCACCGTGCGGTGCGGCATGCCCACGGGGGAGAGGGGCAGGGGAATGGGACCCTTAGAGGGGTCGCGGTCGGTTGCGGACAGGATGTCAACCGACACCGGACAAGGCGCACTTGACTACGTGGGCGTCGTGGTCGTGGCCGCCGCGGTCGTCACGGGATTGTTGGCCACCAACGTCGGGGGCGATCTCGCGGCGACCTTCCAGGCCCAGATATGCAGGGCGATGGGCGGATCGAACTGCGACATCGTCTCCATCAGCGCCAAGGGCCCGAACAGCCTGGACAGGGACAAGGCCTACCGGCCCGCGCTGTGCAACACGAAGAACGAGCAGAGCGACTCCGGGCAGGAGCTCAAGGTCGCCGTCGTCAAGCTGGGCAGCAAGTTCACCATGAAGCGCGAGGAGTTCACGGACACGTCCGAGAAACTTCCGGACGGCTCGCCGGGCACCGGAAAGCGCATCATGATCACCGTCCAGGGGAGCGGTGAGGCCGGCCTCGAAACCGGGCTCAAGGGGAAGCTCGGGAGCAACAAGGCGAAGGTCCTCGAACTCGGTGCCGGGGTCGAGGTGAAGGACGGGGACACCTGGGTCTTCTCCGACCCGAAGGAGGCCGACGAGTTCCAGAAGAGGGTCAAGGACCTTCAGGACTCCGCTCCGAAGGAGCTCGGCAAGGGATTCCTGCGCGTCTTCGGAGTCGACCTGGACAAGGACGAGCGGAAGAACTTCAGCAAGGACTACAAGGACAACCACATCACCACCGAAGAGACGAAGGTCAAAGGAAAGGCCGAACTCGGGCTCGAAGGCGAGCGCAAGAACGCCGCTTACGGGATCTCGGGAGCCGTCGACGCGAGCGGTATGAAGCGCACGCAGGTCAACAACTGGCTGAACCCGCCGGTCGTCTCCACCACGCGCGACTTCGAGGTCAGCGCCAAGGGCAAGGCCGGCTGGGGTTCGAAACCGCTGGGCGGCAAGCTCAAGGGCGAGGCCGGCGGCACGTTCAACGGCTCCATCACGGTCACGCGCTACACCGACGGTCCGAACAAGGGAAAGCTGGCCCGGATCGACGTGGTCAAGACCGTCACCAAGGAGGGCAGCCTCGCCACGACCATCGACCAGTCGAAGGAGGCGAAGCCCGGCACGGGCAAGCACCGCAAGGGCAAGCACCGGAAGGACGCCGACCCCAAGGGCACCGTCAAGGGCGGGAACAAGGACGGCCTGAAGGAAGTGGAGACCACCACCACGACCCTCGCCTTCCCCCCGGAGACGGAGATCACGCCCGAGCAGCGCGAGCAGCGGGAGATGGTGGAGAAGGCCATCGGCGAGGGCAACAACGACATCGTCGGCGACTCCGAGGGCAAGCCGAACGTGGACGGCCAGACGCTGACGGGAATGATGACCGACACGCCTCCGGCGACCTCGCCCGACAAGCCGGGAACCCCGCTCAGCGCGAGCAAGAACCCGTACGCCCGACTCCTTCACGACTCCGCCATCAGCACCAAGACGACCCACCTCGTGGACGTCGACAGCACGGAGGGCGGCTTCGAGCTGAAGGCCGGCCTCTCGCTCGGCTACACCACGAAGCAGGAGTCGGAGACGGCGAAGCTCCAGAAGGCCGAGTTCATGGGAGCCCCGGCGGGCGCCCAGGGGACCAGGTCCTTCATGCCCATCGAGGCGTGCAGCTGAGCGGTCGGAAAAGTCTCTCCCCTCCGAACCCCAGGTCAGATGCTTCTGACCTGGGGTTCGGTGATTCAGCATTGCTTAAGGGTCGTCGGAGGACTATTTGATTGTGCTGACCGGTCTTCTCCGGCAGCGTCGGATACATGCGCTCTGAATCGCCTTGGCACGTGGCCGACTTCCGGGCCCTGTTCACGGCCTCCGTGCTCAGCAACCTCGGGACCAACGTCGGATACGTCGCCGTGCCGCTCGTCGCCGTCTCCTCGCTGGACGCCGGGCCCGGGGAGGTGGGGGCGCTGGCCACGCTGAGCACGGTGGCGTTCCTGCTGATCGGACTGCCCGCCGGCGCCTGGGTGGACCGGATGCGGCAGCGGCGGGTGCTGATCGCCGCGGACCTCGCCCGCGCGCTGCTCTTCGCGTCCGTACCGCTCGCCTGGTGGCTGGACGTGCTCACCCTCGGCCACCTGTATGCCGTCGTCTTCCTCAACGGCTGTGCGACCGTGTTCTTCGACGTCACCTCGCAGAGTGTGCTGCCCCGACTCGTCGGCCGCGAAAGGCTCGTGGCGGCGAACTCCGCCATGGTCGGCCTCCAGGCCGCCGGGAACGTCGCCGGCCGGGGTGCGGGCGGCGCGCTCGTGGAGTGGCTGACCGCGCCCTTCGCCCTCGTCTGGACCGCGCTCAGCCACCTCGGCTCCGCGGTCCGGCTCGCCGGAGTGCGGCACGGCAGCTGCCCCGGCCCGACGGCCGGGAAGGCGGGCGGCGGGCTCGGGGCGCAGATCGCCGAGGGGCTGCGGCACGTGCTCGGCAACCGCGAGCTGCGGGCGCTCGCCCTGTCCGCCACGCTGGTCAACTTCGGCCTGCAGATCGTCAACACGATGCTGCCCGTGCTGTTCGTCCGCGAACTCGGCCTGTCGGCAGGCGTCCTGGGGGCGTTCTGGGCGGTCGGCGGGGTGGGCGTCCTGCTCGGGTCGCGGTGCGCGGGGTGGTTCGCGACGCGCCTCGGGTACGGGCGGTCCCTCGCCGTTGTCGGGCTCGTCCTGGCCCCGGCGGGGCTGCTCGTCCCTCTGATCGGCCGGGGCGGGTGGTTGTGGGTCGCTGGGGCGGGCTGGCTGCTCACCATGTTCAAGATCGGTACGAACAACGTCGTCGCCGTCAGCCTGCGTCAGCGGATGACCCCCGACGCCCTCCTCGGCCGCATGAACGCGACCTTCCGTTTCCTGCTGACCGGTGCGCTCGCCGTCGGCGCCGCCGCCTCCGGCCTGCTCGGTGAGCTCGCCGGACTGCGGGCCGCCCTGTGGGCCGGCGGCGTCCTGATCGCCGCCTCGTTCGTCCCGGTGCTGCTGTCGCCGGTACGGACCCGGCGCGAGCTGCCCGCCGAAGGTCCCGGCGTCGTCACGCGGTCCCAGGAGCGTCCGGCATCGGGGCCAGGGTCACGCGGGCCCGATGAGGCTCTGCCTCGATGAGGTCGACGGCGGTGATCCGGCCGTCCAGGACGGTGAACGCGAGGACGGTCCGGGGTTGCCCTGCGGTTTCGGGCTGCTCCTCGGTCGGGGGCTGCCCCTCCGTCCTCGGCCGCTCCTCCGCCGGAAGCACCAGCCCCGTGACGCCGTTCACCAGCGCCGGGACCGCTGCCGCCGCCCGCTCGGCGAGGGCCCGGGCGACCGGCTGCGCGCCGTGGGCGGTGGCCGTCTCGTCGGTGCGCAGGACCGCGTCCGGGTCCAGGAGGCCGGTCAGCGCCTCGACGTCGCCGCCGCGGGCGGCCGCGAGGAACGCGGTCACGACCTCCCGCTGCTGCTCCGGGTCGGGTTCCGGCAGATCGTCCAGCCCCTGCGTACGGCGACGGGCCCGCGCGGCGAGCTGACGGGTGGCCGCCGGGGTGCGGTCGACGAGCGGCGCGATCTCGTCGATGGGTACGGAGAAGAGGTCGTGCAGCACGAAGGCAAGACGCTCGGCCGGTGTGAGCGTGTCCAGGACCTCCACCACGGCGTGATCCGCCGTGTCGGCCAGCAGCGCGCGCTCCTCGGGGCCGAGGTCCCCGTTCTCGGGCTCCTGCGGCTCGCTCCGCGTCGGCCGGGCGCGCAGCATGTCGAGCGACACCCGGCCGACGGCCGTGATCAGCCGTCGGCCCGGATCGCCGGCCGCCCCGTAGTCCGTACGGTCGGGGCCGTCCGTACGATCGAGGCCGGCCGTACGGTCGAGGCGCCGCAAGGCCTCCCGTACCGCCTCGTCCGCCTGCGCGAACGAACCGAGCATCCGGTACGCCACCGCCCGCAGCCGCGGGCGGTGCTCCTCGAACGCGGCGGGCGCCGTCTCCTGCGACAGCATGGTCCGCTCCGGCGCGGCTCAGTCGCCGTGACCGGGGCCGCCGCTGCCGAATCCGCCGCTGGAGATGCCGCCCCAGCGCCGCTTCTCCTCGCTCGGCGGCTCCGGGGAGGTCTCGGTGCCCGAGGTGCCCGAGTCGTTGAGCTGGTAGGGCATGAGCCGGTGCTCCCCGTCCGTCTTCGGCATCTCGGCGGGCCGGCGGTACTCGGACATCTCTCCGGGCAGCCGCTCCGTCGGCGGCCGATGCGGCTGCTCCTGCGGCTTCGGGGTACGGGACTCACGCTTGCGGAGGTACCACCCCCAGGCGAAGGCGCCGAGCAGGACGGCGACGAGGATCAGACCGCCCAGGACCTGTCCGAGTCCCGACTGCCAGACCCCGGCGAGCGGCATCATGTCTGCGGAGTGCAGGGCAAATGCGTTCATACCCTGACAAATACCCGGTTCGGTTGCGGGTCAGTCCTGCTCACCGCCGTCGTCGCGCCTTTCCGGATCCGTCTGAAACATTCCGGGTGGGCCATCGCGTCAGTGAGGTGGAAGGCCGACGACGACGGGGGAGCGCGACGCATGAGAAGGTCCCGCACGGACGAGTTCATGGAGTTCGCCTCCGCCCGGTCCGGGCACCTCTTCCGCTCGGCGTGCCTGCTGACCAGCGGGGACGTCCATCTGGCCGAGGACCTCGTACAGGAGACGCTGGGCCGGATGTACGCGCTGTGGGGGCGCGTCAGCCGGATCGGCAACCCCGCGGGTTACGCCCACACCGTGCTGGTGCGGACGTTTCTCAGCCATCGGCGTCGGCGTTCCGCGACCGAGCGGCCGCTGGGCGAGCTGCCGGACCGGGGCACGGACCATGGGGACGATCCGGCGTTGCGGGTCGCCCTCCTCGACGCGCTGGCCGCGCTGGCGCCGAAGGACCGGGCGGTCGTGGTGCTGCGGTACTGGGAGGACCGCAGCATCGAGGAGACCGCCGACGCCCTGCACGTCAGCTCCGCCGCGGTCCGCACCCGGTCGGTGCGGGCCCTGGCGAAGCTCAGGGAACGGCTCGGCGGCAGCATCGCGGAGTACGCGAGCCGCTGACGCCCGGATCCTGCACGGCACCTCGGTTGCGGTACCGCCTCCGGACCCGGACCCGGACCCGGACCCGGACCCGCCCACACGACCACATCACCGACGCACCGACCGGAGTTGATTCGGCATGCCCCAGGAACAGGACTCGAACCCGAACCCGTTCGAGGAGGAGCTCGGAGCGGTGCTCCACCGCACGGGCGCCGGTTTCAGCGCCGCCGCCCTGCCGGACCTCGCGTCCGCCGGCCTGAGCCGCGGCCGCCGCCGGCTGGCGCGCCGCCGCGCCGCCGCCGTGGGCGGCAGCGTGCTGGCGCTCGCCCTGGTCGGCACGGGCGGCGCGTACAGCGCGGGCCTGCTCGGCGGAGGCGGTCCCGCCGACGTCCCCGCGCCGGCCTCGGTCGGCGAGGCCGCGCCCGACGGCCGGGGCGAGGAGCCCGGGCCGCCGGCGCAGATCCCGGTGAAGGACCTGGCCGCGGTCCTGCGAGCGAACACCCCCGCCGGCGACTGGGCGATCGACGACCTCGACGGCAAGGGCCAGTCCGTCCGCGGCGTGTACGACGACGGCAAGGGCGAGGCGAACGTCTCTGTCGGCCTGTACCGGGCCGGCAGGAGCGAGGAGGCCGGGCGCGGCCAGGTCGTCTGCCCGGACAAGGCACAGCTCGCGTACGACGCCTGCACCAGCACCAAGCTGCCCGGCGTCGGGCGCCTGATGGTTCTCCAGGGCTACGAGTACCCGGACCGGCGCGTCGACACGAAGGTCTGGCGGGCGGTGCTGCTCACCCAGGACGGCTTCCTGATCGACGCGAGCGAGCACAACGCGGCGGCGGAGAAGGGCGCTCCCGTCAGCCGCACCGACCCGCCGTTCACCCCGGCGCAGCTCAAGACCCTGGTCACCGCGAGCGGCTGGCGCCCGCTGCTCCAGCAGCTGCCGCCGCTGACGAAGCCCCAGCGCGCCGGCTCGGCCGTCCCGAAGCAGCCGCCGGCCGAGCCGTCCGGAGCGGACATCCAGGCGACGCTGCGCTCACTGCTGCCGAAGGGGCTGAAGGTCGTCCGCACGAACGCCGACGACGGGTACGGCTACCTGGTCGTCGACGACGGGCGCGGCCCGAGCCTCGTCCAGGTCAATGTGCAGCCGGACATGCGGGACGTGGCGCACCAGCTCTACGCCGGTGACGGCGTGGAGACCCTGCCCGACGGGACGCTGGTCTCCCTGGAGAAGAAGCCGGGCGAGAAGGGCGGCAAGAACGTCGTCTGGTGGTCGGCCGACACCATGCGCACGGACGGGTTCCGGGTCGTGATCTCCGCGTTCAACACGGCGGCGCAGCACGAGCGGGCGACGCGCGAGGAGCCGGCGCTGACGCTGGAGCAGCTGAAGGCCATGGCGCTCAGCCCGAAGTGGAAGGCGCTGCCCACCCAGAGGTGACGGGGGACGCCGGTTCCCGGCGGTGCGATGCGTGCCGCCGGGGACCGGCTCATTTCGCGTCCGAGTACCGCTCGACCACCGCGATCGTGAACGGGAAGCGGACCGGCGTCTCGCCGAAGGCGATCCGTCCGGCCTCGTTCCCGGCCGCGCGGATCGCCTCCGCCACCGCCTCGGCCTCCTCGGCCGGGCAGTGCACGATCACCTCGTCGTGCTGGAAGAAGACCAGCTCGGCCCGCAGCCCCGCGGTCGCGCGGCGCAGCGCGGCGAGCATCAGCAGCGCCCAGTCGGCGGCGCTGCCCTGGACCACGAAGTTCCGCGTGAAGCGGCCCCGGGCCCGGGCGTCGCCGGAGGCGTACCCGGGGACGAACCCGCCCTCCCCGCCCGCCGTTTCGGCGCCGGACTCCGGCTCCTGGTCCTGCGGGATGCCGGCCTCGTCGGCGTCCGCCGCACCCGCGGCACGCGGGCTGGTGCGGCCGAGCCAGGTGCGGACCAGCCGGCCCTCCTCGCCGGCCTTCGCCGCCTCGTCGACGTACGCCACCGCGCGGGGGAAGCGGCGGCGCAGCGCGGCCAGGTTCTTCAGCCCGTCGCCGCTGGTCTGGCCGTAGATCGCACCCAGCAACGCCAGCTTCGCGTGCTCGCGGTCGCCGGAGAAGGCCCGGTCGGACAGGCGCGTGTACAGGTCGTCGTGGTGACCGGCGACCTCCATCAGGCCGGGGTCGCGGGAGATGGCGGCCAGCACCCGGGGCTCCATCTGGTCGGCGTCGGCGACGACCAGCCGCCAGCCCTCGTCGGCGACGACGGCCTGCCGGATCACCTTCGGGATCTGCAGCGCGCCGCCGCCGTTGGTCGTCCAGCGGCCGCTGACCGTGCCGCCGGGCACGTACTCGGGCCGGAACCGGCCGTCGCGCACCCAGTCCTGCAGCCAGCTCCAGCCGTGCGCCGTCCAGATCCGGTACAGCTTCTTGTACGCGAGCAGCGGCTCCACCGCGGGGTGGTCGATCTCGGCCAGCTCCCAGCGCCGGGTGGACCGCAGCCGGATCCCGGCCTGCGCGAAGGCGCGCAGCACGTCCGCCGGCAGGTCGGGCCGGACCCGGCGGCCGAACGCGGCGGACACCTCGTCGGCCAGCTCGGCCAGCCGGCGCGGCTCCCCGCCGCCCGCGTACCGCTCGCCCAGCAGCCCCCGCAGCAGCTCGCGGTGCACGTCGGCCCGCCAGGGCAGCCCGGCGCGGTGCATCTCCGCGGCGACCAGCATGCCGGCGGACTCGGCGGCGGTGAGCAGCCGCATGCGGCCGGGGTGCTCGGCCGCGTCGTGCCGGCGCTGCTGCTCCGCGTACACCTCCAGCAGGGCCTCGAACGGCAGCCGGGCCGTGGGGCGCGGCTCGAACAGCGAGTCCTGCGAGCCCGGTTCGGCGGTGCGGGCGGGCGGGTCCGGCGGTACGGGGGCGCGGTGCAGCCGGGCCCAGGCGGCGGCCGCGGACCGGGGCTCGCCGAGCCGCCCCTCGTGGCCGAGCAGCAGCAGCTCGGCGTCCTCGACGTCGTAGCAGCGCTCGACCCGGACCCCTGCGGCCAGCAGCCGCGGGTACACCTCGGCGGTGGACCGCCACACCCAGCGGGTCACCTCGGGCCGGGCGCGCACGGCCGCCACGAGGTCCGGTTCGTGCCGCACCTCCCCGGCGGGCGTGCCCTCGGGACCGAGGGGGACGAGCCGCGCGCCCTCCCCCTCCGCGTCCGGCGCGAGCGCCCACCGTTCGTTCATGGGTGCGAGTCTCGCACCCGGCACTGACAAGCGCGGGGAGCCGCGGCCGCGTCCGCCGCCCCCGGGCCGTGTCCGCCGCCCCGACCGCGTCCCCCGCCCCGGGGTCCGCGTCCCTCGGCCGTTCGTGTCCGTCGCCCCGGCCCTGCCCCGGCCCGGTCCGTCCCGGCCCCGCCCGGTCCGTTGCCCCGTCCGCGGCCCAGTCCGTCGCCCGTCCGCCGCCCCGGGCCGTGTCCGCCGCCTCAGTGCAGCGTGCGCACCACGCGGGCCGGGTTGCCGACCGCGAGCACCCCCTCGGGCAGGTCCTTGACGACGACGGAGCCCGCGCCGACCACCGTGTTCGCCCCGATCGTCACGCCGGGGCAGACGATCACCCCGCCGCCGAGCCACACGTTGTCCCCGATGGTGATCGGTATGCCCTTCTCCCAGCCGGCTCGCCGCCGCTCCGCGTCGAGCTCGTGCGTCGGGGTCAGCAGCTGCACATGGGGGCCGATCTGCACGTCCGCGCCGATCGTGATGGGCGCGGTGTCGAGGAAGACCGCGTCGAAGTTCACGAACGTGCCGTCGCCGATGCTGATGTACCGCCCGAAGTCGCAGTGGAACGGCGGCCGGACCTTCACCCCCTCGCCCACCGAGCCCAGCAGCTCCGCCAGCATCTTCGGCCGGGCCTCCGGATCCGCGTACGCGTCGCCCGTCGCGTTGTACGCGGCGCACAGCCGGGCCGCGTGCCGCGCTTCGGCGGCCAGCTCCGGGTCGTCCGGCAGGTACCACTCTCCGGCGAGCATCCGCCGCTTGTTCTCGCCCATCGTCCCGTCCCCTCCCGTGGTTCACCGAGTCGCAGGTGATCTACCCGGGGGTCGGACAGCCGTACGCACGGATGGCGAGTACCGGACATTAGTGCGAATAATGCGCCCGGCCCCAGCGCCCCGGCCGCCCCAGCACCCCGGCCCGAGCACCCCGGCCCCAGCCCCCACGGGTCGGGGCGGAGGGCCCGGCTCCGACCCCGGCCCTCCGCCCCGCTCCGTCCACGATCCCCGCTCAGCGCGTCAGCCGCCACGCGGGGAGCAGCGCGGCCGCCGCCGCGACGACCGCGCAGGCCCCTGATGCCACACCGGCCACGCCCCACGGCACGGCCACCGCCACCGGCGCGGACAGCGCGGCCAGTGCCGCCGCGAGCCCGCCCAGGCAGACCGCCGCCACCGCCGCCCCGAGCAGCGCGCCGATCGCCACCGCGAGCAGCGCCTCGCCCGTCACCACCCGCAGGACCTGCGCCCGCGTCGCCCCCGCGAGGCGCAGCGCGCCCAGTTCCGCACCCCGGACCGAAGTGGCCATGACCAGCGTGTTCGCCAGCGCGATCACCGTGTAGACCAAGGCGATGCCGAGCACGAGCAGCAGTCCGAGCCGTGTCGTGCGGCTGAGTGGCGGGTGCGTCTCGGCGGCCCAGGCGTCGGCGGTCCGGACGGTGCCCCCGGTGGCGGCCATGGCCCGGTCCAGCGCCGCGCCGCCCGCCTCAGGAGCCGTGCCGACGTCGATCCGGTCCGGGACCGCGCCCGGGGCGTTCGCCATGGTCACGTACGGTCCGTTGTCACCGGTGCCGGGCGCGAGGACCGCCGCGACCCGCAGCGTGACCGTCCGGCCGTCCGCCAGCCACACCTGGACGCGCTCCCCGACGCGCCGCCGCTCCCACTCCTCGTTCACGACGATCGAGCGGTCGTCGAGGTCCCGGATGTCCCCGGCGAGCACCGGGAGCCGGGCGAGGTCCGCGAAGGCGGCCGGGTCGGAGACGGCCCGCGCCCGGTACTTCACCAGCGCGGACTCGCCGTCCCGGACGAAGACGGAGGTGTCCCCGGTCGGGGACACGGTGGCGCCGGCCACGGCCCGCAGCCCCCGCGCGTCCAGCTCACTGCGGCCCCGGCTGTCCGGATGGCCCCCGCCGCCCTGCCCGTCCCCGCCGCCCGGCGTGATCACGTACCGCGCGGCGGTCTGCTCCCGCGCCTCCGCGCCCTTCGCCGTCGTCACGCCGACGGCGGAGCCGAACAGCGTGCCGGCCAGCGCGACCGTGACCAGGACGGGCGCGGCCACGGCCGAGGTGCGGCGCAGCGCGGCGGCGGTGTTGGCGCGCACCAGCAGTCCCGTGGCGCCGGGCAGCGGCAGCAGCCGGGCGACGGGCCGGACGAGCAGCGGCGCGAGCAGGGCCACGCCGGTGATCAGCAGCATGGGCTGCGTCGTGTACGTCTTGCGCTTCAGCAGCGCGTACGGGTCGTCCAGGAACGTCCACACGAGGAGCCCGGCCCCCGTCAGCAGCAGCGCCGCACCCAGCAGGCGGCGGCCGGCCGGCAGGACGCCGCTGTCGACGTCGGCCTCGCGCAGCGCGGCGGTCGGGCCGATGCGGCCGGCCCGGCGGGAGGCGGCGACCGCGCCGGCGACGGCGACGGTCACGCCCGTCCAGAACGCCGCGTGGTACGGCCAGCGGGCCTCGCCGATCGCGAACCACGCGGGGGCCAGCTCGTGGTCCACGAGCAGCCGGGCCAGCCGCGGCGCGGCCCATGCGCCGAGCGCGCAGCCCGCGGCGGACGCGAGGACGCCGACGCCGGCGGCCTCCGCGAGCAGCAGTCCGCGGACCTGTCCGGGGGTCGCGCCGGCGGTGCGGAGCAGGCCGAACTCGCGGCGGCGCAGCGCGACGGCGAAGGCGAACGTGGACGCGACGACGAAGACGGACACGAAGGACGTGACGCCGCCGGCGGTGCCGAGCAGCGAGTTCAGCGCGATCAGTGCCTGGGCGTCGCGCTCGGTGCGGGGGTCCGCGAGCCGCCGGGCGTCCCCGGTGAGCACCTGGGCGCGCGCGCCGACCAGGGCGCGGACCGCGTCGGCGGGGCCGTGCACGCCGACGGCGTCGGGGCCGCCGGCGACGGTGACCGGCCAGTGGGCGCGCAGTTCGCGCAGCAGTGCGGTGTCCACAGGGTGTGGACGGTCGAGCGGCCGGGACACGCGGGCGGTGTCCGGACCGCGCCGTACGTCGACGGTGACGGTGTCCTGACCCCGTACGACCACGGGCGCGGTGCCGAAGCGTTCCGGCTGCCGCTGGGGCGCGTCGAGGCTGGAGGCCAGTCCCAGCCCCATGGTGGCGACGAGCCCGACGCCGAGCGCCAGCGCCACGAAGCTGCCGGCGAACGCCGACCAGCGGGTGCGGAGGCCGGAGAGCACGACGGTCAGCACGCGACACCTCCGGCCTGCGCCGCACCGGAGAGCTCCGAGGCACGGGCCGCGTCGGAGGCAGCGCCCGGCGCGGCACCGGAGGCAGCGCGCGGCGCCGCACCCGAGGCCGCATCGGGGGCGGCCGCACCGAAGGCCGCCTCCGGCGCCGTCTCCAGCCGCGCCATCCGCGTCGCCACCTCCTGCGCCGTCGGCGACGTCAGTTCGCCGTGGACGCGGCCGTCGACCAGGAAGACCACCCGGTCCGCGTACGAGGCGGCGACGGGGTCGTGGGTGACCATGACGATCGTCTGACCGTCGCGGTCGACCAGTTCGCGGAGCATCGCGAGGACGTCGCGGCTGGTCGCCGTGTCCAGGGCGCCGGTCGGCTCGTCGCCGAACAGGACGGCGGGCCGGGTGATCAGGGCGCGGGCGAGGGCGACGCGCTGCTGCTGGCCGCCGGACAGTTCGCCGGGCCGGTGCCCGGCCCGCGCGCCGAGCCCCACCCGCTCCAGCGCGCCCCGCACCTCGGCCCGCGAGGGCTGGCGGCCGGCGAGCCGCAGCGGGAGCGCGACGTTCTGGGCGGCGGTCAGCGACGGCAGCAGGTTGAAGGACTGGAAGACGAAACCGATCCGGTCCCGGCGCAGCAGCGTCAGCCGCCGCTCGCTCAGGCCCTCCAGGGCGACCCCGCCCACCTCGACCCGCCCGGCGGTCGGCCGGTCGAGCCCGGCGGCGCACTGGAGCAGGGTCGACTTCCCCGAGCCGGACGGCCCCATGACGGCGGTGAAGGACCCGGCGGGGAAGGCGAGATCGACGCCGTCGAGGGCGCGCAGGTTGCCGTAATGGCGACGGAGTCCGGTGAGACGTACGGCGGTTGCTGCTGCTGAGGTCATGCCCCCAGCCAACCGCCGCCGACGCCCGCGTTCACGACCCCTGGAGGGCGTCCTGGGGGTAGGCCTGGCCCTACCCCCAGGGTCGTGCCGCGCTACTTGATGGCGGCGAAGGACTTCCAGGTGCGCGCGACAGCAGGAGGCGGCCTGGGAGACCATGAGAGGGGTTTCCACGATCGAGGGGTGACGTGAGCGGCACGGTTCAGAAGGCGTTCGAGGCTCTGTACGCGGAGGGGGACGCGGCGCTGGACACGGCCGCGTCGCTGCTCGCCGCGGCCCCCGCGGCCGACGCGGAACTCGCGCGGCGCGGCGAGGAGTTCGTGCGGGCCGCGTGGGAGCGGGGGTGGCAGCCCGCGGACCTCGCGCGGTTCGTGCGGCGCGAGCTGCCGGAGCCGCACCACGCGCGGCTGCTCGCCGGGCTGGTGCGCGCCGAGACCCGCCGGTACGCCGCCCTGCCGCCCCGCTGGGACGCGCAGCTCGCGGAGCTGGACGCCCAGCCCTGGCGGGCGGACCGGTTCTCGTACGCGACCGCCGTCCTGGAGCTGTACCGGCTCCTCGTCCGGCTGCCCGCCCTGGAGCCCGTCGGGCCCGTCCCCGGCGACTCGCTCCTGCCGCCGCCCACCGCCGGCGAGCCGCGCATGCTCACCCGCGTGCGCGCGCTGCTCGCCAAGGCCGAGGCCACCACGTTCCCCGACGAGGCGGAGGCGCTGACCGCCAAGGCGCAGGAGCTGATGGCCCGGCACAGCCTGGACGAGGCCGCGCTCGCCGCCCGCCGCCCCGAGGCCGCGCGCGAGACGCCGGGCGCGGTGCGGATCGGGGTGGACGCCCCGTACGAGACGGCCAAGGCGATCCTGCTCGACGCGGTCGCGGGCGCCAACCACTGCCGGGCCGTGTGGAACGAGGCGTACGGCTTCTCCACGGTCGTCGGCTTCGAGGCCGACCTCGAACCCGTCGAACTCCTCTACACCTCCCTGCTCGTGCAGGGCACCGCCGCCATGACGCGCGCCGAGGCCGAGCAGCGGGCCGGCGGGCGCAAGCGCACCAAGTCCTTCCGGCAGTCGTTCCTGCTCGCGTACGCGAACCGGCTCGGCGCCCGGCTGGCCGCGACCTCGCGGCGGGTCGCCGCCGCCGAGCCGACACTGCTCCCGGCCCTCGCCTCCCGCGAGGTCGCGGTGACGGAGCGGGCCGACGCCATGTTCCCGCAGACCCGTACGACGCGGGTGCGCGCCGCCTGGGACGAGGCGGGCTGGTCGCACGGCACCTCCGCCGCCGACGCCGCCGCCCTGCACCCGCGCCGCCCCGAGGTCCCGCCCTCCGGACGGGCCCGGGGCTGAGCGTCAGGGCGAGCCCGAGGGGGATCCGGACGGGGACCCCGTCGGTGACCCGGACGGGCCCGGGTCCGCCTCCTTCAGGGTGTCCTTCGGGCCGCCCTTCCAGGCGACCACCAGGGTCGTCCCGTCGTTCGACTCGACGGTCCCCTCGGTGCGCTGCGTCGCGCCGTCGGTGCAGGTCAGGCGGAGGGTGACCGCGTCGGTCAGCTTGCCCTGGCAGATCTGCGCGCCGGCGATGACCACCGCGTGCCGCTGCCCGATGGACAGCCCGACGGGCTTCCCGTCGGTGATGCCCGCCCAGGAGCCCTCCAGCGCGGGCGGCGCGGAGGGGCTGGGGGAGGAGGACGCGGACGGGGACGCCGACGTGGAGGCGGTCGGGCCCTCCGGCCCCGCCGCGCCGGGCTTGCCCTCCCCGCTGCACCCGGTCAGGACGACGAGCGTCGCGGCGGCCACGCTCGCCGCGACGGTGCTCCGGTACCTGGACGACATCGCGCCAAGCTACCAAGGAGTAGCCCGTGGCGGGGAGAGGAACCCGCGAGCCCCCGGACGCGTCCCACAAGGCGGCACCACACGGGAAGGCACGCGGGAAAGCACGCGGGAAAGCACGCAGGAACAGAGGGTGGCGTAGTCGCCACGCGACGCCTCGTGCACGTGCATCTGCTCGTGCGTCTGCTCATGCACGGCTCGAGCGAACGCAGCTATGATCCGAGACAGTTGACATCTGCACCAACCGTCTCGGGGAGCTACCAGTGCATCACGCGAACCACGCGTACAACGGCATGGCGGCCACGGAGCTGCAGGGTGTCGTCTGGCAGAAGAGCAGGCACAGCAACTCGCAGGGGTCCTGCGTCGAGTTCGCGAAGTTGCCGGGCGGGAACGTCGCCGTGCGCAATTCCCGCTACCCCGACGGGCCGGCACTGGTCTACACGAGGGCCGAGATCGAGGCGATGCTGCTCGGCGTCAAGGACGGGGAGTTCGACCACCTCGTCTGAATCGCGGTCCCCAAGAGGCGGTCGTGCACGTGGCATATGCACGTGCAGCAACGCGCAGCAGCCAGCAGCAGCCGACGAGTCCCCGACCCCTCCCCGCGTACGAATCAGGCCCCGGTGACCGCGGTCACCGGGGCCCTCCCCGCAGAACCTGACACATTCGGCGCGCGCCGACGGCCCTTCCCGGCCGTTTCCGCGCCGCACCGGCCCGGCGCGCCGCTCCTACTCCGGCGACCCCAGCCGGAACAGCGCCCAGACCACCTTGCCCTGCAGCGTCCCGGCCAGCGGGTGCCACCCCCAGCTGTCGCTGAACGAGTCCACCAGGAACAGTCCGCGGCCCGACTCGGCGGCGAAGTCCTCGCCGCCGGAGCGGGCCTCCGGGCTCTGCCGGCTCGGGTCGCGCACCGCGCAGACGAGCCGCCCCGTCCAGCGCATCAGGTGCAGCCGTACCGCCGTGGCCTGGCCGTCCTCGTGCGGGGCGTCGGCCGGGAGTGCGTGGCGCAGCGCGTTGGTGACGAGTTCGGAGACGACCAGGGCGACGTCGTCGAAACGGTCGTGGAGATCCCATTGGTCGAGCGTCGACCGGGTGAACTTCCGGGCCCCGCGCACCGCTTCGTAGCGGGGCGGAAGGGCGCAGGAGGCGGAGCTGGAGACGGTCGCGGGATCGATCGGCGGAAGCCCCTGCCGTAACGGCTCGAGCATGGTCGATCCATTCGTCCCCATGCGAGGCACTCCCGGGAATCGCGGCGGTGGCGCTACAACACGAACGAGCACGCAGGTGCGCGAGCACCATGGTTCCGAAAGCGACCTACGGATGCAAGGGCAGATGCACGTGCACGCGCCCGACCCGTCCGTCCCCGTGCCGTTTGTTGTGCATATCTTCTGCGGACCACTTTCGTGCGTCGGCCGAAGAGGCCCTCTTTCCGTAATCGAATGTGTACGGGGTGAAGCGTTTTGGTGGCAGAATCCGGGGCTCGGAGAGCTCGGGGGTGCTCCCGGGAGAGAACACCAACCGACGCGAAGGGGAGGCCGGAGCCGTGACCGCAGGCGAAACCGGCGGGACGAGCGGGAGCGTCGTGCGACGCATCCTGCTGGGATCACAGCTCAGGCGGCTGCGCGAGTCGCGGGGCATCACGCGCGAGGCGGCCGGCTACGCGATCCGCGCATCCGAATCGAAGATCAGTCGTATGGAGTTGGGAAGGGTGAGCTTCAAGGCCAGGGACATCGAGGACCTCCTCACCCTCTACGGGGTCAGCGACGAGCTCGAACGCGGCGCGCTGCTCGGACTCGCCCGCGAGGCGAACGTGGCGGGCTGGTGGCACAGCTACGGCGACGTGCTGCCCGGCTGGTTCCAGACGTACATCGGCCTGGAGGGCGCGGCCTCCCTCATCCGGACCTACGAAGTCCAGTTCGTCCACGGCCTGTTGCAGACCGAGGCGTACGCGCACGCCGTCGTCACCCGCGGCATGCCCGGCGCCCCGCACGCCGAGATCGAGCGCCGGGTCGCGCTGCGCCTGGAGCGCCAGAAGGTGCTCGTCGCGGAGAACGCCCCGCACTTCCACGCGGTGCTCGACGAGGCGGCGCTGCGCCGCCCGTACGGCGACCGCACGGTCATGCAGGGGCAGCTGCGGCATCTGATCGAGATCTCCGAGCACCCCAACGTCACGCTCCAGGTGATGCCCTTCAGCTTCGGCGGGCACGCCGGCGAGAGCGGGGCGTTCACCATGCTGAGCTTCCCCGAGTCGGACCTGTCGGACGTGGTCTATCTGGAGCAGCTGACCGGCGCCCTGTACCTGGACAAGCGCGAGGAGGTCGCCCAGTACGAGCGGGTGATGGAACGGCTGCAGAAGGACAGCCCCGATCCCGAAGGTTCGCGCGATCTTCTCCGAGGTCTCCTTCAACTCTCCTGATACATAAGTACGATGACGTGACATCAGCGCAGTCGTGTTTCCGATGTCCGCCACCGCGGTCAGGGGGTCTCGTCGAATGTCCTACTTCACCGAGCTCGCGCTCCAGTACATCGACGGGGAGTGGAAGCCGGGCAGCGGCTCCTGGGACATCATCGACTTCAACCCGTACAACGGGGAGAAACTGGCCTCGATCACCATCGCCACCGTCGACGAGGTCGACCGCGCGTACCGGGCCGCCGAGCGCGCCCAGGCCGCCTGGGCGGAGACCAACCCGTACGCGCGCCGGGCGGTGTTCGAGCGCGCGCTGCGGATCGTCGAGGAGCGCGAGGAGCAGATAGCCGAGACGATGGTGGCGGAGCAGGGCGCCACCCGCGGGAAGGCCGCCTTCGAGTTGTACCTCGCCAAAGAGTTCCTGCGGGAGGCCGTTCAGCTCTCGCTGCGCCCCGAGGGGCGGATCCTGCCCTCGCCGGTGGACGGCAAGGAGAACCGGGTCTACCGGGTGCCGGTCGGCGTCGTCGGAGTGATCAGCCCGTTCAACGTGCCCTTCCTGCTGTCGCTGAAGTCGGTCGCGCCGGCGCTCGCCCTCGGCAACGCCGTCGTCCTCAAACCGCACCAGAACACCCCGATCACCGGCGGCACGCTGGTCGCGAAGATCTTCGAGGACGCGGGGCTGCCGCCCGGGCTGCTCAACGTGGTGGTGACCGACATCGCCGAGATCGGCGACGCGCTGATCGAGCACCCGGTCCCCAAGGTCATCTCCTTCACCGGCTCCGACCGGATCGGCCGGCACGTGGCGACGGTCTGCGCCTCCCACTTCAAGCACGCGATCCTCGAACTCGGCGGCAACAACGCCCTGATCGTGCTCGACGACGCGGACGTGGACTACGCGGTCGACGCGGCGGTCTTCAGCCGCTTCGTGCACCAGGGCCAGGTCTGCATGGCGGCCAACCGCATCCTGGTGGACCGCAGGCTGGAGGAGGAGTTCACCGAGAAGTTCGTCGGCCGGGTGAAGGGGCTGCCGGTCGGCGACCCGGAGGACCCGGCGACGCTCATAGGCCCGCTGATCAACTCCCAGCAGGCGGCGGCCGTCTCCTCGACCGTCGAGCAGACCGTGGCCGCCGGGGCGACGGCCCTGCTGCACGGCTCCGCCGACGGCAACGTGGTCTCCCCGTCCGTGCTGACCGGCATCCCGGCCGACGCGCCCGTCCTGAGCCAGGAGATCTTCGGCCCGGTCGCGCTGATCCTGCCGTTCGACGGCGAGGACGAGGCCGTGCGGATCGCCAACGACACCCCGTACGGGCTCAGCGGCGCCGTGCACACCGGCGACGTGGAGCGGGGCGTACGGATCGCCCGGCGCATCCACACCGGCATGATCCACATCAACGACGGCACCGTGCACGACGAGGCGATCGTGCCCTTCGGGGGCGAGAAGCACTCGGGCGTCGGGCGGCTCAACGGCGAGGCGATGGTCGAGGCGTTCACCACCCAGAAGTGGATCTCGGTGCAGCACGGCCGCAGCCGCTTCCCGTTCTGATCCGTCGCGCCCCCTGTGTGACGGCACGGAGCCCTCAGGGCCATTGAGGACCGTACCTGTCCGCAAGGGCTCCTAACGTGAGTGGTGTCGAGAGGGAGGGCCTGGGAGGCCCTCCCCGAACGGAAGGTGGTTCCCATGGTGGCTCTTGTTCCCGCAGAGGCGCCCGGCGACGAGCGCGGTGCGTTCCTGAACTTCGTCGAGGTCCAGCGCGCCGCCCTGCGCCGGGCGGCCCTCGGTCTGACCGAGGAGCAGGCGGCGAGCCGCCCGAGCGCCAGCGAGCTCAGCCTCTCCGGGCTGATCAAGCACGTCGCCGAGGTGGAGCTGAACTGGCTGCGGCTGGCCCAGCAGAGGCCGAACGAGAAGCAGCGCACCCAGGAGACCTGGAACGAGGCGTTCCGGCTGGTCGACGGCGAGACGATCCCGGAGATCCTGGCCTTCTGGGACGACGTGGCGAAGCAGACCGAGGAGTTCGTCCGGACGGTGCCGAGCCTGGACGAGACCTTCCCGCTCCCGACCGCGCCCTGGTTCCCCAAGGACGGACGGGTCAGCATCCGCTGGATGCTGCTGCACCTGGTGCAGGAGATGGGCCGGCACGCGGGGCACGCGGACATCGTCCGCGAGTCGCTGGACGGGGCGACCTCCTTCGAGCTGATCGCGCGCGAGCAGCAGGGCTGAGGCCCGGGAGCAGCAGGGCTTGCAGCAGGGCCGAACCTGTGCCTCTACCCTAGTCAAAGTTGAGTAGGGAGGTGCAGGCGATGTCGGCGATCCGGCTCCTCGTCCTGGGCGCGGTCAAGCAGCACGGACGGGCGCACGGCTACCAGGTCCGCAACGACCTGGAGTACTGGGGCGCGCACGAGTGGTCCAACGCCAAGCCCGGCTCGATCTACCACGCGCTCAAGCAGATGGCCAAGCAGGGCCTGCTGCACGCGTACGAGATCGCGCCGAGCACGGCCGGCGGCCCGCCGCGCGTCGAGTACGAGCTCACCGAGCGCGGCGGGGAGGAGTACCTCGCGCTGCTGCGCGAGGCCCTGACCACCTACGACCAGAAGATGGACGTGCTCTCGGCCGGCATCGGCTTCATCGTCGACCTGCCGCGGGCGGAGGCCGTGGAGCTGCTGCGCCGCCGGGTGCGGGCGCTCGACGAGTGGCGCGCCTCGGTGACGGAGTACTACACGCCGGAGGGCGGGCCCGGGCAGCTCGGGCACATCGGCGAGATCATGCACTACTGGGTGGCCACCGCCGACGCGGGCAAGGCGTGGACGCTGGGCCTGATCGAGCGGATCGAGGGCGGGGCGTACGTGTTCGCGGGCGAGGGCGATCCCTTCGTCGGCGTGCTGGCCGAGGGCCAGGAGAACCCGTACGCGACGGGCGAGGAAACCGACTAATCAAGTTTGACCAATCGACTGGCGGGCATTACCTTCCTCCGGTGATCAAATTTGACTACCTGCTGGGAGGTGGGCGGTATGACTGGTGGGACGACAGACGCGATCGTCGTCGAGGGCGTACGGAAGCGGTACGGCGACAAGCAGGCGCTCGACGGACTCGACCTGACCGTGCGGCGCGGCACGGTCCAAGGGGTTCTCGGCCCGAACGGGGCGGGGAAGACCACGACGGTGCGGATCCTGGCGACCCTGCTCCGGCACGACGAGGGCGTGGTCCGGGTGGCCGGCCACGACGTGCGGACCGAGGCGGCCGAGGTGCGGCGGCGCATCGGCCTGCTCGGCCAGCACGCGGCGCTCGACGAGGAACTGGGCGGACGGCAGAACCTGGAGATGTTCGGCCGGCTGTACCACCTGGGCGCGAAGCGGGCCGGCCGGCGGGCCGACGAACTGCTCGAACGGTTCGGGCTGACCGACACCGGGCGCAGGCCCGTCGGGCGGTACAGCGGCGGCATGCGGCGCCGGCTCGACCTGGCGGCCTCGCTGATCACCGAGCCGGAGGTGCTGTTCCTGGACGAGCCCACCACCGGGCTCGACCCGCGCGGCCGCGCGGAGGTGTGGGAGTCGGTGCGCTCCCTCGTCGGCGGCGGCACGACGGTGCTGCTGACCACGCAGTACCTGGAGGAGGCTGACCGGCTGGCCGACCGGATCGCGGTGGTGGACCGCGGCCGGGTGGTCGCCGACGGCACGCCGGACCAGCTGAAGGCACGGGTCGGGCAGGACCGGATCGACGTGGTCGTCCGGGACGCGGACCGGCTCGCCGAGGCGGCCGGGCTGCTGCCCGTCCCGCCCGACGAGGTGACGGTGGACCCGGACCGGCGGCGGGTCGGCGCGCCGGTGACCGACCGGACGGCCGCGCTCGCCGAGACCGTACGGGCCCTGGAGGCGGCCGGGATCGAGGTGGAGGACCTGGCGCTGCGGCGGCCCACGCTCGACGAGGTCTTCCTGCGGTTGACGGGCGAGAAGCACGAGGAGAGCGAGGTGGCCGCATGAGCGCGGCGTACGTGGTGAGCGACTGCTGGACGATGACCCGGCGGGAGTTCGCGCGCTGGGCGCGGCAGCCGGTGCAGGTCGTGGTCGGCCTGGTGTTCCCGGTGATGACGCTGCTGATGTTCGGCTATCTGATCGGCGGCGGCCGGGGCGTCGAGGGCGCGTACGTGGACTTCCTGGTCCCGGGGATGCTCGCGCTGACCATGGTGTTCGGCCTGGAGGGCACGCTGACCGCGGTCACCCAGGACCTGAACAAGGGTGTGGTCGACCGGTTCCGCGCGATGCCCATGGCCGACGGCGCGGTCCTGGTGGGGCGGTCGGCGGCCGACATGGCGCAGTCCGCGGCGGGCCTGCTGCTGATGCTCGGAGCCGGGTACGCGATGGGCTGGCGGACCTCCGCCGGGCCCGGCGCCTTCCTGGGGGCGCTGGGGCTGCTGCTCCTGCTGCGGTTCGCGATGCTCTGGATCGGCATCTGGCTGGGCCTGGTCGCGGGGCGGCCGGAGCTGGTGCAGACGGTGCAGATCCTGGTGTGGCCGGTCGGGTTCCTCTCCAACGCCATCGCACTGCCGGAGACGATGCCGGGCTGGCTGGGCGCGTTCGTGGAGTGGAACCCGCTGTCGGCGACGGCGACGGCGGTCCGCGAGCTGTTCGGCAACCCGGGCGGCGAGCCGGGCTGGACCGCCGCGGCGGTGCTGTGGCCGCTGGCGCTGCTCGCGGTGTTCTTCCCGCTCGCGGTCCGGCGGTTCACCCGCCTGAGCCGCTAGCGCGAGGCGAGCGGCCCCGCCCGTAACAGCGCCCGGCCGCCCGCCGTCAGTGGTGGAACGACGTCGCCGCCTGCCGGTCCGCGGTGAACGGATGCGGCTGGCGGCGCAGTTCGGGCAGCAGCCGGTTCAGGTCGTCGAGCAGCAGCCCCGCCAGGTCCGTCGAGAAGCCGTTGCGGCAGACCACCCGCAGCACCGACAGGTCCTGCCGGTCGGCGGGGAAGGTGTACGCGGGCACCAGCCAGCCGCGCTCCCGCAGCCGGCGGGAGACGTCGAAGACGTCGTACGCGGTGACGTCGTCGGTGGTCGTGAAGGCGAACACCGGCAGCTGGTCGCCGCGGGTGAGCAGCCGGAAGTCGCCCAGGGCCTCGATCCGTTCGGCGAGTCCCCGGGCGACGTCCCGGCTGGTCTGCTGGACCAGGCGGTAGCCCTTCCGGCCGAGCCGCAGGAACGTGTAGTACTGCGCGACGACCTGGGCGCCGGGCCGGGAGAAGTTCAGCGCGAAGGTCGGCATGTCGCCGCCCAGGTAGTTCACCCGGAACACCAGCTCCTCGGGCAGGTCGGCGGCCGTGCGCCACAGGGCCCAGCCGACGCCCGGGTAGACCAGGCCGTACTTGTGGCCGGAGGTGTTGATCGAGGAGACGCGGGGGAGCCGGAAGTCCCAGACCAGGTCCTCGTCGAGGAAGGGCGCGACCATCGCGCCGGAGGCCCCGTCGACGTGGACGGGGATGTCGAGGCCGGTGCGCTCCTGGAGGGCGTCCAGGGCGGCGCAGATCTCGGCGACGGGCTCGTACGAGCCGTCGTAGGTGGAGCCCAGCACGGCGACCACGCCGATGGTGTTCTCGTCGCAGAGGTCGGCGGCGGCCTGCGGGTCGAGGTGGAAGCGGTCGCCGGACATCGGCACCTGGCGGGCCTCCACCTCCCAGAAGTTGCAGAACTTCTCCCAGCAGACCTGCACGTTGATCCCCATGACCAGGTTGGGCCGGGCGCTGCTCGGATAGCGGTCCTTGTTGCGGGCGGCCCAGCGGCGCTTGAGGGCCATGCCGGCGAGCATGCAGGCCTCGCTGGAGCCGGTGGTGGAGCAGCCGATGCCGGCGGCGGGGTCGGGCGCGTGCCAGAGGTCGGCGAGCATGGCGACGCAGCGGCGCTCCAGCTCGGCGGTGCGCGGGTACTCGTCCTTGTCGATCATGTTCTTGTCGCGGCACTCGGACATCAGCACCCCGGCCTGGGGCTCCATCCAGGTGGTGACGAAGGTGGCGAGGTTGAGCCGCGCGTTGCCGTCCAGCATCAGTTCGTCGTGCACCAGCCGGTACGCGCTCTCCGGCGGCAGCGGGCCGTCGGGCAGCCGGTGCTGCGGCGGGGCCTCGGTCATGCCGCCGACCGGGTCGGCCTGGCCGAAGAACGGATTGAGGGAAGGGCGGCGGTACGGGCCCTGGGGGCCCTGGTGCAGCGGCATGGGGAACTCCTCGGAAGGGCGGGGTCAGTGCAGGCTGTGTCCGGCGTCGTCGAGTTCGAGCTGCGGCCGGCCGGTGACGACCAGCCAGGCGGGCAGGGTGGCCAGGCAGAGCAGCGCGAGCATGGCGGGGGAGGCGGCGAGCACGGCGGCGGTGAACAGGCTCACCCAGCCCTGCCGGGTGGTCGCGAGCAGCACGCCGAGGACGCCGGAGGCCAGCGCGACCGCCGGGTGGACCTCCGGTACGAGGGCGTGCGCGAGGAGGCCGAAGGCGGAGCCCACGAAGACGGCGGGGAAGATCCGGCCGCCCCGGAAGCCGCAGGCGGCGGCGATCAGCAGCGCGGCGAGTTTGACCACGGTCAGTTTCGCCAGCTCCCCGGCGGACCAGGCGTCCACGTCGGAGGTCAGCTCCCGGACCTCGTCCAGGCCCTTGAAGAGCGTCAGACGGCCGCCGAGGGCGCCCAGAAGCCCCAGCAGCAGGCCGCCGAGCGGCAGCATGACCATCGGGTGGCGCAGCCGCCGGAAGGCGGCGTGGAGCGGCGGGAAGGCGTAGCAGCCGACGAGCCCGAACAGCGCCGCGAGGGTCGCGATCACCAGGGAGGCCAGCAGGTCGCCCCAGCCCGGGTGGGTGAGGACCGGCAGGTCCATGGCGAAGGTGGGGTGTGCCACGAGGGTGGTGGTCATCGCCCCGGCCCCGGCGGCGGCCAGCGGCGCGAACAGCCGGTCCCACAGCGAGGCGCGCCCGGGTCCGGGCTGCTGGGTGAGCGCCTCGGAGATCACCAGGGCGGCCGCGACCGGGGTGCCGAACAGGGCGCCGATGGTGGCGGCGGAGGCCAGCGCGACCCACAGGGCCCCCGGCACGGCGGGCGCGGCGCGGCGGCCGAGCCAGTAGGCGAGGGCGATGTTGGCGGCGATGATGGGGTTCTCGGGGCCGAGGCTCACGCCGCCGGCGAGGGCGAGCATGGTGGCCGCCAGCAGGCCGGGCACGGTGCCGGGCGGGGCGGGCGGGCCGCCGAGCCCGGTGGTCGCGGGGTCGGCGCCGGCGTGCCCGTACCCCTTCCAGACGATCAGGCCGACCGCGATGCCGGTGGCGGTGAGCATCGTGATCATCCAGAGGGAGGAGTACCGGCCGATGCCCAGGGCGTCCGGCACCGTCTCCCAGAGCACGTCCCGGAGGCTCTCGGCGAGGCCGCTGACCGTCAGGAACAGCAGGCTCGCCAGGACGCCGACCACGATCGCGGGCAGCAGCAGCCGGAGCAGGACGCGTGCCGGCGTCGCCGGACGGGCGTGGGCGGGGGACGCGGCCGGGGCGGCGGCGTCCCCCGGGGCGGCTGAGGGGCTGTCAGGGACCACCGCCCCACCATAAAGGGGCGAATCCGGCATAACATCCCGAGAATTCGGGCTTGAACCTCACGCCGCGTGAGGCGGCACGCTGGATCTCGAACGCGCGAAGGGAGCGGGAGACAGTGAGTTACTCCGTGGGACAGGTCGCCGGTTTCGCCGGGATCACGGTGCGCACGCTGCACCACTACGACGAGATCGGACTGCTCTCCCCGAGCGCGCGCAGCCACGCGGGACACCGGCGCTACGACGACGGCGACCTCGACCGGCTGCAGCAGATCCTGTTCTACCGGGAGCTCGGCTTCCCGCTGGACCAGGTCGCGACCCTGCTCGACGATCCCGAGACGGACCCGCGGGAACACCTGCGGCGCCAGCACGAACTGCTCACCTCGCGGATCGCCGAGCTCCAGAAGATGGCCGAGGCCGTCGAGCACGCCATGGAGGCGAAGAAGATGGGCATCAACCTCACGCCCGAGGAGAGGTTCGAGGTCTTCGGGGACAACGACCCCGAGCAGTACGCGGAGGAGACCGAGGCCCGCTGGGGCGACACCGACGCGTACAAGGAGTCGCAGCGCCGCGCGGCCCGCTACACCAAGGCGGACTGGCAGCGCATGCAGGACCAGAACGCCGACTGGGGCCGCCGCTACGACGCGCTCATGTCCGAGGGCGAGCCCGCGGACGGCGAGCGCGCCATGGACCTCGCCGAGGAGCACCGGCGGCACATCCACGACTGGTTCTATCCGTGCGACCACCGGATGCACACGTGCCTGGGCGACATGTACGTGGCGGACGAGCGCTTCACGGCGTTCTACGACGCCATCCGCCCCGGCATGGCCGCCCACCTGCGCGACGCGATCCACGCCAACGCGCGGCGCAACGGGCACACCCCGGAGGCCGGCTAGTCCGTGCGGGGGACGGCGCAGCCGGCGCGCCGCCCCCGCACGGCTCAGCCCTTCGGCTCGATCACCACGGCCGTGCCGTACGCGCACACCTCCGTGCCCACGTCCGCGGCCTCCGTCACGTCGAAGCGGAACATCAGCACCGCGTTCGCCCCGCGGGCCCGCGCCTGCTCCACGAGGCGCTCCATCGCCTGGTTGCGGGTCTGCACCAGGGTCTTCGTCAGGCCCTTCAGCTCGCCGCCGATCATGGACTTCAGACCCGCGCCGATCTGGCTGCCGAGGTGCCGGGACCGGACGGTCAGGCCGAAGACCTCGCCGATCACCTGGCGGACCTCGTGGCCCGGGACGTCGTTCGTCGTGACCACCAGGACGTCGGAGTGCGGGCCCTGACCGCCGCCGTACTCGTCGATACTCATGGCGACAGACTCGCCCCGGAGCGTGCGCGCCGCATCCGGGCGTGACCGGCCGGGAACCCCGGGGCCACCCGTGGAACCCGGGCCGTTCGGCAAGCGTTGGTACCTTGGGGCGGCCGTCCCCGCCCCCGCACGCGAGTCTGGAGCCCGCAACCCGTGAACACGCTTGCCCTCGGCCCGAGCTGGCTGGACCCCGACTATCTGATCCAGACCTTCGGTCTGATCGGCGTCCTGGTCATCGTCTTCGCCGAGTCCGGACTCCTGATCGGCTTCTTCCTGCCCGGCGACTCGCTGCTGTTCACCACCGGCCTGCTGGTCACCACCGGCAAGCTGGACACCCCGCTGTGGCTGGTGTGCACCCTCATCGTCGCCGCCGCGATCATCGGCGACCAGGTCGGCTACCTCTTCGGCCGCAAGGTCGGCCCCGCCCTGTTCAAGCGCCCCGACTCCAAGCTGTTCAAGCAGGAGAACGTGGAGAAGGCGCACGTCTTCTTCGAGAAGCACGGCCCGAAGTCGCTGATCCTGGCCCGCTTCGTGCCGATCGTGCGCACGTTCACGCCGATCATCGCCGGTGTGAGCCGCATGAACTACCGCTCGTTCATCACGTTCAACATCATCGGCGGCGTGCTCTGGGGCGCCGGCGTGACGCTGCTCGGCGCCTCCCTCGGCAAGATCCAGTTCGTGCACGACCACATCGAGGCCATCCTCATCCTCATCGTGCTGATCTCCGTGATCCCGATCGTGATCGAGGTCCTGCGGGCCCGTTCCCAGGCCAAGAAGGCCGAGGCGGCCGAGGGCGCCCAGCGCGGCCGCCACGCCAAGCGGTAGCCGTCGCATACGGGTACGGGCCCCGCGGAGCCGGGGCCCGCGTCCGGACCCTCTAGAAGCCGCGCGTGCGCTTCGCCGCGCGGCGCACCCCGCCGAAGCCCGGGGCCCGCATGAACATGCGGGCCAGCTCGCCGCCCAGGTTCACCCCGATCGCGATCGCCAGGGCCAGCGCCGCCGCCTTCGCCAGCGAGGTGAAGCCCTGGTCCAGGTTGTTCTGCGCGATCGCAAGGACACCGAAGTACGTCGCCGAACCCGGCAGCAGCGGCCCGATCGCCGCCGTCACGTACGGCAGCGAGGACGTGTGCTCGTACCGGGCGATCAGCTGGCCGAACAGACCCACCAGGCCGGCCGCCACCGCCGTCGCCATCACCGACGAACCGTTCGCCGTCACCGCGATCGAGGCGTACACCACCCAGGCCACGCCCCCGTTCAGCGTCGCGAACCACACCGTCGCCCGGCTCTGCTGCAACAGGATCGCGAACGTCAGGCACAGCAGCATCGCCGCCGCGATCTGCACCACCGGCCGCTCGACCGGCTGCAGCGCCCCCTCCGGGTTCAGATTGGCGTCGAACTGCACGGCCACGTACAGCACCGACAGCACGCCCACCACGATCGCCACGAAGAAGTACCCGACCTCCAGCAGCCGCGCCGAGGCCGTGATGTAGAAACCGGTCAGGCCGTCCTGCACCGCCGAGACCAGCGCCCGCCCCGGGATCAGCGCGAACAGACCGCCGGTGATCACCGCCGAGGGCCGCAGATCCGCGTGCAGCAGCGTGAGCAGCGCCCCCAGCGTCGCCGGCGGCATCGCCGCCACCAGGAACTGGTAGAACTCCGGCAGCCCGCGCCCCGCGCACAGCCACGCCAGCCGGTCGCCGAGGATCGCGCCGAGCGCCGCCACCAGGAACACCGTCAGATCGCCGCCCAGCAGCACCGACGCCGCCCCCGCCAGCACACCCGCCGCCAGCGTCAGCACCCAGCCCGGGTACGGGTGCCGGTTGCGGCGGATCACCGCGAGCCGCCGGTACGCCTCCTCCGGCGAGACGTCGTGGTCCGGCGCGTTGATGTCGGCGAGCAGGTGGTACACCGCTTCCAGGCGCGTGTAGTCCGTGCCGCGCCGGCGCACCGTGCGGTTCGCCGTCACCGGGGCGTCCACCAGCGACGGCTGGTACGTGATCGACAGCAGCGTGAACGTCACGCCCGGCTCGCAGCGGTCGAGCCCGTAGCTGCGGCAGATGGCCAGCATCGCCGCCTCGACGTCCTCCGCGCCCTCGCCGCCGGCCAGCAGCAGCTCGCCGATGCGCAGCGTCAGGTCCAGCACGCGCGGCACGTTCGGCCCCGAACCGCCCTCGGCCGCCGCCTGCTCCGGCTCGGGACGTTCCGCGGCCGGCAGCCGCAGCATGGTCCGCATCCGGTCCTGCCACGGCGCGTCCTTCGACAGCCGCACCATCGGGAAACCCTGCGCCGGGGTGAACGCCGGCGGGGTGCTCTTCGCCGTGTACCCCGACGGAGTGGCGAAGGCCGACCCCTCCTGCTCGGGGGCGGGCTCCGGCTCCGGGGCCGCCACGCCCTCCGGCACCGCGAACTCGGAGGTCGGGTGGTCCTCCTCCGGCGGAGGAGGCTGCTCGACCCCTGCGGGCGGCGTGAACGCGCTGTGCGCCTCGTCCGACCGCGGCTTGCGGTCCTCCGCGGTCTCGTCCGGGCCCTCGGGGCCCTCCGGACTCGCCACCACTCGCTCCGCCTTCACTCCCTGTCCGGCACCCGGTCCGCCCGGCCTCGGTCGGTCCCAGTATGAACGCGCGACGGGCGGCGCACCCGACGCGGGTGCGCCGCCCGTCACGGACAGCGGAAGGGGACGGGCTCAGTGGCCGCCCTGCTCCTGGAAGCGCTTGTACGACTTCTCGACCTCGGCCTCGGCCTCGGTGCGGCCGACCCAGTCGGCGCCCTCGACCGACTTGCCCGGCTCCAGGTCCTTGTAGACCTCGAAGAAGTGCTGGATCTCCAGGCGGTCGAACTCCGGCACGTGGTGGATGTCGCGCAGGTGCTCCATGCGCGGGTCCGTCGCCGGGACGCACAGCAGCTTGTCGTCGCCGCCGGCCTCGTCGGTCATGCGGAACATGCCGACGGCGCGGCACTTGATCAGGCAGCCCGGGAAGGTGGGCTCGTCGAGGATCACCAGCGCGTCCAGCGGGTCGCCGTCCTCGCCGAGGGTGTTCTCGACGAAGCCGTAGTCCGTCGGGTAGGCGGTCGACGTGAAGAGGCGGCGGTCGAGGCGGATGCGGCCGGTCTCGTGGTCGACCTCGTACTTGTTGCGGGACCCCTTGGGGATCTCGATGAGAACGTCGAACTCCACGGGTGGCTCCTCCTGAATCAACACATGTCCATGCTCGCGACGGCGCGCGGTGATTAAGTGTCCCTCACGCAGGTGTGTGATCGCGAAAGGGGCTGGTCAGCCATGCCGGAGCCGAGACTGTGGCAGCTCACGGCCGGCTCGGCCGTCCTGGGGCTCGTCCTGGCCGCCGGAGCGGTGGCCGCGGCCGGTCCCTGGGACAACGGTCAGCGTAAGGCCGAGCGCGCCAGGGCAGCCGCCGTGGAACCGACAGGTGGCGCACATCACGCCGCCGCCCGCGCCGCGAAGGGCCTGCCGCCCGCTCCGGAGCCCGCCCCCAGCGCCCCGGCCGTCCTTGCCGCGCTCGGACCCGGCGACCCGGCGCCCGCGGCCGCCGGCCGCCCCAAGGACCTCGCCGCCGTCCTCGTACCGCTGCTCGGCGACCCCGGCCTCGGCCCGCTGCGCACCGCCTCCGTCGTCGACGTGACCACCGGCCGGCAGCTGTACGGGCAGGGCGCCGCCACCCCGATGACGCCCGCCTCCACCATCAAGATCGCCACCGCGGCCGCCGCGCTCAGCGCCCTCGGCCCCGGCCACCGCATCCCCACCACCGTCGCCGCCGCCCCCGACGGCCGCCGGGTCACCCTCGTCGGCGGCGGCGACCCGACCCTCGACCGCGCCGGCCTGCGCGCGCTGGCCGCCGGCACCGCCCGCGCCCTGCGCGACCGCGGCAGTACCCGCGTCACCCTCACGTACGACGCCTCCCTCTACGCAGGCCCCGCCGTGCACCGCATCGGCCCCAACGAGAACCTCGCCCCGGTCAGCGCCCTCATGCTCGACGAGGGCCGCACCGACGGCTCCACCAGCGGGCCCGCGCCGCGCAGCGCCGACCCCGCCCGCGACGCGGCCGCCGCCTTCGCCGACCTGCTCACCCGGGCCGGCGTCACCGTCCACGGCGCCCCGGCCCCCGGCCGCGCCCCCGCGAAGTCGGCCGTCGTGGCCAGGACGTACTCGCGTCCGCTCGCCGCCCTCGTCGAGCGGACGCTCACGAACAGCGACAACGACCTCGCCGAGGCCCTCGCCCGCCAGACCGCCGTCGCGGCCGGGAAGCCCGCGAGCTTCGCCGGGGCCGAGCAGGCCGTCCGCGCCCGCCTGAAGGCGCTCGGCGTCCCCCTCGCCGGGGCCCGTCTCGCCGACGGCAGCGGCCTCGACCGCACCGACCGGCTCTCCGCCGCCGCCCTCACCGCCGTGCTCACCCGCGCGGCCGACCCGGCCCGCCCCGAGCTGCGGCCCGTCCTCACCGGACTGCCCGTCGGCGGCTTCACCGGCACCCTCACCGGCCGCTACGACGAGCCCGGCACCGCCCCCGGCGCCGGCGCCGTCCGCGCCAAGACCGGCACCCTCACCGGTGTGAACACCCTCGCCGGCACCGTCGTCACCGCCGACGGCCGGCTCCTCGCCTTCGCCTTCCTCGCCGGCCGCACCGCGTCCCCGTACACCGCCCAGCCCGCCCTCGACCGGCTCGCCGCCGCGCTGGCTCCGAACGGCTGACCGGACCGCGCCCCGGCGGCCGACCGGCGCGAACCCTCACCGAACGCGCCCCGAGAACGTACGGTTGACGCATGACGAGCATCGGTGGTGCCGAGATGGTCGACTGGAACCTCGCGGTCGCGACCGCGACCCGGCTGGTGCGCCCGGGCCCGGAGGTGAGCCGCGACGAGGCCCGCGCGGTCGTCGCCGAACTCCGCCGGCACGCCAAGGCGTCCGAGGAGCACGTACGGGCCTTCACCCGCATGATCCCCGAGGGCCACGAGCCGGAGGACACGCCCGTCCTCGTCGTCGACCGGGCCGGCTGGATCCGCGCCAACGTCGCCGGCTTCCGCGAACTGCTCTCCCCGCTCCTGGGCAAGATGCAGGAACGCCGCGCCGGAACCCCGGGCGGCGCCGTGCTCGGCGCGGTCGGCGGCAAGGTGACCGGCGTGGAGCTCGGGATGCTCCTGTCGTTCCTCGCCTCCCGCGTCCTCGGCCAGTACGAGACCTTCGCCCCCGCCGGCCGGGACCTGCCCGCCTCCGACGGCGGCGGCCGGCTGCTCCTGGTCGCCCCCAACATCGTCCACGTCGAACGCGAACTCGCCGTCGCCCCGCACGACTTCCGGCTCTGGGTCTGCCTGCACGAGGAGACCCACCGCACCCAGTTCACCGCCGTGCCCTGGCTGCGCGACCACCTGCAGGGCGAGATCCAGGCCTTCCTCGCCGCCACCGACGTCGACCCCGCCACCGTCCTCGAACGGCTCCGGCAGGCCGCCCAGGCCTTCGTCGGCGGCCGGCCCGAGGGCGAGGAGGGCGAGCCGACCCAGTCCCTCGTCGAGATCGTCCAGACCCCCGAGCAGCGCGAGATCCTCGGCCGGCTCACCGCCGTGATGTCCCTGCTCGAAGGCCACGCCGACTACGTGATGGACGGCGTCGGACCCCAGGTCGTGCCCTCCGTCCAGGAGATCCGCGAGAAGTTCCAGCAGCGCCGGGCCCGTGGAGCCTCCCGCCTCGACCTCGCCCTGCGCCGGCTGCTCGGCCTCGACGCCAAGCTCCGCCAGTACCGCGACGGCGAGCGCTTCGTCCGCGCGGTCGTCGAGCAGGTCGGCATGGACGGCTTCAACCGGATCTGGACCTCGCCGAACACCCTGCCCACCAAGGCGGAGATCGCCGAACCCGCGGACTGGGTGGCGAGGGTGCACCGTAAGGCAGACTCGTGAGTCTGGTGAGGCCGATGACGGAAGAAAGCGCGGGCCATCACCCATCCGAGGGACCGTAGGCGAGGGGTAAGGCGTGCAATGCTCGGGTAACGGCCGAGTTCTGTCACCATCGACGCACTCTGAGTGACCGAACCCCGACTTCCGACCGTTAAGACTCCGACCGAGCAACCCCTCCCCTCTCCACGAAGGGCACCGGACATGGGTCCCCATCCTGCGGTCGCGGCGATACGCCTGGCGGTCCGCCGCGTACTCCACGACGTCATCACCGAACACCAGGCGGCACACCCGGCCGCCCACCCCCAGCAGCCCCATCGGCCCGGGCAGCAGCCCCCGCTCGTGCTCGTGGCCTGCTCCGGGGGCGCCGACTCCATGGCGCTCGCCTCCGCGCTCGCCTTCGAGGCCCGCAAGCTGGCCGTCCGCGCCGGCGGCATCACCGTCGACCACGGCCTCCAGGAGGGCTCCGCCCTGCGCGCCGCCGAGGTCTGCGTCCGCATGACCGCGCTCGGCCTCGACCCCGTCGAATCCGTCGCCGTGACCGTCGGCCGCGAAGGGGGCCCGGAGGCCGCCGCCCGGGACGCCCGGTACGCCGCCCTCGACGCCGCCGCCGACCGGTACGGAGCCGCCGCCGTGCTCCTCGGCCACACCCGCGACGACCAGGCCGAAACCGTCCTGCTGGGCCTCGCCCGCGGCTCCGGCATCCGCTCCCTGTCCGGCATGGCCGCCGTCAGCGGCGCCGACGGGCGCTACCGCCGCCCCTTCCTCCAGCTCGACCGGCAGACCGTCCGCAAGGCGTGCGTCGCCCAGGAACTCGCCGTCTGGGACGACCCCCACAACACGGACCCCGCCTACACCCGCTCCCGGCTCCGCCACGAGGGCCTGCCCGCCCTGGAGAAGGCCCTCGGCAAGGGCGTCGTCGAGGCCCTCGCCCGGACGGCCCAGCTCTCCCGCGACGACGCCGACGCCCTCGACACCTGGGCCGCCGACGCGGAGGCCGCCGTCCGCGACGAGACCGGGTTCCTCGAGTGCGCCAAACTCTTCGGCCTGCCCCCCGCCGTGCGCCGCCGCGTCCTGCGCCGCGCCGTCATCGCCGAGGGCGCACCGGCCGGCTCGCTGTTCGCCCGGCACATCGAGGAAGTCGACCGGCTGATCACCGGATGGCGCGGCCAGGGCGCCATCAATCTGCCCGGACGCGTCGAGGCACGACGCCAGGGTGGCAGACTGGTCATCCGGCAAGGCTGACGCAAGCTGCAACGAAAGTGACCCGGGTGAACGAGAAGGACATGGGCACCGACCTCAAGTCGGTGCTCATCACCAAGGAAGAGATCGACGCGAAGCTGGCCGAGCTGGCCGCGAAGATCGACGCGGAGTACGCGGGCAAGGACCTGCTCATCGTGGGCGTCCTCAAGGGCGCCGTGATGGTGATGGCGGACCTGGCGCGCGCGCTGTCCACCCCCGTCACCATGGACTGGATGGCCGTCTCGTCGTACGGCGCCGGCACCCAGTCCTCCGGTGTGGTGCGCATCCTCAAGGACCTCGACACCGACATCAAGGGCAAGCACGTCCTGATCGTCGAGGACATCATCGACTCCGGCCTGACCCTGTCGTGGCTGCTGTCGAACCTCGGCTCGCGCGAGCCGGCCTCCCTGGAGGTCTGCACCCTGCTGCGCAAGCCGGACGCCGCGAAGGTCGCGATCGACGTGAAGTGGATCGGCTTCGACATCCCCAACGAATTCGTCGTGGGATACGGCCTCGACTACGCGGAGAAGTACCGCAACCTCCCCTTCGTGGGCACGCTCGCCCCGCACGTCTACGGCGGCTGAGGCGACTCGGCCCGCCACGGACGCCGCACGGGAACCCGCGCCGCCCTCCCGCCGTTGAACCGGACGAAGGCGGTCGCGGGTGCCCCTGCTGAGGTACCGTCCGAAGGACAGCTTTTCTCATAGGCTTTTTCTCAGAGCAGCATTTACCTACGGGCAGGAGGGACGGAGCGATTTCGCTCCGTATGGATGGACGTGAAGCGATACTTCCGTGGGCCGGTCATGTGGATCGTGCTGGCCGTCCTCGCCGTGGTCGTGTTGATGCAGGTCGTCGGCTCGTCCGGCGGCTACAAGACGGTGGACACCGCCAAGGTCGTCCAGGCGATCGACGACAACCAGGTCGACCAGGTCAAGCTGACCACCGGCGACGATCAGATCATCAAGGTCGAACTCAAGAACGGCGCCGACAAGAACAAGTACGGCGGCAGCGAGAAGATCCAGGCGAGCTACATCGGCACCCAGGGCGCCGACCTCGCCGCCACCCTGCAGAAGAAGTACGCGGCCGGTGAGATCGAGAACGGCTACACCGTCTCGCCCTCCAAGCAGTCGCCCTTCGTCTCGGTGCTGCTCTCTCTGCTGCCCTTCGTCCTCATCGTGGTCGTCTTCCTGTTCCTGATGAACCAGATGCAGGGCGGCGGCTCCCGGGTCATGAACTTCGGGAAGTCCAAGGCCAAGCTCATCACCAAGGACACCCCGAAGACGACCTTCGCCGACGTCGCGGGCTCGGACGAGGCCGTCGAGGAGCTCCAGGAGATCAAGGAGTTCCTCCAGGAGCCGGCGAAGTTCCAGGCCGTCGGCGCCAAGATCCCCAAGGGCGTGCTGCTGTACGGCCCGCCCGGCACCGGCAAGACGCTCCTCGCGCGCGCCGTCGCCGGCGAGGCCGGTGTGCCCTTCTACTCGATCTCCGGCTCCGACTTCGTCGAGATGTTCGTGGGTGTCGGCGCCAGCCGCGTCCGCGACCTGTTCGAGCAGGCCAAGGCGAACGCCCCGGCCATCGTCTTCGTCGACGAGATCGACGCCGTCGGCCGGCACCGCGGCGCGGGCCTCGGCGGCGGCCACGACGAGCGCGAGCAGACGCTGAACCAGCTGCTCGTCGAGATGGACGGCTTCGACGTCAAGGGCGGCGTCATCCTGATCGCCGCCACCAACCGGCCCGACATCCTCGACCCGGCCCTCCTGCGCCCCGGCCGCTTCGACCGGCAGATCGCCGTCGACCGCCCGGACATGCAGGGCCGTCTGGAGATTCTCAAGGTCCACCAGAAGGGCAAGCCGGTCGCCCCGGACGTCGACCTGGGCGCGGTCGCCCGCCGCACCCCCGGCTTCACCGGCGCGGACCTGTCCAACGTGCTCAACGAGGCGGCGCTGCTCACCGCCCGCAGCGATCAGAAGCTGATCGACAACAAGGCGCTGGACGAGGCGATCGACCGCGTGGTCGCGGGCCCGCAGAAGCGGACCCGGATCATGTCGGACAAGGAGAAGAAGATCACCGCGTACCACGAGGGCGGTCACGCCCTGGTCGCGGCGGCCTCGCCGAACTCCGACCCGGTCCACAAGATCACCATCCTGTCCCGCGGCCGGGCCCTGGGCTACACCATGGTCCTGCCCGACGAGGACAAGTACTCGACCACCCGCAACGAGATGCTCGACCAGCTGGCCTACATGCTGGGCGGTCGCGCGGCCGAGGAACTGGTCTTCCACGACCCGACCACGGGCGCCGCGAACGACATCGAGAAGGCCACCGCCACGGCCCGCGCGATGGTCACCCAGTACGGCATGACCGAGCGCCTCGGCGCGATCAAGTTCGGCGGCGACAACACCGAGCCGTTCCTCGGCCGGGAGATGGCGCACCAGCGCGACTACTCGGAAGAGGTCGCCGCGCTCGTCGACGAAGAGGTCAAGAAGCTCATCGAGACCGCGCACAACGAGGCCTGGGAGATCCTGGTCGAGAACCGCGACGTCCTGGACAACCTGGTCCTCGCGCTCCTCGAGAAGGAGACCCTCGGCAAGGAGGAGATCGCCGAGATCTTCGCCCCGATCGTGAAGCGCCCGGCCCGCCCCGCGTGGACCGGCTCCGCCCGCCGCACCCCCTCGACCCGTCCGCCGGTCCTCTCCCCCAAGGAGCTGGCCCTGACGAACGGCGCGACCCCCGCGGCCACGGTCGACACCACCAAGGCGATCGAGGTCGCCCCGGAGGAGACCCCGGAGGCGTAGCGCCCCCGGACCCGGAATGGAAGCCGCGCCCCCACAGGTTCTAGCCTGTGGGGGCGCGGCTCTTTTCGCGCCAAGTCAGACAGACGGAACGAGGCACAGATGACCGACCCGGTGACGCTGGACGGCGAGGGCAGGATCGGCGAGTTCGACGAGAAGCGCGCCGAGAACGCCGTACGGGAGCTCCTCATCGCGGTCGGCGAGGACCCGGACCGCGAGGGGCTGCGCGAGACGCCGGCGCGGGTGGCGCGGGCGTACAGAGAGCTTCTCGCGGGGATGCACATGGAGCCCGAGGACGTCCTGACCACGACGTTCGACCTGGGGCACGACGAGATGGTCCTCGTGAAGGACATCGAATTCGTTAGCTTCTGCGAACATCATTTGCTGGCGTTCCATGGCGTTGCTCACGTGGGCTACATCCCGGCCGAGACCGGCAAAATCACAGGCCTTTCCAAGCTGGCCCGACTGGTCGACGTTTTCGCCCGCCGCCCCCAGGTGCAGGAGCGGCTTACAACGCAAATCGCTGATTCGCTGATGCGAATCCTTGAGGCGCGGGGTGCGATCGTCGTCATCGAGGCCGAGCACATGTGCATGTCGCTCCGTGGCATCCGTAAGCCGGGCGCGAAGACGACGACCTCGGCGGTGCGAGGGCAACTTCGTGACGCTACTACACGAGCTGAGGCCATGTCCCTGATATTGGCCCGTTAGGGGACAGTCGTCCGTCTTGCTCCATACCGTCCTCGATCAGTGGAGTTGATCGCTGATCAAGGGGGTCGGTATGGGGTACGGGCTGACCAGCAAGATGCTGGTGAACTTGGTAGACGGCTGGGCTCAGGCGAAGAACGTGGCTTCCGGCAGTGTGCTGTGGACACTGGACGGTGACCGGACGGTGCAGACCACCGTCGCGGACGTGACGGCGGTCAAGGGGCGCGAGGCCGTTGAGGTGGTCACGGACCATACAGCGTTTCAGGCCAGCCCCGATGTGCTACTGGCCACGCCGGACGGCTGGACACACGCCGCAGATGCGGCGGGGACGACTGTCGCCTGGACGCATGCGAGGAAGCTGTGCCGGGAGCGGTTGACGATCTGGCCGGGGTACGAGTTCGGCTACTTCGTGGGCGCCACGTGTGCGGACGGCACGGTCGGGAAGAACTACGTGTCGCTGATCGTTAACGAGGAGTGGTTCGCGTCGCGGTACGCGGCCGCGCTGACTGCCTGTACTGGCCTGCCCGCGCGCCTGGAGGCGGTGACGCGTCCGTCTGGCTTCCTCAAGCGCGATCTGCCGGGCTTCCGCGTCCGGATGGTCTCCTCGTACCTCTCGGACGCCATGCGGTCCTACGTGGGTGGTGACGCCCACCACATGCGGCAGGGCTTCCCTCGGGTAGTGCTGAGGGACATCACGACCTTCCAGGGGTTCCTGGACGGATACATTGATGGTGACGGCTGCGACATCAAGCATGGCTGGGGCCGCATGATCACGAGCGCCAATGTTCCGTTCCTGGTCGAGCTGGCACGGATCATCGGAGCGCGGTTCACGCCGTCGAAGCGAGGCCTGGCATCGCAGCTCTACGTGTCGAACCGCTGGCAGAGCCGCGGCACCTTCGTGCCTGAGCATCACCCCCTCGACCCGCCCGAGTCCTCGTGGGTCCAAGTCCGCGAAGTCCGCCCCCGCCCCGCACTCGGGGCCAAGCCCTTCACGTTCTACAGCTACCGGCTTGCACCGCACCCCACGTTCCTGGTGAACGGGCACCTTGTGCGGGAGCCGTGGTAGGCGGGCCGCTACGACGCCGACGTGGCCGTGCCGCCGCCCGTGCCGTTCTCGTCCTCGGGGAGGCGGCAGACGCGCTCCAGGAACAGGGCCGCCGCGATGACCGCGATGCCCGCCACGACCGAGAAGCCGGCGTAGACGGCCTGGTCGCGGCGGGCCGGGATGTCGAGGGAGCCGAGCAGGAAGACGCCGGCGCCGCCGTACATGCCCGAGACCAGGGCGGCCACCAGGGCGCTGGCCTGGCCGAAGACCACCGCACGGGCCGCCATCAGGGGCTCGACGCCCTTGGCGCCCGGACGGCGGTCCCGCTGGGCCTTCAGGCGGGAGCGGATCGACAGGGCCGTGGCGGACAGGACCGCCGCGATGGCCGCGAGCACGATGGGCGCGGCGAGCGGGACGCTCGGCAGGGTGCCGAAGGAGTCCCAGAGGCGGGCCGCGCCCCAGGAGAGGATCCCGGCCCCGAGGAACAGCCCGGCGAGGACCTTCAGCCGTAGTTGTTTCACCGGGTGCCCTTCGTGGTCGGTCGTCGGCTCAGCTCTCGCTGAGCGTAACGGCTACTCGGGCAGTCGGAGTTCCAGGTCCGGGCGGGCTTCGACGCCGGCCCGGCCGACGGCGGCCAGGAGCTCGGCGACGGGGCCGTGGCCGGCGAGCCGCGCCTCGGGGTCCACGTCGTGCCAGGGGGCCAGCACGAAGGCGCGCTGGTGGGCGCGGGGGTGCGGCAGGGTGAGGACGGGGTCGTCGGAGACCACGTCGGCGTACGCGACGATGTCGACGTCGATGGTGCGGGCGCCCCAGCGCTCCTCGCGGACGCGGTGGAAGGCCTCCTCGACGGCGTGGGCGCGCTCCAGGAGCGAGGACGGCGGCAGGGTCGTCTTCACGACGACGACCGCGTTGAGGTAGGAGGGCTGGCTGCCGGGCTCGACGCCCCAGGGCTCGGTCTCGTACACGGGGGAGACGGCCTTGACCCGGACGCCGGGGGTGTCCTCCAGGGCGTCGACGGCCCCCTGGAGGGTCTCCAGGCGGTTGCCGAGGTTGGCGCCGAGGGCGAGGACGGCCCGTTTGGGGTTGGACAGGGTGCTGTCCGCGGCGTCGACGGTCGCGACCACGGAGGCCGGTACGGGCTGCACGGTCGGGTCGCTGTGCGTGGCGTTCATACGCGGCTCCGGGTGATGGTGACGGTCACGTCGTCGAAGGGCACGGTGATGGGGGCGTCGGGCTTGTGCACGACGACCTCCACCTCCTGGACGCCGGGGTGCTTGAGGCACTGCTGGGCGATCCGCTCGGCGAGCGTCTCGATCAGGTCGACCGGCTCGCCCTGCACCACGTCGACGACCTCCTCGGCGACGACGCCGTAGTGCACCGTCTTGGTGAGGTCGTCGTCGGCCGCGGCGGGGCGGGTGTCCAGGCCGAGGACCAGGTCCACGATGAAGGTCTGGCCCTCCTCGCGCTCCTTGGGGAAGACGCCGTGGTGCCCTCGGGCCTTGAGGCCGCGCAGCGCGACACGATCCACGCGAATCACTCCTGCTGTCGTAGGTCGGTGCACACACCGGCCGGGTGCGGACGGCCGGGTGTCCACTTCGAATCTACCTGCGGGGTCCGACAGCGTTGTCCCATGGGGGCGTGGCCGAGGGCCGCGGAGGTTGAAGGTCGCGCCTACCCCACGCCTGCGATTCCAATCCCCGGGTTGCTCCGGAGGGCCGTACGACCTGCTCAGGAGCCGCCTTCGGAGGGGGTCTCGTCCTCGTCCTCGGTGAGCACCGGGGAGGCGTGGTGGGACCAGAGCTTCCAGCCGTCGGCTGTGCGGCGGAACACATTCGTGGCGACGACGAGCTGTCCCACGAGCGGGCCGAGTTCGCCCTCGTCCTCGGCGGGGCCGCCGCTGAGGATGTTCTCGGTGCAGGTGACGACGGCCACGTCGCCGGCGAGGGAGACGCGGACGTCGGTCAGGAAGAACTGGATGTACTCGGTGTTCGCCATGATCACCGCGTACGAGCGGAGCACCTGGCCCCGGCCGAAGAGCATCGGCCAGCCGGGGTGGACGCAGGAGATCCCGGAGTACGGGGGGCCGTCCGCGTCGGAGATCCAGAGGGCGGAGACCGTCTCCAGGTCGCCCCGCTCCATGGCCTCGTAGAAGGCGGTGTTGGCGGCCGTGACCGCCTCGGTCTCGGTCTCGTGGGTCACCGTGCTCCCTCGACGGCGCGGGCGACCCGGACGGCGTCGGCGGTGGCCCGGACCTCGTGGACGCGGACGGCCCAGGCGCCCTCGTGGGCGGCTATCGCGGAGACGGCGGCGGTGGCCGCGTCGCGCTCCCGGGCGGGCGGCGGTGCGCCGTCCGGCCCGGCGAGCACGGCGCCGAGGAAGCGCTTGCGGGAGGCGGCGACCAGGAGCGGCCGGCCCAGTGCCCGGAAGTCCCGCAGGTGCGCCACGAGGGCCAAGTCGTGCGGGGCGAGCTTCGCGAAGCCGAGGCCCGGGTCGAGGACGACGCGCTCGGGGGCGACGCCGCCGTCGACGACGGCCTCCATGCGGGCGCGCAGTTCGGCCAGGACCTCGCCGACGACGTCCTCGTAGACGGCGAGGTCGTTCATGTTCTCGCTGAAGCCGCGCCAGTGCATGACGACGAAGGGGACCTCGGCGGCGGCGACGGCGGGCACCATCCGCGGGTCGGCCAGGCCGCCGCTGACGTCGTTGACGAGGGTGGCGCCGGCCTCGACGGCACGGGCGGCGACGGTGGCGCGCATGGTGTCGACGGAGACGGTGACGCCTTCGGCGGCGAGGCCGCGGACGACGGGGACGACCCGGCGCAGCTCTTCCTCCTCGTCGACGCGGGTGGCGCCGGGACGGGTGGACTCGCCGCCGACGTCGACGAGGTCGGCGCCCTCGGCGACCAGGTCGAGGCCGCGTTTGACGGCTGCCGTGGTGTCGAACCAGCGGCCGCCGTCGGAGAAGGAGTCCGGCGTCACATTGACGACGCCCATGACCGCACAGCGGTCCCACTCCGGCAGGCCCCAGGCCGTGCCCCGTCCGCGCAACGTACTCATACGTCCAGCGTAGGGCCCGCCCTTCGGACGGGCCCCACGGGCCGTTGCACGCCCGGCCCCCCGACCGGGCGTACGGTCACGCCGCGCGCGCCTCCTGCTCGGCGACGGCCCGGCCGATGTGGGCGCAGGGCCGGGGCGCCGGTGCGGGGCGGCGGCGGGCGAAGGGGCGGGGCAGGGCGAGGGTGACGAAGCCCTCGGCCTGCATGGCGGCGAAGCCGATGCGGGGCAGGTCGCGGCTCTTGCGGTAGACGACGAAGCGCGGTTCCCAGCGGGGCTGGAACTTGGCGTTGAACTTGTACAGCGACTCGATCTGGAACCAGCGGGAGAGGAAGACCAGCAGGCCGCGCCAGACGCGGAGCACCGGGCCCGCGCCGATCTTCTCGCCGCGGGCGAGGGCGGCGCGGAACATGGCGAAGTTGAGGGAGACCCGCTCGATGCCGAGGCGCGGGGACTCCTGCAGGGCGGCGACGATGAGGAGTTCGTTCATGCCGGGGTCGGCGGAGCGGTCGCGGCGCATGAGTTCCAGGGACATGCCGTCGGGGCCCCAGGGCACGAAGTGGATGATCGCCTTCAGGTCCCCGTACGGGGAGTCTGCTTCCTCGGCGGAGTCCGCCCTGTGCGCGGTGGCGATGACGGCGTCGCCGTCCGCCGGGTCGCCTATGCGGCCCAGGGCCATGGAGAAGCCGCGCTCGGTGTCGGTGCCGCGCCAGTCGGCGGCGGCGCGGCGGATGCGGTCGAGCTCGTCCTCGTCGAGGTCACGGGCGCGGCGGACGCGGGTGGTGTAACCGTTCCGTTCGATGCGCTTCACCATCTGCCGGACGTTGCGCATGGCCCGTCCGGAGAGGGAGAAATCCTTGACGTCCACCACCGCCTCGTCGCCGAGTTCGAGGGCGTCGAGGCCGGTTTCGCGGGTCCAGACCTCGCCGCCGGTCTCGGAGCAGCCCATGACGGCAGGGGTCCAGGAGTGGGCCTTGGCCTCGTCCATGAAGCGCTCGATGGCGCCCGGCCAGGCCTCGACGTCGCCGATGGGGTCGCCGCTGGCGAGCATCACGCCGGAGACGACGCGGTAGCAGACGGCGGCCTTGCCGCTGGGGGAGAAGACGACGCCCTTGTCGCGGCGGAGCGCGAAGTGGCCGAGGGAGTCGCGGCCGCCGTGCTTGGCGAGCAGGGCGCGCAGCCGGGCCTCGTCGTCCTCGGTGAGCCGGGCGGCCGGGTGCTCGGGCCGGAAGGCGAGGTAGACGGTGGTGAGGGCGGTGAGCATGCCGAGCGCGCCGAGCGAGTAGCCGACGACCCAGTCGGCGTTGCCGGTGTAGCCGATGGGGCCCTCGATGCCGACGAGTCCGTACAGGACGTGCTCCAGGCGGTCGGTCAGGCCCGGGCTGCCGATGATGCGGCGCGGGTGCGCGCTGACGACGACGAGACCGAGGGCGAGGGAGCCGGCGCCCATGAGGACGAAGTTGGCCAGCGCCTTCCAGCGGCTGCGTGGGTCGGGCAGGGCGGCGAACTGGTCGCGGTGGCGCAGCAGCAGGACCAGCAGCGCGAGGGACAGCAGCGCGCCCAGGACGGAGTGCCGCCAGGTGAACTGGGCGGCGGCGCCCACCGGGAGGAGCACGACCGCGGCCCGCCAGGCGCGGCGCTTGTTGCGCTTGAGGCCGTGGGCGAGCAGCAGGAGCAGGACGCCGGCGCTGAGGGAGAGCGCGGCGGACAGCGGGCCGAGGGTGCCGGGCAGCACCTCGGCGAGGGCGTGCATGCGGCTGGCCCGGAACCGGGGGAAGACCCCGGCGGCGATGTCGATCAGACCGATGACCGAGCAGGCCGTGCCGACGAGGGACGGCACCGCCTCGGGTCGCGGTCCGCTGAGGATCCGTCGTACCCAAAGCGGAACCGATCGTGATTTGTCCCCATCTACCGTGACAGACATCGCTTCCCGTGGCTCCGCGAGAGTTTGTGGCTCCGGCGGCCAGCGGGCCCTGCCGGAGGAGTTGCGCCCTCTAGGACGGCGCTTCGCGGAGGCGGGTTCACTCGCTCACAGGAAAATCTCACGAAGAAAGTTCGATCGCCTCATGGGTCTCACCAGCAACAAGGTCCTGGCGCTGGCGGTCACGCTGGCCGTGGTGTGCTTCGTCGCCACGGTCTGGCTGTGGCCGCGGCTCTCGCGCCGGAACTGGCGCGCCGTGCTCGGCCGGGTCGGCCTGCTGCTCGCGACCCAGCTGATGCTGTTCGCCTCCGTCGGGCTCGCGGCCAACAAGTCCTTCCTGTTCTACGGCTCCTGGGCGGACCTGTTCGGCCAGGAGCAGGAGCTCGGCGTGGTCGTCGACCACGGGGCGGGGAAGAACGGCGTGAAGGTGGTCGGCACCCAGCGGCTGGACGTGCCCGGCGGGCAGCGGCCCGCGGTCGGCGGCCAGATCCAGAAGGTCGTGGTGACCGGCGCGAAGTCGGGGATCACCAGCCCCGCGTACGTGTACCTGCCGCCGGAGTACTTCCAGCCGGCGTACGCGAAGGCCACCTTTCCGGCCTCGGTCGTCCTGACGGGTTATCCGGGCACGGCGGAGAACCTGCTGAAGGGCCTGAAGTACCCGCGGACCGCCTACCAGCAGGTGAAGGACGGGAAGATGCGGCCGATGGTCCTGGTCATGCTGCGGCCGACGGTCGCCCCGCCGCGCGACACCGAGTGCGTGGACATCAAGGGCGGCCCGAAGACCGAGACCTTCTTCGCCCAGGACCTGCCGACGGCCGTCTCGGCGACGTACCGGGTCGGCACGAAGGCGCGGAACTGGGGCTTCATCGGCAACTCGACCGGCGGCTACTGCGCGCTGAAGATCGCCCTGCACCACCCGGAGCGGTACGCGGCGGGCGCCGGCCTGTCGGCGTACTACAAGGCGGCCGAGGACGTGACGACGGGCGATCTGTTCCACGGCGACGAGCGCGCCCGCAAGCGGGCCAACCTGCTGTGGAGCCTGAACCACCGGCCGCAGGGCCGCTCCTCGTTCCTGGTGACCTCGTCGCGGGAGGGCGAGGGGAACCTCAAGGGGACGCTGGAGTTCATCAAGCGGGTCAAGGCCCCGGCGCGGGTCTCCTCGATCATGCTGGACAGCGGCGGCCACAACTTCAACACCTGGAACCGCGAGATCCCGCCGACCCTGGTGTGGATGAGCGGCCGCCTCAGCGCGAGCTGACGGCCCCGGCGCCCACGGAGCGGCGCAGGGCCCGGTGCAGGGCGGCCGCGGTGAGCACGCCCAGCTCGCGGCCGTCCTGCTCCGGGTCGGTGACCGCGACGTGGTCCGCGTCGTGGAGCAGGAGCGCGGACAGGGCGTCCTTGAGCGGCGCGCCGAGGGGGACGGCGGGGGCGCCCGGCCCGGACTTCCCGCGCTCCTCCAGGTCCTGACGGGTGATCGGGGTGACGGCGAGCCGCTTGAGGCCGCGGTCCCGGCCGACGAAGTCGGCGACGTACGCGGTGGCCGGAGCGCCGAGCACGGCGGCGGGGGTGTCGTACTGCTCGATGCGGCCCTGGCCGTAGACGGCGATGCGGTCGCCGAGGCGGACCGCCTCCTCCAGGTCGTGGGTGACGAGCAGGACGGTCTTGCGGACGGTGGCCTGGAGGTTCAGGAACTCGTTCTGCAGCCGCTCGCGGACCACCGGGTCGACCGCGCCGAACGGCTCGTCCATCAGGAGCACCGGCGGGTCGGCGGCGAGGGCGCGGGCCACGCCGACGCGCTGGCGCTGGCCGCCGGAGAGCTGCTCCGGGTAGCGGTGGCCGTACGTGCCCGGGTCCAGGCCGACCAGGTCGAGGAGTTCGGCGGCGCGCTCCCGGGCGTGCTTCTTCTTCCAGCCGAGCAGGGCGGGCACGGTCGCGGTGTTGTCCAGGACGGTGCGGTGCGGGAAGAGGCCGACCTGCTGGATGACGTAGCCGATGCGGCGGCGCAGGGCGACCGGGTCGACGCCGGCGACGTCCTCGCCGTCGAGCAGGATCCGGCCCGCCGTGGGTTCGATCAGCCGGTTGACCATCTTCATGGTGGTCGTCTTGCCGCAGCCGGACGGCCCCACCAGCGTGACCACTTCGCCCTCGGCGACCTCGAAGGAGAGGTCGTCGACCGCCGTGGTGCCGTCGGCGTACCGCTTGGTCACGTGCTCGAACCGGATCATGCGCCCCATTGTGGCCGCTCGCCCGGGGGAGCGTGTGAAGGGCGTGTTGCCGCCTCGTGGCGGTCCTCGGTGATTGTCGGTGGCCGGGGTTAGGGTCGCAAGCACTGATGTTCGGAGGGCCGGGGCGACCGGGGGGAGGCGCATGAGCACGACGAACTGCCTGGTCACGAACGACTGGATCTGCGGCGAGTATCTGCGCACCCGGGGCGGCGAGTTGACCGAGGCCACGCTCCAGCACGTCGGCATCACCGCCGCCTCCGTGCTGCTCGGCCTGCTGGTCGCCTTCCCGCTCGCCCTGCTGGTGCGGGCCAGGCCCCGGCTGGCCGCGCCGGTGCTGGGCCTGACCACGCTGCTGTACACGGTCCCGTCGCTCGCGATGTTCTCGCTGCTGCTGCCGTTCTTCGGCCTTTCGGCCTCGCTCGTGGTGACCGGTCTGGTGCTGTACTCGCTGACGATCCTCGTGCGGAACATCCTGGCCGGCCTGGAGGCGGTGCCGGCCGGGACGCGGGAGGCCGCGCGCGGCATGGGGTACGGTCCGGGCCGGCTGCTGTGGGAGGTCGAACTGCCCCTGGCGCTGCCGTCGGTGATGGCCGGGGTGCGGATGGCGACGGTGTCCACGATCGCGCTGACGACGGTCGGGTCGATCGTCGGGCGCGGCGGGCTGGGCAATCTGATCGAGGACGCGCTGCCGACGTTCTTCAAGGCGCAGGTGCTGGCCGCGTCCGTGCTGTGCGTGCTGCTCGCGGTGGCCGCCGACCTGACGCTGCTGGGCGTCCAGCGGCTGCTGACGCCCTGGACGCGGATACGCACGGCCCGGGGGGCGGTCGCGTGAGCGCCGTGTCCGGGGCCTGGGCCTGGCTCGCCGACGGCGCCCACTGGGCGGGGGCCGACGGGGTCTGGCAGCGGCTCGGCGAGCATCTGTACGTGAGCGGGCTGGCGCTGCTGCTGGCCGGTGCGCTGGCGCTGCCGCTCGGGCTGTGGCTGGGCCACCGGGGCCGGGGCGGCACGCTCGCGATCAACGTGTCCAACGTGGGCCGGGCGGTTCCGGTGTTCGCGGTGCTGGCCCTGTTCATGGTGTCGCCGCTGCGCAACGCCGGCTACGTGCCGACCGTGACCGCGCTGGTGCTGTTCGCGGTGCCGCCGCTGCTCACCCACGCCTACGTGGGGGTGCGGGAGGTGGACCGGGCGGTGGTGGAGGCGGCGCGCGGGATGGGGATGTCCGGCGGGCAGCTGTTCCGGCGGGTGGAACTGCCCCTCGCGCGCGGGCAGCTGATGACGGGTCTGCGCTCGGCGGCCGTGCAGGTCATCGCCACGGCGACCATCGCCGCGATGGTCGGCCAGGGCGGCCTGGGCCGGATCATCACGGCCGGCTTCGCCACGTACGACACCGCTCAGGTGGTGGCGGGCGCGCTCCTCGTGGCGCTGCTCGCGCTGCTGGTGGAGGCGGCGCTGGTGGCCGCGGACCGGCTGCTGGGCCGACGACCGATCGACGAACGGAATGGGTGATCTCGTGAGCAGGACCTCGCGCGCCGCCGGAGCGGCGCTGGCCGCCCTGGCGCTGACCGGCGGGCTGGCCGCCTGCGGCGGCGACAGCCTGGAGCAGGCCGGCGGCACGGGCGGCACCGGCGCGGCCGGCGGCGGGAAGAAGGGCACGCTGGTCGTCGGCGCCGCCGCCTTCACCGAGTCGAAGGTGCTGGCGGAGCTGTACGCGCAGCTCCTCGACGACGCCGGCTACGACGCCTCGGTGACCACGGTGAAGAACCGCGAACTGTACGAACCCGCCCTGGAGAAGGGCGAGATCGACGTCGTTCCGGAATACGCGGCGACGCTCGCGGAATTCCTGAACGCCAAGGTGAACGGCCCGAAGGCGCCCGAGGAGAAGCCGGTCGCCTCGGGCGACGCGGCGGCGACGGTGGCGGCGCTGAAGAAGCTCGCCGAACCGCGCGGACTGAAGGTCGGGGCGCACGGGGAGGCGGTCGACCAGAACGCCTTCGCGGTGAGCCGGGAATTCGCCGAGAAGAACAAGCTGACCAGCCTTTCCGATCTCGGCCGCGCCAAGCTGAAGGTGAAGATCGCGGCGGGCGACGAATGCGCGGTACGGCCCTTCTGCGCGCCGGGCCTGAAGTCGGTGTACGGCATCGACGTCGCCGGAGTCGACCCCAAGGGCGTGGGCACCCCGCAGGCCAAGCAGGCCGTGAAGGACGGCGTGGACCAGTTGGTCCTGACGACCACGACCGACGCCACGATCGACTCCTTCGGCCTCGTCCTTCTCGCCGACGACAAGAAGCTGCAGAACGCCGACAATGTGCTGCCGGTGCTCAATGCGAAGGACGCCGGCGCGCCGGAGATCGCCGCCGCGCTCGACAAGATCACCAAGGTCCTCACCACTGCCGATCTCGCCGAGTTGAACCGCAAGGTGGACGCCGAGCGGGCCAAGCCCGAGGACGTCGCGAAGGCCTATCTGGAGTCGAAGGGGCTGCTCGGGAAGTAACGCCGGAGCAAAGGGAATCGGTCATTCCGACAGGCTCGGCAGAGAAGGCCGAAGAGTTTGCGGGGGCGGCCCCCCACGGGCCGCCTACGCACGGTAAATTTCAGGCCATGCCACGTGGACGCCACCGTCATTCCCCGCCCCTGCACAAGCTCCTGCCGCCCTCCGCGGTCGCCGGCGCTTCCGCTGTCTGTGCGGTAGGCGCCTGGCTGTTCACCGATCCGCTGGTCCTGCGCCTGCTCGTGGCGGCCGCCGCCGGCGCCGCGGTCACCGGCTCCGTCCTCATGCGCAGCTGGGACCGGAGCGCCGGCCGCAAGGTCGCCGAGCTGGGCCGGGCCCGCACCGCCGACCAGTGGAAGTCCGAGGAGCGGATCGCCGAGCTGGAGTCCGACCTGGAGGAGTCGCGCGAGCTGCGGGTCCGCCTGGAGACCAAGCTGCGCGCCAAGCGCGTCGAACTGGCGGGCCTGCGCAACGAGCACGCCGAGCTGCTGCGCCGGTACGCCACCGCGGAGACCGCCCGCGCCAGCGCCCTGGAGGGCCGTCGCCGGCTCGCCCTCGAGGCGTCCGCCCCGGCCAAGGAGCTGCCCGCCGCCGGGTCCTCGCCGACCCCGGAGGCGTACCGCCAGGCCGCCGAGGCCCTGCGTGACCTCGCCCGCAACGCCGCGGCCCAGGAGGCCCGGCGCACCGCCGAGGCCGCCCGCAGCCGCGACCTGGCCGAGCGGGCCCGGGAGGCGGAGGAGCCGCAGGGGAAGCACGCGGCCGCCGCCGGGACCGAGCAGCACGCGCGTACGGCCGGCGCGCCGACCGCGGCCGCGCCCGCGGCCGTTCCGGCCGTCCGTACCGTCCCGGCCGCGGCCGCCGTCGTCCCGTACCACGCCCGCCGTCCCGCCCCGCGCCCCGAGGGCAGCTTCGACTTCTTCGGCACCCAGGGCGCCAAGCCGGTCCCGCCGGCCGGGAGGCCGGTGCAGCCGGGGCAGAGCGCCAGGGCCCTGCAGAGCGGCCAGCAGAAGGCCGTGGCCGCCATCGAGGCCGTGCAGCACGAGGACCTCGCCGACGTGGTGGGCGAGGAGGTCCTCGCCGAGGCGGACACCGCCCGGCCCGCGCCGCAGCGGGTCATCGGCCAGGTCATCGACCTGACCGCGCACGACGAGACCGAGCAGCTCGACGTGGCCGAGCTCCGCGGCGCCGTCAACTCCTGACGACACGCGAAGGCCGCCGGTCCGCAGCAGCGGACCGGCGGCCGTTTCGCGTGTCCGGGGACCAACCGGGGCGCGCCTACTTGTCGATGTCGCCCACGACGAAGAACAGCGAGCCGAGGATCGCGACCATGTCCGCGACCAGCGTCCCCGGCAGCAGCACGGTCAGCGCCTGGATGTTGTTGTACGAGGCCGAGCGGAGCTTGAGCCGGTACGGCGTCTTCTCGCCCTTGGACACCAGGTAGTAGCCGTTCACGCCGAGCGGGTTCTCGGTCCAGGCGTACGTGTGGCCCTCCGGGGCCTTCAGGACCTTCGGCAGCCGCTGGTTGATCGGCCCGGGCGGCAGCTCGGCGATCCGGTCCAGGCAGGCGTCGGCCAGGTCCAGGGAGTTGTGCGTCTGCTCCAGGAGGCACTCGAAGCGGGCCAGGCAGTCGCCCTCCTCGCGGGTGACCACCTTCAGCGTGTCCCGCAGCTCCCCGTACGCGAGGTACGGCTCGTCGCGCCGCAGGTCGAAGTCGACGCCGGAGGCGCGGGCGATCGGCCCGGTCACGCCGAAGGCGTGCACCGACTCCGCGGACAGCGTGCCGACGCCGCGGGTGCGGCCGCGGAAGATCTCGTTGCCGAGGACCAGGCGGTCGTACACGTCCATCCGCGCCCGCGCGTCCGCGACCGCGGTGCGGACCCGGCCGAGCCAGCCGGCCGGCAGGTCCTCCTTCAGGCCGCCGACCCGGTTGAACATGTAGTGCATCCGGCCGCCGGAGACCTCCTCCATGACGGCCTGCAGCTCCTCCCGCTCCCGGAAGGCGTGGAAGATCGGGGTGATGCCGCCGAGTTCGAGCGGGTACGAGCCGAGGAACATCAGGTGGTTGAGCACCCGGTTCAGCTCGGCGAGCAGCGTCCGCGTCCAGACCGCGCGCTCGGGCACCTCCATGCCGAGCATCCGCTCGACGGCCATGACGACGCCGAGCTCGTTGGAGAACGCCGACAGCCAGTCGTGGCGGTTGGCCAGCATCACGATCTGCCGGTAGTCACGCGCCTCGAACAGCTTCTCCGCGCCGCGGTGCATGTACCCGACGACCGGCTCGGCCTGCCGCACGACCTCGCCGTCGAGCACGAGCCGCAGACGGAGCACACCGTGGGTCGAGGGATGCTGCGGCCCGATGTTCAGCACCATGTCGGTGCTCTCCGCCGCCCCGCCGATACCGATGGTCGTCTCCGTCATGGGGACAGTATCCCCGCCGGGGCCGGGGGGACGGCCACCCGTTCCGGGACCCGGACGGGCGGCCAGGTGCGGGGCTCCTGGCCGGGGCCGTTCACGTGGAGCCGGAGGCGACCGTCCCTAGGCGCGTCACACGTCGTGCCGCAGCCAGAGAAAGTCCCCGAGCCCGCCGCGCGCGGTCAGCTCCGCCGCCTCGCCCGCCGAGGCCAGCGCCCGCACGTACGCCCCCGGGTCGGCCGACGCCAGCGACAGCGGCGGCCGCTCCCCGGTCACCCCCAGCCCCCGCAGTGCCTCCCGTTGCGTCACCAGCGAGCCGCCCCCGGCGGCGGCCCCGCACGCGTCCATCGCCACATGCGCCGTGACGTCGCAGGAGCCGTCCGGCACCGGCGCGACCTCGCGCCCGTCCCGGAAGCCGGTCAGCGTCCCGAACGGCGGCCGGGAGGCGCGCACGTGCCCGTAGTCCACCGCCACCGCCGTCCCGGCGGCCAGGCAGGAGACGGCCGCCGCCCACGCCTCGTCGCGCGGCCGCCCCAGCTCCGCCCGCTCCCCGGGCGCGAGCGGCGGCCACCACCGCTCAAGCCACCGCGCGTCCGCGCCGGTCACCTCCGCGCCCGGCCGCTCCGCGCCGTCCGCCCGCACCTCCACGTACCGGACGGCCCCGGCCTCGTCCGGCTGCGCGACGTCCACCGGCACGTTGTCCAGCCACTCGTTCGCGAACAGCAGCCCGCGCACGCCCTCCGGCACCCGGTCCGTCCACGTGATCCGGGCGTCCAGCCCCGCCGGCCGGGGCGCGCGCTCCACGCCGTACGCGCGGACCGCGAGCCCCTCGGGGACCGCCGCCAGCACCCCGGCCAGCAGCTCGCCCCGCCCCGCGCCGACGTCGACGAGGTCCACCTCGCCCGTCCCCAGCCGGTCCGCGACCTCCGTCAGCAGCCGGGCCACCGCGCCCGCGAACAGCGGCGAGGCGTGCACCGACGTGCGGAAGTGGCCGGCCGGGCCCTCGGGCCGCAGATAGAAGCCGCCGGGCCCGTACAGCGCCCGCTCGGCGGCGAGCCGCCATCCGCTCCACCGTTCCCGCTGACACGTCTCATCCGTCACGCGCCCAGTCTCCACCTTGCGGAGTACGGTGCTCACGGCAAGGATCGGCCCTCCGGTTGACCCCTGCACCTGTCGCCCTTCCCTACGCTGGGGCACGTGCAGCGCGTCTACGACTTCCTCCGCGGACACCCGACGGGTGTCGACGGCTTCTGGGCCGTCGTCCTGTTCGGGTTCTCCGTGCTGTGGGTCGCCACGAGTTACCCGACGGTGGAACTGCCGCTCGCGTACGGGGTGGTCGGCGCGCTGTTCGCGGTCGTCGTGGGGCTGCGGCGCAGAATGCCGGAGCGGATGCTGCTGCTCGCGGTCGCACTGGGCGTGGCGCAGCTGGTGCTCGGCCTGATGCCGTTCCTCGCCGACTTCGCGATGCTGGTGATCATCTACACGGTCGCCGCGCACGACGGGCCGCGCTGGGCGTCCCGGCTCGCGCTGGCCGGCGGACTGAGCGCGGCGACGCTCGCGCAGCTCAGATGGCCGACGGAGGGCCCGGGGTCGACGGCCGCGCACGTCTTCTTCACCGTGATCATGACGGTGCCGTTCGCGCTCGCGTGGGTGCTCGGCGACTCGATCCGCACCCGCCGCGCCTACTTCGCGCAGCTGGAGGAGCGGGCCTCGCGCCTGGAGAAGGAGCGCGAGGCGCAGGCCAAGGTCGCGGTCGCCGCCGAGCGGGCGCGGATCGCCCGCGAACTGCACGACGTCGTCGCGCACAACGTGTCCGTGATGGTCGTCCAGGCGGACGGCGCCGCCTATGTGCTCGACAGCTCCCCGGACCAGGCCCGGCAGGCCCTGGAGACCATCGCGGGCACCGGCCGGCAGGCGCTCGCCGAGATGCGCCGGCTGCTGGGGGTGCTGCGCACCGGCGAGCACCAGGAGGCCGGCGAGTACGTGCCGCAGCCGGACGTCCAGCAGATCGAGGAGCTGGTGGAGCAGGTCCGGCAGGCCGGGCTGACCGTCGACTTCAAGATCGAGGGCTCGCCCCGGCCGCTGCCCAGCGGCGTGGAGCTCACCGCGTACCGGATCGTGCAGGAAGCGCTCACCAACACCCGCAAGCACGGCGGCCCCGAGGCCGGGGCCAGCGTGCGCCTGGTCTACTTCGACGACGGCCTCGGCCTGCTCGTCGAGGACGACGGCCGGGGCGCGCCGCAGGAGATGTACGAGGACGGCGGCGCCGACGGGCGGGGCCACGGTCTGATCGGCATGCGGGAGCGGGTCGGCATGGTCGGCGGCACCCTGGACGCGGGCCCGCGGCCGGGGGGCGGCTTCAGGATCAGCGCCCTGCTCCCTCTGAAAACCGCCTGAAGCCGCTGAGGCTGCCGAAGCCGCTACGAAAAGGAAACCCCATGTCCATCCGCGTGATGCTCGTCGACGACCAGGTGCTGCTGCGCACCGGCTTCCGCATGGTCCTGGCCGCCCAGCCGGACATGGACGTGGTCGCCGAGGCGGGCGACGGCGCGGAGGCGATCGAGACCCTGGCCGGCACGGAGGTGGACGTCGTGCTGATGGACGTCCGGATGCCGAAACTCGACGGGGTCGAGGCGACCCGGCGGATCTGCGCCGGGCCGAACCCGCCGAAGGTGATCATCCTGACCACCTTCGACCTCGACGAGTACGCCTTCTCCGGTCTGAAGGCGGGCGCGAGCGGCTTCATGCTCAAGGACGTGCCGCCGGGCGAGCTGCTCGGCGCGATCCGCTCCGTGCACAGCGGCGACGCGGTGGTCGCCCCGTCGACCACCCGCCGGCTCCTCGACCGCTTCTCCCCGATGCTCCCGTCCTCCGGCAAGGAGCCGCAGCACAAGGAGCTGGAGAAGCTGACGGACCGCGAGCGCGAGGTGATGATGCTGGTCGCCCAGGGCCTGTCGAACGGCGAGATCGCCGCCCGCCTGGTCCTGTCGGAGGCCACCGTCAAGACGCACGTGGGCCGCATCCTCACCAAGCTCGCCCTGCGCGACCGCGTCCAGGTCGTCGTGCTCGCCTACGAGACGGGCCTGGTCCGGGCGGGCGGGGGCGCGGGCTGAGCGGCGCGCGGCTCGCCCCGGGCCGAGCCGCGCGCCGCCCCCCGGAAGGCCGGCCGGGTTCACAGGCCGGCCGCCCGGATCACAGGCCGGCCAGGAACCCCCGGACCGCCTCGCGGACGTCCTCCGGCGTCCACTCCAGGCCCGGCGCCGCGACCGTCACCTCCGTCGTCGCCACGCCCGGCGGGCCGCCCGCCGGGCCGGGGAACCAGCGGCGGAAGAGCAGCGTGCCCGTCTCCTCCACCAGACGGACCGACGCGGCCGTCAGCGCCTCCGGCTCGTACGGCAACCACACCTGGAACTGGTGGGTGTGCGGGACCTCCGGGTGGATCCGGAACCAGGGCGCCGGTGACTCCTCCAGCGCCTCCCGCAGGGCCTGCGCCACCACCCGCGCGTGCGCGACGTACGACGGCAGCCTCGGCAGCTCCTCCTCCAGGCCGCGCAGGGCCGACAGGGCCGCCGGGTACTGCTGGAACACCAGGCCGCCGTAGCGGTGGCGCCAGGTCCTCGCCTCGGCCGTCACGTCCTCCGGGCCGGCCAGCGCCGCGCCCGCCATCCCGCCCAGCGACTTGTAGAACGAGACGTACACGCTGTCCGCGAGGCCGGCGATCTCCCGCGGATCCCGGCCGCCGAAGTGCGGGCCGCACTCCCACAGCCGCGCCCCGTCGAAGTGGACCACCGCGTCCCGCTCCCGCGCCGCGTCGACCGTCTCCACCAGCTCCTCCCACGACGGCAGCACGAAGCCCGCGTCCCGCAGGGGCAGCTCCAGCATCAGCGTGCCGAACGGCTCCGGCAGGTCCCGGACCTCCTGGGCCGTCGGCAGCCGGGGCGCGGTCGTCGGGTGGACCGTGCGCAGTCCGCTCACCGCGCCGAGCGCGCCCTCCTCGTGCACCTCCGGATGGGCCAGCGGGTGCAGCGCGACCACGTCGCTGCCGGTCCGCCCGGCCCAGCAGCGCAGCGCCACCTGCTGCGCCATCGTCCCGGTCGGGAAGTACACGGCCTCCGGGAAGCCCAGCAGCTCCGCCACCCGCCGCTCCAGCGCGGCCACGACCCCGTCGCCGTACAGGTCGAGCGCCTCGTCCCCGTACGGCGAGGACTCCGCCCACGCGGCCAGCTCCCGCAGCCGGGGGCCGACGGCGCCGTCCGCCGACGAGCTCCCGAGCCGGCGGCGCGCGCCGCCCCAGATCCGTACGAGCTCCGCTCTCTGCTGCGCATCGTCATCGTCCATGCGCTGATCATCACACTGCCGCCCACAGCCTGTGGATGGTCGCTGGAGAGGGCGAAACGCTGGCGTAGCATGGCCAGAAATCGTCCGGTACCCCCCGCGGACTGGAACGGAAGGCCGCCGTCAGCGTGAACGCAGCACCAGAAACCCGAGCCGAGGACCGCCCCGCCCGGCTCGCCGTCGGCGTGGTCGGCGCCGGCCGCGTCGGACCCGCGCTCGCGGCGTCCCTGCAGCTCGCCGGGCACCGCCCGGTCGCCGTCTCCGGGGTCTCCGACGCCTCCCGCCGCCGCGCCGCCGCCCTGCTGCCGGACGTGCCGATGGTGCCGCCCGCCGAGGTGCTGGCCCGCGCCGAGCTGGTCCTGCTGACCGTGCCCGACGACGCCCTGCCGGGCCTCGTCCAGGGCCTCGCCGAGACCGGAGCCGTACGGCCCGGGCAGCTCATCGTGCACACCTCCGGGCGGTACGGCGTCCAGGTCCTCGACCCGGCCCGCCGGGCCGGCGCGCTCCCGCTCGCGCTGCACCCCGCCATGACGTTCACCGGCACCCCCGTCGACGTCCAGCGGCTGGCCGGCTGCTCCTTCGGGGTGACCGCGCCCGAGGAGCTGCGGCTGGCCGCCGAGGCCCTGGTGATCGAGATGGGCGGCGAGCCCGAGTGGATCGCCGAGGCGAACCGGCCGCTCTACCACGCGGCCCTCGCCCTCGGCGCGAACCACCTCGTCACCCTGGTGGCCCAGTCGATGGAGCTGCTCCGCACGGCCGGAGTGGCCGCCCCCGACCGGATGCTCGGCCCGCTCCTCGGCGCCGCCCTCGACAACGCGCTGCGCTCCGGCGACGCCGCCCTGACCGGCCCGGTCGCCCGCGGCGACGCGGGCACGGTCGCCGCCCACGTCACCGAGCTGCGCAAGCACGCCCCCGGCACGGTCGCCGGCTACCTGGCCATGGCCCGCGCCACCGCCGACCGGGCCCTCGCCCACGGACTGCTCAAGCCCGAATTCGCCGAGGACCTGCTGGGCGTCCTCGCCACCGGACCGCAGGCCGCCGACCCGCCCGCGGCGGGACCCGAAGGAGACAGCCGCCGATGAGCCGCAAGCGCGACTTCGAACTCGTCCCCACGACCGACGACCTCGGTTACGTCCTGGAGCACTTCGCCCCCCGCGGCCGCACCGCCGTCGTCATGACCATGGGCGCCCTCCACGAGGGCCACGCGACGCTGGTCCGCACCGCCCGCGCCCACGTCGGCAAGGACGGCTACGTCCTCGTCACCGTCTTCGTCAACCCGCTCCAGTTCGGCGCGGGCGAGGACCTCGACCGCTACCCGCGCACCCTCGACGCCGACCTGAAGGTCGCCGAGGAGGCCGGCGCGGACGCCGTGTTCGCCCCGTCCGCCGACGAGGTCTACCCCGGCGGACAGCCGCAGGTCCGGATCACCGCCGGCCCCATGGGCGAGCTGCTCGAGGGCGCGTCCCGGCCCGGCCACTTCGACGGCATGCTCACCGTCGTCGCCAAGCTGCTGAACCTGACCCGTCCGGACGCGGCCTTCTTCGGCCAGAAGGACGCCCAGCAGCTGGCCCTGATCCGGCGGATGGTCCGCGACCTGAACTTCCCGGTCGAGGTCGTCGGCGTGCCGACCGTCCGCGAGGCCGACGGCCTGGCCCTGTCCAGCCGCAACCGCTACCTCTCGCCCGCCGAGCGGCGCACCGCGCTCGCCCTGTCGCGGGCCCTGTTCGCCGCCCGCGACCGGCTCGGCGCCCAGCAGGCGCTGCGGGCCCGCGCGGCCTCGCTGCCCGCCTCCGAGACCCGAGCCGAGGCGCTGTCGCAGATCGGCGAGGCCCGCGCCGCCGCCGACGCGCACGCGGTCGCGCAGGCAGGCGAGGGCGGCGGCGCCGACGCCGTACGGGCCGCGGCCCGCGCCGTGCTGAACGAGGCGGCCGAGGCGCACCCGCCGCTGACCCTGGACTACCTGGCCCTCGTCGACCCGGCCGACTTCACCGAGGTCGCCGACGACCACGACGGCGAGGCGATCCTCGCCGTCGCCGCGCGGGTGGGGACCACGCGGCTGATCGACAACCTCCCCCTGAACTTCGGAGCCGCCCAGTGACCGGAAGCCCCGCGACCGGCAGCCCGGCCGACGCCGGCGCCCCGGCGTCCGGCATACGCCTCGACGCCCCCGCTCCCGGCTGGGCCGTCGAGGCCGACGTCGTGGTCGTCGGCTCCGGCGTCGCCGGCCTGACCGCCGCCCTGCGCTGCACCGCAGCCGGGCTGCGCACCGTCGTCGTCACCAAGGCCAACCTGGACGACGGCTCCACCCGCTGGGCGCAGGGCGGCATCGCCGCCGCGCTCGGCGAGGGCGACACCCCCGAGCAGCACCTCGACGACACCCTCGTCGCCGGCGCCGGGCTCTGCGACGAGCGGGCCGTGCGCGCCCTGGTCACCGAGGGCCCGGACGCCGTGCGCCGGCTCATGGCCACCGGCGCGGACTTCGACCGGACCGCCGACGGCACGATCGCGCTGACCCGCGAGGGCGGCCACCACCGCCGCCGGATCGCGCACGCCGGCGGCGACGCGACCGGCGCGGAGATCTCCCGGGCCCTGGTCGAGGCGATACGCGAGCGGGGCGTGCGCACCGTCGAGCACGCCCTCGTCCTGGACCTCCTGACCGACGCCGAGGGCCGCACGGCCGGCGTCACCCTGCACGTCATGGGCGAGGGGCAGCACGACGGCGTCGGCGCCGTCCACGCCCCGGCCGTGGTCCTCGCCACCGGCGGCATGGGCCAGGTCTTCTCCGCCACCACCAACCCGGCCGTCTCCACCGGCGACGGCGTCGCCCTCGCGCTGCGCGCCGGGGCCGAGCTGTCCGACCTGGAGTTCGTCCAGTTCCACCCGACCGTGCTGTTCCTCGGCGCGGACTCGCGGGGCCAGCAGCCGCTGGTCTCCGAGGCGGTACGCGGCGAGGGCGCCCACCTGGTCGACGCGGACGGCGTCCGGTTCATGGCCGGCCAGCACGAGCTGGCCGAGCTGGCGCCCCGCGACATCGTCGCCAAGGGCATCATGCGCCGGATGCAGGAGCAGGGCGCGCGCCACATGTACCTCGACGCCCGGCACTTCGGCGCCGAGATGTGGGAGCACCGCTTCCCGACGATCCTGGCCGCCTGCCGGGCGCACGGCATCGACCCGGTGACCGAGCCGATCCCGGTCGCCCCGGCCGCGCACTACGCCTCCGGCGGCATCCGCACCGACCTGCACGGCCGGACCACCGTGCCGGGCCTGTACGCCTGCGGCGAGGTCGCCTGCACGGGCGTCCACGGAGCGAACCGGCTCGCCTCGAACTCCCTCCTGGAGGGCCTGGTCTTCGCCGAGCGCATCGCCGAGGACATCGCGGCGCACGGCCCGCACCGCGCGGGCGCGCCGGCCGCGCCGTCCGTCCCGCACGTGATGCCGGCCGTCGACCCCGACCGGCGCGCGGAGATCCAGCGCGTCATGAGCACGCACGCCGGAGTGCTGCGCTCCGCGGAGAGCCTGCGCGCCGCAGCCGAAGCCCTGGACGAGCTGAGCCTGGACGCGACCGTGGCGTCCCTCGGCGACAAGCCGGCCGTGCCCGGCACCGAGTCCTGGGAGACCGCCAACCTCCTTGCCGTCGCCCAGGCCCTGGTCGCCGCCGCGCGGGAGCGGGAGGAGACCCGTGGCTGCCACTGGCGCGAGGACTTCCCCGGCCGCGACGACGGAACCTGGCAACGCCACCTGATCGTGCGGCAGACCGCCGGGGGACTGGCCGTCACCCCCACCGCCAGCGCAGACTTTCCGCCCGTAACCCCCGAAGCAACCAGGGAGCCGCAGTCGTGAGCACGCCCGAAGAAGCACGTCCGGAGCCCGTGGACGTGCCCCTGATCCACATCAACGCCCCTGCCGAGGCCGGCGGCTGCGGCGACGGCTGCGGCTGCGCCGGCGGCGACGAGGTGTACGAGTGCGGGCTCGACCCGGCGCTCGCGGAGCTGCTGGCCGAGGCGGGCCTCGACCCGATCCAGGTCGAGGACGTCGCCCATCTCGCGATCGCCGAGGACCTGGACGGCGGCGTGGACGTCACCACCGTGGCGACCGTCCCCGAGGAGGCGGTGGCCACCGCCGACTTCACCGCCCGCGAGGCGGGCGTGGTCGCCGGTCTGCGGGTGGCCGAGGCGGTCCTCTCGATCGTGTGCACCGAGGAGTTCGAGGTCGAGCGGCACGTCGAGGACGGCGAGCGGGTCGAGGCCGGGCAGAAGCTGCTGTCCGTCACCAGCCGCACCCGCGACCTGCTGACCGGCGAGCGCAGCGCGCTGAACATCCTGTGCCGGCTGTCCGGCATCGCGACCGCCACCCGTCGCTGGGCCGACGCCCTGGAGGGCACGAAGGCCAAGGTCCGCGACACCCGCAAGACCACCCCGGGCCTGCGCGCCCTGGAGAAGTACGCGGTGCGCTGCGGCGGGGGCGTCAACCACCGCATGTCCCTGTCGGACGCGGCGCTGGTCAAGGATAACCACGTGGTCGCCGCCGGCGGCGTGAAGCAGGCCTTCGAGGCGGTGCGCGAGCAGTTCCCCGAGGTCCCGATCGAGGTCGAGGTCGACACCCTGCACCAGGTCCGCGAGGTCCTGGACGCGGGCGCGGACCTGATCCTGCTCGACAACTTCACCCCCGCCGAGACGGAGGAGGCGGTCACCCTGGTCGCCGGCCGGGCGATCCTGGAGTCCTCCGGGCGGCTGACGCTGGAGAACGCGCGGGCGTACGCCGAGACCGGCGTGGACTTCCTGGCCGTCGGCGGGCTCACCCACTCCTCCCCGATCCTGGACATCGGCCTCGACCTGCGCGAGGCGGCCGTCTGATGCTGCTCACCATCGACGTCGGCAACACCCAGACGACCCTCGGCCTCTTCGACGGCGAGGAGATCGTCGAGCACTGGCGGATCTCCACGGACCCGCGGCGCACGGCCGACGAGTTGGCGGTCCTGCTGCAGGGACTGATGGGCATGCATCCGCTCCTCGGCGAGGAGCTGGGCGACGGCATCGAGGGCATCGCGATCTGCTCGACGGTGCCGGCGGTGCTGCACGAGCTGCGCGAGGTGACGCGGCGGTACTACGGGGACGTCCCGGCGGTCCTGGTCGAGCCCGGCGTGAAGACGGGCGTGCCGGTCCTCGCGGACAACCCCAAGGAGGTCGGCGCGGACCGCATCATCAACACGGTCGGCGCGGTCGAGCTGTACGGGGGTCCGGCGATCGTCGTCGACTTCGGGACGGCGACGACGTACGACGCGATCACCGCCCGCGGCGAGTACGCGGGCGGCGCGATCGCCCCGGGCATCGAGATCTCGGTGGAGGCGCTGGGCGTCCGGGGCGCCCAGCTCCGCAAGATCGAGCTGGCCCGGCCGCGCAGCGTGATCGGCAAGAACACCGTCGAGTGCATGCAGTCCGGCATCGTGTTCGGCTTCGCCGGCCAGGTCGACGGCGTGGTGGCGCGGATGAAGCGCGAGCTGGCGGGCTCCGGCGACCCCTCGGACGTCACGGTGATCGCGACGGGCGGGCTGGCGCCGATGGTGCTGGGCGAGTCGTCGGAGATCGACGTCCACGAGCCCTGGCTCACCCTGATCGGCCTGCGCCTGGTCTACGAGCGGAACGTCAGCCGCCTCTGAGGACCCGGGCCGCGCCCACGGGAGCACCGGCGCGCCGCGCGTGTCGGGTTTCGCGAAGTTTGTCTGATTAGCGCGTATCGTCGCCGCATGCCCACGCCATACGGATCCCGCGGCGGCCTGGCCTTCGGCGCCGACGAGCTGCGCGTGCTGCGCCGCGCGCTCGCCGGCGCCCTGTGCCCGGCCCCTCTCGACGACGAGGACGTGCAGGAATGCCTGCGCCTCGCGGACGCACTCGACGAGGCCGCCCGCGAGGCCGGGCGGCTGCGCGCCTTCCTGCTCGCCGACCTCGGCCGCTACCGCGCTGCCCTCCCCGGCTCCGCCCCCGGCTACCTGGAGCTGCTCCAGGACGCCCTGGCCGCCGGCTACGACCCCCGCCCCGAGGACCTGGCGGCGCTGCGCTCGCTGCGCGACCGGCCGGTGGCCGCCGCGCTCCTCGCGCGGTGCGCGGTGCTCGCCGAGCGGTCGCTGCGCGCCCGCCTCGCCGCGGTGACCGCGCCCGCGCCCCGGACGCGGCTGCTCGCGCTGCCGGGCGGGCGCTCCGCCGAGGAGCCCAAGCCGAAGCCCGCGCCCGCGCCGAAGCCCGGCGAGCGGCCGGTGCCCAAGCCGTCCGAGGTGTTCCCGCCGCGCCGGCGGCCCGTCCCGCCGCCCCCGCCCGAGGAACGCGCCGCCGGATAGCTACTCTGGACGCCATGGAATACGTATCCGCGCTCCTGCCCCCCGTCGTGATGGCCGCGTTCTTCATCGGCCTCGTCGTGACGATCGTGAAGAGCCAGGGCGGCCCGAACAAGGCCAAGGAGGACGCGGCCGTGGACGCCGCGCTGGCCCGCGCGGAGGCCACCCGCCAGGCACAGACGGAGGGCGGCGCCCGCTAGGGCCCGTCCGGGGCTCCCGGGCCCCGCTCCGTCGCACCCCGAGGGGCGTACGACCGTGTCGCGGTCGTACGCCCTTTTTGTACGTCAATGACCGGCCATTCCGACAAAGCGGACTAAGGTGGCCATGTGCCCCGTCAATTGGGAGAGCTCGAAGACGCCGTCATGACGCGCGTCTGGCAATGGAACCGCCCGGTGACCGTCCGGGAAGTCCTGGAGGATCTCCAGCAGGAACGGTCCATCGCCTACACCACCGTCATGACCGTAATGGACAATCTCCATCAGAAGGGCTGGGTGCGACGGGAAGTCGAGGGCCGGGCCTATCGATATACGGCGGTCTCCACCCGGGCCGCCTACTCCGCCGCGCTCATGAACGAGGCCTGGTCGCAGAGCGACAACCCCGCCGCCGCACTCGTCGCCTTCTTCGGGATGATGTCCGCCGAGCAGCGCGAAGCCCTCGACGACGCCGTGCGGATCGTCCAGCGCGACACCCCGAATCCCCCCGAGAGCCTCGCCGAGGGCCCGGCCGAGGGCGACTCCGGCGCCGCCGGTCCGGGGCGATAACGTCCCTCCATGTCGACGTCCTCCGCCTCCGTCCCCGCCACCGCGCCGAAAGCCGTCACCGTACGCCGCGCCCGCACCTCCGATGTCGCCGCGGTCCGCCGCCTCGTGGACCCGTACGTGCGCCGCGGCATCCTGCTCGACAAAGCCACGGTGACCCTTTACGAGGACATCCAGGAGTTCTGGGTCGCGGAACGCGACACCGACGGAGTCGTCGTCGGCTGCGGCGCCCTGCACGTGATGTGGGAAGACCTCGCGGAAGTGCGCACTCTCGCCGTGGATCCCGACTTCAAGGGCGCCGGCGTGGGACACCAGGTGCTGGACAAGTTGCTGCACACCGCCCGATGGCTCGGTGTCCGGCGGGTTTTCTGCCTCACCTTCGAAGTGGACTTCTTCGCGAAGCACGGCTTCGTCGAGATCGGTGAGACGCCGGTCGACGGAGATGTCTACAGCGAGCTCCTGCGTTCCTATGACGAGGGCGTCGCGGAGTTCCTCGGTCTCGAACGAGTGAAGCCGAACACCTTGGGCAACAGCCGGATGCTTCTGCACCTGTGAGCGTAAGCGCTCCGCGGATCCCTATGTCCGAATCGCGCACGTTTCCCGCACCGCCGGGCTTCTGAACCTCTCCCAGGGGTTTGTGTTTTTCCCGGAAAAGCGGTTTCCTTTCCGCGTACTGCATTTTCGATGAAAGGAAATCCGGTGGCACAGAAGGTTCAGGTCCTTCTTGTCGACGACCTCGACGGCGGCGAGGCGGACGAGACCGTGACGTTCGCGCTGGACGGCAAGTCCTACGAGATCGACCTCACCACCGCCAATGCGGACAAGCTCCGCGGCCTGCTCGAGCCGTACACCAAGAACGGCCGGCGCACCGGCGGCCGCGCTGCTTCCGGCCGAGGAAAGGGCCGCGTCGCCGCGGGCGGCAACAAGGACACCGCGGAGATCCGCGCCTGGGCGAAGGCGAACGGCTACGAGGTCAACGACCGCGGCCGCGTCCCGGCCACGGTGCGCGAGGCCTACGAGAAGGCCAACGGCTGACGGCCACGCGTCAGCCGGAGCCGGTGGCACTCCGTCGCCGCCGCCTCCACCAGTCGTACGAGGCCCGGGGCGTCCCCCGGACCCGTGACCGCCGGCAGCGCCGGCAGCGACGACTCGACCTCGCGGCCGGGCATGGGGGGCCGCAGCCACACGGCGGCGCCCGGCCGGCCGGAACCGCGCCATCCTGGGGGAACGGGAGCGGTGATCCGGCCGCCGGGGCCGATGCCGGCGAGGTCCAGGGCGATCCCGCCCCACTCCAGCCAGTCGAGCAGCCCCGGCAGCTCCTCGGCGCTCCCGGCCGCCACGAGCAGCCGCATCCGGCGCCCCATGAGGGCCACCGGGCCCGTGCCGCCCACCCTCCGCAGCACGGCGTGACCGGCCGCCGCGGGCAGTTCGAGCACGTCGAACCGGAGCCCGGTCGGCAGCAGCACCGGGGGACCGGGGGCCGTAGCCCAGCCGAGCGCCTGCTCGTACCACCGCGCGACGCCCTCCTCGGACGGCGTGCGGGGGAGCGGAACCGTCAGTGCCATGCCCGGGGAACTCCCGAGGCTGCCGAATGGTTACGCCAGCGGTGACACCGCGTCCCCGTCCGATCGCACACCGTGTCCGCACGGCGGTGTGCGGGCGCATTCGATGACGCAAGGGTGTTCGCCCATAGCGGAGGGAACCCGGGTGTGCCGCATGGAGTGTCAGTGCTTACGGGTAAGACATTCCTTGTGGGAAGGGACGACACGCGGTCTTCGGCGGCTCCCGTTCGCCATCGGCGTACTGGTGGCACGGGTAACTGCCTGGCCTGCGGGAACATCGTCTCGCACCATCGGGTTAGGACGGTTGTCGGCGTTCGGGGTCAGGAGGCCAAGTACGGGTGTCGGCAGTTGGAATGAGCGGTCCCCGCTTGCGGGACTAAGCTGCGGAAGGACAGGGAGGGGATCGACCCCTAACTGACTGACCGCTCTGAGGAGCGATTAACGATGTTCGAGAGGTTCACCGACCGCGCGCGGCGGGTTGTCGTCCTGGCTCAGGAAGAAGCCCGGATGCTCAACCACAACTACATCGGCACCGAGCACATCCTTCTGGGCCTTATCCACGAGGGTGAGGGTGTCGCCGCTAAGGCCCTGGAGAGCCTCGGGATTTCGCTCGAGGCGGTCCGCCAGCAGGTGGAGGAGATCATCGGTCAGGGCCAGCAGGCCCCGTCCGGGCACATTCCCTTCACCCCTCGCGCCAAGAAGGTGCTGGAGCTGTCGCTCCGCGAGGCGCTCCAGCTCGGCCACAACTACATCGGCACCGAGCACATCCTGCTCGGCCTGATCCGCGAGGGCGAGGGCGTCGCCGCCCAGGTCCTCGTGAAGCTGGGCGCCGATCTCAACCGGGTCCGGCAGCAGGTGATCCAGCTGCTCTCCGGCTACCAGGGCAAGGAAGCCGCCACGGCCGGCGGCCCTGCGGAGGGCACGCCCTCGACGTCCCTGGTCCTCGACCAGTTCGGCCGGAACCTCACCCAGGCGGCCCGCGAGTCCAAGCTCGACCCGGTCATCGGGCGCGAGAAGGAGATCGAGCGGGTCATGCAGGTGCTGTCCCGCCGCACCAAGAACAACCCGGTCCTCATCGGCGAGCCCGGCGTCGGCAAGACCGCCGTCGTCGAGGGCCTGGCGCAGGCCATCGTCAAGGGCGAGGTGCCCGAGACCCTCAAGGACAAGCACCTCTACACCCTCGACCTCGGCGCGCTGGTCGCCGGCTCCCGCTACCGCGGTGACTTCGAGGAGCGCCTGAAGAAGGTCCTCAAGGAGATCCGCACCCGCGGCGACATCATCCTGTTCATCGACGAGCTCCACACCCTGGTCGGTGCGGGCGCCGCCGAGGGCGCGATCGACGCCGCCAGCATCCTCAAGCCGATGCTGGCCCGCGGCGAGCTGCAGACCATCGGTGCCACCACGCTCGACGAGTACCGCAAGTACCTGGAGAAGGACGCGGCCCTCGAGCGCCGCTTCCAGCCCATCCAGGTCGCCGAGCCGTCGCTGCCGCACACGATCGAGATCCTCAAGGGTCTGCGCGACCGGTACGAGGCCCACCACCGGGTCTCCATCACCGACGAGGCCCTCGTCCAGGCCGCGACCCTGGCCGACCGGTACATCTCGGACCGCTTCCTGCCGGACAAGGCGATCGACCTGATCGACGAGGCCGGCTCCCGGATGCGCATCCGCCGGATGACCGCGCCGCCGGACCTCCGCGAGTTCGACGAGAAGATCGCCGCCGTCCGCCGGGACAAGGAGTCCGCGATCGACTCGCAGGACTTCGAGAAGGCCGCCTCCCTGCGCGACAAGGAGAAGCAGCTCCTCGCCGCCAAGGCCAAGCGGGAGAAGGAGTGGAAGGCCGGCGACATGGACGTCGTCGCCGAGGTCGACGGCGAGCTGATCGCCGAGGTCCTCGCGACCGCCACCGGCATCCCGGTCTTCAAGCTGACCGAGGAGGAGTCGAGCCGCCTGCTCCGCATGGAGGAGGAGCTCCACAAGCGCGTCATCGGGCAGAACGACGCCGTCATCGGTCTCTCCCGGGCGATCCGCCGCACCCGTGCGGGTCTGAAGGACCCGAAGCGCCCCGGTGGCTCGTTCATCTTCGCCGGCCCGTCCGGTGTCGGTAAGACCGAGCTGTCCAAGGCGCTCGCCGAATTCCTCTTCGGCGACGAGGACGCGATGATCTCCCTCGACATGTCGGAGTTCAGCGAGAAGCACACCGTCTCGCGGCTCTTCGGCTCCCCGCCGGGATACGTCGGCTACGAAGAGGGCGGCCAGCTCACCGAGAAGGTGCGCCGCAAGCCGTTCTCCGTGGTCCTCTTCGACGAGGTCGAGAAGGCCCACCCCGATATCTTCAATTCCCTTCTCCAGATCCTGGAGGACGGTCGCCTGACCGACTCCCAGGGCCGGGTCGTGGACTTCAAGAACACGGTCATCATCATGACGACCAACCTCGGGACCAGGGACATCTCGAAGGGCTTCAACCTCGGCTTCGCGGCCCAGGGCGACACGAAGTCCAACTACGAGCGGATGAAGGCGAAGGTCAGCGACGAGCTGAAGCAGCACTTCCGCCCGGAGTTCCTCAACCGTGTGGACGACATCATCGTCTTCCCGCAGCTGACCCAGGACGACATCCTCAAGATCGTCGACCTGATGATCGGCCGCGTGGACGAGCGCCTGAAGGACCGGGACATGGGCATCGAGCTCTCCCAGTCCGCGAAGGAGCTCCTCGCGAAGAAGGGCTACGACCCGGTCCTGGGCGCCCGGCCGCTGCGCCGGACGATCCAGCGCGAGATCGAGGACACGCTCTCCGAGAAGATCCTCTTCGGCGAGCTGCGCCCCGGTCACATCGTGGTCGTGGAGACCGAGGGCGAGGGCGCGGAGCAGAAGTTCACCTTCCGCGGCGAGGAGAAGTCGGCGCTGCCCGACGTCCCGCCGATCGAGCAGGCGACGGGCGGCTCGGCCGGCCCGAACCTCTCCAAGGAGGCGTGAGGCGTTTCCTGAACGCCGAAGGGGCGGCCCCCGGAACCGACAGGGTTCCGGGGGCCGCCCCTTTCGCTACTTCTCCACCGTCAGCCGCGAGCCGAGGGCCGCGCGGCCGGTGATCCGGCGCTCGGGGAGGCCCGTGACGCGGACCTGCAGGGTGCGGGACGCCTGGTGCAGGGGCGTCAGGTCCAGCCCCTCGTCGCACGGCCGGGGCCGCCCCAGGCTCAGCAGGCCGAGGCCGGGCAGCTCGGCGACGGCCCGCAGGTCCCCGGCGTCCAGCTGCGGCAGGACCAGTTCCAGCTCCTCCAGCGCGTCGAGTCCCGCGAGCGCGCCGAGACAGCCCGTCGGCGGGCGGCTGACCCGTACGCGCCGCAGCTCCGCCCCGCAGACATGCAGGAACCCGAGGTCGTCGAGCACGTCGTTGTCGGAGATCACCACCGTGTGCACGGTGAGCCCGTCGAGCGCCTCCGCCAGCGCACCGGCCGTGAAGTCGCCGCGGAAGGCGAAGTGCCGGGCGTGCGGCAGCGTCCGCAGCAGTGGCAGCTGACCGGGCTCGGTCACGGTGAGCAGATGCTGCGACAGATCGAGCCGCGCCAGCACCTCCCGGGCGTAGACCTCCGTCGGGAACCTCGCCCAGTCCGTGGTCAGCGCGACCGTCGTGGCCGCCGTCCCCGCGAACTCCCGGGCGTACGGGACGGCCTCCGACCCGCCGACCTCGCAGATCAGCGACACGACCTGGTGCACGGCGTCCTCGGCGACCTTCTGCGGGTGCGGCAGCAGCGGCAGCACGTACGGGCCGAGGCTCGCCAGCTCGGTGAGCTGGGTGGCGTTCCGCGGCGGCAGCACCGACTTCACCGCCTTGCGCACGCGCGCGTGCAGCGGTTCCGCCAGCCAGGCGGCGTGCTGGGCGCAGCGCGCCGCCAGCACGTACAGCGTCGTCTTCCGGCCCCGGTCCCGGACCGCCGAGCCCGCGGCGAGCACCCCCTCCACCAGGACCGGCAGTTCGCGGCGGGAGCAGTGCCCGGCCGCGAGCAGCAGCACGTCGTGCCACTGGTGCTCCCGGACGTGCCGCAGCAGCTCGGACACGAGGTCGTCCTCGACGAACTCCTTGGCGGCCAGGAAGTCCTGGAAGGTGCGGTGGGCGAACTGGAAGACGTCGTCCGCGCGTTCCTGCAGCAGCCCGCTGCGGTTGAGCAGGTGCGTCAGGATCTCCGCCGGAGTGCCCTGGGCGGCGACCCGCGGCATCCCCGGCAGGGCGCGGGTCAGCTGGTGCAGCGCCTGCTGCCGGGTGAACTCCGTCTGCCCGCCGCGCACCAGCCAGGCCGCGATCCGCTGCAGCAGCTGCTGGTGCTCCTCCACGGACATGCGGATGCCGTCCGGGGCGTCGATCCGGCGGCGCTTGTCGCGGTCGCCGAGCAGCAGCTGCAGTGCCGACTGGTACAGCGCCCAGCGGGTCTCCGGCAGGAAGCCCTCCCGCAGCCGGTGCAGCGCGCAGATCACCGCGCACAGCAGCGGGGTGCGGGCGAGGTCGGCGAGCACCGGGTTGTGGCGGAACTGCAGGGCCAGGTCCCGTTCGAGCACGTCGAGTCCGGCCGGGTCGACGTCGTCGAGCCGGGCCGCTTCGTGCCAGGCGGCGACGAACGCCTGGATGTCCGCGTCGCGCATCGGCAGCAGCGTCAGTTCCTCGAACCGCTCCGCGCCGAGCCAGTCCGGGTCGACCGCCAGCGGCCGTACGGTCGCCACGCAGCGGGTGCGCGGGTAGCGGGCGAGCAGCCCGGACAGCCAGGCGTGGGCGGCCTCCCGCTCCTCCTGCGGCACCTCGTCGAGCCCGTCGACCAGCAGCAGCCCGCGGCCGGCGGCGAGCACCCGGCCGGCCCAGCCGTCCGGGGCGGGGTCCACCACGAGCCCGGCGACGCCCGGGAGCCCGGCGAGGCCGGGGAAGCCCTCGCCGCGGGCGCGCAGGGTGCGCAGGGGGACGACGAAGGGGACCAGGCCGTTCAGCTCGGCGAGGTTCGGCCCGAGGGTGCCGGCGGCGGCGTGCGCGGCCAGCCACCACACGAGCGTGGTCTTGCCCGCGCCGGCGTCGCCCCGGATCAGCACGCGGGGGCGGGAGGCGAGCAGGTCGTCGATGCGCTGCGGCACGGACGCGGTGTCGCCGCCGCGGCCCTTGGCGGCGGCCTCCAGCGACAGGTAGGCGGTGTCGAGGTCCCATTCGGAGGCCCGGCGGTCCAGCTCGTCCAGGCCGAAGATCTTGGTGCGGCGGTAGGCGGCGCCGAGGGCCTCGGCGTACTCCGCCTCGTACGGCCGGTCCTCGGGGTGGGTCCGGACGACCGGCGCCGGCGGGGTGAAGTCGCGGGGCAGGAGCCGGCGGACGTCCGGGTGGCCGAGGACGGCGGTGAGCGGCACGCACTCCAGGCGTCCGTGGCCGCGGCCGCGCGGCACGGCCCGCACGATGCCGATGAGCCCGCCGTCGGCGTAGACGGGCGCGCCGGACAGCCCCGCGAGCGGCGAGGGCGCGTCGTCGCCGGGCTCGGCCGGCGGGTGGTCGAGCTCGACGGTGAGCGTCCGGCGCACGAGACCGGCCATGGGCAGGACGGTGCCGGTGTACTGGTCGAGGTCGAGCTTCCGGCCCTCGTACCGCTGGACCCGCGGGAAGCCGAGGATCTCGCAGCCGGGCACGGGCCGGTCGGTGGCGAGGGCGCCGAGGCCGGGGGCGGGGCCGAGGGGGTCCTCGCTGTGCAGGAGGGCGAAGTCGAGCTCGTCGTCGGAGCGGATGACGCGTAACGCGGCCGGTCCGCCCCCGCCGGCGGCGGCGACCTCGGCGGTGTCGCGTCCGCCGACGACATGGGCGCTGGTCAGGATCAGGTGCGGGGTGAGCAGCACGCCGCTGCCCTGCTGCTGCCCGAGGACAGCGAATACCTGGCGGCCGGAGGTCACGGCGCCTCGCTCCCTCCGCCGAGACCGGACAGGTCGGCGGCCTCGTCGTTCCCGACGAGCCAGGCGCCGCCGGTCGTGGCGTTGCGCGGCTTGAGCGTGAACGAGACCCGGTGCGTCTCGCCCCTGGTCCGGCCCGCGTCCGCGCCGGCCTCGACGACCCAGGCCTTCACCTTGGTGCCGCCCTTCACCTCCTTGCGCAGCTCGATGGTGAACTCCATCTCGATGTCGCCCACTTCGAAGGCGACGTCCTGCCCGGTGGCCCGGGAGGCGGCCGCTATCAGCTGGTCGCGGACGGATGCGATGGCGTCGGCGAGTTCGATGTCGTTCGTGGTCATGATCGCGAAGGTATCGGCTCAGGTGAGGAGTCGGAGGGCGGGCGGGAGATGTTCGGTGCCGATTACCGAGTGGCCTGCGACATCGACGAGTTCGAGGTTCGCGAGCCGCGCCAGCGGGGCGAGGTCGTAGGGCTCGACGGGGTCGCCGTCGACGAGCAGGGTGCGCAGGCCGGGGAAGCACCGGGCGATCTCGCCGAACGGGCGGGGGCTGTTCTCGGCGTACAGCTCGAGCCGGTCCAGCTGGGGCAGCCGGAGCCCTTCCGGGAGGCCGCCGGGGGCGGCGGGCACGGCGGGCAGGGACAGGCTGACGAGCTGTCCGAGCGAGGCCAGGTCCAGCCACTGCTCCCGAGCGAGTTCGTCCGGGCGGTGCAGAATCAGGTGGGCCAGGGAGGGGAGGCGGCGCAGGGCCGCCCATCCTTCCTGGGGCGCGTGGAGCAGCGAGAGAGCCTGCAGGCGGTTGTCCGGAGGTACGGACGCCAGGGGCGGGGTGTCCCGGTCCACGAAGTGCAGGCTCGTCGCCGCGCCGAGCTGGGCGCGCAGAGCGGCCATTCCCTGATCGGTCACTCCGGCGCGGATGTCCAGATGCCTGGGGAACAGGCCGAGCCTCGCGACTTCGAGGGCTTGCTCGTCGGACTGGAGCGTGGCGTGGATCAGCTCCAGGTCCAGCCGGGCGATGATCTCCTCCGCGTACCGCCTCGTCTCGAACCGCGACCAGCCCCACATCAGCTGGGAACGGACGCTCAGGTCGGCGTGGTCCGTGAATCTCGCCAGGTAGGGAAGCGCCGCATCGTCGGTGACGTACGTGGCGGTGACCACGACGCCCCGGGCCGCCGCGTCGTCCAGCCCCTCCGGGCCCGGCAGCAGGTCCAGGACCGCGCGGCCCACCGAGGCCAGTTCCCGGGCTTCGTCCGGGGCGCTCGGCGGGATGACGGCTGCCGTCCGGCCCAGGATCCGCTCCCGGACGTCCGGCGCGACCTCCGTCGCGTGGTCCAGGGCCGTGGCCGCCACCACGACGATCCGCAGCCGGGTGCGCCGGTCCGGCGCCGCGTCCGCCGCGTTCAGCAACTCGCGGAAGATCTCCGCGCATTCGCGCGGCCGCGCGTGGGCGACGGCCATGCGGACGACGTCCTCCCACTGGTCGTCGGCCGCGTGCGCGACGAGGACGCCGATGTCCCACTGGTCGACCAGGGCCTTCGCGGCCAGGTAGTCCTGGAAGGTGCGGTGGACGAAGTCCACGGTGTCCGCGGTCGGTTCGCGCAGCAGTCCGCTGCGGTGCAGCAGGTGCGTGAAGACCGCGTCGGGGTCGCCGTACGCCGCCGCCTCCGGCACGGCCGGCACCGCGGACCGTACGACCTGCTGCGCGTGCGAACGGTCCATCTGCGTCCGCCCGTTGAGCGTCAGCCAGTACGCCAGGCGCTGGATCAGCTGGATCTGCGCGGCCTCGCCGAGCTCGATCCCGTACGGGTTGCCCATGTCCCGCTCGCGGTCGCGGCGCAGCAGCAGCATCGACAGCGCCGCGTCGTACAGCGCCTTGCGGCCGCGCGGCAGGAAGCCGCGGCGGTCGCGGTGCAGGGCGCAGATCAGCCCGCACATGAGCGGGTTGGTGGCGAGCGCCGCGACGTCGGGGGTGGTCCGCAGGGCGTCGAGGAGCGGCTGTTCGTACGGCTGCGCCTCCGGGCCCGCGGCCCGGTGCCAGCGCTCGACGAAGGTGGTGACCTCGGCGGCCGACATGGGGGAGAGGGTCAGCTCCGCGAAGCCGTCCTGGCCCAGCCAGTCGTCCCCCACGGCGGTGGGGCGGGAGGTGACGAGCCAGCGGTTGTCGCCGTCGTACGTGTCGAGCAGGTCCCGCAGCCAGCGGCGGGCGCGGTCGCGCTCGGCCTCGGGGATCTCGTCGATCCCGTCGACGAGGACCAGGCCGCGCCCGGCCGTCAGCACCCGGTCCGTCCAGCCCTCCGGCGGCGCGAGCGGGCAGCCGGCGGCGGACAGGAACCGGTCGGGCTCGGGCAGCCGCTCGCCGTGCCGGGTGAGGGCGCGCAGGGGCAGCACGAAGGGGATGCGGTCCCGCAGGTACGCCATGTCCTCGGGCAGGTCGTCGCGCACGGCGGACACGGCCAGCCACTGGACGAGGGTCGTCTTCCCGGACCCGGCGAGCCCGCGCAGCAGGACCTTGTCGTGGCGCGCGAGGGCGAGGTCGGCGCGGGCGGGGCCGTCGAAGTGGCGATGCAGGTATCTCCGCGCCAGGACGTGAGCATCCGCCATCGCCTGCTGATAGGCCCGAGGGTCGTTGAAGAGGCGGGCGAAAAGCTGTGTGTCGGCTTCGCCTTCGGCGACCGCATCGAAGATCGCGGACTCGCGCTCTGCGGCGAGCGCGCGGGCTGCGTCGGCGCCCGTGGCGATAACGGCCGCCGCGCGTACGTCCGGGTCGAGCGCCGCACGTTCCACCTCGCTCGCCAGGGTCCCCACGAAGTGCAGGCGCGGTGGGGATGCCGTCGCCTCCAGCGACAGGTACGCCACGTCCAGCGGCCACTGTTCGGCCGAGTGGTGCAGGTCGATGCCGTAGATGGTGAGGCGGCCGTACTTCTTCGCCACGTACGCGCGGTAGCGGCGCTCGAACTCCATGTCCCGGCCGTCCTGCCGGGGGACGCGGCGGATCAGCTCGTCGATCTTCGCGATCAGCTCCTGCTGGTCCCGGGCCTGCTCGACCAGGGTGCGGGCCACGAAGGTGGAGCGCCGGGTGAAGAAATCCAGGATGTGCAGGCAGGCCCATTCCGTCAGGGAGTCCAGGAAGTAGGCGGAGTCCGCCGAGAGCCCGGCCGGGGGTCCGCCCGCCGCCTCCTTCAGACGGCGGGCCAGTTCCCAGTGCCCGAGCCGGACCGCCTGGACGTCGTCCATGTCGAGGTCGCCGAGGGCCACCAGGGACCGGGCCAGGGCGTCCTTCACGGCCTCGGTCTCGTCCGCCGGGAACGGCGGCTCCCCGGGAGCGGCGACGGCCTCGCGGACCAGCGCCCCCGCGAGCCTGCGGACGTCGGCCTCCGTCAGGGTGCGCTTCTCGCCGCGGAAGGAGACCAGGCGGGACAGGCGGACCGGGGCTCTGCCCGCGAGACCGGCACCCGGCGTCTCCTGGACCAGGAGTTTCTTCAGCAGCGGCCCGATCGCCGCCGAGGCCAGTCGGGTGCCGATGACTGCTGGATCCACATGTCCCCCCGGAGCGTGCGGCGCGCGCTGATCACTGCGGATCAGCCTAGCGGCGGAGGGCGCCCGGACCGGCCCGGTCGCGTGACCCAGGTCGCAATCGGGGGCGGGCGTTCGTGACAAGGCGCACAGGCGTTTTCGGGGGTACTAGCCGGAATAGTGGTGTTCTTTCCGCCCCGATCGGGACGTTCCGTGCAAGCCGGGCGGGACTTTGGTCCCGAGGGGTCGCGGGTGGGGTCCCACCCCGCATTTCGGTCGGATCCGACCGGTCCCCACATGGGGTTAAACCGATTCGTTCGGCAGCTTTTGTCCGTTTTTCAAGCGCCCCTGCGACCCCGTCAAGAGTCGATTCGCTCCTCCGTCCGCTACGACGCGATGTCGTAGATGGGGCGTTTTGGGATGGGCTGGGGTGCGGGTTACCAAGGAACAGCCAGCCCGACGCACCGCTCGCGTCGGGATCGTTCTGTCCGGAGGTTTTCCCCCGTATGTCGAAGCGCGTCATGAACCCCACCCGTACCGTCGCCGTCGCCCTCGCCGCTGCGGGACTGGGAGCGTCTGTGGTGGCCGGAGCCGGGTCCGCCTTCGCCGCCGAGGGTCAGGCTCCGGTCCGCGCCCTCGCCGCGGCGCCCGCGTCCGCCGCCGTCGCCGCCCAGGCCGACGCCCAGGCGCAGGCCGCCGCGAAGACGGCCGCCGCCGTGAAGAAGGCCGTCGCCAAGGCGAAGGCCGTGAAGCCGGCGAAGAAGGCCGCGAAGAAGAAGGCCGCCTGGGTCAAGCCGGTCAACGGCTACACCCTGACCGCCAGCTACAACCAGGGCGGCGCCATGTGGGCCCACAAGCACTCCGGCCAGGACTTCGCCGTCCCGGTCGGCACCCCGGTCAAGGCCGCCGGCGCCGGCACCGTCGTCAAGGCCGGCCCGTACGGCGGCGGCGACGGCCCCGCGTACGGCAACGCCGTCGTGATCAAGCACGCCAACGGCAAGTACTCGCAGTACGCCCACCTGTCGAAGATCAACGTGCACGTCGGCCAGAAGGTCGGCGCCGGTCAGCGCATCGCGCTGTCGGGCAACACCGGCAACTCGTCCGGCCCGCACCTGCACTTCGAGATCCGCACCACCCCGAACTACGGCTCGGCGCTGAACCCGGCGGCGTTCCTGCGCTCCGTCGGCGTCACCATCTGACCCGACCCGACCGTCAGGCCCCGTGGGCCTGGGCGAGCAGATCGAGGGCGACCTCGAGGACGGCTTCGTGCTTCTCCTCGGGGTCGCCCTCGACGTTCTGCAGGAAGAACATCCCCGCGTGCATGGTGAACATGGCGCTGATGCAGCGGACCTTGTCCTTGAGTGCGAAGTCCGGCTCCTGGATGAGCTCGGTCAGCGTCAGCATCCTCTCCTTGAACGTCAGGCCGACGCTCAGCTCGCGGACCGTCGCCTGGTTCTCCTGCATGAAGCGGTACAGCGGGGCCGCGTGGACGAGGGCCACCTGGTAGCGGCGCAGGACCTCCTGCCGGGTCTCCAGGGTGCGCGGCTGCTCCTGGGCCCAGGCGATCAGCTCGTCCATGGGCCGGGTGAGGTCCTCGAAGAGCCCGATGAGGATGTCTTCCTTGGTCTTGAAGTGGTAGTAGAGCGCCGCCTTCGTGACGTCGAGCCGCTCCGCGATCTCCCGGAGCGAGGTCTTCTCGTACCCCTGCTCCGCGAAGAGCTCGAGCGCGACGTCCTGGATGCGCTGGCGGGTGTTGCCTCTGGCCACGGTGTGCTCCCGGCTCCTACGAAACTTACTTGACGCCCGGCTAGTGCCGCGTCTACCGTCCCCAGTGTAGTAACTAGCCGGGCGGCAAGTAAGTGCGCGTCCGTGGGGACGGGCGCGGGACCAGGGGATGACGATGAGCACCGAGACCGTGAAACAGGCACCCTCCGGGGAGCCGGCCGCACCACCGGAGCAGGAGCCGCCGGCGCGCAGCGTCCGCGTCGTCCTGCTCGCGCTGATGATCGCGATGCTGCTCGCGATGCTGGACAACATGATCATCGGTACGGCGATGCCGACGATCGTCGGCGAACTCGGCGGCCTGGCGCACCTCTCCTGGGTCGTCACCGCCTACACCCTGGCCACCGCCGCCTCCACGCCCCTCTGGGGCAAGCTCGGCGACATGTACGGCCGCAAGGGCGTCTTCCTGACCTCCATCGTGATCTTCCTGATCGGCTCCGCGCTCAGCGGCATGGCCCAGGACATGGGCCAGCTCATCGGCTTCCGGGCCGTCCAGGGCCTCGGCGCCGGCGGTCTGATGGTCGGCGTGATGGCGCTCATCGGCGATCTCATCCCGCCCCGGGAGCGGGGCCGGTACCAGGGCATGATGGCCGGCGTCATGGCCCTCGCCATGATCGGCGGGCCGCTGGTCGGCGGCACGATCACCGACCACTGGGGCTGGCGCTGGTCGTTCTACATCAACCTGCCGCTCGGCGCGGTCGCCCTCGCGATGATCACCGTCGTGCTCCACCTGCCGAAGAAGGAGCGCCGGGCGCGGACCCGGATCGACTTCCTCGGCGCGGCGCTGCTGACCGTCGGCATCACCTCGATCGTCCTCGTCACCACCTGGGGCGGCACCGAGTACGACTGGGACTCCGGCGTCATCCTCGGGCTGAGCGCGGCCGGGGTGCTCGCCCTCGCGGCGTTCCTGTGGGCGGAGACCCGGGCGGACGACCCGATCATCCCGCTGCACATCTTCCGCAGCCGCAACTTCACCCTCATGTCGGTGATCGGCTTCCTGGTCGGCTTCGTGATGTTCGGCGCGGTGCTCTTCCTGCCGCTGTTCCAGCAGTCCGTCCAGGGAGCCTCGGCCACCAACTCGGGCCTGCTGCTCCTGCCGATGCTGCTCGCCATGATGGTCGTCTCGCTGGTCTCCGGCCGGATCACCACCAACAGCGGCAAGTACAAGATCTTCCCGATCGCGGGCGGCGGGCTGATGGTCCTCGGGCTCTTCCTGCTCGCCCAGATGGACACCGGTACCTCCCGCCTCACCTCCGGGCTGTACATGGCGGTGCTCGGCGCCGGCATGGGCTTCCTGATGCAGATCACGATGCTCGTGGCGCAGAACAGCGTCGAGATGAAGGACATGGGCGTGGCCTCCTCCGCCACCACCCTGTTCCGCACCCTCGGCTCCTCCTTCGGCGTGGCGATCATGGGCGCGCTGTTCACCTCCCGGGTGCAGGACGAGATGGCCGCCCGCGGCGGTGGCGCGGCCACCGCGCAGTCCGCCCAGCTGGACGCGGCGAGTCTGGCCAGGCTGCCGGAGACGGTCCGCGAGGCGTACCAGCACGCGGTGGCCTCCGGCACGCACAGCGCGTTCCTGGTGGGCTCGGCGGTCGCGGTGATCGGCTTCGTCGCGGCGTTCTTCGTCAAGGAGGTCGCCCTGCGCGGCGCCGGCCCGCAGCGCCCCGCCCCGCAGGGCGCGGCCCAGCCGGAGAAGGCCGCGGCCTGACCCGTACGCGGCGGGGTGGTCCCCGCCGCGTACGAAGGGGGCCGGAGCGCGCACGCGCCCCGGCCCCCTTCCCGTACGCCCGGCCCTACACGTCGCGCAGCACCGGGAAGCTGCCGGTGTTCGTCGGCGCGTGGTCCGGCAGCCACAGGACCGCGATCGCCCCGCCGTCCGGCGCCGCGTTGCGGAAGGTCAGTCGGGCGCCGAGCACCCGCGCCTGGCCCGTCGCGATCGTCAGGCCCAGCCCGTGGCCCTTGCCCGCCCGGTCCTTCGACCCGGTGCGGAACCGGCTCGGGCCCTCGCGCAGCAGCTCCTCGGGGAAGCCCGGCCCGTTGTCCCGGACCCGGACCACCCGGCCCTCGACGGTGACCTCGACCGGCCCGCGGCCGTGCTTGGCCGCGTTGGCCAGCAGATTGCCGAGGATCCGCTCCAGCCGACGCGGGTCGGTGCTCACCCACGACTCGTGCACCACGTTCACCACCGCGTCCGGGTTCAGCACCCGCACCCGCCGCTCCACGAACTCGCCGAGCGCGATCTCCTGCAGCTCGGCCCGCTCCGAGGCGCTGTCCAGGCGGGCCACCTCCAGGACGTCCTCGACCAGCGTGCGCATCGCCTGCGCCCGGTCCCGCACCAGCTCCGAGGGCCGGCCCGGCGGCAGCAGCTCCGCGGCCGTCAGCAGCCCGGTCACCGGGGTGCGCAGCTCGTGCGCGATGTCCGCGGTGACCCGGCGCTCGGCCTCGATCCGCTCGTTCAGGGCGTCGGTGAGCGCGTCGATCGCCCGCGCCAGCTCGTCGGTCTCGTCCCGGACGACGCCCCCGATGGCGTCCCGGACCCGTACCTCCGTGTTGCCCTGGGCGACCTTGCCCGCCGCGGCCGCCGCCTTGCGCAGCCGGCGGGAGAGCTGGCCGCCGATCAGCACGCCGAGCGCGCAGCCGCCGAACACCACGGACACCGAGCCGATGATCAGCGTCCGGTCGAGGCTCTTCATGATCGCGGCGCTGCGGTCGGCGAACGGCATGTGCAGCGACAGCACGTCCCCGTTGGCCAGTGGCACCGCCGCCCACACGTCCGGCGAGCCGCCCGCCGCGTGCTCCTGCACGAACGTGCCGCGCCGCCCCTTCTGCATCAGCCGGTCCAGCTGCCGCGGCAGCAGCGGGTCGTTGATCTTCGCGCCGAACCGCAGCCGCGGCTCACGCGCCTTCGGCGTCGACTCGTACTGGAGCTGGGCCAGCAGCAGCCGGTCCATGTGGACCTCGCGGGCGTTGTCGAGCATCGACACCCGCGCCTCGTTGTGCACCACGATCGACAGCGCGGCGGCGACCAGGGCGCCGACCGCGGCGATGGCGATCGAGATCTTCCAGCGGACCCCGGTGCGCAGGGCGAACCGGCTCATACGCGCCGCCTCATGCCCTGAGCTTGTAGCCGAAGCCGCGGACCGTCTCGATCCGGTCCTGGCCGATCTTGGTGCGCAGCCGCTGCACATGGACGTCCACGACGCGGGTGTCGCCGCCCCAGCCGTAGTCCCAGACCCGCTCCAGGAGCTTGTCCCGGGAGAGCACCGTGCCCGGCGCGGACGAGAACTCAAGGAGCAGCCGCATCTCGGTCGGCGTCAGCGACACCGGGGCGCCGTCCCGCCGGACCTCCATGCCGTCCGTGTCGACCTGCAGGTCGCCGAAGACCAGTACCCCGCCCTCGGCCGCCCCGTCGCCGTCCGCCGCGCCGGCCCCCGCCCCGCCGGCGTGCCCGAAGCGGCGCAGCACCGCGCGGATCCGGGCCATCAGCACGGCGCCGTCGAAGGGCTTGGTGACGTAGTCGTCGGCGCCGGCCTCCAGGCCGAGCACCACGTCGATCGAGTCGGCCCGCGCCGACAGCATGATCACCGGCACGGTCGACTCGTCGCGGATCCGCCGGCACAGGCTGACCCCGTCCATCCCCGGCAGCATCACGTCGAGCAGCGCGATGTCCGGCCGCTGCGCCCGGAAGGCGTCGAGCCCCGCCAGCCCGTCGGGCACGGCGGTCACCCGGAAGCCGTCCCGCTCCAGGGCGAGCTGGGTGGCCTCGCGGATGACGTCGTCGTCCTCGACGAACAGCACATGGGTCTCGGCCATCGCGCGTTCCCTCGGTCCTCGTTCGTTCTCGTCCGCCCGCCGGCGGGCAGGCAGGGGTGGATCAGTTGCTGGGGGCGGCCGTCGCCGGGCCGTCGATCCCGCCGTCGCCGACCGCCTTGCTGTACTCGTTGTGCACCCAGTCGGTCTGGACGAACTTGTTGCCCGTCCAGCGGTAGGTCAGCACGTCCTCGCCCGAGGGGTACGCGACCGGGTCGCCCTTGGCGTAGATCTGCTTGGTGACGATCAGGTCGCCCCGGTCGATCGTCGCGTACACGGCCGCGTCCTCGGCCATGAAGACGTTCTGGTACTCCTTGTCCGCGGCGGCCCTGCGGTACACGTACGTGCCGATGCCGACCGCGTCCCCGCAGGTCATCACGTTCACGACCACGTCGGGCCCGGACCCGCCGGTCACGTTCCCGTACGAGGTGTCCACCGGGTAGGCGTCCGCGGCGCAGGGCTTCAGGCTCTCCTTCACCCGGGCGCCGAGCTTCGGATCGGCCTTCAGCAGCTCGATCGGGTCCGGCCGGTCCGTGGCGTACCCGGCGCCGGCGGACGGCGCGGGGGAGTCCACGGAGCTGGGAGCGCTGGAGTCGGCGCGCGCGGCGCCCTCGTCGCGGGAGCCGGTGCCCCCGGTCGAGCAGCCGGCCAGCAGCACGGCCAGGGCCGTCACCACACCGGCGGACGCGAGCAGGGACGGCCTCGCCGTCCCGCCCGCGCCGGTCACTGAGGGCCGGAGCCCTACGCCGCGCACCGCTCCTGCCCCCGTTCGTCGCGTCGGTCGGAACGCTCCCCGGCGCGCTGGGCCGGGATCCGGACCTCGCTCTCGGCGGACCGGTTCTCCAGCTCCTGGCGCAGCCGCGCCAGGGCGCGGTGGAGCGTGCTCTTCACCGTACCGGTCGACATGCCCAGCGCCGCGGCGGTCTCCTCCGTGCTCATCTGTTCCCAGTGGCGCAGCACGACGACGCTGCGCTGCTTGGGCGCGAGGATCTTGAGGACGTCCATGAGCAGGGCCCGGTCCGCGTGCTGCTCGGTCGCGTCGTCGACGGACGCGTCGTCGGGCAGCACCTCGGTGGGCACCTCCTCCAGCTTGCGGGCACGCCACCACTCGGTGCGGGTGTTGATCATCACCCGGCGAAGATAGGCGTCGGCGAGCGACTTGTCCGCGATTCCGTCCCAACGGCCGTACGTGCGGACCAGGGCGGTCTGCAGCAGGTCCTGCGCCTCCACCGGGTCGGGCACGAGCCGGCGGGCGCTGCGCAGCAGGGCGTCCTGCCGTGTGCGGACGTACTCCTCGAAGTCGAGCACCTCGCCGTGCGCCATCCGAACCGCCTCCATTCCCCGGATCATCCCCGTGACCACCCGTTTTCCGTACGCCGAGGACGCTACGGAGCGGTTGTCACGGGGCTGTCCGAGGGAGCCGTCGGCGGACGCACGGCTGTCCATCGGTTTTGTAACAGCGATTCGGGGGTAGGGGCTCCGGTTCGCCTCCTGCGCGGGCCCGCCGCGAGTCGGGCGCGGCGGGGTGCCTCCGGCCGGCAGCGGGTGCGGCTCAGGTCAGCGGCAGCCGGTACAGACCGTCCGGCAGCGGCTCCACGAGCCCGTCCGCGACCAGCCCGTCCAGCGCCCGGGCGCGCTGCACCGGCTCGTCCCACACCGCGTCCAGCCGCGCCTGCGGCACGGGCCCGACCGCCTCGCGCAGCACGGCCAGCAGCTTGCCCCGCACCTGCCGGTCGGTGCCCGCGTACGTCTGGCCCCGGCGGGGCGGCCCGTCGTGGGCCGGCTTCCCCGCCAGCCGCCAGGCGCAGGCGCCGGCGATGGGGCAGCGCCCGCAGTCCTCGTTCTTCGCCGTGCACACCAGCGCGCCCAGCTCCATCGAGGCCGCCGCCCAGCGCGCCGCGGTGCCGTCGTCGTCCGGGAGCAGGGCGCGGGCGAGCCGGCGCTCGGCCGCGGTGGTGGCGTTCGGCGGGTACTGGACGCCGGTCGCCGCCCGGGCGAGGACCCGGCGGACGTTGGTGTCCAGGACCGGATGCCGCTGCCCGTACGCGAACGAGGCCACCGCCGCCGCGGTGTACTCGCCGATCCCCGGCAGTGCGAGCAGCTGCGCGTGGTCGCTCGGGACGTCCCCGCCGTGCCGCTCCGTTATGGCCACGGCCGCGCCGTGCAGCCGCAGCGCGCGGCGCGGGTAGCCGAGCCGGCCCCAGGCGCGCACGGCCTCGCCGGGGGCCTCGGCGGCCAGGTCCGCGGGGCGGGGCCAGCGGGCCAGCCACTGCTCGTACACCGGCAGGACCCGGACGACCGGGGTCTGCTGGAGCATGAACTCGCTGACCATGACGCCCCAGGCCCCGGCCTCCGGCCGCCGCCAGGGCAGGTCGCGGGCGTTCTGGTCGAACCACGCGAGGACGGGCAGGTGCAGGGCGGCCGGATCGGGCCGGGGCTCGGTCGCGGAGGCCCGCGCGGGCTCCGCGGGGTCGGCGGCGGACAGGGGCGCGGGGGCGGAGGCGTCGGTGGAAGTCATGGCCTTCCGATCCTGGCACGTTCAGCGGGACCGGTCCCGCACGCCCCCGGGGCGCACGGTGGCGCGCTGCCGGGGTCCGCGCCCCGCGCACCACAGCACGGCCGCCGAGCGTCCGGCCCGGGCGGTGCCCACGAGGGCCGTGGCCGGCCGCGTCCAGGCGCGCACGGCGGCGTATGCGACGGCCCCGCCGAGCAGCAGCCCGGCCGCCACGTCGTGCGGGTAGTGCACGCCGACGAAGACCCGCGAGTACGCCATCAGCAGCGCGAGCGGCGCGGTCAGCCACAGCGTCCCGCGCCACGCAAGGGCGAGCGCCACGGCCGCGGCACCGGCGATGGCCGCGTGGTTGCTCGGGAACGACCAGTCGCCGGTCGGCGGGCACTCCACCAGCGGCGCGGGCGCGCCGGCGACCGCCCGGCAGGGCCGCTCCTCGTCGAAGACGGTCTTCAGCGCCTCGCTGACGGCGTAGCCGCAGGCGGTGGCGAGCGGGGCGAGCAGCGCCAGGGCCATGGTCCGCGCGCCGGCGGCGCGGGCGCGCCACCAGCCGGCGAGGAACAGCGCCGCGAACACCAGCAGTCCGGCCTCCGTCCAGAGTTCGGCCAGCTGCTGGAGCCAGTGCGGGGTGCCGCGGGCGTGGTCGAGGATGTCGAGGTAGAGGTTCTGGTCCATGGGCGCCGACGCTAGGCGTGGGCCCCCGCCCGGCACCCGGGGCGAAGGTCGGGAACCGCCCCTGACGAAAGTGGGGGGCGAGCGGCCCGCGGCCTCCCCCCAGGTCGCTCCCCGGGATGTGATCATCGGCAAAAACTGCCTCTCGGGCGGCATGGAGGGCGGGAGTTGGGCCCGAACTCTCGTAAGGTTCGTGCCGTGGGATCTCTGCGCAATCCGGTCGGTCCGCTTCCCTCCTCCATCTACTGGCGACGGAGGGCCGTCGCGCTGTGCCTGATCGCCCTGTTGACGGCCCTGGTCGTCTGGGCCGTCGGTTCCGGTGACGGCGGCGGGAAGAAGACGAACGACGGTGCCAACGGCGCCACTCCCGTGCCCTCCATCACCCCCGGACCGTCCTCCTCCGGGCCCGCCATCTCCGAACAGCCGGGCGGGCGCGACGAGTCGGGCGACGCGGGCGCGGACGGCGGCGCGGGCACGGGCGGCCAGGATTCCGGCTCCAGCGGCGGGGGCGACGCCAAGAACGGTGACACGACGGCCGGTTCGGGCGGCACGGGCGGCTCCGGCGCGGCGCAGCAGGTTCCGGCCGACTCCCCGCTGCCCAACTGCGCTGCCGGCGCACTGAAGTTGGCGCTGCGCAGCATCAAAGTCTCGTACGAGCAGGGGGAGAAGCCCCGCTTCGAGCTGATCGCCCGCAACACCTCGTCCGTCACGTGCAAGGCCGACTTCGGGCCGAGGACGGCGGTGCTGACGATCAGCGACGCGCAGGACGACGCGGTGTGGTCCTCGAAGGACTGCCCGCGCCCCGCCGGCAGCGTGCTGCTGCGGGTCCCGGCGGGCGGCTCGGCGACCTACGCGGTGGAGTGGGACCGGCGGCCCAGCGCCCCGGGATGCGCGACCCCGCAGGGCGGTGCGGCAGGCCCGGGCACGTACCTGGTCGAGGCGGTCTTCCCGGGGGCGCAGGTGCTCCCGGCGTCCTTCACACTGGCGAAGGACTGAAACGGAACGAGCCCTTCCGGCCGGACGCGGAAGCCCCGGCCGGGCCGGTTCCCCCCGGGGCGGTCCCATGCCGGGCCGGTCCATCCGGGGCCGTGCCGGTCCTAGACGTACCGCTCCAGGATCGAGGACTCGGCGAGCCGGGACAGGCCCTCGCGGACGCTGCGCGCCCGGGCCTCGCCGACGCCGTCCACGGTCTGCAGGTCGTCCACGCTGGCGGCGAGCAGCTTCTGCAGCCCGCCGAAGTGCTCCACCAGCCGCTCGATGATCGCGCCGGGCAGTCGCGGCACCTTCGCGAGCAGCCGGTAACCGCGCGGCGAGACCGCCGAGTCCAGCGTCTCGGGCGAGCCGGTGTAGCCCAGGGCCCTGGCCACGATGGGCAGTTCGAGCAGCTCGGCGTGGCTGAGCGCGTCCAGCTCGGTCAGCGCCTCGGCGACCGTGCGCGAACGCTTGGCCGTCGGCTCGGGCACGTAGTCGCGGACGACCAGCTCGCGCTCCGGCTCCACGCCCGCGATCAGCTCGTCGAGCTGGAGCGACAGCAGCCGGCCGTCGGTGCCGAGCTCGACCACGTACTCGGCGATCTCGGTGGCGATCCGGCGGACCATCTCCAGGCGCTGCGCGACCGCGGTGACGTCCCGGACGGTCACCAGGTCCTCGATCTCCAGGGCGGAGAGCGTGCCGGCCACCTCGTCGAGCCGGAGCTTGTACCGCTCCAGCGTCGCCAGGGCCTGGTTCGCGCGGGACAGGATCGCCGCCGACTCCTCCAGGACGCGGCGCTCGCCGTCCACGTACAGCGCGATCAGGCGCATCGACTGGGAGACGGAGACGACCGGGAAGCCGCACTGCTTGGAGACCCGGTCGGCGGTGCGGTGCCGGGTGCCGGTCTCCTCGGTCGGGATGGAGGCGTCCGGGACGAGCTGGACGCCGGCCCGCAGGATCTTGCTGATGTCCTTGTCGAGGACGAGCGCGCCGTCGAGCTTGCACAGCTCGCGCAGGCGGGTGGCGGTGAACTCGACGTCGATGACGAAACCGCCGGTGCACATCGACTCGACCGTCTTGTCCATGCCGAGGACGATGAGTCCGCCCGTATTGCCGCGCAGAATGCGCTCCAGGCCGTCACGGAGGGCGGTGCCGGGGGCGACGGCACTGAGCGACGCACGCATCAGTGCCTCGTTGTCCTTGGCTGCCACTGCACTCCTCCGGCTCGTACGGATGGGCGAGACCAGGGCAAAGTCTAGCGACCCCGCCCCGGCCCGGTTCCCGGTGCGCGGATTCGCCCGCGCGAAGCCCTGCCCCGTCCGTACGCGGGTCATGCCCCGGCCCTCCCGTACGGAACCCCGCTCGAACGCCCGCCCGGCCCGTCCGCCGCGCCGCGCCGGCCGAGCCGCCCCGCCCGAGCCGCCCCGCCCGAGCCGCCGGGGCGCGGGCGCCACCGTCCGCCGGCCGTCCGCCCCGTCCGCCGCGGGACGCCGTCAGCCCGCTCGTCCGCCCGCTCGTCCGGTGCCGGCCGTCGTCAGCCCGACGGCTCCTCCGCCTTCGGGGCGCGGCGGCTGCGCGGCAGCACGCGCAGCGCGTCGCCCATATCGGCCACCTCCAGCACCTTCATGCCCGGCGGCACCTTCCCCGGGTCGCCCGGCACGAGCGCGTGCGTGAAGCCCAGGCGGTGCGCCTCGGCGAGGCGGCGCTGCACGCCGGTCACCCGGCGGACCTCGCCCGCCAGCCCGACCTCGCCGATCGCGACCAGGTTCTTCGGCAGCGGGGTGTCACTGGCCGCCGAGGCCAGCGCCAGCGCGATCGCCAGGTCGGCCGCGGGCTCGGACAGCTTCACGCCGCCCACCGTCGCCGAGTAGATGTCCCGCTTGCCCAGCGCGCTGATCCGGCCGCGCTGCTCCAGGACCGCCAGCATCATCGAGACCCGGGAGGTCTCCAGGCCCGAGGTCGTCCGGCGCGGCGACGGGATCTGCGAGTCCACCGTCAGCGCCTGCACCTCCGCGACCAGCGGGCGGCGGCCCTCCAGCGTGACGGTGAGGCAGGTGCCCGGCACCGGCTCGGCGCGCCGGGTCAGGAACAGCCCCGACGGGTCGGCCAGGCCCGTGATCCCCTCGTCGTGCAGCTCGAAGCAGCCGACCTCGTCCGTCGCCCCGTACCGGTTCTTCACCCCGCGCACCAGGCGCAGCCGGGCATGCCGGTCGCCCTCGAAGTGCAGCACCACGTCGACCAGGTGCTCCAGCAGCCGGGGACCGGCGATCGCGCCGTCCTTCGTCACATGGCCGACGAGCAGCGTCGACATGCCCCGTTCCTTGGACGCCCGGATCAGCGCGCCGGCGACCTCGCGGACCTGCGCCATGCCGCCCGGCGCACCGTCGATCTCGGGCGAGGCGACGGTCTGCACCGAGTCCAGGACCAGCAGCGAGGGCTTGACCTCGTCCAGATGCCCGAGCACGGCCGACAGGTCCGTCTCCGCGGCCAGGTAGAGGTGCTCGCTGAGCGCGCCGATGCGGTCGGCCCGCAGCCGGACCTGGCTCGCGGACTCCTCGCCCGTCACGTACAGCGTGCGGTGCTCCTCGTTCGCCGCCTTCGCGGCGACGTCGAGCAGCAGCGTGGACTTGCCGACGCCCGGCTCGCCGGCGAGCAGCACCACCGCCCCCGGCACCAGGCCTCCGCCCAGCACCCGGTCCAGCTCGTCCACCCCGGTCGAGCGGGCCGTGGCCTGCCGGCCGTCGACCTGGCCGATGGGCAGCGCGGCCGTGGACACCCGGCCGGCGGCGGTCGTGCGGACGGCGGGCGCGCCGTACTCCTCGACCGTGCCCCACGCCTGGCACTCGGGGCAGCGGCCGAGCCATTTGACGGTCGTCCAGCCGCACTCGGTGCAGCGGTAGGACGGCCGGTCCTTGCCGGATTTCGTACGGGCAGCCATGAGCGACACCGTAACGGGAGGCACCGACAACGCGGGCCGGGCCGCGGACGCCGGCGCCCCGCCCGGCGCCCGGTGACGGACTCGTGTCCCCTTTTGAGGGATACGTTCACCCGTAAGAATTAAAAGTGTTCAAGAGGTACGAACAGCCCGCGGCGCACTGCCTACGGTCGCCGGGTGACGAGCAGCAGGCTGGAACCCCCCACCCACACCACCGGCGCACACCGGGCGCACCGGCGCGACGACCACGGCCCCCGCACGCTCGGCCAGCGCCCGCCCGCCAGTTACGAGGCGTACCTCGACGGCCTGTTCACGTACTGCCTCTCCGTGCTCCACGACCACGACACGGCCACCGCGGTCCTCGGCGACGTGCTGGCCGTCGCCGAACGGCGGCACGCCCGCTGTCCCGACGACGAGGAGGGACGCACGGCCTGGCTGTACGCGCTGGCCCGCTGGGCCTGTCTGCGCAGCCTCGCCGAGCAGCGCGGCCGGCGGCAGGGCGCGCACACCGGCCGCCCCGCCACCGTCCCGGCCCGCGAGCCGCGCCTCCCCCCGGACGTCGCCGAGCGCCGCCGCGCCGAACTGGCCCGGCTCGCCTGGCCGGAGGCGGCCGGCACCACGCCGGAGCAGCGCGAGGCCCTGGAGCTCGCCGTCCGGCACGGCCTCAGCCGCGACCAGGTCGCCTCCGTCCTCGGCCTGGACGCCCTCGCCGCCCGCGAGCTGCTGGCCTCCGCCGCCTGCGAGGTCGAGCGCACCCGGGCCGCACTCGCCGTCGTCGAGACCGGCAGCTGCCCGACCGTCGCCCGGCTCACCGACGACCACCAGGTCCTGCTCTCCGCCGCCCTGCGCACGGAGCTGGTCCGGCACGTCGACGACTGCCCGCGCTGCCGCCGGGTCGCCGAACGCGCCGGAGCGGCCGCCCCGTGGCCGGGCGCCACCGTCACCCCGGCCCGGCTGCCCCTGGTCGAGGCGCCGCGCGCGGCCACGTACGTGGCGATGCTGCACGTGCCGCGCGCCCGGGCCGGGGCCCCGCGGTTCGGCCCCACCGGCTTCCCGCTGGACCCCAAGGACCACGCGGCCCGGCGCGACCGGATGCGGGCCCGCGCGGTGACCACCACGGTGGTCGCCGCGGTCGTCGCCGCGCCGGTGCTCGCGCTGTGGGCGGCGTACCGGGGCGCGCCGCTGACGGGGGAGGGCCGCGGCGGCGACGCGGTCAGCGCCCGCGAGGACGAGCAGGGCGAGGGCCGCCCCGGCGACCCCGGGTACGACCGCTACGAGAACGCGGGCAACGCCAGTACCCGCCCGCAGCCGCGGTTCACCCGCGGCAGCCGCTCCCCGGACGTCTCCGTCGAGATCGTCGACCCCGGGGCCCCGTCCGTGCCCGCCGCTCCCGGCCAGGCCGCTCCCGGCCGGCTCGCCGTCGCCGCGCACTCCGCCGGCGACACGACCGTGCTCACCCTCACCAACGCGGGCGGCTCGCCCGTCGGCTGGTCGCTGTGGACCGACGCGTCCTGGCTGTACGTCAGCCGGGCCTCCGGCACGCTCGGCCCCGGCGAGTCGGCGACGGTGTACATCAAGGTCGACCACGCGCGCGAGCCGTCCGGCGCGTGGAGCGCCCGGGTCGGCGTCCAGCCGTCCGGGGCTGTCCTGCGCATCGACGGGTACGGCGCCACGGACCCCGGCCCGACCGACCCCGGCCCCACGGACCCGGGCCCCGGCCCGTCCACGCCCCCGCCGACCTCGCCGGACCCGGACCCGACCCCGACGGACCCGGCCCCGACCGATCCGGGCCCCACGGACCCCGGCCCGACCGGCCCCACGCCGACGGACCCCGGCCCGTCCGACCCGTCCCCGACGGACCCGCCCGACGGCGGCGCCCCGTCGGAGAACCCGCCGCCGGACGGCGGGAACGGCACGGGCGACCCGGCGCCGGGCTCGTAGGGCCCGCCGGGCCCGTCCGGGGATCCCGTCCGGCTACGGCGCCGGCTGCTCCGCCACCGGGTCCGCCGGGTGCGGCGCCACCAGCGGCAGGTGCGAGGCGAGCCGCGCCTCGCACAGCCCGGCCAGCACCTCGTACGCCTCCTTGCCCATCAGCTCCGTCAGCTCCGGGCGGTACGTCACGTACACCGGCTCGCCCGCGCCGTGCGCCGACGTCGCCGAGGTGCACCACCAGTGCAGGTCGTGACCGCCCGGGCCCCAGCCCCGGCGGTCGTACTCGCCGATCGACACCTGCAGCACGCGGGTGTCGTCGGGCCGGTCGATCCAGTCGTACGTGCGCCGCACCGGCAGCTGCCAGCAGACGTCCGGCTTGGTCTCCAGCGGCTCGCGGCCCTCCTTCAGGGCCAGGATGTGCAGCGAGCAGCCCGCGCCGCCGGCGAAGCCGGGCCGGTTCTGGAAGATGCATGAGCCCTCCCAGCGCCGGGTCTGCCGCTCGCCGTCCTCGTCGAGCTGCACCCAGCCGGTCTCCGTGCCGACGCCGTGGAACTGCCACAGCTCCGGGGTCAGCCGGTCCACGTACGAGGCGACCCGCTGCTCGTCCTCCTCGTCGGAGAAGTGCGCGCCCAGCGTGCAACAGCCGTCGTCGGCGCGGCCCGCCTGGATGCCCTGGCAGCCGCTGCCGAAGACGCAGGTCCAGCGGGAGGTCAGCCACGTCAGGTCGCAGCGGAAGACCTGCTCGTCGTCCGCCGGGTCCGGGAACTCGACCCAGGCGCGAGGGAAGTCCAGGCCCTTCTCGTCCGGCTCGGCGGCGCGCTTCGCGCCGCCCTTGGGGGCCTTCACCACGCGCGGCTCCTCGGCGGTCGTCTTCGGGGGCTTGCCGGCCGCGGCGCTGCCTTTGCCCTGCTTCGCCTTTTTCGTCTTTGGCACAACCCCAAGCGTATGCGCCCGGCGCAGTAGCGTTCCGCCCATGAGACTCGGAGTCCTCGACGTCGGTTCGAACACAGTGCACCTGCTGGTGGTGGACGCCCACCCCGGCGCCCGCCCGCTGCCCGCCCACTCCCACAAGGCGGAGCTGCGCCTGGCGGAGCTGCTCGACGCGCAGGGCGCGATCGCCCCGGCCGGTGTCGAGCGGCTCATCGCCACGGTCGCCGGGGCGCTGCACGCCGCCGAGGACAAGGGCTGCGAGGAAGTGCTGCCGTTCGCCACGTCCGCGGTGCGCGAGGCGACCAACGCGGACGCCGTGCTCGCCCGGGTCAAGGAGGAGACCGGGATCGACCTCCAGGTCCTCACCGGCGACGAGGAGGCCCGGCTCACGTTCCTGGCCGCCCGCCGCTGGTTCGGCTGGTCCGCCGGCAAGCTGTTCCTGCTCGACATCGGCGGCGGCTCCCTGGAGGTCGCGTACGGCATCGACGAGGAGCCCGACGCGGCGGTGTCGCTGCCGCTGGGCGCGGGCCGGCTGACCGCGGGCTGGCTGCCGGGCGACCCGCCCGACACCGACGACGTCCGCGCCCTGCGCCGCCATGTGCGCGCCGAGATCGCCCGTACCGTCGGCGAGTTCGCCCGCTTCGGCAAGCCCGACCACGTGGTCGCCACGTCCAAGACCTTCAAGCAGCTCGCCCGGATCGCCGGCGCGCCCGGCTCCGGCGAGGGCCTGTATGTACAGCGCATCCTCGGCCGCGCCGCCCTGGAGGAGTGGGTGCCCCGGCTGGCCGCCATGTCCGCCGGCGAGCGCGCCGCCCTGCCCGGCGTCTCGGAGGGCCGCGCCCCGCAGCTGCTCGCGGGCGCGCTCGTCGCGGAGGGCGCGATGGACCTGTTCGGCGTCGACACCCTGGAGATCTGCCCCTGGGCCCTGCGCGAGGGCGTCATCCTCCGCCGCCTGGACCACCTTCCCGCGATGGGCCCGCTGCCGACGGAGGCGTGACGGGACGGGGCGGCGCGCGGCGCGAGCGGAGGGCCGGGTGGCCGGAACCGGCTCCCCGTCGCCCGGGGCCGCCCCGTACGCTGTCCCTCGTGGCAGAACCAGTGGTGCGCGTCCCGGACGCGAAGGTCGCCCTGTCGACGGCCTCGGTCTACCCGGAGTCGACGGCGACGGCCTTCGACGTGGCCGCGCGCCTCGGCTACGACGGCGTCGAGGTCATGGTGTGGACCGACCCGGTCAGCCAGGACATCGAGGCGCTGCGCCGGCTCTCCGACCACCACCAGGTCCCGATCCTGGCCGTGCACGCCCCCTGCCTGCTGATCACCCAGCGCGTCTGGTCCACCGACCCCTGGGTCAAGCTCCAGCGCGCCCAGGCCGCCGCCGAGAAGCTCGGCGCGTCCACCGTCGTCGTGCACCCGCCGTTCCGCTGGCAGCGCCAGTACGCGCGCGACTTCGTCACCGGCATCTGGCGGATGGCCGACGAGACGGACGTACGGTTCGCCGTCGAGAACATGTACCCCTGGCGCTACCGCGACCGCGAGATGCTCGCGTACGCCCCCGAGTGGGACGTCACCAAGGACGACTACCGCCACTACACGATCGACCTCTCGCACACCGCGACCGCCCGCACCGACGCCCTGGCCATGGTCGACCGCATGGGCGGCCGGCTCGGCCACGTCCACCTCGCCGACGGCCGCGGTTCCGCCAAGGACGAGCACCTCGTGCCCGGGCGCGGCACGCAGCCGTGCGCCGAGGTCCTGGAGCGCCTGGCGGCGACCGGCTTCGACGGCCACGTCGTCATCGAGGTCAACACCCGGCGCGCGATGTCCGCCGCCGAACGCGAGGCCGACCTCGCCGAGGCGCTGGCCTTCACCCGGCTCCACCTCGCCTCCGCGACCGCCCGGCCCTTCCAGACGCCCCGCTCATGACCGAGCCCGCCCCGCGCCGGCGCGGCCGCCCCTCCCGTACCGGCGACGACAGCGGCCCCGGGGCGCGTGAACGGATCCTGGAGGCGGCGCGGACGCAGTTCGCCGAGCGCGGCTACGACAAGGCCTCGATGCGCGGCATCGCCAAGGCCGCAGGCGTCGACGCGGCCCTCGTGCACCACTACTTCGGCACCAAGGACGAGGTCTTCGCGGCGGCGATCGAGGTCTCCTTCGAACCGGCGCTCGCCGTCCCGGCCATCCTGGGCGCGGGCGCCGAGGGCATCGGCGAGCGCCTGGCCAGGTACTTCATCGGCGTCTGGGAGAACCCCGCCACCCGCGCCCCCCTGCTCGCGATCATCCGCTCGGCGCTCACGTACGAGGCCGCCGCGAAGGTGCTGCGCGGTTTCGTGCTGCGCAGGCTGCTGGAGCGGGTCGCCTCGGAGCTGGACGTGCCGGACCCGACGTTCCGCGCGGAGCTGGCGGCCTCGCACATGATCGGCATCGCGATCCTGCGGTACGTCATCAAGGCGGAGCCGCTGGCGTCGGTGGACACGGAGGAGATCGTGAAGCTGGTCGCCCCGACGCTGCAGCGCTATCTGACGGAAGCGTGACGACCGCCGCCCGCGCGGCTGCCCGAAACCTGAACACACCGTCCGCCATACGGACGCCATGTCCAGATCTTGGAGCCGGAGCGTACGCTCGACAACAAGCACACCCATCACTGAGGAGCGAGCGACGATGCCCGAGCTGAGGTCCCGCACAGTCACCCACGGCCGCAACATGGCGGGCGCCCGCGCCCTTATGCGCGCCTCCGGTGTACCGGGCGCGGACATCGGCCGGAAGCCCATCATCGCCGTCGCCAACTCCTTCACCGAGTTCGTGCCCGGCCACACCCACCTCTCGCCCGTCGGCCGGATCGTCTCCGAGGCGATCGCCGAGGCGGGCGGCATCCCGCGCGAGTTCAACACCATCGCCGTCGACGACGGCATCGCGATGGGCCACGGCGGCATGCTCTACTCGCTGCCCTCCCGCGACCTGATCGCGGACAGCGTCGAGTACATGGTCGAGGCGCACTGCGCCGACGCCCTGATCTGCATCTCCAACTGCGACAAGATCACTCCCGGCATGCTGATGGCCGCGCTGCGCCTCGACATCCCGACGGTCTTCGTCTCCGGCGGCCCGATGGAGGCCGGCAAGGCCACCCTCGTCGACGGCACGGTCCGCACGCTCGACCTGGTCGACGCGATGTCCGAGGCCGTGAACGAGAAGGTCTCCGACGAGGACATCCTCCGCATCGAGGAGAACGCCTGTCCGACCTGCGGCTCCTGTTCCGGCATGTTCACCGCCAACTCGATGAACTGCCTGACCGAGGCCATCGGCCTGTCCCTGCCGGGCAACGGCTCCCTGCTCGCCACGCACACCGCCCGCAAGGAGCTGTACGAGCGGGCCGGCCGCACCGTCGTCGAGCTGACCAAGCGGTACTACGAGGAGGACGACGCCTCCGTCCTGCCGCGCAACATCGCCACCCGCGCCGCCTTCGAGAACGCCATGGCCCTCGACATCGCCATGGGCGGCTCCACCAACACGATCCTGCACCTCCTCGCCGCCGCCCAGGAGGCCGAGGCGGACTACGGCCTGGCCGACATGGACGCCGTCTCGCGCCGGGTGCCCTGCCTGGCCAAGGTCGCCCCGAACGTCGCCCCCGGCGGCACGTACTACATGGAGGACGTGCACCGCGCCGGCGGCATCCCGGCGATCCTCGGCGAGCTGTACCGCGGCGGGCTGCTCAACGAGGACGTGCACGCGGTGCACTCCGCCTCGCTGAAGGAGTGGCTGACCGCCTGGGACGTCCGCGGCGGCTCCCCGACGCCGGAGTCCGTCGAGCTGTGGCACGCGGCCCCCGGCTGCAAGCGCTCCGCCACCGCCTTCTCGCAGTCCGAGCGCTGGGAGTCCCTCGACACGGACGCGGCCGGCGGCTGCATCCGCGACGTGGCCCACGCGTACTCGAAGGACGGCGGCCTGGCGGTGCTGCGCGGCAACCTCGCGGTCGACGGCTGCGTCGTGAAGACGGCCGGCGTCGACGAGTCGATCTGGACCTTCGAGGGCCCGGCGGTCGTCTGCGAGTCGCAGGACGAGGCCGTGCAGAAGATCCTGACCCAGCAGGTCAAGGAGGGCGACGTCGTCGTCATCCGCTACGAGGGCCCCAAGGGCGGCCCCGGCATGCAGGAGATGCTCTACCCGACCTCGTACCTGAAGGGCCGCGGCCTGGGCAAGGTGTGCGCCCTGGTCACCGACGGCCGCTTCTCCGGCGGCACCTCGGGCCTCTCCATCGGCCACGCCTCCCCGGAGGCGGCGTCCGGCGGCACGATCGCGCTCGTCGAGGACGGCGACCGCATCCGCATCGACATCCCGTCCCGCTCGATCGAACTCCTCGTCCCCGACGAGGAACTGGCCGCGCGCCGCGAGGCCCTCGGCGGCGTCTACGCCCCGAAGAACCGCACCCGCAAGGTCTCCGCGGCCCTCCGCGCCTACGCCGCGATGGCCACGAGCGCCGACAAGGGCGCGGTCCGCGACGTGACGAAGCTCGGCTGACGCGAGACGGCGGCGGGGCCTGGACGGGGTGACCGTCCAGGCCCCGCCGCCGTGTCACCGGCCGGCTCGCCAACGGCCGGCTCACCCGGCCCGGCTCACCACCGGCCCGGGTCGGCCCCGTCCACGGCGAAGGCGGACCCGTCGGGGGCGGTGGCGACGACCCGGGGGCCGAGCACCACGGGGGCGGGCACGGAGGCCGCGTGGCCGAGCCGTCCGCCGCGCAGCCGGGGCTCGGTCTGCCCGAGGAGCACCCCGCGCGCCGTGTCGACCGCGATCAGCCGCCCGTCCGCCGCCGAGAAGTACAGCCGGTCGTGGCCCGGCACCGGCGCGGAGACGCGGCCGGCGGCCGTCTCCAGCTGCCAGAGCGTCCGGCGCTCCGCCGTGTCCACGGCCACGAGCGTCCCGGCGCGCGTCAGCAGATGGACGACGTCGCCCGTCACCACGGCCTTCGGCTCCTCCAGCCGGAACGGCAGCGGCACGCGCTCGGCGCCGCCGGACGCCGGGTCGTACCGCACGACCGCCTCGGCCCGCGTGTCGAGGCCGCGCGCCAGCAGGAACAGCACGCCGCCCCCGTCCGCGCCGCCGACGCCGAACGGTTCGAGGCGGCCCGCGAGCCGCTTGCTGTGGACGGTCTCGCCCGTCCGGGCCCGTACGCCGCTGACCACCGTGTGCCTGCCGTCCGCCGTCTCCTCGAAGACGTGCACCACGCCGGTGGACGCGTCGTACGGGCCGACCAGCGGGGCCCGGTGCCCGGGCAGCGCACGCCGCCAGAGCCGCTCGCCGGTCCGCGTGTCGACGGCGGTCACGGAGCCGGAACGGGAGCCGAGCAGCAGGGTGTCACCGGCCGGGTGGACGCTGCCGCCGTCCGGGACGGCGGTGCTCCAGCCGGGACGGCCGCTTTCCGCGTCGTAGGTCACGAACCGGCCGCCGTCCTCGCCGACGGCCGCGCCCACGCTCCCCGCGGAGTGCACCGGCGCCGCCACCGCCCCCGTCCGCTCCGGACGGGACCAGACGACCGCGCCGGACGCGGGGTCGAGCCGGGCGGCGCCGGTCCCGCGCGCGGCGCAGTACACGGCACCGTCCGGGCCCGCGGAGCAGGCGGGAGCCGCGTCGCCGGCCTGGTTCAGCGGCGTCGCCCACGAGCCGACCGGCTTCGCCGCGGACGTCCGCTGCGGCCGTTGCGGGCGCTCGCCGCCCTCCGGCCACACGGCGAACGCCCCGCCCGCCAGCGCGACGACGACCGCCGCGGCGACGAGGCCCACCGGCCGGCGGCGCCGGCGCAGGGCCCGGGTGGGCGAGCGGTCCGAGGGCCCGACGGTGTCGGCCGGATCGGGGCGGGCCGGATCGGGGCGGGTCGCATCGGAGCCGGCTGGATCGGAGCCCGCGGGACGGAGCCCCAGCGTCGGCGTGCCCGAGCGGGACGACGGCCGGCGCTGGGCGGGTATGAACGCCGCCGCCTCGTACGACGGCGGCTGCAGCGCCGCCATGATCTCGTCCGGCGTGGGCCGGTCGGCCGGCTCCTTCGCCAGACAGCGCGCGACGAGCGGCGCCAGCTCCTCGGGCACGCCCGACAGATCGGGCTCGTCGTGGACGACCTGGTACGCCACGATGTACGGGCTGTCCGAGTCGAACGGCCCGGTCCCGGTCGCCGCGTGCACCAGCACCGACCCGAGCGCGAACACGTCCGCCGCCGGACCGACCTCGCGCGGCCGCTGGAACTGCTCGGGCGCCATGAACGGCGGCGAGCCGATCAACTTCCCCGTCTCCGTGCGCACATCGCTGTCCGACGGGCGGGAGATCCCGAAGTCGATGACCTTCGGCCCGGTGTCCGTCAGCAGCACGTTGCCCGGCTTGAGGTCCCGGTGCACCACGCCCGCGCGGTGGATGTCGCGCAGCGCCTCGGCGAGCCCGGCGGTCAGCCGGCGCAGCTCGGCGGGGCTCAACGGGCCGCTGCGCCTGACCTGTTCGGCGAGCGTGGGCCCGGGCACGTACAGGGTGGCCATCCACGGCCGCGCCGCGTCCGGGTCCGCGTCGACCACAGGCGCGGTGAACGCGCCGCTGACCCGCCGCGCCGCGGCGACCTCCTGGCGGAACCGGGCCCGGAACTCCGGGTCCGACGCGTGGCTCTCGTGGACGACCTTGACCGCGAGCCTCAACCCGGAGGCGGACCGCGCCAGATGGACGACGCCCATGCCGCCGGACCCGAGACAGGCCCCGAGCCGGTACTCACCCGCGTACTCAGGATCTTCCGCTTCCCGGCCGACGCCGGTCCTGCGCAACGGTGGCATCGCCCCACCCCGTGTGATTCCCCGTCGAATCGTGCGCGCGCACGACGCACGGAGCCTATGTCATGAGGCATCGATTCCGGACATGGCTTGGTAGCCTGCGCGCGTCATCCGAACGGGGGGATCCACCATGTCCATTGACGAGTCCGTCGACGAGTCCGCGTCCGCGGAGCTGTCCGCCATGACGGCGTCGACCCTGCGCTATCCGATCGCTCCGGGCTACCGCGTGAACGTCCGCTCCGGCCCGGGCACCAAGTACCGCATCGTCCGCACGCTGCCGCTCGGCGCGTCGGTGCCGATCTACTGCCAGACGCCCGGCGAGTGGATCACCGGGCCGTACGGGACCACGAACCTCTGGGACAACATCGCGGACGGCGAGTTCGTCTCGGACGCGTACGTGAAGACCGGCAGCGACGGCTACGTCGCCCCGCGCTGCTCCTGATCCGCCGTCCGCCGTCGCTCACGGGGATAATCGATCCCGTGAGCGACGACGACCGCACCGGTACCGGCACCGGCACCGGCCCTGAGAACAGCAGCCCCGGCCCCCGCCCCGAGGAGATCCGGTTCTTCGGGACGACCTGGGTGGAGCACGACGGGCACTACGGGCTGCGCCGTGCCGCCGTGGGGCTCGGCGCGCTGCTCGCCGCGGCCGCCGGGTGCTTCGTGCTGCGGTTCGCGTACCAGGGGCTCGAGGTCGCCCAGGTAGGCGGCTTCGTCAACGTCCTCGTCGTCGTCATGTTCGCCGTCTGCAGCGCCATCGCCTTCCGCAAGACGTGGGAGGGCTTCTCCCGCCGCCCCGACGACCCGGCCCGCGAGGACTCGCTGCGCAGCCTGAAGGCCATCGGCTTCATCGGCTCGCTGCTCGCCTACTTCTTCCGCACCTTCAGCGAGGCCCCCGGCGAGAAACTCCGCCGCACGGAGTACGAGAAGGCCCTCGCCCAGTACGAGAAGCGCCGCTCCTCCCGCACCGGCAACCCCTCCACCCGCCGCAAACCAAAGCCCAAGCGCCGATAGCGCCCCCCAGTAAGCCCCTGAGCGGACGCCCTCTTCTCTGGAGGGGCCGTCCGCTTCGCTGTTCCGGCCCTTGAGGCCCTTCCGCGGCCGCGCGGCCCTTCCCGCCCGGGCGCGACGCCTCTCCCGGCCTCCGACGGCCGTCCGAACTTCAGGGCACTCCCGGCCTCTGATGGCCTTCCGAACTTCCAGGCACTCCCGGCCTCTGGCGGCCTCCCGGGGCTTCGACGGCCTCCCGGGGCCTCTGACGGCCTCCCGAACTTCGTCGCCCCTCCCCGGATCCCGTCGCCCCTCCCATCCCGTCGCCCCTCCTCGGATCCCGACGGCCTCCCGGATCCCGACGGCCCTCCCCGGACCTCGATGGCCTCCCGGATCCCGGCGGCCTTCCGGTCTTCGAGGCCCTTCCCGGGTTCGACGCCTCTCCCGCCCCCGCGCCCCTCCCCGGACCTTGACGCCTTCCCCCGCCGCGCGCACTATTCATCGCATGATGAATAAAACCGGCGACGAGCCGCCCCCGCCCCCGCCCTCCGGCGCGATCACCGCCCGCGGGCTCACCGTCGTACGCGGCGACCGCACCGTCCTGCGCGGCGTCGACTTCACCGTCCCCGCCGGACGCATCACCGGCCTCCTCGGCCCCTCCGGCTGCGGCAAGACCACCCTCATGCGGGCCGTCGTCGGCACGCAGGCCGAGGTCACCGGCACCCTCGACGTCCTCGGCCGTCCCGCCGGCGACGCCGCCCTGCGCTCCCGCATCGGCTACGTCACCCAGCAGCCGTCCGTCTACGACGACCTCACCGTCCGCCAGAACCTCGACTACTTCGCCTCCGTCCTGCTCCCCGGCCGCGCCCGCCGCGACGAACGCCGAGCCGCCGTCGAGCGCGCCCTCGGCGACGTCGACCTCGCCGACCACGCGGGCCACCTCGCCGGCCGGCTCTCCGGCGGCCAGCGCAGCCGCGTCTCCCTCGCCGTCGCCCTCCTCGGCGCCCCCGAGCTCCTCGTGCTCGACGAACCCACCGTGGGCCTCGACCCCGTCCTCCGCCGTGACCTGTGGGACCTCTTCCACCGCATCGCCGCCGACCGGGGCGCCACCCTCCTCGTCTCCTCCCACGTCATGGACGAGGCCGAGCGCTGCCACCGGCTGCTCCTCATGCGCGAGGGCGAGATCCTCGCCGAGGACACCCCCGAGGCCCTCCGCCGGCGCAACGACACCCCCACCGTCGAAGGCGCCTTCCTCCGCCTCGTCGACGCCGCGAACGCCCGCGCGGCCACCGCGAACGCCCGCGCGGCCACCGCGAACCGGGCCGCCGACCATCCCGTACCGGCCCCCGACCCCCGGGCCGCCGACCACCCCGCACCGCAGGAGCAGCCGTGAGCACCGACCGCACCCTCGCCACCGCCGCCCGCGTCCTGCGCCAGCTCCGCCACGACCCGCGCTCGATCGCCCTGATGCTCCTGGTCCCGTGCCTGATGCTCGTCCTGCTCCGCTACGTCTTCGACGGCAGCCCGCGGACCTTCGACAACGTCGGCGCCTCGCTGCTCGGGATCTTCCCGCTGATCACGATGTTCCTGGTGACCTCCATCGCCACCCTGCGCGAACGCACCTCCGGCACCCTCGAACGCCTCCTGGCCCTGCCCCTGGCCAAGGGCGACCTCATCGCCGGCTACGCCCTCGCCTTCGGGCTCCTCGCCGTCGTCCAGTCCGCCCTCGCCACCGGCCTCGCCCTGTGGCTCCTCGGCCTCGACGTCGTCGGCTCGCCCTGGCTGCTGCTCCTGGTCGCCCTGCTCGACGCGCTCCTCGGCACCGCCCTCGGGCTGTTCGTCTCCGCCTTCGCGGCGTCCGAGTTCCAGGCCGTCCAGTTCATGCCGGCCGTGATCTTCCCGCAGCTGCTGCTGTGCGGCCTGTTCACCCCGCGCGACCGGATGCACCCCGTCCTCGAAGGCATCTCGGACGCGCTCCCCATGTCGTACGCCGTCGACGGCATGAACCAGGTCCTGCGCCACACCGACATGACCGCCGACTTCGTCCGCGACGCCCTCGTCGTCGCCGGCTGCGCCGTCCTCGTCCTCGGCCTCGGCGCGGCGACCCTCCGCCGCCGCACCGCGTGACCGGAAGGCGCGTGACCGGGAAACGCCTGACCGGGAAACCCGCGACCGGAAAGCGCGTGACCGCCCCTCGGACACGTCGGCCGCCACGCCCGGGCCGGTGCGAGGATGGCGACACGTACCCCCTCCGGCGAGGTGAACAGAGCCATGACCCAGACCGTCGCAGTCCTCGGCACCGGCAAGATCGGTGAAGCGCTCCTCAGCGGCATGATCCGCGCCGGCTGGCGCCCCGCCAACCTGCTCGTCACCGCCCGCCGCTCCGAGCGCGCCGCCGAACTGCACGACCGCTACGGCGTCGAGGCGGTCTCCAACGCCGACGCCGCCAAGCGCGCCGACACCCTCATCCTCGCCGTCAAGCCCCAGGACATGGGCCGGCTCCTCGACGAACTCGCCCCGCACGTCGCCGCCGACCGGCTCGTCATCAGCGCCGCCGCCGGCATCCCCACGGCCTTCATCGAGGAGCGCCTGACCGCCGGCACCCCCGTCGTCCGCGTCATGCCGAACACCCCCGTCCTCGTCGACGAGGGCATGTCCGTGATCTCGGGCGGCAGCCACGCCACCTCCGAGCACCTCGCCCACACGGAGGAGATCTTCGGCGGCGTCGGCAAGACCCTGCGCGTCCCCGAGTCCCAGCAGGACGCCGCCACCGCCCTGTCGGGCTCCGGACCGGCGTACTTCTACTACCTCGTCGAGGCCATGACCGACGCCGGCATCCTCCTCGGCCTGCCCCGCGCCCAGGCCCACGACCTCATCGTCCAGGCCGCCATCGGCGCCGCCGTCATGCTCCGCGACAGCGGCGAACACCCGGTCAAGCTCCGCGAGGCCGTGACCTCCCCGGCCGGTACGACCATCAGCGCCATCCGCGAGCTGGAGAACCACGGCGTACGCGCCGCCCTCATCGCCGCCCTGGAGGCCGCCCGCGACCGCAGCCGCGAGCTGGCCTCCGGCAACGGCTGACCTACGCGGCGGACAGCACGTCCTGCGTGCTCACGACCCGGGCGAACCGCCCCCCGTGCAGCGACACCGCCGTCGCCCGGGTCAGCTCCTCCGCCGACTGCGACCAGCCGAACGGACCGGTCAGGTCGAAGGTGTGCATCGCGTCCAGCGGGAACAGCACGTCGTAGCCGAGGTTCCCGCCCATCCGCGCGGTCGTCTCGTTGCACATGTTCGTCTGGATGCCCACGATCACGACCTGCCGGATCCCGGCGCCCTTCAGCCAGGCGTCCAGATCCGGCTCCCCGTAGAACGCCGAGTTCACCGACTTCGTCACCAGCAGCTCGGGACCGGACCCCTTCCCGCGCCGCTCGGCGACGAAGTCCTGGAAGGCGTTGCCCTCCGTCCCCGTCGCCAGCGGCGACCTCGGCTGCGCCGAGTCGTGCCGGACGAAGACGATCGGCCGCCCGGTCTCCTGCCACCGGTCGATCAGCGAGGCCATGTGGGCCTCCGCCTCCGGATTGTTCCGCCGCCCCCAGAACGCGTCCCCGAAGCCCTTCTGCACGTCGACGACGATCAGGGCGGTGTTCTCGTAGATCTCCATGCCTCCGATCCTGTCGCCGCCCGGCCCGCCGTCCCAGGAGCCCATACGTCAGTGATCGATGGGATACTGCCAGCATGCCGACGCAGCGCATCGCCGTCCTCGCCTTCCCCGGCGTCCGCGCCTTCGACCTGTCCGTCGTCCAGGAGGTCTGGGGCGTCGACCGCGCCGCGCGCGGCGTCCCGCCGGCCGAGCTCCGCCGCGTCGCACCCGACCCCGCCGCCCCCATCCCGCTGACCGGCGGCCTGGCCCTGACCGCCGACCGCGCCCTCGACTGGCTCGACCGCGCCGACCTCGTCGTCGTCCCCGGCGTCGAGGACCCCGACGCCGACGTCCCCGAACCCGTCCTCGCCGCCCTGCGCCGCGCCCACACCGCCGGCACCCCGGTCGCCGCCCTGTGCGCGGGCGCCTTCGTCCTCGCCCGCGCCGGCCTCCTCGACGACCGCCGCGCGGTCACCCACTGGCACCTCGCCGAACGCCTGCGGGCCCGCCACCCGCGCGTACGCGTCGAGCCTGACGCCCTCTTCGTCGAGGACTCCGGCCTCTGGACCTCCGCCGGAGTCGCCGCCGGCATCGACCTGTGCCTCCACCTCGTCCGCACCGCCCACGGCGCGGAAGCCGCGGCGGCGGTGGCCCGCGCCATGGTCACCGCCCCGTTCCGCACCGGCACTCAGGCCCAGTTCATCGAGCGCCCCACCCCGCGCACCGACCGCGACGCCGACGCCCTCGCCGACGTACGCGCCCACGCCCTCGCCCACCTGGACGAACCCCACACCGTCGCGAGCCTCGCCGCCCGCGCCGGCATGTCCGCCCGCACCTTCGCCCGCCACTTCCAGGCCACCACCGGCACCACCCCGGTCCACTGGCTCATCGCCCAGCGCGTCGCCGCCGCCCAGAAACTCCTCGAACGGACCGACCACCCCCTGCCCGAGGTGGCCCGCCGTGTCGGCTTCGGCAGCGAGGTCACCATGCGCCAGCACTTCGCGACCCACCTCTCGATGAGCCCCCGCGCCTACCGCACGGCCTTCCGCAGCCCGACGAACACCAGGGCACCGAAACAAGGAACGGCATAGGGAACGAGAAGGGGAACGGGGCCGGGCCGGCCCAGGACGCACCCCGCCCCGCCCCCGCCCCCCTTCAGACGGCCGGCAGCAACCCGATGGCCCGATAGGCTCGGTCGACCACCGGCCGCGCCATGCCCCGAGCCCGCTCGGCGCCCTCGCGCAGCACCTTGTCCACCTGCGCAGGATCCGCCGCCAGCTCCGCATGCCGCTCCCGCACCGGCCGCAGCAGTTCGACGACGGCGTCCGCGGTGTCCCGCTTCAGCGAGCCGTACGAGGTGTACTCCTCCGCCACCGCCGCCGGCTCCCGGTCCGTCGCCGCGGCGAGGATGTCGAGCAGGTTGGCCACCCCGGGCCGGTTCTCCTTGTCGTACGCGACGTCCGACCCGCTGTCGGTCACCGCGCGCATGACCTTCTTCCGCACCACGTCCGGCTCGTCGAGCAGATAGACGATCCCCGCGCCGCTCTCGTGCGACTTGCCCATCTTCGAACTCGGGTCCTGCAGGTCCATCACCCGCGCCGCCACCGCCGGATGCGTGGCCCGGGGCACGGTGAAGGTGTGCCCGTAGCGCTGGTTGAACCGTACCGCCAGGTCCCGCGCCAGTTCCACGTGCTGCCGCTGGTCCTCGCCGACCGGCACCTCGTCCGTCTCGTACGCGAGGATGTCCGCCGCCATCAGCACGGGATACGTGAGCAGCGACAGCCGTACGCCGTCCCCGGCCGCCCGCGCCCGGACGCTCTTCTCCTTGTACTGGATCATCCGCCGCAGCTCGCCGTCCGTCGCCGTGCACTCCAACAGGTACGAGAGCCGGGCGTGCTCGTCGACGTGGCTCTGGACGTACACGGTGCACAGGGCGGGATCCAGCCCGGACGCCAGCAGCAGCGTGGCCGCCTGCCGGCTGAGCCTCAGGATCCGGGCCGGGTCGTGCTCGACGGTCAGCGCGTGCAGGTCGACGACGCTGAAGAGCGCGTCGGATGCGTACTGGTCGACCTCGACCCACCGCCGTACGGCCCCGAGGTAGTTGCCCAGCGTCAGATGCCCGGTCGGCTTGACCCCACTGAACGTCCGCGTCCGCTTCAGGTCCATGGCTTCGGTGCTTCCTCTCTCCGTGGCGCCGGCTCGGCGGCCGGCCCCGGAGGGGCACACACGAACGGCCGCCGAGGCGGCGGCCGTCTGGTTGCATGCGCAGGCAGGGCCGCCGTCAGGCGGCCCACCACTGGGTGGTGTGCGCGTGCGTAGTCACACGAGAAGCGTACGCCCCGGGCGGGGGTTGACACTCGATTTCCCGACACGTAGTGTTCTCCGAGTTGTCCGACGTGAGCACCGACTCCGGTCGGCCCCGGACAGCCATTCCGCAAGATCCACCACCAGCAGGCGCTGCCTCATCGCATCGCCATGCTTTCCGTGCGTTTTTGCGAAATGAGGAATCCGCGTTCGAAGGTTTGAGCGCACGCCGCCCGATTAGCGTCGGCGGCAAGGAATCCGCTAAAGTCTCACTCGTCGGAACGGCCCAACAGCCGG